>NZ_JBBOOZ010000001.1:0-2738522 GCF_038003365.1 Bacillus sp. FSL K6-2839 | reverse complement strand
ACAGAGATGCTGGCGGCCAATGCCATCTTATTTCAAATTCACTACATCATGGCTTATTTGTTCGATGGTTTTGCCAATGCATCCAGCATCCTTGTGGGCAGATCAGTTGGTGCAAATGACCGTACCCTTTATGAAAGAACTTTAACTCTTTCGAGACAGTGGGCACTTGTCATGGCATGCGTCATTGCGTCGGTTTATTTTCTCTTAAAAGAGCCGATCTTGAGCTTGTTTACAAATCTTCCACGGCTTCTTGATGTGACATTAGGCTATGCAGACTGGCTCGTTCTCTATCCGTTTGCCGCTTGTTTCGGTTTGGTCATATACGGTGTATTTACAGGTGCGACAGAAATTGCCCCTGTCAGAAATTCGATGCTGTTTGCGATGATCTTGTTTATCGTTGTTCAAGCAGCAGTCACGCCTATTTGGCACAATCACGGACTATGGTTTGCCTTTATCATCTATACTGTCGGACGGTCTGGCTTTTTGATGATGTACAAATCAAGGCTGGATCAGAAGCTTTTCGCAAATGAAAAGCACCCTTTGCCATCATGACAGAGGGTGCTCTTTTTCGTTCATTCATTCGCTTTCTTTTTTCACTTTTTGATATGCTTCATCAAGATGCTGAATACGCTTCAAGACCACAGCGTTTTTGGTCAGCTGGTCTTGTACAAGCGTGGACACCACTGAGCGGTAATAGGCATTCATGGCATGAATCTTGTCTTCATTTTGATTCATGGCGATGTGCTGTTTCAAGTTGTCAACAAAGTATGGAACGGAAAAAAGTTCAGACATGGGAATCACTCCTATTTCGTATATACGGTCCGTCAATCTTCATGTAAAATGATGAGAGGGAGGGGAGACAATGAGCCTTAATCTGCAACAAGAACAAGTATTAAAGCAGGTGCTCACACAAGAACTCAGGCAGGCCATTACGCTGCTTCAGCTGAATAGCGCTGAGCTTGGCGAGTATCTTGACCAGTTAGCGCTTGAGAACCCTCTGATTGAGCGGAAAGACACGGACAGCTATCAACCAGTTTATCATAAAAAATCTCAAGATCGAATGACAGAGCCGTATCGAACGCATCAAAAAGAAAGCCTACAAATGTATTTAAAGAAACAAGCCATTGATTTGAATTTAAGTGAAAAGAATCAAAGGATCTTTCACTTTATGATCGAGTCCATTGATTCCAATGGCTATTTAAATGAACCGGTTGACGAAATGGCAGCTGTCTTAGAGGTGCCAGCTGAAGAAGTAGAAGCCGTCCTTCATCAGCTTCAATCGCTAGAGCCTGCCGGTATTGGCGCAAGATCATTACAAGAATGCATTCTGCTTCAGCTGAGAAGAAAAAAGGAGCGCTGGTATGAAGCCGAGCTGATCATCGACGAGCACTTCTTTCTCTTTGCAAGAAAGGCTTGGAAGGAAATCGCGGCGAAAACAGGCGTTTCAATGAAAACACTTCAAGCGGTACAAGATGAGGTGTCGCAGCTGGAACCAAGACCGGGCATACATTTCTCATATGAAGAGGACCCTGTGTATATAGAGCCAGATGTGACGATTACTGTCGTGCAGGACCACATCACATTTGAGCTGAATCAGCGCGCTTTTCCAGACGTTGAAATGAATGAAGGATACTTCGCCATGATTCAAGACCAGAAGCGGCATGAAGCATATGTGTATCTAAAGGAAAAAGAGCAGCAATACAATTGGCTTGTCCAAGCGCTGAAGCAAAGAAAACAAACGATGACCCATGTCGTTCGTGAGATTATCTTCCATCAGACAGATTTTTTCCTTACAGGGAAACATAAAATGAAACCGCTTACGATGAAGCGAATCGCAGATATATTGCAAGTGCATGAGTCAACAGTCAGCCGAACGGTGAAAGGGAAAATGGTGCAAACCCCTTATGGTCTCATGGAAATGAAACAATTTTTCCAAGCAAAACTAGAAGGACCTTCGCTGGAAGAGGCGTCCAGCTACACAGTCAAGACGCACATCGCAGAGCTGATCCAAACGGAAAATAAGAAAAAACCGTATTCAGATCAGCAAATGATGACGCAGCTTCAGCAAACCTTTGGTATCCGTGTGTCGCGCAGAACCATTGCGAAATATCGTGAACAAATGAATCTTCCATCATCTACACTGCGGAAGCGCCATGATTAAAAAGAAGTACTTGCCAGAAACAAGGCAGGTGCTTCTTTTTTGTTGAAAGCAAGGCACACAGAAGATTTTTTGAAAATTAAATCGGGGAGACGTCTGAACGGAAATTTTGGGGTAAAGTATAAGATAGGGCATGAGCCGATAAGGATAGACAACAGTGATGAGGTGAGACCAATTGAAATATAAACAAATCAAAACCAAAAAAATATATGAAGAAATTGCGGATGCATTAATCGAATTCATTCGTACAGGTGAGCTTCTTCCGGGGGAAAAATTAGATTCGGTTCAAGCGCTCTCAGAAAGCTTTCAAGTCAGCCGTTCCGCTGTAAGAGAGGCGCTGTCTGCTCTCAAAGCGATCGGATTAATAGAGATGAAGCAAGGGGAAGGCACGTATGTGAAGCAGTTCGATCCTGAACAGCTCGCATTTTCTTTATCTCCTGCATTTTTAATGAAGCAGCATGATGTCAGGCAGCTCCTTGAAGTGAGAACCATCATTGAAACAGGTGCTGTTAAAAAGGCGGCGCTGCTTCGGACGGACGATGACCTTCATCAGCTGCGTGATGCACTCGAACAAATGAAGCTGGCAGAAGCACATGAAGAAATTGGTGAAGAGGCAGATCTCACCTTCCATCTCGCCTTAGCCAAAGCCTCGAAGAATGATGTATTAAAGGTGTTAATGAATCAAGTCTCAACCTTGTTAGTAGAAACGATGCGGGAAACGAGAAAAGTCGTATTATTCTCAACGAAAGCCTCCATTCGGCAGCTTTACGAAGAACATGAACAAATTTACAAAGCCGTCATGGCAAGGCAGCCAGAAGAAGCAGAGAAAGCGATGCTTACGCATTTGAAAAATGTAGAAAATCTGCTGGGTGATGTGCTGCAAGAACCAGCAGAACAGTCAGATACACAATAAGCTGTGCCGAATGATGGCACAGCTCTATTATTGACGAGAAATATGTAGCTTTTTCATTCGATATTGCAGACTTTGCCTGCTCATGCCCAATAACTTTGCAGTCTGTGAAATATTATCGTCCATTTTTTCTAAGTAATGGACGATGTATTGTTTTTCGAATCGCTCCATTTGAGTTTGGAAATCAGTCGTATGTTCTGGGCTTGTATAGACAAAGGTGTCAGCAGCGGCGGTTTGCTGCAGAGAATTTGTTTGCAATTGCGCCTTAGGACGGCCTTCCCCGTGCTTAAATCTAAAATGATAGGGAAGGTGATGCATGCTTAAGTCGTCTTCATCCATCATCATATTCATCCCCGCCTCAATCACATGCTCCAGTTCTCTTACATTGCCTGGCCAATGATACGCTTGGAAAAGGGCAAGTACCTCTTCGTCAGCGGTCTTCACCTTCATTTGAAACAGCTCATTATATTTTTGAATAAAATGATTCACAAACGTAGGAATGTCCTCTTTTCGCTCAGAAAGCGGCGGGATAAATAAGGTGACAATACCGAGCCGATAAAATAAATCCTTGCGCATGCGTCCACCTGCGATCGCATCCACAGGGTCCTCATTCATATTGGCAATGACTCTTACATCAACAGCGATTTCTTTTGTGCTGCCTAGCCTTCTCACGCGTTTCTCCTGTAAGACGCGCAGCAGTTTTGCTTGAAGAGGAGGATTTAATGAGTTGATCTCATCTAAAAGCAATGTTCCTCCTTGCGCCTGTTCAAATAAACCAGGCTGATCAGTTGCCCCCGTAAAAGCCCCTTTTTGTGTACCAAAGAGCAGACTTTCAATCAGATTATCAGGCAGTGCCGCACAATTTTGGGTAATAAATGGTCCAGATGACCGGCTGCTGCCGTTATGAATGCTTTGAGCAAACAGTTCTTTCCCAGTCCCTGTTTCGCCAACAATGAGCACATAGGAAGAGGTGCGTGTCGCTCGTTTCGCATGTTCAATCACCTCTAAAAATGCAGGGCTTTGTCCAATAATGGAATCAAAGGTAAAGCGTGTGCTTCCTTTTTTCTTCATATTGTGATGAATCAGTCGTTCCAGCTTGGTCACATCATTTGAAATTTCAACTGCCCCTTGAATGAGGCCGTCTCGAACGAGCGGGTATGTATGGTTAATCGTTGTGATTTCTTTTCCGTTGTAATTATGATACGTCTGCTTGGCATGAACGGTTTGTTTCCCGGTACGAAGCGCTTGGACAAGTGTACTGTGCATCTCATCTTGAAAGGTGAAGAAGTCGAGTACATTTTTATGGAGAACATCAGAGCGTTTTAAAGACTCAATCTCCATCATTTTTTTATTATAAACAACCGTATGGCCATTCTCGTCAATTGCATGAACCCCGACATCAATTAAATCGAGCATTTGTTTATACAAATCAATCTCATTTTCAAGCTTTGCGGCATGCAGATCTTTTTTCACTTGTGCCACCTCCTGACGTTACCTCTATTTTACATGAAAAATTTTGCGGTTGCCTCTAAAAAATTTGGCATGTGCAAAGAAATTTTGCGTAAATAATGAGGTAGACCCTCATGATCAAGCGGTCAGAAAGTTGGCACGATCCTTGCATAACATATGGATGAAGATGAACCCAATTGAAAGAAGCTACCTTACAGAAGGAGGAATAGATGATGACACAGACAAATGAATTAATTCAACAAACAGAACAATATGGAGCGGCAAACTATCATCCACTGCCAATTGTGATTTCAGAGGCTGAGGGAGTGTGGGTGACAGACCCTGAAGGCAATCGATATATGGATATGCTCAGTGCGTATTCCGCAGTGAACCAAGGACATCGCCATCCCCGCATTATTGAAGCGCTCAAAAAACAGGCAGACCGTGTGACACTCACCTCGAGAGCTTTTCATAATGATCAGCTTGGTCCTTGGTATGAAAAAATTTGCAAACTGACGAATAAAGACATGGCACTGCCAATGAATACTGGTGCTGAGGCTGTAGAAACCGCTGTAAAAGCAGCAAGACGCTGGGGCTATGATGTTAAGGGAATCGAAGAGAATCGTGCAGAAATCATTGCGTGTGTTGGCAATTTCCATGGGAGAACGATGACGGCTGTGTCTCTTTCCTCTGAAGCAGAATACCAAAGAGGCTTCGGTCCAATGCTTCCCGGAATAAAACTGATTCCTTACGGAGATATTGAAGCGTTACGTGAAGCTATCACACCACAGACAGCGGCTTTCCTCATAGAACCGATTCAAGGAGAAGCGGGAATTGTCATGCCGCCAGAAGGCTTCTTGAAAGATGCCAAGGCGCTTTGTGAGAAAGAACATGTGCTGTTCATTGCGGATGAGATTCAAGTGGGGTTAGCACGAACAGGTAAGATGTTTGCGTGTGACTGGGAAGACATTGAGCCAGATATGCTGATCCTCGGGAAAGCTTTAGGCGGCGGCGTCTTTCCAATCTCGTGTGTCGTAGCAAACCGCGATATATTAGGCGTGTTTAACCCTGGTTCTCATGGGTCTACCTTCGGAGGAAATCCTCTTGCGTGTGCGGTGTCACTTGCTGCACTGGATGTTTTAATCGACGAAAAGCTTGCAGCACGTTCCATGGAGCTTGGCGAATACTTCAAAGACAAACTATCACACATTCAAAGCCCTGTGATTAAGGAAGTGCGCGGCCGCGGATTATTTATAGGAATGGAGCTGACAGAGGCAGCTAGACCTTATTGTGAAAAGCTGAAGCAAGCAGGATTGTTATGTAAAGAAACCCATGAGACAGTTATCCGTTTTGCACCGCCGCTGACCATTTCAAAAGAAGATTTAGACTGGGCAATTGGTCATATTGAAGCACTGTTTCAAGCCTAAATGCCAAAGGGGGAGGAACCTTCACTTTCTCCCTTTCTTTTTCAACGAACAGCGAATTTTGTCAAAGGATGATGAATAGAAGAAGGAAAGTGGGGAAGTGGATTTGAAGCAAGAACAGCATAATGAACTAGAGCGTTCCATGAAAAGCAGACATCTCTTTATGATTGCCTTAGGCGGCGTCATCGGTACGGGCCTTTTCCTTGGATCAGGATTGATTATCCATCAGGCAGGACCTGGCGGAGCCATTCTATCGTTTATCATTGGCGGACTGTTAATGTATTTGGTCATGCTGTGTCTTGGAGAATTAGCAGTGGCGATGCCGACAGCCGGTTCCTTTCAGGAGTATGCAACCAAATATATAGGCCCATCCACAGGCTTTATGATCGGCTGGCTGTATTGGTTTAGCTGGGCGTGTACGATTGGACTGGAGTTTACGTCAGCAGGCATATTGCTCCAAAGGTGGTTCCCAGATATCCCGGTTTGGCTCTGGTGCCTAGCATTTAGCGTGATATTATTTGCCGTGAATGCCATCTCAGCTCGCAGCTTCGCTGAAACGGAATTTTGGTTTTCAGCCATTAAGGTTGCAGCCATCCTATTGTTTATTATCATCGGAATTGGCGCAATTTTCGGAATGATTCATTTGAAAGGCGGAGAACCAGCCCCTTTATTTCGTCATTTGACGGATCATGGCGGACTATTTCCTAATGGTGTTTTTGCTATTTTATTAACCATGGTCACGGTCAATTTCTCCTTTCAAGGAACAGAACTTGTAGGGATTGCAGCAGGTGAGAGTGAAAGCCCTGAAAAAACATTGCCTCGATCGATACGGAATATTATTTGGAGAACGATGGTCTTTTTCGTTTTATCAATTGCGGTTCTTGCCGCGCTTCTTCCATGGCAGACAGCAGGCACTGTTGACAGTCCGTTTGTGGTCGTGCTGGACAAGGTCGGCATCCCATATGCTGCAGATATCATGAATTTTATTATCATCACAGCTGTCTTATCTGTAGCAAACTCTGGATTATATGCATCATCACGTATGCTTTGGTCGCTTTCAAAGGACGGGAAAGGACCTGGCTTTACGAAAAAGCTGTCCAAGCGTAAAATCCCGATCAATGCATTATTGGTGACAATGGGTGTATCCGCTTTATCCCTGCTCACAAGTGTTGTGGCACCAAAAACGGTGTATGTGTGGCTCATTTCGATTTCCGGAATGGTTCTAGTTGTGGTGTGGATGTCCATTTGTTTGTCTCAGTATTTCTTTAGAAAACAATTCATAAAAGCTGGTGGAGATGTAAAGGATCTCGTCTTCCGTACACCGTTCTATCCATTTGTGCCATTGGCAGGCTTCATCGCATTTGGCATCGTTCTCATCAGCCTATTCTTTATTGAGGATCAGCGGATTGGCCTTTATTGCGGCGTTCCGTTCATGGCTGTCTGCTACATCATTTATTATTTCAAAATCAAACCGAAGGAAGAGGCAAAGCGTTTCGCCGAAGAGGAAGGAACCATCCCAAAAACATAAAAGACCAACTATATCAACAAAATGTGCATGCGGATCTCACACGCATGCACATTTTCAATGGTGAATTCATTGAATATAGAAGAAAATAAATATTTTGAAAAGAAATATCATAGCAAGAACCTTGATGACAAGCAGGTTATCGGTGAAAATGTGTCTATTTTTTGTCTAAATGTGTTTGTAAGAGTTGAAAATGCAAGATTATCCTGTTAAAATAATTAAAGAAAGCAGGGATTGATTTTTTTTGGCTGTGGCGGGACGTTTTTTGTCACAGTGGGACGTATTTAGTCCAATGTGAAAAGAAAGGGTCGTTAGCCATGAATCGTTTATTGGAAGCTCAAAAAAAATTATTGCCAGATCTTCTCATCGTTATGCAAAAACGCTACGACATTTTGCAATACATCAGGTTAGCTGAACCAATCGGCCGTAGAAGCCTTGCGACGAGCCTAGGTCTCAGTGAGCGCATCTTAAGAGCTGAAGTTCAGTTTCTAAAAGAACAAAACCTGCTGGATGTCAAAACGAGCGGCATGATGCTGACGAGTGAAGGCCACGCTTTGCTTGAAATGCTTGAAGGAATGATGAAGGACGTTTTAGGTTTAACCTTTTTGGAAAATACATTAAAGAGGAAGTTAGGCCTAGAAGAAGTCATCATCGTTTCTGGTGACAGTGACGAATCCCCGTGGGTGAAGCAAGAAATGGGAAGAGCTGCTGTCCAATGTATGAAAAAAAGGTTTACTGGAAATAATATCGTCGCCGTCACTGGCGGAACGACGATGGAAGCCGTTGCCGAAATGATGACTCCTGATGCCAAAAACAGAGACATGATGTTTGTCCCTGCAAGAGGCGGTCTTGGGGAGAATGTAAAAAATCAGGCAAACACCATTTGTGCCCACATGGCTGAAAAAGCTTCCGGTACTTACAAACTGCTGTTTGTTCCAGGACAGCTGTCAGAAGGTGCTTACTCTTCCATTATTGAAGAGCCGTCAGTCAAAGAAGTGCTTCAAACGATTAAATCATCTACGATGCTCATTCATGGAATCGGTGAAGCAAAAACAATGGCGATGAGACGAAACACACCAGCTGAAGATTTAAAAAAGATTGATGAGCATGACGCAGTGACAGAGGCCTTTGGCTATTACTTTAATCGTGATGGTGAGGTCGTCCACAAAGTGCACTCCGTCGGCATGCAGCTAGATGATTTAGAAAGCATTCCACACATCATTGCTGTTGCAGGTGGATCATCAAAGGCAGGGGCCATTGAAGCTTATTTCAAAAAACCCCGCCGAACGGTTCTCGTCACAGACGAAGGAGCCGCAAAAGAGTTATTAAGGGAGTCAATTGATCCCTCAATATAAAACATTGTGACCTATAAAAGGAGGAAACATCATGGCAGTAAAAGTCGGTATTAACGGATTTGGACGTATTGGACGTAACGTATTTCGTGCAGCATTAAACAATCCTGAAGTTGAGGTAGTAGCGGTTAACGATCTAACAGACGCTAACATGCTTGCACACCTTTTACAATATGATTCTGTTCACGGAAAACTAGATGCAGAAGTTTCTGTAGACGGTACAAACTTAGTAGTGAACGGTAAAACAATCGAAGTATCAGCTGAGCGTGACCCTGCAAAATTAAGCTGGGGTAAACAAGGCGTAGAAATCGTTGTTGAATCTACTGGATTCTTCACAAAACGTGCAGACGCTGCAAAACACTTAGAAGCTGGCGCTAAAAAAGTCATCATCTCTGCTCCTGCTAACGAAGAAGATATCACAATCGTTATGGGTGTAAACGAAGACAAATACGATGCAGCTAGCCACGATGTCATCTCTAATGCATCTTGTACAACAAACTGCTTAGCTCCATTTGCAAAAGTACTTAACGATAAATTTGGTATCAAACGCGGTATGATGACAACTGTTCACTCATACACAAATGACCAACAAATTCTTGATCTTCCGCACAAAGACTACCGTCGTGCTCGTGCAGCTGCGGAAAACATCATCCCAACTTCTACAGGTGCTGCGAAAGCTGTTTCACTTGTATTGCCTGAACTTAAAGGTAAATTAAACGGTGGCGCTATGCGTGTTCCAACACCTAACGTTTCTTTAGTTGACCTTGTGGCTGAATTAAACCAAGATGTAACGGCTGAAGATGTAAATGCAGCACTTAAAGAAGCAGCTGAAGGAGAACTTAATGGAATCCTTGGCTACAGCGAAGAGCCATTAGTATCTGGTGACTACAATGGTAATGCAAACTCTTCAACTATCGATGCTCTTTCTACAATGGTGATGGAAGGCAGCATGGTGAAAGTCATTTCTTGGTACGATAACGAGAGTGGATATTCTCACCGCGTTGTTGACCTTGCAGCTTACATTGCAAAACAAGGTCTTTAATTTCTCACACTGAAGGAACTCACTTGGTTCTTTCCTAGAGACACGATATAATGAAGACGGACAAGGGAAGGGGAAGCATCCCTTTCCCTTTTTCTCTGTTTTTATCCGTTCTGCACGATTTCTCGTTTTGATGAGGGCAAAATGGGAAAAGGATAAAGAGAGACTTGTCCAATGCGTAAGGAAACCAGAATAAAGGAGGATCTCCTGACGAGCATGAATAAGAAATCAGTAAAAGACATTGACGTAAAAGGTAAAGTTGTGTTCTGCCGCGTAGATTTTAACGTTCCAATGAAAGACGGAGAAGTGACGGATGATACTCGTATTCGCGCAGCATTACCAACGATTGAGTATTTAACAGGACAAGGCGCAAAGGTACTGCTAGCTAGTCATTTGGGTCGTCCGAAGGGTCAAGTTACTGAAGAACTGCGTCTGACACCTGTGGCAAAACGTCTGCAAGAGCTTCTTGGACAAGAAGTGAAAAAAGCGGATGAAGCTTACGGAGACAACGTGAAAAAGCAAATCTCTGACTTAAAAGAAGGAGATGTGCTAGTGCTTGAAAACGTTCGTTTCTATCCTGGTGAAGAAAAGAACGATCCTGAATTATCAAAAGCATTTGCTGATTTAGCCGATGTGTATGTCAATGATGCGTTCGGTGCTGCACACCGTGCACATGCATCCACTGCTGGTATTGCAGCATATCTTCCGGCTGTTTCGGGCTTCCTCATGCAAAAAGAGCTTGAGGTTCTAGGAAAAGCCATTTCAAACCCTGATCGTCCATTTACAGCGATTATCGGTGGTGCAAAAGTAAAGGATAAAATCGGTGTGATTGAAAGTCTTCTGGATAAAGTGGACAACCTCATCATCGGCGGCGGACTTGCTTACACATTTGTGAAAGCACTTGGCCACGAAGTAGGAAAATCTTTATTAGAAGAAGACAAAGTAGATTTAGCGAAATCCTTTATGGACCGTGCAAAAGAAAAAGGCGTGAACTTCCTGATTCCAACAGATGTTCTGGTAGCCGACGACTTTTCAAATGATGCGAATACAAGCATTGTGCCAATCTCTGAAATTCCAAGTGATCTAGAAGCACTTGATATTGGAACAGAGACAAGAGAGAAGTATGCTGATGTCATTAAAAACAGCAAACTTGTTGTCTGGAACGGACCAATGGGTGTATTTGAAATTGATGCATTCGCTAAAGGGACAAAAGCAATCGCAGAAGCACTGGCAGAAGCAAAAGATACATATTCTGTCATTGGCGGTGGAGACTCAGCAGCAGCTGTTGAGAAGTTTGGTCTTGCTGATCAGATGAGCCATATTTCTACAGGCGGCGGCGCTTCACTTGAATTTATGGAAGGCAAAGAGCTTCCAGGTGTTACTGCATTAAACGATAAATAAGACCAAAACTGCTATAAGGAAGTGTCAATCATGAGAAAACCAATTATAGCTGGGAACTGGAAAATGAACAAAACACTTGGCGAAGCGGTTAGCTTCGTTGAAGAAGTCAAGTCATCCATTCCATCTCCTGACAAAGTGGAATCAATTGTCTGTGCGCCAGCACTTTTCCTTGAAAAGCTAAACAGCCTTTCTAACGGAACAGACCTTAAAATTGGTGCACAAAACATGCACTTTGAAGAAAATGGTGCATTCACTGGTGAAATCAGCCCTGCTGCGCTAAAAGATCTTGGGATCGGCTACTCAGTGATCGGTCATTCAGAGCGCCGTGAATTCTTCGCTGAAACAGATGAAACAGTCAACAAAAAAGCACATGCTGCATTCAAGCATGGCATCGTTCCAATTATCTGCGTAGGCGAAACGCTTGAAGAGCGTGAAGCTGGCAAAACAAATGAACTTGTCGCTGATCAAGTGAAGAAAGCACTAGCTGG
Organism: Bacillus sp. FSL K6-2839; assembly: GCF_038003365.1. Lineage (NCBI taxonomy): Bacteria > Bacillati > Bacillota > Bacilli > Caryophanales > Bacillaceae > Bacillus > Bacillus sp. FSL K6-2839. Next base: position 2,726,776 of record NZ_JBBOOZ010000001.1, on the reverse strand, counting down.
TTTAACGACTCAGCAAGTCGCTGAATCTGTCATTGCATATGAGCCAATCTGGGCGATCGGTACAGGGAAATCTTCTACAGCGAAAGATGCAAACGACGTTTGTGCGCATATCCGTCAAACGGTTGCAAGCGAATATGGTCAAGAAGCGGCAGACAGCCTCCGCATTCAATATGGCGGAAGCGTGAAGCCGGCGAATATTAAAGAATATATGGCAGAATCCGATATTGACGGTGCTTTGGTAGGCGGCGCAAGCTTAGAACCTCAGTCTTTCGTTCAATTATTGGAGGAAGGTCAATATGAGTAAGAAACTAGCTGCATTAATCATCTTAGATGGATTCGGTTTAAGAGGCGAAACAGTCGGTAACGCTGTTGCCCAAGCAAAGAAACCGAACTTCGACCGCTACTGGAATGAATTCCCGCATCAAACCTTAACGGCTTCAGGTGAGGCAGTAGGCCTCCCGCAAGGTCAAATGGGGAACTCTGAAGTTGGGCATTTGAACATCGGTGCAGGACGCATTGTGTATCAAAGCTTAACAAGAGTGAATGTTGCCATTCGTGAAGGGGAATTTGAGAAAAACGAAACGTTCCTAGATGCAATGACTTATGCAAAAGAGAATGACAAGGCCCTTCATTTATTCGGTCTCTTGTCAGACGGCGGTGTGCACAGCCACATCCAGCATCTCTTTGCCCTGCTGAAGCTGGCGAAAAAAGAAGGCTTAACAAAGGTATACATTCATGGCTTCTTAGACGGACGTGATGTTGGTCAAAAGACAGCCAAAGTGTACTTAAAACAGCTTGAAGAACAAATCAAAGAAATCGGTGTCGGAGAAGTGGCAACACTTTCTGGACGCTATTACTCAATGGACCGTGACAAACGCTGGGATCGTGTGGAGAAAGCATATCGCGCGATGGCGTATGGTGAAGGCCCAAGTTATCAAAACATTTATGATGTCGTTGATGACTCCTATGAAAATGGAATCTACGATGAATTCGTTATTCCATCTGTCATAACGAGAGAAAATGGTGAGCCAGTTGCAAAAGTAAACGACGGAGACTCTGTGATTTTCTATAACTTCCGTCCAGACCGTGCGATCCAAATTTCGAACACCTTCACAAATGAAGATTTCCGCTCATTTGACCGCGGGGAAGCACATCCGAAGAATTTACACTTCGTCTGCTTTACACACTTCAGTGAAACGGTTGATGGCTATGTCGCCTTCAAACCAGTGAATTTGGATAACACAGTAGGAGAAGTGCTTTCTCAAAATGGATTGAAACAGCTGCGGATTGCTGAAACAGAGAAATATCCTCATGTGACGTTCTTTATGAGTGGTGGGCGTGAAGAAGAATTTCCTGGTGAAGACCGCATCTTGATCAATTCGCCAGATGTGGCAACCTATGACCTCAAGCCAGAAATGAGCGCTTACGAGGTAAAGGATGCACTTGTTGCAGACATCAATGCTGATAAGCATGATGCGATCATCCTGAACTTTGCTAACCCGGATATGGTTGGTCATTCAGGTATGCTCGAGCCAACAATCAAAGCCATTGAAGCAGTAGATGAGTGCTTAGGAGCTGTAGTCGACGCAATCCTAGCAAAAGGCGGACATGCCATCATCACGGCAGACCACGGTAACGCAGACGTGCTGATAACCGAAGAAGGCAAGCCGCATACTGCACATACGACAAACCCTGTTCCAGTAATCGTGACGAAAAAAGGTGCAACTCTTAGAGAAGGCGGCATTCTAGCCGATCTATCTCCAACGCTTTTAGACTTACTTGGTCTTGAAAAACCAAAAGAGATGACAGGAACATCATTGATTCAGAAATAAAAAAATTGATTCAAAAGGAGAGAAATAACGATGCCATACATTGTTGACGTATATGCACGCGAAGTATTAGACTCTCGCGGTAACCCAACAGTTGAAGTAGAAGTTTACACAGAATCTGGCGGCTTTGGCCGTGCATTAGTACCAAGTGGTGCTTCTACTGGTGAATATGAAGCAGTAGAACTACGTGACGGAGACAAAGACCGTTACCTTGGAAAAGGTGTTCTGACAGCTGTAAACAACGTAAATGAAATCATTGCACCAGAACTTTTAGGCTTTGATGTAACAGAACAAGTAGCGATTGACAAAATGTTAATCGAACTTGATGGAACAGAAAACAAAGGGAAATTAGGCGCAAACGCAATCCTTGGCGTATCTATCGCTGTAGCACGTGCGGCTGCTGATTTCTTACAAATTCCACTTTACCAATACCTTGGTGGATTCAACTCCAAAACGCTTCCAGTGCCAATGATGAACATCGTCAACGGCGGAGAGCATGCGGATAACAACGTAGACATTCAAGAATTCATGATTATGCCTGTAGGTGCACCGAACTTCCGTGAAGCACTTCGCATGGGCGCACAAATCTTCCATAGCCTGAAATCTGTATTAAGTGCAAAAGGCTTAAACACAGCTGTAGGTGACGAAGGCGGATTCGCTCCAAACCTTGGTTCTAACGAAGAAGCACTTCAAACAATCGTAGAAGCGATTGAAAAAGCTGGTTTCAAACCAGGTGAAGAAGTGAAACTTGCAATGGATGCTGCATCTTCTGAGTTCTACAACAAAGAAGACGGTAAATATCATTTATCAGGCGAAGGTGTTGTGAAAACATCTGCTGAAATGGTTGACTGGTATGAAGATATGGTATCGAAATACCCAATAATCTCTATCGAAGACGGCCTTGATGAAAACGACTGGGAAGGTCACAAACTATTAACTGAGCGCCTTGGCAGCAAGGTTCAGCTAGTAGGAGATGACTTATTCGTTACAAACACGAAGAAGCTTTCTGAAGGTATTAAAAATGGTGTCGGTAACTCTATCCTGATCAAAGTAAACCAAATCGGTACATTAACTGAAACATTTGATGCAATCGAAATGGCAAAACGTGCAGGATACACAGCAGTCATCTCTCACCGTTCTGGTGAAACAGAAGACAGCACAATTGCAGACATTGCTGTTGCAACAAACGCTGGACAAATCAAAACAGGTGCTCCGTCTCGTACGGACCGTGTGGCGAAATACAACCAATTACTTCGCATCGAAGATCAATTGGCTGAAACAGCACAATATCACGGCATTGCAACATTCTATAACTTGAATAAATAATGCCAGCTACGCGCTGCGTCCCGCTCTTTCATGAGAGCGGGACGCAGCGTTTTTTTTGTGTTGAGCGAAATCCGATAGCTAATTCATTTGTCTTATCCTATTTTTGTAAAACATCCTCCTTCAGTTAGAGAAGAAGTCAAAATCCCCTCCATTTATAAGCACTAAATCATGAAAAATCGACTAAAAATATGATCTGAAATGAACTTATGCTTTCTGTAAGGGGGTGGTATCATTTTACATATATTAGGGGGTGATGAGATGCTGAATCCTTTTAGCCTTCGTTTTCCAGTAGGTGTGTATATGTATGTCCTTCACCTATTGGCGGCATATGATGAAAGGAAGCAACGAATTCTGACTTCTAAGAATGTACAGAAAAACGCATTTTGGATTTATGTCCTTGCCGCTATATTGGGCATTATTTCACTTGGAGCATTGATTTGGGCATGTAAGACCTTTGGAAAGGGCTCCAAATTTTTAGGAGAGTTCAAATTATTAGGCATGTACGTTAAAATCCAATGCGGGTTCTAACAGGGATGAGAACAGATGCAAGGTCATCTGTTCCATCTGAAACAAACGGAGGGATATGATGCTGACATTACAATTACAAGAAAAAACGTATAGCCGCACCTTCTCTCTCCGTAATATTCAAATGAACGTGGAGAAAGGCCGGACGATGCTTCTTTTAGGGCATAATGGTGCAGGAAAGACAACGATGATCCAAGCCATGTTTGGGCTGACGCCATTTACTGGGTACGTTTCCTTACATGGCGAACAGCTGAACCTTCAATCCTCAGCTCATATTTCCCTTTTGAAAAAACATGTTTCCTATATTCCTGACGATCATGCGTTGTTCGATTATTTAACACCGAAGGAATACTTTCAATTACTTCAGCTGCCAAATGAGCAAGATGTCACACGAGAAGAGACATTCACCGATTTGTTTGAGCTGAGTCCATATATGGATCAGCCAATCGCTCAGCTGTCCCATGGCAATCAAAAGAAAACGCAGATCATTTCCCAGCTCCTCAGACCATGTGATTATTATGTGTTCGACGAGCCAACAAACGGACTTGATCCAGATATGATGATCATCTTAAAAAAGGTGCTCATGAAGCTGAGAGATCAAGGTGCTGGCATTCTTATATCAACTCATCATTTGAGCTTTGGTGATACATTATATGACCATCTCATGATCTTAAGAAATGGTGACGTCAAGCTGAATATGTCCCGCCAAGAAACGACTCAGACATTTCCTCATCAGGCACTTGAAGAGATTTATAAAGAAGTGAATCGAGATTACTATATGCAGGTGGAGAGGTTACTCAATGATTTGGACACGACACGTTCTTCATAAACTAGAATGGGGCATGCTGACAACGAAAGGAAAACAGCTTGGAAAAAAATATCCTTTACAGCTTCTCGCAGCCACCGTTTTTCTCTTGCTGATCTATGCGATATACGTCGTCATCAGCCTGCGCTTTTTCATGCAGGCAGGTGAAAGCGAGCCTACTGCGCTATACCTCCAATTTGTCAAAATGTCGCTCTTGCTATTAGGGGCAGGTATTGTGTTATCCCGCAATAAATTGAAGCGCCAAGAATATCAATTCTACTTTTTAAACAGTGCGATTCAGAGTGTGCCATTTATCCTTTGCGTTTATTTCTTTCCAGTGCTCTTTTGCTTCCTCATGGCTGGACTGCTTTTTTTACCGATTATATTAGGTCTTTTGATCACGGGTGTAACCCCATCTATGTATTGGATCATCGTTGTTTGCATCACTTGCTGCATATTGGCGCTGTATACGCTCGCTTCTTGGATGCTGCTGCGGATCGGTGTGAGCCATTTCGTATCAAAAACAAAAGAGCATTTGCTGCTTCAAACGCTCGGCTTTGGGGCGCTTCATGTACTAATATTTCTCCTTTTTCAAAAAGCGGTGGAGATGATCCGTGTATGGCCGGCTGTCTATCTGTTGTTACTTGTGATCATCCTAAGCGCTGGATGGCTATGGGTGAAGGGTTTAGCAGCTTGCTATGTTCATCAGATGTTTTTGCAGCTGAAAACAGAGGTGAAGTCGTTTTCCTACCAGAAAATCAGAACGCACTCTTCCTTTCTGACGCATCTGCGGCAGGAATTGGTCTATTTCAGCCGATCAGCTGTTTTTAAAGAGCAAGGCATTTTGTTTCTCTTTCTCATTTGTTTGACGGCGGGGCTGCCTTTTGTTTTTACACCGGCAGAAACTGGCTGGCTGTATGCCTTTATTGTGCAGTTTGCTTTAAAGGAAATATTGATCATGCTTCCGCTGATGATTGGCAGGGAATATCATATCAATCAAAGGGCCATCTTTATGTTAAATACATCAAAGGGCGCTTATTTAATGTCGAGAATGTTATTTTATTACACCATTAATCTGCTGACATATTTTGTGTATATTGGGCTTGCCTATTTGGTGATCGGTATTGAAAGTGAAGGTCATGGATTGGCGAGTTTGTCCATTTTATTGATTACCGCCATGGCGGCCTGTACAGGGTTTGTCGTGAAAATCAGTGATTTTAATAAGCTGTTTGTGATCGTGTTGATGATTGCTGTATTCAGCTTTATCGATATGCTTTTATTAGAATGGCTTTCATCTGATGTGTCTCTTCTCGCCACCGCTTATCTGCTTGGTTCACTTGCCTTTTTCAGTTGTATATATGCTGCGATGTTAAAAAGGCCTGTATTGCGATGATGGGGCTTGTCATTAGTTTACTAGCGGTTGTGCTAATTCACGAACTCGGTCATATGTTGATGGTCATAGTGTGTAACAAATTCGAAAAAAGACCCCTTTTTGATTTTGTGATGATGATTGATTGGAAGCAAGTGGCGATCGTCCATGAGACATTTGCCCGGCCGAGCTTTAATCTGATGGTAGCACTTGCGGGTCCACTGTTTCCGGTGCTCTGCTCGATTGTGCTTTTTTTGATGTGGAAGCATCCGGTGAGTCATCAGCTGCTGTTTTTTTCTTTACTGAACACTGTGATGCTGCATCCAGCTTGCCCAGACGGGAAAAATATCACAGCCAGTTTAAAAGAGATGAAGGAGAGGAAAAGATGATCAAAGTATTTCATTCGTTTTCTAGCGGCTTAACACTTGCGATGCTGTATATATTTGCTGTGTTTATGACCCCTGTCTTTTTACTGCTGCTAGAGGTCAATCATGTTGAATCAAGTCCGACACTGTTTGGTATGCCATTTTATATCATGAAAATTGAAGAGTATCAATTCAGCTCAGAGGCGACGCTTTTTGGATGTGTTGTCTGCTTTTTAGCTGGCGCTGTGCTCTACTTTTTCATTCAATATGTGATTCAAGCTGTGAAAAAGCGAAGAGCATAAAAAAAGCAGGCTGAGCAAATAGTCAGTCTGCTTGAAAAGTGAGAGACAGCCGTACCATATCCATACATTGAATCCCGTTTTCATAAATCGGTTCATCATAATGCTTAAGGAAGAAATCGCGATCGATCGAAGTCAGGCGGAAGCCGCATTTTTGATAAAGTGCGAGCTGCTGAATACTCGAGTTGCCTGTGCCGATTTCAATCCTATGGAAGCCAGCGGCTTTCGCTTCAGCGATCGCATGACGGATCAGCTGTTTCCCAATTCCCTTTCCTTGCCATGACTCCTTCACAGCAACATTCATGATTTCGACTGTATGCTGAGATAGCGATGATAGAACATAAACACCAATCACATCCTCTTCATGAAAGGCGGCATAACAAGAGCCGGATTGCACATAAGCGAGAACCTTTTCCTTTGAAGGGTCAGCTAATAGTAAAAGATCCATAGGGAGAGATTGATCACGAGACAATGGCCGAATTTGTATCACATTTTTTCATCCTTTCTATTCTTTCATATACCCTTGTTTCACGCCCCAATCATATTGGTCCTGTACCCACCTGAGAGGGAAGGTGATGAGTGACATTCGGGTCTTTTTTGTCAGTTGGTTTTCTTGTAGCCTGTGTGGTCTGCTTATTCGCTTGAGCAGCAGTTTTTGTTGCTGCCAGCTCTTTTTGAAGCTGGTCGACTTTCACCTCAAGCGCTTTAAGCTGTTTGACCTCTTTTTCATAGGCTTTCTTTTTTGAGCTTTTTTGTGACGGTGGCTATTTGCTTTTTTTGATCATCGTTTTCATGCTTCATATCCGTTTGATCTGATGTTAACTTCGAAAGCTGCTTAGTGTTCGTTTTGCTTTCTTGCTGATGTTTTTCCTCTGCTGCTGCCAAACAATCCAGCCAGCTGCGCCTAACACCGCAACAGACAGAAGAATGATCGTAATGGTTTTTTCAAGTGTGAACCCCTTTCTTTAAACCTCTATTACCATCGGTTAAAGATAAACAGGTTTTAACATCAAAGGGAATATTCACATCAGATTGGCAGACACTATGAGAAAAGGAGGGTGTCTGTTGATTGCCTTTATGATTCATGTTGTGGTCTCATTATTTGCTGTATCAAACCCCATTGGAAACGTGCCTCTTTTCATCACCTTAACAGAAGGCTATACAGAGAAAGAACGCGCTCAGACAGCCAAAAAAGCCATCGTGGTCTCTTTCATTATTTTGATTGCCTTTCTATTGGCAGGCAGGCTCATATTCAAATTGTTTGGGATCGATATTCATGCACTCCGCATCGCCGGAGGTATTTTTATTTTTGGTATCGCTTACAATTTGCTGAATGCAAAAGAATCACACGTCCAAAATCCTCATTCGGAGGAAAAGGCAGAAAGCAAAGAGAAGGCAGATATCTCCGTTACGCCGCTGGCAATCCCGATCATCGCTGGGCCCGGTACAATCGCTACAGTAATGAGTTTAACCCCAGGAAGTCAAGGGATGCTCCACATGTTTTCGATTCTAATCGGCATTATCATTGTTCTTGCCATGACGTATTATGCCTTTCATTATTCCAGTTTCATTATGCGGAAAATGGGGAAAACAGAGATGAATGTTGTGACGCGTTTGATGGGATTAATTCTTGCTGTAGTGGCAGTTGAGATGATCGGCGCAGGCTTAAAAGGGATGTTTCCGATGTTTATGTCATAAGTGTATATAAAAAAGCTGTTTTTTTTCTACAATGATGTAAAATAAAACAGCTTTTTTTAAGGTTTCGGCACATGCTTAAATACTTCTTCACTTTCAAAGAATTCAATTAAGCGGCTAATCCAATCATAGTAATCAAGACTTTCCTTGATTTCTGAAAGAAGCAGATTGATTTTATCCTCTGTTTCTTCAGGTAAGTCGTCCTGTTCAAGCAGCTCTTGCAATTCCTTGCACGTTTTCTTATGTGCTTTACGGTTTTTGCTGACAACTCGGGACCAATTGGCTGCAAACAATGAAATAAACGTTTGGTATTGATCTTGCTCAACTTCATAAAGATCTTTACGTATTCCTTTTTCATAAACCTTTTCCGCAATATTCAAATCGAGCATTTCTCGAACGACTTGACTCATCCTCGTTTTGCTCATGCCGGTCGCCTCTGATAGCTCTTCCAGCGTCATTGGTTTACGGTTCATGTGAATGATACCAAGCACTCTACCCACTGTAGAAGAAAGACCAAAGGCATTCATGTTCTCCGCAGCTTTTTCAATATAATGATCCTGTGCTTTTTGAATGGCGCCTAACGCTTGCTTGTCCACTCCCCGCTTCATCCCTTCACGACTGACAATTTGTAACACAATATATCATATACCTGTTTGTTGATGAAAACAATAAATATTGAGTAATTGCTAGTAATTTGAAGGAAAAAGGAGAGATCTCTAGATATTACAGCGTTAACTGAAAATTTTATATAAATCTTATGCAATACAAACACATCATAAACTTTTTATTTTATAAAGTTTGCACTATAATTAATAAGGTGTAAATTTTCTGAATATATAGATCCAACTAATTGGAGGTGTCTCATTTGCTGAAACTAGAGAATGTATCTAAGACGTATAAAGGCGGAAAAAAAGCTGTCAAAAATATTGATTTAGAAATAGCAAAAGGAGAATTTATTTGTTTTATTGGACCGAGTGGCTGTGGTAAGACAACAACCATGAAGATGATCAACCGACTCATTGAACCTTCCTCAGGAAACATTTTCATCGAGGGAGAAAATATTATGAAAAAAGATCCAGTTCAATTAAGAAGAGAAATCGGTTATGTGATTCAGCAAATTGGACTGTTCCCCCATATGACCATCGCGCAAAACATCTCACTTGTGCCGAAGCTCTTAAAATGGCCGGAAGAAAAACGGAAAGAACGAGCTCGCGAACTGCTGAAGCTCGTCGACATGGGCCCGGAATTTTTAGAGCGCTATCCTCATGAACTCAGTGGAGGACAGCAGCAGCGCATCGGAGTTCTTCGCGCACTGGCAGCAGAACCCCCTCTGATCCTCATGGATGAACCATTTGGTGCACTTGATCCAATTACACGAGATACATTGCAGGAAGAATTTAAGAAACTGCAAAAAACGTTAAATAAAACCATCGTATTCGTCACACATGACATGGATGAAGCCATTAAACTCGCTGACCGAATTGTGATTTTAAAAGATGGAGAGATTGTCCAAGTAGGCACACCTGAAGATATTTTGCGTAACCCAGCCAACGAGTTCGTAGAAGAATTCATCGGAAAAGAGCGCCTGCTTCAATCAAATCCGAATATGGAACGTGTAGAACAAATGATGAACACGTCACCAGTCACCATTACAGTCGAACAAACGTTGACTGATGCCATCTACATCATGAGAGAAAAGCGTGTCGATTCTTTGCTTGTAGTAGATGAACATCATGTGCTAAAAGGCTATATCGATATTGAAACAATCGATGCGAACCGCAGAAAAGCGGCTTTCGTTGGTGAGATCTTAAATACAGAGTTCTATACTGTACAAGAAGGCGCACTTCTAAGAGACACCGTTCGGAAAATCTTAATACGCGGTATTAAATATGTACCGGTTGTGGATGCCAAAGGGCATTTAAAAGGCATTGTAACACGGGCAAGTCTTGTAGATGTTGTGTACGACTCTATTTGGGGAGACGATACGCCGGCGTCTGCCATTGAAATGAACTAAGGGAGGTGGACAAATGGATCAAATCATCGATTTTCTAGAGAAAAATAGTGGGGAACTTCTCACAAAAATGTGGGAGCATTTATATATTTCCTTAATTGCCGTCGTGCTAGGAATTATCGTTGCCGTTCCTTTAGGCGTCGTTCTCACACGAATGAAACGAGGCGCAGGTTTTGTCATCGGTGTCGTGAATATCTTTCAAACACTCCCTAGTTTAGCGATTCTTGCATTTTTTATTCCTATTTTGGGGGTGGGGAAAATACCTGCAATCGTTGCTCTCTTTTTCTATTCGGTATTGCCTATTTTGAGAAATACGTATGCGGGCGTCCAAGGTGTGAACAAAAACTTGCTTGAATCCGGTAAAGGGATCGGCATGACCACGTGGGAACAAATTCGTCTTGTGGAACTTCCGCTTGCTGTACCGATCATTATGGCAGGTGTCCGAACGTCAACGATTTATTTAATTGGCTGGACAACACTTGCTGCTTTTATCGGTGGAGGAGGTCTTGGTGACTACATTTTGATTGGACTTCAGCTATACCAGCCGCAATACATTATTGCAGGTGCCATCCCAGTCACCATTTTAGCGGTCATCATCGACTTTTCATTGATGAAGCTGGAGAAAAAAGTAACACCAGAAGGCTTAAAAGGATTGAAGGAAGTTTCATAAGGAGTTGGCTTATGTGAAGAATCGAAAAACAAAATGGATCAGTGCACTGCTTGCCGGATGCTTGCTATTGATAAGCGGCTGTTCACTTCCTGGACTAGCCGGCTCCTCAGGCAATACGCTGCGAATTGGAGCACAAAACTTTACCGAATCAGAAATTATGGCCTACATGGTTAGCGATATCATCGAACATTACACAGATAAAAAGACAACCATTGTGAAAAACCTAGGCTCTAATACCGTACAACAGAAAGCAATGGAAAACGGAGATATCGACATTTCTGCCACAAGATATACAGGGACAGATTTGACGAGTACGCTTGGAATGGATGCGGAAAAAGACCCGGAGCGTGCGATGGAGATCGTCCAAAAAGATTTTAAGAAACGCTATGATTACAAATGGTTTGATTCCTATGGCTTTGATAATACGTATGCCTTTGCCGTGACGCAAAAGATGGCGAAGGAAAACAAGTTAGAAACCGTCTCTGACTTGAAAAAGAATGCGAAAAATTACCGTTTCGGTGTCGATAATATTTGGCTCAAAAAGAAAGGCGACGGTTATGAAGGATTCGTGAAAACATACGGAATTGAATTTGGAAGCACGTATCCAATGCAGATTGGTTTAGTCTATGATGCATTAAAAAATGAAAAAATGGATATTGTGCTTGCCTATTCAACAGATGGACGAATCAAAGCCTATGACCTCAAAATTTTAAAAGATGATAAGCGGTTTTTCCCGCCATATGATGCATCGCCAGTTGTCCCGGAAAAAGTCCTAAAAGAGAACCCAGAGCTTGATAAGGTGATCAACAGGCTGATCGGAAAAATCGATACAGAGCAAATGCAAGAGCTGAACTATCAAGTCGACGGGGAGCTTCAAGAACCAGCCACCGTTGCGAAAAAATTCCTAAAAAAGCACAATTACTTTGAGTAAGATGGGGAGGTGTCACGGCTGATGGACACACTGCAGCAATTATGGACGTATTATCAGCAGAACGGTTCATATGTGTTAGAAGAATTTTATCGGCATTTTCTCATGTCAGCGTATGGGGTGCTGTTTGCGGCGATTGTCGGAATTCCAGTAGGCATCTTTGTGGCGCATTACCGTAAGCTGAGCAATTGGATCTTCGCCATTACCAATGTTATACAAACCATACCGGCGTTAGCGATGCTTTCCGTGCTGATGCTTGTATTAGGACTTGGCGCAAATACAGTCATCTTATCACTCTTTCTGTATTCGCTTCTGCCGATCATCCGCAACACGTATACAGGGATTGTCAGCATTGAACATGCTTATTTAGAATCGGGTAAAGCGATGGGCATGACGAAATGGCAAGTGCTGAGAATGGTTGAATTGCCGCTTGCTTTATCGGTCATTATGGCTGGTTTAAGAACCGCCCTTGTCATCGCCATCGGCATTACAGCGATTGGGACATTTGTTGGTGCGGGAGGTCTAGGTGATATCATCATTAGAGGATCAAACGCCACAAACGGAACAGCCATCATTTTAGCAGGTGCTATTCCAACTGCGCTCATGGCCATTATCGCTGACCTAGTCATGGGCTGGCTCGAACGCTATTTAAGCCCAACTAACAAGAAAAAAGAAAGAAAAACATTAGCTGCAAAAAACATCACATCTGCTTAAGCGGTTAAAAAGACAAAACCTCCCTTACATCTGTAAGGGAGGTTGTTTTATGATGATCAGGCGGTTCACATGCAGGTATTCTATGATTCAAGCGTGATCCATTCAGAGGACCACTTCGAAATTTCCTCAAAAACGGGTGCAAGGGAACGCCCCATATCAGTTAAAGAATACTCAATGCGCACGGGTGTTTCAGCAAAAACCTCCCGTTTTACAATGCCTGCTACTTCCAGCTCTTTTAATCTCTCAGATAATACTCTTCCGCTTAAATTTGTCAGAGCGGCCTCAATTTCACTAAAGCGCTGCGGACCTGAGAGAAGCTGAAAAACAATCAGTGCGACCCAGCGTTTACTCAATAACTCAACTGCTTTTTCAAACCGCGGGCACATGTCAGATTGATTCATCTTTCTTCACTCCAATCTGAACCCATTATACCGTAAATCTGTCATAAATCAGCTCAAAAAGCTTGTCAATGCTCAAAACAATCTATGATGACGAACGGCTGTTTAACATAAATAACAGATAGCGGTTAAGATCCTCTATTTCTTTTTTCGAAAGAGTTGACCAAATGTCTCCATCAAATATTTCGAGAGCACCAAGTTCATATTGCGCTGCAGCTTCCTTTATTTTGGATAATGCCATTTCCTCTTCCTTCAACTGATGGACAGAAGAGGCTTCCTCAATATAGCCCGCAGCCTGCATCATTTCCTCATAAGGGACCTTTAATGCACCGGCTAGTTTTTTAATCGTAGGAGGCTTTGGAATACCGCGTTTCCCGTTTTCAATACGAGAAATACCAGCAGCGCTGACCTCTGAATACATCGCTAATTGGTTCACTGACAGCTTCTTTTCCTCACGTAATGCTCTTAAATATGCACCAAAGTTCATCAAGGCAAAACCTCACATGGTTATAGATTAGATATGTCTATTTTACCTGATTTGTTGACTATTGGCAACAAGTATACCATGAAAATATTGACATTAGTTAATAGTGGATGTACATTAGGTTTATGCCCCGCTATTTGTTCGCCTTTTTTTGGTTGATGAGCGTGAGAAAGTATTCATTCAGCTGGCTGATGTCTTGTGCGGAGAGCCTTTCCCATTTGTCCCCATCAAAAATGGGAAGATGTTCTACATCCTTTTGAAGCGCCGTTTGATAGATTTTCAACATGGATTCATATTTTGGTTTCATTTCATGAACTTGCTCCTGTTCAATATGACCGGCAAGCAGCATTAAATCCTCATAAGGCACCTTCAAGGCATGTGCTAATTTTTTGATAGTCAAAGGTTTTGGCACACCGCGCTTTCCATTTTCAATACGAGAAATACCAGCAGCGCTTACACCTGAATACATGGCGAGTTGATTGACAGACATTTTTCTATTTTCTCTTAAAATGCGTAATTGTTCACCAAAGTGATTCATGACATCGAACCTCACATTTCAGTATATGACTTATTTTAGTATGATCATTGACCAAAGGAAATAGCAGAGGGGTAAAAGTGTTGACTTAAGTTAATGGTCTGTTTCAAGTGAGCACCTGCACGTTGTACATATTGATTCAATAGGAGGTTGTAATGATGGTCGAAAAGATTCAGATCAGGCGGGCTTTTGTCATGCAGTATATGATCGAAAACGATATGTCTTTAAATCAGCTCGCTGATGAAATTGGCATTTCTCCTGCCACACTCAGCAGGGTATTAAATGGTCATCGGAAACCAGGCCAGCTTGTCATTGGCAAAATGATTCATTACTTTGATAAAAAATTTGAAGATCTATTTTACTATGAAGATATTGACAAAAGTCAATGAATGAAATGATCAAGGAGGCAATGTCGTTGAAAAGAACTGGGATGGTCAGACATATTGATTCACTAGGCAGAATTGTTCTGCCTTCAGAAATGCGCAAGGTACTCAATATTAAAGAAGAGCAGCTCTTAGAAATTTTCATTGAAGATCAAACCATTATGCTAAAAAAATATGATGCAGATAAGAGCTGCCTGTTAACTGGACAAGTGACGAAGTACAACAAAAGCTATGGAAATGGGAAAGTGATGCTGAGTCCTGAAGGAGCTGAACGTTTGTTAGTAGAATTAAAACAGCTATTGAAAGAAGAAGCAACCCGTTAAAAACGTATTTTTAACCGAAAATTGCATATAAAAAATGCTGCATACTACTCTTTGGAATGAAATTGAATCAAAATAACGAATAAAGTCGACAATATAGAGGGAATCTTTATTTTGATGTTTCGTGACATGCACCTTGTTTTCATGTAAAATAAAGTTATGTGTACCAGTTTGTCTGGAGGTGTTTTCATGCACGCATTTGTTATCACATTACTCGTAATTGTCAGTATCGCACTTATCATCGTTGTATTGTTACAATCAAGTAAAAGTGCTGGACTGTCAGGCGCTATTTCAGGTGGAGCCGAGCAGCTTTTCGGTAAGCAAAAAGCGAGAGGCCTTGACTTGATACTTCACCGATTAACGGTTATTTTGTCAGTGCTTTTCTTCATCTTAACACTTGCATTGGCATATCTAGGCGTGTAAGGCGCGAGTAACAGAAGGTCTGATCTTTTTTCAGACCTTTTTTTATTATCAGCACTCTTTTGTGTTTGTTTCATACATACAAGTGGAAAATATAAACCATATCGGAAGGAAAGGAAGTCACATCATGAAAGTTGTTACACCAAAACCATTTACGTTTAAAGGTGAAGAAAAGGCGGTGCTTCTTCTTCACGGTTTTACTGGGAATACAGCCGATGTTCGAATGCTAGGCCGTTATTTGAACGAAAGAGGGTATACATGCCATGCACCTCAATATAAAGGACACGGTGTGCCGCCAGAAGAGCTTGTCCAATCTGGCCCGGCTGACTGGTGGAAAGATGTAGAAGAAGGCTATCAATTCTTAAAAGATGAAGGCTATGAGGAAATTGCGGTTTGCGGACTATCCCTTGGAGGAGTTTTTTCATTGAAATTAGGTTACACTGTACCTGTAAAGGGAATTGTACCTATGTGTGCACCTATGTACATAAAAAGTGAAGAAGTCATGTACCAGGGTGTACTAGAATATGCCCGTAACTATAAGAAATTCGAGGGTAAGTCAGAGGAGCAGATTGAACAGGAAATGGAAGAGTTCAAGAAAACGCCAATGGGTACACTGAGGAGCCTGCAAGAACTGATTGCAGATGTCAGAAACAATGTCGACATGATTTATTCACCTACTTTTGTTGTTCAGGCACGTCATGATCATATGATTAATACAGACAGTGCGAATATCATTTATAACGAAGTAGAGACAGATCAAAAGCATTTGAAATGGTATGAAGAATCAGGCCATGTGATCACGCTTGATAAAGAGCGCGAGAAGGTTCATCAGGATGTATATGCATTCTTAGAATCACTTAATTGGTCAATTTAAATATATAGGGGGTTAGAGTGTGCAAAAAGAAGAATTTATGGATGAATTACTCGCTTTTATGAAAGATGAAGCTTATAAACCGTTAACCGTTCAAGAGCTGGAAGTGATGATGGAGATTACCAATCCTGATGATTATAAAGAGCTCGTCAAAGCACTTGTGATGCTGGAAGATCAAGGACTCATCGTTCGCACGCGCAGCGATCGCTACGGTGTACCAGAAAAAATGAACTTGGTAAAAGGAAAACTGTCTGCTCATGCAAAAGGTTTTGCATTTGTGACACCAGAAGAGTTTGGACAGGATGATATTTTCATTCCGCCTAATGAGCTAGGCACAGCGATGAATGGTGATACGGTCATGGTTCGTGTCAGCCACAAATCAAACGGCACAAAAAAAGAAGGAACTGTCATCCGAATTCTGGAGCGTAATACTCAGACGGTTGTCGGTACCTACACAGAAACGAAAAGCTTTGGCTTTGTCATTCCTGATGATAAAAAAATCACAACCGATATCTTCATCCCGAAATCCGCTAAAAATGGAGCGGTCGAAGGGCATAAAGTGGTCGTGACGCTGACAAGCTACCCAGAAGGAAGAATGAGTGCAGAGGGCGAAGTGACTGAAATCCTCGGTCATAAAAATGACCCTGGCATTGATATTTTATCGATCATTCATAAACACGGCCTGCCAGGTGAGTTCCCAGAAGAAGCGCTTCAGCAGGCAGTAGACACACCTGAAACGATTGATGAAAAAGACCTGGAAGGCAGACGTGACTTGCGCAACGAAACGATTGTAACAATTGACGGAGCAGATGCGAAGGACTTAGATGATGCCGTTACGGTGCAAAAGCTGGATGATGGCAAATATAAGCTAGGGGTGCATATTGCAGATGTCTCTCATTATGTCACAGAGAACTCCCCGATTGATCAGGAAGCTTATGAGCGTGGAACGAGTGTGTATCTCGTAGACCGCGTCATTCCGATGATCCCGCACCGCCTGTCAAACGGTATTTGCTCATTGAATCCGAAGGTCGATCGTCTCACCCTGTCTTGTGAAATGGTCATCGATCGAAATGGGAAGGTCGTCAAACATGAGATTTTCCAAAGTGTGATCAAAACGACGGAAAGAATGACCTATTCTGATGTGAATAAGATTTTAGTCGACCAAGACGAAGAGCTTTTAGACAAATATGAGCCGCTTGTGCCAATGTTCCAAGAGATGGAGAAGCTTGCAGAGATTCTTCGCGACAAACGGATGGAGCGCGGGGCAGTAGACTTTGACTTCAAGGAAGCAAAAGTGCTTGTAGATGATGAAGGAGCGGCGAAAGACGTTGTCGTTCGTGAGCGATCTGTCGCAGAGAAATTAATTGAAGAATTCATGCTTGTTGCAAACGAAACGGTTGCAGAGCATTTCCACTGGTTGAATGTACCTTTCATATATCGAATTCACGAAGAACCAAATCCTGAGAAGCTTCAGCGCTTTTTAGAGTTCGTGACAACGTTTGGTTACATTGTGAAAGGAACGTCGACAAACATCCACCCGCGTGCCCTTCAAAGTGTACTTGATGCTGTGAGGGATCAACCAGAAGAAGTTGTGATACAAACCGTGATGCTTCGTTCGATGAAACAGGCGAAATATGATCCAGAAAGCATCGGCCATTTTGGATTATCAACGGAATTCTATACTCACTTCACATCACCGATCCGCCGTTATCCGGATTTAATCGTGCATAGACTGATCAGAACCTATTTGATTCAGAAAAAAACAGACGAAGCAACCCTAGAAAAGTGGGGTCAGCTGCTGCCTGAAATCGCAGATCATGCGTCTACTATGGAGCGCCGTTCAGTCGATGCAGAGCGTGAAACAGATGACCTCAAGAAGGCAGAATTTATGCTTGATAAAATCGGTGAAGAGTTTGATGGCATGATTAGTTCCGTGACGAACTTCGGACTATTTGTTGAACTGCCGAATACAATTGAAGGTCTTGTCCATGTCAGCTACATGACAGACGACTACTATCGCTTTGATGAACAGCACTTTGCCATGATCGGTGAACGCACAGGGAATGTCTACCGTATCGGTGACGAAATCACTGTCAAAGTGGTTAGTGTTAATAAAGATGAGCACTCCATTGATTTTGAAATCGTCGGCATGAAAGGCACCCGCCGTAAATCGCCAAAAGATTTTAAGTTCAAAAAACGGACAGATTCACCAGCGAAAAAAGGGCGTGGAGGTCAAAATGCCTCTGGGGATAAAGCCAAAGAGGATAAAGGCGGAAGTGACTGGTTCACAGGCCATAAGAAGAAGAAAAAGAAAAAACGCGTATTTGATAACGCTCCAAAACAAAAGCGAAAAAAGAAAAAGTAACGTGCCAAAAAGCAAATAGGGTATCACGCTCTATTTGCTTTTTGACCACATGGCGTCAGCATTGTCGAAAGCTGGATTGTTTGATAAAATAATCCGTACGATTTGGACCGCGTTTGTGTCAAAAGGAGGGTGTACGCCAATGCCAAAGGGAGAGGGAAAGGTTGTTTCCCAAAACAAAAAAGCAAATCATGACTATTTTATAGAAGAAACGTATGAAGCCGGCCTTGTGTTACAAGGAACTGAAATCAAATCGATTCGTGCAGGAAAAGTGAATTTAAAAGATTCCTTTGCCAAAATCGAGCGAGGAGAAGTGTTTCTTCACAACATGCACGTAAGCCCATACGAGCAGGGGAACCGTTATAACCATGATCCGCTGAGAACGAGAAAGCTGCTGCTTCATCGCAAGCAAATCAGTAAATTGATTGGTGCGACAAAGGAAGAAGGCTACTCACTCGTGCCTCTGAAACTCTATTTAAAAAATGGCTTTGCCAAAGTGCTGATCGGAATTGGTAAAGGGAAAAAGAAATATGATAAACGTGACGATCTGAAGAAAAAAGATGCAAAACGTGAAATCGAGCGTGCTTTCCGTGATCGCCAAAAGCAATTCTAGATTCATGCAGATGTCTTGCTGAGAGCGGAAGCATTATGCTACAATATGTTATGCAGTAAACAATCATTGCTTTTCTTACAGAAACCACCAGTTGTTTCAAGCGAAGAGATTGTTATAATAGTTATATACGGAAGCAGTTAAGCTGAACGTTTCCATCCCGTATATCCCTTTTACAAGGGGACGTTACGGATTCGACAGGGATGGTTCGAGCTTAGGCTGCGAGCCGAGAGGCGATCTCGTTAACACGCACTTAAATGTAACTGGCAAAACTAAAAGTTTTAACCAAAACTTAGCACTAGCTGCCTAATAAGTGCAGCGAGCTCTTCCTGACATCGCCTATGTGTCTGTGAGGAGCCCAATGAAGTAGGCTACGCTTACGTTTCCGTCTGAGGACGTAAGAAGAGATCCATCAGACTAGCTCTCCAAGCGCCCGTCAGCAGGCATGCGGATGAGTGAACACGAAATATGTTGACTACGCTCGTAGACGCTTAAGTAATCGATGTCTCTGGACGTGGGTTCGACTCCCACCGTCTCCATCAAAACTTTTAGAATGCAGTCGTATCAAGGGTTTGACAATCCTTGATACGGGACTGGCAACATTCTGGCATCATTTTAGAAATCTTCTTCTTCCATGAACCTTCAGTTTAGACGGTTAAAGATGCTCATAGAGTTGAGTGTTTCTGCAACATCTGAGTGCCTAAACGATTGGCCAGTGCTAAAGGATTGCAATTTTCATTTATTAAATATGAGGCATGAGAATGTCTGAATTCGTGAAATCTTTCTGACATTCGGTTCTTTTAAACATTTTGCATAACATCTGTCGATAGAACTGGTAGAGATACTATCGTAAAACGTTCCAAAACTTTATAATCATTTTTAACAGGCGCTATTTTTGAGCGCTTTTTTTATGTCTTTTAATCCTTTGTTAATTACCTCGCTAAACAACACCCTTATCAAAGACCTCAAACATTAGCGATAAATCATCACTTAGCAGTGGCAATGGTGTCTTCAAATTCCTCAATTTGCTCAGGGCTTGATGTTGGTTGCTCAATCTTATGGAATAGTATGATGAAGCTGTCTTAAAGCTTTCTTGATAGGGTGATTTTTCACTAAAACATTGAGTATTTTTAATCATGTTATAATATGGTATATTTATTGCTAAATAGAAATGTTATTTAACGATGTTTGTTTATG
This sequence comes from Bacillus sp. FSL K6-2839, assembly GCF_038003365.1. Lineage (NCBI taxonomy): Bacteria > Bacillati > Bacillota > Bacilli > Caryophanales > Bacillaceae > Bacillus > Bacillus sp. FSL K6-2839. The sequence continues at coordinate 2,706,660 of NZ_JBBOOZ010000001.1, read as the reverse complement.
ACTCTTATTAGAATTAAGCTTAAATAGCTTTGCTGAGGTAAGCACTTTTCTGTTCATCTTTTTGTATACAGAAAAAATTAAATAGGGTAAATAACATAAAAAAGAAAATAATTTTTGGGAGGTCTAGAAAATGTTAGAAGTAAAAAAAATACCCAAAATAGAAGAATGTTTCGAAGGTTCTATTCATCCTTTTGTTCAACGAGTACATGAAGACACAGTTAATTGGGCTAAAATGAATAATTTAATGAATGATTCAAACTTAAAAAGATATGAAAGACAGAAAATTTCATACTTGGCAGGACGTTCTCAACCTTATGACTCTTACGACAGTGTAAGATTGTCTTCTGATTATCTTTTATTGTTTTGTATATTGGATGATTATAGCGACAATTTGAACAATCAAAAGTTATATGATATATATTCTAAAAAGATAATTGAAATTCTTAATGAAAGAGCATTTTATGATGATGATACTTTTTTATATGCGTGGCATGATTGGTGGAAACGTCTTAGTATAGGAATGCCTGATGAATGGAAAAAAAGAATTATTCAAAGTATTCAAAATTGTTTTAATTCTATTAAATGGGAAATTAAAAATGAAAAAGAAAAGTACATACCAACTCTTGAAGAGTACGTCAATCATAGGATGCATAGTGGGAGTGTTTTTGTCTGTTTTGATCTAATAGAAAGAGGAGGTAGAAGTTTTATTCCTGCTTCTAGTCGTAGTATTTTACTGAGAAATTTAATTAACTCTATCAATAAAATAGTAAATTGGACAAATGATTTATTATCTTTTAAAAAAGAATTTGAGAATGATGAAATTCATAATTTGGTTATCATTCTGCAAAAACAAGAAAATTGTTCAATAGAGACAGCTTTAGATAGAGCAAAGGAAATGTTAAACATAGAAATTAATACATTCATTGAACTTAAAAATAAAGTCTTTATCAGTAATGAGCCTTTTGATAGTGGTATGATTAAATTCATATCTAGGTTGGAGAATGGTGTTCGAGGACATTATGAATGGAGTATGAAGACTAAAAGGTTCTAATTTATTATTCTTAAATGATAATTGCTACCCTTATAGTGCTATTAAATAAAAATATATACTGTATATTTATGATGACTATTACCCCTCATTATATATGTGGCTCCGCTTTATAAAAAGAGGTTATATTATGTTTAATATGAGGGAGGTTTTGTACGACTAATATATCAAAACGTTTTAGATCCATTGCTTCATGATAAGGAACAGGGTCGTGGATATTTATTGATGTTGTTTGCATTTCTTTAAGTTGGGGTGAATCGGTTTAAAAGAACGTGGCCTCTACCACTAGATCAATTGGCATAGCATAGAATATTGATGTTTTTAGGTTTGAGCATCAATGACCCCGTTCCTTATCATTTGGCATCGCCTTACTCGATTTAAAGATACAACGATTTTCCAGGACATTTTCAATGAAATTATTCTTCAAGCCATTAATCGGAATAATCTAGCAATACAAAATCGGCTTTGTGTTGAGAAGGATTTCTAGAGTGGAATATGAGAACAACACCTTGCTTTAACGAGAAATTTCTCTATTATAAAATGGATGGAATTAAGAAGAAAATAAGACTGACGAGATTTTCCCCGAAACAACTGTAAAAATCGAATTAACAAAGGACAAACAACTATAATAGCAATGATGAGTAAGAGCTGATTAGATAAGAGTTCCACAAACGTTGTTTGAATCACATAAACTGCAATCAGTAGTAAATAACTCACCAAAAATATCAACCCAGAACTTCTCTTCTCAAATGGCTTCTCTAAGAGAATCAGCATAAATAGCCCCGCCATAATAATCAAAAAAGTCATATACTTTGTAAGCCTCTTCGTCATTGATCCCCGATTTCCACATTGTACAGATATTTCACCTACCGCAACATACTTCTCCCTCAAATTAAGCAAAAAGTAGTGAAAATATAAGGGATCACGAACAGATAACGACCGAAACTTTACAAAAAACCTCCAACCAAATCAAATTCACACCTTCCCATTTGCGACTTCCTCATATATAGTAAGATTAGACTAGTTCTAAATAACTGAAATTGGGGCGTTTACATGGATTCGATTGTTTTACATTTTATTGTGATCATGAGTGTTTCTGGCATTCTGTCCGTGATATTATCAATCATTGCTCATGCGAACCGCCGCCGGTATACTGGCTGTCAATTGTTTATGTACATGTCTGGAGCAACTGCGATTTATATCTTTGGGCACACGTTTGAATTATTGGCAAGTACACCTGGACAGATCATGTTCTGGGTTTGTTTTCAATACATAGGTCTTCCGTTCATCGCACCATTCAGTCTGATGATTGTGCTGCAATTTACGGGATTCCATCAATATTTCACAAAGCGCCGCGTGCTTCTCATCTTACTGATTCCAACTCTCACCACCACTATGGTGTTCACCAACTCTTTTCATTCACTCTTTTATCGTAGCATCACGATGAATCCAGTAGACGGTTTTTTATTGGCTGATTTTACGATTGGCTATTGGTATATCATTCATGGCGTCTATACATTTGGCTGTTCGATGCTCGCTATTTTTATGCTGGTTTGGTTTTTACGTGTCACAAAAAAAGAATATTTAAAGCAGATCCTCATTTTGCTAGTGGGAATGTTACTGCCAATCACGACATCTTTTATCTATTTATTAGGCGTTACGCCTCTTCATATTGACCCGGTCCCTGTGGTGATGTTTTTAACCAATGCACTCTACTTATGGGCGATTATGTCGTTCCAGCTCTTTAAGCTCTCTCCCATTGCAATGGAGCGTGTGTTTGAGCATATGTCTGAAGGGGTTCTCATTTTAGATCGATACCGGACACTCATAGATTACAACCCCGCTGCTGCATCGATCATTCCAGCACTTTCTAATAAAAAGGGCATTGGCTATAAAATTGACGATATTTTCTCAGGGATCATCAAAGATACCGCGTTCATTCAGTGGCTGCGTTCTCCGCAGGATCATTCGCAATATGATTTAATGTGGAAAAAGGACAAAGATCAGTCCAGCTATTATCACCTGACCGCTTCATCGTTATTTAATAGAAGAGGAGAGATCGAGGGCAGGCAAATTGTGATCAGTGATGTAACAGAGCAGCGTTTGCTGCAGGAAGAGCTGGAGCGTCGTGCGTATATTGATGGGTTGACGAATATCTTCAATCGTTCTTCTTTTATTGAACGAACGCAGATGATCTTGGAAGAGGATGCGCAGGATACGGCGATCTTGCTGTTTGATATTGATTTCTTTAAACAAATCAATGACACGCATGGACATCATATTGGAGACGAGGCGCTGCGTCATGTTGTCACCATTTGTCAGCAGCATTTACAGATGGACGATTTATTCGGACGATATGGCGGAGAAGAGTTTGCTATTTGTCTGCCGCATCATTCATTTGAAGAGGCATGTCATATTGCGGAGCGAATGAGACATTCGTTTGAGACGAGTTTCTTTGAGACTGATGAGGAAAAAGTGCGAGTGACAGCGAGCTTTGGAATCGCTCATACAGCTTATGATCCAAATGTATTAGAAACTCTTCTATTTGAAGCGGACCAAGCCTTGTATATGTCAAAACGTCAAGGGCGCAACCGGATTTATGCGTCAACTGGAGCGGACTATATGCTGTATGAAGAGCATGATCTACCGCCAGCTTCTCATTGACTGTTGTCCTGACATTCGATATGATAAACATAACATTTGAACGGTTTCCTAAAGGGGAGTAGCTTTTACGGTTTGGTCGTCATTACAGAAACTCACGTTGTTTCTCGGCCATTCCGGCATGAACATGTTAGCCAGACCTTTGCCTATCACACATGAGGCAAAGGTCTGGCTTTTTTAAGGTCTTATTGCATCTGTGTGATGGGGGAGCGGGACAAATGATGTTTTCAATACCGCAGATGAAAGGATGATCGATCTTGAAAAAATATGTGATCTCTTTGTTATTTTCGGGCACGCTTGTATTAAGTGGATGCTCCGGTTTGCTTGACCAAGTAAGTGATACAACGACATATGTCACAGAGGCAAATGAGTATGTGACGGACATTCAGCAATTTACGGAGGACTTTCCACAGCTCGCAGAAGAAGCTGTAAAAAACGCCGCCAAAAAAGCAGAATTAACCCAGCAGCTTGAATCATTGAAAGCAGACATTCAAGAATTTAATGAACTGACAGCACCAAAAATAGCAGAAGACCTGCATGTGCAGATCATTGAAAAAAATAAGGTGCTGTCAGAGGAAATTCAAACGTATTTACAGCAATTGAAAGCGGACAACATCGACGTTGCTGCTATGCTTGAGGACCAGCAAGGGTTGATCAAGCAGCTTCAGCAGTCCGTCAATCTATTGCAGGACATTGAACAATTAACAAACTAAGGCAAACACTATAGAGTGTGTTCAGCATATCTTTGCCTTTTCCGGTGAAGATATGCTTTAATTTAAATAAAAACAAGTCTTATTAGAAAAAAGGTGATCACATGACAGAACATGAAGAAAGACATATGGCTTCGCCTAGAGCCGAGAAGGATAAAGATCAATTGATCAATCGGTTGAAACGAGTGGAAGGACAAGTGCGCGGGATTCAGCAAATGATTGAAAACGATCGTTACTGTATAGATGTTGTCAATCAAATCTCCGCTGTCAATGCGGCTTTGAAAAAAGTCAGTCTTCAATTGATGGAAAAGCATACACATCACTGCGTAGCGGATGCCATTAAGAGCGGCAATGGGGATGAAGCCATTGAAGAGTTAATGAACGTCTTTACGAAACTGGCAAAATCGTAGCACATTAAGAATTATTTATGTTTACATCGATACCCTACTAGGGTATAGTAAGTTGTAGTAAATGATTGAAGGAGGCGATGAGAAGTGGAACAAGCAACACTTCAAGTGCAGGGCATGTCTTGTGGACATTGCGTGAAAGCAGTCGAAGGAAATGTAGGAGAATTAACAGGTGTTGAATCGGTGAAAGTCCATTTAGACAAGGGACAGGTGGATGTTTCATTTCATCCTGATCAAGTCACGTTACACCGAATCTCTGATGTGATTGAAGAACAGGGATATGATGTCGTATAAATGATATACGTGCTGCATGTGTCAGCGCGTATTTTTTTCAAAAAAAGATACCCCTATGGAGTATGTGGAGAGGTGAGATCAATGAAAAAGGAAATCGACTTTCAAATTACGGGGATGACCTGTGCTGCCTGTGCAGGACGCATCGAAAAGGGATTGAACAGGCTGGAAGGTGTGGAGGATGCCAATGTGAATTTAGCTCTGGAAACATCTCACATTGTGTATGAAACAGAACAACTAACACCAGATGATCTGAAGCAAAAAATTCAATCCTTTGGCTACGGTGTGGTGATGGAGCAAGCAGAGTTTGATATAGAGGGAATGACGTGTGCGGCTTGTGCCAACCGAATCGAGAAAAAAATTAACCGGATGGATGGTGTTGATCACGGATCTGTGAACTTTGCGCTTGAGACACTTCAGGTCACGTATCACCCTGGCCAAACGTCTACAAGTGATATAAAGGATGCGGTTCAGTCCATTGGATATTCTTTAATTGAACCAGCTGCAGACGAAGCAGAAGAAGGAAAGAAAGATCATCGCCAAGCAGCAATAGAGAAGCAGACGGCACGCTTTTTATTTTCAATGGTCCTGTCACTGCCGCTTCTTTGGGCAATGGTCAGCCACTTTTCCTTCACGTCTTTTATTTGGCTGCCAGAAGCGTTCATGAATCCATGGGTTCAGCTGGCTTTAGCAGCGCCGGTTCAGTTCATTGTCGGCTGGCCCTTCTATGTAGGAGCATATAAAGCTTTACGTAATAAAAGTGCCAACATGGATGTTCTTGTCGCACTTGGGACATCAGCAGCGTTTTTCTATAGTTTATACGAAAGTATTCAGTCAGCGGTTCAAGGCACACATGAGGCAGCCCTCTATTATGAAACAAGTGCTGTGCTTATTACGTTGATCGTGCTCGGAAAATTAATGGAAGCAAGAGCAAAAGGGAGATCATCAGAAGCGATTCAAAAGCTGATGGGCCTACAAGCGAAAGAAGCGGTCATCGAGCGAGATGGAAAAGAGATGACCGTGCCTATTACCGAAGTAAAAGTGAATGATCTTGTGTTTGTCAAACCGGGGGAAAAAGTGCCGGTAGATGGAGAGATCGTGGAGGGAACAACCGCAATTGATGAGTCCATGATTACGGGAGAAAGTCTGCCTGTTGATAAAACGGCTGGTGATGCGGTCATCGGGGCAACCATCAATAAAAATGGGTTTGTGAAAGTGAAAGCGACAAAGGTTGGGAAAGAGACCGCCCTTTCACAGATTATCAGAGTCGTAGAACAAGCACAGGGCTCAAAAGCACCGATTCAAAGGATGGCAGATCAAATATCAGGGATATTTGTTCCCATCGTTGTAGGAATTGCTGTGCTCACGTTCCTGATATGGTTTTTCCTTATTGACCCAGGAAATGTGACGTCAGCCCTTGAAACGTTTATCGCAGTCATCGTCATCGCATGTCCGTGTGCGCTCGGTCTTGCCACACCAACCTCTATAATGGCTGGCAGCGGCCGTGCAGCTGAATCAGGCATTTTGTTTAAAGGCGGGGAGCATTTAGAAGTGACCCAATCACTTGACACGGTGGTTTTAGATAAAACAGGGACTGTGACAAAAGGGGAGCCGAGTCTGACAGATGTGATGGTATCTGACAATTGGACAGAAGATACGCTGCTTCAGCTAGCAGGATCGGCAGAACAGCAGTCGGAACACCCGCTTGCCAGAGCGATCACAGACGGAATGAAGGAACAAGGTCTTGAAGCGGTCGAGATCGAAGCCTTCCAAGCAGACCCAGGCCATGGAATTGAAGCAAAGGCCGCAGGACACAAGCTTTTGATTGGAACGCGTAAGCTATTACAGAAACATCATATCTCATATGATCAAGTCGAAGCATCCATCACACTACTGGAGCAGCAAGGGAAAACGGCTATGCTTGTCGCTATTGACGGCGAAGTCGCCGGCATTGTCGCAGTGGCAGATACGATCAAATCATCCTCACCTCAAGCTATCAAGCGTCTGAAAGAGCAAGGGATTCACGTTGTGATGATGACAGGTGATAACAAGCTGACGGCAGAGGCGATTGCGAAACAGGCGGGCATTGATCATGTCATTGCGGAAGTCCTGCCTGAGGAAAAGGCTGCTCACATTGCGGCGCTTCAGGAACAAGGAAAGAAAGTCGCCATGGTCGGAGATGGCATCAATGATGCCCCGGCTCTTGCGACAGCGAATATTGGGATGGCAGTTGGAACAGGGACAGATGTTGCCATGGAAGCAGCAGATATCACGCTCATGACAGGAGACCTCCATGCCATTGCAGATGCGCTTGAATTTAGTAAAAAAACGATGAGAAACATCAAGCAAAATCTATTTTGGGCGCTTGCTTATAACTGTATTGGGATACCGATAGCTGCATTTGGACTTCTTGCGCCATGGCTTGCAGGAGCAGCAATGGCCTTTAGCTCCGTGTCGGTTGTATTGAATGCGCTCAGATTGCAGCGATTGAAACCAGTTAGAGAGGGAGTGGCACAATGAAGCTGAATGTCAAATGGATTTGGACGATTAGTGCATTGCTCTATGTTGCTCTTGTTCTTATTGGATATGCTATGTATGATGAATTTTATCCAAAGCAAGAACCGCCAAGTGAACATATGCAAGATCATTGAGACTTCGCCAAAAGCGAAGTCTTTTTTTAACAATTTTGTGGAAAAACCCACCTTTTAAAAGATTTTTCATAAAAAATTCACTTCTTTTTGTTCCTTTTTGTCGTTTTTTGTAGGTTCATCGTTAAGATGCGATTAAGCAACAAAGAAAGCGTTATCAAAAAAAGGGGGTTCACGTATGAAAAAGTTAGGGTTAGCTTCTCAAATACTCATTGCACTTGTTCTGGGTGTTATCGTGGGAGCGCTGTTTTATCAAAATGAAACCGTTATTAATGTGTTAACGCCGATTGGCGATATATTCATCCATTTAATTAAAATGATCGTTCTTCCAATTGTTATTGCTGCGTTGATTGTAGCAGTAGCTGGTGTAGGGGATATGAAAACCATCGGAAGACTCGGCGGAAAAACCATTCTTTACTTCGAAATTGTGACAACGATTGCATTAGCAGTGGGACTGCTTGCAGCAAACGTCTTCCATCCTGGTACAGGAATTGACATGAGCAACATGGAAAAAGGCGATATCTCTAAATATGAAGAGACATCGAAAGCTTCTTCCGAAAAAGCGAGTTTCTCTGAAACCATTGTGCATCTAGTGCCAACAAACGTTTTCCAATCCATTGCAGAAGGTGATCTATTACCAACGATCTTCTTTACAGTCTTATTCGGATTAGGAATTGCCGCAGTAGGAGACAAAGGGAAACCAGTATTAGGATTCTTTGAGGGTATACTCGAAGCCATGTTCTGGGTGACCAATAAAGTGATGAAGTTTGCACCATTTGGTGTATTCGCGCTCATCAGTGTGACGGTGATCAAATTCGGGGTCGGAGCGCTTCTCCCGCTAGGTAAACTGGTACTTGTCGTTTACGGTACAATGGCATTCTTCGTCATTGTCGTACTTGGCATTATCGCAAAATTAGCTGGAACAAGCGTCTTTACACTATTTAGAGTGCTAAAAGAAGAAATCATTCTTGCATTCTCAACAGCAAGTTCAGAAGCTGTACTGCCTAGACTTATGGATAAAATGGAGAAGTTCGGCTGCCCGAAAGCGATCACGTCGTTCGTTATCCCAACAGGCTACACCTTTAACCTAGATGGAAGTGCCATCTATCAATCCATTGCTGCCATATTTGTTGCACAAATGTACGGCATGCCGCTTTCCATCTATGAGCAAATTACGTTACTATTAATCTTGATGCTGACATCTAAAGGAATGGCTGGTGTACCAGGTGCATCTATCGTTGTTGTCATCACAACACTTGGTGCAATGGGACTGCCGCTTGAAGGACTTGCCTTCATCGTTGGGATCGACCGTATTCTTGACATGGTTCGTACAACTGTTAACGTATTTGGTAACTCACTTGCCGCCATTGTCATGTCTAAGTGGGAAAAAGTTTTTGATCAAGAGAAATCGAAGAAGTATATTGAGGAATTAAAACAACAAACAAAAGCAGCGTAAAAGGAGATCTTTTCAAATGACGAAGCTACAGGACAAGCAAGTTCGAATCGAACGAGACTTTCTAGGTGAAAAGGAAGTAGACACTCAAGCGTATTATGGAATTCAAACATTACGTGCAGTAGAGAACTTTCCAATTACTGGCTACCATGTTCATGAGGAACTCATCAAAGCATTAGGGATTGTCAAAAAGGCAGCCGCACTTGCAAATATGGATACACAACGACTATATTCTGGTCTTGGGGAAAAAATTGTTCAAGCCGCAGATGAGGTTATTGAAGGAAAATGGAACAATCAATTTATTGTCGATCCAATTCAAGGCGGGGCTGGCACTTCAATGAATATGAATGCCAATGAAGTCATTGCAAACAGAGCGCTTGAACTACTAGGAAAGGAAAAAGGCGCTTATACTGAGCTAAGTCCAAACACGCATGTGAACATGTCGCAGTCAACAAACGACGTTTTCCCAACAGCGATTCATATTTCAACTTTGAATATGATTGAAAAACTACTTTATACGATGGAAAACATGCATCAAGTCATGACGGAAAAAGCACAGGAATTCGATCATGTGATCAAAATGGGACGTACGCATCTTCAGGACGCTGTTCCAATCAGACTTGGTCAGGAGTTTAGTGCTTATGCAAAGGTTCTTGCACGTGATATTAAACGTATCAAGCAGTCTAAACAGCATTTATATGAAGTCAATATGGGAGCAACAGCAGTCGGAACTGGATTGAATGCTGATCCTAAATATATTCGTCAGGTGGTAGGCTATCTATCTGACATTAGCGGATTACCGTTAGTTGGAGCTGAAGACTTAGTCGATGCCACGCAAAATACGGATGCTTATACAGAAGTATCTGCTGCACTTAAAGTATGTATGATGAATATGTCCAAAATGGCGAACGATATTCGTTTGATGGCTTCAGGGCCAAGAGCAGGTTTTGGTGAGCTTCACCTGCCGCCGAGACAGCCAGGTTCATCCATCATGCCAGGGAAAGTCAATCCAGTGATGCCAGAGGTCATGAACCAAGTGGCATTCCAAGTCATCGGAAATGATCATACGATCTGTCTTGCATCAGAGGCTGGTCAGCTTGAACTGAACGTTATGGAACCAGTTTTAATATTCAACTTACTACAATCTCTCAGCATGATGAAAAATGTGTTTGAGTCCTTCATGGACAACTGCTTGCGTGATCTAAAAGCAGATGAAACGAGATTAAAAGAATATGTAGAAAAAAGTGCTGGTGTCATGACAGCGGTGAATCCGCATATTGGTTATGAAGCTGCTGCACGAATTGCAAGAGAAGCGATTCTTACAGGCGCATCTGTACGTGAGCTTTGTCTGCAAAATGATGTGTTAACAGAAGAAGAGCTTGACGTCATCTTGAATCCTTTTGAAATGACCAAACCAGGTATTGCTGGCGCATCACTTTTAGAAAAGGATCGTTTAGAAGATTAAGCGGCATCATGAGAAGCGCACACCGACAAAGTTCCGGTGTGCGCTTTTTTATGGATGTTTGTTTTTCTCAAGCTCACATAGTATACTATCGTCAATTATTAGGGATGTGACTGCGTTTGAATCTACTGAAAAAATGGCTGAATACAGAGCCTTATTTAATTGTGATGCTCATTGTACTGACACCGATTGGCGGAGAGTTCAAATTTTATCCATTTGAGGACAGCTTTCGGGTCAGTTTTGGAACCGTTGTCTTTTTCTTTATCCTGCTTCAAATGAAAAAATTCCCGGCATGGGCAAGCGGTATTATTGCAGGGGTATCTGTTTTTGCGTTTCGCGTGCTTTTTGATACAGCCGTCACAAGTCATCTTCTGCTGGAAGAGGCGGTTTCATTAAGATTTCCTTCCCTTCTTTATTATGTCGTCTATGGCACGCTCTTTTATTTATTACAGGTCAGACGTTTCCGCGATCAGCCTTGGCTGATTGGTGCGACAGGCATCATCATGGAACTGTGTGCGAGCGTTGTTGAGATGATTGCACTTCGTGGCACCATTGATGAAATTTTAACGATGCGGACGCTGTTTCAACTTTTTGTTTTGGCGATTTTCAGAAGCTTTTTCGTGTTGGCTTGTTATACAATGATTCGATTATATGAAGAGCAGGCGAGAGAGCGTCAGATGAAAAAGGAAAAGGAACATCTGCTCATGCTCCTGTCTAACCTTTATACGGAATCTACATACTTTCATAAAACACTTGCACATGCTGAGCACATTACAGCGACATCCTATCAATTGTATCAATCCCTGCATCACGCAAACGATGCGGAGTCATTGGATTTGAAAAAGCTCGGAAAAACAGCCCTGCAAATTGCAGGAGAGGTACATGAGATCAAAAAGGATAACCAGCGGATTTTTTCTGCATTATCAAAGCTGATTCATGAAGAAAATTTTCAGGCTTATGCAAGTCCTGCGCATATTGCTGGGCTCGTGATTCGTATTCATGAAAATTACGCAGAATCTCTTAAAAAAAACATTATCTTTCATTATGATGAAGATGGGCAGCATCCCGCCTATCACGTGTATACCATTCTATCTTTGTTAAATAATATTGTTTCCAATGCTGTCGAAGCCATTCCAGTGGATGGAGAGGTGTCACTCTCTATTTCACAGAAAGAGAACCAGGTGATCTTTCAAATCAGTGACAACGGGCCTGGCATTAAAGAGCGTAATCATCATGTTATTTTTAAACCCGGTTTTACTTTAAAATACGACCAGGCTGGGAATCCATCAAGCGGTATCGGGCTTTCCTATGTGAAGGATACAGCGGAGAAGCTTGGCGGAAGTGTTGAGATGAAGAGTATCCCAAATAAACAAACGATTTTCACGTTAACGATACCAGTGGATCAAGTCAGTAGAAAAGAGGGGATTGGGAGATGAGATTTTTTATTGTTGATGATGATGAAGCCGTGCGTTCTTCACTGGCTCAGCTCATTGAAGATGAAGAGCTTGGCATTGTCGCAGGGGAAGCAGAGGATGGCGCAGAGTTAACGGCAAGCTACTTAAATGATTTGCACATTGATATCTTATGTATTGATCTATTGATGCCGGAAAGAGACGGTCTTGAAACGATTCGAGCCATTAAGGATGAGTTTCATGGGAAATACTTAATGCTGTCGCAGGTAGAAACAAAGGAATTAATCGGCCAGGCGTATACGCTTGGTGTTGAGTATTATGTGACAAAGCCAATCAATCGTGTAGAGGTCTTAAGTGTGCTCCATCTCATGATTGAACGTCTTCATTTAGAGCATTCAATTGAAAACATTCAGCACTCACTCAAATCTGTCATGCAGTTTCAGCAGCGCGGTCAGACGAAAACGAAGCAGCGGGGGAAAAGTCTTGCAGAGGCAGGTCAGTTTTTGCTGGCGGAGCTTGGGATTGTCGGTGAGAAGGGGTCTAAAGATTTATTAGATATGATTCTCTTCACAGATCAGTATGTAGCGCTGCATACCGATCATCACGATTCCTTTCCTTCTTTAAAGGTCATTTTTACCGGAATCACGGAGGATAAATTAAATGAGCCGTACACATCAGCAGACATTGCAAGAGAAGCGAAGGCAGCGGAACAGCGGGTAAGACGTGCGATCAACCAATCTTTGAAACACATCGCATCACTTGGGTTAACTGATTTTTCTCATCCGACCTTTGAAAATTATGCATCTAAATTCTTTGATTTCACCATCGTGCGAAAGAAAATGAGTGAATTAACAAAAGAGACGAGCGGTAGAGAAGAACATACTCGTATCAATGTGAAGAAATTTGTGCAGGTGCTCTACTACGAAGCAAAACGTATTTTTATGGAAGATTAAAAAAAGACATGCTCCCTCATGAGGGAGACATGTCTTTTTTGGTGATAGATTGCAGGTGCATCTGCAGCACGGAGCGTATGAGCTCAGGCGGTAAACGATGAGGCTGCAAGATTCCATTCAATGCAAGCCCATTGATGACCGCATAAAGCCGCTCAGTTTCGACTAAAAGATCGATATGATCAAGCAAAAGCCCATCCTCTTTTAATTTCATTAAACAATATTGGGTCGTTTGGAAAAGCTCGTCATACATCTTTGCATTGAGCGGCTGTAAATCTGGTTCAGTCAGCGACTTGACCGTAAAAGCCTGCCACACCTCCATTTCAAATCTTCGTTCTTCATCGAGTGGAAGAACCTGCTCCAATAACGCGAGGACATTTTCTTCCGTTGAACCGTTCAGCTGAAGTCCTGTCATACGCTCTTTGACTCTTTCCTGAATCAATGTCATAGAGAAAAGAAATAACTCTTGCTGTGTGGAAAAATAATGACGCATAGAGCCCGCTGAAATACCAGCTTCTACCGCTACTTTTCGTACAGAAGCGTTCTCCAATCCATCCTGTTTAATCACTCTCATTGCAGCTTGAGCGACCTTTTGTTTTTGTTTATGGTGATCGACGATTTTTGGCATACATTGATTTTAGCACAGCTATTGTTTTTTTAACACAGTTGTGTTATTTTTTATTTAATACAATTGTGTTAAAAAGGATGTGGGGAATATTGGTCGGGTTATTGATTGTGGCATGTGAAATTGGTTTTTGGCTGTTTATTCTGGTGGGTTTAACACTGCGTTATGTGTTTAGACAGAAAAAGTGGGGCGCCTTCTTTCTGGTCTGTACGCCGATTTTGGATCTAATCCTTCTTGCGGCTACTTATATGGATTTAAGGCAAGGGGCTGTGGCGAGTGTCATCCACGGGCTTGCGGCTGTTTATATTGGGGTGAGTCTCGCCTTTGGACATCAAATGGTGAAATGGGCAGATGCTCGGTTTGCTTATCGATTTGCAGGAGGCCCTAAGCCGAAGGGAAGACCAAAGTACGGGAAGGAACGGTCAGTGTATGAAATGGTCAGCTGGACGCGGCATTTCGTCTCTTATATCATCGGAGCTGGTCTGCTATTTGGTTTATCCTATCTCATACAAGCACCAGAACGAACGGAATCACTGATGCAGCTCGCCGGTGTGTGGGGGATGGTCTTAGCCATTGATTTCGTCATTAGCATTAGCTATGTGATCTGGCCGAAAAAACACCCGCAAAATATAGCCAGCTAATAAAAAAGACAGGCGGAATCACTCCGCCTGTCTCAGCGTGTAGACAAACCCTCGCATTCGTTGTCAGTCCTGCGCGCTGGTGCTCACGAATGTCAAATTCGTTCCGCGCCAGTGCTCGTCCTTCCTAGACTGCAAAGGTTTTCTATCACGCTGAAAAGAAGACAAAGGGCTAAAATAAACATCATTTTAGCCCTTTGTTAACAATCTAAGACAGGCGGAATCACTCCGCCTGTCTTTTCTTATGATGAAAGCCCTTTGTAAATGGTGTCAATATTCCATTTCATCATCTTATAGTAGCTGTCTCCGTCTTCACCTTTCTTTCCAATAGAGTCAGTGAATACTTTTCCTTTAATCGGAACCCCGGTTTCCTCAGATAAGCTTTCAAGGCTGCGTTGATCGACACTTGTTTCAAGAAAGAGCGCAGGAACTTGATGATCTTTGACAAAATGAATGATGCGCTTCATTTGTCCAGGTGTTCCTTCACTTTCTGTGTTGATCTCCCAAATGTAGCCTGCTTTCAGTCCATAGGCATCTGCAAAATACTTGAAGGCTCCCTCACTTGTCACAAGGAGCTTTTTGTCTTTTGGCAGCTGATCAAACTTGTCTTTTGCTTCATCGTGAAGCGCTTGAAGCTTTTTGATATAGGCTTCTGTATTTTTTTCGTAATCCTCTTGATGCTCAGGATCCGCTTCAATAAGCGCATCCCGGGCATTTTGAGCATAAAGAATCCCATTTTCGACATTCAGCCAGGCGTGGGGGTCCTGCTGGCTTTCGAGTCCTTTTGAAGATAAATGCTTTACTTTGACGCCTTTACTTAATTCGGCTACAGGTGCATCATCCCCGTCCTTGCCACTCGATTCGAGCAGCTTTTGAAACCAGCCGTTCCCTGTCTCAAGGTTTAAGCCATTATATAGAACAAGGTCTGCATCCGTTGTATGCTGAACATCCTTTGGCAGTGGGTCGAATTCATGTGGGTCTGTACCAATGGGAACAATGCTGTGAATAGAGACGTGCTCTCCGCCTACTTCCTTCACAATGTCATAAAGAATGGAGTAGGTCGTGACGACTTTTAATGTGCCGTCATCTTTGCCGGAATTATTTTGCTTAGTAGAACAGCCTGCGATGACCATAAGGGCAATGAATACTGCGATCAAACGGATTGCAAATACCTTCTTCATATATGTCCTCCTTTTACATAGACGCTTCCTTTTTTAGCTGCGTTCGTTTTCGTTTAGATTTTAATGATCTCCATAGAATTCCTTGCTTTGGTGAAAAGATAAAGGCACTCCCGAATAAAATGGTCGCGACCAGCACGATAGAAGCGCCAGACGACAAGTTATACGTAAAACTAAGCCCAAGTCCCACGACGGCAGAAACTGCCCCGAAAAATGCAGATAAATAAATCATGATCCATAGCCGGTCTGTTAAGAGATAAGCAGTGGCTGCCGGCGTAATAAGCATGGCAACGACAAGAATAATCCCAACAGTTTGCAGTGACGCAACGGTCACAAGGGTCAACAAGGTCATGAGAAAATAATGGATCATTCGATTCGGTAAACCGTAAACCGAAGAAATGACCGGATCAAATGAACTAATGAGCAGTTCTTTGTAGAAAACGATAACAGCCAGCAGGATAAAAATGCCGATGCCAAGCGTAATCCACATATCAGATGACCGAACAGCTAGGACGTTTCCAAACAAGATATGATATAAATCACTGGAACTTTTCAAAAATGTGATTAAAATGATCCCGATTGAGAAAAAGGCGGTGAAGACAATGCCGATGGCAGAGTCATTTTTAATGCGGCTGTTTTGACTCACGTATCCGATCCCAATTGCTGTTAACACTCCAGTTAAAACGGCCCCGAAGAAAAAGTTAATTCCCAGCATATAAGAGATGGCGACACCTGGCAGCACTGCATGCGAAATGGCGTCTCCCATCAGGGCCATGCCCCGTAAAATGATAAAGCAGCCAATGACCCCGCAAATAATGCCTACCATGACGGATGTAAATAATGCTTTTTGTAAAAACGCATATTCAAAGAGTCCGGTTAAAAATTCCATTACACGTCTCCTCCTGCTGATTTTAAGAATGGTAGCTGCGTTTCATATGCCTCCAGCATGACCTCTGGGCGAAGGATGTCGTGTACAGGTCCAGCTTTGATGAGTTTTTTATTTAACAGAACGAGATGGCTGAAGTAATCATCGGCTTTACTTAAATCATGATGGACAACCAAAATGGTTTTTCCTTCATCCCGTAATTCTTGCAAAATGCGAACCATCGTTTCTTCACTGGCCATATCAATCCCAACAAACGGTTCATCCAAACAGAAGAGCTGTGCGTTTTGCGCAAGTGCTCTTGCAAGGAAGACACGCTGCTGCTGACCGCCGGATAACTCACCAATCTGTCTTTTGGCAAAGTCCTGCATTCCGACCTTTTCTAAACAGTGGTACGCATATGCCCGGTCTTCTTTTTTCGGACGTTTCATCAGGCCAAGCTTCGGATATGTTCCAAGTAGCACGGTATCCAGCACATGAATAGGAAACGTCCAGTCTAGATCATTTCTTTGTGGTACATAGGCGATCTGTTTTCTGACTTGTTTAAAAGACTGTTCAAAAAAGCGAATATCCCCTTGGTCTTTTTCAATTAAATCCAAACATGCCTTGAGTAAAGACGATTTACCGGCACCATTTGGACCTATGATTCCTGTCATCGTTCCTTCCTGTATGGAAAGAGAGATGTTCTCTAATGCATCCTGCCCGTGATATGAGACATGAAGACGGTCGATTGTTAAAGCATTTGGCATCTCTTGCGGCCCCTTTCAATCATCATTGCTCTTCCTAAAGATATATGCATACATTAAATAATTTTGACTAAAGGATGAAATGATTCTCTAATGCTAATTTGTTTCCTTAGGGAAACTTTTATTTCATTCTAAGTGTATGTCCTTCTTTTGTAAAGAGAAAAGCTGCACTTTTTCTGTCAGAGGTCAAACGATCGTTTTTATGTTATGCGGGGAGCGGGGGACATGAGCTTGGATTATTGAAAATCCATGTGGCAGGATTGGGCATAAAAAAACCAAACATTTGCTCATAAATGATTGACAGCTGATCAGAACTCCTCATATAATAAAGATAATTCAATATATGAATATGTGCTCATATATAATAATCACAGCAGCTGATAGGTTTGATTGAATCAGGGAAGGCTACTTATATAGAAAAAGGTGAGAACATGAAAAAGATGAAGGATGAATACGTATTAAGCGGTCTTGATTGCGGCAACTGTGCACGTAAAATAGAAACAGGTGTCAGCAAAATGGATGGTGTTGAAGCTTGCTCTGTTAATTTTGCGACAGGCACATTGACTGTTACGCATGCAGATAAGCAAGAAACGATGTCAAAGCGCATTGAAAAAACCGTTCAGTCCATTGAACCTCATGTGAGTGTATCACCGAAAGAAGAAGGACATCATCACGATCATGAGCATGGGACGAAAAATTTAAAAACGATTGTGCTGAAATTAATTGGCGGTGCAGTCATTGGAACAGCAGCTTTCTTTATACCTGAAGATGGTGTATTAAAGTTCATTATGTTCTTCGCAGCATATTTACTAGTCGGCGGTGATGTGGTTTTTAAAGCGCTGAAAAATATCGTGCGCGGCCAAGTATTTGATGAGAACTTCTTAATGACGATTGCAACGGTTGGTGCTTTTGTCATTCAGCAATATCCAGAAGCGCTTGCTGTCATGCTGTTTTACCAAATTGGAGAGCTCTTCCAAGGGGCGGCAGTGAACCGTTCAAGACGATCAATTAGTGAATTAATGAATATACGTCCAGAATACGCGAATCTAAAAGTAGGAAATGAAACGAAAAAAGTGAATCCGGAAGAAGTAAAAGTCGGTGACCGTCTTGTCGTGAAGCCAGGTGAAAAAATTCCGCTGGATGGGCTCGTTGTTGAAGGTTTCTCGCTCGTAGATACATCTGCATTAACAGGGGAGTCGGTGCCGCGGGATGTAGAAGCGGGAAAAGAAGTTCTTGCAGGATTTGTGAATCAAAACGGTATACTTGAAATTGAAGTGCAAAAAGAGCTAAGCGAATCGGCAGTGACGAAGATTTTAGATTTGGTTGAGAATGCGAGCAGCCGAAAAGCACAGACAGAAAATTTCATCACAAAGTTTGCAAAATATTATACACCGGCTGTCGTCTTGCTTGCCTTATTGCTTGCCTTTATGCCGCCGCTTCTCATTCCATCGGCACAATTGTCTGACTGGGTGTACCGGGCACTTGTCTTTCTCGTGATCTCTTGTCCTTGTGCTCTTGTTGTGTCCATTCCATTAGGATTTTTCGGGGGAATTGGGGCAGCTTCTAAACGAGGCATCCTTGTGAAAGGCAGTAACTATCTAGAAGCATTGAATTCTGTGAGATATGCTGTATTTGATAAGACGGGCACACTCACAAAAGGAAACTTTACGGTGACCAATATCGTCACAACCAGTGACAAGTGGTCAGAAGAGGAGCTGCTTTCTTTTGGAGCACTGGCAGAAGCCCATTCCTCACACCCTATTGCAGAATCGATTAAAGCGGCATACAGCTCACCGCTTGATGAAAGCCAGATTGAAGCATATGAGGATATCCCGGGACATGGAATTAAAGCGACCATCAGCGGTTCCCAAGTTTTAACGGGAAATCACCGCTTGATGGAGCGAGAAGGCATTGCGTATGAAAAAGAAAAAAGAAGCGGAACCGTTGTGTATATGGCGATTAACGGTGAGTTTGCTGGATCGATCTTGATCGCAGATGAATTGAAGGACGATGCAATCGAAGCCGTCTCTGCTCTAAAAGCGTCTGGGATTCAAACTGTCATGCTCACTGGTGATGCTAAGCAAGTCGGAACTGCGGTCGCCAAGCAAATTGGCATCGACGAAGTACATGCAGAATTATTGCCGCAGGATAAAGTAACGAAAATAGAAGAAATTGATCAGAAAAAAGCGCCTCAAGAAAAGCTGTTATTTGTTGGGGACGGCATTAATGATACACCTGTATTAGCAAGAGCAGACATAGGAATTGCAATGGGCGGGCTTGGATCAGATGCAGCTGTCGAAGCGGCTGATATCGTCATCATGACGGACCAGCCATCAAAGGTAGCAGAAGCCATCGCTGTCGCGAAACGAACAAGAAGGATTGTATGGCAGAATATCGCATTTGCCCTTGGTGTCAAAGGCATTTTCCTATTACTCGGTGCATTCGGTATTGCGACCATGTGGGAAGCCGTCTTCTCGGATGTCGGTGTCACCGTACTCGCTGTTTTAAATGCCATGAGGGTCATGAAATAAAATTGTAAGGAAAATTTCATGAATACCATCTTTCATAATGGACCCCCTCTTGTTAAAATAGAAGAAGTTGGATAATGGCATTTTTCTAAGCTATTATCCTTTTTCTTTTTTAAGGAATGAAAAAGATAAGGTAGGTGCTTATGTGAGTAAGAAAAATAATCAATCTTCATCCATTAAATTTGCTGTTATTTTAACCATCATCGCAGCTCTTCTCATCGGTCTATTTGTTGTGATTGGGAACAAGAACAGCCAAGAAGCACAAACAGTTGACAGTAAGCCTTCGATTAAAGGACAGCCTGTCATAGGAGACAAAAATGCAGCGGTGCAAATCGTCGAGTTTGGGGACTATAAATGTCCGTCATGTAAATCATTTGAAACAGACATTTTCCCAAAACTGAAAGCAGACTACATAGATAAAGGCGATGTATCCTTTTCATTTATTAACTTACCACTGCCTGTTCATGGAGATGGCGCAGTGTTAGCAGCACTAGCTTCTGAAGAAGTGTGGAAAGAAGATCCAAAAAACTTCTGGGCATTTCATGAAGCTGTCTATCAAGCACAGCCAGATAGTGAAGCAGAATGGGTTACGCCTGCTAAGCTGACTGAACTAGCGAAAAAGACAACAAAAATTGATACGGACAAACTCAAAGAAAACTTATCAAAGAAAACGTATCAGCCGCAGCTGAACACAGACGATCAGCTTGTGAACAAATATAAAGTGAATTCAACCCCAACGATTTTGATTAACAATAAACAAGTTCAAAACTTTTATGACTATGATGAAATCAAAGAATTAATTGATCAAGAGCTCAAAGGGAAGAAATCATGAAAAATAAGCTTATTTACTTATACAGTGCTTGGATTGTCTCTATCGTTGCGACGATGAGCAGCCTGTATTTAAGTGAAATAAAGAAGTTTATCCCATGCGATATGTGCTGGTTTCAGCGCATTTTCATGTACCCGCTCGTGCTTTTACTTGGAATTGCTACGTTCCGGGGCGATGTCAAAGTGAAGTATTACGTACTGCCTTTGGCTGTGATCGGTGCTGGCTTTTCCATCTATCATTATATGGAACAAAAGATCCCGGGCTTTGCGTCGATTCGCCCTTGCCTAAGCGGCATTCCTTGTTCTGTTGATTATCTGAACTGGTTTGGTTTTATCACCATTCCACTATTAGCTCTCATTGCATTTATTCTTATCATCATCAGTATGCTGCTGTTAAATGCAAAAGAAGATTGAGAGATAGCCTGCTTTTAAGCGGGCTATTTTTTATTTTTGCAAAAAGATAAAATTTAAAGAAAATTTGTATTGCTTTTCGCTTATGTCAGATATACATTAAGGGAGTAGTGTTAGATGATCAGATCAAGTAAGGAGATAAGCGGAAAATGGCATGGGAAGTCTTAAGTATCATTGGTATTATCGCATTCGCCATTAGTGGTGCGATAGTAGCAATGGAGGAAGAGTACGATATTCTTGGTGTGTACATTTTAGGGATTGTGACAGCATTTGGCGGTGGAGCGATTCGAAATCTATTAATCGGTCTTCCGGTGTCTGCTTTATGGTCACAGGGCAAAATGTTTACCATTGCTCTTGTATCCATTACGATTGTGTTTCTTTTTCCAAAGCTTTTGCTCAAGCACTGGAGCACATGGGGGAATTTCTCGGATGCGATCGGCTTAGCAGCGTTTGCGATTCAAGGTGCATTATTTGCTGTGCAAAGAGAGCTTCCGCTCAGTGCGGTCATTGTGGCAGCCATTTTGACTGGAAGCGGAGGCGGAATTGTGCGTGATTTATTGGCAGGGCGAAAGCCGCTTGTGCTAAAAGCGGAGATTTACGCAGTTTGGGCAGCACTTGGCGGCTTACTCGTAGGACTCGGTTTAGCACAAGGAGAGATTGCTTTGTATTTGCTGTTTCTCATCCTTGTCGTATGCAGGGTTTGTTCCTACCTATTCAAATGGCGGCTTCCCGCTAGGTCTTATTTTTTAAATAAAGGGTAAAACGAGAAAAGGGCGATTTCGCTCTTTTTTTGTGTTTGATACGAGCTGGATGTCAGCAGGTAATGGAGTTTTCGTGTAAAATAAAAGCAGGGTCTTTTTGTTCATCATTAGAACAATACATGTGATGAAAATTTTGTCAGCTGGCTGAATATCTGGATTCAGCCTTTTTTTGCCTAGATGGATTGTTATGTGTTGGTTTCACATTTTGCGGAATACTAAAGAAGCACCTACGATCGGACGGATGAATCAACATGGAATGAACACATCTTTGCATGTAAGCAAAACTTGACGAAAAAATTGAAATAGGAGGGACACGTACTAGTGGAGATTTTTTTGGCAGTGCTCGTATTACTAGCACTCATCGCATCATCTAATATTATCAATCGTTTTGTCCCCTTTATTCCAGTCCCGTTAATTCAAGTGGGCTTAGGAATATTGGTGGCAGCTTTTCCTTCAGGTTTACATATTTCTTTAAATCCTGAACTATTCTTCGTTTTATTCATTGCGCCGCTGTTATTTAATGACGGGAAGCGTACCCCAAGGGACGAGCTGTGGAAATTAAGAGCGCCGATTCTTCTGTTAGCCCTAGGGTTAGTATTTGCGACAGTCATTGTAGCAGGATATACCATCCATTGGATGATCCCAAGCATTCCGCTTCCAGCCGCATTTGCGCTTGCAGCGATTTTATCACCGACAGATGTGGTAGCAGTCAGTGCTCTTTCCAGCCGTGTGAACATGCCAAAGGGTATCATGAGGCTGCTGGAAGGCGAGGGATTGATGAACGATGCATCAGGACTTGTTGCCTTTAAATTTGCCATTGCAGCAACAGTAACTGGCGCTTTTTCAATTGCTGAGGCATCCTTTAGCTTTGTCCTGATTGCCGCAGGTGGTCTATTGACTGGATTTATTCTATCCTTTTTTATCATTCGTTTTCGCTATTTCCTCCGCCGTCTAGGAATGGACGATGTCACGATGCACATCATCCTGCAAATTCTTACACCATTTGTGATCTATTTAGCAGCGGAAGAAATTGGTGTATCCGGTATTTTAGCGGTTGTTGCTGGCGGTGTGACACATGCCATTGAGCAGGATCGAATGGAAGCAAATTTAGCCAAACTGCAAATTGCTTCGTCAAACACATGGAATATTATTTTATTTATTTTAAACGGACTTGTTTTCGTTATCCTTGGATTGCAGATTCCTGATGTATCGACGGTCATTTTCCAGGATGAAGCCTTTAATAATATGCAGGTCATCAGTTACATCTTAATCATCACGCTGTGTCTTATGATCCTGAGGTTCTTATGGGTATGGCTGTTCTGGGCAGGGAATTGGAGTGCAACGAAAAAGCAAAACGTGAAAAAACCGAAGCTTCGCGCCTCGATGCTCATGACATTCTCTGGTGTTCGTGGGGCTGTGACATTAGCCGGTGCCTTCTCCATCCCATTTACACTTGCGGACGGATCACCGTTTCCTGAACGGCATTTGATTATTTTCCTCGCAGCAGGCGTCATCTTATGTACACTCATTTTAGCTAGTGTGTTACTGCCTCTTTTATCTGAGAAAAAAGACAAGCAAATCGCCGTGGACTTGGATACAAAGATTCAGCATGCGAAACGGAAGTTGCTGAGAAGTGCCATTAAAACCTTAAGAGAAGGAATGAATGAAGACAATAGGGAAGTGTCTCTTGCACTCATCAATGATTACCGAATGAAGCTGCGCAATATCCAGCGTGAACCGTATCAATTCGGGATGAGAAAACAAGAGAGAAAGATCAGGCTGCACGGAATCAAAGCTGAGCAGATGAAGCTGCAACAGCTCATTGAGGAAGAGAAAATCGATAAAGAAGAAGCCTATGAGCTGCAAGAAAGATTTCATGAGCTCGAAATGCTGTATTCAAACTCCTTCAAAATCCGTTTTTCAAAAGTGAAGTTTCTGCGCTTGCTTCAATGGCTCCAATTATGGCGGCCGAATCAGCACGTTTCCAGCGGCATTTTAGAAAACGAGGGCTCGTACAAACAAATCCGTAAGAAAACGGCTGAGGCTGCTGTGGACTCGATCAAACAGCATATGACCGATGAAAATAAACAAACGTGTCATCAAGTGATTGGTTTTTACAACCAAGTCATTTATCGATGTGAACACGGTCCAAGCTTCTTTCAGCAAAAAGACCGTTCATTTGATCGGAAGAAAAAAGAGCTTAACTTCCAAGCTGTACAGACAATACGAAATGAAATTCAAACTCTGTATGAAGATGGTGAAATCAATCGTGACATTGCCCATCATTTAAGGGAGTATATCAATGACATGGAAGCTGTTCTCCTGACTAATACGTAATGTTGTGATCTTCTCCCCTATGTTTTATGATGAAGAAAGAGAACAAGCAGGGGGAGATCAATGATGGCGTATTATGGAGCAATTGAAGCTGGCGGTACAAAGTTTTGTTGTGCAATCGGCAATGAGCATGGGGACATTCTCGAGGAAATGACGATTCCGACAGAGCACCCAGAAAAAACATTACAAAAGCTCATTCCGTTTTTCGAGCAGCATGACATTGAAGCATTAGGGGTCGGCTCCTTTGGACCAATCTGTGTTCAAAAAGACGATCCTTCTTACGGTTATATCATGAACACGCCTAAAGTAGAGTGGAAGCATTACCCGTTCATTCCAGAGCTAGAGAAGCAATTACGGGTCCCAGTATCCTTTACAACAGATGTTAATGCGGCAGCCTTAGGTGAATTAACAAAAGGAGCAGCCAAAGGGCTGAATAGCTGTATGTATATCACGGTCGGTACGGGTATCGGTGCTGGCGCTGTTGTGAAAAATGAGCTTCTTCACGGTCATTCACATCCAGAGATGGGGCACATCCTTGTCAGGCAGCATGAATCAGACCCGTTTGAAGGAGTCTGCCCAGCGCATGGGACGTGTTTAGAAGGACTGGCAGCTGGCCCAGCGATTGAGAAAAGGTGGGGGAAATCTGCAAAAGAGCTCACGGAGGTAGAATCAGTTTGGGCACTTGAAGCTGATTATTTGGCGCAGGCGCTGATGCAGTACTCGCTCATTTTAAGCCCAGAGCGCATCATGATGGGCGGGGGCGTCATGAAGCAAAAACAGCTGTTTCCACTGATTCGAGAGAAGCTTGCTGCTTATCTCAATGATTATGTAGACCTGCCGCCGCTTGATACATACATTGTCTCTCCTGGACTTGAGGACAAGGCTGGCATGACAGGTGCTTTGCTGTTAGCCATCGAAGCGAAGAAAAATGCCTGATAATAGAGTTTTAATGGACAACGTGAGATAATGAAAAAGATGGAATCTATGAAAAAGGTGGTTGTTAAAATGATCAAAAGCTTGAATGATACCGTAACACTGAATAACGGAGTGGAAATGCCTTGGTTTGGTTTAGGTGTATTCAAAGTGGAGGACGGCAATCAAGTGGTAGATGCCGTAAAAGCAGCCATACGAAACGGATACCGCAGTATTGATACGGCTGCCGTTTATAAAAATGAGACAGGCGTAGGCAAAGCGATTAAAGAATCTGGCGTGAAACGAGAAGATTTGTTCATTACGTCTAAAGTATGGAATACGGATCAAGGCTATGACAAAGCGCTGGCTGCATTTGACGCAAGCTTGAATCGATTAGGTCTTGATTACTTAGACCTCTATTTGATTCATTGGCCTGGCCCAAATGCAGATACATTTAAAGACACATGGCGTGCGCTTGAGACGCTTTACAAGGATGGGAAAGTGAGAGCCATTGGCGTCAGCAACTTCTACATTCAGCATTTAGAAGAGCTGTTAAAAGATGCTGAGGTTGTTCCAGCCGTGAACCAAGTTGAATTTCATCCGAAACTGACACTTGTCGAACTGCGTCAATACGCAAAAGAAAAAGGCATTCAAATTGAAGCATGGTCTCCGCTGATGCAAGGAAAGCTATTAGATCATGACGTATTGAAAGACATTGCTGCACGCTACAACAAATCTGTTGCACAAGTCATTTTGCGCTGGGACCTGCAAAGCGGTGTCGTGACGATTCCTAAATCAATCAACGAAGAACGCATTAAACAAAATGCAGATATTTTTGATTTCGAACTATCCAAAGAAGACATTGAAAAAATCGATGCATTAAACAACAACGAGCGCGTCGGCTCGAATCCAGAGACGATGACGGTTGGGTTTGAATAAATGAAAAAATCCTCTTTCTCATATGAGAAAGGGGATTTTTTATGTACTGCTCCTGCGCACAGCCAAAAGCATAATAAAAGATAAGATCACAATACAAATCGTCCAGGCCCAAGCAAGCTCCATGCGCCCAGAATCAATCGCCACATAGATAGCGGTTGGGAGTGTTTGAGTTTTTCCTGGGATGTTGCCGGCAAACATTAAGGTCGCTCCGAATTCTCCAAGGGCTCTTGCAAAGCTGAGGATGCTGCCTGACAAGAGGGACGGCAGGGCAAGAGGTACCGTAATATAGGCAAAGACTTGGAATGAATGAGCACCATCTACTTTTGCAGCCCCTTCTATATCTGACTCAATCGTAGAAAAGCCAGCCTTTGCTGATTGATACATGAGCGGGAATGCCACAACTGTCGATGCAATGACCGCCGCCCACCATGTGAAGATAACCGGTTGGTGGAAGATCCATTCAATCGCGTCCCCTATTACGCTATGCTTTCCGAATACGACGAGCAATAAAAACCCAACGACTGTTGGCGGGAGGACGAGCGGCATCATCAGGAGCGTTTCCACAATCATTTTCCCCTTAAAAGTTGTTCGCGCCATCCAAAAGCCGACCGTTGTGCCAAAAACAGTGGCCAACAGCCCGCTGACGATGGCAACTTGAACGGACAGCCAAATGGGAGATAGAAATTCTTCAGTCAGCATAAGCATTATGACACTTGAAAGCCGTATTTCTTAAAAATCGATGTGGCTGTATCTGATTGAAGAAATTGAAAAAAGGTCTTGGCTTCCGTTAGATGTTCTGTCCCTTTTACAATCCCTACTGGATACATAATCGGGGAGTGCATGTCCGGATTTGCCTCAGCTGCAATCTTTACTTTTTTGGAAACGAGGGCGTCTGTTTTATACACAACACCTGCTTCTACATTTCCTGTTTCGACGTAGCTTAGGACTTGCCGCACATCCTTGCCGTAGACAGCATTCTTTTTCACTTGGTCCCATATGTTCAGTTGTGTGAAAATCTCTTTGCCATATGTACCAGCAGGCACCGATTCAGGTGTGCCAAGAGCAATCTTTCCTTTTACGTGCCGGACGTCTTGAAAGCTTTTAATAGAGGAAGAGCCATCTTTTGGCATAATAAGGACTAGCTCATTTTGTATGGCGTCCTTGATATAATCTTGATCAATGTCTCCAGATTGAACAAGTTCATCGAAGGGCTCCTCAGCTGCTGAGAAAAAAAGATCCGCTTTTGCTCCTTGAGCGATTTGCTGCTTCAATGCGCCAGATGACCCGAAATTATTCGTTAAGGTCACATTCGGATGCTGCTTGTGAAAGGAGGCTTCAATTTCCTTTAGTGCATCCTGAAGGCTTGCCGCTGCTGAAATTACAAGCTCTGTTTTTTTATTCGAATTAGATGGCTTCATCTCTGTTTGGCATCCACTCAGGAGCAAACATATGGAGATGAAGGCTAAGAATGTATACTTCATGTTCACACCTCTTATCATTCAATATCATGTGGTTCCCTTTATTATAAGCAAACTTATTTGAGCATTCATAGGCTTTCAGTAAAAAGAGAAAAGAAAAAGCCGCCAAATGGCGACTTTCAGCGTGAAAATAAAAGGGATCGTTTTATCCTGTTTACTTCTGATAAAAACGCAGCAAATTCCCATTGATCAACTTGTCTGATAAGGAGAGCTCTTTATTGGCTTTTTCTATATAAGGCTGACATACCTCATCCTGCTTCACGGGTTCTTTTGTTTTTTGATCATAGCAGGTGTTCTTTGTATAGAGATAATCATCTGTAATAAAGTTCCCGTTTCTCAGTACAGCGAAAGGCGTCCGTTCATTTGAAAATAAATCATTGCCGAATTGAATGGCATCCTTCGTTTCAATCCCAAGTAAGTGAAGAAGTGTCGGCTTTACGTCCATTTGACCAGCTGTTTCAGAAATGGTCTGCGGTGCTTGATCCGTGACACCTGGAATGTAAATCAAAAAGGGTACCCGCTGCAGTTTGACCGCATCAAACGGCGTGATTTCCTCTTTATTGAGCAGCTGTGCCATTGCCTCATGATGTGCCTCAGAGATGCCATAGTGGTCACCCATAAGGACAAACATCGTATTGGCATACAATCCTTCTTCTTTCATACGGTCAAAAAACATCTTAATCGCTTCATCTTGATAGCGGACGGTCGTCACATAGCGGTTTAAAATGGTACTGGACGAATCATATTCATCAATAAATTGATCCTTCGGGTCAATTTCAAATGGAAAATGATTGGTCAGTGTAATGAATGTGCTGTAATAAGGCTGCTTCAACTTTTTTAAATGATCAATGGATTGATCAAAGAAGTCGATATCTTTTAAGCCCCAGCCAGTTGAATTCCGTTCATTGACATGATATGAATCGACATCATAAAAACGATCAATTCCAAGCGATTCATACATCACATCACGATTCCAAAACGTTTTATTATTCGCATGAAATTGGACGGATTGATAGTTTTCCTTTTTCAACTGCTTGTATAACGTGTCATATTCGTTGTCACTCGCTGTGAAAAAGACAGCGCCGCTGCTAGATGGGTAGAGGGAATTAGCGACAATAAACTCTGAATCCGACGTCTTCCCCTGCTCTGTCTGCTGATAAAATTCATCAAAATAAAAACTCTTTTTAGCCAGTTGATTTAAAAAGGGAGTGATGGATTGTCCATTCACCTTTTGATTCATGACAAATTGCTGCGTTGATTCAAGTGAAATGAACACAACGTTCTTGCCTTTAGCAAGTCCAAAATACTCTTCGTTTGGTGCGCTGTAATCAGCCTTTGTGTAGTTTGCTACAGTAGAAAGCGTATCTTCATCTGCAAAGGCCTTTTGTCCAATGCGTGCCGTTTGGGCAGCACCGTCATACAGATGAAATTGGAAAAGCCCGAGGTTTCTGACAATGACTTCACGATCATAAGAGCTTGTCAGAAATCGAGGGTGATCCATCATAGCTGAACTGACATGAAACAATAAGAAGCTGCAGCAGACCGCATAATACGTTCTGATCGTCTTGAATGACGCTTTTGGGGCTAATGGTTTGCGCTTGAGCAGCCATGCCAGTACCACAAAATCAATGAGCATCAGCACAAAGAGCGGGTGGAATAATTCCGTCATACTGCTGCCCATATCTCCCATGTTCTTCGCTTGGAATAACACGGGAATGGTAATGAAATCAATATAAAAACCATAAAAGATCGTATTCGAGATGAGAATCGCCGTTAGAATAAAATTTGCGGTCAATAAAAAAAACTTTTGGTTGGTTTCATTTAAAAAAAGAGCAATCCCAAACAAAGGGAGCAAAAAGCTAAGTGGATTGATCAAAAGCAGCCATTCATGAAACAGATTGGCCGTTCGTATGTGAAATCCGAATTGATAAATGATGTATGTTTTCATCCACATGAAAAGGATGGAATACACTAAAAACCAGTGATTTTTGAAAAACGCTTTCATTTATGTATCTCCTCACCATTCTGTATTCAGCTGCAAGGCAAAAACACTTATCTTAAACCTACTAAAAAAATGAGGAATGATCAATTCATATCCTGTCTTTTTCGCAAAACTCTTTTTTTATTCTGTTAGAACTGGATTGGGATAGATATGCCGCAGATGACGGCGATGTAATAGCAGGTGACGACGGTGAGAGCAGCTAGTACGATTTGTTCTCCTGTGCTGCCTGTTTTGACATAGAAGGGGAGACGCACTTTAATGGAAGCTGGAAATAAAAATTTAATGCCGTTCACTGTTCCTGCATCAAGGATAAGGTGGCTCGCCATTCCAACGAGTAAACCGGTACTTAAGCTGTCATTTGGAATGTATGTTGTCGCGAGAAAATAAATGATCAGCAGAAATAATAAACTGTGTGTAAACGTGCGATGACCGAACACGCTGCTGATTAGTGTCGAGAGCAGCGGAAATTTTCTGCCGATTTTACTTTTTGTATGGCAAAGATCGGGGATCAGAGCACCTGCTGATCCAGCTGCAGCCATGATGACTGGGTCGAGTCCGTAGTAGTAGGCGACGGCCGCTGAGGCGGCGATTCCGCCCATAATGTGTGTTTTTCCTGTCATGATGCGTACTCCTGTTCTATCTTTTGTTCAAGTACTCACTATATCAAGGGTGAATTCATTCAGCAAGGCTTATTTCTCAAGAAAAAGAGGATAAAAGGGTTGGCTGATTGGAAAAACATTCTATAATAAGGGGGAAGTCATGTTGATACTAACGATAAGGATGCGATTCGGATGAGTAATGCAGACATTTTAAAAGAAATTGTTCTCGTACATTATGAAGTCAGCCGTAAATTAAACCGCAAGTTACTTGAGTTAGAAAAAGACATCACGCCACCGCAGATATATGCTCTTTCTATTTTGATACAAGGCAAAGTATCACATGCCGAAGAGCTGAAACAAAGACTCTCCTTAAACCCAGGTGCAGCCTCCATTGCACTCAATAAATTATGTGAGCAGGGCTATATTCAGAGAGAACGTGACAAAGACGACCCCACGCTAGTCCGGTTAGAAGCTACGGAAAAAGGGGTAGCGATTTATGAAAAGCATACACGTCTTTTCGGAAAGGTGATTCAGCATATGATGTCAGACTTCACAAAGGAAGACTTAAAGACCTTTTTGACGTATCTGCAAAAAATGAGACAGACCTTTCATGATGATTGAGCCTTTCCACCTTGTATAATGCGGCGCACTGTAGCACAAATTATACAGGCAACCGCATTTTATGAAAAGGGAGGAAACAGCGATGTCATTTTTCCAAAAGGATAAAAAGGCGAAAAGCGAGCAAGACCACAAGCAAGTAGATCAGCTGTTAGAAGAAGCAAGCAAAGAGCTAGCAGGCGATCCGCTTCAGGAAGCTGTACAAAAGAAGAAAAACAACGATCAATAAGCAGGTAATAGGCAGAGAAATGATTCTCTGCCTTTTTTCTATGTTTTTCCCTTTGACAGATGTGAGAATGTTTGATAACCTTCGTGTAGTAAAAATGAATAGAAATCCTCACGCTATGTCTCAGTGAGGTAGAGGTTGCGCGGATGATGAGTCACTCATGGGAGAGATGGAATCGAAGATCATGAGAAAAAAGGCATCAGCGCCGAAGTGTAGAGAGAGCTCCAACTTTCTTTATGCTGGGTCTGCATTGAATAAATGCAGGACTGCCACGTCTTTGAAGCGTGGAGGGCTATCCGGAGATCAAGGTGTATGTTTTGAAAAGCATGGACTGTTGTTCAGGCTTTTTTTTATGTTCTGAGTATCTAAGATAAGGGTATGCTGTTAAGAAAGTG
The DNA here is from genome assembly GCF_038003365.1 of Bacillus sp. FSL K6-2839. Lineage (NCBI taxonomy): Bacteria > Bacillati > Bacillota > Bacilli > Caryophanales > Bacillaceae > Bacillus > Bacillus sp. FSL K6-2839. The sequence continues at coordinate 2,675,517 of NZ_JBBOOZ010000001.1, read as the reverse complement.
ACCCATGATGAACATAAAGAATACAAGTCATTGCTTCACAAATATATCAATGAAGATACTGCCGGGTCTGGTCCGAAGTGAATATAACGGAGGTACGGAAATGGAACAGACAAAAAAATGGGGTTTTTGGTTATTGACGGCTTTTGTCGTCGGAAATATGGTAGGGTCAGGCATCTTTATGCTGCCAAGTACACTTGCCCAGCATGCCAGTCCTTTAGGTGTGACGATGGCATGGCTTGTCACAGGTGGCGGTGTGCTGATGATTGCACTTGTTTTTGGGCATTTGTCCATTCATAAGCCGCAGCTGACGGCTGGACCACAAAGTTATGCAAGAGCGCTTTTTAACGATCCGAAAAAAGGGAAAGCGGCCGGTTTTACAATGGTTTGGGGATATTGGGTGGCAAGCTGGATTAGTAATGTCGCAATTATTACGAGTCTTGCCGGTTATTTAACGACATTTTTCCCTATTCTCACCGTGAAGACGGAGATTTTCACCTTTGGAAAAGAAGCGATCACACTTGGTCAGCTGACAACCTTTATTGTATGTACCATTCTTCTCTGGGGAACACATACTATCTTAATTACAAGCTTAAGTGCTGCAAGTAAGTTAAACTTTATTACGACCTTTTCAAAGGTACTTGGATTCGTCCTTTTTATTGTTGCGGGATTATTTGCATTCCAAACGGCATTATTTGAACATTATTACTTCCCAGTTGCAGCAGAAGGCGAAGGAGTGCTCGGACTTGGAGGCCAAATTCATCATGCGGCCATTTCCACACTATGGGCATTTATTGGCATCGAATCAGCTGTGATTTTATCAGGGAGAGCATCCTCGCAGCGCGATGTGAAACGTGCAACGATTACAGGTCTTTTAATCGCACTTTCCATCTACATGATTATTACATTGATTACAATGGGCGTCCTGCCGCATGATCAGTTGCAAGGCTCAGATAAACCATTCGTTGACGTGCTTCAGCTCATTATTGGACCGGCGGGCGGAATAGTCATGGCACTGCTTGCGATCATTTGTTTATTTGGCTCGATGCTTGGCTGGATCTTACTTGGTTCAGAAGTACCGTATCAAGCAGCAAAGGCTGGCGATTTCCCAGCAGTATTTGCAAAAACAAACAAAAAAGGCAGTCCTGTTTTTGCTTTGACGGTTACAAATATCATGTCACAACTGTTTATTTTCTCAGTGATGTCCCGTACGATTAATGAAGCTTTTACCTTTTTAACGACATCAGCGACACTTGCGTATCTCATTCCGTATATTGTGTCTTCGATCTATAGTTTTAAGGTCATCATGCAAGGTGACACGTATGATCTTCAAAAAGGGAAGCGAACAAGAGACGGAATCATTGCGCTTGTTGCGATGGGGTATTCCGCTTGGGTCATTATATCAGGCACAGCTGATTTGAAAACATTTGGACTTGGCATCGGTCTGTTTTTAGTAGGTATTTTGCTTTATCCATTCATGTCAAAAGGATTCGCCAAAGGAACGGAATAAGGGAAACGTTTCTCCAGAAATGGAGAAACGTTTTTTTTATGATGCGGATGTTAATCGGTCCACAATAAACTCAAGCTGTCCTTCTAGTGAAACTGGGTCATTAAAGAAGTACCCGACAGGATCGATTTCAAATACGTGTTTATTTTGTACAGCAGGCAGTGATGTCCAAATGCTGCTTTCATACACTTGGTCTCCTTTACTTTTTGAACCACTCCATGGACTAGTGAAAATATAGTCGCCTGCGTATTCTGGCAGCTTTTCAAGGGAAATATTTGCATAGCCGACACCGCTGTCGATAGCGTCTTTTTTAACTGCCTTTGGCGCACGTAATTTCAGCTCGTCATAAATGATTTCGCCTCCGCGCGCAAAGGTGTTTCCAAAGATATAAATACCTTTATCAAAAGGCGACACGATTGAAACGGTTTTGCTGCCGACCGCTTTTGTTACTTTAGGTTTTACCTCAGCTATTTTTGTATCCCATATTGTGATCCATTCTGCTGCTTTTTTCGGTGTACCTGTCATTTTACCGAATTCTTTTAGCTGATCTTTAAAGGAATATTGATTGTATTTAATTGCAACGGTTGGAGCAATTTTTTTGTATTGATCAAATTTCTCGTCTTCTCCCCAAGCGATAATCATATCTGGCTTCAAAGCGGCTACCTTTTCCACAGAAGGGGTTGTTCCAAGGTTTTTGACACCATCCGTTTTTCCCTTATAGAAAGGGTTTTTAAAGATGGGTGCAGTTGCAGCAATTGGCGTCTTGCCAAGTGTCACGAGGTCTCCGTAGTAGCTTTCTGCCAGAAGCACAATTCGTTTCGGATCTTTAGGGAGTTTGACCTCACCTTTGACATCCTGATAGGTGATTGTGTCATTCTGGTTGGCGCCAGATTTTTTATTTGAAGTGCTGCCGCAAGCAGCTGTAAAAAGCATAAGAATGGCTAAGGAAATCAAAAGAAATCCAGATCGTTTTTTCACAAAGATTCTCTCCTATTCACTTTCTTATGATAATGATTCTCAATTTCAATTATATCGTAACATGATGGAATGAAAATTGCATCGGCTATTTTAGGACCTAAAGAAAAATGGTGAATTTCTCCCGGTTTTTTGATGAAAATAAAGAAAATGTTCAGAACAATGATTTCAAAAAGAAAAGAAAATGATATACTAGACTTCGATATTGATAATCATTATCACTGATAAGAAATAGATATGAACGGAAAGGAAGAGACTGGTTTTGGGCTCACAATCGAATAAACAGCTGCCAGCCAAGGACGATGCAATGGATATTGTCACGAAGCCCTTTGGAACAGCAGCTGTTGTCATCATAGGAATCGTCGCTTTAGCATTTGGTCTTTTTTTATCGGTATCGTTAGGAGCGGCAAACATTCATCTACACACTGTATGGGAAGCCATTTTTCATTTTGATCCACAGCAAACCTCACATCAAATCATCCGGGAATTGAGGCTGCCGCGTACAGTTGGGGCTGCACTCGTCGGTGCCTTTTTAGCCGTATCAGGTGCCATTATGCAAGGGATGACAAGAAATGCGCTTGCGTCTCCTGAAATTATGGGCGTGACAAATGGCTCTGCATTTGCGATTGCTATAGCATTTGCATTTTTCCCAGGCCAATCTTCTTTCACATTAATTCTTTGGTCATTTGCTGGAGCCGCACTCGGTGCATCTATTGTGTTTGGTGTCGGTACTCTGTCTAAGGGAGGACTGACCCCAGTGAAGCTCGCACTGGCGGGTACGGCGGTTGGAGCACTTTTAAGCTCCATCTCTTCAGCAATTGCCATCCGGTTTGACGTCGCTCAGGACATGAGCTTTTGGTATGCGGGCGGCGTTGCAGGTGTGAATTGGAGCAACATTCAGGTCATTATTCCAGTCGCCATTGCAGGACTTTTGATTGCGATGATCCTTGCTCGCTCGATCACTGTACTGAGCTTAGGTGATGAATTGGCTAAAGGGCTCGGGCAGTATACGAAAACGGTCAAGGTGCTAGGAATATTGGTCGTAATTCTTTTAACCGGTGCTGCTGTGTCGGTGGCAGGCTCAATTGGTTTTATCGGGCTTGTCATTCCCCATGTCACTAGATTCTTGGTCGGAGTGGACTATCGATGGATTATCCCTTGCTCAGCTATTTTAGGTGCCATTTTGTTAATTTATGCAGACATTGCTGCAAGGCTGGTCAATGCTCCATTTGAAACGCCAGTCGGTGCCATTACTGCGATTATAGGCGTTCCTTTCTTCTTATATTTAGCTAGACGTGAAAGGAGCGGAATTTAAATGGAAATGGTGCAGCAGGCAAAGAAAAAGAAATATAAACGAACGATGCTCATGATCTTTTTAGCCATCGTCGCTGTATTTCTGATTAGTTTAAATACCGGAGAAATTCGTATTTCTCCGATAGATACATTGAAAACATTTTTTGGATTCGGAAGTGAAATGAATGAGCTGGTGCTGTTCGAATTCAGACTTCCAAGAATGATCATCGCTTTACTTGTTGGTGCTTCCATCGCTGTATCAGGAGCTATCTGGCAAGGTGTTTCTCAAAACGGCTTGGCTGATCCCGGTATTCTTGGTGTGAATGCGGGCGCAGGATTTGCCGTTGTGCTCTTTATCTTTGCATTCCAAGGCTCGATGTCGAACTTAGGTAATTTGACGATTTTTGTACTGCCGCTTTTCGCATTTGCAGGTGCAGGCTTTGCTGCATTTCTCATCTATGTGTTAGCGTGGAAAAAAGGCATCACACCTGTTCGATTGATTTTAACGGGAATTGGCGTTAATGCTGCGTTTTCAGCAGCAATTGTGGTCATTCAATTAAAAATGAGCCCAAATGATTTTAACCAAGCCATCGTGTGGTTATCAGGAAGCATTTGGGGCTCAAGCTGGACGTATGTCCTATCTGTTCTTCCATGGATGCTCATTTTCCTTGTGTTAGCGCTTGTGAGAGCACGCTACTTAAATATCATGAATTTAGGTGACCAGCTGTCCTATGGCTTAGGGATTTCGGTTCATAAAGAAAGAAGCTTTCTGATGCTGATTGCCGTTGCATTAGCAGGTGCAAGTGTCGCTGTTGCAGGTAGTATCTCGTTCCTAGGGTTAGCCGCACCGCACTTGGCGAGAAAGCTTGTTGGGCCAAAGCATCAAGGAATGATACCGGCCTCCGCGTTGATTGGCGCACTGTTATTATTACTGGCAGATACACTTGGCCGCGTCATACTTGCACCATCAGAGGTGCCAGTTGGCCTTGTCGTTTCTGCTTTAGGCGCACCTTACTTCATTTACTTATTGATGAAAACGAACTAATGAGAAAGGAGAAAAACATATGAAATCGCTCGAAACAGAAAAGCTTTGTATCGGTTATCAGGACCGTTTGATTGTAGATGATTTAAATATCAGTATCCCAAAAGGCAAGGTGACAACACTGATCGGGCCGAATGGATGCGGGAAATCAACGATTTTAAAAACAATGTCCCGGATCATGAAGTCCCATCAAGGAGCTGTTTACTTAAATGGCCAGGCTATTCATCAAACGCCTACAAAAGAAATTTCAAAACAAATGGCGATCTTACCGCAAACGCCCGAAGCACCAAGCGGACTGACAGTGTATGAGCTTGTGTCATATGGACGTTTCCCACATCAAAATGGATTTGGTCGCTTATCAAATGAAGATAAACGAATCATCAGATGGGCACTTGAGGAAACGGGCATGATCGCTTTTCATGACCGGCCAATTGAAGCACTTTCCGGTGGACAGCGTCAGCGTGTATGGATTGCGATGGCACTTGCCCAGGAAACAGAACTTCTTCTATTAGATGAGCCAACGACGTATTTGGATCTTGCGCATCAGCTCGAGATTCTTCAGCTGTTAGAACGGTTAAACAGAGAGCAGGGACGAACTGTGTTGATGGTCATTCATGATTTGAATCATGCGGCACGTTTTTCTCATTACATGATAGCCCTCAATCAAGGAAAAGTCATCAAAGATGGGACGCCTCATGAGGTCATGACCAAAGAGGTGCTTGGTCAGGTATTCCACATTGATGCAGAAATTGTACTTGATCCTAGAACAAATAAGCCGATCTGTTTAACATATGACTTAATGAATCATGAAAGAAAGCTAGAAGCTGTGAATGGATAATAGAAGTAAAAGGAACTCGGTGGAATAGCCGAGTTTTTTGCGTCTCTGAAACTTCCTAGTACTGCCATTTTCTCCAGTTGATATTTTTTCGCTTTTATGCAGAAAAGAGGTACTTTTTTACTTTAGACAATGGTAATATACGGTTAGAGATCATAGCTAGAAAGGAAAGAGATGCGTGGAAACAGCAAAAATATTGATTGCAGATGACGAAGAAGCAATTGTAAAAATGGTTGAACGCGTATTAAAAAAAGAAGGATTCAAGCATATTTATAAAGCCTACCATGCAGATGAAGCATTAGATGTTGTCAAAAACGAGGACATCCACCTCTTACTTCTAGATGTGATGATGCCCGGTAAGTCTGGCTTTGATGTTCTTCCTGAAATGAGAAAATATACGAAAGCACCCATTTTCTATTTAACTGCAAGAACGTCTGATGTAGATAAACTGACCGGCTTTGCGCAGGGGGCAGATGATTACATTACAAAGCCATTTAATCCGCTAGAGCTTGTGGCTAGAATTAAGGCTCACTTAAACCGAACATATATCTCCTTACAGGAAGAGCAAGAAGAGGCTCAAAACCAATATGAATATGCCCATTTCTCATATCATCCTCATTCAGCCGAACTGAAAGTGAGAGGAGAGATGACGGCATGCTCAGCTCAGCTTCTATCCTTGCTGAAGTACTTTTGTGATCATCCGAATGTGGTTCTTTCAAAAGATCAAATCTATGAGAAAGTATGGGGCGTCCCGTCGTATGGTGATAACAACACCGTCATGGTTCATATTCGAAAGCTGAGAGAAAAGATTGAATTAGATCCAAGTCAGCCTGAATATATTGTGACCATCCGTGGTATGGGATATAAATTTATTCCGCACCCTGTGAAGGTTCTTAATTAATTCATGAATTTACGAACAAAACTTTTCTTTCACTTTGTCGGACAGATGTTTATCGTCATTGCGATTCTGCTGATCGGGAATACGTTTACTGAGAATCTATATTATAAAAAATACTATGAGAATATGACCGAAACTGGTTTAACAAAGGCTGATGGGGACACACTCATGAGCTGGCTCTATTTTAACGAGGATGGCAAAATGGAAGCCGAAGATCAACTCAAGCAAGCAGTGAAAAAACGTGACGGCTGGCTGCAAGTGATTGATTCAAAAAAACATAACGTATATAGCTATCACCTTCCTAAAAATATTCCGACATCCTATCAAAAGGATGAAATGATCAAGATCTTTGAAAAAAGACAATTTAAAGATTACAAGATGTACTTCTGGCCAATTGAGATTGATCAAGAAAGCTTTATCGTGTTATATGGGTTCAAAACGAACAGCACAAAGGTAGCCAATTATCTTAAGCAGCATGAGAAAAATCTGGCTGCACTTTCTCAATATTCGCTTGAAACGATAGAATTCTTGAAAAGAATGAATGGATCGGTACACCTGTTTAATGAAGAAGGAAAATACTTAAAAGGCATTCGAGCCAAAAACGATTTGAAACATAACGTAACAGATGTTGAATTGCTTAAGTACCAATCGAAGCCTTGGGAGTTTAGAAGTGACCTATCTTATATCAGAGTGAATAAAAGTCTATATTTGATCGTTTCGGTACCAAACAAAGTATATAGTCCAGACGAATTGTATGATAAAGAGACAGATGCTTTAAATCAATATAGAACCATCTTGATTGCAGGTCTTGCACTCACTATTATTATCGTCATGACATTATGGTACTCGTATCGCTATGGTCTGCCGATCTATCACATTATCCGCTGGCTGATTTTCTTATCTAGAAATAAATTGCAGGAACCAACAAATAGAAAAGGAATTCCAATCAGTAAAAATAAAAAAGGTCGTATTAAGCGGGAATACCGATTATTTGAGGATATCCTAAAAACAATGGATCAGCTCACGCTTACATTAAAAGAGAATGAAGCAAACCGAAGAAAAATTCAAACCACAAGGGAAGAATGGATTGCAGGATTGTCGCATGATTTGAAAACACCTCTTAGTACGATTTACGGTTATGGGCTCATGCTTGAATCTGATCAATATCAATGGTCCAAGGAAGAAGTCATGGAAATGGGACAGGTGATTCGTGAGAAATCAGAATACATGTCGACCTTGATTGAGGATTTAAACCTCACGTACCGATTGAAAAATGGGGCCTTGCCTATTAATCGAAAGCCGGTCGAGCTGGGTGAATTTTTAGCCTCTATTATGGACGAGTTTTCAAGAAGCTCCTTTTCTGAGGATTTTTCATCCTCTTTTGAAGATCAAACAAACGGTGTCATGTTTGAGATCGACAAAGCCTGGTTCAGACGAGTGATTGAGAACCTGCTGGCGAATGCAGTCAAGCATAACCAAAAAGGCACTCATATTACAGCTGTTTTATCTGAAACAAATGAAGAAGTTCGGATAGAAATGAAAGACAACGGATGCGGAATGGCACAAGAAACGGTAGATCACTTATTTAACCGCTACTACAGAGGGACAAATACAAATGACCCAACGAATGGAACAGGACTTGGGCTGGCAATAGCAAAAGAGCTTGTCTTGCTGCATGACGGTGATATTCAAGTGGAAAGTGAACTAGGTGCTGGAACAACTATTGCGATTATCCTTAAAAAATCACCTTCTGTAAAATAGGCAAAAGACGATTTTCCTTTCTTAAGGAGATCGTTTTTTCCTGTTTTAGGATTGAAATCAACTTTGTAAACGATTACAATTAAATTGTTAACGTGAACAAATTATTTTTCATACGATAAGAGGGATGGGGGAGTTTGATGAGAGCCTTTTTAGATGAGCAGTTTTTACTAAACAGTCCAACGGCGGAAAAGCTATACCATGAGTTTGCAAAGGACCTTCCAATTATAGATTACCATTGTCATTTAAGTCCTAAAGACATCTATGAAAATAAAACCTTCCAAAATATCACCGAAGCATGGCTTTATGGAGATCATTACAAATGGCGTGCCATGAGAGCAAATGGCATCCCTGAAACGCACATTACGGGGGATACATCAGATCATGAGAAATTTTTGGCGTGGGCGAAGACCGTACCCATGACCATTGGAAATCCACTCTATCACTGGACTCATCTAGAGCTAAGACGATATTTTGAAGTCGAAGACCTATTAAACGAAAAAAACGCAGACATTATTTGGAAGAAAGTCAATGAAAAGCTGCAAGGAGAGGGATTTGGTGCGAGAGACTTCATTGTGAAATCAAACGTTGAAACCGTTGTGACAACAGATGATCCGGTCGATTCGCTTCACTATCATCAAAAACTGCGGGAAGAGGAATTCTCTGTACAAGTGCTCCCAGGGTTTCGACCTGATAAAGCACTCGATATAGCGAATGATCTGTTTGCAAAATATGTTCACGAGCTGGCAGAGGTTTCAGCTACTCCAATACAATCCTACCAAGACTTCTTAAAAGCACTCCGTGCAAGAATCGATTTCTTCCATGAACACGGCTGTTTGATCTCAGATCATGCTATAAATGAAATGACATATGAAGAAACGACAGAAGAAGAAGTGGAGACCATCTTTCATAAAAGAATGTCTGGTCATCCATTGACGGAAGAAGAGAAGATCAAGTTTAAAACAGAGACATTCATTATGCTAGGTCAGGCTTACTGTGAGCGTGGCTGGGCGATGCAGCTTCATATCAATGCGCTTAGAAACAACAATACGAAAATGTTTGAGCGGCTCGGACCAGATACGGGGTATGATGCGATGAATGATGAGGACATTGCAAAGCCGCTTTGCCGAATATTAGATCGTTTAGAACAAGAAGATGCTTTGCCAAACACCATTCTCTATTCCTTGAATCCTAGGGACAATGTGGTGATATCAACATTGGCTGGAAGCTTTCAAGACGGGAAGACACCGGGGAAGATGCAGCACGGCACAGCCTGGTGGTTTAATGATACGAAGCAAGGAATGACAGAGCAGATGATGGCTCTTTCCAGTATTGGACTGATCAGCCGTTTCATCGGGATGCTGACTGATTCACGAAGCTTTTTGTCGTATACAAGGCATGAATATTTCCGAAGACTGCTTTGTGATATCATCGGAGATTGGGTAGAAAAAGGAGAAGTCCCCTATGACCTTGAGCTGTTAGGGGGGATCGTGAAAGGAATCAGCTATGAAAATGCCAAGCAATATTTTCAATTTGACCGGGCAAAACAGCTCCAGCATCAAAGTAAAATCACATGAGGAAAAAGGTAAGAAAATGAAAGCGGTTTTATGATAAGATGGAAAAAAATCATAAAAGGCGGAATAGCATGACAGTCACAATTAAAGACATAGCAAAATTGGCAAACGTCTCTCATACTACGGTATCAAGGGCTTTGAATAATAGTCCTTTTATTAAAGAGAAGACAAAACAAAAGATTTTGTCGATTGCAAAACAGCTGAATTATTCACCGAATGTCCATGCCAGAGGTCTTGTATCACAAAAATCGTTTACAATCGGTCTGTTTTTTACGAGTTTAACAGAAGGCACATCTTCAAGCTTCTTTGTAGATGCGTTAAAGGGCGTCAATAGCGTGATGACTGAGCATTATAATCTGTTTGTAAGGGGAATTGACGACTTTCACGATTACACAACCATTCATAAACAGCGCTACGATGGCATTTTGCTTATGAGTCAAAGCGAGCACGATGAAGCGTTTATCCATCATGTCAAGAAACAGGGCATTCCAATCATTGTGCTGAATCGCCGTGTAGAAAGTAATGAAGTGATGAATATATTAGCAGATGATAGTCAAGGAGCATATCAGGCAGCGCACTATTTCATTCAGCAAGGCCATCATCAAATCGCCATCATTGAAGGAAAAGAAGGCTTTAAATCGACTCAGGAGAGAAAAGCTGGCTTTCTCCAAGCGTTAATTGATCACCATATTCCTATGAAGAAAGAATATATGATCACAGGCGACTACCACATGAAAAGCGGCTATGAATCAATGGAATCCCTCCTGACCCTTGATCATCCGCCAACAGCGCTTTTTTGCTCTAACGATGATATGGCCATTGGTGCGATGAATGCTTTATATGCAAAAGGCAAGACGTGTCCAGGTGATATCTCTATTATCGGTTTTGATGATATAGCATTCTCATCCTATACCACGCCTGCACTGACAACGGTGAAAAAGCCAATCGAAAAAATGTGTGCACTTGGTGCAGAAGCCATCCTATCAGTCATAAACGGTGAAGAGCAGGAAGAAGATCATATGGAAAAAATCTATGTCCACACAGAGCTGATGATCAGAGATTCAGTCAAAAAGGTGCAGTAATCAGCACCTTTTAAAGATAAATGTTCACGTGTGCATATCACGAAGAGAGGGGAATCCATTTGAAACGTTTATCAAAAGCCATGTACCCTGTGCCTGAGTATCCGGAAACGATTTTACAGATTGGTGAAGGGAATTTTATGCGAGGATTTATTAATTGGCACATCCAGAAGCTGAACGACTGCACAGATTTTAAAGGAAGAGCTGTTGTTGTTCCTCCGCGAAAAGGATCCGTTGCGGCTTTAAATGAGCAAGATGGCTTATATACTTTATGTATACAGGGCTATCATGACCAGCAAGAAATGAATGAGCGCATGATCATTCAATCGATCAGCAGAGGAATCAGTACGTATACGGATTACGATGGTTTTTTATACGTAGCTGAAAACCCCGATCTCCGCTTTGTCTTCTCAAACACGACAGAGGCAGGACTTATGCTCAGAAAGGAGGATCGCTTGGAGGATCGACCGCAAGCCAGTTTTCCAGGAAAGCTGACGGCGTTCTTATATCACCGGTTTAAAGCATTTACTGGGGATGAACAAAAAGGGCTGATCATCCTTCCATGTGAACTGGTCGAACATAACGGTGACCGCTTGAAGGAATATGTGATAGACATGGCAGCTGAGTGGGACCTGCCGCCTGCGTTTATCACATGGATCAAGGAAGCCAACACGTTTTGTAATACGCTTGTGGATCGGATTGTTCCTGGGTTTTCTAAGGAAGCAGCTGAAATTGTCCAAAAGGAAGATGGGTATATCGACGAGTTGCTTGTCACGGCAGAATATTATCACCTCTTTGTTATTGAAGCACCTGCCTTCGTACAAAAAGAGCTTCCCTTTCAAAAAGCAGGGTTAAATGTCCTTTTTGTAGAAGATATTGCGCCTTATCGCATGAGCAAGGTACGAATTTTAAATGGTGCACATACAGCAATGGTGCCAATCGCTTACTCATTTGGTATAGAAACTGTAAAAGAAGCTGTGGATGACAAGCATGTTGGTCCGTTCATCCGGCGTATGCTGGAGGAGGAAGTACTGCCAGGGCTTGAGCTCTCTCAAGATGAGCTTCTTCTTTATACACAATCGGTTTGGGATCGTTTTTGCAATCCATTTGTGAAGCATCAATTGCTCGATATTGCGCTCAATGGTATATCCAAGTTCCGAACCCGAGTTCTTCCGTCATTGCTTGATTATGTTGAGCAAAAGAAACAGCTGCCAATGAAACTCGTGTTTTCACTCAGCAGTCTCATTTATTTTTACAGAGCATATGCAGAAAGGATAAAGGATGATGAGACTGTAATGGCATTTATGAAGGAAGCCTGGGAAGGGGAGAACCAATCCAATGAAGCGATCGCAGCCAGGATTCTATCATGTGAGCCATTATGGGGGAGAAATTTAACGGATGTAGATGATTTGAGTCACGCTGTAGCTGATCAGCTTACCTTCATACAGGAGCAAGGGATGAGAGCGGCTGTTCAACGAATGCTGCATCATCAATATGAAAGTCAGGGGGAGAAGGCATGAAAGATTTTATTGTGATTCACCCTTCAGATAATGTCGGTATTGCTTTAAAAGTGCTTGAGCAAGGGGATGAGCTGCAACATCAAGGACACTCTGTTGTCTTAAAAGAGAACGTTCCCAAAGGTCATAAGTTTGCTTTGGCTGATATCAAGCAAAGAGAGAATATCATGAAATATGGCTACCCCATTGGGCATGCAACGACTGCCATTTCTGCTGGAGAATGGGTGCATACGCATAATATCAAAACCAATCTATCAGGAAAGCTCGATTACGAATACGAGCCTTCATTCACAGACAACCCCTATGAAAAAACGAATCTTACATTTAAAGGATATAAACGAAAAAATGGGGAAAGCGGGATTCGCAATGAGCTTTGGATTGTCCCAACCGTTGGATGCGTGAATGGCATTGCCGATCAAATCATCCAAATATTCACCGCTGAAATGGGTGGAAACATCCATCCGTTTGAAACAGCTCTTGTATTAAAGCACAATTATGGATGCTCCCAGCTTGGGGACGATCATGAAAATACAAAAACCATTTTACAAAATGCCGTGAAGCATCCTAACGCTGGAGGGGTGCTCGTCCTTGGACTTGGTTGTGAAAATAATGATATTGAAGATTTTCAGTCCACATTAGGTGAATATGACCGTGAGAGAGTGAAATTTTTAAGAAGCCAAGAAGTAGGAGATGAGATTGAGACGGGAGTCGCTTTACTCAAGGAAATTTATGATGCGGCGAAAGATGATCACCGTGAAGAGATCCCGTTATCTGAGCTGAAAATCGGCTTGAAGTGCGGAGGATCAGATGGATTCTCCGGCATTACCGCAAATCCGCTTTTAGGAAGGCTGTCCGATTTTATTGTTGCTCAAGGCGGCACGACAGTGTTAACAGAAGTGCCCGAAATGTTTGGAGCTGAAACGATTTTAATGGAGAGAGCGGAATCAGAAGCGACTTTCGACAATATTGTGCAAATGATCAATGACTTTAAACAATACTTCATGGATCATCGACAGCCAGTATATGAAAATCCTTCCCCGGGAAATAAAGCTGGTGGAATTTCGACATTAGAGGATAAATCTCTCGGCTGTACACAAAAAGCAGGGACTTCTGAAATTCAAGATGTATTGAGATACGGGGAATTGCTGAAGCGAAAGGGCCTGAATTTATTAAGTGCGCCAGGTAATGATTTGGTTGCTTCATCCGCTCTTGCCGCTTCCGGCTGTCAGCTTGTCCTTTTTACAACAGGCAGAGGGACACCATTCGGCACGTTTGTTCCAACAATGAAGGTATCGACGAATACAGCCTTATATGAAACAAAAAAGCACTGGATTGACTTTAATGCGGGAGAACTGCTTGAAGATGTACGAGAAGATGTTGTGTTAGAAAAATTCATTTCAACTGTCATTGATGTGGCGAGCGGAAAGCTATTAAATCATGAAAAAAACAATTTTAGAGAGCTGGCTATTTTCAAAACAGGTGTCACACTTTAAGGCGACTGGGGGATGAGAACGTGTTTAAAATGCGGGATTTGATGTATATCACAGCAGGAACGGTACTCACAGGAATCGGACTCACGCGTTTAGCAAGGCAAGAGAAGAAAGACAAAAAAGCAAACGGAATCGATCAAGTGTTAAAGCAGATAAAAGCGCCGCTGTTCCCTGATCGTGAATTTAATGTGGTTCATTATGGTGCAGATGGGAAAGGGATAGAGCTTTCAACAGATGCTATCCAGTCTGCGATTGATGATGCGCACCGTTTGAAAGGGGGACGTGTGCTGATTCCAGAAGGGACGTTTGTGACAGGTGCTCTAGAATTGAAGAGTCATGTAGAGCTGCATTTGCATGAGAAAGCCTATGTGGCATTCAGCCAAGATCCAAAGGATTATCTGCCGATTGTACTGACAAGATATGAAGGGATTGAGCTTTATAATTATTCACCTCTCATTTATGCACACCATGCAGAAAATATCGCCATTACAGGAGCTGGAACGCTTGATGGCAGAGGGGATGAACATCATTGGTGGCCTTGGAAGTATGGCACGAATGGCCAGCCGTCTCAGGACCGGGATCGGCAGCTTCTATTTGAAATGGCTGAAAAGAGGATACCAGTAGAAGAAAGAGTGTTTGGAGAAGGCCATTATTTAAGGTCAAGCTTTATCCAGCCCTACCAATGCCAGCAAGTTCTCATTGAAGGAGTGACAGTGAAGGATTCACCGATGTGGCAAATTCATCCTGTGCTAAGTGAAAATGTCATCGTCCGTGGAGTCCATATCATCGGGCATGGACCAAATACAGATGGTGTTAATCCGGAGTCTTGCCGGAATGTGCTCATTGAAGATTGTTATTTTGATAATGGAGACGATTGTATTGCCATCAAATCTGGAAGGAACGAGGACGGACGGAGAATAGGGGTTTCATCTGAAAACATTGTCATTCGTAGAAATGAGATGCGTGATGGACACGGCGGAGTGACGATTGGGAGTGAAATCTCTGGCGGGGTCAGGTATGTATATGCAGAGAATAATGTAATGGATAGTCCGAACCTTGACCGGGCACTGCGTATTAAAACCAACTCTGTCAGAGGCGGTACCATTGAACATATTTACTTTAAAAACAACACAGTCAAAAGCTTAAAGCATGAAGTGGTCTGTATCGACATGATGTATGAGGAAGGGGATGCGGGTCCACATCGTCCTGTTGTGCGTCATATTGAAGTAGAAGGACTGAAAAGCAGCGGCGGACGATATGGTGTGAAAATAGCCGCCTACTCACATTCCCCCGTTACACACTTCAACATGAAAAATTGTGTCATAGATCATGTGACGTATCCACTTTCTTTGGAGCATGCAGTATCTCCTTCTTTTCAGAAAGTCGTCATCAATGGGGAACAAATCAATTGATAGATGAGTGAAAAACAGTCTTTTCGGAGGCTGTTTTTCTTTTAGTAAGAACGAAAAAGACGCTTTTAGAAATCACATATACAACCTATCTGCACTGTAGTATAATATTCCCGAAATTAGAAAAGAATTGACGGAAGAGATGACGTCAAGCAGTACATAAATCAGGGGGTTCATTCATGAAAAAGTTAACGGCCATTTGGCTATCGCTATTGCTTGTGATGGGTGTTTTAGCAGGATGTGCAGGTGCTGAGACAGACCATAAAGCAAAGAGTTCACAAAATAACGAAACAGCGGCTGCGGCATTTCCTGTCTCGATTAAAGATGCAGCTGGTAAAACAGTCGAAATCAAAGAGCAGCCTAAGCGTATTGTTTCATTAATTCCAAGTAATACAGAGGTTGCCTATGCGCTTGGTCTTGGCGATAAAATGGTTGGACGATCAGATTTTGACAATTATCCAAAGGAAGTTGAAAAGGTAGAGAAGATTGGCGGACTTGAATTCAATGTCGAGAAGGTCATTTCCTTAAAGCCTGATCTAGTATTAGCTCATGCATCGCAGATGGGATCAAAAGATGGATTTAAACAGCTTGAAGATGCAGGAATTCAAGTACTGACTGTAAATGATGCCACCTCCTTTAAGGATGTGTACAAATCGATCAATATGATCGGTGAAGCAACAGGTGTAAAAGAAGCATCAACAAAGCTTGTAGATGAGATGAAAACAAAATTGAATGACATCAAGAAACAAGCAGAGGCGATCTCCAAAGACGAACAAAAAACAGTCTTTGTCGAAGTATCAGGTGCGCCTGAAATCTATACAACAGGTACAAATACATTTATGGACGAAATGCTTTCTGTTATCCATGCGAAAAATGCTGCTGGCGATCAAACTGGCTGGGTGCAAATGACAGAAGAAGCGATTATCAAACGAAATCCTGATGTGATCGTCACAATTGATGGTTCCAGCTTAGCTGATCTGAAAAAGAGAGACGGCTGGAATGCGATCAAAGCAGTGAAGGAAAAACAAGTCTTTCAATTGAATACGGATCTCGCATCAAGACCGGGACCGCGATTGGTTGAAGGAGTCGAGGCTCTTGCGAAAAGCATCTATCCTGACACGTTCAAATAAATTCATCATCGCATACACACTAAGTGTTTTACTTCTTGTGGTGAGCATTGGAATGGGAATCTCCTTTGGAAGCTTAGGGATTCCCATTCCTTCTATTCTCCGTATATTTGTTCATGAACTATTCGGGGTGCAGATTGGCACAATAGATTCAATTGATCGCAATATTATGATGAATATCCGGCTGCCGAGAGTGATATTAGCGGCACTAGTCGGAGCAGCGCTGGCGTTATCAGGTGCAGCCTTTCAAGGTTTATTAAAAAATCCCCTTGCTGACCCATATACGCTGGGTGTATCTCAAGGGGCATCAGTTGGAGCCGTCGCGACACTATTTTTCAGCTTGCAGCTCCCTTTGCTCGGCAGTTTCACACTGCCTTTTTTCAGTATGACAACAGCGCTTGTGACCCTATGTCTCGTCCTCTTTTTTGCGCGTCTTGTTCATCGGGGGATGAGCATCTCTTCTTTAATTTTAACTGGGGTGATTTTCAGCTCTTTTTTGGGTGCGCTTATATCATTGATGATTGCTTTAACAGGTGATGATCTAAAAGAGATTATTCATTGGCTTCTCGGCAGTGTGTCCATGAGGGGCTGGCGCTATATTGCGCTTTTCCTTCCTTTCTTTCTTGTCGGGACCTTTGCATTAATGCTGATGGGACGAGATTTGAATGTCATGACGTATGGCGAGGAGAAGGCAAAGCTATTAGGTTTACATGTGAAAAGGAGCAAATATATAGTGCTGCTTGCTGGCTCGATTCTGACAGGTAGTGCGGTAGCGGTGTCAGGGACGATCGGATTTGTGGGACTTGTGATTCCGCATTTTATTCGCCTCTTAGCCATCACAGACCACCGGCACCTCCTGCCTTTGTCTATGCTGAACGGCGCTTCCTTTCTCGTTTTAGCAGATGTGTTATCCCGTACGACCATTGAACCGACTGAATTACCGATTGGCATCATTACTGCGTTAATTGGTGCCCCTGTATTCGGCATCATCCTCATCCGTAAATATAGAGGAGGGACGCATCTATGATTCAAGTGAAGGAAATCAGAGGTGGATATGGAGAGAAAGAGGTCATACGTGGCATCAGCCTTGAGTTAAAGCAAGGAGAATTTCTCGGTATACTTGGTCCAAATGGGAGCGGTAAGTCGACCTTGCTTAAAATGATTTCTGGGATGCTGGCACCTGAGAGTGGCGAGGTACGCCTGAGCGGTCAACTGGTTCAATCCTACCGTCCAAAGGCGCTTGCGCAAAAAATGGCTGTTCTACCGCAGAAAACGGACCAAGCCTTCTCATTTACAGTGGAAGAAACGGTTCAATTCGGTCGTTACCCATATCAAAAAGGATGGCTGCAATCTGTTACGCGAGAAGATATGCAGGTCGTAAACAAAGTAATGGAACAAACGGATGTTGCACAATTTAAGGATCAATCCATTCATGAGTTGAGCGGGGGAGAACAGCAGCGTGTGTACTTGGCACAGGCATTAGCCCAGCAACCTGAATATTTATTGCTGGATGAACCAACCAGTTTTCTTGATTTGGCCTATCAAAAAGACTTGCTTGATTTAATTAAAGAAGAGACAACTTCCTCTAGGCTAACGGTGATCGGCGTGTTTCATGATGTGAACATCGCCAGTTTATATTGTGACCGGCTGCTGCTGCTTGATGAAGGAAAGACGGAAATGATAGGACTGCCGCACCACGTCTTGACGCCTGAGCGAATCAACCGTGTGTATGAAACAGAGGTAACACCGCTCCAACACCCGCGAAGAGCAAACCCTCAGCTGATCATTGAGCCTGCGGGGGCTTCTATAGTATCAAATGCAAAGTTAGCGGATGGCTGGAAAACGTATGGCTCAGAAGGAATGACGTTTTCCCTCAAACAGCCGCTCCGCGTCCTTTCCTCACATCAGAAAAGGGGCGGCTTCTTTTGGAAAAGATCTCTCGGAACAGGAACTGAGATGCTTCGTGACGAGCTGGATGATCGTGAAGGAATATTGTTTTACGACCAAACGAGTGGACCAAACCAATTTGCTGCTGAAGACATGGAAGATGACATAGCGCTTTACGGCATGCGTCAGCAAGAAGAGCTGACCATTTGGCTTGTATTGAAAGAATCTTTATCAGACGGATCGTCTGTTCAGCTCATGGGGCAGCTTGTCCACATGATTCAACAGGAGACGAGCATGTCCATTCATCATCTTTGTATCGCTGCTGCGGGTATGCAGGAAACAGAAGATGATGAGCATTTACATGAAAGATTAAAACAGAAAGTGCACCGTCTTCTTTATACATTGAATGCCATTCAAAAGTGAACCAAAGGGTTCGCTTTTTTGTTTATGATGCGATGAAAATCACAGTGCTTTAGTTAAACAAATACATCCTTTCCACTTCAGGTTATACTAAAAGGACAAAGCAATAGACAAGGAGGGACACCGATGAAACTTTATACAAAAACAGGGGATCAAGGTCAAACAGGCTTGATCGGCGGGAGAGCCGATAAGGATGATGTAAGAGTAGAGGCGTACGGCACGTTAGATGAGGCGAATAGCTTCATTGGACTCGCACATGCAAATTTACGTCAGCATGGAGAATTGTTTCAAGACATTTTGTCAGAGCTGATTGTGATACAGCACGAGCTCTTTGACTGCGGCGGTGATTTGGCAGCAGTCAAACCACGTAAAGAAGGCAAATTAACTGAAGCATCAGTGGCAGTCCTTGAACAAAGAATGGATATCTATGTAGAAGAAGCCGCGCCTCTCACAAAGTTTATTTTGCCGGGCGGCCAGGAAGGCGCTGCTCTCTTACATGTGGCGCGGACAGTCGTCAGAAGAGCAGAGAGGCATATTGTGACGCTTGCGAAGCAGGAGGAGATTCCAGCGGTTACACTCACCTATGTGAACCGTCTATCCGACTATTTATTTGCAGCCGCACGAGTCGTGAATCATCGGCTCGGTGAAGCTGATGTTGAATATGAACGAAGCGCAGACGTGTTTCGGTCTAAATAAGGAAAAGCACTCTTCGAATGAGAAGAGTGCTTTTTTATTGGGTTCTATCGCTTAGTCTGAGTGAAGTTACGACTCTGGTCGCAATGAAAGATCAATCTGCGACACGTTTTGCCAGCTCTCTTTTTTGACTAAAGTAAAAGCAAGGAGCAAGAAAGGAGGCATGAAGATGAAAATAACAAGTAAAACCATCATCGGTTCGATTTTAATGTTTGTCGGTCTATCCATCTTCTTCGGTGGTTCACTAGGAGGGCTGATCCCGATTCTGATTGGGGCGTGGCTCATCTATGTAGGTGTAAAGAAATATGAGAAAGGCAGTCAAACCTTAGGTGTCATTCTAGCGGTCATTGGTGTACTGATTGTTGTGCAATCTCTGCCATTTATCCTTGGAATCGCATTGGCTGGGGGGCTTCTCTACTTCGGCTGGACGATGATCAATGGTGAACAGGCAAAAGAATCATCAACCAGATCATATATGGAGCCAAACACGGCACCGAAAATGGAAGAACCTATTCACACGTCATTTGATCAAGAATGGGAAGACTTTTTAAAGAAAAAATAAGAGGAGGAATATCAAATGGTATTCAGAAGAGTAAGAGATATGTTTGTTGCAACGGTCAATGAAGGCTTAGATAAATTGGAGAATCCGCGTGTCATGCTGAATCAGTACGTTCGTGATATGGAAGACGATATTGCTAAAGCGAAACATGCGATCATCAAACAGCAAACGATTCAGCAAGGCTTCCTGCGCAAAGCAGAAGAGACGGAAGCATTTGCTGATAAAAGAAAGAAGCAGGCTGAGCTGGCATTTCACGCAGGAGAAGAAGAATTAGCACGAAAAGCGCTCACAGAAATGAAGTATTTTGAAGAAAAGCATCAGGAATATCAGGAAGCTTATCAGCAATCTGTGAAACAATTGAAAGAGCTGAAAGAGCAATTGCAGCAGTTAGAAACGAAGCTGCGTGATATTAAAGATAAGAAGCAGGCACTGATTGCAAGAGCAAATGCCGCACAGGCAAAGCAGCATATGAACGAATCCATGAACAAAGTAGACAGTGAAAGTGCATATAAGGAATTTCTTCGAATGGAAAACCGTATCGAAGAAATGGAGACAAAAGCGGGCAGCTATGCACAATTTGCCGATCAAGGAGCATATGCTCATCTAGACTATGCGGATGAGGTTGAAAAAGAATGGCAGAAGCTCAAGCTGGAGAAGAAGCCTGAGCAGCAAGCAAACTAAGGAATCGATGTCAGATCGGAAGAAAAGCAGGATTTTTCTTCCGATATTTGATTTCTTTCTGTTTCGCTTTTCCTTATAATGAAAAGGTCAGAAGATAAAAGGATGGTACGAATGAAGCGGTTAATCGGTCTAATTTGTATACTTGTAGGTGTCTTTTTAATGATTGGGATGCTTTTCAAAAATGAAGATCTCTTTCATTTGAGTTTCTCCCGTGAAAAAGCAGTCACAACAGCTTCAGCGAAAAAAGATGAAATTGATCAATTAGATATCTCTCTTTCTGGGTTTCGCGTGAAGGTAAAGCCTGAAAATCGTTCCGATATTTCCGTGATTGTCGTTAATGGAAAAGGGAAAATGTATGCGGAGCAAACAGGCAGTACATTCAACGTCCGTGCTGAAAATAAAGGATTCTTATTTTTCTCCTCATTTGAAAAAGGAGAGCTCTTAGTCAAAATTCCAACAGATTATCATAAAAATGTGAAGATTACAGGTGGAAGCGGGGTCAGCGAGATGGATGGTGAAGGGAAGCTGTCTCTTCAAGATGTGACGCTCAAATCAACAAGCGGAAACCTCAAAGCTGAGAATTTCTCAGCAAAAAATGTAGAAATCAAAGCGACATCGGGCAGACTCTCCGTGTCTCACATCGATGCGAAAAATAGTGATATTGGGGCAACCTCTGGACGTGCCGATATTAAAGATGTCAAAGGGGAGCTGCAACTAGGCA
This sequence comes from Bacillus sp. FSL K6-2839, assembly GCF_038003365.1. Taxonomy (NCBI): domain Bacteria; kingdom Bacillati; phylum Bacillota; class Bacilli; order Caryophanales; family Bacillaceae; genus Bacillus; species Bacillus sp. FSL K6-2839. The sequence continues at coordinate 2,654,055 of NZ_JBBOOZ010000001.1, read as the reverse complement.
TGACAAGCGGTAGATTAACGGCAAGGTTTGATACCATTGCGTCACCTGTCTCCTTTCATATGACATCAGGCAGTGCAAAACTTAACCTGCCGGATGAAGGAGACTTTAACGTCCAAGTGAAAAAAACAAGTGGAAGTGTCGATCACTCCTATCACTTTGATCAAGTGGATAGTGAAGGGCGAGGCTTTAAAGGCAAGCAGGGAAAAGGAACACACTTAGTCGATATTGAAATGACAAGTGGAAACTTAAAGCTGCGGTAATGAATGGAAGAAAGGAAGGAGGCGAGTCAACTGCGTTTTTCAAGGAATCAAATTTTAGGCATCATTGTCGTGATTTTTGGTATTAATCTATTTCTCAAAATTATTGGGATCGGAGCCGATTTGTTTTGGCCTGTGTTTTTTGCGCTGGCTGGCTATTGGCTGCACTCAAGATCCAAACGTTGGCTCGGTTCAGTTTCCTATATTTTTGCCGGCTTTCTCTTTTTAAAATTTCTGCTCAATATTACATTTAGTCTAACAGGATATTTATTTGCGGCCTTTTTGATATATGCCGGCTATCGCTTATTGAAAAACAAACCTGTTTTTGATGTCGATAAAAAGGAAGCATCGGACGATGGTAAGCCTTCTCTGAAAGTCAATCTTGAAAAAGAGGGCGAACAAAAGAAAACAAAGAGCCAGACAAAGCCGCGCAAGGAGCATGACTTTTTTATCGGTGAAGTCAGGCTGATGAAAAAGCCGTTTCAATTAAGTGATTTGACGATTTCAGGGTTTATCGGGGATGTTAAAATCGACTTATCAAAGGCCATCATCGCAGAAGAAGAGAGCACGATTGTGATTAGCGGGCTCATCGGAGATGTGGATATTTACGTACCGCAGGATATTGAAGTATGTGTGAGTGCTTCAGCTGCAATCGGTGATATGAAAATTATCGATGAAAAAAGAAGCGGATTCGGCAGTAAAGTGTATGTGATGACCAACAATTACGATGAGAGCAAACGAAAAGTGAAAATCTCCATTTCTTTACTGATCGGAGATGTGGATGTGAGATACTTATGAGGAAACTCCATCTAGGTATCCAGTGGCAATCTATTCGTCTTGGAGTAGGGATCTCGCTTGGTGTTGTCATCATGACGATGCTGCCCATGTTTTTTTATTATCAGCTTGATCCGATGATTCTCCTCTCTACCCGCTGGTTCGGCATCCCGTTTTTTTGTATTTTACTGATCATTAGTATTGCCATTGGGGTTTCTGCCTCGCATGTATTTGGCTATCAGCATAAGAAGCGTCTCGATCAGCTTGTAGAGTCGATTTTAAAGTTTGAAAATGGGAACTTTGCATACAGACTGCCATCTCTTGGCGACGATGAAATTGGCTTAGCGGCAGATCAATTAAATGAAATGGCGAAACGAGTTGAAGGACAAGTAGCTTCTTTGCAAAAGCTCTCGAATGAACGGGCTGAATGGCAGGTGCAAATGAAGAAATCCGTCGTCTCAGAAGAACGCCAGCGTCTAGCACGAGAACTGCATGATGCGGTCAGCCAGCAGTTGTTTGCGATTTCGATGATGACCTCTGCGATTCTTGAAGGCATGAAGGAAAAGGATGAAAAGATTTTAAAGCAAATGCGCCTAGTCGAACGAATGGCTGGCGATGCACAAAATGAAATGCGTGCGCTTTTGCTTCATCTCAGACCGATCACCCTTGAAGGAAAAGACTTGAAAAAAGGCTTGATTGAACTCCTAAATGAATTTCAAGCAAAGCAGCCGATTGATATTGATTGGGAAATAGAAGATGATGTTCCGCTGTCTAAAGGAGTAGAGGATCACCTCTTCCGAATTGTACAGGAAGCCCTATCAAATGTGTTCAGGCATGCAAAGGCGACAAAGGTGACGGTACGTCTGCTCATTCGAAATCGGCAGGTGCAGCTGAAGATTATCGACAATGGGATCGGTTTTCAAACAGATCATGTGAAGACAGCTTCCTACGGACTTGAATCGATTCGTGAAAGAACAAGTGAAGTAGGCGGTGTCGCAGAGATTATGTCATTTGAGGGAAAAGGAACACAAATCGATGTGAAGGTCCCCATTTTTGATGAAGGAAAAGGAGAGAACGTTCGATGATTCGAGTACTTTTAATCGACGATCACGAAATGGTGAGAATGGGGCTTGCTGCCTTTTTAGAGGCGCAGGCTGATATTGAAGTCATTGGTGAAGCGGCAGATGGACAAAAAGGTGTAGAGCTTGCGGTTGAATTAAAGCCAGATGTGATTTTAATGGATCTTGTCATGGAAGGAATGGATGGCATCGAAGCAACGAAAAGAATTTGCCAAGAAATTGAAGATGCTCGAATTATCGTTCTGACGAGCTTTATTGACGATGATAAAGTCTATCCAGTGATTGAGGCAGGTGCTTTAAGCTATTTATTAAAAACATCCAAGGCAGGAGAAATTGCGGATGCCATTCGGTCTGCAAGTATCGGCGAACCAAGACTTGAATCAAAAGTGGCTGGAAAGGTCATGAATAAACTCCGTCATTCCTCAAATGGATCGATCCTTCATGATGCATTAACAGCAAGAGAAATGGAAATCTTGAAGCTGATTGCGGATGGAAAATCGAATAAGGTCATTGCTGAGGAACTATTTATTACAATTAAAACAGTGAAGACACACATTACCAACATTCTTTCCAAACTCGATGTAGAAGACCGGACGCAAGCGGCTGTGTATGCGCATCGTCATAAGCTGATTCAATAAAATAAAAAAACAGCTTTCAAATGAAAGCTGCTAGAACATGCGTAAAATTAGTCCTTCTGTCCTGTGATCGGACGTTCGGATAGTTGATGGAGCTCAGGAACTGGAAAAGCCTCCTGCTCCTCGGCCGATTTGTCTTCTAGGGCTTTCTTCATCTCGGATAATAGCTGTACGCTCTCCTTTGCCACTGCTGCTTTTTTCTCCTGCAAACCAATGATCTGTGAAAGTCCGACGAATAAACCGCCTCCAATAAGAAGGAGCGCAGGGGTTTGTCCATAATAAATCACGATCAAAAATGTGCTCGAAAAGCTGTCGGCTTCAATGAAGAAATCTTCTTTTGATTGCATGAATACAACGACTAACAGGAGTATTCCTAGAATCAAAAATAGAATGCCGGCCGAAAGTAAAGCTCGTTTCATGATTGACACCCTTTTTTTCTTACCATTTTAACATACTCTATCAGGATTGTGTTGCGCCCTTAGTCCCGAAGTCACGGATTTTCACATTTGCTTTGTAACGAATATCTGATTCACTAAAAATCTCATCCCAATGTTTTGCTTCTTTTCGAAAGTCCTTTGGGTAGGCAATACTCGCCTTTTGATAAAACCCGCAAATATCTGCTTTGATCTCATGCTGTAATTCCTCGATGAAATCTTTAACGTTTTTCTCTAATCGACGCTTGACAGCGCCTTCGATTTCTCTGAGATACTTTTCATTAAAAGCGTTTTCGCGTTCATTCCAATCCTCAGACAATCGCCCATCAAGCTCCACTGACACATCAAATTGATATTTTCCACTGGCTGATTTATGCGTTTTGATATGGTGCTTGATTTTGAAAATTTCAAAAGAGTAGAGGCTGTGATCATATTCAAATTGTATGACTCCGCCTTCTCCGTCCCCTGTTAACAAATTATATGACTCCACTGCTGACGGAGAGATATTGGTGAGAAATCGTCTATTCTTAATAATAGAGGCACCGTCGAGTATTAATTTTCCTTGATCGACGCTGACTTTCGGAAGAGCAAAAGATACATTGTTTTGCATGGCAGAAGAAATATCTCCTAATGAGACCGTCTTGAACATGGAAATGGTCGTTTTTCTGTTTTCTGAAAGATCGTATAAGGTCGAAGAGGCTGGCTGTCCGTCGTCATTGATTTTCAGCATGTCCCCAGGTTTCTCAGAGGTCATAAAGACGAGGCTTCCTCTCCGCGTTTCATTGTCTCGAATGAATTGATTAATGACGAGGTCGAAATTATTCTCATTGATGAGCTCCTCAGAAAACAAATACACCCTTAGCTGCTGGGCGAAAATGCGGTGGCTTTTCAGCGCCGTTGTGCGGAAAATTTGATGCATAGAATCCCCGCTTGTTTCAATGATTTTCGTAGGGTCTTTGACGCTTGCTTCCTGATCAATCTTTTGAGGAACGAGGACTTGCATAGACACCTTTAATTTATGTCCTTGGTCCCCTTTATCTACTGCAAACCCAATCGCCATGTTGAGCTCCTCAATATTTGTACTATCCCAGCAACCACTTAATAGAACCAGCATCAAAAGAGCACAAGCTGCCTTCTTTTTCATGCTGTTTTCCGCCTCCTTTTGAAAAAAACGATTATAAATAAGAGAAACGGGAGAATGCCGAACAGCAGGAAAAAGAGGTTGTTCACATAGGTTAAATAATCTCGCACTGTATCGACATCCTTTGGGAAAATCGCTGCAAAGTAAATGACAATTCCCATTAGAGCGACGACTACCTTTTTAGGAAACTTGGTCAGTCTGGATACCCCGATTGCGGCAAAAAATGTATATCCGACAAAGCTTGTATACAGCTGAACCAGCCAAACGATAAGCAAAAATGATTCAATTCGTTCAATAAAAATCCCCTGAATATCAAACGATTGGAATAAGGCAATGGTCGGCCAAGTCAAAGCCGCCGTTTCTTTGACCGTCAGCGCACCTATCACAAGAATATAAGTGAAAATATAAATAATCGCAGGAATCAAAAAGCCGACTGTTCCATAAGCAAAAGTGTGTTTTTGCGTGTTCATATAAGCAGGCATAAACAGCATCATTTCAATGCCGACAAACGATATGGCTGATGCATTAAAGGAATTGAAGACAGGGGAGAACCCCTCTCCTAAAACGGGCCGGAGGTTATCTAACTTAAATTCTTGCAAGCTAAGTCCGTAAGCGACAAATAAGATGATGAGCGTCACAATCAAAATAAAAGGAAAAAGCCTGGCTAAATCACCAATCCCGCCAATCACAAGATAAAAACCAACTATAATAAAGCTGATCATTGTCACCGCTACAGGCGTGTTTTGAAGCAGAAAGAATTTCACCATTTCCGACATCGCTCGTACTTCATAGCTGGCGACGCCAAGAAAATAAATAATAATCAAGAGGTTGGCAAGAGCGCCAATCCATTTTCCAAGCCCCTCGTTCGTATAATCATAATAAGAGGAGAAGGGGACTTTTTTCATCATGAGGACATTTGCAAAAATAAACACAATGTAAATGACACTCACGAGTAAGAGTGCAATCCAGCCGTCAGGTGTAGCCGCAGCCTGAGCCATTGATCTTGGTAGAATCATCATACTTGCGCCTAGTGTTGTATTGGCAATAATGGCACTTGCCTGATAGCTGGTAATCGACTCTTTATGATTGACCATGTCGTTCTCCTTTCTTTTGATTTTTTAAAGGCAATCGAATAATGGAATTGTCTTCGTTTTTATAGCTGAACACAAAATCTGGTGAGAAATAAGGCGTGCCAAAACTTTTTTGCCGCGTGAGATGAGTAAGGAGTACAAGCATAAACAGCACAATCCCATATAAACCAAAGGTAGCCGCAGTAAACATGGACACAAAGCGGAGCACACGAAAGGACATGCCCATCCCATATTGAGGAACAGTAAAGGATGCAAGTGCAATGACACTAACGATAATCACCATGATTGAGCTGACAATATGTGCCTGAACGGCAGCCTGTCCAATGACAACCCCGCCAACAAGTCCGATCGTTTGACCGAGCGGGTTTGGCAGCCTTAAGCCAGCTTCCCGCAGCAGCTCAATGGTTATCTCCATGATGAGTGCCTCGACAATGGGTGAAAACGGGACATTTTCCCTTGTGCTCGAGATCGTAATAGCCAGAGTGGTTGGCAAAAGACCTTGATGGAACGACACAAGCGCAATATAAATGGCTGATAAAAATAACGTCAGAAAGATCGAGGTAAATCTCAGCAAACGAATAAGAGAGGCGGCGATCCATCTTTCATAATAATCATCGGGTGATTGCATAATCGTCGCAAGGGATGCAGGTACAATTAACACAAAAGGTGAATGATCGACAAAGATGGCGACCCGGCCATTATTTAAAGCAGACGCCACTTTATCCGGCCGTTCTGTGTTTTGAATTTGTGGAAAAGGAGAATACACATTGTCTTCAATCAGCTCCTCAAGAACACCAGAGTCTTGTATATCATCAATGGTGACTTGCTTGAGCCGTTTTTTGACTTCCTTTAAAACAGGCACTTGAACGATACCGTCGATGTACATGATGGTCACCTGAGTGTATTTCTGTAGACCAATCTTCATATCGACGGTTTTAAGATCGGGGTTTTTCAAGCGCTGTCTTACAAGCGCTAAATTCGTATTTAAATCTTCAATAAAGCCAATTTTTGGTCCTCTCACGACTGTTTCAGAGGTAGCATCCCCTAAACTGCGTTTCTTCGTTCCATGCGTTTCTAAAATATACGCATGCTGAAATCCATTAATGAGCACCACGCAATGCCCTTCAAAAATCGCATCGACCAATTGTTCAGAGGTCTTCACCGAACGTGTGGTCATCATCGATAAATTGGATTCCAGCTTCTCTTTTGTGAGAGACGTATGATCTTGGAGAAGCAGCTTTAAAAAGGTTTGAATCTCCATCTTTTCGTTCATTTCTTTTATGTATAAATAGTAAACGACTTGCCCGTGAGGCAGTGTTTTTTTCTCATGGACCAAATCATCCATTTCCTTTAATTGCGGGAGAATGACGGAGAGATTATCGTATAAGTGCTCTTTCAATGGAGTCTGATTCAAAAGGATCACCCGCCTCAAATAACTTTTTCTTAGCATTACCTGCTTGAAAAAACAATATTCTGTGTTACATTATTTTGTGGTAAAAGAAAGAATGAGGGTTTTGGAGGAAACAAGATGGCACAAATTCGTTTAGCAGGAACAAAAGAGGAGATTGACCGTATTCTACAGTCGTTTGACAAGCATTATGAAGTGACATATACATCAAAGGATTACGGAAAAACGAACCCAAAATACAAATATTCGAAAGATGTCCGCGTTTATATTGAACTAAAATTAAAATAAAGATAAAATTTTAATTGAAAACGCTTAAAGGATTTTGGTTTTTTGTATAGAATAGAGTTGAGTGATGAGAAGCTATGGAGGGATACATAATGACGGAATTTAGAATCGAAAAAGATACAATGGGCGAAATCAAGGTGCCAAAGGACAAGTTCTGGGGTGCACAAACACAACGAAGCAAAGAAAATTTCAAAATCGGTTCTGAGAAAATGCCAAAGGAAGTTGTGAATGCGTTTGCAATTTTGAAACGTAGCACAGCGATTGCCAACGAACGTCTTGGCAACCTTGAAAGCGAAAAAGCAGAAGCAATTGCTGCTGTATGTGATGACATCATCAGCGGAAAGTATGACGAGCATTTCCCGCTTGTTGTATGGCAGACAGGCAGTGGAACGCAAAGTAACATGAACATGAACGAAGTCGTTGCAAATAGAGCAACTGCTTACTTGAAAGATAAAAATAGTCAGTTCAGCATTCATCCGAACGATGATGTCAACCGCAGCCAAAGCTCAAACGACACATTCCCAACTGCTATGCACGTGGCAGCTGTTTTAGCTGTGTACAAAAAATTATTGCCAGCGATTGATCAATTAAGAGCCACTCTTGATGAGAAAGCAAAAGCGTATCAAGAGATTGTTAAAATCGGTCGTACGCACTTGCAAGACGCAACACCACTGACAGTAGGTCAAGAGATTAGCGGCTGGGTGTACATGCTGGATCGTTCAAAAGAAATGATCCTAGAATCAACTGGAAAAATGAGAGAGCTTGCGATTGGCGGAACAGCTGTTGGTACAGGGATCAACGCACATCCTGAGTTCGGACAATATGTCGCTGAGGAAATCAGCCAACTGACAGGTCAAACATTCAATTCTTCACCAAACAAATTCCATGCGCTGACAAGCCATGATGAAATTACGTATGCACACGGTGCCCTAAAAGCACTTGCAGCTGATTTAATGAAAATTGCCAATGATGTGAGATGGCTGGCAAGCGGTCCGCGCTGCGGAATTGGTGAATTGATCATTCCTGAAAATGAACCAGGAAGCTCCATTATGCCAGGTAAAGTCAACCCAACTCAAAGTGAAGCATTAACAATGATTGCAGCGCAAATTATGGGGAATGATGCAACAATCGGTTTTGCCGCCAGCCAAGGAAACTTTGAGCTGAACGTATTTAAGCCGGTCATCATTTATAACTTCTTACAATCAGTTGAATTACTTGCTGACGGCATGAACTCATTCCATGACAAGTGTGCAGTTGGAATCGAACCAAACCTAGAAACAATCGAGAAAAACTTGAACAATTCATTGATGCTTGTGACGGCACTCAACCCGCACATCGGATATGAAAATGCAGCGAAAATTGCAAAGCTTGCTCACAAAGAAGGTTTAACATTAAAAGAAGCAGCACTTCAATTAGAGCTGCTAACAGAAGAGCAGTTTGAAGAGTTTGTGAAACCAGAAGAAATGGTGACACCGAAAGCAAAATAAGAAACCAGGGGCAGCAGCCCCTGGTTTTTTTCATTGAGAGTATCGAACAAAATGAAAGTCCAGGGACTGCCCTGGGTTCTACAAATGATCCTCTTTCAAAATACGCATAAGTGATTCAGAGTTGGTTTGGAGCGGTGCGTATAATTTTAATTGATACAGCATGCCTTTTACGATGACTTGTCTTGGTTTTTGTTTGTTTAATTCATTTTCTAAAATGCCAAGCGCTTCAAATAAATCTGGCTCGTCTTTCACTTCATAGTGTGCTTCAGCCTGCTCTCTTAATTCTTTTAAAAGAGATTCTGTCAGCGGGTCGAATGACCGTTCGTAAATAGGACCAAACCAATCGCTCGCTTGATCTACAGAGATGAGCGGAAAATCATTTCGCTCCATCATACCGCCCATCAAATCATCGATACGGTGAATCATCGTTGCAGCTAGCTCCTCAGCCTCCAGCTGAAAATCATATAAAATCGCAAGCTCGAAATAAACGTGGCTCATGCCCTCAATCGTCAAACAAAGATCAGCCATATAAGGAATCGCTGCATCTCCATATACCTGCTTAATGTTATCAATGTGAAGCTGAATGGTGGCAAGTCTGATTTGTTTTGCGAGCAGCTGCGTTTCTTCATTCATTGGCAGTGCTCGATCGCTCAGCTGCATTTTAATAAAATCCTTTTGCTGTAAAATATTATCGTAGTAGACAGTGAGCTGCTTTCGGTAGGCTTCCTTTGGTGTGCCGCCCTCTGTTTGAACCTCGTGAATCCGGGTAAATACCTTATCATAATAGTAATGCAAGATTGAAATGAGCAGTGCTTCCTTTGATTTGAAATAAAGATAAAAAGCACCCTTTGACATGTGGCATTCATCCGCAATTTCCTGAACAGACGTTGTATTGTAGCCTTTGCTGGCAAACAATTTCATGCCGGCCTCAATGATCATTTTTTCTTTCTTTTTCAATATGAATGTCATCCTTTCTTACCGAGAGACAAATGTCTTAGGAAACGTGCGCAAAGAGATGTGACTTATCGGTCATAAACGACGAAAGTTTTCAAAAATTAATCAGATTGTAACTTGTTTTTTACAGTGTAATTCTTTATATTATAAAGTAAGGTGACCAACTGGTCAAAAAATGTGAAAGGATGATGTTCCATGAGAGAAATCGATGATATGATGAGACGCTTGCGAACAAAAGGAATACAAGTAGAAAAAGTCAAAATGCCGAAAGAGACAACCATTGAAAAGAAATGGATGTATCAAGCTGGCAAGAAAATCAAAGCCACATACCGTGATTTCAATGGGTATTCATTCATCTAAAAAAGACTGCGGTCAAAAACCTACAGTCTCTTCTTTGGAACCGTGATCGTATAACGTACACCTAGATCATCATTTTCAATTGATATAGACGCTTGATGCATGGAGAGAATTTTTTTGACAATGCTTAATCCAATACCGAATTCGCCCTTTTTTCCCTTACTAAAAGGTTCGTATAGGTTGGATAGCATATGTTCTTCAATGGGAGGACCGTCGTTACGAATGACAATGCGTATTTGATCCTCTTCCTGTTTCATTTGGATATCAATTTTACTTTTTGCGTAGCGGAGTTGATTTTCTAGTACATTCTCAAATAATTTGCTCCATTGTTCTGGATCGCCTTCAAGAGCAGCCTCATCATCTAAGTCCACGTTCCACTGCAATTCATTTTTCGACCAGCGTATTCGGTCGACCACTTCCAGCATCGTATTACTGAGTAGGAAGGAAGCATGTGCGGGGTGTTGTTTTGATAAATAATCAAGCTTTGTTAAGTACAGCAAATCCTTGATTTTCTTCTCAAGTTTTTCCGCTTCACCTTCAATGACTTCCACCGTTTGTTCAAGATCTCCCTTAGGAAAAATACCATCTTTAATCGACTGCGTATAGCCGCGGATGACCATGACAGGCGTCTTTAAGTCATGTGATATATTTTGCAAAAGAGTCCGTTCTGTTTCATCCTTTTGAATGAGCTTTTGTCTCATTTCTTCAATGGTATGACCAAGCTTCCCGATCTCATCTTGCCGGTCAACGATGACAGGGTCGTCCCAGTCCTCTTGCGCAATCCGCTTCACGTGCTTTTCAAACGCAACGATTGGACGGGATAAGTAGCGGGCAAGCCAAATCGATGGAATCCAGCTTAATAAAATAACGGTGCCAAGGATAAATATCAGCTGTTTAAACAGCGTAAAGGACAGGTCGTCTCGATAAGAGTCTGGTGCATAGGACAGAAGAATATATTGTGTATTGTCTGTTGATACTTTTTTGATGACAAAAAAGATGTGCTGGCCATTCACCTCTTCAGAATAGCGTTTCGTTGCACTTTTTTGTTTTTTCACAAAGGCTTGGATTTTCTCAATAAAGGCGTGCGGGAAAAACTGTGCCATTTGGTTTAATTCATCTGACGGAATCAGAATGTGCTGCACCGAGCGGTTTTCCGGTGTCGACTTTGGCGAGCCGTCTCGGTTCAACGGATATTCTGTGAGCACCTGCTGTTCATTTTCGATATTTTTATAAATTTCATTCGTGAAAAAGTTTCGTAATGTATTAGAAAATAGGATGATCAGGACAATCGAGATCGTGAGCAAAATACCAGAGATGACGACCCAAATTTGAAAAGCGAGCGGTTTGTTCTTCATCCTTTTAGCATCCTATAGCCAAATCCATAGATGGTCTCGACCTTTAAGTCGGGCATTTTTTTGCGTAGCCGTCTGACAAGGTCATCGACCACACGATCTGTTCCGAAGTAGTCGTGTCCCCAAATTTTGACGAGGATATCTTCACGAGAAAAAGCATGTCCCTGATGATGTGTAAATAAAAGCAGCAAGTCAAATTCCTTAGAAGTTAAGTTAATCAGCTGATCTCCTTCATACACCTCTCTTACATCCTCATGAATGACATAGGAGGAGACGGGTGTGACGCTTTTCTGCTGCGGAGTATCGCTATTTTTGTACACAAGCTCAAGCAGCTTTTGCACCCGAATGATCAGCTCGCGCGGAAGAAATGGCTTCGCAATATAATCACTGCTTCCCAGCTCTAAGCCGAGGACACGGTCGATATCTGCATCGCGTGCCGAAATGAAAATGACCGGTACGTCAGGTGATGCGGCTTTGATTTCTTTAATGAGTGTGTAGCCATCTGTATCAGGCAGCATGATATCTAAAATCCATAGATGCGGCGGCTTGTTCATTGCCCGGCGTGCCGCTTCTCCGGTTAAAAAAGAGGAGACATTCCAATTTTCACTTTCTAAATATTTGGTTAAAAGTTCGTTTAAGTTTTGTTCATCTTCCACTAAATAAATGGTGTACGACAAAGTCTTCCACATCCTCTCAACGTCATTATAACGGGATACAAAGGCGGCATGTCAACAATCACATGCTTTTTTCACAATTTCACATATTCTTCTCATCATTATCCCATAATGTTTGTTTATGATAAGCTCAAGGGAAAAAAGGGCATAGACAAAAGGTAGATAAATAGGTGCTTTTCACGAATGTGCGCACCTTGCTTTTTTTCTATCAATAAGTATTATATAATTTGACATATTGTCATGAAGTATCTTCAATGATATTGCCATTAAGAGGACATGAGTCCTATCTAAACATATGAATCAAGCAAGTCATGAACACGATGTAAAGGAGTGCAAGCGATGGATTTCCGAAGAGAAGATGAAGAGAAGAAGATGAATCATCAAGAAGATGTGCATCAAGAGAATGAGAAACAAATAGACGAACCAGAAAAAGAAAAGGAACTCGTTTATCAACCTCATGAAAACGAAGCATCTGCCACTCAGGAGAGTGTGACAAACCATTCTCCTCAAATGGAGGATGACCGTGCGTCGAAAAAGGAGAAAAAGCGGAAAGCGGCATGGCTCAGTCCGATCCTTGGAGGGATTATTGGCGGAGGCCTTGTGCTTGGCATTACACCGCTTTTGCCGCAGTCACAGGACACAGCTGCAAACACACAAACGCAAACAGCTTCAAGTGAGCCGGCAGCTTCTGATAATTTCTCAACAAAACAAATCACCAATGCCACGAATGTCGCTGATATGGTAGAAGATTTAGAGCCAACCATTGTAGGAGTCTCAAACTATCAATCTACACAAAATTCGTTTGGCCTTAGCGGTGACTCAACAGAAGCTGAAGCTGGAACGGGTTCTGGTGTCGTCTTTAAAAAAGATGGCAAAAAAGCGTACATTATTACAAATAACCACGTAGTCGAGGGTGCCAATAAACTGAAGGTCACACTTTATGATGGGAAAACAAAAGACGCAAAGCTGGTCGGCAATGATGTGATGACAGATTTAGCTGTTGTTGAAATCAATGCAGACGGCATTGATAAAGTGGCGAGCTTTGGTGATTCTTCTAAGCTCCGTGCTGGAGACAAAGTGATCGCAATTGGGAACCCGCTCGGTGCACAGTTCTCTGGTACTGTGACAGAAGGGATTATTAGTGGTCTTGATCGTACAGTTGAAGCGAACACATCATCTGGTACGGTGGAAATGAATGTACTGCAAACAGATGCAGCGATTAACCCCGGGAACAGCGGGGGACCGCTTATCAATACAGATGGTCAAGTCATTGGCATCAACAGTTTAAAAATTAGCGAAAGCGGTGTGGAATCACTTGGCTTTGCGATTCCAAGTAACGATGTCAAACCGATTGTAGATGAGCTGTTGAAAAATGGAAAGGTTGAACGTCCTTACCTTGGCGTACAAATGATTGACCTTGAGCAAGTGCCTGAAACGTATCAAGAAAATACGCTCGGCTTATTTGATAAACAAATCGGCAAAGGGATTTATGTAAAAGATGTATCAAAAGGATCACCTGCACAAAAAGCAGGCTTGAAATCTGGAGATGTCATCATCAAATTCAAAGGGAAAAACGTGGCAAACAGCTCTCAGCTGAAAGAAATTTTGTACAAAGAAACAAAAGTCGGCGATAAAACGACAATGACTGTCATTCGTGAAGGGAAAAATAAAAATCTAGACATTACCCTTGGACAGTCTGAAACCGAATAAATGAAAAAACAGGTGGACGTTAAAGGTCTACCTGTTTTTTTATGCTTATTTTTTTGAAGAGAGTGTACGTAATATGATCTTTTCCCACATGCTCCAAGGCAAGAGCTGCTTTGCTGTGAATGAAAGTCGCACCCCTTTCCCAATCGGATATCTCAACTTTTTCAGCCGTTTCTTCTCGGCTAATCGAATCACAAGCTCTGCGACTTCACGCGGGTCACCGTAGTTGGTTTTCTGGGCATTGATATAAACCATCATCTTTTGATAGATGCTTGTGTATTTCGATCCTTCCCCTGGTTGCAACATGTGCTCGTTCATAGACGTGTTCCAAATATTTGTTTGGAAAGAGCCTGGCTCGATCAAGACTGCCTGTATACCGAATGAGGCCAGTTCAATGCGCAAGCTCTCTGTATAGCCCTCCAAAGCAAACTTGGAGGATACATATGGAGAAAGTGCGGGCATTCCCATTAATCCGCTGATGCTGCTCATATTGAATATCTTTGCACCATTTGTCATAAACGGAAGGACGGCTTGTGTCATTTCCATGACTCCGAAGACGTTTACATCAAATTGCTGGCGGTACGTGTCAACAGGAACCTCTTCAGCAAAACCCGCATAGGCTGTTCCCGCATTGTTGACAAGCAAGGTAATGGGGGCGTAAGCATGTAGCTTTTTCTGAAATGCTTGAATCGACTGCGTATCTGTGACATCTAATGCTTCAATATGTATCGCTTCGGATAAAGAGGCTTGCTTGATCTCTTCGGCAAGCTTTTTTGCATTGGCTTCCTGCCTGACCCCTGCAATCACTGTATAGCCTTGCTTGGCGAGACCTATCGTGATGAGCTTGCCAAAGCCGCTATTGGCGCCAGTTACAATGGCTGTTCTTTTCATCATCTCGTTCTCCTTTTTGTTTCAATCTACCATAGTCCGCTGTTTTATTGAATAACGAAAAGCAGGATGGAGAAGAATAAAAAGCGATGATAAGAAATAGGAGGAAGCACATGATGTGTTGGAAGAAGGCGGGACAAATAGGAGTGCTGCTTTTTATGCTGTCTGGCTGCCAATCAATCGAACCGCTGCAGCAAACAAAGGAAGCAGAAGCAGAGAGTCTCTCAGCGGTTCAAATGAAGGAACTTCCATTTGAGCATCTCCACCTGCATGTTCAATACGGGCAGAAAAGCGAATTATACGAAGCCACCTATCGTCAGGCGAAAGGCAAAGAAGAAGCACTTATCCGTGATCATATGAACGGTGTCCGCTATGAAGGTGAAGAAGCATTACGCGAGATGAAGATGAAGCTAAATGATATGTCTATTCCTAGTGAGAAGATCAATGATGCGTATGTAAATGAGCTATTAGCCGCTTTTAATCTAGACGATGATTATCAGCGGATTCAGGTCGATATTAAGCTTGAAGATGGGACCAAACGTACATTCCAAAAGAAGAAGTAAAACGAGACTTTCTCATTTTTTAATTGAAAATGATTTTCAAGATCACTTAAATCTGATACACTAAATTGAGATAAGTGATCTTTTCCGTCTATACATAGACGATATTTCATATAAAAAATTTGCATGAGAAAAGGAGCGTTTGAGCGGAATGAGTGCCATTTCTACTGAAGGTTTAAGCTTAGGCTACGGAGAAACAATGATCATAGATGAACTAAATGTATCAATCCCTAAGGGTGAAATCACAGTATTTATTGGCAGCAATGGATGCGGTAAATCCACGCTACTTCGCTCTTTGGCCCGTCTCATGAAGCCAATGGGTGGTTCTGTCCTGCTTGAAGGTCATTCCATTGCCAAATTACCAACAAAGGAAGTAGCGAAACAGCTCGCCATTCTTCCGCAAGGACCAGAAGCGCCAGAAGGATTGACGGTGCATCAATTAGTGAAGCAAGGCAGATATCCTTATCAAAATTGGCTGAAGCAGTGGTCGAAGCAAGACGAGGAAGCGGTGAATCGCGCACTGAAGTCAACAAAGATGGAAGACCTCGCTGATCGAACGGTCGATTCATTATCAGGTGGACAAAGGCAGCGTGCATGGATTGCGATGACGTTAGCACAGGAGACGGATATTATCTTGTTAGATGAGCCGACGACGTATTTAGACATGACGCATCAAATTGAAATTCTAGACCTTCTGTTTGACTTAAATGAAAAAGAGCAGCGCACGATTGTCATGGTTCTTCATGACCTGAATCTCGCATGCAGATATGCTCATCACCTTGTGGCGATTAAAGACAAGACGATTTATGCAGAAGGAAGACCAGAAACAGTCATTAATTGTGATCTTGTGAAAAATGTCTTTGATATGAACTGCCAAGTGACGACAGATCCTTTATTCGGGACACCATTATGTATTCCGCACGGTAGAGGACGCTGTATCGTACAGCAAGCGCAAGCGGAGACATTTCTTGCTGCAAGATAATCGTATGTCAAAAGCCTGACATCTGTTACGCACAGAGTCAGGCTTTTTTCTTAAAAAGGGAGCGGAAACTCAATGGGAAATGAATTAGATGAAAAGCTTGAGGGCTTGCTTGATAAATATACAGAGCTGCTGCTTGGTGAATCAACAGACGCACTGAAACAAGATGTGAAACAGTGGGTGATCTATTCTCATATTGCAAAAAGCATGCCGCCTCTAGCCAAGCACTTTAATGAAACGTATCCAGAAGCGAAGGAAGAAATCAAAGAAACAATTCAGCGGATCAAACAAATGAACGAAGCTCATCGAGCCAATCAAGACCGTTAAAAAACTGCCAGCACTACACTGGCAGTTTTTCTTTATGACATCTGTGATGGTCCGTATGGAGATTGATCTGTCAGTGTTTGCTGGAATTTCTGGTGTGCCTGCTGGAGCTTTTGCTGTTCAGCGGCTTCAACAGAATACCAGCCATATCGGAACATGACATCATATAAATGTCTTTGTGTTTTCTGAGTTTCTAGCGCAATTCGCTGAATATCTTGGTAAAGAGATTCATGACTGAATTCATTGAGCGCTGTGTTGTAACCGCTTGTCATATATTTTTCAGTCGACAAAAGGTCTGTGACAAAATCACGATCATTCATGTTTGTTGTCGTGGGAACCGGAGTTTGTGGATTCCCGATTTTTTGTTGGTTTTGTTGTTCCATGTTTTTTCCTCCTATTGCATAAAGCCAGTAGACTGGCCTTGCCCTGAGCTGCCTAAATGCTGAAGAATTTGTGTGTAATGCTGATGATGCATTTGGCCCACTTGATTTAATTCTTGTTTCAAAGTCTGGTCTTGGCAGTGCTCGGCCATAAAGTGAGCCTTTTTCATAGCGATCAAGTTCCAATTCAGCATATCCTCTAAGTACAAGGAATCCTTCACTGAAATGACTTGCGGGGGCATATTCATTTGCTGATTGTTCAAGATGTGTTCCTCCTTACGATTTTGTTTCCTTACTGATTCTTTTTATATTGCTGATTTTGACTGGTCTTTTTGCCGCCTAGGTCTGCTTCCTGTGATGGACCTGCGTTTCCTTTTACACTTGCAGCACTTACGCCTGCTTTCGATGGGTTTTTCTTCAAACGAGACATGTGGACATCACCTCCATTCTTACAATGCCCTCTCATCTTTAATTCATACGCCGCAAAGTAAGGCACATCAGAATGTGTAAATTTTTGAAATCCGCTCTTGAACTGTTTCGGAAAATCTTTTAAGATAAAGAAAGAGGCATTGCTTTTTTTTGGACAAAAAATGAATGACTGTTCATTCAAAATGTTTAGGGGGATATTTATGGGCAAACATATTCGCAAGGCGGCTGTCATTGGTTCAGGTGTCATGGGCTCAGGCATTGCTGCGCATCTAGCCAATATCGGGATACCAGTAACATTGCTAGATATTGTGCCAAACGAACTGACAAAGGAAGAAACGGCGAAAAAGAGAACGCTTGATCACCCTAGTGTTCGGAATAGATTAAGTCAAGAAGCGATGAAAAAATTGTTAAAGCAAAAACCAGCACCTCTTACATCAGCAAAAAACCTATCATACATCACACCGGGAAATCTCACAGATCACCTTTCCTTATTACATGATGCTGACTGGATCATTGAAGTCGTCACTGAAAAACTCAGCATCAAACAACACGTATTCTCTCTCATCGACGAACACCGCAAAGAAGGCAGCATCGTATCAAGTAACACATCCGGTATTTCGGTTGAAAAAATGGCAGAAGGCCGATCAGATGATTTTAAACGCCACTTTTTAGGCACACATTTTTTTAACCCAGCCCGTTATTTAAAGCTTTTAGAAATCATTCCTATTCAAGAAACAGATCCAGAAGTACTTCAATTTATGAAAACGTTTGGCGAGGATGTACTTGGCAAAGGCGTCGTTGAAGCGAAAGATACGCCGAACTTTATTGCCAATCGTATTGGTACTTATGGACTCCTTGTAACAGTGCGTGAAATGCTTGAAAACAAATACACCATTGGAGAGGTGGATTCGGTCACAGGACCCCTCATTGGAAGACCGAAAAGTGCGACCTTCCGTACACTTGATGTCGTAGGGCTCGACACGTTTTCCCATGTAGCCCGCAACGTATATGACCAAGTAGAAGGAAAGGAAAAAGATATTTTCCAGCTGCCTGAGTTTATTGAAACAATGCTTGAAAAAGGATGGATTGGCAGCAAGGCAGGGCAAGGATTTTATCAAAAAAATGGAAAGGCCATTTTAGAACTTGATCCTGTGACGCTCACGTATGGAGAACGAACGAAGCTTAAAGATCCAGGCATTGAGATGGCGAAGCAGCAAAAAGGGACGAAAGCGAAATTGAAAGCGCTTATTTATCAAGATGGCCGTGCAGGACAATTGCTTTGGAACATGACGGCACCTGTGCTCCTTTATTCAGCTCAGTTAAAAGGCGAAATTGCGGATGATATTCAGTCCGTCGATAACGCAATGAAATGGGGATTTGGCTGGCAGCACGGTCCATTTGAGCTCTGGGATGCAATCGGTGTGAAAAAAGCAGCCGAGCGCATGGAAGCAGAAGGTCACAGCATCCCGCAGTGGGTGCAAGACATGCTGTCAGAAGGACACGACACATTCTATCAAGTGAATGCTGATGGAGAGCGTGCGTTTTATCACAATGGGGCTTATGAACAGGAAAAAGGAAACGAAAAGAATATTTCTTTAGCGAAATTGAAAAAGAAGCAGGGCGTGATTTTTAAAAATTCTGGTGCGAGCTTGATTGATATCGGTGATGATGTCGCCTTGCTCGAATTTCACTCCAAAAGCAATGCCATTGGACTAGATGTCATTGACATGATCAATCGCGCTGTCGATGAGGTGGAACAGAATTATAGAGGGCTTGTCATCGGAAACCAAGGGAAGAACTTCTGTGTTGGTGCCAACCTTGCTTTGATTTTAATGGAAGCTCAGGACGATAATTTCTTTGAAATTGACTTTGTGATCCGCCGCTTCCAGCAGGCAATGATGAAGGTGAAATATAGCGACCGTCCAGTCGTTGCTGCACCGTTTGGCATGACACTCGGAGGCGGAACAGAGGTTTGTCTGCCGGCAGCAGCTATTCAAGCGTCCAGTGAAGCATACATGGGTCTTGTTGAAGCGGGAGTTGGACTGATTCCGGGCGGTGGTGGAAACAAAGAATTATACCTTCGCCATCTGCAAGGATCAGCTAAGCCGACGCAGACCGCTATACAAGATGCCACGCTGAAAACATTTGAAACGATTGCAATGGCTAAAGTATCCACTTCGGCTGAGGAAGCGCGGGATATGAACATGCTCCGCGTGAGTGACCGAATCAGTATGAACGGGGACCACCTGATCTATGATGCGAAACAACTGGTGCTCTCTCTTGATGAAGCGGGTTATCGTGCACCGCTCAAGCAGAAGGTGCCCGTCATGGGAGAAACAGGCTATGCAGCAATGATATTGGCTGCTGAAAATATGAGACTGTCTGGATACATTTCAGAGCATGACATGACCATTGTCAAAAAATTAGCTCATGTCATTTCCGGCGGGAAACTGCCATTTGGAACAGAGGTAGAGGAGCAATACTTATTAGAGCTTGAAAGGGAAGCCTTTTTAAGTCTTGTAGGAGAAGTGAAATCACAGGCACGCATGCAGTACATGCTCGTCAAAGGAAAACCTTTACGTAACTAAGGGGGAGTCAAAATGAGAGAAGCAGTCATTGTCGCTGGCGCGAGAACACCAGTAGGGAAGGCGAAAAAAGGATCGTTAAAACATGTTCGGCCTGATGATATGGGCGCATTGTGTGTAAAAGAAACACTAAAGCGTGCCGGTGATTACGACGGACAGATAGACGATTTGATCATTGGGTGTGCAACACCAGAAGCAGAGCAGGGGTTAAATGTGGCTCGGAATATTGGGGCGTTAGCAGGACTTCCATATACAGTACCTGCCATCACTATCAACCGTTACTGCTCATCTGGTCTTCAGTCAATCGCTTATGCGGGTGAGCGGATTATGCTCGGTCAGGCAGAAACGATCTTAGCTGGAGGAGTCGAATCGATGTCACAGGTGCCGATGATGGGTCATTCCATTCGTCCGAATGCTCAATTGGCAGAGCAAGCGCCTGAATATTATATGAGCATGGGCCACACGGCAGAGCAAGTGGCGCAAAAGTATCAGGTCACACGTCAAGATCAGGACGCCTTTGCGGTAAGAAGTCATCAAAAGGCAGCCAAAGCATTGCAGGAAGGGAAATTTTCAGATGAAATCGTATCCGTTGATGTAACAGAGCGGCGGGTAGGGGAGCAATATCAATTAGAAGAACATCAATTCACGTTCTCACAGGATGAAGGCGTGAGAGCGGGCACAACGGAGGAGATTCTTTCCACTTTGCGACCGGCTTTCTCAACAAAAGGCACGGTGACCGCAGGAAACTCTTCACAAACAAGTGACGGCGCTGCGTGTGTGATGATGATGGACCGTGAGAAAGCATCCTCACTTTCCCTTCAGCCGCTCGCCAAGTTCCGGGCGTTTGCTGTTGGCGGTGTACCGCCTGAGGTGATGGGAATCGGTCCGATTGAAGCCATTCCGCGTGCGCTGAAAATCGCTGGACTTGAGCTGAAGGATATCGGGCTGTTTGAATTAAACGAAGCGTTTGCCTCTCAGGCAATTCAAGTCATTCGTCATTTAGGGATCGATGAAGAGAAAGTGAATGTCAATGGCGGGGCAATCGCGTTAGGGCATCCGCTCGGCTGTACAGGAACGAAACTTACACTGTCACTCATTCATGAAATGAAACGGCGAAACGAGCAATTTGGCATCGTCACAATGTGTATCGGCGGGGGCATGGGAGCAGCAGGAATTTTTGAATTGATCTAAAGGGGGAAATCAGGATGAAAGCAATGGAAGATGTAAAAAAGGGTGGAAGCTTCTTAATTGATGAGACGAATTATGAGCATATCTTTACACCAGAGGATTTCTCTGATGAGCATCAAATGATTGGAAAGACAACAGAGGATTATATTTTACAAGACGTTGTTCCGTATATAGATCAAATTGAACATCATGAATTCGAGCATTCCGTCAGGCTTCTCAAAAAAGCTGGAGAGCTTGGACTTCTAGGAGCTGATGTGCCTGAAGAATTCGGCGGACTCGGATTAGATAAAATCAGTTCAGCCATCATTACCGAGAAATTCTCCAGAGCAGGGAGTTTCTCACTTTCCTATGGTGCCCATGTCGGCATTGGATCTCTGCCAATCGTGCTGTTTGGAAATCAAGCGCAAAAGGAAGCATACCTGCCTGGGCTCGCTTCTGGAGAAACGATTGCGGCGTACGCCCTAACTGAGCCAGGATCAGGCTCTGACGCTCTTGGAGCAAAAACGACTGCAGTCCTGAATGAAGCTGGAACCCATTATGTGCTTAATGGGGAAAAACAATGGATTACAAACTCCGCATTTGCCGACGTCTTTGTCGTATATGCGAAGATTGATGGTGAACACTTCTCTGCTTTTATCGTAGAAAAGGATTTTCCAGGTGTCAAAACTGGACCTGAAGAGAAAAAGATGGGCATTAAAGGGTCCTCGACGAGAACGTTAATTCTTGAAGATGCTCAAGTGCCGAAGGAGAATTTACTAGGTGAAGCTGGCAGAGGTCATGTCATTGCCTTTAACATTTTGAATATCGGACGCTATAAGCTGGCTGTCGGGACAATTGGTGCGTCAAAACGTGTCATTCAATTATCGGCAGAATATGCAAACCAGCGTAAGCAGTTCCAAACACCAATTTCTCGATTCAGCTTAATTAGTGAAAAAGTAGCCAACATGTCTGCAAAGCTCTATGCGATGGAAAGTGCTGTTTACCGCACAGTCGGATTATTTGAACAGCGCATGGGTCTATTAAGTGAAGAAGAGCAAAAGGACGGCAAACAAATTGCCCAGTCCATTGCAGAATATGCGATTGAATGCTCTCTTTGTAAAGTGCTTGGCTCTGAAACTTTAGATTATATTGCAGATGAAGGCGTGCAGATTCACGGCGGATATGGATTCATGCAAGAATACGAGGTCGAAAGAGCCTATCGTGACTCGCGGATTAACCGTATTTTTGAAGGGACAAACGAAATCAACCGTCTGCTTGTACCAGGCACATTCCTGAAGAAAGCGATGAAAGGAGAGCTTCCGCTGCTTCAAAAAGCGCAAACCTTACAGGAAGAGCTCATGATGATGATGCCGGAAGAGCCGGGTGATCAGCCGCTCGATCAAGAAAAATATTTACTCGCCCATGCGAAAAAGATCGCCCTTATGGTATCTGGTATGGCAGCGATGAAGTATGGAAAAGCTTTAGACAAAGAGCAAGAAATCCTTGTGAACATAGCGGATATCGTCAATGAAATTTTTGCTGCTGAATCGGCGATTCTGCGTACCGAAAAGGCAATGGCTTCATCAGGGCTAGAAAAGAACGCTCAAAAGCTTGCCTACACACAAATTTTCACGCAGGAAGCCTTCTTAAAAATTGAAGCCCATGCAAAAGAATCCTTGATCGCGATGGAAGAAGGAGATTCACTCCGCATGAGTCTGTCAGCTCTTCGCAAACTGACAAGATTCACCCCGATCAATGTCATCGCCAAAAAGCGCGAAGTGGCGAAACGAATCTTTGAAGCAGAGAAATATATCGTATAAGGAGGACAGCTTAAAAGGTGCGGAGTGATATCCGCACCTTTTTGTAAGCATACATTTAGGTTTTTAAAATATTTTGTGATAAAATGTTCTCACAATTTGCAGGAGGTGAAAATGGTGGCTTTAGATTTTTATGAATACCCATCTTGCGGTACATGCCGAAAAGCAAAAAAATGGCTGGAAGAACACAATAAAGACATCAACAGCATACATATCGTCGAAGAGACGCCTGATAAAGAAACATTAAAAGCCCTTTACGAAAAAAGCGGCTTAGAGCTGAAGAAGTTCTTTAATACAAGCGGACAGAAATACCGGGAGCTACAGCTGAAAGATCAACTTCCTGCAATGTCAGAGGACGAGCAGCTAGAATTACTCGCATCGAACGGAATGCTGATCAAGCGTCCGATTACAACAGACGGTAAACGAGTCACAGTTGGATTTAATGAAGATACCTTTAAAAGCGTCTGGAAATGATGTAACTTTCATTCAGATTGTGGTATCTTCAATATAGATTGAAAGAAAAGACTGGAGGGGTATTGAATGAGCACACCAAAAGATTTACGTTATTCAGAAGAACATGAATGGGTCAAAGTAGAAGGGGAGAAGGTGCGTATCGGTATTACGCATTTTGCTCAATCTGAGCTAGGTGATATCGTGTTCGTTGAGCTTCCTGAAGTAGGAGACAAAATCACAGCGGACGAGCCTTTCGGAAGTGTAGAATCAGTGAAAACAGTTTCTGAGCTTTACGCACCGATCAACGGCACAATCGTCGAAGTGAACGATGAGCTGGATGACAGCCCTGAATTCGTCAACGACTCTCCATACGAAAAAGCATGGATGATCGTGGTTGAGCCAGCTGATGCATCTGAAATCGAGAACTTGATGACTGCTGAGCAATATGAAGAAATGACAAAAGAAGACTAATTCACGTGAAATTGGACACTCTACCTTTATGGGGGGTGTCCAATTTGTCTTTTCAAAAAGAACAGGTGGATATAACAGATCATGTCACTGGACGATTCAAAGAAAGCGGCATGGTGTTGTATCATCAAAATGAAGAGATTGGCACGATGATTAGTGAAAACCAATATGAGTTAAAATCAGGTTATTCCTATGATCAAAATCGTTTTTATCGTCTGACGGATACATTGACCCACGGGACAGAAAAATATGTAGACTGTGATGATGAAAATGGCTGGTGCTAATCACAGATGAGGCTGCAGTGAGCATAAGCTGCAGTCTTTTTAGTGCAAGTGCCCAATCTTTACAACCTCGATGAAAGATTGTAATCTAAGGGAGAAGTGAACAATGTCAAAAGGGCCGGGTGATCGTGTTGAATGTAGAGGTAGAAAAGGTCATCATTGTAGAAGGTAAAACAGACAAACAAAAGCTAAAAGAAGTCATAAGTGAACCTGTTACCATCATTTGCACCAATGGCACGATCAGTACATCGAAGCTGGATCAGCTCGTAGACGAATTATTAGGGAAAGACGTTTACATATTAGCAGACAGTGACGATGCAGGCGACAAACTGCGGAAGCAATTTCGAAAAGAATTCCCTGAAGCACTTCATCTTTTTGTCGACAGAACGTACCGCGAAGTGGCCGCTTCACCGTCAGCCCACATTGCATCTATCCTATTAGCTGCAAACATTGATGTTCATTCGAAATATTTATGAGGGTGGACGTATATGAAAGAGATTGAAGAACACGAATTCAAGGAAATAAAGGACGATTTATTTCTTCTATACTTATATACACCGTTTTGCGGAACATGCCAGCTGGCAAAGAAAATGCTGGCAGTCGTAGACGCCATGCAGCCGGATGTACCATTTTATGAAAACAATTTAAACTACTCACCAGGCTTTGCAAAAGCTTTTGAGATCGAAAGCGTTCCTTGCTTTCTACTGTTTAAAAAAGGTGAGCTGGTGCAAAAAGGCTATGCCTTTCACTCCGTTCCATATCTTCATGAAATGATTGAAACCGCTAAATAAAGCGGTTTTTTGTCATATTTCAAGCAATTCGTCTGAAAATTTGTCGAGTTATTTATAAAGGACAAGCCAATGTTTGTAGAGAAATGTTATGTATAACCAAATGACAGGGAGGTTATACATGTGGAAAAAGTGAAAACCCATGGTAACACAGGGCAGCGATTATTGCTAAAGCCGCTGCTCTCATCATCATCCTTGAAGATTACATTTGAGGCGGAAACTGACTCTTGTACATTGATTGTGGATGAGCGTGGTGAAGTGAAGAAACTACCTGCAATTGAGTTATCGGATCTCATCTTTTATGGTGAGAGAAAAGAAATACTTCAATTATTAGATGGAGATATGTCCTTACAGCAGTTAATTAGCAGGGGACAAGTGAAAGTAAAAGGGTCATTCCGTGCGCTCCTAAGACTAGAAGCGGTGCTTTGGCTGACGAACGGTTTTTTTCGAAAAATGATAACGTAGTCGTTTACTAGGAAATTAGCGATTTACAGCGTTGACATATCTCGGGTAGCATGATATTCTACGTTAGTAAAAACATGAACATCACATAAAACAACATATTTTCTCTTATTAAGAGAGGTGGAGGGACGTGCCCTATGAAACCCGGCAACCGTCAGCATAGCTGAAATTGGTGCCAATTCACTCAAAGCCGCAATGCTTTGAAAGATGAGAGAAAGGCGTATTGAACATAAAAGGCCTTTCTGCTTGCGTTGCAGTTAGGTCTTTTTTACTGACCTGGTGTCAGGCTAGAGGCATGACAGCAGGAAGAATAAATAACGTATGTGATGGCAACCTATAGATTCAGCAAGAAAGCAGGTGAACAGACTGTGATCCATTTACAGAATGTATCAAAAACGTACCACTCTAAAAGCGGAAATGTTGATGCCGTGAAAGAAGTTAACTTGGATATCGATAAAGGTGAAATATTCGGAATTATCGGGTATAGCGGTGCCGGAAAAAGCTCGCTTATTCGCCTATTAAACGGTCTGGAGCTGCCAACAGCAGGAATTGTTGAAGTGGCAGGCAACCGGATCAATGAAGTATCGAATGCGAAACTTCGGAAAGCAAGACAAGAAATCAGTATGATCTTCCAGCACTTCAACCTACTTTGGTCAAGAACGGTGAGACAAAATATTATGTTCCCGCTTGAGATCGCAGGTGTAAAGGCATCAAAACGGAGAGAACGTGCGAATGAACTGATTAAATTAGTCGGTTTAGAAGGAAAAGAAAATGCGTATCCGTCTCAGCTAAGCGGCGGACAAAAGCAGCGTGTGGGGATTGCGAGAGCATTAGCAAATGATCCAAAGGTTCTTCTTTGTGACGAAGCGACGTCTGCGCTTGATCCGCAAACAACCGATTCCATCCTTGAGCTTTTGGCGGATATCAATAAACGACTAGGGCTCACGATTGTGCTGATTACACACGAAATGCATGTCATTCGCAAAATTTGTCATCGCGTGGCGGTGATGGAGAATGGACGCATTGTCGAAGAAGGCGAAGTATTACGCGTCTTCAGACAGCCGAAGGAAGAAATGACGAAGCGATTTGTACAGCAGCTTGCTGAACCAGAGGAAGCGAAAGAAACAATCGAGCACGTCTTAGAGCGTGTAAAAGAAGGTCAGGTCGTACGGTTGTCCTTTATTGGTGATTCTGCCGAGCAGCCGCTCATCACTGAAATCATTCGATCCTTCAATGTCGATGTAAACATCCTTCAAGGAAAGATTTCTCAAACGCAGGAAGGCGCGTTTGGAACACTCTTTATCCATATTAATGGAGAAGAGACCGAGGTAGAAAAAGCCATCGCCTATATCCAAAGCAAACAGGTTGAAATTGAGGTGATGACACATGTTTGAGAAATGGTTTCCGAACGTTGATTTAGAAGTCATTTGGAATGCAACGGGTGAAACGGTGTACATGACACTCATTTCACTAGCATTTGCTTTTATTATTGGTATCATCCTTGGGCTATTGCTCTTTCTGACTAGTAAAGGCGGTCTTTGGGAAAATAAACCGATTAACACCGTTATCGGGGCAGTCGTCAACATTTTTAGATCGATTCCTTTTATCATTTTAATCATTCTATTATTAGGGTTTACAAAACTTATTATGGGCACAATTCTAGGTCCCAATGCAGCCCTCCCTGCCCTTGTCATAGGGTCAGCTCCATTCTATGCACGCCTTGTCGAAATTGCACTGCGTGAAGTAGATAAAGGAGTCATTGAAGCAGCACGATCAATGGGAGCCAAAACGTCGACCATCATTTTCAAAGTATTGTTGCCAGAATCATTGCCAGCCCTCATTTCAGGTATTACCGTAACAGCGATTGCTCTAATTGGCTCAACTGCGATTGCAGGTGCAATTGGGGCAGGCGGACTTGGTGACCTCGCTTATGTAGAGGGATACCAATCTGGTAATACAGATGTCACACTTGTTGCCACTGTGTTTATTCTCATCATCGTCTTTATTATTCAAATAATCGGTGATTTGATTACAAATAAAATTGATAAAAGATAAGGGAGGATTTATTCATGAAGAAATTGATTTTAAGTGCACTATTCCTAGCATTTGCAGGCATTTTAGCTGCATGCGGTTCATCTAATAACGCAAGTGATAGCAAAACCATTACGGTTGCTGCTTCAAAAACACCACATGCCGAGATTCTTGAAGAAGCAAAACCACTTCTAAAAGAAAAAGGCTACGACCTCAAAGTGAAGGTACTTAGTGATTATAAAATGTACAACAAAGCGTTAGCTGAAAAAGAAGTGGATGCAAACTTTTTCCAACATATCCCTTACTTGAACGAAGAGAACAAATCAAACAAAGATTATAACCTAGTAAGTGCTGGTGCGGTTCACCTTGAGCCTTTCGGTATCTACTCTAAGAAATACAAATCAGTAAAAGATATTCCAAATGGCGGCACCATCATCATGACAAACAACGTAGCTGAGCAAGGACGTATGCTTGCTCTATTACAAAATGCCGGTGTCATTAAGCTTGATCCAAAGGTTGATACAATCAACTCAACGGTAAAGAACATCAAAGAAAACCCAAAGAACCTAAAGTTCAAAAAAATCGCTCCTGAACTAACAGCGAAAGCTTATGAAAACAGTGAAGGCGCTGCTGTGTTTATCAACGTCAACTATGCGATCCAAAATAAATTGAATCCGAAAAACGATTCAATCGAACTTGAGCAAACAAAGAACAACCCATATGCAAACATCGTGGCTGTTCGCAAAGGTGAAGAAAAATCAGAGAAGATCAAGACATTAATGGAAGTTCTTCACTCTGATAAAATTAAAGAATTCATCGACAAAAAATACGACGGTGCAGTTCTACCGGTATCTGAATAACAACGATTCAACCTCGCTTTCATCAAAGCGAGGTTTTTTGTGTATTTTTTCAAATCTCGCTCATAATAAAAACGAACAAATGACCTGAAGGGATGGAATAAAGATGAATGAACAGCATATGAGCGGATCTATGCAGCAATCATTGACGGATTATAAAACGGCAATGGGTGAATTTCAGAAGAAAATGCCGGTGTTTGGGAAGAAATTCAATGAATTTACGGAGCAATGCTTTCAGAGCGATTCATTAACGCAAAAGGAAAAGCAAATGATTGCCCTTGGCATCAGTATTCATGCACAGGATGAATACTGCATGATTTATCATACAAAGGGAGCGCTCGATCAAGGCGCGACAGAAGAGAATTTGCTGGAGGTTGTCAGCGTGGCGGCAGCATTTGGCGGCGGGGCAGCACTGAGTCAAGGGATTACTGTCGTTCAGCAATGTATTGATGAATTTGGAGGACAGACGCATTAAGGGAAGGATAAGACGGTATTTTTCCATATCAGGGAGTTGAGTCGTTCTCAGCCGATTGTGTGAGAAAATATGCCAGCATAGAACGTCATATCCCTTTTGAGTGAAGCCGCATGTCTTTGATATAATAAAGCTACACTCAAAGAAGGGAATGGTTTATTATTTGTTCGGACCATAGTACACTGGGATTGGATTATACCGCCGAGATGGAAAAGGCCATGCATAAAGCTCATGGCATGAGCTATGCAGAGTACGAAAGAGACCATGACTTACGGATGAAAGTGGAATATAAACGAGAGCAGTCCTATCGAGATGAGAAAAGACAGCTCGCAAAAATGAATATACGAGGCTATTAAATAGCTCAGGGACGGGGAGAACAGTTTCCCGTCCTTTCTTTATGAAAACAGTCTTTTCGACATAAATCCTTTTATCTACCGGCTTTTTTTGTTAGAATTTTGAGAGCATCCTCTCACGTATATCGTGAATGTGTTGTATTCACTTTTAATTTGTTATAAAATTAGAATGAGAATAAATTGAGAATAATGATTATTTTGGAGGTATCGATATATGACTGCTTCGACTTTAACAATTAAGGACTTGCACGTTGAGATTGAAGGGAAAGAAATCTTAAAGGGTGTAAACCTCGAGATAAAAGGTGGAGAATTCCACGCAGTAATGGGACCAAACGGTACAGGTAAATCAACTTTATCTGCTGCAATTATGGGACACCCTAAATATGAAGTAACAAAAGGCAGCATTTTGCTAGATGGCGAAGATGTACTTGAAATGGAAGTAGATGAGCGCGCTCAAGCAGGTCTTTTCCTTGCGATGCAATACCCATCTGAAATTAGTGGTGTGACAAATGCGGACTTCCTTCGTTCTGCTATTAACGCTCGCAGAGAAGAAGGCGATGAAATCTCTCTGATGAAATTCATCCGCAAAATGGACGAAAACATGGAGTTCCTTGAAATGGATCCAGACATGGCGCAGCGCTACCTAAACGAAGGTTTCTCAGGCGGGGAGAAAAAACGCAATGAAATTCTTCAATTAATGATGATTGAACCAAAGATTGCGATTCTTGACGAAATCGATTCTGGTCTTGATATCGATGCTTTGAAAGTGGTTTCTAAAGGAATTAACAGAATGCGCGGCGAAAGCTTCGGCTGCTTAATGATCACTCACTATCAGCGTCTACTGAACTACATCACACCAGATCACGTTCATGTCATGATGCAAGGACGTATCGTGAAATCTGGCGGACCAGAGCTCGCGCAGCGTTTAGAAGCAGAAGGCTATGACTGGATTAAAAAAGAGTTAGGAATTGAAGACGAAACTGTTGGTCAAGAAGCGTAAGCGTTAGGAGGATTATTGATGACATTAGAAACGAAATTATCAGTAGATCAAGATTATGTCAAAAGCTTCTCCGAGAAGCATCAGGAACCGGCATGGATGAGCTCCCTTCGCTTACAGGCTCTTGAAAAAGCAGAAGACCTTCCAATGCCAAATCCCGACAAAACGAATATTTCTAAATGGAATTTAACCAATTTCAAACAGCATACAGTCGAAAGTGCGCCATTTGGATCATTAGAAGAGCTTCCTGAAGAAGTGAAATCTCTCATTGATTTAGAGGACACGGATAAGACAGTCTACATTCAGCGTGATCAAACGCCAGCATACTTGTCTCTTTCAACGGAAGCGAAAAACAAAGGCGTGATCTTCACTGACCTTCATACAGCGATCCGCGAGCATGGAGATCTAGTGCAGAAATACTTCATGACTGATGCAGTGAAAGTAGATGAGCATAAACTAACAGCTTTACACGCTGCTTTAGTCAATGGCGGAGCTTTCCTCTATGTACCGAAAAATGTGGAGCTTGAAGCACCAATTCAAGCCGTCTACCTGCATGAAAATGACGACACGACTTTGTTCAACCATGTCATCGTCGTAGCAGACGACCATAGTGCTGTGACATATGTAGAAAACTACATTAGTACAGCAAAACCTGAAGAAGCAATCTTCAATATCGTGTCCGAAGTGTTCACGGGAGCAAACGCCCGCGTCACTTACGGTGCAGTAGATAACCTTGCAGAAGGTGTCACAGTGTATGTGAACAGACGCGGTATGGCAAATGGCCGTGACAGTAAAATCGAATGGGCGCTTGGCCTGATGAATGATGGAGACGTCGTGTCTGAAAATATCACAAAGCTTATGGGCGACGGTACATTCGGTGATACAAAATCCGTTGTTGTCGGCCGTGGGAATCAAACAGAAAACTTTACAACAAGCATCATCCACTTCGGTAAAAACTCTGAAGGGTATATCTTGAAGCATGGTGTGATGAAGGATCAAGCATCCTCTATCTTTAACGGAATTGGTAAAATCGAGCATGGCGCAACGAAGTCAAATGCAGAGCAGGAATCACGTGTTCTCATGCTGAGTGAAAAAGCACGCGGTGACGCAAACCCAATTCTATTAATTGATGAAGATGATGTGACAGCAGGGCACGCTGCTTCTGTTGGACGTGTCGATCCAATTCAATTGTATTACCTCATGAGCCGCGGGATTTCCAAAGAAGATGCAGAAAGACTTGTGATTTATGGCTTCTTAAATCCAGTCGTCAAAGAACTGCCGATTGAAGGAGTTAAAAAGCAGCTCGTTTCTGTGATTGAAAGGAAAGTAAAATAATGAATATCAAAGACGTTCGTGAGCAATTTCCAATCCTTCATCAGCAAGTGAACGGACATGATTTGGTGTATTTGGACAGTGCAGCGACTTCTCAAAAACCAAGAGTGGTCATTGATGCAATGAATGAGTATTACCGGTCTTACAACTCGAACGTCCACCGGGGTGTTCATACCCTTGGCACAAAAGCAACGGACGCATACGAGGGTGCGAGAGAGAAAGTTCGTGCATTCATCCGTGCTTCATCTGTCCAGGAGATTATTTTTACTAGAGGTACAACAACTGCACTAAACACAGTGGCGATCAGCTATGCTAGAGCAAACCTCAAAGAAGGCGATGAGATTGTCATTACGCACATGGAGCATCATGCGAATATCATCCCTTGGCAGCAAGCAGCAAAAGCAACTGGCGCCACATTGAAATATATTCCGTTACAGGAAGACGGCACGCTATCGCTTGAAGATGTGAAGCAAACGGTCACACATCAAACGAAAATCGTCGCTGTCACACATGTCTCAAACGTATTAGGAACCATCAACCCGATTAAAGAGATCGCTAAAATTGCCCATGATCATGGGGCAATCATTGTCGTCGATGGTGCGCAAAGCACGCCGCACATGCAAATTGATGTTCAGGACTTAGATTGTGACTTTTTCGCATTCTCTGGGCATAAAATGTGTGGACCGACTGGCATCGGTGTACTTTACGGGAAGAAGGACCTTTTGAATAATATGGAGCCTGCTGAGTTTGGCGGTGAAATGATCGACTTTGTGGATTTGTATGATTCTACTTGGAAAGAGCTGCCGTGGAAATTTGAAGCGGGAACACCGATTATTGCCGGAGCAGTTGGACTAGGAAAAGCGATTGATTTCTTAAATGACATTGGTATGGAAGAAGTCAGCCGTTACGAGCATCAGCTTGCCACTTATGCGCTTGAGCGCTTTAAGGAGCTTGATGGTGCGACTGTTTATGGACCGCAGCACCGAGCTGGACTTGTGACGTTTAACTTAGACGACGTCCATCCGCATGATGCGTCTACTGTTCTGGATACGGAAGGTGTCGCCATTCGTGCTGGACACCACTGTGCACAGCCGCTCATGAAATGGCTTGGTGTATCAGCGAGTGCAAGAGCAAGCTTCTATCTGTACAATACAGAAGAAGAGATTGACGAGCTCATCGCAGCGCTCCGTAAGACAAAGGAGTATTTTACGAATGTCTTTTAATGTAAACTTAGACACACTGTACAGACAAGTGATTATGGATCATTATAAAAATCCGAGAAACAAAGGTGTGTTAAACGACAGTATTGTCGTCGATATGAACAACCCAACGTGTGGTGACCGCATTCGTCTCACGATGAAAATCGAAGACGAAAAAGTCATTGATGCGAAATTTGAAGGAGAAGGATGCTCTATTTCGATGGCATCTGCCTCTATGATGACGCAGGCGATTAAAGGGAAAGATATTGAAACAGCTTTGAAAATGTCTCAGATTTTCTCCGATATGATGCTAGGAAAAGAATACGACGATTCCATTGATCTTGGAGACATTGAGGCGCTGCAGGGAGTGGCAAAATTCCCAGCCCGCATCAAATGTGCAACATTATCCTGGAAGGCGCTTGAAAAAGGCGCATCTGCCGAAGATAACGGCAAATCATAAGATTGGAGTGAAAATGGATGGCTAAAAAAATGCCAGATGTTGGTGAATATAAATACGGCTTTTCTGATAAAGACGTTTCCATTTTCCGTTCAGAGCGCGGACTGACAAAAGAGATCGTTGAAGAAATTTCTCGTATGAAAGAAGAGCCTCAGTGGATGCTCGACTTCCGTTTGAAATCTCTTGAGCACTTTTACAACATGCCGATGCCACAATGGGGCGGAGATTTAAATGCATTAAACTTTGATGAAATTACGTACTACGTAAAGCCATCAGAGCGCTCTGAGCGTTCTTGGGATGAAGTACCAGAAGAAATCAAACAAACCTTTGATAAGCTTGGTATCCCTGAAGCAGAGCAAAAGTACTTAGCAGGTGTATCTGCTCAGTATGAATCTGAAGTTGTGTATCACAACATGAAGCAAGACCTTGAAGATCTAGGAATTGTGTTTAAAGATACAGACAGCGCATTAAAAGAGAACGAAGACATCTTCCGTGAGCACTGGGCAAAAGTCATTCCTCCGACTGACAACAAATTTGCTGCGCTTAACTCGGCTGTATGGTCTGGTGGTTCATTTATCTACGTACCAAAGGGCGTAAAAGTAGATACACCACTTCAAGCATACTTCCGTATCAACTCTGAGAACATGGGTCAGTTCGAGCGTACACTGATCATTGTTGATGAAGGCGCACATGTGCATTACGTAGAAGGCTGTACAGCTCCAGTTTACACAACAAACTCTCTTCACAGTGCGGTTGTTGAAATCGTCGTGAAAAAAGGCGGCTACTGCCGTTATACAACGATTCAAAACTGGGCAAACAACGTCTTCAACCTTGTGACGAAACGTACAGTATGTGAAGAAAATGCGACAATGGAATGGATTGATGGAAACATCGGTTCTAAGCTGACAATGAAATACCCAGCGGTCATCCTAAAAGGTGAAGGCGCTCGTGGTATGACATTAAGTATTGCCCTAGCAGGTAAAGGTCAGCACCAAGATGCAGGTGCGAAAATGATTCACCTTGCACCAAACACATCTTCAACGATCGTATCGAAATCGATTTCGAAACAAGGCGGTAAAGTCACATACCGCGGAATCGTTCACTTCGGACGCAAAGCAGAGGGTGCACGCTCAAATATCGAGTGTGACACACTCATCATGGATAACAAATCAACATCTGATACGATCCCTTACAATGAAATCTTAAACGACAACATTTCATTAGAGCACGAAGCGAAGGTATCAAAAGTATCAGAAGAGCAGCTATTCTACTTGATGAGCCGCGGAATTTCTGAAGAAGAAGCAACAGAAATGATCGTCATGGGCTTCATCGAGCCATTCACAAAAGAACTACCAATGGAATACGCCGTTGAAATGAACCGTTTGATTAAGTTTGAAATGGAAGGTTCGATTGGTTAAATTTAAAAACCTTTATTTACAAGGGTTTGAATAGTGTAGAAGGCGAACTTTTGAAGTTCGTCTTCTTTTATTTTTCAGTAATATCTAGATAAATGTCCTCTGTTTTTTTAATCGATTTATGCCCCACAACCTCATTAAAGAAGCAGTATTGCGCATGTGTAGGTTAAATCATGAGTGCCTTTATTTGTACATATTACTATGTCTGAAGATGATTCCTTAAGCACACCAGTCACAAACATATGATAAAAATAGAAAATTATAGAAATGTTAAAATCGCTTATGGTCTGGTTTCAAGATATTTTTTCAAAAACGATAGTATGTAATATATAAATATTTCATATTATCGTTGACGAAACAATCTTGATGTGTTTTAATTTGTAATATGGTGATATTTCGAAAAATCATATATGTGATTAGGGGCGATTTAATTGGAGAAAAGTAAATTAAATAAATTCGTAACGTTCGTTCCCGGTATTAATCCAACAAGAGCACAAAAGCAGTTTGAAACTCAAGAAATAAAGTATTATGACCAAGCGTCTTTTGAAGCTGATTATCATCGTGAGGACGTAGCTGTTGAAGAAAGGGCAAAATCTCAAAATAACCTATCGTTAAATGAAGGTGATGTTGTTATCAGTAACTCATTGCAGCTAGCCACAATTGTTGGTGAAAATAATGTTGGTAAAGTGTTGTCTCTCAACTTTACGAAAATAGAGTTTGATAGCGAACAACTTGATAAGAGATATTTTCTTTACTTGTTTAATGCTCATAAAGATGTGAAGCAGCAAAAAGAAAGGGGGTCACAGGGGAGTGGCCTTATTCTAAGAATTCCGCTTCGTGCCCTTGGGGAAATGATCGTTCCAATTGTTCCGATCGAGGAACAGAAGAAAATAGGCACTATATACGTAGAAACAATGAAGCTACAAAATAAGTTAAGCCAATACGCAGACTTGATAGGGCAGTTTACGAGCTCGGTAATAGAAGAAACATTAAAGGGGGAGTAATGAAATGAAAAGTCAATCGGAATTAGCATTTGAAAATGAAGTTATCGATTATTTGACCAAAATTGGTGGAGTAAAACAATGGGATTACAAAAAAGACATTAAAACAACTGAACAACTTTGGGATAACTTTAAAATAATCCTAGAACAAAACAATAGCGCACGATTAGATGAGCCCTTGTCTGTTACTGAATTTAACCAAGTGAAGAAAATCATCACTAGTATCGAATCACCTTACCAGGCCGGACAGTTTTTGTATGGCGTTAATGGTGTTTCTGAAATTGAAGTTGACCTTGATAATGGTAGACATGTGTTCTTGACAGTATTCGACCAAGCCCAAGTCGGTGGCGGGAATACCGTTTA
Source organism: Bacillus sp. FSL K6-2839 (assembly GCF_038003365.1). Classification (NCBI taxonomy): domain Bacteria; kingdom Bacillati; phylum Bacillota; class Bacilli; order Caryophanales; family Bacillaceae; genus Bacillus; species Bacillus sp. FSL K6-2839. The sequence continues at coordinate 2,618,362 of NZ_JBBOOZ010000001.1, read as the reverse complement.
TCAAGTAGTAAATCAAATTAAGCGGCCAAAAGTTGTTGATGGTAAGCCGACTCGCAGGTTTGATGTGACTTTGCTCATTAATGGTTTGCCGATTATTCAAATTGAATTAAAGAAAGCACTTCATAGCGCTACGGAATCTTTAAATCAGATGGAACAGTATATAGCTGAAAAACAATTCAGCGGTATCTTTTCAACTTTGCAGATTTTAATCGCGATGACACCGTTTGATATTCGTTATATGGCAAATACCCCACTCGAAAACTTTAACCGAGCTTTTGCTTTCAACTGGCAAAATGAAGATGATGCTCGCCCTATTCGATCATGGAAGACGTTTGCGGATAAAGTGTTATCCATTCCAATGGCTCATGATTTGGCAACACGTTACATGGTACTAGATGGTACAAAAAATAAAGAAAGTATCAAAGTCATGCGTCCCTATCAAGTCTATGCCACAAAGCGTGTACTTGATAAAGTTAGAAAGTTTGACTTTAAATATGATGGTGGTAAATTAGGATACATTTGGCACACGACAGGCTCAGGTAAAACAATCACAAGTTTTAAGACAGCGTGGCTTGCAAGCCGTCTATCTAATGTAGATAAAGTGATCTTTTTGGTTGACCGGATCGCACTTACCAACCAAACAGCAGATGCTTATAAAGCCTATGATCCTGTTGCTGGTTTTGAAGGGAAAACTGGTGTGGTGGGTGACACAGCCAATATCTCAGACCTTCATCGCAAACTAACGAAGAAAAGCGATAAGAACATCATTGTGACAAGTATCCAAAAAATGTCACGTTATGTAGTGCGGGACAGCTTCAAGCCACTTAATGAAAATATTCTTTTTATTGTGGATGAAGCCCACCGATCAACTGGCAGTGGTACTGAAAATGAAGGGATGCTTGAAACGATTCGAAAAGCAGTTCCTAATTCTGCTTGGATTGGTTATACTGGTACACCAAAATTCCCTGAAACACGAGAAATCTTTGGTGAACTATTACACGCATATACCATTAAAGAAGCGATTGCGGATAAAAATGTATTAGGGTTTAACGTTGAATTTAAGGAAACGATCGAAGCTCCCGAAGATCCTACCGAAGATGATATTGATGATAATATTCGTGGTAGTGTTTATGACTATAGTCCAGAACATGTGAACTTAGTAGTGAAAGACATCTTCGATAACTGGAAGAAACGTTCAAATGAGCGTAAATATAATGCCTTGTTTACAGTTCACGTTGGTGGTAATAAAGCAAGTACACCAAGAGCGATGGATTATTTCGATAAGTTTGCAGAAGAGAATGCGAATCGTCCAGCAGATCAACGATTAAAAGTTGCGGTGAGTTTCTCGGCAGATACATCCAATAGTGTTCATCAACTGAAAACGAACGAGAACTTGCACAGAGCTATCAAAGCCTATAACGCAACGTTTGGCACAGCTTTTGATATGACGACAGTTAAAGCCTACACAGAAGACTTAGCAAGACGTTTGAACAAGACAACTGATGATGGCAACTATTTAGATTTAGTCATTGTTGTGGATCAACTTTTGACCGGTTTTGATGCGCCTGAGTTGAATACGCTCTATATTGATCGAACGCTTAAGGGTGGGAACTTGATTCAAGCATACTCACGTACAAATAGAATACATAACCTTGTCGATAAGCCTTGGGGAAATGTCGTGAATTATCGTTGGCCGGAGCAAAACGAGTATGAAATGAATAAGGCTTTTGCTATTTATTCAAATCGTGCATCTGCCGACGAACAGCTTCCACTTGAAGAATTGAAGAAAGGCAACGAAGAGTCTGGTATTACTTCTAAACCATTTAGCAAGGTCCAAGCTGAGATGCAAGAAGTCATCAAGAAGCTATCCACGCTCACAGACGATTTTATACAATTACCACCAAGTGAAAAAGCACAGGATGAAGTTTTTGAGAATCTGAAAGAGTATAATCGTTTGTTAAGTCAGTTGAAACAATATACCGAAGACGATGACAAAAATCCAATTTCTGCCTATGATAATCCTGAAGAGTTCTATGAACGTCTAGGTATTACTGAAGAGCAGGAAGTTATTTTAACAACTGTCATTGCTGGTGAGTTGAAAGAACGACGTGCAAAGCGAGAAGACATTGATATTTCGCAAGTCAATCTCTCGATGGTTCATATTCACGATGTGACTATCAACTATGATTATTTGATTGATTTGATCGCCCGAATGGCTGACGAAGTTCACGCGAACGAAATGTCAAAAGCGGAAAGTACACGTGATGAAATCCAAGTTGAAATCGCCAAGTCTGACAATGAAAAAGAAAAATCTAAGGTGAGTCATTTTGTATCTAAGATTTTCTCGAAAGAGTTTGAATTTGATCATTATCCAGCACCTCGAAGTGTTGAAAAAATGAATCAAGCAATGGATAAAGCACAAAAGGATACGAATATTCAACTTGTAACGAACTTCATCCGTACTTGGGGACTAGATAACAGTACAAAGCCTAAGGAACTTGAAAACTTGATTAAGAAACACCGATTAGGTCAAGAGGATATGGATAAACAAGGGGAGTTAACTGCTATTATGAATGACGCAAGAGCTGATTATAAAGAAATCGCAGTTGAAAAGATTGCAGCGTTAAGCTGGGTTCGGTATCGCATTGAATTTCGTAAAGCATTTTACGAAATGGCCGACGAAATTAAGAAGGGAGAGTAGTCAAGTGATAAAATTATGCAAACTAGAAAAAGGAGAACGGAAATGGGCGATAAAATAACAAAGTCACCTCAAATCAGATTCGCAGAATTTACAGATGCTTGGGAACAGCGAAAGTTAAAGGAACTGTTTGTAAAAGGTGGTTCCGGTGGTACGCCACGCTCAACGAACAAGGATTATTATAAAGGGAAAATTCCATTTTTGGGGATATCTGATATCTCAAATTCTAATGGATATATTTATTATACACAAAAACACATTAGCGAAGAGGGGCTAAATAATTCTTCTGCCTGGATTGTTCCAAAAGGAGCAATTACTCTGGCGATGTATGCATCTGTTGGCAAGGTTGCCATTCTAAATGTTGATGTTGCAACGTCTCAAGCTTTTTATAATATGGTTTTTAATGACAAAACTATTAGAGACTTTATTTATCAAAGATTAGTAAAAGCCAATATTAATGAAGAGTGGAGAGAATTAATATCCACTGGGACACAATCGAATCTAAACGCTGAAAAAGTGAAGAACTTCCAAATGCAATTACCAAAAGACAAAGGTGAACAGAGCAAAATAGGTAAAATCTTCAATCAACTAGACAACATTATCACCCTTAATCAGCGTAAGTATGACAAGTTGGTAATCATGAAAAAATCAATGCTCGAAAAAATGTTTCCGAAAGATGGATCCAATGTTCCTGAAATTCGCTATGAAGGATTTACGGTTGCTTGGGAACAGCGTAAGTTGGGTGATTTGGCTGACTTTTTTGATGAAAAACGGATTCCAATAGATTCAGAAAAACGAAAAATGGGTGAGTATCCTTATTACGGTGCTACTGGGATTATCGACTATGTTGATGGATATATTTTTGATGGTGAATATGTTTTACTAGCTGAGGATGGAGCCAACATTATAATGAGAAATAGTCCTATTGCCTATCTAACAGAAGGAAAGTTTTGGCTCAACAATCACGCACATATAATGAGAATGAAAGACGGTTCAAATAAATTTCTTTTGCAACTTCTTGAAAAGCAAAACTATGAGAAGTATAACAGTGGAACAGCGCAACCAAAATTAAATGGTCAAGTTGTAAAAAAAATGATTCTAAGTTTTCCAAGTAAGAATGAACAAACAAAAATTGGTTCTTTTTTCGGTGAACTTGATAAGACTATCACTCTTCATCAGCGTGAGTTAAATTTGCTTAAAAATTTGAAGAAATCACTACTACAACAAATGTTTATATAAGAAAAGGAGATGACACTAATGAGTAATGCATCAGATATTACATCAAAGCTATGGGGAATGGCTAACAAACTGCGTGGGACAATGGATGCAAGTGAGTACAAGAACTATATTTTGCCATTTATGTTCTATCGCTACTTGTCAGAAAATCAAGATGAATACTTGAAAATCAATGATCTTGAAGAGTTCTACGAAGTGACAGACGACACTGAAAAAGAGGATTACCTTGAAGAAATCAGTAAAGGTATCGGATATGCGATTGACCCAGCCTACACCTGGGACAAAATTGTATCAAAAATTGAAAATCATAAAATCAAAGCTAGTGACTTCCAAGATATGTTTGACTCATTCAATACAAATGCAAAACGTAACGCGATTGCCGAAGCGGATTTTGCTAATGTATTTTCAGATGTTAACCTTGGTGACACACGTCTAGGTTCAAGTACAAACGAACGTGCAAAGGCTTTGAATGATATCGTGTTGATAATTAACGAGTTCACTTTCAAAGACGATTCAGGGCACGACATTTTAGGTGACGTTTATGAATACTTGATTGGACAATTTGCTGCAAATGCTGGTAAAAAAGGAGGAGAATTTTATACACCTCATGAAGTTAGTAAAATCCTAGCGAAAATTGTCACGAATGATGCAGATGGTACTGGCGATCAATTCCGTGTTTATGACCCTACAATGGGATCAGGTTCACTTCTTTTAACAGTCCAAAAAGAGTTACCAAATGGTAATGAAGAAGGAAGTGTTGAGTTTTACGGGCAAGAGTTGAATACGACGACTTATAACTTAGCTCGCATGAACTTGATGATGCATGGGGTAAATTATCGCAATATGGAGTTGAAACGTGCAGACACACTGGATGCTGACTGGCCATTTGCCGAAAAAGATGGAACACAAATTCCTTTGAAGTTCGACGCCGTCGTATCAAACCCACCATATTCTCATAAATGGGATACAAAAGACGTTGATCGAGAAAAGGATACACGTTTCAAGGGTTACGGTGTAGCACCTGCATCTAAGGCAGATTATGCTTTTGTACTGCATGGACTTTACCATTTAGATAAAACTGGAACAATGGCTATCGTATTGCCGCACGGGGTACTATTTCGAGGTGCTTCTGAAGGTAAAATCCGCAAAAATATCATCGACAATAATCTATTAGATACTGTTATTGGATTGCCCGCTAACTTGTTTTATGGCACAAGCATCCCAACCTGTGTCTTGGTATTCAAAGGTCGTGAAGCTCGTAAGAATAAAGATATTTTGTTTATCGATGCTTCAAATGAGTTTGTAAAAGGAAAGAACCAAAACAAACTCTCTCCTGAAAACATCGACAAAATTATTGAAACATACAGTAACCGTAAAGACGTTGAAAAATATGCTCATGTGGCATCTTTGGATGAAATCAAAGAAAATGATTACAATTTAAACATTCCACGTTATGTCGATACGTTTGAAGAAGAAGAAGTAATTCCACTTTCACAAGTGGCTCAAGAGTTGGCAGAAGTTAAAGCAGAAATTGCGAGTTCATATGATAATTTGTTTGGGTTAATGAATGAGCTGGAAGGGACAACAGATGAAGCCAAAGAAGAACTGAGTAAATTTATCCGTCTTTTAGGTAAATAATAGTCTTAAAAAAGAGCAAAGGATTTAGTTCGTGGCTCTTTTTGGCTTGAAAATTTCTTTATTTCCGTATTAATCAAGTTCGAAATGGATGGTTCAATCGGTTAATAAAAAAAGACCAAAAACGTGATATCAAACGTTTTTGGTCTTTTTGTTTTTGAAAAAATCAATTCACATCCCGCTAGGCGAATAAAACTCATCAAAGGCTTTAGACAAATCGTCAGCTGCAGATGTCAAAATCGTTTCTTGACCTAAAATGGCAGTTCCTTGTGCTCGGACAATATGAAATTGTTGAAAGCCCATCAAGTTTTGGAATATTTCTTTTAGGTAGTAATGTGAAAATTCCAGAGGTGTGTATCGATCGTTATTTGTGAAAATCGAGCCGCTTGCTTGAAGCAAAAGTACACGATAATCGTCAGTCATCAGACCAACTGAACCATCTTCTGTATATTTGAACGTTTCTCTAGCAATAAAGATATTATCTATATAATCTTTCATTCGTGAAGTCACATTGAAATTATGAACAGGTGACACAATCACAATTCGATGATGTGCTTTGAATTGAGCCAATAAAGCTGATGAAGCAGCAGCGATTTTTTCTTCCGTAGCTGTTAATGTTTGTTCGGATGCTTGCTTATCCCAAATACGTAGCAGCTGTTCTTTTTCGATACGAGGAATTTCAGTTTCATGTAAATGTAAAATTGTAGGTTCATCATGAGGGAATCTTTCTTTAAACTGTTCTAAAAATAGTGTTTGCAGTTTGTTTGAATAACTTTCTCGATGAGTGAAATCAGGGTGCGCGTTAATGATTAATGTTTGCATATACATGCTCCTTTTCTTTTGATAAACTGAGTATAAAATATAAGGGTGACAAAACATGTCACCTTTTTCAGAAGGAAAATCAAATGAAAAAATCAGAACGATTAAACCAAGAACTTATTTTTTTAAGTGATAAATACTCTTTTCAGTTAAAGGATTTAGAATCCGAATTTGGCATATCTAAACGTACGGCTCTGAGAGATATGGAAGAGCTAGAGTCAATGGGCTTAGCCTTTTACGTTGAAAATGGCAGACATGGAGGATATCGACTGGTGAAACAATCTCCAATGGTCCCTATTTATTTCAATATCGATGAAGTTCAAGCTATTTTTTTCGCGCTTAAAGCGCTAGACCTGGTGTCAGCCACACCATTTAAAAAATCCTACTCACAAATTCGGCAAAAGCTGTTTGCCACAATGTCTGATGAGAGAAAACAAATGATCACGGAGACTTTGGATGTGATTCATTACTATAATGTCGCACCAGTTAGTGAACAAAATCATTTGGAATTGATTTTACAGGCGATGATGGAAGATCAAATCGTGAAGATGATGTACACTCAATATGAAAATAAAAGGATCAGGCTGCAATTTCTTGAGTTGTTTTATCGAAATGGGATTTGGTTCACCAAAGCATATGATGTTCGAAATAAAAAGTGGGGCATCTATAGATGTGACTTTATGAAGGACTTGATCATTGAAGAAGAAGGCAGAGACACCTATACGAAGGAAGAATTAAAAGCAATGCAGGTCGAGTTCGAAAAAACTTATCATGATATCTCATTTAAATGTCGATTAACGGAACAAGGGAAAGAAAAGTTTTTGAAGAATCATTATCCAAATATGAGGTTGGAGATCGTTGATGATACTCCTTATATTATGGGTGGGTACAACGAAGAAGAATTATCGTATATGACTCATTATTTGATCACATTTGGGAAACATGTGAAAATTGAATACCCAGATGAATTAAAAGAGAGTTATTTGACTCAATTGCAAGAAATGATTGATCAGTATTGAAAGTACACGGATTGTCTCTGAATCACAAAAAAACTCATCATATTAAGAAAAGGCGAATTGTAGCCATTCGCCTTTTTTCTTTTACTTCGCCGCATGGAATGTATTTGTTTTCGGTTTATCATGTACTTTCCCATACGTCAGCTGACGCCAGATAAACTCCATCGGTCCATATTTAAACCGTTTTAACCAAAACGTACTGAAAAGCACAAGGAAGACATACACGCCAATAGCCATGAAGAACGTACCAGCCGGCTGGAAATGATCGACAAGCCCCGCTCCATACTTTAGAAATAGCAGAGTTCCAATGATCGAGTGAAGCAAATAACAGGTTAGGGACATCCGTCCGACTTTGGTAAAGACCATTAAAGCACCTCGCAGCTGAGGAACGTGTAGAAATAGCATCGCAAGTGTACTCATATAAAACATACTGCCAGTTAATCCCCCGTTTTGTTCCAGGGCAGTGGCAATGTTCACCCAGAGTGTATGTTCAAAAGGATTGACCGCCGTAATGATCGTACTGCCTTGGGTGATGAGAAAAGCGATTGTACAAATGACCCAAATGCGATTCCAAATCGCTTTTTTCGCCTCCATGTTTTTGAAAAACTCCATTTTCACAAAATACACACCAAGTAAAAACATGAAGAACATGGAATAGACGGTAGAAAAAGAACTGGAAGCCATCGTCACCATATCTGTCCACCGGTCACCAATAGATGCTAAATAAGTCAGACTGTTGTGGCTGGTCAAATCAAAATCTGCAAAGTCCGGCTTGCCCGATGAGCCTGCACTGATGGTATGAAGCAGCAACGTGAAAAAAGGCGTGAGCAATTGAATCACAAAGAGTGTGATCAGCCAGTATAGGATGGTTTTAGCTGTTCGTTTGTAAAAGAAAAGTAACAAAAAGCCAGCGGCAGCATAATAGGTCAAAATATCACCAATCCAAACAAAGGTGACATGCAGAAGGCCAATTCCTAAGAGAATGGTTAACCTGCGTTGAAACAGCTTGTTTGGGCTGTCCACCTTCTGAGCAGCTCGATGCATAAAAATCATAAAACCAACCCCGAATAGGAAGGAAAACAGCGTAATGAATTTCCCTGAGGCAAACCAATTCACCAAGTTGTGAAAAACATCATTTGCTTCCATATCGAACCCCTTCGCCGAATCCACGATCAAAAAGTAATTGACGAGAATAATCCCCATTAAGGCAAATCCCCGTACAATGTCTAAGAAATGAACCCGATCCCGCAGACTCATCGGTTGTCCGTGTGCTACTTTGTTTGCATTCATATCCATGCTCCTTTTCTTGTTATGATAAATGTCATTCGGATCAACACATCGATCCTTACAATGAATCAATATACGGCCCAATTCTTAACAATTTATGAAGATCCAATTTTTTGAAAATGAATGTGACAAATTGATGGCAGATGGTCATATTCATAAACTGTTAAGATTTATGCTGTATCTTTTCACATAGCTAGATGATATATAGTAAAGACATAAAAGAAAGTACATCACGTATCATGAGGTGAGAGAGATATGAACCATCGAATATTAGTCGTAGAAGATGATCAGGATATTGGAGACCTTTTGCAGGAATCCCTTACACGCGCAGGATATGAGGTGCTGAGAGCGATGAATGGCGAGCAAGCATTGAAGCTTGTGAACGATTCGCTCGATTTGGTGATTTTGGATGTGATGATGCCAGGCATTTCAGGCATCGAAACGTGCCAGCAGATGAGAGCCTCCTCTAACGTTCCGATTCTATTTCTGACAGCCAAATCAAGTACATTCGATAAAACCGAAGGCTTACTCGCCGGTGGGGATGATTATATGACGAAACCTTTTTCACAAGAGGAGCTTCATGCTAGAGTGATTGCACAATTACGCAGGTATACCGTCTATCAGGAAAAGAAGGAGCAGGAAGAAACTTTTCTTGTTGGGGGCAAGCTGAGGGTGAGCGAAGAATTTAATGAAGTGTGGAAAGAAAGTCAGCAAATCAAGCTGTCTGATTTAGAATATCGAATGTTGAAGCTGCTCATGAGCAGGCGAAACAAAATCTTTTCAGCCCAAAATATTTATGAGAGCGTGTGGGGACAGCCTTATTTCTATTGTTCCAACAATACGGTGATGGTGCATATTCGAAAGCTGCGTGCCAAAATTGAAGATGATCCTGCACGTCCTGTATATATCAAAACAGAATGGGGAAGAGGATACCGATTTGGCACATCGTAAATATACACTAGCCAAAAAGCTGGCACTATTGATTTTGACAGCTGCGGTCGTGAGCGGACTTGTCTTTTTGACGCTGCAAAAGATTACCAATGACCTCATTGACGGATATTTGAGTTCGGACGAGTATTACGAGGAGGAGTCAGCCAGGTATATTCAAAAATTCAGCCGCTATGTGTCTGAGAATGAGCTGTCTTCAACAGATCGAAAAGCGTTTGGTGAGTGGGTGAAAAAAGAGGATTACATTAATTTGACCATCTTCAAGGATGAAGTGCTGCAATATGACTCCATCTATTCCGCTGCTGATGAATCGGCGTACGGAAAAGAAAAGGTGACCCAGTACGCTGAGCATCATTCGTATCCGGTTCAGTTTAGCGACGGTAAAGGCCGGGTCATGGTGGATGGTTTCTATTCATTTCGTTATCACGATCTTGCCTTTACACTCGAGCTGCTCGGGGCGACGCTTATTTTTCTCATCATTGTTCTTCTTGGCATCCGCAAAAGTTTATGCTATCTGCAAACGATTCACCAAGAGATTCATATTCTTGAAGGCGGTGAGCTGAACCATGAGATGACGGTGAAAGGGCACGATGAATTAGCCATGATTGCCAAAAGTATTGAGGATCTCCGAAAAGCTTTTCTGGACAAGCTTCAAGCCATCGACGAGCTGCAAGAAGAGAGCCGCAGTCTGGTTACTGAAATGTCACACGATATGAGGACACCGCTGACGTCGCTGATAATGAATTTGGAGTTTGCGAAAAAAGAGGAGGCTGGAGCGGATACCCGTAAAGATCAATATATAGCCAATGCTTATGAGAAAGCACTGAAATTGAAAAATCTGTCTGATAATCTGTTTGCCTATTTTCTACTTGATAAAGAACATGAACCTGAGCTTGAGACCGTTGCAGTCAAAGAGGTCATTTACGATCTCTTATCAGATCAGGTGGCGATCTTGCATCAAGAGAAATTCAAAGTACACCTGTTAGGAGAACTGCCTGACAGCTATATCAACGTGAATGTCGAGGAGCTTGGCCGAGTGTTTGATAATTTGATGTCCAACTTACTTAAATACGCCGATCCCAAAAAAGACATCAATCTCACGTTTTTATCCGATCAAGAAATCTTTGAGATTCATGTCAGCAATGCGATAAAAGAGACAGATGACATGCAGGAAAGCACTGGACTTGGTGAACGAAGCATAAAACGAATGATGTCCCGCATGCACGGGCAGTTTGAAAGGATGGAAAAGAACGCTGTTTACTACATCGTGCTGCGATTCTGGCACATCAAAATATAGACCACAAATGAATAATATGGAATGGAGAGACTACCCAATGAAACGATTCAACAACTTCCAAAAGGTACCCGATCTCTTGCAAGGCCTACTGAATATCTGTCTGTTCTTTCTAGCCATTGCTTTAAGCGTCCTCTTAATTAGTGAAACTTGGTATATTGTCCAATTCGTCTACAAGACTTTGTTTAACAAAGGAGAAAGCTATTATGGGATGCTTGGAGAACTGCTGATCTTCTTTATGTATTTTGAGTTTATAGCCTTAATTATTAAATACTTTAAATCAAACTTTCATTTTCCGCTTCGCTATTTTATTTATATTGGTATCACAGCTGTCATCCGATTGATTATCATCGATCATGAAGAGGCTGTATCGACGTTCTGGTGGGCGCTGGCCATTCTTGCGATGACTTGTGCACTCTTTATCGCCAATAAACGACATACCGCGCAGGAGCATGAAGAAGTGAAGTGAAGGAAGAAGACGAACGATTGCTGTTCGTCTTTTTTAGGTTGATAGAGAAAGTCTGATTATGAACAATAAGTCGTCATTAATGGAGTAGAGTACGAAAAAGGAATTCAATGTAAATGATTATCCAGAGGAACATAAGAGAGGCCAATCATTCCAATAATGAGAACAACTAGTCAACACTCTCCCTTTTTCTTAAAAATTTACATTGACACCATCCTTTTCTATGATAAAATCATAGTGTGATAATGAGAATCGTTATCAAACGATATGACTACATATAGAATGGATAGGTGAGGTACATGTTCAAAAAATCTTTTTGGTCGCTAATAGTTGTGCTCTCCATCGTTTTACTTGCAGCTTGCGGGAACAATAGCAGTGAAGGCAAGTCAGCTAGTAAAGAAAAAACAAGAACCGTTGAAAGCGCTATCGGTTCAACTGAAATAAAAGGATCGCCTAAACGTGTGGTGACGCTGTACCAAGGAGCAACCGATGCAGCAGTCGCTATGGGCATTAAACCAGTGGGTGTTGTTGAATCATGGCTTGAAGCACCTACGTATAAATATTTAAGAGATGACTTAAAGGATGTTAAAATTGTTGGGCAGGAAACACAGCCAAACTTAGAGGAAATTGAAAAGCTCAAGCCTGATTTGATCATTGCATCAAAAGTCCGCCACGAGCAAATTTTTGATCAGCTGAAAGGAATCGCTCCAACTGTTGCAACAGAAACAGTGTTCACATTTAAAGATACAGTGAAGTTAATGGGTGAAGCGTTAAACCAGCAAGACAAATCAAAAGATTTGCTGACGAAGTGGGATGACCGCGTCGCTGATTTCAAAGAAAAAGCGAAAAAAGACATCAAAAACTGGCCAATGAGTGTGTCTGTGGTAAACTTCCGTGCAGATCATGCTAGAATCTATCAAACTGGATTCGCAGGGTCGATTTTAACAGAGCTAGGCTTTGAAGGACCTAAGAATGTTAAAGATAAAAAGCAAGACATCATTACACTTACAGACAAAGAGAGCATTCCACAAATGAATGCAGATGTGATCTATTACTTCATGGATGATCAGGATAAAGCGGTTGAAAAAGCATATAAAGAGTGGACAAGTCATCCTTTATGGAAGCAGCTAGACGCAGTGAAAGCGAAACAAGTGCATAAAGTCGATGAAATCACTTGGAACATGGGCGGCGGTATTATCGCTGCAAACATGATGCTTGATGATATTTATGATCGTCTCGGAATTGATAAATAAGGATAACAGAGGAGAAAATGTGAAAAACCATTTTCTCCTTTTTTCCATAACAGATTGAAAGCGGGAATCAGATGAGAAGTTTATTAAAAAAGGATTCTAGCAAGGCGCTGCTGTTTGCTGGATTCGTCGTATTGATGTTGGTCTTTTTTATGCTCAGCATTTCTCTTGGGCAAACCTCGATTTCCCTCAAAGCCACCATCCATGCGTTTCTTCATTTTGATGAATCGGATCCAAACAGTGTCATTGTCATGACATCCAGATTATCAAGAGCTTTAATCGCAGCGGTTGTTGGATCAAGTCTAGCCATTTCAGGTGCACTCATGCAGGCATTAACGAGAAACCCGCTTGCGGCGCCAGATTTGTTAGGCATTAATGCAGGTGGACTATTTTTTATCGTCATTTCAATTGTTTTCTTTTCAACAGAGTCATTAACAGGCTATATGTGGACTGCCTTTTTAGGTGCTGCGATTGCAGGGATGCTCGTTTTTCTCTTGGGCTCCATTGGAAGAGATGGATTGACACCGGTCAAAATTGTCCTTGCAGGTGCGGCGATATCTGCACTGTTTGCGTCCTTTACACAAGGTCTTTTAATCGTGAATGAACAGTCGATTCAAAGCATCCTGTTCTGGATGGCGGGTTCAGTGTCTGGAAGAAGCATTGATATGCTGCTGCCTGTTTTGCCTTATATTTTAGGGGCAACAGTTGTGGCGCTGCTTCTTGGACGCTCCATCAATGTCCTTTTGTCAGGAGATGATATTGCGAAGGGACTTGGCCAGCGTACGCTGCTGCTGAAAATTACGATGGGGGTACTCGTCGTCTTTTTAGCAGGTGGTTCCGTCGCTGTCGCAGGATCGATTGGGTTTGTTGGTTTTCTAGTGCCGCATATTGTGAAAAAGCTTGTCGGACCTGACCACCGCTGGGTACTGCCGTATTGTGCCGTTGTGGGAGCGTCGCTTTTACTTGTCGCAGACCTTGCGGCTCGTTTTCTGATCATGCCGCAGGAAGTGCCGATTGGTGTCATGACGGCGGTAGCAGGAGCGCCTCTATTTGTTTATCTCGTGCGCAAGGGGTTGAAGACAGGTGGCTAAAACATATACAGTGCGTTCAAAGGGCGGACGCATTTCATTTCAATTTTCAAAGCGGACGTTTTTGATTTTACTTTTATTGACGGCCGTTGCTTTTGGATTATTTATTCTCAGTCTCTGTATGGGCAGCCGGTTTATTCAGCCGATGGATGTGCTGCTTCATTTAATCGGTCAGGGAGAGGGAAACACCTTTGTGCTCAATACGCTGAGGATTCCAAGAACACTGCTGGCTGTCTTAGTGGGGGCCGCGCTTGCGGTATCAGGGCTTATTTTGCAAGGATTAATCCGCAATCCGCTTGCATCGCCTGACATCATTGGGATTACGAGTGGTGCTTCGTTTGGGGCGATTATGTTTATTGTCTTTTGGATGGGCACTGTGCCTATTGCGTACCAATCCTTATGGGCGATTGCAGGGGCTTTTGCCGTATCGTGCCTCATTTATTTGCTTTCATGGAAAAAAGGAGTCAAGCCGATCACACTTGTCCTAATGGGAATTGGGATTTCTGCCATTATGAAGGCGTGTGTGACATTTACTCTTGTTCTTAGTGATACGATGACGACGACAAAGTCATATATTTGGCTGACGGGCAGTTTATATGGTTCTACGATGAAGGACGTCACGTCGATGCTTCCTTGGATCATGATCATTTTACCGATTGTCATGGTGTTAGCAAGAACGATGAATGTGAAGGAGCTTGGAGATGATCTCGCAACAGGCCTCGGGGTAAAAGTGCAGGCAAAACGGTTATTCTTTCTGCTGATGAGTGTGATATTGGCGGGGATTGCTGTTGCCTTTGCAGGCGGCATTGAATTTGTTGGACTGATGGCGCCGCATGTCGCACGGATGATCATCGGCCGCTCCTTCATTGCGCTGGTGCCGGCATCTGCGCTTGTTGGGAGTATTCTCGTGATGCTGGCAGATTTAGTCGCTAGAACGGCTTTTCTACCGTTAGATGTACCAGCAGGTGTATTCACGGCTGCAATTGGTGCACCGTTCTTTATTTATTTGTTATACCAGCAGCGAAATCGATAAACGAAAGATGGAGGTTTTGATATGAGGCCAGAGTGGGTTGAGAGAGAATTACTTGATTTCGGGGTACACATCACAAATGGACCAATGACATCTGACCGCACACTTGCTGCGCTTTTTTCAGAAGCATCTGTCCTGCGTTTATTAGAGGCTGAAAAGGAAGCCATGCATGCACCGAATGTGGCGGTGGCAGCGTCGATGTTTTCAAAGCGTTATGCCTACTTAGCCGTCAGTTCCTCTTTGTACATGATGACGCTGTATGACGGTGTCTATCAGTTTCCACCGGAGGCATGTGCCTTTAGAGAGGATCGGAAAATTGAAATTGATGAGTCATTGTGTTCGTTTGTTCCACTAGAAGGAGATCGGCATGAATGGAGAGAGCAGGTTGTGCATGCGCTGTTTACGGAGTGTGTTACACCTCTTTTAGATGTACTGAAACGTACTTCAAGACTTCCGTATTCAATTTTATGGGAAAATGTAGCGGTTCGTATCAATTCTCTTTATCGCAGCATGATGCGGGAGGCCGAAGAGCCTGCGGTGAAGCAGCGCGTGCAGGAGGATTATCTGTATCTGAAGCAAGCGGCTGGTGATGTATTCGGAGCAAAACAAAATCCATTTCACAACAGCTTAAACTTAGATGACAGCTTACTAGAAACATCCAACCGAAAGACCTGCTGTATGTATTATAAGCTCGAGAAAAAATCGGAGAGTCTCGATTATTGTCTTGTCTGTCCGCTTGAAAAAAAGAAAGGCACTGCTTGCTCGTAGCAGTGCCTTTCTTTTTTATTCCCAAATCGCACTTGCCCATTCTGGGTGATCGATAAAGGGATTGCGGTTGTTCTGATACGTTTCATAAATGATCTCGTTGCGGTTCCGTTCGATTTGATCGACTGGATCTTGTTTGTGCCACTTGAGAAGTACGGACATTTTGCCGTGAAGAGGGGCGCTTCCATTATTCACTTTGTCGTTTAATTCTAAATCTGGAAAGCGGTCATCGCCCTCGTACCGCACTGCCATATAAAAGAGCATTCTTGCCACATCCCCTTTCACCCGGCTATGAGGTTCGAATGAGTCGCTATCGTAGAAATTACCCGGTGCTCCCTTGTATTCATTTCCGCCCAGATCAAAATCTAAATTTCCTCGTGTGCTATTCGTTTGCACGTCTGTTGCCCGCAGATGATGGAGATCTGTACCTGGGCCCTGGCTTGTCCCAAAGTTGCCGTGTGACTTAGCCCAGACATGCTCCCGGTTCCACTGGCCAACATTTCCGCCATTCGCTTGCTTTGAGCGAGAGACACCGCTATAGAGCAAGAGCACATTGCTTGGATTCTTTGGATCTTCATCTGTTTTCTTTAAGGCATCCCAAACCTGGCTGTAGGATAGCTGCTTATGATCATCAATAATATCGTGTAAAGCTTTCTTAAGAGAGGGTCCTGATTTGCCATTAGCAGTTTGATAATAGGAATCGATTTGACTTGTAGCGGCTGTTTTCGCTTGTTGTGCAGATGTTTCGTTTTGAAGCTGTAACGGGGAAAATGTGATGGTTTGGCTCGGTTCATTCAGAGTAAAGCTTTGAGCATTCGCAGATTGCGGCAGCGGGGCGGCTAACGTGCCGAATATCATGATTCCGGCAGCAACAGTTCCAAATAAGGTTCTCTTCATTCGATTTCCTCCTTAATAGGGAATGTATTCTCTTTATTTCTATCATATTGTCAGAAAGAAATAAATGGATTTATCGTAAATTTTATGTAATGAATTCGTAGGAAAAGAGATTGCTATTTTAACAGCATTACTGTATAAGTGGGCATATAGGATGGCAGCAAGGGAAAGGATGGATAACGTGAAAGAACTGCAAATACCTTCAAGAACGATTATGACACCAGGACCTGTTGAAGTAGACCCGAGAGTGCTCCGTGTGATGAGTACCCCAATTCTCGGTCAATTTGATCCAGCATTTACACATATCATGAATGAAACGATGACCTTATTGCGGTCGCTTTTCCAAACAGAAAATGAATGGGCTTTTCCGATTGACGGCACGTCTCGTTCAGGGCTTGAAGCTGTGCTTGCCAGTGTCATTGAGCCGGGAGATTCGATGCTTGTGCCTGTCTTTGGCCGCTTCGGTCATCTGCTCATTGAAATAGGACAGCGCTATGGTGCTGAGGTACATACAATGGAATGTGAATGGGGAACGGTTTTTGATCCTAGCGATATCATTCAGGAAATGAAGCAGGTCAAGCCTAGAATCGTTGCGATGGTCCATGGTGAAACATCCACGGGGCGGTTGCAGCCGCTTGAGCAAATTGGTGAAGCGTGCCGAGAACTCGATGCACTGTTCATTGTAGACGCTGTAGCAACCATTGGCGGGGCCCAGGTGAAAGTGGACGAATGGAAGATTGATGCGGCGATTGGCGGTACGCAGAAGTGCTTGTCTGTTCCATCAGGCATGTCACCTATCACGTATAATGACCGGGTTGCAGCTGTCGTTGAATCGAGAAAGAAAGTGGAAAAGGGAATTGCGACACAGGATGAATTGCAGGAGCAAATGGATATTTCTCCAATTAAAAGCAATTACTTTGATCTCAGCCAGCTCCAGGATTATTGGAGCCCTAGACGATTAAATCATCATACAGAAGCGACAACGATGCTCTATGCACTTCGTGAAGGGGTTCGTGTTGTGCTGGAAGAAGGACTGTCTGAGCGTTTTCAAAGGCACGCATATCACGAGAAAGCCTTGATGAAAGGTCTTGAAGCGATGGGACTTGAATTGTTCGGTGATCCACATTGTAAAATGCCAGTTGTGACATGTATTGAGATTCCAAGTGGTATTGATGGAGAAGCGGTACGTGCCGATCTGCTTAAGCATTTTGGCATTGAAATCGCAAGCTCCTTTGGACCGCTAGCCGGACGTATATGGAGAATTGGCACAATGGGCTATAGCTGCAGAAAAGAAAACGTGCTGTTTGTGTTAGCAGGGCTGGAAGCGATTCTAATCAAACACGGTGCATCCATCCATTGCGGAGCAGGGCTTCAGGCGGCTCTTTCTATCTATGAACAAAGTGAATAAAGTCATACGGATACTCGCTATTTGCGGTATTTTTTATTTGGAAAAGAAAACTAATTTTTGAAAAACTAGACTTATAGACAGTGATATCGCTATACTGAAGAAGTTCTGAGTTTTTGACATCATTTTCATTTATTTTGCAGAAAGAGGTTTTTTGATATGAAGAAAATGGGCAGATTATACATTTTGATGCTCAATATTTTTATTGCCATGCTTGGCTTTGGCCTCATTGTCCCTGTCATGCCAAGTTATATTGAAGCCTTTGGCGCAACAGGAAAAACACTCGGTTTTCTTGTCGCTGCAACAGGTCTTACACAATTTGCTTTATCGCCGGTTGCAGGCGCACTGACCGATCGATTTGGACGTAGAAAATTGATCATTGCCGGGATTGCCGGCTTTACCATTGCCCAGTTTATTTTTGCATTTGCTGATCAGCTGTGGATGCTGTTTGTATCACGTTTTTTAGGCGGTGCGGCCGGAGCTTTACTCATGCCAGCCATGTTTGCATACATTGCTGATATCACAAGTGAGAAGGACCGAGGGAAAGGAATGGGGCTATTTAGTGCAGCAATGACGTTAGGCTTTGTTATTGGACCAGGCGTAGGCGGCTATTTGGTCGAGTATGGAATCGCTTTTCCTTTTCTCATCGCAGGTTCCTTTGCAGCTCTTTCTACCCTGTTATCCATCCTGTTTTTACCTGAAACTTTAACAAAGGAAAAGCAGGAAGAAGCGCGGTTAAACAAAGACATTCATTTCAACCCTTTTGTGCAAATGATGCAAGCTTTAAAGACATCCTACGGTTTTTTGTTTATATTGGCGTTTGTCCTCAATTTTGGCATCATTCACTTTGAATCGATTTTCGGCTTATATGTAGACCAAAAACATGGATTTACACCGAAGGATATTGCGTTTGTGATTACGGTTGCGGGTCTTGCTGGCGTGCTTGTCCAAGGTGCGTTGGTGAATGCCTGTGTGAAACGATTCGGTGAAATGCGCGTCGTGCGTTATGCTCTGCTAGGAGCGGCTTTGATGCTCATCGTCTGCCGTGTTGCACCGTCCTTTTGGCTGATCTTTGCAGGCTCTATTTTATTTTTGTCGGCTACATCATTTGTTCGTCCAGCCCTCAATACATTGCTGTCCAAAATGGCAGGTAATCAGCAAGGAGTAGCTGGCGGCCTTAATACATCCTTTATGAGCCTTGCCAATATTGTCGGACCGAGCCTTGCTGGGATTTTATTTGATGTGAATATTGAGTTTCCTTTTATGCTCGGAACATTGGTGCTTTGCATAAGCTTCATTGCATCCATCGTGTGGGGGAAAAAAGTGCAGCATACTTCTGCAATTTCTTAAAATTTGTTTATAAAAAAACCGATCAGCACAAATTGATCGGTTTTTTTATAATGGTCATCACCTTTTATATGTAACAATAGGTGATTTTTCTTTATGAAGCGCACGAATCATGGCATCATCTACATGTAAATGCTCTTTCACTAATTGAGGAGGGGTTAAGGCCATCCACTGATTCAACGAAATATCTGCAAAGCGATTTTTGCCTCCTCGTGTATCACTTTTCTCCTCCAAACTATATGAAGCTTCGGAAGAAAACATTCAATCAGGATGGGGTGAGAGAAGCATCTGAATACGTAATGCTAAGCGCAGCCTTAATGTGGCTTCAGGGTCTTTTAAGCTGATCCGAAGCAGCTCCTCACACTTCTCCAATCGATAAATGACCGTGTTGCGATGAATAGACAAACGTTTCGCTGTTTCTGAAATGTGGCAATGCGTTTCTAAATAGACAGATAAGGTGTGGAGGAGGTTTTGACCAGCTTCATATAACGGGTGAAGGTGCATCTGGTGAAACGTGACTAAATCCTTTCTTGGAATAAGCTTCAATAAATCTGGCACATCCTTTGCCTGATAGAACTGAATATATTCCGCCTGCGACGAGAGATGTCCGGCTTGAAGAGCCTCTAATGCTTCACTGTAGCCCTCAGACAGATGGGTGGTGCGACAACTAGTCAAGCTCACGCCAAAGGAAATGGTGTGATTCGCTTGTATGCTAACGAGCATCTGCAACTGTTTCAAAAAAGAGAGGAGTCTGCCACTCATCTTTGACCAACTGCCTGTCTCTTCCATTAATACAATGCCCATATCACCTTTGACAAACAGAAAGGAAGGAAAAGGAGAGCTTGGAAGTGCGCTGTCAAGTAGATCAACGACTTGATCTAACATCAGTTGCTGGTTCAAAAAATGAGTGGTCTCATGACAATGATCAAGCTGACAGATCATGCATAGATAGCTGCTATCTACATTTAATCCAAAAGCCTTCGCAATGTATGCAGCGTCTTGCTGAGAATACGATGCACCCTCTATCCATCTGCGAAACCCTTCATTTCTGGCACGCTTGGCCGTTTGCTGGGCAGTATATTGTCTCATTCGCGCAATTGAGATTTCGTTTACTGCTTGTGCAATGAAGACTTGCAGTGTTTCATCCAGCGGAGGAATGAAGGAAGGGATGACCACATACTCACATGTTTGTTCGGTTAGATCAATCGGAAAGACGGAAAAGGTTTGCATCGCATATATCATCGAAAAATAATGGGGTGTCCTTCTTTGGAAAAAGGGGAGAATGCGAATCCAATCTGGGCTCGTGATCATGGTGTGCGAGTTGCAGAGAATACGTCCATGCTGGTTACACAAATAGAAAGGCTTGTGAATCCTTTCGGCGATTTTTTGCAATGCTTCAAACTGGTTATCGTCTATGTTCATATCCACTAAGTCTCCTTTATTGAGAACTAAAGCTCTTGGTGAAGATGAATAAATAAATGGACAATCACTGTTAACCTCTCTGATATGCAATTTATGTTATCAGCTCAAATCATTTTAGATAGAAAGTTGTCAACTAATATCACAAACAAACAGAGCGTCAGGACAAAATCACGTACCGTCAGTCATCTTCATTCAGAATTACGGGCAAATATGATATGTTGTAGACAGAAGAATTTCTTTCAGAAATATGGGTATCACAAGAGAAAAAGGCTTTCATGTGAGGAAGCCGTCTATACATGAGAGTGGCAAGAGGTGAGAAACATGATTTATATCGGATTAACTGGCTGGGGAGACCATGACAGTCTTTATCCGCCGAAAATCGGCAGCGCTCAAAAGCTGTTTCACTATTCGTCAACGTTTCCCATTGTGGAGCTGGATGCCAGCTTTTATGCGGTTCAGCCTGAGCGTAATCATGAAAAGTGGATAAAGGATACGCCAGATACCTTTCAATTTGTCGTGAAAGCATATCAAGGAATGACCGGGCATCAGAGGGGCGAAATTCCGTTTGCTTCGAAGGAAGAGATGTTTGACGCATTTATTCTTTCATTGACTCCGCTCATTCGTGAAGGGAAACTTGCCATGGTTTTGTTTCAATTTCCACCATGGTTTGATTGCAAAAAAGAGCACGTCCACTATTTAAGATGGTGTAAAGAGAAGATGGGTGACATTCCATGTGCCCTCGAATTCCGTAACCGCACATGGTTCTCAGATGAATTTTATGAGCAGACCTTGTCCTTTATGGAAAAAGAAGGATGGGTTCATTCTGTTTGTGATGAGCCGCAAGTTGGAGAAGGCTCCATTCCGCCAGTCATACAAGCTACGCACCGTGATAAAACATTGGTCCGTTTTCACGGAAGAAATAAACAGGGCTGGCTTCACCCAGCAGACCATGAGAATTGGCGTGAAGTGCGATACTTATATTTATATAATGAAGCTGAATTAAAAGAGTGGAAAAAGAATCTCGACATTCTGCATCAGCAATCAAAAGATGTCTATGTCGTGTTTAATAATAACTCCGGCGGAGATGCAGCGGCGAATGGCCAGCAGATGATTGATTTGCTGGATATTACGTATTCAAGCCTTTCTCCGAAGCAGTTAGATTTATTTAGTTAAATGAGAGCTGCGGCTTTCAACCTGAATGACGGTTCAGTGACAACTTGAGGGAGAGATCAACATGCTGCAGAAGCTATGGTTATATCATACAAACGACTTGCACAGCCACTTTGAGAACTGGCCAAAAATCGCAGCTTATATTGAGGAAAAGCGTCAAGTTCACGATCAGATGCTCTTGTTTGATATTGGCGACCATATGGACCGAGTGAACCTTGTGTCAGAAGCTGATTATGGAAAGGTAAATGTCAAGCTTCTCAATCAACTTGGCTATGATGGGGTCACGATTGGAAATAATGAAGGCATTACGCTGCCTCATGATCAACTCGATCAATTGTACGAGCATGCACAATTTCCAGTGGTTCTGTCTAATTTATTTGAGAAAGGCAAAAGGCCATCGTGGGCAAAGCCCTATCATATGATCCAAATGGAAAACGGACTGAAAATATGTCTCTTAGGCGTGACCATTGCGTATACACCCGTCTATGAAAAGCTGGGTTGGGACATTACAGATCCGTTTGACAGCATACGAGACATGCTGCAGGAAGTGAAGGGACAGGCGGATGTCATTGTGCTCTTATCCCATCTTGGTATCATCCATGATCGGGAGGTCGCCCGTGATTTTCCTGACATCGACATCATCCTAGGCTCACACACGCATCATTTGTTAGAGCAGGGTGAAATGGACAATGGGGTGCTGCTTGCATGCGCTGAAAAGTATGGGCATTATATTGGCTGTGTCGAGCTGACAATTGACATAGCGCGCAAAGAGCTGATCGAGAAAAAAGCAACGGTGCAGTCAGTGGATCAGCTGATTAGTGAATCAGATGAAGCCATCACTACCTTACAGCAAGCAGAGAGAAGAGCGAAAGCCCTCATGCAGGAAAAAGTAACAGCGATTGAGTCAAGGTTAGAAACGAAGTGGTTTGATGAATCCCCGCTTCCGCAGCTCTTAACAGATGCCATTAAAGATTGGTGCGGGGCAGATATCGGCATGATGAATGCAGGTATGGTACTTGATTCATTAGAGGCAGGAATCGTGACAAGAGAAGAAGTCCACCGAATCTGCCCGCATCCCATTAATCCCATTCGGGTGACGCTTACCGGTCAACAGCTCATCGAAACCGTTCGGCGTGCCTGTGAAGAAAAAATGGAACAGCTGCGCATTAAGGGCTTCGGCTTTAGAGGTGAGCTGATGGGGAAAATGCTGTATAGCGGCCTCACCTATACAGTAGAAGAAGGCGAAACCAAACGGGTAAAGGATATCTTTGTACATGATCAATTGATCAAAAAGGACGCTTCCTATACGGTTGGCACAGTCGATATGTATACGTTAGGCTCTCTATTTCCTCATATCCGTGACCATGAACACATTGAATATTTCATGCCGGAATTTTTACGTGATGTGCTTACTTGGCGCCTGAAGGAAACCACATGAAATCCGCTTTAGCCTAACAACACTCGCCCTCTTGTCACATAGATTGTGATGAGAGGAGTGAAGGGATTTGGTGAATTTAACACCTATTAAAATTGATGGACATTCCTTTACAGCCGTCACCGTCAAACTGCCGAAGACGAATTTTATGGCGGTGACAAATGAACATGGGTATATTATGTGCGGTGCACTGGATGTCGGGCTCTTAAATGAAAAGCTTGCAGATAGAGGAATTATCGCAGGGAGAGCAGTTGGTGTGAGAACCATTGAGCAATTGCTTGATGCCCCTTTAGAATCTGTGACATACGCCGCAGAAGCGCTAGGCATTACAGCTGGAACCAATGGAAGAGACGCATTATTAAAAATGGTGAAATAAAAATGGATAGATGATTCCTATCCCCCCGCCTGTCTGCATACACTTGTAGTGGAGAAGGGGGGATTTTTTATTGAGAATGAACCGCCGTTATCGCCCCTATAAAAAGGGCCCTTTGCCATTTCGATACGTCATGCTGCTTGCAATCTTATTCTTTGTACTCTCAACCGTCATTAGTCTATTTTTTATTAACCGTTCAATTAAACCAACCCTTATTCACATTGCGGAACTAGAAACAGAGCGTATCGCCAATCATCTGATCCAATATTCTGTTCAAGACTTTGCAGACGATCAGGAGAATATGAAGGATATGGTGGTCATGAATACAAGTGAGAACGGAAAAGTAACGACCATCGATTTTAATGCGCAGGCAACATCGAAAGCAATGGCTGACCTGTCACGTCATCTTCAAAAAAATTTAGAGGACATTGAAAAGGGGAACTTTCAAAAAGAGGCAAAAGAAGCGTTAAAGGATCAAACAGATGGACATGACGGCATTATATATAACATTCCGCTTGGGCAAGCGTCCGGAAATGCACTCATCGCCAATCTAGGGCCAAAAGTGCCTGTACGCTTTAGTGTCATTGGTGACCCGCATACGGACGTTGAAAAAAACATTAAGCCCTATGGCATCAACAATGCCTTGATTGATATTAGTGTTCTGATCGAGGTCAAGGTGAGAGTCATCATCCCGTTTGCATCTGAAACAATCGTGGTCAAGAACTCAGTTCCCGTCTCCATACAAGCCGTTCAAGGGGACGTACCAGATTATTACAATGGCAGCGGAACAAACTCAGGCGCTCCATCGATTGTTCTCCCAGAGAAAAAGGAGAAGAAAGAATAATGAAAAACAGCCCAAGGAATGATTGGGCTGTTTTCTATTTGCGTTTCCGCTCAGCTCTTTCCCACGCCCTTAAATGAGGGTATGGATCAAATGACCATTCAGTTCTGCCGTTGTCTTTATACATGCCATAGTGAAGGTGCGGCGGAAATTTTCCTGCTGTGCCTGGGGGGCCATAACCGGAGCTTCCGACAGATCCAATGACCTGTCCGGGTTCAACAATTTGACCTGTTTTGAGTCCTTTTGCAAAGCCATTTAAATGAGCGAAGTAATGATAATGATTATGAATATCTCGAATACCAATCCGCCAGCCGCCAAAGCGGTTCCAGCCTTTCATTTCAATCACGCCATACGATGTCGCACGAACGGGAAGTCCATAATGGGCAAATAAATCCGTGCCCTCATGAATTCTTCTGCCGCCAAACCCTCTCGCATCTCCCCATGTACTCCGGTAGCTGTAGTCAGCTCCGACCGGAAGAGGGAAGGCATGCTTTCCGAGGTCAAGATGGCCGTAGTGCTGAAATAGCTTCATAAAAGATGAAATAATTCCAACGGTTTGATCTCGTCCATAATAGTCCCATAAAGCAATTTTTAATTGATCAATGCTGCTGCCGTAGTGAAGCAAGTATTGAGCAAACGTGAATAATACATCCTCATCGTCATCGCTGTTCGCTTTTCCATCCCCGTTTCCATCAAGTCCAATTCCGTCAAACACTTTAATGCTTAAAGGAGAGGTATCCTGCTTATTCGGGTTTTCAGGGCCGATCCACATTTCCCGGGGAATGTAGATACTAATGACGCCTTTTTGTTTCGGTAAATCTCTTCTGCTTTTTCGAATATTGTGCTCATACTGATCAACCGCAGCAAGTACATACCATGGAACCTGTGTAGTGATGGCGACTTTTTCGTATAGTGCCATTCGCTGCTTCAGTTCGTCTGGCTGCTTGCCTTCCCCTTGTGCATGAACAGGTAAAGGGAGCATTGAAAGAGCGATCATGATGGCTAAAACCACTTTCACAAACGTCCATCTCCTTTCATCAAGCATCGTCTTCTACCGTTTAGTGTGGTTAGATCACCCTATTTCATAAGAAGAAAATGTTAGTAATTTTCTTCTTATTTTTTAGGAGGCTTTTGGGTATTTTTGCAGCTCATTCCCTTGTTGTTCAATCTGTACTATGTTAAAGTGTCTAAAGAAAAGGCTTTAGGCCGAAGATTCAATTTTTTGCAGCTTCTTAGCTGCATCCATCGTATATAGCAGGAAGATTTTTGTAGATGCACCTTTAACGAATTCATATGGAGATGATGGAATTGGCAAAGAAGGAAGAGCACGTAAGAAAACCGGATTGGCTTAAAATTAAGCTGAATACGAATGAAAACTATACCGGTTTGAAAAAAATGATGCGGGAAAACAACCTGAATACCGTTTGTGAGGAAGCAAAATGTCCGAATATTCATGAATGCTGGGCGGTGAGAAGAACCGCTACATTTATGATCCTTGGATCTGTTTGTACGCGCGCATGCCGTTTCTGTGCGGTGAAAACTGGACTTCCAACTGAGCTTGACCTGCAAGAGCCAGAACGCGTTGCAGATTCAGTGGCTTTGATGAACTTAAAGCATGCTGTGATAACAGCGGTTGCAAGGGATGATCAAAAGGATGGCGGAGCAGGTGTGTTTGCTGAAACCGTTCGTGCCATTAGAAGAAAAAGTCCATTCACGACAATTGAAGTTCTCCCTTCAGACATGGGCGGCAATTACGATAATTTGAAGACGTTAATGGACACACGTCCTGATATTTTAAATCACAATATTGAAACAGTTCGCAGATTAACGCCAAGGGTTCGTGCACGTGCTACATATGATCGTTCATTAGAATTCTTGCGCCGCGCAAAAGAAATGCAGCCCGACATTCCAACGAAATCAAGCATTATGATTGGACTAGGTGAAACGAAGGAAGAAATCATTGAAGTCATGGATGATCTTCTTGCGAGCAACGTGGATATTATGGCGATTGGTCAGTATTTACAACCTTCGAAAAAGCATTTGAAAGTTCAAAAATACTACCATCCGGATGAGTTTGCAGAGCTGAAAGAAATTGCGATGTCAAAAGGCTTTAGCCATTGTGAAGCTGGACCGCTTGTGCGCTCTTCCTACCATGCAGATGAACAAGTAAACGAAGCGTCTAAAAAGCGTCAGGCGCAAGCATAACAAAGAAAACGCCAGAGCTCTCTGGCGTTTTTTCTCATATTAATTTTGGCCGTAAGGGGCGTTTCTTCTCATGGTACGGTCGGAATTCGTCATACCATTTGCATCTTCTTTCGTAGAAATATCTCCACCTTGAGGGGAATATTTCATTTGTTGAATCGTTTTGGTTAAAATTTGATCAAAATCACGTGAATTGGTTTGAAGACGTGAAAAATTGGCAATGGATTGAAAGTGCTCTGGATTATCAGAGACGTATACATGATAATAACGAGGGAGTACAGAAACCGCCGTTTTCTTTACTTGATCAGCAGATTCATCCCGGTTTTTGTTTCCTGTTCGATATACAATCAGTGCATCCTCATCTGTCACAAGTGTGGCTGCATCTTTGATGTTTGGGAGCTGCACAGTTAAACTTGTAATGACGTGGGCAAGATGCTCGCGATTTAAAGCAGGTGTTCTTTCTTTCTGATCCGTTACTTGCTGGCGCTGATAACGAACATATCCTGCTCTGTTTGTGTCTGCTTCTGGCATGTTGGAATTATTTCCTTCATGACGATCCGATAGACGGATGGTTTTACTTGAAGAATCTTCATCCACTTGCCGGTTCATACCTGATTGAAAGCCGCACCCGCCTAAAAGCATGCTGAGGAGAATCGCGGCTGTCAGTTGTTTCTTCATAAATGTGACCTCCTTTTTTCTTTAGCTTCGGCTAAAACGGAAAAAACATGCTTTAGCAATTGATGGAGTTCTTCCAATGAATTATCATTAAAGATGGATCGTTTAAAAAGAGGTGAGAAGATGATCGTCATTCAGAATGCTACTTTTGATCTTGTAAGAGATATTAAAGACGGTTTTGATGAAGAAGCGTTTAAAGCAAGGTACTCAGATATTTTAAATAAGTACGATTATATTGTGGGGGACTGGGGCTACAATCAGCTGAGACTGAAGGGGTTCTTTGATGACCAAAACCAAAAGGCCACATTTGATACAAAAATCAGCACACTCGATGAATACATTTATGAATACTGTAATTTTGGCTGTGCCTATTTTGTCTTAAAACGAATCAGAAAATAACGCAAAGGGGAGCGTCATGATGTATTTCGTAGACAGAAAAAAAATTGAAGAGACATTGCGTTTTTTCGAGGAGCAATATGAGTTGATGCGCAGTCATCAAACATGGACAAGTCCACTAGAGAAAAAAGCGCTTGAACGAATTGTTCATTTGCTTGTCGAATGTATTCTTGATACGGGAAATGATATGATTGATGGCTTTATTATGCGTGATCCAGGAAGCTATGATGACATCATGGATATTCTTGTTGATGAAAAGGTTGTACCCGAAGAGGAAGGCAGTCAGCTGAAAAAGCTTGTCTCGTGCCGCAAAACACTTGTGCAGCAATACCAGGAAGTGGTTCATCACGACTTGCTGCAGGTGATCAGCGAGGTTGAGCATGCGCTAGAGGTTTTCCCAAGCCGCATCCGTACCTACTTGGAGCAGGAGCTTGGCCCAGTATCAGCGTTTAAATAATCCATTGGAGTTGTGAGCATCATGAAATACAAAGGCTACTTAATTGATTTAGACGGAACAATGTATAAAGGAACAGAAAAGATCGAAGAAGCAGGTCAATTTGTTCAAAAGTTAAATGAGCTAAACATTCCTTACTTGTTTGTCACGAATAACTCGTCACGCACGCCGAAGCAGGTAGCAAAAAAGCTTGTTTCATTCGATATTCCAGCAACTGAAGAACAAGTCTTTACAACAAGTATGGCGACAGCCAATTATATTGCCGAACAAAAGAAAGACGCGTCTGTTTACGTCATCGGTGAAGAAGGAATCAAGCAGGCCATTGAAGAAAAAGGGCTAATGTTCGGTCAGGAAGACGCTGATTTCGTTGTTGTTGGAATTGACCGAGACATTACATATGAAAAATTCGCAGTAGGTGCGATTGCCATCCGTCAAGGCGCACAATTTGTCTCAACAAATGGAGACATCGCCATACCAACAGAAAGAGGGCTTCTGCCAGGGAACGGCTCATTAACATCTGTGCTGACCGTCACCACTACGGTCCAGCCAACGTTTATCGGGAAGCCAGAATCCATCATCATGGAACAAGCGATGAGGGTGCTCGGGACCGATCTGTCTGAGACGCTTATGGTGGGTGATAACTATGATACGGATATTATGGCAGGGATGAATGCAGGAATGGACACATTACTCGTTCATACAGGCGTGACAACAAAAGAACTGCTTCAGAAGTATGACAAACAGCCAACCTATGTCATTGATTCATTATCCGAGTGGATTGAGCGATTATCATAAAAAAAAGAGGACAAGCGTTACGCGCGCGTCCTCTTTTTTGCTTTATTCCACATTTCTCGTACTATGTGCGAGCCTGCTTGATGCTGCAGCAGCAATGGCGCCGACAATGTCATCTAAAAAGGTGTGGCACTCGCCTGTGGATTTATCATTGAGTTTCCCGAGAATCCCTGGTTTTTCTTTATCGATATATCCGTAATTCGTAAAGCCGATCGAACCATAAATATTGACGATAGCAAAGGATAGAATTTCATCAACACCATACAGGCTTTCGTCTGTTTCTAAAATGGACTGAAGCGGCTCGGTTAGCTTCTTTTGCTCGGCTAGTACGTCTAGTTCGACGCCTGTTAATATCGCATTTTGGACTTCTCGTTTTGCGATGACACGCTCCACATTGTGGATGCATTCTGACATGTCTAAACCAGGATGATATTTTTCCTGTAAAAAGTAGACAAGGTCTGCTATATCTTGAATGGATACGCCTCGTTCTTGTAAACGGCGTCTTGCTGTTTTTTCTACTTCGTTCATCTCATGATGATGCGGCATATATTCCTCACCCAATCCTCGTAATTTGGTCCACAACGTGTAAAAAGCTTCGGATAGTAAATAGTATTCATAAATCCCTCAACCTGCGACTACGATATGATAAGAGATCGATCATATGAACGCAGGTGAAAATATGAAAGAAACCATTTATCACACATTTGGTATTGATGTGCGTCAACTTATGCCATATGGCAGTTATCAGAGCTTTCAAACGTCGGAGACTCTCTTCATCATTGTTCCTGTGTCTCATTTGCGAGAAGAAGAACTCACAGAGCTGTATCATATCAGTCAGTATTTACTGAATGCAGGAGACCCATACGTCGCTGTGTTTGAATTAACAAATGAAGAGAAGCCCACCTTTACTCATGGAAAGGAGCTGTATGCTTTATTAAAGGCAGCACCGCCGATCTCAAGCCGCTCGTTCCAGCAGGCGTCAGAGCTGGCGGCTTTTCATGTCAGGGGAAGAGGATTTCCATATGAGGTATCTGAAACAAAACGTGTGGGAGCCTGGAAGGAATTGTGGGCAAAACGGTTAGATCAGCTTGAAGGCTTTTGGATGCAGCAAATGCACCAAAAACCACTGGAACAGTTTGAAAAAAAATTCATCGAATCCTTTCCGTATTATCTTGGATTAACGGAAAATGCCATTCAATATTTAGTGGATACTGAGCTTGATGATGAACCGAAGGAATGTGACTCAGGCACTGTCTGCCACCAGCGTTTTTCGCGGAGGACTTGGCCGCATGAGCAGCCGCTTCGTTTACCTGTAGATTGGGTCTTTGATCATCCAACCCGGGATATTGCCGAATACTTAAGAGAAACCTTTGTGCAGCATAAGGAAGATTTAATTGAAGAAGGCTTCTCCTTTCTTCAGCAATATGAGCAGGTGACACCTCTTTCTTCCTTTTCTAAGCGTTTGTTATACAGCCGCTTGTTGTTCCCGCTTCATTATTTTGAAATTGTGGAAGGCTACTACATGTCAGGAGAAAATGAAAAATCATATTATGAAGAGCGGTTAGATTACGTCCTAAATGATGCCAATCGCTATGAATACTTTCTGAAGGTCTTTCAAGAAATGAGTGCCATGCGAAGCGGCGAGAGCCCGATACCGGCAGTTGGCTGGATCACAGGTCCACGGATTTGAAGTTTCAGTGAACAGATGAAACGTCTCTTTTCTCTTGAGGCGTTTTTCGTTATGCTTAAAGAAATCAATCAAAGGAGTGTTCTTCTTGCCGAAACCTTATGTCTATATCACAAGAAAGCTGGATGAAGCATCACTTACACCATTAAAAGAAGTCGCTCATATTGAGATGTGGCCGAGCGAGGATGAGCCATGTCCAAGAGAAGAATTAGAAAAACAAGCAGCTCAAGCGGATGCGCTTCTCACCATGCTGTCAGATCAAGTAGATGAAGCCCTTTTATCAAAGGCTCCACAAGTTAAGGTGATCGCAAACCTTGCTGTTGGCTATGACAATATTGATCTTGAGGCGGCTGAAAAGCGCAATATCACTATTTGTCATACACCGGATGTATTAACAGAATCCACGGCTGATTTAGCCTTTGCCCTTCTGATGGCGTCAGCTAGACGGATTGTCGAGGCGAGTGATTGGATTAAGGAAGGAAATTGGACAGGCTGGGGACCGCTTCTTCTTGCAGGAGCTGATGTTCATCACAAAACCCTTGGAATTGTTGGCATGGGAAGTATCGGAACAGCGCTTGCCAAGCGGGCAGCAGGCTTTGACATGAAGGTGCTGTACCATAACCGGTCAAGAAAGCCAGAGGCAGAAGCGCAGCTCGGCGTGACTTATGCGCCATTTGAGGAACTGCTTACGCAGTCTGATTTCATCGTCTGTCTGACCCCTTTAACCCCGGAAACAAAAGACATGTTTAATGAAAAAGCATTTGATCTGATGAAGAACTCAGCCTATTTTATTAATGTATCAAGAGGACAGACTGTGGATGAGGATGCTTTATATGAGGCGGTCACGACAGGAAAAATTGCCGGAGCCGGTCTGGATGTATTTAGACAGGAGCCTGTCAGCCCTTCTCATCCGTTAACAACATTATCTAACGTCACGGTTCTCCCTCATATTGGAAGTGCAAGTGTCGAAACGAGAAAAACGATGATGCGTTTGTGTGCTGAAAATATTGCGCTTATCTTACAAGGTCAGCAAGCCAAAACGCCGGTTCGTTCATCATATAAGGCTCCCTGAGTTTCGGGAGCTTTCTGACAAAAATATTTTGAAAATATAGAATCTTGATATAAATAGCTGTTAAGCGGTTTCATTCTGACAATCTCTTATTTTATTACCTTGTCAAAATGAGGATACCCCTTTATAATGTGTGTACATTGAATGTCTGTGTTAGGTTAACAAATGTCTTTTTAGAGAGGACATTGACGAAGAAAGGTGGAATTTCAGGTGAAGGCAATTCGAGTTGGACTATTAGGATTAGGAACAGTGGGGAGCGGTGTCGTCAAGATTATCCAAGATCACCAGGATAAATTAATGCACCAGATCGGCTGTCCGGTATTAATACAAAAAGTGCTTGTGAGCAATCCCGATAAAAAGAGAGATGTGGATGTGGCAAGAGAGGTCTTCACAACTGAAGTATACGATGTGATTAGAGATCCAGAGGTCGACGTCATTATTGAAGTGATGGGCGGCATTGAAGAGACAAAACAATATTTAATAGATGCGTTAAATGAGAAGAAGCATGTCATTACAGCCAATAAAGATTTAATGGCGCTTTACGGAACAGAGCTTTTACATGTTGCGAAAGAAAATGGCTGTGATCTTTATTATGAAGCAAGTGTCGCCGGAGGAATTCCGATTCTGCGTACGCTGGAGGAAGGATTGGCCTCTGACCGAATTACGAAGATGATGGGAATTGTGAACGGCACAACGAATTTTATTTTAACGAAAATGAACGTCGATAAAAGCGCATATGAGGATGTCTTAAAAGAAGCGCAGGATCTGGGCTTTGCAGAAGCAGACCCGACAGCTGATGTAGAAGGACTTGATGCAGCAAGGAAAATGGCGATTCTTGCAAGACTCGGCTTTTCCATGAATGTGGAATTAGAGGATGTGAAGGTCAGAGGCATCTCTGACGTTTCTGATGAAGACATTAATTTCAGTAAACGATTTGGCTACACAATGAAGCTGATCGGAATTGCCCAGCGGGACGGAGAGAAAGTGGAAGTCAGTGTCCAGCCAACCTTACTCCCTGATCACCATCCGCTATCATCGGTCAACAATGAATTCAATGCGGTGTATGTCTATGGAAGTGCTGTAGGAGAAACGATGTTTTACGGCCCTGGAGCAGGAAGTCTCCCAACGGCAACAGCTGTTGTATCAGACTTAGTCGCAGTGATGAAAAACATGCGCCTTGGTGTGAACGGAAGCGGATTTATCGCACCGCAGTTTGAGAAAAAGATCAAATCTCCATCGGAAGTATTTGCTCAGCAATTCTTAAGAATTCATGTTAGAGATCAAGTCGGGGCTTTTTCCCGCATTACATCTATTTTTTCTGAAAGAGGCATCAGCTTTGAAAAGATCCTTCAGCTTCCTGTGAAAGGGCATGATGAGCTGGCTGAAATTGTAATTATTACACACCGGACCTCAGAAGAAGATTTCTCAAATATCCTGCAAAAATTAAACGATCTCGACGTGGTGGTTCAAGTGAAGAGCACGTACCGAGTAGAAGGGAACGGTTTAAGCTGATGAAGTGGAATGGACTTATTGAGGAATTCCAAGAATTCTTACCAGTAAACGAATCAACACCAAAACTAACATTAAATGAAGGGAATACACCGCTGATCCACCTTGCCAAACTTTCGGAAAAGCTGGGGATTGAGCTTCATGTGAAAACAGAAGGCGTCAATCCAACTGGCTCTTTCAAGGATCGTGGAATGGTCATGGCTGTTGCAAAGGCAAAAGAAGAAGGCAATGATACGATCATGTGTGCTTCGACAGGGAATACCTCTGCAGCGGCAGCGGCTTATGCAGCCCGTGCTGATATGAAATGTATCGTCATCATTCCAGACGGGAAAATTGCCTTCGGGAAGCTTGCACAGGCTGTGATGTACGGAGCAGAGATCATTGCGATTGACGGCAACTTTGATGATGCGCTGAAAATCGTCCGCAGCATCTGTGAAAAAGCGCCGATTGCTCTTGTTAACTCTGTCAATCCGTACCGAATTGAAGGACAAAAAACTGCGGCATTTGAAATCTGTGAGCAGCTAGGCTCGGCCCCGGACGTACTGGCGATTCCTGTTGGAAATGCAGGGAACATCACCGCCTACTGGAAAGGCTTCAAGGAATACCATGAGAAAAAAGGAACTGGACTGCCAGTCATGCGCGGCTTTGAAGCAGAAGGTGCAGCAGCAATCGTACGAAATGAAGTGATTGAACAGCCAGAAACAGTGGCAACTGCCATCCGTATCGGAAATCCAGCGAGCTGGAAGCAAGCTGTGGCAGCCGCAGATGAATCAAACGGAAAGATTGATGAAGTGACTGACGAGGAAATTCTTCATGCATATCAATTGATTGCACGTGAAGAAGGCGTGTTTGCAGAGCCGGGCTCTTGTGCGTCTATCGCAGGTGTGCTAAAGCAGGTGAAATCCGGAGAAATCAAGCCAGGCAGTAAAGTTGTTGCGGTATTAACAGGCAACGGATTGAAAGATCCGAATACGGCGATTGATATTTCACAAATCAAGCCGGTCACACTCGATGCAGATGAAGATCAAATTCTTGAACACTTAGAAAAGGCCGCGCGCGTATGAGTAAAGCCTCCATGCTTTTTACAATCACAGTACCGGGAAGCACTGCCAATTTAGGACCAGGCTTTGATTCAGTTGGAATGGCGCTCAGCCGCTATTTAAAGCTATCGGTCTATGACCATGATAGCTGGCTGTTTGAAGCAGAAACAGATGTCGTGTCCGGGATTCCACCAGGCACCGACAACCTAATTTATCAAACAGCCAAAAAGGTCGCAGATCATTTTGGAAAAACACTCCCGTCTGTTCATGTCAAAGTGTGGAGTGATATTCCATTGGCACGGGGGCTTGGCAGCAGTGCTGCTGCAATTGTGGCAGCCATTGAGCTGGCCAATCAGCTTCTTGAATTAAATATGACGGATGATCAGAAGCTCTTTTTTGCAAGTGAGGTAGAAGGTCATCCAGATAATGCGGGTGCCTCTTTATTCGGCGGTTTACTGATTGGTCTTCATGAAGAAGACAAGACACATGCCGTCAAAGTGCAGCATGTGGATATAGATGTTGTCGTCGTGATTCCTTTTTATGAAGTGCTGACAAAGGATGCCCGTGATGTCCTGCCAGAGGATCTTTCCTATAAACATGCTGTCAGTGCAAGTGCTGTGAGCAACGTGCTTGTAGCGGCATTAATGACGCAAAACTGGCCGCTTGTTGGAGAAATGATGAATAAGGATTTATTTCATCAGCCTTACCGCACAATGCTCGTCCCAGAGCTGTCGAAGGTAGAGCATGTCGCTTCGCTAAAAGGAGCGTATGGAACGGCATTAAGCGGTGCTGGACCGACGATCTTAACCTTAGTTGAAAAAGGGAAGGGAGAAGCGCTGAAAAAGCAGCTTGCCCAAAACTTCCCGCATTGCGAAGTAGATTTGCTGACGGTACCGGTAGAAGGTGTTGTCGTGGAGCATGATCCTGTCAATCAAGTAAAGAACGTGCTGTAAAAATGCACGTTCCCAGCGTGTAGACAAACCCTCGCATTCGGTGTCAGTCCTGCGTGCTGGTGCTCACGAATGTCAAATTCGCTCCGTGCGAGTACTCGTCCTTCCTAGACTGCAAAGGTTTTCTATCACGCTGAAAAGAAGAAAAAGAGCTAAAATAAAGATCATTTTAGCCCTTTTTCAATAATCTGAGAACGTGCTGTAAAAAATGCACGTTCTTTTTTTATCCTTGTTTTTATAGGATGAAGCAGGGATTATTATTTAGAGGATCGAACTATTTTTTATGCGTAAAAGGGGGAGATACATTCATGAAGAAATTGATGACGGCAGAAGATTTAACGAAGATTGTTTCTGTTTCTCATCCGGTTTATTCACCAGATGGAAAAAAGGCGGTTTTTACAAAAGTCACGGTGAATGAGAAAAAAGATGATTACAACATCCATTTATGGGTTCGAGATGAAGAGACAGAGGAGCTGTCACAATGGACATTTGAGGATGGAAAGCATCATCAGCCAGTATGGTCAAAAGACAGCAGGCAGCTTGCTTTTATTTTGCAAAAGCCAAAGGAAGTTCCTCAGCTGGCACTGATTCAGAGTCAGGGAGGCGGCGTTCGCACCTTAACGGCGATTCCATACGGGGTATCTCATCCTGTCTTTTCACCAGATGGAGCTTTCATTTATGCGGCTGTGTCACTGAAACAATCAGAATCTGTTCATGATGAAAAAAAGGAAGAGCGAGATGATTTCGCTCCTGCGGTATATGATGATTTGACCTATAAAGCAGATGGCAGAGGTTTTTTAGATGGACGTTTTACGCAGATCATTCAAGTGGATACCCATTCAGGAGAGATAGAGGCTGTCACGAGCGGGCAGCATCATCATGTGAATCACACGGTCTCTCCGTGCGGGAAATGGCTTGCCTATATTCAATCAAATCCTCAGATACCTTACATAAGTGACGTGTGCCTCCTGTCATTAGAGGACGGTACGACAAAGAAAATCACACAATCAGCTGGCGCTTATTCCACCGTGTCTTTTTCTCCAAATGGAGAGAGCCTCGTGTATATCGGGCATGAGCGTGAATTTCAAAATGCTACCTTCCCAGCATTATGGCTGTATGATCTGAAGGAAGAAAAAGTAGTTCAGCTGTCAGAAATGCTCGATATGTATGTGGGCAACTGTATGGCAGGAGATAGCGTCATGGGCGAAGCCAATCAGCTTTCGCAGTGGACAAAGGATAGCCAGGGGTTTTATGCGCTTGTTTCTGATCAAGGCAGTACAGGGATTTATTATTTCTCCGTTGAAGGCTTAGCCTATCCAGTTCGATTAGAGGCAGAACATATTACAAACTTCAGCCTTCATCCAGATGAATCCAAATTGCTGCTCAGCCGGCTTACGCACGTTTCACCAAGTGAGCTGTATGAGCTGACATTAGGGGAGGCGGATCTAAAGCAAATCACGTTCGAGCATGACACCTTTCTTAAGGAGCATGTCCTATCGGTACCAGAGCCATTTTCGTTTCAGTCAAAAGAAGGCGATGAGGTGCATGGCTGGTTTATGAAACCTTCCCAAATGGAAGAAGGAAAGACTTATCCGCTCATTTTAGAGATTCATGGTGGACCGCATGCGATGTATGGTTATACGTATTTTCATGAATTTCAAATGCTCGCCGCTGAAGGCTATGCCATCGTGTATATCAATCCTCATGGCAGTCATGGATATGGACAGATGTTTAGCGACCGTGTGAGAGGAAGCTATGGTGATGTTGATTATGAGGATGTCATGCAGGCTGTTGATCATGTGCTGAAAGCCTATGATTTCCTTGATGAAACGAGGCTCGGAGTGACAGGCGGCAGCTATGGAGGTTTTATGACAAACTGGATTGTCGGGCAAACCGACCGCTTTCGCGCAGCCGTCACACAGCGGTCCATTTCAAACTGGATTAGCTTCTATGGCATTAGTGACATCGGTTATTACTTTACAAGGTGGCAGATTGATGGGGATATTTATGATTCGGCCGATAAGCTATGGGATCGTTCGCCGCTAAAGTATGTGAAGCAGGTGAAGACGCCGCTTCTCATCTTGCACAGCGATGAAGACTATCGCTGCCCAGTTGATCAAGCAGAACATCTTTTTGTAGCACTGAAGGAGCTTGGGAAAGACACAAGGCTCGTCAAATTCCCGAAGGCATCTCATGATTTATCCAGAAGCGGCCATCCGGGGCAGCGTATTCAAAGACTGACCTTTATGAAGGACTGGTTTAGAGAGAAGTTAAGCTAATAAAAAACGATCCAATTCGGGTCGCTTCAGCGTGATGACAAACCCTCGCATTCCGTGTCAGTCCTGCGTGCCGGTGCTCACGAATATCAATTCGCTCCGCGCCAGTACTCGTCCTTCCTAGAATTCAAGGGTTTTCATATCACGCTGACAAAAGGCTAATAATGAAAAAAACGACCCGAATTCGGGTCGTTTTCATGTCATATATGAATTAGAAAACCTGTTCAACTTCTACAACGCCAGGCACTTCTTCTAATAATGCGCGCTCAATACCGGCTTTCAATGTAATGGTTGAACTTGGGCAGCTGCCGCATGCACCAAGAAGACGTAATTTCACAATGCCATCTTCAATGTCTACAAGCTCACAGTCTCCACCATCACGTAATAGAAATGGACGAAGTTTGTCCAGTACTTCCTGTACTTGGTCTTTCATTTCGACTTCAGTCATTAGATATAATCGCTCCTTTCACAACATATCACCATTATATTCATCTGGACGATAAAAATCTATTGATTGGTTTCAAAGTTTCCTTCTCATTATAGCACAATCTCATCTTGAAACAAAAAGTGATTTTGACTTTTTTCATACAGAAAATTCAGCTAAAATAAAGAAAGAATAGGGGGCTTGTCAAATGAACAAAACCGTTGATCTTTATGTATATGGAAGAGATGTACTGTGCGCTAGCTGCGTGAATCTGCCTTCTTCAAAAGACACATTTGAGTGGTTAGATGCAGCGTTAAAACGAAAATATCCGAATCAGCCGTTTCGCATCACATATATTGATATTGAGCACCCGCCAGAAAACGAACGCCAAAAAGAATTGTCTGAACGAATTCTTGATGATGAATTCTTTTATCCGCTTGTCTTAGTGGAGAATCAAATTGTTGGAGAGGGCAATCCAAAATTAAAAGACATTTATCAAGAAATGGAGAAATACGGATACAAGGAGAGCAGTGAATAAACTGTTCTTTTTTTGAGAAAACAAACAGAACAAGCGTTCCTTTTTAGGTTGAAAAAGAACGTTTGTTCGATTATAATCAAATGAAAGGAGCGTGAGCATTATGAATTATTTACTGAAACAATCTCTTCATCAGCAAATACCAATTGAGATGATTTATATGAAGAAAAACGGAGAGTGCACGAAGCGTAAAATCATTGTCCACCGTCAAACAGACCAGCTCATCCAAGCGTATTGTTTATCGAAGAAAACGATGAGAACCTTTCGTAAAGACTGCATCCTTGCCCTTGCTCCGATCAAATTGACCCGTTCATCGGCACATGCCGTTTCATAGAAAAAAAGCTCCCTCGTCATGAAGGAGCTTTGAGAAAAAATTCACATGATGTTAGCCATTGTGATGCTTGTACATCCAAAGGAGTCCGGATTTTAGAAGTCTTGGTACACGGCCAATAAGTGGACGATCTGCTACTAAGCCAAAGCCGGCTTTTTTCCCTAAAGATCCTAAGACACCTTTTAGCTTAAACTGAGGATAAGCCTCAGGAAGCGGCTCGTTTTTCCAGCGTTTTTGCAGAGATTGGACAATTTGTTCTGCCTGCGCCTCGGCAAGCTGTGCACTTGGGGCATGCGGCAAGCTTGCGCAATCACCCACGACATAGACATGCTCATTTCCAGGGAGATTGTGATGAGGTGTTAATACGACGCGGCCTTGTGCGTCTTTTTCAACATCCATCTCCCGCACCACTTTGCTTGGCTGAATGCCTGCTGTCCATACGATGACCTCTGCTTCAATGGCGTCTTCATGGTTGTAAACAACACCTTCTTCAACCTTCGTAATATTGGCACAGTTAATGATCTTTACGTCATTTTCTTCAAACCACTTTTGCACATATAAACTTAATCTTTTTGGGAAGCTTGATAGAATCAGCTCTCCGCGGTCAAAAAGAATAATGTTTAAATCAGCACGGCTTTCTCTTAATTCACTGGCTAGCTCTACCCCGCTAAGTCCAGCACCGACGATACCAACCGTTGCACCTGCACCCAAATTGTTTAATTTGTTATACGTATGTCTTGACTGATCAATGGTTTGAATACTGTATGTATGTTCTTTCGCACCAGGGACATTATGATACTTGTCCTCACAGCCGAGTCCAATCACCGTGTCGTCATAAGGAATGGGTTCACGGTCGCTGAATAAGATCTGTTTGTTTTCAATATCAATTTTTTCTACTTCCCCATATTGAATATCCAGCTTCGGATGCTCTGGAAAAGATACTCGGATGTGATGATCAGAGATTGTTCCAGCAGCGAGTGCATAATATTCTGTTTTTAAACAGTGGTAAGGATTTCGATCAACTAATGTGATAGTAACATCATCAGGTAATTGATTTGGCAATAAGCGGTGGAGAACCCGCATATTCCCGTAACCTCCGCCGATCAAGACTAAATTTTTCATGACGATTCTCCTTTTCCCCGTAGACATTGAAAAACACTTATACTAAAAAACTTTAAGTTAAAATACCAAATAAAATTATATCGAATTTACTGTGAAACCACAATAATTGTTTCAAAATAACCTACATATTCATTAGTTAGTCCTAAATAGTAAAACATTTTACGAGGAATAGGCGTAACGATACAGATGAAGCTCATGTTTTGACTAATAGAAGGAATTTCGGTAGGATGGAAAGGCAATGTGAGGTGAAGCACAGTGTTCCCACTGATCGAATTTTGTGTAAGTAATCTTGCACAAGGGTCTCAAGAAGCAAAAGAGAAGCTTGATAAAGACCCAAACCTAGACGTTATGGAATACGGCTGTTTAAGCTATTGCGGCAAATGTATGGACTCCCCATTTGCACTTGTGAATGGAGAATTTGTTTCAGGAGAAAATGCAGAGCAGCTAGTCGAGCGTATTTATGCTTTTATAGAGGAAAATGAGATGTTTTAAATGCACCACATGGGTCATGAGGTGCATTTTTTTCTTACTTCAAGCTTCCATTTTTAAGGAGAATGCATAGAAAGCGCATCCAATATGTTATGCTAATAAAATATCATCAAAATGAAGCATCACACGAGAGAAAAAGAGGCATATGCATAATAAAAGCCCTTTGCCATGGCAGCAAAGAGCTTCTATGTATGAAAAACGGGGGATGATAAGATTGTCTCCTGAATCGACTCCTTTTATACTATAAACAAACAACATTTTTGGAGGAAGCTCATGACATCATTTCAATTCACGAAAATGCACGGATTAGGAAATAATTATATATACGTCAATCAGATGAAGGAACAGCTTCCAGAAGAGCAGCTATCAGAGATAGCGATCCGCGTTTCTTCTGTTTATACAGGAATCGGTTCAGACGGAATGATCCTTATTTGCCCATCAGATGTTGCACCTGTGAAAATGCGCATTTTCAACAATGATGGATCAGAGGGTAAAAACTGCGGCAACGGTCTGCGCTGCGTCGCAAAGTATGTGTATGAGCATCAAATCGTAACAGACACAACGTTCCAGATTGAGACATTGTCAGGACTTGTTGAAGCTACCGTTCATGTACAAGATGATTACGTTCATTTAGTGACAGTAGATATGGGAAAACCTCGTTTTGAAAAAGAAGCGATGCCGATGCTTGGTGAACCAGCCAGCACAACGATTAATGAAACGCTTGATTTTGGCACGACAACCTTAAATGGAACGGCTGTTTCAATGGGAAATCCGCACATCGTTTTTTATTTAGAGGACATTGAAAAGGCACCGCTTGATACAATTGGGCCAATCATCGAAAAACACGACATGTTCCCAGAAGGCGTCAATGTAGAATTTGTAGAAGTGGTCAGTGAAACAGAACTGCATTTTCGTGTGTGGGAAAGAGGGTCTGGTATTACTCAAGCCTGCGGAACGGGAGCTTGCGCTGCGGCTGTATCCACGATTGTGAATGGACAGGCGAAAAAAGAAACGGACATGACGGTTCACTTAGCAGGCGGAGATCTCATCATTCGCTGGAAAGACAACGACCATGTGCTCATGACAGGTCCTGCTGAAACGATTTGTGACGGCACATTTTATCTGTAAACCATTTATTTGAGAAAAGGCACCATCACGTTTATAATTGAAAAGAAACATCCAGTCAAAAGGAGGGATGATCATGAGTACACCAGTAACCATTACAGAAGCTGCTGCACTGCAGATTAAAGATATGATGAAAGAACATGAAGAAGAAAATGCGTTCCTACGAGTGGGCGTAAAAGGCGGCGGCTGCAGCGGTCTTTCATACGGCATGGGCTTTGACCATGAAGTTTCAGAGAAAGACACGCAGTTCGAACAGCAAGGCATCCAGGTCCTTGTCGACTCCGAAAGTCTTGATATCATGAACGGCACCATCATTGATTTCAAACAATCACTAATGGGC
Source organism: Bacillus sp. FSL K6-2839 (assembly GCF_038003365.1). Taxonomy (NCBI): domain Bacteria; kingdom Bacillati; phylum Bacillota; class Bacilli; order Caryophanales; family Bacillaceae; genus Bacillus; species Bacillus sp. FSL K6-2839. The sequence continues at coordinate 2,576,527 of NZ_JBBOOZ010000001.1, read as the reverse complement.
GGCGGTTTCACCATCGACAATCCGAATGCGATTGCTTCATGCGGATGCGGTTCTTCTTTCCGAACAGCGACGAATACCGGTACGCCGGAAGAGTGTTAACAACTGATCATGGATTAAGATAAGCCTTCTTGTTCGTTTGTTTTTGTAAACAACACGATCGAGGAGGCTTTTTTGATGAGGAAAATCAACCAAAAAAAGACACTCATTCAGTGTTTCTTTCTCATACTGCTTCTTCTATTTTCAACAGTTCTTTATCCAGGACATCCACCAACTCTTGGGTGCTAAACACTTTATTGCCATCTTCCAAATGGACTTCAATCACAATTTTAATATTTGCGAGTTTTTCATGGTACATCACTTCAAAAGTGCCCATTTTTTTCGTTTCATTGTTTTTATTCATTTTTTGAACTTTGGAGAGTATCTGTTTGATTTCTTCATCACTCAAACCAGAATCTAAAATTGAAGTGGGCACATGCTTTAAAAAAGGTCCTAGTTGATCAACATCAATATTCAATCCTGCTGCGAACTGAGCATAATGTTTGTTATAGTCTTTTGCAAACAGTTCTACTGAGCCACTAATCATCAGTAATAAGCTCAAACTGATCAATAAACGCTTTAACATCCTTCTACCTATCCTTCATATGATCTTCTTTATTTCCTATATCGGTTGATCAGATGAAACCTTCATTGATGCCATTATCTCTTCAACAATTTATAAATCGCTCAATTTTGTTACAGCTTGCTCTCACAACTGGCTATTTCCACTTGAAAAGAGTATCATGAGAACCAAACATAAACTGTAGGTAGAAAAGAGGTTGCTGAGGTTTGACTGAACAAATCAATTGCAGGAACTGTCATGAACTGATTCCGTATCGTTCCAAAACGTGTCCAGCTTGCGGGATTGAGAAGCCGCTTCCGAAAAAGGAACGTGTGAAGGATCGGGTGATTTTGGTTGTGGCAGGGATTGTTGTGGTGCTGCTTGCTGCAATGGTACTTGGAATGGCGAATGCCTATATTGGGGTTTTTAAATAAACGAAAAAGGAGTTCCGCTAGTGGGAACTCCTTTTTTTGATCCGCTTTTATTTGTTTTCAAATAAGCTTGTGGAATGAAGAGGCTGTACACGGGCTTTCGGGTCCATGTAGGCTTTCGCATTGTTGACAGCCGTTGGTGCTTCACCAAATCCGCTTGCAATCAATTTGACCTTTCCTTCATACGTACAGATGTCTCCTGCCGCATAGAAGCCTTCAATGTTTGTTTCCATTGTGGATTTCACGACGATCGAGTTCTTTTCGATTTCAAGACCCCATTGCTTAATTGGTCCAAGGGAGGAAACAAAACCGAAGTTGACGATCACGTCGTCTACATCAAGCACTTGTTTTTTGTCGCCTTTGACTTCTTCGAGCACAATCTGTTCAATGCGGTCTTCACCAATGAGCTCAGTTGGCACAAATGGTGTCACTACATTGACTTTCGAGTTGTGCAGGTTTTCTACACTGTGCTCATGGGCGCGGAATTTATCACGGCGGTGAATAATGGATACTTCTTTTGCGATAGGTTCAAGCATTAGTGCCCAGTCTACTGCAGAGTCTCCGCCGCCAAGAACGGCCACACGTCTGCCAGCAAATTGGTTCAGATCATTAATGAAGTAATGCAGGTTGCTTCCTTCAAATGATTCTGCTGCACCTAGCTCAAGCTTTCTCGGTTGGAATGCACCGTTACCAGCTGTGATGATGATCGTTTTAGAGTAATGAATCTCTTGATTTGTCACAAGTTTAAAGATACCATCTGCCTGTTTTTCAACTGTTTCAACTGCTTGCTCTAAGCAAATGGTTTGATCAAATTTATCCATTTGTTCCTTTAAGTTATCAACTAATTCTTGTGCGCGGATTTTTGGAAAACCAGCCACATCATAAATGTATTTTTCAGGGTAAAGAGCGGATAGTTGACCGCCGAGCTGAGGAAGGCTTTCAATGATTTTCACACTTGCCTGTCTCATGCCTCCGTAAAACGCAGTAAACAATCCAACTGGGCCGCCCCCGATAACGGTAATGTCATATACCTTAGAATCTTCTTGCATTCCTTTAATCCTCCCAAATGAAAATTGTTATCACTATATCATATCATACCACATATCGTCGTTTGACTTGTTTTGAAAAACTTGTCGTTTTTTGATGCCGAAGCTTTGAAAAAGAGGAAAAAGCGAGAAAGACCGTTTATCATAAGGATTTTCAGTTTAAAGCCTTGAAAATTGGAGCAGAACTCGCTATTATTGTTAAGGGAACTAAATATTAATTTTTTATGAATTTTTGTCGGATACGGTCAAATGCTTTCGTTTTATGTAGGTGAAAGTTCAGATTTTCACATACTTATTTTTTTGTTTAAATTTCATAAAATGCCGGAAAGCGGTTGAGAATAGCAATATGTAATTCTTTATCCGTTTTACAGCAAATTTAAAAAAGGTGGATGTGATTCCAGTGAATAAACCGAAAATCGTTGTATTAGGTGCAGGTTATGGCGGATTAATGACTGTAACAAGATTAACAAAACAGCTTGGCACAAATGATGCGGACATTACTCTTGTGAACAAGCATAATTATCATTACGAAACAACATGGTTACATGAAGCAAGCGCAGGTACACTTCATCATGACCGCTGTCGTTATCAAATCAAAGATGTGATTAACAGTTCCCGTGTCAACTTTGTACAAGCAACAGTTGAAAGCATTAATAAGGAAGCAAAGAAAGTTGTGACATCAGATGGCGAACTTTCTTACGACTACCTTGTTGTTGCACTTGGTGCTGTTCCTGAAACATTTGGTATTGCAGGACTGAAAGAATATGCATTCTCAATCTCTAATATCAACTCTGCTCGTCAGCTTCGTGAGCACATTGAGCTTCAATTTGCGACGTATAATACGGAAGCTGAAAAACGTCCAGAGCGCTTGACAATCGTTGTCGGCGGTGCAGGCTTCACAGGTATTGAGTTCCTTGGTGAGCTTGGAAACCGTGTGCCTGAGCTTTGCAAAGAGTATGATATTGATCAAAAAGACGTACGTATCATCTGTGTAGAAGCTGCACCAACAGCTCTTCCAGGATTCGATCCTGAATTGATCGACTATGCAATGAACTACCTTCAAGGTAAAGGTGTTGAGTTCAAAATTGGTACAGCGATCAAAGAATGTACGCCTGAAGGCATCATTGTTGGAAAAGACGATGATACAGAAGAAATCAAAGCTGAAACTGTTGTTTGGGCTGCTGGTGTACGCGGTAACCCAATCGTTGAAGAAGCTGGATTTGAAAACATGCGCGGCCGCGTAAAAGTGTCTCCAGATCTTCGTGTACCAGAAAATGATGATGTATTCATCATCGGTGACTGTTCATTGATCATCAATGAAGAAATCAACCGTCCATACCCACCAACTGCACAAATCGCGATGCAGCAAGGTGAAACAGTAGCGAAAAACCTTGCAGCACTAGTTAAAGGTGGTTCTCTTGAAAGCTTTAAGCCAGACATCAAAGGAACAGTTGCTTCTCTTGGTGAACACGACGCTGTAGGTGTTGCGTTTGGTAAAAAACTTCAAGGAACAAAAGCTTCTGCAATGAAGAAAATCATCGACAACCGTTCTTTATTCATGGTTGGCGGCCCAGGACTTGTTCTGAAAAAAGGAAAATTCAAGTTCTTCTAAACCTTAATAGACAAAAACGTGTATCCTCGTGATACACGTTTTTTTTATGACGTATGGCATATTTTCTTACTTGGTCATCGGCAACAAAGTATGTTATGATGAATTATCAGAAAATTTAGATTAAGGGAGTGAGCAATATGAATGCACAAACAAAAGAAAAAAAATCCACCTGTCAATATTGTTCGGGGAAAGGGTATTTTCAGCTATTGCTCGGCGGATCTGAAACATGTGAGGAATGTAAAGGGACAGGAAAGAAGCTTTAATCCATCTGCTTTTTCCATTGATTGACTTCATCTCTATTTCCAAGTTAAACTAATGATGGGATATTTGGGGGTGGAGATGAAGTGATCAGTTTACCAGTCGTTATCATTTCAGTTATTTTATTTTTCGTGTTATTCTTCGGCATTGGCTTTTTGCTCAATATGCTGCTGAGAATGTCATGGATTATGGCTATTTTATATCCAATTGTATGCCTTTTCATTATCAATAATCAAAAGATGATCGCTTATGTCAGAGAACCGGGCATTGCTTTTTCAGGGATAGGAGAACGCATTGTCTCTCTCGCTGCGGCAGATATCATTATCTTGTTAAGCGGTCTGATTGGTGCAATTGCATCAGGTTTTGTCATCAATGCACTTCGAAAAAGAGGGTATCAAATGTTTTAACTCACTTGTAGACATGCAAGTGGGTTTTTTTGTTTCTCCTTTGCATAGTTTCCATTTTGTTTGGAAACAAATAGATGGGTAGAGGAGTGACAAATAAAGATGAAAACATGGATGAAACGATTGTTCATGACAGCCCTTTTCATGCTTGCTCTCTTGACAAGCTTTACGGGCATATCTGGAGTTGAACCAAGTGATTTAGCTGTCTGGGTGAAAGAGACTGATCCTGGCAAGCAAGTATCTTCTTTTTTCCAACAGCAAAAAAGGGAAACGATGGCACTCAAAAGTGATGACTTGCGGGCTGTTTCTCTCGAAGAAGCGTTTAATTGGAACGATTACCCGAAGCAAAAGGTTGTCGCCACAGGTTATACAGCAGGTGTGGAATCAACAGGTAAAACGAAGGAACACCATGCATATGGCATTACATATTCAGGCGTCAAAGTGAAACGTGACTTATATTCAACTGTGGCAGCAGACCCATCAGTCTTTCCGATTGGAACCGTGCTGTTTATCCCAAACTATGGCTACGGAGTGGTCGCAGATACGGGAAAAGCCATTAAAGGTCATAAGCTTGATTTATACTATGAAACCGTAGATGATGTGTATAGAGAATGGGGTAAAAAAGTGCTTGATGTGTATATCATCAAAAAGGGCGAAGGGACGTTAACGGAAAAAGACTTAAACCAGCTCAATGAAGCAGAATCAATGCAAGTGTTCCGTCAGCAGTTTCAAGCCAATAAAGAATAAAAAAGCTTTGGACAAGTTTGAGGTCCAAAGCTTTTTTCGCTTCTACATGAAGTAATAATCTAAGATGAGTGTCAGTAAGATCCCTGTTAAGCCGCCAAAGAAGACTTCAATCGGCTTATGACCAAGAAGCTCTTTTAATTTCTTTTGCTTTTCTTTTTCTTCCGCACTCGGGAAATTCTTTGCTTCAGAAACAAATCGGTTAAAATCTGTCACCAACTTGTTAAGTACAGTCGCCTGTTCTCCTGCCTGCCTGCGCACACCTGTCGCATCGAACATGGTAATAATGGCAAAGATGGCGGAAATGGCAAAGATAGATGTATCTAGCCCGTGCTCTAAAGCCACTGCTGTTGAGAGTGCTGTTACGGCTGCGGAGTGTGAACTTGGCATTCCGCCTGTGCTTGTAATGAGCGACCAATCTAGTCGTCTAGAAATGATAAATTGAATCGGTACTTTTACAAATTGAGCAAAAAAGATGGCTGCAAGGCTGGCAAGCAGCGGAAAATTCATCAGTACGCTCATGAACAAGAAACATCCTCTCTGTAAGAAAAAATATGGTGCGATATGATGGACTGTGTACCCTAGTAAGATGAAAAAATGATAGCAGTATCAAATGCTGCCAAGTCCATGTTCAATTATAACATTAAAGAAAGTAGATGTGGAACGAGGAGAATGCAGGCGGGCTGCTCAAGTTTTCATCGCTTTTTTCATGATGCCCTTCCGCGTGTGAAAATATAAATGTTCATCAAGTAAAGACAGACTGGCAATGATCGTATAGGCACGTAAATTTTGATATAATAGAAGTTCCAATGTGAAAAATGGAGTTCATTGAAGGAGCGTGTGATAAATATGTTTTTCTCGACAAATGAATTGCAGCATAAAGATACACTGGTGATCGGACTTTTTCAAAAGAGCCAATTATCAGGAAAAGCAAAAGAAATGGATGAATTACTTGAAGGAAGAATCACTGAATTATTAAAAGAAGGCGATATTTCATCTAAACGAAATCAGCTCTCGAAGTTTTTCCCATCCCCTGAGACAGGCATCAAACGCATTTATTTTGTCGGACTTGGGAAGGAATCAGATTACACGTTTGAAGAGGCAAAAGAAGGGTTTGCCCATTTATTTAAAAAGCTCCATCAAGATAAAAAGCAAGCGGTTTCGGTCTTGCTGGATACGTTTATTGGAAAGGATCTGCCTGCCCAAGATGCAGCCCATGCCCTTTCTGAAAGCTGCCTTTTAGCTACATATGAATTACAAGATTTTAAACATAAAACAAATGAACCGGATCGCTTCATCGAGTTTGTTTATGCAACGACGGATCATGATACAGCTGAAATTCAGGCAAGTCTGAAAGTGGGCGAGGTCTACGGACAGTCCGTCAATTCGGCCCGTACCCTTGTGAATATGCCGCCGAACATGCTCACATCCTCTGATCTGGCTTCGTACGCGGCAGAGCTTGCGTATAAATACGAATTTGAGATTGAAATTTTAGATAAAGAACAGATGGAAGAGCTCGGCATGGGCGGGATTCTAGCTGTCAATAGAGGCTCAACAGAACCACCAAAGCTGATCGTTCTGAAATATCAAGGCAAGGAAGAATGGGCAGACGTCATCGGGCTTGTCGGTAAAGGTATCACGTATGATACTGGTGGCTATTCTTTAAAGCCAAGAGCCAGTATGGTTGGGATGAAAACAGATATGGGCGGCTCTGCCTCTGTTTTAGGCGCCATGGAAATCATTGGTGAACTGCGCCCAGAGCAAAATGTCATTGCTGTCATTGCCTCGACAGACAATATGATCTCGGCTGACGCCATGAAACCGGATGACGTCATTGTGTCACTTAGCGGTAAAACAATCGAAGTGCTGAATACGGATGCAGAAGGCCGTCTTGTTTTAGCAGATGGGGTGACATATGCGAAGCAGCACGGTGCCTCTGTCCTTGTAGACGTGGCCACATTAACAGGCGGGGTCATTGTGGCACTTGGAAATGAGACAACAGGCGTCATGACGAATAACGATGAACTATATGCTCAGTTTAAAGAGGCATCAGAAGAATGCGGTGAAATGATTTGGCAGCTGCCAATCACTGAAAAAGATAAAAAGCGCGTACGAAACAGCAAAATGGCGGATCTCAATAACTCACCAGGCCGCGATGGTCATGCGATCATGGCAGGAGCATTCATTGGTGAATTCGCTGAGGATACGCCTTGGGTTCACTTAGATATTGCAGGAACAGCAACAACAGAAAAGCCTTCATGCTTTGGGCCAACAGGGGCGACAGGTGTGATGGTACGGTCATTGGCCACATTTGTGGAACGATTTGAAGGAAAGAAATAAAGGATCAGGCTCTGCCAAATGGCGGAGCTTTTTTTATGTAGGACATACGCCGTTTGACGAAGAAAATTTTCTATGGTAACATACGTTGGTACTTTAATTATCTACTACATTAGTAAACTAAAGGATTTCGGGGGTTTCACCATGAATGCAGTTGTTTTAGCGGTTATTTTAATGTTGATATTAAGCTTGCTGCGGGTCAATGTCGTGATTGCGCTGGCACTCGGTGCTTTAGCTGGCGGACTTGCAGGTGGGTTAGGCCTGGGAGGAACAGTGGAAGCCTTTACTGACGGGCTCGGAGGAAATGCGACAGTTGCCATTAGCTATGCACTTTTAGGGGCATTTGCTGCGGCGCTGACAAAAACGGGTCTTCCAGATGCCATGGTTGAAGGAGCAGTGAAGCTTCTAGGAAAAGAAGGCGACTCAAGAAGAAAAACATTATCAAAAGTACTGATCATTCTTGTGATTTTGATCGTATCTTGTTTTTCACAAAACGTCGTTCCTGTTCACATTGCCTTTATTCCGGTCTTAATTCCGCCATTATTAAAAGTGTTTAACGAGCTTCAAATTGACCGCAGACTGCTAGCGTGTGTCATGACCTTCGGACTCACTGCACCATATATTTTACTTCCAGTCGGTTTTGGACAGATTTTCCACGGAATGCTCCGTGATAATATGAAGGATGCAGGTCTAGCTGTGAATTTAGCAGATATTCCATATGCAATGCTGATCCCTGTTGGGGGGATGGTGCTAGGATTGATCGTCTCCCTTTTCGTGTATCGTAAGCCAAAAGTATATGAGGATCGCGACATTACAGATGTAGAGAAATCAGCGTATACGAAAAAAAGTCTATTCTTTGCTGGTCTTGCCATCCTCGTGTCATTGATTGTCCAGCTTTATCTGTCTCAAAGCCTTGGCGTGGAAGGTATGATCTTCGGTGCACTTGCAGGACTGCTTGTCTTGTTTGTGACCGGAATGATGAAACGCGATGAAGCAGATCAACTGATTACATCTGGAATGAATATGATGGCATTTATCGGTTTTGTCATGCTTGTTGCGGCTGGATTTGCCAACGTTTTAACCAAAACAGGAGACATTGAAACGCTTGTTAAAGCATCTTCACAATTTATCGGCAACAGCCAGAGCCTCGCGGCAATTTTAATGCTGCTTGTGGGTCTGCTTGTTACAATGGGGATCGGATCATCATTTGCAACGATTCCAATTATTACGACCATCTTTGTTCCACTTTGTTTACACCTAGGGTTTAGCCCAATGGCGACAATTGCAATTATCGGTTCAGCTGCGGCTGTTGGGGATGCAGGTTCTCCTGCAAGTGACAGTACGCTTGGACCGACATCTGGATTGAATATGGATGGACAGCATCACCACATTTGGGGTACTTGTGTTCCAACATTCGTATTTTATAATGTACCGCTTGTCCTGTTCGGCTGGATTGCGGCAATTATTCTTTAACATAAAAAGCTTGTAGAAAAACGTTGTTTTTTCTATAAGCTTTTTTGTGATGTTTTCTCCATTTTTTTGCTGTTCAAAGGTGAAAAAATAATTAGGACAAAAGTATGAATTAAATGAATCTTTCTTCCTCTTTCTTACGTATATATGCTGATAAAAATGAAAAGGGGAAGATGAGAGATGTCATTTTTTAAAAAGCTAGCGGCAAGTGCTGGGATTGGTGCAGCGAAAGTAGATACCATTTTGGAGAAAAACGCTTATTATCCAGGACAAGAGGTAAGGGGAACTGTCCATGCAAAGGGCGGGAAAATCTCTCAGGACATCCGCTATATCGATGTCAAGATTCAAACGCAATATGTGATTGTGCAAGATGATGAAGAGCGTAGAAAATATGTGAACATCTATTCTTTACGGGTGACGGATTCTTTCATCATCCAGCCTGGCGAAAAGCATGAATTTCCGTTTTCATTTATTCTTCCTATTGATACCCCGATGACAATCGGAAAAGTAGAAATTGCAGTGGTGACAGACCTTGATATTCAAGGCGGAATCGATAAATCTGACTATGACCGTATTTTTGTTGAAGCACATCCTTGGGTGAAAAATATACTGGAAGCCACTAGAAATCTAGGCTTCCACTTGAACGAAGCGGACTGTGAACAAGCACCTTACTTCCAGCGTCGTCTGCCATTTGTTCAAGAATTTGAGTTTATTCCGACATCAGACTACTATCGCTATATGCTTGATGAGTTAGAGCTGATTTTTCTGATAGATGAGAATGGATTAGACGTTATTTTCGAAGTCGACCGCAGAGCAAGAGGCCTGCGAGGGTGGCTGGAGGAAATGTATAATGACGGAGAACAGCTTGTACGCTACCGCTTCAGTCAATCAGATCTTGAAGATGTAGAAGCGCTTGAAGGAATGCTAGAAGAAATCATAGATCAATACGCTGAGTAATGATAAAAAAAGAGCTTGAATGAAGACAGGCTCTTTTTTCTATGATCCACTTGAAGATGATGTCTGCACTTATGACGCAGCTTGTTGTTTTCGAAAGGATGTGGCTTTTGATACAGAGCGATAAATTTTAGGTGCCAGCATCGCAAGTAATATGGTCAATGCGTAGTCTTTCACCATAAACCAGATCATAAAGAACCATGTGGTTTGATAGGAAATGGGTGCATTCAGCCACACATTTAATGCGAGGTACGTATAAGTCGTTCCGATCACATACATGACGGTCGTACCTGCAATAGCTGCAAGCAAAAAGCGGTCAAAGCCAGGATTTTTTCTTTTTTCTAAAATGAATCCAGCTAGCCAGGCAGCAGGAATATACGATAATACAAAACCACCGCTTTTGCCTAAAATAACCCCAAAGCCCGCTGAGAACTGTGCGAATACAGGTGCACCAGCAATTCCAACTAAGGCATATACAATCATAGCCAATGCGCCAAGCCGTCTGCCGAGCAAGAGACCAGCAAGTACACAAAAAAACGGCTGCATTGTAAGTGGAATTCCGCCGACCTGCAAAAACGGCACAATGGATGTGATATTGGCTCCAATAGCCATGAGTGCAGCAAACATTCCGACTAGCACAAAATCAGCGGTTCTTGTTTTCTGTTGCATGATGTTTCCCCCTGTCTTATCTGTACAAATAGATTAAGGGGATGAGAAGTATTTGTCAACCTGTTTTTATTATTGGTTAACAAAAAACCCACCCATGAAAAGGGCGGGTCTGTATTAAGCCTCTGTCATAGAAGACGCATCGATCGCTTGATGAACAGGCACATAATCATAGCCGAGATCACGAGCGACGGCTTCATATGTGATATGTCCGTTCATGACATTGACACCTTCTGCGATGGCCTTGTTTTCTTGAATGGCTTTTGCAGCGCTTTTATTAGCAATTTGCAGTGCGTAGGGAACGGTGACATTCGTTAAAGCAACAGTTGATGTCCGTGGAACTGCTCCAGGCATATTGGCAACTGCATAATGTAAAATACCGTGTTTTTCATAAGTAGGCTGATCATGTGTTGTGATATGATCTATTGTTTCGACAATGCCGCCTTGGTCAATCGCTACGTCTACTATGACGGAACCAGGCTTCATTTGCTTCACCATTTCTTCCGTCACAAGCGTTGGTGCTTTGGCACCTGGGATCAGCACCGCACAAATGAGAAGGTCTGCCTCACTGACTGAATCAGCAATGTTTACTGGGTTAGACATTAACGTTTTCATTTGATGACCAAATTGATCGTCCAGCTGACGCAAGCGTTCTGCGTTTACGTCAATAAGAGTGACATCTGCGCCAAGCCCAATCGCCATTTTCGCTGCGTTTGTTCCAACAACACCGCCGCCTATAATTGTGACTTTCCCTCTTGATACCCCTGGTACGCCTGCGAGCAAGATGCCTTTACCGCCTTTTGGCTTTTCTAAAAATTGTGCACCGATTTGAGCGGACATTCTGCCCGCCACTTCAGACATAGGTGTTAAGAGAGGGAGTGATGTTCCGTCCGTTACTGTTTCATAAGCAATAGCTGTGACGCCTTTTTGTTTTAAAGCTTCAGCCAAGGAGGGCTCTGCGGCAAGATGCAGGTACGTAAATAAGATGAGTCCTTCTCTGAAATATGAATATTCCTCAGGTAATGGTTCTTTTACCTTCATGATCATATCAGAAGATGCCCACACATCTTTCGCTTGATCAAGAATTTCTGCACCAACAGATACATAATCGTCATCAGTGAATCCGCTTCCAAAACCAGCGTTTGTTTCAATTAAAATCTGATGTCCAGCTGAAAGTAATTGAGAAGCTGCTCCTGGTGTTAATGCCACTCGGTTTTCATTGTTCTTAATCTCTTTCGGAATGCCGATGATCATGTTTATTCCTCCCATGCTTATCTATTCATATTGTATGTCTAGTGTATCCTGAATGTTTAAAAAATGCTTCGGTTGAAATAAAAAATAAAAAAACGCCTCTTTGTGAAATTTCACAAATGGACGTTTTTTAGCTTCATATCAAGGTATATGGTCATTTTCTCATTCATGTTTTTTAAATCTATTTCTGCAATGTCTGTAATACGTTTTAATCTGTAATTCAATGTATTGATGTGGATGTTTAATTGCTTTGCGGCAATATTGGCATTGCTGTCACAGTCAATAAATCGTTCAAGGGTTTCGACTAGGTTGGAATGATGCCTCAGGTCGTAATCTTCCAGCTTTGATAAAGAATAACTGGAGTAAGATGAGCCCCTTCGTTTTTCAGCGAGGACATCTAAATATTGATAAATACCAAGTTCAGAAAAACTGTGTAAACGTTCGGTTTCAACAGGAAAGCGCTCTTTTGTTTTTAATACAGCCAGTGCTTCTTTATAGGAAGGCTGAATATAAGAGATGTTATCGTAAATTCCACCAATCGCTGCTTGAACGTGATGGATATGATACCGGTCAGACAGCTGCTGCAGCATGCCGCTTGTGAATTGTTTAATATCGTGCAGCGGGTGTTCCGTTTTGGGTGAGACAAGAATAATGAATTCGTGAAAATCAACAGTTGTTAACAGCACTTGGACTTGCTGCGTTGTTTCAAGCAGGTAAGATATCTTTTTTTCTGTGTCTTCTGTGAGTTCGTCACGAAGGCGGAAGATGATGATGGCATACGTGTCTGGACATCTGATGCCAAGTCTTAAAAATAGGTCTAGCATCTCATCCTTTTCATGAATATGACCTGTGAGCATCTTCCAGAAAAGCTCCTGATTGCGTTCTTCTGTTTTCGTTTTGCGAATTTGTAAGTTAAGTAATTTGTTTTTAACAGCATGTGCTGCCATCTTCAGAAGGTCCATTTCTTCTTCTGAAAAAGGCTGTGTGGACTCAATCGCCCAGATAAAACCGAGTACTTCTTTGTCCTTCCAGATTGAAATGGCAACCCTGCTAGATAAACCCACCTCTGCAATTTGAGGGACACGAAGCGGTTCGTCTGTTTTAAGGAGTGTAGGAATGATACCGTCCTTCCAAAGCCGATTAATGACTTTTTCCGGTACACGGCGGGAGATAATGGTTGAAGTTCTGGCGGGATCAGTAAAATCATTATGAGTGCTATAGGCCAACAATCGATGATGCGTATCTTCTATAGTAATAGGGCAATTGAGCACATCACTAATTTGGTCTGCCACATCCTCTAAACGATCAAGACTATACTTGAATGGATCTGTCTTTTTTGTCATAAAAACCCCTGCTTTTTCGAATATTTCACGTACTTACATTATGAAGAGAAAGAGGTACGTAAATCAATAACAAAATGCCATAAATTTAAAAAAAGAGAAAGCCCAGAGAAGCAAGCACATCGATGCTGAATGAAGGCGAAAAAGAAATAGTACAATAATAACGTAGTAAAAAATCAATAGGCGGAAAGATTCAGTGAAGTGTGTCTACACTTATTAAGAATATATGACCAAAAAAATGTTAAATACTAGATAAAAAGCGAAAAAACAGTAATTCTATAGACTCATTTTGTAAAATAAAAACAGATTTGTTTGACTGTGTATCATTTCTGTTTTTATAATAATAACGTCAAAAAATAAGTGGATTAGCCCATTATATGGCGGCTATGCACGGGAGGTAATGAGGAATATGTCAGGAATTATTCGCGTAACCCCAGAAGAACTAAGAGCGACCGCTAAGCAATATGGTGTTGAAAGTCAAGAAGTGTTAAACCAAGTTGATCGTCTAAATAGAATGATCTCTGATTTAAAAGGAATGTGGGAAGGTGCTTCTAGTGAAGCATTTGCTGATCAATACGAGCAGTTAAAGCCTTCATTCATCAAAATGTCTGATCTACTAACAGATGTCAGCAATCAGCTTGATCAAACGGCAAATACACTTGAAAGCACTGACCAAGACATCGCAAGCCAAATCCGCGGCTAATCAAAGGGATTTCCTTTCTAAGTGTGAAAAGCAGAAAAAGCGCCGAGTGTGTCAATGGATGCCGGCGCTCTTTCTATTTTGTGAGGTGGAAATTTGTGTATATCGATATTACCATCGACTTAAAAAATTATGATGGCAGTGTGTTTGATTTGAGACTATCAAATTATTTACATATTAAACAAGTCATCCATATCGCCTGGCAGGCAAAACAAATCTCACTTCCTAAGCGAGAAGGCGGCTGGGTGCGAGTAGTCAATAAGAAAGCTGTGTTTTCAGGCGAATATAAGCTGTCAGACTGTGGAATCACCACAGGAGACAGGCTGGAAATACTATGAAAGGACTTTTGTAAATGGCAGATAAAAAGAGTTCCTATTTAGAAGAACAATTAGAAGCAGTTATGAAAAAAGAGGGTGGCACCTACAGCTTCATTTTTCAAAGAGAGACAATTAAACTCTTAGACGGTTTAGAAGCGGCACCGATCAAAGACATCAATCCTTCATTCAAAAAAGAGATTCAATTAACTGAAGATGAGGTCATCATTTCTATTCAACCGCCTCCTGCCTATCAGGAATTTCGTTTCATCCATGCAAAGGATGAAAAAAGCAAATGGATTTTTTCATACCAGCTTGTCGATGCAGTTTGCAAACACGACGTGAAGCGGCTGCATCCTATTGTTTCTCCTGAAAACATTGTTTTTCATCAAGGCTTAGCTCCTGCATTTTTGCATTACGGGGTCAAAGAAAGCATCCCGCCATATGAAACGGATGACCATCGTTTATTAAAAGAAGTCAAAGCCGTCATTCTTCGAGTGGTGGACCATGAATATCAGTTTCAGGAATATGTGGCATACAGTGAGACGCTGAAATTATCTGAACTGGCAAAAGAAATCGTTGAAACGCAGTCGCTGGAAGAATTGTCTGCCCTCACTCAGCAAAAAATCGAAGCGATTGAAACGAAAGAGAAAACGCTATTAACCCTTCCGAAAAAGAAATGGAAGATCGAACGATATATCGGACTAGGTCTGCTTGTCCTATTAATCCCGGCATTGGTGTACACCATTTACACCTTCTTTTTTGCGATGCCGAAACAAGAAGCGTATGTCGAGGCAAACAAATATTATCTCAACAAACAGTACAGCCAAGTGGTGGATACGTTAGAAAAATATTCAGCCAATCAAATGCCGGTCTCTCTTCAATATGAACTGGCCATTTCGTATGTACAAACGAATCAAGGCAACCTGTTACTCGATCAGCATAAAAAAGAAATCACAGATACATACACATTACAGACTGATCCGCAATATTTCCTTTTCTGGATTCATATTGGACAAGGCAATAGCAAGGAAGCACTTGATATTGCACGTGTACTAGGAGACGACCGGTACATATTCACGGCACTCGTCGCCTACCGCAATGACATTCAAAACGATGACAGTCTTACTGCAGAAGAAAAACAAAAACAGCTAGACCCGATTATTAAGGAAATGGCGAAATATGAAGAAAAAGAAACAACGGAGACAAGCACCAACGACTCCTCGGGCGCAAGCCAAACAGATGAAACAGCTGAACAAAAAGAGCAGTCAAAAGCCGATCAAGAGAAAAAAGAGAAAGAATCTGAAGCGAAAAAGAAAACCTCTCAGACGAAAAAAGATGAGAAAAAATAATTCTTTCGATACAACTGACAGTTGGTGCTGTCCCATGAGGAGGTGGAGCGTTTGAGTCTTCTTTGGGTTTTTTATGAGGAGGATTATCAAACCGTCCGTTTAGACGAGCAGTTCAATCGAGAAGCTGTGATTGGACCTGAAATAGAGCATACGGTGACAATCCCTTCACTTTCGTTTGATGAGGGGGTCATCCGTTTATCTCCCGATGAACCGAATGATGGCTTTTCCATTTATCAGGGTGAAGAGAAGAAAGGCACATTACTTCCACATGAACCATATAAACTTGGATCACTTACACTTATGTTAATGGAAGCACACCATGACCAACACATTTATTACCTAGGAAATAGAGTCGAGCTATCTTTTTCACGTGAGGAAAAAGATGGTATTGATGTGTGGAAAGAACAAGCGCATTCCATGTTTCAAGATGCGAGCCAGTTTACTTTGGAGAAAATCGAAGGATCTTGGTATGTCATGCCTCAGGACGAAACGATTTATGTGAACGGGAAAAAAATTCACGGTCCAGAGACAATTGATGCTGGAGATGAGCTGTTCTGGAACTTTCTAACGGTGACATTGAAAGATGATGATTTATTGCAGGTGACTGCATATGAACCATTTCAAACACGTTTGGAAAAAACAAGAGCACCAAGCACAGAAACAAAACAAAAATATCCTTTATATAGACGAACACCGCGTTTAATTTATGATCTGCCAGATGACCGGGTATCCTTTAGCTTTCCTTCGCAGGAGAGTGAAAATAACAGCAGAGGGCTTTGGCTTGTTGTCCTTCCGCCGCTTGTGATGCTCCTTGTGATGGGGATTGTCGCTCTTGTCCAGCCGCGCGGAATCTTTATTGTCGTGTCGATGGCGATGTTTATCATGACCTTAATCACATCGTCCGTTCAATACTTTAAAGAGAAATCACAACGCAAAAGACGAGAAGAGAAACGGCAGCGAGTCTATTCTCTATACTTAGAAAATAAACGAAAAGAGCTGCAAGAGCTCTACGACCGCCAGCAATATATTTTGACGTATCATTACCCGTCATTTGAACAAATGAAGTACTTAACGTCAGAAATTAGCGGCCGAATTTGGGAAAAAACACTTGTGAGTGACGATTTCTTGCAGCTGCGTCTTGGGACGGGTGCAGTCCCATCAAGCTATGAATTATCGATGAGCGGCGGCGATATGGCCAATCGTGACATGGATGACTTAATGGAACAAACGCAGCACATGCAACAGGTCTATCGTGAAGTGAAGGATGTACCCATTACATTTGGTCTTGCAGATGGCCCAACAGGCTTGATTGGAAAGCCAGCCATTGTGAAAAAGGAGCTTCATCAGCTTGTCGGACAGCTTGCTTTCTCGCACAGCTATCACGATTTGAGATTTGTCTTTATTTTTCATGAGCAGGAGTATGAGAATTGGGAATGGATGAAATGGCTTCCGCATTTCCAGCTGCCTCATACATACGGCAAAGGGTTTATTTACAACGAACAAACACGCGATCAGCTGTTGTCCTCGATTTATGAAATTTTACGTGAGCGTGATTTAGAAGAAGAAAAAGAGAAAAAAATCTTTACGCCTCACTTTGTGTTTATCGTGACAAATCACGAGCTTATTGCTGAACATGTGATTTTAGAATATTTAGAAGGCAGCCGGACAGACCTTGGCATCTCAATTATTTTTGCTGCTGAAACAAAGGAAAGCTTAGCTGAAAATATCTCGACGCTTGTCCGTTATATTAACGAAGAAGAAGGAGATATTCTCATTCAGCACAAGAAAGCCGTCCGAATTCCATTTCAGCTTGATACACATGAGCGCGGGGACAATGAGCTGTTTGCCAGAACGCTGAGAACATTAGATCATCAAGTTGGCATGACCAATTCGATTCCTGAAACGGTCTCCTTCCTTGACCTTTTTCATGCCAAACAGGTAGACGAGATTGGTATTCGTGAAAAATGGCTCACATCAGAAACGGCCAAATCACTATCTGTGCCAATCGGTTATAAAGGGAAAAATGACATTGTGGATCTGAATCTGCATGAAAAAGCACACGGTCCGCACGGCCTGTTGGCGGGAACAACAGGATCAGGGAAAAGTGAATTTTTACAGACGTACATTTTATCGCTCGCTGTACACTTTCACCCGCATGAAGTCGCTTTCCTGCTGATTGACTATAAAGGAGGCGGAATGGCGCAGCCGTTCCGAAATATTCCTCATTTACTAGGTACCATCACCAATATTGAAGGCAGCAAGAACTTTAGTGAAAGAGCGCTTGCCTCAATTAAAAGTGAATTGAAGAAAAGACAACGGCTGTTTGATCAATATCATGTGAATCACATCAATGATTATACGAAGCTCTATAAGGAGAATAAGGCTGAACAGGCAATGCCTCATTTATTTTTAATCTCTGATGAGTTTGCTGAATTAAAAAGTGAAGAGCCGGACTTTATCAGGGAGCTTGTCAGTGCTGCACGTATCGGCCGAAGCCTCGGGGTCCATCTCATTTTGGCTACCCAAAAGCCAGGCGGGGTCATCGATGATCAGATTTGGAGTAACTCCCGCTTTAAGGTCGCACTAAAAGTACAAGATGCGTCAGACAGTAAGGAAATATTGAAAAATAGTGATGCGGCGTCCATTACCGTTACAGGCCGCGGCTACTTACAAGTGGGGAACAATGAAATTTATGAATTGTTCCAATCAGCTTGGAGCGGTGCGCCATATATGGAAGATGGCTACGGATCAGAAGATGACATTGCCATTGTGACAGATACTGGACTCATTCCGTTATCAGGGGTAAGTACAGAGCCGGCAGTGAAGAAAGAGACAGTATCGGAGATTTCTGCTGTTGTGGATGAAATTGAACGTATGCAGCAGGAGCTTGGGATTGAGAAGCTTCCAAGTCCATGGCTTCCACCGCTTGAAGAACGGATTCCAAAAACACGTTATGCGTCGAGTGAAGAGCATGTCTTCCATTTTGCGCTTGTCGATGAGCCAGATCAGCAAAGCCAGCATCCACTTTCTTATCAAATGATGGAAGATGGGAACATTGGCATCTTCGGTTCCTCCGGCTACGGCAAATCACTTGCTGCCACAACACTGCTCATGAGCTTTGCGGAGAGATATTCACCTGAAGAATGGCATGCGTATATTTATGACTTCGGAAACGGGACATTGCTTCCGTTAGCCAAGCTGCCGCACACGGCGGATTATTTCTTAATGGATCAAATGAGAAAGATTCAAAAGTCGATGACGCGTTTGCGGGAAGAGGTTGAATACCGCAAGCGGTTATTCAGGCAGCAAGAAATGAGTCATATCAAAATGTACAACGCCTTAAATGAGAAAAAGCTCCCGTTCATTTTCATCGTGATCGACAACTTTGACATTGTCAAAGACGAAATGCATGAACTTGAATCTGAATTTATCCAGCTGAGCCGTGATGGACAATCATTAGGAATTTACTTCTTGATTACAGCGACTCGGGTAAACGCAGTCCGCCAATCTCTTATGAATAACCTGAAAACAAAGGTTGTTCATTACTTAATGGATCAAGGAGAGGCGTATTCGATTATTGGCAGACCGAAATTCAGCTTAGAACCGATTCCAGGACGAGTCATTATCAATAAAGAAGAGCTTTACTTTGCGCAAATGTTCCTGCCAGTTGAAGGAGAGAACGATCTCGAACTGTTTGAGCATTTGAAAGAAGAGATACAGCTTCTTCATGATCGCTTTGAATCAGCTGAAAAACCAAAGCCTGTGCCAATGCTTCCTGATAAACTGACCATTTGGGAGCTAGAGAGTCGTTTAGAAGAACAAAAACAGCCGTATGACATTCCAGTCGGACTAGATGAGGAATCTGTTGCACCTGTTTACTTTGACTTGAAAAAGAATAAACACTGCCTCATCATCGGTCAAACGCAGCGAGGGAAAACAAATGTGACAAAACTGATGCTTGATCAGCTTTTAGCAGCAAGACCTGAGAAGCTGGCCGTGTTTGATTCGATTGATCGGGGTCTTTCCCATTATGCAAAGGAAGAGAACATCGATTACCTTGAAACAAAGGATGATATCACTGAATGGGCAGAGGAAATAGACCGTTTATTCAAGGTGCGGGAAGAGATGTACGTCGAAGCTGTACGCAGGGGAGAGACCGATCAGTTGTCGTTCCCTCAAATTGTGCTTGTGATTGATGGCATTACGCGTTTTCAGCAGACGATCGATCCGCGTCTTCAAGATCAATTGGCTGATTTCATGAAGTCATATGCACACCTAGGCTTTAGCCTGATCGCATCAGGGAATCATACCGAATTCAGTAAAGGCTATGATGCACTCACAAACGAAATTAAACAAGTTCGTCATGCCATGTTACTCATGAAAAAATCAGAGCAAAACATCATACCGCTTCCATATGCAAGACAAGAACCAGATATTCAGCCAGGGTTCGGGTATTTGGTTGAAAACGGGAAAGAGAAGAAAATCCAGGTTCCTTTATGTGCGGTAGAAAGGAAGAGTGTTCAATGACAGAGCAGCAAAAAAGCTCCATCAAAATCGTATCGACCATGATATTGATTCTTGTTCTGCCGGTTTTATTTTTCCACCTCATTGGAGATGACCCGGCAAAACAGAAAAAGAATGCCACACGTAATATTGCTGTGGTCAATGAAGATATGGGAGCGAGCGAAAGTGAAAACACCGCTCGTTTCGGACAGGATGTCGTGGCAGCATTATCAGAGCGTCCAGATTATACATGGACCGTAGTGAATCGCAGTGCGGCGGAAAATGGACTGAAAAGCAGAAAGTATGACGCTGTCCTCTATATTCCGTCTGATTTCTCTAAAAATGTGCTGAGCTATGATAAAGACCATCCTGAAAAGGCATCCATTCAATTTTCTATTCAAGACCAGCTCAATTCAGTCAATAAAGAGAAAGTGCAAAGAGAGCTGGAAAATGCGCAAAAGAAAATGAATGAACAGATGTCGACGTTATACTGGAGTTTTGTATCACAGGAAATCGGCAATGTTAGAGAAGAGTTTGAGCATATTGTCGGCAAAGAAGTCGAATTCCAAAACACAATGTATAATTTCTATAAGCCGAACTCAAACAAATTATCAGATGCCGTTCAGCAGCAGAAGAAACAAATAGAAGAATTAAAAAATGCGATGACCGATTCACAGAAACAGTATAAAGACGGTTTGAGTACAACAGAAGAAGCAAAGAACCAGTTAAAGGACTTTGTGAAAGCAGTCGATCAATACCAGCAGTATCAAGACAAACAAAAGGATCTCTTGATCAAAGCGCAATCGACAAGTCAAAAACAAATCCAGCAAGGGCTCAAACAGCTTGCTGATATTCAAAACCAAAATGCCCGCAGCTTTAGTGATCAAATGGGCGGACTAAAAACAGACATCAACGGGGTACAAAGTCAGCTGAACACAACTGACAGCGCCATTCAATCTGTTCAAAAGTCAAGAGAAGACGCTATTCCTAAGCAAGCAACGGGATTAACGGAACTTGTGATGGCATCTCAGAAGGAACTGATTAAAAACTATGAAAAGCAGTACCTGGAATACTATAAAAATAAGATGGAAGCCTTGCGAAATAATTTAAAAGAAAAAAGGGAGCAGATTTTAGCTGAAACTGAAAAGCCAGAGGACTCCAGTAAGGATGGACCATCAGATCAAGATAATGAAAACCCTGAAGAGATTGGGATTAATTTAGATGAAGAGACAAATGAACTCTCGCAAATTTCAACAGAAATGAACGATCTCGCGGATCAATTAGCAGATCAGGAGACGCCGCCTACTACTGAAAATGGCAAAGAAGGTGGAGAGGGCGAAAATCCTGTTCAGCCAGATTCCGGCAGCACGAATTCATCTAAGGATGACCTTAAAGCACTCTCTACTCGTTTAGAAGAAGTGAAAAAGAAGATTCAAGAAAAAGCTGCCGCTCATAATGACGAATTGAAAGACAAAGTGAGTCAGATGAGTAAGGAGCTTAAGGACCTTTCTGATAAAATAGGTAAACTTGAAAAAAAGTTTCTATGGTTACAAGATCGATATAACGTCATTCCGAATGAAATCCAAAATCAAGAATCATCCATTGTAAGTAAAGTAAAAGAGCTGAAGCGCAGAAACTCACCAATTGGTGGAGCCTTTGCTGATGATCTTTTTGAGGAAAAGTTTGATACAAAATCAACAGACACTAAAAAATTAATGGAGTATTCCAATCAACTCTCCCAACTATATATGATGCTTGATGATTTTTACGAATCAACAAATAACTCTTCTCTACTAGACACAAAAGAAGAGAAAATCCAGTCCATCCTCTCCATCAAAAAAGAGGAAACAGAAAACTGGGATACGCTCAAAAACCAGATGCTGACGTCAAACGATGATGTGTCTACTTTTATTGATGAGATGCAGAAGTTTTCAGATGGCTATGCAGAATACATTTCGACTCAGCAGGCAAGCATGGAACAGGAATTAAATACAATCTCTGAAAGTGCGGACAATGTTGCGGAGCAAATGGCTGATCAAGGAGATGCAGTGTATACGGCAGACCTTGCAGGCAGTTCAATTGTTGTCAGTGCACAGGATTCAATTGGTCAGGAAGTGCTTCGTCTTTCTGAAAATATGAGTTCGTTAACCGACCGCCAAAAAGGGGTGGCGGATTATACGAATAACATTGAAGAGAGTGTGACAACAGTTCAAGAAAAAGCGGATACGCTGAATGAAAACTGGAGCAAGAATGTCAACTCTACGAAGCTTGTTCAGCAAGATTTGAAGGGTATTTTAGGAAACACATTGAGTGATCAAGGCAACAGCAACTATGTGTATAACCACTTAGCCAATCCGCTGAAAATCAGCGGTGATGTGCCGGAAGAAAAAACGCAGACTGTACCGCCAGTGGTCATTTTGGTCATTGTGATGATCAGCAGTTTGTTAATTGGCTTTTTCAGCTCGTATTATGCGGCAGCTCCGATGCTGGTTAAAGGTGCACTGTTTGGCATCTTAAATCTATTAGTCGGACTCATGATCAGCTTGTTTGGACTGAACATTTACAAGCTTGCAGATGATCAAGCGATTCAGTGGTCCATTTTCACGATTTTACTATTAGTGGCTTGTTCCGCCTTTATTCGCACGGCGTTCCTTTTCGGCTCTATTGCCGGATGGATGGCAGCAACGGCGCTTATTTTCTTCTTTGTCGCACCATTAATTGATTTGGTGATGCCGAATTTCCATTTCATAAATCCAGTGACAGACGTGTACCTGTCCATCCAATATGGAAATGGAGATCACTTTGGAATGGGTGTTATAGGATTAGTGATTTTAACTGTCCTCTTCATGGCCATCCCGCTTGTGACAAAGTTATGGAAAGATAAAACGGAGGAACGTGATGTGACTCATGAGGCTTAATCTGTTCGTGAAAGGGGTGGCACTTGGTGTCATGTCCCTTTTTCTCCTCATTCCTGCTGCTTTCGCTGCTGGTGAAGATACGGATACAAATGTCAAGCCGAATGAATATCAGGAAAAAGAACTCAATATTAACTCAAGTATATTGAGGGATCAAACGAAATACGAACAAAGCAAAAAGACATCAACAGTCAAAACAGACATTCATTTTGCTGAACCGCCTAAAACTCCGGGAGGGTCTCTTTCTCCGCAGCTTTTCAGTGATCTAAAAGAGAACCCGCCCAAAACATCAGCTCACATGATGGAAGAGATGAATATCTCTTTTCGTGATGCCGCTGTATCAGCACCTTCTGGCGATGATCACAAGAAGCAGACATCAGCACTGCTTCCGATCATCTTTGGTTTCTTAATCGTCTTTGGTATTGTCGTGATGTTCATTCTGATTCCTAAGGTGAATGTGAAGGCTGAAAAGAAATAGCCTGTCTCTTTGAAAAGAGGCAGGCTTTTCTTATGCAGATTGCTTGATGTCATACCGTTCCACTACGTAAAATAGTGTTATCAAGGGAGGAGATTGTCATTCGAATTTCAATCGTTACAGGCGGATCAAAAGGATTTGGTCTAGCACTTGTGAACCGGCTGCTTTCACGCGGGGACCATGTGTATACGGCAGCAAGAAGTGCATCGCCGATTTACCATCCGGAGCTCACACATACACAGGTCGACCTGACAGATGAGAAAGCAGCAGCCAAATGGCTTCAAGATAGTCTCACGCCGCAAACACTGGCAGCTGCTGATGACATCTTATTCGTCAATAATGCAGGCATGGTGACACCTATCAAACGTGTGGGGCAAGGCGGACAGGATACGCTTCATCAGCATTATACGTTGAATCTTGTCATCCCTGTTTTGCTGAGCCATGTTTTTACCAAGCAGACTCAATCATATAGCGGAAAGAAAACGATCGTTCACCTTTCTTCTGGAGCGGCGAAAAACCCTTATAAAGGCTGGAGTGCGTATTGCAGCTCAAAGGCAGGACTTGATATGTTTATGAGGACTTTGCATGAGGAACAGCAGGACGAGGCGTATCCAATCAACACGTTTTCATTTTCCCCCGGAACCATTGATACAGATATGCAGGGGGAGATTCGGAAGTCATCAAAACAGGACTTCGAACAAATTGACCGTTTTCAGCAATTATATGAAACAGGCACGCTGAAGAGTCCAGATGAAGTCGCAGGTATTTTGCTCGATCTTTTAGCGGATGATCCAGCTGGCGGATGCGTATACGATGCACGTGAGTATGTGAAAAAGCAGTCATAACGACTGTAGCAGCGTGAAGACAAACCCTCGCATTCGGTGTCAGTCCTGCATGCCGGTGCTCACGAATCTCAAATTCGCTCCGCGCCAGCTAGACTTCAAGGGTTTTCATATCACACTGTAAAGAAGAAAAAAGCAGTCATCACGACTGCTTTTTTTCGTCTTGTACAAGCAAAACCAGTTGATTTGACATAAGCTAATCTTGAGACTCATAGAAAATATAACAGAACATTTGAGTTTCTTTTCAGAATATGTTAGGATGCTAAAAATATAGATAAGGAGGGGTTTCCATGAGAAAGGTTACATTAATGGATGTTTACACCCATCCAGTTGCTCAAAAGTATTTAAATCGTTCAGGAAAAGCCCATGCGATTGCTTGTGCTTATCACGCATTCAAGCTGGCGATGCAGGCGGGAATTAACCCAGATCTGGCTGTGAAAGCAGCACTCTTGCATGATATCGGCCACTATGAATGGTATACAGCCGGCGGAGAATGGGATTACGAGACATATAGAAGAAATGATATTCATGCCATTAAAGGTGCAGAGCGGGCACACAAACTGCTCATACGGCTCGGGGAGGAACCAAAAGCAGCCAAAGATATTGCACTTGCGATTCTGCTTCATACGGATTCATATTTGCCAGAGGGCGACCTCCATAAGGACACACTCCAGCAAATTGTGAAGAAAGCAGATGAAATGGATGAAGAGCCTGGCGGACACCACCATTACAGACAAATAGACGAATCATTGGCAATGAAAAAGATTGCCGATTTGGATCAGAAAGTGCAGCAGGCACTCCAGCCCATGAAACGCTCTGTTTAGTATGGAATGTCTCCATGAATCGTTCCGTGCTGATCGACATACAACGTGCGAATAACGGTACGGTTAAACGCAGATGTTCCTGACGTAGTGAGTCCGGTGTAATGCACCGTGACGGAATAAGCACCTTCTTTTTTCAATTGAATGGCTGATGAGGTACTTGTTTTCAGTGGATGATCCTTTTGTGCATCTTTAAAGTAATTGGTTTCCACTGATTTGCTTAACCGTTTAATCAGACCGCTTGAATGGGTCGATGCATCCCCTGACTTCGATGCAGCTGCTTTAATTTCTTCATTTAATGGTGAATCAAAGGATACAAGCAGCAGATAAGGAGCCTTTTTTCCTGAATTCGATCGAATCGTCCATTTTCCAGGAACGGGCTTATTGATTTGCACATGGTGTGAATATGCGCCTTCATATGGGAAAGATGCTTCCGATGTCTTAAGGTTTGTTAAGACGTCTCCATTTGGGGCGATGATTTCTGGCCGCGTCTCCTGCCTTTCATTTAACCACTGAATCGATAAGCCATTCGTTCCTTCCTCTACATAGAACGCTTCTGTTTTATCCTTTTCACTTTCTCCACCTTTCACATAAACATCTGTATTCAGCTCAGCAGAAACGGGCTCTTGTTCCTCTTTATTTTCATTTTCAGCGCTTGCGACATTTGCCAGAAGCTGATGCTGGAACACAGGAAACATACTTGTGCCGTTTTTGATTGAATGATGATCCCATTTTCCTGTTAAAATATTGTTTGCATACGATAGTCTTGTGCTGTTTACCGTGACGGCGCCATCATTTGCACCAAAGCTCTTTAAATACATGCCGCCTAAATACAGCACACCGCCAAATGTTCCCCATTCCGAGCCAGAGTAGGTGACATATTTATTGGGAAACGCCTCCAGCTGGTCGGTTTCACTTCGAAAAGCCGCCATCAGACCGGTTTGCAAAGAATAAAGCGCGTCGCTTTTTTGTCCAAGAATTTGCGCGAGCCAGCTTCCGCCCTTGCTATACGCTAGATCCGCAAGCGGTGTCCCGTTATGAGGAGAGCCGAGAGTAATGACCTTTTCCACATAGGGATGGGCTTTGAAATACACCAGTGCGGACTGTGTATCGACCCCGCCTTTACTATGACCAATCACAATGAGTTTTCTACCAAACGCATCATAAATTTCTTTGAGCTTTTCTGCTAATAGTTTGCCGTTCTTTTTCATGTCCTGATCTGGATGCAAATCTATGAATGCGCTTTCGTATCCGTTCAGAACAGCCTGCTTTGCCATATCGTTTCGATCGGACCAAGTGGAGGAGGAGCTGTTAATGCCATGAACAAAAACAAGTGGTGGTTTTGACTCGTCTTTTTGAACGGGCTCTTCTCCTTTAAACCACTTCCCCGGCGTCCCAGGTGGATCTCCAATTGTGCCTGCATACGCATAACTTGCAGAGGATAGAAAGAGCATGACAGCAACAATACAGATGAGTTTTTTCAAGACAATTCACCTCTTCGAATGATTTAAATTGTTGGCAGCACCAATCTATTATACTTCTAAAAAATGTAAAAACGCACTATTTGTAAAAATATGGTATTAATGTTGTGGGTTTGCCCTGAGTGACATTCACATGGGTTCATGCATACGCTGTGGGTAAATACACAAGTAAAGGGGCAGGTAGGATGGCACAACAAGGAAGTCCACAGCTTGTTTCATTAGTTGATCCATATGTTTATCAAACATTGCAGAAAGTGGTCGGTATGAGATTAATTGTGCAAACAGTGAAAGATACGGTGCGTGGGAAATTGAAGGAAGTTATGCCGGATCATATTGTGATTGAAGCGGGGGCGAAATCAGTTTTTTATGTGCGGATCCAGCAAATCGTGTCGGTGATGCCTGATCACAGTGAAAGAGTGTAACAAGCAGACGCATAGATGTCTGCTTTTTTTTCATGCTTATAGAATGTATATCTGGAAAAAGTGCATGATATACCAATTGTTCTTTTTTTTTCAAAAAATGAGGTTCTAAAACAAGAAGCAGTTGACAGAAGGTGGGTTGAATAGTAGTTTTTTAATAAGATCAATACGTAACAGGAGGAGCATCTTTGTTAAAATCTAAAGTTCATTTTTGGACATTCCAAATATTACTTGTTTTACTCATTGTCTATGTATCAACAAAGGTTTCGTTTTTATTTCAGCCGATTATTTTATTTGCATCAACTCTGTTTGTCCCCATCTTACTGGCGGGTATTCTCTTTTTCATCTTTAATCCAATTGTTCGATTTTTGTCCAAGAAAATTCCTAGGACACTCGCTATCCTGATCATTTATCTTCTGTTCATTGGACTCATCACGTTCATCGTCAATGCTGCTGGACCGGTGATTGTCTCGCAGGTCGGTGGACTTGTCAAAAGCTTCCCTGGTTATGTGACGGACATGCAGAAGTTTATCAATGACTTTTCGCATTCTAAAACATTTACTTGGATGATGAACCAAGATTATGTGTCTGTCTCAAAATTTGAACAGACGATCGTTTCGACATTAAAAGATTTGCCGGAAAATATCGCTTCAAGTATGTCTGCTGTGTTTGGCGTGATTGCCAATATCGCTTTAGCCGTCATCACAGTTCCGTTCATTTTGTTTTATATGCTGAAAGACGGGCATAAGTTTCCGGACAAGCTCGTTCAATTTTTGCCAATGCCTTACCGTAAGGAAGGGTTGAAAATTTTTAAAGAATTAAACGACACACTTGCGGCTTACATACAGGGGCAGATTGTTGTCTGTTTATTTGTTGGAGTGGCTTGTTTTATCGGATACTTATTAATTGGTGTGAAATATGCGCTTATTCTCGGTATTATCATTGCGGTCACAAATGTGATCCCGTACCTTGGACCATATCTTGGCGCGGCACCAGCTGTGCTGATTGCCTTTCTTGATTCGCCTGGAAAAGCAGTGGTGACAGTGATTGTGATTCTTGTCGTTCAGCAAATTGACGGAAATGTCATTTCTCCATTGATCATTGGGAAACGCCTTAACACACACCCTTTGACCATTATCCTCCTGTTAATTGGTGCAGGAAGCTTTGGGGGAATCCTTGGCATGATCTTTGCAGTCCCTGTCTATGCACTGCTCAAAGCGATCACCTTGAATATTGTCAGATTGGTTCAGCTGCGTCAGCGGTCTCGTAAAGAACAGCATTTAAACGTATAGGGCAGATGCACAACTTTTCCCTTTTTGCATAAGATGATTGACATAAGCAGATAGGGGGAGATTCTGATGCCTGCAATCGTTGGACCTATTCATATCGAGTCATTAGGAGGAAACGGTGCAGCTACTTTCGGTGATGTACTGGCCATTGCCCCTTTGGCTGTAAACCACTCCACTGGCGGGGCGGGAGCCTTTAATTCAGGTGATTATATGTCTCTTACAAGTGATCCTAATGCGACGATGCTTTGGGACTTCACATTGTTTGACCAGCCTCAATCATTTAATGCATAGAAAGACAGCTGGTGATCAAATATCAGCTGTCTTTTTTTATTTGTGATACACGTATTGTTGAGCTGGGCAAATGATGTGGATAGAAAAGGTGGTGGAGCAATGCCAGCGATTGTTGGACCTATTCATATAGATCGTGTGTACGGAAATGGGGCGGCACATTTCGGCGGTGTTTTTCCCATTTCGCCAAAAAGTGTTGATTACTCCGCCGGTGGTTCAGGTACCTATAATGCAGGGGACCTCGTCCAATTTTTTAACAGTCCAAACGTCACATTTGTTTGGAATTTAAATCTTATTAGTCAGCAAAGAGCTTCAATGCGTAGCCAGCTTTGAAAGGGATTTCCTTTTCAGAAGCTGTCTTTTTTTATGGTACAATGGATATGGATGTAAGAAGAAAAAAGAGGTGTGAACAGAGTCAAATGAAAATTAGAAAAGCACACATCACAAGCCGGCAACCAAAGACCTACAATGTATATTTACATGAAAATAAAAAAGAATATAAAACGCTTGTTGCCGTACCTGACATTGAATGGAGTAAATCCATTGCGTACGAGGACGAAAAAGAGCAGCTGATCCATACGCTCGAGCAATCCTTAATGGAAAGAGCAGAAACAGACGAAGCCCGTGAGCTTGCACTAAAGATTGTGCACTGGGTCACAGAAATGTAAATTTTAAAACCAGGAGTGAAAACAGCGATGAAAGAAGAATCCGTAGACTTTTATTTGCAGCAAGGAATATTTGGACATGTTGAAACAAAACCCGATGAACGAAGAATGTTTCTCGGTTCATTAAGGGAACGAGCGCTTCTCGCCCTGACAAAGGGACAGGTATTACGAAATAAACCGTATCAAGAGGTAGAACAAGTCTTAAAGTCCAACCGTCAGGCCACTGTTCTTTTAAATGGTGAGTTGTCCTATGCTTCATATTCTCAATATGTGAAAATGGCTAATGCCGCTGGTTGTTCCTTTAAAGTGGTGAATCATTATGAGGCGCATTCTCCTTTTGGTCTTGTGATAGAGCTGCCGAATGCGGTTAATCAAGAGCACATCTATATAGAAGATGAGCTGCTTCAAAAGGCTTTTTCTCACGAATCTGTTGAATAGGTTTCCCTAGTGAAATGAATAGGCTATAATGAGTCAAAAGAGCATATGGGAGAGATGCGGATGGGCAAAGCATTGATTTGTATTGATTATACCGTTGATTTTGTTGCAGACGATGGAAAATTGACATGCGGAAAGCCTGGACAGGCGATTGAGCCTAAGATCACAGAGATCACTTCTTCGTTTATTGATGAAGGACACTTTGTCGTCTTTGCAGTCGATCATCATGAAGAGCAAGACCCTTATCATCCAGAGACAAAGTTATTTCCGCCCCATAATATTCGCGGGACAAAGGGAATTGAACTTTATGGCAAACTAAGTTCACTATTTCACACGTCAAAACATTTAAAGCATGTCTACTATATGGAAAAAACAAGATACTCTGCTTTTGCAGGCACTCAATTAGAAATGAAACTGCGCGAACGCGGCATCACTGAACTTCATTTAGCCGGCGTATGTACCGATATTTGTGTACTTCATACAGCTGTTGATGCGTACAATAAAGGCTTCGAACTTGTGATTCACCAGAATGCTGTAGCGAGTTTTAATGAAGCGGGGCACGAGTGGGCACTTTCTCACTTTGAGCAGTCGCTTGGTGCGAAAGTGGTTAAGTAAGGGAAGGAGAATGGAAGTTGGAGCATCGGTTTATTGACGACAGTTTATCACTACATACAGATCTTTATCAAATTAACATGGCAGAAACGTATTGGAGAGACGGCATTCATGAGAAGAAGGCAGTTTTTGAACTCTTCTTCAGAAAGCTTCCATTTGACAATGGCTTCGCTGTATTTGCTGGTTTAGAGAAAGCGATTGAATATTTATCGGACTTCTCCTTCACCGAAAGTGATCTAGCGTATTTAAAAGATGAACTCGGTTATAAAAGCGATTTCATTGATTATTTAAGCGGGTTGTCCTTTACAGGAACACTTCATTCAATGCGTGAAGGCGAAATTGTCTTTGCAAATGAACCGATCATGCGCATCGAGGCAACGCTTGTAGAAGCGCAGCTAATCGAAACAGCCTTGCTGAATATCGTGAATTTCCAAACACTGATCGCAACAAAGGCGGCTCGGATTAAAGGAATCATTGAAGATGAGACAGCACTAGAATTCGGAACAAGACGTGCGCATGAAATGGATGCAGCGATGTGGGGAGCAAGAGCGGCACTCATCGGTGGCTTCCAGGCGACAAGTAATGTTCGTGCTGGGAAGCGCTTCAACATTCCAGTGTCAGGAACTCATGCCCATGCGCTTGTACAAGCATACCGCGATGAATATACGGCATTTAAAAAATACGCTGAAACCCATACAGACTGTGTCTTTTTAGTCGATACGTATGATACCGTGAGATCCGGTATTCCGAATGCCATTAAGGTAGCGAAAGAATTCGGAGACAAAATCAACTTTATTGGTGTCAGACTTGATAGCGGTGACCTTGCATACTTGTCTAAAAAAGCTAGAACGATGCTGGATGATGCAGGATTCCATGATGCAAAAGTCATTGCATCGAGCGATCTTGATGAACATACCATCATGAATTTAAAAGCACAGGGTGCCAAAATTGATGTGTGGGGTGTTGGGACAAAGCTAATCACAGCATTTGATCAGCCAGCTCTTGGTGCAGTGTATAAACTCGTATCTATTGAAGAAAATGGAAAAATGAATGATACCATTAAAATTTCGTCTAACCCAGAGAAAGTGACAACACCAGGACGTAAACGTGTGTACCGCATCATCAATCAATTGAATCATCATTCTGAGGGTGACTACATTGCGCTCGAAGAGGAAGATGTTCATAGTGAGGATAAACTGAAAATGTTCCACCCTGTGCATACATTTATCAGCAAATTTGTTACAAACTTTGTGGCTAAGGATCTTCATGTCCCGATTTTCGAACAAGGAAAACTTGTATATGACAATCCGGATATTCAAACGATTCAAGCCTATGTGCAGGATAGCCTCGGACTTTTCTGGGAGGAATATAAACGAATCAGCAAACCAGAAGAATACCCAGTCGATTTGAGTCAAAAATGCTGGGATAACAAGATGCAGTTTATCCATGACGTGAAAAATAAAATTAAAAAAGAGCTTTATGAAAGCTAATTGGAAGAAAAGAGATCATCAAGCCGGGTGATCTCTTTTTTTATTTTTTGACCGATTCAAAGTGAACCATAAGCACAATCATTTGGTATACTGAAAGCACATCTTGTTTGTCATTGCATAAAGGAGGATTGGAGCAGTTGAGGGTGTTTGTTGCGAGACAGCCTATTTTTAACAGAAAAGAACAAGTCGTATCATATGAGCTGCTTTATAGAGATAGTGAAACCAATACATATAGCGCTGAAGACGGTGACCAAGCGACAACGGACCTCATTATTAATAGCTTTTTAAATATCGGTATCGAAACATTGACAGAGGGCAAAAGATGCTACATTAATTTCACTGAAAGCTTACTTTCGTCTGATCTGCTCACCTATTTTGATCCGCATCAGCTTGTGATCGAGATATTAGAAAATGTACCGATTACCCCGGCACTTATTATGAGATGTAAGCAGTTAAAAAAATGGGGATATACGATTGCACTTGATGATTTTTTTCTAAGCGGAACACATTTTAGTGACAAGTTGCTTGACGAACTCCTCTATTGCATTGATATTTTAAAAATTGACTTTCTGAAGACCACATCGGAAGAACGAAGAAATATTCTACATACGTATAAAAAATATCGACTTCGCTTCCTTGCAGAAAAGGTGGAAACGCGAAGAGAGTATGAAGAAGCGCTAGAAGCCGGCTTCCATTTGTTTCAAGGGTATTTCTTTAGCGAGCCTCGTGTCATATCAGGACGAGCATTATCGACCAGCTTCCATGCGTACCACCAGCTCTTAAATGAGCTGAGCAAGGAACAGCCGAATATCCAGGTCGTGACCCATTTTATTGAAAGTGACCTTTCGCTGTCATATCAATTATTAAAAATGCTGAATTCAGGCGGCATGAGACGTCTTTATCAAATCAAAAGTATCCGGCAGGCGATTATCCTGCTTGGGTTTAATGAAATTCGGCGCT
The DNA here is from genome assembly GCF_038003365.1 of Bacillus sp. FSL K6-2839. Taxonomy (NCBI): domain Bacteria; kingdom Bacillati; phylum Bacillota; class Bacilli; order Caryophanales; family Bacillaceae; genus Bacillus; species Bacillus sp. FSL K6-2839. The sequence continues at coordinate 2,543,855 of NZ_JBBOOZ010000001.1, read as the reverse complement.
GGATCTTTATTCTTTCATTTAAAGAACTGAATGTCCAAGCAAACTCAAGCCAAAAAGAAATTATCAAAATGTCATTCATTCGGGCGAAAACGTGTGAACTGATTGCGAGTCGTACTGAACGAGAGCACCCAGCCTCTTATATGCTGACAGGCATGTTTTCTCTCATTGATACGCTTGTCAGGGCAGATATTACAGAACTTGTGAAAGAGCTGCCGCTTTCTGATGAAGTTGGCGAGGCACTGCTTGGCTATGAAAATGATTATTCATTTGTGCTAGGTGTAGCCAAACGGATTGAACGAAATGAATGGGATGATGAGATGTTAAATGGGGAACTCCCGAAGCAAGAAGCCTACGACTGTTATATAGAAGCCATTGAATGGTGTCATAAAATGTTTGAATCTTAAGAAAAGCCGCTCACGTCAGAGCGGCTTTTTTTGTTATGCCCACTGTAAAAGAAGAAAAAGTCTGCTAGAGGCGAGAGACAAGTAGATACGAATGCCTTCTGGACTAAAGCGGATGTCAATGCCACTTTTCACACCGATTTGCTTCAGCATTCGGGTGACACTTGTCGAATCAGAGCGCTCAGCAGCCTCCATGATGCGCTGTGCAAATAAAAGCGAGCTGGAAATCTGCTGTGTAATGAGTGAAGCATCAGCAACAAGTCGGGCTGATTCTTTTGCGGCTCGTTGAAACGAGTGGGCATCTACTGGAGGAAAAGTCATAGGTGTGCGCGGGTATGCATGGCTCATTGCGGGAACCTGCAAAGCAGGATAAGGAACATAGTAAAACATATGGTCACCTCTTCTCTCATTGACGTGAAATTGGACGGATATCTGTTCTAAATGTATGTAGAAAATCAGAATAAAGAATCAAAATGATCTTTCTATCTTTATAAATCCAACATAAAAATAGGTACTTTTGCGGTCAATTTCGGTGAATGTCGCCAAAAAATTGCGGTGTCCACAATAGGGTCTGTCGTCTGACCTATAACACGCAAAACCGAGGATACGGAAGGGATCATACGTTCTTATGTGAGAAAAGTGTGACGAATGATGCCTATTCTTGTCGCAAAAATGACGCAGTTCCTTTGAAATTGAGATAAAAGTATGATTTGAAAAGTCAGAAAATGATGAAAAAAGACCTATTGAATTTTGCGGTATCACGCACACATTTTGTGCATACTTTTCGGTGAAAAAATACTCAATTACATTTACACTGTTAGTAACAGATCAAATACTTATGACCCAATCACCATACACAAATACATTGATCTTCCAAAAAAGGAGAGTGGAATCGATGGAAAAGTATGAAATCGAAGAACTTAAACAATTATTATGGAAACTTGAAAACGAAATTAGAGAAACAACGGCTTCTCTTCATAACATTAACAAAAGCATTGATCAATACGACAAATATGAATATGTGAAAATTTCTTAAAGACTTGATAATCATCAAGTCTTTTTTTTATCCAAATACATACAAAAAAAGGATATATTATTATATAATTGTTAAATAGTGATGTCAGTGGACATCTGCTCATGTCTTTTTAGTAAAATAAAAGGCGGAAGGGTGAGGTACAAGAGCGAGTATGCTAAACTATCTAGAGAATACAAAAATCAAGCAGAATATGTCTGATTTTATTCAACATGCAGTCAGGCAGAAGGATTTACAACAACTGCTTCTAGAATTTACAGATAGAAAGAATGAATTTCCCTTTGGGCAATTGGCTTACAAGCATTATGAGGCATTTGGCGGACAAGACAAGCAAGCGATTACACAATTGGCAGCAGGGATTGAACTTCTCATTTTATCAGCCGATATATTAGATGATATTGAAGATCAGGACAATGATTCGTATCCTTGGATGAACGTCGACCAAGGAGTCGCCATCAATGCTTCTACGTATTTGTATACGCTGAGTACCCAATTCATCATATCAATAGGTGAAAATGATTCTCAACTAATTGAGAAACTGTTCCAACTCATCAAATGGTCAATGGAAGGACAACATGAGGATTTGCGTCATATGCATGAAACAGAAGAAGAGTGTGTAGAGGTGTTAAGGAAAAAATCAGGATCATTAACAGCTCTTTCTAGTGTACTGGGTGTTTATTTAGCGACGAGAAAAATCAACTCAACTGTGGAATCATATTCAATATATTATGGTGTTGCTGAACAGATCAGTAACGATTTTTTTGCGTTATTATCGAAAACAAACGGAGATTTTCTAAAAAAACAAACGCTGGCATTTAGTTATTTACAAAGAGGTTTTAACGATGCCAGTCAAGAGCTTCTTACGTTCTTTTCCGGTCGTTTAGATGAGTCAGAACAAAAGTCATTTCAGCTGAAGCAGAAATTACTTGAAGCTGGTTTGACTCAGTACATGGTATCAATGAGAGAGATTATGCTGTTAAAAATGAGGCAAGGGATTGAACAACTTGATTTACCTAAAACAAATAAGGAACAATTGTATGCATTTATGACAAAGGAGGGCAATGATTGAACATTCAAAATGTTATTGCATATTTAATGAATAATCCTAGTGTTGTGAATGAATTGGACTTAGGGAATGCAAGTTTAATTCACACAGATGAGCAAACCATGAAAGCAATCATTCAGGGCATTAAAAAAGGGCAAATGTCTGCAGATTATATATGGTACTATAAATGATACTATTCATTTAAAAATGATTTAAAAGTTCTCCAGTTAAGGATGTTTTATACATGAAGATAACTTATACGAAACTATCTGCTTTTTTGGTTTTTCTGTCTTTTTTATTTGTGATCTATGTTTCATATATTTATGTATTTGATATTTTTAATGGAGCACATGTAGCGGAGAACAAGAACGGTCAAGCAGAAGTTGTCAAAGTTGAATATCTTTCTTTAGCCTACACATCAGGATTAGAAGAAGGAGATATTATACTTAAAATCAATGGGGAACCTGCTAACAAAAAAGATCATTTGATCAATGGTGAGCTTAGGAATGTGCAAAGAATTGATATTCAAAGAGGCAACCAAATGATCACCCTTAAAAATAAGACATTGATTGGTCAAGAAAGTTTATTTGTCTATTTAATTCCTCTCGTCCTGTATTCAATATGTTTATTTTGTATCTTCTTTATCATTAGAATTAACAAAGAGACCCAACGGAAATCAGCATTTCTTTTAGTTTTATTTTTATTAACGATTTGTATCGGGTATCTTAGTGCAGGTACTTCAGGTATTGGTGAAAGATTTAGCCATTATGTGATCGTATTTTGTTTATCAAGTGTATTTATCTTTTATATTCATTTCATTTATCAGTATTTTAAAGAGTTTAACTTGCATATAACAAATCAAAAAACAATTCGCCTTTTATATAGTCTTCCAGTAATTAATCTATTGATAGAGCTAGCAGTTCCAATAGATTCAGCGATAGCAAGATACATGCCAAGTTTAAATCTTTTATTCTTTTTCGCTTCTATTATCATGTCATTCAAAGTGATTATCAATGGAATGCGGAAATATAAAGAGACAGAGCAGGGGTCTGTTTTAAAGTTTTTTGTCATGATTAATATCATAGCATTCTGTCCATTTATATTTTTATTTGCAATACCATATGTTTTGTTTCGTATTTATGTGGTAGATCCCTTTTTCTTGACTTCTTTTGTCTTGCTTATTCCTTTTTCTCTAGTGTACCAATTCATGACGAACAAACTTTACAATATGGATTTTTTGATTAGCAGACTGAGGTACTATGGCTTTCTAGCCATCACACCGACCATTTTTGTTGTTGTCACGTTTTATATTCTGCAAAAACCAGAAGATTTGAAGTACACACTGAAGCTCGCATTAATCACCTACGCGCTCATGCTGGCTGTTTTCTATTTCAAAGAAATTCTAGATTTCCGTTTTCGTCTGAAGCGTTTTTCAGAGAAGCATAATTACCAGGACAGCGTGTTTAAATTTACGCAGCTTATTCGTGAGGCGTCATCACTTCATCAAGTGCTGTATCATTTGAAATACACCATTTTAGAAGTGCTTGTTGTTAATAAAGCCTTTGTGCTTGAAGTGAAGCCAGATGGACAAATTGAAGAGATTGATGAATCTTCAGGTGATAGCAATCTATGGAAAGAGTATGTGGATCAATTTCAGGATATTTTAGGGGAAGTCGGGAAAATCATTGAGCTTGATAAAGGGTTTATGATGAAAATTGGCGAGCGGGGCGGTCACTCGTTTATGATTTGCTGTTTATCCAATTTACAGACACCTAAATTGACGCGTGATGAGATTTCTTGGCTGAAAACATTGGCTTTTTATACAAGTGTCAGTTTAGAAAATGTCGTCAAGATCGAAGAATTGATGGAGCATCTTGAAGATTTGAAGCAGCGTGAAGCGAATCCTGCTTGGCTGAAAAAAGTCATGTTTGCGATGGAAGAAAAACAGCGCTCCGATTTAGCGAGGGATCTTCATGATTCCGTGCTGCAGGATTTGATATCGCTGAAAAGACAGTCAGAGATGTTTTTAACGAATTTCCAAAACGATCAATGCCCAACGTCTATTGAACAATCGCTTATCTCATGGAATGAACAAATGTCTAAGGTGATTCAAACCACGAGAGAAACATGTCATGAACTTCGGCCGCAGCTGCTGTACGATTTAGGTTTAGTCAAGGCGATGTCGAAGCTGACTTCTCAAATTCAGGAGGAAGCACCGTTTCATATCCGGCTGAATACAACACGCTTTGATAAAGAACTGGACATTGATATTGATTCACAGCTGAATATTTACCGAATTGTTCAGGAGCTGTTATCCAATGCCCTGAAGCACTCCCAAGCCACTCAAGTGTTAGTGATGCTGATTTGTATTAAAGATCAGGTTGTTCTTCACTACGAGGATGATGGAGTCGGTTTTGATTCAAGCCATCTTGATCAGCACACCATGAGCATGGGCCTCTCGGGAATCAGAGAACGAGTCAAGGCATTAAATGGGAAGCTTCACATTCACACAGCCCCAGAAAAAGGACTGAAGGTGAAAATTGAAATGGAATTGTAACGATTTATTAAGGAATAAGACTTGGCATCTGCCAAGTCTTTTATATAAAATGGAAGTGAGTGATTTAAAGGGAGGAAGACATGAAGAAGATATTGGTCATTGATGATCATCCGGCTGTCATGGAAGGGACAAAAAGCATATTAGAATCAGATCAGCAGCTATCAGTCGATTGTTTAAGTCCTGATGCAGAAGCCGCCTTTTTAAAGACGCATGACTTTTCCATCTATGATGTGATTTTGATGGATTTAAATCTCGGGGATATCAATGGAATGGACATTGCGAAACAAATTCTAGAAACCAACCAGCAAGTGAAAATTATCATTTATACAGGGTATGAAGTAGATGATTATTTTGAAGAGGCCATTCGGGCTGGATTGCACGGTGCAATTAGTAAAACAGAGACAAAAGACAAAATTATTGAATACATACACCGCACATTGCAAGGAGAAGTTGTCATTCAGCTATCCTATTTAAAGAAATTAATTTCACAGCAGCAAGAAAAGCCAGAACAGGCGCAGCAGACCGATCATGAGCTGTTAACAGAGCGAGAGTGTTTGATCCTCAGAGAAGTGGAAAAAGGATACACGAACCAAGAGATTGCCGATGTGCTTCATTTGAGCAAACGCTCGATTGAATACAGCTTGACGTCCATCTTTAATAAGCTGAATGTCGGCTCTCGAACCGAAGCGGTGTTAATTGCAAAATCTGAAAGTGTGCTGTAAACGTGTGAAGGGAGAGAACCCTGATGGAAGTGAGTGGATCAAATACACTGCTTGAGGCACTTGGGATTGAGATTGTAGAGTGTAATAAGTCACGATGCGTGGCGACAATGCCAGTCGATCACAGAACAAAACAGCCATTTGGACTGCTGCACGGAGGAGCATCTGCTGCTCTAGCAGAAACAGTGGCAAGCATGGGGGCTGCGGCTCATTTAGACTTAACTCAGCAAGTTTGCTCAGGGATTGAAATCAATGCCAATCATTTAAAATCTGTACGTGATGGAGTAGTGACAGCGACGGCTGTTCCTGTACATGTAGGGCGCCGTACAATGGTATTTCAAATTGATATTAAAGATGATCGGGACCGGCACATCTGTACGTCAAGATGCACACTTGCTGTCATTGATCGCATATAAAAAAGCTCCCGGTGCAGCGGAAGCTTTTTTTAGGTTGGATTGATCCATAAAATGTTTTTTTATAGAAATAAAAGAAGGACCTCACATGTGAGGTCCTTCTTTCGGTTTATAAGTACGAGTCTTCTTTTCGTTTAATCACGAAGTTACGAAAACCACCATAATCATCTTGTACACTTCGTTTGTCCATCTTGACTCCAGTATTGTAGGCGGCTCTTCCGATCAAGTGTGCGCCGACCGGAGCTGTTAAAAAGATAAAGACAATCCCAAGTAGAATCTTCGCAGAAATAATGCCTGCAAGAAACCATTCGTGAAAGAATACCCCAACTAATATGAGGACAACACCAAGTGTCGATGCTTTTGATGCAGCATGCATTCGTGTATAAACATCTGGCAGGCGAAGAACGCCAATGGCTGAAATGAGACAAAGGATGGCGCCAAGCAGGATAAAGAAAATGACAATAGCTTTAGCGATGACGATCATTTTCAATCACTTCCCCTTTCTCAAGGAATTTGGAAAAAGCGACAGTGCCGATAAAGGCAAGGATACCGAGCAGTAAAATAATTTCAAAGAACGTTGTCGTTTTCAGCAAAATGGAAACGATGGCTGTCATCCCAATTAAATTGATTCCTATCGCATCAAGTGCACTTACACGATCAGGAATAGAGGGACCTTTGATAACCCGTATAACAAAAAGAAGGGTGGACAGTGCAAGAATGCCAAGTGACATTTGTAATATGAGCTCCATTACTTACCACTCACCTCCTGAATCGCTTTTTCAAATGAAACCCGGATATCGTGAATGGCTTTTTCTGCATCTTCAATATCCATCGCATGAATGTACAAAATTGAACGATCATCAGAAATATCAATGACGAGTGTACCTGGTGTCAATGTAATCATGTTAGCCAGTATGGTGATTTCCCAATCCGTTTTCAAGTCCGTACGAAAGGCGAAAATACCGGGCTTAATTGTGAGCTTTGGAGATAATACGGTCTTTAATACACTTAAATTGGCAAGAAGCAGCTCCCGAATAAAAATCAATACGAGCTTGAAAATCGCAAAAAGGGCATAGCCGTAAAAACGCTGCGGGAAAAATCGCCGAAACATAAAGATGGCGACCATCCCTAGTACAAAGCCTGATACAAAGTCTGCGGCTCTGTAAGTATCATTCATAAACATCCATGTAAAGGCGAGGAGAGCGTTTAGTAATATTTGAAAGGCCATGTTCATCTACTCCTTCAGCACAGCTTGAATATATTTTTCTGGTGTTGATAGCATTTCCGCTGCTTGATTGATATAAGGGGCAATGAACTCTGTCCCTAACCCAATGGCAAGCGACAAGATCACAAGCAGTACGCCAGGGTACACCATTCCTTTAATCGACGGTTTCCTTCTTCGCATATCTTGTTCCTCGCCCCAAAATGCGAGCATGAAGATTCTCATAATCGAATAAAGGACAAGAAGGCTGGACAGTAAGACAAGGATAGAAAAGGTCATGTGTCCAGCAGAAAAACCACCTTCTACAATCTTTAGCTTTCCAACAAAACCACTCAGCGGCGGAATTCCTGCCAGTGATAAAGCCGAAATGAAAAACATCCACCCTAGTAAAGGCTGAGATTGAATCAGCCCGCCCATCTTTTTCAAGTGGTTTGTGCCAGCGTACACGAAGAGTGCACCTGCCAGCATAAATAAAGCGCCTTTAATCACCATGTCATGAATGAGATAATAAATGGCCCCTTGGAGTGAGGCAGGTGTATTGGCTGCAATCCCAAACAAAATGACCCCCACGGCTGTGACAATGTTATAGATCACGATCTTTTGCACATCAGAATAAGCAATAGAGCCAATCACACCGAATATCACTGTTAGAGCGGCAAACCAAGCCATGAGTGTATGTGTAAACCCTGTATCATGTATAAAAATTAACGTAAAGACTCTGGCAATCGCATATAAGCCAACCTTTGTCAGCAGTGCGCCAAATAGAGCAGAAATAGCCGCTGGCGGTGCATGATATGATCCTGGCAGCCAGAAATAAAGCGGGAAGATCCCAGCTTTTAAGCCAAATACAATGAGGAACAGAATGGAAATGACAGTGATTAATCCTGTTTGCCCTGATTCAGCGATCTTCACACTTAAATCAGCCATATTCAGTGTACCAGTGACTGCATATAAACAAGCGACACCGACGATAAATAAAGCCGATGAGATGATGTTAAACACAATGTATTTGAGTGATTCACGAAGCTGAGGCTTTGAACCGCCTAACACAATGAGCATGTAAGACGCCATTAGCAGTAACTCAAAAAATACAAACAGGTTGAAAATATCGCCTGTTAAAAAGGCCCCACTTACGCCAGCTAACAAAAACTGCACGCCAGAGTAATAGAACAGCCGCTCCTTTTCCTTCCCAATCGTTTGAAAGGAGAAAAGAACTGTCACTAGCCCAACGACGGAAGCGGTCAGCACAAGGAGCGCAGCAAACTGATCGGCCACAAGGGCAATCCCAAATGGTGCTTTCCAGCCTCCTAAATAGAGGGTTTGAATCCCATTTGTAAAAATGGTTTGGACTAAATACACATTACAGACAATGGCTGAGAGCGAAGCAAACACACTAAAGCCTCTTGACAGCATGATGTTCTTATTCATAAAGATCAATAGTGTAGCAGCTAATAATGGAATTAAAATAGGCAGGATCACGAGATTATTCATGCTGATCATTTCCTCTCATTTGATCCATGTCATCTGTTCGCAGCTCTTGGAAGGCACGGAAGGCCATGACAAGTAAAAAGGATGTCACACCAAAAGCAATGACAATGGCTGTTAAAATTAATGCTTGTGGTAATGGATCTACATAGGATGTGAGCCCCTCTTTTAAAATAGGAGGAGCTCCTTTTTTTAAGCCGCCCATTGTTAAAAGAAGCAAATGGACGCCGTGACTCAAAACAGCAGTACCGACGATGACCCGCAGAAGGCTTTTTGAAAGCATTAAATAGGTCGCCGCCATAAAAATTATACCGACGATAATAGACATTAGAAATTCCATTATTCCTTCTCTCCAATCGTTTGAATAATGGTCATGGTGACACCGACAACAACCAAATACACACCGATATCAAACAGTACGGCTGTCGCCAGTTCTGTTTTCCCTAAAAACGGCAGTTGGAAATAATCAAATGCATGGGATAGAAAAGGTGCACCGAATAGAAATGATCCCATACCCGTCAGGATCGCGACGAGCAGCCCGGTCGCTGCAACATAAATAAAGTTAAAGGGCAGAATACGTCTCACTGTTTTCAGATCATAGGCTAAAAGCAGAAGAACGACAGCCCCAGCACTCATCAGGCCGCCAATGAACCCCCCGCCAGGATTGTTATGTCCCGCAAGAAATAAGTGAAGGGAAAAAAGCAGGATGATGAATGCTGTGATTTTTGTTGTGACTTGTAAGAGCATATCATTCGTATCAATCTTCCTCATCGCCGCACGCCTCTCTTCCGTTTTCCTTGTGCCTTTAATAATCCATAAATACCGAGTGCCGCAATGGCAAGTACGGTAATTTCAAAGAGTGTATCAAAGCCCCTGAAATCAACAAGGATGACATTGACAATGTTGTCTCCGCCTGCAAGCTTGTAGCTGTTTTCAATAAAGTAAGACGCAATCGTATCAAGTGACTGATTGCTTGTTGAAGCGAAAGCAAGGCATGTCACAATGACACCAACACCTACTGAAATAATGAGATTGGTCATTTTAAATTTCCTTGTTTTTTGCTTCATGCTCAGCTTTGGCAAGTGATAGAAGCAAAGTAAAAACAGTGCCACAGAAATTGTTTCAATAATTAACTGGGTGAGGGCAAGGTCAGGTGCCCTGAAAATAACAAAAAATAGTGACAGCGTATACCCCATGACACCTAGCCCGATAATGGCTGTTAAGCGAGAACGAGCAAACACAGTCGTGAGGGTTGCTGCTATCATCACTAATGACAGAATGACCTCGTACGTGCCGATTGGAGCAGCATGTTCCATATTAAATGAGAAGGCATTCTGATAAAACATGACACTCCCAAGCACGATAATCATAAACCCAAACACATAGACAAGGTAATCACGAAGGAAACCGGTCATATAACTGTTCGTCAGGCGATAGGAGCCTTTTTCTAAGCCGATCAGTGAACGGTCATATAAGGAGTTAAATGACCATTTCTCCTTAAATATGTTGTACATTGGACGCCATTTCGACAACGTCAAATATCCGATAATCCCTAAAGCTACAACACCTATTGTCATATAAAGCTCTGGCTGAAAGCCGTGCCATGCTTCAATTTTGACAACAAACCGTTTTCCTGGATCAATCGCATCGGGAATAATGGCTGCAATCGCAGGTTCAATGACAGAATAAGCTAGAATATTTGGGAAGAAGAAAAAGGTGACCACAAGTGCAGCAAGGATAATTGGCGGGATGAGCATACCAATCGGTGCTTCATGCGGCTTTTTTTCTAATTGATCTAACTGAAGATTGCCTCTAAATGTTTTAAAGAGAAGCATCATACTGTAAATGAACGTAAAGACACTAGCGAGCCAAGCAATCGCAGGGAAAATAGCGCCCCATGTTGAAATGTCAGTAAAGCTGATCTCAGAAATGCGCAGCATACTTGTGAAAAACAGCTCTTTACTTAAGAAGCCGTTAAATGGCGGGAGTCCAGCCATTGAGAATGTACCGATTAACGTAATCGTAAAGGTAATCGGCATGATGGTCATTAAACCGCCTAATTTCCTAATGTCACGAGTGCCTGTTTCGTGATCGATAATACCTGCTGCCATAAAGAGACTGCCTTTAAACGTAGCATGGTTAATGAGGTGAAAAATAGCAGCAAGAACGGTTGCGCCAAAAAAGGCAGGATTGTTTTCATGAATCGCAGCTGCTCCTACACCCAGCATAAGCATAATCATCCCGAGCTGACTAACGGTAGAAAAGGCAAGAATGGCTTTTAAATCGTTTTGACGAACGGCGTGGAATGATCCCCAAAATAATGTCACAAGTCCAACGATGGATATGGTCCAAAACCACACCTCTGAAATAGCAAAGATTGGACTGAAGCGGGCAACAAGATAAATACCAGCTTTCACCATCGTAGCAGAATGCAGATAACTGCTCACAGGGGTAGGTGCTTCCATTGCATCAGGCAGCCAGATATAAAATGGGAACTGCGCTGATTTCGTAAAGGCACCAAGTAAGATCAGAATCATGGCAGGGATAAAGTAAGGTGATGCCATAATGAGCTGAAGCTGATTGACTGCTTCACGAATACTAAATGAATCAGTAATCAAATAGAGGAGGATAAAACCACCGAGCATAGCTAATCCGCCAAAAACGGTAATCAGCAGTGATTTGGTTGCTCCATATCTAGAGCGTTCCCGCTTATACCAATACCCAATTAAGAGGAAGGAAGAAATACTCGTCAGCTCCCAAAACAAGTAAAGAACCACCATGTTGTCAGATAGAACGACACCGAGCATAGCGGTCATAAACATTAACAAATACGTATAAAAAGAGCCGAGTTGTTCTTTTTCCTTCGATAAGTAGAAAATACTGTACAAGACGACAAGTGCGCCAATACCTGTAATCAATAGCGCAAATAACAAACTAAGACCGTCTACATACACAGTGAAATTCATTCCTAGAGAAGGAATCCATTCGACCTGTGAAAATAACGTTCGTCCATTTGATGTCATCGTAATCATCTGGACAAAATAGCTAAATAATAGAATAGGCAGGATAAGAACAAACCACCCTGTATGTATACGCTTTACGTATTTAAAAAGAAAAGGCACAACAAACGCAAGCAAAAAAGGCGATAGGATGGCGAAGTGAATAAGCTGCAAGAAAATAAACCTCCTTCAATCAATATAAATTCACGTTCTAAAGAACTGGTAAATAAAATTATAGCGTAAATACAGACATAGTGCATTGGTTTGAACTGATTTACAGTAAACTGTATTTGTTTTGAGTTCTTTTGACCACAAAAAATATTTTATCAAAAATGAAACTCATTGTATATTGTTTTGTATTTCGTACATGCTTTTCTTAAAGGAGCTGATTACATGAAACTAAAAGCGGGCATCAGCTTAAGCATATTCTGCACGATTTTAGGAGGAGCATTCTTCATAGAACGAAATGATCAAAAAAGGTGGCAGGCGGAAAGTGAATGGCCGTTGTTTTCAGAACATCTTCTCTATATGACCTATCAAGAGGCAAGACAATATCCATTCCAGCCCAGAGAATATATACGCGTGATCTCTGCCGAAGAATAAAACCCTTATAGGAGAAAAGAAATATAAAAAAAGCATGTGCCCGTAATAGAGCCCATGCTTTTTATTGTTTGATTAAGTAAACATTCTAAGTAAGATTGTTGCGCAGATCACAGTTGCTGCTCCGCCAAGACGTGTAGATACTTGTGCGAAAGGCATCAGACCCATTCTTCCAGAAGCTGAAAGGATCGCAACGTCACCAGTACCGCCAAGTCCGCTGTGACAGCCTGTCACAATCGCAGATTCTACTGGGTACATGTTCATCAATTTCCCAACGAAGTAACCTGAACCAACCATTCCAAGAACGACAGCGATACATACACAAACAAATGGAATAGAAATCACTGTTGCAACATCATCAAGTGGAATGTATAGAATCCCTAGACCGACCATAAGCGGCCATGTAAAGCTTCTTGATACAAACTTGTAGAACTGCTGTGAGCCATCTTGCAGATGCTGAGGCATCACGTTTAAGTATTTGATTAAAGCGGCAAGAACAATCATTAAGATTGGACCTGGAATATGAACAAAGCTTTCTAACAAACCACCAAAAATGAACGTTGTACAAGCAACGAGTACACCAGCACCCATTAACCCGAAATCAACTTTTGGATCCATATCAGGCTGTTCAAAAATTTCATTTGCCTCTTTTGATTTTACAAGACGGCCATTCCCGTTTAGTTCAGGACGTTTTTCACCAAGCTTCTTCATTGCGCCAGCACAGATAATGGCAATGACGTTCCCAATGACGGCAGCAGGAATTAATTGAGAAATTAATGACTCTGCTGATACACCAAGAATTTGTGAATAAGCAATAGATAATGGCAAAATTCCTTCACCAACACCACCGGCAATAATCGGAACAATAATAAAGAAGAACGAATGATGCGGTGTGTAACCAACTAAAAGACCAACAAGAATTCCAGCAGTCACAGCTGCAATTGTACCTGCAACAAGAGGAACAAACATACGAATAAGGCCTTGTACTAAAACAGTTCGCTGCATCCCAAGAATACTACCTACTACAAGAGCAGAAATATAGAAGTAAAGGAAGTTCGACGTTTTCATAAGAGACGTAACCGCTTCCAACGAGTTCGGATTCAGAACATGAAAAAAGACCAGGAACGATGGTACGAATAAAGAAAGAATCGCCGGTCCACCAATATCTTTTAAGATCGGAATACGTTGTCCTATATCTCCAAGGAAAATCCCCAAAATCATAATAACAGCGAAACCACCAAGCATATTTGCTGGAATTTTATTAAAATAAGCGGCAGTTAAAATAATCGCTGCAAGTACTAAATACACAGGTAAGTCAATAACACCAATTTTCCAAGACATGATCTTACGGAAAACGCTTTTATTATTGTCAGAATCGTCTGTAATCGATTTCAATTGTTGTGTATTAGCCACATAAACACCCCCAAATGCTATTTGACTCAATTGTAGAAGATTCTGTGACACTCATCTATTTATTAAACTAAATTAAGTGTAATAAAAGTAAAATAAACAGGAGTTTTTATGTTTTTATCATACAAAAATCCCCTGAAGGTAGTTTGTCCTTCAGAGGATTGAACATACATCGTATTTATCGTTTTCCTTTTAAATAAGGGGTCCCAAGTGCTTTCGGTGCATCTGCCCGGCCGATGAAGCCAGTGAGTGCTAGGATGGTAAGCACATATGGTGCAATGAGCATATACACGTTCGGTATATCTTGGAATAGCGGCAGGAGAGAGCCAATGATGCTTAAACTTTGAGCAAATCCAAAGAATAAAGCAGCGCCCATTGCGCCGAATGGGTGCCATTTACCGAAGACAAGCGCAGCTAGTGCGATGAAGCCTTGTCCAGTAATGGTAGCATGTGAGAAATCAAGTGCGATGGTCGACGCATAAACAGCTCCGCCAAGACCACCAAACAGTCCACTAATAAAGACGCCGATATAGCGCATCCGGTACACTTTGATTCCCATTGTATCAGCAGCCATTGGATGTTCTCCGACTGCACGAAGACGAAGACCAAACGGCATTTTAAATAAAACAAACCAAGCAACAACCGCAAGCGCTAATGCCAGTATGGACGTATAATAAACATCTTTAAAGAATATATCGCCAATTATCGGAATGTCACTTAAAAGGGGAATATCACCTTTATAGAAAGGCTCTGTAATTTTATCTGTTTGTGCTTTCCCGTAAATGAGTTTCACGACAAACAGCGTAGCGCCAAGTGCCAGCATGTTAATAGCAACACCACTGACCGTTTGATCAGCCCGGAATGTAATGGTCGCAACTGCATGAATCAAAGAGAACAATCCGCCAATTGCCATACCGACGAGGAGCCCAAGCCACGGGGTCAAGGCCCCAAACGTATCAGCATAAAATAAGTTAAAGATAATACTAGAAAATGCTCCGACGACCATCAAACCTTCAAGACCGATATTCACAACACCTGATCTTTCTGAAAAGACGCCTCCAAGAGCGGTTAAAATAAGTGGTGCAGCATAGACAAGTGTTGCTGGGACGATGATTTCAAGAATTTGCAGAAATCCCACTTATTTTCCCCCCTTTTTCTTCATTTGGTTCATCACAAGACGGATAATATAGCTTGAGGCGACGAAAAGAATAATGATCGCTATGACAATATCAACGACCTCAGTCGGTACGCCAGATTCAAGCGGCATATTTAAAGCACCGACCTTCAATCCACCAAGCAGCAGTGCAGCAAGAACAACACCAACAGCAGTATTTCCACCTAATAAAGCGACGGCGATTCCATCAAAACCTACACCGGTAAAAGAGCCTTTAATTGAAGCATATTCAAATGTACCAAGACCTTCCATTGCGCCTGCAAGACCTGCAAAAGCACCTGAAATGAGCATCGCATAAATGATATTGCGGCGAACGTTCATACCGGCATAATGGGAGGCCTGCTGGTTCATTCCAACAGCCCGCAATTCAAAGCCTTTAGAGGTTTTTTGAATAATGACCCACATCACGACCGCAGCAATAATGGCAACAAAAATACCATTATGCATCCGGGAGAAATCGGTGATTTGTTCAAAGAAACCAGAGCGAAGCGAGGCAGTGGCATCGATTTTTTCTGTTTTATCTTTATTATTTGTTAAGACATTTGAGATCAGATAATTTGTAACATGAAGGGCAATGTAGTTCATCATGATCGTGACAATCACTTCATGAACATAAAAACGAGCCTTTAAAAACCCAGGAATAAAGCCCCATAATGCACCAGCAGCAGCTGCTGTGATGAGGGCAAGCGGCAGATGGATATACATAGGTGCATGGACAGTTGTACCGATCCATACAGCAGCTACCCAGCCAATCAGCATTTGACCTTCTACACCGATATTAAAGAGACCAGTCCGAAATGCAAAAGCAACAGCAAGTCCTGATAAAATGTAAGGTGTAACTTGTCTGATGGTTTCTCCCATATAATAGGTTTCACCGAAGACGCCATTCCAAAGGGCGCCATAGCCTTCGATGACACTATAACCGCTTGCCAGCATAATAATGGCCCCAACAAAAAGACCAAGTACAATGGCTATAAGCGGAATTAGCAGATTTGTTAAGCGATTAGACATTTGCTTCGTTCCCCACTTCCTGTTGCGTACTTCCAGCCATTAATAGACCAAGCTCTTGCTCTGTTGTTTCTTTTGGATCAACGATGGCAATAATGCTGCCTTCGAAAATAACAGCGATCTTATCACTGACATTGATAATTTCATCAAGCTCAAAGGAGATGAGCAGGACGGCTTTCCCTGAGTCCCTTTGCTCAATCAGACGCTTATGAACAAATTCAATTGCACCAACATCAAGTCCTCGTGTCGGCTGAGCGGCAATTAATAAATCAGGATTGCGGTCAACTTCTCGGCCAATAATGGCTTTTTGCTGGTTCCCGCCTGACAGGGCGCGTGCCTCTGTATATTCACTCGGTGTTCTTACGTCATACTCCGCAATGATTCGTTTTGCTTTTTGGTAAATATTTTTCATATTCATCAAGCCAAATTTTGAGTATGGGCGCTGATAATACGTTTGTAAGGAAATATTTTCTCCAATTGAAAAATCAAGCACCAGTCCGTGTTTATGACGGTCTTGAGGAATATGTCCAATTCCAGATTCGGTCACCTTCCGAGGCGGAAGGTTTTGAATGGCTTTCCCGTTTAGCATGATCGTGCCAGACTCTGATTTTTTTAGACCAGTAATGGCTTCAATTAATTCAGATTGACCATTGCCATCTACTCCAGCAATTCCGACAATTTCGCCAGCCTTCACTGAGAGGTTGAGATGTTTGACTGCCTCAATTCCTCGCGCGTCTTTTACCGTAAGGTCTTGAATTTGAAGCACTTCCTCAGCAGGGGAGGCGTCTTTTTTGTCTGTTTTAAATGAAACTTCACGACCGACCATGAGGCTCGCAAGTTCATCTTTATTTGTGCTTTCCACATCAAGTGTACGAATGCCTTGGCCTTTTCGGATAATGGTCACACGGTGACAGGCATCCATAATTTCTTTCAGCTTATGGGTAATTAAAATAATGGATTTGCCTTCATTGATTAAGTTTTTCATAATTTGTATGAGTTCTTTGATTTCTTGAGGTGTTAAGACGGCTGTTGGTTCGTCGAAGATCAAAATGTCAGCGCCGCGGTAAAGTGTTTTTAAGATTTCTGCACGCTGCTGCATGCCGACAGAGATGTCAGATACTTTTGCGGCAGGGTCTATTTTTAAACCATAGCGGTCAGAAAGCTCTTGTACTTGCTGTATGGCTTGTTCTTTGTCGATCTTTCCAAACTTCTTAGGCTCTTTTCCTAAGATGATGTTTTCAGCGACGGTGAATGTATCGACAAGCATAAAGTGTTGATGCACCATACCGATGCCTAAATCACTTGCATCATTTGGGCTAGAAATGGTTACAGGTTTTCCGTGAACCTTGATTTCACCTTTTTCAGGCTGGTAAAGACCGAAAAGCACGTTCATAAGCGTTGATTTTCCAGCGCCGTTTTCACCAAGCAGCGCATGAATTTCGCCCTTTTTTAGCTGCAGCGTAATGTTGTCGTTTGCTACAATGCCAGGGAACTCTTTGCGTATATTCAACATTTCAATGACATAATCCACAGGTTTAACCGCTCCTTTTTTAGGGTGCTGATAAAGATAAAAACTAGCAAAAGAAAAGCTGCAAAGCGAGGCTGCAGCTTTTCTTTTACCACCTTTTACGAATAAAGAGGAGGTAAAGGAGAGGCAAGGGGATAAGCCGCGCTTATCCCGATGCTCAAATTAAGCTTTAAAATCTTTTAGTTCATCACGTGTTGCAGGGATTTTGACTTCACCCTTGATGATTTTTTGTTTCCATTCTTCTACTTTCTTCAATACATCTTTGTCAAGGTTGTCCTGAGATGGAGAAATGTCAACAGCGCCTTCTTTCAGACCGTATGTGATCACTTCGCCGCCAGGGAATTTACCTTCTTTTGCTTTCGTCGTTAAGTCTTGTACCGCTGTGTCTACTTTCTTAATCATAGAAGTAAGAGTGACACTTTGTTTTGTTCCAGATACTTTTCCTTCGTCATACTGGTCTTTATCTACACCAATAACCCAAACTTTACGGTTAGGATCAGCTTTTTTCAGGTTTTTTGCTTCTGTGAAGACACCAGTTCCAGTACCGCCAGCTGCGTGATAAATGATGTCGACGCCAGATTTGTACATGCTTTCAGCTGTTGCTTTACCGATGTCTGCTTTATCGAATGCACCAGCATATTTCACTTCCACTTTTGCTTTCGGGTTAGCTGCTTCAACGCCTGCGCGGAATCCAACTTCGAATTTTCTGATTAATTCAGAGTCAACGCCGCCAACAAAACCGATTTTGTTCGATTTTGTAGAAAGAGCAGCCGCAACACCTACAAGGAATGATCCTTCATTTTCGTTAAACATAATGCTGGCTACGTTGTCTTTTTTCACAACTGCATCAACAATACCAAAGTGATTATTTTTACGTTGATCTGCGATTTCACTAATAGAATCTTGCATTAAGAAACCAATTCCATAAATCAGGTCGAATTTCTCACGAGCAAGTGTGTTTAAGTTCGTTGTATAGTCAGCGTCTGATTTAGATTGTAAGTAATCAAAGCCGTTTTTACCTTTTTTTAAATTGTTGTCTTTCCCAAAAGCTTGTAAACCTTCCCAAGCTGATTGGTTAAACGATTTGTCATCGACACCACCGACATCAGTTACCATTGCAACAGTGAATTGATCTTTATCTTTTTTGCTTTCACCGCTGTTTGAGCCAGAGTTGCCGCATGCTCCAAGGATGGTTCCTGCTGCTACGACTAAGGACAATGCTAGTCCAATTTTGCGCTTCTTCAAAACATAACCCCCTATAAAATTTAAAAGTTTCAGAAAAGTCTCGCGAAAAAAGACCGTTCTACCTCTTCTCACCCTTCTGAATAGGGTATTTTATCCTGCTTTCTCCTGAAACTTATGGAGGGCAGGAGAGAAGATGTAAGACATCAGACTTATATCTCGTTGAACTAATCAATCATAATTTATCATTTCCAATCGAATAAATAAATAGAAATTTGTTTTATTTTAAAAAAAATGTTAAAAGGCTAAATTCGATGTCTTTTTATCTGCTGAAATATGATATAATGCCGCTTTTGTGATGTGCTCTACTACAGTGGAACCGCTGATATCAAGGGGTTTGTGACATCGTGTGCCATAAAAAAACATCTGGCCTCTGTAAAAGGTCAGATGTGTCAAATTATAGATATTGCTGAATCAAATTCATATTTGTTGTACTGAGTTTATATTGGAAAACAGGACGTCCAATTGTCCCGTATGCCATTTCGACATCAACTACTTCGATGTCCTCAAGGAATTTCAAGTATTTTCTAATGGAGACTTGAGAGATTTCTGTATGATTCGCTAGGTCTTCGGTCGTGAAAGCTTGATGACCGAATGATTGAATACTTGTCCAGATGAGTTTGAGTGTGCTTTTGGTCAGGCCTTTTGGCAGAAGGACTTTTTCTGTCTCTGCTTTTTTATGAAAGAACTTCGCATCTAAATCATTTTGCGAGATGCTGTTCATCGTTTGGTACAAGGCGTGTTTACGTTTATACTCTGAGAGCGCTGATTGGAAACGTTCAAACTCAAATGGCTTGATTAAATAATCAACAGCCCCGTTTCGCATCGTTTGCTGGATCACGTCGACTTCATTGGCAGCTGAAATGACAATGACATCAACAGAATGATTTTGTTTGCGTATTTCTGATAATAGGACCAGTCCATTTTGTCCAGGCATATAAATATCGAGCAGTACAAGGTGAATGGCTTCTGTTTTTAAGATGTCCAGTGCCTGCTGAAAAGAGGTGGCAATCCCTTTTAATTCAAAGCCGTCGATTTGGGTCAGGTAGCGTTTGTTCAGCTCCCCAACCATTGGGTCGTCTTCTACTATTAACACATTAATCATGTGAATCCTCCTTTTGTTTATACGGAATGCGGAGACTAAAGGTTGTTCCTTCTCCTTTTTCACTCGTGACAATCAGGTGTCCGTTCAATTTTTTGATGCTTTGGTCAACAAAGTAGAGACCGAATCCTCTGTCTTCTCCTTTAGTTGAAAAGCCTTGATCAAACATGATGTCTTGTTCGTCTTTTGTGAGACCAACACCTGTGTCCGTAATCTCAATATGAAGCTGCTCCTGGACGTATCGGAATGAGATTGAGATGTTTTTCGTCTCAGTATGAGAAACAGCATCGAGTGCGTTATTTAACAGGTTGCCAATCACGGTAATGAGATCATGCGTCACTGCTGGGTCCTCTGAATTTGGGACTTGTGTGCTGCATATGACTTCTAAGGTCGCGCCTTGTTCCCTGATGTAGCTTTGTTTTCCTAGTAAAAATCCTGCTAAAACAGAGTTTTTCACATGGTTGATGATTTCATTTGTTTCCGTTTGCTGATATATCGCAATATCTTTGATATAGGTGCCAAGGTCATCGTAGTTTTTGAGCTGAACCAATCCTAAAATGACATGAAGCTTGTTCATAAATTCATGTGACTGGGCACGGAGGGCATTTGCATACATTTTGACCCCGCTCAGCTGCTCAGCCAAGTGTTTGACTTCTGTTTTGTCACGGAAGGTGGCGATTGCCCCGACAATCTCGCCTTTTACCGTAATCGGGACCTCGTTAAAGACAAGCTCCAGTCCGTTCATTCTCACATCGCGATCAAGCAGCGGCTTGCGTGTTTCAATGACTTGCTTTAAACCGCTTGAAGGGAGGAGAGCCTGAACATCTTGTTCTCTAGGGTCAACCATAATGCCCATATTATGAAAGAGCCGTTTGGCTTCAGCATTGGCTAGCTTGATTTTACCGTGCTGATCGACGGCAAGAATCCCTTCTTTTGTTGATTCTAGCATGGCGCTTCGTTCTTTTAATAGTGTGGCGATCTCATCTGGCTCTAGTCCAAACATAATCTTCTTCACTTTTCGTGCCACAATGAGTGCTCCGATGATACCAGAAAGAAGACTGAGCGATATGACGAAGTAGAGCGGAAGTAAGCTTTGATGAATAATCAAGTCAATTTCCTTTAACGTAATCCCTACTGCCACAGCCCCGAGCTGCTTTCCATCTTGATCATAAACAGGAACAAAAGCACGCATGGATCTGCCAAGTGTTCCAGAAGCCGTACTAATATGTTCTTTACCCTGTAATGCTGGTTTTTCATCACCGCCAGCAAACCGCTTCCCGATCTTCTGCGGATTTGGATGGGTTTTTCGAATACCGTTCATATCCATCACGACAACGAATTCGGTTTTGGTGATTCGCTGAACACTTGTTGTATATTGACGCAATGCTGAATATGATCGATTTTCTTCTAATGATTTCGCTGTGATCGGAGCCTCTGCGACCATTTTGGCAGTGGAGAGGGCGATGTCACGTTCCTGCTGATGAATGTTCTTAGCTGTTTCCGACCAGATCGTAAAGAATGTGATACAAAGGGAGATCAGGACAACGATACAAACAAAAATCGTCAGCCGTGTTTGCAGTCTTAATGTTTTTTTCACGAGTATACCCCTAACGCACGATTTTTTCGTAATAGTAATACTTTAACGGGAAAATGTAAGTTTGTGAAGGAATGTACGTGCAAAATCACAAATTTGATTTTGCTGCCAGTTTACTTTGAAAGCATCTTGTCAATCCGTTTTAAGTGAGCCATAATAAATGTGAGCTTATGAGAAAGGATCTATTTATGAAAAATACATATTTGACTGGATATTTTCCGCTGATTTCGATTTTACTATTCAGCTCTGCTTTTTCGATTTTCACAGTAGGTATCACGACTGATTTCTTGACTCAAGCAGGTATTTTAAAAGGAATGCTGGAATTTTTCTCGGAACAGGGCATCCGGCTTGCTCTTTTTGCTGCTTTTGCACTTGTTTATTTTATGATTTTATCAGCCTTGAAACTGATTGCAGATACGGTGTTAGAGCTGGCACTACTCTTTTTCGCGAAAGATCCTGAAGGGGAGAACTTAAAGAAAATTCGGATTGCATCCGTTGTTTATTTATTTGCCAGCTTGCTTGCATTTCTGTTGACGCAGCAGCTGATTCTGCTTGTCGGACTGTTTGTTTTAGCAAGTCTTGTCTATTTTATCTGGGTTGTGGTTCGCATTTATCAATCGCTTTCCATGCTGAATTTAATTGGATTTATGATGTTTATTCTTCTGTTTTGGGCAACGTTTTTAATCGGCATTTTGTACTTATTTATTAAGCTTTATAACAGTGTTATGGCGAGTCTGCCTTCTTAAACAGACAAAGAAAGCATCCTCCACCATCGGAGGATGCTCAGCGTGTAGACAAACCCTCGCATTCGGTGTCAGGGCTGCGTTCCGGTGCTCACGAATGTTCAATTCGCTCCGCTCCGGTACTCGTCCTTCCTAGACTGCAAAGGTTTTCAGGTCACGCTGAAAAGAAGACAAAGGGCTAAAATAAAAATCATTTTAGCCCTTTGTCAACAATGTGAGCATCCTCCAACATCGGAGGATGCTTTTTTATGAAAGAAACCGTTTTTGAATATCGGGTGTAGGCATCATACAAGATGTTTTTTGACCAAACCATTTGTAGCGATTTTTCGCCATCCGCTCATAAAACCAATCACGGATAGGGCGGGGAATGGCAATGAGTAAATAACTCCATTTGTAGATCCCTTTTAAATGCCGCGTGGCTTTTAAGATGCCTGTCGACTTCGTATAAAGGGTGCCTTTTTCAATATAAATGAATGAATTGAACTCATCTAAAGGCAAACCGTTTTCTTTTAAAATGCGCTGCCCTGTATCTGATTGTAATGAAGCAAACATCATTCGCTCATCTGGATCACGCTTAATCACAAACTGAACAGCACCGCTGCACACGTTGCAGACACCGTCAAATAAAATTAAATGGGGTGGATGTGTTGAATGCATCGCAATCAAACCTCCTGTTTATCTGGCGTATTGCATCGTATTTTTCCAAATACGTAAGTGCGGGCTGGAGCTGTAAATCGATTCAACCGTTCCTCTATCTCTTCCAACCCATACACCCATTGTATATTGATCTGTCAGTCCAACAAACCAAATGTCTTTGTAGTCATTGGATGTCCCTGTTTTACCACCAATGTAAGGGGAACTGAAATTCGCTTTTTTCCCTGTTCCGCTTTTTACAACGGAGGCAAGCAGTTTACGCATGGTGTCATTTGTACGCTGAGAATACACTTGCTTCGGTGACTCTTTCCACTTGTAAAGGGTCTTACCGTTTAAGTCTGTTACCTTTGTGATCGAATGACTTTGTGTGTAACTGCCTTGATTGCCAAAGACGGTATACGCATCTGTTATTTCTAGCGGCGAGAAGCCCTTCGTAAATCCGCCAAGTGCAGAAGGAAGGCGATAATCATCCGCTACGATATGTTCGAATGAGAATTTCTCTAAATAGCTGAAGCCTTTTTTGACACCGACTGTATCCAGCATTCGGATCGCAGGTGTATTGTAAGAGTTCTTAAAGGCTGTTTCAAGTGTGACAGTTCCATACGTTTTATGATTATAGTTCTGCGGACAGTATCCGCTGTTGCAAAACTTGCCGGCACTGATTTTGCTTGAAGCTGTTGCACCGGTTTGGTCGATGTAAGGACCATAGTCTAAAAGCGGCTTAATTGCAGAACCAGGCTGTCTTTGCGCTTGATAGGCGTAGTTGAAATCAAACTTCTTATAGTTTTTTCCGCCAGCAAGTGCGACAATTTGATGCGTTTCATGATTAATGACCGCTGATCCGCCTTCTACACCTTGGTAAGGGAGTTGCGTATTGAGCTGATAGACGGCTCGTTGCTGTAAGGAAGGATCAAGTGCCGTATAAATTTTGACACCATCCTGAAGCAGGGCACTAACTTTTTCAGATAATTCTTTTTGAATGGCTTTTTTTGCTCCATCTGTTTTGGCTTTCTTCAAGCGTTTTGTAAAGCCTTCCTGATCTGACACAAGATCGGTAAATTCCTCATTGGTATATGTCACATAGTCAGGATAAAGGTTTTTCTTTTCACTTAAGGACAGGCTGATTTTTTCTTTGACGGCTTTTTTGTATTGTTTTTTGGTGATGACGCCGTCTTTCTTTAAAATACCAAGCAGTCGTTCTTGGCGTTTCTTCGTGTGCTTGAATTGTTTCAATGGGTCATACAGTGTTGGGTTGTTTGGAATCGCAGAGATAAATGCCATCTGTGCAAGCGTTAAAGAACTAAGCGGCTTATCAAAATAGTAATTAGCCGCAGAACCGACACCGTAAACACCATTACTGAAATAAATCGTATTTAAATAGCTTTCGAGAATTTCATCTTTCGAGAATTTCCGCTCTAATTCATAGGAATAGAGAAGCTCTGTAAACTTTCGGGTGAACGAACGTTCATGGCTTAAATATAAGTTGCGGGATAATTGCTGTGTGATCGTACTCGCTCCTTGGCTGATGCCATGGTTTTTGACATTTGAGGCAAGGGCACGAACAACCCCCATAAAGTCAATGCCTTTATGGTCATAAAAGTTCCGGTCCTCTGAGCGGAGGAACAGCTCCTTCACAGAATCAGGAATTTTATCATACGTCACGAACACTCGGTTTTCATCGTTTGATACGATCTCGGAGATGAGAGAACCATCCCGATCATACATATAACTGTTTTGGGAAAAATCTATCTTTTCCAGCTTGATTTTTTGATCAAGCACTTCGTTAACAGGCTTGACACTTGCAGCTTCTTCCTTTGATAGATAAAAAGTCAGAACAAATAATGGAATGAGGGCAGCAAGTAATAACCAACCAATGATTGCACGAAACATGAGGTCACTCACTTTCTTCAATTTTCTAGCCATATCGTACCATTCTTTTGCGAATACGAGAAGGTTATTTTTAGAAAAGAATGGGCGTGAAGTCTAGTGAATAAGGCTTCTACACATGAAAAAAAAGTACCTGATGCTGGATCAGACACTCCTTTCTTTTGTCTTCGCATGCGAGCGGACCGCCCATAAAAATAACGCGCCAAACAGAAAAATTCCGGCGGTGACATAAAAGACAGCTGGAATCCCGTAATGACTCGCCACAATGCCGCCAATCACCGGACCGACGACATTCCCAAGAAAGCGGAAGCTGACATTGTATCCGAGCACTTCCCCTTGCATAGAGGCAGGTGCTTTGATCCGAATATACGCCGTCGTACACGGAATAATCCCGCCAAGTGCCATTCCGTATAGAAAACGGAAAAGTACTAACATCACATAGGAATCCGCCATCGCTTGCGGGATGAATAAAATAGAGGAGAGGATGAGAAGGGCAAGCAGCACCTTGTCGTGACCAATTCGATCTCCGAGATCTCCCCATTTTCGTGTAAAGAGCAGATTGCCAAGTCCAGTTGCAGAGAACGCAAGACCCGCATAAAATGCGAGATTAACAGGACCGTGTAAATCATGAATGTATAAAGCCAAAAGTGGCTGAATGCTAAAGTTCCCTACTTGTGTAATAAACGTTAAAAGCATCGTGACCACAAGCAAAGGCTGTTTGAAAATATGAACGAGTACATCCTTCCGTGAGTAAGAAACGCGCTTTGCTTCTTTTGAACGGATGGGCTGTTCTTTCACTCCGAAAATAATCACAATAGCTGACACATAAATGACAGTCGCTGTGAGGAAAAACGTATAAATAAATCCGACGCTGTCTGCCATGAAGCCGCCCATTAATGGACCAAACAACCCCCCGGCGACATTACTCATCTGCATCGTTCCAAGGGTTTTACCTGCAGTTGCCTTTTCCGTCTGTGCAGAGATCAGTGCCATTGAAGTCGAGATAAAGCCTGTGACAAGCCCCATGAAGAGCCGCAGTGCGAATAGCTGATAAACGGTTTGCACAAGCCCCATTAATAGAATACTTGTTGCAATCCCAATTCCGTTAATGAGTAAAATCTTTTTATAGCCATGACGGTCACCAATCCGTCCCCAAATCGGAGAAATCAGAAAGGCCGTTAAAAACGTGACCCCAAAGACATAGCCGCTCCACCTTTGGACAAATTCATTTGAATAGCTGCTATCAAGAGATTCTATGTAAAGTGATAAAAAAGGGACGATCATTGTAATGCTGGCAGATACAAAAAAGTTCACAAACCACATGATGTACAAGTTTTTCTTCCTGTTTGTGATAGAGACCACCTTCTTTATTTATTTCGTGTTCCTTAATAATTATAAAGGAAAATAAACGATCTTTCATCTGATGATAGGTTGGGCATAGTGAATCTGCATTATTTTCAAGAAAATGAAGTGATTTCAAGGTCCGTCTTAATATAATGATATCAGGATGAAAAACTGACGAGAAAGTGAGGTGAGACTGGTGGAACAGAAGGCGGTGCTTGTGGTCGATTTTGAATTTACGATGCCTGATGGAAAGTATCATCCACAAAATTTTTTTCCTGAAATTATTGAAGCTGGGGTAGTGAAAGCGGCAAGTGAAACGATTATAGACACGTTCTCTAGCTACGTCAAACCGAAAAAGTTCCCGAAGCTGACGAAGCGCTGTAAATCGTTCCTCGGCATTACGCAGCAGGATGTAGAGAGCGGAATTTCCTTTGAGGCGTTTATCGAGAAGCTCGTGTCGCTTGATGGGGGAGAGGATTGTGAGATTATTACATGGGGCAATATGGACATGAAGGTGCTGAAGCAAAACTGTATGCTGAATCACATTGCCTTTCCTTTTAAGGGGAAGCTGAGGGACCTTGCCTTTGAGTATAAAACCTTTTTTGGTGATCGTACACTGACAGGGCTTCGCAAAGCGGCAAAGGAATACGGCAGTGAAGGAGCTGGTAAGCATCATAAAGCACTTGATGATGCTATGACGACTTATCAGCTGCTAACCCTTTTTGAAAAAGACAGAGCCTATGTGGAAAATCCGCAAACAACCAAAATTGGTGAGCTGATCGATTTCTCACACTTTTTTGATTCGGCTGATTAGCGGGCGTCTTCTGGAAAATAATCTTTTTCGAGAGAAGATAGGCACGCTCTTGATTTTTCAGCCCATTTGGAATCATCCGCATGGAGCGTTTGTTTTAATTTATCTACAGCTTCTTTTAGTGATACTTGATAATCTGGTATACCGCCATCATAAGGCTTCACCATATGATGAGGGATATTCGTCTGTTCACGATAGGCCAAAGCCCGTCTCTCTTGGAAAAAAGGCACGTCTGCTTCTTTTGGGTGATGCAGGTCGCCTTGAGTGGGATGTGTCAGAACGGCTTTTACTTGAACGAGATAGGTCGATGGTTTCACTGCTGTCACTTCCCCAACGTAAACACCTGTTTTGTAAAATCCTTTCACAACTTGTCCAATTTGAATGTCTGTCATGTGAAATTCCTCCATTTCCTTCTCGCAGGAAGGTATTTCATTTCTTTTAGCCAATATAGTGAAGTAAACGAGCAAAAGGGGGAATGGCGAATGCTGTCGTTCATCGCACTCTTTCTACTGTATTTTCCTGAAGATAAAAGGGAGTACATCCCAGCGGCAATCACCACGGTGATTTTCTTCATTGCTGCTTTTATTTGCTTTCGTCTGATCGTTCGTGCGTCTAAGAAGCAGGAGCGGATAGATGAAAAAAGGACAAAAAAAATGGATTGATCATTTTCTTCTTGTATCTTCAGGAAACTTCACGGTGACGGTTGTACCAGACTGCAGCGAGCTTTTGAAACGAATGGTTCCATGGTGATTTTCAATGATAGAAAATGTCACTGTCAGCCCAAGTCCAGTCCCTTTATTTTTCAGGGTGTAATATGGTTCGCCAAGCTTTTTCATTTGGCTTTCTGTCATTCCTACACCGTTATCCACGAAACAAAGGCATATTTTATGATTTTCTTTTGAAGCAAAAAGTTCAATTTCCCCTTCGTGTTCTGGGGCTGCTTCAATCGCATTTTTGATTAAATTAATCATGACTTGCTTGATCTTCGTTTCATCACCTTGAATGTATAAGTCTGGTTCAATGGATTGATGAATCGTGACTGATTTGAAATTCGCATAGGATGTCATCAGTGATGCACATTCCTCTAGTAACTTAGATAGATTGAGAGATTCAATTTGATAATAGTTTTGTTTCGCAATGTCAAGATAACTCGTGATAATATCCTGCGCCCGGTCTAACTCGGACAGAACGAGATTTTTATAATCTTTATTGGTTGATGGCTCTTTTGTATTGTCACTAGAAAAGAGCAATTGGATAAAGCCTCTCACCACTGTCAGCGGATTGCGTACTTCATGGGCAACGCTTGCAGCGAGTTCACTTACAATGGTCAGTTTTTCTGAGTGGACGAGCTGTGTTCTCATTTGCGCATTTTCTTTGACGAATTCAATGGAATAGATACTTAGCACAAGAAAGAATATGTAGTAAAGGGTTGAGAAAAATAACTCCAGTAACTTTTGCTGCATAATAAAGGCTGGGCTGTATTCCATTAAGCTGACCGCGAACAGTCCAATGTAAATAAAGAATCCTTTGGATAAACCGATAAGCACTCCATACATCAGCTTTTTCAGCTTCGAATATTGACGCCATTTCCGGTAGAACAGAAATGGGATGAAAAAGTAAATCGGAACAACAATGAGTCCAACCCATAAGAAGGAGCCATACATTACGAATTTGACCATGGAACTTATCAAGATGGCGACGATCCCAGCAGTGTACCCTCCGTATAAAATGGCAAGTACAAGAGGGATGGATTGAAGCCCAGTCTGCAAATCTAAAATCGAACCAACTGGATATATAATACATAGTGCTGAAGAGATGGATGCGAATACTGTGATGAGCAGTTTATTCGTTTTTGGGAAATGAGCAGGGGTCCGGCTTAGCCATAGCGCATGATATAAAAAGATTGGAAATAGAATAAAAGATACATGGAGCAGAAAATCCTTGAACATTTCCATTTAAATGCTCTCCTCGTAAATAATTGTAATTCCTCTCATTATATCATCTCATGTACAAAGTAGATATGATAAAAGGAGGGTTTTTTTCTTTAAAAAGAACACCCGTTAGGATGTTCTTTCGATCGTATAGGGCTTATTCAGATGATTGCGTGAACGCTTGATGAAGGCGTTTCAATCCTTCTATGACTGTTGAAGCAGGACAGCCGAGATTCATCCGAATAAAGCCGTCTCCTTCGTGTCCGTACACGTGACCAAGCTCTAGGATCACTTTGCCCTTTTTCAGCAGATTCCGTTTCAATTCCGCTTGACTGAATTGATAATCCCGAATGTCCAGCCACAATAAATAAGAAGCATCTGGTTTCATATAACGCATATTTGGAAGGTGTTCGTCAATATAGTCCATCGCCATTTTTATATTGTTTTCGAGATAAAGAACAAGTGCATCGAGCCACTCATCCCCGTGGCGGTATGCTGCTTCCATCGCAGGAATCGCAAATGCATTCAGTTTGGCCAGTCCGTTTCTTTGCAATTCATTGGTGAAAAGGGTTCTTTTTTCTTCATCGGAAATGATAATGGCAGATGCTTGGAGGCCAGCTAAATTAAATGTTTTACTTGGTGCAATACACGTCACTGTGATATGTGCTATGTCGTCAGAAAGACTAGCAAATGGCACATGCGGCTTTCCGTATAGCATCAAATCAGAATGAATCTCATCTGAAACGACTGTGACACCATGCTTGACACATAAGTCTCCTACTCGTTTTAATTCCTCTTTTGACCACGCTCTTCCGGACGGATTATGCGGATGACAAAGGAACATGAGCTTCGCTTCTGGTCTGCTCAGTTTTTTCTCTAAATCATCAAAATCCATAAGATAGCGGTGGTTTTCTATTTTTAAAGGGTTGGTTGAGACTGTACGTCCATTTCGCTCAATCATTTGATAAAAAGGCGTATACACTGGTGACTGTATGACCACTTCGTCATTCGGTGCTGTAAAGGCTTGGACAGCAAAACTAAGTGCCGTGACAATCCCTGGTGTGAAGGTGACGGCTTCTGTCTGAATCGACCACCCGTGTCTTCTTTTGAGCCATTCGGCTACTGCCTGCTGCGTATCCTGGTCTTGAAAGGCATAGCCAAATACGCCATGATCCAATCGCTCTTTCAATGCATCAAGGACGACCTGCGGCGCTTTAAAATCCATATCTGCCACCCACATCGGCAGTGCATCTGTTGTCAGGAACAAAGACTCTGCTTGGTCCCATTTCACTGATTTTGAACCTTTACGTATGATCTGTTCGTCGAAATTCATGAAACCCACCTCTAGCCGTTTTTCAACCATTGTTGGTTGTGCTAAAATAAACATCACAAAATTTATTATAAGCGGTGATACCGATGAAAGATAGTCAAGCTGTAGAAGAGATGATTCAACTTATTAAGGCATGGGACCCTTTTCAATATGGAGAGGACTTTTATGAAACGGAGCCTGCTGACGTCATCAGTGCATTATACGACGCAGAAGACTCTTTATCTTTAGCAAAAGACATTCAAGCCATTTATCATCACTCATTTGAGCAGCTCCTGCCTTTCGAAAGCTGTCAACATATAGCGAATCAGCTTTTCGTCATACGAGACAGCAGCTCCTGCACACGCTAAGACAGGCTGAAATGTCCGATTTGATCAGACACAAAGACCGGATTTTCCTCAGGAACGAGGTGTCCGGTTTTTTTTAATGCATGCAAGGTCGAGTTTGGCAGATCCTTGTGCAGTCTTTCTCCTATTTGAATGGGAACGATCCGATCTTCCTCACCCCAAATGAGCAGCACTGGTGTCTCCATTTTCTTTAGGACATCCGAGGTCAAATCGCCTTCCCGGTGCCGAATCAAGCGGAAAATTCCTCGGAAAATTTGATCATCAGAAAAAGGCTTTAAATATCCGTCCACCATCTCTTGATCAATGATGGAATGATCATGTACAACAGCGGTTAAATTTTTCATTATGCCTTGCTTCAAGAGCTTTCTTTTGAGATAGAGATAAAAATAAGGAATATATGTGCTGTAAACAAGCGATCTCTTTGATTTATTTAAATACCCTGAGCTGCACAAAAGTACCGCCTTTTCAAATAGGTCTGGCCGTTCAGATGCAGCGTATAAAGCAATTTGGCCGCCCATCGAATGACCCACTAGGATCGCATGCTGAATCTGCAAGTAACCAGCTAGCTCAATAATGATCTTTCCCATGTTGCGATAGCTGTAAATAAACGTATTCGACTTCTCGGACTGTCCAAATGGCGGCAGATCGATTGCAATTAAATTGAAGTCTTGTTTCAGAAGCGGGATGAGCTTTCGATAGCTGAAGGTAGAAGAGAAGAGTCCGTGAATTAAGATCAATGTTTTCTTCCCCTTATTTGGATAGTGCTCATAATAGATATCTAAACCGAATTTACTTTTCATATAAGCTGGCTGAACAAAGTCCACACTCATCACTCCGATACTTGATACTCTCTCTGTTAGGTGACTGTATTGTACCCTAAAAAGTGGATTTTAAGCTATGGTTAGCATCTTTTCCCTGCTTAGCATAATGGGAAAAACGTGCTATAATGTTCAGAAGATTTTTTAAAACTAGCTTTTTACAATCTGAGGTGTGAAATCAAATGAAACTAACAGAAAAAGAAACTGAAATATTAGAGATTTTAGATGAAAACAGCCGTGCCGATTTAAATACAATTGCAAAAATGGCAGGCGTGACAACAGAAGAAGCAGAAGCGATTATTCAAAAACTTGAAGATCAAAAAGTCATTATTGATTATTCAACCATGATTGACTGGCGTAAAGTAGATGGTCACGAAGGCGTCACAGCAATGATTGATGTCAAAGTGACACCAAAAAGAGGCGTAGGATTTGATGAAATTGCTGAACGTATTTATCGCTTTCAGGAAGTGGAGTCTGTCTATCTCATGTCAGGTGTTTATGATCTATCTGTTGTGATCCGCGGAAGATCTATGTCTGATATTGCCCGCTTCGTGTCTGAAAAATTATCGACACTTGATTCCGTGGTTTCAACAACTACCCACTTTATTTTGAAGAGATATAAACATGATGGGAAAGTGTTTGAAACAGGAGACGATGACAAAAGAATCGTGGTGTCACCATAAATGAAAAAGTCTTATTTATCTGAAACGGTACAAAGCATTCAGCCGTCAGGTATTCGGAAATTCTTTGATTTGGCAGCCACAATGGAAGGGGTCATTTCCCTCGGTGTCGGCGAGCCAGATTTCGTGACAGCTTGGAATGTCAGAGAAGCAAGTATTATGTCATTAGAACAAGGGCTTACCTCTTATACGGCGAACGCAGGGTTGTTATCTTTGCGAAAAGAACTGAGCCATTATTTATATAAGCGGTTTCACATTGACTACAGTCCTGAAGAAGAACTTATTATCACAGTTGGCGGAAGCCAGGCACTTGATTTGGCCTTTCGTGCGATTTTAAACAGCGGGGATGAAGTGATCATTCCAGAGCCTTGTTTCGTAGCATATGGGGCCCTTACGACACTTGCAGGCGGAGTACCTGTTTATTTAAGTACCTCGGCTGAAAAAGATTTCAAAGCAGACTCGGCGGATCTGCGCACGAAGCTGACGCCTAAGACAAAAGCGATCCTGCTTTGCTCACCATCAAATCCAACTGGCTCTGTCTATTCAAAGGAAGAGCTTGAAGATATTGCTCATTTTGCAAAAGAGCATGACCTTCTCATTATCACGGATGAGATTTACGCAGAGCTGACGTACGATGAAGCTTTTACAAGCGTGGCGGCAATTCAAGATATGAAGGAAAGAACGATCCTGATTTCAGGCTTTTCAAAAGGGTTTGCCATGACAGGCTGGCGCTTAGGATATGTGGCAGCACCACCTGTACTGCGCGATGCTATGCTGAAAATACACCAATATTCTATGATGTGTGCGCCCGCTATGGCACAATATGCAGCAGAAGAAGCTTTGAAAAATGGGCTTGAAGATGTAGAGAAAATGAAGAAAAGCTACAGAAGGCGCCGTAATTTGTTTGTCGGCTCCTTGAATGAACTGGGGCTTGCATGCCACCAGCCAAACGGCGCATTTTACGCTTTCCCGTCCATTAAAACGACGGGCATGACGTCAGAACAATTTGCCGAGGAGCTGCTCCTGAGTGAAAAAGTAGCCGTTGTCCCTGGTAATGTCTTCGGGCCGAGTGGTGAAGGTCATATTCGCTGTTCATATGCTTCGTCTCTTGACCATCTTCAGGAATCACTTTCAAGAATCCAGCGCTTTTTGCAGGAACGACAAGTGAAAGAAGAAGCACCTGTCATCTAAAATAAAAAAAGGCATCAATCCATTAGGACTCATGCCTCTCAAATTAGGGGGGAATACTAGAAAGCATTCTTGTTTTCAGGTATTCCCCCTTTTGAACTGATCTAAACCCAAATAAAAAATATTTTGCGTAACTGACCGTTCTATGATATAGTTTTTAATTGCGTATAAACGAATATTAAAACATTTATTTAGGAGTTGTTATCATGGCGACAAAGTTTGAAGTAGGCAGTGTTTACACTGGTAAAGTAACAGGATTACAAGCGTATGGTGCGTTTGTTGCATTAGATGAAGAAACTCAAGGACTTGTGCATATTTCTGAAGTAACACATGGCTTTGTAAAAGACATCAACGAGCACCTTTCAATTGGTGACGAAGTACAAGTAAAAGTTCTTTCTGTTGATGAAAAAGCAGGTAAAATCAGCCTTTCTATCCGTGCTACACAAGATGCACCTGAAAGAAAAGAAAGCAAACCAAAGAAACAAAGACCACAGCAAGTGAAAGAAGAAGCTGCTCCACCACAAGGTTTCAATACACTTAAAGATAAACTTGAAGAGTGGATTGAGCAATCTAACCGTAAAGATCTTATCAAGAAATAAAAAAAGCACCGCTTCAAACGGTGCCTTAGGCTGCCTCGTATAGGCGGCCTTTTTTATGTCTTTTTGTTTAGCGAACCTCTGGATTCGGCTCGTCACGGCGAACAGCTTCTTCGCTTGGCTTGAACAATAGACCAAGGTTAACAAGACCTGCAATTCCAACAAGACCATAAATAATACGTGATAATGCAGAGCCTTGTCCGCCAAAGATCGCTGCTACTAAGTCAAATTGAAAAAAGCCGATTAGTCCCCAGTTAATAGCACCGATAATCGTGAGCACGAGGGCAATACGCTGAATAGCACTC
Source organism: Bacillus sp. FSL K6-2839 (assembly GCF_038003365.1). Taxonomy (NCBI): domain Bacteria; kingdom Bacillati; phylum Bacillota; class Bacilli; order Caryophanales; family Bacillaceae; genus Bacillus; species Bacillus sp. FSL K6-2839. Next base: position 2,509,692 of record NZ_JBBOOZ010000001.1, on the reverse strand, counting down.
ATCGTGATTCCTCCTTTCGCTACAGCATCAATACATTTATATTTTGCAGATTTTTAGCCAAACTATGCGTAAGAAAATGGATTAAAGCAAATTACTTTACTTTTGGAATGATTGAGGCGCATAATGTAGCGCGAGGAGGAGATCAAATGGATCGATTTACTTATTGGAACCCAACGAAATTAATGTTTGGAAAGGGAGAAGTATCAGCCCTTTCAGATGAACTCAAACACTACGGAAAAAACGTATTACTTGTATATGGTGGAGGCAGTATTAAACGAAACGGTCTTTATGACCAAGTTGTCAGCATCCTAAAAGAATCAGGAGCTGCAATCACTGAACTTGCTGGTGTTGAGCCAAACCCGCGCTTAACAACAGTAAGAAAAGGGGTTGAGCTTTGCAAAGAGAACAACGTTGATTTTATTTTGGCAGTCGGCGGCGGCAGTGTCATTGATGCCACGAAAGCGATCGCAGCTGGAGCGAAGTACGATGGAGATGCTTGGGATATCGTGACGCGTAAGCATGTCCCAATGGAAGCTATTCCGTTCGGTACTGTGTTAACACTTGCTGCAACAGGTTCTGAAATGAACTCTGGATCAGTGATCACAAACTGGGAAACAAATGAGAAATATGGCTGGGGAAGTCCAGCAGTCTTCCCTAAATTCTCTATTCTTGATCCAGTGAACACATTCACTGTGCCAAAAAACCATACGATTTATGGCATGGTTGACATGATGTCACATGTGTTCGAGCAATATTTCCATCACACGGAAAATACACCTTATCAAGACCGTATGTGTGAAGGGCTTCTTCGTACGGTCATTGAAACAGCACCGAAGCTGATCAACGATCTAGAGAACTATGAGCTGCGTGAAACCATCTTATTCACTGGCACCATTGCCCTTAATGGAATGCTGTCAATGGGGGCACGCGGTGATTGGGCTTCTCATAACATTGAGCATGCGGTATCTGCTGTTTATGATATCCCTCATGCCGGCGGACTTGCGATCTTGTTCCCGAACTGGATGAAGCATGTCATTCAGGAAAACCCAGGCCGCTTTAAACAATTAGCGGTACGTGTATTCGATGTGGACCCTGCGGGCAAAACAGACGAAGAAGTGGGCTTAGAAGGAATCGACAAATTGTCAGCTTTCTGGACAAGTCTTGGTGCACCAAGCCGTTTAGCGGACTATGATATCAACGATGAGAAAATTGATTTAATTGCAGACCGTGCAATGGCACGCGGTGAATTTGGTCATTTTAAAAAGCTAAACAAAGAAGATGTTCTAGCCATTTTGAATGCTTCTTTATAATCGAACAACCAAAAGATAGCTGCTTTTGAGCAGTTATCTTTTTGAGTTCGACGTGTACATATGTTAAAGTAGTCTTTCATGTTTTTGGATATATACGCTGTAAGGAGATGTATCAACAGATGGAAAATTTTATTTACTATAATCCAACGAAATTAATGTTTGGAAAAGGACAACTAGAAGGACTAAAAAGCGAACTCGCTCGTTATGGAAAACGAGTGTTACTTGTATATGGTGGAGGCAGCATTAAGAAAAATGGTCTTTATGACAATGTGATCAGCGCGTTAAATGAAGCAGAAGCTGAAGTATTTGAGCTGTCAGGTGTTGAACCAAACCCGCGCCTTACCACAGTGGAAAAGGGAATCGACATCTGCCAAAATGAAAAAATTGATTTCTTATTAGCTGTTGGCGGCGGCAGTGTGATTGACTGTACAAAAGCGATTGCAGCCGGAGCAGAGTATGACGGAGATGTGTGGGACATTATCTCTAAGAAAACAACCGCTCAAAAAGCATTGCCATTTGGCACAGTACTGACACTTGCAGCAACCGGTTCAGAAATGAATCCAGACTCTGTCATCACAAACTGGGAAACAAATGAAAAATATGTGTGGGGCAGTTCAGTCACTCATCCTGCTTTTTCCATTCTAGACCCTGAGCATACATATTCTGTGCCAGAAAACCAGACGGTGTACGGCATGGTCGATATGATGAGCCACGTCTTCGAGCAATACTTCCATAATGTAAAAAACACGCCGCTACAGGATCGAATGTGTTTTGCTGTTCTTCAAACAGTCATCGAGACAGCACCAAAACTGCTTGAAGACTTACAAAACTATGAGCACCGTGAAACGATCCTTTATGCAGGAACGATCGCTTTAAATGGCACGCTGCAAATGGGCTACTTTGGAGACTGGGCGTCCCATACGATTGAGCATGCGGTATCGGCTGTCTATGACATTCCGCATGCAGGTGGACTTGCCATCCTCTTCCCAAATTGGATGCGTCATACACTCGATCACAATGTGGAACGCTTTAAAAACCTCATGCTGAACATGTTTGACATCGAGACAGAAGGAAAATCAGATCGTGATATCGCATTAGAAGGAATCGACAAGCTGTCAGCCTTCTGGACAAGCCTCGGTGCACCAAGTCGTTTAGCGGATTATGACATTGGTGAAGATCAGTTGGACAAAATTGCCGACATTGCGGCGAAAGAAATGGAATACGGTGGTTTTGGTAACTTTATGAAACTTGGTCGTGATGACATTCTTTCTATTTTGAAAGCTTCTTTATAATCCTGCTTGCCGTTTCTCATAGAGAGAAACGGCTTTTTGCTATGCCAGTGACGATCACTTGATTTCAATAGCTAGTTCCGCTAAAGTGAAAGGGACAGAACTAACGTAATGGAGGGCTTACAAGCGATGACACATATTCAATTTGACTACTCGAAAGCGTTACCTTTCTTTCAAGAACATGAGCTTACATATTTAAAAGATTTTGTGAAGGTGGCCCATCATAATATTCATGAACAAACGGGTGCAGGCAGTGATTATTTAGGCTGGGTTGACTTACCGAAGCAATATGATCGCGAAGAATTTGCCCGCATTAAAAAAAGTGCAGATAAAATTAAGTCTGACTCTGATGTCTTGCTTGTTGTCGGAATCGGCGGCTCTTATCTCGGCGCACGTGCGGCGATTGAATTTTTGAACCACTCTTTCTATAACACGCTGCCAAAAGGCAAACGCAAGACGCCGCAAATCATCTTTATTGGAAACAACATCAGTTCTTCTTATTTAACAGATGTGATGAATCTATTGGAAGATGCAGATTTCTCTATTAACGTCATTTCAAAATCTGGAACAACAACAGAGCCAGCGATTGCGTTCCGCATCTTTAAAAAGCTCCTCATTGAAAAATACGGTGCTGAAGAAGCGAAAAAACGTATTTATGCGACAACTGACAAGGCACGCGGTGCACTGAAAACATTAGCAACTGAAGAAGGCTACGAATCATTTATCATCCCTGATGATGTAGGTGGACGCTATTCTGTATTAACAGCAGTTGGTCTATTGCCAATCGCTGTGAGCGGTGCAGACATTGATCAGATGATGGAAGGGGCGGCAAAAGCAAGCGAAGACTTCGCTTCATCTGAGCTTTCTGAGAATGCGGCATACCAATATGCTGTCGTCCGTAATGTCCTTTATAATAAAGGCAGAACGATTGAAATGCTGATTAACTATGAGCCAGGCCTGCAATACTTTGCAGAATGGTGGAAGCAATTATTCGGTGAAAGTGAAGGAAAAGATGAAAAAGGAATTTATCCTTCATCTGCGAACTTCTCAACAGATCTTCATTCACTTGGTCAATATGTTCAAGAAGGAAGAAGAGACTTGTTTGAAACAATCGTCAATGTAGACAAACCTCGCCATGAGCTTGTCATTGAAGCAGAAGAACAAGACCTTGATGGCTTGAACTATCTAGCAGGAAAAACGGTTGATTTCGTTAATAAAAAAGCATTTGAAGGAACGATGCTTGCTCATACAGATGGAAAAGTACCGAATCTTATCGTCACAATTCCTGAGATGGATGCTTATACATTCGGATACCTCGTTTACTTCTTTGAGAAAGCATGTGCGATGTCTGGATATCTACTAGGCGTCAATCCATTCGACCAGCCTGGAGTAGAAGCTTATAAAGTGAATATGTTTGCTTTATTAGGAAAACCAGGCTTCGAAGAGAAAAAAGCCGAGCTTGAAAGCCGTCTAAAACAATCGTAAGAATGAAAAAGCACACCTTTTGATAAGGGTGTGCCTTTTTTGTTTTCTCATGGTTCCTGTGCAAGCTTCCTCATGCTCTGTACATAGAATAATGAGTAGAGGAGAGTGAAACATGAGAACGAATCATATTTACATTCACGATATTTCTGGCCAGGCAATCGTCAACTTTGGCAATGTCGGACGTATTTGTTCTATGAGTGCTGTCAAAGATACTGAAGGTGCTGGCAGTGTGAACGAGACGAATCAATCAATTATCCAATCAAAGCTTATTTGATGCTGCTTTTACAAACAATGTACAAATCACGAGGGGCAATGTATGAATTCCTCTCTTTAACGAACCCTATTATACAAAAAGGAGGGTTTCGTATGATTCATGTACCATCCAGGCTGCCTGGTGAAAGCTTTTCACTTTACCATTTAGAAGAGACCATGAAGCCGCTCGGTTATGTCATTAATGGCAACTGGGATTATGATCACGGGTACTTTGATTATAAAATTGATAACCGTGATGGCTATACTTTTCTCAGAGTTCCTTTTACAGCCGAAAAAGGCCAGCTGGATCAGCCAGGCGTTGTGGTGAAAATGGGAGATCCATTTCTCTTAAAGCATGTATATCAAGATAAGTTAGATGATCATGCGATGGTTGGAAATGTGGGAGCATCCTTTAACCAATTCCAAGAACCAAAAGAGAAAGATGGAGATGTATCAAAAGCTTATACTGAGATTGGCTTTTCACTCGTCAAGGAATTAGAAGACGCACTGCTTTAAAGGCTGATCAGTTCATCCTCTGGATGAAGCTCATATCCAAAGGGAGGATTCATCATGGGTCCTTCTTTTTTTTGTACACCGACAATGATCACATGATGCTCTAAAAAGTGATGGAGCACTGTTAAGAATGTTTCTCCGGCTAACGAAGCTGGAACCGGTATGATGGTGACGTGTTTATGCAAGGTCATATGGCTTTTTTTCTTTAACGCTTTGAACTGTTCCTTTAGAAGAAAATGTTCGACCATTAAATGATTGACTGCATCAGAGGTATGAATGACTTGATTGGCTCCAGCACGCTCGGCATTTTTCACGTAACGATCTGTTAAGATTTCAATTAAACAGTATAGCGAAGGGTTTAATCCTTTTGCTGCAAGTAATGTTAAAACACTCTGCATATCAGCTGTCACTTCATTTTCGTGCTGATCTGCGGTAATCATCAGTGCATCTGCACCGGTAATATTGGCTTTGCGAAGTGTGACATCTTCGGTGCCATGCCCTTTAATAAAATGAACATTCTCTAAAAGTGGCCCTTCCTTCAAGGAGTCATCAATCAGCACAATCGGCATAGCTGGATCAATTGTTTGAAACGACTGAAGCAGTTTGTTCGTTTTCTCATTCCAGCCGACGATAATGAGATGTCCTTTCCCTTTAAAGGCGACCTTTCCTTCTACATAATGGTGCTGCTTGCTGAACACAGCGGCGGCAAGCGTGGCGAAATAAGCTGTGACAAAGCTTGCGCCGATCAAAATCAGAGCCATACCCGCTACTTGTCCAGGCATGGTTTGCGGCACAAAATCACCATAGCCTACCGTAGAGACTGTAATGAGCGCCCACCAGATCCCATCAAAGATCGTATGATACTGCTTCGGTTCAAGCAAAACGATTAATTGTCCAAAAAAAAGAAGCAAGAAACAGATGATGATGGCAATTCGAAGATAGAGTGGCCACCTTAGCCAAGCGATAAAGATACGATTTGATTTCATCGGACTCTTCCTTTCAGGAGACTGCTAATGTCAGTATGCCCGATTGAGGAACATTTTTTCATCTTCGTCATGTATTGAAACAGATCCCATATCTTAAAATAAGAGAGAAGAAGGAGGGAATGCGAATGTCGTTCGTTCAAAAGACCGTACTTCTTTTTATCGGTGCGCACTTTTTATCATCAGCTGTGATCTTGCTCGTGTTTGACTTAAATGCTGTGAATCATTTTATGAGTGATTTTTCTTGGCTGCACTTTTTTCAAGACCTATACGGAACGGTGACCTTTTATACAGCATGCTTAGGTGTGTTCTTCTTTTTTATTGGCGCAGTTGTTCCCCTTAAAAAGACCTAGTGCTTTTTTCTGTACACGTTACATAAAAGTCATTAAAATTGTAAATAAATATATAAAATAAAAAGGAAGCTGATGAGCATGCTGTTTTTTTATTTTTTAACTTTTGCCGCATTGGGATTGTCATTTTGGGCACAATTTAAAGTAAAGAATAATTTTGAAAAGTATTCAAAGGTTGAAGCATCCAGTATGAAAACAGGTGCGGAAACCGCTCGGCATATTTTAGATCGCAACGGGTTATATGACGTGCCTGTTGAACCGGTAAGAGGAACTTTGACTGATCATTACGACCCGACGCAGCGTGTGGTTCGCTTATCTGAACCTGTGTACTACGGTCATTCCATATCGGCCATTTCAGTCGCATCACACGAGGTTGGACATGCCTTGCAGCATCAGGAATCCTATGGTGCGCTTGTCTTGAGACATAAGATCTTCCCTGTCGTGAACTTTGCATCTGGTGTTGCCCCGCTTCTTTTCCTTGGAGGAATCTTGCTCGGCAGCCTTAACTTAATCGGGCTTGGGATCATTTTGTTCTCAGCGGCTGTGTTTTTTCAGCTTGTGACATTGCCTGTCGAGTTTAATGCAAGTTCTCGTGCAAAAGATATCATTGTTTCAGAAGGAATCATTAGAAGCAGTGAAGAAAGAGGCGTGAACAAGGTGTTAAATGCTGCAGCTCTTACGTACGTCGCAGCGGCCCTTGTTTCCTTGTTTGAATTGCTCCGTTTTGTAATGATCTTCCTAAATGGCCGTAATGATTAATTGATGCCAGAGGAGGTGAGCCCTTACCATTGTTAGGTAAGGGTTTTTTTGTATATTTTAAACGTATTTTTAGTCATATTACTTATTGCTGCGACAGCATTTTTTGTTGTCACTGAATTTGCGATTGTGAAAATTAGAGGCTCTAAAATCAATCAGCTGATTGAAAGCGGTGATAAGAGAGCCATCCACGTACAAAAGCTCATATCAAATCTCGACGAATATTTATCCGCCTGTCAACTCGGAATTACCATCACCGCTTTAGGCTTAGGGTGGCTGGGCGAGCCGACGGTGGAACATTTTCTGCATCCGCTGTTTGAGGAATTAGGGCTTCATTCCGCATTAACCGACATCCTATCGTTTATCATCGCATTTGTGATCATTACGTTTTTACATGTCGTTGTGGGAGAACTGGCGCCTAAAACGATTGCCATTCAAAAGGCAGAGGCCGTCAGCCTTGTGACAGCAAAGCCACTCATCTTTTTCTATAAAGTCATGTACCCGTTTATTAAAGCATTAAATGGGGCGGCACGAGGCATTGTGAAATTATTCGGTTTTCATTCTGTCAAAGAACATGAAGTGGCGATCAGTGAGGAAGAATTGCGTCTCATTTTATCTGAAAGCTATGAGAAGGGCGAAATTAACCAATCTGAGTACAAATATGTGAATAAAATTTTTGAATTTGATAACCGGGTGGCGAGAGAGATCATGATCCCTCGTACAGAAATTTCAGCCATAGAGGTTGAACAGACGCTTGAAGACATGACGCATTATATGCTGAACGAAAGATACACACGCTACCCTGTTATTAAAGAAGACAAAGATCATGTGATTGGTGTCATCAATAGCAAAGATGTGTTTAAGGCGAGCTTCCTGAATCAAGATGTGACGATTGAAGACTTAATGCGTCCGGTGATTCGGGTGATTGAAAGTACTCCTGTTCAAGAATTGCTCATTTTGATGCAAAAGGAACGAATTCATATGTCAGTGCTCGTAGACGAATATGGAGGAACAGCCGGACTTGTCACAGTAGAGGACATTTTAGAAGAAATCGTGGGCGAAATTCGGGATGAATATGATCAAGATGAAACACCTCATATCGTCAAAAAAGGTGACTTCCACTATGTAATGGATGGGAAAGCCTTGATTGATGAAGTAAATGATTTATTGGATTTAGCCATTGAGAATGATGATGTTGATACAATTGCTGGCTGGATGATGACACATAAATTTGATTTTGAGATTGGAGATACGATTGAAGCAGAAGGCTGTGAATTTACCATCATAGATGCAGAAGACCATCATATTCGGACCATTGAAATCAAAAAGGTTCACTTTTTCTAAAAACCTCGTAACACTTGACGAGGTTTTTTTAGTTGGTAAACTTTAGGTAAGAGAATGCCTTCTGCCGATAAGCAGTGATTTATTTCACATAAAAAGGGTATGGTGGTTTTATAGAAATGACAAAAAGGAGCCGCTCATATGAAAAAAATCAATGTACAAACAGACAGACGCGATGAGATGATCGACGTGACGAACGAGATCCATCAATATGTCAAGGAAACAGGTATTCAAAACGGAACCGTCATTGTCTACTGTCCTCATACGACAGCAGGGATGACCATTAATGAAAATGCGGACCCAGATGTGAAACGAGATATGCTCCGCCGGCTTGACGAAGTCTTTCCGTGGGAACATCCGAAGGACCGCCATATGGAAGGAAATACAGCCGCACATATGAAAGCGAGCTATATGGGTGCCTCACAGCATGTTCTCATCAATCATGGTGATCTTGTACTTGGCACATGGCAGGGAATCTATTTCTGTGAGTTTGACGGGCCGAGACATCGCCATTTTTATATACAGGTGTCTTCAAACGAATAAGAGATGGGGGAAATGAATGGGAGATATCACGAAATTACTGCAAATCAAATATGGAATTATTCAAGCGCCAATGGCAGGAGGAGCCGTGACATCGCAGCTGGCAGCCGCTGTTTCACTGTACGGGGGACTTGGCAGTTTGGCAAGTGGATATGTGCAGCCTGACAATTTAAGGAAGCAGATCAGACAGGTCAAGCAGCTGACAACTCGCCTGTTTCAGGTCAATGTATTTGTACCAGAGCCAATTCCTGAAGTCAAACAAGAGGATGTGGCATTTTGGGAGAAGAGACTGCCTGCATGGCCAGCAGCTGATAGGCTGCCGAGTGAAGAGGAATTGTGGGATGATTTTGAACAGAAAATCAACATTATTCAGGAAGAAGACGTACCGGTCGTTTCCTTTACCTTCGCTTGTCCAAATGAACAAACGATTCATCGCTTAAAACAAAAGGGGATCTTTTTAATTGGAACCGCCACAACAAAAGAGGAAGCACTGCTTTTAGAGGAAAAAGGGATGGATGCCATTGTTCTGCAAGGAAGTGAAGCAGGGGGTCACCGAGGTACCTTTTTACCTGCAAAAGGAGATGCCCTGGTGGGACTCTTTAGTCTGATCTCTGACGTCAAGCCGCTCTGTCATGTGCCATTGATCGCCGCAGGCGGGATCACAGAACGAGCAGGTGTGAAAGCCGCTCTAGCGCTTGGAGCGGATGCGGTTCAAATCGGCACACGATTTTTAGTCAGCCAGGAAAGTGCTGCGGCAGACGTATACAAAAAGGCGATTTTACAGGCAGAAAGCAGTGAAACAAAGATCACGAAGCTTTTTTCTGGGAAAAGAGCAAGAGGAATTGTGAATCAGTGGATGGAGGAAGAAAGACAGAATGAAGATAGGGTTCTTCCTTATCCGGTTCAGCATGTATGGACGACACCGATGCGAAAAGCAGCCGCGGCTGCAGGAAACCCTGATCAAATGGCTCTTTGGGCAGGACAGGGCGTTAGCCGTATTCACTCGATTTTAACCGTTGAGGAGATCATGCATGAACTGACGCACATATAAAATCATGTTGGGTGGTGTGAAAGGATGGACATCTTAAAGCATTCATACCGAAAAAAAGGACAAATTGAATGTTGGTTTGATGAATTTCCGCACTCTTCTGCCGTCCTTACGCCCATTCGTCATTACTATTTTGTTCGTTACGTAAAATGGAGCCGGCACGATCCGCCGGTCACAAGAAAAGACTTAGAAAAAATGGAGATCCTTGCGAACACGATGCTTGGCACGTTGCAAGATTATCGTAAACGCAAGGCATACAAAAGCCCCTTGTCATAACCAATAGACAAGAGGCTTTTTTTAGCTGCCAAACATTTGCCTGAGATAAATCACATCCATCCGGGTGGTCTGCGGCAATAGATAAGCAGATTGAACAGCACCTGGCCGCCTTCTCTTATTCAATTTGTCGATAATTTCTGCCGCTGTTAAAATCCCAAGTCCATGTCCGTAATATTGATCTTCTCCTAAGTAAATCACATTTTCCCCGCGCCACTGTGACTGCTGATAGCTAAACTCTGGATTTTCAAAATATAAGCAATCCCCATAGATAAAGTCATTCCCGCGTTCTGTATAAATCGACAATGTATCATAATGCCAGTCATACAGGGTTAAGCTGCGAAGCCTTCGGTTAAACTTCTCCTCTCCTACCGTTTGCAAGACCCCCATATAAAATACGATCACAATGGCTGTGGCACATTCAAATGCATATTGTGAGCCATTTTCAAAAATGTCTTTAATTCCTCTAGATGGTTCCACTTGATAGCGCAGCTCTAGTGCTCCTGCTTCCGATACACGCCAAAAGGCATCATTTGCACGAGATTTTTGGAAGATGGCAAATGAGGCACCACTTTTATGCAAATCTCTTGCAGCATTCATAATGTTCGATCTCAATGTGACCTCAAATAACAAATCAGATGCTTGCCTGTAGCGGAACGTATCATTTGAGGCTTGTAACTGCATCAAAATGATCCGCTTTTGTCCCTCTAGCTGAAATGAAGCCAGCTGCTCATTTGTCACTGGCTGTCCTGAAAGAATAATCATAAGAAAAGCGCCCCCTTTTGTATTAGCGTATGCAGGATGCTTGGGCAAGGAATCAATTAGTGAAAATAAACAAAAAGGCATCCTTTTTATTTGAAAAACATGAAAATAATATGAAGATGTCCGATATATAACATATCGTTTAAAAGGAGGAAAAACATGAAAAATGCAATAAAATGGTTGAAAAAACCATCGATTTCTAAGAGACTGATTATTTCATTCATGCTCGTTCTTGTCTTGCCAATTATTACACTCAGTACGATTTCATATCAGATTGCCAAAGAAGAATTAGATCATGAAATCATGTACGGAGCAAACACAAGAGTCAATGAACTGAATGACATGATTCAGCAAAAGCTTATGAATAAGGAAAACGCAGTAAAACTCTTTACTGAAACATCTACTGCTGCAGACTTTAAGAAGAACAACCAGGACAAGCTGTATGAGCATTTCGAGATATACAGTAAAATCAATGAAGATGATGTGGTTGGCTTTTATGCAGCAAGTAAAAAGCGTGATTTCATTCAGTTTCCTAAAGTAGACATGCCAAAAGGCTATGATCCAACAACACGCGATTGGTATCAACTAGCTATGCAGGATGACAGTGGTAAGCCAGTTGTTACTAATCCATACATCTCTGCCACAACAAACGGCATGGTTGTCACGATTGCCCAGCGTCTGAAGGACGGGTCGGGAGCGATCGGAATTGACATTGATGTGCAAGACATTGTCGATAAAATAAAAGAGATTAAAATTGGACGACAAGGATATCCAATTATTGCGAATAAAAATAAACAAATTGTGGCCCATCCAGAAGAAAAGTCAGGATCTAAGGTCACTGAAAATATTTCATCTATCCTTTACAGCGGAAAAGAAGGAACGTCAACTTATGAGAATAAAGGAGAACAAAAGCGTCTTGTTTTTGTGACAAATGATTTAACAGGTTGGAAAATTGCTGGAACGATGTTTGTATCAGAAACAGAAGAAGCAGCACAGCCAGTTTGGAATTCTGCCATTATTCTTTTAATTTCTTCATTTATCCTTGGCGGCGTTGCGATCTTCTTTATCGTTCGATCCATCACAATTGGACTTCGAAAGCTTGTTGATTTCTCAAACAAAGTGAGTGAAGGGGATTTAACCGAAACCCTTGAAACCAAATCGAAGGATGAAATAGGAGAGCTGACAAGAAGCTTTAGCAAAATGAGTGAATCCCTCCGTGACGTCATTCGAGCGGTACAGCAATCTGTCGACAATGTGGCTTCCGCTTCCGAGGAGCTGACGGCAAGTGCCAGCCAAACAAGTCAAGCAACTGAGCATATCACGATGTCGATTGAACAATTTTCAAATGGAAATGAAGCACAAAACGAGAAAGTCGAATCTAGTACGAATCAGCTTGTGGCAATGAATGAAGGGTTACAAGACATGTCACATACGTCATCAGAAGTGGCTGCTGTCTCACTTCAATCGACAGAGGCGGCTGGTCAAGGTGGCCGAATTGTTGAAAGCACAGCGAGCCAAATGAAACATATTGATACATCTGTACAAGAAGCAGAACAAGTCATGAAACAATTAGAATACAAGTCTAAAGATATTACGAGCATTTTAAATGTTATTAACGGCATTGCAGATCAAACGAATTTACTTGCGCTAAATGCAGCCATCGAAGCAGCAAGAGCAGGTGAATCAGGACGCGGCTTCTCCGTCGTTGCAGAAGAAGTGAGAAAACTAGCTGTCCAATCCGCAGATTCAGCGAAAGAAATTGAAAAGCTCATTCAAGAAATTGTGTTAGAAATTGCTAAATCTCAAGATATGTTCAAAACGGTCAATCGAGAAGTACATGCAGGACTCGGTATGACAGAAGAAGCAAAAGAAAGCTTCCAGAACATTTATGAGGCGGCAGAAGGAATGTCGAAAAAACTGACTCAATTAAACGATACAGCGATTGATCTATCGAGCGGTTCAAAGCTTGTCTCACAAGCTATGCAGGAGATGCGCCAAGTCTCTAGAGAAAGTGCGGCAAACATTCAGGACATTGCGGCTTCTGCTGAAGAGCAGCTTGCATCTATGGAAGAAATCTCATCTTCTTCTGTGACACTTGCTAACATGGCAGAGGAACTAAAAGAGCTCACAAGTCAATTTAAAATTGATTAAAAAATGATGAAAAAATACCCAGAATTGTCTGGGTATTTTTTTTATGTTTAAACATCGTTTTCAGCCTGTAAAAATAAACCTTTCATCCGATAATAACTTTAGAGAAGTAAAGGGGGAAAGAGAAAATGGGGAAAATGATCCAATGGTTAAAAAAACCATCCATTTCAAAAAAATTAATTATTGCCTTTTTGGTAGTCCTTATCCTGCCAACCACTGCACTGACAATTAGTGCATTTTTTACATCAAAGACAGAGCTAGACAAACAGATTATGGGCAGTGCGATGAGTCAAGTCAATGCATTTGATACCTTAATCAATGAGAATATAGGAAACAAAGCAGATGCTGTGACCCTGTTTACAGACTCACTCAAAGCGTCTAATCTTCAAGAAAAAAATAGAAATGCGACCATTAAAGAATTGCAGCAATTTGGAAAAATTAATGAAAAAGATGTTTCTGCTATCTATGCAGGCTCCGAAAAGGGATTGTTTATGCAATATCCTGTTCAAAAGATGCCTGATGGCTACGATCCAAGAGAGCGTCCATGGTATCAAGAGGCACTCAATGCAGAAAACGGCAAACAAGTCATCACAAAACCATACGTAGCAGCCTCCACAGGAAAAATGGTCATCACCATTACTCAAAAAATGAAAGATGGTTCAGGTGTTATTGGAATTGATTTAGAAATTGACACCCTACTGCAAAAGTTAAAAGAAATCAAAATTGGGCAAAAAGGCTATGCCTTTATCATGGAGAAGGATAAAACAGTTTTAGCAGATCCGACCCAAAAGCCAGGAAGTCAGGTAAATGAGAATCTGGCGAATATTATTTTTAAAAACAAAGAAGGAAACGGCAGCTACACACTCAAAGGAATAGATAAAAAGGTTGCGTATGTGACCAATGAATTAACCGGCTGGAAAATCGGTGGAACGATGCTCGTATCAGAAGTAGAAGATGCAGCAAAGCCCGTTTTCAATACAGCCATTATTGTGTTCAGTGTGACACTTATCGTAGCAGGTACCCTTATCTTCTTTATCGTCCGCTCTATATCTAAAAGATTATCCAACCTTGCCCGCTTCTCGAAAAAAGTCAGCGAAGGTGATTTGCGCGATAAGCTTGAGATCCAATCAGATGACGAAATTGGACAAGTTGGGAAAGGCTTTAATACAATGATTGACTCATTAAGAACCCTCATTGGTGCCGTTCAAACCTCAGTCGAAAATGTCGCTTCTTCATCAGAAGAACTGACCGCCAGCGCAGGGCAAACAAGTAAAGCAACAGAGCATATTACACTAGCCATTGAACAATTCTCCAATGGAAATGAAAGTCAAAATGACAAAGTCGAATCCAGCTCAGACGAGTTAGAGGAAATGAACCGAGGACTTCAGCACATGAATGAGTCGGCTGAATCCATTACTGCTTCATCGATCAAATCAACAGATATCGCAGGGGAAGGCGGACAGCTTGTGGAAAAAACCGCTTCTCAAATGAATGTCATTGATCAGTCCGTGAAAAAAGCAGAGAATGTCATCAGCGCTCTTGAAAGTAAATCAAAAGACATTACACAAATTCTAGGTGTCATCAATGGAATCGCTGACCAAACGAATTTACTTGCGCTAAATGCAGCAATCGAGGCAGCAAGAGCTGGGGAATCTGGCAGAGGCTTCTCCGTTGTAGCAGAAGAAGTAAGAAAACTGGCTGTTCAATCAGCCAATTCGGCGAAAGAAATCGAGAATTTGATTAAAGAGATCGTTCAAGACATCGATGTATCACAGGAAGTATTCACTGCGGTGAATCGAGAAGTTCAATCAGGCTTAAGCTTCACTGAACAAACAAGAGCCAGCTTCCATAATATTTTCGAAATGACAAAAGAAATTTCTGACCAGCTTCAAACGATGAATCAAACGGTTATCATGCTTTCAAATGGCTCTGCCCATGTGTCAGAGGCTGTCCGTGAGATTGCAGACGTCTCACGTGAAAGCTCCGCAAACATTCAAGACATTGCGGCTTCAGCGGAAGAACAGCTGGCATCAATGGAAGAAATCAGCTCATCCTCTGCTACGCTCTCATCAATGGCAGAAGAATTGCGTGATTTGATCAGCAAATTTAAAGTCGAATAGACATAATGAAAAGAGTCCTACAGCTAGAGGGCTCTTTTTTCATTAAATAAATCAAAAGAAATAGGTGAATTTACTCGTTTTAATTAATTTAAGAACATTGAGTCTTGAAAAATAATTCGTATTACCTAAGAATAGAAGGGAAAGACCACAAATCATAATTCAAAAGGAGTAGAGTCATGAAAAAAATCAACTTTTTTAAGCACTTTACAATGTCGAAGAAATTAATTACTGCATTCTTAGCGATTCTCCTAGTGCCAATTCTCGTATTGGCAGCATTTTCTTATGAAGTGGCCTCAAAGTCTCTCAATGATGAGATTATGTCTAGTGCTGCAAATGGTGTTCAGCAATTAAACGAACTCATTAATAAAGATGTACAGCCTAAAATTGATATCGTTTCCTATTTAGCCAAATCGGTGAAAAAGAGTGAATTGGCTTCTAAAAACAAGGATTTACTCAAGGTAAAATTAGAGCAATTATCGGAAACAGATGAAGATGTGGTGGAAGTATTCATTGCAGATCAAAATGGTAAACTAACCGAATATTCCAAGATTCACAAAGGTAGTGCCTCGAGCGCAAAAAACGAATCGTGGTTTCAACAATCGATGGGAGATGAGAAACTCATCATTTCAGATCCTTTTGTCGACAAGTCATCAGATGACCTGCTCATCACAATATCAGAACAATTAGCAGATGGTTCTGGTGTGATTGGGATCAATGTGCGCTTGAACACGATCGTGAAAGATACAAACAGCATCAAAATTGGCAAAGAAGGCTATGCGTTTGTCGCGACTGCAGATCAGCATTATATTGCCCATAAAACAGACAAGCCTGGGGCGAAATTGACAGGTGATTTCATCTCGAAATTGTATGATAAAAAACAAGGCAGCTTCAAATATGAATACAATGGACAGCCGAAGCAAATGTTTTTTGACACAAATGAAGCAACAGGCTGGAAGCTTGCTGGAACAATGTATACGGGCGAAGTCAAAGAAGCTGCACAGCCAGTTCTCGACTTAACAATGATCATACTGGCAGCTGCGATGGCCATAGGCGGAATCGCGATTTATTTTATTATTAAATCGATTCGAAAGCCACTGATAGAGCTCTCTGAATCGGCTGAGAAAATCAGTCAGGGTGATCTGACCCAGCATATTGAAGTTCGTACGCACGATGAAATCGGGAAGCTTGCGCAGAGCTTTAACGAGATGTCAGCAAAGCTGAAACACGTCATTCAAGCTGTTCAGAATTCCATTGAAAATGTGGCCGCCTCTTCTGAAGAATTAACAGCAAGTGCAGGACAGACCACCCAAGCGACTGAGCATATCACAACGTCTATTGAACAGTTCTCAAACAGCACTGAACACCAAAATGATATGATCGAAAAAAGCTCAGTCCAGTTGAACGAAATGGATCGCAGCTTATCCCATATGGTCGATACGACCTCACATATGATGGAATCGTCGATTGATTCGAGCAAAACGGCTCAGGCTGGTGGAGAACTCGTTCAAAAAACAGCAGGTCAAATGCAAACCATCGAGCAGGCAGTGAAAGAAGCAGAGCTTGTTATTCAAGGCTTAGAGCAGAAATCAAAGGATATTACTAACATTCTGGGTGTCATTAACGGCATTGCTGACCAGACCAATCTCCTTGCTTTAAATGCTGCGATAGAAGCCGCTCGGGCAGGAGAAGCAGGCAGAGGTTTCTCTGTTGTTGCAGAAGAAGTTCGTAAGCTGGCAGAGCAATCAGTAAGCTCTTCAAAGGAAATTGAAAGCCTGACGAACGAGATTGTGGAGGAAATTGAAAAGTCACAGAAAATGTTTAAACAAGTAGCAGGTGAAGTACAAGCTGGATTAAACATTACAGATGAAACGAAAGTCAGCTTTGAGAAAATCACCGATAAAACATCAGAAATGACAGAAAAAATGAAACAAATGAACGGAACCGCCAAAGAACTCTCGCATGGCTCAAATGATATTTCACATGCGGTGAATCAAATCAAAGAGCTTTCAAGAGAAAGTTCCGCAGGCTTCCAAGATATCGCAGCATCCGCAGAAGAACAGCTGGCATCTATGGAAGAGATCAGCTCATCCTCTGCCACGTTATCTCAGATGGCAGAAGAGCTAAGAGAGCTCATTAAACAATTTAAAATGTAAGAGATATAGGGAAGCACCTGATGTTTTGACGTCAGGTGTTTTTCCATTCGATGCATATAATTTGGGTGTTTTGGACTTATTTAGACTTTAATAAAT
This sequence comes from Bacillus sp. FSL K6-2839, assembly GCF_038003365.1. NCBI lineage: Bacteria > Bacillati > Bacillota > Bacilli > Caryophanales > Bacillaceae > Bacillus > Bacillus sp. FSL K6-2839. The sequence goes on along the minus strand of NZ_JBBOOZ010000001.1, from coordinate 2,492,273 downwards.
TAAAAAAGTAAACAACCTAGTAGTACTTCCGATATATATACTATCTTACTAAAAGGAGTTTTCTTTTTTATGAAATTCATACAGTATTTCAGGAAGCCATCTATTTCAAAAAAGCTCGTATTCTCTTTCTTATTTATTCTCTTATGCCCAATCATTGTATTGGCATTCTCTTCATATCATACGGCGAGCACCTCTTTAAATGATCAAATCATGCAAAGCGCCAAGGAGAACGTAGAGCAGCTAGATAAAAATATTACGAAGGTTGTGAAAGTGAAAACAGACGCAGCCGATTTCTTTAGCAAATGGATCACGGAGAAAAAGCTTAAGCAAAAAGGCACGACAGATATTCAAGGGCGCTTTGAGCAGTTCATGAGTATGAATGATGACACAGAAGGCATTTTTGTCGCTTCAAGTGATGGCAAAGTGTTTTCAAGATATCCTAATAAAAAAATGCCTGCTGACTATGTCGCAACGGAGCGGGATTGGTATAAAGACGGCTGGGCGAAAAACGGGGAGCTGTCTGTTTCAGCACCGTATCCAACGGCTTCAACCGGTACGCTTGTGGTCACAATCTCTAAAAAGTTAGAGGACGGATCAGGAGTCATTGCAATGAACCTAGACATTGCGAATCTAGTAAAAGAATCAAATAGCATAAACATTGGGAAACAAGGCTATGCCTTTATCGGAAGTCCGGATCGTACCTTTGTTGCCCATCCAACGAAAAAAGCTGGATCCAAATTATCTGGTGAATGGCTAGAAAAGCTTTATTCACAAGATGAAGGTTCTATGAGTTATATGTTTGAAGGAAAAGAAAAGCAAATGGAGTTCACCACAAACAAAGCGACTGGCTGGAAAATTGTCGGTACGATGTTTGTGACGGAAGTAGAAGAAGCTGCACAGCCAGTCTTTAACATGGCCGCTATCATTTTAGCAGGCGCGCTCATCATTGGCGGGATTCTGATCTTCTTGATCATCCGTTCCATTACAAAACCACTTTCTATACTTGTCTCTTCCTCAAGGAAGATCAGTGAGGGAGATTTAACAGAAAAAATTGATGTCCGGTCAAAAGATGAAATTGGACAGCTAGGCACAAGCTTTAATGAAATGAGTGAGTCATTAAGAGATGTCATCCAAGCTGTACAAACATCTGTTGAAAACGTGGCTTCTTCATCTGAAGAACTGACGGCCAGTGCAGGTCAAACAACAAAAGCAACTGAACATATTACATCATCTATTGAATCATTCTCAAATGGCAACGAAAATCAAAGCGAAATGGTGGAACAAAGTGCGTCTCATTTAAAACAAATGAACGAAGGATTGAACGAAGTCGCAAAAACGTCTGATGTCATCACAGCGTCATCTATTCAATCAAAAACAGTTGCGGAATCAGGCGGACAGCTTGTGGAGCAAACCGTTGGCCAAATGAAGACGATCGACCATTCAGTGAAAGAAGCTGAAGGGGTGATCAACGGGCTGGAGCATAAATCAAAAGATATCACAAACATCCTAGGCGTGATTAACGGCATTGCGGATCAAACGAATTTACTTGCACTCAATGCTGCCATTGAAGCAGCACGTGCAGGTGAGTCAGGCAGAGGCTTCTCTGTTGTCGCAGAAGAAGTGCGTAAACTTGCAGTTCAATCATCGGATTCAGCAAAAGAGATTGAAAAGCTTGTGAAAGAAATCGTATCTGAAATCGAAACATCTCAAAATATGTTCAAATCAGTGAATGAAGAAGTGAAGAATGGTCTTTCCATTACAGATCAAACGAAAGAAAGCTTCTCACAAATTAATCTGCAAACAGCGGAAATCGCAACAAGAATCAATGAAATGAATACAACAGTACGCGAGCTTTCAAAAGGATCAGAGCAAATTTCTAAAGCGGTGAATGAAATTGCAGATGTATCACGAGAGAGTTCAGCAAGCATCCAAGATATCGCCGCATCTGCTGAAGAACAGCTTGCTTCTATGGAAGAGATTAGTTCTTCATCTACGACTCTTTCCCAAATGGCGGAAGAATTACGTGATTTAATTAAAAAATTCAAGATCAGCGAATAAGATCAAGTGGTTCTCCTCAAGGGGAACCGCTTTTCTTTTTAAGAGGTCATCTCGTACAATAGAGGAAATCGAAAGAATAGGAGAGATGTTATGCGTTTATCAGATAAGAAGATCATTGCGTTTGTCAGTGATGATTTTGAAGATTTAGAGCTATGGTATCCGGTTCTGCGTTTAAGAGAAGAAGGGGCAACTGTGCATCTTGTAGGAGAAAAAGCAAATCATGAGTACATCGGAAAATACGGTGTGCCGGCTGTATCTGATGCAGATTTTTATTCCATTCAAGCGGATGAATATGATGCTGTGCTTGTCCCTGGTGGATGGGCACCAGATAAACTGCGCCGTTATCCAGAAGTGTTAAACATTGTTCGTTCATTTGATGCAAAGGCAAAACCAATCGGGCAAATTTGCCACGCTGGCTGGGTGCTGATTTCAGCAGGAATCCTGCAAGGCAAAAAAGTAACAAGTACACCTGGTATTAAAGATGATATGACAAATGCTGGAGCGGACTGGTTTGATGAAGCAGTCGTCACAGATGGCCACCTCGTCTCGAGCAGACGTCCGCCGGATCTCCCTCCATATGTGAAAGCATTTGCGGATGTGTTAGCGGCAACATAAACAAAGGATCCGAAACAAAAAACAAAGGGCGAACAGACACATCATGTTCGCCCTTTGTTTATCATTTCATGCCCCATTCATTTTGTCTGTCGGCAGGATACATCACACCCATTTGTCTTCTCGCCTCGTCCATGACGGACATGGTTTGAACAGATAAGGCAAATGTATTGACTGAAGACTGACCCATTCCTTGCTGAATACACTCAATAAAATGACAGATTTCATAATACATGGCTGGCTGATCATCTTTGAGAGAGATATCGGTTTGATGTCCTTGACGATCGTGGATCGTGATACGCGAAGGACGGTGGAATTGATCAATCACCATCGTGGCGTCCTCTCCTTGAATTTCCGCAGATAAATGAGACGTTGAAATTTTAGAATGGAAAAGGAGTGCTTGATGCCCGTCATATTGTAAAAGGACAGAGCCGCTCCCATCTACACCAGAAGAAAGCTTATAGCCTCTCGCGGTGATTTGATTCGGCAGACCAAATAAATAGATCGCCGGGTAGACAAGATACACACCGATATCCATTAAAGAACCATTCGATAATTCAGGCTTAAAAGCATTTGGAATCTCGCCATTTCGGTAAGCATCGTATCTTGAGGAATATTTACAGTAATGAGCGACCACTTGCCGAATGGGCCCGAGCTGATCAAGATGCTGTTTGATTTGCAGGAAGTTTGGCAGAAATGTCGTTTTCATCGCTTCCATTAAACACACATGATGTTTTTTCGCTGCAGCAATCATCTCTTCCACTTCTTTTCGGTGAGAGGCGAATGGTTTTTCGCATAAAACGTGCTTTTGGTGCTCCATCATCAACATGGCCTGCTCCTTATGAAGGGCATTTGGACTTGCAATATACACGGCATCAAACGCATCACTTTCCGCCATTTGATGTAAGTTCGTAAAAACTGTATCAATCCCGTATTTTTCGGCAAATGCCTGGCCTTTTTCAGCGGACCGTGAATAGACGGCTGTACATGTAAAATCAGCTGCTCCTTCACCGGCCTGTAAGAATCGATCTGTAATCCAGTTCGTTCCGATGACAGCAAATCGAATCATGTCATTCCCTCCTTCTGCTTTTCTCTGATTATACATCCTTTGAAAGCGTTTGTATGAAAGAACATTCTTTTTATTGAAGAGCGGATGAAACCTTTATATAGGCTGATGCGTCTTACATAAAGGATATAAATGTACGAAAAGTGGGTAGTTTCTTCCTTCATTCGGGTAATACTCTGATAGAAGGGAGAGGAGGAAACGAACATGAAGCGCACCCTGCATATAGGAAGTACATACGTCTTTGCGCTTTTATTCATAGCAGCCGGTATTTTTCATGTGATAGAGCCGAGCGGCTTTGCCCGTATGATGCCAGGCTGGCCATTTCCATATGTGATAGTCTATGCGACTGCATGCCTTGAATGGCTGCTGGCTGTCTTGCTGCTTTTGCCAAATGTCAGGATTGCAGCAGCAAAAATCATGGCTGTCTATCTTGTACTCATTTTCCCTGCAAACTTATTTGCTGCACGAGAGGGAATTCCATTTCCAGGTCAAAAAAGCACAGATCAGGCCTTGCTATGGATAAGGCTTATTGGACAGCCGATTCTCATTATATGGGCGATGTCCATTGCGAAATGGGAAAAAAAGCTGAAACAATGACCACCATATCATGATCAGATAGTGTACAATTTATTAATAAAATAGCCCGAGTTTGGAGGAACGATATGAATTCTATGCAAATGTGGAGCAGTCGATTTAGAAAATTTTTTCTTGATAACAAGTTTGTTCTCTTTTTACTCGTCCTGCTATTAATCGGATTGAATATCCTTGTTTTCATGAAAACATCTTTTATTTTCACACCGCTCATTGTACTCGTCAAAACCATAGCCTTACCGATTATTTTAACGGGGGTCGTGTATTATTTATTAAATCCGATTGTCAACTTGTTAGAGAGGTTTAGAGTCAAACGGATCTTTTCAATTTTGCTTTTATATATTGTCATTATTGGTATCATTACAGTGACCATTGTGTCTATTATTCCTTTTTTACAAGCACAAACGATGAGTCTGTTTCATAACCTTCCGAAATATGTTGATACGGTAGAAGAACAGATTCGCCAACTAACGGGAAGCAACTTTATTAATCAAGCGCAGAAAGCGATGAATTTTAACGTCTCTGAATTGGTGAGTAAAGCGTCAAGTCAAGCGACGAAGATTTTGGAAAGCACCTTTACCGGTGTAGGGACATTTTTAGGGGCGCTCACCGAAATCATCATTTCGATCGTGACCGTTCCGTTCATTCTGTTTTATTTATTAAAAGACGGTAAAAAATTGCCTGACTATTTCCTGAAATTTATTCCGAATAAGTTTAGAGATCATACACATATCGTGCTTCACGAAATGAACCATCGCCTGAGCTCTTATATTCTCGGACAGATCATTGTCAGCTTCTGTATTGGTGTTCTTCTTTTAATCGGTTATCTGATTATTGGACTTGACTATGCGTTGCTGCTGGCGATCATTGCGGCATGTACAAGTGTGGTGCCTTACCTTGGTCCAACGATTGCGATTACACCAGCGATTGTGATTGCGCTTGTGACATCACCAGTGATGCTTTTAAAACTCATCATTGTCTGGACAGTGGTTCAGCTCATTGAAGGGAAATTTATTTCACCTCAGGTCATGGGGAAAAACCTTCATATCCATCCGATCACGATTATTTTTGTTCTATTAACAGCAGGTAAATTGTTCAGCGTAGTCGGCATCATTGTCGCGATTCCAACATATGCCGTCCTGAAGGTCATCACGACCCACTTGTTTGATTGGTTCAAAATGCGATCCAATTTGTACAAAGAAGAAAAGGTTTAATGTCATAATCTTTTTTTGAAAAAAATATAGTATCATAAAGACGAGCTTTCGATGAAGAAAGCTTGTCTTTATGTGGACATAGATGGTTGGCCTGTTCAAAAGATCAGAATTGAAAGGAAAGAAAATCATGAATCTATGGGATTTATTCGTGGCACTGGTTTTAGGAATTGTCGAAGGATTAACAGAGTATGCACCTGTCTCATCTACAGGTCACATGATCATAGTCGATGATCTATGGTTAAAATCAAAGGAAATCATTACGCCAGAGGCGGCAAACACATTTAAAGTCGTGATTCAGTTAGGTTCTATTTTAGCTGTCATGATTGTGTTCAAGGATCGTATTTTGAACTTGTTAGGCTTAAAGAAAAATATCACCGAAGAACAAAAGCGCAGCGGGCATAAGCTGACTATTGCTCAAATTGCAGTAGGACTCGTCCCAGCCGTCATTTTAGGATTCTTATTTGAAGACTATATTGATAAATACTTGTTTGACGTGAGAACAGTCGCTGTCGGTTTGATTTTAGGCGCAGTGCTGATGCTTGTCGCTGACTGGATCAATAAACGTAAAACAGAAACAAGCTCTGTCGATAACATGACATACAAACAGGCGCTTTATATCGGACTGTTTCAATGTTTGGCATTATGGCCAGGCTTCTCTCGCTCAGGTTCGACGATCGCAGGCGGGGTTATTCTTGGTTTGAATCACCGTGCTGCAGCTGACTTTACATTTATCATGGCGATGCCGATTATGGCAGGCGCAAGCTTCTTAACACTTGTGAAAAATGCCGAATATTTAACAACAGACATGCTGCCATTCTTTATCGTCGGCTTTGTGAGTGCATTTGTTGTGGCTCTCTTTGTTGTTCGATTCTTCCTAAAACTGATCAATAAAATCAAACTTGTGCCTTTTGCGATATACCGAATTATCCTAGGTGTAATTTTATTTATCCTGTTCATGTAATGCTGTAAACTACTCTTATAAAAGAGTAGTTTCAGCGTGTAGACAAACCTTCGCATTCGTTGTCAGGTCTGCGCGCCGGTGCTCACGAATGTCAAATTCGCTCCGCTCCGGTGCTCGTCCTTCCTAGACTGCAAAGGTTTTCAAACACGCTGAGCTGAAAAGAAGACAAAGGTCTAAAATAAAGATCATTTTAGCCCTTTGTCAACAATCTGAAACTACTCTTATAAAAGAGTAGTTTTTTTGTTGTTTCAGCTCTTTTAAACAGTAAAATCACCCTCTTAATTGGTAGAAAAAGAAGTTTTTTCATAATTTAGTGTTTAAGAGACAGAGGAAGGGGTAGTACATAAACATACCAATTAAAGGAGGAGTTAGAAATAATGAGCAAAACAAGCAAATTTGTTGTTAGTTCTATGATTGCTACGTCAATGGTTGCTGCCCCTCTATCTCTTACGACTTTTGGTCAAACGGCTGAAGCTGCTACGACAACAGGTGTTGACGGAAGTGTCTCTATTGATCCAGTAGCCATTGCCGATAAAATTGAACAAGCAGTAAAATCATCTCAAAATCGTGATGGATTTGTAAAAAATGCGGCGTACAGTGCCTTCTATGAAGCAGGTCAAAACTATAACGTAGTTGTCCAAAACTTAAGCCAAGATCATGACTTTAGCGGACTGAACAATGTTGTCTACTATGATAGTGTTGAATATGATGGTATTACGTTTGGTATTTGGGTATTTGAAGATGGTACGTTCGTCAACAATGGTGACGGCGGCTATATTAACTGGACATTTGTTGGCAGCTTTGACCGTGAGGAAGGAAGCGGCACTGTCGATTTCCATAAAAGATTCTAATCTTATTGCCAAAAGTCTGCCGATTCACCGGCAGACTTTTTTTATAACGCACATTCTTCTATGTCAAAACCTAAATCTTCAATGATGTGATGATCCGTTTGGACTTGCTGGCCTTTTGTTGTTAAATAATCGCCTACGAAAATGGAATTTGCCGCATAAAGGGCAAGCGGCTGAAGCGTCCGTAAATTGAACTCTCTGCCTCCAGATACTCGAATTTCCTTGGTTGGATTGACAAATCTCATGAGTGCTAACACTTTCAATGCTTTGATCGGATGTGTTCGTTCTTGATGCTCAAGCGGTGTTCCCTCGATTGCATGAAGAAAGTTGACTGGAATGGAATCCGCATCAAGGGCTCTGAGCGCAAAAGCCATTTCAACAATTTGCTGGTTGGTTTCACCCATCCCAATAATAATCCCTGAGCAAGGAGACATGCCCGACTGTTTGACCTCCTCAAGGGTCGACAAACGATCATGATATGTATGAGTTGTCGTAATGTGAGCATGATGATCTTGATGTGTATTGATATTGTGATTATACCGATGAACCCCTGCTTCCTTCAGCCGCCTCGCTTTGTCTTCATTTAATAACCCAAGACATGCACACACCTTCAAAGGCATGGTCTCAGTGATCTCTTTTACTGCTGCCGTCACCTCATCTAACTCTCTGTGAGAAGGTGCTCTGCCGCTTGCGACAATACAATAAGTCCCCGCTTTTCTCTTGAGCGCCTCACGCGCGCCAGCCACAATCGTTTTTTGATCAAGCATTGTATATCGTTCAACCGGTGCTTTTGAAATGATCGACTGTGAACAATAACCACAGTTTTCAGGACAATAACCGCTTTTTGCGTTAAAAATCATATTTAATTTCACCTTGTTTTGAAAAAAATGAAATCGTACTTGATAGGCTGCATGCATCATAGATAATAATTCTTTATCGTCAGCTGCAAGAATGTCTAGACCTTCTTGCAGCGTGATCCGTTCATTTTTCAGCGCTTTCTCCGCCATCGCTTCCCAAGACAAAGATATTTGTTTTCCCATCATAAGCTCCTCTCATTATGTTAACTTATTTTTATTAAAAGTTAACATAAGAGATGGTCGTTGGCAAGCATTGGATAAATGAAGTCTATGAATATACATGTAGACACACAAAAAGGCGATGATCATGAAGTCATCGCCTTTTCATATGTAAAGCAATATGGCTTATCGAACAGTAATATAGTTAATCACACGTTCTCCAAGTGAATTATAGTAAGAAACCGTCACTGAACCACGTTGTACGGCACGAATCCAAGTGAAGTTTGGAGCTGTTTGATCTAATTGAATCGCATAAGTTGCGCCCGTCACAGTAATTTGGCTAGCTGGAAGAGAGACGGCGATCGAAGAACCTACAGGAAGCGTACGGGTCAACGTAATTACTTTATTCATAATAGGAGCTTTTGCTATGACTGGTTCTTTTGGCTGTGCAGCTGCATGAGCACCTTCAGTTTGGAAGAACGTAAGAGCACCTAAAGCAGCTAAAGACAATGTACAAGCTTTCATTAATTTTTTCATCGGTAACACTCCTTTTTTTGGTATATACATATATTATTAATAATAGAATTATATGTCAATAAAATTACGTAGAAAAAAGAGTATTTATGGTGAAAATTGCCATATATTATTCATATGCCTTCTCTTTTTTAGGGGAAAAAGAGGCATAAAAAAAAGCTGGGCTCATCCCAGCAATGTAAAGCTTTATGAAAAGAGATCATCAATCGTCGTCTCGCTGTTTTGGCTGACGGCCTTTTTGCTTCTCTTTTTCTCTAATGTAGTGAATAAAATCGATGGTTTGTCTTCGTGCTTCTTCGGAAAAATCGGAGGCAGCCTTAAACGCAATTTGCAAATCAGGATCGTCTGAAAGGTCGGCATCAGTTCCGCCTTTGTCCTTACCTGTGAGAAGATAATCCGTTGAGACCCCATATAACTCGGCGATTTTCACAATCATCTCACCGTCAGGCTTTCTCAAGCCATATTCCCAATTTGCATAAGTGGACATCGCCTTTAATCCGAGTTTTTTAGCAACCGTTGACTTGCTCCATCCATGCTTCTCTCTTAATTCAGTTAAAATCTTTCCAGTCAAATTATCCATTGGAAACACCTTTTTTCATGTTATGAGTAAATTTTATCATGAATTACACGGAAAAGATAAATAATTACACAAAAAGAATAAAAAATGATTGACTTACTCGTTTCGTGTATATTATCATGATGAATATAACTTACACATATTGAGTAAGAGGTGGAAAGATGAAACTTGAACATTTACGAGAAGAACGCATATTACAAGGAAAAACACAAACCTATATGGCGAAAAAATTAGGATATAAGTATACGAGCGGCTATGCAAATATAGAAATGGGCAGAACGAAGCCTAGCTTAGAAATCGCAAAGCATATTGCAGATCTGCTGAATAGGGGTGTTCAAGAGCTTTTTTTTGACCAAAAGTTACACGAAATGAGTAATTCTCTGAAGGAAGAGCATTTCTTAGAAAAGGGGAGACGAACAAAATGAATATTGAACATCCAATGGTAGCGCAGATGAATGACTTTGGATATCCAAAAAGCTACTGGTCATATGACATGAAACGTTATGGATATCAAACAGAGATTGAGGACAGTCTGGAGGGATTTGAAGAAGATGAAACATCAGATGACGTTTGATGCCAGAAAGGAAGCGCAGCTTTGTTTAGTCCAAGCCGGCGGTTGGATGACCTTTCATCACCAGAAACCGGTGTTTGTTTTTTCCACAGCAGAAGATAAGCAAACATACATGAACCTCTTGGCGGCAAAGGTCGCTGAAGCAAAAAAGGAGGAATCAAGGCGACGTGAAACGATGGAAGCAAATTATGACAATCCTCAAATGCTTGCTCAAAGCGAGTAAAAACGAACAAGACATCCGTCAGTTTGAAAAGGATGACGGGAGATCCTAACATGGTCATCCATTTTATCATTGAGGCAGAGTTTTTAACAAAAGATACATTGATAAAAAGAATACGAGCAGCTGCAAAAGCACAATGCCCGCATAAAATAAAAGGCGCACTATCACTCGAGATTCGCTTATTTGACGACATGCCGCTTGACATAGCTGACTGTCAAAACAAGCGTACATACGCAGAAAAAGGTTTGATACGCCCGGTGCACGTCAGCATCTTTCAGCCAAGACTACAACATATTCAAGAAGCACTTCATTCTATTGCGGATAAGGTCCCTCTACAGATTGTCGATTTAAGAGTTTCCCAGTTTTATAGTATGCGTCCAAGAATTGAAATCATTTTAAATACGATAGGTGATGGCACGAAATCCTCACCAAATAAGGAGACAAGCATATGAACGAGCCAAAACAATTATTCATTCAAGAAAACCAGACATTTGTCGGTGAGATGGAAACAGGAAAAATTCAAGTCATCGTGTTAGATGGGAATGTAGGAACGGCTTATAAGTTGGATGTACCTGAACATGGAAAAACCATTATTCAAACGGCAAAAGGTCACTTTGCAAGAGTAGATCACGAGATTGGTTTTAAAATCAGCTAGATCACAACACAACATAATACGTCCAAGACGGAAAGCCTGCGGACACTGATCAAGACCCTATGAAAAGGGGACTGATTGGTGTCCGTTTTTTATTTTCTTAAAAAAGGGAGAGAGCCAATATGCAAGATTTACTCATCGAATACAAACGAGCATTAAAGGATGCTAGAAAAAGATATGAACCATATAGAGAAAAAGAAGAGAAACAGCTGTCGGATCAAGAGAAGCATGATAAAAAAATTATCGCCAGTATGGTCAGCGATCTCGAATACGTCGTGGAATGGCTTCAAATCGGCAGGCAGCCAGGTGCACGCAGAGGATTAGACAGACGTTCAGTCTATCAGCGCACCATCCTGGCAAATCCAGAAGTGTTAGAGGCTTTATCACATGAATATACACTCATCCAAGAAAATGAAAAAGAATTCAGTGAGCGGGACAAGAAACGAATTGACGAAGCCTTGTCCGTTTTAACGGATCGAGAAAAGGACGTATTCTTCATGCACACAACACAAGGATTATCGTTTAGCGAGATTGCGATTATGCTGGATGTGAAAAAAGGAACTGTCCAAAAACATATGGAGAGAGCTCGGACAAAGATGTCCAAAAAAGTACAAGAACGCCTATTCGAAGCAGCTGAATAGGCGTTTTTTCTTTTACAAAATAAATGGAGCAAAACTTGTCTTACAGTTGCCACCTATAGTTAGAAAGACCAAACGGATGTTTGCTAGCCCTACACAAATGATTCCTTCACAGGAAATCGTTCGAATTAAAAGGAGGCGGCAGGTGAATGTAAATGAAAGATAAACAGATAGGAGCCAAGCAAGATTATATGAAAGGGATGACGTACCAGCAAATTGCTGATCATTACAATGTCTCGATCCATACCGTGAAATCATGGAAAAGACGATACGGATGGCAAAGGCAAAAAGGTTCGTCAAAGCAGGCACACTCGATCTTCAATCAGTTTCTTTCAGATGAAACAATTGAAATCATGGAGAAAATGGCCGAGCGTACATCGCTTGATTTAATCTGGGATCAAATTCAAATTCAATATGCTGCCATTATTCGGGCGCAGCGCATCATGTATGTGTCAGATCAAGATGACATGATCAAAGAGCTGAAAAAGGCGGCATACATGCCTTCTTCATTAGAAGAAACAGTAGAAGGCATTCAGCCAGAACAAGAAACCAGCACAGAAGAATATTCGTTTCAATTTTCGTGGGATCGGCATGCCACCTTTTTAAATGCCCAATCCCGTGCAATGGGAGAGCTCAGGCGTCTCATTAAACAGTTTGAAGAGCTCGCACATGCGAAGGATGAACGAAGATTAAGGCTAAAGCAAATTGAACTGACCATCGAAAAAACAAAAAAAGCAGTGCGCGAAGAAAAAGAGGAAGATCTTCACATCATGATCAAGCGAAAAGAGGATAACTCATGACGTCATTGATTGAAAAAGAAGTCAATCCTCACTTTGAACATTTTCTATTCGATTGGAATCAAAAGTTTCAATTTTTAGTAGGCGGCTACGGCTCCTCGAAAAGCTATCACATTGCGTTAAAACTCATTTTAAAGCTGCTGGAAGAAAAACGGACAGCACTTGTCATTCGAGAAGTATATGATACGCACCGCGAATCAACATTTTCTCTCTTACAAGAGATCGTCAGCGATCTTGGCATCGGTCATGTGGTGAAGTGCCGCAGTTCGCCGCTTGCCTTGACGTTTCGAAATGGCAGCAGCATCTTATTCAAAGGGCTGGACAAGCCTGAGAAATTGAAATCGATCAACAACATCTCGATCATTTGGATTGAGGAGTGTTCAGAGGTTTCTTATGAAGGCTTTAAAGAGCTGCTTGGAAGGCTGAGGCATCCGTCCTTACCGCTTTATATGATGTTATCGACCAATCCTGTTGGTCAAGATAATTGGACGTACAGACATTTCTTTCGAGATGAACAGCTGAAGCGATTTGTCCTAGATGACGAAACCTTATACAAAAAGCGCACCGTTGTGATCAGAGATACGTACTATCATCACTCCACAGCGGAAGATAATCTATTTCTCCCTAAAAGCTATGTGAAGCAGCTGGATGAGCTGAAAGAATACGACCCAGACCTCTATCGAATTGCGAGGAAGGGCTATTTCGGCATCAATGGCACAAAGGTTTTTCCTCAATTTGAGGTAAGAAATCATTCTGATGTATTAGAAGCGATTCACCAGATTGACCGGCCGCTGAAACGAGCAGGCATGGATTTTGGATTTGTTGAATCATACAATGCGCTCATTCGATTAGCCGTCGATCATGAAAAAAAGTACTTATATATTTACTGGGAATATTACGACCGCGGGAAAACAGATGATGAAACAGCCGTTGATCTAAAAGAGTTCATTGAATCAAAGGAACTCATCAAAGCTGATGCAGCTGAGCCTAAAACCATTCACTATTTTCGGCAGCGTGGATTTCAAATGGTGGCAGCACATAAATATCAAGGCTCCCGTTTGCAGTATACAAAAAAGATCAAACGGTTTAAGAAAATCATTTGCTCTGATGCTTGTCCGTACACAATCTATGAACTTCAATCACTGACCTATAAGGCAGATAAGGATGGCCGTTTAGAGGAAGATGCATTTCAAATCGATCCGCACACATTATCAGCCATTTGGTATGCGCTGGATGATTATGAAGTGACGGATTTGAAACAGACCGCCTCGGAGCGTGTCCGCCCAAACAGAGAGAGGAGGTCCATACAATGAAACAATTGAAAGCAACGATTATGAAGGCAAACATGTCTGATCATACAAAACAAATGTATGCAGATGAATTTTCCTATGAAAAAGATGACATTGTTCCCCCGCCTTACAACATCAATGAATTAAAAAGCATGGCAGAATATTCAACCATTCTTCAGCAATGTATTGATGCGTACAAAACGAATATTTTAGGCTTTGGATTTGGAGTGGAATATGCCTTTGACTTTAATGCAGAAGGTGTAAAACCGGCAAAAAAGAAAGCCGCAGAAAAGGAATGGACAAGACTTGAAGAGTTTACGAAGTACATGAACTATGATGAGTCCGCTGATGTGATTCTTGGCTATGTCCTCGAAGACCGAGAGAAAACGGGCAATGGTTTTTTAGAGGTGCTGAGAGATGGACAAGGAAAGCCGGCAGGAATCGAGTATTTAGATGCGCTTCATACCCGCATTTGCAAGCTTAGTGAGCCAATCGACGTCGAATTCAGGTACACCGAAAATGGCGAAATGAAGACAATGAATCGAAAGAAACGATTCCGTAAATATGTACAGGTGATCAACGAAAAGAAAGTCTTCTTCAAGGAGTATGGTGATCCGCGCATTTTGCACTGTGAAACAGGCAAATACGATGACACCACACCAGAGCCGCTTCGCGCAACAGAAGTGATTCATTTTAAAATTGGCAGTGGAACGTATGGGATTCCCCGCTGGATTGGCAACATCGTCAATATGTACGGAGCACGCAAGGCAGAGGAGCTGAACTACCTTTATTTTAAACAAGGGCGGCATGTACCAGGTGCCATTATTGTCGAAAATGGCATGCTGTCAGAATCCTCTTATCAGCAGCTTCAAGATTATATGGACGATATTGAAGGATCTGATCATGCACATAAGTTTCTATTGCTTGAAGTTGAAGGTCTACCGACAGAAAAAGGGTTAACGGGAGAAGAAGATGTCTCAAATGTCAAAGTGAACTTTAAATCCCTAGCCGAGATCCTGCAAGAAGATGCGCTCTTTTTAGAATACGATGAAAAAACAAGAAACAAAATCCGCTCTGCGTTTCGCCTTCCTCCAATTTACACAGGTGAGTCTCAAGACTATAACAAAGCGACAGCAGATACGGCGCGTAAAACAACAGAAGAGCAGGTATTTCAGCCGGAACGGCATCTCATCACAGGAAAACTCAATACTCTTTTCCTGCCGGATCTTGATATTTGGCATGTCCGTTTTCTATTAAATGGCCCTGATTTTAGAGACCCATTAGAGATTGCGAAAGTACTGACGCCATTTATTCAGGCTGGGGCAGTGTCACCTAACGATTTGCGCGATCTAGCAGGAAGAATTCTCGGAAAAACGCTAGAAGAATGGCCTGAGGAACTATATCACCGACCTTTAGAAAGCCGCATGAAATCAGCTGAAGAAAAGTCTCAACCAGAGCCGGACCAGCTGACGAAATAAACAGAAGCGCGTGCACTTTTTTGAAAGGGGGTGAACATATGCCAAGAGAACTAAAAAACGCTAAAATTACGCATGTTTCCTACGTGGACAAAGCAGCGAACAAGAAGAAATTCTTTTTGATGAAAGCAAAGAAAAAGCGGCCTGACTTTCAAAAGGAGGTCAGTGTCCTAACAAAGGCTGAAGATGCTCATCGCCTCGTGTACGGTGTCGTGTATGAACCGAATACGCCTGATGCACATCAAGACTTTATGACAGCCAAGGAAATTGAAAGAGCGGCACACGGCTTTATGAAGGATGCCCGTCATATTGACAAGCAGCATGATTTTCAGGATGGTGTTGGCGAAGTGGTTGAATCGTATATTGCTCCGGCTGATGTTGAAGTGGGCGGGGAGCTGATTCGAAAAGGATCTTGGGTGCTTGTGACAAAAGCTTCCCAAGAGATTTGGGATCAAATTCAAAAAGGCCACATTACAGGCTATTCAATGGCTGGAACGGCGGACATCGTCGCCATAGAAGAACAAGATCAGCTTCTATCTCAAGGCACGAATGAGAGAGGGCTTTTTTCTTTGCTGAAAAATTTCTTTTTAAAAGAGGAAGGTGCAAACATGTCACAACCATTTTGGAACGTTTTAGACCATCTGCTGGAAACCTTACAGTCAAGTGATGGTGATGAGGCGGATGTAAGAGCTGCCTTAGAACAGCTCATTTCAATCATGCAGGACATCCTGAAGACAGAGGATGTACTTCAAACGATTGGTGAAAGGTCAGCCGCCGTACAAAAGGAAGATGCTGCTTTGACGACAGATCAAGTACGAGAGCTCGAAAAAGCAAAAAAGGCCATCGAAAACGTCTTACAGCAGGCTGAACAACAGGAAACAGATCAAACCGGGGAAGAACCTGTCCAAAAAGTGCTCGAGCAAGTCGTTGCACCGATTCGTCATCAGCTCTCTTCCTTAGAGAAATCAGCCAGCAGAGAAAAAGCAGCGGTGCAGGAAGTGCTTGAGCAGCAGCTTTTGCCTATTTCAGAGCGAATTCACATGCTTGAAAAGGCGCGGGGCATGTCAAAACAGACAATCCACGATACACAAAACGACACGACAACACCCATATGGGATGGCTTACTATAAGCCTAAATAAGGAGGAAACAGTGTGAGAAATCAAGAGTTGATTCGCAAGGCTGAAATGACACTTGCCAGCTTAAAAACCGGCGGTCTCATGAACGCAACCCAATCCAACACATTCATTAGAATGATGCAAAACACACCAACCGTTTTAAATGATGCACGCATCATTCCGATGGAAAGTGATTCACAAAAAATCGAAAAAATTGGCTTTGGCCAGCGTATTTTGCGCCCAGCAGAAGAAGGCCAAGCGCTTGATGCAAAAGACCGTGTTGTCCCAGCGACAAGCACTGTCCAGCTAAATGCGAAAGAGGTCATTGCAGAGATTCACATGACCTACGACAGCATTGAAAACAATATTGAAAAAGACGGAATCCAGCAGACAATTATGCAAATGCTGGCTGAACGAGCGGCGGTCGATATTGAAGAGCTCATCGTCAATGGGGATACGACTTCATCAGATCCATTTTTAGCCCAAATGGATGGCGTGAGAAAACAAGCAGTATCTCATATTGTTGATGCAAATGGAGCGGAAATTAGCCGCCAAATGTTTAAACAAGCCTATAAAGCGATGCCGTCAAAATATTTACGTGTACCTCAGGATTTCCGTTTCTACACATCCCCAAGTTTAGAGGTTGAGTGGAAGGATCAAGTAGCAAACCGTCAGACAAATCTCGGAGATGCGGTCATTCAAGGCGGACTTTCTTCTGCATTCGGTGTGCCGGTCAAAGGTCTTGCCAATATGCAGCCATATGACGAAGCGGGAACAGACGTATCAGATATTTTGCTGACACACCCTAAAAATATTATCGTAGGTTTTTCTCGTAATATTCGAATTGAAGTAGAAAAAGATATTCGCAGCCGTAAATTTATTATTGTCCTGACAGCGAAGCTAGACAGCAAATTTGAGGAAGAGGATGCTGTAGCAAAAGTGATGAAAGTGAAAGAGTAGGTGACGGCAGGCCATGATTATTTCTCCTGAAGAAGTACAAGCCTATTCTGTATTTGAGCGTGTGAAAAATCGCTCTGTAGAAAGACTGACAGCAGATATTATCGAAGCCGAAGCTGCGGTATTTCAGATCGTAGGTCATGATTTCTCAAGCGAAAAATATCAGCCCCTTCCTGAAAAAGCAAGAATCGCATTATTAAAAATGGCCCAATATTTTGCCATGCTGAATGATGACGAATCTATGATGAAAGGCTTTACGTCAGAAAAAATGGGTGATTATTCATATGCGAAGGCAGCTGATCAAGTGAAAGGCAAACCTTATGTATATGCCCTGCTTGTCGATTACATTGAACCATCATTAACTGGCGGCAGTACCAAATTAAAGGCGAGATCATTATGAGTTATCACTCTTTATTAACAGACCGCTGTGATCTTTTTCACCTTGAACATCAGGAGGCTTCCCGAGGAAAATTCGGGGTTCCAGCTGATGACGTACAAATGACTCTTTCCTATCCCGATGCTCCTAGCCTGACAGATCTGGCTTGTTATGTCATAGAAAAGAATCAGTCCCTTGTGCAAGAAGAGCCGAATACAGTTATTTATCAGTCCTATCTTGTCCATTTCCCTTTAGCAAGTGATATTCGCCTGCATGACAAAATGGTGTGGAACGGCGTCTCACTTAAGTTGCAGCAGCCCAAAATAGTGAAAAATCATCACATTGAAGTGATGGCAGTCAGGAAGGAAAATCTATGAAAATTGATGGACTTGACCGGCTGCTTTCACAGCTGGAAACAGCGTGTGCCGGCGGCTTAAAAGCAGAATATCAAGATTTGTTGCAAGACATGTGCCTAGAACTTTTGGACATCATTCAGGATGAGCTAATCAAGGAGAATGCTGTCGATACAGGCCGGCTTCTAAGCTCCTTTACGCAAGGAGACAAGGAGAATCATTTTCTTATGTCAAAAGGTGGTCTCACGCTTGAAGTGGGAACGCAGCTTGAATATGCCTCCTATGTCAATGACGGACATGCTACTTCTTCAAGTGAAGAGCGAAGATGGGTGCCTGGCAGATGGGCTGGCAGCCGCTTTGAATATGATCCGAATGCAAAGACAGGAATGATGCTTGCCTCTCAATGGATAGATGGAAATGGCTACTGGGATCATGCTGTCATGCTCTATGAGCAGATGTTTGAACAGTCGCTGGATCGAAAGCTTCAAAGCTGGTTCGATCGACATTTTGGGAGGTGATGAAATGAATCAAGAAGTCGGGGCAATCATGCATTATATTTACACACACTTTCCTGTGACAATGTATGATCGACTTTTGCCAGAGCGTTTTCAAGTGCCATCCGTTTATGTGCCGCCCGTAACAGTCATCAGCGGTCCAGATACGGTATCTACGTTTATGAAATCTTATTCGCTGCAAGTGAAAGTGTTTCATATGGATTCAGAAAAAGCGCATGACGCAGCAGAAACAATTGTTGATGCATTGCTTGCTGATCGTCAAATGATTCAGATGATGAGTGAAGATGGAGAGGTGCTTGATGATTATGTCCGCATAAAAAGAGTGGAAACCAGAATGATAGATCAAGGCGTAGCAGCGATTGTCCTGACGTGGGATAGCAGTTATTGGTACAACCGAGACAAACAAGCAAGCCTTGAAGATATCAACTTTTCAGATGGAGTGATCAAACGTGAGCAAGACTAAAAAAGCAGAGCCCGCTCAAACAGCTGGCGAAGAAAAAGAATTTGGCTTTTCATTTGAAGCCTTAAAAGAGCACAGTAAGGATCTTTTTGGGGTTAAACCAGAAATCCTTGAAGGTGCTCTTTTTTATATCAAACATCAACCAATTACAAAAACAGAAGCGAAAAAGCACATTGATGCTTTTTTGTCCAAGGAGGTTTAAAGGATGAACGGAGGCACATTTACACCAAGTACAGAGAAAAAGCGTCCTGGCATTTACTTTAATTTTAAAACAACAGCAGAGCAGCGAATTACTTTAGGCGATCGAGGTACGGTGGCACTTCCTCTTGTGATGAGCTGGGGAGAACCAAAAACCTTTATTTCCGTTTCCAATATGGAAGACTTAAATAAAAAGGTTGGACTCAACATTGATGACAAGTCACTTCTTCTTTTCCGTGAAGCAAAGAAAAAAGCACAAACGGTCTTGCTTTACCGCCTAAATGAAGGGGAGACGGCCAAAGCCGAAATCGCTGAAAATTTTGTGGTCACAGCCAATTATGGCGGTCTAAAAGGAAATGAGATCACTGTACAAGTGGCAGAAAATGTACTTGATAGCACAAAGCGTGACGTCATCACTTATCTTGGAACAGATATTGTCGATAAGCAGGTTGTCACGGATGTCAAAGATCTTGTGAAAAACAAATATGTTCATTTTTCTGGTGAAGGTGAAGCCGTCATCACAGCTGGTGTGGCACTAAGCGGCGGGAAAAATGGTGTGGCAAGTGTCGCAGATTATACAGCTTTCCTAGAAGCAGCAGAAACAGAATACTTTGATGTTATTGCTCTCCCGATCGATAATAGTGAGCAATTAAAAGCGACCTTCGCTTCATTTATCGAGCGTTTACGTGATAAGCAAGGACGTAAGGTGCAAGGAGTTGTGGCCAACTATGCAGCTGACCAAGAAGGCATCATCAATGTGACAAGCGGTGTTGTGCTGGAAGATGGAACAGAACTAACGCCTGCTCAAGCAACAGCATGGGTCGCAGGTGCAAGTGCAGGTGCAAACTTCAATCAGTCACTGACCTTTGTAGAATACGAAGGAGCAGTGGATACATTAGAACGCCTTGATAATGATCAAGTAGAATACCGATTATCACAAGGGGAGTTCCTGTTCACCTTTGATGCGAGAGATCGTACCGTGAGTGTTGAAAAAGATATTAACTCCTTGACAAGCTTTACAGCTGAAAAGAACCAGCAAATGGCGAAAAACAAAATCATTCGTGTGCTTGATGCGATCAACAATGATTTGACGTTCGAATTAAAAAATCTGATTAAATTACGCAAAGCCAATGGCAATGACATTCCAGCATCAGATGATGGGGTGCAGCTTGTGAAAACACTGATTACTCAGTATCTCACACAGCTTCAAGATGGCAGCGGCATTACAGGCTTTAACTCAGAAACAGATATCGTGATCGGTCTCAATGAAGATCGTGATGGATTTATCATCGATCTAGCGGTTCAACCAGTAGATGCAGCAGAAAAATTTTATTTCAATGTGGAGGTGAAGTAAGATGGCTTTTAAAGCGCAAAATACAATTTCAGGTAAAGAAGGTCGTCTTTTCTTAGAAGGTGAGGAGCTTGCCTTTATCAAAACGTTTGAAGCAAACGTGGAGAAAAACAAATCAGAAGTCAACGTAATGGGCCGCCGAATGACTGGTCATAAAACAACAGGGGCAAACGGAACAGGAACGGCAACATTCTATAAAGTCACGTCACATTTCGTTCAATTAATGCTCAACTATGTGAAAAAAGGGGAAGACCCATATTTCACTCTTCAGGCTGTAATTGACGATAAGTCATCAGGCCGAGGCACTGAGCGTGTGACATTATTTGATGTCAACTTTGATTCAGCTAAAATCGCTGGATTGGATGTTGATTCAGAGGCGCTTGAAGAAGAAGTTCCGTTTACGTTCGAGGACTTTGATCTTCCTGAAAAGCTGAAGAATTCTTTCTAATTACAATTGAAAAAGGCATTACGAATGACGAAAATATATGTTATTTTTATTTTATTCAACGATATGGTATAATTTTTCATAGTTACAGAGTAGCTACAAAAGAGTTACTGTGTAACCCCAAAAAGTTTCTTAGAAATATGTTTACATGCAAAGTACTTTGCATAAAATAAAAAGAAGCCAGGATGCGTCAACATCCCGGCAATGTACAATGAGGCCCTCAAGGGGCTGGCTAATCAATTAGATAGTTTTAAGGATAGACTTTCCCTTCAACCGTCCAAAGCTCAAGGGGAGTCTATTTTTTGTCTATATACGTCAACAGGGCAACGATAAATGACCCGAATGCAAGCATTAACATAAGCGCTTGAAATGTTGACATGAGCATCACCCCCTTCCTATCGGGGATGAGCCAGACACCCTTGAGCAAGCCATTCAATTGTACAACCTAAATTATACATGAAAAGATTGGAAAGCACATTTAAAAAATGGATGTGCTTTTTTGCATTCAAAAAAACATAACAAAGGGAGTTTTTAAACATGACCGAAAAACAAACATTTGATCTTTCATTTTTTATGCCAGGACAAACAGTAGAAGCGGAAGAGGTCAAAGTACCGATTTCTAAGCGTTTTGTTGATAAAAAAGGGAATGTCATTCCTTTTGTCTTTAAAGCCATTACAACTGAACGCATTGATGAACTGGAAAAAGAAAATACGACCTTCAAAAATGTCAAAGGCAGAGGCCGCGTAAAGGACTTAGACAGTCAGCGCTTCTACGCACGAATTGCGATTGAATCGACCATTTATCCAGATTTCCGCTCAAAGGAATTAAGGGAAGCCTACAGCACACAAGATCCAGTTGAAGTAGCAAAACGCGTCCTGTCAGTTGGCGGTGAATATGCGAACTGGTTAAACAAAGCCATTGAAATCAACGGATTCGAAGACGAAATTGAAGATTTAGAAGAAGCAGCAAAAAACTAATAAAAGATGGGGATAAAGAAGCCGTGTTTTTATATTACGCCATGCACGAGCTTCACTACTCCCCATCTGAACTCCTAGATTTATACGAATCACCAAGACCGTTCAAAGCATTCCTATTCGGACTCATCAGCTACAAACTAGACATGCTAGAAAAAGAAGCAAAGAAAGGAGGGAAATAATTGGCGAAACTCACTGCACGATTTGAATTAGAAGACAAAGTATCGAAGAAGCTTATGCGCATTCAAAAACGATTTCAAACGTTTGAGAAGCAGCTAAAACCATTTAGAAAACCAGTGAAAATAAACCTGGAAATAGATGAAAAGAAGTTAAGAAACTTCAGTTTATCGCTTCGGAAAATTTCAGTATTTTCCATGAGACTGGATCAGGGAATCTATCGTGATTTAAAAGCATTAAACAATCAGTTAAATATGCTCCCAAATCATCTGGTCATATCCATTCAAGCGAAGGGACTAGATGTCATTAAATCCAGCATAAATCGTTTAAAACAAGCGGGAATAAGCCCCATTCTGCTGACGTTTAAACTAAACGATCAATTGTCAGGTAAAATGTCATCGATCAAAAAATCTATCCTTCAGCTCATGAACAGAACGTATTATATGAGATTAAACATGGTTGACCAAGCCACCGCTGCAATTCAACGAATCAAAAAGACACTCAAAAGCTTGACGATGTCTAAACACGAAATCAGAGTGTCTGTTCAAGACAATGCAAAGAGTAAGTTGAAAAAACGAGATCAGGCTGAGTCGGTTGTGAAAGAACAAAACATAAAAAAAGAAACTGAGGCTGTTAGTCCGTCAGTGAAAACGGAAGATCCTAAACAGAGCTGGCTCCAGAACCTTGCCAATAAGGGATTAAGTGAAATTCAAAAATATGCAGGTGATGTTGCAGATAAAGTGAAGGAAAAATTGAATCCTAGAAAGTTTTGGGATGAAAAGGCACTTCCTTGGGTTGAAAATAAAATAGAAGAGTACAAGCAAGACGTGATCGGAAGAATTAAAGAGAAAATTAAATTTAATCCTGAAGAAAAACTAGATCAATTGGTGAAGACTGGATTAGATCGTCTCTTTGGTGCAAGTGATCAATCAAGTGAAAGTGCCACTCCAGCACCAACAACAGCACCAACAACAGCACCAACAACAGCACCAACAACAGCACCAACATCAACACCAACAACAGCACCAACATCAACACCATCAAATCCAGCTCCCAAAACGAAACCTCAGCCGCGAGGTGGAAAAGGCTTGTTTCGCAATAGTTGTTGCCCCTGTTGTGCAAGAGGTTTAAGCAGGGGAGGATCTACTAAAACTAAAAATAGAAATGGTCAATCACCAAGACAATCCACAAACCCAAATGCCACAACAAGAACCGAAATGAATAGAAGACCTCCAAGTAGATTAGGGAAACTTAAAACAAATGCAGGTAAATTATTTGGAAAAATTCCTAGTGGACTAAAGAAAGGTGCGGGTATCGCAGCTTCAGTTGGCGGACTTACGGGTTTAGTGAAAGGTAGCAAGGGGTTAAGTGGATTAGGGAATGCGATGAAGAGTATAGGTAAAGGGAGCGGCAAGTTATTAAAGAAAGTACCTATTCTAGGAAGTGTACTTAGTGCAACAAATCTAATCGGTATGAACAAAGAGAATGCTGGTGAAAAGATTGGTACGACTGGAGGCGGAATCGCTGGCGGGATGGCAGGTGCTGCAGCAGGTGCAGCTATTGGAAGCGTAGTTCCAGGGGTAGGTACAGCCATCGGCGGTCTAGTAGGCGGCATCGCTGGAAGTATGGGTGGAGAATCTATCGGTGAAACAATTGGAAAATGGTTTGATGGCGGCGGATTTGAAAAGATTGGCCAAAAAGCCATTGAAATCAAAAATCAAATTGTCGAAGTTTGGTCAACAGTTGCGGCTTGGTTCACAGAAAATGTATGGACACCATTAAGCAATACGGTTGTCACAGTAGCGTCATCCATTTGGTCAAGTTTAGTCAATGCATGGACATGGATACAAGAAACCTTCAGTGCAGTTGCAGGCTGGTTTATTGAAAATGTATGGACACCGCTAAGCGATACAGTCGTCACAGTAGCAACGACCATATGGACAAGTCTAGTTAATGCCTGGACATGGATTCAAGAAACATTTAGTGCCGTAGCAGGCTGGTTTATCGAAAACGTTTGGACACCTCTCAGCGACACAGTTGTTACGGTAGCAACGACCATCTGGTCAAGTTTAGTGAATGCCTGGACATGGATTCAAGAAACGTTCAGTGCAGTAGCGGGTTGGTTTATTGAAAACGTTTGGACACCGCTAAGCAGCACAGTCGTTACAGTCGCTACAGAGATTTGGACAGCATTATCAAATGCATGGAAAACGATACAATCAATCTTTGGAGCTGTATCGTCATGGTTTATGGAAAATGTATGGAACCCACTTGTAGATACGGTAGGAACCATTAAAGATAGTTTCGGTAAAAAGTTTGAAGAAGCGTATAAAGTCGTGACAGATATATGGGATGGATTATCCAAATGGTTTGAGGACAACATTCAAAAGCCGATTGTAAAAGTAGCAGAAGCTATTAGTGATGGGTTTTCTGCAGCATTTGGTTGGGTTAAAAAGATTTTTGACAAAGCAGGCGGTATTGTAGATGTAGTCATAAATTGGATTGTTGGGAAGAAAAAACCCGATAACAATGCCACAGGCGGCTATATCACCCAGCCAACCTTATCATGGGTCGGAGAAGCAGGTAACGAATTTGTTATTCCAACTCAAAATAACCGAGGACGCGGGAAGATGCTGCTTGCTCAGGCTGCTTCTCATCTTGGAATGTCTGTTATGCCAAGCGGAGCAGCTGGAAATCAAGTATCAAGCTCTCCAGCTCCTACAGCAGTAGCTTCATCATCTTCTGTCGGTTCAATAGACGGATCTGTCTCGATGACTGGGAACATTCAAGCCTCCAGCATAGGCGAGCAATTTAATAAGGATTTTGAACAAGGATTAAATCAAAAAGTGATTACACTTGATCAATGGAAGCAAAAGAATATTCAGCAACCTTTTGCTCAATTGACCTCAGACTCAGGTAAGTATGGTCAGCAAACAGTTGCTGCTTTTGCGAATGGTCAGCAGGTGACACCCACAGGAACAGACAGCTTTTTGCAAAGTCGTGTAAAAGCACCATACCAACAAGTGATGACAGCATCACCAACTTGGGGTTCTGGAACAGTTAATGGTTTTGCCACAGGTCAAAATGCCACATCAGTTGGTACTAGCCAATACGTAGATCAGCACATCAAACAACCATTCCTACAAGCAAAACAAGAATCACCAGGCTGGGGCTCAGGAATGATGGATGCCTTTAACAACGGCATGCGTTCAAAAGCAAGTGAAGTCACACAAGCTGCCAAAGAAATGGCGAAGAAAGTAGAGCAGGCGTTTAGAGAGGAATTAGACATTCATTCCCCTTCACGCGTCATGATGAGTCTTGGGAAATTTGCATCGATCGGTGTCGTTAAAGGGCTCGACTCAGTGGATGTGAAAAAGTTTGCTGAAAATCAGGCTGGTTCATTAATCGGAGCTTTCAGTGGTATGGGGGTTTCAGGTCTTAGTGTTCAGCAATGGCTCATGGCAGCTCTCATGGCAACTGGCACATCGATGAACTGGCTTCCAGGTCTTATGACCATTGCACAGCATGAATCGAATGGAAATCCGAGAGCAATCAACTTATGGGATTCCAACGCTAAAAAGGGAACGCCTTCTAAAGGCTTAATGCAAACCATTGGACCGACGTTTAACTCCAATAAAGGCAAAGGTATGAATGACATTTGGAACCCAATTCATAATGCCGTAGCCGCCATTAACTACATTAAGGGCAGATATGGAACAGTCTTCAATACACCGGGATTACGAAGTATGAGAAGAGGCGGGCCTTATAAAGGCTACGCAAATGGTGGACTGATTACTCAGGAGCAGGTTGCTAGAGTCGGTGAAGGAAACAAACGCGAATGGATCATTCCTGAAGAAAGAGGTATTCGCGGAAGGTATTTATTAACGCAGGCAGCCAAGGCACTTGGGATGCAAGTATATGATCCAGCAAATGCGTCTGCACCTTTACCAGAATCACAAATGCAGCAAGTCACCTCAGCTCATTCTTCTAGTGGTACAACAGCGTCAGGCAATAAACAAATTACCATTCAATTCAATGGGGATCAGCATTTCCATAATGGACAAGATCAGCAATCGCTTGTCGAAAAAATTAGACAAATGCTCGTAGATGAACTGGAAGTAGAGCTTCATACAGGAACGAAGGGGGTCGTGATCGATGGGTAAATCAGTGTATCAATTGTGGATTTCCCAAGGAAAGGACAAGTTGCGATTCCCTGTCCTTCCATCCGAACTTGAAATCACAAATAACGTACAAAATGAAACGGTAAAGGTTGCTTCTTTTGGAGAACTGACCTTTATTGATGTCCCATCGGCTAAGCAAGTATCATTCACTTCATTATTTCCTAAGAAATATTCGCCAATTGCTGAATATAAAAGCATTCCATCACCGGAGAATGCGATAGCGAAAATAGAACGAATGATGCGTTCAAAGAAGTCTGTGCGGCTGATTGTAACGGGGACAAAAATCAATATGACGTGCAGCATTGAAAGCTTCACCCATAAAGAAGGGTCATATGATATTGGCGATCGTGAATTTACGATCGAGTTAAAGGAATACAAAACCGCATCGCCTAGGAAAATTAAACGAAAGAAAAAAGCAAAACAAACGAAAAAGAAAAGGCCTTCAAAAACCCCGCCAAAAATGTACACCGTCAAAAAAGGGGATACGCTATGGGCTATTTCAGGCAGATTTTATGGCGACAGTACAAAATGGCGGCGTATTTGGAATGCCAATAAATTAGCGATGATTAAACGTAGCAAACGCAATATTAAGCAGCCGGGGCATTGGATTTTCCCTGGACAAAGGTTAAAAATACCACAATAGGGGGGCTGGCATTGATCGAGCTTTTTGCCATCAGAAGCGGCACCATGTATGAGCTTGTCACAGAGAGTGTGACACTTCAGGGGCAAAGGTATCAAGCCCCTCGCTCTATTCAGGCAAATATTATCACTAAACAAGGCAGTCAAACATATTACCGTGTCTCAGAAGGGGACACGGTTCTTTTTAAATGGAAAGGAAAAGAGCTGTTCAGAGGCATTGTGTTTTCCCGGACGCCTGTTGAAGGGAAGCTGACCTTTACCGCATACGACATGCTTCAATATTTGGTGAAAAACCAAGATGTCTATGTTTTTTCAAAACAAAGAGCAGATCAAATCTTGAGACGGATAGGGGCTGACTTTCAAATTCCAATGACCTCCATCGCCAATACAGGACATGTCATAAAATCACTAGTGTTTAAAAACGATACGAGTTTGTATGACATGATTCTGAAAGCGTTAAAAGAAACAAAGCGTCAAACCGGTAGAAACTATCAAATCTATTCTGCTAAAGGAAAGATGGGGCTGAGAGCTTGGCCAGATCCAGAGGACGTATGGGTCATTGAATCAGGCGTCAATCTCATTGGTTATCAGTACAGCACCTCAATTGAAGAGACAGCCACTCGTGTCAAACTGCGCACGTCTGCAGATGAACAGGGAAAGAATAAGAAAAAAGGCAGCAAATCAGAGATTGTGGTGGTCGAACAGGATAAAGCAGGTCAGAGTAAATACGGTATTTTACAGCATGTTGAGACAGTTACAGGGCAAATCAACCAGCCGCAGCTACAAAAAAGAGCCAAAGTACGGCTGGCAGAGAAAAAAGGCGTGAAACAAGAAGTCAAAAGCATACAAGCGCTAGGCATTCCTGAACTGCAAAGCGGTCTTCCAATCTATTTAAAAATCCCTGAAATCAACGTGAAAAAAACCTACTGGATCGATCAAGACAAACATGAATTCAGTGGGGTGAAACACACCATGACAATTGATGTCGTTGAGAAAAATTCCATTCCAAAGGGTGATCAAGCGTGAGGTTAAGTGAAGCGATTAAACGATTAGCAGTGAATGCTGTAGATGCCGCCTCTCCAATTGATCTCGTGGTTGGAGAAGTCACGGCAGTTTCTCCTGTAAGCATCCGGTTAAATGAAAACCATAAGCTAGTCATTCCGGAAGAATTACTGATTTGGCCAAAGCGCCTAAATAAGGGTGAGGATGATGAACTGAAAAGGGGAGACAGCATTATGGTGCTGGCAATGGCAGGAGGGCAGTCCTTCTACATCATCGACAAATTGTAAGGGAGGTGATGAATGTGGCACTTTCACCAGAGGAAGAAATCGAGGAAATAGAAGAAGAGGAAGAGGTGGAAACCTCGACGACGTATCGAATAGATGTTGAAACTGGCAGACTGACAGGTGAAACCATTTCAGGCATTGAAGCAATTCGTCAATTCGTTTATATGACACTCAGGACAGAGCGGTATGCATATCCTATCTACAGCCACGACATTGGCACTGAAATCCAGGAGCTCTTGACAGATACAGAAGCCACCGATGAATACAAAGAAATGGAGATTCCGAGGCTGCTAGAGGAAGCACTGATCATTGACGAACGGATTGATCATATTGAAGAGTTAGAGGTCACAAAGCAAAATGACTCGTTTCATGTCAAACTAGCTATTGTCACAGATGAAGGCACATTAGAAATAGAGGAGGTGATGGAGGGCGATGTTTGAGGAACAAACGTATGAAGCATTGATAGAAAGAATGCTGGACAGACTGCCAGATGACATAGATAAAAGAGAAAACAGCGTCATTTGGAATGCCTTGGCACCTGCTGCCGCTGAACTGGCCCAGTCCTATATTTGGCTTGATCAAGTGTTCGAGCTGGTCTTTGCAGATACAGCACAAGGAGAGTTTCTAGATCGGCGGGCTGCTGAAGTAGGGATTGAAAGAAAACCAGCGACTAAAGCGATTTGGTCAGCAGCTATTCAGCCGGAGGATATCAACATCCCAGTTGGCTCACGGTTTTTTATTGAAGACGTCTATTTCCAATATTCGAAAGAAGGCACGCTAGAATGCGAGACACCTGGCAAGATCGGCAATGGTCAATTAACAGATCAGCCGCTGCTATCACTTGATACAATTCCAGGACTCGAATCGATTACCATGAAAGAACTGGTGATACCAGGACAAGAGGAAGAAGATGACGCTTCGTTATATGATCGCTACTTAATACGTGCTAGGCGAGAGGCTGTCAGTGCCAACAAGGCGCATTATAAAAAATGGGCTGAGGAGGTGACAGGGGTTGGCAGAGCGAAAGTATTCCCGCTTTGGAATGGAGAAGGAACGGTCAAAATTGTCATCACAGACAGCAATCTAGATGTTGCATCAGATCTTCTTGTTAAAAGAGTACAGGAATATATCGACCCTGTGCCAGGCGAAGGGGAAGGACAAGCGCCTATCGGTTCAAAAGCAACCGTCGAAAGCGCCAAATGGCTGGATATTGACATAGAAGTAGCCGTCGAACTTCAAATGGACTGGACCCTTGAAGGAGCGCAGAAAGAAATAGAAGAAAAGGTCAAAGCGCTGTTGAAATCAATCGCATTTGAAAAGAGTACCATTCGAATGTCCGCCTTAAATGACATTCTGTACCATTCAGAAAGTGTATCAGATTATGCAAACGTGTTATTGAATGGGGAATCGAAAAACTTAGTGTTACAGGACATTGAGATACCGCGTCTGAGGCAGGTGAAGGTTATTGAGCAAACAGGATGAAATGAAAAACTACTTGCCGCCATATTTTACAGAGATTTATGAAGTAGATCATCTACTCAAAACAGAAGCACCGGAGTTTGAGCAATTGGATGAATCCATTTTCGATTTAACGGATCAGTTCTTCCCTTTAACTGCGACATGGGGATTGAATAGATGGGAAAGAATGCTGAAGGTGCAGCGAGAATCAGATGACTCCATTGAACTTCGCAGGGCACGCTTACTCAATATGATGTCAAACATTCCACCGATCACGTATCTTTCATTAGAGAAATCGGTGAATCGCTTTCTCAAAAATCCAAGTGCCATCATCCGTCTCATCACCAATCGCTATCATTTCGCCTTACGTGTGAACCTAGATGACCTGCAAAACACTAGATATATTGTAGAAATACTTGAAACGTTAAAACCAGCGCATTTGGCTTATACGTTCACTGCTTTTCATCATACCGATGTACATGAAAAAAATGACCATCACGGGAGGCTCACACTGCGAAGCAGAGTGGGTTTTTTCGATCATATCCCGATTTTACTGAATGGTGAATTTGTATTAAATGGTACGTTTTATCTTAGCGGGACAAGAGGTTCAACCGATGTACCTGCTCGTTTTCGGCATTCGTTGAAGATGAGAATGCCGCTTCAGCATAAGTCAGAAACCACATATCGCATGAATTATGTCATGACTGGAGCGTTAAATGAAAAAGGGCAAACAGCGGCACTGACTTTACGCACAAAGAACCAGCTGACACATCAAACCAAAAAGAAGATGACGTTCCGATTGCCAGTACATGTCAAAACTGAACAGCGCGGCAGCTTACTGATTAAGGATCATTACTGGATTCTCGATGGATCTGTTCCGCTGGACGGATCAAAAATGCTAGCAGCAACTTCTCAAAAAATAGAGCTATAAGGAGGATCACAATGGCTGATCAATTAACCGTAACAACACTATATGCACGTCAACAAATGGCAAAGGCAAGAGCAGAAGGAACAAAACTCACAAAAGTCGTCAAAATGGCATTTGGAAATGGTGGGACGAAGGATGGGAAACCAATTTCACTAGACGGAACTGAACAAAAACTCAAAAAAGAACTAGTCCAAAAAGAGATTGATTCGTTTACCTTCATGGAACCAGCAAAAATCCGCTACACTTGCACGATCGCCGAAGGAGAACTTGCAGGAGAAGTCATCAACGAACTAGCACTTGTCGACGAAGCCGGCAAATTCACCGCCATCCGCACCATGACAGACAAACAAAAAGACGGCGACATCGAATTTGTTTTTGAGATTGATGATATTTATTAATGGAGTGACTTCAGGAATTAACCCAGTGTTTATTTTTTCAGAAGAATACAGCCAAAGCAGGCGATCTACTTTATAGGAGTTGCTTTGAGTATAGAGGCACTAGGAGCACTTCAATCACATCGTTAGATCAATTTAAAGGTATGTGTGCATCTTTCTTCATATAAAGCCAATCCCACTGGGTTTTAAGTTTAGTAAAAGGTGAAGTCATATATCATTACAAGTAAAAATAGATTAAACAAGCGATTATAGATTTTGAAAGGAGAATGATCAAACATGGAGATTAAGACACCACGAACTTTTAAAACAACTGATAAAGCCCATGCCGACCTATTTAATAATATGGTTGAAGACTTTTTTGACAATGATGTAGGACTATTAGAAGCAATCAATCAACATATTGTTGATACAAATCCACATACGTCTGAAGCAGAAAAGAAAAAATGGAATGATTCTCAGAGCTATAAGATTACTGCAGATAATGGTAGCCAATTAATTAATGTTCCAGCTGATGCTAGGATCTTTGACGCGATAAAAGGGAAAGGAATGTGTACTTTTTATGCAGCTGCTGGAGTTGAAGATTCCCCGACCCCAGCGAATATTTCATTGAGAGGATTACAGACAGTAGGGCAAGATAACATTGGTACTGGCTTTGCTGTAGATATTGCTGGTAATGCTTATAGCTTTTATTATAATTCTGCGCATACTGCTATTAACTGGACAAAGCTTCCGACAGACGCGGAGAGAAATAAATGGAATGAAGGGCAATTATCTAAGATCACTGCAGATAATGGAGGGGTGATTATATCTGTTTCTGATGGTGAAGATTTACTTGAAAAGGTTGTTTCTTTAGGTCCGAGCCATGGTACATTTTATGTCACAGGTAAAGCATTAAACACCCCAACAACTAGATCGTGTCGTGGTATGTATCATTTTACTTCTCAAGATAGCAATGGAAAAGGGACATTTGGGTGGGTTATGGCAATAGATTATAACAATTACATGTATACAAACTATCTTGATTTAAATTTGGGGTGGCAAGGCTGGAAACGTGTTTTAACAAATGCAGAGCAAATAGAATGGAAGTTCCCAACAACAATAATAAACGGATGGAAACAATACAGCACTCAAAAAGTGCAATTTTATAAGAATCCATTTGGAGAGGTAGAGTTAATTGGTTCTATTACAGGGGGGACTATCGGTTTTGAAGTACCTGTTTTTACATTGCCAAGTGGTTATCGTCCTATACAAGGTATGCATTTTATAGGGGTAGCATCTAGTATCGGCGCTGGTTCAACACCACAAACACACAGGACATTTATTGATACTAAAGGTAATGTGTATATACAAAGTGTCTCCAATTCAACAAACCCAAATGAATTTATCACTTTCGGCTTTAAATTCATGGCGGCACAGGAGGGATGAAAGTGAAATGGATATATAAATACGATGAAAAATTTAATTACATTCCA
The DNA here is from genome assembly GCF_038003365.1 of Bacillus sp. FSL K6-2839. Classification (NCBI taxonomy): domain Bacteria; kingdom Bacillati; phylum Bacillota; class Bacilli; order Caryophanales; family Bacillaceae; genus Bacillus; species Bacillus sp. FSL K6-2839. The sequence continues at coordinate 2,459,872 of NZ_JBBOOZ010000001.1, read as the reverse complement.
GGAGAAGAAATAGAAATTGAAGGGGACGCAGACATCCCAAAAGGATATACAGATGTAAGACCTCAAGATGGTTTATACAAAGGTAAATACAATGAAGCGAAAAGGGCATGGTATGAGTCGGCAACACAAGAATACATTGATAGTTTGCAGCCAAAACCACTGCCACCATCAGATATTGATTTATTAAAACAGCAAAATGCTGATCTGCTTCAGCAACTGGCAGAGTCAGAAAAGAGAGCAGAAGAACAATCAAAAACAACATCAGAACTTGTCATGCTGCTGACTGAAAAGGGGGTAATTTAATTGGATTGGTTCCGTAGTATTTCATTGTTCTATCAATGGAAGTGTTATGAAAATGAAGACGTAGCAAAATTTGTTCGTTTCGAAAAGATTACGCTGGAACAATACAAAGCAATAACGAAAGAAGAATATCCAACAAACGCTGAATAGGCGTTTTTATTTTGCCTTTGGGAGTAGGATGGAAATGGATTTGCCTCAATATTTAATGACACAAGGCCCATTGCCGTTCTCTTTTGCTGGATTCTGTCTTAATCTCATTGAAACAACTTACGTAATGGTAGAAAGGAGAGTACACATTGGATATAAAAACTCCTCGTTCTTTTGAAACGAGTGATAAAGCTCATGCTGATCTATTCAACGAGATGTTGAAAACATTGCTTCATAACGACACTAGGATATCAGAACAATTAACTCTTCATATGGGGGATTCGAGACAACACTCTTCAGAAGTAGAAAAAAAGAAATGGAATGAGTCGCAGCTGTATAAAATTACAAATGATAATGGAGTACATCTTTTAAATATTCCTGCCGGCTCAAGAATCTTTGATTCAATTAAAGACAAAGGGACATGTACTTTCTATGCGCCCAGTGGAATAGAGGATAGCCCTTCACAATTTGCCATTAGAGGGATTCAGACAGTGGGACAAAATAATGTTGGAACAGGTTTTGCGATAGATACATCAGGTAATGCATATTACTTCTACTACAATTCTAGCCATATATCTATCAATTGGACTCAGCTTCCGACAACTGCTGAAAAAGATAAATGGAACAATGGACAGCTGTATAAATTGACTCAAAACAATGGTAGGCCTATTTATAAAGGGGTAAGTGAAACCACTGACTATAATGAGATTACAGAAACAGGAATGTATCTCATTTATAATGCTGGTTTAAATGGTCCAAAAGAGATCAAAAGGGCATTTATGATAGTGATAAGTTATGGAAATACCCTATTACAAACTATTTATGATGCAGTCAACGGTCTTAATTCTTTTTATAGAATTAGGAAGATTGACTATACATGGACTGAATGGGAAAGGCAGCTTACATCTACAGATTTAGATGCCTCCTGGTATAATGTAAATCTAAATAGTAATATAAAGCAATATTTAGTCAACCCATTAAAATACTCTGTTAGACAAAATATTTTATATTTGAGAGGATCATTTGAGCAAGTTCCGGCTAATGAAACAGAAATTGCAATTTTAACGCAGAAACCTTCTTCTTTAACCGTTTTCACTTGTGCGACGGTTGGTTCATACGGATCTGCAAGGTTGTCTTTATCTAAAGATGGTATTCTAAAATTTGATGGATTAATTGCAAATGATCCGTTAAATGTAACCCGTATTGAAATTAATGAAGCAATTCCACTATGGTAGCTATAATATGGGCAAGCTACTATGACTTTTTTATGTAGTTAATTTGAATCACCGCAGACGACTACCAAGATATAACTGGAGAAATGTACAAAGCCTAATAGCTTTATTTTTTTGCCGGAAAGAAGGTGATTTCAAATGGAAGTAGATGTCGTCCAAAACTTAATGACACAAGGCCCATTTGCCGTTCTCTTTTGCTGGATTCTGTTTTATGTTCTCAACACAACAAAAGAAAGAGAAAGTAAACTCAATGAGCAAATCGAGGCGCAAAATGAAGTGTTAGCAAAGTTTAGTGAGAAGTATGACGTCGTGATCGATAAACTCGACAAAATTGAACGGAATTTAAAATAGGAGGAAAAAATTATGAAAACATTCGACAAAGGCACTGTGATTCGCACAGTGCTTCTTTTTATTGCTCTCATCAATCAAACGCTTGTCATGTTTGGACAGACGGTGCTGCCGATTAGTGAGGAGCAAGTACAAACCGCCGGTGAGGCACTATATGTAGCAGGTTCCACCATTTTTACGATGGTGACAGCTATTATCGCTTGGTTTAAAAACAATTATGTGACCTACAAAGGTCAATTACAAAAAGATACCCTGAAACAAAGAGGGCTAACAAAATAATAGTTGAAGGAGAAACAATATGGTCAATATCATTCAAGCCTACATTCCAAAACACAACCGCAACAGACCAGGAAATAGGATGAAGCCTCTCTATATTACGGTGCATAATACCTCTAACACTGCAAAAGGTGCAAATGCGGGGAGTCACGCTGCGTTTGTTGCACGTTCAAGTACTGGGGTCAGCTGGCATTACACTGTCGATGATCAGGTCATTTATCAGCATTTACCGTTAAACGAGAACGGCTGGCACGCAGGCGATGGCAGGGGCACTGGCAATATGAAATCAATCGGAATTGAAATTTGTGAAAATACAGACGGCAATTTTGAACAAGCAGTCGAAAATGCTCAATGGCTCATTCGGAAACTGATGGGCGATTTGGGGATTCCTTTATCAAATGTAGTGCCCCATAAACATTGGAGCGGGAAAGAATGTCCAAGGAAACTGCTCGGACGATGGGATCAATTTAAAGCTGGAATAGCTACAGCTCATACCGGCAGCAAAAGCACAAGAAAGCCAGTCCGAACAGAAAGCTTGAGCCACAAAGCACCCGTAACCAAACAGAAATCGTCAAATCTGCCATCTGGCATTTTAAAAATAACCAAGCCCTTGACAAAAGGATCTCAAGTGACAGCCGTGCAAAAAGCCTTATCTTCCCTCTATTTTTACCCAGACAAAGGAGCAAAAAACAATGGGATTGATGGCTATTATGGACCGAAAACAGCGAATGCCGTTAAGCGATTCCAGCTCATGAACGGCTTAGCGGCAGACGGGATTTACGGACCAAAGACGAAGAATAAAATGGAACAATTGCTGAAAAAGTGATCATTCATAAAGTGCTATCAGCAGGTGAAGGGATTTTTCCTTGCTGATAGCTAATAAAAAATGACATCATTTGTGATATAATCGACCGAATCTATCATAAGGGGAGAGTAAAATGAAAAAGGAACTGTTCCAAGTCATCATGCTGTCAGTGCTGCTCATCTATTTCATTTATCACGGAATGACGAGCGATTTCCCTGTGCCTTACACAATCATTCTCATCACGGCTTATCTCTCTGTGATCGCGTACCGGATCATAAAGATATTAAGGTTAAGAAAAAACAAAGAACAAACACAACTGTAAGAAATATATACATAAAAAAACCATCCTTGATTTCTCAAGAATGGTTTTTCGTATGGAGCATAGCGGGATCGAACCGCTGACCTCTACGCTGCCAGCGTAGCGCTCTCCCAGCTGAGCTAATGCCCCGAAGTATGACGACATAATTTATTATAATCAATCCTCCTGTAAAATTCAAGCTGTAAAACGCAAACATATCGCCTATTTATCTTTCTGATCAATCGGAATATAGTCGAAGATCTCCCCTGATTGTACAGAGTCCGCTAAGCGTCTCAGCCAGTCATAATAGGCTTTCGAGCTTTCAAGCTGTTCAAGAAGCTGCTGCGCTTCCTCTCTTACATGTTCCTCCAGTTGATCATCACGCGCCACCTCTTGAAGCCGCTCTTGCGCTTCTTCAATCGCCGCTAAATTGACCTCGACCTCTCGTTCCCATTTTTGCGGAAAGAAGTTCGTGAAAAACTTAAAGAAGTCTTTTTCAGCAACAAAGCTGTGTTTTCTTCGGCCCCGGTGAAACGTCTTTTTGACAATATTCATATCTTGCAGTTTTTTCACACCCGTACTCATACTTGGCTTGCTCATTTGCAGTTCTTCACGCATTTCATCGAGCGTCATTTCCTCATTTAAATACATGGTCCCATAGAGAATACCTGCACTTCGTGTAATGCCATAGAGATCCATCGTTTCAGCTATGGAATCAATGACTAGATCTTTAGCAGCTAAAATACGATCTTCTGCTTGTGGCTGTTCCTGCTTTTTCATCTTGTCCCTGCTTTCTATTAAGAGAATTCAATACGTTCAAAAAAATCTTTATGGACTATATGTTAACGAAAGAATACAAAATGTCAAAATAAATGAAGCCTATCTCCCTTTGACAGAAAAATTTGAACATGATAAGTTAATTATGTTCAAAACGTTAAATTTTTATTTAACAAACTTACCAAAGAGAATCAGAGGAGGTTCCTTCTATGAGTCAAACACTATTTATAGATGGACAATGGGTTGGCGCCAAAAGTGGCGACACACGGGATATCATCAATCCATTTAATCAAGAAGTGATCGCGACAGTCAGCGAAGGATCAAGAAATGATGCGCAGCTAGCCATCAAAGCAGCGAGAAAAGCCTTCGATCAAGGGGACTGGGCAAATCAGCCTGGACTTGAAAGAGGAAATATGGTGTTTAAGATTGCTGAGTTGATTAGACGTGATCTTGATGAACTAGCCAAATTGGAATCCCTTGATACTGGTAAAACATTAGAGGAAAGCAAAGCAGATATGGACGATATAGCGAACGTGTTCCAATATTACGCAGGTCTGGCTGACAAAGATGGCGGGGAAATCATTGCGTCACCAATCCCGAACTCAAAAAGTGAATTAGTCAGAGAGCCAGTCGGTGTGTGCGGGCAAATCACTCCTTGGAACTATCCATTGCTTCAAGCAAGCTGGAAAATCGCTCCTGCTCTTGCAGCGGGGAACACAATCGTTTTAAAACCAAGTGAAATTACACCACTCACCACGATCAAAATATTCAAACTCATGGAAGAAGCAGGAATTCCAGCAGGAGTTGCAAACCTAGTCCTTGGACCAGGGGCAACGGTTGGCGATGAGCTTGCTGTGAATGAACATGTAGATTTGATTTCATTTACAGGCGGTATTGAAACAGGCAAGAAAATCATGCAGGGAGCCAGTGGGAATGTGAAGAAAATCGCCCTTGAGCTCGGCGGGAAAAATCCGAATATTGTGTTTCAAGATGCTGATTTAGACGTAGCGGTTGACCAGGCAATGAATGCTGTGTTTTTCCATGCAGGGCAAGTATGTTCAGCAGGTTCACGTTTGCTAGTGGAAGAATCCATTCATGATGAATTTTTAGAAGAACTGGTGAAGCGTACGAAAAAAATCAAGCTAGGCAACGGCTGTGATGAAGAAACCCAAAGCGGGCCGCTCATCTCAGCTGAGCATCGAGAAAAAGTAGAGAAATACGTCAGCATTGGGTTAGATGAAGGCGCAAGATTAGAAACAGGCGGAAAAAGTCCTGACGCAGAGGAGCTTTCAAATGGGTTCTTCTACTTGCCAACGATTTTCTCAGGCTGTACGTCAGAGATGCGGATTGTCCAAGAAGAAGTCTTTGGCCCAGTATTGACAGTCGAATCCTTCCGAACAGAGGAAGAAGTGATCGAGCTGGCAAATGATACGATTTATGGATTAGCAGGAGCTGTGTGGTCTTCTGATATTGGAAAAGCCGAAAGAGTGGCTCGTCAATTAAGATTAGGCACAGTTTGGATCAATGACTTCCATCCTTATTTCGCTCAAGCACCTTGGGGTGGATATAAGCAGTCAGGTCTTGGACGTGAATTAGGGCGTACCGGGCTTGAGGAATATACGGAACTGAAGCATGTATATCGAAATACGAAACCTGAAGCGGTTCATTGGTTTAAATAAATATCACACATTTGGAGGAGATTCTATATGACATTAAATATGAAAATTGAAAGCATGCAGAAATTCCACACATTTGAAATCCCGACTGTCATCAAACATGGCATCGGTGCAGTGAAACATGTTGGGGAAGAAGTGAAAGCATACGGTGTCTCGAAGGTATTGCTTGTAACAGACCCTGGTATTTATCAAGCGGGCGTAGTAGACCCAGTGGTTGCTTCATTAAAAGAAGCACAAATCGATGTGATCCTATTTGATAAAGTAGAGCCAAACCCGCCAGTTCGTTTAGTGAATGAAGGATCTGCGTTATATGAAAAAGAAGGCTGTAATGGATTAGTCGCTGTAGGCGGCGGAAGCTCAATGGATACAGCGAAGGCAATCGGAGTAGAGGTGACTCATAAAGGCTCAGTCCTTGATTACGAAGCGGCAGAGGGAAAAAAACCGCTTGAAAACAGAATCCCACCTTTAACCACCATTCCGACCACGGCTGGTACAGGTTCAGAAGTTACGCAGTGGGCAGTGATTACGGATGAAGAAAGAGAATTTAAATTCAACACAGGTGGACCACTCATTGCAGCTCACCTCACAGTGATTGACCCAGAGCTTCATGTATCCATGCCTCCTCATGTGACAGCAATGACTGGAATTGATGCGCTTGCTCACGCTATCGAATGCTATACAATGAAATTTGCTCAGCCCATTACAGATGCGGTAGCGCTCATGGCCATTGAATATGCTGCTCATTATATCCGCCGTGCCTTTGCCGATGGCGAAGACCTGGAAGCGAGATATGGAATGGCACAAGCTGCAATGCTTGCCGGGCTTTCTTATGGAAGCGAGTCAGCTGGAGCTGCACATGCGATGAGTCAAACACTCGGAGGCATTATTCCTGTAGCGCATGGCCAGTGTGTAGCAGCAATGATGGGACCGGTGATGGAGTATAACTGGAAAGGGTATCCGGAAAAATTCGCTCGTATTGCGCAAGCGTTCGGCATTGATACAAGCAGAATGTCTACAGAGGAAGCAGCAAAAGCTGCTGTGAACTGGATGTATGATTTAGTGGAAGATCTAGAAGTTCCTTCATTAGAAGAACAAGGTGTATCAAAAGATATGATTGACCGTTTATCTAAAGAAGCAATGAAAGATCCGCAAACAATTGGAAACCCAAGAGATCTAAATGAAAAAGCGTACAACTGGATTTATGCTCGCTGTTTTGATCTAACACCTAAAACAGTGTAACAATGAAAAAAGGCTCCCAAAAGGGAGTCTTCTTTATGTCTTATAGCTGTTCTTTAATTTCTTTGATTTGATGAATATGACGTTTTTCGTGTGCGCCGATAAAATCAAGATATTGCTTAAGGGATAACTCTTCAAACACAGGGTGCGCAATGACACGTTTGAAATCATCCTCAGTAAACGTTGATAAAATTTGATTGAGCTGTTCACGAGCTGTATCGAGCTCATCCTTTAAATGTGTAGGTGTCACATGCTTGCATTCAGGCTCAACAATACTAGGTGCAGTGGCTTTTCTAGAACGGTCCTCTGCCATTTCCACCGGCTTTGGCTCATATTCCTTGATCGGTGCTTTTTTTCCCTCAGCAGCTAGATGTTTGGCTGCCATGAGATCCATCTTCTTTAAGTGATCTGTCACCTCTTGAATACTCCAAGTATCATCAGATAACTTTTGATTCAATTGTTCTTCGTTCAAACCTTGCAGCTCTTGCCACAATTCTTGTCTTGCCTCATGTAATAAACTCATTTTCATCACCTCAAGATCAAATTTTAACATAGTGGTACATGACAATCATTCTTGAGCTATCGGGGAATTCCTGTGAAGAATTGTGAGGAAATTTGAAACCTTTACAAAAGTGGTTCGTATTACCTGTTAGAAGGAATACATTGGAGGTGAGCATGGTCTAAATGAAACAAAGGCTGTTCATTTCATGAAGAAAGGGTGAGGAAGATGGATGTGTTCGGGCTGCCGCTTGAGACGCTGTATTTATACATATTGATGATATCAGGAATCCTGACACTAGTTTTCGTCTTTTTCGGCGATGTATTTGATGGATTGTTTGAAGCGATTCCTGTTTCATTCCTTCAACCAACATTGATCCTCGCATTTCTTACCTTTTTCTCGGCTGGAGGGTTTATCTCTGAAAAAACAGCAATTGTAGGGAGTGGACTTGGCGCAGTATTATCTGCCATCCTCGCAGTGGTCCTTGTGACCTGTTTGAATGTATTTGTCTTAGTCCCGCTTTCCTCTGCTGAAGAATCTCTTTCATATACAGAGGCCGACTTAAAAGGAAGAACTGGGGAGATCATTGTATCTGTTCCAAAAGACGGGTTTGGAGAAGTGCTGTTAATTAGTAATAGCGGGAAAATCTCAAAGCCTGCCGTCAGTTTCGACGAAGAGGAGATTCCATATGGAACCCGGGTGCTGGTCGTCGAAGTGAACAAAGGCGTCTTATCAGTTATACCAAATGAAGAAATCTAGGAGGGAATGCTATGCCAGGAACAACCATTTTGATTATCATTGGAATTGTGCTTGTGATTCTTATTGCACTTATTGGTGTATTTGTTTCGAAATACCGGACAGCAGGTCCAGATGAAGCGTTAATTGTCACAGGAAGTTACCTAGGAAGTAAAAATGTCCACGTGGATGAAGGTGGAAACAAGATTAAGATTGTAAGAGGCGGAGGTACCTTTGTGCTCCCTGTTTTTCAACAAGCAGAGCCGCTCAGCTTACTATCTAGCAAGCTGGATGTTTCAACGCCTGAAGTCTATACCGAACAAGGTGTACCGGTCATGGCGGACGGAACGGCCATCATTAAAATTGGCGGATCGATTGAAGAAATTGCTACTGCTGCAGAGCAATTTTTAGGTAAAACAAAAGAAGACCGCGAAAACGAAGCGAGAGAAGTACTAGAAGGACACCTTCGCTCCATCTTAGGATCAATGACAGTCGAAGAGATTTATAAAAACAGAGAAAAATTTTCTCAAGAAGTACAGCGTGTCGCTTCTCAAGATTTAGCGAAAATGGGCCTCGTCATTGTGTCGTTCACGATCAAAGATGTCCGTGATAAAAATGGCTATTTAGAATCACTAGGTAAACCTAGAATTGCCCAAGTGAAACGCGATGCAGATATTGCAACAGCTGAAGCAGATAAAGAAACACGTATCAAACGTGCCGAAGCAGATAAAGATGCGAAGAAATCTGAGCTTGAGCGTGCTACTGAAATCGCTGAAGCAGAAAAGATCAATGAGCTGAAAAGAGCAGAATTCAGACGTGAACAGGATACAGCGAAAGCAAGCGCTGACCAAGCGTACGATTTAGAAACAGCTCGTAACCGTCAGCACGTAACTGAACAAGAAATGCAAGTGAAAATCATTGAACGTCAGAAGCAAATTGAATTAGAAGAAAAAGAGATCCAGCGTCGTGAGCGTCAATACGATTCTGAAGTGAAAAAGAAAGCAGATGCGGATCGTTATGCTGTTGAGCAGTCAGCTGCGGCGGAAAAAGCGAAACGCCTCGCTGAAGCAGATGCCAAGAAATACAGCATTGAAGCAATGGCAAAGGCAGAAGCTGAGAAAGTCCGAATTGACGGGCTTGCCAAAGCGGAAGCTGATCGTGCGAAAGGGGAAACCGAAGCAGAAGTCATTAGACTGAAAGGACTTGCGGAAGCCGAAGCGAAAGAGAAAATAGCTGAAGCATTCGAACAATATGGTCAGGCAGCGATCCTTGATATGATTGTGAAAATGCTTCCTGAATATGCGAAGCAAGTATCTGCACCACTTTCTAACATTGATAAAATTACTGTTGTGGATACGGGAGGTAACGGCGAAGGCAGCGGTGCCAATAAAGTCACAGGCTATGCTACAAACCTCATGTCCAGTTTACAAGAAAGCTTGAAAGCATCTTCAGGAATCGATGTCAAAGAAATTATTGAGAACTTTTCCGGTAAAGGCAATGTGAAGCAAAGCATTCAGGAACTAACGAATGAAATCAAACAGCCAAGAAAAAAAGAGATCGCTGATCATCAAATAGAAGAATAAAATGAATAGACACCTTCCATCAGAAGGTGTCTATTTGGCATGCGCCTAATATGGATTCCTCTTTACATATGAAGAAAGATTCACGAGAATACCAGCAGATATCATCATGAACACAAGGGAGGAGCCGCCATAGCTAATAAAGGGAAGCGGAATGCCTGTGATTGGAAGAAGACCAAAGACAGCGCCTAAATTAAAGACTGCTTGGAGCATGATTTGAAACGTAAGCCCAATCGTTAACAGCTTTCCAAAAGGGTCATGTAAAGCCTGTACAATTCGCATAGCGCGATACATGATGAGTAGATATGCACCAATCACAATCAAAATCCCCATGATTCCCAGCTCTTCACTGATGATGGCCATGATAAAATCCGTATGGGCTTCAGGAAGAAAGCCTAGCTTTTGAATGCTCCCGCCTAAGCCATTCCCTGTCAGCCCGCCTGAATTCATTGCGAGATACGAATGAATCAGCTGATATCCATCTCCATCTTCATACTGAAAAGGATCACGAAAAGAAGTCAGCCTCTTCAAACGGTAAGGAGCTGTCACTGCAAAAAAAGTGATACCTGCTGCCGCAGTCGATCCTAGCAAAATGAGATGGTGCGTTTTCAGCCCAGCGCATAATAAAATGATGCCGCAGCTTAATAAAATAGACACAGCTGTGCCTAAATCAGGCTGCTTTAAGATCAACAAAAAAACAAGACCTAAAAGAATGAGTGGCGGCAGTACGCCTTTTTTAAAAGATGTAATGTACGCCTGTTTTTTCGCGTACACATAGGCAAAATAGATCACCATCACTAGTTTCACAGCTTCAGAAGGTTGGAGCATGAGAGAGCCCAACTGAACCCAGCGCTGGGAATTGTTTTTGACAACACCGATTCCAGGAAGCAGGACTAGGATCAGGCATAACAATGACAGCATAACAAGCCACCGAATCCATTTACGATAAATCTGATAAGGGAACAGAGCGGCAATGAAGAAAAAGAATCCCCCAATCAGGAGCCATTGCCATTGTTTGATGAAGAAATAGCTGCCCTTTTCATACTTCACTTCTCCTAAAGGATAACTCGCACTGTAAACCATCAGTAAACCAAATAAACAGAGGAACACAATCGTTCCAACAAGAATGCGGTCGACTCTTTTGAGATGAGATAGAAGAAATGTCATCATCTTCAATTCCAATTGCGCCCAAACATATAGGATGATGACCTAAGATTGACGCTAAACACGAGGCCAATGGCGATCATGTTGGTCAAAAGCGCACTGCCCCCATAGCTGATAAAAGGAAGCGCGAGTCCCGTCACAGGCATTAAACCGACTGTCATCCCTACGTTTTGGAAAACTTGAAACACGATCAGCCCAACGACTCCCGCACATATGTACAATCCATAAAGCGTATTAGCATGCATAGCCACATGAATGATTCGGTAAATCATCATTAAGTACAAACACATCAAAAGGGAGGCGCCGATAAAACCAAACTCCTCACCAATAACGGCAAATATAAAATCCGTATGCGCTTCAGGGATATTACCTCCTTGTACTTGATGCCCCTGTGTAAAACCGCTTCCTGATAATTGACCTGATCCAATGCCGAGCATCGATTGTTTCAGCTGATACCCGTATGTTGAATCAAATTCATCAGGAGAGAGCCAGCCATAAATGCGATCAAGCTGATGAGGCTTAATGATTTTTGTAAAATGCTCAAAGTGTTTATTGTGCAAGTAGACCAAAAATGCAAGAAGTGCAAGAAAAGTAGCCATTAATGCGGCCATCATCTTGCTAGAAATCCCTGACACAAGCATCAGTGTAAAGGCGATGGATAATATCACGAGCGCTGTCCCTAAATCAGGCTGAATTAAGATGAGGAAAAAAGGGACAACGGTCCAGCAAACGACTTTACTTGTAGGAATGATGCTTTCTTTAAACGAAAATCGCTGATGCTTGTATTGGTTCAAGACAGCCGCTAGCAGCAGGATCACAAAAATTTTCATGAACTCTGATGGCTGAACTTTGATTGAACCGAAGCTGATCCACCTTTGGGATCCGTTTTGACTCGTTCCGAAAAAATGCACAAGAATAATGAGGAAAATACCACCTGCAAATAACCGAAAAGATAAACGCTCAAGCAGTTCATAATCAAAGTATGCAGCAGCTGCCATGAGGCCGAAACCGACGATATACCAGAAAATTTGTCTTTTGACGAAATAAAACATATCTTGCGTTTCATACTGTCCCGATCCGCTATATACAGCTATCAGGCTGATGACAAATAAACAAATCACAGTGAATAAAAGTACGAAGTCAATGCTGTACTGTTTTTTCATAGCTTCTTTCCTGCTACCTATTTGTCAGCTGGTCAATGACAATTTTCACAGCCGCAGCATCATCAATATAACCGATCGGAAAAATATAATCTGGTATTAAGTCAACAGGCATAATGAAATAAAGGAGTGCGCCCCCCATCAGCATTAATTCTCGAGAAGTACCCCGTCCGGTCATAAATAAGCTGTACATGTTTTTCAAATGTTGAAGGAACGGTCCGACGCCGCTTAGCGTCTCCTTCTTTTTCTCAAAATTTGCCGAGATCGTTTCTTTTCCCTCGTTTGTTTGGCTATAGGCTTCGTATTCGTTTAACTTTTGTTTCAATTTGGTCTGACTAAATGTACCGTCGTAGACGTCCTGATCTTTCAGTATTTTTTCGATCTCTTCTACCGCTTGAATGAACGTATCACCGTGCACCTTTTCGCTTTTGACTGGAAACCCTGCAGCAGTCAATAGTTGATCTAATGATATGTTCAGAGAATCTGAAAGCCGCTGCAGATGATTCAAAGTTGGTTTTCTTTTTCCATTCATGATTCGAGACAGTGTCGCTTTATCAATTCCTGTGTATGTGCTGAGATCTCTTAAAGATAGAGAACGTTGTTGCAATTTTTCCTTTAAGAGCGGCCCAAGCTCAGTTGTCTTAAAATCCATCTTTTACGCCATCCTTTGTATGATGTATGAACTCTTCTATAGAAGAAGTCGTACCCAATATAAAGGTGTGTTGACAAAATGTCAACAAATATCCTGTATTGATTGAATTTTAGGAAATAGGAATTTATCATAATGAAGATAGGGTGAAAACAGTGAGAAGGAGTGGCGCGGATGAAGGTGAGACATGCTGTACAACAAGATATACCTAAAATCGCCGAGATACATGTGAAAAGCTGGCAGACGACTTATCATGGCATTATTAATCAGGAGTATTTGGATGGTTTACATATAGAAGATCAGGAAGAGAGCTGGAGAAGAAGGTCGCTTGAAGGGACGTTTGTCGCAGAAGATGATGACGGGGTATTTGGTTTTGCTTCTTTTGGAAAACAACGTGATGAGCGCTATTCAACATATGATGGAGAACTTTATGCGATCTATTTATTGCAAGAGAAACAGAAATCAGGAGCAGGTATCGCTTTACTTGCAGAAGGAGTGAGTTATTTAATAGAGAAAGGGTATCAGAATATGATGCTGTGGGTGTTTGAACAAAATTCGGCAAAGCATTTTTATCAAAAGCTTCAACCTAGTTTTGTCGTTACCAGCCAGTTCGAGCTGGCTGGCGAGAAGTATAATGAAATAGGGTATGGGTGGGAACTGTCTGTATTACATGACCATGTACACCGAATTAAATCGTCAGCTTCCAATAATAATGAGAGAAAAAAGTGAAAAGCACAGCTAGCAAAATATAAGAGATAAAAGGAGAAGCTTCTACTTTTCCTTTTATTCCTGCTATCTTTAAAGCTTCATAGAAACCTGCCAAAAAATAAGCAAGACTGAGAATATAACAGCACAGCATAATGGAGTAAGGGTTCATTGGCGTACCTCCAGTATGAAATCTTCTACTATTAATAGATTCCATAGAGCGGCAATTTATGCATAAAAAAATAACCAGCTGAAATCAGCCAGTTATTTTTTGTGAGGAAAAACCAAACGAGATGCACTTGGTATGAGTATGCAAAGAACGATACTGCAAATAATAAATGAAGGAACCATATATGTGCTGTTATAAATTAAAGAGTAAACCCAACCTGGAGTTCCTTTTGGTGCATAATGAGAAAAGAAAACAACACCAGAGATAAAGAACGTCAACAGTCTAAAGAAACTTGCAACAAATACGGATAAGGTAATATAGAAGAATTGCTGCTTTCGCTTTTGATCCTGAATGGCTTTTTTGATCAATCCAGAAAATAGACCGCTTAGGGAAATGACAACAGATGCGACGAAATAATCGAGAAATCCTTGAACAGGTGTAGCGATAATAGGGCCATTCATCAGCTGAAGGCCTGCAATAAGCACACCAATGATAAACCCGGTTGATATTCCCCATCTAATAGACATAAGAATGACGGGTATCATAATCAGCGCAAGAGATCCGCCATTTGGCATTCTTAAAAATAGCCCTGATAAGTAATCTAATACAAGTGCAAGTGAAGTCATAATTGCGATTTCCATCAGTCGTACCAATTGATTTGATTGCTGCATAAAAAAATCTCCTTTTTCATGAATTGAGCAAGGAGAGACCGTGTAAGGATGAGTATGTTATTCATAGAAAAACATATCGAGTTGAATACACCACATGTATTCAATTGAATCCACATTCCTACTTCAGTATTAACTGACAGGTTCAAAGGGTCAGAACAACGAGTGTTCACTCTCAGCACAAAGCTCCCCCTGCGGTTATTTAGTTTTTTTCTATTATAAATATACTAAAGACCTTCAGGATCAACAATAGAGAATTCCTGTGGTAATCAATTTTTGTATGATTATATAGGAAGAGATAAGGAAAAATAAATTATTTAGAAAAAATACTTGTTTCCTCTCTCGAAAGGTGTTATATTTATATTCGCCGCTAAAACAGCGCGGTTATTAAATAACATAAAGAAAAAAGTTGTTGACTTTATCTTGATAGAATGTTATATTAATAAAGTCGCCTCTGAGAGACGATGAAGATGATCTTTGAAAACTAAACAAGACAAAACGTACCTGTTAATTCGAGTTTTTATAAAAAAATCCTATGATACATCATAGGTAGTCAGTCAAACTGGCGAGGCAGGAAATGATCACATGCTAATTTCGCTACATCGTGTAGCAACGCATGTGTGATATGCATCCTGCATACCTCGGAGAGTTTGATCCTGGCTCAGGACGAACGCTGGCGGCGTGCCTAATACATGCAAGTCGAGCGGACAGAAGGGAGCTTGCTCCCGGATGTTAGCGGCGGACGGGTGAGTAACACGTGGGTAACCTGCCTGTAAGACTGGGATAACTCCGGGAAACCGGAGCTAATACCGGATAGTTCCTTGAACCGCATGGTTCAAGGATGAAAGACGGTTTCGGCTGTCACTTACAGATGGACCCGCGGCGCATTAGCTAGTTGGTGGGGTAATGGCTCACCAAGGCGACGATGCGTAGCCGACCTGAGAGGGTGATCGGCCACACTGGGACTGAGACACGGCCCAGACTCCTACGGGAGGCAGCAGTAGGGAATCTTCCGCAATGGACGAAAGTCTGACGGAGCAACGCCGCGTGAGTGATGAAGGTTTTCGGATCGTAAAGCTCTGTTGTTAGGGAAGAACAAGTGCGAGAGTAACTGCTCGCACCTTGACGGTACCTAACCAGAAAGCCACGGCTAACTACGTGCCAGCAGCCGCGGTAATACGTAGGTGGCAAGCGTTGTCCGGAATTATTGGGCGTAAAGGGCTCGCAGGCGGTTTCTTAAGTCTGATGTGAAAGCCCCCGGCTCAACCGGGGAGGGTCATTGGAAACTGGGAAACTTGAGTGCAGAAGAGGAGAGTGGAATTCCACGTGTAGCGGTGAAATGCGTAGAGATGTGGAGGAACACCAGTGGCGAAGGCGACTCTCTGGTCTGTAACTGACGCTGAGGAGCGAAAGCGTGGGGAGCGAACAGGATTAGATACCCTGGTAGTCCACGCCGTAAACGATGAGTGCTAAGTGTTAGGGGGTTTCCGCCCCTTAGTGCTGCAGCTAACGCATTAAGCACTCCGCCTGGGGAGTACGGTCGCAAGACTGAAACTCAAAGGAATTGACGGGGGCCCGCACAAGCGGTGGAGCATGTGGTTTAATTCGAAGCAACGCGAAGAACCTTACCAGGTCTTGACATCCTCTGACAACCCTAGAGATAGGGCTTTCCCTTCGGGGACAGAGTGACAGGTGGTGCATGGTTGTCGTCAGCTCGTGTCGTGAGATGTTGGGTTAAGTCCCGCAACGAGCGCAACCCTTGATCTTAGTTGCCAGCATTTAGTTGGGCACTCTAAGGTGACTGCCGGTGACAAACCGGAGGAAGGTGGGGATGACGTCAAATCATCATGCCCCTTATGACCTGGGCTACACACGTGCTACAATGGACAGAACAAAGGGCTGCGAGACCGCAAGGTTTAGCCAATCCCATAAATCTGTTCTCAGTTCGGATCGCAGTCTGCAACTCGACTGCGTGAAGCTGGAATCGCTAGTAATCGCGGATCAGCATGCCGCGGTGAATACGTTCCCGGGCCTTGTACACACCGCCCGTCACACCACGAGAGTTTGCAACACCCGAAGTCGGTGAGGTAACCTTTATGGAGCCAGCCGCCGAAGGTGGGGCAGATGATTGGGGTGAAGTCGTAACAAGGTAGCCGTATCGGAAGGTGCGGCTGGATCACCTCCTTTCTAAGGATATATGGAGCAGCGTACGTTTTCGTCTTGTTTAGTTTTGAAGGATCATTCCTTCAAAATATGTCTCTAGCGAGACAGGATTGTTCTTTGAAAACTAGATAACAATAAGTAATACATTCACATTGAATGCAATGCAAAGTTCATCACACATAGTGATTCTTTCTAAAGTAAGAAATGGTTAAGTTAGAAAGGGCGCACGGTGGATGCCTTGGCACTAGGAGCCGATGAAGGACGGGACGAACACCGATATGCTTCGGGGAGCTGTAAGCAAGCGTTGATCCGGAGATTTCCGAATGGGGAAACCCACTGCTCGTAATGGAGTAGTATCCATACTTGAATACATAGAGTATGAGAAGGCATACCCGGGGAACTGAAACATCTAAGTACCCGGAGGAAGAGAAAGCAAATGCGATTCCCTGAGTAGCGGCGAGCGAAACGGGAACAGCCCAAACCAAGAGGCTTGCCTCTTGGGGTTGTAGGACACTCTATACGGAGTTACAAAGGAACGATATAAGCGAAGAGGTCTGGAAAGGCCCGCCAAAGAAGGTAACAGCCCTGTAACTGAAATGTTGTTCTCTCCAGAGTGGATCCTGAGTACGGCGGAACACGTGAAATTCCGTCGGAATCCGGGAGGACCATCTCCCAAGGCTAAATACTCCCTAGTGACCGATAGTGAACCAGTACCGTGAGGGAAAGGTGAAAAGCACCCCGGAAGGGGAGTGAAATAGATCCTGAAACCGTGTGCCTACAAGTAGTCAGAGCCCGTTAATGGGTGATGGCGTGCCTTTTGTAGAATGAACCGGCGAGTTACGATCCCGTGCAAGGTTAAGCAGAAGATGCGGAGCCGCAGCGAAAGCGAGTCTGAATAGGGCGCATGAGTACGTGGTCGTAGACCCGAAACCAGGTGATCTACCCATGTCCAGGGTGAAGTTCAGGTAACACTGAATGGAGGCCCGAACCCACGCACGTTGAAAAGTGCGGGGATGAGGTGTGGGTAGGGGTGAAATGCCAATCGAACCTGGAGATAGCTGGTTCTCTCCGAAATAGCTTTAGGGCTAGCCTCAAGGTAAGAGTCTCGGAGGTAGAGCACTGATTGGACTAGGGGCCCCTACCGGGTTACCGAATTCAGTCAAACTCCGAATGCCGATGACTTATCCTTGGGAGTCAGACTGCGAGTGATAAGATCCGTAGTCGAAAGGGAAACAGCCCAGACCGCCAGCTAAGGTCCCAAAGTATACGTTAAGTGGAAAAGGATGTGGAGTTGCTTAGACAACCAGGATGTTGGCTTAGAAGCAGCCACCATTTAAAGAGTGCGTAATAGCTCACTGGTCGAGTGACTCTGCGCCGAAAATGTACCGGGGCTAAACGTATCACCGAAGCTGCGGACTGTTCTTACGAACAGTGGTAGGAGAGCGTTCTAAGTGCTGTGAAGTCAGACCGGAAGGACTGGTGGAGCGCTTAGAAGTGAGAATGCCGGTATGAGTAGCGAAAGACGGGTGAGAATCCCGTCCACCGAATGCCTAAGGTTTCCTGAGGAAGGCTCGTCCGCTCAGGGTTAGTCGGGACCTAAGCCGAGGCCGAAAGGCGTAGGCGATGGACAACAGGTTGATATTCCTGTACCACCTCCTCACCATTTGAGCAATGGGGGGACGCAGGAGGATAGGGTAAGCGCGGTATTGGATATCCGCGTCCAAGCAGTTAGGCTGGGAAATAGGCAAATCCGTTTCCCGTAAAGGCTGAGCTGTGATGGCGAGCGAAATTTAGTAGCGAAGTTCCTGATTCCACACTGCCAAGAAAAGCCTCTAGCGAGGTGAGAGGTGCCCGTACCGCAAACCGACACAGGTAGGCGAGGAGAGAATCCTAAGGTGATCGAGAGAACTCTCGTTAAGGAACTCGGCAAAATGACCCCGTAACTTCGGGAGAAGGGGTGCTTCTTAGGGTGTTAAAGCCCCGAGAAGCCGCAGTGAATAGGCCCAGGCGACTGTTTAGCAAAAACACAGGTCTCTGCGAAGCCGTAAGGCGAAGTATAGGGGCTGACGCCTGCCCGGTGCTGGAAGGTTAAGAGGAGCGCTTAGCGTAAGCGAAGGTGCGAATTGAAGCCCCAGTAAACGGCGGCCGTAACTATAACGGTCCTAAGGTAGCGAAATTCCTTGTCGGGTAAGTTCCGACCCGCACGAAAGGCGCAACGATCTGGGCACTGTCTCAACGAGAGACTCGGTGAAATTATAGTACCTGTGAAGATGCAGGTTACCCGCGACAGGACGGAAAGACCCCGTGGAGCTTTACTGCAGC
The DNA here is from genome assembly GCF_038003365.1 of Bacillus sp. FSL K6-2839. NCBI lineage: Bacteria > Bacillati > Bacillota > Bacilli > Caryophanales > Bacillaceae > Bacillus > Bacillus sp. FSL K6-2839. The sequence continues at coordinate 2,440,963 of NZ_JBBOOZ010000001.1, read as the reverse complement.
CTGATATTGAATGTTGGTACAGCTTGTACAGGATAGGTAGGAGCCTTGGAAACCGGAGCGCTAGCTTCGGTGGAGGCATCGGTGGGATACTACCCTGGCTGTATTGACCTTCTAACCCGCTGCCCTTATCGGGCAGGGAGACAGTGTCAGGTGGGCAGTTTGACTGGGGCGGTCGCCTCCTAAAATGTAACGGAGGCGCCCAAAGGTTCCCTCAGAATGGTTGGAAATCATTCGCAGAGTGTAAAGGCACAAGGGAGCTTGACTGCGAGACCTACAAGTCGAGCAGGGACGAAAGTCGGGCTTAGTGATCCGGTGGTTCCGCATGGAAGGGCCATCGCTCAACGGATAAAAGCTACCCCGGGGATAACAGGCTTATCTCCCCCAAGAGTCCACATCGACGGGGAGGTTTGGCACCTCGATGTCGGCTCATCGCATCCTGGGGCTGTAGTCGGTCCCAAGGGTTGGGCTGTTCGCCCATTAAAGCGGTACGCGAGCTGGGTTCAGAACGTCGTGAGACAGTTCGGTCCCTATCCGTCGCGGGCGCAGGAAATTTGAGAGGAGCTGTCCTTAGTACGAGAGGACCGGGATGGACGCACCGCTGGTGTACCAGTTGTTCTGCCAAGGGCATCGCTGGGTAGCTATGTGCGGACGGGATAAGTGCTGAAAGCATCTAAGCATGAAGCCCCCCTCAAGATGAGATTTCCCATTCCGCAAGGAAGTAAGATCCCTGAAAGATGATCAGGTTGATAGGTCTGAGGTGGAAGCGTGGTGACACGTGGAGCTGACAGATACTAATAGATCGAGGACTTAACCTATATTCTAATGTGAAGCTTGAACATTGTTATCTAGTTTTGAGAGAACATTCTCTCCATCAGGTTTGGTGGCGATAGCGAAGAGGTCACACCCGTTCCCATACCGAACACGGAAGTTAAGCTCTTCAGCGCCGATGGTAGTTGGGGGTCTCCCCCTGTGAGAGTAGGACGCCGCCAAGCTCTTCTAAGGATCAGTTTCATACGGAACTGGTCTTTTTGTGTTGCTTGAGAGGATATTTTTTTGATTGCACTTGTTTGATGAACGTGCGGCACTCCAACTCATTTACAAGTATGTGAGACATTTTAAATCAAAAAGATAGAACGTTCATCATATTATAAATCCTTGTTATGAAAAAACTAGTAGAGAGATAGAGTATTAGATTATAGAAGGGGACTGTATCAATCTTTATAGTTAACTCTATTCTAATATCTATAAAAACTGTACCTAAAGTTTGATTCCAAGGAATACCTATACCATGAAAGCATAAAAATAATAGGCTGCTGATATTTCTGAAGGAATTGACCGTTATTAAAGAGAATATAGAGAGGAGAACTTCAGCTGATAAACGTTGAATGACAGTAGTTTGAATGGAGAAAATGACGATCATTTGCTAAAAGAAATACCAATGAAAATTGAAATAAAATTTTTTTAATATAGCCTTTACAAATGATGAAAACCTGTATATAATAATCTTTGTCGGATCGAGAGATTCCTACATAGTGGAGGATTAGCTCAGCTGGGAGAGCATCTGCCTTACAAGCAGAGGGTCGGCGGTTCGAGCCCGTCATCCTCCACCATATTTATTCTTACATAATGTTAGGATAGATAAAGCCGGTGTAGCTCAACTGGTAGAGCAACTGACTTGTAATCAGTAGGTTGGGGGTTCAAGTCCTCTTGCCGGCACCACTTTCATATGGTAAGATAGACAAGTCGCTTTTAAAGAGAGCCATTAGCTCAGTTGGTAGAGCATCTGACTTTTAATCAGAGGGTCGAAGGTTCGAGTCCTTCATGGCTCACCATGTTTCATGCGGGTGTGGCGGAATTGGCAGACGCGCTAGACTTAGGATCTAGTGTCTTTATGACGTGGGGGTTCAAGTCCCTTCACCCGCATTGCCAAATAAAATAAAGAAATCCTGTAATGCGGAAGTAGTTCAGTGGTAGAACACCACCTTGCCAAGGTGGGGGTCGCGGGTTCGAATCCCGTCTTCCGCTTATACCATCCACGCCGGGGTGGTGGAATTGGCAGACACACAGGACTTAAAATCCTGCGGTAGGTGACTACCGTGCCGGTTCAAGTCCGGCCCTCGGCATTATAAAAATAAGCGCCCGTAGCTCAATTGGATAGAGCGTTTGACTACGGATCAAAAGGTTAGGGGTTCGACTCCTCTCGGGCGCGCCATTAAGATCGGGAAGTAGCTCAGCTTGGTAGAGCACTTGGTTTGGGACCAAGGGGTCGCAGGTTCGAATCCTGTCTTCCCGACCATCTTTTATGGGGCCTTAGCTCAGCTGGGAGAGCGCCTGCCTTGCACGCAGGAGGTCAGCGGTTCGATCCCGCTAGGCTCCACTTTTTAAAAGATTATTTTGATCATGGCGGTGTAGCTCAGCTGGCTAGAGCGTACGGTTCATACCCGTGAGGTCGGGGGTTCGATCCCCTCCGCCGCTATAAAGGACCTTTAGCTCAGTTGGTTAGAGCAGACGGCTCATAACCGTCCGGTCGTAGGTTCGAGTCCTACAAGGTCCACCATCTATACGGAGGAATACCCAAGTCCGGCTGAAGGGATCGGTCTTGAAAACCGACAGGGGTGTCAAAGCCCGCGGGGGTTCGAATCCCTCTTCCTCCGCCATATTTTTTAAAACCCATATCATCGCGGGGTGGAGCAGTTCGGTAGCTCGTCGGGCTCATAACCCGAAGGTCGCAGGTTCAAATCCTGCCCCCGCAACCAAAATGGTCCGGTAGTTCAGTTGGTTAGAATGCCTGCCTGTCACGCAGGAGGTCGCGGGTTCGAGTCCCGTCCGGACCGCCATTTTCAAAAAGAATACTTGGCTCGGTAGCTCAGTTGGTAGAGCAACGGACTGAAAATCCGTGTGTCGGCGGTTCGATTCCGTCCCGAGCCACTTTTATAAAAAAATATTGACAGTATGGCGGTTGTGGCGAAGTGGTTAACGCACCAGATTGTGGCTCTGGCACTCGTGGGTTCGATTCCCATCAATCGCCCCATACATATTTTTGCGGGTGTAGTTTAGTGGTAAAACCTCAGCCTTCCAAGCTGATGTCGTGGGTTCGATTCCCATCACCCGCTCCATTTGTATATCCGTTCATGGGCCTGTAGCTCAGCTGGTTAGAGCGCACGCCTGATAAGCGTGAGGTCGGTGGTTCGAGTCCACTCAGGCCCACCATGATATTCCGCAGTAGCTCAGTGGTAGAGCTATCGGCTGTTAACCGATCGGTCGTAGGTTCGAGTCCTACCTGCGGAGCCAAATGGAGAAGTACTCAAGTGGCTGAAGAGGCGCCCCTGCTAAGGGTGTAGGTCGCGCAAGCGGCGCGAGGGTTCAAATCCCTCCTTCTCCGCCATTTATCTGGCCCGTTGGTCAAGCGGTTAAGACACCGCCCTTTCACGGCGGTAACACGGGTTCGAATCCCGTACGGGTCATGTTTAAAAGAGGTCTTGTCAAAGATCTCTTTTTTATTTTCTTCAAAAGGAAAGACCGCCATCATAGCGGTCTTTTTTTACATATTCATGGAATAGATCGTATAAGACAAGTATGTTGCAAAGAAGCCCCATAAGACATAAGGGATCAGTAAAATTGGAACGACTTTGCTTAGTTTACGCGAGACGATGACAAGTGCAAGTGCTGTCAGTGCTACAAGCAGGCAGTCGATCGTAGCGGCAAATAAATCTTTTTGTGTAAATTGAAAAAAGCTAAAGGCTTGATTAAATACGTAATTTAAAAGAAAAAGAATCCAAAATGGTAAAGTGATTTTTTGAAATCCGTACTTTCCATAAATGATCGCTGCGGACAACGAGATCAGAGCAAATAAGACAGCCCACACAGCACCAATTACACCACCACTCGGTGTCCATTCTGGTTTATTCAGTGCATCATACCACTCTCTGTCAATCGGAAACAAGAATCCGGCAATAGAGAATAATGCGTATGTAATAAAGAAGACAACCACTGCCCAAATGATACTTTTTCTTGCCATTAAGAATCTCCTCCAATCAAATTCACTCTTAAAGTGATTTCCCAATCATTACATGATATAAACATAAAGCCCCCAATATGAGGGGACTAATGATTTTCTTCTGTATAAGGTTCTTCTTCGTACGGCTTCAAGTCACCAAATACCGTCATGACACCTTCTTCGTCTAATGCCTCTTCATAGGCTTCGTGGGCTTTATTTGGATATACCTTGCTTGCTTTGCCCTCAATATCAGCTGCTGCGAATCCTTCATAGTCCTCCACATAATCTTCATCTTCTGATTGCGTATACACATCATCGTATGTCAATGGAGGGAATTCCATATCGGACGGGGTATCAGAGTTTCCATAGCGTTCTACGTCTTGATATGCATCCTCTCCATCGTAGGCTGCGCTTTCTTCATTTTCAAATTGACCTGATGGCGGACTTAATAAATCCTCTTCAATCGGACGGTTTTGTGAAACGGTTTGTTCTTTTGAATGTTCTGTGCATGTGACGGCACTAGGCAAGGCTTCTAAGCGTTCCTTTGAAATAGGGGCCTTACAGACCTTGCACAGACCATAAGAGCCGTCTGTGATGGCTTGAAGTGCTTCATTGATGTCTAACAGATGTTCATGTTCCAAACTGTTTAACGCAATATCTTTCCCGCGTTCGAATAGCTCTGTCCCTTGATCACCTGGGTGGTTATCATAGGCTGACAGTTCTCCGAGCGAATCATAAGGAAATGATACTTTTTGTTCATCGTCATGGCTTTTAGCTTCGAGTTCTTGCTTTTCATCGAGAAGTCGCTGCTTCAAATGATGTAATTCGTCTTTAGACAACAAAGCGATCATCCTTTCATATCAAACATAATGTTAGTATGAGCAATTTTGTCTGCAAGACTAGTTCCAATTTGAAGCAATTCCTCATGAAAAAACGCCTGCGGCTGCAGGCGTTCTTTGTTACGCAATATAGTATTGTAAGATCAAAGCGATTGTCAGCAGGAAACCGAAAAATGTATTGGTTTGAGCTGTAGATTTCATGGCATTCATTAATTCAATTGGTTTTTCTTTTTGCTTAAATTCTTTGATAGCTGTATATGCTTTTGGCACACTGAGTAAAACAAGAAGACTCCAAAGGCCGACAATATCTGTGAAGATATAAACAAAAATAAGTACGTATGAGACCAAAAACATGGAAAGTAAAATGTTCACTGCAGCTTTTCGCCCAGCAAGGATTGCAAGTGTTTTTCGTCCATTTTCTTTATCGCCGTCTAAATCGCGGATATTGTTCGATAGTAAGATGGCACCAACTAAAATAGAAATTGGTAGTGAAACGAGAAAAGCTTTAGATGTCAGTGTGCCTGTTTGGATATAGAAACTAATCAAGATGATTCCTAGTCCCATAAATGCACCTGACACAAGTTCTCCAAACGGCGTATATGCAATGGGTACAGGGCCGCCGGTATAGAAATAGCCTGCTGCCATACAAATGAGTCCTATCAGTGCAATCCACCAGCTAGACATCATGCAAATATACACCCCTAGTAGTAAAGAAAGCGCAAATAGTGCATAAGCGAGGATGAGGACTGTTTTTGGCTTCACACCGTTTCTTACAATGGCTCCGCCGATGCCAACAGATTTCTCGTTGTCCAATCCGCGAACATAATCAAAGAACTCATTAAACATGTTCGTTGCGATTTGGATAAACATAGATGCAAACAGCATAGCTAAAAATAGCCCAACATGTATTTGACCACTTGGAAGTGCTAGAACAGTTCCTAAAGTAACGGGAATAAATGCCGCTGTTAATGTATGCGGTCGTAGTAAATTCCACCAAATCCGCCAGTTCTTATCAGGCTTAATCGGTGAAAGCTGATCTGATATCGATTGATGCTGCATAAAATATACTCCTTTAAATAAAAAAATACGTACACGTCCAAATTCCAGTTTAGCAAAGTTCAAAAAGGTGTCAATATATTGATGCGATGAAACCGAAAAAAGATGTTTGCTAATCGTTGCCATATCGAGAGAAAGCTTGATCTTAGAACAGGACTTGCCATTTTTCCTTTAGATGCTCTCGTTTCAAGAAGCAGGAGCGAAAAAATCTAGAAAGCGTGATATAATAAGGATTCGAGGTTTTAAAAGCTGTTTTCTTTACTAAGTTCATCTGTTAAGGTTTATAATAGAAAAGCAGGTCATTCGACATACTCGAATGATCATGTATTTTTTCATTATGGTTTTATTTTTTTATGTTATTTCATGGATTTTGGAGGAATGTATCATGGTGACAACAGTGCAAAGTACTTTCCGGCAGGAAGCGCTTGCGACATTAGAAGAAGCGAATAACGTCAACCATGCTGTTTTGATAAGCTACTCCAGAAGAGTTGACGATCTGGATCCTCTTGCCTTTTTCCAAAGCGGCGAAGCGGATTTTTTAGGCGAGCGGTTTTTTTGGTCTGATCCAGAAAGCCAAATGATATTTTCTGGACTTGGCAGAGCGGCCGTCATTAAATCAACTGAGCAAGGCAAGGAACGATTTGATATAGTCCATCAAGAATGGGAACAGCTGAAGCAGCACATGTTCCATTTTCATGATGAGAAAGAGTTAAGGCAAGCGGCTGTTGGTCCGCTTTTATTTGGAGGATTCTCATTTGATCCGTATGAAGAGAAGGCGCGTCACTGGGAAGCTTTTGGCGAGGCTCATTTTTTTGTGCCATCGATGATGCTCACTGTCTCGAAAGAAGGCACGTTTCTTACGATCAATGAATGGAAGCAGGTGGACGGGAATGTTCATCAGCTCATTCAAGAATTAGAACAAAAAGCCTCTCATTTCGAAACATTACCGTTCAGACATGATGGACAAGCTGAACTTGTTCATATGGAAGAACTAGATGTGAAGGAATGGATGAAGGCGATCCAAGAAGCGACAGACCACATTCGTGCAAACGAATATGAAAAGGTTGTTTTAGCAAGAGAAGTCTTGCTTCACTATAAAAATCAAATTGAACTCGCTCCACTGTTAGCAGAATTATTAAAGCATCAAACAACGAGTTATGTATTTGCGGTTGAACAAGGAAGACAAGCATTTGTCGGAGCTACGCCGGAACGCTTAGTAAAAAAAAGCGGCGGAGAGGTCTTTTCATCTTGTTTAGCAGGTTCGATTGTTCGAGGAAAAGATGAAGCGGAAGATCGAGCATTAGGCGAGGAACTGCTGCATGATGAGAAGAATTTGATTGAACATCAAATTGTCGTCAATATGATTGAGCAAGCATTTGAGGCCAATTGCCTTCACGTGCACAAACCAAATCAACCTAGTCTTTATAAAACAAAAAACATTCAGCATTTGTTTACACCGATTGTGGGAGAAATTAAAAGCAGCTGTTCCCTCTTTTCATTAATTGAACAGCTCCATCCGACGCCAGCATTAGGCGGATATCCGAAGGAAAAAGCGGTTGAGGTCATTCGTGAAATCGAACCGTTGAAGCGTGGCTGGTACGCGGCGCCGGTGGGCTGGATTGACTCTCAGGATAATGGAGAATTTGCTGTCGCCATTCGGTCAGGTCTTATTGAGGAAGACCATGTTCGTTTGTTCGCTGGCTGCGGCATTGTAGAGGATTCCCTTGCAAAGCAGGAGTACGAGGAAACGCAAGTGAAATTAAGACCAATGCTATCTGCTCTTGGAGGTCGTCCGATTGAATAATCAAATCATGACAACATATATTGGCAGATTGATGGATGAATTTGTACAAGGTGGTGTGAAGGAAGCGGTTGTCTGTCCTGGTTCCCGTTCAACCCCGCTTGCGATGCTGGCTCTTGCCCATCAAGACATCAATGTTCATGTATTAGTGGATGAACGGTCTGCTGCTTTTTATGCGCTTGGTCTTGCAAAAGCAAGTCAAGCACCAGTGCTGCTTATTTGTACATCAGGTACGGCAGCTGCTAACTTTTACCCAGCCATTGTAGAGGCACATTATTCCCGTGTACCACTTATTGTTTTAACTGCTGATCGGCCGCACGAATTGAGGGAAGTTGGGGCACCTCAAGCGATTGATCAGCAATTCTTATTCGGTAAGTTTGTTAAATGGTTCACAGACTTAGCATTGCCAGAAGAAAGTCAGACGATGTTACGCTATGTTCAGACGGCTGCGGCAAGAGCAAATCATATGTCAATGCAAGAGCCGAAGGGACCTGTTCAGATCAATGTCCCTCTGAGAGAACCATTGCTTCCTGATTTGTCTATTGATCCTTTTGAGCGAGAAGAAACTGGCCGAAAAAAGGTCATAGCTGCAGGACAGGCTTTCCCAAATGATGATGTGATGTCTGAAATCGTGACGGTCATGAACCATTCCAAAAAGGGACTGATTGTGTGTGGTGAACTTCATACGCAGGAAGAGAAAGAGGCAGTGTTACGTCTTTCGAAAGCCTTGCATATTCCGATTTTAGCGGACCCGCTTTCTCATTTGCGAAATGGTCATGAACATGCAGATCTTATTATTGATGCGTATGATTCATTATTGAAAGATGAAGCATTGCAGCAGCATCTATTGCCGGATATGGTCATTCGTTTTGGACCGATGCCTGTGTCCAAACCTTTATTCAAGTGGCTGGAAAAACATGTGGAAGTGAATCAGATTGTCGTTGATGCTGCCGGAGGTTTTCGAGATCCTGGATTAAGTGCTTCATACGTCATTGAAAGTGATGTGGCAACTTTTGTAGATGAAGTATTCAAGAGAGCGGATCAACGTGAGGATACAAGTTTTCTAAAACGCTGGCAGAATGTTAATTCTTCATTCAGAACGCATGCATCCCATTATTCTGATGAGAATCTGTCATTTGAGGGAAATGTGTACCGTCAGCTTCAGCATCTCTTGCCGAAGGAGAGTGTCCTTTTTATCGGAAACAGTATGCCGATTCGTGATGTGGATACATTTTTTGAAGCGCAATCGAAGCCTTTTCGGATGATGGCGAATCGAGGAGCCAATGGCATTGATGGCGTTGTGTCTACAGCACTTGGCACGTATGCGGCTTTGAAACAGCCAGTCACCTTAGTGATTGGAGATTTATCATTTTATCATGATATGAACGGTTTGCTTGCAGCTAAGCTGCTGGACATTCCGCTGACGGTTGTGTTGTTAAACAATGATGGGGGAGGCATCTTTTCTTTCCTTCCACAGGCGTCTGATGAACCGTATTATGAAAAACTCTTCGGTACGCCGACTGGACTGAATTTTGAGTATGCTTCGAAGCTGTATGGGGGAACCTATTCGAAACCGTCAACGAAACAAGAATTACATGATGTCTACATGGCACATATAGAAGAGCCTGGGCTTCATTTAATTGAAATTGAAACTGATCGCCATTCTCGTGTAAGCAAGCATCGTCAAATGATGGATGACATATTGGAAGAAGTGAAAAAAGAATGTCTTCTTTCATAATACGGATGCGTGATGGTGTGGCGTACGAGGTGGTGGATCAGAATCCATTGGCTGAGAATGCCACGCTATGCTTACATGGCTTCACTGGAAGCGCGGCTTCTTGGACGTTCTTGAATGGTTATATGGAGAATACAAGATTGATTCAAGTCAGCTTGCTTGGACATGGCCGCACGGACTCACCAGAAAGTATGAGAAGATATGCGATGTCACATCAGCTGGCAGATCTTGCAGAGATTTTAAAGCAATTAAAGCTTCACAAAGTGAATATTCTCGGATATTCTATGGGAGGACGTATTGCTTTATCATTTGCCTCTCGTTATCCAGATCGTGTCAACAAATTGATCCTTGAGAGTACCTCTCCAGGGCTTCGCACTTTTAAAGAGCGGATGGCAAGACTCAAACACGATCATCAGCTCGCTCAGAAACTTAGACATGAAGGTTTAGTGAAGTTTGTGGATTTTTGGGAGAGTATTCCACTGTTTGCTTCGCAGAAAACTTTATCAGCTGAAACGCAGGCTCAACTGAGAGAGGGAAGGCTGAAAGCCAATCCACTTGGACTGGCTCGCAGCTTAGAAGGCCTAGGAACAGGTTCGCAGCCCTCTGTTTGGAAGGCATTAAAGCATATGAATTTACCTGTTTTGTTGATTTGCGGAGCGCTTGATGAAAAGTTCTGCAATATCGCCAAACGTATGCAGCAGGAGCTTGAAGACAGTCAATTCATATTGGCTGAGCAGGCTGGGCATACAGTTCATGTGGAACAACCACATTTTTTTGGTAAAATAGTAAGTGAGTTTATTACGCAAGATTTTAGAGGAGGAACTATTGATGGCTATTGAATGGCAAACTGAGCGTCAGTATGACGAAATTTTATATGAAACGTACAATGGGATCGCAAAGATCACGATTAATCGTCCACATGTACATAACGCGTTTACACCAAAGACTGTGAGTGAATTAATTGATGCATTTTCACGTGCTCGTGATAATTCAAATGTTGGTGTAATCGTACTTGCAGGAGCTGGCGGCAAAGCATTCTGTTCTGGTGGAGATCAAAAAGTACGCGGCCATGGCGGCTATGTAGGAGACGATCAAATTCCGCGTCTAAATGTATTAGACTTACAGCGTTTGATTCGTGTGATTCCAAAACCGGTGATTGCAATGGTTGCTGGTTATGCAATCGGCGGCGGGCACGTTCTTCACGTTGTATGTGACCTGACAATCGCAGCAGATAATGCAATTTTTGGACAAACTGGTCCAAAAGTAGGCAGCTTTGATGCTGGTTATGGTTCAGGCTACCTTGCACGTATTGTTGGTCATAAGAAAGCGAGAGAAATCTGGTACTTATGCCGTCAATACAATGCACAAGAAGCGCTTGATATGGGACTTGTCAATACAGTTGTACCATTAGAGCAGCTTGAAGAAGAAACTGTGAAGTGGTGTGAGGAAATGCTAGAAAAGAGCCCGACTGCTTTACGATTCTTGAAGGCTGCATTTAATGCAGATACGGATGGATTAGCTGGAATTCAACAATTTGCAGGAGATGCGACACTTCTTTATTACACAACAGATGAAGCAAAAGAAGGACGCGATTCCTTTAAGGAAAAACGCAAGCCGGACTTCGGTCAGTTCCCGCGTTTCCCTTGATTCAATCATATCGATGAAAAACAGCTTAGTGCATCAGACTAAGCTGTTTTCTTTTAAGAAGAGGAGGTGTCATGATGAAGCAACCTAATTGGCTGCTGTACCGTGCTTATTTAACGCCAGAAAGAATCGCGCTCATTTATCAGGATAAAAAGTGGACATTTCGCGATTTAGCTGATGAAGTAAATGAGCTTTCTAATAGACTTGCAGATGCATCATTGAAAAAAGGGGAAACGGTTGGGCTTTTGATGAACAATCAGCCTCAAATGGTGATGCTTGTTCATGCTTGTTTTTCATTAGGATTAAAAATCGTGCTATTGAACAATAAGTTAACAAAAGCTGAGAGGCGCTATCAGCTTGAAGATGCAAAAGCAGCCGCTTTATTAACTGAACCTGTTTATGCCAGTGATCATAAAGGTGATCTCCCCGTTTATACAATGGAGACTTTACCTGAAGCAGGTCAAGATAATGAAAAGAAAATCGAGAGCGAATTTGATTTGAATGAAACAGCGACCATCATGTATACATCTGGCACAACAGGACGCCCAAAAGGCGTGGAGCAAACGTTTGGCAATCATTTTCATAGTGCTGTTTCCTCTGCACTAAATATGGGCATCAGAGAGGATGACCGCTGGCTTATTGCACTGCCTCTTTTTCATATTAGCGGGTTATCCGCTTTATTTAAGTCTGTGATCTATGGGATGACTGTTGTACTTCATGAGAAGTTTGATGTCGATGAAGTAAAGGATTCTATTGAACAGCATCGTGTGACGATGATATCTGTTGTTCAAACGATGTTATCCCGTTTATTAAGCAGACTGGAAGAATGCCCGTCTTCTTTGCGCTGTCTTTTATTAGGCGGAGGACCTGCGCCTTTTGCGATGCTTCAAGAAAGCAAAGAGAAAGGATTCCCTGTGTTTCAATCGTACGGTATGACGGAAACCTGTTCACAAATTGTGACCCTTGCGCCTGAATTTAGTGTAGAGAAGCTTGGATCAGCTGGAAAACCCCTTTTTGGGTGTGAGCTGAAAATTCAAGATGGTACACGCACTTGTCGTCCTTTTGAGCATGGCGAAATTATGGTGAAAGGGGCAAATGTCATGAAAAGATACCTTTACCGTGAAGAAGCAACCACAGCTGCCTTTGATCAAGGCTGGCTGAAAACGGGTGATATTGGCTATGTGGATGAGGAAGGGTTCTTATTTGTGCTTGACCGCCGTTCAGATTTAATTATTTCTGGCGGTGAGAATATTTATCCTGCTGAAATTGAAGCGGTTCTGTTAACACATCCGCATGTAAAGGAAGCCGGAGTGGCGGGTATGTATGATGATAGATGGGGAGAGGTACCGGCTGCCTTTCTTGTCACAGACCATAAGATACCGGAGAATGAGCTCTATGCATTATGTGAGTCGCATTTAGCAAAATATAAATGGCCCACCGCTTTTCACTTTGTGGACGAGCTGCCAAGAAATGCGTCGAATAAATTGCAGAGGCACAGACTCAAATCAAAGGGGTTTTTAGATGATTCAAATTGAACGAGTGATTTTATATCATGTCACGATGAAGCTCAAGCAGCCATTTACAACAAGTCTTGGAACCATCTCAGAGCGTGAGTTTATTATTGTCGAGGTAAAAGATCAAACAGGATTGACTGGATGGGGAGAGGTGTCAGCCTTTTCTTCTCCATGGTATACAGAAGAAACCATTGAGACTTGCTATCATATGCTGAGAGCTTTCTTTATACCGAATGTACTGACACGCACCTTTACACACCCTTCAGAAATACCAGACAGCCTGTACCAATTTAAAGGTAATAGGATGGCGAAAGCGGGAATCGAAGCGGCTGTTTGGGATATTTATGCGAAGCGTGAGAATAAGTCGTTACGCGATGTATTAGGCGGCACCAAAGAGAGAATACCTTCTGGTGTTGTGGCGGGGTTAGGACCCATTGACGACATGCTGAAGCAAATTCAGCAATATGTTGACCAAGGCTATCAGCGTGTGAAGGTGAAAATTAAGCCGGGACAGGATATTGGACTTCTTAAAAAAATTAGAGAGTCTTTCCCTAACCTTCCATTAATGGCGGATGCAAACTCTGCTTATGAATTAAAGGATATTAGCAAGCTCAAGCAGCTCGATGACATTCGTTTATTAATGATTGAACAGCCATTAGCTGCAGATGATATCGTGGATCATCGCCATTTGCAAAAGCATTTAAAAACACCGATATGTTTGGATGAAAGTATTTGTTCTTTAGATGATGCTAGAAAAGCTGTAGAGCTTGGCAGCTGTCAAATTATTAATGTGAAGCCTTCACGAGTTGGGGGGCTGACAGAAGCCCTTAAAATCCATACATTCAGTAAGGAGCATCAAATTCCATTATGGTGCGGAGGGATGATTGAAACAGGCATTTCCCGCGCGCAGAACGTGGCACTTGCTTCCCTTCCTCAATTTACAATCCCAGGTGATATTTCAGCTTCATCAAAATATTGGGAGCAAGATATCATTTTTCCTGAAATCAAGGTTGAGAATGGTTTTATTGAGGTACCTCGTTCCCCAGGAATGGGCGTAGAAGTGGACTATCAAGCGCTTCGTTCTTTTTCAGATAAAATTGACGTGTTTACAAAACATGATTTTGTGATGTGAAAACGAGTGAATCACCTTTTGCACATCCAATAAAATCTATGTATAGTGAGAGAAAGTTTTTCCTTCCTGTCTCATTAAGAAAGAAAGAGCGGTGATCCGCTCTTTCTTACTCTTCTACAAGCTCGCTGTCGTAAGCAAGCTGTCCGATATAGTGATTCATTTCATTGGGCATGTCTGCTGCATGGCCATATTCATAATCCCAAAGGTTTAAAAAGGAGTGAGCAGCCTGATAAAATGCGGCTTCGTCCGCGTCATGAATTTCGTCAAAAAACGTTTGAAGCAGCCGATCGTGTTTCAATGTGAAGCGCCTCCTTTAATGAGACTTAAAGATCTTGTGGTTTAAACGTTTTACAATCCGTTTCTTCACTTTTTTCAGCCGTATTTCCTGTGTGGCTGACGACATAGATTGCATCTGCCCCACAGCGGTTTCCAGCATTCCAATAGGAACAGTTATTGACTTCACAAAGGATTTTTTGACTCATACAGATGACCTCCTTTTGAGTATGTCTTTCTTCTATAATGTAACCGAAATGAACCTCGTCCATTCATGTTAATCTTCCTGACGAATATAGCGCTTATCCTTCATAAACAATTTCCAGAAGAAATAGAACCCAGGGAATAAGATGATAAAACCTACAATATAGGTGATAAACAATGCTCTAAATGTGACAGGGTCTGTAAATCCAGACATGATTGTAATATCTGGATAGGCCATATAAGGCAAGTGGGCACGTCCGTACACGTAGCTTGCTAAAAAATATTGAATGGTAATCGCAATGACAGCTAAACGTGGCCGGCCTTTCCGCTGCTTAAACCGGCTGTTTGGTAAAAATAGAGCTAGTCCTGCTAGCAAAAACATCAGGAGTGATACAAGAAGAATAGGAATGTTCTGCATCATTTTTGTGAACAGCCAATTGGCCTCGCTTCGTAATGTCAGCATGATAAAAAAGGCCATCAAGAGTGAAAGCGGACCCGTAATGAGAGCCCCTCTTCTATAAATGCTGTAAGCTTCATCTTCATCAGCCACATTCGAGAAATCAGCTAAAAGCAAAGACGAAAGAAAAAGGGTGCTGAAAATGGCAAAGCCGACAAAAGAATAGACATTTGCACTCGTAAAGACCAGTCCAAGATCTAATGAGTAGACGTTGTTCTCCTGAAAGATAAATCCACCATGAGTAATCGGAAGAACCATGATCAGGATGGACGGAATGATAAAGCCGCTAATCCCTGAAATGTAAGTAACCGCTTTTCGGTATTTTTTAGGGAGAGAATGAGAAAACACGAGAAACCCGCTTCGCAGTGCAAGTAGTAACAATATGATGCTGCCGGGTATTAATAAAACGGTACCAAGTACAAAGGTCGCACCTGGAAACAAGCTAAACAATGCAACAACAATCGCCACAATGAAGACGTTTGTTACTTCCCATGTTGGAGAAAGATATTTATTTGCAATATTAGCGGCCTTTGTTTGTTCTCTATTCATATAAATCATCGACCAAAATCCTGCGCCGAAATCCATTGATGCCATCACTGCATAGATAAAAACGAATCCCCATAAGATGGTGATTGCAATGAGCGCATCAGTTGTAACATCCATTTGCATCTAGATCGCTCCTTTTTAAGATTCTGTTAACCGTAGGTCTTCTTCAATCGAATGTTTTCTAAAGTAGTACGTCAGTACAATAACGGTTGCTATGCCTAAGATGAGATAGACAATGGCAAAAAGGATAAAGAGCGTACCGATTGAACCGGATGATGTGACGACCTCTGAGGTTTTGAGCATTCGATAAATGACCCATGGCTGACGGCCTGTACATGCAAAGATCCAGCCGAACTCAATGGCCAAAAGACTAAGGGGCCCGCCGAATAAGTAAAGAAAAAGGAGCCACTTCGGATAATGTTCGCGTTTTAAAATTTTGCGGTAAAGCAGTGCTAACACTGCAAACAAAATGAGGACTGAGCCAATGATAACCATGCCGTTAAATAATGTGTGAATAAATAAAGGCGGCCACTCGTCACGAGGGAAATCATTTAAGCCTTTGACCACCGTATCAAAGCTATTTCCTGCCAGAAAACTAAGCGCCCAAGGGATTTCAATTGCTCCTTTAATTTCCTGTGAATCGGCATCAGTAAAACCACCTATTGCAAGAGGCGCATGTGATTGTGTTTCAAATAAACCTTCAGCACCGGCTAACTTTTCAGGCTGATATTCATACAGAAGCTGAGCAGACTCATGACCATTTAAGGCCGTAAGAAATGAGAAAAGGCCTCCTACAATAAGTCCAAGAAAAAGGGCTTTTCGATGAAAAGTATAGAGTTTCTCATTCTTTCTTGTTTTGAGCATTTTAAAAGCGGCCACCGAAGCAATCACAAAAGCACCTGTTGTAAAAGCAGACAGCACGACATGTGTCGCAGTCACCACAAAGCTTGGATTGAAAAAGGCCTTCCAAGGCTCGATATTTGTAATCTCTCCATTGACCATTTGAAAGCCAGCAGGTGTTCCTTCAAACGCATGTACGTTTGTGATCAGAATCGCTGAAGCGGCTGCGCCAATCACGACAAAAATAACGGTAATGATGCGCATAGCAGGTGATAGGCGATCCGCTGCGTACACATAAATAGACATAAATAATGCTTCAATAAAGAACGCATAAATTTCAATCTGAAATGGCAGTGACATGACCTTTCCGATGACCTCCATAAAACCTGGCCATAGAAGAGCGAGCTGGGTACCAGCAATCGTGCCTGTTGGAATGGCGACACCTAACAAGACAGCCTGCGCATTCGTCCACCGTTTGGCCATGACAGCATAGTGAGGATCCTTCGTTTTTTGGAAGATGAGTTCAGCTAACAAAATCATTAGCGGGATGCCGACGCCAAGCGAGGCATAAATAATATGAAAGCCCATGGTTGTGCCGAACAGGCTTCTAGCTAAAACGAGATCAGTCAATTTTTTCTCCGCCTTTCTTATCGCTTCTCTTTTTCATGATGTTATTATTCTCCACCATTTTTAGATTATTCTTCCTGACTAAGAAAGCTTGATTTTTGACAAGTTGTAAAAGAGGGAGTAAAATATAAATATAAAGCGTAATCATTACGTTTTGATAATGAAAGGAGTTTTGACATTGAAAAGAGATATTCATCCAACCTCACATGAAGTTGTATTTATGGACGTAAACAGCGGTTACCGCTTCTTGAGTAAATCGACAAAGACATCCAATGAAACAGTAGAATGGGAAGATGGGAAAACGTATCCTGTGATTAAAGTAGAAACAAGCTCTGATACGCATCCTTTTTATACAGGACGACAAAAATTCGGAGAAAAAGGCGGAAGAGCCGAGTTGTTTAAGAAAAAATATCAAATGTAATAAAAAGCACACCCTGCATTGGTGTGCTTTCAGCGTGTAGACAAACTGTCAGTCCTGTGCGCCGATGCTCACGAATGTTAAATTCGCTCCGCAAAGGTAGCTGTCCTTCCTAGACTTCAAAGGTTTTCTATCACGCTGGAAAGAAGACAAAGGGCTAAAATAAACATCATTTTAGCCCTTTGTCTACAATCTAAAAGCACACCCTACAAATGGTGTGCTTTTTTGCAGCAAAAAACCCCGGATGATCACCCGGGGTTCTAGTAATTAATCATTTAAAGCGGTTTTTAAGGTCTTTAGATTTTGTTTCATTAAGCTGATGTAGCTTTCGCCATTTTTGGCATCATCTTCAGTAATAGATTCTAGATTTTTAAGTGTGAGGGTTTTTGCCCCAATTTCACTGCGGATTGTATCTGATACTTTGCTGCTGACGTTGTTTTCAAAAATCACATATTGAATGTGATGCTTTTCAGCTTTTTGTACAATGCTTTCGAGCTGTTTTTGTGAAGGCTCTTCAGAAGCGGATAACCCTAATACACTGATTTGCTCAATACCGTAGCGCTTTTCCCAATAACCGTAGGCTGCGTGAGAAACAAGGATTTCTTTATGTTTTGCTTTAGATAACGTTGTGTTGAACTCTTGATCTAGCGATTGCAAATCCTTTTTTAGTTTTTCATAGTTTTTTGTGTATTCGTCTTTATGATCTGGATCTAATGAAACGAGCGTGTCCTTAATGTTTTTCGCCATTTGCTTTGCATAAACCGGGTCTAACCATGCGTGAGGATCTTTATCTCCATGGTCGTGTTCATCATGGTCATGAGCTTCACTTTCATGGTCTTCGCCTTCTTCATGTGAATGCTCTTCTTTTGTCGATAACAATTTGATGCCTTCGGCTGCTTTGACTGTTTTCACACCTTGGTCTTTTAACGTAGAAGCGGTTTTATCAGCGAATGCTTCAGCTCCTGTACCGCTGTAGATGAAGGCGTCACCTTCAGCCATTTCAACCATCGTTTTTGAACTTGGTTCAAAGCTGTGTGCATCTGCATTGGCAGGGTAAACACTTTGTGCATGAACGTGAGAACCGCCAATTTTTTCAGTGAAATCTTGGATCGGGAAGATCGTGGTGTAAATGGTTAGTTTCCCGTCTGCCTTTCCTTTTGAAGCATTTGTTCCCGTACTGCTTGAGCAAGCGGCAAGACCGATCGCAAATAAAGCAGCTGTTAAAATATAAAAGATTTTTTTCATGTAGAAATGTCTCCTCTCAATCTATTAGATAGAAATGATTACGATTTAATGTCCTGAGTTATTGTATCGTAATAATTACGATTTGAAAAGAGGAAAATAAAAAAATTTCATCAGCAGATGTTTCCTTTAAAAAAATGCGCTGCAAAACGTGACGAAATTTCTCACATTGTGCTATATTTATTTTTAAAAAAGATAAAGGAATGGGCAAACGTATGAAACTTTTAGATGAAATCATCGAATATAATCAACAGTTTATTGAAGAGAAGAAATACGAAGAATTTACAACAACGAAGTTTCCACAGAAAAAAGCTGTCATTCTGTCATGTATGGATACAAGACTTGTCGAGCTGCTTCCGCGTGCAATGAACATGAAAAATGGAGATATCAAGATCGTTAAAAGTGCTGGTGCTCTTGTTTCTCATCCATTTGGAAGTATTATGCGAAGCATTTTAGTGGCTGTTTACGAATTAAATGCTGACGAGGTTTATGTCATTGGGCATCATGATTGCGGTATGAGCAAAATAGACAGTCAAACACTTTTAAACAAAGCCATTGAGCGTGGTATTCCAGAAAAGCGTATTGAAGTACTGGAATACTCAGGAATCGACTTTAAACAGTGGCTCAAAAGCTTTAGTTCTGTTGAAGAGAGCGTGAAGGACAGTGTGTCCGTTGTAAAAAATCACCCGCTTCTTCCATCAGATGTGCCTGTGCACGGTCTTGTCATTGATCCTGGAACAGGCAAGCTTGACTTAGTCGTCAACGGATATGAAGAAAAATAAGTTATTTTTCCTTTTTCGGCGGGACAGGATCGATGCCGCCAGGATGGAGCGGATGACATTTTAAAATCCGTTTGATGGTGAGCCAGCCGCCTTTTAAAGCGCCATGCGTTTTGATCGCCTCTAGCCCATAGTTTGAGCATGTTGGGTAAAACCGGCAGCTGGGCGGTGTAAGAGGGGAAATACATTTTTGATAAAAGCGTATGATGCCGATAAAAATTTGTTTCATAGAGGTTCCTCCTTGTCTGTCTTTCACAGTATAAGAAAAAAGGACAAGGAAGGAAAGTTTTATAAACTAAGCTGGTCGGAGAAATATGTTATAATATAGGAAATTGCAATTATAGGAGTGGTGATTATGCCTTCAGTTGAAAGCTTTGAACTTGATCATAATGCTGTAAAAGCGCCATACGTTCGTCATTGCGGCGTTCATAAAGTGGGATCAGATGGGGAAGTAAATAAATTTGATATTCGTTTTTGTCAGCCTAACAAGCAGGCGATGAAACCTGATACGATTCATACATTAGAGCATTTACTTGCGTTTAACATTAGAACACACTCAGAGAAATACGATCATTTTGATATCATTGATATTTCTCCAATGGGCTGCCAGACAGGCTACTATTTAGTGGTCAGTGGTGCACCTACTCCAAAAGAGATCGTTGAACTTCTTGATGCAACATTCAAGGATGCAGTTGAGGTAACAGAGATTCCTGCTGCAAACGAAGAGCAATGCGGCCAAGCGAAGCTTCATGACCTTGAAGGGGCAAAACGTTTGATGCGTTTCTGGCTTTCTCAAGATCAAGAAGAGCTTCTAAAAGTATTTGGTTAATAGATCATAAACCGGACATGTTGATGTCCGGTTTTTTGAATTCGATCATGAGATGTCAAAATAGGGGATATTTGTTAAAATGGACATGTCAGTAAAAGAAGGGGGAAACTCGGGATGCGAAAAATGTTGGGAATGATTTTGATGCTCATGTTACTAAGTGCATGTGGGAACTCTGCAGCAAATAGCGGCAAAGGGGAGGTGCCTGAGCTATTAGAAGTGAAGCTTACAGGACCTGAGCAAGTGGAGAAAAATGAAAGCGTTATAGTAAAAGCAGCTGTCACATATGGTGATACCCCTGTTGATGATGCAGACGATGTTCAATTTGAAGTGTGGAAAGATGGTGACAAAGATAACAGCAAGATGATTCAGCCAAAGAAAGAGAACAAAGGTGTATATGAATTGCATACAGCCTTTAAAAAAGATGGCCTTTATATCATACAAGTCCATGTGACAGCTAAACAGCAGCATAATATGCCGAAGACGAATATCCACGTAGGTGATGTGAAAAAAGAGAGTTCATCTACTGAAGCAGAAACCTCACATCATTAAGTGCGATTTATTTTGGGTTAGGACGTTGGTTTGGTTCAGCATCCTGTGGTGAATCGATTTTATGCTTATATTCATAAGCCTTCGATGTTGTCCACAGTGATAAAAAGACAACGATTGAGATAATGATAAAGCTGATAATCCCAAGTAACAGCATCTAACTCCCTCCTTATTTCCATATTAACATATATTTCATGCAGTCAAAATAGAAGAAATTCATGGCAGGTTTCAGTATAATAGGAAAAGGGTATTCTCATACTAAACGCAATTACATAAGGAGGAATGAACATGTCTGAAAAATTATTAAACGTCGTCAATAAACAAGTAGCTGATTGGACTGTGCTTTACGTGAAATTACATAACTATCATTGGTACGTAAAGGGAAAAGACTTCTTTACACTCCATGAGAAATTTGAGGAACTTTATACAGAAACAGCGACATACATTGATGATTTGGCTGAGCGTATGCTTGCGTTAAATGGACAGCCTGTTGCGACAATGAAAGAATGCTTAGAAATTTCTAGCATTCAAGAAGCTGAAGGCAATGAATCAGCGGAGCAAATGGTGAAAAATCTATATGATGATTTCTCCAATATCGCAGAGGAATTAAAGCAAGGAATGGAGCTGGCTGGAGAAGTTGGCGATGAAACAACAGGTGATATGCTGCTTGCGATACATCAATCTATTGAGAAACACAACTGGATGCTTAAAGCATTTTTAGGATAATACGAATGTGAAAGGAATGTCGATCATAAGATCGGCATTCTTTTTTGATGGATTTGTGACAGACAGCCCATTGAAATCATAGGGCTTTCAGCCGAAGAGAAAAGAGAAGGGAGGGGAGAAGATGTCTTCCATTGCAGGAATGATGAGTCAGCAAGTCGCGAGCATTCAAAGAACACTCAATATTAGTTTGTTGAATTCACAGCTTGCTACGAATACAGCACAAGCCATGGTCATGCTGGATCAAGTTCAGCAGCAGCCTCAAGCTGTTCAGCCAAAGGATTCAGACGCTCGCTTTATTGATGTCAGAGTCTAAGAATGGAAGCCGCCGCACAAGGCGGCTATTTTTCTTGTCATCACTCTGTCCGATTTAAAA
Source organism: Bacillus sp. FSL K6-2839 (assembly GCF_038003365.1). Lineage (NCBI taxonomy): Bacteria > Bacillati > Bacillota > Bacilli > Caryophanales > Bacillaceae > Bacillus > Bacillus sp. FSL K6-2839. Next base: position 2,419,385 of record NZ_JBBOOZ010000001.1, on the reverse strand, counting down.
GACGACGCCTTTATTTTTTGTCGTCCAAGCTATTGCGAGGATCCGGCATATACTATTGAGGTAAGGAGTTCCACTATGAAAGGATGTTGATGCCAAGTGAGCAAGGATTTAGGCATCTTTTCGTTGTTTACAGTCAGTTTGTCAGCGATGAGCTTTCTGTTTGGTGGAGCAGGATATTTACTGATGATATTAGTAACATTGATGGCCATTGAATTAATTTGTTCAAGCCTAAGAGAATCTTTGACTGGGCAGCTCACAATGAAACGTTTTTTTACACGGCTTGTTCGAAAGATTGTGACGGTCTCCTTAATATCGATGGCGCATTTCTTCGATGTCATGCTGAAGACAAATGGGATGATTAAGGATTTAGCGATCATCTTTTATATTATTTATGAATCTTACCAAATCGTCTCGACAGCCAATGCCCTCGGAATTCCCATTCCACAGTTGTTTATTGATGTGTTGGACATGTTGAAAAATAAATTACGCAAAAAGCCGTAATTTCTTCATATCTGGTCATACTAAAGGAAAAAGGATGAATCAGATGGCGAGACACACATATTATGTATCTGTACAGGATGGGTCGATATCGCAGCATAGAGATGCGGCGGCTTGGCAATTTCAAATAGAAGCAGATGATGATCAAATTTTGCAGCTGAGAGACTATTTCGATGAACAGTATATGACAGATTGGAAAGGATTCTTTCGAGCGCATGTTCCGTTTCTTGAATATCATTATGACAGTCCGAATGATGAAATGGATCGAAAAAGACAAGAGATTTACTCAATGATTTATGAGCTCGGGAATGAAGAGACAAAGAACTTTATTGAAACAAATGGATTAATGAATTGAAAAAGCATGTAGAGATTTTCTACATGCTTTTATTTTCGCGGTTGTAAAATGCCTCCGATCAGATCACTAAGCCCGCCTTTATTCTCTTGCTGTGATGTCTGTGAATTAGTGAAATCATGAGAAGAGCTCTGGCTTTGAGGCTTGTAGCGATTATCATCTAAACCAACCCGTAAGCCAGATGTGCGCTCAGATGGCTGGATAATGACAATTTGGTCTTGTTCTTGAAACTCAAATAAGTAGGATTCACCAGATGTTTGTCCAATGAAGGTTTTCCAGTTCACATCTAATTTGACCTTCGGTGCTTTGCCTGTCCAAGCGACAATGGCGTCAGGATCTACACGGCAGGGGCCTTTTAAAATGAGCGGGTTTCCATTCGTTTTAATGGCGACCTGCGCTCCATGACCTTGATAGGAGAGCTTTGATGTAAACAGTCCTTTCTGTGATAAAATACCAACGCCTACTGGTGTCACGCCGTAATGACACTCCTCAGTAAAGGCAAGTAGATCTTCACTTTCTACACTTACATGCTGCCAAGGACCGCTCGGCTCAAGATTAATCACTGTCACGTGCTCGCTGGAATCAGCTAAATAACAAGTACCTTGTCCACTCACTTCCATCACCTCAAGGTTTTCACCTGTCAATTTTCTGCTGATATGGTTAAATACTTGACTGACCATATTTCCTTTATTTGTCCCGAGTAGTCGTTTGCGGTATTGAAACGTTCCTTGATCGGCAATCATTGCGCCTTTTTTCGCAAAAAAGATTCCGCTGCCTTCTGCTTGTAAAGTGAGTTCTTCTATCGTGTTGAAATGAAATCCCATTGGTGCCAGCTCCTTTCCTGCGTCAAGTTGTGAATCCATAGATGAGGCATAAGTCGTTTAAATCTAGCGTAGTTCCTTGCCCGGTCGCGATGATTTTCCATTCGTCCTCATCTCTTATGAGTTCAGCGCAAATAATGGATGTGCAATACGAATAATCTTCTGTTAATTGAAAGGTACAAATCTCTTGTTGGGAGATTTGATCAGTAAGATGCACGTAGGCATTGGTCACTTGTCCAAAATGATGCTTGCGCTCGTGTGCATCATGTATCGTGGCTGTTACGACGATTTTATGAATATCAGGTGAGACTCTACTTAATTGCATAATGATCATTTCATTGTCTCGATATCCGCCGCCAAATTGATGATCACCAAGATGACGAACAGCCCCGTCTAAGCTTTGCTGCTGATGATAATAGATCAGATGGCTTGGAGACAACAGCTTGTCCTCTTCATTTAAGAGAAACACTTGCGTATCTAAATCAATTGGCTGGCCAGCCAGATCCCAGCCAAGCCCGATATGAATTTGATCGATATTTGGATTGTCTTTTGTTAAATCTAGCTTTTGTCCTTTGATGAGGTGTTTCTTGATCACCTCATGAGGTGCGTCTTCTTTCTCATTTTTCCTGAGCGGAAGCGCTTGATCTTTCTCTTGTTTTGACCCATTTGTTATATTCATGCTGTTTTCCTCCTCGTCGTGATAGGGCAAACACGAATTGATTTACGTCATCAAGGGATAAAAGGTTTCATGATTAAAATTGGGTTAAGTTGGAAATGATAAAAAGGTTTTAGCAACAATAACCTCATTTTAAATACAGACGAGATGAAACCACTCGTTTGTTTCACTTTTGATAAAAATTCTTCAGAGAAATGTGATCTGTGGTATGATGTTTTACAAGAAGCAAGGACAGGATATGAGGGATTTAACATGCATGTATTTAAAGACTATTATCATAATACGGTCAAGCTCTCCTTTGAAGAGAAGCCTTTTTCAAGTCATCCAAAGCATGTTTGGGCCATCTGCCGCTACCAGGGAAAATGGCTGCTCACTGAACATGAGGATCGGGGCTATGAGTTTCCAGGAGGGAAAGTTGAGCCAAATGAAGAAGCAGACCAAGCCGCTATACGTGAGATTCAAGAAGAGACGGGTGCTGTTGTTCGTGAATTAACGTATATTGGCCAATATCAGGTGCTAGGCAGAGAAAAGGTCATCGTAAAGAATATTTATTTCGCTGATATTGAAAGGCTAGTGAAGCAGGACACGTATTTTGAAACGAAAGGACCTGTTCTTTTCGCAGACTTGCCAAGATCCATCGCAAAAAATAAGAATTTCAGTTTTATTATGAAAGATGATGTGCTAAGACAAAGTCTTGCTTATTTAGAAAAGAACGGTTTGATTCGTTAAAAAAAGCGCAGGGAGACCATCCCTGTGCTTTTTTTATTTTTGGAGAAAACGGCGCTCAAGCCATTCCACAAGCTGGTACATGATGGTAGCAAAGACAGCAATAATGAAAAGACTTAAGAACACGAGTGTAAAGTTGAAGACTTGAAAGCCGTAAATAATCATGTAGCCGAGCCCTTTTGAGGATACAAGAAATTCCCCTACAATGACCCCAACCCAAGAAAGACCGACATTGACTTTGATGGCAGAAATCATCGTTGGAATACTGGCTGGCAACATGACCTCACGAAAGACGACGCCTTTTTTCGCGCCAAAGGTTTTCATCACCTTTAAATAATTCTCATCGACCTCTTGAAAGGCAGTGTAAATGACGATCGTTGTAATAATCACACTAATGATCGCACCCATCGCAACGATGCTGATCATACCAGGCCCAAGGGCAACAATTAAAATGGGGGCAAGGGCAACTTTCGGCATGGCATTTAAAATGACTAAATAAGGATCAAGAACGTTTGCTAATCGGGTGGACCACCATAAGGCGGCAGCGAGCAAAATGCCGCAAAAGGTACCAAGTAGAAAACCGAGCACCGTTTCAAATAACGTAATACTCATATGATTTACTAAAGAACCATCTGATATTTTTTGCACAAATAATTGGCAGACCGCAGATGGTGAACTGAAAATCAGCGGATCGATGAGCCTGAAATGACTGGCAAGCTCCCAAAGCGAAAAGAAGCTGGCGAATATGATGAACTGATAGATACGTGTGATACGTTTTTCCATTCGGTATTTTTTGCGATAGGCTTCATGTAAAAGGTCACTGTGTTTCAACTGTTTTCAGCTCCTTCCAAATCGTTTGAAAGAGCTCTTGGAAACGCGGGGTCTGTCTCGCTTCGAAAGGAGAGAGAGCCCTTATATCGTCTGGTACGGTAAAGATTCGCTGGATAGAGCCTGGATGCTTTGAGAATAAGAAAATGCGGTCACTCATCGCAATGGCTTCGCCGATGTCATGTGTCACAAGGACTGCTGTTTTTTGATAGTTTTTTAATGTGTGAAAGACGAGATCTTCTAATGTCAGTTTGGTTTGGTAGTCTAGCGCAGAAAATGGCTCATCTAGTAAAAGCAGACCGGGATCAACTGCAAGCGTTCGGGCGAGAGCCGCACGCTGCCTCATTCCGCCAGACAGCTCCTTCGGATATTTTTCCTCTACTTCATGCAGTCCAAACTTTGGCAGTAAATCAAGGGCAGCTGAGGTGGCCTCATGTGAATCTTGTTTCGCAATTTTCAACCCGAGAATCACATTTTCCTTGATGGTTTTCCAAGGAAACAAATAATCTTGCTGGAGCATATAGCCGATTTGATGCTCCTTTTGATTTGGTTCTTTTCCTTCGATTAAAATTCGACCTTCAGAGGGCGGCGTAATGCCTGCGATGATAGACAGCAAGGTGGTTTTTCCGCAGCCGCTGGGACCAATAAATGAGATGAATTCACCTTGGTCTATCTCCATATTGATGTGCTGTATAGCCGTTGTTTTTTCTTTTAAAGAGAAGTACGTGTGGGTCACATGGTCAATTTGAAGGAAAGACATGTGCTACCTCCTATTCTATTTGTGATCTGTGACCTTCTTTGCAATGGATGAATCGACAAGCTGTTTGTACGGGATAAATTCCGGCAATTCACCGCTCTCCTTCATGATTTCCTGCAATTTGTTCCATTCCTCTTCATTCAGAAGGGGATCTGTTGCATAGGAATCTTGCTGTTTGTAGCGTTTGATGGCAGTTGATAAGACATCAAAATCTGTATCAGGAAAATGAGATTGAATGGCCTTTGCGATCTCCTCAGGCTGCTTGGCTTCTACCCATTTCTGCGCTTTGTAAATGGCTCGGGTGAAGGCTTCAGCTGTCTCTTTGTTTTCCTCTAAGTAACTCTTCTTTGCCATGAAGGTAGTATATGGCACCTTGCCAGAAGCTTCTCCAAAGGAGGCGGTAATGTACCCTTTACCTTCTTTTTCAAGTAAGGAAGCGGTCGGTTCGAATAACTGCACAAAATCGCCAGTTCCAGAGGAGAACGCACCTGAAATGTTGGCAAAATCAATATTTTGAATCATGCGAAGATCCTTTTTTAAATCAATGCCTTCCTTTTTCAAGACATATTCACCGACCATTTGCGGCATGCCGCCTTTCCGCTGTCCTAAGAAGTCTTTTCCTTTTAATTGATCCCAAGAGAATTGGTTTATTTCCTCCCTTGAAACAAGAAATGTGCCGTCTGTTTGTGTCAGCTGTGCAAAGTTCATGACAGAGTCCTTTGTGTCTTGAGCCTCTACATAGATAGAGGATTCAGACCCGGTCAGGGCGATATCAGCACCGCCTGATAAGAGAGCTGTCATCGTTTTATCACCGCCCCAAGTGGTTTTCAGTTCAACCTCCAAGCCTTCTTCTTTGAAGAAATCCTCTGATAAGGCGACATATAGCGGAGCATAAAAGACCGAATGGGTCACCTCGGCTACTTGTACGGTCTGCTCTTGTTCTTTTTTACAGGCGACAAATGGAATAAAGAGCAGGACCACGACGATGAATGCCAGTCTGACTTTGATGGAACGATTCAAGAGTAATTCGCCTCCTTTGTTCTAGATCACTATTAAAGTATGTGAAAAGGGATTTTTGGTGAGTGCCTAGATGAAAATAAGAAGCGCATTGTTTATTTATAGAACGCGTCTTTTTTTCTATACTAGGGGAATGAATGCTTTCTTGAATTTGGCAGAAATAAAGGAGCGGTTTCGTGTATAAAGTGAGTTGGGTATTTGTTGGATGGTATTTAGTAGTCTTATCTTAATGGTCTTTTTTGAAGTGCCAGCATGGCTTCAGTTTGCAAATGGAATCTTTCTTGTGCTGTATGCCTGCTGCGTCATAGAGATTGGGCGACATATTTATGGCTCATAGGGGCTTGTGATCAAAAGGGCAGCCATTGTTGGGGTGCTTACATTTACGGTTGAGTGGGTAGGTATCACAACGGAGTTTCCATTCGGGGCCTATGAACACCATGCTTTATTTAGCTCCTGTCATTTGTTTGATGATGGCTTTGCTGCAGCTGGATGTGCTCAGTATATGCTTAGCCATTCTTTGCTACGGGCTGGGTGTGTCGATCAAAGTGGCAATTGATATCGAGAACGGGAGAACATCTGCAATGGCCTTTTTATTGCCGGTCAGCATATTAAGTTTGATCGCCATTGGCTTTGCTTCTATGAAAATCGGGGTGAAAAAAGAAGGGTATGAATGGAAAGGGAGAAGGTACGAATGAAAAAAGTGTTCATCATCGGAGGCGGGCTTGGCCGATTATCAGCAGCGATCCGCTTACAGTCACGCGGGGTTCAGGTCACCATATTAGAAAAAGAAGCGGCTTTAGGCGGGAAATTGCAGCGCCATCAGGGAGCTGGCTACTCTTTTGATCTAGGACCGAGTACCATTACAATGAAGTCATACTTCGAGGAAGTGTTTGCTTCCTGTCATAGACGGATGGAGGATTATGTCACATTTTATTTCAGATGGACATACGGTCGAATTTACGCCCAATTTTGAGCAAATGGAATCTCAAATTGCAGCATTCAGTCCTGAAGATGCGAAGCAATACCGTGCATTTTTACAGGAATCAAAGATGTTTTTTCAAAAGGCTGAGGAGCAGTTTTTAAATCGTTTGTTATTGACGTGGAAGGATAAGGCGGATGTAAAGCTCATGAAAGCACTTCTCTCTGTCAAACCGTTTACAACCGTTCAACGCCTGCTGCGTCAATATTTCCGTCATCCGCATACATTGGCGATGTTTGGACGGTATGCTACATACATCGGCTCTTCTCCCTATGAGGCACCGGCTATTTTTAATATGATGGCGTATTTAGAAGGGGAGAAAGGGATTTATGGAATAAAGGGCGGTACATATCGTTTAGTTGAAGCATTTGAGACTTTGGCAAAGGAATTAGGCGTACAGATTCACCTCAATGAACAAGTCAACAAGATTCATGTGAAGGACCGACGAATCAAAGGAGTAGAGACGGCTCACCAGATGTATGAAGCAGATCAAGTCATTGCAGGGGCGGACGCGCTGACTGTCTACCGCCATCTCATAGATGAAAAAGACCGCCCAAGCTTTTTAAATCAAAAGCTGGCTAATATTGAACCGTCATTATCTGGCTTTGTTCTCTTATTAGGTGTACCTAAAGTCTATGAACAGCTGTCCCATCACAATGTGTTTTTCCCAGAGAATTATGAGCAAGAATTCAAAGATATTTTTCAGAAAAAACAACTGTCTCAGGATCCAATGCTTTACATATGTTATTCAGGTCATTAAGAACCAGCTTTAAGCGGAGGACCGGGAAAAAGCAACCTTTTTGTACTGGCGAATGCGCCTTATGTGACAAAAGAGCAAGATTGGGACATGCTAAAGGAGACATACCCGCAGCATTTGAAAACAAAATTAAAGGAAAAGGGTCTCTTTGATATGGATGAGGTTGCCGAATATGAAGCGGTTCAAACTCCGCTTGATCTGCAGCAGAAAACAGGAGCATATCATGGCGCCATTTATGGCATGTCTTCCAACTCGTTCAAGCAGGCGTTCTTCCGAATCAATAATCAGTCAAAGGACATTGAAGGGCTTTGGTTTGTTGGAGGAACAAGTCATCCAGGCGGCGGCACGCCGATGGTGACAAAATCAGGCCAGCTCGTCGCAGAAGCGATCATGAAGCATTTGATGTAAGAACAGATGAAAAGGAGAGAAATCAAGTGATTATGGAAAAAAGAAGGTTTCCGTCCCCCCATCCGCATATTCACTTATTTACAGTGACCTATGAGGCAGATGGGCTTCGGATCAAAGGACTGCTCGCTGAACCGGCCGGAGAAGGTCTCTATGACGGCTTTTTGTATTTACGAGGCGGCATTAAAAATGTGGGGATGGTGAGACCAGGCCGGATTGTGCAATTTGCAGCGCAGGGCTTTGTCGTATTTGCTCCCTTTTACCGAGGAAATCAGGGAGGCGAAGGAAACGAGGACTTTGCCGGAGAGGACCGGAAAGATGCTTTTGCTGCCTTTCAATTGTTAAAGCACCACAAAAAGGTGAAGCAGGATCGTATTCATATCTTTGGTTTTTCGCGCGGAGGGATTATGGGCATTTGGACCGCTGTTGAAATGAAACAAGAGGCGGCTTCCTTTGTGACATGGGGAGGCGTCAGTGATATGAAGCTCACCTATGAAGAGCGTGTGGATATGAGAAGAATGATGAAGCGTGTGATTGGCGGTCCCCCGCACAAGGTGCCAGATGCCTATGAGGACAGAACGCCTTTAAATGATGTGGACAAAATTGAAGCGCCTGTTCTCATCATCCACGGAGAAGAGGATCAGAATGTATCGATTGAGCATGCGTATTTATTAGAAGATGCGCTGCGCCAGCACGGAAAGTCAGTGGAGACTTGGTATTTTCACGGATACAACCATTATTTCCCGCCGCAGCATAATCGGGAAATTGTCAGAAGGCTGACGACGTGGATGCACAGCCGGAAAAGCGGAAATGTGGTAAAATAAGCAGTATAACGAAATTTAGAAAGTAGGGGGATTTTCAATATGGGAATGCCTGTTGAATTTAATACAATGATTGTCACGAAGGGAAAAGAGACAAGAATTGAAGAGAATGTATTTGAGCTCATGAAGGATGGGTACCGCATTTATCCATTAAATATTCCGCTTGAGGTACGTAAAACGAAAGACGGAGAAAAAACAGGGACAGCACACGTTGAAAAGCTGGAGCTGACAGACAATGTGACAAAGGTAACTTACCGTCTCGTGTCATTACATTCAACGAACTAACAAAAAAGCTGAGGGAATGATTCCCCTCAGCTTTTGTCATTTGATTATACGAGTGGTCCGCCTTTGGCTTCAATGTCACTTGCTGCGTGGCTGAATTTTTGGAAGTTCTTTTTAAATTCATTGGCAAGGAAGTGTGCTTTTTCTTGATAAGCCTCTTGGTCATCCCATGTTTTAGAAGGTTGAAGCACTTCATCTGGTACGCCAGGAATATGAAGCGGGATGTGTAATCCAAAGATGTCGTCAGTGATCATTTCGGCGTTGTCGAGATCGCCTTCGATCGCTGCCTGCACCATTGCTCTTGTATGCGCTAGGTTCATGCGTTTGCCTGTACCATAGCCTCCGCCAGTCCAGCCTGTATTCACAAGGAATACTTTTGCGCCGTGCTCATCAATTTTCTTGCCAAGCATTTCAGCATAGACGTGAGCTGGAAGCGGCAAGAATGGTGAACCGAAGCAAGTAGAGAATGTCGTTTCTGGTGATGTGACACCGCGTTCAGTTCCTGCTAATTTACTTGTGTAACCGCTCAAGAAATGGTACATTGCCTGTTCTTTTGTTAAACGGCTGATTGGAGGTAAAACGCCAAATGCATCAGCTGTTAAGAAGACAATGGCAGAAGGATGTCCTGCGATACTTGGCTTCACGATGTTATCAATCATTTCGATTGGGTAAGCAGCGCGTGTGTTTTCAGTGAAGAATGTGTCATCATAATCCGCTTCACGTGTTTCTTCATCAAGCACAACATTTTCAAGAACTGATCCGAAGCTGATGGCTTTGTAGATTTGCGGTTCTTTTTCTTCGCTTAAGTTCACACATTTCGCATAGCATCCGCCCTCAATATTGAAGACTCCTGAGCCAGACCAGCCGTGTTCATCGTCACCGATCAGCTTGCGGCTTGCACTTGCAGAAAGCGTCGTTTTCCCAGTACCTGAAAGGCCGAAGAATAATGCGACATCGCCTTCTTGACCGACGTTTGCTGAGCAGTGCATGGATAAAATATCTTGCTCAGGAAGCAGGTAATTCATGACAGAGAAAATGGACTTTTTCATCTCTCCTGCATATTCTGTACCACCGATAAGAATGGTGCGTTTTTCAAAAGAAACGATAATAAACGTTTCAGAGTTTGTGCCATCTGTTTCAGGATCTGCTTTAAAATGCGGTGCAGATAAGATGGTGAATGGTTTTTCGTTTGAAGAAGGTGTTGATCCGTCAGGTCTGATGAATAGCTGCTTTGCAAAGAGATTGTGCCATGCAAATTCGTTTACCACTGTAATTGGCATACGGTATCTTTCATCAGCGCCGGCAAATCCTTCAAAGACGAATAGTTCATCACGTTCTTTTAAGTATGACACAACCTTTGTATATAAACGGTCAAATGCTTCTTTAGAGATCGGCTGGTTGACTTGACCCCAATCAATTTTATGTTCAGAGCTTTCTTCTTTGACGATAAATTTATCTTTAGGCGAACGTCCTGTGTAGGCACCAGTTGTAGCGCGGACAGCTCCTGTTGATGTTAAAACGCCTTCATCACGTGCCAAAATCTTTTCAACAAGTTTCGGAACAGATAAATTTTGGTGCGTATTTTCTAATGAGAGCAATGACTGCAAATCTTCTTTTAAATCCACTGAGTTCATAAAAAAAACCCTTCCTTTACCGTTGAATTTGTTTGTTTCGATTAGTATAACACATTCATAATAATAGTCTATACTATTTAAATGTTTTTGTGTGTGTTTTTTCATTTCTGCTATGAAAATATGCTTTTTGGTGATGCTAAGTGTGAGGTGAAAAAAGAGGGGAGATAATTCTGATGAAGCATTGACATGATGCAAGGGTTTGAGATAAGATATCTTATTGAACGGATACTCTTATCCCGAGTTGGTGGAGGGACAGGCCCGATGAAGCCCAGCAACCGGTTTCTTATGAAAAAGGCATGAATATGCTGAGAAACCAAGGTGCTAACCTGATGCAAGGTACAAGAACACCTTGAGCGATAAGAGTGAAAGGCATGCGATCTCAGACCCTTTCCTCGCAATGAAGGAAATGGTTTTTTTATTTTTGGGATATCATATGAACAAATTGCCAATAACATCTCTAATAGTAACGTTTTCAAATATAAGAGGGAACGAGTTCCGTATCATATTGGAGGCCTCATCTTGGGATGATGTGGTCTTGTACAGGAGGAAATAGCCATTATGAGTCAAAATCGTCGTTTATTTACTTCAGAATCAGTAACAGAAGGACATCCGGATAAAATCTGTGATCAAATTTCAGACAGCATTTTGGATGAAATTTTAAAGAAAGATCCAAATGCACGTGTTGCCTGTGAAACTTCTGTTACAACGGGTCTCGTATTAGTAAGCGGTGAAATTACAACGTCTACTTATGTCGATATTCCAAAGACGGTGCGTGACACGATTAAGGAAATTGGCTACACACGTGCGAAATATGGTTTTGATGCGGAAACATGTGCAGTGCTCACATCCATTGATGAACAGTCTGCTGATATTGCGCAAGGTGTAGACAAAGCGCTTGAAGCACGTGAAGGAACAATGACTGAAGAAGAAATTGATGCGATCGGTGCAGGTGACCAAGGATTGATGTTTGGTTTTGCCAACAACGAAACCGAAGAGCTCATGCCGCTGCCGATTTCACTAGCGCATAAATTATCTCTCCGTTTAACTGAAGTGCGCAAGGATCAAACACTTGCCTATCTTCGTCCAGACGGAAAAACACAAGTAACAGTAGAATATGATGAGCAAAATAAACCTGTTCGTATTGACACAGTGGTTATTTCTACGCAGCATGCACCAGAAGTGACGCTTGAACAAATTCAAAGCGACTTAAAAGAGCATGTCATCCGCCCTGTGGTTCCAAGCGAACTCATTGACGAAGAGACAAAATACTTTATTAACCCAACAGGCCGTTTCGTCATCGGCGGGCCTCAAGGAGATGCTGGTTTAACTGGACGTAAAATCATCGTTGATACGTATGGCGGGTACGCTCGTCATGGCGGTGGTGCTTTCTCTGGGAAGGACGCAACAAAGGTTGACCGTTCTGCGGCATACGCTGCTCGTTACGTAGCGAAAAACATTGTAGCTGCCGGTCTTGCAGATTCTTGTGAAGTACAACTTGCTTATGCAATTGGTGTTGCACAGCCTGTATCGATTTCAATTGATACATTCGGAACAGGAAAAGCTTCTGAAGAAAAATTAATTGAAGTGGTTCGTGCGAACTTTGATCTTCGTCCAGCTGGCATTATTAAAATGCTTGACCTGCGTCGTCCGATCTATAAACAAACAGCTGCATACGGACATTTCGGCCGTCATGATTTAGATCTTCCGTGGGAAAAAACGGATAAAGCCGATACACTTCGTAAAGAAGCATTAGGACAATAACAACATAGAAAACCGCTTATTTTAAGCGGTTTTCCTTTTGATTAAAAAAAATTCTACAAAAAGTGAAAAAATGTGAAACAAAATCGGACAAAATACTGTCTAATTATAGGTCTACTTTTAAGAAATAACATAACGTGGAGGCAATAATATGTGTGGGTTTGTTGGTGTATTTAATCACCGTCCATTGTCCGAAACTACTGAGCAGGAAGAGTTAATTAAACAAATGAATCGTCTCATCGTTCACCGTGGTCCCGATGATGAGGGTTACTTTCATGACGAGCATGTAGGATTTGGATTTAGACGTTTAAGTATTATAGATGTTGAGCACGGAAAGCAGCCGCTTTCTTATGAAGATGAAAAGTATTGGATTATTTTCAACGGAGAAATTTATAACTATGTGGAGCTGAAGGAAGAGCTTGTGAAAAAGGGCTATACGTTCAGCACAGATTCTGATACGGAAGTACTGCTTGCCACATACCGTCATTATAAAGAAGAGGCGGCTTCTAAACTTCGCGGCATGTTTGCATTTTTAATTTGGGATAAAGAAGCGCAGCAATTATATGGCGCGAGAGATCCTTTTGGCATCAAACCGCTTTATTTTACACAAATGGATGAGCAAGTGTACTTTGCGTCTGAACGCAAAAGCTTGATGGCTGTGAACGAGAACATTTTATTTGATGAGACTTCATTGCAGCAGTACATGTCGTTCCAGTTCGTTCCTGAGCCAAATACACTTGATCAAAAGGTGCACAAAGTTGAGCCTGGTCATCAGTTTATTTTACGCCCAGGACAGGAGATCGAATTTAAGACATACTGGAAGGTTCAATTCAAGCCTGAACAAACACAAGAACAGAAATTAATAGAAGAAGTACGCGATGCAATCTATGATTCTGTGAAAGTTCACATGAGAAGTGATGTACCTGTTGGTTCATTCCTATCAGGTGGTATTGATTCTTCCTTCATCGTGTCTGTCGCAAAGGAATTACACCCTGAGCTGAAGACATTCTCTGTTGGCTTCCAGCAGGATGGCTTTAGTGAAGTCGATGTCGCGAAGGAAACAGCTGATAAGCTAGGCTTACAAAACTTCAGTGCCGTCATTTCTCCAGAGGAATATATGAACGAGCTTCCGAAGATTGTCTGGCATTTAGACGATCCTTTAGCTGATCCGGCGGCGATTCCATTGTATTTTGTGGCAAAAGAAGCGAAGAAACAAGTGACGGTTGTTCTTTCAGGTGAGGGAGCGGACGAGCTGTTCGGCGGATATAATATTTACCGTGAGCCTCTTTCTCTTAAACCATTTGAATCTGTACCATCTATGCTGAAAAAGCTTCTTCTTCGTCTGGCGCGATTAATGCCAGAAGGAATGAAAGGGAAGAGCTTTATCGTTCGCGGCTGTACGCCATTAGAGGAACGTTATATCGGTAATGCGAAAATCTTTGAAGAGCCAGTGAAGAAAAACCTCTTAAAACATTATGATCCAAGCATCACGTATCGTGACGTAACGAAGACATACTTCGAGGAAAGCGCAGGCTACAGTGATATTAACAAAATGCAATATGTTGATATTCATACGTGGATGCGCGGAGACATCTTACTGAAAGCAGACAAGATGACGATGGCGAATTCTCTTGAGCTTCGTGTTCCATTCCTTGATAAGGTCGTTTTTGAAGCGGCTTCTAAAATTCCAGAAGAGCTGAAAACAAAAGATGGCACAACGAAATATTTATTGCGTAAAGCAGCAGAAGGCATTGTGCCTGACCATGTGTTAAACCGTAAAAAGCTTGGTTTCCCTGTGCCAATTCGTCATTGGCTGAAAAATGAGATGAATGCTTGGGCGAAAGACATCATCAAAAACAGTCAAACAGATGAATACATTAACAAAGAGTATGTGCTTGATTTATTAAATGAGCATTGTGCTGGCAAAGCAGATCATAGCCGTAAGATTTGGACCGTCCTCATCTTTATGATTTGGCACAGCATTTATGTGGAGCGCAGCATTGATCCAGAGCAGTTGAATCATCAACCGAAAGAAGTCATCTTTAGTTAATGAAAAAAGGTTTTCAGCTTTGTGCTGAAAACCTTTTTTGTCATGATAGAAAGCAGTGGAAAAGGGTAAAATAACAAGCGGTTCATAGTTATTGCTTAATATCCTGAAAAAAACATGATAAAGTGAAGATACACGTATGATGTTAACGGGATAAAAGGGAACGATAGTATTGTCCTTTTTCTACATATTCTCTACGGATTCTGTCCATGTCTTGGATATCTTCATCTGTTAACTGACGGACGACCTTGGCTGGACGGCCAAAAGCGAGTGATCCTTTTGGAATAACCTTTCCTTGAGGGACAAGACTACCTGCACCGATAAAGGCACCTTCGCCAATTTCTGCACCATCGAGAATGATGGACCCCATACCAATGAGGGCATTTTTTCGAATGATTGAGCTATGTAATGTGACTTGGTGTCCAATGGTAGCACCATCTTCTATAAGAAGTGTTTTTCCAGGACTTTGATGCAGACAGGATAAATCTTGAATATTGACGTTTTTTCCAATTCTCACAGGAGCGACATCGCCTCTGATGACGGTTTGAAACCACACGCTCGAATATTCTCCAATCGTGACATCACCAGTAATGGTGACGTTATCTGCGACAAAGACCGATTCATGAATCTCAGGTGTAAACTGATGATATGAATAAATCACTTTTTCGACTTCCTTTCTTAATACAACATTTGTGAGGTGTTTACTTTGTGGACTTGGCATGCTGAAAGACCAGTTGGTACAATTGTAATTGTACATGGTGCGAGTGAATATCACGGCCGATATAAATGGCTGATCGAAATGTGGCGAAATGCAGGCTATCACGTCGTTATGGGTGACCTCCCTGGGCAAGGGACATCGACACGTGCGCGCGGCCACATTCGCTCGTTTCAGGAATACATTGATACAATAGATGAATGGATCGAACATGCGAAATCATTCAGGCTTCCTACTTTTTTACTTGGACACAGTATGGGTGGACTCATTTCAATTGAGTGGATCAAGCAGTATACCCATACGAAGATTGATGGCCTTATTTTATCATCACCTTGTTTAGGTCTGCAATTTAAACCGAAGAAGCTAATGGATTTTGCATCAAAAGGTCTAAATGTGCTGGCACCGTCCTTTAAAGTCGAGTCAGGGCTGTCGATTGAACTAGCCACACGGAATCAGGCTGTGATTGAGGCAGACTCAAATGATTCTCTTTACGTAACAAAGGTGTCGGTTCGCTGGTACCGAGAGCTGATCAAAAATATTGATGCGGCCATGCAGCCAACGAATGTCTTTAAATCGATTCCGCTCCTTTTAATGCAGGCGGGCGATGATAAGATCGTGGATAAAACGAGGGTGATCAAATGGTTCAATGGCATTGAATCAACCAATAAATCATACCGTGAATGGGAAGAACTGTATCACGAAATTTTTAATGAACCGGAAAGAGAAGATGTGTTTAAGGCAGCAAGAGCCTTTACAGATCAATATATTTGATGGTGAGCTTTAAGTTGGGGGTGGATTGATTTGTCAGTACCAGAGCGTCCTTTTGCACTGATGACAAAGGTGTATAAAGATATTTTTCCGCTTGTTCATCAGGAGCTGAAAAAGTGGCGGGCTCATGCAGAAATGATTGAAAATGAAGAACTGCGAACGCAGGCACTAGCGAGCATATCCAGTAAAACCTTTCACTGTGAAGGCGGAGGCATTTTATCTCTTCTAGCAGGTGAGTCGAAAGAAACGTGTATTGAATTCATTGTGGCGTATCAAACCATCAGTGATTACTTAGATAACCTATGTGACCGCAGCACGTCGCTGGATCCAAAAGATTTTCATATGCTGCATCAAGCGATGAGAGATGCGCTTGATATTCATGCTGAGCTCAAGCCGTACTATCAATTCCGTGATGATCAAGAGGATCATGGGTATTTACATGCGCTTGTCCGCACATGCCAAGACGTGCTTACGCGCCTTAAGCATTATCCAATCATTCAGCCATATTTACACACGCTGTGTGATTACTACAGTGATTTGCAAGTACATAAACACGTCGTTCCTCATGAACGGGTCCCGCGTCTAGAATCGTGGTTTCGCCAATATGAAAAGGATTTGCCTAAGATGGAATGGTATGAATTTTCAGCTTGTGCAGGATCAACGTTAGGGATTTTCTGTCTTGTGGCGTATGCGCTGCAGCCGGATTTTACAGAAAAGCAGGCGAAGCAAATTTACGAAAGCTATTTCCCTTATATCCAAGGTCTGCACATTTTACTTGATTATTTAATTGACCAAGAAGAAGACCGGCTTGGGGGAGATCTGAACTTTTGCTCCTACTATGCCTCTCATCATGAGATGATGGATAGACTTCAGCATTTTATTGAAAAAGCGGATGAGCAGCTGAAAGGCATTCCGCACGAAAACTTTCACAAATTGATTAACAGAGGGTTACTGGCAGTCTATTTGTCCGATGAAAAAGTGACAGCCCAAAAAGAGATGAATAAGCTGGCAAAACGGCTGATCAAATCAAGCGGGAAAACATCATTCTTTTTCTATATCAACGGAAGAGCTTACCGGACCTATCAGAAAATGCCTTGGATGAAATCCTCATAAAAAAGCTCAAATCCATTAGGATTTGAGCTTCAGCGCGCAGACAAACCCTCGCATTCTTTGTCAGTCCTGTGCGCCGGTACTCACGAATGTCAAATTCGCTCCGTTCCGGTGCTCATTCTTCCTAGACTGCAAAGGTTTTCTATCACGCTGAAAGAAGACAAAGGGCTAAAATAAAAATCATTTTAGCCCTTTGTCAATAATCTGAGCTCAAATCATTAGGATTTGAGCTTTTTTTCAATGGCGACCACAAAAGGCGGGTCGTTTTGAATATTCATGTATTGATATGATAAAACTTGTACCTCTTCATGAGGAAGTGATCTGCAATAGTCGAGAAGTACTTCTTTTTCTCTTTTTCCTTCGGGGTGTCCATGGTAAATCACAAGGACGATCAGACCGCCGGGTTTAAGCCAGTCGAGGAGCTGCTCGATGGCTTCGATGGTTGTATGAGCCTGAGTGGTGACGGCTTTATCGCCTCCGGGCAGGTACCCAAGGTTAAACACCGCACCAGAAATATGTCCATAAACATCCTTTGGCAGGTGATGAGCCAGTTTTTCATGCCCATCGTGGATCAGATGAACGTAAGGATATCCCTCGCCAAGCCTTTTTCTCGTCTGCTGTAGGGCTTCCTCTTGTACGTCGAATGCGAAAACTTGTCCATCATTTCCTACAAGATCAGCTAAATAGCGTGTATCGTGGCCATTTCCCATCGTTGCATCAATGACGATGTCGCCTTTTTGACAAGCCTGTTCTAACAGCTCTTTACTAAAAGGGAGCATGCGTTTCAAAATCATTTGGCTGCTTCTTCCAATCTGACGAAACGTTTGCCTTGGTAGCTGTTACGTCTTTCGAGCTCAGCATTAATGGCATTTAGTACTTCCCACTTGTTTACACTCCACATCGGACCAACCATTAATTCAATTGGGCCATCCCCTGTAATGCGGTGAATAATCATTTCTGGCGGCAGGATCTCCAGTTGATCACAAACAAGCTGAACATATTCTTCCTGGCTTAGAAACTCCAATTTGCCTTTTTCGTATTGCTTGACCATTGGGGTTCCTTTTAAAAGGTGAAGTAAATGAATTTTAATTCCTTGCACATCTAAATCTGCGACAGCTTTTGCTGTTTCCATCATCATGTCCCGGTTTTCTAGAGGCAGTCCGTTGATGATATGCGAGCAGACACGAATTCCGTGTTTTCGCAGTTTTTCTACACCTTCTACGTAGCATTCATAATCATGGGCACGGTTAATGAGCATCGCTGTCCGTTCATGAACCGTTTGAAGACCAAGCTCTACCCAGAGATAAGTGCGCTTATTTAATTCTGCTAAATACTCCACCACGTCATCTGGCAGGCAGTCAGGTCTTGTCGCAATAGATAAACCAACCACACCATCCAAATTCATAACGGTTTCAAATTTTTCCTTTAAAACAGGAAGCGGGGCGTGTGTGTTTGTATACGCTTGAAAATACGCCATATATTTTCCGTCTTTCCATTTTGTGTGCATCCGGTCTTTGATTTCGTTAAATTGAGTGATGAGATCATCAGCCCGGTTTCCTGCAAAATCACCAGATCCAGCTGCACTGCAAAATGTACAGCCTCCGTGGGCTACAGTACCATCACGGTTTGGGCAGTCAAAGCCGCCGTCTAAGGCCACTTTAAATACTTTATGACCAAAGTGCTCTCGCAAATGATAGTTCCATGTGTGATAGCGTTTTTCGCTGTTTGAATATAAAAAAGGGTTATGCTGATCCAAGTCAGTAACCTCCTTGCGTAATAATAGGCATCCTTAAAGTTTAACAAAAATCATGAAGGAGGACAATTGAATCTGTCCAACATTTTCTTTAGTGAAAAAGCTTTACGTGGGCAAAATAGGCGGGAGCAATGATGAAATGGAGGGAATGCAAGATGGCAACAAGGCAGTCGATCGATGAATTTATCCAAAAAAGTACTGAAACCCTTGAGTTTGCAAATGAGCAATTTGATTTGAACTTACGCCAAGAGCATTATAATGAGGACGAATTTTCTAAGGCGCAGCTTATGCTTGAAGATGCGGTGAACGAATTAGAAAAATTAAAAGATGTCGCCAATGACCAGCAAAGAGAGCGATTAGACAGGGCGCGTGTTCAAATTCAAAGCTTGCAAAATCAAATGATTTTAGGTATTTCTTACGACAACGAATGATGAACAGATCCTTTTTTTAAGGGTCTGTTTTTTATTTTTTAAAAGGCTATTGACTTTTTGGCTGAGTGTCTTTATTGTGTTAAGTGTACTACAACAACTAATACACTAAAGACACTTAAAAAGTGAAGAAAGGTGTTCAACCATGAAAAAAGAAAAAAAACCAATCAATTTGAAGTGGATGGTGCTGGCTGTTGCGTTAGCATGTACATTTTTTTTCGTTCTCGTTTTCATTGGTTTTGAAGTTCAAAAAGATTTGATACCTAATTCAATCCCTTTAATGCAAGGGCATGAACAAGCGATAGGACTGCAAAAGCATGAATGAGGAAAGAGGGAGCCATCATGATTCAAATAGATCCACGAAGCGCTGCGCCATTATATGAACAAATCATTGAGCAGTTGAAAATTTTATGTCTAAAAGGTGTAATGAAACCTGGTGACAAACTGCCCTCTGTCAGAGAGCTCGCCACCATTATCATCGCCAACCCAAACACCGTCAGTAAAGCATATAAAGAGCTTGAGCGGGAAGGGATTATTGAAACACTAAGAGGCCGTGGTACGTATGTAACAGAAGGGGCTCAGTTAAAGCTGAATGAAGGGAAGGTGTTGGAGATGAAGGAGCAATTAAAACAACTCATTATAGAAGCTCATTATGCCGGTATTGATATTCAACAACTGAAGGAATGGATAGAAGAGATCGGCTCAAGTCTTGAGGGAGGAAAACAAGTTGATTGAGGTTAGAAATGTATCAAAGACATTAAATGGACGTGAAGTACTCAGTGACGTTTCCTTCAATATAGGCGAAGGTGAGATCTTCGGTCTGCTTGGCAGGAATGGCTCAGGAAAAACAACACTTCTCCGCTTGATTCAGCAAATTCTTCTTCCAGATGAAGGAGAGATTTATTTTAAAGACGTGCTTGTGAAAGACCACCCGTTAGTGAAGCAAAATATTGTGTATATGCCAGTCGTAAATCCCTACTTTGACAGATACAATTACGGACAGCTTGTTCAGCTGTTAAAGCATATTTATCCGAAGTTTGACGTGACATATGCCAATGAGCTTGTGAACCGCTATGAAATTCCGGAAAAAGTGAAATATCGTGAACTATCGACAGGGTTAAAAAAACAGCTGTCATTAATTTTAAGCTTTGCGATCAAGCCAGCGGTGATTTTGTTAGATGAACCGACAGATGGAATTGATGCCGTCACAAGAAATGATGTTCTTCAGCTCATGATCGACGAGGTAGCGGAACGTGAAACATCGATTCTCATTACATCGCACCGATTAGAGGATATTGAGCGTATGTGTAACCGAATCGGGTTTTTAGAAGGAAATCAGCTTACAAGTGTCATGGATCTAGATGAGTTAAAGAATGATTATGTCAAAATACAGATGGCTTTTGAAGAAGATATGAACTTGAGTATACGAAAAAATGGCGTTGCTATATTAGATCAAGCGGGCATTTTTTATACAGCGCTTGTTCTTAAAACCGATGTAGAGGCTAAAGATTACTTGAAGTCGCTGCAGCCAAAAGTATGGCATGAACTGCCTGTAAATTTAGAAGAAGTATTCATTGCAAAGTTTGGAGGGAAACGGAGATGGTAAAGCGGCAATTATTATATAAGGAGTGGAAGCAATCAGAGCTGACATTTATTTTAGTGATGCTGGTTGCGGCGCTTGCGACGCCCTTATCCCTCCTAATGGGATATTCATCCTTTCAAACATGTTTAAAGGATCCCACATGTATTTTGGATACATCACATTTTTCCTATAGTTTTAAGAAAGATGCTTTTCTCGCTCTTTCATGGTTAATGGGAATCCTTTTTGCCATAATTCAGCTTGGCTTTGAGAGAAATAAAGGGCAAATGGATTTCACCTTAGCCTTGCCTTTTAGTAGAAGTACCATCTATCAGACAAAATTTTTCTTGGGTGCCGGGATCATTGCACTCATTCATGCATTCTCATATGCCTTAACTTACTTACTTATATTAGGTATCAAACCTGTTGAGACACCTGGATTTAACAGTATGTATTTATATGCTTTGGTGTCATCCTTGATGATATATGCCCTGTTTTTTGCAGCAGGCACTTTAACAGGAAGTGCAATTGCCCAAGCAATCGTTGCATTCAGTACAGCCATTTTACCTTTTTTACTAATTGGTCTACCATTGGTTCATTTAGAATTTATATTGAGAACAAATGGGGAGTGGGTTGATCAGTGGCTTAATCATATTATCTTGGCAATTTCTCCAATCACTTATATAGCTGAATTTAATCAGTATGAATATACGATTTGGTTCAGCGGTGAAGAATTCATCGTACCAATTGTCATGATGATTTTATTTTATTTCATTGGTTTGTTTAGCTTCATCAAACATCCAATTGAACGAAGTGGCCGTTTTTTCCTTTACCCAAAAATGGATCGGCCTATTCAAATTATGGTTATTGCTTTTGGTGTTTTAGGTTTTGGCTGGGGTGGATTCTCCTCAGACAATTCCATGTTTGGTTATATCGCTGGCATGATAATCGGCGGTGCTGTAGGCGCACTAACGAGTTATTTCTTAATATATCGAAAAAGATAAACAGAGAGTAGGGGAGTAGAGATGATTCAGGTTCAAGCGTTAGATCATGTGTTTAAAATTGGTAAAAAGGGCAGAGAGAATGAAATTCCTGTGCTGAAAGGGATTGACCTATCCATCAAAAGAGGCGACATTGCTTGTATTGTGGGACGAAGTGGTTCGGGGAAATCTACCTTATTGAACTTAATTTCAGGATATATTACGCCAACGAGCGGACAAATTGTCATTGATGGTACCGATGTGACCGGCTTTAATGAAAAAGAATGGGCGGACTTCCGCTTAGATCACTTTGGCTTTATCTTTCAAAGCTTTCAATTGATCGGGAGCTTAACGACGTATGAAAATGTTGAACTTCCGCTCACTTTAAAAGGTGTAAAGCCGTCTGAACGAAAGACGAAAGTAAAAGAAATGCTGAAACGAGTAGGTCTAGAACATCATGCAGGGCATTACCCGAATGAGTTGTCAGGCGGGCAGCAGCAGCGTGTGAGTATTGCAAGAGCCTTGATTTTAAACCCATCTATTATTTTAGCGGATGAACCAACAGGCAGTCTAGATTCAGAAACCGAAGGAGAAATCTTAGCATTTATCCAGCAGCTCAATCGTGAAAAAGGAATCACGTTTGTCATCATTACACATGACGATGAAGTCGCTTCAATCGCAGATACAACGTTCCAGCTTCATGATGGTGTATTAAAGAAAGGGGAACAGACCATTGAAATTTAGAGATCAGGTCAAATTCATTAGAAGAAACATGAAGAAAAATAGATTGCGTGTGTTTATGACCATTCTTGCGACGACAATGGCATGCTCTTTCTTAATCGTTCTAGCATCAGTCGGTTTTGGTTTGCAAAAATCGGCGCAAGATGAAATCATGAAACAGCAAATCATCACAGAAGTGAAAGTGTTAGGCAAGGAAAAAGGTGCCGTCAAGGTAGATGATTTAAAGAAATATGATCATGTGAAATCTGTCGTCTCAAGAACGTCTCTCGTTCCATCGGTAAACGTCGAGCTCGATGACCGCTCAAGTGAAACGCAGGCTGCTCTGACCGATATGAAAGAGGAAAAAGAAGCAGGGCTTGAACTAGACAGAGGGAAAGTCCCAACATCAGCAAACGAAATTGTGGTTGGGTACCATATGGCAGAACAACTGTGGACAAAAAAAGAGCGCAAAGCCTATGAAAAAGAATTAAATCAAACGTCAAACGGTGAAGAAGAACCAAAAGAGCCAAAAGGCTACACGAAAGATATTTTAAATAAAGTGATTCAAATCAAGGTACCAAAACTCAACGAAGAAAATGAAGTCGTCAAAGAAAAAACATTTGATTTCCGTGTAGTAGGAGTCATGAAAAAGCCAAATTTGGAGTGGCAGCAGGATCATAAAATTCTCATTCCGAATGCGTATGAAAAGGAATTTGGTCAAATACTTGATCTATCTCCTGAAGCAGGAAATGTCGAGAAAATGACCTCTGTCTATGCAGATAAATTCGACAATGTCGGTGCACTCACGAATAAGCTGACAGATGAGGGCTACCAAGTCATCTCTGTGACGAATCAGCTCGAAGGTATGGATATGTTCTTTACTGTCTTCAAAATTGGACTCATTTTTGTCGGCTGTATCGCAGTCATTATTTCTGCAATTGGTATTTTTAATACGATGACAATGGCAGTAACAGAGCGAACACAAGAGATTGGGATTATGAAAGCCATTGGTGCGAATCCATCGATTATCAAGCGAATGTTCCTCATGGAAAGTGCTTATATTGGGGTGATTGGGTCGATCATCGGTATTATCATCTCATATATCATTAGTTTCGCCGTCAATTTAATCATTCCAGCCATTTTGTCGTCCATGTCAGAGGGAGGGTCAAGCGATCAATTCTCGATCACCTTCTCCTATATTCCGCTCAGCCTTGTGATCACAGCAACAGTGATTAGCGCAGGGGTAGCGATCCTTTCAGGGCTTAACCCAGCACGTAAAGCAACAAAAACGAATGTATTAGCAGCATTAAGAAGAGAAATCTAAAAAAAGAACCTCCTAAGACACCCGATTGGGCTGACAGGAGGTTCTTTTTTTGTGACACATGGCTATTGCTTAGGTGCCCGGTACCCTGCACGTTCTGCCTCTTCTACGGAGCAGAATAGTTCGGTTACATTTTTTGTTCTAGAGTAGTATCTGCTGCTCGGTGTGTGATAAATGCCATTGACACTTCCTTTGATGTTACAGGCAGCTGATTCTTTTTTTGTTTCCTTCTGCGATTCATGACCGCCTGTACTTTTTCCTTCATCTTTAGGAGCGGAGCGCTGAACAGTGGAAGACTTCGTATCGCTGCTGCTTTTCTTATTCTCTTTTTTGAGTGTTTCGTTGCTCGAGGCAAGCTTGTCTATTTTCTCTTCAAGCACTTGAATGGTCTTTTCTTGCTTTTTGACTGTTTCTTTTTCTGAGGTGATGGCTTCTAGCTTTTTAGCTAGTTTTTCTTTATCCTTTGTTGCGTCCTCTAAAGAGGCGGTAAGCTCCTCTTTATCAGCTTTTAAGCGCGTTATGTCAGATGTGAGCTGTTTTTGATCCTTTAACAGCTGTTCTGAAGATGGATCTGCTTGTGCCTTCGGTGCATCTGTGGCAGCAAACGGTAATGACATAATGGAAAAGACGAGACCGAAGATCAAAAAAGGATAAAATAGTTTCTTTGAAAAGATATGCTCGTTCTGGTGTTTGAGTAATAAGAAATTGACGGCATATCCTATGGCGAAACAAACACATAAAAGACCTATGATGAGTAACATCATCATCTAGAAGCCCCCCTAAATCTTTATTTACTCCTATCATACCTCATTTTTCCATTTTTAGCGGCGGTTTAACTAAAAAAGCCCTGTTTACACAGGGTTTTCAGCTAATGTTAATCCTTTGATTGCTTCCTTAACCGTCAAATATGTGATCGTATCCTGGAAATCTGTATCCAAGTCTTTCATTTTCATTGCAAGCTGCGGTTTGATCCCTGTGATGATCAGTTCGGTTCCAGTTAAACTGAGAAGATGATGCAGCTTGAAAATGCGTCCTGCAACGGAATCATCGACATCGATTAAGCCAGAAAGATCGACAATTAAATAATCATCCTTTGAATCATCTAATATACAAGTTAACTTCGCAACAATGGCATCAAAGCGTTCTTCAGATAGTTTTCCAATGAGTGGTAGAGCAGATACACCATTTTTGATTGGGACGATTGGCGTCGAAAGAGAGGTGACTTCCTGTAAGGAATCTTCTAGGAGTTGTTCATATTCTTTCTGTTTCGTAATATCCTTTTGAAAGCCAATGAAAAATGTTTTATCATCTTGTTCAATGTATAGAGGATCTATATTGAGTTCATTCCAAAAAAAAGTACCGTCTTTTTTATAATTTTTTAGCTGTGTGGTAATAGGTATTTTATTCTGTATTCCATGACGTATTAAATCAAGCTGTTCTTGATCTGTGTCTTTTCCTTGAAGGAATCGACAATTACGCCCAAGAATCTCATCTGGTTTGTATCCAGTCATGTGTGTAAAGCCATGGTTCACATAAATGATAGGGTTATCCTCTAAAGAAGGGTCTGTAATGACAACACCGATCCGCGCATGATCTAGCGCTTTTTTTATGAGTTCAAGCTGTTTTTGCAAGCCGAAGATGTTCGAGCTGACCATATTACCCTCCTTTGCTGCTACTAGCAGACATATCAAATGGCTGTTTTTTCAACCAAAGGTATTCCTTACTAAAGTAACATAACATATGTTCTGTTTCAATGATTGCAATGGCTTTGTTAAATTTGTCATCATAGTTTGTCCTCCATTAGAATATAGTAAGTAAGGAGACTTTTCTTTAGAAAAAGAAGGAATCAATTGCTCATAATTCATAAAATGACAAAAATAGTTAATATGGATTAGGTAAAAATGATTCCAATGCATCAAGATTGTTTTTGGGTCATTCACATATAATGGAAGAAACAAGCTTTTTTTTCTTCGTTAGAGAGAATAGACCTTTTACATGGATTATGACGGAACAGCAGAATGGCATTACAGGGGGCTGGACAGCCTGAAGTCGCTTTACTATTCTAAGGGCTTTAGGAAGGTGATGAAAATGCTGCAACAAGTCATTATTGCTTGCGCCATTGGAGGGGTCATGGGCATTCTCGGTCACGTAAAGAAAAAAGGCAGGCTAGAGAAGCCCAGAATGACAAAAAAGTTTATTTATTTAGGGTTTATTGAAGATTGGCTCGTTGGGATGATTGCCGCTACACTGCTTGTCTTATCCTCAAATCCCGATTCTAGTCTGCACTTGGTCATCTTATCAATTATTTCAGGTTACGGGGGAGAAGCAGTTCTGCGAAGCTTTGATTTTGTAAGAGAACAGCGTTCACAGGATGCAGACTCCAACCGTCATAACCGATCTCCACACGAATAATATCCTCTACTTTACCCTGATCTAGGGTACATTCCCATTGTATACAAACCTGCTTGCACTTATGATCATAATTCTATAAAATACTACTTAGATGACGGTTACGATAAGAACAGTGAAGAGGAGTAGTAGGAAAGCAGTATTTGTCTTTAGAGAATTGACGGCTGGTGAAAGTCAATCAAATCTGCTTCTGAACTCGCCTCAGAGTTGCAGTTGCATTAAAGCTTCTGTCGCATGTCTGCGTTAAAGATATTAAGTGAGCGTACAAACAGAAAGTGACGCTAACAAGGGTGGTACCGCGGGAACCAAAAAATCTCTCGTCCCTTTCCAGGGATGAGGGTTTTTTGTTGATTTTAGAAAAATCTGAATTCTTGCAGTGGTCATCTGAGCAGATACAGCCGTACATATTAAAGGAGGTTTTCACATTGAGTTTTCAGCATCGGGAAATTGAAAAGAAGTGGCAGGATTATTGGCTGACACATAAAACATTCGCCACATCTGACTCGGAAGATAAACCAAAGTTCTATGCGCTTGATATGTTTCCATACCCATCAGGAGCAGGGCTTCATGTCGGGCACCCTGAGGGCTACACAGCAACGGATATTTTATCACGCATGAAACGTATGCAGGGATATGATGTTCTTCATCCAATGGGATGGGACGCATTTGGTCTTCCAGCAGAACAGTATGCACTAGATACAGGGAATGATCCAGCGGTCTTTACAGAAGAGAACATCAATAACTTCCGCCGCCAAATTCAATCACTAGGATTCTCATATGATTGGGATCGAGAAATCAACACGACTGATCCGAATTATTATAAATGGACACAATGGATTTTCTTGAAATTGTACGAAAAGGGATTGGCGTATATCGATGAAGTACCAGTGAACTGGTGCCCGGCGCTTGGTACAGTTCTTGCAAATGAAGAAGTCATTGATGGAAAAAGTGAACGCGGAGGGCATCCAGTTGAAAGACGTCCGATGAAGCAATGGATGCTGAAGATTACGGCATATGCGGACAGGCTGTTAGAAGATTTAGAAGACATTGATTGGCCTGAAAGCATCAAAGATATGCAGCGTAACTGGATCGGACGTTCAGAAGGTGCACACGTTCATTTCGAAGTAGAAGGACATGACGAACAGTTTACTGTTTTCACAACGCGTCCGGATACATTATTTGGTGCAACATATGCGGTACTTGCACCAGAACATGCACTTGTTGAAAAAATTACAACAGCTGCTCAAAAAGAAGCAGTCGAAGCATATATCAAAGAAATTCAATCAAAGAGCGACTTAGAGCGGACAGATCTTGCAAAAACGAAGACGGGTATTTTCACAGGCGCTTATGCCCTCAATCCATTAAATGGTGAAAAGATGCCGATCTGGATTGCAGATTACGTGCTGGCTACTTATGGAACAGGCGCGATTATGGCGGTACCTGCCCATGATGAGCGTGACTATGAATTCGCCAAAACATTTGATCTTCCAATCAAGGAAGTTGTAGAAGGCGGAGACATTGAAAAAGAAGCTTACACAGGTGATGGAAAACACATTAACTCTGATTTCCTCAATGGATTAGGAAAAGAAGAAGCGATTGAAAAAGCCATTGCATGGCTTGAAGAACATCAAAAAGGTGAAAAGAAAGTCACCTATCGTTTAAGAGACTGGCTATTTAGCCGCCAGCGTTACTGGGGTGAGCCAATTCCAATTATTCATTGGGAGGACGGAACTTCTTCAGCCGTTTCAGAGGAAGAGCTTCCACTGATTTTGCCTAAAACCACTGAGATTAAGCCAAGTGGTACAGGTGAATCACCTTTAGCCAATATCAAAGAGTGGGTTGAGGTTGTAGATCCTGTAACAGGTAAAAAAGGACGCCGTGAAACCAATACAATGCCGCAATGGGCAGGCAGCTGCTGGTATTTCTTACGTTATATTGACCCGCATAACTCAGAAAAGCTTGCATCTCCTGAGAAGCTAAAGAAATGGCTTCCTGTTGATGTATATATCGGCGGAGCAGAACATGCTGTACTGCATCTTCTATATGCGCGCTTCTGGCATAAGTTCTTGTATGATATCGGTGTTGTTCCTACAAAAGAACCTTTCATGAAATTGTTCAACCAAGGAATGATTCTTGGAGAAAATAATGAAAAAATGAGTAAATCAAAAGGGAACGTTGTCAATCCAGATGATATCGTAGAATCTCATGGTGCGGATACATTACGACTTTATGAAATGTTCATGGGACCTTTAGATGCATCAATCGCTTGGTCTGAAACAGGACTTGATGGTGCTCGCCGTTTCCTTGATCGTGTATGGCGTCTATTCACAAATGAAGATGGCACAATCAGTGATAAAGTGACGGAGCAAACTGGAGGTGCATTAGAACGCAGCTATCATGAAACCGTGATGAAGGTAACGGACCATTATGAAGGCCTGCGCTTCAATACAGGGATCTCACAATTAATGGTGTTTATCAATGATGCCTACAAGGCTGATACACTGCCGAAAGAATATGCAGAAGGCTTTGTGAAACTTCTTTCTCCAATTGCACCGCATTTAGCGGAAGAGCTTTGGAATAAACTTGGTCATGAAGGGTCTGTTTCTTATGAAGCATGGCCGCAATATGACGAGTCAAAGCTTGTCGACGATGAAGTAGAAATTGTCGTACAGTTGAATGGAAAAGTGAAAGCAAAATTAACCGTTCCTGCTGATGCAACAAAAGAACAGTTAGAAGAGCTTGCGAAAAATGATGCACGCGTAAAAGAACAGCTTGAAGGGAAAACCATTCGCAAAGTGATTGCGGTTCCTGGGAAGCTTGTCAATATTGTTGCGAACTAATGATGACACCCATCGGTATGAACCGGTGGGTGTTCTTTATTTCCCGGGACATAATTTTGTCGAAAACAAGGTGATTACTTCATCGACCTCGTATTTTAACAGGTGATCAAGAAAATGAGGAGTGACGTGAATGGAAAAGGAAAGCAAACGTGAACAACTGCTCAGTCTGTTAGGAGAAATGCCAGAACGCCATCGCGTGGAGGCATATACGTTAAAGATCGAGGAACGTGAATCGTATGTAGTCGAAACACTCATTCTTTCGATTCATGGTGTAGAGGAAGTGCCCGCTTATTTTGTAAAGCCAAAGGATACGGTGAAAAAAAGACCTGTTGTGCTGTTCCAGCACTCTCATGGCGGGAACTACGTGGATGGGAAGGAAGAGCTGATCAAAGGTGCTCATTATTTGCAAGCGCCTTCATATGCGAAAGAGTTCACATCAAAAGGCTATAGTGTCCTGGCTATCGATCATGCAGGGTTTGGTGAGAGAAGAGGAAGAACAGAAAGTGAAATTTTTAAGGAGATGCTTTTAACAGGAAAAGTGATGTGGGGCATGATGCTGTATGAAAGCATGTGTGCGATTGATTATGTGCTGTCTCGATCTGATGTGCTACCGGACCGGTTAGCTGTTTTTGGAATGTCAATGGGAGGGCTTCTTTCCTGGTGGACTGCTGCGCTTGATGAGAGGGTCAGTGTGTGTATTGATCTTTGCGCACAGGTCGATCATCACACATTAATTGAAACGAACAATTTAGACAGGCATGGCTTTTATTACTATGTACCAAGCTTAGCAAAGCACTTTACAGCAGCTGATATTCAGGAAATGATTTTTCCAAGGCCGCATTTAAGCTTAGTGGGAAAACTTGATCCACTCACGCCTGCTGAAGGCGTCGGACGCATTCAAAAGGGATTGAGCCAAACCTATCAAACTGCTTCATTGAAAGAACGGTATCAGCTTGTTGGTCTTCATGCAGGTCATTTTGAAACAGCGGCTATGCGTCACGAGGCCACTCGATTTTTGAAAAAGTGGCTGTAATCCATAAAGGCTTGGACATACTACGTCAAAAGAAAGGAGGAGACAGATGAAAAAGATCACGATCATTGGCGGATGCGGTGTGATAGGCCGTATATTAACAAAAGCGCTCTCTTCTGAGTACGAGATCACCATCATTGATCAAACGAGTTGTGTAAAAGGAGCCATTTTAGCAGATGCAGCGAATGAACAGGAATTATATGAGGCGATTCCGAGAGATACAGATGTTATCATGCACCTTTTAAACATGGATATGACGCATGATGTGATGAATCTTGAGGAGTTTGAAAAAATGAATGATATTTTTTGGAGGAGCTCCTATTATATGTTTCGATCAGCTGTACGTCTCGGCATACGAAAAGTCATTTTTGCAAGCAGCAATCATGTGACCGATCGTTATGAAGAGGGTGGCCGCTCCTTACTAGGGCGAAATATTACAACAGACGATGTGCCAGCGACTAAAAATGTCTATGGTATTTTAAAATTTGCTTCAGAACAGCTAGGCCGTTTGTTCCACGATCAAACGGGGATGTCTGTTATCAATTTACGGATTGGAACGGTTGTGACAGATGAGATGGAGGCATTACACAAGAAACGAAGAACGAAACGAACACTTCTGTCACATGAAGATCTTATAGGGATGACAAAGGCAGCGATTGAAACGACCGTCCCCTTTGGGACATATTATGCCGTATCAGAAAACGAAGAAAAGCCCTGGTCTACGGAAAAAATAAAGCAGGAGTTAGGCTACAGACCTGATGTGAATACGACGGAAATCCTAGAAGAAAATGATCAGGCATAGGGCATAATCATGTCATTAGCTGATGATCTTATTCTTTTGTTTCATGAGCATAAAAGCACGATTGACATGATCCATTCAGTTGGTCTGTCAAGATGATTATAGACGCTTTCTTCCCCCGTTTGTTACATTTTAATCACGATATCGTCACAGGCTGCAGCTTATTTTCGGACGAAATGATAACGCTTTCAAAGAAAGGGCGTGATGAACATAGATCGTTCTATTAAAGGCCGATTGTTCAACTTATTTAATTACTCTTTTCTACTCATGTTCGCATTAATATGTGTGCTTCCGTTCATCCATGTCATTGCAGCCTCTTTTGCTACAGTAGAAGAGGTCATCACGAAGAAGTTTATCTTGTTCCCGACCACGTTTTCTTTAGAGGCCTATCGATATATTTTCTCTACGGATATTGTGTATCGCAGCCTCATTGTGTCCATTCTTGTGACGCTCGTTGGAACAGCTGTCAGCATGTTTTTGTCCTCACTCATGGCATATGGGCTGTCTCGTCAGGAGCTAAAAGGCCGGAGAACATTGATGTTTCTCGTTGTCTTCACGATGTTGTTTAGTGGAGGTATGATTCCGACGTTTATTGTGGTGAAAACACTTGGTCTGCTTGATACCTATTGGTCACTTATTCTACCGGTTGCGATCAATGCGTTCAATTTGATCATTTTGAAAAACTTCTTTCAAAACATCCCGGCAAGCCTTGAGGAATCAGCGAAGATGGATGGCTGTAACGATTTAGGGATTTTCTTTAAAATTGTGCTGCCACTTTCTTTGCCAGCTATTGCGACCATTTCACTTTTTTATGCCGTGACGTATTGGAATACGTACATGACCGCCATCCTGTATTTAAATGATTCAGTGAAATGGCCGATTCAGGTGCTGCTAAGGCAGATTGTCATTGTCTCAAGCGGGATGCAGGGAGATATGTCGGATATGGGATCATCCACACCACCGCCAGACCAAACGATTAAAATGGCTGTCATTGTGGTAGCGACCATTCCAGTTCTGCTTGTCTATCCATTTATTCAAAAGCATTTTAACAAAGGGGCATTACTAGGTTCTGTAAAAGGTTAAAAAGATGGAACAACGGAGGGATCTTATGGGGAGAAAGAAATTATGGTTGATTGCGTTTGTCCTGTTATTTGCAGCAAGCGGTATTCTATCCGCATGTTCAAGCAAAGGAACAAGTTCATCAGATGAAAAGGTTGATTTAGATAAAAAGGTAAAGCTGACCTGGATGGCTATTTTGTATCATCAGCAGCCGCCGAAGGATTCCGTCATAAAAGAGATTGAGAAGCTCACAAATACAGAGCTTGATATTACATGGGTGCCTGATGCCGTGAAGGAAGACCGTTTAAATTCCGCACTTGCCGCAGGGAATCTGCCGCAGATTGTCACGATTCAAGACATTAAGAATTCGTCTGCTATTAATGCGTTCAGATCAGGCATGTTCTGGGAAGTCGGTCCGTATTTAAAGGATTATCCAAATTTAAGTAAGATGAACGAACTGATTAATAAAAACGCCTCTATAGACGGTAAGCTTTATGGCATTTATAGAGAGAGACCACTTTCAAGACAAGGAATTGTCATTCGAAAGGATTGGCTTGAAAATTTAAATTTGGATACACCAAAAACATTGGATGATCTTTATGAGGTAGCTAAAGCTTTTACTGAAAAAGATCCGAATCAAAACGGAAAAGCGGATACAATTGGCTTTACGGATCGGAACGATTTGATTTATGGGGCATTTAAAACACTCGGTTCATATGAGGGAATGCCGACAGACTGGAAAGAAGAAAACGGCAAATTCACGCCAGACTTCATGACAGATGAGTACATGAATACAATGAAATACATGAAGAAACTGCGTGACAATGGCTATATCAACAAAGACTTCCCTGTTACAAGCAAAACACAGCAGCAGGAATTATTCTCACAAGGAAAAGCAGGGATCTATGTTGGGAATATGGTAGACGCAGTGAACTTGAGAGATGACGCGACAGATAAAAACATGGAAGTAGATATCATCAACCGAATCAAAGGCCCAGATGGTAAAGAACGTGTGTGGGCATCAGGTGGTCATAATGGCATCTTTGCATTCCCTAAAACAAGCGTGAAATCAGAGGCAGAATTAAAACGGATTTTGGCCTTCTTTGACCGCATTGCAGAAGAAGATGTATATGGTCTCATGACGTACGGTATTGATGGCGAGCATTATAAGAAAGAAGAAGGGAATACATTTGTCAGAGAAGAAAGCCAAGTGAAAAGCTGGCAGACAGACGTACAGCCGCTTGTCAGTCTAGTAGGAATTGATAAACGTTACTTGAAAAATAAAGGAGATGCGGTTCGTACAAAATATGAAGAGCTAGAAGAAGACAATCAAAACATCATCGTCGCCAATCCTGCTGAAAGCCTGTATTCAGAAACTGCCTCAGAGCGAGGAAACGAATTGAAAAAAATCATCGATGATGCGACCTATAAGTTCATTCTTGGAGACATCAGTGAAGATCAATTTAAGAAAGATGTAGAGAAGTGGAAATCAAACGGTGGTCATAAAATCATAGAAGAATATGAAGCTTCCTTTAAAAAATCAAAATGATCAACATAAACACCCCCGCACAGTTAAAAAGCGGGGGTGTTTTTATTAAAAGTCAAAGTTGTCTGGGTCTGGACCGATACGTTTGTTTTCATTTAAGTCAGAAAGGCGCTTCATATCCTCATCAGATAAGGCAAAATCAAATATGTCTGCATTTTCTTTTAAACGATGGGCTTTCGTTGATTTTGGAATGGTGATGACGCCTTTTTGCACATCCCAGCGCAAAATAATTTGAGCAGGTGTTTTGCCGTATGTGTCCGAGAGCTCTTTGATCACCGGATGATGAAGCAGTTCCCCCTGCATTAGCGGTGACCAAGCTTCCATTTGAATGCCATGTGTGTTCAAATACGTAAAGAGTGTTTCCTGCGTCAGTTTTGGGTGAAACTCCACTTGATTGATAGCTGGTTTAATGTCTGCATCTTTTAATAGCTCGTCTAGGTGATGCGGCTGGAAGTTGCTCACTCCGATGGCTCTGACTTTTCCTTCACGATACAAGGTTTCCAGTGCACGCCAAGCTTCTTTGTATTTTCCTTCAACCGGCCAATGGATTAAATACAGATCAAGGTAGTCAAGCTGAAGTTTTTTCAAGCTTTCCTCATATGCTTGTAGGGTGGATTCATATCCTAAATCGGCATTCCACACTTTTGATGTCACAAAGAGGTCTTCGCGGCGAAGTCCTGTTTCTGCTAGACCAATTTGTATGCCTCGTCCAACCCCTTCCTCATTGCCATAAATAGCCGCTGTATCAATACTGCGATAGCCTAATTGAATGGCTGTTTTGACGGCGTCTATTAATTCAGCGCCATCTTCAACCTTGAATACACCAAGACCAAATCCTGGCATGTGGATCCCATTGTTTAATGTTTTTGTACTTTGTAAATGGTTCATATTGAAAACTCCTTTAGATGGTTTGATTTTGTTCTTGTTGTTCCATTCGAAAACTAATCATCGTGAGAATTGCTGCGAGAAGGACCATGATGCCGCCGACCCAGCCTGTATGCACAAGCCCAAGAGTATCTGTCACGATGCCGCCTAAAAATGAGCCGATGGCGATACCGGCATTAAAGGCAGCGATATTCATAGCGGAAGCGACATCGACTGCTCCTGGTGTGTATCTTTCTGCAAAGTCAACGACAGCTACCTGCAATCCAGGAACATTCATGAAAGCAAACAGTCCCATCAGCATGACGGTTCCAATGCCTAGCACCGTGAATCCAGCAGTCAAGCTAAGGGTAAACAAAATGATGCTTTGGATGATAAACATGTAAATCAGTGCTTTCATTGGCTGCTCATTAGCAGCCTTTCCGCCAATGACATTTCCGGCTGCGATCGTGATCCCGTATAAAAGCAGGATCAAGGCCACCGCCCCAGGCGCAAGACCTGTCACATGCTGTAAGAGAGGGGATAAATACGTAAAGACGACAAAGGTTCCTCCGTATCCTGTTGCTGTAATGACAAATAGAAGCAAGATTCTTTTTGTTTTTAATAAGACAGCTTGATCCTTAAATGATGTTTTCACGCCTTGCTTTAATTGAGATGGAACAAGAAAATAGTTGGATATCAGTGCGATCAGACCAATGATGACAATCACACCAAATGACGTCCGCCAGCCGAGCTCATGGCCAAGAAACGTCCCAAATGGCACGCCCGTCACAGTAGCAACTGTTAATCCAGTGAACATAAAGGCAATCGCACTTGCCCGTTTTTCTTTCACTACAAGGCTTGCAGCAATCGTAGAGCCGATGGACATAAAGATTCCATGGGATAAGGCTGAAATGACCCGTCCGATTAATAGCACTGAAAAAGTCGGAGCAATCGTGGCTAGTGTATTTCCAATCAAAAAGACGAGCATAATGAGCAATAGCAATGTCTTTCTTTTCATCGTTGAAGTCAGAGAAGTCAAAATAGGCGCGCCGAATGTCACACCAAGTGCATATAAAGAAACGGTCCAGCCCGCCTGGCTGACGCTCACTCCAAAGTCCTCTGAAATCATCGGCAAAAGACCGACACTAATGAACTCAGTGGTTCCTATAGCAAAAGCACTAATGGCTAGTGCGAGAAGGGCAAAGTGGTTTTGCTTTTTCTTCATGAATAAGTGTTCACATCCTTCTATGATGACATTTTGATAGACGAAGCCGATCGGCAAGAGTTATTATCTAACATAGATGACGAAAAAAAAAGTACGTACTTTTTTGTAATATAGGTACTAAAAAGTGCCTGTTCGCACAAAGAGGAGTGAGGATTTGATGGAAAAGAAAAAATATAATATCTCAGTGGAAGCGACCCTTGAGGTCATTGGCGGGAAGTGGAAGTGCGTGATTTTATGTCATTTAACACATGGAAAAAAACGCACGAGTGAATTGAAGCGGCTCATGCCAAACATCACACAAAAAATGCTTACACAACAGCTGAGAGAGCTTGAAAGTGATGGGGTGATTAACCGAATTGTGTATGAGCAAGTACCGCCTAAAGTGGAATATGAATTAAGTGAATACGGACAGTCGCTCGAAAGAATTCTGAATGCGCTTTGTGATTGGGGAGCAGCTCATATTGAACGTGTGTACGGAGAGCCGCTTTCAGTGCTGGAAGACAGCATTTTAAATGAACAATTTAAATAAAAAAGTCCCGCTTCCTGTGCGAGCGGGACTTTTTGTCTTATGTGCCTTTTTTGTGGTCGCGGTATTTGCCAGGGGTCGTGCCTTCTAGTTTTTTGAAGGAACGGATGAAGTTTTGCGGATTTTTATATTTCAGTTTTTCCGAAATTTCTTTGACGGACATATCGGTTTCCACGAGCCAGTTTTTGGCGACATGGTGTCTGTAGGACGAGAGATATTCACTAAAGGAGATATCCATTTCCTTTCTAAAAATACTGCTTAAATAATTGGGATTGTAATGCAGGCGTGTGGCGATTTCATCCAATGTAAGATCTGAGTCGAATTCTTGATGAATGATATGAATGATTTTCTCTGAGATGTTTTTGTATTGTGAGTCCTCACGTGCACCTAGCTGGTCAATAATCGGCCGAATGATCTCATGTTTCAGCCATGCTTCGGTATCTTCAAAGGTTTTAAATTCAAAAATCGTATCATACAGCATTTTGTTGTCTTCGACCTCAAATAATTCAATGCCAAGCAAATGCATCAGCTCAATCAAATTGTTTAAAAAACGGGCGAGAGCGATATGGTATTCATGCGGTCCTGCATTTTTAGAGAAAATGGATTGCAGGAGCACATGTAAATAATGATCCGCCTTGCCTTGATCACCTGCTTTCATCGCATCGAATAAATCATGCTGCAGCTGTTTTGGAAAATGGGTTTTAAACGTTTTTCCTTGCTGAATATGTTCATATAAGATAATGGATTTTTTCTCTGCTTTGAGCCTGTATTTTAAGGCTTCTTTTCCTTCAATGTAAGCCTGTTTCGCCATCGTGAGCTCCTTAAACTGGCGGCTGATCCCGATGCTGATCGATAAACCAAGCTCTTCCTCGATGCGCTGCTGAATAGTTTCCGCTAATTGATTTAAATATTCAGTAAACTCTTCATCTGACTTTGAGTGATTCAGGATAATCGTCGTTTGATGCTGATTGACAACCGTTGGCTGAAGGTGCTCATCTTGCGGAATCATCTGCTCGATCAGTCCATTGATGGCAAATAACAGCAAGTCAGCATCCTTTTTTTCATAAGGTGTTCCTTTTAACGTATCGATTTGGGTCACAAGCATGGATAAATGAGACCAGCCCTGAGGGAATCCCAAACTTTGGAACCGGTTGTTAATCTCTTCTTCTGTCAGCTTACCGAGCAATAGCCGCACCATAAAGTATTGCTGAAGGTGCGTGACTTGCTGCTCAATACGTTCCTCTAAATCATTGTTTTGATCCTTCATTTGTTTAATACTCGACTCAATCAACTCAAATTCATTTTGAAAAGGCTGTTTTTGCAAAAAGGATTCATTGCGTGCAAAGGACTCATATAACAAGCGGATTGGTTTATAAAAATGTCTGGACCCAAACCATGAAAATAGTAATGAAAGCGCTAACAAAATAAAGCAGATAATAAAAGTGATCCACCCAATTGATTTTGTTTGTGCCTTGAGTTCTGGAATGGAAACAAAGGATAGGTACGTCCATTCGTTATAGTCTGATTTTTGAAACGTAATTTGATAGTCTAGTTCCTCGATCTTCATGTTAAATTGACCTGATCGTTCTTCACGTGATAGGACATGCTTGACGAGCTCTTGATTCTTCAAGGATTCACCAATTTGTTCTTTGCGGTTATGGAGCAGCACTTTTCCGTTTGTATCAATGACAAACATACTGTCAGATTGAGAGAAGTCAGGCATATTATCAGCAATCGTGCAGCTCGGAATGCTGGCGACAGCGATCCCTTTTTTCTGGACACTGTTCATAGGGAGTTGTTTGATTAAGTTCACATTGTATTTGCAAAAGGAGGCCTTTCCTTCTTTTGTCGCAACAAGTGGATTATTCTCTTCAAGTGCCCAGCTGGAATGACTCGGTATATTGAGGTAAGAGGTGAGCGCTTTCTCTTGGTCTCCGCTTGTGACATGATAAAGTCCCGAATTGTTCATGTACCAGTCTTCCATTTTACTCACGAGTGTAATATTGGAAAGATCGGTGTCAAAGGTTTGCAGGTAGTTTAGTTCCTGCTGTACTTGATTATAAAGCTGGAATTGGTCTGGATTTAAAGGTTCTGCCAGTGTTTGAAGGAGAGGCGGCGAACTGACATAGTGAGTGAGAGAATGATCCACTGTTTTTAAAATATGCTCAATATTGGATTGCGTTTGTTTGACGCTGTCCAGCTTTTCATTTGAGATATTTTCGAGTGCGGTTTTTTGCGAATGCTGATAAGAAAAAATACCGACAATGATGACAGGAATTGTACTAAGCATGAAAAAAAACGTCACAAGCTTGTAATAAAATTTATACTGCCTTCTTTTCATAAAACCCCCCATTTCAAACGGAACAATCTTTTCCCCTTAATTTATTAATCCAAAAATTTGGTAGGTTTGTCAATAATCATTTTCTGAGATTAGGATCATTTTCTTATGTTTTATGTAACGTTTTGAGTAGCTTCCCCTAAGTAAATATGATCTGATGATATGATTGTAGACGGATTTTTCATCCTTAAGATACAGTTAACACATGCATCAATCAGCATGAGGGGAGGCTTTATCTATGAAAACAGAGGATGTCACTGCCAAGGGTATGCCTGCGGCAGCTTTGAAAAAAGAAAGGAGAAAGCGCTTACTTAATCAATTGCTTAGTCAAAAGTTTTTGTATGTAATGATTTTGCCAGGGCTCATTTATTTTCTTGTCTTTAAATATGTGCCGATGTGGGGGCTTATCATTGCCTTTCAAGATTACCAGCCGTTTCTCGGTATTCTTGGGAGTGAGTGGGTTGGCTTCAAACACTTTATTCGATTGTTTACAGAACCAACATTTTTCATCTTATTAAAAAATACACTGATTTTATTTGCCATGAATGTCGTGATTTTCTTTCCGATTCCGATCTTATTGGCCCTGCTTTTAAACGAGGTCAGATTGGCATTGTTTAAGAAATTTGTCCAGACGATGATATACATTCCTCACTTCATGTCATGGGTGATTGTCGTGTCCTTATCTTTTGTTTTGTTAACAGTAGATGGCGGGTTAATCAATGAATTGATTGCTTTCTTTGGAGGGGAAAAGATTAACTTCCTCCTTAGTCAGGAATGGTTCAGACCCATGTACATTTTACAGGTGATCTGGCGGGAAGCAGGCTGGTCGACGATCATTTACCTTGCGGCGATTACAGCGGTAGATCCGCAGCTATATGAAGCAGCAAAAATGGATGGAGCCGGCAGACTGAGACAAATGTGGCACATCACTCTTCCTGCCATTAAAAGTGTGATTGTCGTTCTGCTTATTTTGAAAATTGGTGACACATTAGAGCTTGGCTTTGAGCATGTCTACTTATTACTCAATGCAACGAACCGGGAAGTAGCAGAAATCTTTGATACGTACGTCTATACAGCTGGTCTTAAGCAAGGACAATTCAGCTATAGTACCGCTGTTGGTCTATTTAAAGCAGCCGTTGGACTCATTTTGGTCATGCTGGCGAACCGTTTAGCGAAGAAATTCGGGGAAGAAGGTATTTACTAAAAAGGGAGATGAAGAAGAATGACATTATCGACTGAAAAGGGATCACCACTTGAGCATGCAGAGAAATTAGCACAAACAATTATGAAAGCGCATACACCAATTGAGCTGCCTCCAGCTGGAAGATGGCATTATCATCAAGGCGTTTTTCTTTGCGGTGTGATGAAGCTATATGAGGCAACGAAGAACGAGACGTATTTCAATTATGTGAAAAGCTACGCAGATTCGCTCATTGATGAGTATGGAAACCTGTTATTTCGCAGAGATGAGCTTGATGCGATCCAAGCAGGTCTCATTTTATTCCCTCTTTACGAACGGACGGGAGAGAAGCGGTATGTGCTGGCAGCGGAGAAGCTTCGGGGGCTTTACCGCACATTGAATCGCACATCTGAGGGCGGGTTTTGGCATAAAGACAATTATGCCTATCAAATGTGGTTGGATGGTCTCTACATGGGAGGACCTTTTGCCTTAAAGTATGCAAAGCTGAGAGGTGAAGAGGAACTGGTGGATATGGTGATCCATCAAGAGCATCTCATGAGAAAGCATACAAAAGATGAAAAAACAGGTCTGTACTATCACGCGTGGGACGAACGAAAAGTGATGCCATGGGCTGATCAAAAGACTGGCTGTTCCCCCGAGTTTTGGGCAAGATCGTTTGGCTGGTATGTCCTTGCATTAGCAGATATGATCGAGGATCTGCCAGAAGAGCATGAGGGACGAAAGGTTTGGAAGGAAACGCTGACAGACATGCTGGAAAGTGTATCCAAGTACCAGGATCAAGACACAGGTCTCTGGCATCAAATCATTGATAAAGGTACTCATAGCGACAATTGGCTTGAAAGCTCAGGATCGTGTTTATTCATGTACGCCATGTCAAAAGCCATGAATGAAGGGTATGTCAGCCTTCGTTATGTCGATCATGTGGTGAAAGCATACCAAGGCTTAATTCATCATAAGACGGCTGAGACAGAAAACGGTGATTTTACCATCAATGATATTTGTATCGGAACATCTGCTGGATTTTATGATTACTACGTTGAAAGAGAGCGAAGCACAAATGACTTGCACGGGGCAGGCGCTTTTATTATGGCGTTAACTGAGCTAGAGAAGCTGTCTGTTTTTCAGAAGGCATGAAGAGGCGAAAAAGGGGTGAGGTATGGCTCCTCAGCTTCATCGCTGCCCTTTGTTTGTCAGCCTGCCAAGGGAAAACAAACGGTATTGATGTTCTGATTTTTTCTGACATGTCAAAGGGGATGAAGGAGCAATTAGTCGAGAAGGCTTTTCAGACAGAACAAGAGTCTTATAGCGTCCACATCTTTCCGGCGATTCCTGAAAAGCTTCTTGTTGAAATTACCGCAAAAGAGGGGGACGTCATGCTTGTCCCAGAAGAAATGTTTAGAACATATGATGATCCTGAAAGCTTTCAGCTGCTTGAAGAAATGGGCATAAATGATCAAGCGGCAGGGCCATATACGGTCGAGGACAAAAAGACAGGGAAAACGGTCGATTATGCGGTTCAAGTCAATAAAGGCACGAAAAAGCTAAACGGCTATACCTTTCAATTACACCGAGATATGGTCGCTTTTATTCCCGTGTATGCTGACAAGTCCAATGAGGCGCTGTCTCTCATGAAACAACTTCGTGAAAATCGATAGAAAAAGGGGTGGGGCCTGTGAAAAGGGTCGTGGTTTGCGGACTCAGTCATCGTGCGTTCAATATGTTTATTAAACCGCTCACAGAGGATTTCTATGAGCATTACAAGATTACAGGGCTTCTAGATATAGATCATCATCGGTATACACTTTGTCAGGAGCGTTTTCCATCACTGCGAGGCGTCACGTTTTTTCATGAAGAGGCATTTGATCAAATGGTGAAGGAAGCAAAGCCAGATATCGTCATTGTGGCAGGCCGGGATGACACACATGTCACATATATTTTGCAAGCACTTGACCATGATCTCGATGTCATCACTGAAAAGCCAATGGTCACAACTGCAAAAGACGCAAAAAAAGTGATGGAAAAAGAAAAGGAAAGTAAAGGGAAGGTCACAGTCACTTTTAATTATCGCTACAATCCATTTCATCGAAAGGTCAAAGAACTCATTTTAGAAGGAAAAATTGGAAGGGTCACATCTGTTGAACTGAGCTGGCTCATTGATACGTATCATGGCGCTAGTTACTTCAAAAGGTGGAACCGAACGAGGCAATTCTCTGGCGGACTATCCATTCATAAATCGACGCATCATTTTGATTTGGTCAATTGGTGGATCAATCAAAAGCCGAAGCAAGTATTTGCCTATGGGGCGCTGAACTATTACGGAAATGAAAGTCCTTGGAATCCCTTGCAGGGGGGAGAAAACAGGTATTGCGGAACATGTCATGTGAAGGATACATGTCATTATGAAGCAAGGTGGAATCCGCGGGTAGAACGCTCAAAGGTCGAGGACGACCATATCGAATCCGGTAAGGAGCAAACGCAGCAGTACTCAAATTATCGCCCAGACGCCTGTATTTTTGATCAGGAAATTGACATTGAGGATACATATGTGGCATCAGTGGCATATGACCAAGGGGCTCTGCTCAGCTATTCAATTCAATTCTCAGCGCCATATGAAGGATACCGGCTTGCCATTAATGGGACGAAGGGGCGTATTGAAACAAATGAGTTTCATGTGCCATCAAGAATTCCTTTTCAATTCCCAGAACAGACGATTTCTTATTATCCGATGTTTGGGGCAAAAGAGACAATTGAAGTCGTGAAACAGCCAGGGGGGCATGGCGGGGGAGACCCTCTGCTTCTGGCCGATTTATTTATAGGAAAAGATCCTTTAATTCACTATGACATATCAGCAGGAGCAGAGGCTGGTGCTTATTCGATTGCGCTTGGGGAAGGCATGTGGCGGTCTGTTGCAGAGAAGCGCCCAATTGAAATAGAAGAATTGTTTCAAAAAGAGACGGTGTAATGAGAAAGAGAGGAGGGGAAAGAGATGGATCATGATGGTTCAATGAGCAGAATGCTTCGAATGTGTGAGTGGGTGATGAGACTTGCCTATACGAATTTGCTATGGCTGCTGTTCACCATGCTGGGGCTTGGGATCTTTGGATTGATGCCTGCGACCACTGCGCTATTTTCAGTGATGAGAAAGTGGATACAAGGGCATGAGCAAGTCAGCGTTTTCCGGACTTTTTGGAAGGTGTATCGTGAGGAGTTTGTACGCTCTAACTTAATTGGAGTGGCGCTGCTGATCATAGGGACGATTATATATGTAGACCTTGCGTTTATTTATCCAACGAGCTGGTTTTTGCATGTGCTTCGTTTTGCCATTTATATCTTTGGTTTTCTCTTTGTTGTGAGCTTGTTTTATATTTTTCCGCTGCTGGCTCATTATGATTGGAAAAAACGTCTCTATCTGAAATTCTCTCTATTGCTTGGTATCTCATATTTGCAATATACACTCTGTATGCTCGTTTTCTCGGCTGTGCTGTTTGTTCTCTTTGCTTATTTGCCGGGAATCGTGCCGTTCTTTAGTGTGAGCATACTCGC
This sequence comes from Bacillus sp. FSL K6-2839, assembly GCF_038003365.1. NCBI lineage: Bacteria > Bacillati > Bacillota > Bacilli > Caryophanales > Bacillaceae > Bacillus > Bacillus sp. FSL K6-2839. The sequence goes on along the minus strand of NZ_JBBOOZ010000001.1, from coordinate 2,376,273 downwards.
CTATGGCCACATGTGGCTGGCCTATCAAGTATTCAAAAAGGTAGAGTTTGAAAGTGAGCAGCAGACAGCCGAAGTGAAGAAACAGCTGCCGTCTTTCCTTCAATCGAAGCGGGTGAATACACAGTGATGTGAATCATTTGCTATAATGGTGTCACCGTGATTAAAAGGAGAGATGAGCGTCGTGTCAGTAAAAGAAATCTCAATAGAAGAATTAAAACAAAAGCTAGAGCAAGAAGAAGCCATTCAGCTTGTTGATGTGCGTGAGGACGAGGAAGTAGCAGAAGGAATGATTCCAGAAGCTGTTCACATCCGAATGGGAGATATCCCTGAGAAGCTGGATGCATTCGATCAAACGCAGGAATATTATATTATTTGCCGCTCCGGTAAACGTAGTGAAAATGTCTGCTATTTCCTAGAAGACCAAGGCTATCAAGCGACCAATGTCATTGGCGGGATGCTTGCTTGGACAGGAGAAACAAAACCGAAGCTGTAAAAGAAGGCCTTTCATCAATGAGATGAAAGGTTTTTTTGTTCATATGCCCGCCCTGATGTGCATAAAGATAGAGTAGCGAGAGAAGGGAGAGTGGCATATGTGCTAAAGGTAGCTGTATTTGATGAAGAACACGAAAAAGATTTGCAGAGCGAAATCAATCTTTTTTTAAAAGGAATGGATGACGACCAAATCATTGACATCAAGTACAATGTAGCGGTGATCTGTGAGCAGGGAGGAGAACAGCTCTACTGTTTTTCTGCACTCATTTTATATAAAAAATAGATGGTATCAAAAAAGGACCTGTTTGTAGGGTCCTTTTTCTTTGTTTAACTAGCGTCAATATATAAACGATGCTTTTTGCAGCGAACACATTGAAAGAGGTAGCCCTGCAAGTCTCCTCCGTTGACGAGCCATTGTTTTAGGTTCTCTTTCGTTAATCCCCCGCCGCTGCAAATGTCTTCGATATCTTCTATGAGTTCTTCCTCTAAATGTTCTACCTCTTTCCATCCGACATACTAGACGATTGCGCAAAAATCTCCGCAATGGCTTAACCAATATTCCTGCTGCCAGCCGCGATAACCTGGCGTTCAAAGATCAGTTCATCTATATATTCCTCTTGGTCAACGTCATCACAACTTGCATCGTCTTGAAAGGTGCCATCGTATTTTTTAGCGGCTGATCCATCTTTAATACACCAAGGGCAAATTCCTTCCACATCTTCAACAGTATAAAATGGACCATGATACACGTAATCTCTTTCTTTCTCACAAACAGGACATGTCGTAGGCTCTTTTTTGATCACGTTTAACGAAACTGGATCTGGGTTGTACTTGAATGTAGGCAGCGTCATATAAACCTCCATTATGTAGAAATGATTTCATCATTATTTTACAGGAATCCTCAAGCTTGCAACAATCTTAAATTGTCTATATAGAAAAAAGCCGATCGGATGAGGAACGGCTTTTTTCGCTTGAGATTATGCTTTTTTTACTCTTGGACTTCGTGGTTTACTGACTTTGTTGGCTTGCTTGATAGCTTTTCGTTCATCATTCAGTGACTTGTACAGTGAGACAATCATCAAAATAATGACAACGGAGAACGGCAAGGCTGCGAGCTTGGCTGTATTTTGAAGAGCTCCAAGTCCCCCTGAAAATAAAAGCACGGCAGCAACAGCAGATTGGATGATACCCCAGCTGACTTTGACACTGCCAGAAGGGTTCAATGATCCGTAGGTTGTCTGCATTCCAAGCACAAATGTAGCTGAATCAGCCGATGTAATAAAGAATATGGCGATTAAAATGAGTGCTAGAATCGATGTGATCATCGCCAGCGGATATTCATTTAGTACACCGAAGAGCATTGTTTCTGTTGAAAGACCTGCAACATCGACAATATTCTTTTGCTGTAAATCCATCGCAGATACACCGAAAATCGAGAACCATAGGAATACTAGGATAGAAGGAGCCACTAAGACACCTAGTAAAAATTCTCGAATCGTTCGTCCGCGTGACACCCTTGCGATAAAGATTCCGACAAATGGTGCCCAAGAAATCCACCATGCCCAATAAAAGATTGTCCATCCATTAATCCATTCTCTCTTCTCAGGATCATTTGGAGATAGACGGAAGCTCATTTGAACGATATTGGATAAGTATTGCCCAATCGAGTCAGTAAATGAATTTAAGATAAAAACAGTTGGACCTACCAAAAGTAAGAAAAACATCAGAACAGCTGCTAATACCATGTTGATATTACTTAAATATTTAATGCCTTTTCCAATCCCGCTTAGAGCAGATGCAAGGAAAAGCACCGTCACAATCATGATAATGATCAATTGTGTGCTAAAAGCATTCGGAATTTGAAACAGGTAATTCAATCCCCCGTTTATTTGTGCCGCACCTAATCCTAGGCTTGTCGCAACACCAACAACAGTTGCAAATACCGCAATACAATCGATGGTTTTTCCGATCCATCCATTCGTTTTATTTCCTAAAACTGGCTGCAACGTTGCACTAATTAAGCCAGGTGCATCTTTTCTAAATTTAAAGTAAGCAATGCAAAGTGCAACAATGGCATAAATAGCCCATGCATGAAGCCCCCAATGGAAAAATGTATATCGAAGGGAATCTCGGAAGGCCTGCGCCGTTTCAGTTTCACCCGTTGGTGACTGTATGGCATAGTGGCTGATCGGTTCAGCTGCTCCGTAAAAAACAAGACCAATTCCCATACCGGCACTAAATAGCATCGCAAACCAAGAAAATAAGCCGAATTCAGGCTCTTCCCCAGGTTTTCCTAGCGTAATCTTACCGATTGGGCTAAAGATAAAGAATAGACAAAAGCCGACGAGCAGTGACACCACTAACAAGTAATACCAGCCAAAGTCATTTGTAATGTATGTTTGAATTTGATCTGTGACATTTTGCAGTGTTTCTGGAGAAAAAGCTCCCCATATGACGGCAACAAATGTGATCGCAATCACAATCCAAAATACACTTGATACGTTTTTCACACCATCTCACTCTCCTGTTGTTCTACACGTTTAAGCAGAGGATTTTGCTTAATATCCCCTAACTCAACTAATTTCAAACAAAAAGAGGCGAGCTTCTCACTCGACCTCTACTTTACCGTAACATGTTTTGCTTCCATTAATCAACTATCGGTATGTGAAGATGATTTTTCTTCAATTCGTTTACGAAGACGGTAGACGTATTCTTTTAAACAAACAGCGAAGATGGTAAAGGCCAAAACAATGGCGACTTTTAACGGGGTAATTGATAGCTTCAAGAAAACAGCGGCTGTCAAACTAATCACAACCGCTAGGATAATCGGAAGTGCACGTCTCATCATGAAAATCTCTCCTTTGCTTCGAGTGCAGCATTCATACCGGCAAGCCTGCCTGTCACAAGTGCTGACGTGATATTGTATCCGCCTGTATAACCGTGAATGTCTAAAATTTCTCCGCAGAAATAAAGACCGGGCATTTTTTTAGACGCCATTTTCTTCGGTTCAATTTCTTTCACAGAAACGCCGCCTCCTGTGACAAACGCTTTGTCTAAGGAAAGAGTGCCGTTCGCATGAACGATAAAGTGTTTGCAATCATTTACGAATGCGCGCAGTTTGTCCTTAGCAAGACCAGAAAATGTGTCTTGCGGATCTATGCCGTTCCGTTCTAACAGAAACAATAAATAGCGTTCTTGCATCCAAGACTTCAGGACATTTTTTATGGCTTTTTTGGGTTCATCTTTTAGGTCTCGATGAAGCTTTTGGAACAGCTCCTCGTCATTAAGCTTCGGATATAAGTCTATTTGCAGACGAACAGTCGGCTGTTTTTTCAATTCTTTCACAACAAATCCGCTGCATCTAAGAACAGCTGGGCCGGATAAGCCAAAGTGAGTAAAAATCATATCCATGACATGTGTGACGACGGGTTTCCCCTTTTTATTTAAAACACTGACAGCCACACTTCTTAAAGAAAGACCTTGTAGCACTTTTTCTTTAATAAAGCGCTCATCTGATGTGACCGGTACTTCTGTTGGGAAGAGCTCTGTAATCGTATGACCAGCGGCTTCTGCCCATGCATAGCCGTCACCAGTAGAACCAGTATGCGGCACACTTTTTCCGCCAACAGCAATGACAACGGCGTTACTTGAAATTTTTTCATCATTATTTGTAACAATTCCAGCTGCTTGTCCGTCTTGATACAGAACTGTTTTAATCTTTTCATTCGTTCGAATGGTGACATTGAGGTTGCGGAGCCTGTCTAAAAGGGCATCCACAACAGATTGTGCTTTGTTTGAGACAGGGAACATACGTCCATGGTCTTCTTCTTTAAGTTCAATGCCGAGGTTTTCAAAAAACGAAATAATATCCTCGTTATTGAACTCAGAAAATGCACTATATAAAAAACGGCCGTTTCCGGGAATATGCTTGATGATTTCTTCTACTGGAAGGCGGTTGGTGACGTTACAGCGTCCACCGCCAGAAATGGCGAGCTTCCTGCCAAGTTTGTTTCCTTTGTCAATTAACAGAACAGTCGCTCCGTGCTCTGCTGATGCAATCGCGGCCATCAGTCCAGAAGGTCCACCGCCAATGACAATGACATCATAATGTTTCATGTTACATTCCTCTTTCTACTTTCAGTCATTCCTCTATTATAACGAAAATTGGGGAAGGCTGAAATATGAATTGATTGGTTTTGTGCCTTCTGTATTGGATTTGTTACCTGTGCGTCGAAATGATGTGGTAAAATAGTTAAGTTGAATATTCATTAGAAAAATGGTGGTTAAGCGCATGTCTAATAAACTGCTTCGTGGTACGTTGGTTTTAACGATAGGGACTTATCTCTCTCGTATTCTTGGTATGATTTACTTAATTCCATTTAGCGCAATGGTTGGAGCTACTGGTGGAGCGCTATTTCAATATGGATACAATCAGTATACGATCTTTTTAAGTATTGCTACGCTTGGTTTTCCAACAGCGGTATCAAAATTTGTTTCTAAATATAATGCAATCGGCGATTATGAGACAACAAGGAAAATGTTCAGGGCGGGTATGTCGGTCATGCTTGTCACCGGGATTATCGCCTTTTCTATTTTATATTTGACCGCACCGATTTTTGCCAAGATTCAGCTTGGCGGATCGAATGAAACAGGCGGTTTGACTGTCGATCAAGTGGTATATGTGATTCGGATGGTCAGTTTAGGTCTTTTGGTTGTACCTATTATGAGTCTTGTGCGGGGGTTCTTCCAAGGACACTCCATGATGGGACCGACAGCTGTTTCCCAAGTGATTGAGCAGCTTGTCAGAATCATCTTCCTATTAACTGCAACGTTTATTATTTTAAAAGTGCTTGACGGCGGGCTTGTCATCGCTGTCGGATATGCCACATTTGCAGCACTTATCGGCGCATTTGGGGGTTTATTCACGCTTTATTTATATTGGCTGAAGCGCAAGGACCGGCTCTTATCCATGCAGCCGAATACAGGTGCTTCCTCTGACTTATCTTATAAACAAATGTTTACAGAGCTGTTTAGCTATGCGGCACCGTATGTGTTTGTTGGACTTGCGATTCCAATTTATTCTTATATTGATACAAACACCATTAACAGAGCTATGATTGCATCAGGACATCAGGATATTAGTACAGCGGTATTGTCTATCGTGACGTTATATTTACCGAAGCTCGTGATGATTCCTGTGTCGCTTGCAACAGCGTTTGGCTTAACCTTAATCCCGACGATTACGGAATCATTTACAGCTCGTAACTACAAGCTTCTCAATAGACAAATTGATCAGACGATGCAGGTCATTTTATTTTTCGTACTGCCTGCTTCATTTGGTATCTCGGCATTGGCTGGACCGGTTTATTGGTTTTTCTATCCGTCCGTTCATCCTGAGATTGGGATGTCAATTTTGTTCTGGTATGCACCTGTTGCGTTATTGTTTTCCTTATTCACCATTAATGCAGCAATTTTGCAGGGAATTAACAAACAAAAATTCGCCATTGTCAGTCTGTTGTTAGGGATCATTATTAAAACGGTTCTGAACATTCCGCTAATCAGCTGGCTGCAAGGAAATGGTTCTGTGCTTGCGACTGCGTTAGGCTATAGCGCGTCCATCTTGTATATGTTTATCATGATTAAGCGCCATGCCGGCTACTCGTTCCGCAGGATTTTCAAACGATTTATTCTCATTGGTATTTTAACGGCGATTATGGCTGTTGTGGCGTATGTGACATGTCAGCTTGTGAGCCAAGTGATTTCGTATGAGGGTGGAATTGTACAAGCGGGTATCGTCATTTTGATTTCAATGATCACTGGCGGCGGTGTGTATCTGTTCTTGTCTTATAAGGTAGGATTACTTGAGCGTGTACTCGGCAGCCGTATGCCGAAATTTTTAAGAAAAAAGAGTTAAGAAGAGGTGGATATTCATGAGGCTTGATAAATTGCTTGCTAGCAGCGGCTTTGGTTCAAGAAAAGATGTGAAGAAGCTGGTCAAGGCACGGGCGGTCACAGTGAATGGAGAAGTGGCGAAGCAGGTGAAAGATCATGTTGATCCATCGAATGATGAAGTGCTCGTACACGGAGAGCGTGTAGAGTATAAAGAATTCATTTACTTAATGATGAACAAACCGGACGGGGTCATCTCAGCAACTGAAGATCTGCGGGATGAAACGGTCGTCGATTTACTAGAGCCGGAGGATATCGCAAGGGAGCCATTTCCTGTGGGGAGACTGGATAAGGATACAGTCGGTCTTCTCCTCCTCACAAATGATGGACAGCTTGCTCATCAATTACTTTCTCCAAAAAAGCATGTGCCAAAAACATATGAAGTTCATTTGAAATACCCATTAGGAGATCAAGACATCAAGCGTCTTGAAGAGGGCGTTGTCATTTTAGATGATTACCGCACGAAGCCGGCGAAGGTTGAAGTAGATGCGAATGAAAACGAAGATACACGCATCCGTTTAACGATTACTGAAGGAAAGTACCATCAAGTGAAGCTGATGGCGCAAGCAGTGGGAAATGAAGTCATCTTTTTAAAAAGGCTCTCGATGGGAGCTGTTTCTTTAGATGAAGATCTAGCGCCTGGAGAGTACCGTGAATTGACGGATGAAGAATTGGACAGCTTAATCAATCGACCATAAATGTAGAATAAAAGAAAAGAACCGGCATATCGCCGGTTCTTTCAGCGTGTAGACAAACCCTCGCATTCGGTGTCAGGTCTGCGCTCCGGTGCTCACGAATGTCAAATTCGCTCCGCTCCGGTACTCGTCCTTCCTAGACTGCAAAGGTTTTCTATCACGCTGAAAAGAAGACAAAAGGCTAAAATGAAGATCATTTTAGCCCTTTGTCAACAATCTGAAGAACCGGCATATCGCCGGTTCTTTTTGTTATATGGACAGTTCATTATAAGCTTAAGATGATATTTTCACTTTTTTTCTCGTTGTTTCCCATTTGCCTCTGCTTGGACTATGAACAAGATCGTTATAGGCAAGCACGTTTAAGTCTCTTTGAATGGTTCTAGGTGTGATCCCGAATTCATCAACCAGCTCTTGTGTCGTCACAAGACCTTTCTCTTGAATGAACATATAAACTGATTTAATTCGAGTCATCATACGGTTTGTTGAAGGTTTCAAAAAACCACTCCCTATCAATAAGATCGGATGGACTTGACTAACCACAACTTACTACACTAAAACTGCGAAATAAGGACATGCAACAATGGTAAATGTTCGTGTTTCTTAATGTTTTATTCTATTATACACGTTATTATGCATCTAGTTCCACCAAAAAGTCAACTTTACGTGTTTTTTAACTTGTCTTCATGAATCGAAACATGGTATATACCATGTTTTGAATTCGGTTACAACCCAATAGGCGTAAGGGGTATGGAGAATACCGTCACATTCAAACATCCAAAAAATAAACACAGAAAATTTACAAAATAAAAAATTCACTCATCTCAAAAAGACACATCCCTTGTTAGAATGTGCCTTTTTTGTTTCTGTTATCCTTCTAAGAAAAAGAGCTGAATGAAAAATAAAATGGCAAAGATGAGAACAAGTACATGTACTTCTCTCCATTTCCCTTTTGCCAGTTTCACAAGGGGATATGAGATAAATCCAAGTGAAATTCCTGTAGAAATACTAGATGTCAGCGGCATGGAAAGGATCACAAGAAAAGCAGGGAATGCTTCGTCTAGCTCGTTCCAGCGAATGCGTGACACTGAGTTCATCATCAAGCACCCGACAATGATGAGAACAGGTGATGTGATGGATGGTAAAGAAGAAATGGCTTGAACGAGCGGGCCGAAAAACAATGCCACAATAAACAGTGCAGCGACCGTTAAAGACGTTAGTCCAGTTCTTCCGCCAGCAGCAACCCCAGATGATGATTCAATATAAGCTGTTGTTGGGCTTGTCCCAAACATAGAACCTATCGTCGTTGCAGCAGAGTCAGCGAGCAGGGCTCTGCGTACCTTTGGCAGCTGGCCTTTTTTCATGAGTCCTGCTTGTTCAGCCACTCCGATCATTGTGCCCGTTGTATCAAAAATCGTCACTAGTAAGAAGGAGAAGACGACAGCATATAAATGATGAGAGAATACATCGCCAAAAGCAGCGAATGGATTTGTAATCAGCATGCCTTCGGGTAGTGCAGGGATATCCATCAGCATTTTAGGGAAATGAAGCTGGCCTGTTACGAGCGCAATCAGTGTCGTCGCTAACATGCCGATAAACAGAGCGCCATTTATTTGAAGAACCATTAAAATAACAGAGATCATTAAGCCGACAAGCGTTAATATGACAACAGGCGAGTTTAAGTTGCCAAGCTTCACTAGATTTTCAGGGTCAGCTGCGATAATCCCAGACTGACGGAGGCCGATAAATGCAATGAAAAGCCCGATTCCTGCTGTAATGCCGTACTTTAAATTATCTGGAATGGCTTGAATCAGTTGTTTTCTAAGGGATGTTAACGATAAAATAATAAAGAGTATACCAGCAACAAATACCGCACTGAACGCTGTTTGATAGCTGATGCCGCCACCACCGACAACTGTAAAGGTGAAATAGACATTCAGCCCCATGCCTGGTGCAATAGCAATCGGATAGTTTGCAAATAGTGCCATCCAGAGCGTACCGACGACAGCAGCGATAATTGTTGCAGTAAAGACTTGGTCAAAAGGAATGCCTGCTTTTGAAAGAATTCCTGGGTTAACGGCAACAATATATACCATGGTAAAGAATGTCGTCATACCAGCGATTAATTCTCTCTTTATGTTGGTTTGGTTTTCTTTTAACTGAAACATAAAATCCTCCATTTACGAACATTATTACAAAACAATTAATATAATATTCGTTTTAAGGATGGATTGCAACCTTTTTTCAAGGAGGAATGGAAAAATGAATTGGGAAGCTGAAGTGATACGAAAAAAAGACGACTTAATTAAGGACACACAATCTTTTTTGCAAATTGAAAGCGTCCTTGATGAAGAAGGTGGAAAAGAAGGAAAGCCATTTGGTGAAAAAGTCGATCAGGCCCTTCAGTATATGCTGAAAAAAGGGGAAGACGAAGGATTCACAGTCAAGAATGTCGATGGCTATGCAGGTCATATTGAATATGGAGAAGGCGAAGACATTGTAGGTGTGCTATGCCATGTGGACGTTGTGCCTGCTGGTGACGGCTGGACAACCCCGCCATTTTCAGCGGACATAAGAGAAAATAAAATATTTGCACGAGGGGCCATTGATGATAAAGGTCCAACCATGGCGGCTTTCTACGCGCTAAAGATGATAAAAGATACAGGGATGAAGCTGTCAAAAAAGATTCGAATGATCATTGGAACGGATGAAGAAAGTGATTGGCGCTGTGTGGACCATTATTTCAAGCATGAGGCGATGCCGCAAATTGGATTTGCGCCAGATGCCGATTTTCCGATTATTCATGCTGAAAAAGGGATCATTGATGCCATCGTGTCATTTACATATCAACATACAGAAAATCATCAGCGCTATACGCTCAAGCAATTCACATCGGGTATGCGGCTGAATATGGTGCCGGATGAGGCAGCTGCCACTGTGACAGCTGCACAAGATCACGATGCTGAATCATTAAAAACAGCTTTTGAAGCTTATCTTGCTCACAATCATTTATCAGGTGAGGTAAAGAAAGCAGCGGACGGACTGCATCTCACATTAAAAGGTGAATCAGTTCATGCCATGGAGCCGGCGCATGGCATCAATGCGGGCATTCATATGGCCAATTTCCTATGTGGACAAGAGTTAGATGAAGACGGGCTTGCTTTTACCTCCCAAATCAACGCTTTATTTGATCAGGATACAAGAGGGAAAAAGCTGGGGATTGCTTGTAAAGATGAGATTAGCGGAGATTTGACTTTAAATGTTGGAACGATCCGCTATACACAAAACGAGGAAGCGAAGCTAGGATTAAATGTCCGCTATCCAGTGACAGCAGACGGCAAGGACGTTAAAAAAGGGATCGAAGGCATCAAAGGGGCCATCCTTCTGAAATTTGACGACAGCCCTCCGCATCACGTCTCAAAAGATCATCCGCTTGTGAAAACATTGCAGCGGGTATATGAGGAACAAACGGGAGATCCAGCTAATCTGATTGCGATTGGTGGAGGAACGTATGCGAGATCTTTAGAAGCGGGCGTTGCCTTTGGACCTCTATTCCCTGGCAGACCAGATTGCGCACACCAGAAGGATGAATATATCGAAATCGATGATCTACTAAGAGCAACCGCTCTATATGCACAAGCCATGTATGAATTGGCAAAATAGAAAAAGAGAAGAGGGGATTCACAGTGAAAAAAATGTTCTTATGCTCTTCATTCAAAGACAGCTATTCTCTCTTATCTGACTTTGCGGGTGAATCATTAAAAGGAAAACGCGTGACGTTTTTTCCAACAGCCAGTGCTGTGGAAGAAGTCACGCACTATGTGGAGGCAGCGAAAGAAGCCTTTCATCAACTAGGTATGCATCTAGAGACCGTTCAGATAGCTGAGCAGTCTACTGAAGAAATCACAAAGATGATGGAACAAAATGATGTGATGTACGTATCAGGAGGCAACACCTTCTATTTGCTGCAGGAATTAAGAAAGCATCGTCTTGATGACGTGCTGAAAGAAGAAATCAATAAAGGCAAGCTGTACATCGGAGAGTCCGCAGGGAGTATCATCATGGCACCAAGCATTGAATATATCTCCGTGATGGATGATCGGCAGAAGGCAGCAGAACTTTCATCATGTCAAGGATTCAATGAGATAAGCTACTATCCGGTACCGCATATGTACAATACCTATTTAGGCGAGGCTGCGCAGCAAATCATGGAACAGTTTGAGCAGACGCTCGATTTATGCCCGCTTACTGATGAGCAGGTTTTACTCATCACAGGGGAGCAGGCTGAGGTGAAGTCCGACAAATCGTCCTAACCTTGAAACGAAGAAAAAGGAACAGGGATTCATGACCCTGTTCCTTTTTTTTAATCTTGAAAAACATCACTTGATAAGTATCGTTCGCCTGTATCTGCTGTCATACAGATCACGATTTGTTCTGCCGGCAGTTGCTTGGCTGTTTCAATCGCAGCATAGCAGGCTGCACCAGATGATGGACCAACTAAAATTCCTTCAAGCCGGGCAAGCTGACGTGTGATGGTGTACGCATCTCCATCGCTTACTTGCACGATCTCATCATAGACATGCTCGTTTAAAATATGGGGAATAAATCCTGGGCTTGTGCCAACAAGTTTATGTTTGCCAGGTTTCCCGCCAGATAAGACTGGAGATCCCTTCGGCTCTGCCACACGTATGGTCAAATGAGGGAATGCCTTCTTTAATTCCTCTCCGGTGCCTGTAATGGTTCCGCCAGTTCCTGCTGTTGCGACAAAGGCTCCAAGGGGCTTTCCAAGTTGTTTGACAGCTTCCATGATTTCAACAGCCGTTGTGCCTCTATGTGCATCTGGGTTCGCCCCATTATCAAATTGCATCGGGATAAAGCTATGAGGAATTTGAGACGCCAGTTCCTCTGCCTTGCGAATACAGCCTGGCATTTTTTCTTCTCCTGGGGTTAAAACGACCTGCGCCCCATAAGCCTTCAAAATATTGATTCTTTCCTTTGTCATCGTATCTGGCATGACAAGGATGGCTTTATAGCCTCTTGCTGCTGCGTTCATGGCTAAACCAATCCCTGTATTCCCACTCGTTGGTTCAATAATTGTCGCTCCTTTTGTAAGCTTTCCTTGCCTTTCAGCCTCGACGATCATATTGTAAGCAGCGCGGTCCTTCACACTGCCGCTAGGATTAAATGATTCCAGCTTTAAATAAACAGCTGCCGCATTGTCTGGCTGAAGCCGCTGTAATTTAACAAGTGGTGTATCGCCAATCAGCTCAGCTATATTTTGTGCAACCTTCATCATGTGACACCCTTTCTTCTCATTCCGCATTTCTTTAGTTATACTATCATCAATGGGGATTCGTAAAGTTTGTTAAAAAAGGACAGGTGATATTGTGGCAGAAAACCGTCATTATTTTATAGGGATTCACATCCCTGAACAACTTGCGCATCAAATCAAAAAAGACATGGATCTAAGGAGCGGACTATCCTTTCAAAAGTGGACAGCACCAGATGATTATCATGTGACCCTGATCTTTTTAGGTGCCATTCCAGATGAGCGTTTAAAAAAGATCATCGAGCTGCTTGATATCCTTTCAAATGAAGCCGCTGCATTTTCACTAGAGCTGAATGAGGTAGGACAGTTTGGCATGAAGGAGCGCCCGAGAGTCTTTTTTGCAAAACCTAATGAAAGTGAACCGCTCATGCAATTAAGAGAAAAGGTGAAAGAAGCCGTATTGTCAGCAGGACATCCTGTTGAAAAGAGACCGTTTCATCCGCATATGACGATTGCGCGAAAATGGAACGCGGATTACTCTTTTGCAGAACAAGCGCCTTTACGCAAAGAGCCATACGTGATAGAGGTTTCTTGTATGACTCTATTTGAAATACGTCCGAAAGAAACCCCGCGTTATCACGCAATCAAACAATTTGCACTACATAAATGATTCTAAAAGTTGGAGTGAGCAGCAGATGGCGCAAATTATCAAAATTCAAGATTATATATCACGATATGAACAAGACCCGCATCACTACATCAATCAATTCATTCGATTGAAAAAGCAAAGGTGGGACGAGTTAAAAAAGGCTTCAAAACAGGAGGCGCAGCATTCATTTGACCAAATCTCTGAACAAGTGCCTGAACAAGAGGAAGAAAAGAGAAAGAAATTCTCCTTAAAAAGAAAGCAAAAAGCAGCCGATATGAAAAAGGAACGGGACCTGAGTCTTTTTAACGAGCCGACAGATATAGAGCAAGGTGTCTTTACAAACGTTCCTACCGATGAAACGAAGCTCATTCATTTTTTTAAGGATCATCTATACGATGTTCAATTAAAATGGGCGAGCTCGACGATTTCCCACATTTCAACCGTCTCCCATCATATTCGGTATGATGAAAAGCTGCGTATGCTTGCTAGGCAGCTTCCGGATTCATATTTTGTGATGTATAAGCCGGTGCTGCTCATTCAAAAAGCAGAGATGGAATTATGTTCAGTACTTATTACGCCGCTGGAAGTGATTTGTTTATCCTTCTTAGAGGCAGAGCCTGACAGCGTATATATCGGAACGAAGGAACGTTTTTGGGAAAAGCGGGCGAATGGGAAAGCTGTTCAGTCCGTTTTGAATCCTTGCGCAAGCCTTCTGCGCTCTGGCACCGTCGTGTCAAAGATCTTACAGCAAAGCGGTGTCGATCTTCCTGTGAAAAAAATCCTGATCAGCAGAACCTCTTATATTGACTTACCGGAAGTTCCATACGGGATGGAGGTTGTCGATAAGAAGAAGGCGGAAGATTGGTTTGAAAAGCAGCGGAAAAATACCGCGCCGACAAAGCATCAGCAATTTAAGGCGACAAAGGCATTGCTTGCTTATGGTGAATCAGACAGCAAAAGAAGGCAGGAATGGCTCGATTAAAGGCATAATGGAAGGTCACGAAAAATGAGACCTGAGTGGAGCTAATATATGAATGAATGGTACTTTATCGTTAATCCAGCAGCAGGACATGGAAAAGGACTTCGTACATGGAGGAGCATAGAGAAAGAATTACAAAAGGTGGAGATCTCTTATCGATCGTTTCTCACCCAGCATGAAGGCCATGCAGAAGTATTGGCAAGACAAATTAGCGCCATGCAAGATGACAGGCTGAAGCGCCTGATTGTCATTGGCGGTGACGGCACCATTCATGAAGTCCTGAATGGCTTAAAGGAAATGGATCATGTGCAGTTAAGCTTTGTTCCCGCCGGTCATTGGAATGATGCGGCGAAGGGCCTCGGCATCCATCGTCAGGATGTCCTAAAAGAAGTGAGAAAGCAAAAGAGAATGCTCACCAAAACATTTTCTCTCGGCTCCTTTCAAGATCATGCAGAAAGCCCGCAATCCGTTCTCTTTCTCAATCATATCGGTGCTGGGTTTGATGCGCATGTGCTAAGGAAAACAGTGCATTTCAGAGGAAAAAAGTGGCTGAAACGGCTGGGGCTTGGGTTTATCATCTACCCGCTGTCATTTCTCCATTCTTTATGGTCCTTTAAGCCGTTTGACCTTGCGCTGTTTATTGAAAATGAGAAGAAGGTCTTTCGCCAAGTGTGGTTTGTGATTGTATGCAATCACCCCTATTACGGAGGCGGGCTGGAAGCAGCACCGGAAGTGAGCGCGAGGCAGCCAGGCTTTCAAACGATCGTTGTCACGGATTTGAATCCATTCAAAGTGCTCTTGTTTTTAAGTGCGATGGTGTTTCGAAAGCATCTTGGAATGAAGGGCGTTACCCTGTATCAGCACGAGGAAGCGTACTTGGAGGCAGATGCAAAAATCTTATTTCATGCAGATGGAGAAGTGATCGGCGCAACGCCTGTCTTTGTGAAGGCGAGTGAGCGCTCCTTAAAATTACGTGCTTAAATGGCTTCTCGTGAATGCCCTAGTCAAAAAACCATGAAAAAAGCCTTCCTTTTCATAAGGTTCTTGTCCTGATTTTCTAGTTTTGCTTGACGAGTATAAGAAGGTAACGATAAAATCTATAGGACGGCTATTGTTTAGCATCTCATTCTCAATAGCTGTCCTTTTTGTTTTTATGATCATATAAATAAAAAAGAAACAGCCAATTGATCTTCAATCGGCTGAATTTTGTCGACTAAAAAAGCAAGATTTAAAATATTTTAAGAAATGATGGGTTGAAAATTGATATGAACTGGTTGGGACAAATATTAGGTAGCGAATGGCACATCTCTCCTGCTGGAGGCGCTACGGGAGATGCGTACTTCGCAACACACAATGACCAAAAGCTATTTTTAAAACGCAATACGTCACCGTTTCTTGCGGTTTTGTCAGCTGAAGGCATTGTGCCGAAGCTTGTCTGGACAAAACGAATGGAAAATGGGGATGTCATCACTGCGCAGCACTGGCTGAGCGGCAGAGAGCTGAAGCCAAAGGACATGAATGACCGTCCTGTAGCAGAGCAGCTAAGAAAAATTCATACATCTAAAGAATTGCTTGATATGCTGAAAAGATTAGAGAAGCACGCTCTACACCCAGAATCCATTCTGAAGCATTTAAAACAGTCCATATTAAAAGAGCAAATCGATTCACAAGACATTACACGTGCCATCCAGTACTTAGAGAAGCATGTGGAGGCAGTCCAATTTGAGGACAAGGTCGTGTGTCATTGTGACCTCAATCATAATAATTGGCTGCTGACAGATGAAAATCAGCTTTACTTGATCGATTGGGATGGGGCGATGATTGCTGACCCAGCCATTGATCTTGGACCACTTTTATACCATTATGTTGAAGAAGAGAACTGGGAAAGCTGGCTCTCGATGTACGGTGCCCCGCTGACGGACAATTTGCGAAAACGCATGGATTGGTACGTCCTCGCTGAAACCGTATCGTTTGTCGTGTGGCATAAAAGAAAAGGAAATGAAAAAGCGCAGCAAGAAGTGCAAGCGGAGCTGAGCGCACTCTTAAAGCGGTTAAACATCCATTAAGACATAGGAATATTCTCGACCCACTCTGACAAATGCGATTGATGCTCCTCGATATGTGCATCAATTGAACTGACAGAAGTGCCCTTTTGGCTGTAATCATAAATATCTGTTAATAATTGACGAATGTCGGCATCAAGGTCTTCTTTTGCCAGCATTAATTGAATCACACGTCCCACCTGTTCATATTCTGCAACAGTCCCGCAGCAATCCAACTGGTGATCGGTTAAAATATCTTTGATTAATTGAAGCTGATGTTGACGGTTTAATCCCATACGTATGCTCCTTTTCTGCGTGTCATTTATGTGGTTAAACTGTGCATTCATCGCCCAATTTATACATGCGGCAGACCAGCTCAAGCGAAGGGCTGGTCTTTTTCATATGCGCATAAAGATGCTGTCTTGCGGGTCTTTATGTTTCATGGTATCTTGATAAAATGTAAAGAAAATAGAGGTGTATCAAATTGAGAATGCGACATAAACCATGGGCGGATGATTACTTAGCTGAAAATGCTCATATTGCCTTAGCTAGCCCCGAGCAATATAAAGGGAAATGGCATGAGCTGTTTGGAAATGATCATCCAATCCATATCGAAGTTGGGACAGGAAAAGGGAGCTTTATCGCTGGAATGGGCAAGCTTCATCCTGATATCAACTATATTGGCATTGAATTATTTAAAAGTGTCATTGTGACAGCAGTAGATAAAATCAAAGAGACAGACGTTGAAAATGTAAAGCTTTTGAACATTAATGCTGAAACGCTGACAGATGTGTTTGCGGAAAATGAAATTGACCGGGTGTATTTGAATTTCTCTGATCCGTGGCCAAAAGCAAGGCATGAAAAGCGCAGATTAACGTTTAAGGCCTTTTTAGAGCGATATGAACATATTCTCCGTCCAGGTGGTGAATTGCATTTCAAAACAGATAACCGCGGATTATTTGAATATTCCTTAAAGAGTTTTTCTGCATATGGCCTTCTTTTAACGTATGTAAGCTTAGATTTACATAAGGACGGATTAGAAGGAAATGTGATGACTGAATACGAAGAAAAATTCTCGTCTATGGGACAACCCATCTATCGATCAGAAGTAAAATTTCCAGATTAACAAGTGACATCAAGCTGGCTGCAAAGAAAAATTGCAGTCAGCTTTTTTCATGAAAAGATTGATGCATGCGATTTTCAGCTGTATTTGCTACGATAGAAAAAGGAGGGATGACAGCAATGGAGACAATGAAAATAGGTGACATGGAACTGTTCTGGTTAAATGGGGGAGATACACACATGGACGGCGGTGCGATGTTCGGTGTAGTGCCAAAGCCGTTATGGTCAAAAAAATACCCGGTGAACGATCGCAATCAAATTGAACTGCGGTGTGATCCGATCCTCATTCGGTGGAATGGTCTTCATTTATTAGTGGATTCCGGCATCGGATCAGGGAAGCTGACAGATAAACAAAAACGAAATTACGGCGTAACAGAAGAGACGAAATTGGAACAATCGCTAGCGGCACTCGGCCTGCAACCAGCTGATATTGATTACGTTTTAATGACACACCTTCACTTCGATCATGCAAGCGGGCTGACAAAACGTGAGGGAGAAGAGCTCGTGTCTGTTTTTCCGCAGGCAAAAATCATCACATCCAAAATCGAATGGGATGAAATGAGGGCGCCTAACATCCGCTCAAGAAATACATATTGGAAAGAAAACTGGGAGCCTATAGCAAATCAAGTGGTGCCATTTGAAGAAAGCATCGAAGTAACAAAAGGCATTGGGCTACATCATACAGGCGGTCATAGCAATGGCCATAGCATCTTAACGCTCACAAGTCAGGGCGAAACAGCGATTCATTTGGCTGATATCATGCCAACACACGCTCATAAAAATCCATTATGGGTCTTGGCTTATGATGATTACCCAATGACTTCGATTCCAGCTAAGCAAAAATGGCAGGCATTTGCAGAAGAAAAAAATGCGTGGTACTTGTTTTATCATGATGCGATTTACCGCGCTGTAAAGTGGGATGAAGACGGGCAAATCACACATGAAGTTAAAAGAGAAACAGGAAGATAAAAGATCATCTGCATGTTTTTTCGCCTTTCACACAAAATAACGACAAAATGAACTTGTGAAAGGAAGAGTGCAGGTGAACCAATTTTATCGTGTACATGGTGATGTCATTGAAACACCATTAAGAGGGATGGAAGTCATGTCCGTCCCTTATTTAAACAAAGGGGTTGCATTTACTAAGGAAGAGCGGGAAGAGCTTGGTTTAAAGGGATTTCTACCGCCTAAGGTTTTAACATTAGAGGATCAGGCAAAGCGTGCATATGAGCAGTTCAAGGCACAGCCGGATGAACTGGGGAAAAATGTGTATTTAACATCACTTCATGACAGAAACGAAGTGCTTTTTTACAAATTACTGAATGAGCACTTGGCGGAGATGCTGCCGATTGTCTACACGCCGACTGTTGGAACAGCCATTCAGCGTTATAGCCACGAGTATCGAAAGCCAAGGGGGCTTTATTTATCGATTGATGATTTGGAAGGCATGGAAGAGATTTTTGCCTCTTACGGTGTTGATGAATCAATTGACTTAATCGTTGCGACAGATGCAGAAGGCATTTTAGGTATTGGAGACTGGGGTGTTGGCGGTATTGCCATTTCAGTCGGGAAACTTGCTGTTTATACAGCCGCAGCAGGCATTGATCCTAGCCGCGTGCTGGCCGTTGTGCTTGATGCCGGGACGAACCAGGAAAGTCTCTTGAATGATCCGCTTTATGTTGGAAATCAGCATTCTCGCGTTCGAGGAGAACGTTATGATCGGTTCATTGATCAATATGTAGAGCTTGCCCGCGCAACTTTTCCAAATGCACTCCTTCACTGGGAAGACTTTGGGACAAAAAATGCCCGAGCCATATTGGAAAAATATAAGGAACGTATTTGTACATTTAATGATGACATTCAAGGTACTGGAGCTGTTTCACTTGCTGCGGTTCTGGCATGTGCAAAAGCTTCGAAGGTTCCGCTGAAAGATCACCGAATCGTCATTTTCGGAGCGGGTACGGCAGGGATTGGCATAGCGGAGCAGATCCGTGATGCTCTCGTAAGAGACGGTGTCAAAGAAGAGGAATCATATGATCATTTCTGGTGTATTGATAAAACAGGATTGCTTACAGATGATTCGCCTGACATTCAGCCATTTCAAAAGCCATATGCAAGACGTTCTGACGAAGTAAAGGATTATGCCCGTAACGGTCCTAAGCATTCCATTGATTTATTAGAGGTCGTCAAACAGGCGAAACCAACCATCTTAATTGGCACCTCGACGGTAGGAGGAGCATTTACAGAGGAAATTGTGAAAGAAATGGCGTCACACGTGGAGCGCCCAGCCATTTTACCGATGTCGAACCCAACACCTCTTTCAGAAGCAAAGCCTGAAGATCTCATCGAGTGGACAGAAGGACGCGCCCTTGTGACAACGGGAAGCCCATTTGATCCTGTCGAATATGGCGGCGTGACATATGAAATTGGTCAGGCGAATAATGCCCTTGTGTTCCCAGGGCTTGGTCTTGGAACGATTGTGTCTAAAGCCCGCCTTATAACAGACAGCATGTTTGTTGCGAGTGCTGAAGCGATTGCCAGCATGGTCAATGTCGGAAAGCCGGGTGCAGCGATGCTGCCAAGTGTGGATCAGCTTCGAACTGTTTCAGCGACAGTGGCTGTCCGTGTGGCGCAAGCAGCGATCGATGAAGGAATTGCAGAGGAAACGCCTGAGGATCTCATTCAGGCTGTACAGGACGCCATGTGGCATCCTGTGTACAAAAAAATCAAAGCCATATAAAAAAGAAGCTTCGCAAGGACACGCCTTTGCGAAGCTTTCTTTATCAAGCCACAGAATCAATGACATCAACGATCATGCCTGTTTTGGCATCAATCATGACTTCGTACTGTTCAAGCTCGCCAAAGGCTGAGCGAGTAATGCCAGATTTGTACACATCAATCGTTTCACCATTTACGGTATACGGTTCTGGTACAGTATAAATCCAAGAGCCATCAATCGGGCCGCGCTGTTTAAAAGCAGATTTCACAATTTTTAATGCTTTTTCAGACGAGATATACGTAGGGAAAAATACTTTCTTTGCAACAATTGCAGCGGCTACGCCAATACTCGCACCAATCAGAACATGTTTTAACTTCAACGTGCTGCACCTCCGTATTGCTGTTTTTTCCATTATACAAAACTTGTCCATTGATGTTAAGGAATCCGAATACTTGAAAGCATATTCAAAATTTCTGGAGAGATACTTGGAAAACCGAAAGAATTCTTATAGTATAAAGTGAGTGTTATTTTTATAGGAATATATATGGTCATTACATAGAAACGAGGTAAACCGTAGAATGAATGAAGAAACATTGTCGCTTTTCCGAAATTTAACAGAATTACAGGGAACTCCGGGTAATGAGCACCATGTGCGTGCTTTTATGAAAAAGGAACTTGAGAAATATTCTGATGAACTCATTCAGGATCGTCTTGGCGGTGTGTTTGGCGTACGCAAGGGGCCGGAGAACACACCTAAAATTATGGTGGCTGGTCATATGGATGAAGTGGGATTCATGGTTTCATCCATTACG
This sequence comes from Bacillus sp. FSL K6-2839, assembly GCF_038003365.1. Lineage (NCBI taxonomy): Bacteria > Bacillati > Bacillota > Bacilli > Caryophanales > Bacillaceae > Bacillus > Bacillus sp. FSL K6-2839. The sequence continues at coordinate 2,355,548 of NZ_JBBOOZ010000001.1, read as the reverse complement.
AAAAATGGGATGATACGTTTCCAAACACTCGGCGGCTGGTGGAGTCAAGTCATGCTGGCGCAGCGTGTGGACGTTCATACCGATCACGGGCCAATTCCTGGTGTCGTCTCTAGTACACCACCTCATCTTCTGACACCAGAACAAAAAAGCAAACCTGTGAAACCATCAGACATGCTGATTGATATTGGTGCAGACAGTGAAGAAGAGGCAAAAGAGCTTGGCGTTCGCCCAGGACAGCAAATCGTGCCCGCAACAGTCTTTACCCCAATGGCGAATCCCAAAAAGATTTTAGCGAAGGCTTGGGATAACCGCTATGGCTGCGGACTTGCGATTGAGTTATTAAAAGAAATAAAAGACGAACCCCTTTCATGTCAGCTGTATTCAGGTGCAACGGTTCAAGAAGAAGTAGGGCTTAGAGGGGCAGAGGTAGCTGCCAATATGATTCAGCCGGATCTGTTCTTTGCTTTAGATGCAAGCCCTGCTAACGATGTGACAGGTGACAAAACCCAATTCGGCCAGCTTGGAAAAGGTGCACTTCTGCGTATTTTTGATCGAACAATGATTACGCACCGCGGGATGAGAGAATTTGTGCTCGATACTGCTGAGTCAAACAGCATTCCATACCAATACTTCGTATCACCGGGTGGTACGGACGCTGGGCGTGTGCATGTGTCAAACCAAGGCGTGCCTTCTGCTGTCATTGGGGTGTGCGCTCGCTACATTCATACAAGTCATTCAGTATTGCATGTGGATGATTACGCAGCGGCAAAAGAGTTAATTGTACGCCTTGTGAAAAAATGTGATCAAAGTACAGTGGATTCTATTTATCAACAGGTGTAAATGTAATAGAAAAGGCTGCCTCTTTCATGAGAGCAGCCTTTAGTGTGTATATGTAGACAAAACCTCGCATTCATTGCCAGGTCTGCAAAGGTTTCGAAAAGAGGAAAAAAGGTTGCAGTTTCACCTTTTTTATTGCTGTTCAAACACGTAAGATAACGCCTTGATCGCTTGGTTCACGGTTTCTACAGTGATATTCGCTTTGTTTGATAGTTCCTTTAACGGATGGTGCAGTTCTTTTGGGCGGATCAAAATGAGAGGTTTTCCTTTTGCGATGGCAGCAGATGCATCCATTGCCGTGTTCCACTGTTTATATTTCTCACCAAAGCGGGCAATGACGACGTCTGCCTTGTTTAATAAGATCTCAGTACGGAAATTGTTCAAATCAGAAGCCGCATCATCTTTGAAAATGGCATTCGGCTGCTCACCTAAAATGTCCTCACCAATGTGATCTGAGCGGTCATGATTCTCCATTGGACCAACAAACGTCACCGGCAGTTTCAACGATTGGCTTTTCTCCTTGATTTCATCACGCCACTGGCTATGAATTTCTCCTGCTAAATAGACGGTTAATTGCATAACGATCTCCTCCTTTTGTACAAACTTAGTAAAGGTTTGCCCTGTTTCTTTTCATGTTACACAAGAAGTGCTTGATAAAGCAAAAAAAATATGATTATGATATTCATGGTAGAGACTATTTTTCATCGTAAGAATACTACATATAATGGGAAGGACAGGCCTCTTCGTCTTTCCTATGAGAAAGCAGGAAGACGACGTTGATGACTTATTTGAAAAGAAAGGGGATCTCCCTTTCGCCAAAAGTGTACTTCATTGATGCACTCTCTTATATGGCTTTAGGTCTATTTGCTACATTAGTGGTAGGGCTGATTTTAAAAACAGCAGGCGGTCTGTTATCACTTCCGCTCATCATCAAAATGGGAACACTTGCGATGGGGCTCATGGGACCAGCAATCGGTGTAGCCGTTGCGTATCGCTTACATGCATCTCCTTTGATCATTTTTGCAAGTGTTGTCTCAGGTGCTGCAGGAGCAGAGCTTGGTGGACCTGCTGGAAGCTTTGTCGCAGCATTAATTGGTGTGGAACTCGGCAAGCTGGTCAGTGGTGAGACAAAAATTGATATTATTTTAACGCCGCTTGTCACCATTATTACTGGCTTTTTCACCGCCGCTTTGATCGGTCCTGGGATTGAAGCCATGATGACAGGGCTTGGCAGACTCATCATGTGGGGGACTGACCAAAGTCCGCTCATCATGGGCATGCTAGTAGCGACCATTGTTGGACTTGCCCTCAGCTCACCGATTTCAAGTGCGGCGCTTGCGCTCATGCTTGACTTAAGCGGAACAGCGGCTGGTGCTGCAACGATTGGCTGCTGCGCTCAAATGGTCGGCTTTGCCGCTGCAGGCTTTAGAGAAAATCGTTTTGGCGGTCTTGCTGCTGTCGGCATTGGCACGTCAAAATTGCAGCTGCCGAACATTGTGAAAAATCCCCTTATCCTTATTCCGCCGACGATTGCGGGCCTCATTCTCGCGCCAATTGGTATTATTGGCTTTGGGATGGTCAATAATGCGGCAGGGGCAGGTATGGGAACGAGCGGCCTCGTTGGACAGCTCATGACACTGACCGTTATGGGATTTCATCCATCCGTTTTTCTGGCGATCGCTCTTTTGCATATCGTTGGCCCGGCAGTGATTAGTTTGGTAGTATCAGAATGGATGAGAAAGAAAGGCTATATACAATTCGGAGATTTAACCATACAAACTGGAGGAATGAAACATGAAAAAAATTGAATCAAACGAAGAATTACAAAAAGTGATTCAAGAAGACTTAACAGTATTGCTATTTTCAGCTGACTGGTGCCCTGACTGCACCTTTATCGAACCATTCTTGCCAGAGCTTGAAGCAAACTACCCAGAATTTGAGTACTTCTATGTGGATAGAGATCAGTTCATTGACACTTGCGCAGAGTGGGAAATTTACGGCATTCCAAGCTTTTTAGTTTTTAAAAATGGACAAGAGGTTAACCGCTTTGTCAGCAAGGATCGTAAGACGAAGGAAGAGATTGAAGCATTTTTAACAGATTCTCTTTCTAAATAATGAAAGGAGAGTCTAAATCATGGCAAAAATGACATCAAGAAAGCTTGCGAACGAACTTAAAAGCCGTCTGACAAATGACAGCTGGTCACACCAGTTTGACCGAGAAAAAGATACGCTTCGTATTGAAGATAAACAAACAAGTAAAGGTATTACACTAGAGCTCCCGCCAATCATTGCAAAGTGGGAAGTAAAGCCTGATGAAACATTAGATGAGATCGTTTACTATGTGAAAGAGGCGCTAAGTGCCATGAAAGGCGAAGCGCAGCACATCTCAGGAAAAGAAAAGCAGATCTATCCTGTCATTCGTTCCACTTCCTTTCCTGAGGCATCAAGTGATGGCATTCCCCTAGTTTTTGATGAGCATACAGCTGAAACGAGAATCTTCTACGCACTTGACCTTGGAAGCACCTACAGATTAATTGATGAGAAAATGCTTCAAAAGGAAAACTGGACAAAAGAGCGAATTAGGGAAACTGCAAGCTTCAATGTCCGCTCACTTGAAACTGTGGTGAAAATGGATGAAGTTGCAGGCAATCGGTTTTATTTCTTCCGTGCGAATGACGGATATGATGCCAGCAGACTTTTAAATGAATCGATTTTACAAGAATACGCGCAAAAAATAGAAGGACAGATGGCCATTTCTGTTCCCCATCAAGATGTATTCATCATTGCAGATGTTCGCAATGAATCAGGCTATGATATTTTAGGACAGATGTCGATGAGTTTCTTCGCCAGCGGCACGGTTCCGATTACCGCATTGTCATTTTTATATGACGAGAGCAAGCTTGAACCGATCTTTATTCTTGCTAAAAGCAGACCAAAACAGCAGTAGAAGGGAATTTTGAAGAATGAACGTTTTTTATAATGCAGAAGGTGTAGGCGACACACTCCTTATTTCATTGAAAGATGTGACGAGAGAAGAAGTAGGTCATGAGACGTTTGGAGATGTCGTAAGAATCTTCAATCAAGAAACAAAAGAAACAACAGGTTTTAATATCTTCAACGCATCCACTTACATGAAAATTGAAGAAAACGGACCTGTACCGCTTTCTGAAACACTTGTTCAAGATATCAACGAAATTTTAAACCGCAACGGTGTAAGTGAAACGTTGACTGTAGATCTATCACCAAAATTTGTTGTCGGTTATGTGAAGGAAAAAGAAAAGCATCCGAATGCAGATAAATTAAACATTTGCCAAGTAGATGTTGGCGATGAAACATTACAAATCGTGTGTGGTGCACCAAACGTTGATCAAGGGCAATATGTCGTGGTTGCGAAGGTTGGTGCGGTGATGCCAAGCGGTTTGGTCATTAAAGATGCTGAGCTAAGAGGTGTTCCATCAAGCGGAATGATTTGTTCAGCAAAAGAACTAGATCTTCCAGACGCGCCTGCTGAAAAAGGGATTCTTGTTCTAGAGGGAAGCCACCAAGCTGGCGAACCCTTTAAAGCGTAACCTCCCATAAACGGGCATATAGGAGCGAAGAATGTGTTATACCAAAAGTCACTAAGTACGTACTTAGTGACTTTTTTTCATCTACAGACAGCACAAATAGCAAAGAGCAGCACTTTTCTCGCTTTTCTGCATGAAAAAGCAATGGTATACTAAAAATCGCCCAAGAAAACGTAAGGGGAGTTAAAGTGAGTGATAAATGATGAGTTGGTTAGATAAATTTTTTAGTGTATTTTTAGGAGAAGAAAAGAAAGAAGAAAAAGCTGTGAGACCTGAGGAAGGTCCAGCTGCACGAGCGCAGCCAGTTTTTGAACAGCATAAAGAATATAAAAAAATTGAAGATACAAAAGTCTATTATGAATATCCGAAAGGCAACTTCCGCTTTCCGCTCGTACCTGATGAACCTCTGCGTGACGGAGTGAAGCAGGAAAGAAGACGCGCAAAGCCAAGCAAGCCAAAGGCTAAGCAGAAGACCTATGAGCCAAAACAAACGGTGCAGCCTGACATCAATAAAAAGCCATTCAAAACAGAGCAAATTCCATCACCGATCTATGGCTATCATCAGGATATGCGTCCAAAACGAACAGAAGCGAAAGAAGAATCATCTCCTGTTCAAATGAAAGCAGCAGAAACAGCGCAGCGTGTCACCCTGTTATCAGAAGAGGCAGAGCGTGTACGAAATGTCAGACAGCAAATGAACATTCCGTCAATACGGAAAGAAAATCGTATGGAAGAAACGGTTTCAGCCCCAGCAGAAGAAAGAGTGGACATGCAAACAGACGTGACCCCGCTTACTTTGCAAGAGGAACTCGCTTATCAGGATCACGTTCAATCGACGATGGAGCGTTTAAATGACGAGCCTTTCATTCAAACAGAGGAAAAAGAGCCAGCCTTTTCTGAGCCTCAAGACCATATTGAAGCTGACTTACATAATCAGGAGGCCGAAGCTTATCAAGAACAGCCGGTAGAGGCTGAGCCGGAACAGGATGTCTCAAGCGATGACGAAGAAATAAAAGGCGAGCCGGTACATCAGTTTGTAGATCATACGGAGGAAATAGAACCGTTGACATTTGAAACAGCAGAAGACACACATCCCGCGATTGAAATGGAAGTAGACATGTCGGCAGAAGAAGTTGAGGTAACAGAAGACATCACAGCAGAACCGGTCGCGGAAATAGAAGCTGATTCCATAGAAGATCATCAAGAAGAAGTGCCAGCGGCAGCATTTGAAGAAGCTGAGCCAGTCGCCAAGCATGATCTGCAAGAAGACCAATTGTTGGAAGAAGCTGAAATAGTAGAAGATCAAATGATGCCAATAGAACAAGTAGCAGACGATGAGACCGCTACTGAACCAGCAGAACCTGTCATAGAGCAGCAAGAAAAGCAAGAACAAGTGCATGAAGTGATGGAAGAAAAACCGAAACAAGCAGCTCCGCAGACGCAACGTACAAGCGGACAAACCTCAACGGTACCTTTTAACGTCATGATGTTAAAAAGTGATCAGCGTGTGCAAGGGCAAAAGAAAGCAGCAGATGCACAAGGGTATGTTTTTCCAAGTCTCGCCCTTTTAGACGTACCTCCAGCTCAAAAAGAAGAGGACGGGACATGGGTGAAAGAGCGGGCAGACCTGCTCAATGCCACGCTGAAAAATTTCAATGTCAGAGCAAGTGTGGTTCATGTCACGCAAGGCCCTTCTGTGACAAGGTTTGAAGTACATCCAGAACCAGGTGTCAAAGTGAACAAAATCACGAACCTATCAGATGATATTAAACTCAGTTTGTCCGCAAAAGATATTCGAATCGAAGCACCGATTCCAGGAAAGAACACGATCGGGATCGAAGTGCCGAACCTTCACAGTAAAATGGTTTTCTTACGAGAGATGATCAGAAGCAGTGCATTTAGAGACAATCCATCACCTTTAACAGCAGCACTCGGATTAGATATATCTGGCCAGCCTGTTGTGGTTGATCTGCAAAAAATGCCGCATGGCTTAATTGCTGGAGCAACAGGGTCAGGAAAAAGTGTCTGTATCAATACCATTTTAGTGAGCTTAATGTTTAAAGCGTCACCAGATGAAGTAAAAATGCTCTTAATCGACCCTAAAATGGTTGAATTAGCGCCATATAATCACATTCCGCATCTCGTGAGTCCTGTCATCACCGATGCCAAGACAGCGACAGCCGCTCTGAAATGGGTAGTGGATGAAATGGAAAGGCGCTACGAACTGTTTGCGCACTCTGGCGTGAGAGAAATTAAACGATTCAATGAGCTTGTCAAAGAAAAACAAATGGGTGAAAAACTGCCTTATCTTGTCGTTGTGATCGATGAGCTCGCTGATTTAATGATGGTCGCACCAAATGAAGTCGAAGAAAGCATTTGCCGAATCGCACAAAAAGCAAGAGCATGCGGCATTCATTTATTGATTGCGACACAAAGACCTTCTGTTGATGTCATTACAGGTCTCATTAAAGCCAATATCCCAACAAGAATTGCTTTCTCTGTCTCAAGTCAGGTAGATTCTAGAACGATCATTGACATGGCAGGTGCAGAAAAGCTTCTCGGAAAAGGAGACATGCTTTTCTTAGAAAATGGCTCCGGCAAGCCGACGAGGCTGCAAGGGAACTTTGTATCAGACCGTGAGATTGATCAAGTAGTGGCACATGTAAGAAAACAGCGTAAGCCAGTGTTCCTTTTCGAACAGGAGGAATTAATGCTCCAAGGCTCTGCGATTACAGATGAAGACGAATTGTTTATGGATGCCTGCCGTTTTGCGATTGAGCAGAATAGCGCTAGTACATCGAGTTTGCAGCGAAGATTTAGAATTGGCTACAATCGTGCAGCCAGATTGATCGACATGATGGAACGCGAGGGCATGATCTCTGGTGCAAAAGGCAGTAAGCCAAGGGAAGTCCTCATGACACTGAGTGACTTAGAACAGCTGATCTAAACAAACCACTTCATTTTTTTTATAAACATGGTATGATAGCACATAGGTGCAATTTTGTAATTGGACGCTTTTCGTATGCCTGTCAGAACGCTTTTTTATGTAAAATGAGCGAAAGCAGGTGTTAGAAATAGGAAAGTTGTCGGATACTAATCATAGTTAATATTGATTAGAATAGGAAGATCGGAAAAAAATCTTTATTTGGAGCTGCGATCTGTGAGCCGCTAGAGGCGAAAATCACAAGTTGCAAATTGAAATGAGCGTCATATACTGTAAGTCAGATAGACGTTTGTTGGAGGTACAATTATGACTGTTTATCATTTTGTTGGAATAAAAGGGACAGGTATGAGTCCACTGGCCCAAATTCTTCATGATACTGGGTATACTGTCCAAGGATCGGATATCGAAAAACATATCTTTACACAAAAAGCATTAGAAGAACGAAATATTAAAATTCTTCCATTTGACCCAGATAATATTCAGCCAGGGATGACCGTGATTGCAGGTAATGCATTTCCTGATACACACCCTGAGATTGAACGTGCCCTTTCTGAAGGGATTCCTGTCATTCGTTACCATAAATTTCTTGGAGAATACATGGATTCATTCACAAACGTTGCGATTACTGGTGCTCATGGTAAAACGTCGACAACAGGACTGCTTGCCCATGTGATGCAATCAGCGAAACCAACTTCATACTTAATCGGTGATGGATCTGGTATGGGGAAAGAAAACAGCGAGTATTTTGTATTTGAAGCATGCGAATACCGCAGACACTTCCTCAGCTATCATCCAGACTATGCGATCATGACCAATATTGATTTTGATCATCCTGATTATTTCTCGGACATTGACGACGTGTTTGATGCATTTCAAAACATGGCGCTTCAAGTGAAAAAAGCCATTATCGCTTGCGGTGATGATGAGCATCTGCCCAAGATTCAAGCGAAGGTACCTGTTGTGTACTACGGTTTCAATGAAGAAAATGATTTCCAAGCACGCAATGTTGTGAAAAACACGGAAGGCACTACATTTGATGTATTTGTACGCAATACGTTTTATGATACCTTCTACATTCCTGCCTACGGAAATCATAATGTCCTCAATTCATTAGCTGTGATTGCATTATGTCACTATGAAGCCATTGATGTAGAGCTCATCAAAGGGGCACTAATGACATTTGGCGGGGTGAAACGCCGCTTTAATGAAAAAGTGGTCGGTGAGCAGGTTTTAATTGACGACTATGCCCATCACCCAACGGAGATTGAAGTCACCATTGAAGCAGCACGTCAAAAATATCCAGACCGTGATATTGTCGCTGTCTTCCAGCCGCATACCTTCACACGCACACAGCAATTCTTAAGTGAATTTGCTGACAGTCTGAAAAAAGCGGACTATGTATACCTATGCGATATTTTCGGTTCAGCCCGTGAAAACATTGGGAAGCTGAGTATCGAAGATTTACGAGAAAAAATCCCGCAGGCCCAATTGATTGCGGAAGAAGATACATCTGTGCTGAAAGCGCACGAAGATGGGATTCTGATCTTTATGGGAGCAGGAGACATTCAAAAATATCTGCGTGCTTATGAGAAAGTCGCTGTATAAATGCTTAAACGAAAAGTGCCGTTTTGATCGGCACTTTTTTTATTTTGAATAAAATGTGACAAAGGGGCTAAATGTGTCAACATCTGCCGCTTTTTTTCGTTCGCTGTGGACAGGAATCAGCGAATAAGTGTAGAATTATTATTCAATCGGTCATTCTAGGCGATGTTTGAATGATACAACGAGAGGGTAATGAATTGCATATGCCCGCAGCAAAGGAGGTATCAGATGATTATTATTCTATATCTAAGCGTTGCACTGATCGCAATTGCTTTCCTCATTCTTGTCATCTATTTGTCCAAAACATTAAAATCCTTACAGCTGACATTAAAGAATGTTGCATCAACTTTAGAAGGTCTTGAAGGTCAGATGCAAGGGATCACCACAGAGACGACACAGTTGCTACATAAGACGAATCAGCTTGCTGAAGATATTCAAGACAAATCGGCAAAACTCAACACAGTTGTGGATGCGGTGCAGGGAATTGGCGGCTCGATCAACCAATTTAATACAAGCATAAAGCAGGCAGCTGGTGCAGTTTCTTCATCCGTTGAACGAAATCAAGAAAAAGTCACGGATGTGGTAAGCTGGAGTAACGCAGCACTTGAAATTTATAAAAAATGGAAACAACGAAAGCACCAAAAATAAAACCATTTTCGCATAGGAGGAATAATCATGAGCAAAGACGGAATCAATAGCAAAGACTTTTTGATCGGAACACTTATTGGTGGAATTGTTGGTGCAACAACAGCCTTATTTTTAGCACCGAAGTCAGGGAAAGAGCTTCGCGATGATTTGAACACCCAAGCGAATGTTTTAAAAGAAAAAACAGATCGCCTCACAACAGATGCAAAAGAAAGAGGCACTGAATATGTGACGATTGCGAAAGATAAAACGTCTGAATTGTCCCAACTGGTAGCAGAACAGTCAAACCAGATTTTAGACAAAGTGAAAGACATAAAAGAGCGTGCAGCTGGAAAAGCTAATCATGTGAAAAGTGAAGCAGAAGATGCAGCAGCTGACCTAGCAAATGAAGCTTCAGATGTAGCAGACGAAGCAAAAGTACGAGCACAAGAAGCGAAATCAGAAATTGAAGATGGCATCAAAGATGTCAAAGAAAAAGTAGAACAATCGACTAAAGGCTAACTCTCACTGCTCGGAGTGAAGAAGGAGAACATCATGTCAAAACAACTCATTGAAACAGAAGAACAGTTTGATCAACTAACGAATCAAGATGGGACGTTTGTCTTTTTTAAGCACAGTTTGACATGTCCGATCAGTCAAGCGGCTTTTCAAGAGTTTGAAGCATTTGCGTCTGCACATGAAGACGTGCCTACTTATTTCTTGCAAATCCAAAACACAAGAGAGCTTTCATCCTATGTGACTGAAAAGTCGGGGGTAAAGCATGAAAGTCCCCAGGCACTCGTCTTTAGCGGTGGAAAAGTGAAGTGGCATGCATCCCACTCAAGCATTACAAAAGAAGCGCTTGAACATAATCTGTAGAAGAAACGTCAGCAATTGCTGACGTTTTTTTATAAAAAAAAGGTTTACTTCAACCAAAAGTATGCTATAATCTTACACATAATACTTTATCGCTTAAAAGCGTTTGGGTAATAAAGAAAATTTTCGTGACAATTCCGAAATCTTTGTTTATAATAAACCCTATCATGAGAGAATGAAAAAATAAAAAGCGAGAACAGGCAGAGGAAAGGATGACAAAAATGAGCAACAATGAACTAGAACAATTGAGACAGCAGGCAGATGAACTAAATCTTCAAATCTTAAAACTGATCAATGAAAGAGGAAGCATTGTAAAAGAAATTGGAAAGGCGAAAGAAGCGCAAGGTGTCAACCGTTATGATCCTGTCAGAGAGCGCACAATGCTGAACCAAATTCTTGAAGCAAATGATGGACCATTCGAAAACTCAACGATTCAGCATATTTTCAAAGAGATTTTCAAAGCAGGTCTAGAGCTTCAAGAAGATGACCACAGCAAAGCACTTCTTGTTTCTCGTAAGAAAAAATCGGAAAATACAATCGTGAACATCAATGGAGAAGCGATCGGTGATGGGAAACAGCGCTTCATCGTTGGACCATGTGCTGTTGAAAGCTACGAGCAAGTCGCAGAAGTTGCGGCAGCAGCGAAACAGCAAGGACTAAAACTACTTCGCGGAGGTGCATTTAAACCTCGCACAAGTCCATACGATTTCCAAGGACTTGGTGTAGACGGTCTAAAAATTCTAAAGCGTGTAGCGGATGAATACGGTCTTGCTGTCATTAGTGAAATCGTCAATCCTGCTCATATTGAAGAAGCGATTGAGCATATCGATGTCATCCAAATTGGTGCACGGAACATGCAAAACTTCGAGCTATTAAAAGCAGCCGGATCTGTGAAGAAACCAGTTCTTTTAAAGCGTGGTCTTGCAGCGACTATTTCAGAATTCATCAATGCAGCTGAATACATCATCGCCCAAGGAAATGACCAAATCATCCTTTGCGAACGCGGTATCCGCACATACGAAACAGCGACAAGAAATACACTTGATATCTCTGCAGTGCCAATCTTGAAACAAGAGACACATTTACCAGTATTCGTTGATGTGACGCACTCAACTGGACGTAGAGATCTTCTCCTTCCAACAGCGAAAGCAGCTCTTGCGATTGGAGCAGACGGTGTCATGGCAGAAGTGCATCCAGATCCATCTGTTGCTCTATCTGACTCAGCGCAGCAAATGGACATTCCTCAATTCGAAAAATGGTTAGATGCGTTAAGACCACTTGTCAACATTCACGCGTAATCATAGATAGAAAAGCCGCCGGATAACTGCCCGGCGGTTTTTCTATGGATAAAATATGATGGAGATTGGGAATGAAAGGAAAAGAGCACATTACAAGTCTCAAAAGTGCTTGTTCACAATGTTTTCATTTTTAAAATTCGATAGAATCTGCTAAGATCATTGTCATAGCTGACGTTCTCGACGATTTTTCATGAAATATGATTCAATTTACAGGAAACAAGCTCATTAAAGTTTGTTTAATTTAGTTATAAAAAGAAAGGGAACGTTTTCATATGGTGAAAAAACGTGTATAATTTCATAAAAGAATGTCATTTTGATGTAGATTGAAAAATTATGTGTCTCTTTTCATCGTTTTAATGACAAATAGGATATTATTTTCCTCGTATCTGACATGTCTCTATCCAATTGGTGAATGCTATAGATATGAAGTGTATTTGAAGGAGTGATTTATGTGAATAATGTTACAATATATGATGTAGCAAGAGAAGCAAATGTAAGTATGGCAACGGTATCACGCGTAGTGAATGGTAATCCGAATGTAAAACCAACAACAAGAAAAAAGGTACTTGAAGCGATTGATCGTCTTGGCTACCGTCCGAATGCTGTGGCACGAGGCCTTGCAAGTAAAAAAACTACAACAGTTGGGGTGATCATCCCTGATATTTCTAGTATCTTCTATTCGGAGCTTGCTCGCGGAATTGAAGATATCGCAACGATGTATAAGTACAACATCATTTTAAGCAACTCAGATCAAAATACCGATAAAGAGCTTCATCTATTAAATACAATGCTAGGTAAACAAGTAGATGGGATTGTCTTTATGGGCGGAAACATCACAGATGTGCTTGTTGAAGAATTTAAGCGCTCTCCTGTGCCAATTGTTCTTGCAGCATCTGTTGAAGAGCAGGCTCAAACACCATCTGTCAATATCAACTACGAGCAAGCGATTTATGATTCAGTTCAGCTTTTAGTTGAGAAAGGACATAAGCGAATTGCCTTCGTATCTGGCCCAATGTCAGAACCGATTAACTCTATGAGAAAGCTTGCAGGTTATAAGCGTGCGCTTGAAGAAGCGGGCATCGCATTTGACGATGCGCTCGTCGCTGAAGGCGATTACTCCTATGATTCTGGAATTGAATCACTTGCTCATTTACTTGAGCAGTCTGACAAGCCGACAGCTGTTATTGCGGCTACCGATGAAATGGCGCTAGGTGTCATTCACGGAGCACAAGATAGAGGCGTATCGATTCCTGAGGATTTAGAAGTGATTGGCTTTGATAACACGAGACTTTCTCTCATGGTGCGTCCTCAGCTGACAACAGTTGTTCAGCCGACCTATGATATTGGCGCTGTCGCAATGAGACTGCTGACAAAGCTGATGAACAAAGAACAAGTGGACGATCAAATTGTTGAGCTTCCGCACAGAATTGAAGAAAGACAATCAACAAAATAAAACGAAAAAGCAGGCTTACACATTAGTGAATGCCTGCTTTTCTTATGCATTTTTCTTTTCTCTTCTTACAGGCATAAGTGCTTTTTCTACAGTTTGAGCATTCTTTTCTGTGATTTCTGCTTTTCTTGGGATCGGTGGATATAAATCGTCAGGGTCTCCCCATGTCGATGGCAGGCTGACAGGCGATTGTTTATGCCAAGCCTGAACCCAGTCCTGAGGCAGTTCAGCCGGCGGTGTGATGCCTTTCATCTCAAGCCAAATCCGGCTCCATGCCCTTGGAACGACACGCCAAATATCATATCCCCCTCCGCCAACAGCAATCCATTTGCCATCACAATATTGATGCGCTAACTCATGGGCAAGTCTAGGAATTTCCTCATATATTTTCATGGTGGCAGATAAATGGGTTAACGGATCATAGTAGTGTGCATCCGCGCCGTTTTGCGTCAAAATTACATCTGGTTTAAAAAAAGCAGCAATTTCAGTCACTGCTGTTCGGTATGCTTCGAGGAACGATTCGTCTTCTGTAAATGCATCAAGCGGAATATTATAGGCGTAGCCATAGCCTTTATCGTGACCTCTTTCCTGTACTTGTCCAGTTCCAGGGAACAAGTAGCGCCCCGTTTCATGAATAGAGACCGTACAGACCTCTGGGTCGTCATAGAAGCTGAATTGTACACCATCTCCATGATGGGCATCTGTATCAATATATAAAATTCTTGCACCATATGTCTTTTGAATATATTGAATGGCCACGGAGCTGTCATTATATATACAAAAGCCAGATGCACGTCCTTTAAACCCGTGGTGAAGTCCGCCGCCAAGATTGAGTGCATGCTGCGAGTGTCCCATCATTACTTGGTCAACGGCTGTTAATGTTCCGCCAACAAGGAGAGAAGCTGCCTCATGCATACCTGCAAACATCGGTGTATCCTCCGTGCCAAGGCCGTAGCGTTCACCTTCTGCTGTAGAGAGCTTTCCTTCACTAGCCCGCTGCACAGCTTGAATATAATCGGCTGTATGGACGAGCTTTAATTCCTCCAGTGTCGCCATACGCGGTGCGACAATCTCATCATCTGTTAACGCCTTCATTTTTTGAAGAAGATCATATGTTAAGTAGACACGAAGCTGATTGAAGGGATGGTCTTGGTGAAATTGGTACGTTTGAAAAGAGGGTGAAAAAACAAAGGTTGCTTCCTTCATTTGATCGTCTGCTCCATTGGCCACAGCACCTTATAGCCTTTTGCACGAATCAGCTTCGTCACATGATCTGCATGAATGGTTTGAAGGCGGAATACGAGCACTTTAGAGGCTTCATTTGCATGCGGATACACGAGCACACTCAGCATTTGAATATGCTGCTCCTTTAAAATGGCCGTAATGTCTGCGAGGCCTTCTGTCATCTGGTCCACTTCAACCTCTAAGTGTGACCCAGGCTGATCTGCACCTGTCAGTCTGACAAACGTACGAAGCAAATCAGTCTTTGTGATAATGCCTACGAGCTTGCCTCGTCTCACCACTGGAAGGCAGCCAATTCCGTGTTCAAAAAAGACACTTGAAATCTCTTCAACGAAATCAAGCGGATGAGCAGTGATCGTCTCTAATACCATGATCTCTTCAACAGGACGCTGAATAAAGAGCTGCCTTTTTTCTGTTTCAAATATACTTGGACTGGCATTTTTAATATCCCGGTCTGTCACCATCCCAATGACAGAACCTTGATCAGATACGATCGGAATATGCCGAATGTGATGTGCACTCATTTTTTGAATGGCTTCTTCAATCGTATCGGTTTTTCGCAGCGTGATCACATCACGCTCCATAATTTGTTCAATCATCATTGTTTACCAATCCCCTTTGCCAAAAAAACGAATTGAACGTTAATACATAAAGCGTTGATGGAAGCGAAGACGATCGAAACGCTCAATCGAATCAGGATTCACATTTTTCCCGATTCTGGCCATTAAACAATTGGCTGGATGTGAGCTGATCTCTGGCTCGTCTGTTGCAAACCAGACAAGACCGCCTGCGTTCATCATTTTCTCCATCATTTTGCGGTACTCCCACACGTTTTTCTTTGTCCCCTTTAAATCCCAATGCCAGTAATATTCAGTTGTAATGATGATATAATTCTCCATTTGCTCATCCATCATGCTCACATCAAGTAAATGCTTGCCAAGTGAGCAGCCTCTAAATGGAGGAGCGACCTCAATCGCGCCAAGCTCGATTAAATTGTCCATGTTACCCTCTGACCAGCGCTCAAGCGGATCAGGATACAAATACGTGACATAGCCTACGACAAGCTCATCCATTCTTGCAATGATAATACGTCCTTCTGGAAGGTTTGCTATTTCAACAAGTGCTTGTTTCTGTTCCTCAGGCGTGCGAAATGCCGTCAGTCCTTCATGAAAGGTATAGTTCGCAAGCTCTGGTGCAGGTACCGGACCTTCAATAAGGATGGAACCTGTTTCTTGCTCAATGGTTTTTGAATAATAAGTTTTAGGATGCTCCACGTATCCACCGCCTCAAATTCTAGTGAGTCGTCTCTATTTTATCTTAAAACTTGCAAGAATTAAAACGGTTTCACCATAAGTTTTTTAAAAATTGAGAAAAAAAGTCATCTATACTATAATGGTCATTGTAAACGTATGCAAAGGGGGACTGTTTGATGAAATTGGAAACGCTGCCATCAGTAAAAGGGGACTATCATTTAAATGATTATGAGCAGGCATACAAAGAATTTTCATGGGAGGAAGCAAGAAAAAACTTCTCGTGGTATGAAACAGGAAACATAAATGCAGCCTATGAAGCGATTGACAGACATGCGGACTCGTTTCGTAAGAACAAGGTGGCGCTTCACTACAAAGATTCACAGCGTGATGAAAAGTATACGTTCAGGGATATGAAAATCAACACAAATAAAGCGGGAAATCTATTCAGAGAAAAGGCGCATGTGCAAAAAGGGGATCGCGTATTTATCTTTATGCCAAGATCACCTGAGCTCTATTTTCTTCTGCTTGGCGCAGTCAAAATTGGTGCGATCGTTGGTCCGTTATTTGAGGCATTTATGGAAGGAGCGGTCAAAGACCGTTTAGAAAATAGTGAGGCGAAGGTCATTGTGACAACGTCGGATCTGCTTGAACGCATTCCGTTTGCAGAGCTTCCGAAGCTTGAATCCGTCATCATTGTCGGCGGTGAAAAGGAAGACGTCGATGGCGTTCGGACAATCCATTACGAAGAGGCGTTTGAGCAGGCAGCAAAGGACCTTGAGATTGAATGGATGGATGAAAAAGACGGCTTTCTGCTTCATTACACGTCAGGGTCCACAGGTACGCCAAAAGGTGTGCTGCATGTCCATGGCGCAATGGTGCAGCAAGACCAGACCGGTAAATGGGTGCTTGATCTGAAAGAAGACGACGTCTACTGGTGTACAGCTGACCCAGGCTGGGTAACAGGCACAGTGTACGGCATTTTTTCACCGTGGTTAAATGGGGCGACGAATGTCATTTTAGGCGGCAGGTTTAACCCTGATACGTGGTATGAAACCATTGAATCACTAGGTGTGACCGTTTGGTACAGTGCTCCGACTGCCTTTAGAATGCTGATGGGAGCAGGAGATGACCTCATTCAAAAATATGATCTCAGCTCGCTCCGTCATGTGTTAAGTGTAGGTGAGCCTCTAAATCCAGAAGTCATCCGATGGGGAGACGCTGTATTTGGCAAACGAATTCATGACACTTGGTGGATGACTGAAACCGGTGCACAGCTGATTTGTAATTATCCATGCATGGACATCAAACCAGGTTCAATGGGGAAACCGATTCCAGGCGTAGAAGCTGCGATTGTCGATAATGCCGGAAATGAACTCCCGCCATACCGGATGGGCAACCTCGCCATCAAAAAAGGCTGGCCGTCTATGATGCATACGATCTGGAACAATCCTGAAAAATATGAATCTTACTTTATGCCGGGAGATTGGTATGTTTCAGGAGATTCAGCTTATATGGACGAAGACGGATACTTTTGGTTCCAGGGACGTGTCGATGATGTGATCATGACATCAGGAGAGCGGGTTGGTCCTTTTGAGGTGGAAAGCAAGCTGGTCGAACATCCGGCCATTGCAGAGGCTGGTGTCATTGGAAAACCAGATCCAGTCCGCGGTGAAATTATTAAAGCATTCATTGCGCTCAGAAGCGGTTATGAGCCGACAGATGAGCTGAAAGAAGAAATTCGTACGTTTGTGAAAAAAGGACTCGCTGCACATGCGGCACCGAGAGAAATCGAGTTTAAAGACAAACTACCTAAAACGCGAAGCGGAAAAATTATGAGACGTGTGCTAAAGGCGTGGGAACTGAATTTACCGGCTGGCGACCTATCGACAATGGAAGATTAATTTTTTTCATCAGTTGACTTGATACCAAAAGTATGTTTAAAATGACATTAGTTGAATATGTAAAGGTTTTGACTGAGATTCAGTAGAATTATCTTTCCCTGTCCAAGAGAGCTGACGGCTGGTGCGAGTCAGTACAAAGAGATATTCGAATTACCCTCACGAACCGCTTTTACGAAAAGGAGCATGCATGCTGTCCTGATTAGTGAAAGAACGGATCTGTCCGTTATCAGTGTAAGTGAAAAGACGTGATTTGTTGTCTTTTAAGCAGGGTGGTACCGCGATATATATCGTCCCTTCGTTCATTCGAAGGGGCGTTTTTTATGTTGAATTGTAAAAAAAGGAGAATTGGATATGAGTCAATTGATGGAAGAGTTATCGTTCAGAGGATTAATTCAGCAGCAAACAGATGAAGAAGGTTTAACAAAATTATTAGCAGAAGAAAAAATCAAGCTTTACTCCGGCTTTGATCCGACAGCTGACAGCTTGCACATTGGTCATCTATTGCCAATTTTAACATTACGCAGATTCCAGGAAGCGGGCCATCACCCGATTGCTCTTGTTGGCGGCGCGACTGGACTGATCGGCGATCCTAGCTTCAAAAAAGCAGAACGTTCACTAAACCCAGCAGAAATCGTAGAGCAGTGGTCAGATAAAATCAAAGGACAGCTGTCGCAATTTCTTGATTTTGAAGCAGACGAGAACCCAGCCGTAATCGTGAATAACTACGACTGGATCAGCCAGATGAATGTCATCACGTTCCTTCGTGATATTGGAAAGAACTTCGGTGTGAACTTCATGCTGGCAAAAGATATCGTCAGCTCGCGTATCGAGACAGGAATTTCGTACACAGAGTTCAGCTACGTCATCCTGCAATCTTTAGACTTCTTAAATCTTTACAGAAATGAAAACTGTAAGCTGCAAATTGGCGGAAGTGACCAGTGGGGAAATATCACATCTGGACTTGAGCTGATTCGTAAGTCTGAAGCAGAAGGGGCAAAAGCATTCGGTCTAACAATGCCGCTTGTCACTAAAGCAGATGGCACGAAGTTCGGTAAAACAGAAGGCGGCGCCATCTGGTTAGATAAAGAAAAAACGTCTCCATATGAGTTCTACCAATTCTGGATCAACACAGATGACCGTGACGTCGTGAAATACTTAAAATACTTTACGTTCTTATCGAAAGAAGAGATCGCATCGTACGAAGAAAAAGTACAAACAGCTCCTGAAAAGCGTGAAGCACAGCGCCGTCTAGCAGAGGAAGTCACAACACTTGTACATGGACGTGAATCACTAGAACAGGCTGTCAACATCTCAAATGCGCTATTCAAAGGCGAGATCAAATCTCTTTCAGCCGAAGAAGTCAAAGTAGGCTTTAAAGATGTTCCATCAATGGAGAAAAGCAGCACAGAAGAATTAACACTTGTCGATGTCCTTGTTGAATCAAAGCTGTCTCCATCAAAACGTCAAGCACGTGAAGACATCACAAATGGTGCAGTTTCCATCAACGGAGAGAGACAAACCGATAAAGACTACGTCCTTTCAGCTGAAGATCGAATTGAAAACCAATTTACCGTCTTAAGAAGAGGGAAAAAGAAATACTTCCTTGTGAATTACAAATAAGAACGATGTGCAGCCGGCTGCGATAACCGGCTGCTTTTTTTATGCAAAATGAGAGATGAGTGCTCTTTGAAGAGTCTAATAGACTGTTCAAAGAGACTTTGTCTAGTCTTTTGGCATTGGCGTTGAGAGAGTCAAAGGTGCTTTTTCATTATTTATTTTCTATAAATTGATTGAACAAACAGTGCCTTGTTCACTTTTTTTACATATTTTTCTTGTATAAAATAGAGTCGAATAAGATGAATAAGGGGGAATGAAAGTGATTCGTTTTAAGAAAAGGAGTTTGCAAATTCTTGTTGTGCTTGCATTGGTGATGGGTTCAATGGCCTTCATCCAGCCAAAAGAGATCAGAGCGGCTGAGCATAATCCGGTTGTGATGGTACATGGCATGGGCGGTGCGTCTTATAACTTTGCTTCGATTAAAAGTTACTTGGTATCACAAGGATGGGATCGAAACCAATTATTTGCTATCGATTTCATAGACAAAACAGGTAATAACCGCAACAATGGTCCGCGTCTATCCAGATTCGTCAAAGATGTGCTAGCCAAAACAGGTGCCAAAAAAGTTGATATTGTGGCTCATAGTATGGGCGGAGCGAACACGTTATACTATATTAAGAATCTAGACGGCGGCGATAAAATAGAAAACGTCGTTACACTTGGTGGAGCGAACGGACTCGTTTCACTCAGAGCATTACCAGGCACCGATCCAAATCAAAAAATCCTTTACACCTCTGTCTATAGCTCAGCCGATCTTATCGTCGTCAACAGCCTCTCGCGTTTAATTGGCGCAAGAAACGTCCTCATTCACGGCGTTGGTCACATCGGTCTATTAGCTTCAAGCCAAGTCAAAGGCTATATCAAAGAAGGACTGAATGGCGGGGGACAGAATACGAATTAAAAAATGAAAAAAGACAGCGACTTGTGCTGTCTTTTTTTGATGTCATCGGACATATGACAGCTGCTAGATGATGAAAGAAGGTTATAATGGAGGTAAAATGATGACACAAAAACTCAAGCAATATTTTTTAAGATATTTCCTCTATTATCCGTGCTCATTTCTCCTCATCTATTTCATCTGGATGAAGTTTGTTAAATCAGTTCAAATAGGCGAGGTGATGTCCAACTGTATTCAATCATTGGTATCTATTACATCGTTGCCAGTGTGTGGTTTGTTTTTTTGATGCAAAAACAGGCAAAACATCATTAAAAGCATGTACAAATGGATCACCATTCCTTACACTACATGTAGTAAATGAGAATCTACGGAGGTGGGCGTTTGTGCAAAAGAATCAAAAGGCTTTGATCATTGTGGATGTACAGAAGGTGTTCGAGCATGAAAAATGGGGAGAACGAAATAATCTAGATGCAGAGAAAAATATCAGTCGTTTATTGACGTTTTGGAGAGAGAAAGGCTGGACAGTGATTCATATTCAGCATACATCTGACAAGCCGGACTCCTTATTTCATCCGGCAAATGAAGGGCATCTCTTCAAAGATATCGCCAAACCGCTAGATGATGAAATGGTGATACAAAAGAAAGTCAACAGCAGCTTTATTGGCACAAATTTGGAGGAACAACTAAGATCAAACGAGATCGACACTGTTGTAATCGCAGGATTAACAACACCGCACTGCGTATCTACAACAACAAGAATGAGCGGCAATCTAGGCTTTGATACATATCTCATTTCTGATGCATCTGCTGCCTTTGGACTAACAGATCAAAACGGTACATATTATGATCCCGAAATGATTCATCGGCTATCACTTGCTACATTGCATGATGAATTTGCTACTGTCATGACAACAGATCAATTGATTAGTAATTGGATGGTAAAATAAAAGATATCGCTATACGCTTAATAATACTTGAGTGAACCATGGAACAAAAAAATCCTCTGGAATTCTAGGGGATTTTTTTCATGATAGATTATATAGTTTTGGATAGCTTCTTGAGACAGGCTAGTCATCATGAAAAAGTTTAGCGCAAAATACAATCAAATTTTCACAACCAAAAGACTTTTGGAATACTATAGAAATTTATATTTATTCTACGCTTATCTTTATTCTTTGTACGTTTTACTTATCTGCACCTATTTACAGATGTAACATATGAATAATGATAAAGGAGATGAACAACTGATGGGTTGTGATAAGTATAAAAAATGCCCTTATTGTAAACAGAAACTATCAAAATCAAACTGTTGCATCATTTGTGAAACAAAAGTAATTGTAGGGCGACGAGGATTACGGGGATTACGAGGGATTCGAGGAGCTACAGGAGCTACAGGAGCCACTGGACCTACAGGGGCCGCAGAAGCCACCGGAGCTACAGGAGCCACCGGAGCCACTGGTCCAACAGGAGCCACAGGAGATACCGGAGCAATCGGTCCAACAGGAGCCACGGGAGATATCGGAGCCACTGGAGCAACGGGTGCCACGGGAGCAATCGGTCCAACAGGTGCTACAGGAGATACCGGAGCGATTGGTCCGACAGGAGCCACAGGAGATATCGGAGCCACTGGAGCAACGGGTGCCACGGGAGATATCGGAGCCACTGGTCCAACAGGAGCCACAGGAGATACCGGAGCAATCGGTCCAACAGGAGCCACGGGAGATATCGGAGCCACTGGAGCAACGGGTGCCACGGGAGATATCGGAGCCACTGGTCCAACAGGAGCCACGGGAGATATCGGAGCAATCGGTCCAACAGGAGCCACGGGAGATATCGGAGCCACTGGAGCAACGGGTGCCACGGGAGATATCGGAGCCACTGGTCCAACAGGAGCCACGGGAGATATCGGAGCCACTGGTCCAACAGGAGCCACGGGAGATATCGGAGCCACTGGAGCAACGGGTGCCACGGGAGATATCGGAGCCACTGGTCCAACAGGAGCCACGGGAGATATCGGAGCAATCGGTCCAACAGGAGCCACGGGAGAAATCGGAGCCACTGGAGCAACGGGTGCCACGGGAGATATCGGTCCAACAGGTGCTACAGGAGATACCGGAGCGATTGGTCCGACAGGAGCCACAGGAGAAATCGGAGCCACTGGTCCAACGGGTGTCACCGGAGAAATCGGAGCCACTGGTCCAACGGGTGTCACCGGAGAAATCGGAGCCACTGGTCCAACAGGAGCCACCGGAGCAACGGGAGCCACGGGAGAAATCGGAGCCACTGGTCCGACAGGGGCTACAGGAGATACGGGAGCGATCGGTCCAACAGGGGCTACAGGAGATACGGGAGCAATCGGTCCAACAGGAGCCACGGGAGATATCGGAGCCACTGGTCCGACAGGTGCTACAGGAGATACGGGAGCGATCGGTCCAACAGGAGCCACGGGAGAAATCGGAGCCACTGGTCCAACGGGTGCCACGGGAGATATCGGAGCCACTGGTCCGACAGGGGCTACAGGAGATACCGGAGCGACCGGTCCAACAGGAGTCACAGGTGCAGGGCTAGCTGAATTTGCATATGTATACAATCTAAGTGCTCAAACAGTAGCTTTAGAAGCCCCGGTGATTTTTGACTCAACTGGAATTACTACTCCTGGTATTACACATGCCCCTGGAACTTCTCAAATTATAGTGACCAATCCAGGAAACTATGAGGTTACTTTTTCAGTTTCTGGCGTAGAGCCAAATCAATTCACCCTATTTGTAAATGGAGCTCCTGTGACGAACACAGTTTATGGTTCAGGAGCTGGTACTCAACAGAATAACGGTCAGGCCATCCTCGCTCTAGCAGCGGGTGACACGCTTACTCTTGTAAACCATACTTCCGCAGCAGCAGTTACTCTTCAAACTCTAGCAGGAGGGACCCAAACAAATGTGAACGCTTCTATTATTATTAAAAAATTAGACTAACTTAAATGTTTAGAGGTGCTTTTAGAAGCACTCAAAAGGACCTTTTCATTTGAATATCTTTTTTCAGCCGTTTCTTGGAAGTCTTGCCCGGTGCTCGTCTTGTGCATAGTCTGTTTCCCATTATATGTTTTAAATTCATTTGTTCATACGAGAATACAAACAAAAAACCCTAGACCACCTTGAACAATCAAGGTCTCTAGGGTTTGTTTGATTTCTCTTTAAGAGAGTAATGAAATTAACGAGAGTAGAACTCAACGATTAGTTGTTCGCTGATTTCAGGCGCTAATTCAGAACGCTCTGGAAGACGAGTGAAAGTTCCTTCAAGCTTTTCAGCATCGAAAGTAAGATATTCAGGAACGAAGTTGTTTACTTCAACTGATTCTTTCACAACTGCAAGGTTTTGAGATTTCTCACGAAGAGCAATCGTTTGACCTGGTTTCACAGAGAAAGATGGGATGTCTACACGGCTTCCATCAACAAGGATGTGACCATGGTTGACTAGCTGACGAGCTTGGCGGCGAGTACGAGCAAGGCCAAGACGGTATACTAGGTTGTCAAGGCGAGTTTCAAGAAGAATCATGAAGTTTTCACCTTGTTTACCAGGAAGTTTAGCAGCTTTGTCAAATAGTGTACGGAATTGACGTTCGTTGACACCGTACATGTGACGAAGCTTTTGCTTCTCTTGTAATTGTAAACCGTATTCAGATAGTTTTTTGCGTTGTCCTGGACCATGTGGGCCTGGAGCGTAAGGGCGTTTTTCAAGTTCCTTACCTGTTCCGCTTAATGAAATGCCTAAACGGCGGGAAATCTTCCAACTTGGACCTGTATAGCGAGCCATAATGTGACTCCTCCTTATTTGTTTTTATTTGTGAAAAATAAAAACCGTCTGTTCTTTGTCTTTTCCGTCATTATGTTTTCATGCATCCTCGCTCCAGCAGCAGGGAGTTACAAGATGCACCTTCATATAGAAGGAACAAAATGATACAAAAAAGCCGAACAAAAAGGCTGCCATATTTCACACAAACTCTATTATATGACGCTGGATAGGAGAAGTCAACCTATTTAGAGGCAATGGCGGTGCCTTGCGTCTGCGAAGAAAAAAAAAGCAGACAATATGCCTGCTTTTTTGTAAGATTACGCATTTGTAGAGGCGGATAATGCCTTCTGGAGTACCTCGGTAAATTGAATTAAGTAGGTTTCATCTACCTCACTAAAACGGTCTTTCACAGGGCTGTCAATGTCGAGTACCCCAATGATCTGTCCATTTACCTTGAGCGGAACGACAATTTCAGATTGCGATGCTGCATCACATGCGATATGTCCAGGGAATGCATGCACATCAGCGATACGCTGGACTTCACCTGTTGCAAACGCAGTACCGCAAACGCCTTTTCCAGACGGGATTCGCACACATGCAGGCAGTCCGTTAAACGGTCCGAGCACAAGCTCGCCCCCTTTAGCCAAATAAAATCCAGCCCAATTGACCTCTGGGAGTGAATGGTACAATAGCGCCGCAGCATTTGCCAAATTGGCAATGAGATCAGGCTCACCATCTGTAATGGCTTCTACCTGTTTAACAAGCAATTGATAGTCTTTTGATGGATCGCCAGACTGTTTTTCGACATGAAACATGAAAATCTCCTACTTTCTATCTCAAAAATACATAACTTGCGTCTCGCATGTGGGATTTGTCGAGCAATTGTAAAAGGAACTTCCGCCTTCATCTTGAAGTATGTACACATGAAGAGGGGTGAGCGGATGAAAACATCAACAACCGTGCAAACAAAAGACCGTATTATTGAAGCTTCCATCAGACTTTTTAACCAAAAAGGATTTTCTGGAACCTCTGTCCGTGAGATTGCGAAGGAAGCAAACGTCAACGTTGCCCACATATCTTATTACTTTCAAGGAAAAGGAGGGCTGCTTGAGCAGCTTGTATCCGATTTTTATGAAGGCTATATTCACATGATTGAATCACATATCCATCACATGGAAACTCGTCACGCAAAAAAATGTTTACTTCATGTGGTTTTTGATATTTTATCTTATCAGCACGAACACCGTCAATTAACCCGTTTTGTTTATCGAGAGGTGACGATTGATTCGACGCTCATTAGAGAAATTATGTCGACCTATTTAACAAAAGAAAAATATTTGTTTCAGCTCATCATTGAAAAAGGGAAAAACACCCATGTGATTTGTGAGCAGCTCTCACTCTCATCGTTTATGATTCAACTGAAATCACTACTCATGATGCCCTATTTACAGCCGCAATATTTAACAGAGGTGCTTTATTTGAATCCAAATGAGCCATATTTCTATCAAATGTATTTTAAGGAACTAAGCCGCTCGCTTCATCATTTACTAGAACCAAAAAAGCCGGCATTAGATTCTCACTTAAAACTCATGATGTCTTCGAATTGATCATAAGCATATCCGAGATCTTCCGCTTGATGGGCATCAGACCCGAATATGAGCGGAATTTTTTTCTGTTTTGCAAGATCAATCATCCATTGATCTAAATAGATACTTCTGGCATATGTTTTACGAAGACCTGATGTATTAAAATCTAAGGACATGCCTTTTTTTGCCGTTTCTTCAAGACAAAGGGTGACCTTTTGACAAAGTTCAGGCGGCATCTCAAATGGGAAAAGCTGTTTAAATTTCTGCACAAGGGTGATATGACCGATTCTCTTTGGCTTATAGCGACCTAAAGATGATAGAATAGAAGAATGAATTTGGTCATAGTAGCTTTGATAGACCTGTTCGATGCTGCCATAGGCGCTTATTAGCTGCTTGAAGGCATGCTCGTCAAAATCAAGGCAAATATAATCATCGCCAGCAGGAAGAAAGTGAACAGATAAAATGCTATCATCTAGTTCTGGACCGTAGCAGTCTAAAAAGGCACTTGTTTCCTCTTCATACTCTTTGATATAGTCAACCTCAAGCCCAGTTTTTACTATTAATTGGCCTTTGTATTCCTGTTTCAACTGATCCAATTTCGTTATATACGAGTCAAGTTCTTGGAGCTTCATGGCACTATCCTGCTCTGGTGTTGGATCTCGAAACGATGGAGGCAGAGGGGCATGTTCGGTAAAGGTTATGGAATCAAATCCCTTTTTGATGGCTTTTTCAATATAAGAATGAAAAGGATCAAGCGAGCCGTGCGGGCAAAACGGTGTATGTAGATGTGCATCCTGCTTCAGCATGTCGTCACCTCTTGTCGATATTTTGAAAAACGTGATGTTTATCAGCGAAAATAATGAAAAATCATGACCAAAAATGCTGGTTACATGGTATCATAATAACAATGAAAACGACAGCTTCCGCATACATAAAAGCAGGTCACATGGATACGTGTGATCAAATGATAGAAAGCGCTCAAATACTTTCTTGAAAAACATACATAAAACCGTGAATGGATGGTATTGGAAAACATACGATCCTGTTTATAAAAAGACAAATGCAAAGCGGACACGAAAGGGTTCTCAGGTCTACTCGGGACACTTTTACCCTGACATCACTTAGATCACAACAAGGGGGCTCATTATGGAGTTTATCATCGGTTTAATTGTCATTTTGCTTGCTTTGTTTTCAGTCGGTTATTTCCTGCGAAAAAATATATATAAAGAGATTGACCGATTGGAAGCATGGAAAATTGAAATTTTAAACAGATCAATTGTAGAAGAAATTTCAAAAATCAAACATTTAAAAATGACCGGAGAAACAGAGCAATTTTTTGAAAGATGGCGTGCAGAGTGGGACGATATCGTCACAGCCCATCTTCCAAAGGTAGAGGAGCTATTATATGATGCAGAAGAGTATTCTGATAAATATCGATTCTCCAAAGCCAAGCAGGTTCTTACGCACATTGAGGACTTGCTGAGTGCTGCTGATTCGAACATTGAAGACATTTTAAAAGAAATTGCAGACCTTGTCACAAGCGAGGAGCAAAATCGCAAGGACATTGAAAAAGTCAAAGAGCAATATCAAACAG
Organism: Bacillus sp. FSL K6-2839; assembly: GCF_038003365.1. NCBI lineage: Bacteria > Bacillati > Bacillota > Bacilli > Caryophanales > Bacillaceae > Bacillus > Bacillus sp. FSL K6-2839. The sequence goes on along the minus strand of NZ_JBBOOZ010000001.1, from coordinate 2,328,471 downwards.
TTCGAAAAAATTTGCTTGCGTATAGCCATTTATATGGCACCCTTTATGACAAAATGGAGCAGGACTTAGATGAGGCCTGGGAAGGGATCAAGCAGTACGAGGAAGAAACAGAAAACGGAAACTACATGAAGGCAAGAAAGATTTTGCTTGAGCAAGACCGCAGACTCGACCAGCTTCAACTATATATCAATGATGTACCAAAGCTTATTGCAGACTGCAAACAAACCGTACCAGGTCAGCTGACGAAGCTGAAAGACGGATATCAAGAAATGACAGAAAAAGGCTACAAGCTGGAGCACATCCAGATCACGAAAGAGCTGGAGACTTTAAACAAACAGCTTGCGAGAGCGGAAAAATTGCTCATTGATGAACTCAATTTAGAAGAGGCATCAAGCATTCTGCAAATGATCAATGATGCGATTGAGACGCTGTATGATCAGCTGGAGGCGGAAGTAGAAGCAGGTCAGGAAATCAAAAGCAAAATGCCTGAGCTCACAGAAGCATTCGAGAAGCTCGAACAAGATCACACACAAACAAAGGCAGAAACGGCTCTTGTGAAAGAAAGCTACAAGCTGACAGCAGGAGAGCTCGATCAACAGAAAGCATTCGAAAAACGTTTAGAAGAAATTGAAAAGCTGATGAAACAAATCCGCGAGAAGCTTGATCGTGACCACGTGGCATATTCATTATTAATGGATGAAATCAATCAGCTGGAGACGTTTATCGATGATGCAAAAGCATTGCATGACACATTTAAAGGTCATCTACAATCATTAAGAAAAGAAGAATTAAAAGCGAGAGAAACACTGGCTGAGCTCAAAACCATGCTGACAGATACAGTCCGCCAGCTGCATAAAAGCAATATCCCAGGTGTACCTGCTGAGATGAAAGAGCGGGCTGAAAAAGCGCAGGAGATGATCCAGCAAGTGCATGAGCAGCTGGAAAACCTGCCGCTCAACATGCCGGCAGTGAATCAACAATTAAAAGAAGCCTCTGACACAGTCAGAAATGTTGTGGATGAGACAGAAGAAATGCTCAGTAAAGTGGATCAAATTGAACGAATCATTCAATACGGCAATCGTTTTAGAAGCCAAAACCACATTCTTTCAGAACAACTAAAAGAGGCGGAACGAAGATTTTACGCTTACGATTACAACGGATCATTTGATATAGCAGCTGCGGCTGTTGAAAAAACATCACCCGGAGCTGTCCAAAAGCTGTTAGCTCAGCAAGAAAAAGAGTATCAGCACCAATAAAAAAGCTGAAGTCCATTTACAGGACTTCAGCTTTTTTCTGTTAAGATGCTTGTTTCTCCCGCTTTTGGGAAGCAGAAGAAGTGAAAAGAGAAAGAACGAACCCAATGACCACTCCGAAAATAGCAGGAACAACCCAGCCAATACCAAGGTCATATAAAGGTAATATCGTTTGAAAGAGATCCTCCACTGGTCCAATCGGGAGTTTCGCTGCTACTAAGCCGTCAAACAAACTGACGCAGCCAGTTAAAATCAAAGTAAGGACATAAACAGGTCTTCTTTGACCAAGCCATTTATCTGCCAGCGATAACACAATGATGACAATCGCTAGCGGGTAAATGGCAGTTAAAACTGGTACAGAGAAAGCGATAATATGAGCAAGTCCAAAATTTGAAATGATAAAACTGAATAATGTCACTAGTGTAACGACCATTTTATAAGAAAGTTTAGGTAATAAATTTGAGAAATACTCTCCGCATGATGTAACGAGACCGATACTTGTCGTTAAACAAGCAACCGTAATCGCAGCACCCAACACAATATTTCCTAAACTGCCAAATAGGAATTGAGAAGACTGAGCCAAGATTTTACTGCCATCTCCAACAAAACCAATGGCGTGTGTACTTGAAGCGCCTAAATAAGCAAGAGATAGATAAACAAATGTTAATCCGCAAGCTGCAATCAGACCCGCTTTGATACAAGCAGAAGTCAGTGCCTTTTTACTTGTCACACCGCGTCCTTTAATGGCGTTGATGACAACAACCCCAAACACAATAGAAGCAAGAGCATCCATTGTTTTATAGCCCTCTAGAAATCCTTTGAAAAATGATCCGCTGCTATAGGATACATCAGGTGTGCCAACGGCGCCCATCGGCGTTAAAATGGCTTTGACAATAATAATAAAAATAATCGTAAATTTAATTGGTGTTAACACTTTCCCTACACGATCCACAATCTTCGTTGGATTTAGAGCAAGATAATATGTAATACCAAAAAAGACAAGTGTGAATAAAAGAAGTGAGAGCCAAGCTGGTACACCTGCTAAAAAGGGTAATGCACCAATTTCATATGAAACCGTTCCTGTACGAGGAATAGCGAAAAGCGGCCCAATAGATAAATATAAAATGACGGTAAACGCTGTTCCAAAAGCTGGGTGAGCTTTATCAGCTAATCCTTTCGCATCTCTACCTGTTAAAGCAATCGCAATAATCCCTAGAAGAGGTAAACCGACACCTGTTAATAAAAATCCGCCCATTGCTTTCCACACATTTTGCCCAGCATATTGCCCAAGCTCTGGTGGATAAATCATATTTCCGGCGCCGAAGAATAGAGCAAATAACATAAAACCGATAATAACTGTATCTTTCGTCGACAAAGTTGCCTTCATTGCATTTAAAGCCTCCATATTATGTTGAAATATTCTGTTAATTAGTTGCTAAGTAACCGTTCATCATTAACATTCACTAATTATAAAGGATGTACGCCTGATGTCAACATGTGTTTTCGTACAAAAGTCATGAATTTTTCTATTTTAGTATATGGAGAACAATAAAAAACATCCCCTTCCAATGAAGAAGGGGATGTTTCGGTTTATGACTATGAGGCGAGCTGTTTGGGCGGGCTGGTAAACATCGAAATAAGTAAACCAACCACAGCACCGATAATGGCTGGTACGATCCAGCCAATGCCTAAATTGTAAAACGGTACGATTGAACCCAAGATGTCAGGCAAGTCACCGAGATTCATTTTGGCAGCTAATAATCCATCAATGATGGCAAAGAAACCAGTAAAGATGAGGGATACGATATAAATGACTCGTCTGCCGTTAATCCAGCGATCAAGGAATGACAATAAAATAATAACAATTGCCAGTGGATAGATTGTCACAAGAACTGGAACAGATAGAGAGATAATTTGTGCCAAACCAAGGTTTGCAACCAGTGTACTAAATAAAGAAACAATTAGAACGACTGTGTGATAAGAAAGGCTAGGGAAGAGCTTTGAAAAATATTCCCCACAGGATGAAATAAGTCCAACACTAGTCGTTAAACAAGCGAATAAAATGGCTGCGCCAAGTACAATGTTTCCAGCAGAACCGAATAAAAAGTTGGCAGAAAGTGAAAGCAGTTTGCCGCCGTCATTTGCTCCAACCATTCCCGTCACATCGGGACTTGAAGCACCCACATAAGCAAGTGAAATGTACACCAATGCCAGCCCAACAGCTGCCACGAGTCCTGCTTTAATACAAGCCGCTGCAAGAGATTTACGCTCCGTGATGCCTCTTTCCTTAACAGCTGTCACCACGACGATCCCAAATACGATAGAAGCAAGAGCATCCATTGTTTTATAGCCTTCTAAAAATCCAGTGAAGAGCGGGTTTGCTTCATATGTTGCATCAGGAGCACCGATCATTCCCATTGGCGTAGCAATGGCTTTAATGACAATAATGGCAATAACAGTTAATAAGATCGGTGTCAAAATTTTACCAATTCGATCAACTAGCTTTGAAGGATTTAAAGCTAGCAGGTATGAAATAGTGAAAAACATAACGGTAAAGATGAATAGTGGTACCCATGAAGTGGACTGTGCCCCTGACAGAAATGGAGCTAATCCTATCTCGTATGAAACCGTACCAGTTCGCGGAATAGCGAAAAATGGTCCGATGGATAAATACAGAATAACGGTGAAGATGGTCCCGAATTTTGGGTGCGCTTTATCCGCAAGGCCTTTTGCACCGGTACCTGTAAGGGCGACTGCAATCACCCCTAGAAGCGGAAGACCTACTCCTGTGAGTAAAAATCCACCGATGGCAAGCCATACATTCTCACCCGCATATTGTCCAAGAACAGGTGGGAAAATCATATTTCCTGCGCCAAAGAATAATGCAAAAAGCATTAGACCAATGGCTAGCGTCTCTTTTATACTTAAACTATTTTTCAAAATAGTTCCTCCTTAATCAGTGTTGTGTGTCAAATTAAAATATTCTGACAATTTGGATGATCGTGTGACAATTGCACTATGGATGATATAGTGAAAATGAAAAGTTGTCAACTGCCATTTTCAGAAAATTCTCTGTCTGACTTCATTATGGTAACATATAAATGCATTTATTTTTTAAGCTTTTTGTAAGGAGTTACAATATGATCTATCTTGATAATAGTGCAACAACCAAGCCTTATCCAGAGGTTATACAAGTATATCAGCAAGTGAGTGAGCGTTTTTTTGGTAATCCGTCTTCGCTTCATCAGCTCGGAATTGATGCCAGCCGGCTGCTAAGTGAAACGAGAAAACAAATGCTTCACTATACAGGATTGAAACAATATGAGATTATTTTCACTTCTGGTGCAACAGAAGCAAATAACATTGCCATTAAAGGAGCAGCTCTAGCCAAAATGAACCGGGGGAAACATATTGTGACAACAGCAATTGAACACCCCTCTGTCATCGAATCGTTTGAACAGCTGAAGGCTTTATTTGGCTTTGAAATCTCCTATATTCAAGTAGATGAGCATGGCCATGCTGATATGAATCATTTAAAAGAAGTGATACGCCCTGATACAGTACTGGTCAGCATGATGCATGTCAATAACGAAACGGGTGCCATCCAGCCGATTGAAGAAGCTGCTGGCATCATTCGTGAGCATGCCGAAAATGCCCTTTTTCATGTCGACGGGGTCCAGGGAATGTGCAGAGTAGCACTTAATAAACAGCTGGATGTGGATCTTTTGACGATATCTGGCCACAAAATTCATGGCTTAAAAGGGACAGGAGCGCTCTTTTTAAAGAAAGATGTTGTGCTTGCCCCTTTCATCACAGGAGGAGAGCAGGAATTAGGACTACGGTCAGGTACTGAAAACCCTGCTGGTGCTGTCAGCTTAGCAAAAGCCATGAAACAATCATTCGAACGGCTGAAAAATTATCATGATGAAATGCTTAACTTAAAAACGCAGCTGCAAAAACAGCTTGGAGAAATAGAAGGTATTGTCATCAACACACCGCTGACGCAAAGTGCGCCGCACATTGTGAATTTTTCAGTGCCAGGTATTCAAATCGAGGTTCTTCTCCATATGCTTGAAAAAGACGGCATGTATGTCTCGACAACCTCTGCCTGCTCAGCCAAGAAAAAAGAGCCAAGCCGTGTGCTGCTAGCGATGGGGAAACCGGAAGAAGCGGCCAAAAGCAGTATGAGAATCAGTTTGACATATGGCCAAGGACCAGAGCTAGCGCCGCATATCATCACAACGATCGCACAAAGTGTGAAAAAATTAAAAGGAATGAGATAACAACATGAAATATGATCATATTTTAGTCCGTTTTGGTGAGATTTCAACAAAAGGGAAGAATAGAAAGAAATTTATTGAAAAACTAAGACAGCATATCCGATTTGTATTAAAAGATTTTGATGCATTAAAGTACGCATCTGACAGAGACCGCATCACGATCATGCTGAACGGAGAAGACCCTGAACCGATTTCAGAACAGCTTAAAGGTGTATTTGGCATACAAAGCTTTAGTCTTGCGGTGAAATGTGAGACAAATCTCGATGCCATCAAAGAAGCGTCACTCACAGCGGTACAGGAAGTATATGAACAAGGAAATACATTTAAGGTCTCAACGAAACGCTCTTATAAACAATTTGAACTTGATTCAAATGAAATGAACCGCGAAATTGGCGGATATGTGCTGAAGAATACGGAAAACTTAACGGTCAATGTCAAACAGCCGGATGTACATTTGCGCATAGAAATAAGAGAACATGCGACGTATATTACATTTAAAGATGTCAAGGGTGCTGGCGGCCTGCCGGTTGGTTCAAGCGGAAGAGCGATGCTCATGCTTTCAGGCGGCTTTGACAGCCCAGTTGCCGGCTATCAAGCAATGAAACGCGGGATTCAAATTGAGGCTGTACATTTCTTTAGTCCCCCATATACAAGTGAACGTGCCAAGCAAAAGGTCATTGATCTTACAGAATGCTTAGCAGCATATGGAGGCGAAGTGAAGCTTCACATCGTTCCTTTTACAAAAATTCAAGAGCTGATTCACAAACAAGTACCTGAAAACTATACGATGACATCAACAAGAAGAATGATGCTGAAAATAGCTGATAAAATAAGAGCGAAGCGTGATGCTCTTGCGATTATTACTGGTGAAAGCCTTGGACAAGTCGCAAGTCAGACACTTGAAAGCATGTATGCGATTAACCATGTGACCAATACACCAATCATTCGACCGCTCATTGCTGTTGATAAAAATGACATTATTGATGAAGCGAGACGAATTGGCACTTACGAGACAAGTATTCAGCCTTTCGAGGATTGCTGCACGATCTTTACGCCGCCATCTCCTAAAACAAAACCAAAGCTTGAGAAAGTAGAACGCTACGAAAGCTTTGCTGATTTCGAGCCGATGCTCGACGAGGCAGTGGATCAAATGGAAACGATCATCGTCACAAATGAGAAGAAAGCGGCAGACGAATTCGCTGATTTATTCTAAAACAAAAATTTCATAATAATTACCATAAAATCAATCGCATGAAGTCATGTGTTTCTACACATTCTATATTCACAAGGAGGTGAGAACACATGGCTCAACAAAACAGACAAAGCAGTTCTAACCAATTACTAGTACCAGGCGCTGCACAAGCAATCGACCAAATGAAGTACGAAATCGCTTCTGAATTCGGTGTAAACCTTGGTGCAGAAACAACATCTCGCGCTAACGGATCAGTTGGTGGAGAAATCACTAAGCGTCTTGTATCTTACGCTCAACAACATATGGGTGGCGGATCTTTCTAAGACACACAATTAAAAAGTTATGGCTTAGGAGCGGGATCATTCCCGCTCTTTTCTTTTTGTACATAAAAATAGTTTGAATATTTCTAAAAAAGGAGACGAATGAAAAAAATTATGGCATAATATTAGGAGTAGGTCCTAATTCAAGCATTTTTCAGTTATGAGTGTTAAAATAGGTAAATTGAAACATGTTTCGTTTCATAGAAAGAGGCTAAAAGGAGCTGTACCATGAAAAGAGAAGACTTAATTGCACCAGAACAATATAACTTAGTCAGTGAGATTGAAGCGTTCAGTCATGACAAGGAGAAAATGGCCCTGCACTGGCAGGATGGAAATGGCCACGAAGCGCATGTGACGTATGCAGCTTTAGTGGAAGAAGCAAATAAAATTGGTCATGTATTATTAAATGCAGGCTTTAAAAAAGGCGATAAAATCATTGTGATGGTGCCGCGCATGCTAGAGGCATACAGCATTTATTTAGCAATTTTGAAAACAGGAATGGTCGTCATTCCTTGTTCAGAAATGCTGCGTGCAAAAGATTTAGATTACCGAATTGAACATGCAGAAGCAAAGGGAGCGATTGTTTACTCTTCATTCATTCAATCGTTCGACGGAACCAATCAGCCAAACGATTTTAAAACATTCTCAATCGGTGAAAACGATCATGGCTGGACAAATATTCTAGCGCAAAAGGATCAACAATCAAGTGAGCTGCAAATGGCTCCAACAACACGTACAGACATGGCGTTCTTATCCTATACATCTGGTACGACAGGTCATCCAAAAGGGGTTGTTCATACACACGGATGGGCGTATGCACATTTACGCACAGCTGCCAAAGCATGGCTCTCTATTAATGAGGGAGATAAAGTATGGGCGACAGCAGGACCAGGCTGGCAAAAATGGGTGTGGAGCCCTCTCTTATCAGTGTTAGGAAGTGGAGCAGAAGGCTTTGTATACGGAGGGAAATTCAATCCAAATACGTACTTAGAGCTGCTTCAAAAAAATGAAATCAATGTCCTATGCTGTACCCCGACAGAATATCGTTTTATGGCGAAAGTAGATGACTTGAGTCAGTACGAGCTGCCAAAGCTGCATAGTGCCGTTTCTGCGGGAGAGCCGTTGAACCGTGAAGTCATTGATACATTCAAAAAGCATTTCGATATAGAAGTACGAGATGGCTATGGCCAAACAGAAAGCACACTGCTCGTAGGGGTGCTAAAAGGAATGGACATCAAGCCAGGCAGTATGGGAAAACCAACACCTGGCAATGAAGTCGAGATCATTGATGAGGACGGCAGCGTATGCGCTCCTGGAGAAGTTGGTGACATTGCGGTCCATCTCGAAACGCCGGCGCTATTTAAGGAATACTACAAAGATGAAGAGCGTACAAAAGCGCAGCGCCGCGGAAATTACTTTATTACCGGTGACCGCGCGAAAAAAGACGAAGATGGGTACTTCTGGTTTGAAAGCCGCAGAGATGATATCATCGTCAGCTCAGGCTATACCATTGGGCCGTTTGAAGTAGAAGATGCACTGATTAAACACCCAGCAGTCAAAGAATGTGCGGTTGTGGCTAGTCCAGATGAAATCAGAGGATCAATTGTGAAGGCATATGTCGTCCTGCGTGATGGATCAGCACAAAGTGATGAGCTGATCAAAGAGCTGCAGACACATGTGAAAAACACAACAGCACCTTACAAATACCCAAGAGAAATTGAATTCATTGACGAACTGCCAAAAACACCGTCAGCGAAAATCCGCCGTGTCGAGCTGAGAGAAAGAGAGCTTGCACGAAAAGGATCATGATGAATAAACGAAAAGCGTTTGGATGGAAGCATCCAGCGCTTTTTTTTACGGAACATCAAATCCGCTGGAAGCGGTCATGATGTTCTATGATAAAATGTGTAAGAATTGCTGGAAAAGGAGAATGTTAGAAGATGTTCATTGCCATCATTCATGGAATTGTGCTTGCCTTTGGTCTCATTTTACCATTGGGCGCACAAAATGTATTTGTGTTTCAGCAAGGAGCGCTTCAGCCGCGATTATATCAGGCCTTACCTGTCGTTATCACTGCTGCTCTTTGTGACACACTATTAATTGCATTAGCTGTCATTGGTGTTTCAGTTGTGGTGTTCACCATTCCTGTACTGCAAATCGGCCTTTATATTATTGGGTTTTGTTTTTTAGTTTATATGGGATGGTCCGTGTGGAACACAAGCTCATCATCAGGTGATAAAGAGAAGCAGGAATTCATGCCTGCGAGAAAGCAAATTGTCTTTGCCTGTTCAGTTTCACTTTTAAATCCCCACGCCATTCTTGATACAATTGGTGTGATTGGAACAAATTCGCTTCAATATAGCGGGGCAGAAAAACTGGCATTTACACTCGCCTGTATCATCGTGTCCTGGTTATGGTTTATTGGGCTCGCTTTTTTAGGGAAGATGCTAGGGAAGTTAGATACAAACGGCGAGTGGATGAACCGTATCAATAAAGCTTCAGCGGTCATGATCTGGCTTGTCGCGTTATACATTGCGTATCAATTGATTGTATAAAGGTTCATAGAGAAAAAAGCGAGAAGCGTCTGGGCGGATTAGAGCCCGCGCTTTTTTGTATTTTGAAGTTTAGCAACCTTTGCATGAGCGTATCTCCCATGCTTTCCTCATGAGGTCATTTTTTGAAAATCGTTTGATTTAATAGGCGGAGAGCTTGTACGATGTCATCCATTTGTTCTGTATCTGTGGAAGATAGGCTGTCTAATAGCATCCTTTCGATATGCTGGAAAGCATCGTTCATACAAGCGCGGCCTTTGTCAGACAGCATGATCACATGCTTTCGCTTATCATCTTTGTCTTCCTTTTTATCTATAAATTGTTTTTCGTGCAGTTTTTTTAGTTCTCTGCTGACATTTGGAAGAGACATGTGCTGACAGTCGGCAATTTCACTAGGCGTAAGCGGTTCGCTGACAGCTAGCTGCTCTAGAATTAAGTATTGTAAGGTCGTTAGGTCAACTGGTTTGACTTTGCTCATCAGGGCGTGCTTCAGCTCTGAAAAAGTAGAAGCAAATGCTACGAATTCCTTGAAGAAATGGGGATGCTTCATGTTTATCACCTCTTATGTAACATACCAAAATTATTATCAAAAAACAATTATCATTTGACAACTAATTAAGAGGGGTATATCATTTAGTTATCAAATGATAACAAAAGGAGACAACACATGAATCTACTCATTATTTATACTCACCCTCATCACAATAGTTTAAATGGTGCTTTTTTAAAAGAAATTATGAAAGGCAGTGAAGAAAATCCACTGGTTCATGAAGTGAAAATCATCGATTTATACAAAGAAGAATTTGATCCTGTGCTGATTTTTAATGAAGAGAAAAAAAGGCGTGATATGCATAAGGACCCTGACATTAGGGTGTATCAGGAAAAGATCAAATGGGCAGATAAAATCGTGTTCGTTTATCCCATTTGGTGGGGGCGGCCGCCAGCCATGCTGCTTGGCTTTATTGACCGCATGTTTGCTGCTAATTTTGCTTACCGTCAAACAGGCGGGCTGCTTCCAGAAGGACTGTTAAAAGGAAAAAGTGCTGTTTGTGTATCGACAATGCAAGGGCCAACCAATTACCCTTTATTCTTTTTGCAAAATGCACACAAGATGTTAATGAAAAGAGCCCTCTTACAATATGTCGGAATCAAACCTGTGAAGTTCTTTGAGTTCGGCATGATGGAAAGCCCAAAAGGGAAACACGAGGCCAAATTAAAACGTATTTACAACTATTTCAAAAAAATCAGCTCATAAAACAGTTAGTGAAGTCACTTTTCTTCTAATTCGATCCTTATATGTTTTAAAATGACAGTGAGGGTGAGGGAACTCTTCCTCGTCATTTGAAAAGGGGGATATGGATGAAGAAAACATTGTTTAAAGATGCAGCCATTTTAACACTTGATCCAACTTTAGGTTTTTTAGAAAAGGGAGATTTATTAATTGAAGGGACACACATTTTAGAGGTCGGACCTTTAATTGAAGCAAATGATGCTGACATTGTCGATGCGTCCGATATGGTGATCATGCCAGGGCTTGTGGATACACATCGTCATGTGTGGCAGTCTGTCATCAGAGGCATAGGCACAGATTGGTCTTTGCAGACATATTTGAGCAAAATCTATTATGGTAACTATGGTGCGATGAGACGCCCATCCGATGATCGAATCGCAAATTATTTAGGGGCATTAGAGGCGTTAGATGCAGGAGTGACCACATGTTTAGACTGGACGATGATCAATTCAATGGATCATACAGAAGAGCTCATCGGAGGATTAAAAGATGCGGGCATTCGAGCTGTTTTTGCTTTTGGCTCTTCTGGAGATGCTGAGTATTGGGATAGGGAGAGCACGCTCACCAATATGGAGGACGCAGCACGCGTGAAAAAAGCGCATTTTCAATCATCAGATCAGCTTTTGACGATGGGGCTTGCGATTCGTGGACCAGAGTTTTCTTCATGGGAAACTTCAGTATTTGAAATTGAAACAGCCCGGTCTCTAGATGCTCTATGCAGTATGCACATTGGCTTTGGAAACTGGGGAGCAGAGGATCGTTCGATTGAGCGGCTTCACAAAGCAGGGTTACTTGGACCTGACCTCAACATGGTGCATATCAATGCAATCGATGCGGATCAAATGAAGATGCTGGCAGACAGCGGAAGCTCCATATCCATTACACCTGAAATTGAGATGATGATGGGTCACGGTTATCCTGTCACAGGACTTGCGATCGAACAAGGTGTTCTTCCAACGCTCGGTGTAGACGTGGTAACAGCGACAGGCGGAGATTTGTTTGCTCAAATGAAATTCGGACTTCAGGCAGAGCGCGCGCTTCAAAATCAATCATTGCTGATGGAGGGAATCATGCCAGGACCTGAACTTGGGATTTCTGCTCATCAAATGCTTGAAGCTGCAACGATCAATGGGGCTCGTGCATTACAGCTTGATCATAAAATTGGCTCACTCACACCTGGAAAAGAAGCTGATTTCATCCTGATCGACCGGACAAGCATGAATCTTCTGCCGATGACAGATCCGGCTGGAGCGGTTGTCCAAACGGCACATCCTTCAAATGTTGATTCTGTCTATGTGGCTGGAAAAGCAGTGAAACGAAGCGGAAAGCTTGTTGGAGTGAACCTAGAAGAGGTCAAACGCAAAGCTTATGCGGCAAGAGATCATATTCTATCGCACAAGTTTGAATCAACTCCATCATAAACAAACATATCCCCATAGGCAGCGGCCTATGGGGAATTCATTACAAGGATTCTTTAATGACCTTTTTGTAATACTGGACAGATAGGAATCCGAAGACAGAATATAAAACCGTATAAATCGACATGACGATGAGCATTGGTGTCCACAGTTCACCGCCGAATAAAAACCAGCCAGACTGAACTGCAAAGTAGCTGTGCAGCAATCCGATGATGAGCGGAATCCCAAAGTTAAATAGCTGTTTGAGCCGAATGCCTTTTAATAGATCTTTCTCTGTAAAGCCAAGCTTACGTAAGATCGTGTACGAGCTTTGTTCTTCTTCACTTTCATTCATCTGTTTGAAGTATAAAATACAGCCTGATGTCACAAGGAAGCTTAGACCTAAAAATCCAACCACAAACATCATCAGTCCCATTGTTTGCTTTTGCTGCTGAGCTGAAGCTAATTGAGACATGCTGTCGTCACCTAGTTTTAAAGATGTAAACACATCATTGGCTTGTTCAAGGTTTTTATCATCTTTTATATTGACCGCGTTATATTGATTATTCTCAAGCTGCAGTTTAGGATCTTTCTGCTGGTCAAGCTTCTCAAAGACATTTTGACTGACGACGGCAACAGGCAGACCGCCAAAAGTGAATTTGTAAGAGATGATGTAATCTTTCTTCATATCAATGACTTTTAAATCAAGCGGCTTCTTGATGAGAAGTTTCACATCACCTGAGCTTTGAATCGGCATGAATTTCTTCAATAAATCACTGTAGCCGCTTAAGATGACTTCGTTGTTTTCCACATGAATATTAGGTGCATTTTTCTCACTGATCACAGGCAGTGTCAAGACTCCTGGATCCTTTTTCAAACTTTGTAATTCCGAATCCATGATCTTATGTGCATCAAAATCCGCTTGGATGACCTTGAACTGCTTTTTTTCATACGCAATATGTTTGTCAGAAAGTGCACGAGTGAAGGTATCGGCTTCTTTCTCTGAGCCCATGACAAAATGTGATGGAATCTGTTGTTCAGCCGTTTTTTCTGCTGAGTAATAGGAAATGTAGCTTAATGATAACAACCCGATGGCAAGTGCAGATACGGTTGTAATAATCGTTAAAAGCAGTGCATTTGATTTTAATCGGAACATTATAGATGACAAAGACAGGACTTCATGAATGGCGAGATAGCCATTTTTTCTTTTCCGTACAATATTGGCAATAAAAGAAACAGAGCCTTTATAAAAGAGAAAGGTACCGATAATGACAGAGGCTAGAATATAAATCATGGCTGAAAATAACTCAAGCATGGACGTATATGAGCCGCTAAAAAGCTGAGAAGAAATATAATAGCCTGAGATGATCAAGACAATACCGAAAACCCCAATGATGATTTCAAACACAGAGATCTTTTTCACACGCTGCTCTGTAGAAGACGTGGTTCTAAACAAAGATAAAATTGTCTGTTTACTAATAAACCGTCTATTTCTTAGCATAATTAATCCATAGATGATGAAAAAGACAATGAGCGTTTGCAGAAGGGCCATGCCTGAAAAATGCAGATGGGCGATGGCATTAACGCCTGTTACTTTAAATAGCACCATCAGCATGAGCTTTGAACCGATAAATCCAGCTATGATGCCAACAGCCATTGAGAACACATATAGGATGAAATTTTCTGCATTGAGCAGTTTGGCAATTTTTTGTTTCGTCATGCCAATGAGCTGCAGGAGACCTATTTCTTTCCCTCGGCGTTTAATAAAAATGCTGTTCGCATATAACAGGAAGATCCCAACAATGGCAATGAGCAGTACCGAAGCGGCTTTAATCGACGCACCGCCTTTAATGGACCCTTTTACATCATCAAGTGCTGGTGAGTACTGCAAGGTGACAAAAGAAAAGTAGAGCGCCACACTAAACACGAGAGCAAACACATATAAATAGTAATTCTTCAAATTTTTCTTCAGGTTACGGAAGACGAGCTGATTAATGTTCATGCTTCACACCGCCTAAGACACCTTGCGTTTTCATAATATCCTCGAAAAACATCTTTCTCTCTAAAGCACCTTTATTCAACTGAGTATAGATCTGTCCGTCCTTGATAAAAATGACGCGTCTTGAATAGCTGGCTGCGACAGGATCATGTGTCACCATGACAATAGTTGCTTTTCGTTTGCGATTGAAATCTTGCAGCTTATTGAGTAAATCAGATGCAGATTTGGAATCAAGCGCTCCGGTAGGTTCATCCGCGAAAATCAGACTCGGCTCATGAATGAAGGCACGAACTGCTGATGTCCGCTGCTTTTGTCCACCAGAGAGTTCATTCGGATATTTGTCTCTTAGTTCATAGATGCCCATGTCCTCCGCGAGCTGTTGAAAACGTTCAAAAGCTTCTTTTTTCGGCGTTTTGGAGATGGATAATGGCAAGAGGATGTTCTCTTTGACCGTGAGTGTATCAAGTAAGTTATAATCCTGAAAGACAAAGCCAAGCTGCTTTTTTCTAAATTCTGCGAGCTGCTGATCCTTCATCTGTGTCATCTCAGCATCTGCGATACGAATCGATCCGCTGGATACATGATCGATAGAGGACAATACGTTCAGAAGGGTTGTTTTCCCCGAACCTGATGGCCCCATAATGCTGACAAATTCTCCGGCTTCAATGGTCAAATCAATGCCGCTCAGCACCTCTTGTTTGTTGAATTTATTTCCGTAGCTTTTATATATTTTGCGAGCTTCTAAAATGTTCATTTGTCGATCCCCTTTTTCTATTTAATTGATACCTCTAGTATAAAAAGAAGCCCGCCGCACTTCCTTCGATTTGGCGAACAAAACAGACGAGCATGTGACATTGTTGTCACATGCTCGCAATATGCACAAAATCATTCTTTTTCGGAAAAATAAAGGTGAAGGTTGTGCCTTGATCTATCGTGGAGTTGACCTCGATCTTGATATGAAGAGCGTCTGCTCCTTTTTTCGTTAAATAAAGCCCCATTCCTGTTGAGGCGGTGTCATTGTGATGTCTTGTTGAGGTAAAACCCTTTTCAAAAATACGCGGCAGGTCTCTTGGGTCTATCCCTCTGCCTTGATCTGAGATCGTCAGCATCACTTGGTCATTCATTCGCTTGCTTTCAATGGCAATATCGGACGAATGACTGTACTTAACTGCATTTGTGAGCACCTGTCTGATCATAAAGGATAACCATTTTGTATCACTTAATACGTGACGTTCTTCTAGCGTGAGTTCAAAGCCGATTCCTTTTTGCATGCACCATGATTGGAGCGCTTTGATTTCCTTCGCTAAGATGCTTTGCAGGTCAAGCTGTTCAATAAATAAATCATTTTCGATATGACGTATTCTGCTTTGGTGCAGCTGGGCATCGAGTAATAAATGAATTCTAAGCCATTCGTACGTCATATTCGATTTCAGCGGCTGCTCTGTTAAGCGGTCAATCATTAAGCGCATCGCTGTGAGAGGTGTTTTCACTTCATGTATCCATGAGAGCAATTCATCCTTCTCTTCTTCAAGGGCGATTTGCTGCTCTGCTGCCATTTGCCGGTAGCGGGCAATTTGCTCTGACGTCGCATCATGTACAAGCTGTTCAAATGGGGAAGATGGAGTGAGCCGCATTTGATGATCAATATGATCATCCCATTCTTTCAGCCGCTCATAATACGCTGTTTCTTTACGATATCGGAAAAAGAGAAAAACGATCATGAAAAACGTAGATAATAACACAATATAAAAAAGAGACGCCATTGGAATGGTCGTATCCAAATAAGCAACAAACAGAATGAGGAGCTGCAAACTAAGAAAGAACAGGATCCAGCTTCTTCGTTCTTTTAAAAATGCTTGCAGCATCAGTGATCATCCTTTTCCTTTGCAAGATAGCCTTGACCCACTTTTGTCTCAATGTAGGTGCCAAGGGAGATCTCATCTAGTTTTTTTCTTAGGCGATTGACGTTGACAGTCAGTGTATTGTCACTGACAAACCGTTCATCCTCCCACAATGCTTGAATGAGTGATTCTCTGCTGACAATATGATTTTTATGCTGAATCAATTCCTTGAGAATAAACAGTTCATTTTTCGTTAATTCCACTTCACCGTGATCATTTGTTACGGTGTTTTTTTCAAGGTCAATCGTAGCGCCGCACCATACCTTTAAGCTGGAAGGTTCTGCATTATAATCATGCACTCTGCGAAGAACGGCACTGACTTTGGCAATGAGCACGTCAAAGTGAAAGGGCTTTTGTACAAAATCATCGGCACCGAGCTGCATCGACATGACCATATCAGCAGGGTGGTCACGAGAGGAGAGGAAGATAATAGGTACATTTGAATGATGCCGAATCATCCGGCACCAATGAAAGCCATCGTATTTTGGGAGCTGTATATCAATAATGACGAGATCAGGCTGAACAGAAGTGAATTCCTGCATGACCTGTTGAAAATCGTGAATCCCATAGACATCATAGGACCAGTTAACTAGACGTTCTTTGATTTCTTGGAAGAGGGTTGTATCGTCCTCAATCAGTAAAATTTTAAACAAAACCAGCACCACACTTTTTGTATTCGCTTGTATGTAATTGTAGCGGAAAAAAAGCGCTGCCGCTAGAAGCAGACAAGAAAAAAGCAAGGGAAGGGTTCCCTTGCTTCAGTTTATTTACCTAAAAAGTGCTTTTTAAAGAATGATAGTTGATAGTCGAGTGTAAGCGGATCATTAAAATAGAATTCTTCTGCATTTGCCTCATACACACGATGTTTTTTCACAGCTGGGATGGACTTGTAGATTTCACTGTTTTGATAGGAATTGTCCATTTCGCTGTTTTTACTTATGATCATATAGTCTCCAGCAAATTCAGGAATCACTTCTTGTGAAACCGCATAGTAGCCAGCTTTTAATGCTTTTTCTTTCACTTTTTCAGGCATTTTTAGTTTCATTTCTTGGTAGAGGATTTCTGTGCCGCGGCCCCATGCATCTCCAAACACGTAAAGATCTTTTGTGCCGCTTTCAAACACAGAAACCGTCGCATCCTCACCGATTTTCGCTTTGATTTCTTTCCCAGCTTCAGCTGCGCGTTCTTTAAAATCTTTTACCCATGCTTTGGCTTCTTTTTCTTTGTTTAATACTTTTCCAATTTCAATATGCTGCTGAAGGTAATCGACTTTGTTATACGTAAACAAGACTGTTGGCGCGATTTTTTTTAGTTTTTCTACATTTTTTGTATTGCTTAAGCCAATGATGACATCGGGCTTTAGCTTCATGATTTTTTCGACATTGGCATCCGACACTTCTTCCACATCTTTCAATTCCTTTTGGAAGCGAGGGTTCTTTTTTGACCAAGAGTCGACGCCGACTAGGTTCACACCAAGTGACATGACATTACCCGTGTAAGAACCAAGTACAACGACACGTTTTGGATGCGCTGGCAGCTTCACAGGGCCATTTTCAGATTGATATGTAATCTTGTCTGATGATGTTGATTGATTTCCTTTATTTGAGGAAGAGCTGCTGCTATTGCCACATGCGCTCAACGCAAGTACAAAGATGAGCATCAGAGGGAACAATATTTTCTTCATGAATGTAGACTCCTTTGAAATCGGCACATAAGCCGGTATTTGATTGTACAAGTGATAATGATAATTATTATCACTTGGATATCATATCATAGGAGTGCGGTCTGTTGTCAATTACATTTTGATAGTTGGTGATAAAAAATAGAGGGGGATTTTTGGTAGAAAAAAAGATCAAGGCACATGTGTCCTGATCTTTTTTCTTATTTAAACCAGCCTTTTTCTTTTGAGCGTGTAATGGCTTCAATGCGGTTTTTCACTTCTAGCTTATCTAAAATAATGGAAATGTAGTTTCGGACAGTGCCGCTTTTAATGCTGAGTTCCTTAGCAATTTCTTTTGTGTTTTTGCCGTCTGCGACGAGTTCAAGGACTGATTTCTCTCGTTCTGTTAAAGGGTTTTCGTCACTATATAAGTCTTCCATTAATTCAGGGGCGTACACCTTTTTCCCTTTCATCACACTGCGAATGGCACTTGCCAGATCTTCACTTGGACTGTCTTTCAGCATATAGCCGCTGACGCCAGCTTTGAGCGCCCTTTGGAAATAACCTGAGCGGGCAAAGGTCGTTAAAATGATGATTTTCACATCTGTCCCTTTGAGCTCTTCTGCTGCATCAAGTCCGGATTTCCCTGGCATTTCAATATCCATTAAGCAAATATCAACAGGGTGCTTTTGGGCAAAATCGATGGCATCCTGGCCATTCGTTCCTTTCCCAACTACCTTCATATCGTCTTCTAAATCAAGAAGTGAACCGAGTGCACCGAGCAGCATTTGCTGATCCTCTGCGATAAAGATGTTGATCATTTCATCCCCTCCTTTTCTTTTGCTGCTGAATCATTTGGAATGCTCATGATCAGCTTCGTCCCATCTTTTGTCTCAAGGTGAAGGCGTCCATTTGCAAATTCCAATCGTTCTCTAATCCCTAAAAGGCCATGTCCCTTCGTTTGAGAGGAGGGGTGATCTCCTTTAAATGTCCCATCATCTTCAACCGTGATGACCGCTTCTTTTGACTTTTGATGAATGGTTATTTTACAGACCGTGGCATCACTATGTTTGACGATATTGGTGACCGCTTCTTTTATACACATGCTCACAATGTTTTCGTTGAGAAGAGAGATGTGTTTCGGTGCTTCCTTTTCATCATAGATCAATTCTATCCCGGCCGCTTCGAGAATTTGCTCTATGTTCAACATTTCATCCTTGATCCGAATACCTTTCATGGAGGAAACAATTTTCCGAACTTCATTGAGAGACGTTCTGGCTGTTTGCTGGACGCTTTTCAGTTCGGCACGAGCCTGCTCTGGGTCTTTATAAACCAGTTTTCGGGCAAGATCACTCTTTAAACCGATGAGGGAAAGCTTTTGTCCAAGGGTATCATGCAGATCACGTGCAATGCGCTGCCTTTCTTCAATTTTTACAAGGTCAGCGATACGTTCATTGGCATCTTCTAATTTCTCTTCGAGCCGTTCACGTTCCTTCCTGCTTCGAATGCTGAGGGGGAGGAGAATGGCACTAATGAGTGTAATGAGAACCAAGGGAATTTGCGTGAGAAACCAGCCCTTTTTTAAGATCAGACTGAAATTCACCGCAATGGCGGCGCTCCCGACATGAATATAGTATAAGATATAGAAAGGTACTTTTCTTTTAATATGCCCATTGAAATAGGCGATGCAAAAAGCGAAATAAATGTAGCTGTAGAGCATGACATAGCCAGTAGAAATCGCAATCAAGAGAAGGCCTAATACATATAAAGACCAGCCTTTTGCGATAAAGGCAAAACGATAGACAGCGAAAAAGACAACGTTCAAAATAATGCCGATCACAATGCCTAAAGTCGAAGGAGCCTTAATGATAAAATAAAATGGAAGGATGAAAAAAATGGCCCATATATACGGGGATATCCCATGCAATTTTTGAATTTTAAGTTGTTTTTTCATCCGTGAATCACCTTTTCCATTTTTTCATTCTTTTTCACTACTTTATCAAATTGAACACGTTATCGCATCCTGCAAATACCAACAAGCTCCTTCTATTGTAAGAAAGAGCTTGCGTCGTTTACGCATTCTTCTTGAGAATGTCTCCTTTGATGACAGGTGTGCTTCTAGTCTGACGTGCTTCTTTAAAGGTTACAAATGCTTTCGTTTCTTCATCCCAAAGTCTAAATTTCATTGACTCGATACTTGTTTTTAAAGTGATGGTTGGAACATTTTGAAGCGGCTCACTATGCTCATGTGCATGCTCCAAGTGATAATTCGGTACCCTCGGGCTTAAATGATGGACATGGTGATAACCGATATTGCCTGTTAACCACTGAAGGAGCTTTGGCAATTTGTAAAAAGAACTGCCTTCTACTGCTGCCTGCACATAATTCCAATGTTCATCTGCTTCAAAGTAAGAATCCTCAAACGTATGCTGCACATAAAACAGCCATACACCGATTGATCCAGAAATCAGGAAGATTGGACCTTGAACAAGTAACAAACCTTGCCAGCCAAAAAGGAGATAGGTCGCTCCTGCCAATAAAACAATTGATATGTTTGTGAAATACGTATTCCAGCGCTCTTTTTTACGAGCATTTTTGACGTTGAAACGGTTTTTAAACAGGAAAACAAAGATCGGCCCCAAAATAAACATCACAAAAGGATTACGATAAAATCTGTAGCGAAATTTCGTCCATACTGATGCTTCTTGATATTCTTTGACTGTCAGGAGCCAAATGTCACCAGTACCTCGTTTGTCTAAATTACTGCTTGTGGCATGGTGAATCGAATGATCTCTTTGCCATTGAAGATAAGGGAAAAGGGTGAGTACACCTGTTAAGAAACCGAACAAGTGATTCAGCTGCTTCTGTTTGAAAAAGGATTGGTGGCAGCAGTCGTGAAAAATAATAAAGACACGTACTAAAAAACCAGCTGCAATAACCGCAAAGAAGAGGGTTAAAAGGTAGGAGATGTTCAGGCTATAATAGGCAAGAAACCAAAGCCCCAAAAATGGAATAAATGTATTAAAGAGCTGCATGATACTTTTTTTAGAATTAGCACCAGAGAATTGGCCAACTTGTTTTCTTAAAGTGGCTTGCTGCTGTGTGTTTGTTGAAGTCGTCATGAACGTTCAAGTCCTTTCCGTTTCTTTCTACTTCAAAGTATAGAAGGAAAGGTGTCATGCTCATAGTAGCACCCATCATGTATTCGATATGACATTTGTCATGTTGGACGCCGGAAAGGCTGACGGCATCAGGGTTTGTAAGCTTATTTTATTTTAAATAAAAAAGTAAAGGCGCTTAGCCTTCACTTTTTATGAACGTGCTTCATGAACTTTTAACTGCTTGCCTTTAATGGTTGTATGGCGCATGGCATTCAGCACAAGAGGGCCTTTGCCGTTTAAAATATCGACATATGTTTTCGTGTCTTGAATGGTAATAATCCCAATGTCATCGAAGGCAACGCCTTCTATTTTGGCAATGGTCCCAACGAAATCAACGGCCCGCAGCTTCTTTTTCTTTCCGCCGTTAAAATAAAGCTTCATAATATCCTTCTCAACGCCTGCCTGTTTATTTTCCTTTTGAATCGGTGTTTCAATCTTTTCTTCAAAGCTTTCTACATACTGCTCTGCTTCTTCCTTTGTTGGATAAGGCTGCGTCTGGAAATCAATACCTGCTTCCTGCTTTAATTCATCAATCAGAGGCATTGCGTTTTTGGTCATAAACGCAATGGTTTTCCCGCTTTTCCCCGCTCTGCCAGTTCTTCCTGTTCGGTGAATATAGCGCTCTTTTTCATAGGGCAGATCGTAATGAATCACATGTGTCATATCACTGACATCAATGCCCCGGGCTGCTATATCGGTTGCGATCAAATAACGGAACTCACCGTTTTTGAATTCATCCATGACAGCGAAGCGGTCTTCCTGTCTCATGCCTCCATGAATTTTGTCACAAGGCACATCCCATTCGTCCAGCTTCATTGTGAGTTCATTCACTCGGTCCTGTGTATTACAGAAAATAATGCAGCTATCTGGATTTTCAATGACGATCGTACGCTGAAGAAGGGAGAATTTTGCTTCTTCTTCCGTTTCAATCACGGTGTGGGTGATTTGTTGTACAGACGTTTCCGCGCGTGCGATTTCAATCACTTTTGGTGATTGTAAAAACTGTTCGCTCAATTTCTTCATCTCATCAGACATGGTCGCTGAAAACAGCATTGACATGCGCTTTGGCGGCAGATACTGAATAATAGAAGAGACTTGATCAATAAATCCCATGTTCAGCATTTCATCCGCTTCATCTAACACGAAAAATTTGAGGTTTTCTAATGAAAGAGTACCTTTCTCAAGGTGATCCAAGACTCGTCCTGGTGTTCCGCACACAATATGGTTTTTTTGTGCAAGCTCTACTTTTTGGGCTTGAAAAGGGGCTTTTCCATAAATGGCTGCGGCTTTGATTCGTTTCAATCGTCCAAGGCTTGTGAGATCCTGTTTGACCTGCATGGCGAGTTCTCGTGTTGGAACGAGGATGAGGGCTTGAGGTTTATTCTCAGCCCAATCGACCATTTCACAAATCGGCAAACCATAGGCTGCGGTCTTGCCGCTGCCAGTCTGAGATTTGACGATCAGATCCTGCTTTGAAAAAGCAACGGATAACGTCTCGTGCTGAACAGGTGTAGGTGTATGGAAGTGAAGTGCTTTTAGCGCTTGTTTTAATTCATTGCTTAATGGATATTGATCAAATTGTTGTAATGTCATCGTGTTCTCCTTTTCGTACATTCATACTTGTGACATCATACCATAACCATGACCGTGAATGAAAAGACATGAAAAAAAGCCCCATAAAGGAGCTTTTGATTAAAGGAATCTGCGTTTTACTTTTTCCCAGTAGGAGTTGTCTTTTAATTTCACTGTTTTAATGACTTTTCCTGAAAGGCCGATGTCAATTTGTTTGACGTGTTTCGTGCCAAGCGCTTCGTTATCAAGCCCGATAATTGGATGGTCGTTTCCGTCCTGCACAACCTTCAGCGTTAGCTTGCGGTCACTGCTTAAGATGAAAGGAGCACCCAGTGTACGGTACGAGTTGTTGTTTAGCGATGCAAGCTCTGTGACTTGCATACAAGGGAGCATCGGATCAACCACTGCGCCGTTTACCGATTTATTGTAGGCTGTTGAGCCGGTCGGAGTAGAAATAATCATTCCGTCTCCTCTAAATGTTTCAAAGTGGAAATCATCTATATACACATCGATCACAAATGTTTTAATAATGCTTGAGCGGATCGACAGTTCATTTAAGCAATGGAACCGATTGGTACTGTCAACGCTTACATCGATGATCGGATATTTTCTCACTTCAATCTGTTCAGTGTTCATGGCATCAATCATTTTATCAAAATGCTCTAATGAAAAATCGCAGTATAGATGCGAATTCTCTGTTTTTGATACCCCTACATACAAGCAGTCATCCCGGAAATTCGTTTTGCGGACTGCTTGAAGAAATGTGCCATCCCCGCCAATTGAAGCAATAATATGGGCATCCTCTGCACGCTTGACGACTTGAAAGCCTTGATCGGTAGCGAGCTTCTCCAGAGAAGAAATGTGTCCATCCAATTCATGATCTTTTTTGTAAAAGAAAAATACATTGCGACGATTGTCTGTCATTGACGTTCTCCCCTTTGTTGTCAAAAATAGTTTTCCAATAATAAAGGGCTTACATGTGAACCCTTGCTCACATTTTACACTTTTTTCATATGAAAGTAAAAACATTAGAAAAACCTGCATGATGATGGCATTCGTTTTTAGAAATGAGCCAATGTAAGGGATTCGAAAAGGGCAGGATTTGAGCATAATTGAATAGCTTCTTTCTCATGAAAGAGTGGTTTAGGTGTTTCGTTGTGGTGTAGAACTAGCCTATTAGGTGCAGAGGGAGGATAAAAAAGCCAATTTTTCGTCATGCGCATCTCAAAGGAGACGATGTAAAGTTGATCGTGAATGAAAAGAGGTGCTATCATATGATGAAATGAAATGTAAAAAACCACAATTCCTGTGAAACATTTCATATGAATATTCGTATCAATGAAGAGAGACAAAAAGGAGGAGAAAAAGATGAATGCGAAAAGATGGGTAGCGTTAATCATTGCACTAGGTGTTTTCGGATTTTCAATTGTGATAAGTGTCACGATGGCCTTGTTCGAAAACTTCAATGACAATAAAATGAGCTATCAATTTGGGGATGAAATAGAAGAAAAGGTACTAGAGGATGGAAGCGGTGCTGGGAAAATTGCGGTTCTTGAGATTAATGGAACCATTCAAGATAATGGCGGCGCATCAAGTCTGTTAGGCGGAGAAGGATATGATCATCGTGCATTCCTCAAGGAACTAGAAAAAGCGAAAGATGATGCTTCAGTAAAAGGTGTACTGCTGCGCGTCAACTCTCCTGGCGGCGGTGTCTATGAAAGTGCGGAAATACATAAAAAATTAGAAGAAGTGAAAAAAGCGAAGAAGCCGATTTACGTCTCCATGGGCTCAATGGCAGCTTCTGGCGGTTACTACGTATCAACTCCAGCCAAGAAAATCTTTGCTTCACCTGAAACATTAACAGGATCGTTAGGTGTGATCATGCAAAGCTTGAACTATTCAAAGCTGGCGGATAATTTAGGTATTAAATACGAAACAATTAAGAGCGGAAAATTTAAAGACATCATGTCACCAAATCGTGATATGACAAAAGATGAGCGCGACATCATGCAAAGCATGGTTGATAACTCGTATGAAGGGTTTGTCAAAGTCATCTCTGAAGGACGCGGCATGTCAAAACAAGACGTTAAGAAAATTGCTGATGGCCGGGTCTATGACGGAACACAGGCGAAATCGAACGGATTAGTCGATGAGCTAGGATATTATGAAGATGCAATCAAAGCAATGAAGAAAAATGAAAAAGGGTTAAAAGGAGCGACAGTGATCAGCTATTCTCAAAGCTTTGGCTGGAACTCTCTCTTCAATATGAGCGCAAGCAAACTCTTTAAAAGTGAAATTGATTTTCTCAATCTAAAAGAAACACTGGCTGGCTCAAACGGGTCTAAACCGATGTATCTCTATTCAAAATAAAGGAGGGATCATAGATGGATTCTACATTCGATGAAGTAACCGAAAGCCGCAGCCAAGAAGAATCGAATCCGGCTCTTGCGAAACGTGCAGTGATTGAAGCACAGGCGTTTGCAGGCTTTTGGATTAGGTTTTGGGCGTTTATTCTTGATTGGCTCGTCGTCTGGGGTGTCAACCATTTGACGGTTTCTCCAATCTTTAGTCTGTTTGGCTGGTCCAAAGGAGGAGGATGGTTTTCTCCATTTTCCGTCACAACGACGATTGTATTCCTGCTTTATTTCGCCATCATGACGAAAATCTTTCAACAAACACTCGGCAAAATGGTGTTTGGGATCAAAGTGGTCTCGCTTCAGCCTGAGAAGAGGCTGGCATGGGATGTCATTTTCTTTAGAGAGATTGTAGGTCGCTACATTAATACGCTCTTTGTTCTCTATGCTGTCGTTGGGTTCTCACCGAAAAAGCAAGGGGTTCATGATTACTTTGCCGATACGGTGGTCGTCCATGAACATTTATATGAAAAAACAGAAGCAAACGTATAATCAGAGGAGTTTGGCCGGGTACCGGTCAAACTCTTTTTTCATGATTGGGTATAAAATCCAGAATGAGAGCCATAATCGTAGAGGAAGCATCATTTGTTATGGAGGAAGTGAGCACAGTGCTTTACGTTTGGATCGCAGCTTTTTTGTTCCTTGGGATCTTATTGATCTTCATGAAAGTGACCATTTCACTGGATTATTCACATGCAAATGACAATGACCACCTTGCACTGAAGATCATCACCTTATATGGAATCATCAGACTCAAAAAAGACATTCCGATGGTGAGGGTCAATCCAGAAGATCAAACGATTGATATACGTGAAAAGAAGATGGCGAGCGCCAAAACCCCTAGTCACGAAAAAGAATCCATACATCAAAAAGTGGGAAAACGTGATATGAAGCAAATCCTTCATCAAATGGAGCGCATCACAAAAGAGATCGTCGATTTAAACCGGATCATGCGTAAATTCTTCATTCACATTAGAATTGTATCGTTTCACTGGTCAACATGGATCGGCTTTCATGACGCCGCTTTAACAGGTGTAGCAGCTGGCGGTGTATGGTCAGTCAAAGGAGCACTGCTTGCCTTTATGCAGGAGCATCTCACCTTTAAGCATAAACCGGTATATGAGGTGATTCCCGCCTTTCAGCATAATGTGTCACAGACCCAGTTTACATGTATAGCTTATTTTCGTATTGGACATGCTATGCTTGCAGCCATTCGTTTACTTGTCCATTGGTTAAAAGGAAGAAAGGCGAGAAAAAATGCCTCTCTTCAAGCAACGAAGAATGAATCATCTGTTTAAGGAGGAACCCGAAAATGGCAGATCATCCGATCCAAGGTCTTATGAAGACAGCGATGGAAAACTTAAAAGAAATGATAGACGTGAATACGATCATCGGCGATCCAGTCGAAACCCCTGACGGCAGTGTCATTCTTACTGTGTCGAAGGTTGGTTTTGGATTTGCAGCCGGCGGCAGTGAATTTAACGGGAACCAAAAGAAAGAAAAACGTTCTGATGATCAAGAACGAAAAGAACCGAGACTCCCATTTGGCGGAGGAAGCGGCGGAGGTGTGTCTATTACACCAATCGCCTTCTTAATTGTCGGAACAAACGGCGTTCGAATGCTTCATTTGGATGAACATACACATCTGCTTGATAAAATATTGGATTCTGCTCCTCAAGCAATTGAACGTCTTCAGCACATGTTTAAGAAGGATGAACGGGAGAACCGTCATAAAGAACGAAAACTAGATGACATAGACCTTTAAAAAGTTAGCTGCGCTGCAGTTAACTTTTTTTTCAAAAGTGACGATTAGGCTTTGCAGTTTTTTGCTTTCTCTACTATGATAGAACCATACATTTGATAAGGGAGGAATTGTTTTGGCATCGATCACATTTAAAGGGAGTTCTGTCACGCTTGTAGGAAATGAAGTGAAAGTAGGCGAGCAGGCTCCAGATTTCACGGTATTAACGAACTCACTAGGGGAAGTTTCACTTTCAGATTTAACAGGAAAAGTGACGATCATCTCAGTGATTCCTTCTATTGATACAGGTGTGTGTGACGCACAAACAAGACGTTTCAATGAAGAGGCAGCCGGTTTAGGTCCGGTCAATATCTATACAATTAGTGCAGACCTTCCATTTGCACAAGCACGCTGGTGCGGAGCAAACGGAATTGAAAATGTCGAAACATTATCTGATCATAGAGATATGTCATTTGGTGAAGCATTCGGAGTATATATGAAAGAATTGCGTTTATTGGCGCGCGCAGTCTTCGTATTAGACCCGAGCGGAAAAGTGGTTTACACTGAATACGTAAGCGAAGCAACGAATCACCCAAATTATGAAAAAGCCATTGAAGCTGCAAAATCACTGTTATAAAAGCAGCATCGACAAGAGCTCCGGCTTCATCCTGGGGCTCTTTTCAATGAGGAGATATAGCTTTTAACAAAGCGAGGAGAGAAAAGCATTGCAGAAAGATCAAGTAAGTACGATTTTTGAGCTGCTCGATACAGCTTCTATTCGATTAAAAAAGGACCAAAGCATTTCCTATATTGAAGCATTGGCTGAAGCAGGAGAAGCCTTTTTCCAAGCAAATGATCGAGACGGTTTACTAAAGGATTTAATAGAGAAAGCAGATTTTGCTTCTTATGATCATGAGCAGATTCGTAAAGCGTTTCAGCTCGCCGTATTGAAAGGACAAAAGGATATTTCCCATCCAAATCGTCAGATGACCCCAGATACGATCGGGCTGTTTGTCAGCTATTTGGTGAATAAATTTTTAGAAGGACAAAAAGAGCTTGTTGTCTTTGATCCAGCAGCGGGAACAGGGAACTTACTGCTTGCTGTCTTAAACAATCTCACTGCAGAAACAAAGCGCGGCTTTGCGTCTGAAATTGATGATGTACTCATTAAAATTGCATGGGCACAGGCAAACTTGGAAGAGAAGGAAGTCGAGCTTTTCCATCAAGACAGCCTTGAGCCGCTTTTGATCTCACCAGTAGATGTCACTGTATGCAGTCTGCCAGTCGGTTATTACCCAAATGATGAGCGTGCAGCAGACTATGATTTGAAGGCAAAAGAAGGACATGCCTTTGCCCATTATTTATTCATTGAACAAAGCCTTCGTTATACGAAAGAAGGCGGCTTCTTATTCTTCATCATTCCAAACGATTTGTTTGAAGGAAAAGAAAGCGTGCAATTAAAGGATTTTATCAAAGATCATGCATATATGAATGCGTTAATTCAGCTGCCAGTCTCCATGTTCAAGGACAAAAAGCACGCCAAAAGCTTGTTTGTGATGCAAAAGAAAAAGGAAGGCTTGGAAGCACCAAAACGGATGCTCTTTGCCAATCTGCCGTCTTTCTCACAAAAGGAAGCCATGGTGGGTGTGATGAGAAAATTAGACCAGTGGTTTATAGAAGAAAAAGAAACGAAAGAATAGCCAGAGTGATTTCTGGCTATTTTATTATTCAGAAAATAACGACTTATCGATGAAAGCGGTAACAGTTCGAAGGTGCACTTGAAATGCAAAGTTTTCAATGTTTAAATGAAAAAGTCAGATATTTTTCGGACTTATCGTTAAACTATAAAAGACCCGTCAAACAGGTTGAATATAGCACCGGAAAAAACGTGAAACCTTATATAACAACTGAGTAAAAGGAGCGACAGGAATGTCTAAAATTATTGCAATCAACGCAGGAAGCTCATCTCTTAAATTCCAATTGTTCGACATGCCAGAAGAAACCGTTTTAACAAAAGGCCTTGTTGAAAGAATCGGAATGGACAACAGTATCTTCACGATTTCTGTAGATGGAGAAAAGAAAACAGAAATCACAGATATTCCAGATCATGCAGTAGCGGTCAAAATGCTGCTTGAAAAACTAATTGAATTTAACATCATCAAAGACTTTAATGAAATTGATGGCGTAGGACACCGCGTTGTTCACGGCGGAGAGAAATTCAGCGACTCTGTTCTTTTAACTGATGAAGTCATCAATGACATTGATCAGCTTTCAGAGCTAGCACCACTGCACAACCCTGCAAACGTTGTAGGAATCAAAGCATTCAAACAAATTCTGCCTGACGTACCAGCGATTGCTGTGTTCGATACAGCCTTCCACCAAACAATGCCAGAGCAGTCTTACCTATACAGCCTTCCGTACGACTACTACAAAAACTTTGGTATTCGTAAATACGGATTCCACGGGACAAGCCATAAGTTCGTAACAGAGCGTGCAGCAGAGCTATTAGGCCGTCCTCTTGAAGAGCTTCGTTTGATCTCTTGCCACCTTGGAAATGGTGCAAGTATCGCAGCAGTTGAAGGCGGAAAATCAATCGATACTTCAATGGGCTTCACACCGCTTGCAGGTGTTGCAATGGGTACACGTTCAGGTAACATTGACCCTGCCCTTATTCCATTTATTATGGAGAAAACAGGACATACAGCTGAAGAAGTACTTTCTACTTTGAATAAGAAGAGTGGTCTTTTAGGTGTGTCTGGTCTATCAAGTGACCTTCGTGATATCGAAGAAGCAACAGAAGAAGGAAACGACCGTGCAGAAGTAGCTCTTGATATTTTTGCAAGCCGTATTCATAAATATATCGGTTCTTATGCAGCGAGAATGAATGGTGTAGATGCGATCATCTTCACAGCTGGAATCGGTGAAAACAGTTCAGAAGTAAGAGCTCGTGTCCTTCGTGGTCTAGAATTCATGGGCGTTTACTGGGATCCTTCTCTTAACAACATGAGAGGCGAAGAAGCATTCATCAGCTACCCGCACTCTCCTGTAAAAGTGATCGTCATCCCAACGAACGAAGAAGTAATGATTGCAAGAGACGTTATGCGCTTAGCATAATCAAAAATGAAGAAGCTCTTTTCCAATAAGGAAAAGAGCTTTTTTCTGTTAAAAGCAGCATGCTATAATGTTGTCCAATACGAAGCAAAAGGGAGCGGTGAGAAAATGAGCGTGACAGAACATAAACGTGAGGCGAAAGAGAGGCTTTATTTAAAAGTTATTACGGTCAGTGATACAAGAACGAATGAAACAGATAAAAGCGGCCGCCTGATGATTGATTTGCTTAAAGAACAGGGACATCTCATTCTTGCATACGATATTGTAAAAGATGACATTGGAGCGATCCAAGACGCTGTGTTAGAGGGAACAAGCGAACCGAAAATAGATGCCGTCTTGTTAAACGGGGGCACAGGAATTGCCGCAAGGGATGTCACCATTGAAGCGATCACCCCGCTTTTCTCCAAGGAGCTGCCAGGCTTTGGCGAAATCTTCCGCATGCTGAGCTATACAGAAGACATTGGTTCAGCCGCTATCTTGTCCCGGGCAACGGCTGGGGTCGTCAATCAAAAAGCGGTTTTTGCCACACCAGGCTCTACTGGAGCTGTTCGTTTAGCCATGACAAAACTCATCATTCCAGAGCTTCCTCACGTCTTACGAGAGCTTGAAAAGGATCAAAAATAGCCCAAAATGACTCGGCCAAGAAAATTTGGCGGAGTTTTTTTCATAAAGGGGTTGAAAAAACAATTTTTCCTTGTTACAGTGTATACATACTAAATGCATGTTTATAAATTAAAACTTATTTTTATGCAAAAAACATTCACAGAATCAAAACAAGCGAGAGGAGCTTTTCAATCATGTCACAAAATAAAAAAGTCGTATTAGCATATTCCGGAGGTCTTGATACCTCTGTTGCAGTTAAATGGTTACAAGAGCAAGGATACGAAGTCGTTGCTTGCTGCCTGGATGTAGGTGAAGGAAAAGACTTAGCATTCGTTCAACAAAAAGCACTTCAAGTCGGAGCGGTTCAGTCTTACATGATTGACGCAAAAGAAGAGTTTGCTGAAGAATTTGCACTGACTGCATTACAAGCACACACCATGTATGAGGGAAAATATCCGCTTGTATCTGCACTATCTCGTCCACTTATTGCAAAAAAATTGGTGGAAGTCGCAGAGAAAGAAAATGCAGTAGCGGTTGCTCACGGATGTACTGGAAAAGGAAACGACCAAGTCCGTTTTGAAGTATCCATTAAAGCACTGAATCCAGACCTAGAAGTTCTTGCACCAGTACGTGAATGGAAATGGTCCCGTGATGAAGAAATCGATTATGCTCAAAAGCACGGTATTCCAATTCCGATTAACTTAGACAGCCCATATTCAATCGACCAAAACCTTTGGGGCAGAAGTAACGAGTGCGGCATTTTAGAAGATCCTTGGGCTGCACCGCCAGAAGGAGCATATGATCTAACGACTCCACTTGAAAAAACACCTGACACACCTAAGACCATCGAAATCACGTTTGAAAAAGGAAAACCAACAGCCATTGATGGTATTCAGTATTCATTATCTGATCTCATCCTTCATTTAAATGAAATCGCTGGTCAGCATGGGGTTGGCAGAATCGATCACGTTGAAAACCGTCTTGTTGGCATCAAATCTCGTGAAGTATACGAGTGCCCAGGTGCTGTCACACTTCTAAAAGCGCATAAAGAGCTTGAAGATTTAACACTAGTGAAAGAAGTCGCACACTTTAAGCCAATCATTGAACAAAAAATGGCTGAATTAATATACAACGGATTATGGTTCTCACCGCTTAAAGAAGCATTAGATGCTTTCTTACAAGAAACACAACAGAACGTAACAGGTGTTGTACGTGTGAAACTATTTAAAGGCCATGCCATTGTAGAAGGACGTAAATCACCATATTCACTTTATGATGAAAATCTAGCAACATACACAAAAGCAGATGAATTCGATCATGATGCTGCGGTAGGATTTATTAATCTTTGGGGCTTACCGACAAAAGTAAACAGCATCGTGAATAAAAAGGAGCAGGTTAAAGCATGAAAAAGCTTTGGGGAGGCCGATTTCAAAAAACACCAGAAAAATGGGTCGATGAGTTTGGCGCGTCCATTCATTTCGACAAACAATTAGTCAAAGAAGATCTGACCGGCTCCCTTGCTCATGCAAGTATGCTGAATACATGCGGTATCCTAGACGATGAGGAGGCCGCTGCCATCAAAGATGGACTGAATACGCTCATGAAAAAGGCAGAGGCAGATGAATTGGAATTCTCAGTAGATTATGAGGACATCCATTTAAACCTTGAAAAAATGCTCATTGATGAGATTGGTCCGCTTGGCGGCAAATTGCACACAGCGAGAAGCCGGAATGATCAGGTCGCAACCGATATGCATTTATATTTGAATAATCAAGTAGAGCATATCATTGAACTGATCTCTTCTTTTCAAACAGTGCTTGTGGAAAAAGCAGAACAGCACGTTGAAACGATTTTTCCAGGATATACGCACTTGCAGCGTGCACAGCCTATTTCCTTTGCTCATCATATGCTCGCCTATTTCTGGATGCTTGAGCGTGACAAAGCGCGTTTTCAAGATTCGTTGAAGCGAATTAACGTGTCTCCACTTGGATGCGGAGCGTTAGCAGGAACGACATTTCCAATTGATCGTGAATATACAGCAGAGCTGCTTGGCTTTGATCATATTTACGAAAACAGCCTTGATGGCGTGAGTGATCGGGATTTCATTTTAGAGTTTTTGTCTAATAGCAGCCTTGTGATGATGCATCTCTCACGTCTTTGTGAGGAAATCATTTTATGGTGCTCTCAAGAATTCAAATTCATTGAACTTGATGACACATATGCAACAGGCAGCAGCATGATGCCGCAAAAGAAAAACCCGGATATGGCAGAATTGATCCGCGGAAAAACGGGCCGTGTATATGGCAACCTAATGGGGCTTCTCACCATTATGAAAGGTTTGCCGCTTACGTATAACAAAGACCTGCAAGAAGACAAGGAAGGCATGTTTGATACAGTAAAAACCCTTGCTGGCAGCCTGCAAATCTTCACAGGCATGATTCAAACCATGACGGTGAACGAGGATGTCATGAAAAAGGCAACAAAAGAAGATTTCTCAAATGCGACCGAAGTGGCAGACTACCTAGCGAAAAAAGGCATGCCATTCCGTGAAGCACACGAAATCGTTGGCAAGCTTGTGTATACGTGCATTCAAAAAGGCATCTACTTAAGTGATCTTCCGTTTGAAACATTCACAGAAGCGAGCGATCTTTTTGAAGAAGACATTTACACCGTTCTTGATCCGTATGTTGCTGTTGAAAAAAGAACAAGTGCAGGTGGAACTGGATTTAAACAAATTCAGCTCGCTTTAGAAAAAGCAAAAGCCTGCCTAGCGTAACACGTCAAAAAACCATTCGTATGATGCGGGTGGTTTTTTTGCTGTCAGAAAGGAGAATCCTCTTCCTTAGAGAACAAGATAGCAGAAAGGGTTCATAAGTGCGCCAGATGCTGGTTTATAGTAAAGTAAAGATAAGAAACATGTGAACTTGCAACCTTTGCTTTAGGAGGAGATTGTGTGCGACACGCATTAATAACAGCGGGTTCTAAAGGACTTGGCAGGAAAGTAACCGAGTCTTTACTGAATATGGGGTATTCTGTGACAGTGAATTATCGAAGTGATGATGAAGCTGTCCGGCAGATGAAAGAAGAATTGCAGGAATACGAAGAAAAGCTTCAATTTGTCCAAGGAGATGTGACAAACAAAGAAGATTTAAAAAACATGGTAGAGCTGGCAGCAGAGCGATTTGGGCGGATCGATGCCTTGATTAACAATGCTGGACCTTATATTTTTGAACGTAAGAAACTAGCGGATTACTCTGAAGATGAATGGTATCAAATGATGGAAGGCAACCTATCCGCAGTGTTCCATTTGTTCCGAATGGTCATCCCCATGATGAGAAAACAAGGCTTTGGCCGCATTATCACGTATGGCTTCCAAGGAGCAGACCATGCACCAGGCTGGATGCACAGATCAGCCTTCGGAGCGGCAAAAGTGGGGCTTGCGTCATTGACGAAAACCATTGCGATTGAAGAAGCCGAAAACGGCATCACAGCCAATATGGTTTGCCCAGGCAAAATCGTTGGAGACATGAAAGAATCCACAATAGAAGAAGCACGGCAGATCAAAGACGATGAAACGCCTATTGGCAGGTCTGGTACTGGAGAGGATATAGGGCGCATCATTTCATTTTTATGCGATGACCGCTCAGACCTGATTACAGGGACCGTTATTGAAGCAACAGGTGGTCTTAACGTCATTCACAGACATTAAGTTTTTCAGCTTTTTATACAGGGAATAGATGAAATGAGATCAAATTCGAAAGGTGGATATACTCACATGAAAGCTACATATCACGGACATTCAGTCGTACACATTGAAACAAACGGATACCATATTTGGATTGATCCATTTTTAAAAGGAAATAAACACACAGATATCAAGCCGCAAGATGTCAAAGCGGATGTCATTTTACTGACACATGGGCATGGAGATCACCTCGGTGACACCATTGAAATCGCTAAAAACAATGACGCGCTCGTTGTCGCGCCAAACGAACTTGCCGTTTATTTAAGCTGGCAAGGGGTGAAAACGCACCCGCTTCATATCGGCGGCGGACGTGAGTTTGAATTTGGTAAAGTCAAGCTCACGCAAGCGTTCCATGGTTCAGCTGTCATTGATGAAGATGCAAAAACGATTACGTATACAGGCATGCCATCAGGTATTTTATTTACTGCAGAGGGCAAAACGATTTATCATGCTGGAGACACTGCGCTCTTTTCAGATATGAAGCTGATCGGTGAGCTGAATCATATTGAGCTTGCATTCCTTCCGATCGGTGATAATTTCACGATGGGGCCGGACGATGCAAGAATCGCAGCCGAATGGCTTCGGGCGAAGCAGGTCGTGCCGATTCACTACAGCACATTCCCGCCGATTGAACAGGACCCGCATGCATTTGCAGACAGCCTGCATGGCGGCGTTGGTCATGTGTTAAACAGCGGAGAATCGATTGAGATTTAATCAACATAGCAAAAAGCCGGCATTCCAATGCCGGCTTTTTTTGTTTACGTGTATCGTGCTGAAAAAGACAAATTGCTATTAAAAGCCTCCTGCCCTTATAATGAAACATAGATGAAAACGCTGAAAACAAAAAGGGTGAACGGGATTGGCGACAAAGCATGAACAAATTTTATCGTATATTGATTCATTAGATGTCGGAGAGAAAATCTCTGTCCGGCGTATTGCGAAAGAAATGAAAGTGAGTGAAGGGACCGCTTACCGGGCCATCAAGGATGCTGAAAATAAAGGATTCGTCAGTACGATTGAACGAGTTGGTACCATTCGGATTGAACAGAAGAAAAAAGAAAATATTGAAAAGCTGACATATGCAGAAGTGGTCAATGTTATTGATGGACAGGTGCTTGGAGGACGAACGGGCTTACATAAAACATTAAACAAATTTGTCATCGGTGCGATGGAGCTTGATGCGATGATGCGCTACACGGCAGCTGGAAACCTGCTGATTGTCGGAAACCGGATCAATGCACACAGACAAGCATTAGAGGCAGGAGCAGCTGTGCTGGTCACGGGCGGCTTCTCAACAGATGATGAAATCATTCAGCTCGCAGATGAGCTTGAGCTGCCGATCTTATCGACAAGCTACGATACATTTACCGTAGCAGCTCTCATAAACCGAGCCATTTATGACCAACTAATAAAAAAAGAGATTGTGCTTGTGGAAGATATTTTAACGCCGATCGAACGGACGGTGTATTTATCACCAGAGGATAAGCTTGAAAAATGGTATGAAAAGAATTATGAAACTGGCCATGGCCGTTTTCCGGTCGCAGACGACCAAATGAAAATTCACGGAATTCTCACCTCAAAGGATATCGCGGGGCATGACCGCTCTACACCGATTGAAAAGGTGATGACGAAAAATCCACTGACAGTCATTGGAAAAACCTCTGTCGCCTCTGCTGCTCAAATGATGGTATGGGAAGGCATTGAGGTGCTGCCAGTCGTAGATGATTATGCGAAACTAATTGGGATGATCAGTCGTCAGGATGTGCTGAAGGCGCTTCAAATGATTCAAAAGCAGCCGCAGGTCGGCGAAAAACTGGATGATGTTGTCTCAAGAGGGTTTAAAGATACCGATACAGATAAGCCAAAGGCAGATGCGGTGTATCAATATGAGGTCACACCCCAAATGACAAACCAGCTCGGAAACATTTCATATGGAGTGTTCACGCAAATTTTAATTGAATCCGCCAACCGCTTCTTAAAGTCTCATAAAAAAGGGGAGCTGATTGTCGAAAGTCTCTCTGTCTACTTCTTAAAACCGGTTCAAATGGAATCCACGATACAGATCAAGCCGAATATTTTAGAAGTAGGCCGCAAGTTTGGAAAGCTGGAAGTGGAGGTATATCATCAATCGAATATCGTAGGGAAAGCGATGCTGATGGTGCAGCTGATGGAGAGAGGATAATCGTAAAAGGGCGATGACGAAAATGACAAAGGGCTAAAATAAACATCATTTTAGCCCTTCTCTCTTATTATGCGTGATCTTTTTCGCCTTCCTTTAAAAAGAGCGGAAGGTAATGCTTGTAGGCTTTATATCCAGCCCACGTACTGCCGATACCGACAGCAACAAAAATAAATCCAATGACAAATGCGAGTGACGAGCGGTTTAAAAATAATTGATTCACACCGAAGAGCAGGACAAAGCAGCCAAGTGCCATACTGGATTTAGCCGACCAGAATTTCTTTTCGACTGGGCGGTTCGTACGGACATTCTTTGCTTTGTAGTATAAATAAAACATGGCAGAACAAATAATAAACACAATCAAAACAAGCATGTGCCAAGCCTCCATTGTAAGTGGTTACAACCCTATTTTAAACGTAAATAGGCTTGCTTACTAGAATAAATTGTCTATTCCTCACTTTTCCGTCAGGATAGATTATGATTTAATAATAAAAAGAGTATCGGATAAGAAGGAGTTTTTATGAAAAAAGAACTGATTAGAACCATATCATTATATGACACCATCATCATTCATAGACATGTAAGACCAGATCCTGATGCGTATGGATCGCAGTGCGGCCTTACGGAAATCTTGCGTGCCACCTATCCAGAAAAAAATATTTATGCGACAGGAACCCCGGAGCCATCCCTTTCATTTTTGTATGAACTTGATGAGGTTCCGGATGACGTGTACAAAGATGCCCTTGTCATTGTCTGTGATACAGCCAATCAAGCAAGAATTGACGATCAGCGCTATTCAATGGGCGATAAGCTGATGAAAATTGACCATCATCCAAATGAAGATCCGTATGGTGATTTGCTTTGGGTGGATACAGAGGCAAGCTCTGTGAGCGAAATGATTTATGAATTGTATTTAGAGGGGAAAGAAGAAGGATATCAGCTGAATACAAAGGCGGCTGAACTCATTTATGCCGGCATTGTAGGAGACACAGGCCGCTTCCTTTTCCCAAACACGACGAAAAAGACGCTCAAATATGCTGGAGAGCTTATTGAATATCCATTTTCATCTTCAGACCTTTTCAATCAATTGTATGAGACGGACTTGAATGTCGTGAAATTAAATGGCTATATTTTTCAACATATTTCTTTGTCAGAGAATGGGGTCGCCTCTGTTTTCATTAAGCGCGATATTTTGGAATCGTTCCAAACAACAGCGCAGCAAGCCTCACAGCTTGTTGGGACACTTGGAAATATTGCAGGGATTAAGGCATGGGTCTTTTTTGTGGAAGAAAACGATCAGATTCGTGTTAGATTCCGCTCGAAAGGCGTCGTCATTAATACCATTGCGAAAAAATATCATGGCGGCGGCCACCCGCTTGCAGCTGGTGCGTCTATTTATGATTGGGCCGTGGCAGATGAGATTTTGCGTGATTTAGAAGAAGTATGTAAATCATCATCATGAGAGAGGGGGGCTTCAAGTCCCCTCTCTCTTTTTTTGTCATGGAGAAAAGGGTTACTTGCATACAGGGATAAACCAGCAGCCGATGTCAGTTGAATCTTCATAGGCTTGGAGATTTTGATGCTTTAATTCTTTTTTAATTAAATGAGCCATCATTTCTGTCTCAGCATAAGCACACATGCCGTCTTTGATCCGGCTTGCTTTGTCTCGTGCCATTTGACGATAGCTATAAACCTCCATTGTCCTCACCTCTTTCTGTTTTAGATCTCGTTCTACTTTTAGTGTATAAAAATAATGAGGGAAAAGCGATCATTGAGGGCAGAAATTCATAAAAATTCCACATGATCATTTATTCAGCAAATGAAATGCGCACTTCAAGTGAAAGCTTCGTATAAATCGTCAGCTCTGTCACTTTGGCGCGGTATGCCTTTTCCCGAATGGTATATTCTTTGTTTTCCACCGTCCGTTTTAATAATTCCTTTGTTTTATAGACACTTTCAATATCCTTTGTAATGACCTCTGAGATATCCTCTTTGACCTGATCTTCAAATTTCAGCGTATCTGGCTCTGGGATTTTATATTGCTCACGATTGACGAGATGGACATCTACGCTTTGGATCAGCAGCCGCTGTTTATTATCCTCATTTAACTTATGCAAATCTTCCCGATAGAGTGTGATTTGTTCTTTCAGACTGTCCATATGGTGCTGCTGGCTTCTAAGCTGTGTCACCTGCTTTTCCTGAAAGGTTCCGTATGTAAAGAGGAAAATGAGCCAGCTCACAATCGCGCCAAACATCATCCCTGCAAAAAAACGCTGCCAGCCTGGACGTTTGTACAGCTCCGGCACCCTCATGATGACACATGCTCCTGTGTGAGCCACGTAATAATGAGATAACCTGTTTGTGCACCGCCCATGGCAGAGACAATTAATAAAATCTGCTTGAAAATATCACGCGTGTTCCCTTCGAAAATGCCTCTTTCAAAGCTATAAACGGCATCAAAAGTTCCACCGATAGCTGCGACAAGCGCCCAAATCTTTAAACGGTTGGCAAGACTCGTAATAATGGATAAAGGCGGCTGACCAGATAAATAAGCACCAACACCACCTATGATGGCACCGCCCAAAATGACCCCAAGAGCAATAAAATAACAGCTAATAAAATTCGGAATAAAAGCTTCCTTCACATCCATTGTGTCCACCTCACTCTATTCAATATATGGTGTGTGCGGGACAAGTATGAACGGACAGAAAAGAAAGAACATTTGTTTCTCACCGCATCGCGTTTTATAATGAAAGAATGACTTTAGACGAAAGGAGTGGATTAAGCATGTCTTATGTTCATCTTCAGGTCCACAGTGGATACAGCTTATTAAGCAGTGCGGCAAAAGTAAAGGAGCTCGTGCTGAAAGCGAAAGAACTTGGCTGCAAGGCGCTCGCTCTTACCGATGACCATGTGATGTATGGAACGGTTGAATTTTATAAGGAATGTAAAAAACATGGCATCAAGCCGGTCATCGGTTTAACAGCTTCTGTCTTCATAGATGAACAAGAGACAGAGGCTTATCCCTTGGTACTCCTTGCCAAAAACAATGAAGGCTATCAAAACTTGATCAAAATCAGCAGTGTGCTGAAATCAAAATCAAAAGCTGGACTGAAAGAAAAATGGCTGAAAAGCTATCACCGCGGGCTCATTGCCATTACGCCAGGCGCTTCTGGCTACATTGAAACGCTGCTTCAGCATGATCAGATAGAAGAAGCGCATGATGCGGCGAAACAATTGAAAGATATTTTCGGTGAGGGACATGTGTACATCGCACTTCAGCCATTTCAGCAAGACGAATCGCTTGCCGGTAAACTCAGGGACGTCTCAAAAAGTGCGGAGATTCCTCTTGTTGCGACGGGAGATGTCCACTATATCAATCGAGAAGACAAAACCGCCTATACGTGTTTAAAAGCCATTAAAGCAGGGCAGCAGCTGTCAGAGATTGAGGAAGACCGAGGAGAAAAGCATTTCAGAACCCTTGAAGAAATGAAGGAATGGTATGCGCAAGATGAGGAGCTGCTGACAAGAACGGT
The DNA here is from genome assembly GCF_038003365.1 of Bacillus sp. FSL K6-2839. Taxonomy (NCBI): domain Bacteria; kingdom Bacillati; phylum Bacillota; class Bacilli; order Caryophanales; family Bacillaceae; genus Bacillus; species Bacillus sp. FSL K6-2839. Next base: position 2,288,564 of record NZ_JBBOOZ010000001.1, on the reverse strand, counting down.
GGAGATCGCAGACCGCTGTGAAGTCGATTTAAATCTTGGGCAGACAAAACTCCCTTCCTATCCGACTCCTGATCAATCAACAGTAGATCAGTTTTTACGCAGAGTGTGCGCAGAAGGGATGAAGCAAAGAAAGATTGCTTCAAATGATACGTATGTGAAAAGACTTGAGTACGAACTGAGCATTATCCAAAAAATGAATTTCAGTGATTATTTTCTCATCGTGTGGGATTTTATGAAGTATGCCCATGATCAAGGCATTGTCACAGGGCCAGGACGTGGATCGGCAGCAGGGTCACTTGTTGCGTATGTATTGTTTATTACAGATGTTGATCCGCTCCGTCACGGTCTGTTGTTTGAGCGTTTCTTAAATCCTGAGCGAATCAGTATGCCAGATATTGATATTGATTTCCCCGATACGAGAAGAGATGAAATCATTTCTTATGTAAAAGACAAATACGGAGACATGCATGTGGCACAAATTGTCACGTTTGGAACACTTGCAGCAAAGGCGGCCTTAAGAGATGTTGGACGTGTGATGGGGATTGATTCAAAGGCTGCGGACCGTCTTGCAAAGCTGATTCCGTCAAAGCCAGGAACGACGCTGAAAGAAGCGGTGACTGCATCCCCTGAATTAAAAACGATGCTCCAGCAATCCGAGGAGCTTCGAAAGGTCTTTCAAACCGCTTTAAAGGTTGAAGGCTTGCCAAGACATACCTCGACACATGCAGCCGGCGTTGTGCTGAGCGAGGAGCCGCTGACAGAGGTCGTTCCAATTCAAGACGGCCATGATGGTGTGTATTTAACGCAGTATGCGATGAATTATTTAGAAGATCTCGGACTTTTAAAGATGGATTTCTTAGGACTAAGAAACTTAACCTTAATTGAATCCATTAAAAACCAGATTGAAAGACAGGAAAACGTCCACATTAACTTTAGTGACATTTCATATGAAGATCAGAAAACATTTGAATTGTTATCAGCGGGAGATACAACTGGGATTTTCCAGCTTGAATCACAAGGAATGCGTCAGGTGCTGAGACGCCTGAAGCCCTCTAGTTTAGAAGACATCGTGGCGGTCAATGCCCTCTACCGTCCAGGTCCAATGGAGAATATCCCGCTCTTTATCGACCGAAAGCACGGCAGAGTCAAGGTCTCTTATCCGCATCCTGATTTGTATGACATTTTAAAGGACACATATGGGGTCATCGTCTATCAGGAGCAAATCATGCTGATTGCGGCGAAGATGGCAGGCTTTCAGCTGGGTGAGGCAGATCTATTAAGAAGAGCAGTTTCGAAGAAGGATAAAAAGGTCCTTGATGAAGAGCGAAGCCATTTTGTTGAAGGATGCCTAAAAAAGGAGTATCCTGTTAACATTGCAAATGACGTTTATGACTTAATCGTCAAATTTGCAAACTATGGTTTTAATAGAAGCCATGCTGTTGCATATAGCATGATTGGCTTTCAGCTTGCTTACTTAAAAGCGCATTATCCGTTATATTTTATGTGCGGACTTTTAACGAGTGTGATTGGAAATGAAGACAAAGTCGCTCAATATTTCTATGAGGCAAAGGAAAAAGGGATATCTGTGTTGAAGCCTTCTATTAATAAGAGTGAATTTCCATTTACGGTTGAAAAAGGGGAGATCCGCTACAGCTTAAGAGCGATCAAAAATGTCGGAGTGTCAGCTGTAAAGGATATATACAGGGCAAGACAGGAAAAGCCGTTTGAAGATTTATTTGATTTTTGCGCAAGAGTATCAGCAAAGAGTGTCAACCGAAAAACGATTGAAGCGCTCATTTTTTCAGGGGCGATGGATGAGCTTTATCCAAATCGTGCTTCGTTATTGGCATCAATAGATATTGCATTAGACCACGTGTCATTTTTAAATCCAGATGATCAACTGGACTTTCTGGGGGATACAACCTTCTCCATTAAGCCAAAATATGCGGAGATAGAAGAACTGCCGCTTGTCGATCTCCTGCAATTTGAAAAAGAGGCACTTGGGTTATATTTATCAAATCATCCTGTACAAACGTACCGAGATCGCTTAAGAGAGAATGGTGCAGTGGAAATCATCAGACTTTCTTCCTATATAAAGCGAAAGATCTCAATGGGTGGTCTTTTGACAAAAGTGAAATCGATTCGGACAAAAAATGGACAATCGATGGCATTTGTCACATTTGGGGATGAAACGGGAGAAATGGAAGGCGTCGTCTTTCCAGAGCAATTTAGAAAGCTGTCCCCCTTACTTGAGGAGGGCGCCATGCTTTATGTTGAAGGCAGAATAGATGTCAGAAATGACAGCAGCCAAATCATCGTGCAAGAAGCCGTTCTGCTTGAAGAGATGGGCACACAAAGAAAAGAGTCTGTCTACATTCGGGTGAAAGAAGAAAGCCATACGCAGGAACTGCTAGAGCAAGTAAAGCGGGTGATCTCGATGCACAGCGGAGAAGCAGATGTCTATTTGTATTATGAGAAGCAAAAAAAGACAGTGAGACTTCCAGATGCATACAAGGTTCATGCAGATCATGCTGTGATTTTCCAGTTAAAAGAGCTGCTTGGTGAACAAAACGTTGTGATTAAATGATGACAAATCACCTGAATATGTTTTACAAATTCACCTATTGTGTTATCATTTTAAAGATTCTGTGTATTTAAAACTGCCAGTATGTGCTTATCAACTTAGCAATTCATTAAATCATTTTCCACTTGAAGGAGTGTTCATCACATGTCATTAAGAGAAGAAGCATTACATATGCACAAAGAGAATCAAGGCAAACTCGAATCAAAATCAAAAGTACAAGTGAAAAATGCAAAAGACTTGAGCTTGGCTTACTCACCTGGTGTTGCAGAACCATGTAAAGATATTTATGACGACACAAGCAAAGTGTATGATTATACAATGAAAGGCAATATGGTCGCTGTTGTCACAGACGGAAGCGCTGTTTTAGGGCTTGGTAATATTGGGGCAGAAGCATCTCTACCAGTAATGGAAGGAAAAGCTGTATTATTCAAAAGCTTCGCGGGCGTTGATGCCTTCCCAATCGCGCTTGCGACAAACGATGTAGACAAAATCGTTGAAACAGTAAAGCTTCTTGAGCCAACGTTTGGCGGTGTCAACCTTGAAGATATTGCAGCTCCAAACTGCTTCATTATCGAAGAGCGCTTGAAAAAAGAGACAAACATTCCAGTGTTCCACGATGATCAGCACGGAACAGCGATTGTCACAGTAGCAGGACTTGTAAATGCCCTGAAACTGTCTGGAAAATCAATGTCCTCCATCAAAGTGGTGGCAAACGGCGCTGGAGCAGCGGGAATTGCGATTATCAAGCTTCTATATCATTTCGGTGTACGTGATATCATCATGTGCGATACAAAAGGCGCAATTTACGAAGGCCGCCCGAACGGTATGAATACAGTGAAAAATGAAGTCGCTAAATTCACGAACCAAGACCGTAAAGAAGGTTCATTAGAAGAAGTCATTGAAGGCGCAGACGTCTTCATCGGGGTTTCAGTAGCAGGCGCTCTAACAAAAGAAATGGTTGGAAAAATGGCAAAAGATCCTGTCATCTTCGCTATGGCGAATCCAAATCCAGAAATCATGCCAGAAGATGCACATGCAGCAGGTGCAAGTGTTGTAGGAACTGGCCGTTCTGACTTCCCGAACCAAGTGAACAACGTACTGGCATTCCCAGGAATTTTCCGCGGAGCATTAGATGTACGTGCAACTCACATTAACGAAGAAATGAAAATTGCAGCCGTTGAAGCGATTGCTTCTCTTGTTTCAGATGAGAAATTGTCAGCTGAATACGTCATCCCTGAACCATTTGATGCACGTGTAGCACCAGCGGTAGCAAAAGCGGTAGCAAAAGCAGCAATGGAAACTGGCGTTGCAAGAATCAAAGTCGATCCAGAAGCAGTCGCTGAAAAAACAAGAAAATTAACGATTATCGGCGAATAATCAATTGGAAAAGTGTGCACGTTCTTTCTGAAATTGGAGGAAAGACGTGCACCATTTCCTCTCTTACGCGAAAATTTTTTCATCCGGAATGATATTTTTTTGTAGACGTTCACAATTCACATATATCAACTGCTCAGCGCCCCAAACACATACTCATTTCTCATCAATTCCCCATTGAAAAAATTGAATGAAGGATGACAGCGTTTGACAAAAAAAGTACAATAGTTTCGGTACAGTTATGACATGTCCTATAATAGTGGATGTGCGTGTAAAGAAAAAACCCTTCAAAAAGGGAGGTAGTCATTTGTCAATCAAAAATATTTTCAGTAAAAAGAAAAAATATGCATCTGTACCCTCTGAACAGGCAAGCCAAGATGTGCCTGAAGGCATCATGACCAAATGTCCGCAATGTAAAAAAATAATGCTCACCAAAGAATTAGATAAAAATTTACGTGTTTGCATGAATTGCGGCAGACATTTGCAAATGAATGCAAAGCAGCGTATTGATAGCCTTGTAGACGAAGGCACATTTGAAGAATTTAACGGGCATCTGATCTCAGAAAACCCGCTCGGATTCCCAGGCTACGAAGAAAAGCTTGAGAAAGACAGAGAAAAAACGTCTTTGAATGAAGCCATTGTCACAGGTCAAGGTGAAATTGAAGGCCAGCGTGCTGTGATCGCTGTCATGGATGCCACGTTCCGTATGGGCAGCATGGGCTCGGTTGTTGGTGAGAAGATCACACTGGCGATTGAGAAAGCAAAAGCGGACAAGGTGCCATTTATCATCTTTACTGCATCGGGCGGAGCGAGAATGCAAGAGGGGATCCTCAGTCTCATGCAGATGGCAAAAACAAGCTCAGCATTAAAACTGTTCAGCGAGGACCAAGGTTTGATTATCTCTGTGATGACGAACCCAACAACTGGCGGTGTATCAGCTAGTTTCGCGTCTCTTGGTGATTACAACTTTGCAGAACCTGGTGCTTTAATTGGGTTTGCAGGCCGTAGAATCATTGAACAAACAATCCGTGAAGACCTGCCAGAGGACTTCCAAACGGCTGAATTTTTAATGAAGCATGGACAGCTGGATGCTGTCATTCATCGTGCAGAGATGAAAGAAACACTAGGCCGAATCTTAGCATTACACAGCACAGGAGGTGAACGAGAGTGGCTGGAGAACTAGAATTTGAAAAACCTGTCATTGAACTTCGAGCGAAAATTGATGAACTGAAAAAGTTCACACAAAACTCAGAAATGGATTTAAGTGCAGAAATTGAGCGCCTTGAAACACGTCTGAGCAAGCTTGAAGCAGACATTTATACAAATTTAAAGCCGTGGGACAGAGTACAGATTGCTCGTCATGCGATGCGTCCAACAACTCTCGATTACATTCAAGAGCTGTTTGACAACTTTTTCGAATGTCATGGTGACCGTTTCTATGGTGATGATGAAGCTATTGTTGGAGGAATCGCCACGTTTAAAGGGCTTCCTGTCACAGTCATTGGCCATCAGCGCGGAAAAGACACAAAAGAAAACTTGCGCCGTAATTTCGGAATGCCTCATCCAGAAGGCTACCGTAAAGCGCTGCGCTTGATGAAACAAGCAGATAAATTTAATCGCCCGATCATTTGCTTTATTGATACAAAAGGAGCTTATCCTGGGAAAGCAGCTGAAGAACGCGGACAAAGTGAAGCAATTGCGAAAAACCTATTCGAAATGGCAGGACTTCGTGTACCGGTTGTCTGTATTGTCATCGGAGAAGGCGGAAGTGGCGGCGCACTAGGCTTAGGCGTAGGAAACCACCTATACATGCTAGAGAATTCAACGTATTCAGTGATTTCACCTGAAGGTGCAGCAGCACTGCTCTGGAAGGACTCATCACTTGCGAAAAAAGCTGCAGAGACAATGAAAATTACCGCTCCAGACCTAAAAGAATTAGATATTATAGATGATGTTATTAAAGAAGTGCAAGGTGGAGCTCACCGAGACGTGAAACAACAAGCAGCCTACATTGAAAAAACATTAAAACAGTCACTTACATCTTTGCTCAAACTAACACCTGAAGAACTAGTCGAACAAAGATATCAAAAATACAAAGCAATCGGGAAAGTATCGGTTGAAAATCAATATATTGGGGTAAACTAAATAAACGTACAGCCTTTTTGGCTGGCGTTTATTTTTTTCATCCTTTTTCATGAAAACCGCCCTCATGTAAGCGCTATTTGAAAATAATTTTCTTTTGTTTTCATAAAATTTGAAACGTCTGAAAACCTTGATATGATAAGCTTTAGAAGGATCGATCTTCCTCGTTTTTGAAAGAATTGCTTTCATGACTTTCTTAACTTTTGTTTAAAAACGGTTTATTTAATTGTATAATAAGTACGGTTTTAGAAATACGTATTGAAAACATCCGGTTTTGCTCATGATTGTTTTCAAGCAGTGGAAATGGTATGTTTAATTCATATATGGTCTCTGAGGTGAAAAAGATGAAGCGTATAGGAGTTTTAACGAGCGGTGGGGATTCCCCAGGAATGAATGCAGCTGTGCGCGCAGTTGTAAGGAAAGCGATTTACCATAATGTTGAAGTTTACGGTATTTATAATGGATATTCAGGTCTAATTAACGGTAAAATTGAGAAACTTGAAATAGGTTCAGTTGGCGATATCATTCATCGTGGAGGAACAAAACTTTACACGGCAAGATGCCCTGAATTCAAGACAATTGAAGGTCGTGAAAAAGGCATTGAGAACTTAAAAAAATTCGGTATTGAAGGACTTGTTGTGATCGGCGGAGACGGTTCATTCATGGGAGCGAAGAAATTAACTGAGCTCGGTTTTCCATGTGTAGGTGTCCCGGGTACAATCGACAACGATATCCCAGGTACTGATTTCACTATTGGCTTTGATACAGCACTGAATACAGTCATTGACGCCATTGATAAAATTCGTGATACAGCCACATCTCATGAACGTACATACGTAGTGGAAGTAATGGGAAGACATGCTGGTGATATTGCTCTTTGGTCAGGTCTTGCAGGCGGAGCCGAATCTATTTTGATTCCTGAAGCAGACTATGACATGGATGAAATTATTGCGAGGTTAAGAAGAGGGCACGAGCGCGGCAAGAAGCACAGTATCATTATCGTCGCAGAAGGCGTAGGCAGCGGTGTTGAATTTGGTAAGCGGATTGAAGAGGAGACAAGCCTTGAAACCCGTGTATCTGTCTTAGGACATATTCAGCGCGGAGGTTCTCCAAGCGCATTTGACCGAGTACTGGCAAGCCGTTTAGGAGCATACGCAGTAGAACTTCTTCTTGAAGGAAAAGGCGGACGCTGTGTGGGCATTCAAAGCAACGAACTCGTTCACCACGATATTTTAGATATCTTAGATAAAAAACATACAGTCGATCAAAATATGTACCGACTTTCACAAGAGCTCTCTATATAAAACGAGAAGACCTTAGGAGGAACAGTAATGAGAAAGACAAAAATCGTTTGTACAATCGGTCCAGCAAGTGAAACCATTGAAAAGCTGACTGAATTGATTGAAGCAGGAATGAATGTAGCCAGACTAAACTTCTCTCATGGAGATTTTGAAGAGCATGGTGCACGCATTGAAAACATTCGTAAAGCAGGTAAAACATTAGGCAAGGACATTGCGATCCTTCTTGATACAAAAGGTCCAGAGATCCGTACACGTACAGTTGAAAACGGCTCAATTGAGCTAGTCGCTGGTGCAGATCTTATCGTGAGTATGGAAGACATTGTTGGAAATACGGAAAAAATTAGTGTGACGTATGAAGATTTAATTGATGATGTAGAAGTGGGCTCAACGATTCTATTAGATGATGGTCTTATTGGTTTAGAAGTGAAAGAAATTAACATGGACCGCAAAGAAATCGTCACAAAGGTCATGAATACAGGCACGCTCAAAAACAAAAAAGGCGTAAACGTACCAGGTGTAAGTGTGAACCTGCCAGGTATTACAGAAAAGGATGCCAATGATATTCTGTTCGGAATTGAACAAGGCGTCGATTTCATCGCTGCTTCTTTTGTTAGACGAGCTTCTGATGTGCTTGAAATTCGTGAGCTTCTTGAAAAGAATAATGCGGCTGACATTCAAATCATTCCTAAGATTGAAAACCAAGAGGGTGTTGATAACATCGATGAAATCCTTGAGGTATCAGATGGTTTGATGGTTGCGCGTGGAGATCTTGGTGTAGAGATCCCGGCAGAAGAAGTACCGCTTGTTCAAAAAATGCTGATCAAAAAATGCAATCGTTTAGGCAAACCTGTCATCACAGCTACCCAAATGCTTGATAGCATGCAGCGTAATCCTCGTCCAACTCGTGCGGAAGCAAGTGACGTGGCAAATGCCATTTTTGATGGCACAGATGCGATTATGCTTTCTGGTGAAACAGCAGCAGGAACATATCCAGTGGAAGCTGTACAAACGATGCATAACATTGCATCACGTTCAGAAGATGCACTCAACTATAAAGCAATTCTTTCTCGCAGAAGCGAAGAAGTAGAAGTCAGCATTACAGATGCCATCGGTCAATCTGTTGCACATACAGCGATGAAGCTTGACGTGGCAGCGATTGTGACACCTACGGAAAGCGGTCATACAGCGAGAATGATTTCAAAATATAGACCAAAAGCACCAATCGTAGCGGTCACAGCAAACGAATCAGTAGCAAGAAAGCTGTCTCTCGTATTCGGTGTATTTGCAAAGAGCGGATCAAAAACGACGTCTACTGATGAAATGCTTGAGAATGCAGTCGAGAAGTCGATTGAAACGGGCTATGTGAGACATGGCGATTTAATCGTCATTACAGCTGGTGTGCCAGTTGGTGAAACAGGTACAACGAACTTAATGAAAGTATATGTTGTTGGTGACATTATTGCGAAAGGTCAAGGAATTGGCCGTAAATCTGCATTTGGACCGGTTGTCATTGCACAAAGCGGAAAAGAAGCAGACGAAAAAATGTACGATGGGGCGATTCTTGTCGCAAACTGTACAGACCGTGATATGATGGGTGCTTTAGAAAAAGCATCTGCCTTGATCACTGAAGAAGGCGGCTTAACAAGCCATGCAGCAGTCGTTGGACTCAGCCTTGGTATTCCAGTGATTGTTGGTCTTGACAGCGCAACAACACTGCTAAAAGAAGGCGAAGAGATCACAGTAGATCCGGCACGCGGAGCGATCTACAAAGGCCGAGCAAGCGTCCTTTAAATCATACACACGAGGGGAGTTATCTGACTCCTCTCTTTTTTTATGTTACACTAAAAAAAGTAAAACAGCTTTCGATGAAAGATACCCCATGAGGTGATATGGTTGAAAAAATATTTGCTACTATTATTGATTCTATTCCCTGCAGTGGAAATCAGTTTATTTTTAATATCAAGTAAAATCATTGGCATTTTGCCAACGATGCTGATGATCGTGCTCACAAGTGCATTAGGCGCTTATTTTGCAAGAAAGCAAGGAATCGAAGCTTTTCAAAAAGTGCAGAGAGATTTACAATATGGCAAAATGCCCGGGGTAACGATTGTCGATGGTTTTTGCATTCTGATTGGCGGTCTGCTGCTGCTCATTCCCGGCTTCTTATCGGATATCATTGGTGCGCTGCTACTCATTCCGATGACGAGAAAGCAAATCAAGCCGCTCTTTGAACGCTGGCTTAGAAACATGTCTAATCGCAATCGCTATACGATTATTCGCTAAAGAGACCTTGAGCTCAAGGTCTCTTTTACTTTTGCATGCCGTACCGAATGTATTGATAGATATCTCTAAAAACACCTGCATTACGAAATGCCTGCCACACGACAAGGGAAGCAGGACCAATGACAAGTCCAAGAAAACCAAAGCATTTTAACCCGACAAATAATGCCACAAGCGTTGCTAAAGGATTAAGCCCAATGGACTTGCTTAAGACTTTCGGCTCTGAAATTTGTCTTTGAATGAGCACGACAATATACAAAATGCCGAGCCCGATAGCGAGTGAGAGGTTTCCTGTCATAGCGGAGTAAATGATCCAAGGCAGAAAAACAGTACCGCTCCCGATATAAGGAAGTAAATCGACAAACCCAATACATAAAGCAATGACAAAGGCATGCTCGACTTTTAAGATGATCAGACCAATGACGACGAGGCCGATGGTCATAGCAACAAGCAGAAGCTGCGCCTTCATAAAACCGGTAATGGCTTTTTTGATTTCAGATAAAATGGCGCGTGTATGCTGCATCCATTTTGCGGGAAAGATACGAGAGCCATATTTTTTTAACGTAAACCAATCTTTCGTGATAAAAAAAGTCGCCAGTGCAGAAAACAAAAGGGTTGCGGCTGCATCAGGCAAAAGACCTAAAAAAGCCGGGATAAGCTCGAGCGTTTTTGAAAGAAAAGTCCCTATTTTTGCGGCAGCTTCATCGCCTAGCGCCTGGATTTGTCCTAAAATCGATTCCTTTTGACCTGCTTGAAGCGTATTAAATTGGGCGGTGACATCATGGTACAAAGGCAGAATCTTATCTGTAAAAAACCGTTCGACAATACCAATCATTTGATCAAGGTGGCCAGGCAGAACCTTTGCCAAATAAGCACTTCCTGAAATAATTTCTGCTACTAAGAGTGTGATGAAACCGGCTGCTGCCACTAAAAAGAGCAGTAGTACAATGACTACTACAAATCCTCTCGGCATTCCGGTGATCTCTTCTATTTTGCATACGGCAGGATGAATCAGGCAGGATACAATAAGTGCAATCCAAAAAGGATATAAAAAAGGAAAAGACTGATATAAAAAGACAACCGCAAATACAGCAATGCTGATCATCATCAAACTTCGCAGAAAAATGGCCATATAGGTATGATTCACACAATCCCCTCCAAAAAACAAGCATGTCCGATACTTCATTTTATTCAAAAAGATTAGTAATATGAAAAGGTCGCAATAAAAAGAAAGGAAGGGGCGGCGTATGTTTACTCAAGCAAATTTATTTTTGGTTCTTTTACTCGTTATTGCACTTATTGCAAAGAACAATTCATTAATTTTAGCGGTTTCTGTGCTGATTGCGATTAAGCTGATTGGTTTGGATCAAAAAATTTTCCCGGTTCTCCAATCAAAAGGCATCAATTGGGGTGTCACCGTCATTACAATTGCTGTGCTTGTTCCTATTGCAACAGGTGACATTGGATTTAAGCAGCTTGGAGAAGCCATGAAATCTTCTTATGCTTGGATTGCACTTGGAGCGGGTATATTAGTAGCATTAATCGCAAAAAACGGTATTGTGCTACTCGAAAATGATCCGCATATCACGGCAGCGCTTGTGTTCGGGACAATTTTGGCAGTCAGCTTATTTAAAGGTGTGGCTGTCGGTCCGCTGATCGGAGCAGGAATTGCTTATTTGGCGATGCAGGCTGTGAAATTTTTCAGCGGTTGAAAAGAGAGTGGTTCATGCCACTTTCTTTTTTATTTTTTTCTTGCGTGAGCTTTTGCAAAAAAACATAATTAAATATAATAAAAGAAGCAAAATCCCTTTATTCCATGCCTTGTATGGAAGACTGGAAAAAAATATATCAAAAAAAATTATAGTTAAACATTTAACAAATGTCTGATTATTGTTTATAATGGGAATAGGCTTAATTTTGAACTCATTGATCACACAAGAGATATGAGGCTAAAAGCGCTCTAACCGTATAGGTAAATGTAAGCATTTTCTTTTCTGAACCTGCCGTCCTATTCGGATTGGATAGCGCTTTCAAAAAGCGAGAATTCTGCAACGAAGGGGAATCTTTTTAAAAAGGGGAGATTGAACATGACAGCAACAAGAGGTCTTGAAGGTATTGTGGCAACAACTTCATCCGTAAGCTCAATTATTGATGATACTCTTACTTATGTAGGGTACAATATCGATGATTTAACTGAAAAAGCTACATTCGAAGAAATTGTCTACCTGTTATGGCACTTAAAGCTGCCGAATGAGCAAGAGCTGAGTGAGTTAAAACAGCAGCTCAATGAAAATGCTCACATTCCGCAAGAAATCATTGAGCACTTTAAATCGTATTCGCTGGACGGGGTTCATCCAATGTCTGCGATTCGTACAGCGGTATCCTTACTAGGTTTACTCGATGACGAATCAGAGATTATGGACAAAGAAGCGAATTACAGAAAAGCCATTCGTTTACAGGCGAAAATTTCTGGACTAGTCGCTACGTTTTCACGCATTCGAAAGGGACTTGAGCCTGTACAGCCAAAAGAAGAATACAGCTATGCTGCGAACTTCTTGTATATGCTAAATGGCGAAGAGCCGTCACCAGTAGAAATTGAGGCAATTGATAAGGCACTCATTCTACATGCGGATCATGAATTAAACGCATCGACATTTACAGCACGTGTATGTGTTGCTACACTATCAGATATCTACTCTGGTGTAACAGCGGCTATCGGTGCGCTGAAAGGACCACTTCATGGCGGAGCCAATGAAGGCGTAATGAAGATGCTTTCAGAAATTGGCGAAGTTGAAAACGTAGATTCCTATATTCATGGTAAGCTAGAGAAGAAAGAAAAAATTATGGGCTTTGGCCACCGCGTATACCGTCAAGGTGACCCACGTGCAAAGCATCTAAAAGAAATGAGTCAGCGTTTAACAAACCTCACTGGCGAGCCGAAATGGTATGAAATGTCTGTTCGCGCAGAGGAAATCGTGACATCAGAGAAAAATCTTCCACCAAATGTTGATTTTTATTCTGCATCTGTATATCACAGTCTTGGGATTGATCATGACTTATTTACACCAATTTTCGTGATCAGCCGATTCTCTGGATGGATTGCTCACATTCTAGAGCAGTATGACAACAACCGTCTCATCCGTCCAAGAGCTGACTACATTGGACCTGATCTTCAAACCTTTGTTCCGATCAGTGAAAGAGACTAATGTTTATAGAATAAGCGGGGGCTGATCCTCAGGAAGGCCAATCAGCCTCTATATCAACAAAAAACGAATCACGTGAAAAACTTCTTCGCTTGCAGACATCAAGCCAAGAAGTTTCAAATATTCACTACATAACCTGGGAGGTAATATCATTGTCACAAGGCGAAAAAATTACAGTTACTGGCGGCGTATTGAATGTACCAAATAATCCAATTATCCCGTTTATCGAAGGGGACGGAATCGGTCCTGACATTTGGAAAGCAGCATCAAGAGTACTTGAAGCAGCTGTAGAAAAAGCATATAAAGGTGAAAAGCAAATCACTTGGAAAGAAGTATATGCAGGTGAGAAAGCTTACAATAAAACTGGAGAATGGCTTCCTGAGCAAACACTTGAAGACATTCGTGAATACTTAATCGCGATCAAAGGACCACTGACAACACCAATCGGCGGAGGAATCCGTTCATTAAACGTGGCACTTAGACAAGAGCTTGATCTATTCACATGCTTACGTCCAGTTCGCTGGTTCCAAGGCGTACCGTCTCCTGTGAAACGTCCAGAAGACACAGATATGGTCATCTTCCGTGAGAACACAGAAGATATCTATGCTGGCATCGAGTATGCAAAAGGATCAGACGAAGTGAAGAAGTTAATTGACTTCTTGAAAAACGAATTAGGTGTAAACAAAATCCGTTTCCCAGAAACGTCAGGTATCGGAATCAAGCCAGTTTCTGAAGAAGGAACTTCTCGCCTTGTCAGAGCGGCTATCCAATATGCAATCGACCAAGGCCGTAAGTCTGTGACGCTTGTTCACAAAGGAAACATCATGAAATTTACAGAAGGTGCCTTCAAAAACTGGGGCTACGAAGTGGCTGAAAAAGAGTTTGGCGACAAGGTCTTTACATGGGCACAATATGATCGTATTGTAGAACAAGATGGAAAAGATGCGGCAAACAAAGCGCAAAGTGAAGCAGAAGCTGCTGGCAAAATTATTGTCAAAGACAGCATTGCAGATATTTTCCTTCAACAAATCCTAACTCGTCCAGCTGAGTTCGATGTTGTGGCAACAATGAACTTAAACGGAGATTACATCTCTGATGCTCTTGCAGCACAAGTTGGTGGAATTGGTATCGCACCAGGTGCGAACATCAACTACGAAACAGGACACGCTATTTTTGAAGCGACTCACGGAACAGCACCTAAATATGCTGGTCTTGATAAAGTGAATCCATCTTCTGTTCTTCTATCAGGCGTGCTTTTACTTGAGCACCTTGGCTGGCAGGAAGCAGCTGATCTAGTGATTCAATCTGTTGAAAAAACAATTGCATCAAAAGTCGTCACTTACGATTTTGCTAGATTAATGGATGGCGCAACAGAAGTGAAATGTTCTGAGTTTGCTGACGAGCTCATCAAAAACTTGTCTTGATTCTTAAACTTTAAAGTTAAAGGGGAAAAAGGAAATGGCAAACAAGCGTAAAAAAGTATCTGTCATCGGAGCAGGCTTTACTGGAGCAACTACAGCATTTCTAACGGCTCAAAAAGAATTAGCGGACGTCGTATTAGTCGATATCCCGCAGCTTGAGAACCCAACAAAAGGGAAAGCACTTGATATGCTGGAAGCAAGTCCTGTTCAAGGCTTCGATGCAAACATTACAGGAACTTCTAACTACGAAGATACAGCCGGTTCTGATGTCGTGGTCATTACGGCGGGAATTGCAAGAAAGCCGGGAATGAGCCGTGACGATCTCGTGTCAACAAATGAAAAAATCATGCGCAGTGTGACACGCGAAATCGTTAAATATTCTCCAGAAGCCATCATTGTTGTGTTAACAAACCCTGTTGATGCAATGACGTATGCAGTTTATAAAGAATCAGGATTACCAAAAGAAAAAGTCATTGGACAATCGGGCATTCTTGATACAGCACGTTTCCGTACGTTTGTTGCTCAAGAATTAAACCTATCTGTTAAAGATGTGACGGGCTTTGTACTTGGTGGACATGGCGATGACATGGTTCCTCTTGTTCGCTACTCTTATGCAGGCGGTATCCCGCTTGAAACATTGATTCCAAAAGATCGAATTGATGCAATTGTTGAAAGAACAAGAAAAGGCGGCGGCGAAATCGTGAACCTATTAGGTAACGGTAGTGCATATTATGCTCCTGCTGCTTCACTAGTCGAAATGGTTGAGGCGATCCTTAAAGATCAGCGCCGCGTCATGCCGACGATTGCTTACCTTGAAGGTGAATATGGCTACGAAGGCATTTACCTAGGTGTACCAACAATCGTAGGTGGCAACGGTCTTGAGAAGATCATCGAGCTTGAGCTGACAGAAGAAGAAAGAAGTCAGCTTGACCGTTCTGTTGAATCTGTTAAGAATGTCATGAAAGTATTGTCTTAATATGAATAAAAAAGAAGGCTTCTCTCATGAGGAGTCTTCTTTTTGTTTACAAAACAAATCTTGTCGAAATTTTAAATTGTCCTCTTGTTAAGCTTTCGTTAAAATGAAAGAGAAAGCATGACTTCTCGCTTTTCACATAAGATACAAAAAACGGATGCAGGGGAAATCACTAATTGGAGGCACAACATGAATAAAAAAATATTAGTTGTGGATGATGAAGAATCGATTGTAACACTTCTAAGCTATAACCTTGAAAGAGCGGGCTATGATGTCGTCACAGCAAGAGACGGGGAAGAAGCGCTTGAAAAAGCAGCAAGTGAACAGCCTGATCTCATTGTATTAGATTTAATGCTTCCGAAGATGGACGGCATTGAAGTGTGCAAACAACTGAGAATTCAAAAAATGATGTTCCCTATTTTAATGCTGACAGCAAAGGACGATGAATTTGATAAGGTGCTAGGCCTTGAGCTTGGAGCCGATGATTACATGACAAAGCCATTCAGTCCTAGAGAAGTGGGTGCTCGGGTAAAAGCCATCTTGAGAAGAGCACAGCAATCTCAGCCTGCCCCCACGCAAGAGGAGAAGGAAGAGATCATTGCAGACCAAATCAAAATTGGTGAACTGCGCATTTTACCAGAACACTACGAAGTCTATTTCCAGGAAGAACGTCTAGAGCTCACACCAAAAGAGTTTGAACTGCTGCTTTATTTGGCGAAGCATAAAGGACGTGTCCTCACGCGTGATTTATTGTTAAGTGCCGTTTGGAATTATGACTTTGCAGGTGACACTCGTATTGTGGATGTCCATATTAGCCACTTGCGGGACAAAATTGAAAAGAACACGAAAAAACCAACATACATTAAAACGATTCGCGGCTTAGGCTACAAATTGGAGGAGCCAAAGTCAAATGAGTAAAATTAGAACCCGTCTGTTTTCGGGACTCATTTTTCTCCTTTTTATTGTGTTTGTGGCACTTGGTCTTTTCTTGGACCACATGTTCCATGTTTTCTATGAAACCAAATTAACGGAACGAATGGAAAAGGAATCGAGCTTCCTCCTGTCTTCCATGAATGGTGACGATCTGAAGGCGAAGCAAAACAAGGAGGTCCTCCATCAGGCAAAGCAGCATTTTGATATGAATGCGTCGATTGTGGACCTGAAGGGGAATATCATACATACAACGGGTCAAGCAGAACAAAGGGCCATCATTCGAAACACGCTGAACAATGAACGTTTCCAAACAAAAGGGGTCGTCATTGACGATGAGAAGGATGCGCTGTTTCATTATGCTGTCCCGATCCTGAAACAAAACGAACCAGCGGGTTATTTATTTCTCCATGCGTCATACGAGCTTTTAAATGAAATTGACGGCCAGCTCTGGCTTGCATTAGCCTTTTGTCTTGGCTCGGCGATTATCATCATCGTTTTCTTTGGGTACCGCATGTCGATGAAATATGTGAAACCAATTGATTATGCTACAAAGGTAGCCAAACAGCTGGAACGCGGGAACTATGATACGAATAACTATGAAGAGTTGATGATTGAAACAAGTGAACTGAATACTTCCATGAAGCGTTTGGCAGGAAGTCTTCAAGAAATGACAAGTGCCGGTGAAATGCAGAGAGACCGGCTGCAAACGGTCATTGAAAATATTGGAGCGGGGATTATTTTGATTGATAAGATGGGTTATATCCACCTAGTCAATCGAACCTTCCGCAAGCAGTTTAAAGTCCAAAAGCATATTTACATGCACAAGCTGTATCACGAAGCGTTTACACATGAAGAGATTATCGAATTAATTGACGAAATTTTCATGACAGAAACGAAGGTGCGGAAGTTTTTACGTCTAGCCGTTGACATTGAACGCCGCTACTTCCAAGTGGATGGTGTACCAATTTTAAGTACAGACGATGAATGGAAAGGAATTGTCCTTGTGTTTCATGACGTGACAGAAACAAAGCAGCTGGAGCAGATGCGAAAAGACTTTGTCGCCAATGTGTCTCACGAATTAAAGACACCGATTACATCGATTAAAGGATTCTCAGAAACCCTTCTTGATGGCGCGATTGATGACAAGGAAGCACTGACAGAATTTCTTTCTATCATTTTAAAAGAGAGTGTCCGTCTAGAAACACTGATTCAAGACTTACTCGATCTTTCTAAAATTGAACAGCAGCATTTTAAGCTGAATATTCAAGAAGCCAATGCGACAGAAATCATTCAAGAGATTGAAGTGCTGTTAAAACAAAAGGCCGCAGAAAAAGGCATTCAATTACAAGTGCGTGTCCCGAAAGAACCGGTCTATGTTATGGCAGATCCGCTAAGGTTAAAGCAAATCTTCCTCAATCTCGTCAATAATGCCCTGACCTATACACCAGAGGGAGGAAGTGTTACCATCTCAGCAAGACCGCGGAAAGGTGCCTATGAATTTGATGTAGCAGATACAGGAATCGGCATGAAGAAAAGCGAGATTCCAAGAATATTTGAGAGATTTTATCGAATTGATAAAGATAGAAGCAGGAATTCAGGCGGTACAGGTCTTGGTCTTGCCATTGTCAAACACCTTGTGGAAGCGCATGAAGGAACGATTTCTGTCCACAGCAAACAAGGTAAAGGGACGACTTTTACAGTGAGTCTGAAATCGACTTAGAGAAAAAAGGAAAGTCACGTTAAAATTTACATGATCTTTACAATGAATTCATGTTTTGTTAAACATTCATTGATAGGATGAATAGGAACCCCTTCATCCAAGGAGCCAATTTTGGAAGGACGAAAACACTTGTTGTTTTCGTCCCTTTTTTATGCAGGCTCGACTATTTTCTTTTCAAAATAAACTTTGATAAAATGAAGATACAATGTGTGAAAGAGACGGCTGAGATGGCTCAGCCGATGGAGGATTAAAACATGACAGACAAAAAGAAATTAGTGTTAGTGGATGGAAACAGCCTCGCATATCGAGCCTTCTTTGCTTTGCCGCTATTATCAAATGATAAAGGCGTACATACAAATGCTATTTATGGCTTTGCGATGATCTTAATGAAGATGCTGGAGGACGAGAAGCCTACCCATATGCTCGTCGCATTTGATGCGGGAAAAACAACATTCCGCCACGAGACATTTAAAGAATATAA
This sequence comes from Bacillus sp. FSL K6-2839, assembly GCF_038003365.1. Lineage (NCBI taxonomy): Bacteria > Bacillati > Bacillota > Bacilli > Caryophanales > Bacillaceae > Bacillus > Bacillus sp. FSL K6-2839. The sequence continues at coordinate 2,270,152 of NZ_JBBOOZ010000001.1, read as the reverse complement.
AGGCGGAAGACAAAAAACTCCGCCAGAGCTATCAGAACAAATGCCGTTCATCCGTGAACTATTAGATGCCTATCAGGTGAAAAGGTACGAGCTTCCTCAATATGAAGCAGATGATATTATCGGTACATTGGCTGTCGAGGCAGAAAAAGACGGCTTTGAAGTCAAAATCTTCTCAGGAGATAAGGACTTAACACAGCTCTCAACAGATCATACGACAGTGGCTATTACGAAAAAAGGCATCACAGAAGTAGAATATTACACACCTGCTCATATTGAAGAAAAATATGGCCTGCGACCAGATCAAATCATTGATATGAAAGGGCTGATGGGAGATTCCTCAGATAATATCCCAGGCGTCCCAGGTGTAGGCGAAAAAACAGCGATTAAATTGTTAAAGCAGTTTGAAACAGTTGAGAACCTGTTTGAACATATTGATGAAGTGAGCGGGAAAAAGCTAAAAGAAAAACTTGAAGAATATAAAGAACAAGCAGTCATGAGTAAAGAGCTGGCGACGATTCTTGTAGAAGCACCTATTGATGTGTCAAGCAAAGATCTCGCATACGAAGGCCCTCACATGGATCAAGTGATCTCTCTTTATAAAGAACTGGGCTTTCAAACGCTGCTAGAACGTCTAGGAGAAGCACCAGAAACAGATGAACAGGTCGAAGTAGATGCATTAGAAGTGAAAAAAATGACAGCTGCAGGGGACGACATGCTGACAGATCATGCAGCCCTTGTGGTAGAACAGCTTGGAGATAATTATCACGAAGCGGATTTGATCGGTTTTGCGATCCATAATGAAAATGGTGCGTTTTTTATCACGAAAGAAGATGCGCTTCAATCAGAAGCATTTAAAGAATGGGTACAGGATGAAACGAAGAAAAAATGGGTCTTTGATTCAAAAAGAGCAGTTGTCGCCCTGAGATGGCATGATGTCGATCTAAAAGGTGTTGATAATGATGTTCTGCTCGCTTCCTATGTCGTCAACCCGCAGAAATCATACGAAGACGTCGCAAGTGTAGCGAAGGAATATGGTCTGAATATCGCTCTTTCTGATGAAAAAGTATACGGAAAAGGAGCAAAGCAGGCGATTCCACCTGAAGATGAACTGAAAGAACATCTTGGACGAAAAGCAGCGGCGATCTCAGCCTTGCATGATTTAACACTTGAAGCATTAGAAAAAAATGATCAGCACGAACTGTATGAAGATTTAGAGCTGCCACTTGCTCTCATCTTAGGTGAAATGGAATCTCTTGGAGTAAAGGTAGATATAAAACGCCTAGAGAAAATGGGTGAAGAATTAACGAAAAAGCTCAAAGAATATGAAGAAACCATTCACCGCTTAGCAGGAGAAACGTTTAACATCAATTCTCCTAAACAGCTTGGCGTCATCCTTTTTGAAAAATTAGGTCTGCCGATTATTAAGAAGACAAAAACAGGCTACTCGACGTCTGCGGATGTGCTTGAAAAGCTTGAAGATAAGCATGAAATCATTCGATCCATTCTGCATTACAGGCAAATTGGAAAGCTGCAATCGACCTATGTGGAAGGCTTAATGAAAGTAACGCGTAAGGATACTCATAAAGTGCATACAAGATTTAATCAAGCACTCACCCAAACAGGAAGATTAAGCTCAACAGATCCGAATCTTCAAAACATCCCGATTCGTTTAGAAGAAGGACGGAAGATTCGTCAAGCATTCGTTCCTTCAAAAGAAGGCTGGCTCATGTTTGCAGCTGACTATTCACAAATCGAGCTGCGTGTACTCGCTCATATTTCACAAGATGAGAATTTGATCGAAGCATTTACGCAAGACATGGACATTCACACGAAAACAGCGATGGACGTGTTCCATGTCTCAGAAGAAGAAGTGACTTCCGCTATGAGAAGACAAGCCAAAGCGGTAAACTTCGGTATTGTATATGGAATTAGCGATTATGGACTTTCTCAAAACCTTGGGATCACAAGAAAAGAAGCAGCCGCATTTATCGAGCGCTATTTAACAAGCTTTAAAGGCGTGAAAACCTATATGGAAGAAATCGTCCAGGAAGCGAAACAAAAAGGCTACGTCACGACGCTTCTCAAACGCAGACGGTATATCCCGGATATCACAAGCCGTAATTTTAATATCAAAAGCTTTGCAGAACGAACAGCCATGAACACACCGATCCAAGGCAGTGCAGCCGATATTATTAAAAAAGCGATGATTGATATGGCGCGAAGGCTCAAAGAAGAAAACCTGCAGGCAAATCTTTTATTACAGGTGCACGATGAATTGATCTTCGAAGCGCCGAAAGAAGAAATCGCCATCCTTGAAAAGATTGTTCCTGAAGTCATGGAAAACGCACTTCAGCTTGATGTGCCGCTAAAAGTTGATTTTGCTTCAGGTCCATCTTGGTACGATGCGAAATAAATAATAGAGAGAAAAAGGAGCGAGGAGCATGCCGGAATTACCAGAAGTTGAAACCGTCCGGCGCACTCTCAAGCGGTTAGTCGAAGGAAAGACGATTGAAACGGTCGATATCAAATGGCCAAACATCATCAAACGTCCTGGGGAGCCGGAAGAGTTCGCAAGAAGAATGGTAGGAGAAACCATACAAACCATTGAAAGAAGAGGGAAGTTCCTCCTCTTTCATTTAGACCATTATGTGATGGTCTCCCATTTAAGGATGGAAGGGAAATACCGTGTACATGAAGCGCATGAGCCTTATGATAAACACGTACACGTCGTCTTTACGTTTACAGATGGTACTGAGCTTCGGTACCATGATGTGCGTAAATTTGGCACGATGCATTTATTTCAGCCGGGTGAAGAGGAAAGGGAACTCCCGCTTTCTCAGCTGGGATATGAACCATTTGATGAACAGTTCACTCCTGAGTATTTATGGGAGCAATTGAAAAAAACAACCCGTGTGGTTAAAACAGCGCTGCTTGATCAAAAGATTGTCGTAGGTCTTGGTAACATTTATGTAGATGAGGTCCTGTTTAAATCAGGTATTCATCCAGAAACGAAAGCGAATCAGCTCAGCCTGGAATCCTGCAAAGTGCTTCACAAACAGATCATTGATACGCTTCAAGTGGCGGTAGATGCGGGAGGAAGCACGATTCGTTCTTATATCAACTCACAAGGAGATATTGGAACATTTCAGCTGCAGCTTCTTGTATATGACCGGAGGGGAGAGCCTTGCCAAACATGCGGAAGCATCATTGAGAAAACAGTGGTCGGAGGGCGCGGCACGCACTTTTGTGTGACCTGCCAAAAACGTCCTCAATAAAGTTTAGCCATGAGCATGCTTCCTTTTTGCTATGCATACGATAAAAAACATTCATTTTTCAGCAAGGTGTAGACTGACACACAGCCCACCTGCTCTTCATATAGTGAAGAAGAGTCTAAGGACGCTTAGAGACTCTTGATCATCGTTGCATGAACAGAAAGGAAGAGTTCAGGTATGATTTCGATTTCGCTCCTGTTTTTAGCTATTGCAGTCAGCATCGACAGCTTTTCTGTAGGCTTTACGTATGGGCTTCGCAAAATGAGGATCCCATTTAAAGCCATCGTCATTATTGCATGCTGCTCAGGGATTGTGCTGCTCATTTCTATGCTGATTGGCAGTCTGCTGACGACATTTCTCCCTGTCTCAGTGACCGATAAACTGGGTGGAGGCATTTTAATTGCCATTGGCCTTTGGGTCCTGTATCAATTTTACAAACCAGCGAAAGAGCGTGATTTGCTTCTTCATGAAAAGACATTGCTCAATGTGGAAGTACAATCGCTTGGGCTTGTCATTCACATTTTAAGAAAGCCGACAAGTGCAGATATTGACCGATCTGGGACGATTAATGGAATGGAAGCGGTACTTCTTGGAATTGCTTTATCCATTGATGCATTTGGCGCAGGGATTGGCGCAGCGATTCTTGGCTTTTCTCCAATTGTTATGAGTATCACGGTGGCAGTGATGAGCTCACTTTTTGTGTGTATCGGGCTGCGTGCCGGTCATTACTTGGCAAATTGGCGCTGGATCAATAAACTCGCATGCTTACCAGGGCTTCTGCTCATATTAATTGGGGTTTGGAAGCTGTAAAAGGAGGAAATCAATTGACGCTTGTCATTGGATTAACAGGCGGGATTGCTAGCGGAAAAAGCACAGTCTCGCAGATGATAAAAGAGCAGGGCATTCGGGTTGTGGACGCAGATGTGATTGCAAAAGAAGCGGTCTCCAAAGGAACATCCGCCCTTCATCATATCGTTCAAACCTTTGGTGAGGGTGTCCTCCTGCCAAATGGAGAGCTGAACCGGCAGGAGCTGGGAGCCATTATTTTTTCTAATGAAGAGAAACGAAAGCAGCTGAATGCGATCGTTCATCCAGAAGTGCGAAAGGAAATGCTCAGGCAGCGAGATGAAGGGATCAACAGCCAAGAAACATTCGTTGTCCTTGATATCCCGCTTTTATTTGAAAGTCAGCTGGAAAGTCTTGTCGACCGGATCATTGTGGTGTATACAACACCGGAATTGCAGCTATCACGACTCATGAATCGAAACGACCTCAGTGAGGAAGAAGCGCTGAATCGGATTCACTCTCAGCAGCCCCTTGAAGAGAAATGTAAAAAAGCAGACCGCGTGATAGAAAACACACAAGATCTCGCTTTTATCAGAAAGCAATTGCAGAACATATTAAATGAATGGGAACATACAGATAAGTAAGAGTACATACACGTACTCTTCTTTTTTTATGCTTTATTCTTATTTCCTTTGAAAAGAACAGCCCTTTTTAGAAAATATACGTTTATATACTGGCAATTACATTCTAATGTGATATACTAATTTCATAAATAAATTTATTGAGTATAACACATAATAGAGGAGTGACCTGTTCATGAAGGTAAAAGCAGCGATCAATGGGTTTGGCAGAATTGGACGCATGGTCTTCAGAAAAGCAATGCTTGATGATCAAATTCAAATTGTAGCGGTGAACGCAAGCTATCCTGCCGAAACGCTAGCACATTTAATTAAATATGACACAAATCATGGACGTTACGAATGCGATGTGACAGCAGAAGATGACGCACTGATTGTAAATGGGAAAAGAGTGCTTTTGCTCAATGACAGAGACCCAAAGCAGCTTCCATGGGGAGAGCTTGGGATTGATATCGTCATAGAAGCAACAGGGAAATTTAATTCAAAAGAACAAGCGATGGGCCATATAGATGCCGGAGCGAAAAAGGTCGTACTCACAGCTCCAGGTAAAAATGAAGACATTACAATTGTGATGGGTGTCAATGAAGATGATCTTGATCCTGAAAAGCACGTCATTATTTCAAACGCATCTTGTACAACAAACTGTTTAGCACCAGTTGTTAAATTGTTAGATGATGAATTCGGCATCGACAACGGCTTAATGACAACGGTTCATGCGTATACAAATGATCAAAAAAATATCGACAACCCGCATAAGGATTTGCGCCGGGCAAGAGCGTGTGCCCAGTCCATCATTCCAACTACGACGGGTGCCGCTAAAGCGCTTTCTTTAGTGCTGCCGCACATGAAAGGGAAATTGCATGGACTTGCACTGCGCGTGCCAGTTTCCAATGTATCGATGGTTGATCTTGTCGTCGACTTGAAAAAAGATGTCACAGCAGAAGAAGTAAATGCAGCCTTCTCAAATGCATCAAAAACTTCTCTATCCGGTATTTTAGATTACACGGATGAGCCGCTTGTTTCTACAGACTTTAACACGAACCCTTATTCAGCTGTCGTGGATGGACTGACAACGATGGTGATGGAGGATAGAAAAGTAAAAGTTCTTGCATGGTATGACAATGAATGGGGTTATTCATGCAGAGTGGTGGATCTTGTGAAGTTTGTCGGTTCGCAGATGAAAGAGCTTTCTGCTGTTTGAAATGAAGAAGACGAACGTCCCTTTTCAAGAAATGAGAGAAAATCCCACTAAAAACACAGCTTGCAAAATGGGTCTAAACAAAGTATACTATTTTTCGTGAACTTCTTGTTCGCAGACTCATTCGGGTATACTTAAAGGGTTAGGACCTCTTTGGACTAACTTTCCCCCGTGGTATATGTCCGGTCCGGCTGCTTAGAACTTCACTCTTTCATTCTTGTTTAAGGGGGGTCCATGATGGAAACAATCGGACGTCACGTTATCTCCGAGCTATGGGGATGCGACTGTGATAAACTGAACGACATGGATTTTATTGAAAAAACGTTTGTAAATGCAGCTTTGAAATCAGGAGCTGAAGTAAGAGAGGTTGCTTTTCACAAATTTGCACCTCAAGGAGTAAGTGGAGTTGTCATTATTTCTGAATCTCATCTGACAATTCACAGCTTTCCTGAACATGGTTATGCGAGCATAGATGTTTATACTTGCGGCGACCTAGATCCGAATATCGCAGCAGATCATATCGGAGATGAATTAGGTGCCGAAACAAGAGAAAACATCGAAATTCCTCGAGGCATGGGACCTGTACAAGTGAAACAGGCACAAGCCAAAGCACTGTAAACATAAAAAAGATTGCAATGGGAGCTGGCCAAAAGCATTGAAATGCCTTTGTGTTATGCTCCTTTTTATATTTGTTTGATATACAAAATCCAACATTCCCCAACTTGTCTATACTTTTGTTCTAGGAAAACAAAGGTTTTTTTTATAAAATAAAGAAGAGGCATTATGGCAAAGGGGATACGTATATGACTTTAGGACAAAAGTTCAAACGGTTCATGTCAAACCATACAGAAACATCTGACGAGCATCCAGTGTCAGAACTGAAAAGCCATTACTACAAAACGACGAATGCACAAGTTTTTCAAGCGGTGGAAGCCATGCTTTCCCGAAACGATTCCTATCAAGTGACATCTGTTTCAGCAGAACGAGGTGAAATCAGCGCAAACATCAGAATGCCGAAAAAAGCCTTTCTCGTAGCGACTGTCATTTCAATTCGTCCTTTTGAAACAGCTGTCGATTTTAATGTGACAACAGAAACGGTCCTGCCAACAGATTTTGGTTATAGTCAGAAGGCCGTTTTGTCCCTTTATGATGAACTAGACAAACAACTTCCAAGAATAGATCGGAGCTGATGAAATGAAATGTCCCACATGTCAGCACCTTGGCACAAGGGTGCTTGATTCAAGACCAGTAGATGAAGGGAAATCCATCCGTCGTAGAAGAGAGTGCGAAAGCTGCCAATATCGCTTTACGACGTTTGAGAAATTAGAAGAATTACCGCTGATTGTGGTGAAAAAAGAAGGGATTCGAGAAGAATTCAGCCGCGAAAAGATGCTGAGAGGACTCATTAAAGCGTGTGAGAAGCGTCCTGTTGCTTTAAAGCAGCTGGAGGATGTCTGCTTTAATATTGAAAAAGAACTGCGTAATCAAGGTATGTCAGAAGTGAAAAGCGAGCTTGTAGGTGAAATGGTGATGGACGAGCTGGCAAAAATTGATGAAGTGTCTTACGTCAGGTTTGCCTCAGTTTACCGGCAGTTTAAAGATATCAACGTCTTTATTGATGAATTAAAAGATTTATTAAAGAAAGAACGCTAAAAAAGAGCTGAAGATTCTTCACGCTCTTTTTCCTGCGTAAAGCGTAAAACGCAAAAAGGGTGTACAATAGAAACAATTGCAATTCATGGGGAGGATCAGCATATGACAGAGCATTGGAAGGAAGTGCTAGCCGTCGATCCGTATGTCGTCAAAAGCGCTTCATTGCTCGGTGACATCGATAGACAGCTCATTACTCTTTTATATCAGCCGCTTATAGGCATGTCCGCTTTCAGCTTATATATGACGCTGTGGGGAGAGCTGGAACAAAATCGTATGTGGGGGAAACCCGCACCTCATCGGCAGCTCATGGTCATGCTGCAAACGAATTTAAATGATATTTTTGAGGAACGTTTAAAGCTTGAAGCGATTGGTTTACTTCGCACATATGAACAGGAAACGGAAGAAGGTAGACTGTTTACATATGAGCTTGTGCCGCCGCTAAGACCAGATGAGTTTTTCCAGGATGGTATGCTGAATGTCCTGCTGTACCATCGTGTAGAGAAAGCAAAATATATGCAGCTTCGTGATTATTTTTCTTATCCAGGTGTTCCTGCAGAGGCAAAGAACATCTCGCGGTCGTTTGAAGAAGTCTTTCACGTATTGCAGCCAGGTGAACGCAGGATGACAGAAGAAATCAATCGGGCGTCATCACTTGATCAGGGCTATGAATATGTGACCGTTGGATCGAGTCAGCCGGCTCCGCTTTCAGACGAATCCTTTGATTTCGATCTATTGTTAGCGGGCATGTCTGATATGATGATTCCAAGAAAGGCTTTGACAAAGCAGGTGAAAGAAACCATTAAGAAGTTAGCCGTTGTATACGGCATCACCCCGCTTCAAATGCAAAATATTGTAGCAGGCGCCTGCGGTTCGGATCAAATGATCTCAACAGAAGAGCTGAGAAAAGCCGCAAGAGACTGGTACCAAATCGAATACAGAGGCGAGCAGCCAAAACTCATTGATCAAAAACAGCCTAGACACCTGCGTCAAGATGCTTCAAAAGCGCTAGCAGATACGCCAGATGCCAAATTGATTGAAAAGCTCGATCATATTTCGCCTAGGGAGCTGCTAAAAGATATGGCAGACGGCATTGAGCCAACGTATGCCGACTTAAGAATTGTCGAAGATATTATGCTCGAGCAGCAGCTAGAGCCAGGTGTCATGAACGTTTTGATCTACTATACATTACTGAAAACAGATATGAAGCTGTCGAAAACATATATGCAAAAAATCGCCGCTCATTGGGTGAGAAAGAAAATTAAAACCGTAGCGGCAGCCATGAAAATTGCCAAAGAAGAGAACAAGCAAATGACAGAGTGGGCGCAGCAGAAAAAGCAGCGCAGCACATATGGATCAGGGAAAGTTGTCCGAGAAGAGAAGCTTCCTGACTGGATGAAAGAAACTGAAACGAAAGAACAGCCGGCAAAAGAACAAACAGACAGTCTGTCGACAGAAGACCTCGAACGAGAAAAAGAAAAACTGTTAGATCAGTTTAAAAATATGAAAAAGTACAATGCACATTAAGGTGAGGTGAGATGGGGATGAAACCGATCGGTCGTTCATTTGAACAGTTAAAAGGACGAGTAGATTTTCGTGTGAGATACAATCAGATTAAAGAGAGTGTGTTATCTGATGAAGATGTAAGAGCCTTTTTACAGGAGCATCAAGAAGAAATACACGAAGACATGATCAATCGTAGTTTGAACCGGCTTTTTGAATATGTGCAGCAGTCGAAGGGTTGTTCATATTGCTTAGATGAAGAGAACGTCAATGCGATTTTAGACGGGTATCACCCGAAGCTTGTGATCAAAGGTCAGAGTATTGATATTGAATATTCCCCCTGCCCAGTCAAGCTGCGGCTCGATAGACAGAAAAAACAGCAAGAGCTTATGAAAAGCATGTACATTCCGCAAAATGTTCTTCAAGCGACGTTCACTGATCTGAACGTTGTGGGAAGACAGGAAGTCATTCAAAAAGTAGGTCAATTCCTGCAAAGCTATGATGAGACGGGCAAAGGGAAGGGCTTATATTTACACGGAAAGTTTGGAGTAGGAAAAACGTATATTCTGGCAGCCATTGCGCAGCAGCTAGCGGAGAAGGAATACCCATCTCTCCTTGTGTACGTGCCTGAATTTGTGAGAGAGTTAAAAAATTCGTTAGCCGATCATACACTGGAAGCAAAGCTGAACATGGTCAAATCCACCCCTATTTTAATGCTTGATGATATTGGGGCAGAGTCGATGACAAGCTGGGTTCGAGATGAACTGCTCGGAACGATCTTACAATACCGTATGGCAGAGCAGCTGCCGACTTTCTTCTCTTCTAATTTCTCACCAAGTGAACTGAAGCATCACTTTACGTACTCACAGCGCGGGGAAAAAGAAGAGGTCAAAGCCGCTCGTTTAATGGAACGGATTCTTTATTTAGCAGAGGCAGTCTTGCTCGAAGGAGAAAACCGCCGTCATTTATAAAAGCGTCTATCACGTGAAGGAGGAGCAAATGAAATGAACAAAAGAAAATGGCTGCTTTTTCTCGTGATTGCAGGTCTCGTTGCTTTGCTGTGGTGGCTGAACAAACAGCACCTTCAGCTGGCGCCGAAAGATGTGAAGAATTGGGTGCTTCAATTTGGGCTGCTGGCTCCCTTTGTTTTTCTGTTCTTATCTCTTTTTCGCCCGTTTGTTCTCGTCCCACTTACGGTCTTTTCGCTGGCAGCAGGTTTAGCATTCGGCAGTGTTCTTGGGACGATTTATGCCCTCGTTGGTGCTACCGCCGGAGCAACAGGCTCCTTCCTGCTTGCCACAACCTTTCGTGCAAAAAAGAAAGGCAGAGAATCAAGCAGCCGGAAGCTGAGAGCGGTGACATCCCGCATTCAGGAGCATGGGTTTCTTTATATTTTGTTATTGCGTATTGCCCCGATCCATTTTGACTTTGTCAGCTATGCGGCAGCAGTTTCACGTGCGAATTATCGTGCATTCACGGCAGCTACTTTTTTAGGCTTAATACCGGGTACAGTTGCATTAAATGTCCTTGGCTCAAGCTTTGTCAGCGGCAATTATGCCGCCTTAGTGATCGTTTGTTTGATTTATCTGATCTTTATCTCCGTTCCGCTCATTTTAAAAAGAAAGATGCCTGATTTATTTTAGGCGTCTATTTTTTATGTTTTCCCCATATATATGTAACAGATGTCGTTAGGGGGGACAAACATGCTTGAAATAATCTTTGAAGATGAATATGATACCGCCGCTTTTTTACATCTTGCTGAACACTTGGACAGTCGGCATCACATGTCAATTCAACAAGGGAAAGACCGGCTTCTCATAGAGGCGAAGGAATCAGAAGAAGGACTTGAGCCCATTGTGCGGCCATTACTGGTTCACTTTTTTTTGGAATGCAAAGAAAATGAGCGCATGCGCAGCATCCTTGAAAACACCTATTTATTTAAAGATCCTGAAGAGCAGCACCAAATTCTTTCAATCGCCCACAGTATTATGAACGGGGATTTAGATGATATTCCCGGCATTCATCAAGAACCGTCAAGAGAAGCCCTGTTAACAAAGGAGCTTGAGACCATTTCTTTACAGCAAGGTATTTTTTCAATTGGTTCATTTATGACTTTTAGACTGTCAGAGTATGACAGGAGGCTGAAGAACTATGTTGAAGTCTCCATTGAAGAATACAAAATGGAACAAGAATATCAAAACTTCATTCAATCGCTTCGAGACTATGTGATGGCAAGAGAACCGAAGCTCGAAAAAGTACATGTTGTGCATCAGGACCGCCTGATGATTTGGGAATTTCGGTACGCTTCTGAGCGTGATCAAAAACAATACATAGACAGACAGTTTGTAAGAGAGCATCCAATGTATATTGATTCGCAGCTGATTGCACCACTCGTATCCATAGCGCCCCAAAAGATTGACCTGTTTACAAATGATACAGGTCACTCGATGGTACAGACCATTCAAAATATTTTTCAAGAAAGGGTCGAGGTATTCCCGGCTCATTCATTTCAAGAACAGAATGTTCAATTTGTCCATGACCATTTGGAACAGAAAAGTGAAAAGCTTTCTTGATTTTCACGAAAAAACGTTTTATAATACGGTGTAACTTCATACAGAGACCGTATTGATAAGGACATGAACAAATGAACACCCGCTTAAAGAGAGGGAAGCCGCGGCTGAAAGCTTCCTAGCAGAGGACCATTTGCTTTACCACCTTTGAACATCAGCTGTGAACTTTTTAGTAATGGCTGACGGGAATTCCCGTTATCGAACCACAAGCCGTGTTTGCTTATGAAAACGTAAGCTGCAAATACGGGAAAAAGGGTGGAACCACGATTCCGTTTATTCAACCTCGTCCCTTTCCAGGGGGCGGGGTTTTTATATTGCCAAAAAAAGGAGTGACCAGAGATGTCAGAACAAATTCAACTTACATTTCCAGATGGAGCAGTCAAGGAGTTTGACAAAACAGCTACAACAGAAGACATCGCGGCATCAATTAGCCCGGGCCTAAAGAAAAAAGCGCTTGCCGGTAAATTGAACGGCAAAGAAATAGATCTGCGTACGCCGCTATTAGAAAGTGGAACAATCGAGATCATCACAGATAAAAGTGAAGAAGCACTCGACATTATGCGCCACAGCACAGCACATTTGCTAGCACAGGCGATCAAACGTCTTTATGGAAAAGAGCATCATGTCCAGTTTGGCGTAGGTCCTGTGATCGAAAATGGTTTCTACTATGATGTCGACATCGATGTTGCCATCACACCTGAAGACTTACCTAAGATTGAAAAAGAAATGAAAAAAATCATTAACAGCAATTTGCCAATTGAGCGAATTGAAGTAACAAGAGAAGAAGCGAAAAAACGCTTTGAAGCGATTGGTGATCAATTGAAGCTTGAGCTGTTAGAGGCGATTCCAGAAGGTGAAGCCGTGACGATTTATGAGCAGGGTGAATTCTTTGACCTCTGCCGCGGCATTCACTTGCCATCAACAGGGAAAATCAAAGAGTTTAAGCTGTTAAGCCTTGCAGGTGCATACTGGAGAGGTGACAGCAACAATCAAATGCTTCAGCGTATTTACGGTACAGCTTTCTTCAGCAAAGAAGATTTAAATGAGCACTTACGCCTGCTTGAAGAAGCGAAAGAACGCGATCACCGTAAACTAGGAAAAGAGCTGAAACTGTTTGCGAACTCTCAAAAGGTAGGTCAAGGTCTACCGCTTTGGCTGCCAAAAGGCGCAACGATCCGCCGTGTTATTGAGCGTTACATTGTCGATAAAGAAGTACGTCTTGGTTATGAGCATGTGTATACACCAGTTCTTGCGAATGTCGAATTGTATAAAACTTCAGGGCACTGGGCGCATTATCAAGAAGACATGTTCCCAGTGATGGAAATGGATAACGAAGATCTTGTTCTTCGTCCTATGAACTGTCCGCACCATATGATGATTTACAAAAACGAGCCGCATAGCTATCGTGAATTGCCAATTCGTATTGCAGAGCTTGGTACAATGCACCGCTATGAAATGTCAGGTGCTTTATCCGGCCTTCAGCGTGTTCGCGGGATGACATTAAACGATGCACATATCTTTGTTCGTCCAGATCAAATCAAAGAAGAGTTCATTCGTACAGTTCGCTTAATTGAAGAAGTGTATCAAGACTTTGGCTTGAATGACTACACATTCCGCTTATCTTACCGTGATCCAGAAGATACTGAGAAGTATTTCGACGATGATGCGATGTGGAATAAAGCGCAATCGATGCTAAAGGATGCAATGGACGAGCTTGGTCATGATTATTATGAAGCAGAAGGAGAAGCGGCATTTTATGGTCCGAAGCTTGATGTACAGGTCAAGACAGCTCTTGGAAAAGAAGAGACATTGTCTACTGTACAGCTTGACTTCTTACTACCAGAGCGTTTCGATCTCACCTATATCGGAGAAGATGGCAAGCATCATCGTCCGGTCGTGATTCATAGAGGTGTTGTCTCTACAATGGAGCGCTTTGTTGCCTTCTTAATTGAAGAATACAAAGGAGCCCTTCCAACATGGTTGGCACCTGTACAATTCCAAGTCATCCCGGTTTCACCGTCTGTCCATTTAGACTATGCGAAAAAAGTACAAGAACGTTTGCAGCTTGAAGGCCTTCGTGTAGAGCTTGACAGCCGTGATGAAAAGATTGGATACAAAATTAGAGAAGCGCAAATGCAAAAGATCCCGTACATGCTAGTCGTCGGAGATCAAGAAGCAGAAAATGGCGCTGTCAATGTAAGAAAATACGGAGAGCAAGATTCAGAAACAATGGATCTTGAAGCCTTTGTGAAACATGCAGTAGCAGAAGCGAAAAAATAATACTTCCAATGAAGCAGTCAGTGATCTTTCTCTTGAGATCATTGGCTTTTTCTTTTTGAAAAAAATTCTCCACTGGTGATCCAGTTTCTTGAATGATACGTTTGGAAAGTACGAAAGTATGGTCAGCAGCGGAACGAGCCGGGCCAAGACAACCGTGTTTACAAATCGCGATCTTGTAAAGCAGGCAAGCGAGGAATTTATGAATGTAGTTAGGAGAAGCAGCCCGCAGCTTAGACAAGCAAGCGCAAAGTCTAGCCGCCATTGTGTAGTTTGAAAACACAAAAACACCCAAACTCGTCAGGAGAAGGGTGTTTTCTCTTTTGTTCTATTTTAATATATCAAACAATTCATGTAAGTCTTTGATTTCGTAATCTGGCGTTACATCTGTTTCATTCTTTTTGCCATGTCGATTGATCCAAACGGTTTGAATCCCAGCGCGAGATGCCCCAAGAATATCTGTTTTTGGATTGTCTCCAACCATGATCACATCGTCTTTTGTTAGATTTAACAGCTGAAGGCAGTGCTCAAAGATGCCAGGGTCAGGTTTGCCTTTCCCGTAATCTCCTGAAATCACAATTTCATTAAAATAAGGTGCAAGCTCAGGAACACCTGCCAGTTTTTCCTTTTGAAGACTAGGATCTCCGTTTGTTAAAAGGAGCAATTCATAGCTGCCTTTCAGGCGGTCTAAAACAGGATACGTTTCTTCATAGACAAATGGACGTTTTCTCCGCTCTGCTGCAAAGAAATCAGCCAAATATTGTCCAAATGCCTCATCGTCAATTCCTGCTTCTTTTAAGCCATTTGTCCAAGCGTTCTTGCGATACTCTGGTGCAAGGGCATTCAGCTTTTGAAAGCCTTCGCTAATCGGTTCACTAAAATTTGACCACAGTCCTTCGAAAGGATTAATTCCGATCATGACAGTATAATCATATGTTTCATAGGAAGAGTACAGCTTTCTTGCTTCTTCACGTACAATCTGTTCAAATGTTGCTGGATTCAGTCCATATTTCTTTTCCGCTTCGCGGCATGTTTCCTGAAAAGTTGTGTGAATGCTTTTTTCATCCCAAAGCAAAGTATCATCTAAATCGAAAAATACGGCTTTCATGATCTTCTCCCTTGTTATGTATGTGTTACCTTCAATTGCAAGTGACGGCTCATGTTCATTTTACAATAGAAGATGAGGGCAATAAAGAAAAGATTTGAGAGATCTTGGATCATTGACCGCACATGATAGAATAGAAAGACAGTAGATATAACATACATCAATTGAGGTGGCCGGTTTGCTTCATTTAATTATTATGATGATCGAGCGTGTGGGGATCATCGTTATTTTAGGGTTTGTGCTTGCCCATGTGAAGGGCTTTCGCAATCTATTGCTTCATAATGAAGGGTTTCGAAAAAAGGCAGTCCTTGTCTTTATTTTTGCTTCTTTTAGTATTATCAGCAATTACACAGGAATTGAAATCCAGCAGCAGATGGTCATGAATCATGAGTTTTCCTATCATCTTGGCTCATCAAGCTCGATCGCCAATACGAGAATCATGGGGATCGAAATGGGCGGATTGATAGGAGGGCCGTTTGTTGGCATTGGTGCAGGGCTTCTAGCTGGGCTTCATCGCTATTCATTAGGAGGGAGCACGGCACTCAGCTGTGCGATTTCTTCGATTTTAGCCGGTGTGATTGCAGGCTATGTCGGCAGCAGGTTTAAACGGAAGAATCGAATGGTGACACCTCGCCAAGCCGCACTTTTTGGTGTGGCAATGGAATCCTTGCAGATGATCATTATCCTTCTATTTGCAAAGCCATTTGCTGATGCTTGGGGGCTTGTGAGTATTATTGCCCTGCCGATGATTTTTGTGAATGGAATTGGCAGCTTTATCTTTTTATCGATTTTACAGTCAGTCATTCGGCAAGAAGAGCAGGCAAAGGCGATGCAGACACACCGCGTATTTTCGATCGCCGATCAAACGCTGCCTTTTTTCCGCCAAGGGTTAAATGAACAGTCATGTAAAAGTGTGGCGGAGATCATTCATCGATTAACAGAAACAGATGCGGTCTCCTTAACCGATACAGAAAAGATTTTAGCGCATGTCGGTGATGGGACGGATCATCATATTCCATCGAAAAGCCTAATTACAGGGCTGTCGAAACAAGTATTGATGAGCGGCAAAATTATGAAGGCGCATTCGAAAGACGAAATCAATTGTTCAGTCACTCATTGCCCGCTTCAAGCAGCGATTGTGCTGCCCCTCACCTCCAATGGTCAAACGATCGGAACATTAAAAATGTATTTCAATTCTCCGGTCGGATTAAGCAGGGTGGAAGAGGAGCTTGCAGAAGGCTTGGCGATGCTGTTCTCCACACAGCTTGAACTTGGAGAGGCAGAAACCCAAAGCCGCCTGCTAAAAGATGCAGAGATCAAAGCGCTTCAAGCGCAAGTGAATCCGCACTTTTTATTTAACGCCATTAATACCATCTCTGTTTTGTGCAGAACGAATGTAGAGATGGCAAGGAAGCTGCTGCTGCAGCTGAGTATTTATTTCCGGTCTAATTTGCAAGGCGCCCGCCAGCTGCTGATTCCGCTGCATAAAGAAATTCAGCATGTAGAGGCATATTTGTCGCTTGAACAAGCGAGGTTTCCAAATAAATACCATGTGGCCTTTCAAATTGAAAAGGAGCTGGAGCAGGTGATGATTCCTCCATTTGTGCTTCAGGTGCTTGTTGAAAACGCAGTGAGACACGCTTTTCCTAAACATCAAACGAGTTGTGAAGTCGTCGTTTCTGCTTTGATGAAAGATGGGCATGTTTATATGAAAGTGACTGATAATGGACAGGGAATCGAGAATGACAAGATGGCTCAGTTATTAAAAGCGCCTGTTGAATCCAAAGAAGGAACAGGTACGGCTCTTTTTAATTTAGATCAGCGGTTAAGAGGGATTTTTGGCAGACAAGCCGCTTTATCCATTCATAGCGGCCAAGGCACTGACATCTCATTTCGCATTCCAATGGACTATGTAAAAAAGGATGATTTTCGTTGATAAACGTATTAATCGTAGATGATGAAGTGTTAGCAAGAGACGAATTAAAATACTTATTACGCAGAACGAAAGAGGATGTTCAAATAGAGGAAGCAGAAAATATAGAATCAGCTTTTGACCGGATGGTGGATCATAAGCCGGACCTGCTCTTTTTAGACATTGATTTATCTGGTGAGAATGGATTTGATATTGCCAAAAGGCTCAACCGGATGTCTGATCCGCCAGCGATTGTATTTGCGACAGCCTTTGATCAATACGCGCTGAAGGCGTTTGAGGTAAGTGCGCTTGATTACTTAACGAAACCATTTGATGAAGAGCGGCTTTTGCAAACGATCCAAAAGTTTAAAAAGTGGAAATCTGTTGAGACGCAAGAGCACCAGCTGTCAGATGAGAAAATACCCCATCAGCAAAAATTAGCCATCTCAGTCGATGACTCAATTGTCATCCTGCAAGTTGAAGAGATCATGTATGTAGGGCTCAGTGAGGGGAAAAAGGTCGTGAAAACAAAGGATCACATGTATGAGGTCACAGAACCGCTTGTGGTCATTGAAAAGAAACTGCCTGAGGCTTACTTTATGAGGGTTCATCGAAGCTATATCGTGAACACCTCTCATATGAAAGAAGTACAGCCGTGGTTTAATTCGACGTATAATCTGCATATGACAGACGGGTCGATCATTCCTGTCAGCCGCACTTACGCCAAAGAACTAAAGAAGTCGCTCCTGCTAGAGTAGGACGGCTTTTTTTGTTTGTATTTCAATACTCGTTTTCTGCATTTCATTCATTGAATCCGGCGAGTTTGGTTGTAAACGCTTCATTCATTTATTTCATGCCGTATACTGAGGGCAGTCGAAGAAAGAGGTGAAGGGGCATGAGTGCCACTAAAGTATATGGATTTCTATCTCAAGCATTTATCTTTGCAACCGTAATGTTCGTTTCTAATCTCATTTCAATGTATTTACCAATTCCGATGCCTGCATCTGTGATTGGTCTGGTTCTATTATTTGTTTTGCTGACAACGAAAATCGTCAAACTGGAGCAGGTGGAGCAATTAGGTACATCATTGACAGGGCTCATTAGCTTTCTATTTGTTCCCTCTGGTATCTCGGTTATTCAATCACTAGGTGTCATGCAAGAAGTAGGTGTGCAAGTCGTCGGTGTCATTATCATTGCAACGATTATGTTACTAGCAGCGACAGGGCTATTCTCGCAGCTTCTCATGCAATTATCAGAAAAGCCACAGAAACATAAAGAGACAAAGGAGAGCAAATCGACTCCTTCTCATTCTAATAAACCAGCTTCAAGTACGCATTAAAGGAGGAAAGCAAGATGGGTACAAGTACGATGAGTCCTTATTTTGGTATAGTCGTCTCATTAGTCGCCTTTGGAATCGGTACATTCTTATTTAAAAAATCAAAAGGCTTCTTCTTATTCACACCACTTTTTGTGGCCATGGTGTTAGGCATTTTATTTTTAAAAATTGGCGGTTTTTCCTATGCAGATTATAATGAGGGCGGCAAGATTATCAAGTTTTTCTTAGAGCCTGCGACCATTGCTTTCGCTATTCCGCTTTATAAACAGCGTGCATTACTTAAAAAATATTGGTGGCAGATTTTATCCGCTATTTTTGTAGGATCACTTTGTTCCATTACAATTGTGTATGTCGTAGCAAAAGGAATTCATCTTGATGCGGCTGTAATGAAAAGTATGCTCCCACAGGCAGCGACGACAGCAATTGCTCTTCCGATTGCAAAGGATATTGGCGGAATTGCAGATATCACAGCCTTTGCGGTCATATTTAATGCAGTCATCGTGTATGCACTAGGTGCTTTCTTCTTAAAATGGTTTCGAATTAAAAATCCAGTGGCAAAAGGGCTTGCACTCGGTACATCAGGACATGCACTTGGCGTCTCTGTTGGGATTGAGATGGGTGAAGTGGAAGCAGCCATGGCAAGTATCGCCGTTGTGGTCGTAGGAGTTGTGACCGTCATTGTCATCCCAATCTTTATGCAATTCATTCTTTGATGGTGCCATTGTTTTGAAAAAGCCTTGCCCAATTCGTTTAATCATGCTAAAATGAAAAAGTTGTTTCAAGAGTTCGGTTACTTGACGGACAAATGAAAATTGTGTAGAATAATTAACGAATTGAATAGATATCACAAGCAGAAGCACCCGCTTCTCACCTGATTGACACGTGTTTGTAGTTGACAGGTTGACCGTACATTTATTTTTTCATGCAAATGTTCGCAGTGTGGGTGTTTTATATGCCCACACTTTTTGTTTGCCTGTAAAACATACAACGAAATGGTCAAAATGAATTGTGAACTCAATTCAAAATCTCATGGAGGTGGCTCACTATTAGCAAAGATCAATTAGTTAATGAAGGTATTCGTGCGCGTGAAGTTCGTTTGATCGGACAAAATGGCGATCAGCTGGGGATTAAAACCCGCCAGGAAGCTCTGGAAATTGCTACGAAAGCCAATCTTGACCTTGTGTTAGTTGCTGCAAATGCAAAACCACCTGTTTGCCGAATCATGGACTACGGTAAGTTCCGATTCGAACAGCAGAAGAAGGAAAAAGAGGCACGTAAGAATCAAAAAATCATTAGCTTAAAAGAAGTTCGGTTGAGCCCGACAATCGATGAACATGATTTTAACACGAAGCTCCGTAATGCAATCAAATTCCTTGAAAAGGGCGATAAAGTAAAAGCTTCTATCCGCTTTAAAGGCCGTGCGATTACGCATAAAGAAATCGGACAGCGCGTGTTAGACCGTTTCTCTGAAGCTTGCGCTGAAGTAGCAACAGTAGAAACAAAACCTAAGATGGACGGACGCAGCATGTTCCTCATGCTTGCACCAAAAGTCGAAAAGTAAAGTAACAGAGGGAGGAAACATCCAATGCCAAAAATGAAAACTCACCGCGGATCTGCTAAACGTTTCAAAAAAACAGGTTCTGGTAAACTTAAACGTTCTCATGCGTACACAAGTCACTTGTTCGCTAACAAATCTACAAAGCAAAAACGTAAATTGCGTAAGAGCGCAATCGTAAGTGCTGGAGATTTCAAACGTATCAAACAACAACTTGCAAACATCAAGTAATTTGGAATAGGAATCATAGGAGGGAATTACAATGCCAAGAGTAAAAGGCGGAACTGTGTCGCGTCAGCGTCGTAAAAAGGTTCTTAAATTAGCAAAAGGTTATTTCGGTTCAAAACATAGATTATACAAAGTAGCAAACCAACAGGTGATGAAATCTGGAAACTACGCTTTCCGTGACCGTCGTCAGAAAAAACGTGACTTCCGTAAACTATGGATCACTCGTATCAATGCTGCAGCTCGTATGAACGGTCTTTCTTACAGCCGTTTAATGCATGGCCTAAAGCTTTCTGGTATCGAAGTAAACCGCAAAATGCTTGCTGACCTTGCTGTGAATGACCTAAGTGCATTCAATCAGCTTGCTGATGCTGCAAAAGCACAACTAGACAAGTAAGTCATATAAAAGATCATTCCGTCGAGGGGTGATCTTTTTTGCTCATCATGTGAGGTGAAATGAATGAATATCGCGATGATTCTACTGCTGATCTTGGTAAATGGCTATGGTTTTTTTCTCATGGGAGAGGACAAGCGCCGGGCAAAAGCGCATAAATGGAGAATTTCAGAGGCGCACTTATGGAGTGCTGCCGTGCTTTTTGGGGCTGCTGGATCGTATCTAGGGATGCAGTATTTCCGTCATAAAACAAAGCATCCTGCCTTTCAAATGGGCATGCCTGTGTTAATCATGGTGCAGTTGATCATATTAGGATATATCCAGTTCATCTGAAAAAGGAGCAGACGCCATCAAGACGGCGTGTCTGCTCCTTTTTTTTGTTTGATTTTTTTAATGGGCTGATCCCAATCAATTTTTGTTTGAGGATAACGTTCGATAATGTTTTCCTCCAATTTTTCAAAGTCTTCTAATGTAAATTCACTTAGCTTCTCGGGTGACTCCGTCCAAACGTAAATGGAGTGGACAAACAGAGGATGATCCTTAGAAGGAACATGCTTCTCCCCTTCAAACAAGACTCCTTTATAGACGAAATTAAAATTTTTGCGCGCATTTTGCTGTTCGTCCATAAAATAAAAGCCTTCTTTTAATTGTGCTTGTTTCAGCTTTCTTCTCGGATTTGAGAAGAATTTTACCGCCATGTAGAAGATGTAGACAAGCAGTGCAACAAGAGCAAGTCTAATGAGGATTACAAACATGACAGGATGCACCTCCAATATACCGTTATCTGATGTACTACGAATGAAAAGCCCAAAAGGTTTCAACTTTTTTTAAAAAAATATTTCGTTAAACGAAAAAATATTCATAAAAAGATCGTATTGAACGAAAGAGGTTTTGTATAATAAGAATGCACCATGAAGATAAAGGAGGATAAATGGAATGACAAAGCTAGATCAAACATTAACTATGCTGAAAGACCTAACGGATGCAAAAGGGATTCCAGGAAATGAACGTGATGTCAAAAAAGTCATGCAGACATACATAGAATCATATGCAGATGAAGTCTCTAGTGACCGCCTTGGCAGCTTAATCGCTAAGAAGGAAGGAAACGCAAACGGACCTAAAATTATGCTCGCTGGTCACTTAGATGAAGTAGGATTCATGGTGACAAAAATTGATGACAAAGGCTACATTCGCTTCCAAACAGTCGGCGGCTGGTGGTCACAGGTCATGCTCGCGCAGCGTGTCACCATTGTAACGAAAAAGGGAGACATTACAGGTGTGATTGGCTCAAAGCCGCCGCACGTCTTGTCACCTGAAGCTCGAAAAAAATCGATTGAGATTACAGATATGTTTATTGATATTGGTGCATCAAGCAAAGAACAGGTAATGGAGTGGGGCGTTCTGCCTGGAGATCAAATCGTTCCTTATTTTGAATTTACAGTGATGAATGATGAAAAAATGCTCCTTGCAAAGGCATGGGACAACCGTATCGGCTGTGCAGTAGCGATTGATGTCATGAAGAACTTACACAATGCTCAGCATGAGAATATTGCTTACAGTGTTGCAACTGTACAAGAGGAGGTTGGCCTGCGTGGTGCCAAAACAGCAGCGGCTACGATCCAGCCTGATATTGGATTTGCCATTGATGTTGGTGTAGCAGGAGACACGCCAGGCATCACTGAAAAAGAAGCAACAAGCAAGCTTGGCAAAGGACCAACGATTGTTGTATTTGATGCTTCGATGGTATCCCATAAAGGGCTTCGGGATTTTGTTGTCCAAACAGCGGATGAATTGAACATCCCTTATCAATATGACTCAATGCCTGGCGGTGGGACAGATGCTGGCGGGATCCATTTAACAGGTCATGGCGTGCCATCACTATCTATCGGGATACCAAGCAGATATATTCATACCCATGCAGCGATGATTCACCGAGATGATTATGAAAATGCAGTGAAGCTTTTAACAGAAGTGATCAAAAGACTTGATCAAAAAACGGTTGAGCAGATCACGTACGGTTCTTAATAGGTAAGCCTTTCCTCAGTATAGGGGAAAGGCTTTTTTATTCCTTTGAATTTCCCAGGAAATGAACGTTGTTTTTTGATTACGGTCAAAAGAACTGTTTTTAACAGAAGAAGAAAAAATATTCTAGTGAATAAGGCACATGTGATCTGGCTTTTATTTTTGTAAGATGAAAGCAATAAAAAGGACAGAGCCTAAAGAACGCCCTGTCAAAAGAGAGTTTATGGAAGTAGGTGAAGCTATCTTAAGAATAAATATATTATTCCTATTTGTCAACTTGGTTTTAAAAGAAAGAAAAATCAATCAATTTATGTTATATTTGTAACAAATTGTTTGTGCGAAGGGGATGGTTAAATGAATGCGGTTACAATTGTCATAGGATCTATGTGTATTTTAGCGATTGCCTATCGTCTTTATGGCACATTTATGATGGTCAAGGTATTAAAGGTGACAGACGATCATCCTACACCGGCTCACACATTAGAGGACGGGAAAGATTATGTGCCAACCAATAAATGGGTCACATTTGGGCATCACTTTGCTGCGATTGCAGCTGCCGGTCCGTTAGTGGGTCCGATTTTAGCCGCACAATTTGGGTATTTACCGGGTCTCCTTTGGCTGTTAATTGGCGCAGTGATTGGCGGAGCTGTACATGATCTTGTCGTCTTATTTGCGTCGATGCGAAAAAAGGGGAAATCATTATCAGAGGTAGCAAAGGAAGAGCTAGGACCTGTAGCAGGATTTTGTACAGGGCTTGCGATGCTGTTTATCATTACGATCACAATGGCAGGACTGTCTATGGTTGTGCTTCATGCATTAGAACGTAACCCTTGGGGGACATTTGCAGTCGGAATCACGATTCCAATTGCGATGGGGGTTGGTCTTTATTATAAAAAGACAGGCAATTTAAAACTGGCCACAACTGCGGGATTTATTTTGCTGATGGTTGGTGTATTCCTTGGACCGAATATTCAAGGAACGGCACTTGGTGATCTTTTAACACTTGATACAAAAACGCTTGCTCTTGCCCTGCCGATCTATGCTTTTTTTGCTGCGGCATTGCCGGTTTGGCTGCTGCTCGCACCGAGGGACTATTTAAGCAGCTTTATGAAAATAGGTGTTTTTATCGCACTGATTGCCGGAATCTTTGTCGTCAATCCAACGATTCAATTCCCAGCCTTAACAGAGTTTGTGAATGGAGGAGGCCCGGTTTTAGCTGGTCCTGTCTGGCCTTTTATTTCGATTACCATTGCTTGCGGGGCCATTTCTGGTTTCCACGCATTTGTTGGGTCAGGGACAACGCCTAAGATGCTTGACCGCTGGAGCGATATGAAGCCTGTCGCGTTTGGCGCAATGCTAGTAGAATGCCTAGTTGGCATTATGGCGTTAATTGCCGCTACGGCTCTTCATCCAGGAGATTATTTTGCGATTAACAGTACGCCAGAAGTGTTCCGAACGCTCGGGATGAGTGTTGAGAATCTTCCGCAGCTGAGTAAGGAAATTGGCCTTGATTTAGAAGGAAGAACGGGTGGAGCTGTGACATTAGCTGTAGGGATGGCGTATATCTTTACGGGAATTCCGTTCTTTAGTCATTTGGCGTCTTATTTTTTCCAATTCGTCATTATGTTTGAAGCTGTCTTTATTTTAACCGCTATTGATGCTGGAACGCGTGTGGCGCGTTATTTGATTCAAGATTTCTTTGGCGAAGCATATAAACCGCTTAAACGAAATGACTGGGTACCTGGGTCGGTATTTGCAAGTGCGCTTGCGTGTTTTATGTGGGGATACTTGCTTTACTCTGGAGACATCGGGTCCATTTGGGCGCTGTTTGGGGTTTCGAATCAGTTAATGGCATCAGTCGGATTAATCATCGGGGCAACCGTTGTATTAAAAATTGCAGATAAAAGGCGATATATGCTGACTTGTTTAATTCCACTTGCCTACTTATATGTGACAGTGAATTATGCGGGCTATTGGATGGTAGCAAATGTATACCTTAATCCTGAGGCATCAGGTTACAGCGTGCTGAATGCGGTGCTGTCAATTATCATGCTGATCTTAGGATTTGTGATCATTGTGTTTGCAATTAAAAAATGGGTCGAAATTTGGCGTGATCCAGCACTTCGGATGGAAACACCGATCACTGGCTAAATGAAAAAGCCGGTTTGCTGTGATAAGCAAACCGGCTTCTTTTATTGCTGCTGATGAGGCTTTAAGCCTTGCTCTAGTGTCTCGAGGATCTCGTTCTTCTCGTTTTCTGATGCTTCTTGCCATAGCACCTCGAACAACACGCCAAGGCCTGGCAGCATTTTTTCCTCGCCGCTTTGAATGGCATCTAAAATCGTATGTTCAAGCTGCTCTTGATTATGGCCAGTGATATTTTGAATGACTGCGCCTCTTAAATTAAAATCCATTGCCCACACTCCTTTTTTGATGGTAATAGCCCTATTCTGTCTCAAAGACAGGTTTATTATGTAGTGTGCATGAGATATAATAAATTCATGATATTTAAAGGAGTTAAAATCGCTTGAAATATATAGAATCAGCTAAAAACACAAACATCAAACAGTGGAAAAAGCTCCATACGAAAAAAGAACGTACGAAAACGGGGCTGTTTCTCGTTGAGGGAATACACTTAGTCGAAGAAGCATTGAAGAGCGGAGTTGTGAAAGAATTAATGGTCACATCGCCTGATAAGCTTCCTTCTCATATCGATCCTGACATTGAACTTTATGAACTGAGCGAAGAAGCCTTTTCTGCCATGACCGAAACGGAAACGCCTCAGCACATCGCGGCGGTTTGTACAGTTCCTGTATTTGAAGAAAAGAAGTATGAACGACTTCTTCTGTTAGATGCAGTGCAGGACCCAGGAAATCTAGGCACACTCATTCGGACAGCAGATGCCGCTGGTCTTGATGCTGTAATCTTAGGTGATGGAACAGTCGATGCGTTTAACGGAAAAACGCTCCGTTCAGCACAAGGATCGCATTTCCACCTGCCAATTTTAAAGCAAACCCTTCAGCAGGCAATACAAGCATGTAAGGAGCAAGGCATACCTGTATACGGAAGCGCCTTGAAAAATGCGAAAGCGTATAGAAGCGTAACGGCAGAAGGTCCTTTTGCATTAATTGTTGGCAATGAAGGAGCAGGGATTGACCAAGAGATTCTGCAAATGACAGACCAGAATTTATATGTGCCGATGTATGGTCAGGCAGAATCATTAAATGTGGCTGTTGCAGCGGCAGTTCTCGTCTATCATTTGCGTGGATAGTGTTGCAACATGCGCTTATTTTCACTATAATGAAAATAATATTTTAAAAACCATGATAGAGGAAGATTGTTTCAAGAAGCGGCCTTAAAGGGAGAATGCATCGTAGACTGAAAGTGCATTTAAGGAATGCTGAAACAGGAATTCACCTCTGGAGTTGTCACCGGGACCGCAAGCTTTGCGTAAAGGTGAACCGGATTCGTTTGATTCCGTTATGTCAATGAAGCTTATTCGCACATGCATTTGTGCTCAACAAGGGTGGTACCGCGACCACAACTCGTCCCTTCTTTTTTAGAGGGACGGGTTTTTTTATTGTCTTCAAACGATCAAACAGCCGTTTATCCAGGCGGTTTTGTATATCAAAAGGAGGATTACACTCATGCAAGAAACGTTAAAACAGCTTGAAACAGAGGCGATAGCGAAGGTTGAAGCAGCTAGCTCGCTCAAAGAAGTTAATGACATTCGTGTTCAATATTTAGGGAAAAAAGGCCCGATCACAGAGGTGCTTCGTGGAATGGGCAAGCTCTCCGCAGAAGAAAGACCGAAAATGGGCACACTCGCAAACGAAGTAAGAGAGCAGATTGCAAATGCTATTGCTGAAAAAAATGAGCAGCTGGAAAAAGAAGAAGTGAAGAAGAAACTTGCGTCTCAAACGATCGATGTTACATTGCCAGCAAGTCCAATCAAAATGGGGGCAAGACATCCATTAACAATTGTTGTGGAAGATATTGAAGATTTATTTATTGGTATGGGCTATACCGTTGAGGAAGGTCCTGAGGTAGAAACGGATTATTATAACTTTGAAGCGCTGAATCTTCCAAAGGAGCATCCAGCACGTGATATGCAGGACAGCTTCTATATTACCGAGGATACACTGATGAGAACACAAACGTCACCAGTTCAAGCACGTACACTCGAAAAATATAAAGGACAAGGTCCTGTGAAGATCATCTGCCCTGGGAAAGTATATAGACGAGACAGTGATGACGCAACTCATTCACATCAATTCATGCAGATTGAAGGGCTTGTTGTCGATCACAATATTAGCATGAGTGATCTAAAAGGTACGCTTGAGACAGTGGCAAGAAAAATGTTTGGTGAAGATCGTGAAATTAGACTCCGTCCAAGCTTTTTCCCATTCACAGAACCATCTGTCGAAGTTGATGTGTCTTGCTTTAAATGCGGTGGGAAGGGCTGTTCTGTATGTAAAGGAACAGGCTGGATTGAGATTTTAGGAGCAGGGATGGTTCATCCAAATGTCCTGAAAATGAGCGGATTTGATCCAGAAACTTACCAAGGCTTTGCTTTTGGAATGGGTGTTGAACGTATTGCGATGCTAAAATACGGCATTGATGATATTCGCCATTTCTACACAAATGATATTAGATTCACAAAGCAATTCAAGCAGGACTAAGAGGAGGAAATCAACATGTTTGTTTCATATAAATGGTTAGAAGACTATGTCGATTTAGAAGGCATTCAGCCGGATGAATTAGCAGAAAAGATCACAAGAAGCGGAATTGAAGTGGAAGCCGTTGAATATAAAGGAGAAGGCATCAAAGGGGTTGTCGTTGGACATGTCATTGAGCGTGAACAGCACCCAAATGCGGATAAATTAAACAAATGTCTTGTTGATATCGGCGAAGACGCTGCAGTGCAAATTATTTGCGGGGCTCCGAATGTGGATAAAGGACAATATGTGGCCGTCGCAACGGTTGGCGCAGTCCTTCCAGGGAACTTTAAAATTAAAAAAGCAAAGCTGCGTGGCGAAGAGTCTCATGGTATGATTTGTTCTCTGCAAGAATTAGGCGTAGAAAGCAAACTCGTACCAAAGGAATATGCAGAAGGCATTTTTGTTTTCCCAAATGACGTCAAACCCGGAGATGATGCTCTTCAGGCACTTCAATTAGACGATGCGGTACTTGAGCTTGGTTTAACACCAAACCGTGCGGATGCCCTGAACATGCTCGGTGTAGCCTATGAGGTTGCAGCCATTTTAGGGAGAGACATCAAACTTCCTGATACAGCACATGACACCTCTTTAGAAAAAGCAGCAGACTATATCTCTGTGAAAATTGAGGATCAAGAAGCAAATCCACTTTATGCAGCGAAGATCATTAAAAATGTAAAGGTTGGACCAGCACCGCTTTGGATTCAAACAAGATTGATGAATGCAGGCATTCGACCAATTAACAACGTCGTCGATATTACAAACTTTGTACTGCTTGAATACGGTCAGCCGCTTCATGCATTTGATTATGACCGCTTTGGTTCAAAGCAGGTGGTCGTACGTAAAGCATCTGATAGCGAAATCATTCAAACACTGGATGAACAAGAACGTACATTGTCATCAAAGCATCTAGTGATCACTAACGGGACGAAAGCGCACGCTGTAGCAGGCGTCATGGGCGGTCTTGAATCTGAGGTGCGTGATGAGACGACAACGATTCTTTTAGAAGCGGCATATTTCAACGGTCAAACGGTCCGTCAAGCATCTAGAGACTTAGGGCTTCGCAGTGAATCAAGCACACGATTTGAAAAAGGACTTGATCCGCAGCGTACAAAACCTGCAGCCGAAAGAGCAGCGCAATTGATCAGTCTCTATGCAGGTGGTGAAGTGCTAAGCGGGACTGTGGAGGAAAACCACCTTGAAGCAAGTATGAATGTCATCCACGTAACAACTGAGCGTGTGAATAAGGTGCTTGGCATGAGCATTTCAAAAGAAGATATGATGCAAATTTTCAACAAACTTGGTTTTACAGTGGGCGAATCAAATGACGTTCTTGTCGTAACGGTTCCTTCTCGTAGAATGGATATCACGATTGAAGAAGACCTCATTGAAGAAGTTGCCAGATTATACGGCTATGATAATATTCCGTCTACACTGCCTGCGACAGCTGGTACAGTTGGCGGTCTCACGCCGTACCAAGTGAAGCGCAGGAAGGTCAGACGTTTCTTAGAAGGCGCAGGTCTTTCTCAAGCGATCACGTATTCATTGACAAATCAGCATAAGTCTACAGCTTTTGCACTGAATCCAGCTTATAAAACGAGACTTTCCCTGCCAATGAGTGAAGAACGAAGTGTGCTCAGACAAAGTCTACTGCCAAACTTACTTGATTCTGTTGCATATAACTTGGCAAGACAAGCTGATTCCTTTGGTTTTTATGAAACGGGTTCTGTGTTCTTAGCAGAAGCTGAAGGAGAAAAACCAGTGGAAAAAGAGCATGTCGCTGGTGCGCTGACAGGCTTATGGCATAAAAATCTTTGGCAGGGCGAGAAAAAAGCCGTCGATTTTTATGTAGCGAAAGGAATTGCAGAAGGTCTATTTGAAAAGCTTGGTGTATCAGACCAAATCACATATGTTCAAGCAGAGCGTGAGGGTCTTCACCCAGGTCGTACAGCAGATGTTCATTTAAATGGAAAAGTCATTGGGTTTGTTGCTGCACTGCATCCAGTCATTGAAAAGGAATTAGATTTAAAAGAAACATATGTCTTCGAGTTTGATTTAACAGATGTGATGACGTCTGAATCGAAGGATATGAAATATACAGCGATTCCGAGATTCCCTGCTGTGACAAGAGATATTGCACTTGTTGTAGATCAGCATATCTCAAGCGGACAGCTGGAGCGGGTCATCTATGAGGCAGGCGGGGATTTATTGACAGACCTATCCGTCTTTGATGTGTATGAGGGTGAACATATGGAAGAAGGCAAAAAATCCGTTGCATTCTCTCTCCAATATTTAAATCCGGAGCAAACATTGACAGAGGAAGAAGTGACGGCTGTTCATACAAAAGTATTGAAAGCATTAGAAGATACGTATCAAGCCGTCTTGCGCGGTTAAAGAAAAAAAGAGCTATGGCCTTATGGGCCTTAGCTCTTTTTTATAACCATTTTTTCGCTTTTTGTGTGTTGGCAAAATGCAGCTTTGTAAATTGACGTAAAGCATCTTCGCCGTGCAGCTTGATGAGCTTCGCTGCCGCCTTGTCCACATGAGGACCGGCTCCTTTTGGAATGTCAAAGCCTGCTGCTTTTGACAACTTATCCATTTCAATTAAAAAGGCGTACCTTGCAATAATGGAAGCCGCAGCAACTGACAAATGAATGCCTTCTGCTTTTGTGCTAAAGTACGTCCGCTCCCGAATGATTTTTTTCCCTGCAAGATGCTTGAAATAAATGCCCGGTTCTGCAAATTGGTCAATCAAAATGGCTTCGGGCTGCTTCCCGTCTAATTTCTCCAGCACAGAGGTAATGACTTGGTTATGAAGGAGCGCCTTCATTTTTCCTTGACTCATGCCCTTTTCCTGCATCGCATTGTACTTTTCATTTCGGAGCACGAGAAGGCTGAACGGAATGGTTTTGATGAGATCTTTGGCAATATTGATAATCTGCGGGTCCTTTAGACCTTTTGAGTCTTTTACGCCAAGCTCTTTCATGAGAGCAAGCTGGCTGGCATCAACATAGGCGGCACAGACCGTCATCGGTCCAAAATAATCACCTGTTCCTACTTCATCTGAACCGATGACGGACATAGAAGCAATTCCTGACGGCGGACTGTATTTTGTGACAGCAGGTGCTTTTTGACTTTTCGTATCAGCTGCTTTTAAATGGCTGAATTGACTGGCTTCAGCTTCTGCCTTTTGTCCTTGAAACAGCACTTTTCCAGATCGATAGGCTGTAATCGTACAGCCAGGAACCTTTGCTTGAAAAAGGGCGCCTGGTGGTAAAGTATCAGTTAAGTGATGCGCATACGCGCTCTTCATCTTTTTAAGGTCTTCTGATGTTGCTTTTAAGACGGATTGGGGCACAGTGGATAACTCCTTTTTACCTTGATATCATTGATTTCTAAAGTGTACCATAACAGGGAAGGGCTCGTCTTTCCATTCAATGTCTAAACATGTTATGATAGAGACTAGGATTCTCGTGGAATGGAGGAGAAACGTTGTCTGACGGCGGTAAAACGAAAACAACAGTTGAGATTTACGGACAGTCCTATACGATCATCGGTCAAGAAACGAAGATGCATATGCGACACGTTGCTTCAATTGTTGATGATAAAATGAGAGAAATAAATGAAAAAAATCCATACCTTGATATAAACAAATTAGCTGTACTGACAGCAGTCAATGTCGTCCACGACTACTTGAAATTAAAAGAGCAATACGAAAAACTAGAGATTCAGCTTAAAGAAAAGGAATGAAATTACCGTGATCGATATCATCATTTTGTTTTTGCTTCTTATGGGAACGCTTGTCGGTCTAAAACGTGGGTTTATTCTTCAATTGATTAAATTGATCAGCTTTGTTGTTTCTATCTTAGTGGCTTCCATGTTTTATCAGTCACTTGCACCACAGCTTACGTGGATTCCAGCGCCTAATTTTAGCGGCGGTCAAGCGCAGCTCGCTTTCTTTAGTGGGAATCTAGAAACAGCTTATTATAATACCATTGCGTTTATCATTCTGTTTATCTTGACCAAAATCCTGCTCGCCATCATTGGCGGATTGCTCACAACCATTGCAAGTATACCTGTGATTAAGCAGGTCAACAAACTGCTTGGCGGTGTTTTAGGATTTCTTGAAACCTATCTATTTGTGTTTATTCTCTTGTTTGTCGCTGCATTACTTCCAGTCGATGCACTGCAAACAATGATGAGCAAATCCATATTAGCAGATGTGATCGTAGGCAATACCCCTTATCTGTCCAGTCTTGTCAAAGACTTATGGACGACGTATGGAGTTTAAAAACTTCTCCTTTCTTGGAGAAGTTTTTTCTCATTCCATGACAGAAAGTTGTAGGATGAAGGAAAAGTTTGTATATTTATAAAGGAAGATGCCAAAGCGGCTGGAGGATGAGAGATGAATAAAAAAGATATTATCAAACTTCTTGAAACAATTGCAGTATATATGGAGCTGAAAGGAGATAATCCTTTTAAGATTTCTGCCTTTCGTAAAGCAGCAGCGGCACTGGAACAAGATGACCGCAGCCTTTCTCAAATAGATGATCTATTAGCATTACCCGGCATTGGTAAAGGAACCTTTGCTGTGATCACTGAGTATATCGAAAAAGGACAATCAGAAACACTGGAACAATTAAAAAAGGAAGTGCCTGAAGGACTTGTCCCGCTCTTAAAATTACCAGGACTTGGCGGGAAGAAGATCGCTAAGCTTTACCAAGAGCTTGGCGTCCACGATGCACAGTCGCTAAGAGAAGCATGCGAAGCGGAAAAGGTACAAGCACTTGCTGGCTTTGGCAAAAAAACAGAAGAAAAGATTCTCGCGGCTCTTGAGGAAGCGGGAAAGCAGCCGGAACGACTGCCAATTGGCTTTGCATTAGATGTGGCAGAGCGGATTGATCATGCGCTTGAAGAGACGAAAGGTATCATCCGTTTTTCAAGAGCTGGCAGTTTAAGACGTGCACGTGAAACCGTGAAAGATTTAGATTATATCATTGCGACAGATGATCCTGAGCAAGTCAGAGAGCAGCTCGTTGCACTTGATGATGTGAAAGATGTCATCGCAAGCGGTGATACGAAGGTATCTGTCATTCTTGCCCTTGATTTTGAGATCAGTGTGGACTTCCGGCTTGTGACATCAGACCAATTCGCGACTACGCTGCACCATTTCACTGGCTCAAAAGATCACAATATTCGAATGCGTCAGCTTGCGAAGGAACGCGGAGAGCGCATTAGCGAATATGGTGTGGAAACGATTGAAACTGGAGAAGTGAAAACGTTTGAAGACGAGAGCGCTTTTTATGCGCATTTTCAACTTCCGCTCATTCCGCCAGAAATTCGTGAAACCGGAGCGGAGATTGATACGTATAAAGAAAGTATGCAGTTTGTAGAACTGAAAGATATCAAAGGCGACCTTCATATGCACTCGACATGGAGTGACGGAGCATTCTCTATTCGTGAAATGGCGGAAGCATGTATCGCAAAAGGCTATGAATATATGGCTATTACAGACCACTCGCAATATTTAAAAGTAGCCAACGGTTTAACAAAAGAACGTTTGCGACTGCAAGCTAAAGAAATTGACAAGCTTAATCAGGAATTCGAGCATTTTCACATTTTCAAAGGGGTCGAAATGGATATCCTGCCGGATGGATCGTTAGATTATGATGATGACTTTTTAAAAGACATGGATTTTGTCATTGCGTCTATTCATTCTAGCTTCTCTCAGCCGGAGGAAGTCATTATGGAACGCCTAGAAAATGCCTTGCGAAATCAGCATGTCGATTTAATTGCACATCCAACAGGCCGTTTGATCGGCAGACGGGATGGCTATGCCTTAAATATAGATCAGCTCATAGAGCTTGCGAAGAAAACGGGCACTGCACTTGAGCTCAACAGTAATCCGTCAAGACTTGATTTGAAAACAGAGCATTTAATGAAAGCAAATGAAGCGGGTGTGAACATCATGATCAATACAGATGCGCACAACATCGCCATGCTGGAACATATGGAAGTCGGTGTAACAGCTGCAAGAAAAGGCTGGACACCAAAAGCAAATGTCGTGAATACTTTTACTCTAAACGAGATCAAAAAGTTTTTAACGCGTGACAGGTAGTCGTTAGGAGGCTGGACCATGCTGCAACAAAAAGTGTTAGCATCATTAGAATTTCATAAAGTAAAAGAAAAAGTGATGTCCTATACCGCATCCACATTAGGAAAAGAAAGAGCGCAGGATTTAACACCTCTGACGGATATAGAAACCATTCAGCATTTGCTGGAAGAGGTAGCAGAAGCACAAGATGTGATTCGCTTAAAGGGGTCTGCGCCATTTGGCGGGTTAACGGATATTAGACGCGCAGTTAAACGGGCAGAAATCGGCAGTACATTAAGCCCATCTGAGCTGATGGAAATCGCAGGACTATTATATGCGGTGAAAAATATGAAGCACTTTCTCACGTCCATGTATGAAGATGGAGTAGACATACCGTGCCTTCATACATATGCTGAGACGCTGATATTACTGCCTGAAATCAGAAAAGAAATCGAAAGCTGTATTGGTGATAATGGAGAAGTGCTTGATCATGCAACCCCTGCACTTCGTTCATTGCGCATTCAATTACGCTCACTAGAATCAAAGGTTCGTGATAAATTAGAATCGATGATTCGTTCACAATCGGCTTCGAAAATGCTGTCAGACACAATTGTCACCATTCGTAATGATCGGTTTGTTATTCCGGTGAAACAAGAGTACCGCTCGAATTACGGCGGAATTGTTCATGACCAATCATCATCTGGGGCAACACTTTTTATTGAGCCGCAAGTGGTCGTGGATGTAAATAACACCTTGCAGCAAACCCGTTTAAAAGAGAAGCAAGAGGTTGAAAAGATCCTCCAAATGCTGACAGAGAGCGTGTCAGAGCACATTGGGGAACTGCTTCACAATGTAAAGGAGCTGCAGACGCTAGATTTTATTTTTGCTAAAGCTAAATATGCAAAGGCAGAAAAAGCCACAAAGCCTGCTGTGAATGATCAAGGAGAGATCTATTTAAAACGAGCAAGACATCCTCTATTGCCTCGGGATCAAGTTGTCGCAAATGATATTGAGCTCGGCAAAGATTTTTCAACGATCGTGATCACTGGACCAAATACAGGGGGGAAGACAGTTACCTTAAAAACGCTGGGTCTTCTGACGCTGATGACACAGGCGGGCCTCCATATTCCAGTTGAAGAAGGCTCTGAAGTGGCTGTGTTCGACCAAGTCTTTGCTGATATTGGAGACGAACAGTCCATTGAACAAAGCTTGAGTACGTTCTCATCTCATATGGTCAATATTGTAGATATCTTAAAGCATTTGACATCTAACTCACTCGTGTTATTTGATGAATTAGGGGCAGGAACAGACCCAGCTGAAGGTGCGGCACTTGCGATGAGCATTTTAGATGAAGTGCATCAAACTAATGCACGCGTCATCGCAACGACTCATTATCCCGAGCTGAAGGCATATGGGTATAACCGGGAAGGCGTCACGAATGCAAGCGTGGAGTTTGACATTGAAACTTTATCACCAACGTACCGCCTGCTCATCGGTGTGCCTGGACGAAGTAACGCATTTGAAATTTCCAAACGTCTTGGTTTGCCTGACCACCTCATAGACCGGGCAAAAGCAGATATGCATGCAGAGCATAATGAAGTAGACCAAATGATTGCGTCATTAGAAGATAGCAAGAAACAAGCAGAAGAAGAACTGCATGAGACAGAAGTCTATAGAAAAGAAGCAGAAAAGCTTCATAAAGAATTGCAAAGACAAATTCTTGAATGGAATGAGCAAAAGGACAAACTGCTCGAAGAAGCTGAACATAAAGCGAAAGAGAAAATTGAACAAGCATCAAAAGAAGCAGAAGATATCATTCAAGAGCTCCGTTCGATAAAAAGTGAACACCGCTCATTCAAAGAGCATGAACTTATCGATGCGCGAAAGCGTCTTGAAGAAGCTGTTCCTGAGTTTGACAGGAAAAAGAAGCCAGAGCCAGCGAAAAAAGCAGTAAGACAGCTGAAGTCAGGCGACGAAGTCAAAGTGCTCACCTTCGGGCAAAAAGGAACGCTGCTTGAACAAACAGGTGACAAAGAATGGAGTGTCCAAATGGGCATTCTGAAAATGAAGGTAAAAGAAAAAGACATGGAATTTATCAAATCAGCACCTGAATTTAAGCAAGAAAAAGCCATTACGGCAGTAAAAGGGAAAGATTATCATGTCTCCCTTGAACTCGATTTAAGAGGCGAGCGTTATGAAAATGCCTTAAGCAGAGTCGAAAAATATTTAGATGATGCTGTATTAGCTGGTTATCCGCGCGTGTCGATTATTCACGGAAAAGGAACTGGCGCCCTCAGAAAAGGGGTTCAGGAATTACTGAAACAGCACCGAAGTGTGAAAAATGCTCGTTTTGGCGAACAAGGTGAGGGAGGATCAGGCGTCACCATCGTCGAATTAAAGTAAAAAGGAGAAAACGCATGAAAGCCTTTTGGGAAAATGAACTTGTGGAAATTGCCGCCTATTATAGCGTGGCCGTCCTGTGTCTCGTCTTATTTCTAACCATTTTTGAACTCGTCACCTCCTATAAGAACTGGGAAGAGATCCAGCGGGGGAACTTAGCTGTTGCCATGGCAACAGGCGGGAAAATCTTTGGGATTGCAAATGTGTTTCAGCATTCAATCGCTCAGCACAATTCCCTTCTTCAAATGGTTGGATGGGGCGTATACGGCTTTGTGATGCTGCTTGTCAGCTATTTCATTTTTGAATTTTTAACACCGCGATTTAAAGTAGACAAAGAGATTGAAAATGATAATAGAGCGGTCGGGTTTATTTCACTCATCATTTCAGTTGGGCTGTCTTACGTAGTAGCAGCCGGCATTTAAGGAGACGACATGGAAAAGCTAGCAAAAGTATTAATCGTAGTTGCCTGCACTTTTGCGGTCATTGGTGCCGTTTATCTGTTCCTGTGAAATGAAAAAAACAACGTTAGAAAGCTGTCAGGGAACCCCTTGGCAGCTTTTATCTCATCAAAGGCGGCGAATGACATGAAGCACATTCTGCAAAAAGACGAACTGATCAAGCGTATTGATACATGTCTTCAAATGACATCCCTTCCAAGAGACATATATGAACCGTATATTGCACGTCCATTTCAAACGTCAGGATTTTTTGATGATTTGAGTCCCTATATTCAGATCGATTCAAGTGGTTATATCCTCATTCAATATGAACGAGGGATGAAAATGCTGCATAAAAGAACAAAAGTGGCGGATGAAGTCATTTACTGGATTTTAGAAGACATCATTTTTCTCACGGTTTACATTGACATGATGAGGAAGCATCAAGTCGACAACATCCAGACGCATTTACCGAATGACCCTAGTATCCATCAACAGATCGTGGAAAGAGTCAACGAGTCATTTCGTGCAATCGGCGGTTTATATGAACAGTGGCATCATGAAGGAAAAAGAGCCTCTATAGAAACACCGGCGAAAAAGTAAACGTGTGCAATTGAACCAAGCTCTATTAGAAAAAAGCAAACTGTCCTAAGGAAAAGTTTGCTATAATAAAATAGTACGAAAGTTCAGGAAGGAGGGTTTTTATGCAGTCAGATAAACGTTGGCTTCTGCATTACCCGAATCAAATTCCCCACGAACTCACCATCCCAAATGAAACATTACAATCTTACTTATTCAGCTCCGCAGAGGCTGCACCTGAGCATACAGCCATTCATTTTCTAGGAAAGAACATCACCTATGAACAGCTGCAAAAAGACGTATTGAAACTAGCCAGTCATCTGATGAAAATTGGCGTAAAAAAAGGCGACAGAGTAGCGATCATGCTGCCGAACTGCCCTCAATCGGTCATTTCTTATTATGCTGTTTTAATAGCAGGCGGCATCGTTGTTCAAACAAACCCGCTTTATACGGAGAAAGAACTGGAATATCAAATGGAGGACAGCGGCGCCAAAGTGCTGATCACGCTAGATCTGTTGTATCCAAAGGCTTATAAAATGAAAGCGCTGACAAGTGTGGAACACTTAATCATTACCAAACTACAAGATTATTTACCATTCCCGAAAAACATACTGTTTCCTATTGTGCAAAGAAGAAAAAATAAAATGGTCATCCAAGTGGAGAAAAATGACACCATTCATCACTTCTCGCAGATCACGAAAGAATCGGCAGGTGAACAGCAAATTCCCGCACTTGCCTTTGAGCCGAAAGAGGATGTCGCTGTTTTGCAATATACAGGCGGAACGACCGGTTTACCAAAAGGGGTCATGCTCACACATGAAAATATTTTAGCGAATACTGAAATGTGCGCTTCCTGGATGTACAAAACGACCAGGGGGAAAGAACGCATCCTTGGCATCATTCCGTTTTTTCATGTATACGGAATGACGACCGTCTTAAACCTTGCTGTCAAAGAAGGGCATCAATTGATTCTTCTTCCACGCTTTGATGTCGCAGATACCCTCAAAACGATTGAAAAACAGAAACCGACGCTATTTCCAGGCGCACCAACAATGTATATCGCCTTGCTGCATCATCCGAACATTGAAAAGTATGACCTGTTGTCCATCACTGCATGTCTAAGCGGCTCAGCGGCACTTCCTGTAGAAGTCAAACAAAGCTTTGAAAAATTAACAGGAGGACGCTTAGTGGAAGGGTATGGTCTTTCAGAAACCTCACCTGTTACTCATGCTAACTTTTTATGGGGAGCGAACAAAACAGGCAGCATTGGATGTCCGTGGCCTAATACAGATGCCGGTATTTATTGCGAGGAAACTGGAGGCCTCAAAGAACCATATGAGCATGGAGAAATCATCGTCAAAGGGCCGCAGATCATGAAGGGATACTGGAATCAGCCAGACGAGACAGCGGCTGTATTACGAGATGGCTGGTTTTTCACCGGAGATATTGGGTATATGGATGAGGACGGTTTTTTCTATATCGTCGACCGGAAAAAAGATGTCATCATTGCGAGCGGATATAATATTTACCCAAGAGAGGTCGAAGAAGCCCTTTATGAGCATGAGCTTGTACAAGAAGTCGTCGTCGCAGGTATTCCAGATCCGTACAGAGGAGAAACAGTGAAAGCATTTGTTGTGCCGAAAAAGGGTGCCTACTTAACAGAGGATGAACTTGATCGCTTTGTCAGGACGAGAATTGCCTCATTTAAAGTACCGCGCGTGTATGAATTTAAAGAATCACTGCCTAAAACAGCCGTCGGGAAGATTTTGCGCAGAGTATTAATTGAAGAAGAAAAAAGAAAGCACGCTTCTTCATCTGAAACGCCTGCCGATCAATCTAAGACATAACGGTCTGCATCATCCGGTCCATCGGCCGGATGATTTGAATGATGACCGTCTGCTCTGGTATGCTAAAGGTGGAAAAAAAGAAGAAGATGACTTGACAAATCACCCGTTTCTTTTTAACATAAAGTTATGAATGAATGCTCATTCAATTTAGAAAGGGACGAAGCACATTGAAGCAGAAAAGACCGAAGTACATGCAAATTATTGATGCAGCAGTTGTGGTGATTGCAGAGAATGGCTATCATCAATCACAAGTTTCAAAGATTGCGAAACAAGCAGGGGTAGCAGACGGAACCATTTATCTTTATTTCAAAAATAAAGAGGATATTTTAATCTCATTATTCAAAGAAAAAATGGGACAATTCATCGAACGGATGGAAACAGATATTCAAAAGAAACCGTCTGCCAAAGAAAAGCTTCTACTGCTGATTGAGGAGCATTTTCGTATGCTTGCGCAAAATCATCATTTGGCTCTTGTGACACAGCTTGAACTTAGGCAGTCAAACCTTGAGCTGCGGCAAAAAATCAATGAGGTGCTGAAAGGGTATTTAAATATGCTCGAGTCGATTTTAGCAGAAGGAAAGAAAACAGGAGAATTCAGACAAAATCTAGATGTCCGCTTAGCGAGACAAATGGTATTTGGGACGATTGATGAAACCGCGACAACATGGGTCATGAATGATCAAAAGTATGATCTTCCTGCACTCGCAGAAAACGTACGTGATCTACTCTTAAACGGAATTCATCAATCTTAAAGACAATGTGAAAAAGGATGATTGACATGGAAAAGATACTTAGCTTACATCATGAAAGGCAAACAGCGCTCATCACGATTCAGCATCCACCAGCAAACGCCTTATCTTCTCAGCTTCTCACCGAGCTTAATGACATGTTTGATCAGCTCGAACAGAATGAAGAAGTAAGAGCCATTGTGATCCACGGGGAAGGAAGATTTTTCTCAGCAGGTGCTGATATTAAGGAATTTACGACGTTACAGGAAGAGTCTGACTATTCAAGCCTTGCAGACAGAGGGCAGCAGGTCTTTGAACGGATTGAGCAATGTCCAAAACCAGTCATTGCCTCGATTCACGGAGCTGCATTAGGCGGGGGCCTTGAGCTTGCAATGTCTTGTGATATCCGAATCGCAACAAAAGATGCGAAGCTTGGACTGCCGGAACTAAACCTCGGCATCATTCCAGGATTCGGCGGCACGCAGCGCCTGCCGCGCTATGTTGGTTCGGCTAAAGCTCTGGAAATGATGGGTACAGCTGAACCGATTACAGGTGAAGAAGCATTCGCTTGCGGACTTGTTTCAAAGCTGGCAGAAACAGAGGAAGAGGCGCTTGAAGAAGCCAAAACACTTGCGGCAAAATTTGCAGCGAAAAGCCCAAAATCACTCGAGTATGTGCTGGATTTATTGAACGCAACAAAATTGTATTCATATGATGGCGGAATGAAGCTGGAAGCCAAAAAGTTCGGTGAAATTTTCCAATCGAATGACGCCAAAGAAGGTATCCAAGCCTTTATCGAAAAGCGCAAACCGAACTTTAAAGGGGAATAAGGGATTAGAACGACACAAGGGGGAGAAATGGATGAATATATTTGTTTTGATGAAGCGTACGTTTGACACGGAAGAGAAGATTTCCATTCAGTCTGGTGCAATTCAAGAAGATGGAGCAGAGTTCATTATTAATCCTTATGACGAGTACGCCATAGAAGAAGCCATCCAGCTTCGTGACGAGCACGGGGGAGAAGTGACCGTTGTGACAGTTGGCAGTGAGGACGCGGAGAAGCAGCTGAGAACAGCGCTCGCTATGGGCTGCGATCAAGCCGTTTTATTAAATGTGGAAGACGACTTAGAAGAGTGGGATCAATATTCAGCTTCTACGATTCTTTACCACTATTTAAAAGACAAAGAGGCTTCCTTAATCTTAGCAGGGAATGTGGCAATTGACGGGGGCTCTGGACAGGTTGCCCCGCGTCTTGCTGAATTACTTGGTTTTTCATATGTCACAACGATTACAAGTATTCAAATTGACGGCGGCTCTGCTTCGATTGAACGAGATGCAGAAGGTGATGTGGAAGTGATTTCTGCCGAGCTCCCGCTTGTCGTCACTGCCCAGCAAGGTCTCAATGAGCCTCGCTATCCATCATTACCAGGCATTATGAAGGCAAAGAAAAAGCCTTTAGAAGAATTGGAACTGGATGATTTAGATCTGAGTGAAGACGATGTGCCATATAAAATCAAAACAATTGAACGTTTCTTAC
This sequence comes from Bacillus sp. FSL K6-2839, assembly GCF_038003365.1. Taxonomy (NCBI): domain Bacteria; kingdom Bacillati; phylum Bacillota; class Bacilli; order Caryophanales; family Bacillaceae; genus Bacillus; species Bacillus sp. FSL K6-2839. The sequence goes on along the minus strand of NZ_JBBOOZ010000001.1, from coordinate 2,229,369 downwards.
CGGAGAAAAAAGAGGGTGGCAAGGTGCTCAGCGGTGAGCTTCAGGATCAAGTCAAAGAACTGACAGATCTACTAAGAAACGAAGCAAAGGTCATCTAACTATCTACTTTACGATATCACGAGAACAAGGGGGAACTTGAAAGATGAGTAAAAAAGTTGTTGTACTTGGAGAAAGTCGTGACGGTAAATTAAGAAATGTGACATTTGAAGCCATTGCTGCCGCTCATCAAGTGGCAGATGGCGGTGAGGTCATTGGCGTGTTAATAGGGGATGACGTCAAAGACCAAGCGGATGAACTGCTTTACTATGGAGCGGATCATGTCATGATTGTGGAGCATCCGCACCTTTCATACTATACGTCAGATGGTTTTGCGCAGGCGCTTCAAGCGATATTAGATCAGATTGACCCAGATGCCGTACTCTTTGGCCATACGTCTATCGGAAAAGACTTGTCGCCGAAAATAGCTGCACGCTTGCAGACTGGCCTAATTTCAGATGCGATTGATGTAAGCGTTACCGGAGAACACCTCGTTTTCACTAGACCGATTTACTCTGGTAAAGCCTTCGAAAAAGTGATTTCAACAGATCGTCTGCTTTTGGCGACCATACGGCCAAACAACGTGGCACCTCTTGAGCGGGATGCCTCACGAAGCGGAGAAATTACACCGGTTTCTGTCGATATTCAGAACCTGCGAACGATTGTGAAGGAAGTCATTAAAAAAACGTCAGAAGGTGTAGATTTATCTGAAGCAAAGGTCATCGTCGCCGGGGGACGCGGGGTCAAGAGCAAGGAAGGGTTTGAACCACTGAATGAACTCGCCGAAACGCTGGGCGCAGCAGTCGGTGCCTCGCGTGGCGCCTGTGATGCAGACTACTGTGATTATGCCCTGCAAATTGGGCAAACAGGCAAGGTCGTCACACCTGATCTCTATATTGCGTGCGGGATATCAGGGGCGATTCAGCATTTAGCCGGAATGTCTAACAGTAAAGTCATTGTTGCGATTAACAAAGACCCAGAAGCCGAGATCTTCAAAATTGCCGATTATGGAATCGTCGGTGATTTGTTTGAAGTGGTACCGCTTTTGAATGAAGAGTTAAAAAAGATGAATATCCACTCGTAACGCTCATACACTCAGAATGCCTAGGTATTCTGGGTTTTTTTGTATGTAATCAATAAACAAAGGAGCGGTTGACAAGTGAAGGGGACAGTAAAAGTCAATGACGTGATCGGACGTATTTCTAAACACATCTATGGACACTTTCAAGAGCATTTAGGAAGAGGGATTTATGACGGGATTTGGGTAGGAAAAGATTCAGCGATTGATCATGTTGAGGGGATTCGTACGGATGTGCTAAAGGCCCTTCAAGCATTACATATTCCGGTGCTTAGGTGGCCAGGCGGCTGCTTCGCAGACGAGTATCATTGGGCAAATGGTGTAGGTGATCTCAGTGAACGAAAGCCGATGGTGAACACTCATTGGGGCGGCACGGTTGAATCCAATGCATTTGGTACGCATGAATTTATGAAGCTGTGTGAGCTGCTTGAATGTGAGCCTTATATTTGCGGGAATGTGGGAAGCGGGTCTGTTCAAGAATTAGCAGAATGGGTCGAGTATATTACATTTCCAAAGGGAACACCTATGTCTGATTGGCGTATTCAAAATGGAAAACAAGAACCTTGGAAGCTGACCTATGTTGGTGTAGGCAATGAAAGCTGGGGCTGCGGCGGGAATATGACGCCTGAATACTATGCAGATTTATATAAACGTTATCAAACGTATGTGAGAGAGTTTGCGGGTCAGACGATATACAAAATCGCGTGCGGCGCAAATTCAAATGACGTGAATTGGACAAAAGTATTAATGGAGCGGGCCGCACCTTGGATGGATGGACTCAGTTTGCATTACTACACTGTACCTGGTACGTGGGAGAAAAAAGGGTCAGCGACTGAATTTGATGAGGATGAATGGTTTATCACGTTGAAAAAAGCCTATGAGATGGAACGGCTTGTCGTGGATCATGGAGAGATCATGGATCGTTATGACCCAGACAAGCGAATCGGGATGATTATTGATGAATGGGGAACATGGTATGATCCAGAGCCAGGGACAAATCCTGGGTTTTTGTATCAGCAAAACACACTAAGAGACGCCCTTGTTTGTGCTCTGCATTTTCATATATTTCATCGTCATTGCCAGAGGATTCATATGGCGAATATTGCCCAGACGGTCAATGTTCTGCAAGCAATGGTGTTAACGGAAGACGAAAAGATGCTCCTGACGCCTACGTATCATGTGTTTCACATGTTTCAAGTGCATCAAGAGGAAGAAGCACTTGAAGTGGAGTTCGTGTCAACGCCTTATGAACGCAGAGGAGAAAAAATACCTCAGGTTAGTGTGTCAGCTTCGCGTTCGTCAGATAAGATGCATATTAGCTTCTGTCACCTGAATCCGCATGAACAAAACGAAGTATCCCTTGCCATTGAAGGTTTGGATGCTCAAACGAAAGTCACGGGCCGCGTGCTGACAGCGGACCGCATGAATGCGCACAACACATTTGACGATCCTCATGCTGTCCAGCCAGCAGAGTTTCAGCAATTTGCTGTAAAACCCGGTGAATTGACCATAGATCTGCCGCCAATGTCGGTGGTGATGATCACGGTCGAACTGGCTTGATCGCATATTTAGATGTTTGATGAGAAGGATGTTGGGGCATCATACATTGTAAATGAAGCGGAAAGGGAGTTATTTATATGCTTAGAACGATTCTCATGATTATCGGTGCAATTGTTGTCATTGGTGCGATTGTACGGTTTGTTTTTTAATTCATTTCATAAAAAATGATTCGTAAGCATTTCATTCGCAAGTCACATTGGTAGATGCTATACTAAAAAGCATAATTTACATTGGAGGAATGAATAATGGCAATCGTAAAAGCGACTGACGCAACATTTTCACAAGAAACTGCAGAAGGTGTTGTTCTTGCGGACTTTTGGGCACCATGGTGCGGACCATGTAAAATGATTGCTCCAGTTCTTGAAGAACTTGATCAAGAAATGGGCGACAAAATGAAAATTGTAAAAATTGATGTAGACGATAACCAAGAAACTGCTGGTAAATACGGCGTGATGAGTATCCCAACACTTCTTGTTTTAAAAGACGGTGAAGTGGTAGAAACATCTGTTGGTTTCAAACCAAAAGAAGCACTTGCTGAACTTGTCAACAAACATCTATAAACCTGTCTATGCCCGAGCGGCATACTCAATGAAGCGGTTCTCGTAAAGACGAGAGCCGCTTTTCTTTCAACATGGTATAAAACAAATGTTCGTGATACACTAGAAGGAGTGAAAGAGGAAAACAAGGACGGATGAAAATATGAACAAACTGATCAAAGAAAAGCTATCGGTCTTGCCAGATCAACCAGGCTGCTACTTAATGAAAGATCGACAAAATACAGTCATTTATGTGGGAAAGGCAAAGGTCTTAAAAAATAGAGTGCGCTCTTATTTCACGGGATCTCATGACGCCAAAACGCAGCGGCTTGTCAGTGAAATTGAGGACTTTGAATACATTGTCACCTCTTCTAATATCGAGGCACTCATTTTAGAGCTGAACTTAATCAAAAAATACGACCCAAAATACAACGTCATGCTTAAGGATGACAAAACGTATCCTTTTATTAAAATTACGAATGAACGGCATCCTAAGCTGATCGTCACCCGCAATGTGAAAAAGGACAAAGGGAAATATTTCGGACCATACCCGAACGTACAAGCAGCCAGAGAAACGAAGAAGCTGCTCGACCGTTTATATCCACTGAGAAAATGTGCAACCCTTCCTGATCGCGTCTGTCTATATTATCATCTTGGACAATGTCTCGCGCCGTGTGTGTATGACATTTCTGAAGAAACGAATAAGCAGCTCGTGGACGAAATCACAAGGTTTCTAAACGGAGGGCATCAGCAAATCAAAAAAGAACTAAACGAAAAGATGCAGGAAGCCGCCGAACAATTAGAGTTTGAACGGGCAAAAGAACTGAGAGACCAAATCGCTTACATCGACTCAACGATGGAAAAGCAGAAAATGACGATGAGCGATTTATCAGATCGAGATGTCTTTGCATATGCCTATGACAAGGGCTGGATGTGTGTCCAGGTTTTCTTCATCAGGCAGGGGAAATTGATTGAACGCGATGTCAGCCTATTTCCTATGTATCAAGACCCTGAGGAAGAGTTCCTCACGTTTATGGGGCAATTTTATGCAAAGAACAATCACTTTCTGCCGAAGGAAATTTTGGTGCCAGACAGCGTAGATCAAGAGATGATTGAACAATTGCTCGAGACGAACGTTCATCAGCCGAAAAAAGGAAAGAAAAAGGATTTGCTTTTACTTGCCCATCAAAATGCCAAAATCGCCTTAAAAGAAAAATTTTCACTCATTGAGCGTGATGAAGAGCGGTCCATTGGTGCGGTGAAGCAGCTTGGGGATGCACTAAATATTTATATGCCGTACCGGATTGAAGCATTTGATAACTCGAATATTCAAGGTGCAGACCCGGTTTCTGCCATGGTCGTCTTTCAGGACGGGAAGCCGTATAAAAAGGAATACCGAAAATACAAAATTAAAACCGTCACAGGGCCAGATGATTATGCATCTATGCGTGAAGTCATTAGAAGGCGATATACTCGCGTGTTAAAGGATGAGCTGCCGCTGCCAGATTTAATTTTAATTGACGGAGGAAAGGGACAGATCAATGCAGCGATAGATGTGCTTGAAAATGAATTGAATCTGTCTGTCCCAGTGGCAGGTCTTGTGAAAGATGAAAAACACAGAACTTCGAATCTCATGATGGGAGATACACTTGAAATTGTTGCGCTGGAGCGGAATAGCCAGGCCTTCTATTTATTGCAGCGCATTCAAGATGAAGTGCACCGGTTCGCTATTAGCTTTCACCGGCAGCTGCGCGGAAAAAATGCATTTCAATCTATTTTAGACGATGTACCAGGTATCGGAGAAAAGCGTAAAAAACAGCTTCTTAAACATTTTGGCTCTGTGAAAAAGATGAAAGAAGCCTCTATCCAAGACTTTCAGGAGGCTGGCATCCCGAAACAGACGGCCGAACTTTTAATGGAAGCATTAAAAAAATAGATTGTACTTTTTCCAAAAGTCTGTTAAGATTGTGACTAAATTTAATAAATGAACGTGTTGTTTGTTGAAGATAGAGGTGCGAACTTCAAGAGTAAGCTTCAGAGATCGATGGGATCTAGGAAGAGGGCTGAAAGGGGAGCGTCGCCGAAGTGAATAAAATCCACTCATTTTATTCGCTGGCTGTACATTGAAGAAATGTAGGGCTGTCAAGAATATATTTCTTGGAGGGCTATCTCATTGTTTGCATCGTTTAATGATGATTTTAAAGCAATGGGAGATCTGTTCTCTCATTGCTTTTTTATTTGCAGTGAGCAGGCAGTCTCCAAAGCCGCTTCTTGCCTCTTCTCTCACACGTGATCTTTTGAAAAAGGGTGGTAGACATGGGACTAATTGTACAAAAATTTGGCGGAACGTCCGTTGGATCAACAGAAAAAATTCGCAATGCCGCAGAGAGAGTCATCGCTGAACGCGAGGCCGGACATGATGTGGTTGTGGTTGTGTCGGCAATGGGCAAATCTACGGATGTTCTAGTAGACCTAGCGAAAGAACTCACAGATCATCCAAGCAAAAGAGAAATGGATATGCTGCTCGCAACTGGAGAGCAAGTGACCATTTCCTTATTAACGATGGCGCTGCAAGCAAAAGGCTATGATGCCATTTCCTTTACAGGCTGGCAGGCTGGTATGAAAACAGAGCAAGTACATGGTAACGCAAGAATCGTGGATATTGATGAATCAAGAATAAAAGAGGAATTAAGTGCAGGGAAAGTCGTTGTTGTAGCTGGCTTCCAAGGAATTGCAGATGACTTACATATCACAACACTTGGACGCGGTGGATCAGATACGACGGCTGTGGCACTTGCTGCCGCATTAAAGGCTGATAAATGTGATATTTACACAGATGTACCAGGAGTGTTTACGACAGATCCGCGTTATGTACCATCCGCGCGGAAACTTGCAGGTATTTCATACGATGAGATGCTCGAACTGGCTAATTTAGGAGCTGGCGTCTTGCATCCGAGAGCTGTTGAATTTGCAAAAAATTATCAAGTCTCACTAGAAGTCCGTTCTAGTATTGAAAATGAATCGGGTACGTTAATTGAGGAGGAATCATCCATGGAACAAAATTTAGTCGTCAGAGGCATTGCATTTGAGGATCAGATTACACGCGTGACGGTGTGCGGTCTTTCAAGCGGTCTCACCACATTGTCGACCATCTTTACGACGCTTGCGAAGCAAAATATCAATGTCGATATCATCATTCAGTCCGTCACAAGCACCAATCAGACGTCCATCTCTTTCTCTGTGAAAACGGATGATTTGTCCAAAACAGTTGAAGTATTAGAAGAGTATAAAGGAGCGCTTGGTTACGAACAGATCGAGACAGAAAGTAAATTAGCCAAAGTATCTATCGTTGGATCTGGTATGGTCTCAAATCCAGGCGTAGCCGCTGAAATGTTCGCTGTGTTAGCGGAAAAAGACATACAAGTGAAAATGGTCAGTACGTCTGAAATCAAAGTCTCAACAGTGGTTGGCCGAGATGATATGGTCAAAGCAGTTGAAGCGCTGCATGATGCGTTTGATTTATCAAAGGTGAGTGCAGCTGCTCACTCTTAAAAAGGCAGGGAGGTGTATCTCATGAAAGAGTGCACCTCTTTTTTAATGGAAAGCGCCGCATACCAGAAAGGAAAACGTGCGTAAACCCATTCACTAAGTATGCTATGATAGAAGAAGACTACAAAAAGGCGTGACCTGAAGTCTGCGCCTTTCATAAAGAGTGTTAGCTAGGGTCTCTTAAATCCCATTTAACGGTTAAAATGACTTTATCAGCACGCTTTTTCACTTGTTCATAAGATTCAGCCACGTGCTCGTTGAGAAGCTGAATTTGTTCAGCAATAAAACCCGCTTCCATCTGAAAGCATGGCTCCTTTTGATAGGTGATTCGATTTGATACAAGTGGACCTTCGAGCTCAAACTCAATTTCCTGTTTTTTCGAATGGACCATCGTGAGCGTTCCCCATCCGGCATCATGGAAAAATTCGGGGATCTTCTCCCATGACTCTTGAGGAAATTTACGAGCAAGCAGTTTACCCGCAAAATACATCATAGATGAATGATCCTGACCAAGAATATCAGGCAGCAGAACTTCGCGTATCAGCTCGTAGGCAAATCCATTGACTTCAATTTCTTTTAGCTGTTCTAAGTTAGATTCGAATTTATTCATTGTACGGCTCCCCTCTTTCAACAATTTATTATAGCTTATGTAAGCATATGATGACAGAGTTTTCCCTGAAGTCTAAGAAATTCTTATTGTAGTAAAACGAATTTTGATTTAAAACTTTTAAATTTCGGAAAATTTTAATTTATGTACGCGGTTTCTTGACGCTTTTTTGACATAGGAGTAAAATGAAATTGTCAATAAATTTGAATAAAGTGCTTACAATTGAAAGAAGCGGGGGTAAGACAATTTTCAGCAATTGCACTTTTTACTAGGGGGTAAAGTAATGTCGGGGAACAAAGAATTTTTTTATCGGAGATTGCATTCTTTGCTTGGCGTCATTCCGGTCGGTCTATTTTTAGTACAGCACTTAGTGATTAACCACTTTGCGACGAATGGGCCAGAGGCGTTTAACAAAGCTGCACACTTTATGGAACAGCTTCCATTCAGATATGCACTTGAGCTGTTCGTGATTTTCTTACCACTGATCTATCATGCTGTTTATGGGGTGTACATAGCCTTTACGGCACAAAACAACACGTCTCGCTTCAGTTACTTAAGAAACTGGTTGTTCAGACTGCAAAGGATTTCAGGTATCATCACATTAATTTTTGTCACTTGGCACGTATGGGAAACACGAATTCAAGCTCAGCTTGGAGCTGAAGTGAACTATGACATGATGGCGAATATTTTAAGCTCTCCATTTATGCTAGGCTTCTATATTGTCGGCGTTTTATCTACTATTTTCCACTTTGCTAATGGCTTGTGGTCATTTGCTGTCAGCTGGGGAATTACTGTTTCACCACGCTCACAAAGAATCTCCACATATGTGACATTAGGTATATTTATAGCGCTTTCATATGTAGGGCTAAGAGCAATTTTCGCTTTTGTTTAAGAGGAAATAGATTAGTAGAAGAGGGAGAGGGGCTACAATGAGTAATTCTAGCATCATCGTTGTCGGAGGCGGCTTAGCTGGTCTCATGGCAACTATTAAAGCAGCAGAAGCGGGAACAGCTGTTAAACTATTTTCAATCGTACCTGTGAAACGTTCGCATTCTGTATGTGCACAGGGCGGAATCAACGGAGCGGTCAATACAAAAGGTGAAGGGGATTCACCTTATGAGCATTTTGATGACACGGTGTATGGCGGAGATTTCTTAGCGAACCAGCCGCCAGTAAAGGCAATGTGTGAAGCAGCGCCGTCCATTATCCACTTACTTGATCGGATGGGTGTCATGTTTAACAGAACACCAGAGGGATTACTGGACTTCCGCCGCTTCGGGGGAACACAGCACCACCGTACAGCATTTGCTGGAGCTACAACAGGTCAGCAGCTATTATATGCACTAGATGAGCAGGTTCGCCGCTATGAAGTAGCAGGGCTTGTCACGAAATATGAAGGCTGGGAATTCCTTGGCGCTGTGTTAGATGACGAGGAAGTATGCCGAGGCATTGTCGCGCAGAACTTGACGACAATGGAAATTGAATCCTTCCGTTCAGATGCAGTGATCATGGCAACTGGTGGTCCTGGAATTGTGTTCGGCAAATCAACGAACTCCATGATTAACACTGGATCTGCTGCATCCATCGTCTATCAGCAAGGTGCTCATTACGCAAATGGAGAATTCATTCAAATTCACCCAACAGCGATCCCTGGAGATGACAAGCTTCGTCTCATGAGTGAATCGGCTCGTGGTGAAGGCGGACGTGTTTGGACATATAAAGACGGGAAGCCTTGGTACTTCCTTGAAGAGAAATACCCAGCATACGGGAACCTTGTACCGCGTGATATCGCAACGCGTGAAATCTTCGACGTATGTGTCGAACAAAAGCTTGGCATCAACGGAGAGAACATGGTATACCTCGATCTTTCTCATAAAGATCCAAAAGAACTTGATATTAAACTTGGCGGAATCATTGAAATCTATGAAAAGTTCATGGGTGATGACCCGCGTAAGCTCCCAATGAAAATTTTCCCTGCTGTTCATTATTCAATGGGCGGATTATGGGTTGATTATGATCAAATGACGAATATCAAAGGTCTATTTGCTGCCGGAGAATGTGATTACTCTATGCACGGCGGAAACAGACTTGGTGCAAACTCACTGCTTTCTGCGATTTACGGCGGGATGGTCGCTGGACCAAATGCGGTCAAGTACATTAGCGGCCTTGAAAAATCTGCGGAAGACCTATCTTCTGCAACATTTGACAGCGCTGTGAAGAAAGAGCAGGAGAAATGGGACAACATCCTCAGCATGGACGGAACAGAAAATGCGTACGTGCTTCATAAAGAGCTTGGAGAATGGATGACGGATAACGTCACAGTGGTTCGTTACAATGACAAACTCTTAAAAACAGATCAGAAGATCGAAGAATTAATGGAGCGCTACAAGCAGATTAACATCAACGATACAGCATCATGGAGCAACCAAGGCGCTGCCTTCACACGTCAGCTTGACAACATGCTTCAGCTGGCAAGAGTCATTACGATTGGGGCATACAACCGGAATGAAAGCCGAGGCGCACACTACAAACCGGAATTCCCAGAGAGAAACGATGAAGAATTCCTAAAAACAACGATGGCTACGTTCAAAGGAAAAAATCAAAAGCCTGCATTCCACTATGAGGACGTCGATGTATCGTTAATTGCACCTCGTAAACGAGATTACTCGAAGAAAAAGGTGGAGAAATAAGATGAGTGAAAAAAACACGATTCATTTCATTATCACACGTCAAGATACAGCAGATGGAAAGTCTTATGATGAGGAATTCGAAATCCCTTACCGTCCAAATATGAACGTCATTTCCGCACTCATGGAAATTAGACGGAACCCGGTCAATAAACAAGGGGAAAAAACAACGGCGATCAACTGGGATATGAACTGTCTTGAAGAGGTGTGTGGAGCTTGTTCTATGGTCATTAATGGAAAACCACGCCAGTCATGTACAGCACTCATCGATCAGTTAGATCAGCCGATTCGTCTTCAGCCGATGAAGACATTCCCGGTTGTGAGAGACTTGCAGGTTGATAGAAGCCGGATGTTCAATTCCTTGAAAAAGGTGAAAGCATGGGTACCGATCGATGGCACATATGATCTCGGTCCTGGACCAAGAATGCCTGAGAAAAAACGTCAATGGGCGTATGAGCTTTCTAAATGTATGACATGTGGTGTCTGCCTTGAAGCTTGTCCAAACGTGAATGATAAGTCTTCCTTTATGGGCCCTGCACCGCTTTCACAAGTCCGTTTATTTAACGCACATCCGACAGGTGCGATGAATAAGTCTGACCGTCTAGAAGAAATTATGGGGGACGGCGGTCTTGCGAACTGCGGGAACTCCCAAAACTGTGTGCAGGCTTGTCCGAAAGGAATCCCGCTGACAACGTCAATTGCAGCACTTAACCGAGATACAACTTTACAAGCATTCCGTAACTTCTTCGGAAGCGATCACGCAGAATAACATTACATTCAGTCCTCTTTGCCAATCATGATGAGTGTTTAAGGGGCTGGATGCAACATATAAACAAACGCCTCTTCCAATACGGGAGAGGCGTTTTGTTTCCAAATAAGGAGATGATCAAGTGAGACTGCCGTCATATATTGAAGAACCGTTTGAAGAGTGGAGGGCATCCTTTCGATTTTATGTCGAAACCACCGTTCGTTTTTCAGAAACGGATATGTTTGGCCATATGAACAATGTCACCCCTTTTGTGTATTTCGAAGAGGCACGAATTGCCTTTTTTCAAAAGACGGGAATTGTTGATAAACGAATGAAACGTGAGAGAGAGACCATGACAGTCGTTGCAAACCTGCAATGTGATTACATCAAGCAGGTAGAGATTGGGGAGAGGCTTCGTGTGTATGTCAAGCCGGAAAAGGTCGGATCAAGCTCACTCATCCTTCATTATTTAGGAGAAAATGAGCAGCAGGAACCTTGCTTTACAGGCTCAGTCACCATGGTGCAAATTAGTAAAGACACAGGCGCATCTGTCCCGTTTACAGAGGAAGAAAAAGAGACGTTTCAGGCGCAGCGAAATGAGTAACATGCTGGCTCATCAACATGCACGCTTCATTTTGTTATAATAAAAGCATCATATCAAGAAGAAACAAGAGGAGAACACATGAAGATTTTTCAATATGACACCATTGATAGTACAAATAATGAAGCGAAAAGGCTCATGCAGCAAGGAGAAAAGCCCTCATTTGCTGTCTATGCACGCCAGCAGACAGCAGGAAGAGGCAGACTCGGCAGGCCGTGGGAAACACCTTTAGGGAATGTGGCGGTAACCATGACAGTCTTACCGCCAGCAGAACTCTCCACCCAGTCAACGATCGCCCCGCTGACAGCACTAGCAATCTATGATGTTCTGAAACCACTCATGAGAGCAGAGGATCAGCTGGCGATCAAATGGCCTAATGATATTCTCATTAATGAAGCAAAGGTATCCGGCACATTAATTGAAGCAGACCGCAGTTCCATTTATATCGGTGTTGGCATCAATGTAGAGACAAAGCCGGAGCATGTCCCGTACAAAACCATTTGCTTATCAGAGCTGACAGAGGTGAAAGCCGATCAGCTAGTGAAAGAACTGGCAACGGCTTTTGAAAAATACCATTCACGCTGGCAGAATGAAGGGTTTGAAGGACTCACTGCCCTCTATAACAAACGGTTATATCGTCTCAACAAGCCCCTTCGCATTTCGTTAGATCGTGAAAAACAAACTTGGGAAGAAGGCATTTGCTGCGGGGTCAACCGCTACGGTCATCTCCAGTTAAAAGATGAGAAAGGGCAGATAAAAGCTCATTCTGCCGGAGATATTGATGCCCCGCTTCAACATTAAAAAAAGCAGACGATGTTCTCGTCTGCTTTAGGCTTCTCTTTTAATATGAGGCTGCACGATATAGTCTTGTTTTGTAAAGACAACCCCGTCTAGAATTTCTCTCGCGGTTCGAATGACTTTGACTCTATTTTGAGACACGTCAATGTCCGTTTGCATAATCCCAGCAGGATGCCCAATTCGAAGCGTATCATGTTGTCCATGATAAAGCTGTGCAGGAAGCGTTTGTTCCATAAAACAGCTGGCTGATACGCAGACAGAGCCGGTAATGGCAAGTGCTTGGTGCGGTCTTTGCATTGATAGCATACGAACGATGATGTCCATATCGGCTGTTCTTCTCAAGATTCCATTTGTATCTACATAATCAGCAGGCTCGCTAATGAGCGCAAGCTTTGGAACGGCTGGAGACTGTAATGTCGCCATGTCTTTTGGCGCAAAGTGACACATTTCAGCAGCGATGGAACGAATCTCTTCTAAATCATCCAGTAATTCGTCTGTAAACTCCTCAGGCAATTCAGTTCCTTTTAATTGAATATCTTTGGCACGAATAAAGGCAATTGGATTTGCAATGTCAACGATCGAGATGGGAATCTCACCAAACTTTGTTTGAATCGTATCAATTTTGTTTCCAGTCGGAAAAGTTTTACCTGTGACTGCGCCTTCAGGATTTTCAAAAGATAAATAAATGGGAGAACCTGTCCCTTTTACTCCTGGAATTTCTGCCTGTCCTTCAAATTTCACTTCTCCATTTTCGACTTCGACCTCTGCTGTAATCACTTTATTTGTGTTGGTATTGAGGATACGTACAGTCGTAATGGGCTCAACCGCTTGAACAAGTCCTTTAATGATGGCATATGGCCCAACGGCTGATGAGATGTTCCCGCAGTTTCCTTTAAAGTCGACATATCTCTCATTGATGCTGACTTGTGCAAACGTATAGTTCACATCCACATCTGGGCGTGTGGCTTTATCAATAATGGCTACTTTGCTTGTTAAAGAATTACCGCCGCCGATTCCATCGACCTGCAGCCGGTCAGGGCTGCCCATAATGTCTAATAGAAATGCCTCGAGCTCATCGTGTTCAAATGGTGCATTGTTTGCTTGAATGAATACCCCTTTGCTTGTACCGCCTCGCATGATTGTGATTGGAACTTTTCTCATTACTCTCACCCTCAATTTTTTAATGAACTGTTTATCTAATCAAAATGGTAAAGTATAATAAGAAATAAGTTAAATACATTATTTTGAGAATAATCAATAAAAATATTTTATAATTAGTAAAAAAGGAGGGCATATAATGGATGAAAAAGATTGGCGGTTTCTAAAGGTGCTCTATGAAGAAAAGAACATCACAAAAGCGGCAGAAAAATTATTTGTCTCTCAGCCTGCCTTAAGCTATCGATTGAAACAGCTTGAAGAGGAGTTTGATATGAAGCTTTTCTTTAAAAGAAAACGAGGAATTGAATTTACGTCAGAGGGCGAGTACTTGGCTAAATACGCAAATGACATGCTCAAACAGCTCCAGCAAACGAAAGATGGCATGCTCAATATGCAAAAAAAGGTCAAAGGAACAATTCGGTTAGGGGTCTCAAGTAACTTTGCCCAGTATAAACTGCCAGAAATTTTAAAAGAATTTTCTAAGCAGTATCCACATGTTCAATTTATGGTGAATACAGGATGGAGCACGAAAGTCATGGACTTATTAGGCACATCAAGTGTCCATTTAGGGATTTTAAGAGGGGATTACGACTGGAATGGAGAGCGGTTTTTGCTCGATAAAGAGCGGCTTTGTATCATTTCAAAATCAGAAATCCAGCTGAAAGACCTCCCAAAGCTGCCGCTCATTGACTATCATACAGATAGTTCATTAAAACGATTGATTAACAGATGGTGGCAGGAAACGTTCACCATGCCTCCACTTGTGACGATGGAGACAGACCGTCAGGATACATCAAAAGAGATGGTCAAGCATGGTTTAGGTTATGCCATTGTCCCAGAAATTTGCCTCAGACCAAGTGATGAGTTATTTGTAAAAGGTCTTTCGTATAAAGATGGACAGCCTGTTTTAAGAGATACATGGCTTATGTACCAGCCAGACTCCCTTCATTTATCTGTTGTGGAAGCGTTCATTGAGTTTTTAAGAAGTCAGCAAGGTTAATTATAAAAGAAATTTATTGAATATACGAAAAAATCGATATTTTCATTATAAAAAAAGCTATTATATCCTTGAAATAGAAAGCGCTAACATGTAGGTTGCAAGTGCAAAGGGGCGCTTGCAGATCATGTGAAGAAGAGGATGGAGGGATATGAAGTGCTAGCTATTTTAGGGATCTTGATGGTCTTGACATTTACATTTCTTATTATGACGAAACGTATGCATCCGGTGGTGGCTTTAACCGTTGTACCTATCGTATTTGCATTGATCGGTGGCTTTAACAAAGGATTAGGGGATATGATGCTTGATGGACTGAAAACTGTTGCACCATCAGCTGCTTTATTGTTATTTGCCATTTTATTCTTTGGTGTCATGCTGGATGCTGGATTATTTGATCCTCTGATTAAACTCATTTTACGTATTGTAAAAGGTGATCCTGTCAAAATTGCGTTTGGGGTAGCGATTTTGTCTATGCTTGTTGCTTTAGATGGTGATGGAACAACAACTTACATGATTACCGTATCAGCTATGCTGCCACTTTTCTTAAGAATTGGGATGAACCCGTTAATTTTAGGAACAGTTTCATTATTATCATTAGGAATTATGAGCGGAATGACGCCATGGGGCGGTCCAGCTACTCGTGCAATTGCTGCGCTTGGCTTGGATGCAGGCGAATTTTTCATTCCATTACTCCCAACGATGGTTGGAGGCGGTCTTTTTATACTTTTTACTGCTTATGTACTTGGGAAAAAAGAAAGAAAACGGATTGGGATCGCAGAGATTCAGCACAAAGAAGAGGTGTCCATTTCTCCTGAATTGGCTGCGTCAATTGAGGATGGCGTAGAAGACATGAAGAGACCAAACCTCATTTGGATCAACTTTTTCCTCACAATTGCTGTCATGGCAACACTAGTCCTAGATATTATACCAATACCTGTACTCTTCTTAATTGGATTTGTCATCGCTCTCATGATCAACTATCCAAAGGTTGAAGATCAGCGCGAAAGAATCTTATCGCATGCAGGAAACGCATTAACGGTCATCACACTTGTATTTGCAGCAGGGATTTTCACAGGGATCTTTTCGGGAACAAAAATGGTTGAGTCCATTGCCAATTTGGTGATTTACATGATTCCGGATTCTTACAGTTCATTTTTTCCGCTCATTGTGGCTTTAACGAGTATGCCATTTACATTTGTTCTTTCTAATGATGCTTATTATTTCGGGGTGCTGCCAATCTTGGCAGAAGCAGGTGCAGCTTACGGAATTGATCCGGTGGAAATTGCGCGCGCTTCTATCATAGGACAGCCTGTTCACCTGCTGAGCCCTCTTGTGGCTTCAACGCTGCTTCTTGTCAGTATGCTGAACAAAGATATTGGCGATTTGCAAAAATACGCATTGCTGTGGACCGTGTTAACTGCCCTTTTTACAACGCTTATTGCTTTGTTAACAGGAGCCATTTCTATCTTTTAAATACGTGTATGAAAAGGACGATGTCTCGGGTAGGAGACTCGTCCTTTTTTGTGCGGATAAAAGCGCACAAATTGGACGCTTTTATGCGGGAATTCTCGATTTTAACGTCACCTACCTCGGGCACCCGGCATATGATATCTCGACTATACAGAATCCCATTCTATAGAGACTAGAGCTCTCACCTTAGCAAGGAGGGTTACAATACTTGAAGGAGAAAGAGTTTCAATCCAAGCCGCTATTAACCAAAAGAGAAAGAGAAGTATTCGAATTGCTCGTCCAAGATAAAACAACTAAAGAAATTGCAAGCGAGCTTTTTATTAGCGAAAAGACTGTTCGAAATCATATTTCGAATGCCATGCAAAAGCTAGGAGTCAAAGGTCGTTCACAGGCCGTCGTCGAGCTTCTGCGTATGGGTGAGCTAGAGCTCTAAAGTCAGCCGGTTTTCCTTCCGCACCAGGGAGGAACCGGTTATTTCTATATGGTTTCCATGAGTCTCTTCTTGCATTTTCTCTGAAAAACGAGGAAAATAGGAATGTACGTTTTAATCAAAGTGAGATGCTATAGTGAGGTATCAATGAAATGGAAACGAATGAGTTCGACCATGTAGCAGAGATTGAAAAATCATTGCGCCATATTGCTGCAATTATTAAGCAAAAAGGCAGAGAAATCCTGAATCAATATACGATTACACCTCCTCAATTTGTAGGTCTTCAGTGGCTTTATGAATTCGGAGATATGACAATAGGTGAGCTATCACAAAAGATGTATTTGGCTTGCAGTACAACCACCGACTTAATTGATCGAATGGAGAAAAGTGAACTTGTTGAACGAGTAAAAGATCCTTCTGACCGCCGCGTGGTTCGCATTCATTTATTACCTGAAGGCGAGCGGATCATTCAAGAAGTGATTGTCAAACGCCAAGAATACGTCAGTGAACTTCTAGGGGCTTTCTCAGAAGAAGAAGCCATCGTTTTCAACCAATCCTTAACGAAACTACAGCAGCAAATGAAAAGAAAATGAGGCGATTTTGTTGGATCAACCAATCGGCGTGATTGATTCCGGCGTCGGCGGTTTAACCGTTGCAAAGGAAATCATGAGACAACTGCCAAAAGAAAAAATCATTTACGTAGGCGATACAAAACGGTGCCCGTATGGCCCGCGGAAAGAAGAAGAGGTTCTTCAATATACTTGGGAAATGGCACACTACTTATTAAGACATCATCATATTAAAATGCTCGTCATCGCATGCAACACAGCGACGGCAATTGCCCTTGATGAAATCAAAGCAACGCTTGATATCCCGGTCATTGGCGTGATTCAGCCCGGCGCCCGTACAGCCATCAAGGTGACAAACAATCAGCAGATTGGTGTCATTGGCACAGCCAATACGATCAAAAGCGAGGCATACAAAGAAGCACTGTTATCCCTAAAAGCAGGACTAGCGGTTCAAAGCCTGGCATGTCCGCTGCTTGTCCCATTTGTGGAAAGCGGTACATTTTTAGATCAGACAGCAGATGAAGTCGTGAAAGATTCCCTTGAACCAATGAAAGAAACAGGAATTGATACGCTCATTCTTGGCTGCACACACTATCCGATTTTAAAAGAGCCGATTCAGCGCTTTATGGGCAGTGATGTGAGCATTATTTCATCAGGGGATGAGACAGCTAGAGAAGCCAGTACGATTCTTTCGTATAAAGGGCTGTTAAACACTTCTCAAGAAGCACCTGTTCATACATTTTATACAACAGGGCAGCCGCAAAATTTTGAAAACATCGCTCGTGACTGGTTTGGCTACCTCCCAGGGAAGGTCGAAACCGTATCACTTGAACACGTCTATCAGCAATAACCCGCTTCTTCTTGAGGTGGGTTATTTTTTTATGAAAAGGGTCTAATCCACATGAGGAGCTCGTATACATAGTAGTACAAACTACTAGAGGAGGGTGAAGTATGCTGAAAAAAGGATCTACAGCAGCTGTGACGTGTATCGCGTCAGCCATGCTTTTGTCAGGATGCGGATTGTTTCAAACAGACCAAGCGAAAACAGAGATTGACCCGCCACAAAACGTCACATATGTGAAAGAAAATAAAGAAGATAAACAAACAGCCAAAGAAGGAAAAGAAGAGAAGAAGGCAGATACAGTCATGAGAGAATTATATTTAATTGATAAAAACGGGTATGTCGTCTCTCAATCCATTCCGCTGCCGAAAAACGAAGGAAGTGCCAAACAAACCCTTGAATATCTCGTGGACGGGGGACCGATTTCTAACCTCTTGCCAAATGGATTCCGAGCTGTTTTGCCGGCCGACACGAGCGTATCTGTCGACATTAAAGACGGAACGGCCGTTGTGGATTTTTCAAATGAATTCAAAAACTATAAAAAAGAAGACGAACAGCGAATCCTGCAATCTGTCACTTGGACGTTAACGCAGTTTGATTCTGTCGCCAAAGTCAAATTGAAAATGAATGGTCATGAACTAAAAGAAATGCCTGTGAACGGTACACCGATCTCCGATGATTTAAGCAGAGAAGACGGTATAAATATTCAGCACGAGGCTGCCGCTGATATGACATCGACAAAGCCAGTGACGGTTTACTACTTAGCTGAATCTGATGAACAGACGTACTATGTTCCTGTGACCAAAAGGGCGCCAAAAGATGAGGGTGATCAAATTACAGCAGCCATTGATGAGCTCGTCTCTGGACCAAGCAAAAAAAGCCATTTGCTCACAGACTTTGATCAAGATGTAAAGCTGAATGATATCCCGAAAGTAAAAGACGGACATGTGACACTTGATTTCAACGAATCCATTTTCGGCAGCGCAGATGAAAAGAAAAAGGTGATTTCACAAAAAGTTCTTGATAGCATTGTGCTCACATTAACAGAGCTGCCGGACGTCAAAAGCGTATCCGTTAAGGTAAATGGCAAGGCTGAACTTGTGAACGAAAAAGGAACAGAGCTGACAAAGCCGGTTTCAAGACCAGAACAAGTGAATACAGGTAGTTTTTAACGGCACACATTGATATAATGGAGAAAAAGAGGCATGCATATTCGCTGCCTCTTTTTTATTCCAAGCGATTAGAACGAGCCGAGGTTGTCAAAGTTAGTAGGAGAACCCCGCTGGCACCCGCGTGGAATGTATATTGTAACGGAGGTAAATCATGAGATTAGATGAAAGACACTATGACGAATTAAGAAAAATTGAAATAGAGGCAGGCTACATTACGCATCCAGAAGGCTCTGTCTTAATCTCAGCGGGCAATACGAAGGTGATTTGTAACGCATCCATCGAAGACCGTGTACCTCCTTTTTTAAGAGGAGAAGGAAAAGGCTGGATTACAGCAGAATATAGCATGCTTCCAAGAGCAACCGCACAAAGAACGATGAGAGAATCATCTAAAGGAAAAGTCACAGGACGTACAATGGAGATTCAGCGCTTAATTGGACGAGCACTCCGCGCAGTCGTTGACTTAGAAAAGCTTGGCGAACGCACGATTTGGATTGACTGTGATGTCATTCAAGCAGACGGCGGCACACGCACAGCATCTATTACCGGTGCTTTTGTCGCCATGACACTTGCGATTCAAAAGCTTCGAGCAGAAGGAGTCATCAAACAAAACCCGATCACTGATTATTTAGCGGCGATATCCGTCGGAATTGATTCTCAGCAGGGTCTTCTGTTAGATTTAAATTATGAAGAAGATTCTTCAGCTGAAGTGGATATGAATGTCATCATGACAGGCGCTGGACGCTTTGTTGAACTTCAAGGGACAGGCGAAGAAGCGACATTCTCAAGAGAACAGCTAAACGGACTGCTTGATTTAGCCGAAAAGGGCATCAAAGAATTAATCGAAAAGCAAAAAGCGGTTACAGGAGAAGTCATCGAATAAAAAGAAGGGTTTGATCAGGATGAAAACAGCCATCATTGCAACGCACAATGCGGGCAAAGCGAAAGAATTCAAAGCCATTCTTGAGCCAAAAGGATTCACGGTCAAAACACTAGCAGACATCGGATTTACTGAAGAGATTGAAGAAACAGGACAAACCTTCGAAGAAAATGCCATCATCAAAGCCGAGGCGATTCAAGCCAAAGCAGGTGAAATGGTCATTGCAGACGATTCCGGTTTGTCGATTGACTATCTTGGCGGAAAACCTGGCGTATATTCAGCGAGATACGCTGGTGAGCATAAAAACGATGCTGAGAATGTGGAAAAAGTGCTGAGCGAACTTCAAGGCATTGAAAAAGAAGACCGCACAGCCAGATTCAGATGTGCCCTGGCTGTCAGCATACCGGGCAAAGAAACAAAGACGGTAGAAGGATCAGTAGAAGGCTTCATCGCAGAGGAACCAATCGGCGAAAACGGCTTCGGATACGACCCCATTTTCATCGTCAAAGACAAAGACCAGACGATGGCCGAGTTATCACCAGAGGAGAAAAACAAGATCAGCCATCGAGCGGTCGCGCTTCAAAAGCTTTCATCACTGCTAGACGCAAATGAATAAGGGGGAATGAAGCCATGAAGATACTCATCATGAGTGACAGTCATGGACTCACAGACGAACTTCAAACCATTGCCAAACGGCACGCGGCTGAAGTCGACATGATGATTCACTGCGGAGATTCAGAACTCGAAACGAACCACCCAGCACTCGAAGGATACAAAGTCGTCAAAGGAAATTGTGACTTTATGGGCGATTTTGAAGAAGAGCTCCTGCTCCCACTTGATGGAGGCGGAAAACTATTTCTCACTCACGGACATCTGCATGGCATCAAACAATCCTTGCTTCAAGTCTACTACCGTGCAGAAGAGCTAAGCGCTGACATTATCTGCTTTGGCCACTCGCACATCCCAGGCAGTGAGCTGCTAAGTGGAAAACTGCTTATTAACCCAGGCAGCGTGCACCTGCCAAGAGTGCGCAAAGAGCGCAGCTATGCTATACTGACACTAGATGGAAGCGAAGCGAACGTACAGTTTTTCACAGACGAAGGTCAAGCCATACAAGACCTCGAAAACACTGTCACATTGGAAGGTATTTCATAAGGGTGCAGCATTTGCCCCTTATGAAAAAACTTTTCGAAAAACCGTTGACTTTAAAGAACAATAGTAATATAATAAATCTTGTCGGTGAGGTACTCACCAACAGAACACTACATAACAACATGTCCCAGTAGCTCAGCTGGATAGAGCAACGCCCTTCTAAGGCGTCGGTCGGGAGTTCGAATCTCTCCTGGGACGTTAAAACTGTTAAAAGCCAGAAACGTTGTTTTATCAACGTTTCTGGCTTTTTTGCTAGTATTTATTAAATATTGCTCTGATCTTTCCTATGAATATAATTAAAATATTGATTTAGAGAGTTTTTAAAGATTTGTTTTATCCCTAGGATAGTCATTCTTATATTAAATTAGATGAAACTTTTATTTGTTTTTTTCGTAATAGAAATAGAGGTGATGACATTTTGATTGATATAGATGATATGTTATTTGAACTTAAACAAGAAGTGAGAAAAGTGAATACAATGAAATACTTATTAATAGATTCTTCTTTTTTAAATGAAGTGAAAGAAGAATCGGAAGTGAAGGCGCAAAAAAAGAACAAAATTTTTGTGGAATGTATATTAAAAATAGTCTCATGTTTAATTGTATTTATATTATTTATTTTCCTCTTAAATAAATTTTCACATGGAAAAGTATTCTTAATTGCAGTTGTGATTGTTTTCTTGCTACTATTATTTATAGCTATATACTGTATAATAAAAGGTTTAACTTATTTTTCTGAATTGTCAGGCTTTAAGACTTTTGATGAGTTAAGAAAAAATGTTATTTATGAAGCTTTTAACGAAAAACTAAATAAACATAATTTTTCAACAACTCAAATTGAAAAATATATATTGCCTCAACTAAAAGAAATAAATAAAGATAGAAGAGAAGCTTCTATAACAACATTTTTGAAAATTTCTATTCCTTCTATTCTAGTTTCGATGATCGCGAGTTGGTTTACTCTTATTATAAATACTGCTGTTGAAGAACCATCTCTAAAAGAAGAAGAGTTTAATCAAGTTCTAGGTTTATGGTTGATACACGGGATTCAAGTAATGGTTGTCGGAGCTTTTTTGTATACTGGTATACATTATGCCCAAAAAATTTTAAGTTCGAACAAAAACTATAAATTATTAGAAAAACTTTTTTATAGCTATCTTTTAGAGAAAAACTTGAATGCTTCAGTAAATAAAAAAGCAAAAAAGTCTAAGAAGAGAAAATAAACAAAAAATATTTGCAACTAATCAATAAAATGTTATTAACCAAGAGCACAGAAATAATAAGCTATTTTAAGATGCTATGTTTACAACAGGCTACGGTGACGGAATGTACCCAAGCTTTTGGGGGCTAGATCAAAACGGAGAACCTGCTTGCCTTGTGACAGACTTTCTTATAGTGGACTGATGAGAAACCCATGAAACCATGGGTTTTTATTGTTCTCTGATTATAGAGTATTAGTAGAGAGATCTAGTGAAAGTAGATAAAGTTTTGAAGACTTACGATAAGAGATCGTTTTTTCTCTCGGCAAATGTTGCTGGCTATTTGAAACAATATTGTTCTTGCCGATAAAAAGATTAAAAGCACAAAAAGAATGATATGAAATTTGTTGAACAAACGTCAATTAACTTAACTTTGTCAGTTGTGGATTAAGTCTACCTAATTTTTGTATAAATATAGTATAATAAACATATAAAACCTTTTAAGAAACGGTGATAACGATGAATAGCAATTTTTCATTTTTTCAAGGAAAGTGGTCAGTACTTTCCAATTTAGGAGAAACAGCTGAGAAAAATGTAT
Organism: Bacillus sp. FSL K6-2839; assembly: GCF_038003365.1. Taxonomy (NCBI): domain Bacteria; kingdom Bacillati; phylum Bacillota; class Bacilli; order Caryophanales; family Bacillaceae; genus Bacillus; species Bacillus sp. FSL K6-2839. The sequence continues at coordinate 2,206,707 of NZ_JBBOOZ010000001.1, read as the reverse complement.
ATCATGACCCTCATACAACAGTAATGAAACTACGGTTATTTGCCGAAACATTAACAAAATTTATTCTAGCCGCTGAAAATATTAAGGAAGCATATGGGACAAAACAAGTAGAGCGTATCAATATATTACGTCGAGAAGGAATACTTGAACCAGAATTAATAGATATCGTTGAAACGCTTCGTCGCAAAGGGAATGTGGCTATGCATGAAGCGGGTTATCAAAAAACAGAAGAAGCAAAATCTTTATTGCATTTGGCTTTTCGTTTGTCGACTTGGTTTATGGAGGTATACGGTGATTGGAATTTTCAAGCTCCAGAGTACATAGAGCCAAAAAAACAAACAGGAATAGATACACGACAGCTTCAACAAGAGTATGAAGTGAAAGTGAGGCAGCTTGAAGAGGAATTAGAGGCAATTCGCCATCAAGCTGAATTAGAGCAAGCAGATGAGAAAATGAAACGTAGAAAAGCGTCCAAAAACTTTATGCGTAGGCAGCAGCTGACTGAAGATGAAACACGTATCATCATTGATCAGAAGTTACGTGCTGCTGGATGGGAAGTAGACACGAATTTACTAAACTATAAAAAAAACAGGACGCTACCAGAGAAAAACAAACATATGGCCATTGCTGAGTGGAAGGTCGATGGTGGCTGGGTTGACTATGCATTGTTTGTTGGACTCAAGCTTGTTGGTTTCATTGAAGCAAAAGCAGAAAAGAAAACGATTCCTGGGGCATTAGATAGTCAAACAAAAGTGTACGCGAAAAATGTCGTGCAAGTAGAAGATGAACAAATTACACCAACAACTGGTGATTACCAAGTCCCATTTTTATATGCAACAAATGGCCGACCTTATTTAAGACAGCTCCAAGAGGAATCGGGTATTTGGTTCTGGGATTCACGCAAACCATTTGAACATGCACGTCCGCTTGAAGGATGGCATTCACCTGAAGATTTAAAGCTGCTTCTTAGCCAAGATGATAAGGATGCGGATAAGCGTCTAGAAGAAGAGGATATAACTAAGTTTGGTTTGCGTCACTATCAGCAGGATGCGGTTCTGGCTGCAGAAAAGTCGTTAAAAGAAGGAAACAGAAGAATGCTTATTGCAATGGCCACAGGAACTGGGAAAACTCGAACTGCTATTGCGCTTATGTATCGCTTAATTAAGTCTAAAAAGTGTCGCCGCATTCTTTTTCTTGTCGATCGTAATTCACTCGGTAAACAAACAGAGGATTCACTGAAAGATACGAAAATTGAAGGTTACTCGTTTGCTGATATATATGATGTGAAGTCATTAGGCGATCTCACACCGGAAGTTGAAACGAAGGTGCAGATTGCAACCGTGCAGGGAATGGTTCGCAGACTTTTTTATAACGATAGCGAAAAGCTTCCAAGCGTCGGGCAATATGATTTCATTATTGTAGATGAGGCGCACCGAGGCTATACAAGTGATAGAGAAATGACAGAGGAAGAATTAGAATTCCGTGATCAGAATGATTATATTAGTCAATATCGGCGCGTTATCGATTATTTTGATGCGGCATGTTTAGGACTTACCGCAACACCTGCTCTACATACAACAGACATTTTCGGTATGCCAATTTTCAAATATTCATATAGCGAAGCAGTGTTGGATGGATATCTAGTGGACCATGAGCCTCCATATTTGTTTAAAACAGAACTTTCACAAGTGGGCATCACCTTTGAAAAAGATGAGGAAGTAGAAGTATATGATGTTGATAAAGGGGAGATTCAACTAGAGAAAGTAGAAGATACTGTGCACTTTGAAGTGGAGCAGTTTAATAAAAAAGTCATTACAGAACCATTTAACCGCGCAGTTCTAAATAAATTAGTTGACTATATTGACCCTGCAGGTAAAGAAAAAACGCTCATCTTTGCAGCTACTGATCAACACGCAGATCTTGTTGTTCGTTTATTAAAAGAAGGCTTTAAAGAACGTGGCGATGAAATTGAAGATGATGCCATAATGAAAATTACTGGATATATCTACAAGCCATTAGATGCCATTACACGGTTTAAAAATGAGCGACTGCCTAATGTCGTTGTTACAGTTGATTTACTCACAACAGGTATTGACGTGCCACCGATCACAAATTTGGTGTTTTTAAGAAGAATACAGTCTCGTATTCTCTATGATCAAATGCTTGGTCGTGCGACTCGTCTTTGCCCAGAGATTGGGAAAACACACTTTAACATCTACGATGCTGTTGGTATATATGACAAGTTGCAACATTATACAGAAATGAAACCAGTTGTGAAGAAACAAAACTTTCGTATTGGTGAGTTGTATGATTCTCTTGTTAATGCGACGACTGATGAGGAAGCTTCGTTTTATCGTGATCAATTAGTAGCAAAAATCCAGCGTCGCAAACAAAGATTTGACGAAGAAGGCATGGGGAAGTTTGAAGAATTATCGAATGGAAAACATGTGGATGAATGGGTGAAAGAAATTCAAACATACTCACCGCAAGAAGCCACACAACATAATATTCTATTTGAATACATGGAAACGTACCAAGTAACACGTGAAAAACGTTATATATCTGATAAGGAAGATGAAGTAACAGACGTCATTCGTGGGTATGGTGAAGGGAACAAGCGACCAGAAGATTATCTGGATGGTTTTGTTCGATTTATCCAAGAAAATATCAATGAAATTCCCGCTTTGCATCTGATCTGTACACGACCAAAAGATCTAACAAGACAAGACTTACGAGAACTTATGACGATTTTAGAAACAAAAGGCTTTAAGCAATCTCATTTACAAACCGCTTGGAAACAGACAAAAAATGAGGACGTTGCAGCAGATATTATTAGTTTTATTCGCCAAGCTGCATTAGGTGAAGCACTCGTTGACCATGAATCACGTATTAAGCAGGCAATGCACAAAGTGTATTCACTGCATGATTGGACGCCAAGGCAAAAGAATATGTCACGGAGTTAACCTATATTTTATTTTTAAAAATGATGAAAGAACAGCAAACAGAAAGTGTAATACCCGAAGGATATAGATGGGATGATTTACTAGAAAAAGAAGGGGTAGAACTCAAATCATTTTATCAACATCTTTTAATTAAGCTAGGTAATAGCGAGAATGCTCAATTGCGTCAGATTTACACTGATGCTGCTACAAGTATTACAGAACCCAAGAACTTAGAGAAAATTCTGAAGACCATTGATGGCCTTGATTGGTACAACGCAAAAGAAGAAGGTTTAGGTAATTTATATGAAGGCTTGTTAGAAAAAAACGCAAGCGAAACAAAATCAGGTGCTGGTCAATACTTTACACCGCGTGTATTAATTGATGTAATGGTGCAGCTGATTGACCCTAAACCTGGAGAAAGATGCAATGACCCTGCAGCTGGTACATTTGGTTTTATGATTGCAGCAGACCAGTATTTGAAAAATAAGACAGATAACTATTATGATTTAGATCCACAACTGGGCGTTTTCCAAAAGAAAGAAGCGTTTACTGGAATGGAACTCGTCACAGGGACTCATCGTCTTGCTCTAATGAATGCATTACTTCATGATATCGAAGGGCGACTGGAACAAGGGGATTCGTTATCTAATAATGGAAAGTGGATGAAAAACTTTGATGTCATTTTAACCAATCCACCATTTGGGACGAAAAAAGGTGGAGAGAGTGTCTCCCGTGATGACCTGACGTTTGCAACTTCCAATAAACAGCTTAATTTTCTACAGTTAATTTATAACGCTTTAAAAGACGATGGTCATGCACGCGCAGCAGTTGTATTACCTGATAATGTCTTGTTTGAAAGCGGGGTTGGTGCACAGATTCGACGTGATTTAATGAATAAATGCAATCTGCATACAATCTTACGCTTACCAACGGGGATTTTCTATGCGCAAGGTGTGAAAACAAACGTCTTATTTTTCACAAGAGGAACAACAGACCAAGATAATACAAAGGATGTTTGGGTATATGATCTCCGCACCAATATGACGTCATTCGGAAAACGGAATCAGTTAACAATGGCAAACTTTGAACACTTCATGAAAGCATATGTAGCAGAAGACCGCTCAAAAGTAGAGGATGAACGTTGGAATGTGTTCACAAGAGAGGACATTGCAAAAAAAGGGGATAGTTTAGATATCGGATTGATTGCAGATGAATCATTTTCTTCCTATGACAACTTACCAGATCCAATTGAATCAGCAGAAGAAGCAATTGCAAAACTTCAGCAGGCTATGGGGTTATTAAATGAAGTGGTTGAGGAGTTGCGTGCTGTTGAAGAGGATGAGGTGGTCAAACAGTGAGTAATAGAAAGAAGACTGTTGATGAATTGTTGGAAGAAGCTAAATTATCAGTAGAAGAACAACCTTATGAAGTGCCGCAAAATTGGTTATGGATTACATTTGGAACAGTAGCAAAATTATTTAATGGATACGCATTTAAAAGTTCGGATTATCAAGAAGAGGGGATTCCTATAATTAGGATATCGGACATTTCAGGAGAAAATACTTCTAGTAAGAATGCTGTACGAGTTCCACCCCACCTTTACAATGAAAAGTTTTTAATTAAAAAAGGTGATTTGTTAATAGCTATGTCTGGTGCCACAACTGGTAAAACGGGTGTGTATAACTCTGAAGAACTGGCTTTACAAAATCAACGTGTTGGAAAAATTAAAGAGATTAGTCATAAAGTTTTGTATTCTTTATTCATGAAATACTTTGTTTTTTATAACTCTAAACAGATTTTGAAAAGGGCGTATGGTGGAGCACAGCCTAATATTAGTGGTTCTTTAATTGAACAATTAAATATTGCTCTTCCTCCTTTGAAAGAACAAAAACGAATTGCTGACAAAGTAGAGCGGCTTATAAGTAAAATGGAAGAAGCAAAGCAGTTGATTGAGGAAGCGAAGGAAACGTTTGAACTTCGTCGAGCGGCTATTTTGGATAAGGCATTTCGTGGGGAGTTGACGAAGAAGTGGAGAGAACAAAACCCTAATGTTGAAAGTGGTTTTTTATTGCAGAAGAAAATCATTAGTGAACTAAAAGATAAAAGTATTGAAGTTATAAATGAAAAAGAAATTCCCGCTACTTGGAAAGTGGTTAAAATGGGAGAAGTAGTACAAGTGAATCCTAAAAAGAAAAAACTAGAGGATGTTCCTGAGGAACAAATTTGTACATTTATACCTATGCCAGCAGTGAGTGATAAAACTGGAGAAATTGAAGAGCCTGAAGAAAGAGAATACTCAAAAGTAAAAAAGGGGTATACATTTTTTGAGGAAAATGATGTTTTATTTGCTAAGATTACCCCTTGTATGGAGAATGGTAAAGCTGCAATTGCTAAAAATCTAAAAAATGGATTTGGTTTTGGTTCTACAGAATTCCATGTACTAAGAACTTCAGAATGTATAAATGAAACATACATTCATTATTTTGTTCGTTCAAAGAAATTCAGACTAGAGGCTAAAAGAAAAATGACAGGAGCAGTTGGACAACAAAGAGTTCCAAAAGAGTTCTTAATCAATTATCCTTTACCATTACCCCCAAAAGAAGAACAAGATGTTATCGTAAGAACTTTATCTGAAATTTTCTCTAAAGATCATTTTGTGGAACAAAGTCTACACATTGAAAGCAAACTAGAATTAATAAAACAATCGATTCTCTCTAAAGCTTTTCGAGGTGAACTAGGTACAAATAATCCAAGTGAGGAAAATTCTATCGAATTATTAAAAGCTATTTTACAAGAGCAAGTGAAATAGTATTAAGATCGTACTTAGCATCCAACTTTGTTGGATGCTTTTTCAATGTAACAACTTTACATCAATCAATTTTTAAAATTTATATGAATGATTATCAGTTTAGAAAGATTAGTAATATGGTATTCAGTATAATTATGGCATACGATCGAAAGTATTTCTAACAATAGAAAATGTGCTGTATATGAAATGCTCTTGAAGCACCATCTCCTCTAAGAGCCAATTAGTCCCGGCGAAATTTGTTCAATTCTTGCCCAATCAAATATGGTTTCAATTTGCATTTGATTCTTACAGTTTATTTTTAATAACCCTTGATCCTCTGTTGTGCTAATCTCAAAATAATCAATTATATTATTATTTCCTAAGTGATTAATTTTTAAATCCGTTACACCAATGAATGATAATTCAACGTAGACAACATCAAAATTCCCCCAACGTTTAGGTTTATTCTTCACGGAGTCTTTTGTCATTAGTCTTATAAATAGGGTAGGACCATCTCTGTTTAAATCAACATTCATGATCTCTGCATTTTTAAATTGTGGGATCTCCCCAAAAATTTGAGTCATCGCTTGTAGGTTCATAAATTTTTCTTCTCTAATCATTTGGAAACTCCTCGTTTGGGTTATTTATTGTTTCTTCTTTCAAAATAATAACGGTCTTCTACACCTTCAACTTTACCAATACGGGTATTGTTTTTAGTCAAATTTTAAATGTATACGTTATTTTTACTTTCACAATTCGTAAAATTTTATATTTAAAATAAATTTGTATAGAAAAAGATGAGCTAATATTTACTGAAAGCTCATCTTATCCTTTTATTTCTATATTAACTATATGGGGCTACATTTCCTCACACTGATTTTGTAAAAGTTTTTTATATTTCTTAATGAGAGCCTAAAGTTCATCTTTCTCTATAACATCTACTTCAATAATTTCATAATTTTTTTGTACCGGTGCACCTCCAAATGTTTGAAGTATTTTGCAAATAACTTTAAATAAACTCATTTCAACGGAGGTGCCTTTTCCTTTGAATCTCTGCTCATCGCTAGTAGAAACCTCAACCTTATAGCTTAACCCATCATATGATAGGTGAAATTCACAATCCATCTCTTCTAACCAAGTAAATAAATCCGTCATTGACGGAATCCATATTCCTTCTTTAAATACTTCTTCCTTACATAATAGAGTTGTTGATGGAACAATTCTTCCGCCAATCGCCCAAGTGGCATCTTTGTATTCGTAAATATCTTGTGGGTACACTTCATCAGCATACTCAGGCCTTTTAAATCCTAACTTAAATAGTTTTTCAGCTTCAGTTTTTGTTAAAGACATGTATAATCACCTTTTGTTATTTTATTTTGATGACAGTTCCGGTTGAACTTTTATGTTTATTGATCATGTAATTTCCATATTTATCACTATCAGCAATCCAATGAAGTTCTTTTCCACCTTTTGCTTCCTTGAATACTTTAAAAGCGGAATTTCCATGACCAGTTGTATCTTTAGCCCACCACAAACCTGTTTTTGGATCTCGGTAAGCACTAACTGTATCGCCGTTAAATTTGTATTTTATTGTTTTATCTGCTGTAGTTTTAATATCCCATAATGTTGTGGTATTCTTTGTAGATTTACCAGTATTTTTAATTCCTATCTTCCCATGAAACCCTTTTACCCCAAACGGCAAAAGCATCCCCAACGCCGCATTCATACTCGCTTCCTGCTGTTCTTTTGAGACCTTATTTCCAAACATATCTCTACCAGTAATTGCTTCGCTTAAGCCGTTGGTCGCGGTGAGTCCATATAAGCCTTTTTGAGAAGTTTTCAACGCATCAAAAGACTTTTGTGATATCTTGTAAATGTCGACTGCTCTGACTGCAGCGGACGTGGCTTGAGTCGTTTTATAGACGGCTTTTCCGCCTTTGAAAATACGTCCTGCCCAGCCGACAATCGGGATATAACCCGCCGCTGCCATGCCGCCTGCTGCGACTCGCTGTCCTGCGGTAAGTTCTTCGCCTGTGATCGGGTCAACGCCTGTTGCGGCGCGTTTTGCATCGTTCACGCCTGTCAGTTCATTCACAATATTTCCGCCATAATCGAGTGCTTTTTCATACCAAGGACGGTTGGCGAGTGCATCTTGTTCCTTTGCGATTTCTCTAGCTTCTTCTTGTTCTTTTTTGATTTTGAGATATTCAGAAGTCTGCTTTTCAATATCGCTTTTTGCCTTGTAGATTTCGCTATTTTGATACTCTTTCTTGTCAAAATTCATTGGAGAAACCGCTTTTCCATCATTTGTGGCATTCATCATTTCTGCGTACAATGCCATTGTAGCCTGTTGCTCCGTCTTTGACAAAGCGTATTCATCTTTTAGATTTTGATCGAGTTCTCTTAAATCTTTTACTGTCTTTTTTCGTTCATCTTCTGCATCTTCAATTTTGTCATCAAAGGTTTGGCTATCAAATACCTCTAGTGAAATGAGGTCATCGATGTCTTGAAATATGGTTTTGAGTGCCTTTTTTTGATCTTTTACGATGCTTTTAGCATTTTTTATACCCATATGGACGGCATTCTCTAAAAAGTGTTCTTCTACGAAGGTATCGCCGCCAAAGCTCGTATCATCAAGTGTACCGGATACACTTTCATGAAATGCTTTTTGCTTATCAATGAAGCTGATAAACATGTCCACATTTCCAGCTAACTCTTTATAAAAGCTTTTAATGTTATCGGCACCTTCTCCAGTAAAATCATCACCGAGATTTGCCACACCTTGAAGTGCCTTTTTTAAATCAACCATTTGTTCGTGGAGTACCTGATAGTGTTTTGCTCTTGTATCCATGGCACTTGTTAGTGCTTTTGCATCAAGTATTTTGCCCAGAAAGGTTCACTCCCTTCTCAAATAAGTATATTTATTTTAACAATATAAAAAAATGTAATGAATAGGAAAAAAGTAGTGAGTGCTAAAGCTCTAAATACTAGATTGGTCAACACACTGCTGAAGTAATTTGACCTTTCCATCTTGGTACAAAAAACGTGATGCCGGAGAAGGACCAGGGTTTTATGAAATTGATGAGCATGACAACAACAAAGGTCCCTTTGAAAGTAAAAAGGATTATGTTGTGTTCAAAAACATTCTCATGGTCGAAGTCAATAAATATAAGAAGTAATTGAAATCAAAGCCATCTAGGCAAACTAGGTGGCTTTTGCGTTTATTCGACAGCTTTCAACAATTTTAAGGCAAATTTAAGCTTGAATTTCATTTCAAATACATTAAATCTTTGTTACAATAAGACAGCTTTGCCTAAAGACACGTTTATCGATTCGACATCTTTTTTTCATGATTTCTTAAAATTTTTATGTTTTGGTATGAAACTCTTTGAATGATTCATGCGTCTCTATAAGTGTCAAAAGAAAAGAGGTTATCAATATGCTATTCAAAAAGCTATCAGAAAATAAGTCTGTAAAATGGATAGGATATACAAGCTTTTACTTACTTATTTTGCTATTATTGTTCTTTATTTACGGATTCCATACAGCAAATACGGGATCATTCATTTACAACGATTTTTAATTGGAGATTAGACTATGAAACTATTACACACGATTCATGAATATCAACAAACGAAACCGACACAGCCAGCATTTGTTTCTCAACATGCTTCGATCACATATGATGAGCTTTGGCATTTATCAGACCAAATGGCTGGTGCGATCGATTCTGTCGCAAATGGCAGTGCACCTGTCATTGTATACGGTCATATGGAGCCAGAGATGCTGATTTCTTTCTTAGGCAGTGTGAAATCAGGCAGACCTTATATTCCGGTCGACATCTCAATACCTGCCGAGCGTATCGTCTCAATTATTGAAAGCTCAAAAGCCAGCCTGTTGATTTGTGCAAACGAGCAGAATGTATTAGATGTAGAAGAACATATTGAGGTGAAAAGTGCGGCATCGCTTTTAGCACTTGAAAAAGAAGCGCCGCCATCCTCGCAGTGGGTTCAACATGATGATGTCTTTTACATCATTTATACGTCTGGCAGTACCGGAAAACCGAAAGGCGTTCAGGTAACAGCCAATAATTTAGAAAGCTTTACAGAGTGGATGTGCCGAGACTTCCCAATTGGTGAGGGGCGCACATTCTTAAATCAAGCACCGTTTTCTTTTGACTTATCAGTGATGGATTTGTATCCAGCGCTTCAATCAGGCGGTACTCTGTACTGTTTAGTGAAAGATCTAGTGAATAAGCCGAAGGATATGTTTGCAGCACTTGGTCAATCTGACGTTGAAGTGTGGACATCAACACCTTCCTTTGTGCAAATGTGCTTAATGGATCCTTCCTTTACAGGGGAGCTTTTACCAGAGCTGAAAGTCTTCTTGTTCTGCGGAGAGGCACTTCCTGTATCTGTAGCAAGTGCGCTCCTTGAGCGTTTTCCAAAGGCGCAGGTCTTTAATACGTATGGTCCGACTGAAGCAACTGTTGCGATCACATCGATTGAAGTCACGCAGGCGATTCTTGATCAGCACGATTCTTTACCAGTCGGCTACGCCAAACCGGATACAGATATCGTCATTTTAGATGAAGAAGGCAAGACCCTTCCTGATGGTGAAAAAGGGGAAATTGTCATCGTAGGGCCAAGCGTCACGAGAGGCTACTTAGGTGAACAAGCCTTAACAGATAAAGTGTTCTTTGAATACGAAGGACGCCCTGCTTACCGTACAGGTGATGCAGGTGTGGCGCAGGATGGTTTGATTACGTGCCACGGCCGTCTGGACTATCAAATTAAGCTGCATGGATACCGAATGGAGCTTGAAGAAATTGAATATCATGTAAGCGAGACAACCTATGTCAATGCTTGTGTGATTGTGCCGTTCCAGCCAAACGGTCATGTGGAGTACTTAATTGCAGCCATTGTTCCAGCAGCGCATTCTTTTGAAAAAGAATATCAGCTGACAAGTGCAATTAAGAAAGAAATGGCGGATTCACTGCCTGCGTACATGATTCCAAGAAAGTTTGTCTATCTTGAGCAGCTGTACATGACACCAAACGGGAAGGTTGATCGTAAAAGAATCGCGAAAGAGGTTCTTCTATGATTCCGTTTAGTTCATTCTTTTTCTTCATTCTAATTGGTGTTCTTCTTTTGCCGACGATCATTCTTGGTCTTCGCGGCAAAAGAATGCAGGGCTACAACATGTTTGCAACGGTTGTGGCGCTCGCGCTTATTTTCTCAAAGGATGCACATGGCGCATTGCTGCTCTTCTTGTTTACAGTGTGGCAAATCTTGATCATCCGCTTGTACCTTTCGTACCGGCTGAAGGCGAATCAAGCGTCTGTCTTCTATATGGCAGTGGTGGCATCTATTTTGCCGCTTGTGCTATCGAAGGTTTTACCGTTCTTTTTAACTCATCAGCCGCATCAACCGCCGCCAATGAACTGGCTGAGCTTTTTAGGAATCTCGTACCTAACATTTAAAGGTGTCCAGTTAATTATCGAGGCAAGAGACGGCTTGATTAAGAAGAAAATTCCGATTCATCGTTTGGTCTATTTCATTGTCTTTTTCCCGACGATTTCATCAGGTCCGATTGATCGTTACCGCCGGTTTGAAAAGGATATGGATACGCCGCCTGAAAAGGAAGCGTACAGTGATCTTCTATACGCCGGTATTCATAAAATTTTTATCGGCTTCTTATATAAGTTCATTATTGGTTATCTGATTCACACGTATATTCTCATGAATATTCATCACATTAGCAGCAGTCACTTTGTTCAACAGTTAACGTATATGTATGCGTACAGTATGTATTTGTTCTTTGACTTTGCTGGTTATACAGCATTTGCTGTTGGTGTGAGTTATATCATGGGCATTAAATCACCAGAAAACTTTAACAAACCGTTTATCAGCCGGAACATTAAAGACTTCTGGAATCGCTGGCACATGTCCCTCTCCTTCTGGTTCAGAGACTACGTGTTTATGAGATTTGTGTTCTTTATGACAAAAAAGAAGTGGATCAAGAACCGTATGGCTGTATCAAATATTGGGTACTTTGTCCTCTTTCTATTGATGGGTGCTTGGCATGGTCTAGCACTTCAATATATTATTTACGGACTATATCACGCAGTTGTGATGTCCGGTTACAATTTATTTGAGAAATGGAATAAAAAGCACAAGTGGTGGCCGGATAATAAGGTCACAATGGTTGTGTCGATCATAATTACATTCCATGTGATTTGTTTCGGATTTTATATTTTTTCAGGAAAACCATTTCATCATTAATCATTAAGGGAGTAGAAAATTATGGAATTTAAAAATCAAGTATACGGTATTATTGCAGAGGTTTGCCAGGACGACGTTGTGAAAGAAAATCCAGAGATTGCAATTTTTGAAGAAGGTCTTCTAGATTCATTTGGTACAGTAGAACTGCTTATGGCAATTGAAAGTCAACTTGGAATTACTGTTCCGATTACAGAGTTCGATCGTGATGTGTGGGATACACCGAATCACATTGCTGAGCAGCTGGCAGAGATGAAGTAATGAAAAAGCGTTTTTTTGGGCCGCTTATTTTAGCGGCTGTTCTATTCATTGGTGTTCTTCTTGTACCAAATGCATGGCTCTCACATCTGATCCCAAAAGACAAATTACAAAAGTCAGCCACAGAATTAGATCCAGGGATGTTCCAGGGGCTTTATTTACAAGATGAAATGCTGAAAGATCCAACTTATTTGCCGATCTATGGATCTTCTGAACTATCACGTTTTGATCCATATCACCCTTCGAATTTCTTTCATGAGAATCCTCAAGGGTTTACACCTTATCTTATTGGAAAAGGTGGGTCACAATCATTAATTCATGCGATGAACTTCGCAGCGCATATGGATAAATTAAAAGGGAAGAAGCTTGTGTTTATCGTGTCCCCGCAGTGGTTTGTGAAATGGGGATCTGACGAGAATCACTTTGCACCGAACTATTCAGCGCTTCAAGCGCTTAATCTCGCTTATAATAAAGAAATTGATCCAGCTGTGAAAAAAGAGCTGATCAAGAGAATCATGACGTTTAAAGCTGTAAAGAACGACATGGTCATCACAGAACTTTTTAAAGCAGAGCTTTCTGGGAACAAATTCGCTTATGGCGCGATTTCTCCAATTGCAAAAATGTATTATGGCATGCTTCAAAAGAAAGACATGTACTATACAATTGGATCGGGGAAAGAGCGTAAGCTTCATCCGTCTCCTTCTGTCAAAGGAAAAACATGGACTGAGCTTGAAAAAGAAGCAAGTGTCTTAGGTGCGGAAAAAGCAGGGAACAACCCGTTTTATATTAATCAAAAACTATTTGACCGCAAGCTGAAACCGATCATGAAAAAGATGAAAGATTCTCGTGAAGACCACTCCTATGCGGAATCACCAGAATACAAAGATTTTCAAATCATGTTGGATATTTTAAAACAGGCAGGGGCGAAGCCTTTGTTTGTGACGATTCCTGTCAATGGAAAATGGTATGATTATACCGGTTTCCCGAAAGAGGGGCGTACAGAGTATTATGAGAAAATCAATCGTCAAATTCGAGATAACGGGTATGAAGTCGCAGATTTGACTAAACATGAATACGATCCTTACTTCTTTAAAGATACAATTCATGTGTCTTATAAAGGATGGGTCTACATCGATAAGGCGATCGAAAAGTTTTACAAAGAGCAGTAGAATGCAGCAGCTTTCTGCTGCTTTTTGTTTGTCGAATCGGCGGATATCTTGTATAACGAAGGGAAAAGGGCTATGCTGTAGATGGAGGCGATATGATGAACCGTTCTGAGAAAAAAGAACTATTAAAGCGTTCGAAGAAGCATTTTAATGATCATGCCTTTTGGGAAAAGTTAAAAAAGACGGCACAAAAAGCTGGTGTCTCTCTTGTCTATGCTGTGCTATTACTTTACTATACATTGCAAAAACCCGAAGTGCCTGTCAAAGCAAAAACCCTTATTATTGGGGCACTCGGATACTTTATCCTTCCTATTGACCTCATCCCTGATACATTGATTGGTGTCGGCTACACAGATGATTTAGGAGCGATCACATTTGCTCTGCTCCAAGTAGCGATGTACATTGATGATGATGTGAAAGGAAAAGCGAAGGACAGGCTGTCAAAATGGTTCGGTGAAAAAACCGATACGTCTCTTATTGATCAAAAGCTTGAAGATGGCGGGATGCCGTCTGCACGCTGAAAAGAAGACAAAGGGCTAAAAAAAGTTCATTTTAGCCCTTTGTCAACAAGCTGAAGCCTCCAAAACGGAGGCTTTTTTCTTTATCCTAAAAATTTCACGCAAACTGGATGAGGAACGGCGATGTCTGATTGTAAGACAGTGAGTCGTCCTGTTTCTTTGTCGCGTTTGTATAACACTAGGTTGCTAGATTCTTGGTTTGAACCGACGAGGAATTCTTCAGTTGGATCAAGTACAAAGTCTCTAGGCCAGTTTCCTTCAGATGAAGCAATCTCGACAAGACTTAATTGGCCGTCGGCGTCTGCTTTAAAAATCGCAATGCTGTCATGTCCGCGATTTCCTGCATAAACAAATTGGCCGTCTGAAGACACGTGAATGGCACTGCCTTGATTGTTCTCTGTAAAGTCGCTTGGAATGGTTGCGATCGTTTGGATCTCTTCGAAATGACCATCTTCAAAGTAACGAAGCACAATCACCTCTGAGCTTAGCTCTGTCATCACATATGCCACAGGTTTCGTTGGATGGAATGTGATATGGCGAGGACCGGTGCCTGGTTTTGTTTCAAATGTATGAGCGAGCTCGAGTTTGCCGCCCTCTTTCTTATACGTATAAATGCCATCTGTCCCAAGGTCAACAGCCACTGCAATTTGTTCATCTGGTGTCAGACCCATAAAGTGAGTGTGCGGTTTTTCCTGACGGTCTTCGTTTGGTCCAGTTCCTTCATGCTGCGCCTGTGACAGCGTGCGGATGACTGAGCCATTTTCAGCATCGATTTCATACATCTCTGCTGTTCCTTTATGATAGTTTGCTGTAAAAGCTGTTTTTGTTTGACTGTCCACGCTGACGTGGCAAGGAGAAGCGCCATCGGCAAGCTCTTGGTTGATGAAACGAAGTGTGCCGGTTTCTGCATCAATTTGATATGCAGCCACGCCGCCCTGTGATCCTTCTTTCACAACAGAATACACAAATTTTTGAGAATCTGAGACGGTTAAATATGTAGGATTTTCAAGTTCAGCAGCTACTTTTACTTGTTCGATCTGCTGCTTGTCCGTATTTAATGTAAAAGTATAAATGCCTTTACTGTCTCCCTTTGTATACGTTCCGATATAACCTCTGATGTTAGCCATGTATTGCCCTCCTTCTATAAGATGCTCTCATTCTATCATAAATTCATAGGAAAACGCTTTAGAAAGGCATGCCGAAAGAAAATCAAAAGCGTTGAAATCTACCAGTATTCATTAAAAACTATGTGAAAAAATATGACAAACGTTTTCTCAAAAGAAAAGCGTTCAGGTAAAGTAAATAAATTGAAGAAAAAATACAAAAAATTTTAAGTTTTTTCATTCCTTGTCTAGCAAAGGTGTAAGCGTATACATTTAATTTTGATTAGTCTAAATTGTCTAATAATTTTAAAAATGCTGTTGACACTGTATGGAAAGCGGCGTAAGATGGGTTCAACAAAAGCTAAACAAACACGCAGAGCAAGCGTGAGAGGCTTCAATAAAAAGTGTCTGAAAATTCAACTACTTTTTGTTTGAAAGAGAGGGTGCTCACTGAAAATGGAAGACCAAAAGGAACAGTGGATCTTTTTAAACGATGAACTCGTGAAAAAAGAGGATGCAAAAATTTCAGTTTATGATCATGGCTTCTTATATGGTGACGGTGTGTTCGAAGGGATACGCGTGTATAACGGAAATATCTTTCGAATGAAAGAACATTTAGACCGCCTGTATGATTCCGCCAGATCCATTATGCTGAACATTCCATATTCACTTGAGGAACTCACGGAAAAAATGATTCATACAGTTGAAAGGAACGGCCTAAAGGATGCCTATATTCGTCTTGTTGTCTCAAGAGGAGCTGGTGATCTTGGTTTAGATCCAAACAACTGCGGGAGAGCCAACACAGTGATCATTGTAGAGCCGCTGTCCATCTTTCCAAAGCACCTATATGAAACGGGTATTGATATTGTAACAGTACCGACGAGACGAAATCGTCCCGATGTACTGAGCCCAAAAGTGAAATCATTAAATTATTTGAATAACATCCTTGTCCGAATCGAAGCCCATATGGCCGGTGTGAGTGAAGCGCTGATGCTGAACGATCAAGGGTACGTGGCAGAAGGTTCTGCAGACAATGTGTTTATTTATAAAAAAGGTAAGCTTTATACACCGCCAGGTTATATCGGCGCTCTTGAAGGCATCACAAGAAATGCCATCATGGAGATTGCAGAAGACTTAGGCTACGAAGTGAAAGAAGAACCATTCACAAGGCACGATGTGTATACAGCAGAAGAAGTTTTTCTGACAGGAACCGCAGCCGAAGTGATCGCTGTTGTAAAGGTTGACGGCCGTACAATCGGTGAAGGGAAACCTGGGGTCCACACAAACAAACTTCTTGAACAATTCCGCAAGCGAGTGGTTGAAGAAGGAGAAAAAGTCGTATTTACAGATGAAAACATTCACGCAAGCTAAATAGATATCGATAAACGTTGAAGAGGACTAGTAGCTTTAGAGTCAGTATCTACAGAGAGCCGGTGGTAGCTGGAAACCGGTGTTACTTTCTAAAGTGAACTCACCTCTGAGTGTCTGCTTGAAATGATAGTAGGGCAGACCGAGTGACATTGCTCACTCGTTACCAAAATGGATGAAAGATGTCCATGAGACGGCAGCAGATTTTGCCGTGAACAAGGGTGGTACCGCGAAAAACAAAGCTTTTTCGCCCCTTTGACCTAGTGAAAAGTAGTGTCATTGTGGGGTGAGAAGGCTTTTTTATATGGTCTAAAATCTCGATCTTGAATAGAAAAGGGTGAAAAGACTTGACTGAAGCAAGACAAAGAGGAGGAAATCAAATGGGGACAAATGTACAAGTGGAGACGGAAACATCTAAAGCACCACAAACGATGAACGGTGCACTCATGTTAATTGAAGCACTCAAAAGAGAAAAAGTAGAAGTCATTTTCGGATATCCAGGCGGAGCGGTTTTACCGATCTACGATAAAATTTATGATTCTGGTTTATTTCATGTCCTGCCAAGGCATGAGCAGGGAGCGATTCACGCAGCAGAAGGATACGCAAGAGTATCTGGCAAACCGGGTGTTGTCATTGCAACATCAGGACCTGGAGCGACAAACCTTGTCACAGGAATTGCAGATGCAATGATTGATTCACTTCCTCTTGTTGTCTTCACAGGACAGGTGGCAACCTCAGTCATTGGATCGGATGCTTTCCAGGAAGCAGATGTGCTCGGCATCACAATGCCAATCACAAAGCACAGCTACCAAGTAAGAAATCCAGAGGAATTACCGGGTGTCATTAAAGAGGCGTTCCACATCGCAACAACAGGCAGACCTGGTCCAGTCTTGATTGATATTCCAAAAGATGTGGCAGGCATTGAAGGAACGTTTGAATATGATCAGCCAATTGATTTACCTGGTTATCAGCCAAAAGTCGAGCCGAACTATTTGCAAATTCGCAAATTAGTAGAAGCTGTAAGCAGAGCGAAGAAACCAGTCATTCTAGCAGGAGCTGGCGTTCTTCATGGCAAAGCATCTGAAGAATTAAGGCAGTATGTAGAGCAGCAGCAAATCCCAGTCGCTCATACACTGCTTGGACTTGGCGGCTTCCCAGCAAAGCATCCTCTTTTCCTAGGGATGGCTGGTATGCATGGCACATATGCGGCGAACATGGCTCTTCACCAATGTGATCTACTCATTTCAATCGGTGCAAGATTCGATGACAGGGTAACAGGCAACCTCAATCACTTTGCGAAACATGCGAAGGTAGCACATATTGATATCGACCCAGCAGAAATTGGCAAGAACATTCATACCCATATCCCGGTTGTTGGAGACAGTAAACTAGTTCTTGAAGAGCTGATCAAGCAAGACGGGAAGCAAGGAGAATCAAATGAATGGAAAAACCAATTAGATCAGTGGAAGGCAGAATATCCACTCTGGTACGTTGAAAACGATGCAGAGGGCTTTAAGCCTCAAAAGCTGATTGAATACATTCATCAATTCACAAAAGGTGAAGCCATTGTGGCAACTGATGTCGGACAGCATCAAATGTGGGCAGCGCAGTTCTACCCATTTGAAAATGCAGATAAGTGGGTCACATCTGGCGGCCTTGGTACGATGGGCTTCGGTTTACCGGCAGCCATTGGCGCTCAGCTGGCTGATCAAGAGGCAACGGTTGTGGCGATCTTAGGAGACGGAGGTTTCCAAATGACCTTGCAAGAACTTGCCGTTATCCGTGAGCTGAACCTTCCAGTGAAAGTGATTGTTCTGAATAATCACAGCCTTGGAATGGTAAGACAATGGCAAGAAATTTTCTACGAAGAACGCTACTCATATTCTAAATTTTCAGAGCAGCCAGACTTCGTTAAATTATCTGAAGCTTATGGCATTAAAGGAATCAGAATCTCATCAGACGAAGAGGCGAAAGAAAAGCTTGAAGAAGCGTTAACCTCTAGAGAGCCTGTTTTCATCGATGTCAATGTAGCGAGAGATGAAAAAGTATTCCCGATGGTCGCACCGGGGAAAGGACTTCATGAGATGGTGGGGGTGAAACCTTGAAAAGAATTATTGTGTTGACTGTATTAAATCGATCAGGCGTACTGAACCGAATCACTGGCCTTTTTACCAAAAGACACTACAACATTGAAAGCATTACGGTCGGCCATTCTGAGATTCAAGATGTATCACGCATCACGTTCGTCGTCCATGTAGACCAAGAGAAAGACATCGAACAGCTGACAAAACAGCTGAACAAGCAAATTGATGTTCTCAAAGTAACAGACATTACAAACCAATCAATCGTTCAGCGAGAGCTGGCTTTGATAAAAGTCGTTTCTGCACCGGCATCTAGAATGGAGATCACAGGGGTCATTGAACCGTTTAGAGCTTCTATTGTAGATGTAAGCAGAGAGAGTGTCGTCATTCAGGTGACAGGTGAGTCTTCAAAAATTGAAGCACTCATTGAATTACTTAAGCCATACGGCATTAAAGAAGTCGCCAGAACTGGCACCACGGCCTTTGCGAGAGATAATCAGCAAAAGCCGCAATCAAATAAAACAATTTCAATTGTCTAAACAAAAGGAGAGAGTCAAATGGTAAAAGTATATTATAACGGTGATATTCAAGAAAACGTATTAAATGGTCAAAAGGTTGCTATCATTGGGTATGGATCACAAGGTCATGCACATGCATTGAACTTAAAAGAAAGCGGCGTAGATGTGATCGTCGGCGTGAGAAAAGGCGGATCTTATACAAAAGCACAAGAAGACGGCCATCAAGTATTCACAGTAAAAGAAGCGGCAGCACAAGCAGATGTCGTCATGGTACTACTACCAGATGAGCAGCAAAAGAAAGTATATGACGAAGAAATCAAAGATCAATTAGAAGCAGGCAACTCACTTGTTTTCGCACACGGATTCAACGTTCACTTCCATCAAATTGTTCCTCCAAGTGACGTAGATGTGTATCTTGTGGCTCCAAAAGGTCCAGGACATCTTGTGAGAAGAACATATGAACAAGGCGCTGGTGTACCTGCCCTATTTGCTATCTATCAAGATGTTTCTGGCCAAGCGAAAGACAAAGCACTTGCTTATGCAAAAGCAATCGGCGGAGCAAGAGCAGGCGTCCTTGAAACAACATTTAAAGAAGAAACGGAAACGGATCTATTCGGTGAGCAAGCGGTCCTTTGCGGGGGTCTTACTTCACTAGTGAAAGCAGGTTTCGAAACGTTAACAGAAGCTGGTTATCAGCCAGAGCTTGCATACTTCGAGTGTCTGCATGAACTGAAATTAATTGTTGACCTAATGTATGAAGAAGGGTTAGAAGGCATGAGATATTCAATCTCTGATACAGCACAATGGGGTGACTTCGTATCAGGACCACGCGTTGTGGATGCAAACGTAAAAGAATCTATGAAAGCCGTCTTGACTGATATCCAAAACGGAACATTTGCAAAAGAATGGATTGTTGAAAACCAAGTGAATCGTCCACGTTTCAATGCGATCAATGCAAATGAAAATGAGCACCAAATTGAAATCGTCGGAAGAAAGCTTCGTGAAATGATGCCTTTCGTCAAACAAGGAAAGAAAAAGGAAGCGGTGAGCGTCGGTGCGGAAAATTAATTTTTTTGACACAACACTTCGAGATGGAGAGCAATCACCAGGAGTGAACTTAAATGCACAAGAAAAGCTAATCATTGCAAAGCAGCTTGAGCGCCTTGGGGTTAATATCATTGAAGCGGGTTTTCCCGCTTCATCCCGAGGGGATTTCTTAGGCGTACAAGAAATTGCTAGAACGATCAAAAACTGTTCAGTTGCTGGTCTTGCACGATGTGTGAAAGGTGACATCGATGCTGCATGGGAAGCGTTAAAAGATGGAGTGGAACCAAGAATTCATATCTTTATCGCTACTTCTGATATTCATCTGAAGCATAAACTAAAGAAAACACGTGAAGAAGTCGTAGAACAGGCTGTCTCAATGGTGAAATACGCGAAAGAACGTTTTCCGGTTGTCCAGTGGTCCGCAGAAGATGCGTGTCGTACAGATCTAGCTTTCTTAGCAGAAATTGTAGAGAAGGTCATTGACGCTGGGGCAAGTGTCATTAACTTGCCAGATACAGTTGGATACTTAGCGCCAAAAGAGTACGGCAATATCTTTAAATATATGAAGGAACACGTTCCAAATATCGACCGCGTCAACTTGTCTGCTCACTGTCATGATGACCTGGGAATGGCTGTAGCAAACTCACTTGCTGCCATTGAAAATGGAGCAAATCAAATTGAAACAGCTGTCAACGGAATTGGAGAACGTGCAGGGAATGCCGCTTTAGAAGAAATTGCAGTCGCTCTTCATATTCGAAAAGACTTCTACCAGGTCGAATCAACGATTCAATTGAATGAAATTAAGCGTACAAGTGATGTAGTGAGCAAATACTCAGGAATGATTGTACCGCGCAATAAAGCAGTCGTTGGCAACAACGCTTTTGCACATGAATCAGGTATTCACCAAGATGGTTTCCTCAAAGAAAAAACAACCTATGAAATCATATCTCCAGAGCTTGTCGGTGTGACAACAGATGTACTTGTCCTTGGGAAACACTCCGGAAGACATGCATTTAAAGACCGTATGAAAACGCTAGGCTTTAAACTAACAGAAGAAGAAATCAATAAGTTCTTCGAAACCTTCAAGAACTTGACGGAGAAGAAAAAAGAAATCACTGATGATGATTTGATCTCTATTATATTAGAAGAAAAAGTAGCAGACCGAAAAATTGGCTACGAATTTGAAAGTCTTCAAGTGCACTATGGGACAGAACAAATGCCAACAGCAACGGTCTCTCTGAAAAATCAAGAAACGCAGGAAGTCATTCAAGAAGCAGCTACAGGCGCAGGCAGTGTAGAAGCTGTGTACAACACGCTGGAGCGCTGTATGGAGGAAAGAATTCATTTGCTAGACTACCGTATTCAATCGAATGGAAAAGGCAGAGATGCACTAGCGGAAGTATATGTCACTGTTTCAATAGAAGGAAAAGAAACAGCTGGACGCGGTGTGGCGCAAGATGTGCTGGAAGCATCGGCGAAAGCCTACGTCAATGCAGTAAACAGGCATTTAATCTTTAAATCAAATCTCATTGAAATTGAGAAACATCACGCGATTTCATAGGAAAGGAGGTAGGTTCTCATGAAAAAGAAAATTGCACTTTTGCCCGGCGATGGAATCGGACCGGAAGTTGTGACATCAGCGGTCGCTGTCCTCAAAGAGACAGCGGCTCAATTTCAACACGAATTCGAATTCGAAACGGCGCTCATTGGCGGTATCGCAATAGATGAAAAAAACAATCCGCTCCCAAAAGAAACGGTTGATGTATGCAAGAGCGCTGATGCGATTTTATTAGGAGCAGTCGGCGGACCAAAATGGGATCAAAACCCGCCAGAGCTTCGTCCGGAAAAAGGCTTGCTCGCTATTCGTAAACAACTGGACTTATTTGCAAACATCCGTCCTGTCAAAGTGTTCGATAGCTTAAGCGAGGCGTCACCGTTAAAACAGGATCACATTAGCGGAGTCGATTTTGTCATCGTCCGTGAATTAACAGGCGGTCTCTATTTTGGTGAACCAAGCGAGCGTTACACGGATGAAGAAGGAAAAGAAGCTGCGGTTGATACGCTTCTTTATACAAAGCAAGAGATTGTCCGTGTATTAAAAGAAGCATTCGACATGGCCTTAACGAGACGGAAAAAAGTAACGTCTGTGGATAAAGCGAATGTTCTTGCTTCTAGTAAACTATGGCGGGATGCGGTAGAAGAAGTGGCTTCTCAATATCCAGACGTCGAATATGAGCACATGCTCGTTGATAATGCCGCCATGCAGCTGATTTATAAGCCTGCTCAATTTGATGTCATTGTGACAGAGAATATGTTTGGTGACATTTTAAGTGACGAGGCTTCAATGATTACTGGGTCACTCGGTATGCTGCCATCTGCCAGTCTATCAAGTACTGGCCTCCATTTATATGAGCCGATTCATGGTTCAGCACCCGATATTGCGGGGCAAAACGTCGCAAACCCTCTAGCAACCATTTTGTCGGCAGCTAGCTTGCTTAGAACATCTTTTGCGTTAGAAGAAGAAGCGGCTGCAATAGAAGAAGCTGTGGAAGCTGTTCTTGCCTCTGGCAAACGAACAAAGGACTTATCGGCAAAAGAGGGAACGTATCAAACAACTGAAGAAATCACTCATGCAGTTGTAGACGCACTCAAGCAGCGCGTGAAAACAATTGTATAAATAGAATCTTGTGGAATTAGGTAGAGGGAGGAAAAGGGTTATGCCTCGAACAATCATCGAAAAAATATGGGATCAGCACGTTGTCAAAAGCGGCGAGGGGAAACCAGACCTTTTATATATTGATCTGCACTTGGTGCATGAAGTGACATCACCTCAAGCATTTGAAGGATTAAGACAAAAAGGGCGCAAGGTGAGAAGACCTCAAAACACGTTTGCGACCATGGATCACAACATCCCGACTGTGAATCGATTTGTGATCAAAGATGAGATTGCTAAAAAACAAGTGAGTGCTCTAGAGCGCAACTGTGCTGAATTTGGCGTCCGTCTAGCTGACCTTCACAGTGTAGACCAAGGGATCGTCCATGTTGTTGGACCGGAGCTTGGGTTGACACTTCCAGGGAAAACAATCGTTTGCGGAGATAGTCATACATCAACTCATGGCGCGTTTGGCGCACTTGCTTTTGGAATCGGTACAAGTGAGGTTGAACATGTACTTTCCACACAAACGCTTTGGCAGCAGCGTCCGAAAACATTAGAAATTAGAGTAGACGGAAAGCTGCAAAAAGGGGTAACGGCCAAAGATGTCATTTTAGCAGTCATTGGTGCGCATGGCGTGAAGTTTGGATCAGGTTATGTGATTGAATACACTGGGGAAGTATTCAGAAACATGACGATGGATGAACGCATGACGGTTTGTAATATGTCGATTGAAGCAGGCGCAAGAGCAGGATTGATTGCACCTGATGAAGTCACCTTTGAATATTGCCGCGGCCGCAAATATGCACCGCAGGGAGAAGACTTCGAAGCAGCGATTAAAGAATGGGAAGAACTTAAAACAGATCCAGGTGCAACCTATGATAAAACGATTGTTTTAGATGGGAATGAGATTTCACCAATGGTCACATGGGGAATTAACCCAGGAATGGTACTGCCTGTAGATGCGTCGATCCCAGGACCTGAGGATTTTGCACAAGAGGATGATCAAAAAGAAGCGATTCGTGCGTACGAATACATGGGTGTTCATCCGCATCAGCGTATTGAAGATATTACGATTGAGCATGTGTTTATCGGCTCATGTACAAACTCAAGAATGACTGATTTACGCCAAGCAGCTTCTATGATAGAAGGACAAAAGGTAGCTGATCATGTCAGAGCGATTGTCGTGCCTGGCTCTCAAAGCGTCAAATTGCAAGCAGAAGAAGAAGGTCTTCATGAAATCTTCCTTGAAGCAGGATTTGAATGGAGAGAATCTGGCTGCAGTATGTGTCTTAGCATGAATAACGATGTGGTACCAGAAGGCGAACGCTGCGCATCCACATCAAACCGTAACTTTGAGGGACGTCAAGGAAAAGGTGCGAGAACGCATCTTGTCAGCCCGGCAATGGCTGCAATGGCTGCAATACATGGCCGATTTGTCGATGTCAGGAAGTTTAATCAAGAGAAAACAGTCGTGTAAGGAGTTGTCATAGATGGAGCCTTTAGTCACACACAAAGGGAAAGCCGCTGTGCTTAACCGTATCAACGTAGATACAGATCAAATTATTCCGAAGCAATTTTTGAAAAGAATTGAACGAACAGGATATGGCCGGTTTGCCTTTTTCGACTGGCGGTATTTAGCCGATGGCAGCCCAAATCCTGATTTCGAGCTGAATCAGCCGATTTATGAAGGAGCATCCATTTTGATCGCAGGAGAAAACTTTGGCTGCGGATCATCAAGGGAACATGCCCCTTGGGCACTTGATGATTATGGTTTCAAAATTGTCATCGCACCATCATTCGCAGATATTTTTCACCAAAACTGCTTTAAAAATGGGATGCTTCCGATTCGTCTTGATTATGATGTGTGGAAAACATTCGCTGCGTCATATGAGAACAAAGGGTATGAGATGACGGTTGATCTGGAAAAACAGCAAATAGAAGATCATGAAGGGAATATCACTCCTTTTGATGTGGATCCTCACTGGAGAGAAATGCTCCTGAATGGCTATGATGAGATCTCATTAACTTTACTACTAGAAGATGACATTCAAGCATTTGAAGATAAGCGCAGCAGCTGGCTGCGTGCGTAAACAACAAGAAGCCGTCCGCCCGAGGTGTGACGGCTTCTTTTTTGCATGAAAACCTCTCGTTACTTGTGTTTACTAACCTTCGTTGGTAAACTGATAAAAAATATGCGCCCGAAAGGAACGTAAGCATGAAACATGACAAGAAGAAAGATAATGTCATTTTGTTTCCTGGTCTGAAAGAAAGACTGATTGAAAAAGGAATGGCAGCATTAAAAGATAAACAGTATCAAGAGGCGCTTCACTTGTTTTCAGAAGCAAAATCTTATGATGACGATGAAGAATCCGAGATTCACCTCGGCATGGCGATTTGTTTTCTGGAGCTGGGCGAGCTGCAGGATGCAAAGCGTGTTTGTGAAAAGATGTTGCATGAGGGATATGGTCATTACTTCACCGTGCTTCAAGTGTATATGACGATCTTAATTCAGCTGAAAGAATATGAAGAAGTGAAGCAGACAATTGAGGCAGTACTTGAGGAAAATCACCTTCCAGCAGAAAGCGCGGAGCATTTTTACAAGCTGCTCGAATTTAGCAGAAAAATGATCGAATCACCTGAAAAGATTTTAGATGAAGATGAGGATGGCGCCGGTGAAATCAATATAGATGATATGCTCGAGCGGCCAGAAGAGCAGGTGCAGTTCATCCATTCGCTGAAAGACCGGAACCTCACACCACACATGGGTCTATTAAATACGATCCTACAAAAGCCTGATGGAAACCCTTTGGTCAAATCATTAATCCTGCAGCTTCTGTCAGATCATGATGTGGCAAAGCCGGTTCATGTGACGAAATTCGGTGATTCTTTAACGCTTGTTCCTTCTGAGGCTGTTAAGCCAGAGCAGATGCCGCTGCTTCAGCAAGTCCTTCGTAAGCTCGATGACACACTCGGCAATGAGAACCCAACCCTTTACCAAGGCGTGGAAGAGTTATGGCGCCGGCACTTATTTGTGCTTTATCCATTTCTTCCTAAATACACAGATCCGAATCTTTGGGCAGCAGCACTTCATAAAGTCGGCTATGAAATGCACGGGATTGAGATTGACCTCGAAGAATTGCATCTATTGTATGAATTTAATGAACGAGAGCTGAGAGAAGCTTGCACAATGCTGAAAGATATTGAAGAAATTTCTTATTTGTAATTTGTCGATTTAGTTGAAAGACGGACTTGTTATGTTATAATATAATGGTTGTATTTGTGCATATATCGTGCAGTTGTAGATTCCAACGGTTGAAAGACGATATGTATAATCAAGTCAAATGTTGTATACATAATACCGCTTCTTGAGCGGCGTGCGTGGTTTTTGATTGGACGAAGTCTTTATGATGCTTTAGAATGTAACAACGCACAATCTGAATAGATTTTTGGAGGGAAACACACATGTCAGTAAAATGGGAAAAACAAGAAGGTAACGAAGGCGTCCTAACTGTAGAAGTTGATGCTGAAACATTTAACAAAGCACTTGATGATGCGTTTAAGAAGGTTGTCAAGCAAGTATCGATCCCTGGATTCCGTAAAGGGAAAGTACCACGTGGTCTTTTCGAACAGCGTTTTGGTGTAGAATCTCTTTATCAAGATGCATTAGATATTCTTCTTCCAGTTGAATATCCAAAAGCAATCGATGAAGCTGGTATCGAGCCAGTTGACCGCCCTGAAATCGATGTTGAGAAAATCGAAAAAGGCGAAAGCTTAATCTTCACTGCAAAAGTAACAGTGAAGCCTGAAGTGAAACTTGGTGACTACAAAGGTCTTAACGTAGAAAAAGACGACGCAACTGTCACTGATGAAGATGTACTAGAAGAGTTAAAAGGCATGCAAAACCGTCAAGCTGAGCTTGTTGTCAAAGAAGAAGGCGCAATCGAAAACGGCGATACAGTTGTTCTTGATTTCGAAGGATTCGTTGATGGAGAAGCATTCGAAGGCGGAAAAGCTGAGAACTACTCTCTTGAAGTAGGTTCAGGTTCATTCATCCCTGGTTTCGAAGAGCAGTTAGTTGGTCTTGAAGCAGGCGCTGAAAAAGACGTAGAAGTCACTTTCCCAGAAGAATATCATGCTGAAGACCTTGCAGGTAAACCAGCTGTATTCAAAGTGAAAATTCACGAAATCAAAGCAAAAGAACTTCCAGCACTTGACGATGAGTTCGCGAAAGATGTTGATGAAGAAGTAGAAACTCTTGCTGAACTAACTGAAAAAACAAAGAAACGTCTTGAAGAAGCGAAAGAAAACGAAGCAGAAGGTAAACTTCGTGAAGAGCTAGTGGAGAAAGCTTCTGAAAATGCGGAAGTTGACATCCCACAAGCGATGGTTGACACAGAGCTAGACCGTATGATGAAAGAATTCGAACAACGCCTTCAAATGCAAGGAATGAACCTTGAGCTTTACTTCCAATTCTCAGGACAAGATGAAAATGCGCTGAAAGAGCAAATGAAAGAAGATGCTGCTAAACGCGTGAAATCTAACCTAACACTTGAAGCAATTGCTGCTGCAGAAAACTTACAAGTGTCTGATGAAGAAGTAGAAGAAGAACTTTCAAAAATGGCTGAAGCATACAACATGCCAATTGAAAATATCAAACAAGCGATCGGATCTACTGACGCAATGAAAGAAGATCTAAAAGTTCGCAAAGCAATTGATTTTCTTGTAGAAAACCGTTAATATGGTGCATAATAATAAAACAGGGCGCGAGTGACTCGTGCCTTGTTTTGTACAATTTTTGACTTATCATCGCTTCTTTTGGAAACGATAGTGTAAGTCGCATCTTTCTGTTATACATATCTCAATGTGCAGTGTTAGAAACACATCATTACCGTCTTTTAGGAAAGTATGGTAAAATGCATACATACTGGACCCAGAAAGGTAGCTGACTGTTAGCTACAGGCAAGTGAAGAAGAATAAGGGGTGAAAGAATGTTTAAATTCAACGAGGAAAAAGGTCAATTAAAATGCTCGTTTTGCGGAAAAACGCAAGATCAAGTGCGTAAACTGGTCGCAGGACCTGGCGTATATATATGTGATGAATGTATCGAGCTTTGCACGGAAATAGTTGAAGAAGAGCTCGGCACTGAGGAAGAAGTTGAATTCAAGGATGTTCCGAAGCCTCATGAAATTCGGGAGATTCTTGATGAATATGTCATCGGACAAGAAAATGCGAAGAAATCCTTAGCTGTAGCGGTGTATAACCACTACAAACGGATCAATTCCAACAGCAAGATTGATGATGTTGAGCTTTCGAAAAGTAATATCTCTATGATTGGGCCAACAGGAAGCGGTAAAACTTTACTTGCTCAAACGCTTGCTCGTATTTTAAATGTGCCATTTGCGATTGCAGATGCAACATCTTTAACTGAAGCAGGTTATGTTGGTGAAGACGTAGAGAATATTTTACTAAAGCTGATCCAAGCAGCCGATTACGATGTAGAAAAAGCGGAAAAAGGCATTATCTACATCGATGAAATCGATAAAGTAGCAAGAAAATCAGAAAACCCTTCTATCACTCGTGATGTATCTGGGGAAGGTGTTCAGCAAGCACTATTGAAAATTCTTGAAGGAACTGTCGCTAGTGTACCGCCTCAAGGTGGACGTAAGCATCCTCATCAAGAATTCATTCAAATCGATACAACAAATATTCTCTTTATTTGTGGTGGAGCCTTTGACGGCATTGAGCAAATCATCAAACGCCGCTTAGGTCAAAAAGTCATTGGATTCGGTGCGGAAAATAAAATCGAAGATCTTGAAAAAGAAGTCCTTCTATCAAAAGTACTCCCAGAAGACTTGCTTCGCTTCGGTTTAATCCCGGAATTCATCGGCCGTCTACCGGTTATTGCAAGCCTAGAGCCGTTAGATGAAAAAGCACTTGTAGAGATCTTGACGAAGCCTAAGAATGCGCTCGTTAAGCAGTATACAAAAATGCTTGAGCTTGATGATGTAGAGCTTGAGTTTGAAGAAGATGCTCTTAGCGAAATTGCGAAAAAAGCAATTGAGCGTAAAACAGGAGCTCGTGGTCTACGTTCAATCATTGAAGGCATCATGCTTGATGTGATGTTTGATCTTCCATCACGTGATGATATTGAAAAATGTGTGATCACTGGTGCAACGGTTGCTGATGGCGAGTCGCCGCGTCTTGTGTTAAAGGACGGCACAGTCGTCAATAAAGATACGAAAACATCTGCATAAGAGTAGTCTCACTCCTGAATCTTTTTGATTCAGGAGTTTTTTATTTATCGTGGAAGTTGTGTTTATTCCGTCCAGCTCTAGGAAATACTAGCAGACAGAAACCAATACATACGATAGATGAAGGAGGGAGCACCGATTGAGCTGGACAGGAATCGTATTATTCATACAGCTGTTCTTTGGTATCGTCATCGGGCTGTACTTTTGGAACTTACTGCGAAATCAGCGCACACAAAAGGTGACGATAGACAAAGAGTCAAAGAAAGAAATGGAAGCACTCAGAAAGATGCGGTCAATCAAGCTGAGTGAACCTTTATCAGAGAGAGTCCGGCCAAAGGGGTTTCAAGATATTGTAGGGCAGGAAGACGGCATTCGTGCACTAAAAGCGGCACTATGCGGGCCGAACCCTCAGCATGTCATCGTCTACGGACCACCGGGAGTCGGTAAAACAGCCGCTGCCCGTCTTGTGATGGAAGAAGCGAAGCGTCACGCTGATTCTCCGTTTAAAAAAGATGCGGTCTTTGTAGAGCTCGATGCAACAACCGCGAGATTCGATGAACGAGGCATCGCAGACCCGCTCATTGGTTCCGTGCATGACCCGATTTACCAAGGGGCTGGAGCAATGGGACAGGCAGGCATTCCGCAGCCAAAACAAGGAGCCGTCACACATGCTCATGGCGGGGTTCTGTTTATCGATGAAATTGGCGAGCTGCATCCGATCCAAATGAACAAAATGCTCAAAGTGCTTGAAGATCGGAAAGTCTTTTTAGACAGTGCCTACTACAGTGAAGAAAATACCCAAATCCCCAATCACATTCATGATATTTTCCAAAATGGGCTTCCGGCTGATTTTCGATTGATTGGTGCCACGACAAGAACGCCTGACGAAATTCCACCAGCGATCCGGTCAAGGTGTCTCGAAATTTTCTTTAAGGATCTTGACCAGCATGAACTGAAAATCGTCGCTGCCAAGGCTGTCCAAAAAATTCAAAAGGAATTAAGTGATGAAGGGCTGAACCTTTTAACATCCTATGTGAAAAATGGACGTGAAGCGGTCAACATGGTGCAGATTGCCGCTGGTATGGCTGTCACGGAAAACCGAAAAGACATCACGATCGAAGATGTAGAATGGGTCATTCATTCAAGCCAGCTGACACCAAGATATGAACAAAAAGTACCAGAAAAGCCAAAAGTGGGGGTAGTCAATGGCCTGGCCGTTTATGGACCAAACAGCGGTGCCCTGCTTGAGATTGAAGTGAATATCTGTAAGGCGCTTGAAAAAGGCAGTATCAACATTACAGGCATTGCAGAAGAAGAAAGCATTGGCAATCAGTCGAAATCCATTAGACGAAAAAGTATGGCCAAAGGGTCAGTTGAAAATGTATTAACGGTGCTTCGAAATTTAGGCATTCGGACAAATGAATATGACATCCATATTAATTTTCCAGGCGGTGCCCCTATTGATGGACCGTCTGCTGGGATTGCCATGGCGACCGCGATCTTCTCAGCCATACATCAAATCCCGATCGATCATCTAACAGCCATGACGGGTGAAATCGGATTGCAGGGTCAGGTGAAGCCGATCGGCGGTGTGATACCGAAGATTAAGGCAGCGAAACAAGCTGGTGCCACAACTGTCATTATTCCTTATGACAACCAGCAGTCGATCTTAAAAGAGATTGAAGGGGTCACCATTGTGCCTGTGAAGCACTTCCAAGAAGTGCTGGATCAGTGTTTGGTCAACCCGCCAGACGAGAAGAAAGATGGACTAGAAGACGAAATGAAAAGAAAATCTGTTTAATCCCCATCACATATGGGGATTTTTTAGTGAAATAGATCTTTTTTTCTTTTTCATGATAAAAAGAAAGGGTATACTACGGTAAGATCAACATTTCTCAAGTCTTTTACATTGTACAAGACTGAAACAGGTATATTATAATGATTCATACTAGTGACGGAGGTGTCAATCAACATGGCAGATGAAATCAAAAAGAATGTTCCGCTCCTTCCATTGCGAGGTTTACTTGTTTATCCAACAATGGTCTTGCATTTGGACGTTGGACGCGAGAAGTCTGTTCAAGCATTAGAACAGGCGATGATGAACGATCATATGATTTTTCTAGCAACACAGCGGGAAATTTCAATAGATGAACCAGGTGAAGAGGAAATTTTCAAAGTCGGCACCTACACAAAAATTAAACAAATGCTGAAGCTGCCAAATGGAACGATTCGTGTACTCGTTGAAGGCTTAAATCGAGCGCAGATCGAATCATACGTAGAGCTGGAGGACTATACGTCCGTCGACATAAAAGAATTGGCAGAAGAAGAATTAAAGGACGCAGAAGCAGAAGCACTCATGCGCACATTGTTAGATCACTTTGATCAATACATAAAAATTTCAAAAAAAATCTCAGCTGAAACATATGCAACAGTGACGGATATTGAGGAACCAGGGAGAATGGCAGATATCGTCGCTTCTCACCTGCCGCTCAAATTAAAGGACAAACAAGAAGTACTGGAAACAGTGGATGTCAAAAAACGGCTGAATCGGGTCATCAGCTTAATACACAATGAAAAAGAAGTACTGGAGATTGAAAAGAAAATCGGGCAGCGCGTGAAACGTTCAATGGAACGTACGCAAAAAGAATATTATTTGCGTGAACAAATGAAAGCCATTCAAAAGGAGCTTGGAGACAAGGAAGGGAAAACTGGCGAAGTCAGTTCTTTAATGTCTAAAATCGAAGAGTCGAGCATGCCGGATTCTGTTCGTGAAACAGCGCTCAAAGAATTGAACCGTTATGAAAAAATTCCTTCAAGCTCTGCTGAGAGCTCTGTGATTCGAAATTATATTGATTGGCTGATCAATCTTCCATGGGGCATCTATACAGAAGATCGTCTAGATTTAAAGCTTGCAAGTGAAATTTTAGATGATGAGCATCACGGGCTGGAAAAGGTCAAAGAACGGGTGCTTGAATATCTTGCTGTACAGAAGCTGACCAATTCATTAAAAGGACCGATTCTTTGCTTAGCAGGGCCTCCTGGGGTAGGGAAAACGTCACTTGCCAAATCTATTGCCAAATCACTTGACCGAAAGTTTATCCGTATCTCCCTTGGCGGTGTGCGTGATGAGTCTGAAATTCGTGGACATAGAAGAACGTATGTAGGTGCGATGCCTGGCCGTATCATTCGCGGGATGAGCAAGGCAGGAACGATGAATCCGGTGTTCCTTTTAGATGAAATCGATAAGATGTCCTCTGATTTTAGAGGCGATCCATCTTCTGCGATGCTCGAAGTCTTAGACCCAGAGCAAAATCATAACTTTAGCGATCACTATATTGAAGAAACATTTGATTTGTCTCAGGTGTTATTTATTGCCACTGCCAACAATTTAGCAACCATTCCAGGTCCACTTCGTGATAGAATGGAGATTATCACGATTGCAGGGTATACAGAGGTTGAAAAAGCAGAAATTGTGAAAGATCACCTTCTGCCGAAGCAGCTAAAGGAGCACGGATTAAAGAAAGGGAACTTGCAGCTTCGTGAAGCAGCGATTTATGATACGATTCGCTATTACACAAGAGAAGCGGGTGTTCGTGGATTAGAGCGTCAGCTTGCGGCAATATGCCGTAAAGCGGCAAGAGCGATTGTGGCTGAAGACCGCAAACGCATCACGGTGACGGAAAAGAACTTATCTGAATTTCTCGGAAAAAGACTTTACCGTTATGGCCAGGCTGAAACGACAGACCAAGTGGGGGTTGTCACAGGACTTGCGTATACCACTGTTGGCGGAGACACCTTGTCGATTGAGGTATCACTTTCTCCCGGTAAAGGCAAGCTCTTGTTAACAGGTAAGCTTGGTGATGTCATGAGAGAATCTGCACAGGCGGCATTCAGTTATATTCGTTCGAAAGCAGATGAACTGAACATTGATCCTAATTTTAATGAAAAGCATGATATTCATATCCATGTTCCAGAGGGTGCGGTTCCAAAGGACGGGCCATCAGCTGGTATCACCATTGCGACGGCTCTTGTATCAGCACTCACAGGACGACCTGTGTCAAAAGAGGTTGGTATGACAGGAGAGATTACGTTAAGAGGAAGAGTGCTTCCAATTGGCGGACTAAAAGAAAAAGCATTAGGCGCACATCGCGCAGGACTGAAAACCATTATTCTTCCAAAGGACAACGAGAAGGATATTGATGATATTCCTGAAAGTGTGAGAGAAGGACTAACCTTTATTCCGGTCTCACATTTAGATGAGGTGCTTGAGAAAGCGTTGGTAGGAGAGGGAAGATGAAAGTAACAAAATCAGATATCGTCATTAGTGCGGTAAAACCAGAGCAGTATCCGAGCGGGGGACTGCCTGAAATCGCTCTTGCTGGACGATCAAATGTTGGGAAGTCCTCGTTCATCAACTCATTGATTAATCGTAAAAATTTAGCGCGTACGTCTTCTAAACCAGGTAAGACTCAAACGCTTAATTTCTACATCATCAATGATATGCTCCATTTTGTGGACGTTCCAGGCTACGGCTTTGCTAAAGTATCAAAGACAGAGCGCGAAGCCTGGGGTAGAATGATCGAAACGTATATTACAATGCGTGAAGAATTAAAAGCAGTCGTCCAAATTGTGGACCTGCGTCATAAGCCATCAGTAGATGATGTGAACATGTATGAATTCCTGAAATATTACGGAGTTCCCGTAATCGTCATCGCAACAAAGGCGGACAAAATTCCAAAAGGCAAATGGGAAAAACATGCGAAAGTCGTCAAACAGACACTCGACATTGACCCATCAGATGAACTAGTCCTGTTCTCTTCTGAAACGAAAAAGGGAAAAGACGAAGCCTGGAATGCCATCCTTGCGAAGATTAACAGCTAAAAGAAAAGGCATCTGTCATGGACAGATGCCTTTTTATTGTATAAGTTATTTCCTTTTTAAAAATAATAAGAGGAGACTGACAGCAATCAGTACATAAGGCCAGTACAATTCAAAACCGGAAGTAGGGATCGAAAGGGAACTTAGCTGTTTTGTAATTTGCTGAAAGAAATAAAGGAACAGACCGAGTGCAATGAGAACAACACTTTCAATACGATATTCTTTTTTCTGAGATGATTTCACAAAGAGTGCAAGTCCAACGATGAATACGATCATCGTAAATGTGTCTGGCCAGTGGTCTAATTTTGGCTGAAGAATAAAGTGTAGCGAAAGGCCCGTCATAAGCATACCGATAAACACATGAGCGCTTTCTTGCTCCTTCTTTCCTTGATATAAGAAAGCAAGGCCAAAAAGCAGTATGAGTGTATACCATTTCTCTTGATCCTTCCAAATGTCAAATTGACCTCCTGAGAGAATGGCATATAGCGCTACAGCCAGCAAAGTGAGCGGCAGCAAAATGGATTTCTTCTTCAAAGATGTCACCTTCTTTTAAGCAGATCATTTGTCCGCACGCGCCAAATCTGGTAAATTGCTTGAAGTGATGATATGGCATAATTAGTGTCGAACATTTTTCTACTATATCACAACATTTTTGAAATCTGTTCACAATTTTCATCCAGTTAAAAATGAATATATGTTATAATCATTATAAATAATAAATTCTATATTGTAATTATTATAAATTAGACAGGGCGTTGGGGGTGCAAGCTGAAGTTATGCATATTCTTGTTGTGGGTTTAGATTATAAAACAGCCCCTGTTGAGATACGGGAACAGCTGAGCTTTGAACCGAGTGAGCTCGGAACAGCGATGTCCAAGCTTAAAGAAGAAAAAAGCATTCTAGAGAATATCGTCATCTCAACATGTAATCGAACAGAGATCTACGCAGTGGTAGATCAGCTTCATACTGGACGGTTTTATATAAAAAGATTTTTAGCCGATTGGTTCGGTTTAGAAAAAGAAGATGTCTCTCCTTATTTGAAGTTCTATGAAAATGATGGAGCGGTTGAGCATTTATTCCGTGTGGCCTGTGGACTTGATTCCATGGTGATTGGCGAAACACAAATACTTGGTCAAGTGCGCTCTAGCTTTAAAGTTGCTC
The DNA here is from genome assembly GCF_038003365.1 of Bacillus sp. FSL K6-2839. Taxonomy (NCBI): domain Bacteria; kingdom Bacillati; phylum Bacillota; class Bacilli; order Caryophanales; family Bacillaceae; genus Bacillus; species Bacillus sp. FSL K6-2839. The sequence continues at coordinate 2,171,691 of NZ_JBBOOZ010000001.1, read as the reverse complement.
AAGAGGAGAAGACCATTGGTACCGTTTTCAATTATTTATTCAAACAGGCGGTCACCGTTGCAAAACGCTCGCATGCGGAAACAGACATTGCGTCTAATGCCGTGTCTGTCAGCTATGCAGCTGTCGAGCTTGCAAAAAAAATCTTTGGACGTCTTTCTGATAAACATGTCCTGATTCTTGGTGCGGGTAAAATGGGCGAACTAGCGGCTCAAAACCTTCAAGGTCAAGGGATTGGTCAAGTAACGGTCATCAATCGAACGTATGAGAAAGCAAAAGAATTAGCGGGTCGTTTTTCAGGAGAGCCTAAAAGCTTAAACCAATTGGAAAAAACATTATCCGAAGCGGACATTTTAATTAGCTCCACTGGTGCGAAACAATTTGTCATTACAAAGGAAATGGTCGAAAGTGCGAATAAAAAGCGGAAGGGCAGACCTCTATTTATGGTGGATATTGCTGTGCCCCGTGATTTAGATCCAGCCATTTCTGAAGTAGAAGGTGCTTTTTTGTATGACATTGATGACCTTGAGGGCATCGTGGCAGCCAACTTAAAAGAACGCCGTGCGGTGGCTGAGCAGGTTGAGCTCCTCATTGAAGCAGAAATTGTGGAATTTAAGCAATGGCTGAATACGCTTGGTGTGGTTCCTGTCATTTCTGCACTTAGAGAAAAGGCGTTGACGATTCAAGCGGATACGATGCAGAGTATTGAACGAAAGCTTCCGAACCTCACACACCGTGAAATGAAGCTATTAAATAAACATACGAAAAGCATTATTAATCAAATGCTGAAAGATCCTATCTTAAAGGCAAAAGAAATTGCCGCGGAGCCGAATGCAGAGGAAAAACTTTTACTCTTCAAAGAAATCTTTGATTTACAGGTTGAAGATGAAGAGCAAAAGGTGGAGCCTGTACAGGTGGAGCAAGGGTCATTTCAGCTGTTCAAACCAAATATGGCACAAGGCTTTGCTACAGTTGCCAGTGAGTGATTAAGCGATGATGGAATCCATTGTAGCGAGACTAGGCGAAGCGACGACCTTGATCTATGCACTAAGTGTCTTGTTCTATTTCATAGATTTTCTTCAACACAACCGGAAGGCTGGAAAAATGGCTTTCTGGTTGCTTTCTATTGTCTGGCTGCTGCAAACAGTCTACATGTTCTATATTATGATGGAAACAGACCGATTCCCTGTGTTGAATGTAGCAGAGGGTTTATATTTTTATACGTGGGTGCTTGTGACACTTTCACTTGTTCTCACAAAAGTATTGCGTGTTGAATTTATTGTCTTTTTTACAAATGTCATCGGTTTTTCCATGATGGCGATTCACACCTTTACACCATCTGATCTCCACTCTGCAGAACTAACGGGGAAGCTGACGAGTGAATTGCTTGTGATTCATATTACGATGGCGATTTTATCATACGGTGCCTTTTCACTTTCATTTGCTTTCTCCCTTCTCTATCTCTTTCAATATCGTTTGCTGAAAAAGAAAAAATGGGGAAAATGGCTTCTGAGAATTGAAGATTTATCGAAGCTTGATCATATGGCGTACGTATTAAACATTATTGGTGTGCCAATGCTCTTGCTTAGTTTGATTCTTGGCATCATTTGGGCATATATTTCGTATGATACGTTGTACTGGACAGATGCAAAGGTGCTTGGTTCGTTTATTATGCTGTTTTTATACGGCTTTTACTTATATATCAGATTGGTGAGAAATATGCAGGGCAAAATCGTGGCACTGTGGAATGTCGGTTCATTCATTGTGCTGATGATCAATTATTTTCTGCTTGGTAGCTTATCAACCTTTCATTGGTTTCAATAAATAATGATGAGTCTTAAGGGCATTGTCGGGAGGAAGACGTATTGCGTACAATTAAAGTAGGTTCTAGAAGAAGTAAGCTTGCAATTACACAAACAAAATGGGTTATTCAAAAGCTGTCTGAACTAAACCCTTCTTATTCTTTTGAAATAAAAGAGATTGTGACAAAGGGTGATCAAATTTTAGATGTGACCTTATCAAAGGTTGGCGGAAAAGGACTGTTTGTCAAAGAAATTGAACAGGCGATGCTGAATCATGACATCGATATGGCGGTTCACAGTATGAAGGATATGCCGGCTGCTCTTCCTGAAGGTTTAGTCATTGGCTGTATTCCTGAGCGTGAAGATGTAAGGGACGCTCTTATTTCGAAGGATCATCTGCGTCTTCATGAACTGCCGAAGGGTGCTATTGTGGGAACAAGCAGCTTACGGCGCAGTGCCCAGCTTCTTCAGGAAAGACCAGATCTTGAAATTAAATGGATTCGAGGAAACATTGATACAAGATTGGAAAAGCTGAAAAATGAAGAATATGATGCCATTATTCTAGCGGCTGCCGGTCTGTCCAGAATGGGATGGAGCAAAGAGGTTGTGTCGGAATTTTTATCTCCTGAGACTTGCCTGCCCGCCGTTGGCCAAGGCGCTTTGTCGATAGAGTGCCGCGGGGATGATGAAGAGCTATTGCAGCTCCTCGCTCAATTTACGAATGAATATACGAAGAAAACGGTTCTCGCTGAAAGAGCCTTCCTCAAACAAATGGATGGCAGCTGTCAGGTGCCGATCGCTGGCTATGCAACGATGAATGAGCGTGATGAAATTGAACTGACGGGTCTTGTGGCATCTGCTGACGGACACACGATTATTCGAGAAACTGTATCAGGCACTGACCCTGAGGCAATTGGGACAGCATGTGCGAAGCAGATGGCTGATAAGGGAGCAAAGGATTTAATCGACAAGGTGAAAAAGGATCTGTCCTCCCAATGACCATAGGCAAATCGCTTCACGGACAGACGGTGCTTGTCACTCGAAATGAACGTCAAGCGGGTGTGTTTCAGCAAAAGATTGAAGAGCTGAACGGCCATGCTGTTTTAACCTCTCTTATTAGGTTTGAGCCTACGCTCACAAAAGAAAAAGCGCAGGCCTTTTTAAAGGACTTAGAAAATAGCCAATGGCTTGTTTTCACGAGTGTGAATGGTGCGTCTTTTTTTCTGAGCTACATAAAGGACCATCATTTACATAAGAGTTTATCGCATTTGAAAGTGGCTGCTGTAGGTGAGAAAACCTCTGCCTATCTTGAGCAGCACGGCTTGAAGGTGGATGTGGTACCAGAACGATTCATAGCGGAAGAGCTCGCAGATGCGTTACTTGACCATGTGCGTCCAGGAGAGCGTGTGTTTGTAGCAAAAGGACACCTGTCTCGAGATGTCGTGAAGAAAACCCTCATTCCGCTTGGCATAGAAGTAAAGGAATGGATTTTATATGAAACCGTCAAGGATGAGGAAGGTATTGCCGCTCTCAAAACGGCGATGACGAAGCAATCATTTGATTTTATTACATTTACGAGCTCATCCACTGTCCATTCATTTATGCATGCCATGGAGGCAGATGCAGCGAAGCTGGCTGCTTCTGGCACCTGTTTTGTGACGATCGGTCCTCTGACAAAAGAGGCACTGCTTCAATACGGGATTTCTTCTGAAACCCCAGATACTTATACGATAGACGGAATGCTTGAATTAATGTGCCGTTTATCTGAAAGGAAGTTGAACCAATGATGAAATTTAACAGACACCGCAGACTGCGGACAAGCGCAGGAATGAGAGAATTAGTCAGAGAAACCTTTTTAAGACCATCTGATTTCATTTATCCGATCTTTTTTGTAGAGGGAGAAAATGTCCGAAAAGAAGTCCCTTCAATGCCGGGTGTTTATCACATTTCAGTTGACCTTGTAAAAGAAGAAGTCCAAGAACTTGTCGACCTAGGCATCAAATCAATTATTGTATTTGGTGTTCCAGATCATAAAGACCATGTGGGCAGTGAGGCGTATCACGACCATGGCATTGTTCAAAGAGCGACGCTTGAGATCAAAAAGCATTTCCCAGAACTTGTGGTCATTGCAGACACTTGCTTATGCCAATATACAGATCATGGACATTGCGGCATCGTTGAAGATGGTGAAATTTTAAATGATGAATCTCTTCAGCTTTTAGCGAAAACAGCTGTTAGCCAAGCGCGCGCAGGTGCAGATATCATTGCTCCTTCCAATATGATGGATGGATTTGTTGTGGCCATTCGTGAGGCACTTGATGAAGCTGGCTTTATTCATGTACCTGTCATGTCATATGCTGTGAAATATGCAAGTGCTTTTTACGGCCCGTTTCGTGACGCGGCGCATAGCACACCGCAGTTTGGAGATCGTAAAACATACCAAATGGACCCTGCAAACCGTTTAGAGGCACTCAGAGAAGCACAGTCTGATGTAGAAGAGGGGGCTGATTTCCTCATTGTCAAACCATCCCTTTCTTATTTAGATATTATGCGTGATGTCAAAAATGAATTTACACTCCCTGTTGTTGCTTACAATGTGAGCGGAGAATATGCAATGGTCAAAGCCGCTGTTCAAAATGGCTGGATTTCTGAAAAAGAGCTTGTTCTTGAAATGCTGACAAGCATGAAACGTGCAGGAGCAGAGCTCATCATTACGTATCATGCAAAAGATGCAGCCAAATGGCTCTCAGAATAAAGAACGGATAGACAGGAGGACGTTGAAATGGGACGTAGCTATGAAAAATCAAAGCAAGCATTTGAAGAAGCGCAGCATTTAATGCCTGGTGGTGTCAACAGCCCTGTGCGTGCATTTAAATCAGTTAACACAGACCCGATTTTTATGGAACGAGGCAAAGGCGCCAAGATATATGATATTGATGGAAATGAATACATCGATTATGTCTTATCATGGGGACCGCTAATTTTAGGGCATACGAATGACCGTGTGGTTGAAAGTATTCAACGAGTTGCGGAACAGGGGACAAGCTTTGGTGCTTCCACGTTAGTTGAAAATGAATTAGCTAAGCTTGTATCAGAGCGAGTTCCTTCCATCGAAGTCATTCGTATGGTCAGCTCTGGTACAGAGGCGACCATGAGTGCACTTCGTCTAGCTCGCGGCTTTACAGGCAGAAATAAAATTGTGAAATTTGAAGGCTGCTATCATGGCCACGGCGATTCTTTGCTCATTAAAGCGGGTTCAGGTGTCGCAACGCTAGGGCTTCCAGATAGCCCAGGTGTACCTGAAGGGACTGCAAGCAACACGATCACAGTGCCGTACAATGATTTAGAGAGCATTCAAGTTGCTTTTCAGGAGTTTGGAGACGATATTGCAGGTGTCATTGTCGAGCCGGTTGCAGGAAATATGGGGGTTGTTCCTCCGCAAGAAGGTTTCTTACAAGGGCTGAGAGACATCACGGAGCAATACGGAGCTTTACTCATTTTTGATGAGGTCATGACTGGCTTCCGTGTGGATTATCACTGCGCGCAAGGCTATTTTGGCATCACACCTGATCTGACGTGCCTTGGTAAAGTGATCGGAGGCGGTCTCCCGGTCGGTGCTTATGGCGGAAGAGCGGATATCATGAGACAAATTGCACCAAGCGGTCCAATTTATCAAGCAGGAACGTTATCTGGTAACCCTCTTGCGATGACAGCAGGCTTAGAAACCTTAAAACAGCTGACACCTGAGTCTTATGAAGAGTTTAGACGAAAAGGAGACCGGCTGGAAGAAGGCATTTCAAAAGCGGCGAAAGTACACGGAATTCCATTAACGTTTAACCGTGCGGGTTCGATGATTGGATTCTTCTTTACAAATGAAGAAGTGGTCAATTATGACAAAGCAAAAACCGCTGATCTCGCTTTATTCGCTGAATTTTACAAGGAAATGGCGGATCGCGGCATCTTCCTTCCTCCTTCTCAATTCGAAGGACTGTTCCTGTCAACAGCTCATACAGATGAAGACATCGAATATACGATTGAGACAGTGGAAAAGGTATTTCAAAAACTGCGTCGATAAACGAAAGCCGGTATGGGGACATATCGGCTTTTTTGTGTTGCTGAAAACCAATCATATTTTCACTGCCTCTCACATACATCTGTATTGACATCTAATTTTATTTTGAAGGATTAGATGAAAGGAGGACACCGACTTGTCTCAAAACAATCGATTACAGTTTTCGGTAGAAGAATCCATTTATTTCAAAAGCGGACAGGAAGTCAGTGAGCTGCTGTCAATTTCTCTCGATCCTGACATTCTCGTTCAAGAAGTGAATGATTATGTTTCGATTAGAGGTTCACTTGAGCTAACAGGAGAATACAACATAAATCAAGAGGAGCTATTGGGTGAATTGAGTTCCTATGCATCATACAGGGAAGCTGATGAGGTGAAGGTAAGAGAAGACGGAACGGCGGAGCTTCTGCATCAATTCCCGGTCGATATCACCATCCCTAAGAACAAAATCAGTCATTTAAATGATGTGTTTGTGTTTATTGATGCGTTTGATTACCAGCTGACAGAAAATCGTTTGCTCACCATTCAAGCTGATCTGGCGATTGAGGGTCTATTAGACGAGAAAATGCCTCAAGCGCCTGTAGTGGAGCCGTATGAATTTGTCCATCGTCCTCAAGAAGAATATGGCGATGTGACCTACGATTATCAGCTGCAGCCAGAGCATGAGGAACAAGAAGAGCTGCAAGGCAATGAACGTGAGGTCTATGAGGAACAGGCTGTATTACAGCATGATACACACGCCGAGCAAGAAGAACAGGAAGAAGAACGGGAAGAAGAAATTGAGATAGAGCTGGTGAGTAGGGAAGAAGAGGGAGAAACCGAAGAACTGGAAGAATCGGAAGAACTGGAGGAAACGGAGAGCCAAGAATATGAGGAACAGGCTGTATTACAGCATGACACACGCGCCGAGAAAGAAGAACAGCAAGAAGAACAGGAAGAAGAAATTGAGATAGAGCTGGTGAGTAGGGAAGAAGAGGGAGAAACCGAAGAACCGGAAGAATCGGAAGAACTGGAGGAAACGGAGAGCCAAGAAGAAGTGGCGCTTGGTTATCGCTCCTTACCTGAAGCTCAGGTGCAAGAACCACCATTTTTTGAACCGCCTAAGCTCTTAGAAGAAGAGAAGCGGGAAGATACGTTCTTTGAGGTGGAAGTGAGAAAAGATCCGGAAGCAGCCGAAGAGCTGGAAGAAACGGTTCAGCCGTATCCAATATTTGAATCACCCACTTACCACGTAGAAGAGGAGCAAGAGGAACAGGAACAGGATGATACGAACCAGCTCGGACGGTTATATGAACGAGAAGCACCAAAAGTATATGAGTCAGCTCAAGAAGAAGAGGAGCCTGAATATGACGAGAGAGAAACGTCTGGCAGTGAGAACTCTCTTTATTTAACAAAGCTATTTGCTAAGCAGGAGGAGGAAGATTTTTCTCGCATGAAAATATGTATAGTTCAGCAAGAAGATACGGTCGATCTTATTTGTGAGCGATATCAGTTGAATGTGCAGCAGCTCCTTCGCACAAACTCATTATCGGTTGATGCGGAGCTTGAAGAAGGGCAGATTCTTTATATTCCTGAATATCAAAAAAGCAATGCATAACAAGCGATGACCGACCGAGAAAATGTGGTGAGTGAACGTGGATGAAATCCAGTCTATCCTATACGAATACGGGCTTGAGGCGGAATACATTGAACCTGTCAGTCCTGCTGTCGTCAAAGTATATACAAAGCAGGGCGTATTTGCCCTAAAGCGAGTAAAAGCCAATCGACATATGCAGTTTACAGAGCAAATGCTTGAACTAGAATCAAAGGGCTATCGCTCTTTTGTGCCGATTTATCGGACGAAGAGCGGTTCTTTTTTCTCAAGTCATCGAGAAAGCCAGTACGCATACTATCTCATGCCGTGGCTGACGAATGAAAAGAGAGAAGAGCAGGATGATAAACATGAATATTTATTTCAAGAGATTGCAAGACTTCATAAGCGGACTGAAGTGATGATGGATATCACAGAGCAAGAGATAGAAGCGCACTACACACAAATTAAGACCAAATGGGAAACAGAGAAAGACATGTATGAACGATTCATAGAGCGGGCAGAGCAGACTTGGTATATGTCGCCATTTGAACTGGCTGCTGCGATGTATTTTTCAGAGGCGATGTCTGCCAGCGAATTTGCGCTTGAACGATTAGAAGATTGGCATGATGAAATGAAAGATCAAGAGACAACACGTGTTGTGTTAAATCATGGGCAGCTGTCGATTCATCACTTTTTGTATAATGATGTGGGCACAGGACATTTCACCAATTTTGAGCGGTCTAAAAAAGCCGCCCCCATTTATGACCTTCTGACCTTTTATTTTCGGACATTCAAAACCTATCCCACGTCTTGTCCTGAATGCACTTCCTTGTTTTATACGTACCAAAAAGGAAATCCTCTTCGGGAGGAAGAGCTGCATTTGTTTCTTAGTTACCTTGCTTATCCGCAAGGTCTGTTTGATACAGTAAAAGCCTATGAAGCAGGCGGACAGGATGAAATGGAAAGCTGTCAGCGGCTGTTAAGAGCGTATTGGCAGATGAAAAATTCAGAGCCGATCGTCATGAAGATTCATGAGATTGAGCAGGCTAGACGGCTTGAAGAAGAACAAAGTGCCTCGTCATCAGCGGAATGACGAGGTTATTTTGTGTTCATATTGGCGGGTACATAAGCGCGAGTTTAAAACCAATCAAGGTGAAAGGCGCAGGCGAGAAAAATCAGAATACCTAGGATGAGGACGTCAAATGTCGTGGGGAAAATGATCGTACGAAATCCTTGAAATATCGCAATCGGGAGAACGACTTGGGAGGCCACTGCCCGAATTTGTCTCAGCCAGGGGGGAAGTGTGTAAGGATTGATCTTCTTCAAATCAAACGCCCTCCTTCTTCATTTTGTTATTATCATATGGGTAATAGGGCAAAGGGTGCCTGCTCAATTTGTATAAAGAAGAAGAAAAGCGGAAAAGATGATTGACGAAAACAAAAGGCATTTAGTAATATAAATAAAAGATGAGTATGTGCTGATGAACGTGATATATCGTAAGCGTGGATCAGGAAGAGTACGAGCAAGACCCTAAAGAGAGGGGGACCATGAGCTGAAAGGTTTCCTAGGATGTACTTGTTTGGAAGGTCGCCTGTGAGCTTAATTTCTTGAATGAACAAGTAGAGAAATTCGGGAGAACCCCGTTATCCTTTAGAGTGTATGGGACACGTCTATGTGTTCCATGAAAAAAGGTGGTACCGCGAAAAAGCTTTTTCGTCCTTTTATAAGGATGGAAAGGCTTTTTTTATGTTTCATCAGCCGAAAAAATGTGGAGGTTACACAAATGGGAACAAATAATCAAGAAATGCCAACAAAGTACGATCCAAATGCGATTGAAAAAGACCGCTATACGTACTGGCTTGAAGGGAAATTCTTCGAAGCACAAAATGACAAAACGAAAGATCCATATACAGTCGTCATTCCTCCACCAAACGTGACAGGAAAACTGCACCTTGGGCATGCATGGGATTCTACACTTCAAGACATCGTAACACGTATGAAACGGATGCAGGGCTATGACGTTCTATGGCTTCCAGGAATGGACCATGCTGGTATTGCTACTCAAGCAAAGGTAGAGGCAAAGCTTCGCGAAGAAGGCGTGAGCCGTTATGACCTTGGCCGGGAGAAATTTGTGGAAGAAACGTGGAAATGGAAAGAAGAATATGCGGACTTTATTCGCAGCCAGTGGGCGAAAATGGGACTTGGTCTTGATTATTCACGTGAACGTTTTACATTAGATGAAGGTCTGAATAAAGCGGTACGCCAAGTGTTTGTCCAATTGTATGAAAAAGGACTTATCTATCGCGGAGAGTACATCATTAACTGGGATCCAGCGACGAAAACGGCACTTTCTGATATTGAAGTCATTTATAAAGATGTTCAAGGTGCGTTTTATCACTTGAGATACCCGCTTTCAGATGGCACGGGTTCAATTGAAATTGCGACGACAAGACCTGAAACCATGCTTGGGGATACAGCCGTTGCCGTGCACCCTGATGACGAACGCTATCAGCATTTGATTGGAAAAACAGTGGTCTTACCAATTACAGGCCGAGAGATTCCAATCGTTGGTGATGACTATGTCGATATGGAGTTTGGTTCAGGAGCTGTGAAAATTACACCTGCCCATGACCCGAATGACTTTGAGCTTGGAAACCGCCATGAGCTAGAGCGTATTCTTGTCATGAATGAAGATGGCACAATGAATGCAAATGCATTGCAATACAAAGGAATAGACCGCTTCGAATGCCGTAAACAGCTTGTGAAAGATTTACAAGAAGAGGGTATTTTGTTCAAAATTGAGGACCACATGCATTCAGTTGGTCATAGTGAGCGAAGCGGAGCTGTCGTTGAGCCTTATTTATCTACTCAATGGTTTGTAAAAATGCAGCCGCTGGCAGACGAAGCCATCAACCTTCAAAATGGGGACGACCAAGTTCAATTTGTTCCAGACCGCTTTGAAAAGACGTATTTACACTGGATGGAAAATATCCGTGACTGGTGTATTTCTCGTCAGCTATGGTGGGGACACCGCATTCCGGCTTGGTATCATAAAGAAACGAAAGAAGTATATGTTGGACTGGAAGCGCCAGAAGATCTGGAGAACTGGGAACAGGATAACGATGTGCTTGATACATGGTTTAGTTCAGCGCTTTGGCCTTTCTCTACAATGGGCTGGCCGGATGCAGACAGTGAAGACTTCAAGCGCTACTATCCAACAAACCTGCTGGTCACAGGCTATGACATCATTTTCTTCTGGGTCTCTCGCATGATCTTCCAAGGCCTTGAATTTACAGGGGAAAAACCGTTCAAAGACGTTCTGATTCATGGGCTTATCCGCGACGAACAAGGACGTAAAATGAGTAAGTCGCTCGGCAACGGAATTGATCCAATGGAGGTCATTGATCAATACGGTGCAGATTCATTAAGATATTTCTTAGCGACTGGAAGCTCACCAGGTCAGGATCTTCGCTTTAGCTTTGAAAAGGTTGAATCCACTTGGAACTTTGCGAACAAAATTTGGAACGCATCGCGTTTTGCTTTAATGAACATGGATGGCTTAACGTATGATGAACTTGATTTGACTGGAGAAAAATCAGTCGCTGACCAATGGATTTTAACCCGCTTAAATGAAACGATTGAAAGTGTCACACAGCTAGCTGACAAGTATGAATTCGGTGAAGTGGGCAGACATTTATACAACTTCATTTGGGATGATTTCTGTGATTGGTACATTGAGATGGCGAAGCTTCCACTTTATGGTGAAGATGAAGCAGCGAAAAAAACGACTCGTTCGATCCTTGCGTACGTATTAGATCAAACGATGAGACTTCTTCATCCGTTTATGCCGTTCTTAACAGAAGAAATCTGGCAGCATCTTCCGCATGAAGGTGAGTCCATTACTGTAGCAGCTTGGCCTGAGGTGAAGCCGGAGCTTTCAAATGATCAAGCTTCTGCTGACATGAAACTGCTTGTTGAACTCATTCGCTCTGTTCGTAACATTCGCAGTGAAGTAAACACACCAATGAGCAAACAAGTCGAACTTTACATCAAAGCATCCACATCTGATGTACAAGAACGTTTAGAGAAGAATCGTTCATATATTGAGCGCTTCACGAACCCAAGTGTTCTTGAAATTGGCACAGAGGTCCCAGCTAGTGATAAAGCGATGACGGCTGTTATTTCTGGAGCAGAGCTCATTCTGCCGCTTGAAGGCTTAATTAACTTAGATGAGGAAATTGCTCGTCTGCAAAAAGAGCTTGATAAGCTGACAAAAGAAGTAGAACGCGTCCAGAAAAAGCTTGGCAACGAAGGCTTTATGAAAAAAGCGCCTGAAAGTGTCGTAGAAGAAGAGCGTGCGAAAGAACGTGATTATGTCGCAAAACGCGAAGCTGTTCAAAAGCGGATTGAAGAGCTGAAAGCATAAGGTTGAAAAGACGGCTCCTAACAAAATGGAGTCGTCTTTTTTGAAAATTTCGTATGAAATGAGAGATGACATTGTTTACAACCTATCATGAAGCCATTGAGTGGATTCACAGTAGACTGGCCTTTGGTGTAAAACCGGGTCTTGAAAGAATGAAGTGGCTGATGAACAGACTAGGCCATCCGGAACAACGCATAAAAGCGGTGCATGTTGCAGGGACAAATGGAAAAGGTTCAACCATTGCGTTTACTCGTTCCGTTTTACAGGCTGCAGGCTATTCGGTCGGAACCTTCACCTCTCCGTTTATTTTAACGTTCAATGAACGAATCAGCGTGAACGGAGCACCTATACAGGATGAAGAATGGCTGAGTTTGGTGAATAAGATCAAGCCTTTTGTTGATGAATTAGATCAAACAGAGCTTGGCGCAGCAACAGAATTTGAAATCATTACCGCATGTGCATTTGCTTATTTTGCCGATGTGCACCAAGTAGACTTTGTCCTATTAGAGACAGGGCTTGGCGGAAGACTTGATTCAACAAATGTTGCCGTACCTATCTTAACAGCGATTACGTCGATTGGTCATGATCATATGGCAATTTTAGGTGACACACTTGAACAGATTGCATCTGAAAAAGCGGGCATTATCAAAGAGAATATTCCGATGATCACTGCTGTTCATCAACCGGAAGCACTTGCGGTCATTCAAAACATCGCAAAAGAAAAGAATGCGGAATGCATCTCATTACAGCATACTTGTACCTTCGGTGAGCAGCAGCCAACAGAAACAGGCGAACGGTTTACGTTACACACATCAAAAAGGCAGTATCCGCAGCTTGAAACAGGATTAATTGGAACGCATCAACGGCAAAATGCTTCCCTTGCTGTTCTACTCATTGAATGGCTGGAGCAAGAAGGCTATATCAGCGTGACAGAAGAGCAGATGTATGAAGGCATTCGGCAGGCAGTGTGGGCTGGAAGATTTGAAAAGGTCAAAGATCATCCACCAGTTTATTTAGACGGCGCTCATAATGAAGAAGGAATCGACCGTTTAATTGAAACCGTACAAGCCCATTTTTCTAGTAAACAAGTGCATGTCTGTTTTAGTGCTTTAAAAGATAAGCCGTACAAGCAAATGATTCAAAAGCTTGAAGCTGTTAGTTCATCTATTCATTTTGTTTCGTTTGACTTTCCAAGAGCGGAATCAGCGGAAAAGCTTTATGCGTGCAGTCAGTTAGAGGCAAAATCGTATGATGATGACCCTCGTGCAGTGCTTGAATGGATTCAGAAAAAGAGTGATGATCCTTTAGCGGTGATCCTTGTGACAGGCTCTCTTTATTTTATTTCAGATATACGAAATCGTATGATCGGGTAACGAAAAGACGCAAATGGCTTTGGTGCCTCCTGCGTCTTTTTCTTTTTATATGTAGTAAAGGGGGAAAATCATATTTTCACTAGATGCTTTAGTGGATAGGGTCATGGTAAAATCCGGTCTATCTTATTCCCGGAAGGAGCACCATATATGATTGAGATTTTTCTGTTTATTGCAGGCATCACGATGGGGTCGTTCTTTCATCTCGTTGGCGAAAGGCTGCCGGTGAAGCGGTCCATTCTCTTCCCTCGCTCTCACTGCACAGTCTGTAAACAGCCGCTTTCTCTATACGAGATGATCCCGATAGTTTCGTATGCTTTCTTGAGGGGGGCCTGTAAACATTGCGGCACTCGGTTGTCTAGGTTATATCCAATGGTTGAGCTGCTGTCAGGCGGTCTTTTTTTGTTCATTTATAGAATCGCTGGTTTTTCGTTTGAAGGTCTTTTCCTTGTGATTCTTTGTAGTTTATTCGTGATTGCTGTCGTGAGTGATCTTCTCTATATGAGGGTGCCGAACGAGCTGTTTCTCTTCTTTTTCCCTCTTTTCGTCATATACCGCACGCTGGAACCGCTCCTTATTTGGTGGGAAGGAGCGGCTTCTCTGATTTTTTGCATTCTTTTGTTTTCTAGTCTAGATTATTTTAAGCCAAATAGCGTGGGCGGAGCTGATATGAAGCTGTTCAGTTTGCTTGCGTTTTGCTTTGGATTCAAGCCGTTCCTTCTCATGCTTTTTCTCTCATGTATCGCTGGAATGGTCTATGCGAAGGTCTTTTCCTTTCAATTAGACGAGCCATTCCCCTTTGTTCCTGCGATCGCTTTTTCTTTTTGGCTGTATCTCTTTGGTGCTCCTGTCTTGTTTCTATTTGTCTAGTCGAAGGGATGAAAAAATTGGCGAACACTTTTTTGCCCTGCCGACAAAAGTCTTGTTCTTTTTTTTTACTGCTATGTTAAAGTGTGAAACAGAAAGAAGGACGGGTTAAATTCGCGCTGATTCATTGGACAGAAAGGTCTTTCTTACAAACATGTCAGAAAGCGGGGAATGACAGTGAAAAAGAGGCAGGCAAAAAAACAAGGGCTCAAGGTCAATATTAATGGCAAGGAAGAAATGCTGCATGAAGATGATCATCAGCCGCCAAAAAAGCAGGAAGATCAAGTGACGTTTTCGAATTGGGAGGAAAAGAGGCAGTCGGAACAGGAGACAGCGGCTTCTCAGGAAGATTCGTCTAAACCGAAAGAAGAAGATTTCCAGTGGGATGATGCAGCTGATCATATTTATCATTCTGATCCAAAGGTCGTCACGCCTTATCAAAAGAAAAAAGGCTCCTTTGATCAGAAGTTTGGTAAAAACCGCGGTCCCTTCAAGAGAGTAATGACAACGATTGTGTTTGCGGTGGTTCTTGGGACAGGCCTTGGGGTGTTTGCGCTTAGTTTAAGTCAAGATGGTACACCAAGTCCATCAGGTGGAGATATCAGTGTCTCAGCATCTGGAAACCAATCGTCGATGAAAGCCGGCGGGGATGCGCCGAAAGCAGGTACTACAGATGAATCAAAAGAGAACAACGATGAAAAAAGTGCCTCTGGCAGTTTGTCAACCTTTGTTGTACAGGCTGGGAAATTTTCCTCTGAAAAAGGAGCAGATGACTTAGTTGGAAGCTTAAAAGATGCAGGATATGCGGGGAAAAAGGTCTCAATGGATGATGGATATTATGTCATTGCTGGGCTTGCGACAGAGCAGGGAATGACAAGCGCTGTAGGGAAGAAGCTGATCGATCAGCACTTTGAGGCGTGGGGAGGAAAGGAGCTCTCATTTCAAGTACCGGATGAGCTGACTAGTTTAATAGAAAAGGCATCTGTATTATCCTCTAAAGTGATTGCCGGCGATGAAGTGGATCAAAAGGAAGTCACGCAGCTGGTTTCTGAGCTTGAAAGTGCCAAAACAGCGGACGCATCGGCTAAAAGCAGTTTGCTAAAAGCTGTGCAGCTATTAAATGACCCAACTGCTGAAAACGGCTGGAAATCTCAGCAGGCACTGCTTGATCAATTAAATACGTAAAATCATTTTTTAAGAAACGAAACTAGTCAAAAAATGACTAGTTTTTTTCTTTTACATCCAACATAATGATGAAGGTACATGAAAAATGAATTTTCGTAGATTGTCGGTAAGATGTACATTTGCTAGGATGAATGGGTATCTTACTTCTTAGGCTAAACCCTGAAAGGATGAACAAACATGAACCAATTGATTCTCGCATCTCAATCACCTAGAAGAAAAGAATTGCTTGATCTAGCAGGGTTTTCTTATGACATTCAAGCAAGTCATTTAAAAGAAGAAATAAATCGAAACCTTTCTCCTGCTGAGAACGTCCAATGGTTGGCAGAACAAAAAGCAAATGATATTCAAAGATTAAATCCTAAAGCTGTGATCATTGGTGCAGATACAATTGTTGCAATTGACGGCAAATGTCTTGGGAAACCAAAAGATAAGAAAGAAGCGGCTTTCATGCTTCAATTATTATCAGGAAAGACACATCAAGTCTTGACGGGTGTCACGGTTCAGTCAGAGAATAGAAAAGAAACATTTTATGAACAGACAGAAGTGACATTTTGGACGCTGACTCAAAATGAAATAGACCGCTATATCAATACGGGCGAGCCCCTTGATAAAGCGGGAAGCTATGGCATTCAAGGGAAAGGCGCACTGTTTGTTCAAAAAATAGATGGTGATTATTTTTCCGTTGTAGGTCTACCTATTGCGAAAACAGTCAGAGTGCTTGAAACCTTTGGAATCACCCCTTTTTGAAGACAGGAAGGAATTCTAAAAGGAGTGGTCATCCTGAACGATTTCCCTATGCTGCTAAAGCATTTCCCTCATGATGAAAAACCGAGAGAACGATTTATCAAATACGGGCCCAGCAGTTTGTCAAATCATGAACTTGTTGCGATCCTTCTAAGAACAGGCACAAAAAAAGAATCAGTTCTCCAAATTTCCGCAAGACTTCTGCAAACATTTGGCGGTCTTCGCTCTGTAAAAGAAGCCTCAATTGAAGAAATGTCGAAGATCCGAGGAGTTGGAAAGGCGAAGGCGATTTCTCTTTTAGCTGCTTTAGAACTCGGCACTAGATTACACCATCAAACGACGGATAACCGCTATGTGATCCGCACACCAGAAGACGGAGCGAACTTTGTGATGGAAGATATGAGATTTTTGACACAGGAAAATTTCGTTTGTCTTTATCTCAATACCAAAAATCAAGTTATTCATAAACATACCGTGTTTATTGGAAGCCTGAATTCATCGATCGTTCACCCGCGTGAAATTTTCAAAGAGGCCTTTAAACGTTCGGCGGCTTCATTTATATGTGTGCACAACCATCCATCTGGAGATCCGACGCCCAGCAGGGAAGATATTGAAGTTACACAGCGACTTTTTGAATGTGGAAAGCTGATTGGAATACAGCTGCTTGATCATCTTGTCATAGGTGATCAAAAATTTGTGAGTTTGAAGGAAAAAGGGTATTTGTAACACTTTTTTTTTCAATGTTTTACGATATAATAGAGTTTATGAGTTTTTCCCTAAAGGGAATTTTGGTTTAAGAAAGGAAGATACATACATATGTTTGGAATTGGTACAAAAGACCTTGGAATAGATCTTGGAACAGCGAATACGCTTGTTTTTATTAAAGGAAAAGGCATTGTTGTAAGAGAACCTTCGGTCGTAGCTTTGGAAACTGATACGAAGTCTATAGTGGCGGTCGGAAATGACGCTAGAAACATGATTGGCCGTACACCTGGTAATGTTGTGGCACTACGCCCGATGAAAGACGGAGTCATTGCAGATTACGAGACGACAGCAACAATGATGAAATATTACATTAATCAAGCATTAAAAGGCAAAGGGCTTTTTGCTCGCAAACCTTACGTGATGGTATGTGTACCATCTGGTATTACAGCTGTAGAAGAGCGTGCAGTCATTGATGCGACAAGACAAGCTGGAGCACGTGACGCATACCCTATCGAAGAGCCATTTGCTGCGGCAATCGGTGCTAACCTGCCTGTATGGGAGCCAACAGGAAGTATGGTTGTAGACATTGGCGGCGGTACAACAGAGGTAGCTATTATTTCTCTTGGCGGCATTGTGACCTCACAGTCGATCCGCGTGGCAGGAGATGAAATGGATGATGCGATCAGCAGCTACATCCGTAAAACGTATAACCTGATGATCGGTGATCGTACGTCAGAAGCCATTAAAATGGAAATCGGTTCTGCACAGCCTGATGTACATGATGAGATGGATATTCGCGGCCGTGACCTTTTAACTGGTCTGCCAAAAACGATCTCTATTACGGCAGATGAGATTGCAAAAGCGCTTCGCGATACGGTGGAAACAATTGTCGATGCGGTGAAAATGACACTTGAAAAAACCCCGCCTGAGCTGGCAGCAGATATTATGGACCGTGGAATCGTTTTAACTGGCGGCGGTGCATTGCTTCGTAATCTTGACAAAGTCATTAGTGATGAAACGAAGATGCCAGTCATTATTGCTGAAGACCCGCTTGACTGTGTGGCGATCGGAACAGGAAAAGCACTAGAGCATATTCATTTGTTCAAAGGAAAATCTAAAGATAATCGATAATCGGGCGTAAATAAAGAGGTGTAAGACATGCCGCAGTTTTTTATGAATAAAAGATTAATGTTGCTCCTTGTCTGTGTCATCGTACTGGTGGCCATGATTGGTTTTTCAGTGAAAAGCGGCAGAGGTGCTTCATGGCCGGAAAAATTAGTGGGGGATACGACAGGCTTTTTTCAAGGTGTCTTTCATAAACCATCACAATTTATTGCCGGTATTTATGGGAACGTACAAGATTTAAAGAACACATATGATGAAAACGAGCGTCTTCGAAAAAAACTTGATGGACAAACTCAATATGAGGCGAAACTTCAAGAGCTAGAAGATGAGAACAAAAAGCTTCGCAAGCAGCTCGGATATGTGAACTCTATTCGTGATTATACGCCAATTCTATCAACGGTTATCGCGAGAAACCCGTCCCTTTGGGATAGCTTTGTGATGATTGATAAAGGGAAAAAACAAGGCGTTGACAAAGATATGGCGGTCACAAATGAGAGTGGTGCGTTAATTGGGAAAATTGAAAGTGATAAGCTCAACAATTTTACTTCAACTGTAAGGTTGCTAAGCTCTACGGACCAAAATAATAGAATTTCAACGAAAATTTTTGCGAAAAAGGGCAAAGAAGAACTCAACGGAATTATTAACGGTTATGACAGTAAGAAAAAAATGCTGACAATGAATATTCTGAAATCTGATGCAGATGGAGATGTCAAAAAAGGAGATCTTGTTGAAACATCTGGAGCAGGGGGCGTATTCCCGCAAGGCTTGACGATTGGTAAGGTGAGTGAAATCGAACCAGATCATTACGGCCTGACAAAAATTATTTATGTAGAACCAGCGGCTGAACTCAACAATTTAGACCGCGTGATTGTGGTGAATCGCAGCTCAAGTACGGCAGATGCATCTGAATTGACGAAGGAGGAAGGCTCGTGAGACGTGTCCTTCTTGCTTTCGTCATGTTGTTTATCTTCGTATTTGACAGTATTTTTGTCGATCTAGTGAAGCTCCCATTTGTTTCAGACAATCAAATTTTAGCTCCTCATTTCATCTTACTCGCACTTGTATTTATGACTGCTTTTGTGAATCAAAAATATGGTGTGATTTTCGGTTTTATCTTTGGACTTTTATATGATATTTCGTATACAGGCATACTTGGTGTTCATATGTTTGGCTTTGGAGCGCTCTGCTATTTGCTAGCGAAAGCCTTTAAAGTTCTGCAAACGAATATGCTAGTGGTCGTCTTTCTGTCGATTATTGCTGTTTCCGTGATGGAGTTTTATGTATACGGCGTTCAAGCGACAATTCAACCAGGAATTATGCCGTTTAATACGTATGTCATCGAACGCTTTATTCCAACGATTCTTTTAAATACTGCTGCGTCTCTCATACTTGTTGTGCCGCTTAGGCTCTTTTTCATCAATATGAAACAAGGACTGATCGACGAATAAAAGCAGGAGTTTGTCCAATTACGGCGAAATGAGTATGTTGTTGAGGTGAGCATCTTGAAAACTCAAAAACAGCAATATGTGACGATAAAAGGTACAAAAAACGGATTAACATTACAGTTAAATGATGACTGTTCGTTTGATGACCTTCTTTCTGGCTTGCGAGAGGTTCTTTTACTTGAGCAATATACAGATGGTAGAGAAGGGCATAAGGTCAATGTGCATATTAAGCTTGGTTTTCGGTATTTAACAGAGGATCAGGAAATGCGTTTGACTGAAGCGGTCTCTGAAAATGAACATCTCGTCATTCACTCCATTGAAAGTGACGTCATGTCAACTGAAGAGGCGAGACGATTAAAAGCAGAGGCCGAAATTACCTCTGTAGCCAAAATTGTGCGCTCTGGACAGGTGCTGTATGTCGAAGGAGATCTCTTATTAATAGGAGATGTCAATCCTGGCGGAACGATTCGTGCAGGGGGAAATATTTTTGTGCTCGGCTCTTTAAAAGGCGTGGCACATGCTGGATGTAATGGGAATAAACAAGCTGTCATTGCGGCATCTCGTATGATTCCAACACAGCTTCGCATCGCACAAGTGTTTAACCGTGCACCAGATCAAAAAGAAGATGGAAACGAAATGGAATGTGCTTATTTAGATATAGATGGCAACATGATCATTGAACGCCTGCAGCAATTGGCTCATATAAGACCTAATCTGACAAGGCTTGAGGGAGGAATGTGAAATTGGGCGAGGCTATTGTGATTACCTCAGGAAAAGGCGGCGTTGGCAAAACAACAACATCTGCAAACTTAGGCACAGCACTAGCAATTCAAGGGAAAAAAGTGTGTCTAGTGGATACCGATATTGGCCTTCGGAATCTAGATGTCGTGATGGGGCTTGAGAACCGCATTATTTATGATCTAGTCGATGTAGTAGAAGGAAGATGTAAAATTCACCAAGCGCTTGTAAAAGATAAGCGTTTCGAGGATCTTTTGTATCTTTTACCCGCTGCTCAAACAAGCGATAAAACGGCTGTAGAGCCGGAGCAGATCAAAGAATTAATTCAATCATTGAAACAAGACTTTGATTATGTCGTCATTGATTGCCCTGCTGGAATTGAGCAAGGCTTTAAAAATGCTGTATCTGGTGCAGATAAGGCAATTGTCGTGACGACGCCTGAGATCTCAGCTGTGAGAGATGCTGACCGTATCATCGGCTTGTTAGAACAAGAAGATATCGAACCACCTCGTTTGATTGTCAACCGTATTCGTACACACATGGCGAAAAGTGGCGATTCAATGGATGTGGATGAAGTTGTACATCACTTATCGATTGATCTTCTTGGCATTGTCGCAGATGATGATGACGTGATTAAGGCTTCAAACAATGGTGAACCGATTGTCATGGATGCTAAAAACAAAGTATCGATTGCGTATCGCAATATCGCCCGCCGTGTACTAGGCGAATCTGTTCCGCTTCAATCATTTGAAGATGAAAACAAAGGAATGTTTGCGAAGCTGAAAGCATTTTTTGGTGTAAGAGCATAAGCATTCAAGTAAGATGAGACCGATTCGATGAGAATCGGTCTTTTTGTTGCATATCAGATGAGGTCGTCACATAAAATGTACAAACTGTTTGTATGTAAAGGGTGATCTCATGAAAAGAGTGGACGAGTACCGAAAGAAAATTGCGCAGCGCCGCAAAACGAAGCAGCCAGCTGCTCCACCTAAGAAGACGACTTTCAAGAAAAAAGAAGATATCCCTCCATGGGTCATGCTGACAGAGGAAGAAAAGCATTCAGAGTCGTCTTCCTTTGAGTCGTCGTCTCATCAGCCGAAGAAATATCGGCATCCGTTATTTAACCCCAATACCTTTGTGCTGAAATGTTTATTATCTGCGTCCCTTGTGTTGATTGCAGCCATTTCATTTAAAGGTCAGGCAGGGCCGTTTCAGCAGCTGAAGCCGATCATTACGCAGACCTTTGAGCAAGATTTTCAATTTGCTGCTGCCAATCACTGGTTTGAGAAAACAGTTGGAAACCCCCTTGCCTTTTTAACCGACAAAAAGGCAGACCAAAAAGATGTACAAGCGAACCAAGAACTGGCTGTACCTGCTTCTGGAAAAGTGCAGGAATCCTTTACGCAAAATGGAGCAGGTGTCAAAGTCGAAACATCGGCTGAAGCCATTGACAGTATGAAAGAAGGCTATGTGGTAGAGGTAAAAAAGAAAAGTGACACAGGGCTTACAGTGGTCGTGCAGCATGCGGATAACAGCTATAGCTGGTACGGTCAGTTAAAGGAAGCCGATGTGGCCTTATACGATTTTGTCGATAAGGGTGAGAAAATTGGCCAGATCTCACTTGATGATCAAGGAAAGGGCACATATTACTTTGCCATTAAGCAAAATGAACAGTTTATCGATCCTATTCAGGTGATGACCTTTGAATAGATGGCTGGTCATGCTGACGAAAATTCACATTCATCCGCTGCTGTGGATTGTGATGGCGTTTGCGATTCTCTCTGGTCAAATCAAGCCGCTGCTTTGTCTGCTCATCATCGTCTTTGTCCATGAGCTTGGACATGCAGCGGCTGCTTGCTATTATCATTGGCGCATTCGGCGGATTTTTTTACTGCCATTTGGCGGAGCGGTAGAAGTAGAAGAGCATGGGAACCGTCCGCTAAAGGAAGAGTTGGCAGTCATTTTATGCGGGCCGCTCCAGCATGTACCGCTCCAGCTTATGGCATGGCTTTTCATGGAAACTTCTCTTATTTCGCACGACATTTTTACGATGTTCACTTTTTATAATATGGCGATTTTTCTTGTGAATCTTTTGCCTATTTGGCCGCTTGATGGCGGGAAATTATTCTTTTTGCTCTTATCAGCATATTACCCTTTCCAACGTGCACATGCCCTTGCCATAAAAGGCTCACTTGTCTTTTTCGTTCTATTGACTGCAGGGTTGCTTTTGTTTGCGCCTCTGCAATTCAATGGCTGGGTGCTGCTCACTTTTTTAGCCTATTCACTCGTAATGGAGCACCGGCAGCGGCATTACGTCAGGGTCCGCTTTTTACTAGAACGCTATTACGGTAAAAAAGAGCAAAAGGTAGAAAAGCTTATTCCGCTGAGAGCGAGCGCTGAGGAAAAAGTATATGAAGTAATGGCGCGATTCCAAAGAGGCTGTAAGCATCCGATTATTATTGAAAGAGATGGCGTGAAAATGAGCCAGCTTGACGAAAATGAACTGCTCCATGCGTATTTTTCAGATCGAAGAACCACCTCCTCAATGGAAGAGCTCCTTTTGCCGTACTAGTGATGAAAATACGTTGACATTCTGCGTCTAATTTGATATATTTTTTAATGTTATGGATATGTAGCACCCGTGCTACAACCGCGCGAAGCAGGTGTAAAGAGCCTAAGGCCCCCTGTATTCGGCGAGTCTGAGTTTATTAGGAGGTGCAGAGATGTACGCAATTATCGAAACTGGTGGTAAACAAGTAAAAGTTGAAGAAGGTCAAACTGTTTATGTTGAAAAACTAGCTGCTGAAGCAGGTGAAACAGTAACTTTTGAAAACGTATTGTTTGTCGGCGGAGACACTGTCAAAGTGGGTAACCCTTCAGTTGCTGGAGCAACAGTAACGGCTAAAGTTGAAAAACAAGGTCGCGGTAAGAAAATTACTGTGTTCAAGTACAAACCGAAGAAAAACAACCACAAGAAACAAGGTCATCGTCAACCTTACACTAAAGTTGTTATCGAAAAAATCAACGCTTAAGGCGTGTGAGTGATATGATCAAAGCAACCATTACTCGGTCGGCAGCAGATGAAAGCATTACGTCTTTTCAGATGACTGGACATGCCGAGTTTGCTGAAAAAGGTCAGGATCTCGTTTGTGCAGGTGTATCTGCTGTTGTTTTCGGCTCAGTCAATTCAATTATTGCACTGACAGGAATGGATCCACTGCTCGATATTGGTGAAGAAGGCGGCTATTTCTCTTTTGAATTGCCAGCTGATACAGATTCAGTATCCTTTGAAAAAGCCCAGCTGCTTTTAGAAGGCATGGTCGTTTCCTTAGAGACAATCGAACGAGATTATCACGATTATGTGAGAATATCTACAAAAAAATAGGAGGTGAACTTCATGCTTAGATTAGATCTTCAATTTTTCGCATCTAAAAAAGGGGTAGGTTCTACAAAGAACGGACGTGACTCTGAGTCTAAACGTTTAGGCGCTAAACGTGCTGATGGTCAATTCGTAACTGGTGGTTCTATCCTTTATCGTCAACGTGGAACGAAAATCTATCCAGGTGAAAACGTTGGACGCGGAGGCGACGACACTCTTTTCGCTAAAATCGACGGAACGGTTAAATTCGAACGTTTCGGTCGTGACCGTAAAAAAGTGAGCGTATATCCTGCGGCACAATAATTGCTAAAAACTCCGGTCATTGACTGGAGTTTTTTTCACTTTTTACAAGTAGTATCGAAGATGATAAAAGAAGATGCACTCCATAAATATCAAAGAACGTTTGCTGACTTTGCCTCATTTTCTCCTATAGATCAGAAAAAACAACCTTTCCTCACATAACTAGTGTTTTTCTATGCTGTCTTCTCTGTTATAATTCAGGGAGACATAGTGATGATAAGACTCCTAAAAGAGAGACCAAACGATTGGGAGTGCGATAATGGAAGAGATACCAAGTAAACAAAACGAAAAATTAACTCACGTTGCATTAACAAATGAATTGATCTATCTGCTCAGTCGTTCAAGACACGACTGGATGAATAAATTGCAGCTGATCAAGGGCAACTTGACATTAGAAAAATATGACCGGGTGTTTGAAATTATAGAAGAAATGGTCATTGAAGCACAGCATGAATCCAAACTCTCAAATTTAAAAATTCCCCAATTGGCCTATTACTTTCTAACATTTAATTGGGAGTCGCATTTTATCACCCTAGAATATGAAGTGCTTGGTGAAACCCGAGACTTATCAGCATATGAATCGCAGCTGCTAACGGTATCACAGGAGTTGTTTTCGATATTCGATCAATCAGTTTGCCAAAAAACTGAAAATCATTTAACGGTCACGTTCCAAACAGATCAAGAAGAGAATGATGTGGTCTTATATTTTGATTTCAAAGGAAAATTAACAAGTTTGGATGCGTTAAATGCGTTTCATGACGCAAACTATCCATGTATGAGTGTAGCTCAATTTCATGTGACAAGTCATGAGTCCATGATTGAGCTTTGTTTGAGGCAAGAACGAGATATGTGATGCAGAGAAACGGAGGAAGTTATGTTTGTAGATCAGGTTAAAGTGTATGTTAAAGGCGGTGACGGCGGAAACGGTATGGTGGCGTTCCGTCGTGAAAAATATGTGCCAAAAGGCGGACCAGCTGGCGGCGACGGCGGAAATGGTGCAGATGTTGTATTTGAAGTAGACGAAGGACTCAGAACGTTGATGGACTTTCGTTATAAGCGCCATTTTAAGGCGGATCGCGGCGAGCATGGAATGAGTAAAAACCAGCATGGCCGAAATGCGGAAGAAATGATTGTCAAAGTTCCGCCCGGTACGGTCGTGACAGATGCAGAGACGGAACAAGTACTCGCTGACTTAACAGAGCATGGACAGCGGGCAGTCATTGCAAAAGGCGGACGAGGCGGACGTGGAAATTCACGTTTCGCAACACCGGCAAACCCTGCACCGCAGCTTTCTGAAAACGGTGAGCCGGGAAAAGAACGTGACGTCATCTTAGAACTAAAAGTACTTGCAGATGTTGGACTTGTTGGTTTCCCAAGTGTCGGGAAGTCGACACTGCTTTCAATTGTCTCTTCTGCGAAACCGAAAATTGCGGATTATCATTTCACAACGCTTGTGCCGAACCTAGGAGTTGTCGAAACAGATGATAACCGAAGCTTCGTCATGGCGGATCTGCCAGGACTGATCGAAGGAGCGCACGAAGGTGTTGGCTTAGGTCATCAATTTTTACGCCACATTGAGCGGACACGGGTTATTGTCCATGTCATTGATATGTCAGCACTTGAAGGACGTGACCCGTACGAAGATTATGTGACGATTAATGAAGAGCTTGAGCAATACAATATGAGATTGACTGAGCGTCCACAAATCATTGTAGCGAATAAAATGGACATGCCAGATGCAGCTGACAATCTAGCGGCATTTAAAGAAAAATTAACGGATGACTATAAAGTGTTCCCAATTAGTGCGATCACAAGAGAAGGGCTTCGTGAGCTTTTATTTGAAATCGCCAATCAGCTTGAAACAACACCGGAATTCCCGCTCTATAATGAAGAGGAACTGTCTGATAACCGCGTGATGTACAGGTTTGATGAGGGAGATGCACCATTTGAAATCACAAGAGATCCTGACGGTACGTTTGTCATAACGGGTAAAGCACTTGAGCGACTGTTTAAGATGACAGATTTCTCAAGAGATGAGTCCGTGAAACGATTCTCTAGACAACTGCGCGGAATGGGTGTCGATGATGCCTTGCGTGAGCGTGGTGCAAAAGACGGCGACATCATTCGTCTGCTTGAATTTGAATTTGAATTTATTGATTGATCAAAAGGAGGGTCCAGTCCATGGGCTCTCCCGTTTTTAAAAGGGGAGAAAACAGGTGAAAGAAGAAACGTTCTATTTAGTAAGAGAGGATGTCCTTCCAGATGCGATGCGAAAAACGCTTGAAGTCAAAAAGCTTCTCGATCGCAAAAAAGCGGATTCAGTTGCCGATGCTGTTCAACAAGCGGATTTAAGCCGCAGTGCTTTTTATAAATACAGAGATGCTGTTTTTCCATTTTATACGATGGTGAAAGAGCAGATCATCACATTGTTTTTCCACCTTGAGGATCGGTCTGGGGCTCTGTCAAGGCTGCTTCAAATTGTGGCGGACTCTGGCTGTAATGTGTTATCCATTCACCAAACGATTCCGCTGCAGGGAAGAGCGAATGTCACCCTATCCATTAGCACGGCTGGTATGGCAGATGATATCAATACAGTCATGAATCAATTAAGAAAACTTGAATTTGTCGAAAAAGTTGAAATTCTAGGTTCTGGGGCGTAAAAGGAGAGATCATAGCAGATGAAGCAATTAACTGTAGGTTATTTTGGACCAGAGGCAACATTTACTCATTTGGCCGTATGCTCTTGCTTTCCAGCAGATGCAGTGCAGCGTGCCTATGCAACGATTCCGCAATGTATGGATGCTGTGTCAAAAGGCGAAGTCGATTTGGCGGTCGTTCCACTTGAAAATGCACTCGAAGGATCTGTGAACTTAACGATTGATTATTTAATTCATGAAGAAGCGCTGTCCATTGTTGGTGAAATGACAGCACCGATTCGGCAGCATTTGCTTGTCCACCCATCAAGAGCGGAAAGCTGGGAGACATTAGATGTGATCCAATCACATCCGCACGCGATTGCCCAATGCCATCAATTTCTGAAAAAACAGTACCCAGATATTCCGCACCGTCCGGTAGAATCAACAGGCTATGCAGCCAAATATATCAGTGAGCATCCGGATGAGGCTGCTGGGGCCATTGCCAATGAAATTGCCGCGCAAACATATGGTTTAACGATTGCAAAAAAAGACATTCATGATTATCCGCACAATCATACACGCTTTGTTATTTTACATAAAGATTCTAAGGCGTCGTTCCCAATGAATGCTGGGTTCTCATCGAAGCCAAAAACGACCATTGTGGTCAGTCTGCCAAAGGATGACCAATCAGGTGCATTGCATCGCGTGTTATCTGCTTTTTCTTGGCGGAATCTCAACTTGTCAAAAATTGAATCTCGTCCGACAAAAACGGGTCTTGGACACTATTTATTTATAATAGATATTGAAAAAGAAATGGATGATGTCCTTGTCCCTGGCGCGATTCAGGAATTAGAAGCGATTGGCTGTGAGGTCAAACTGCTCGGCAGCTACCAAACATATGAACTAACGAATGAAAAATAGTGTCCCTTGCAGGACACTTTTTTTAGTCTTTAATTAAAAAACCAGCGTCATCGAGTGCTTGAATGGCTTGGTCAAGCTGCTTTTGACTGTAAGAAGTGAGTGTATGTAAATGCACGCCGTCTGTTAGTTCTGACAAGTAGGAGGCGCCCGTGTTAGAAATGTGATGGACGAAATCAGCTACTTGCTTGCGAGTGCTGACGCGAATAGAGGCCGTTAGTTCACCGTAAACGGGGTGCTCTATGATCACATCTTTCACCGTCACACCAAAGTCTACAATCAAGGTTAGTTCCTCTTCTGTACGAACAGGATTATGCTTGCAGGCGATGATTTGTTCAATTTCTCTTTCTGGCGCATGCTGCGGTGCCATATATACATAGCCTTGACTTGTAGCAATAATGGGTTCGTTTTTTGCTTTCAATAGTGACATATCTTGTACAATGACTTGTCGAGAGACAGCCGCCTTTTTAGCCAAAAAGCTTCCGGTGAGCGGTGAATCTGTTTCTTTCAGCCACTCTAAAATGGCGTTTCTTCTCTCTTCGCCAATGAGTTTCCTCTCTTGCTCCACGTCTTATGCTCCTTTCTTCTCCTTTTGCAATTGTGCAAATGTATGCAAAAGCTGATCGATGTCCTCTTTTGATGACTTCGATCCAAATGATAGTCGAATGAATTGAAGGGCATCACGATCTGATACGTGCAATGCCTTCACAGCCGGGGAAGGATGATGATAACCAGAAGCACATGCGCTTCCAGTCGATATACAAACCCCATGCCGGTTACATGCTAACATTACATATTGTCCTTCAAACCCTTCAAAAAAACAACCAATAATATGAGGCAGCATGCGGCGATTGCCATTGTTTTGAAGTGTACGAACAGGAAGCTGTCTCATTTTCAGCTGCTGAAGAAAATAATCACGAAGCTGCTCATTCTGTCGTTGCTGCTCATCTAGCTTAAGCATCAATTGTTCACTCGCAGCAGCAAAAGCACCGATGCATGGAACGTTCACTGTTCCAAGGCGGAAGCCACCTTCCTGAACTGCACCTGAATATAAAGGCTTCCAAGGAACATGAGCGCTCATATAGACAGCACCAGCTCCTTTAGGTGCATACACTTTATGGCTAGAGATGGACACGGCATCAATCCCAAGCTCCTTGATGGACACACGAATCTTTCCGAATGTTTGCACGGCATCTGTATGAAAAAGAATATGCCTTTCTTTTAAAAGGGGCGCTAATTCAGCGAGCGGCTGGATAATCCCTGTTTCTGAATTAGCATGCTGAATAGATACTAGTCCTGTTTCAGGCAATAATGCTTCTTTGAGAATGTCCTGAGTGATGATCCCATCTTGATTCGGTTCAATGATTGTGACCTTCACGCCAAGACGCTCTAAGCTACTAACCGCGTGATGAACAGAAGGGTGCTCTACAGAAGTTGTGATGACATGCTGCCTGTGTGCTGGCAGACCATTTGCGATCGATTGAATCGCCAGAAGATTGGATTCTGTTCCGCCGCTTGTAAAGTAGATGCCGTCTGGTTCGCCCTCAAGAATGGCAGCGAATGATTGTCTGCTGTAAGTCAGTATGTCATTTGCTCTTCCACCTGCATCATGAAGACTGCTTGCATTCCCGTAGCAATCTTGACTTAGCTGCTGAAAAACATGCAGTGCTTCCTCTGAAACAGGTGTAGAAGCTGCGTAATCTAAATAAACCAATCCATCCATCTCCTATGAGAAAATTTTTTCTTGTATTTATTGTAGTGTTGTGTAATGATATGTGTCAAGACAGGTGTAAATGACAGGAGGGGCGAAGGTGTCATCAATCAAAAAAGTCATTGTGGTGGGATCAGGCATTGCAGCGCTTTCCTTTGCAAAAACCATTTCAGAAAGCTGCCAAGTTATCATGATGACAAAAAAACAATTTTCCTCTAGTAATTCCATGCTTGCACAAGGAGGAATCGCTGCTGCTTTTTCAGCACAGGATTCAGTTCATCAGCATGTACAAGACACATTAGCTGCCGGCTGTGATCACAATGATGAGAGGGCGGTACAAGAGATCGTAAGTCTTGGAAAGCAATTGGTGGAGCAGCTCGTAAAAGAAGGCTGTCCATTTGATCAAACGGAGACGGGCGAGCCGCAATTAGGTAAAGAGGGGGCACATACGACTCATCGCATTTTGCATGCAGGAGGAGACCAAACAGGCAAAACACTCGTGCAGTATTTAAAAAGTCAGCTTGGCTCACATATTCATTTATACGAATATCACCATGTCATTGATCTATTGGTCTATGAAGGAACCTGCATGGGTGTGGTGTGGAAAGACGAGAAAGGACACGTCCATACCATGACCGCAGATGCAGTTGTTTTATCCACGGGCGGCTGCGGCTCCCTATATGAAACAAACACAAATGACCCTTCTGTAACAGGAGACGGACTGATGATGGCCTATCGAGCCGGGGCACAATTAGCAGATCTTGAATTTGTTCAATTCCACCCCACCCTCTTGACGATCGCTGGAAAAGCAGTCGGTCTCGTTTCAGAGGCAGTCCGGGGAGAGGGAGCCTATTTAGAAGATGAAACAGGCAGGAGGATGATGAAAGGCATTCACCCACAAACTGATTTAGCGCCTAGAGATGTGGTCGCTAGAGCTATTTTTCATGAGCAGCAATTAGGTCATGATCTGTATCTCAATATCCGCGAGATTCCACATTTTTCAGCTCGTTTTCCAGCAATTAATGCGATGTGTCAGCGGGCAGGTGTCGATATGGCAAGCGGCAGGCTCCCAGTTTCCCCTGGTATGCATTTTTTAATGGGCGGAATCTGCGTGAATGAATATGGAGAAACCACTGTTCCATCTCTTTTTGCTATCGGAGAAGCGGCCTGTACAGGATTACACGGAGCGAACCGATTAGCGAGTAATTCTCTCTTGGAAGGTATCGTTTTAGGAAACAAAGCGGCACGGAGAATTGAACAGGTACCTAAACAGAAAAAAACAGTCCCATCTTTTTCTATTCAAGAAGTATGGTCCGTCCCAGCGATTTCAGAGGATCAGTTGAGACAATGGATGATGACATATGCCGCAATTGTAAGAGACGAAAAAGGGCTAAAGACCTTGCTTCAAGTATTACAGCAAGTCCCTTATCAGCAAACGAATGTGAAGAATATCACAAGTGAACAGATCGAATTAAGCAATCAATGGGCATTAGCGATTTGCCTTGTGAAGTCTGCATTACTTCGTACAGAAAGCAGAGGCGGCCATTTTCGAATGGATTATCCAAATCGGAATGATGCTTTGTGGCGGGGCATGCAGATTGTCCATGAAAAAGGCCACATTCATATGATGAAAAATGAAAGGATCGGTGCCAAATGGAACGTTTACAGTTAAAACAAATGATGACTCATTTTTTCACAGAAGATATTGGCTTTGGAGATGTATCAGCTGATGCCATTTTTGGAGAAAAGAAAGGAACAGCATACATCATCGCAAAACAATCGGGTGTATTGGCAGGTTCTCAAGTCATTGACATAGGGTACCGCCTGCTGAATGAACAGATTCAAGCTGAATTGTTTTTTAAGGAAGGTGATTGGATTCATTCAGGCGCTGTGCTGGCGAAAATAAAGGGGCCGGTCAGCGACTTATTAAAAGGAGAAAGGGTCATTTTGAATGTCTTGCAGCGCATGACAGGTATCGCCACATTAACACATGAAGCGGTGCAGCGATTAGCGGATCCGTCGATTACGATTTGTGATACGAGAAAAACGACTCCCGGCTTGCGCATGTTAGAGAAATACGCTGTGAAGACAGGAGGCGGAAAGAATCATCGCTTCGGCTTATCAGATGGAGTGATGATTAAAGATAATCATATTGCCGCATGCGGCTCTATTCGTGAAGCTGTAGATAAAGCAAGAGCATATGCCGGTCATATGGTGAAAATTGAAGTAGAAATTGAATCAGAAACGCAGCTAATGGAAGCCATTGATGCAAAAGCCGATGTCATCATGTTTGACAACTGCTCTCCGGACGAAGTAAAACGTTTTAAACAAATGACGCCGGAGACAATTCTGACGGAGGCTTCAGGAGGCATCACGTTAGAGACATTGCCAAGTTACAGGGGGACAGGTGTCGACCTTATTTCACTTGGTTTTTTGACACATTCTGCTCCAGCATTTGATTTTAGTATGAATATGGAATTCAGTCATAAAGGGGGAACAACTCATGTCACTGCTTGATGTACTCGCAAATCAACATGCAGCCATGATGCCAGAAGAATATAAGCACCGCTCTGTTAATGAGATGAAGCAGCGTGTGTTAGACATTAAACGGGCCTTTGGATCAAAGCTTTTTATACCGGGGCATCATTATCAAAAGGATGAAGTCATCCAATTTGCAGATGCAACAGGAGATTCATTGCAGCTCGCACAAATAGCCGCGGACAATCAGGAGGCTGAGTACATTGTGTTTTGCGGTGTTCACTTCATGGCTGAAACGGCAGATATGCTGTCAAATAAGAATCAAAAGGTCCTATTGCCAGATATGAGAGCAGGCTGTTCAATGGCTGATATGGCGAACATGAAGCAAACGGATAGAGCATGGGGGCAGCTCACTGATCTGTTTGGGGATACGATCCTGCCGCTCACGTATGTTAACTCAACAGCGGATATTAAAGCATTTGTCGGCAAGCATGGCGGGGCGACTGTTACATCGTCAAACGCTAAAAAAGTGCTGGAGTGGGCGCTCACACAAAAAGAGCGGATTCTGTTTCTCCCTGATCAGCATTTAGGGCGTAATACGGCATTCGATTTAGGCATTTCACTAGAAGAAATGGCTGTCTGGGATCAAATAGAAGAAAAGCTCATCACCGATCAGCCGCTTTCCCGCATCAAGATGATTTTATGGAAAGGCCATTGCTCTGTCCATGAGAAATTTACGGTGCGGAATATAGAAGAAACGAGAAAAAGAGACCGTGACATTCAAATCCTTGTCCATCCAGAATGCACGCATGAAGTCGTCAGGGCTTCTGATCTTGCCGGTTCAACGAAATTTATTATTGATACGATTAAGGAAGCGCCAGCAGGAAGCAAGTGGGCGATTGGAACAGAGATGAATTTAGTCAAGCGGATAATAGATCAGCATCCAGATAAACAAATTGAATCCCTCAATCCGGATATGTGTCCATGTTTGACCATGAATCGGATCGATCTTCCTCATTTGTTATGGTCACTAGAAAGCATTGAGAAAGGTGATCCGGTCGGTTTGATTCAGGTCAATGAAGACATTACCAAAGAGGCTTTACTTGCACTGAATAAAATGCTCGCCATTAAATAATAAATCAGCCCCTCCTATCAGAAAACAAGTTTTTATCATATCGGCTTGTAAATAGGCATAAATTTATGGTGAAACATATTGTACTTCTGACATAACCGTTACGTTCACGTTTTGCATAGGAGGGGAAAACGTTGAAAATTCATATTGTGCAAAAAGGAGACTCCCTTTGGAAAATTTCAAAGAAATACGGAGTCGACTTTCAAGAATTGAAAAAACTAAATTCACAACTCAGTAACCCAGATTTGATCATGCCGGGTATGAAGATCAAGATTCCATCTAGTGGTGTTCCTGTAAAAACAGATCATCACAAAGCAAAAGAAATGCCAAAGCCGAAAGAACATCCGTATGTGAAAGAAAAGCCAAAAGATGTCGTGCAAGTGCAAGATACGAAGCCGAAAGAAAAGCCAAATGAACCGGTACCTTATGTACCGCCAGTGCCAAAGATCGAGCATCCAGTTTTTCCACAAGTCGATGTGAACTATTATCAGACCAATCTCTACCAGCCATTCACGCCTCCTCCCAAAAAAGAACATCATGAGAAAAAAGATTACGTTCATGAAAAGAAAGATCATGTTCATGACAAAAAGGATCACAAAGATCATGTTCATCATGAAAATAAGGACTATAAAGATAACAAAGAACATTTTTATGATGAAAATAAGGACCATAAAGATAATAAGGAACATTTTCATCATGAAAATAAGGACCATAAAAATAACAAGGACCATTTTTATGATGAAAATAAAGGCCATCTAAAAGATGAAGTGGCAAAGGGGTATGATCCGTTTATTCATATTCCGCATCAAAAGGAGGAGGGAAAAGATATGGAGCAAAGCAATTACCCAAACCTTCCTAATTTCCCGCAAATGCCGAATGTTGGAGGCGCAGCGGTAGGAGGAATGGCTGAGAATAAAGAGCATCATCACCATCACCAGCATCATGACTCATATGATCCTTATTATGGTTTTGGTCATGGACATTACATGCCGGCAATGTATCCATACCCGCAACAAATGGTGCCAGCATCGCCAATTTTACCAGGTTCAGGTCTTTGTTATCCTGTCCAGCCATATTATCACCATCACATGATGCCATATCCATACCCAGCTCAGCCGTATTATCCTGCGTATCAAGCGCCAGCTTATTACGGGGAACATTATGAACATCATGCACATCATGCAAACGATGGGCATCACTGGCACCACCATATGCACCCAAATGACAATGCGAACGTGAATCAAGGCTTTTATCCAAACGTTTCAAATGAAGCTTATGGCAAGGAAGACTGCGGATGTGATGATGGCATGAAGCAGCATCAGCCGTGGCCAGGACATTATCCGAATCCTGTTCCTTATGGCCAAATGGGGGGGTATCCAGCTCAGCCTTATATGCAGCCATATCCAGGTCAATCTGTTTTTGCAAGGCCAGAAGAAGACGAAGAAGAGTAATGACAGAAGGAACGATCTCAATCGTTCCTTTCAGCGTGTAGACAAACCCTCGCATTCGTTGTCAGGGCTGTGCTCCGGTGCTCACGAATGTCAAATTCGCTCCGCTCCGGTGCTCGCCCTTCCTAGACTGCAAAGGTTTTCTATCACGCTGAAAAAGAGACAAAGGGCTAAAATAAAGATCATTTTAACAATCTGGAAGGAACGATCTCAATCGTTCCTTTTTTTGTTTATAACTGACAGCTTGATTTTTCCCCAAACTGTACATGCTAAAACAGAGCCTGTTTCGCGCTCATGAGATTGAATTTGTACAGGGGGTTTTTCGTTTGAGACAAAAATGGCAAAAAACGATCGCATTAGTGCTTCTTCCTATTGGGTTAACGGCATGTGGTACAAATGATAATGCAGGTGTAGATACACGTCATAATCAATCAGGTCAGCCAGTCGGATATCATTCGAATAACCGTGCGGCTGACAATAATCAAGATCATCAAGGGCCAGTTTCTGAACTCATGGAGGGGATGAACGGTGGGAACACAACGAATGTTGATTATCGCACCCGTCCTCAAGCCGATGATCGAATGCCTCTCGCAGGTGGAGATGGACGCTACAGTCATGGAGATATGAACTATCATAACCAAATGTCGTTCTCTGGCTACGATAAACAAGAGAACGTCCAGCGTTCAAGAAAAATTGCCAACCGGGTCAATAAAATGAACCACGTTGCAGACTCACAGGTGATGGTGACAGATGAAAATGT
Organism: Bacillus sp. FSL K6-2839; assembly: GCF_038003365.1. Classification (NCBI taxonomy): domain Bacteria; kingdom Bacillati; phylum Bacillota; class Bacilli; order Caryophanales; family Bacillaceae; genus Bacillus; species Bacillus sp. FSL K6-2839. Next base: position 2,136,886 of record NZ_JBBOOZ010000001.1, on the reverse strand, counting down.
GTATATTGCCATTAAATCAGATGGACGTCTGACGACAGAGGGCGTATCACAAGTTGAAGAAGCAGCGACTCGTTATGCAGATGGAAGAGCTGTCCAAGTCATTAAAGACGAGGGTGCTTTCACACGCTTTAGAGATATGAGAAGAACACAATTTGAAACAGGCCAAACAGGCATGACTCGATAGGTTGGAGAATAAGAAAGGCTAAAGTTCCTCAAGAACTTTAGCCTTTTCTTAAAAATAACCCTTGATGCCTGTATAAAATTCGTAAAAGAAATAACAGCCAAATCCAAGTAATAAAATACCAGCAATAATGAAGGTCCCTTTGATCATCGTTCGATTCATCACTTTTCTTGTTAAGGATACAAGGGGGAGAAGACCGATGTCATGAAGGAGAATCCCTGCCAAAATACCGCCTGAAGCCAGCATAAATTCAGATGAATCTGTTTTTGTATATGCATCTGCCAGTACAGCACCGAATACAGAAACCCAGAACACAAGGTTTCCAGGGGATACCGCGACAAGCAAGCCGTTTCTGTACGTTTTTGCGAATGATTTATTGACTTTTTCGCCAGCTAAATGGATGTCTTGATCCGCCGATCAGCCAGAGCGGGATTTGGACAAATGGCAGTGATAAAAACTGAGCAAATTCAGCATCCATCAAAGAATCCGTTTTTTAATCCCTGTTTTGTCATTTCAACCGTGATCGCTCCAACTGGCAGAGCAATTGACAATCCTACGACGATAAATGCGAGAAATATTTGCAATCGACTAGAACTTCCTTTGGAAAAGTTTGTATAAAAATTCTCAGTTTAGATTAACTATACATATTAGGAGAAAAGGATCAATGATTATTTCATATTTTATCGAAATGATTAGGAGAGATGATGTATATAAAGGTGCATATCAAGCTTGCTGTATCTCTTTTGTAGTGGAAAGGAACTATTTTCCTAAAACTTCTTTTTTTCATGGCATCTCTATGCTACACTGTTGTGGAAATCAATAAATAATGTGACTAGGGGTGCCCGCAGTTGGGCTGAGAGAGAAGTGTATGCTTCTTAACCCTTTGGACCTGATCTGGCTCGTACCAGCGTGGGGAAGTTGAAGATGATACATGGGTCATATGGATGACATTCATGTTTATTTCTGTCGACGAAACCAGGTTCTGTTCATAGAGCCTGGTTTTTTGCTGGTGCTGATTCCATCCTGTCCGGTGACAAGAAGAGAAGGAGAGAACAGCAAATGAAAGAAAAGAAAAATACCCCAACAACTCAATCCTTATTATCAAGCTTTGACGGCAGCCGAAAGGTGTATGAGAAAGGATCAAGACCTGACATTTTAGTGCCAAAAAGGGAGATTGCTCTCTCAAAAACTGTGACACAGGCGGGGAACATTCAAAATGAACCGATTCGTGTGTACGATACGAGTGGACCGTACACCGATGAGAGAGCCCATATTGATGTCACTAAGGGATTAAAACGCCTTAGGGCAGCATGGATCGAAGAAAGAGGGGATACAGAAAGCTATGAAGGGCGCCATGTGAAACCAGAAGATAACGGATATCGTTCTAAGGAAAAAGAGTCCTTTCATCATGTTCATACTGATTTTCATCATGAGCCGCTCCGCGCAAAACAAGGTGCCTGTGTGACGCAAATGCATTATGCAAAAAAAGGTATTGTGACGCCTGAAATGGAGTTTATCGCGTTAAGAGAAGAGCTAAGCCCTGAGTTTGTGAGAGAGGAAGTAGCCAGCGGAAGAGCAGTCATTCCAGCGAATATTAACCATCCTGAAAGTGAACCGATGATTATTGGAAGGCATTTTCACGTCAAAATCAATGCGAATATTGGCAATTCAGCTGTGACATCATCCATTGATGAAGAGGTAGAAAAGATGACATGGGCGATCAGATGGGGTGCAGACACCATGATGGACCTGTCTACAGGAAAGGACATTCATACAACGAGAGAATGGATCATACGGAATTGCCCAGTCCCAGTAGGAACCGTTCCCATTTATCAGGCGCTTGAAAAAGTAAATGGAGTGGCAGAAGATTTGACGTGGGACGTGTACAGAGACACATTAATTGAACAAGCAGAGCAAGGAGTAGACTACTTTACGATTCATGCGGGCGTGAGGTTAAGGTATATTCCGCTGACAGTCGATCGGGTGACCGGAATTGTTTCAAGAGGCGGTGCCATTATGGCAAGGTGGTGTCTTGCCCATCATCAAGAGAATTTCCTCTATACCCACTTCGAAGACATTTGTGAGATTATGAAAACGTATGATATTGCTTTTTCACTTGGAGACGGTCTGAGACCAGGCTCGATTGCTGATGCCAATGATGAGGCGCAGTTTGCAGAGCTTGAAACGTTAGGTGAATTGACAGAGACCGCTTGGAAACATGATGTACAGGTGATGATTGAAGGGCCTGGACATGTTCCGATGGATAAAATCAAAGAGAATGTGGACAAGCAAATGGAGATTTGCAAAGAGGCACCATTTTATACGTTAGGGCCTCTTACAACAGATATTGCCCCGGGATATGATCACATTACATCCGCCATCGGTGCGGCCATGATCGGCTGGTATGGAACAGCGATGCTATGCTATGTGACGCCAAAAGAGCATTTAGGTCTGCCGAACAAAGAAGATGTGAGAGAAGGTGTGATTGCCTATAAAATTGCCGCACATGCCGCTGATCTAGCAAAAGGACATCCTGCTGCTCAAAAGCGCGATGATGCTTTATCGAAAGCGAGGTTTGAATTTAGGTGGCGTGACCAATTCCACCTGTCACTTGATCCAGAAAGAGCTATGGCGTTCCATGATGAAACATTGCCTGCGGAAGGCGCTAAGACTGCCCATTTTTGCTCGATGTGCGGACCGAAGTTTTGCAGTATGAAAATTTCCCATGATATTCGCAATTAATCAGAAGAAGTGAAAAGAGAGATGGAGAAGAAGGCGAAGGAGTTTATCAGCCAAGGAAGTCAAATTTATTCATCCTAAAAAAGAACCTCGCACGTATGTTGTGCGGGGTTTTATCAGATGGCGGAAAAGGCTTTTCTTAAGAGGTGGAAAAATGCTTTTAATGCAAGTACCATCATGTCCAAACTCGGAATGAGGGCATCTGTTAAATGAAAAAAGACGGTTTGTCTTTCGGGAGATGTTCGTTTCTTTTTCCGTTTCATGAAGAGAGCCTCCTTTTTAAATAATATACTTCTTTGCAAAGCAGAGGGATAGAGATGTTGTTTGAATTTAAACAAAATTTAAACTTCTTGTGTTTGAAAGGAAAGAAGGAGGGGAAACGAGTTGAATAGAGAATGAATGAAAAGAGCCGATCTATTTGGCCAGCTAACAAGAAAGAGTGGAAGGTGATCTTATGATGAAAGTATTTAAGGTAACATTTCATATGAACAATGGGGAAGTGCTTGATTTCGAGCTGAAACGCCCAGCTACCTATGATGTGTATAAGAAAATTGAAGAAGCCAATCATTGGTTTAAGCTGAATAATGAAATCATTAACTTATTAAATGTGAATAGCATCCACGTAGAAACAGATTAAAACAGAAAGCCGCTCGGAGAGAGCGGCTTTCATTATGCAGAAAAATCATTTCGATTATTAAGCTGACCGCGGGACAGCCAGTTCTTTTTATACAAATAAGCAATCACTTCAAGCCATAGACGCGGTGCTTTTTTAGGGAAAAAAGGTTTTTGATAATAAGCGTAAGCGGCTTTTAAATCATTCCATTGATGGCATGCTTTTGTTTGTGTGAAACGGGCTACGTCGATGACCCTGACCTGGCCTTCCTTTGTTAAGATCAGATTCCGCAGATGGATATCAGAAGGATTCAATCCTTTCTCGCGTGCTTCTTCTAGCGCATCATCGACTTGTTCAATCATTTGTTTTTTAATAGGAATCCCCTTTGTGAGGCATTCATAGAATGTGTAGCCTTTAATATATTCCATTAAAATATACTGATCCCCAGATTCATAAATCTCAGGGTAGTAAGACGAACCAGAAAGTTTTTCATAAATGGCGGCTTCTTTGCGGGCAATATGTTGATAAGAAGGGAAAAAGACTTTTAGTGCCATTTTCTTGCCGTCTTTTTTGTATGAAAAGACATAGGCACTTCTTCCTTTGCCGCACAGTTCAAGCTCTGCCGGTTTAAAGGCAAGCTTATGAAGACGTTTATCTTCATGATACTGAATCGATTCGGCTAATCTTTTAACATCTGACATTGACTTCACCTTCTTTGGTTTCAGTTTATGCGGCTGAAAAACGAATGATGAAAAAACCGAGTCATTCGATAAAGCAATGGATTGTATAAAACATACCATTTACGAATGAAGGATACAACGAAAGACTCTTCCCATACATTCATGTCATCGATTTGGTTAATGTTTAGAAAAATGGGTCAAACTACATATGTCATGCATCGATCTCATGTTCTAAAGAGGTGTAAATAGTGAAAGTGAAGATGAAATGTTTCGTTACAGGACTTATCATGACAAGTGTGCTTTTTTTCGCTGTGGATATGGAAGGAAAAGAACACTTGCAAAAGCAGTCAAACTCTATCACCGTGCAGCTTGAAAAAGTCTATCTAGACGGAGATGTGAGTATTGAAAGACACCGGGCATCATTAGAAGACAAAGACACATTCTGGGCACAGTATAAAGGCTGGACGCTAGTAGAACAGAGAGAGGATTTTGCGCTTTTTAGAAAGCAAATTGATGATATCTCTCCATTAAGTAAAGCAAATGGATATATCGGGTTATCAGAGGACGGTGTGATTTCTACGTTTCATGGAAGGCCTGACGGCTGGGCGGAGCCTATTCATCTCTTTTTTCAAATTGATACGTCCCGTTTAGAAAGTCATGTGGAGGAGCAGCTTGAGCAAGGCATTCCTTTTCGAACAAAGGATGAATTTGAGCATGTGCTTGAAGTCATGAAGCCTTACCGAAATGAAATATCGTTTTAAAGCGTGTAACAGCTTGCTGGTGTGAAGGCCGCAAGCTGTTTTTCGTGGTTTCATCGTAAAAATGCATTGAGCGAACGTATGTTAACTTTTATTGCGGTTTTCTTCTCGATTTATGTTACAATGAAGAACAGTCAAAGAGGTGAAAACGGTGATAGAGTTTGTAAAAGGGACCATTGATTATGTGTGCCCGCAATATGTTGTCATTGAAAACGGCGGAGTGGGATATCAAGTCTATACCCCAAACCCGTTTATCTATCAAGTAAACAAACAAGAAACGATTTATACGTATCATTACATAAAGGAAGACGCTTTTTCGTTATATGGATTTCAAACGCGAGAAGAAAAAGCGCTGTTCACAAAACTGTTAAATGTCACGGGGATTGGGCCGAAGGGGGCTCTAGCGATTCTTGCTTCTGGTGATCCTGGCGCTGTCATTTCAGCGATAGAACGTGAAGATGAAGCGTTCCTGATTAAGTTCCCTGGTGTTGGCAAAAAGACAGCTCGCCAAATCATTCTCGATCTAAAAGGAAAGCTAGCCGATGTCGTACCGGAAATGATTGGCAACCTATTTAATCACGAGGACCATATTCAGGTCGAAACGCAGCAAACGGCATTAGACGAAGCGCTTGAAGCCTTACATGTTCTTGGATACGGTGATCGTGAAATTAAAAAGGTTCTTCCATTATTAAAAGAAGAAAAGAATCTCACAACCGATCAATATGTGAAAAAAGCTTTACAAAAAATGTTGAAATAGGGTGATGTCTCATGGATGAACGACTCGTCTCAACTGAAGCAGACAACCATGAATCAGCCATTGAGCAAAGTCTGCGGCCACAGACACTTAGCCAATATATCGGTCAGCAAAAAGTAAAAGATAACCTCAGTGTGTTTATTGAAGCTGCCCGCATGAGGCAGGAAACACTCGATCACGTCCTTTTATATGGACCGCCTGGACTCGGGAAAACAACGCTTGCGTCGATTATCGCCAATGAAATGAATGTTCAGCTGCGTACAACATCTGGACCAGCGATTGAACGTCCTGGCGATTTGGCGGCAATCTTAACTTCTCTTGAGCCAGGTGATGTGTTGTTTATAGATGAAATTCATCGCTTGCAGCGCTCAATTGAGGAAGTGCTTTATCCGGCAATGGAGGATTTTTGTTTAGATATCGTCATTGGCAAAGGAGATACAGCGCGCTCTGTACGGCTTGATTTACCGCCATTTACACTTGTAGGTGCCACGACTCGTGTAGGGCTTTTAACAGCACCGCTTCGTGACAGGTTTGGGGTACATGCAAGATTGGAATACTATGAGCAAAGAGATTTGGCTCACATTGTGGCAAGAACAGCCGAGCTGTTTGAGATTGGGATCGATCTTCGCTCAGCCGAAGAGATCGCAAGACGTTCCCGGGGCACGCCAAGAGTTGCCAATCGTCTGCTCAGAAGAGTAAGAGATTTTGCGCAGGTGCTTGGGAATCATGCGATTACCGAGGACATTGCGGAAGATGCCCTTGAGCGCCTTCAAGTCGACAGGCTTGGCCTGGATCATATAGATCATAAGCTGCTTTTAAGTATGATCGAAAAATTTAGAGGCGGTCCTGTTGGGCTTGATACAATCTCAGCGACAATTGGAGAAGAATCACATACGATTGAAGATGTGTACGAACCGTATTTACTGCAAATTGGTTTCCTGCAAAGAACACCAAGAGGACGGGTCGTCACAAGAGAAGCGTATGAACATTTTCAAATGGAGGTTCCGATTCGTGACTGAATTCCCTAAAATATTGATGATTTTAGGTGGTGTCCTTTTTGCCGCAGGATTAGTATTTCAATTAGTTGGTAAGCTTCCAGGTGATATTTTTGTGAAAAAAGGAAATGTGACGTTCTTTTTTCCTGTGATAACATGCATTGCCATTAGCATTGTGCTAACCATATTACTTAATATCTTTGGACGGATGAAATAACGTTAACTAGTTAACTACAGAATAGGTGAAGGAAATGAAGCTAGAACTATTTGATTTTGATTTACCAGAAAGATTGATTGCACAAGTGCCGCTTGAAAAACGAGATGCATCAAGACTGATGGTCTTAAACAAACAAACGGGTGCGATGACACATGATACATTCTCACAAATCACCGATTATTTTCAAACGGGTGATTGTCTCGTTTTAAACAATACACGCGTTCTGCCTGCACGTTTGTTTGGAATGAAAGAGGATACAGGTGCAAAAGTTGAACTTCTTCTATTAAAACAAGAGGAGGGAGACAACTGGGAAACACTTGTAAAACCAGCCAAACGGGTGAAAAAAGGAACGGTTATCACATTTGGTGATGGACGGCTTCAAGCGGTATGTACAGAAGAGATGGAACATGGCGGAAGAAAAGTTAAGTTTCAGTATACAGGCATTTTTTATGAAGTACTTGAATCCCTCGGTGAGATGCCGCTGCCTCCTTATATTAAAGAGCAGCTTGACGATCGTGAACGCTATCAAACGGTGTATTCAAAAGAGGTTGGCTCCGCTGCTGCTCCAACTGCTGGTCTTCACTTTACAAACGAGCTGCTGGATGCGCTGAAAGCAAAAGGTGTGCATATAGCTTTCATTACACTGCACGTGGGGCTTGGTACTTTTCGACCGGTCAGTGCAGAACGTATTGAAGAACACGAAATGCACGCAGAGTTTTACGAAATGAATGAAGAAACAGCTGAAGAGCTCAATCGCGTTCGCAAGGAAGGCGGACGGATTATTTCAGTTGGGACAACGTCAACGAGAACGCTCGAAACCATTGCAAGTGCGCATGACGGCGAATTCAAAGCGTCAAGCGGCTGGACGTCAATCTTTATTTACCCAGGCTATACATTCAAGGCCATTGATGGCATGATCACGAATTTCCATCTGCCAAAATCCTCGTTAATCATGCTTGTCAGCGCATTAGCTGGACGAGAGCATGTACTAAAAGCGTACAATGAGGCTGTAAAAGAGGAATACCGATTCTTCAGCTTTGGCGATGCCATGCTGATTCAATAACATCATACAACAAAGACAGGAGGGCTCATTTTTGTCGCAATTACCGATACGTTATGAGTTCATTAAAACATGCAAACAAACAGGTGCACGACTAGGACGCGTTCATACACCGCACGGCTCCTTTGAAACACCTGTATTTATGCCGGTAGGTACACTGGCTACAGTCAAAACGATGGCACCTGAAGAACTAAAGGCAATGGATGCAGGCATCATCTTAAGCAATACGTACCACCTATGGCTCCGTCCGGGTCATGACATTGTGAAAGAAGCAGGCGGGCTGCACAAATTTATGAACTGGGATCGAGCGATTCTGACCGATTCAGGCGGATTCCAAGTATTCTCTTTGAGTGAATTTAGAAAAATTGAAGAAGAAGGCGTCCACTTCCGTAATCACTTAAACGGAGACAAGCTGTTCCTTTCTCCTGAAAAGGCCATGGACATCCAAAATGCGCTTGGCTCTGATATTATGATGGCATTTGATGAATGTCCGCCATATCCAGCAGAGTACGACTACATGAAACGTTCTGTGGAGCGGACAAGCAGATGGGCAGAGCGCTGTCTAGAAGCGCACCAGCGTCCAGAGGATCAAGGGCTGTTTGGAATTGTCCAAGGCGGAGAATACGAAGAGCTTCGTAAACAAAGTGCAAAAGATCTGGTTTCACTTGATTTCCCAGGCTACGCCATCGGAGGCTTATCTGTTGGTGAACCAAAAGATGTGATGAACCGTGTACTGGAGTTCACAACGCCATTGTTACCGGCAGACAAGCCAAGGTACTTAATGGGTGTCGGCTCACCAGATTCCTTAATTGACGGTGCCATTCGCGGTGTAGATATGTTTGACTGCGTGCTGCCAACGCGAATTGCAAGAAACGGCACCTTGATGACGAGCGAAGGACGTCTTGTTGTGAAAAATGCAAAATATGAGCGTGATTTCAGACCAATCGATGAAAATTGTGACTGCTACACATGTAAAAACTACACACGCGCCTATATTAGACATTTAATCCGAACAAATGAAACGTTCGGAATTCGATTAACAACTTATCATAATCTTCATTTTCTGTTAAAATTAATGGAGCAAGTGAGAGAAGCTATCCGTGAGGATCGTTTAGGTGATTTTAAAGAAGAGTTTTTTGAGCGTTATGGCTTTAACAAACCGAATGCGAAAAACTTTTAACGCATAAACGAAAGGCTTTATAATGCTTTAGAAAGGGGTGAAATAGAATGGATGGTGGTATGGGTTCAATCATTATGATTGTTGTCATGTTTGCTGTGCTTTACTTCTTGTTAATCCGTCCACAGCAAAAGCAACAAAAAGCTGTGCGTCAGATGCAGCAATCTTTATCAAAAGGCGATAAAATCGTCACAATCGGTGGTTTACACGGTGAAATCGACTACATTGATGAATCAAAAGTGGTCATCAAAACTAGCGAGAACAACCGTTTAACTTTCGATCGACGTGCTATTAGAGAATTAGCTGACAAAGGTTAATCCTCCGATACATAGCCATAAAAAAAGAGCGATATGATCCGCTCTTTTTTTATTTGCCTCGAAGATTGACGCCAATCATTCCGCCCAGCATACAAATCCCTAGAAATGCCCCATGATAGATAAACTGCTCTGGTGAAAAGGTTTCTCCAAACCCTAAATATTGAAATAAGAATACAGTGAGAGAAAAGATCATAGAAGTGATCGCGCCAATGAGCCAGCCGCGCTCCTTTGCTTTTCCTCCAGAAATGATCCCTCCTAATAAAAGTGCCACAAAGGACAAAATCATAATCATCCATTTAAACGATGATTCCTGCATACTTGTGAAGGTAAGCATGAGCGATACAAGTAAGCTTGTGACAATCATCACGATAAAAATGGCCATTAAGCCGGATAAAATCCCTTTTCCGATTTGTTTCGTTTCCTGCATGTGATTCGTCTCCTCTCCAATTGACCGAAGCTTGTCTTTTACTAAAATGTATTCACCGTGAAGAAAAAATAGACATGTTTCTCACGATAAAAACAGAGGCTTTCTTTTCTACATAAATAAAGTGTTTTGACACAAGCTATGGTGGAGAAGGAGGGTTTACATCACATGCAGGACATCTTGATTATCTCCATGAGAACAATCATTTTATATTTTCTTGTTTGGTTTATTTTTCGGTTAATGGGCAAGAGAGAAATTGGCGAATTGAGTATTTTAGATCTTGTCATTTTTATGATGATCGCAGAAATTGCAGTTCTCGCCATAGAAGAAGTCGAAGATCACATGTTACATACGGTATGGCCGATCCTGCTGTTAACCTTCATTCAAATCACACTCGCCTACCTCTCATTGAAATTCCAAGGTGTCCGGCGCTTTCTAGACGGCAAACCGACCCTGCTCATCATCAATGGGAAAATCGACGAGGGTGCGATGAGAAAACAGCGATACAATTTTGATGACCTGCTTATTCAATTAAGAGAAAACAACATCGATAGCATTCAGGACGTCTCTTACGCCATTTTAGAGCCATCCGGAAAGCTTGCGGTCGTTGAAAAAGAAAACAAGCACACACACGGAGCGCTTGAGCTGCCACTTATTGCAGATGGTGTTGTACAGCACGATCATCTGAAGCAAATTAATCAAAATGAACAGTGGCTGAAAGATGAGCTTGCCAAAAGGGGCTATCATGAAATTGATCAGATTTCCTACTGCAGCTTTAATCAAAAGACATTTTATATTGATTTGAAAGATGAAGTGATCAAGAAGAGATGAGCTAAAGCAGTTTCCCAATGAATGGGATGCGGCGAAGCTCTTCACGCTTCACTAGCCCTAGACAGATTAATAGAATGACATATAGCATACACGTAACAAAGATCAGCATCACAAGCTCAATAGGGGCAGAAAAGAGCCCGTTTACTTGAGACTTCAGCCAAAGGCTGACAGCCCCGGTGCCGATGATCACAAGAACGCATATCCCATATTCCTTCATTGGTAAATGAATAGGCAGTACTTTACCGACAGTTGCCGCATGAAGCAGCGTGACAAGGACGATGCCGATTAATATCGCGAGTGCTGCCCCCATAATGCCAAAGCCCGGCTGTGAAGCAAGGACAAAAATCATCCCTGTTTTCACAACAGCACCTATCAGACTATTCGTCATCGCCGCACCAGCTAAATTGAGTGCTTGCAGGACAGCTTGAAGCGGCCCTTGAAAATAATATAATAGAAAAAATGGGGCCATGAATTTCACATAGATAGCCGCATGCGATGAACCATACATAAAGAGCGTTAAATCTTCTGCATAAACGAAAAGAATAATACAGGAAATGCCTCCGCTGAGTAGACAAAGACGCATCGCCTGCTTCAGCCGGTATTCGACCGTTTTGCGTTTGTTCTGCTCCATTCCTTCACTGATCGCCGGGACCAATGCAGTGGATAGAGAGTACGTAATAAAGCTAGGCAGTGTCAAAAGGGTCAGCGCAAGACCAGTCAACTCCCCATACTGCCTTGTCGCTTCTACAGCCGCATATCCAGCAATAGCAAGACTTTGCGCGACAACTATCGGCTCTAAAAACCACGAAATATTCCCGATGAAACGGCTGCCTGTTGTTGGCAGGGCAATACTCATCAGCTGCTTAAACGTGTCCTTACCGTCATGAATCGCCTTAAAAAATCGTTTTCGAATACGAATGGTCTTTTTATAACGAAAGGCAATCAGTAAATATGCAAGTGAAATCATCTCTCCAATGACAGATGAAATCATCGCACCAGCTGCCGCGTATTCAATCCCATAAGGAAGGAAAGCTGTTGTACATACTGCCACTAGAGAAATTCTTGCGACCTGTTCCAGTACTTGAGATATGGCAAGCGGGCTCATTTGCTGTCTGCCTTGAAAATATCCTCTCAGCACACTGGAAATGGCGATGACTGGGACAACGGGAGTAATGGCAAGCAGTGGATAGACCGTTCTAGGATCTGTCAGCATATTTTCTGCCATGATGGGTGCAAACCATAAAAAGAGCGGCGTGAATATCAGGCTGAGTGTCCCTGTTATCGCAAGGGACATGACTAGAATACGTTTAGTTTTCTGTTTGTCACCCCGGGCTTCTGCTTCTGCGACAAGCTTGCTAATAGCGACAGGCAGTCCAAATTGTGTCAGCGTCACAGCGAGAAAAAAGGTAGGGGCAGCCATCATATAAAGCCCGACTCCTTCTTCGCCAATGAACCTTGCAATCACAATCCGATTGACAAAACCCAATATTCTCGTGATAAAACCTGCTAAAATTAAAATAATCGTGCCCTTTAAAAACGTTTGCTTCGTCAAATCAAAGATCACCTGCCTTCTCAAACGACATAGAATCATATACAATAAGATATGCGTGTATATCGTCCAAGCATGACAAGTCTCTCGATAAAAACTGAAAAGGGGGAGCATCCCATTGACACAACATCCGGTTGCAATTTACAAAGACCATTTAAAGCCTTTTCTGTTCAGTAAGCTTGAAGAATTCATCGTTTTGGGCTATAAAGATGTAGATTTAGAGGAATTATGGTCATACTTAGAGAATAAGAAGTGGAAGAAAAAACAAGAGTATCCGATTCATGAAATGGTTGCAGATATTTTATCTGTGAAAATTGGCGAATTTATGAACTATGCAACCGTTCAGTCGTTTAAAACGTCTGCTTTTTTGGACAGTGAAGATGGCAAGAATATGCTAGATGAACTGTTGAAATAAGCCATCTTAATGGATTCAGGTGTTTAAGGAGGAAATACATAATGAAAAAAGGGCGCATTCTTGCGTTTTTCTTAGTGGTTCTGTTAATCGGAACTGGCGTAGGCTTACTAACAAAGCCTGTTGCGAAAGATATGACGCTAGGGCTGGATTTGCAGGGTGGATTTGAAGTCCTGTATGATGTACATCCAGTGAAAAAAGAGGACAAGATTACAAATAGTGTCCTCGTCAGTACAGTGGAGGCTTTAAACCGAAGAGCCAATGTGCTAGGTGTAAGTGAGCCGAACATCTCGATTGAAGGCAACAATCGTATCCGCGTGCAACTTGCGGGGGTAAAAGATCAAAACAGAGCTAGGGAGATTCTTTCCACTGAAGCACAGCTATCCTTCAGAGATACGAATGATAAAGAACTCCTAAACGGGGCTGACTTGGTCGAAAACAGTGCAAAACAAACATTCAGTCAAACGAATGAGCCAATTGTGACGGTTAAACTAAAGGATGCGAAAAAATTTGGTGACGTCACAAGAAAAGTAGCGGCGATGGCGCCGAATAACCAGCTTGTCATTTGGCTTGATTACCACAAAGGAGATTCCTTCAAAAAAGAAGTCTCAAAATCAAACCACAAGTATGTCTCTGCGCCGAATGTGAACCAAGAAATTAACAGCAGTGACGTGCAAATTGAAGGGAAATTTACTGTCCAAGAGGCAAAGGACCTTGCAAGTATTTTAAATGCTGGGGCATTGCCAGTGAAATTAACAGAAAAATATTCAACATCTGTGAGTGCACAGTTTGGTGAACAAGCACTAAACGAAACGGTGTTCGCAGGAATTGTAGGAATCGCATTTATCTTCTTATTCATGCTGCTTTATTACCGATTACCTGGTCTTATTGCTGTCATCACACTTTCAGCTTATATTTACATTACGCTTCAAGTGTTTGACTGGATGGGTGCAGTCATGACTCTGCCTGGAATTGCGGCACTGATTCTAGGGGTAGGGATGGCTGTTGATGCCAACATTATTACTTATGAGCGGATCAAAGAAGAACTCAAGCTCGGCAAATCTGTCCGTTCTGCTTTTAGATCAGGGAACCGCCGATCATTTGCGACCATCTTTGATGCAAACTTAACAAGTATCATTGCCGGCGGCGTGCTGTTCTTCTTCGGGACAAGCTCTGTAAAAGGATTTGCAACGATGCTCATCCTCTCGATTTTAACAAGCTTTATCACAGCTGTCTTCCTATCAAGATTCCTTCTTGGTCTTCTTGTTGAAAGCCGCTATCTTGACCGGAGAAAAAGCTGGTTTGGTGTTCGTCAAAAAGACATTATGAACATTCACGAAACAACAGAAAATACCGAGCCGAAAACGCCATTTGATAAGTGGGATTTCGTCAGCAAACGTAAAGGATTTATGATTTTCTCAGCTACTATCACCATTGCGGGAATCATCGTTCTTTCCATCTTCAAGCTGAATGCCGGAATTGACTTTACAAGTGGAACTAGAATTGATATCCAAAGTGATCACAAGCTGTCAACTGAACAAATCGAGCAAGACTTTAAAAAACTGGACCTTGAGACAGACAGTGTCGTGTTATCGGGTCAAAAAGAAAATCAGGCAGCAGCGAGATTTGTCGGTGTGCCGAACAAAGAAAAGATTGCTGAAGTGAAAGATTACTTTAAAGATAAATACGGAACGGAGCCGAACGTAAGTACAGTGTCTCCGACTGTTGGAAAAGAACTTGCCCGAAATGCATTATATGCTGTCATCATTGCTTCAATCGGGATCATTTTATATGTATCCATTCGTTTTGAATATAAAATGGCAATTGCAGCGATTATCTCACTACTATATGATGCGTTCTTTATCGTGGCCTTCTTTAGTATTACGCGTTTAGAGGTGGACGTCACCTTCATTGCGGCGATTCTCACAGTCATCGGATATTCGATCAACGACACGATCGTCACCTTTGACAGGGTTCGTGAACAAATGAAGAAACGCAAACCAAAAACCATTGAAGATCTTTCGTACATTGTGAACTTGAGTTTACAGCAAACCTTTACGCGATCTGTCAACACGGTATTAACCGTACTTGTCGTTGTGATCGCACTGCTTATCTTTGGATCAGCATCTATTACAAACTTCTCCATCGCCTTACTTGTCGGTCTGTTAACAGGGGTGTACTCATCTCTATATATCGCAGCGCAAATTTGGCTCATGTGGAAAGGCCGTGAGATGAAAAAACCGGCGAAGATTGATACTGAGCAAGATATTTAATGTAGCGAGACTGCCTAATTGGCAGTCTTTTTCTGTAGTTTCTCCGGATCAGCAGTCGATTCGAAAAAAACATTTCGGGTTTCATTGATCTTGAAATGGTCTTTTGCTATAATGACATACGTTTAGATCAGTATAGAAAGCAAGTGTCCGTTTGAGGCATTTGGCTTTATTCATTGGAGGGGCTGTTATGAAGGTTCGGGAAACTGAACTGCCAGGTATCGGTCACAAAGCCGAAATGATCACAAGAAATAATGAGAAGCTTGCCATCATTACACACGATGACGGCAGAAGAGAAATGTATCATTTTCAAGAGGACGACCATGAAGAATCTATTTCTGGTATTTTGCTAAACGATGAAGAAGCAAGACAAATTGCAGCTATTTTAGGCGGCATGGTATATAAGCCGAAAGCGCTTGAAACTGTAGAGGTAGCCATTGATGAACTGATGATTGAATGGTTTAAGATTGAAAAGAATGCACCAGCTGTTCAGCAGACAATCGGAGACCTCAATGTCCGCCAAAACTATCAAGTAACAGTCATCGCTATCGTGAGAAAATCACATGAGAAGATTTTAAATCCAGGACCTGATACGGTCATTGAAGAAGGGGATACCCTTGTTATTTCTGGAGAAAGACAAGAAATAAAGAACCTCATTAAAGAAAAACTCAGCAGCTAATCATGCCCATGCTGATAGATTTTCTTCCGCTCTTTTCTTTCTGTGTTTAAAAAGGACAAGGAAAAGGGAAGAATAAAAGAAAAAGCTTGGGGGATATGTAGATGAACAAACAACAATGGACCATCATACTCGCATTTATTTTCGTATTAATTGTCTCAGTATTTGCCGTGATCAATGTGCGGCCAGTGCAAGTTGACTACTTATTTGGAACGGCTGAATGGCCGCTGATTCTTGTCATTATTGGTTCTGTGCTAATGGGCGGACTCATTGTGGCTTTTGCAGGGATTTTCCAAATTGTGAAACTAAAACGTGAACTAAGGGCTTTAAAAGCTGAGCGTGCAGCCGCACCTGCACCTGCTGCTTCGAATAAAAAGATCGACAAAGACGTTCAAAAGAAACCGAATGTGACGCCTTTAAAAGAACAGCCAGCATCATTTGACCGGAAGGAAAAATAATCTTCCAGCACAATTTCATAAAATAAAAATTGAAACCCCTCAGGCCACTCTAGTATAATAGTGTGGTTGAGGGGTGAATTTATGTTATTATCCAAAATGCGCTGGGAATATGAACATCCAAGCGAAGAAAAAGTGAAATCACTCTCTGAAAATCTGAATATTTCAGCGCTGACTGCATCGCTTCTTGTAAAAAGAGGACTCGAAGAAGTAGAAGAAGCGAGGTCTTTTTTATTTGATCAAAAAGCCGAATTTCATGATCCATTTCTATTAAAAGGAATGAAAGAAGCAGTAGAGCGCATCAACAAAGCGATCGAAGAGCAGGAATCGATTGTGATCTTCGGAGACTATGATGCGGATGGTGTGACAAGTACGTCTGTGCTTTTACATACATTAAAAGAGCGATCTGCGAAAGTAGACTTTTATATTCCAGATCGATTTAAAGAAGGCTACGGGCCTAATGAACAGGCTTTCCGATATATCAAAGAGCAAGGCGCATCGCTTGTCATCACGGTCGATACAGGCATTGCAGCTGTAAATGAAGCACGTATTGCAAAAGAAATAGGGTTAGACCTGATCATTACAGATCACCATGAACCAAGTGAGGAGCTGCCTGAGGCATTTGCGATTGTCCATCCTAAGCAGCCGGGCTGTGAGTATCCCTTTAAAGAACTTGCCGGTGTAGGCGTAGCGTTTAAAGTGGCGCATGCACTCCTTGGAAAGCTGCCAGCTCAGCTGTTAGATCTTGCGGCAATTGGGACAATAGCGGATCTTGTGCCGCTTCATGATGAGAATAGATGGCTCGCCAAAAAAGGGCTTGTGCAGCTTAGGCAGTCGAATAGACCGGGGCTGAAAGCGTTATTGAAAGAAGCGGGAGCTACTCTTGAAGAAGCAAATGAAGAAACGGTCGGCTTTCAAATTGCGCCAAGGCTGAATGCTGTAGGGCGAATTGAACAGGCAGATCCAGCTGTTCATCTTCTCATGACAGAGGATAAGGATGAAGCAGAAGAGCTCGCTCGTTTTGTACAAGAACTCAATAAAGAACGTCAAAAAATTGTGAGTACAATCACAGAAGAAGCCATTCAAATGGTTGAAGAGACAGGTGATGACCAGTCTGCGATCGTTGTAGCGAAAGCTGGCTGGAATCCGGGTGTTGTCGGAATTGTTGCTTCTAAATTGACGGATAGATTTTCTCGTCCGGCGATTGTGCTTGGAATAGATGAAGAGACGCAAATGGCAAAAGGATCAGCGCGGAGTATTCCTGGCTTCGATCTATTTTCCCATTTAAGCAAATGCCGTGACATTCTGCCGCATTTCGGCGGGCACCCGATGGCTGCGGGTATGACACTTCGAGCGGATGATGTTCCTTTACTAAGAGAAAGATTAAATCAATATGCGAATGAAACGTTGACAGAAGAAGATTTTATTCCGATTCAGCGGGTCGATGCCGTATGCAAGGTAGACGAATTGACGGTTGAAGCGATTGAAGAAGTGGGGATGCTGTCACCATTTGGCATGCAGAATCCAAAGCCGTTCATCATGATTGAAGATGCGAGGCTTGAAGAGATTCGAACGATTGGGGCAAATCAGAATCATATTAAAATGTCTCTGAAAGACGAAGACAAGCTGCTTGACTGTGTCGGTTTTCATCAAGGTCAATTAAAAGAAGAAATTGTCACAGGTAGCCGCATTTCCGTAATTGGTGAAATGTCCATCAATGAATGGAATAACCGGAAGAAACCTCAGCTTATGCTAAAAGATGCCCGAGTAGATGAATGGCAGCTGTTTGATTTGCGCGGCAAAAAGGATTGGGAAAAGACAATCTCCACGCTTGATCCAGAAAAATATGTGGTGGTCTGTTTTGACGAAGAAACAAAACAGGAAGTCAATATCCCAATTTATCATGTCCATGCAGAAAATGTTTCAACGTTCGATGTAGAGGGCAAGTATATCGTCTTTGCGGATGTTCCTGCAGATGAGCATTTGCTAAGGCAGCTTTTAGAAAACCAAAAGCCAGCTAGAGTTTATACGGTTTTTCAAAGAAAAGAAGATCATTTTATGTCTTCTTTCCCTAGCCGTGATCAATTCAAATGGTTTTATGGATTCTTGTTAAAACGAGGAAGTTTCCCCCTCAAAGAACAAGGAATGGAGCTTGCCAAACATAGAGGCTGGACAAAAGATACAATCATTTTTATGACAAAGGTGTTTTTTGAACTCGATTTTGTTAAAATAGAGAATGGTGTGCTGTCAATAGTACGTGATGCCCCTAAAAAAGATTTAACGGCATCAGCATCCTATACAGCAAAACAACGATTGATGGAACTCGATCAAACACTAACATATTCCTCAGCCAAAGAGCTGAAGGAATGGCTGAATAGCATGATGAGCGAAGTCTCACCTGTGCTTTGACGTACGAGGAGGAAAAGGAAAAGATGGATTTAAAACAATATGTGACAGTTGTACCTGACTACCCAAAGGAAGGTGTACAATTTAAAGATATTACAACGTTAATGGATAAAGGCGAAGTGTACCGTTATGCAACGGATCAAATCGTTGAATACGCAAAGGAAAGAGACATTGATCTCATTGTTGGACCTGAAGCGCGTGGATTCATTATTGGCTGCCCTGTAGCATACGCACTAGGTGTAGGTTTTGCACCAGTTCGTAAAGAAGGAAAGCTTCCTCGTGAAGTCGTTAAAGTCGATTACGGCTTAGAATATGGTAAAGATGTATTAACGATTCATAAAGATGCGATTCGTCCTGGTCAGCGTGTCCTGATTACAGATGACTTACTTGCGACTGGTGGAACAATTGAAGCATCCATCAAGCTTGTAGAGGAATTAGGCGGCGTTGTGGCAGGAATTGCATTCTTGATTGAGTTGACGTATCTGGACGGCAGAAAGAAGCTTGACGGTTACGACATCTTGACGTTAATGCAATACTAATGGAGTTTTACGCAAAAAGCACTCGGTAAGAAGGGTGCTTTTTTCCTATCAAAAATCTTTTAGCGGACTTCTTCTCTTTACATCTATCGAATTTTTCTTGATAATAAACTACAATACAGTTTTCATTTAAAAAGGTGATTCCATGGCGAACGAACAAGTTTTAACGGCGCAGCAGGTCATTGACAAGGCAAGAGAATACCTGTCCGCTGAACATATTCAATTTATAGAGCAAGCATATGAATATGCTGAAAATGCACACAAGGAGCAATACCGGAAATCTGGTGAGCCTTATATTATCCATCCAATTCAAGTGGCGGGGATTCTTGTTGACCTTGAAATGGACCCATCGACCATTGCAGGCGGTTTCCTGCACGATGTTGTCGAGGATACGGATGTGACATTACAGGATTTAAAAGAGCATTTTAACGAAGAAGTTGCGATGCTTGTTGATGGTGTGACAAAGCTCGGGAAGATTAAATATAAATCACAAGAAGAACAGCAGGCCGAAAACCATCGAAAAATGTTTGTGGCAATGGCGCAGGATATACGCGTCATCTTAATTAAACTGGCAGACCGTCTGCACAATATGAGAACGCTCAAACACCTTCCTCAGGAGAAGCAGCGAAGAATTTCAAATGAAACACTTGAAATCTTTGCACCGCTTGCGCACAGATTAGGGATTTCAAAGATTAAGTGGGAGCTTGAAGATACAGCGCTCCGTTACTTAAATCCGCAGCAATATTACCGGATCGTGAATCTCATGAAGCGCAAACGAGCGGAACGTGAGGAATACTTGGACGAGGTTGTTAATGAAGTGAAAGACCGTGTGTCAGAGGTGAACATCAAGGCTGAATTTTCCGGCAGACCAAAGCATATTTATAGTATTTATCGCAAAATGGTCCTGCAAAATAAGCAGTTTAATGAAATTTATGATCTGCTGGCCGTTCGTATTTTGGTTGACAGCATTAAAGACTGCTATGCCGTGCTCGGGATTATCCATACATGCTGGAAGCCGATGCCAGGCAGGTTTAAGGATTATATTGCGATGCCAAAGCCGAACATGTACCAATCCCTTCATACAACAGTGATTGGGCCAAAAGGTGACCCGCTTGAAGTTCAGATCCGTACAGTGGAAATGCACGAAATTGCAGAGTACGGAATTGCAGCGCACTGGGCATACAAAGAAGGAAAAGAGTCAGCAGAATCAACGGAGGAAGCTGTCTTCCAGAAGAAGCTCTCTTGGTTTAGAGAAATCCTTGAATTCCAAAATGAATCGACAGATGCAGAAGAATTTATGGAATCATTAAAGATCGATCTCTTCTCTGATATGGTGTTTGTGTTTACACCAAAAGGAGATGTCATTGAACTGCCGTCGGGTTCCGTTCCGATTGACTTCTCTTACCGGATTCACTCGGAAATTGGGAATAAAACGATTGGTGCTAAAGTCAACGGAAAGATGGTCACGCTCGATCATAAATTGAAAACAGGTGACATTATTGAAATTCTGACATCTAAGCACAGCTATGGACCAAGTCAGGATTGGGTCAAACTTGCCCAAACCTCCCAAGCGAAGCACAAGATCAGACAGTTTTTCAAAAAACAGCGCCGTGAAGAAAATGTCGAAAAAGGCCGAGAACTCGTGGAGAAAGAAATCAAAAACCTTGAGTTTGATGTCAAAGACATTCTGACAGATGAAAACCTGCAAAAAGTGGCTGACAAATTTAATTTTTCAAACGAAGAGGACATGTATGCAGCGGTTGGTTATAACGGAATTACTGCACTTCAAGTCGCCAATCGTTTAACAGAAAAAGAAAGAAAACAAAGAGATCAAGAAGAACAAGAGAAAACTGTTCAAGAAGTGACAGTAGAGTCAAAGACGTATCATGGGAAAAAACGAGAAGCAGGCGTAAGAGTCAAAGGGATAGATAACCTGCTTGTCCGCTTATCTAAGTGCTGTAATCCTGTTCCAGGTGATAGCATTGTTGGTTTTATTACGAAAGGCAGGGGCGTATCTGTTCACCGTGATGACTGTCCGAACGTGAAGACAGGAGAAGCGCAGGAACGGTTAATCCCGGTAGAGTGGGAGCATGAACAGCCTGCTCGAAACCGTAAAGAATACAATGTGGAAATTGAAATATTAGGATATGATAGACGCGGCTTACTCAATGAGGTGCTTCAAGCAGTCAATGAAACCAAAACGAACATCTCTTCAGTTTCTGGGAAGTCTGACCGTAACAAAGTGGCGACGATCCATATGGCGATCTTTATCCAAAACATTAACCATTTGCACAAAGTAGTAGAGCGCATTAAACAAATCAAAGACATTTACTCTGTTCGCCGATTCATGAATTAGAAAGGAAGTATATCGTCTATGAGGCTTGTAGTGCAGCGTGTGACAAGTGCATCTGTGAAGGTAGAAGAAGAGATCACAGGTGCCATCAATGAAGGGTATATGGTGCTCGTTGGTGTCACACATGAAGATACAGAAGAAGATGTGCTTTATTTAGCAGAAAAGCTTGCACATTTACGTATTTTTGAAGATGAAAACGGGAAAATGAATCATTCGTTATTGGATGTAAAAGGAAGCGTCCTGTCTGTGTCTCAATTTACCCTTTATGGTGATACGAGAAAGGGCAGACGACCGAATTTTATGAAAGCAGCCAAGCCAGATGCCGCGAACTCCCTTTACGAATGTTTCAATAAAGCCCTTAGAGAAAAAGGCATTCATGTAGAAACTGGCCGCTTTGGCGCGATGATGGATGTGTCATTGACCAATTCAGGGCCCGTCACCATCTGGATGGATAGCAAAGAATAGATTCGCTTTAGACTGTAGATAAACTCATGCAGGAGTTTGTTTAGAGTCTTTTTCTTTTGCGATCAAACAAAAAAGAGGCGCAGAGGCCTCTTTCTTTTTAACGGAAATATTGTTTTAATCCTTCCGTCATTCCTTCTGTGACTCGTTCTTGGTAAGAAGCGCTATAAATGATCGCTTCCTCCTGAGGATTGCTTAAATAGCCGAGTTCATATAAAAGAGAAGGGCGTTTGTTCTCTCTTAAAACAAAATAATCTCCGAATTTGACACCCTTATCAGGGATTTGAGAGCGTTTAGCGACTTCTGTATGGACATTTGTCGCTAATTGCTGGTCTTTTGCTGCTTGATAATAATACGCTGTACTTCCTCTGACACTTGGGTCCATAAAACTATCATAATGAAGACTAATAAATGCATCTGCATTTCTGTAATGAGATGTCGCGACCCTCGATTGAAGGCTGATAAAAGTATCATCACTTCTTGTTAAATAGACATTTGCACCAGAAGCCCTTAATTTGCCTGCAAGTAAATTGGCGGTTTTGATGGTAATGTTCTTTTCAAATGCACCATCTGCGCCAATCGTGCCGCTGTCTTTTCCGCCATGACCAGGATCAAGAACAATCGTTTTTCCTTTTAAAGACCCAGTTCCAGACGATGAATCCTGCTGTGGTCTTGGTGCTTCGCTGCTATTTTTATTCGTTTGAACGACCCAGCTTGCCACATAACCAGTTCCGCCGTTTGATAGTGTCACCTCGTACCAGTCACCTTGCGTGCGAACAATTTGATAGGCAGCGCCTTTTGTGGCTCTTTCTGCAATCCCAGCAGAGGTAGAAGCGCTTTTTCGGATGTTGGTGCCATCGTAGACAATGTACGCTTTCTTTTGGGAAGACGAAGAAGATGAATTCTGTTCACCCGCCGAACTCGCTCCATTGCTTGTGACGATGTAATAGCTTGCAGCCCATCCTTTTACGCCTTTTGCCTCAATTTCATACCAGCCGTTCTGCTCGCGCAAAATGGTGATCTGTGTGTTGCGGGCAAGTGAAGCGACGACTTGTGCATTCGGTGCCGCCGATTGCCTTACATTCAAGCTCGATACGCCAACTGTGCCTGTCTGTTTAGAGCTAGAGGACTCGCCAGAGCTTGATTGAGAAGCTTTTTTGCCGCCTGAAACATAATCAGAGTGAACCCAGCCTACTGCTTGTTTATACGAAATTTTTGTCCATTCGCCGCTTGTTTTCAGCTTTTTAGCGGAAGCGCCTTGCGGGAAAGTTCCGATGACTTGATAGGAAGTTCCAGGGCCTGTCCGTATGCGAAGATCCGAGGCTGTCGATGTAATGGAACTGCTGCCTGATGCGCTCTGATTTTGCGCCTTTGGCTTAGCAGACTTTTTGCTGCCAGATGATGTGGTAATCAGCCATGAGACGACCCAGCCTTTTTGACCGTTCGACAATTGGATCTGCACCCATTCTCCTTGTTTAGTGAGAATGGGATAGCTTTCTCCGCGCTTCACAACAGCTGCGATTCCATAGCTTAAACCAGGGCCCGTTCTCACATTGATTTCATCTGTTGCGACCACAGCTTGATCTGTTTGTGCTGTAGCATGTGTCATAGGCAAAGTACTTGCGATGAGAACAAAACAGGTAAGAAGCATCAACATTTGATTGTGTTTTTTTAGATTCAAAACGGTGTTTTCCCCTCCCTTGTAAAACCGATGAATGTAAATTCGTTATGTAATGGACTAATTCCTTGCAGTTTCCCTAATAAAAATGAATCAATCTGTTTATACTAAATAAAAACGTGATAAAAGGATGTACAAACATGAGATTAAGCAGAAAATTAGGACGAGTGCAATATAATGGACACCGTGATATCGACCGCTGGCAGCACGACGAAATGGATCAACCAGGCTTCCTTGAAGAAACCGCATCTGAATACGGATGTACGTCAAAAGAAGAGCTGGAAAAGAAAAAGAGGCACGGCAAGGGTTGACAGAGTGGCAGCACCGACCTTATTATAATATAAATCAACACACTTGAAAATTTAAAATGTGGAACTGATGATAGAGAATAGTAGGGTAAATTGCGTGAGCAGAGAGGAATCGCCTTAGGCTGAAAGCGAATCCGCATGGCATTTATCACGAAAGAACACTCTGTAGGTTTCCTGCTGAACGCTCTAAAAATGAGTCAATAGGCGGAGAACGTGAATCTGCGTTAAGGATTTGAGCGGGAACATGGCTGGATCATGTTCCAACTAGGGTGGCACCACGGGTATAACTCTCGTCCCTACTATACACATAGTAGAGGCGGGGGTTTTTTATATGTCCACATAAAAAATGAATGATGGTCGTAGGAGGACGAAAAATGAGTTTTAATATTCCAAGAGGCACACAGGATATTTTACCTGGAGAGTCAGAACGCTGGCAGTATGTTGAACAAATTGCAAGAGATACATGTGCAGCCTTTCAATACAAAGAAATCCGTACACCGATTTTTGAGCATACAGAGCTGTTTGCACGGGGAGTAGGCGAATCAACCGATATCGTTCAAAAAGAGATGTATACATTTGAAGATAAAAAGGGACGCAGCATCACCCTTCGTCCAGAGGGAACGGCTTCAACTGTACGTTCTTATGTTGAAAATAAATTATTTGCACAGCCCGCGCAGCCAACAAAGCTGTATTACATTGGACCGATGTTCCGCTATGAACGTCCGCAAACAGGGAGATATCGTCAATTTTATCAATTTGGGATTGAAGCGATCGGTTCAAAGGATCCTGCCATTGATGCAGAAGTCATTTCACTTGCGATGAGTGTTTATGAGAAAGCAGGCCTTTCTAACTTAAAGCTCGTCATTAACAGCCTTGGTGACAAAGAGAGCCGTGCAGACTACCGCAAAGCACTTGTCGAGCACTTTGAGCCAAGAATTGATGAATTCTGTCATGACTGTCAAACCCGTTTACATCAAAATCCGCTGCGAATTCTTGATTGTAAAAAGGATCGTGACCACGAATTGATGGCAACGGCTCCATCCATTCAAGATTACTTAAATGAAGAATCACGGACTTATTTTGAAAAGGTCAAACAATACTTAACAGATATAGGCATTGAATATGTCGTCGATCCGAACTTAGTGCGCGGTCTTGATTACTACAATCACACGGCATTTGAGATCATGAGTAATGCTGAAGGCTTTGGCGCGATTACCACATTAGCCGGCGGAGGCCGTTATGATGGACTTGTTGAAGGAATTGGCGGTCCTGAATCACCAGGAATCGGTTTTGCTATGAGTATTGAGCGTTTCCTAGCAGCAATCGATGCTGAAGGGATTGATCTTCCACTGCAAGATGGCATTGATCTATACATTGCTGCACTCGGTGATGAAGCGAAGGATTACTCTGTTTCATTATTAAATCGTCTGAGAAAAGAAGGCATTTCAAGTGAAATGGACTATACAGGGAAGAAATTAAAAGGGCAATTTAAAGCGGCTGATCGATTAAAAGCCAAGTTTATTGCAGTCCTTGGTGAAGATGAGCTGGCGCAGCGCATTGTGAATGTAAAAGATACGACAACGGGTGAACAAATTGAAGTGAAGCTTGATGAGCTGATTCAAATGATGAAGGCCCACAAGAAGGCGTAAAGAAGGAGTGGAATGTTTGTGTTTGGTAGAACTTTTTATTGTGGAGAAGTAACAGAAGACCAAATCGGTCAAACCGTTGTATTAAAAGGATGGGTTCAAAAAAGACGTGACCTTGGCGGATTAATCTTTATTGATCTGCGCGACCGTACAGGGATTGTACAAGCTGTCTTCAATCCAGACCTATCAAAAGAGGCGCTTGAGACAGCAGAATCGATTCGTAATGAATATGTCCTTGATATTAAAGGAACGGTTGTCGCAAGAGAAGACGCAACGATCAACCCAAATTTAAAAACAGGGAAAATTGAAATTCAAGTCGAAACGGTCAGCGTGTTAAATGAAGCGAAGACCCCTCCTTTTGTGATTTCAGATCAAGCAGACGAGGTATCAGAAGATGTGCGCTTAAAATACCGTTACTTAGACCTTCGCCGTCCTGCTATGTTTGAAACGATGAAAATGCGACATGAAGTCACAAAAGCATTCCGCCATTTCTTAGATGATAACGGCTTTCTAGATATTGAAACACCGATTTTAACAAAAAGTACGCCAGAGGGAGCACGTGACTATCTTGTTCCAAGCCGTGTACATGAGGGAGAATTCTATGCCTTGCCTCAGTCTCCGCAATTATTTAAACAATTGCTGATGGTCTCAGGGATGGATCGTTACTATCAAATTGCCCGCTGCTTTAGAGATGAAGACTTGCGTGCGGACCGTCAGCCGGAATTCACACAAGTCGATATTGAAATGTCCTTTATGAGTCAAGAGGACATTATGACGCTTGCCGAAGAGATGATGGCAAAGGTGATGAAAGATGTCAAAGGCGTAGACCTGACATTGCCATTACCCCGTATGACATATGATGAAGCGATGAATTCTTATGGATCTGATAAGCCAGATACACGTTTTGAGATGAAGCTTGTCAACATTTCAGATACGGTAAAAGATTCCGATTTCAAAGTCTTTAGCGGAGCTGTGAAAAATGGTGGAGCTGTGAAAGCCATCAATGTAAAAGGTGCTGCAGCGAACTACTCAAGAAAAGACATTGATGCCCTTGGTGCATTTGCAGCGAACTACGGTGCAAAAGGTCTAGCTTGGCTAAAAGCAGAAGGGGCAGAATTAAAAGGACCGATTGCTAAATTCTTTGATGAAGCAAAGCAGGCAGAATTAAAGGAGCAGCTGCAAGTCGAAGAAGGTGACCTGTTACTTTTTGTTGCAGATAAGACGTCTGTTGTCCATGATGCACTTGGTGCCCTTCGCCTAAAACTCGGCAAAGAGCTTGAACTCATTGATGAGTCTCTATTCAACTTCTTATGGGTTGTTGATTGGCCGCTGCTTGAAAAAGATGAAGAAGAAGGCCGCTTCTATGCTGCCCATCATCCTTTCACAATGCCAGTACGCGACGATCTTGAATTAATTGAGACAAGCCCAGAAGACATGAAGGCACAGGCTTACGATCTTGTACTGAATGGCTATGAGCTTGGCGGAGGTTCGATTCGTATTTTCGAAAAGGATATTCAAGAAAAAATGTTTAGCTTACTTGGGTTTTCAAAAGAAGAGGCATATGAACAATTCGGCTTCCTTCTAGATGCTTTTGAGCATGGAGTTCCTCCGCATGGCGGAATCGCGCTTGGTCTTGACCGCTTAGTGATGCTGCTTGCCGGCCGCTCTAACCTAAGAGATACCATTGCGTTCCCGAAAACGGCAAGTGCGAGCTGTGTGCTTACAGATGCTCCTGGCACTGTAAGCGAAGCGCAGCTTGATGAGCTAAGTTTAGCCATTAAAACAAAAGTAAAACAGTAAAATAGACGCATGGTTATGGGCATGTAAACGCTTGAAAAAGCGGCATGCCTATGATATGCTTTCTTCAATCAATAAATAAAGTCCTGATACGTACGGTGGTTACCTAGTTTTGACCGAACATTTTTTTATACGGGAGCTTGCCTTTCCTTTCTGCATAAATGCCTCTTTAGAGGACTTATAAAGTCAGGAAGAAAGCACCCACCTGCATGGTGCGGGGTTCAAAACGAAGGAAAAGCTGGCGGCGTTGTCGGGACTTTTTTGTGTTTTTTTCTTTTTCAGAAGGATGACGAAGAAGTTTGAATATGATATGATTCTTTCGATTCATTTTAAATAAAGGTGGAGTGAGGCACTTGTTACATCAGTTTTCAAGAAACGAGCTTGCTATAGGCAAGGAAGGCTTAGATATATTAAAAAACAGTACAGTTGCAGTGCTTGGTGTGGGCGGCGTTGGCTCATTTGCAGTTGAGGCACTCGCTCGTTCAGGCGTTGGCCGTATTGTTCTTGTTGATAAAGATGATATTGATATTACAAATGTGAACCGTCAGCTTCCAGCGTTGCTTTCAACAGTTGGTCAGCCAAAGGTTGACTTAATGCAGGCGAGAATCGCTGATATTAATCCGGAATGTGAAGTAGTTGCACTAAAGATGTTTTATACAGAGGAAACATATGAGCAATTTTTTGAGTATCCGCTTGATTATGTCATCGATGCGTCAGATACGATTCACTATAAAATTCATTTAATGAAAGAGTGCCTGAAACGCAATGTGAACATCATTTCGAGTATGGGTGCTGCAAACAAAACAGATCCGACCCGCTTCAAAATTGATGATATTTCAAAAACACATACCGACCCAATTGCAAAAGTCGTGAGAACGCGTCTGCGCAAAGAAGGGATTCGTAAAGGAATTGAAGTCATTTTCTCTGATGAAAGTCCGATTGTGATTCGCGAAGATGTCAGAAAAGAAGTTGGAAATGATGAAGCGAAGATTCGAAAGGCACAAATGCCGCCATCATCCAATGCGTTCGTCCCGTCTGTTGCAGGGCTGATCATGGGTGGTCATGTCATTATGCAGCTCTTAAAAGATATTCCAATTACACGTGTGAAGGATAAATAAACAGCCCACCTGCTAACATGCAGGGGGCTTTTTTTATTTTTGGCGTTTTAAATTCTCATATACCTGTTTCAGTGCGCCTTCAAATTTGCCTGTTTGCTTCGGTTCATAGTATTGCTTGTTTTTCAGCGGATCAGGTAAGTATTGCTGCTTCACCCAGCCGTTTTCATAATCGTGTGGGTATAAGTAATCGACACCTCTGCCGAGTGCTGTAGCTCCTTTGTAGTGAGCATCCTTTAAATGAACAGGGATTTCACCAATTTTCCCTGATCGAATGTCACTGAGCGCCGCATCAACCGCCTTATATGCTGAGTTGGACTTAGGAGAAAGACACAGTTCAATGACTGCGTTAGCCAGCGGAATGCGTGCTTCCGGGAAGCCGACTCTTTCTGCTGTTTGAACAGCGCTTAACACACGAGGACCGGCCTGCGGACTAGCTAAACCAATATCCTCGTAAGCCATCACGAGTAATCTCCTTGAAATGCTTTCAAGGTCTCCTGCTTCAATCAGTCTGGCAAGGTAATGCAGCGCCGCATCTGCGTCAGATCCTCTAATGGATTTTTGAAAAGCCGAGAGGACATCATAATGAGCATCACCATTCTTATCATGTGAGAAGCTCTTTTTTTGTAAACATTCTTCTGCTGCGGCAAGAGTGATCATAATATGCCCAGCCTCATCTGCTTTTGTCGATAAGACAGCTAATTCTAACGCATTTAAAGCAGAGCGTACGTCTCCACCGCATCCATTGGCAAAATGATTCATCGCTTCATCGTCCACTGTCACCTCATAACCGCCAAGCCCGCGATGTTCATCCTGTAACGCTCTTGTTAACGCAGCTTTGATTTGCTCTGTTTCAAGCGGTTTTAGCTCAAATATTTGTGTCCGGCTTCGGATGGCAGGGTTGATCGCATGATAGGGGTTAGCCGTCGTTGCGCCAATTAAAATGATCATGCCATTTTCTAAATAAGGAAGAAGGAAATCCTGCTTTCCTTTATCAAGCCTGTGAACCTCGTCTAAAATAAGGATGACCTGGCCGCTCATTTTCGCTTCAGCGGCGACAGCTTCCATATCCTTTTTGTTATGAATGACTGCATTCAATGTCCGAAACGCAATGCTTGTGCTTCCAGCGATCGCGGTCGCAATCGATGTTTTGCCGATGCCCGGCGGTCCGTATAAAATCATCGAGGATAAATGTTTTGCCTCGACCATTCGTCTAATAATTTGACCTTCTCCAACGAGATGCTCCTGCCCAATGATGTCTTCAATATGACTTGGGCGCATCCGGTACGCTAAAGGTTTCATGATTATCTCTCCTAAAGCAATGTCTTGTTTGTATAGAGTACCGAAATTTCTTCAAATAGAAAAGGGATGCGTCCTCCTAAAGCGCTCAGAACCGGCAAATGAAAGTTGGCTGAAAGTATGATATAATTGCTTTTGGTCTATATATCAGCGTATATGAAATCAGAAAAATAATTGATGACATAGAATAGAAAACGCAGAGGTGTTTAACTTGAAAATTTCAACTAAAGGCAGATATGGTCTGACGATCATGATCGAATTAGCCAAAAAACATGGCGAAGGCCCCACATCATTAAAATCAATCGCTCAAAACAATAATTTGTCTGAGCATTATTTAGAGCAGCTTGTCTCACCACTTCGTAATGCCCGTCTTGTGAAAAGTATTCGCGGTGCATATGGCGGCTATGTTCTTGCACATGAACCAAACGAAATCACAGCCGGTGATATTATTCGTGTATTAGAAGGACCGATTAGTCCTGTCGAAGTCATCGAAAACGAAGAACCAGCAAAGCGTGAACTTTGGATTCGGATTCGTGATGCAGTAAAAGACGTACTAGACAATACAACTCTTGAAGACTTGGCAAGCTACACAGATGACGGAAATCAAGACGCGTATATGTTCTATATTTAGATCAGAGGTGTACCGGAAATGGAACGAATCTATTTAGATCATGCGGCCACAACGCCAATGGATCAGCGTATTGTGGACAAGATGATGCCTTACTTTACAGAGATATTTGGCAATCCCTCTAGTATTCATTCATATGGGCGCGAGGCAAGAAAGTGGCTCGATGAAGCAAGAGAAGTGATTGCAGGAGAATTACACTGTAAACCACAGGAGATCATCCTCACAAGCGGAGGAACAGAGGCGGACAACCTGGCGATTACAGGTGTGGCCATGGCAAGACAGCATAAAGGAAAACATATCATCACATCAAAAACAGAACATCATGCGGTGCTGCACACATGTGAACGCCTAGAGAAGCTAGGATTTGACGTGACATATTTAGATGTGGATGAAACTGGATTGATTCATCTTGAACAACTAAAACAAGCACTGAGAGATGATACGATTCTAGTGACCATCATGTACGGCAATAATGAAACAGGTGTGATTCAGCCAATCAAAGACATTGGCGAACTTTTATACAACCACACTGCTCATTTTCATACAGACGCCGTGCAGGCGTTTGGAACAATGCCTATTGATGTAGCAGACCTTCATATTGATCTCTTATCTGCTTCTGGCCATAAGCTAAATGGTCCAATGGGAACAGGCTTTTTATATGTAAACGAAGGCGTGAAACTTTCTCCGCAAATATTCGGAGGAGAACAAGAAAGAAAACGCCGTGCTGGCACTGAAAATGTGGCAGGGATCGTTGGACTTGCAGAAGCTGTTCAATTAACGAAGCAAAATAGAAGAGAAAAAGCCATGCATTATGGTAAGCTCAAAGAAATCATGCTGCAAGTATTCGAAGAGGAATCACTCAATTTCTCTGTCAATGGGCACCCGAAAGAGACATTGCCTCACATTTTAAATGTTCATTTCCCGGGCGTTTCCATCGAATCGTTACTTGTGAATTTAGATATGGAAGGAATTGCTGTTTCAAGTGGATCTGCATGTACGGCTGGATCCGTCCTTCCTTCGCACGTGTTAAGCGCCATGTATGGCGAAGAAGCAGACAAGCTGACGTCCTCAGTCAGAATAAGCTTCGGTCTTGGGAATGAAGAGGATCATGTGAAGCAGGCGGCGCGCAAGATAGCAGCTGTTGTCAAACGCTTAGCCAAATAAATGCTCCTCTTTTGTTCGTGTGTGAAAAATGAAACAGCCAAGCACCTGAAGAACGAAACGCACATGCTGTTTCATTGAAAATGGAGTTGATGAAGATGACAAAAAGACCAGAAGACACAAGAGTTGTGGTCGGTATGTCCGGAGGAGTCGATTCATCAGTTGCTGCTCTTATGCTAAAGGAGCAAGGCTATGATGTAATCGGCATATTTATGAAAAACTGGGATGACACAGATGAAAATGGTGTATGTACAGCAACGGAGGACTATGAGGATGTCATCCGCGTGTGTAACCAAATTGGAATCCCTTATTATGCGGTGAATTTCGAGAAGCAATATTGGGACAAAGTGTTTCAATATTTCCTTGATGAATATAAAGCGGGCAGAACGCCAAATCCAGATGTCATGTGTAACAAAGAAATTAAGTTCAAAGCGTTCCTCGAGCATGCATTGTCACTCGGTGCGGATTATTTAGCAACAGGCCACTATGCGCGCGTCGACAGAACTGGCGATGAAGTCAAAATGCTAAGAGGTCTTGATGCCAACAAAGACCAAACGTATTTCTTAAATCAGCTGACTCAGGAACAGCTTGATAAAGTCATGTTCCCAATCGGAGATTTAGAGAAGAAAAGGGTTCGTGAATTGGCAAAAGAAGCAGAGCTCGCAACAGCAACGAAAAAAGATTCAACGGGTATTTGCTTTATTGGGGAAAGAAACTTTAAAACATTCCTCAGTCAATATTTGCCTGCACAGCCTGGCGTGATGCAGACAATGGACGGAGAAGTCAAAGGTGAACATGATGGACTGATGTATTACACGATCGGTCAACGCCAAGGTCTTGGCATTGGCGGCAGCGGTGATCCTTGGTTTGTCGTTGGAAAAGACTTGGAACAAAATATCTTGTTTGTCGAACAAGGTTTCCACAATCCACTTTTATATTCTGAAAGCATTTCAGCCGTCAATATCAGCTGGACTCGTCCTCATATTGTCGGCGAAAATGGTGAATTAACATGCACAGCCAAATTCAGATACCGTCAAGAAGATCACCATGTGAAGGTCAAAATGACAGGTGAGCAAGAAGCGATGGTCATCTTTGATGAACCCGTTCGTGCTGTGACTCCAGGACAAGCGGTTGTCTTTTATGATGGCGACGAATGTCTTGGCGGCGGAACAATTGACGATGTTTTCAAGGACGGTCAAAAGCTGTCGTATGTGTAACATGTTTTCAAAACCTCAACGTCGCTGTTGAGGTTTTTTAATGAAAGGATGAGAGAGCGAATGAACTATAACGAAATCGGCATAAAAGCCTTAAATCAAGGCAACATCGAAAAAGCAGCTGAAGCTTTTACGAAAGCCATTGAAGAAAGCCCAAAAGACCCGGTTCCATATATTAACTTTGCGAACTTGCTTTCAAGTATCAATGAATTTGAACGTGCGTTAAACTTCTTTCAAAAAGCCATTGAACTTGATCACGCCGCAGCTGCAGCCTATTACGGGGCAGGAAATGTATACACATTAAAAGAAGACTTTATGAAAGCAAAAGACTATTTTGAACAAGCACTACAAGCTGGCATGGAAAATAGTGATTTATTTTATATGCTGGGGCAGACGCTCATCAAATTAGAGCAGCCGAAGCTTGCGATGCCCTATCTTCAGCGTGCCATCGAACTGAATGAAGAAGATAATGAAGCAAGATTCCAATTTGGCATGTGCTTAGCCAATGAACAATTGCTGGAAGAAGCGGTGACAACCTTTACCGAGGTGGTCGCGCGTGATCCGCAGCATGCAGATGCCTTTTATAATTTAGGGGTTGCGTATGCATACTTAGAGAAAAAAGACGAAGCACTTGAGATGCTAGGAAAAGCCATTGACGTGCAGCCTGACCATATGCTGGCACTACATGCGCAAAAGCTGATTCAAGAGGCAGAATAGACGGAAGGAGGGAAGACCTGTGCAGGAACATCCAGATCAAATGAAGCTTGAGGACGAACCGTTTTTAAAGGGGACAATTCAAGCCGTTATTTTCCATAATGAAAGTAATTTATACTCGGTGTTAAAGGTGAAAGTCATTGAAACATCGGAAAACTTAGAGGAAAAAACAGCATCTGTCACAGGCTACTTCCCAGCACTTCATGAGGAAGAAACTTACACCTTCTATGGCAAAGTCACAAGCCATCCGAAATTTGGTGAACAGTTTCAGGCCACTCATTTTCAAAAGGAAGTACCGACAACGAAGCAAGGAATCATTCATTATCTCTCAAGTGATTTATTTGAGGGGATAGGGAAAAAGACGGCGGAAGAAATTGTGGGGCAGCTTGGCAATCAGACGCTTCATAAAATTATGCGTGACCCAGCTGTTTTGTATGATGTTCCGCGCTTATCAAAAAAGAAGGCAGATAAGCTGGCCGCAGCGCTCCAGGAACATCAAGGATTGGAACAAATCATGATCAGCCTGAATCAATATGGCTTTGGTCCTCAGCTCAGCATGAAGATATACCAAGTGTACGAGAGTGAAACGCTGCAAAAGATTGAGGAAAACCCGTATCAGCTCGTCAAGGATGTTGAAGGGATCGGATTTATTAAGGCGGATGAGCTTGGCGCTAGAACCGGCATCTCAGGCAATGACCCAGAGCGAATCCGTGCAGCCCTGCTTTATACAGTTGAAACAGCCAGTCTTCAGGATGGTCATACGTACATACAAACGAAAGATTTGATCGTTGAAACCCGCAAGCTGCTCAATCAGACAGGCAATGAGTACAAAGTGACGGAAATGGATGTCGCCAATCAGATCATTGCACTTGGCGAAGGAAAAGAGATGATCATTGAAGATGAGCGCTGCTATCATCCGTCCTTATTTTATGCGGAGCA
This sequence comes from Bacillus sp. FSL K6-2839, assembly GCF_038003365.1. Taxonomy (NCBI): domain Bacteria; kingdom Bacillati; phylum Bacillota; class Bacilli; order Caryophanales; family Bacillaceae; genus Bacillus; species Bacillus sp. FSL K6-2839. The sequence goes on along the minus strand of NZ_JBBOOZ010000001.1, from coordinate 2,102,522 downwards.
AAGTGTCGCCAAACGGATACAAAAGATCGTCTCCCAAACGGAATATGCAGATCAATTCCCTGAATCGGAATTCCTGCTCGCACTTGGCGAGCTTGAGGAACGGCTGGGCGTCCAGTATGCGCCGACACAAAAGGAAGCGATTCAAAAGGCACTCATGTCCCCGATGCTGCTTTTAACAGGCGGACCTGGGACTGGGAAGACAACGGTCATTAAAGGGATTGTTGAGCTTTACAGCGATCTTCACGGTGTATCTCTTGATCCGAGTGATTACAAAAAAGATGAATCCTTTCCATTTGTGCTTGCGGCGCCAACTGGACGAGCAGCTAAACGGATGACAGAATCAACAGGGCTTCCAGCTGTAACCATTCACCGTTTGCTCGGCTGGAACGGATCAGAGGGCTTTTCGCATGATGAGGAACAGCCGATTGAAGGAAAGCTTGTCATCATTGATGAATCAAGTATGCTGGATATTTGGCTTGCGAATCACTTGTTTAAAGCGATTCCTGATCATATCCAAGTGATCATGGTAGGAGATGAACATCAGCTTCCATCTGTCGGACCAGGCCAAGTGTTAAGGGATTTACTTGCCTCACAAGCCGTACCAGCTGTTACACTGACAGATATTTACCGGCAGGCAGACGGCTCCAGCATTGTTGAACTTGCACATGATATGAAAAATGGCGTACTGCCAAAAGATATTACCGCACGTTCAAAGGATCGATCTTTCATAAAATGCTCAGCTGATCAAATGAAAGAAGTGATTGAGAAAGTCGTCAGCAATGCTGCTCAAAAAGGCTATTCAGCAAAAGACATTCAAGTGCTTGCGCCAATGTATAAAGGGAAAGCAGGCATTAATGAGCTCAATAAAATGCTGCAGCACATTTTGAATCCTAAAAAACCAAAGGGCAGAGAAATCCCGTTTGGTGATGTGGTGTACCGGACCGGTGATAAAGTGCTTCAGCTTGTGAATCAGCCGGAAAATAATATTTTTAACGGTGATATCGGCGAAATTGTCTCGATTTTTTATGCGAAAGAAAACACGGAAAAAGAAGACATGGCTGTGATCTCCTTTGATGGGAATGAAATCACCTTTACAAAAAAGGATTTTCATCAATTTACACATGCCTATTGCTGCTCCATCCACAAATCACAAGGCAGTGAATTTCCAATCGTTGTGCTGCCAGTCGTGAGAAGCTACTACAGAATGCTGCGGCGAAATCTGCTGTACACAGCCATTACACGAAGTAAAAAGTTTTTAATCCTGTGCGGCGAGGAATCAGCGCTGGAGTGGGGCGTGAAAAACAATGAGGATTCGCTCAGACAAACGTCCTTAACGATGCGGCTGATGCAAACTGATGAAGTTATGGATGCGGAGCTTGCAGCGCTCCAAAAAGAACTTCCGTTTAGCGTACATGACGCAAATATTGGCATGGAGGGAATCACTCCATTTGATTTTATGCATGAATAAAAGGCTTCCATACGGGAGCCTTTTTAGCGTGAAAAGAAATCCTCATATTCCGTTCATGGAAGCCATTTCTTCGTATGAGTATCGAAGCAAACGCACACGATAAGACTGTTCCGCAAAAGGTGGTTGAGCACATTTTGAGAACATGTCGAGAGCTTGAAGGAATGTCAATCTATACAGGTGAGCTGTCTCATTCACTTGGTTCCATTAAAGATATTTGCTTATTAGCCGGAGGCAGCTGCGGAGGATATGTGTTAGATGGGAAAAAGAAAGACTGTGCACTCATTCCATTCTCTGCTGGTGATCAGCTGACAGACAAAGGCTTATATGTGAGCTGCCAGGAGGGAGTAGGCATGGATTCCTCTGCCCCATCCTTCTTATTTTCGAAATTGAAAAAGAAAATGATGCAGTCGCCTGAGGGTGAAAATTTAGGCATTTTGGAAGATGTATACTTTTGCACAAATTCGGGCACAATCGTAGCATATGAACTCTCGGACGGCTTCTTTACAGAGCTATCAGGGATTCGAAAACAGCTGCAGGCTGCCGGAACCTTGATCAACGTTCAAAAGGAAGCACTTGTTCTAAACCGAACGTAAAGAGGTGCTGATTATGCTCATTTGCCCAAATTGCAAATGTAAAGACATCGGAAAAATTGGGGTCAATCAATATTATTGCTGGGGCTGTTTTATTGAATTGACGCTGTCAAAAGGCAAAATATCTACACACCAAGTGGAAGAAGACGGGACACTAAGCAGCTTAGATGATCTGTTTAGTGATGATGAACGTTCAATTCAACTATAAGTGTTAAGGGGGAATTTCGAATGGGCAAAATGACTTCTTCACTATTAACGCTTGGTGCAGGTGCACTCGCATATCACTTTGCAAGTCGATATGATATGCCATCAAAGCGGGATATGAAAAAGCTAAGAAAACGTGTTATGAGAATGATGTAAACAAAAAGGCATCCGCCAAAAGCGGATGTCCTTTTTTATGCCTGCCTGTATTCTAATCGGCGTGCAAGTAGTGATAAGCTGAAATTGACGACAAAATACATCATCGCCGCTAATAGGAAGATGGGCAGTAAGTAAGATTGGCTCTGACCGTTTAATATTTGAGCGTGATGCAATAGTTCTGGAAGTGCAATGACAACAGCAAGCGACGTATCTTTTAAAAGAGAGATGAATTGACTGACAATTGGCGGCACCATTCGGCGTAAAGCCTGCGGCATAATAATCATTTTTAACGTTTGAATATAGGTTAAACCAGAAGACCTGGCTGCTTCGATCTGCCCCTTATCAATTGACTTTAAACCGCTTCGAATAATTTCTGACAGCATCGCTGATTCAAATACGGTTAAAGCTGCAATAGCCGAGGCTGTAATGCTCAGCTTAATGCCGATTTCGGGCAGTGCAAAATACGTAAAAAAGATGATCAATAAGAGCGGCAGGTTTCGAATGGTTTCTACGACGACTGCAAGTATCTTTGATAAAACCGGAATTTGAGCGAACCGCAATGTGCCAATGACTAATCCAATGAGAAAGCTCAAAATGATGGAGATAAAAGCCACTTTTAAGGTGACAGCAAATCCTTCAAGTAAAAAGGCGAGATGATCAGGCTGGTAGGCACCTATAAAATCCATGGTGTTTCCTCCTTTCTAGTGGCTTCTTGCTAATCTTTTTTCTAAATAACCAACGCCTATACTGAGCGGAATCGTTAATAGCAGATAGAACATGGCAACAAAGATGTAGACATCAAATGTCACAAATGTTCTAGAAGCGATGAGGTCTCCTTGATACATGAGATCAAACCCTGCAATGACACCTAAAATAGAGGAGTTTTTGACAAGGTTAATAAATTGATTCCCAAGAGGGGGAATGACAATTTTAATCGCCTGCGGCAGAATGATATACCGCATCGTCCCGCCATAGGATAGACCTGAAGCGCGGGCGGCTTCCATTTGTCCAAGCGGTACAGCTTGTATCCCTGCGCGAATGGCTTCAGCAATAAAGGCAGAAGTATAAATGGCAAGGGCAATGGTGCCAGCGGTGAAGCCATCTGCTACAATACCTAGCACGGGTAAACCAAAGAAGAAAACGAATGTAATCAATAATAACGGAATATTCCGAATAAATTCCACATAAGCCGTTCCTAACCAGTTGAGCGGCCTGAGTGGCGCAATTCTCATAATGGCAATGAGTGTACCGATCAAAAAGCTTCCAATCAAAGCAATGACACTTGCACCAATGGTATATTTAAAGCCTTCTACATAAAGATTGAAGTTTTCAGTGAGAATGGAAAACCGCAGCAATCAGTTCACTTCCTTCCTGATCAACAGGGGAGCCAATGAGCGGCTCACCCTAAGATAATAGGTCTTAACAAGTCAAACGGTTATTCTTTGATCCATTTTTGATGAATCTTGTCATACTCTCCATTGTCTTTTAAGGTTTTTAGGGCTTTATTGATCGCAGTTGTTAATTCCTGATCCCCTTTCTTTACAGCAATGCCATAAGGCTCATCTGTAAAGGTGCCGCCGACGACTTCGTAATTTGAATCCTCATCTGCCATACCAAATAAGATCGCATTATCAGTTGTCAGCACTTGCCCTTGGTTTGATTTTAAAGCTGTAAAAGCTTCCTGATAGTTCTCAAATTCTAATACAGACGCTTCAGGTGCTTTTTCGCGGATATTTTGAGAAGAAGTAGATCCTTTCACTGCAAGCACTTTCGTCCCTTTTTTAAGATCATCAATCGATTGAATGTCGCTTCCTTTTTTCACAAGCAGTGATTGTCCTGCTTCAAAGTAAACATCTGAGAAATTGACTTCTTTTTTACGCTCTTCGGTAATCGTCATGGTTGCGACGATCGCGTGAATATCTCCTTTTTGCAGTAAAGGGATTCTCGTTTTCGATGTCACTTCTTTGAATTCTGCTTTTTCTTCATCACCGAGCATTTCCTTTGCGATGGCTTTTGCTATATCGATATCAAATCCTTCGATATCTCCGCTGCTAGGATTTTTTAGACCGAAGAGACGTGTATCATTCTTGACCCCGAATATGATTTTTTTGTCTTTCTGAATGGCTTCTAAAGAGCTTCCTTGCTTTGCATTCGTCGAGCCTTTTTCAGCAGAGCCGCAAGCAGCTAAAGCGGCAATACAGCAAGTCATAAAGAGTAGTAGGCCAAAGCGTTTCATTTTTTTCATCAAATCTTTCCCCCTAGTGATTTAAAATACGGCTTAAAAAGAGCTGAGCGCGTTTCTCACGCGGTTTCTCATAAAATGCAGCCGGTGTTGACTCTTCAAGAACTCTGCCTTCATCAATAAAGACAATGCGGTCGGCCACTTCCCTGGCAAACCCCATCTCATGTGTGACGACAACCATGGTCATTCCTTCTCGGGCGAGCTGCTTCATCACATCTAGTACCTCTCCAATCATCTCTGGGTCGAGTGCCGATGTCGGTTCGTCGAACAGCATGACCTCTGGCTTCATCGCAAGCCCTCTTGCAATGGCAACACGCTGCTGCTGTCCGCCTGAGAGTCTTGAAGGGTAGGAATCGGCCTTATCAGGAATGCCGACTTTATTTAAATAAAATTCGGCTGTTTCCCTCGCTTCTTCCTTGCTCACCTTTTTCACCTTCATTGGCGCAAGCATAATGTTTTCAAGCACCGTTTTATGAGGATAGAGATGAAAATGCTGAAACACCATCCCGATATTTTGCCTGACAAGATTAATGTTGGTCTTCGGATGCTGAACAGGCACTTGGTTGACGAGTACCTTTCCCTCATCAATGCTTTCAAGACGATTGATGCATCTGAGCATCGTGCTTTTACCTGATCCTGAAGGACCGATGATCACGACCACCTCACCTTTTTGAATATGTAGGTTAATGTCCTTAAGTACATGGAACTGGCCATAATGCTTGTTGACTTCTTCGAATCTGATCATAAAAAACCTCCTCTTGTACATGATGGAATATTCAGTGGAGATATTTTAGTGACTTTTGATGGAGCTGTATGTTTCATGTGTATTCATTTTTAACAAAGTTAGGACAAATTTTATTTACATGGATAATTGCAGAAGAAGGTTAAACAATAAGAAAAGAGGTGAAAAAGGTGAAGAAACGTCCGATCCAATTTCTGATATATGCTGCAGGGGTCCTGCTTGTCCTTGCATCCTTGCTCATTTTACTGCAGCTCGACGAGTTATGGATGCCTATTTTTTTGTTGTTAAAGGCGGTTCTGATTCCGCTTCTCATTGCCATTTTTATTTCTTATCTGCTTTATCCGATAGTGGAAAGATTGCACGCGGGGGGCTTACCAAGGACTGTTAGTCTCTTATTGATTTATGTACTGTTTTTTGGCGGGATTGGGCTTGCGGTTTATAAAGGGGCACCGGTCATGATCAAGCAGTTAAATGAGCTGTCAGAACAAATTCCTGTGCTTGCCGAAACGTATAATGGCGCCTTATCTCATATTCATCGTCATACTAGCCATTGGCCCGACGGACTTCACGACCGGCTGGACCGTTTGATTGTCCAATCGGAGACTTATGCAGCTAACGGCGCAGAGCGGATGATTCTTAGCTGTAAAGTATTACTTGATTACGCATTAGTTGCAGCGCTCATTCCTTTTCTTGTTTTTTATATGGTGAAGGACATGAATACGATGAAGCGGGCTGCATGGTATTTAACGCCGCCCTCATTTCGGAAGAGGGGACATGCGTTTGTGAAGGCAGTTGATGAATCGCTTGGTAATTATATTAGAGGGCAGCTGCTTGTCTGTTCCTTAATCGGCGGTGCAGCAGCCATTGTGCTCTGGCTGTTTCATATCCCGTATCCGCTTGTCCTAGGTATGCTGATTGGCGCAACGAATGTCATTCCGTATTTTGGACCGATTATTGGCGCGATTCCCGCTGTCTTTATCGCGTTTACCATCTCGGTCAAATCGGTTATTATTGTGCTGATCACAGTAGCAGTGCTGCAATTTTTAGAAAGCAACGTCCTCAGCCCGATCATCGTAGGGAGAAGCCTTCATATGCATCCTGTCGTCATTATGCTTGTCTTGCTAGCAGGAGGAGAGTTATTTGGCTTAATTGGGATGATTTTAGCGGTACCTACAGCTGCTATAATCAGGGTGATCATTGTGCAATATATCCTCATGAGACGAAGCGTTCATTGACAAGAGGAGCCGAGTTGTCTATAATAATTTCGATTCATACATACTGAATTCAATGACGGACCCGAGTACGTTAAAAAGCTGTTGCAGAGAGAGGCTTTATTTTGCTGAGAAAAGCCTTATCAGACCTTTAACGGAAGCTAGTCCCGAGTGCAGATAAACACTGCCGCTCTCTTCCGGCGTTATCGGATGTGAAGGTGATAGACGAATAGGTCTATAATCAGGGTGGTACCGCGAGAGCATCTCGTCCCTGTGTAAGTCGTTTTGTGCTTGCATAGGGCGGGATGTTTTTTCGTTTGTGTGGAGATTGATGAATGATAAGGGAGGATTTTTGAATGAAAACTTTAACTTCAGCTCAAGTACGCCAAATGTTTTTAGACTTTTTTAAAGAAAAAGGACATGCTGTAGAACCGAGTGCGTCACTCGTACCGCATGATGATCCGACACTTTTGTGGATCAACAGCGGCGTGGCAACATTAAAGAAATACTTTGATGGCCGCGTCGTACCTGACAATCCGCGTATTTGCAACGCGCAAAAATCGATTCGTACAAATGATATTGAAAATGTAGGAAAGACAGCACGCCATCATACGTTCTTTGAAATGCTCGGCAACTTCTCTATTGGTGATTATTTTAAAGAAGAAGCGATTGAATGGGCGTGGGAATTCCTCACAAGTGACGAGTGGATTGGCTTTGATCCGAATTTGTTATCTGTAACTGTCCATCCAGAGGACGATGAGGCGTATGTTCTATGGAGAGATAAAATCGGTGTTCCTGAAGAACGTATTATTCGTCTTGAAGGAAACTTCTGGGATATTGGCGAGGGCCCAAGTGGACCGAATACGGAAATTTTCTATGACCGCGGCGAATCATACGGTGACGACATGAACGATCCAGAATTATATCCTGGCGGAGAAAATGAGCGTTATCTAGAAGTGTGGAACCTAGTGTTCTCTGAATTTAACCATAATCCAGATGGGTCATACACGCCGCTGCCGAAGAAAAACATTGATACAGGGATGGGTCTTGAACGAATGGTATCTGTCATTCAAAACGTGCCAACGAACTTTGATACAGATCTATTCATGCCAATTATTCGTGCTGTTGAAACCATCTCTGGAGAAAGCTATGGCGAGACAAAGGAAAAGGATACAGCATTTAAAGTAATTGCTGACCATATCCGGACGGTTGCCTTTGCTGTAAGTGATGGAGCGCTTCCTTCCAATGAAGGCCGAGGGTATGTGTTAAGACGTTTACTTCGCCGTGCAGTGCGTTATGCAAAAACCATTCACATTCACCGCCCGTTTATGTATGACCTAGTCCCAGTGGTTGCGGAAATCATGAAGGATTTCTACCCAGATGTACAAGCAAAAGAAGAATTTATTGCGAAAGTCATCAAAAATGAAGAAGAACGTTTCCATGAAACACTGAACGAAGGGTTAGCTATTTTGTCAGAAGTCATCAAAAAAGAAAGAGACAAAGGCAACACGCAGATTTCAGGTGAAGATGTCTTTAAACTGTATGACACGTATGGATTCCCTGTCGAGCTGACAGAAGAATACGCAGAAGATGAGAACATGACAGTGGATCGAGAAGGCTTCCAGGCTGAGATGGAGAAGCAGCGTGAACGAGCAAGAAATGCGAGACAAGATGTCGGCAGTATGCAGGTTCAAGGCGGCGCTCTAGGAGATATTAAAGTAGAAAGCACATTCGTTGGCTACGAAAATCTAACGGCAGATGCCCATATTGTCGAATTGCTTCAAAATGGTGAAATTGTCACAGAAGCACATGAAGGCGATACGGTACAAATCTTGTTAGATGAAACACCTTTCTATGCGGAAAGCGGCGGACAAGTGGCTGATAAAGGGACATTAAAAAGCGCTGAAGTCATCATCGACATTAAAGATGTGAAAAAGGCGCCAAACGGTCAGCATGTCCATGAGGGAGTGGTTGTAAGCGGTACAGCCAAAAAAGGACTTGAAGTCACTGCAGAAGTGGAATCAGCTCTTCGAAAAGGCATTGTGAAAAACCATACAGCGACACATCTTTTGCATCAGGCGCTAAAAGATGTATTGGGCAGCCACGTGAACCAAGCGGGATCATTGGTGAATGAAAACAGACTTCGCTTTGACTTCTCTCACTTTGGACAAGTGACAAAAGAAGAATTGTCTCAGATTGAAAAAATCGTGAACGAAAAAATCTGGGAAGGCATCTCTGTTGCGATTGACCTGAAGCCGATTGCTGAAGCAAAAGAAATGGGTGCAATGGCGCTCTTTGGCGAGAAGTATGGCGATATTGTCCGCGTGGTCCAGGTAGGCGATTACAGCATCGAGCTATGCGGCGGCTGTCACGTGCAAAACACGGCGGAAATAGGGTTGTTTAAAATTGCGTCTGAATCGGGTATTGGTGCTGGAACACGCCGGATTGAGGCTGTGACTGGTAAAGGTGCATACGAAGAATTAAATGACCAGCTGGCCATTTTAGAACAGGCAGCGAGTGAGCTGAAGTCAAATACGAAAGACGTACCAAAACGTATCGCCGCATTGCAGGCAGATTTAAAAGAGGCTCAAAGAGAAAACGAATCTCTTCTTGCAAAATTAAGCCAGGCTGAAGCAGGCTCTATTTTAGAGAAAGTGACAGAAATCGGCGGAGTGAAAGTGTTAACTGAAAAAGTAAACGCGAAAGACATGAACCATTTAAGAACAATGGTTGATGACTTAAAAGCCAAATTAGGATCAGCTGTCATTGTGCTCGGAGCCGTTCAAAACGGAAAAGTAAACATTTCAGCAGGAGTAACAAAAGACGTCATCGAAAAAGGTCTGCATGCAGGGAAACTTGTGAAGCAGGCAGCTGAAATCTGCGGCGGAGGCGGAGGCGGACGTCCAGACATGGCACAAGCAGGCGGTAAACAACCGGAAAAGCTAGAAGAAGCACTGGCAACTGTCGAAGAATCTGTCAAATCCGTTTTATAATCAGGCGATGTAGTGTAGAATAATGGTATTAGATGAGCGGTTAGAAAAAAGCTTGCTAGTAGAATGTTGGAAGAGAGGTGCAAGAAGCAGTGAGTTCATTTGATAAGACAATGAAGTTTAACTTCTCTGATGATTCAGCTGAAACCAATGTGAATGAAGTGCTCATTACAGTATATGACGCACTCCAAGAAAAAGGATACAACCCGATCAATCAAATTGTCGGATACTTGCTGTCAGGCGACCCTGCTTATATTCCAAGACATCAGGATGCACGCAACCTAATTCGTAAACTAGAACGAGACGAATTAATTGAGGAATTGGTTAAATCGTACTTAGAGACACATAAAGAGGCGTAAAACATGAGAATTTTAGGCTTGGATTTAGGCACGAAAACCCTTGGTGTTGCGATCAGTGATGAAATGGGATGGACAGCGCAAGGGATAGAAACAATTAAAATTGATGAAGCAGGCGGAGACTTCGGTCTCAGCCGCCTGTCTGAGATCGTCGCGCAATACGGAACGGATAAAATCGTACTTGGCTTTCCAAAAAATATGAACGGTACGGTCGGTCCTAGAGGCGAAGCCAGCCAATTATTTGCGAAAGTGTTAGAAAACACGTACAATGTTCCTGTTGTGCTTTGGGACGAGCGTCTGTCGACAATGGCAGCGGAAAAAATGCTCATCTCTGCAGATGTGAGCAGACAAAAGCGTAAAAAAGTCATTGATAAAATGGCGGCTGTTATGATCCTGCAAGGGTATTTAGACAGCTTAAATTAAAATGAGGTGAATCAAATGGAACACGGAGAAAAGCAAATTACAATCGTTGATGATAATGGAAATGAACAGCTTTGCGAAGTACTATTTACTTTTGAAAGCGACCATTTTAACAAATCATATGTTCTTTACTACCCAATTTCTGAGCAAGACAATGAAGAAATTGAAATTCATGCATCAAGCTTCACGCCGAACGAAGACGGTGAAGATGGCGAGCTAGAGCCTATTGAAACGGATGAAGAGTGGGACATGATTGAAGAAACGTTAAATACGTTCTTAGATCAAGAAGAAGACGAAGAATAGAACGAATAAAAGGCTTGTGAACGGATCTTGGTGATCTTTCTTCACAGGTCTTTTTTTACGATCAATATGTTAACTTTATTTTATTTTATGTTGACATAATGAACTGTACCTTTTACTCTAATTTTTATAACGAATTGAGTGAGGGGCATGAATGTTGAAAATTCAAGATATGATGCAAATGGCGTTAATGACAGCGGTTATCGGAATGTTAGGGTTGATCCCGCCGATTTTACTTACGTTTACACCTGTACCAATCACATTGCAAACGGCAGGTCTTTTGCTTGCTGGGGGGCTGTTAAAGCCAAAACAGGCACTGATCAGTTTACTTCTGTTCCTCTTGGTTGTGGCAGCAGGCGCACCTCTTTTGTCTGGTGGGAGAGGCGGAATAGGGGTCTTTTTTGGACCAAGCGGAGGTTTTTTATTAGCTTATCCAGTGGCTGCCCTTATGATCAGTTTGTGGCTGAACCGTCTGAAAAAAGTAACCGCTCTGCGTCTTTTTATGATCTATGCGGTATGCAGTATCGGGATTTTATATCTATGCGGTATTCCTTTTCAAGCCATGATGATGGATATAAAGGTCACTCAGGCAGCTCTTCTTAGTCTGATTTATATTCCAGGTGATCTCATCAAAGCGGGCATGTGTGCCGTTCTCACGGTGAAAATCATTGAGGCCATGTCATATCGAAAAAGGGATGTGCATAAAGGGAGGCGTGCGGTTTGAACAGAATAACGGATAGCTATGCATTACATGCAGAAATGAACCCAGATCATATCGCCATCATTGATGGAAAAGAAAGGATCACTTATCAAGATTGGTATGAACGTGTCCAGACATCGGCACAATGGCTGCAACGAACGGCTTATGAGCAAAAAAGAGTCGCTTTTTTATTATCAAATGATGCTTCTTTCTTGCAAATATTTGCTGGCGCTGCTTGTGCAGGGTGGACAGCTATCCCGCTTGATCCGAGATGGGGCCATGAGGAATGTGTAGAAAAGCTCTTGGTAAGTGAGGCAGCTCTCGTCATTATAGAGGATCGATATATGAAAAGATTTGAAAAACACAGCGTAGACATGCCGGTTTTTTCTTTATCTGAATGGAAGGAAAGAATGAGCCTGATCACACAAGGTCCATATAACAAAAGCGACAGCGAGAACGACCCTGTCTTTTATATGGGATTTACGTCAGGATCAACGGGTTCACCTAAAGCCTTTATCAGGCGTCAGCAGTCATGGATCGAAAGCTTTCGAACGACAGCCGATACATTTGGAATCACTCATCAAGATCATGTTCTTATAGCAGGCACACTCTTATCCTCCCACTTTTTATATGGTGCCATCAGTACCCTATACTTTGGCGGCACAGTGACACTTTTAGAAAAATTTACGCCAGTGAAAGCGAAGAAAGCTTTAGAGACAGGAGACATCACTGTGATGTATACTGTCCCGACAATGACAGAATCGTTGCTGGAAATCGATGCTTTTAAGGGTGACAACCCGCTTCTTGTCATATCATCCGGAGCAGAGTGGGGCATCTCATCAAAAAAACAACTTGTCACCAACTATCCGCATGTCACTTTTTTTGATTTTTACGGCACATCAGAGTTAAGCTTTGTTTCCTACTTATCATCAAATGACTTTCTGCAAAAACCTTCTTCTGTCGGACGACCCTTTTCTTCCATTCAAGTCGAAGTGAGGCGGACCGATCAATCTGTCTGCCAGCCAAATGAGACAGGAAGAATTTATGTGAAGAGCCCAATGTCTTTTTCAGGCTACTTACATAAGGTGAAACCGCCGGAGGAGTGGCTGACAGTTTATGATATGGGCTGGATGGATGAAGACGGCTATTTGTATATGAGCGGCCGTGAGAATGGCATGATCGTCTATGGGGGGCTGAATATTTTTCCGGAGGAAATTGAACGCGTGCTAAATGAACAGCCCGAGGTGAAGCGGTCGATTGTGGTTGGCGTTCCTGACCCATATTGGGGTGAAATTCCTGTTGCCATTATTGAAGAAGGACAGCAGACAAAGACGGTTCGGCAAGCTGTCAAAGGAAAATTGGCTGCCTACAAGATGCCTAAAAAATGGCTTGTCATTGATCAAATGATTGAAACATCTGGGGGGAAAATAGCACGTGCCAGCATGAAAAAGTGGGCGGAGGAGCAGTTGTCATGCAAGCAGTAATCGTACAAGCAAAACGGACACCCTTCGGTGATAAAAACGGGATGCTGAAGGATTATCGTCCAGAGCAATTAGCCGCGCCCCTTATTCAGCATTTGTCTCAAGGGATGACGCCGGACGACGTCATATTAGGCAATGTTGTAGGAGGCGGCGGAAATATGGCCCGTCTGTCCTCATTAGAAGCAGGGCTTTCTTTGCACGTTCCTGGTATGACGATTGATAGGCAGTGTGCCTCTGGTCTTGAAGCAATCCGAACAGCTTGCGTCATGGTTCAATCAGGGGAAGGCTCAATGTATATCGCTGGCGGGACTGAGAGTATTTCCAGATCACCAATGAAAGAAAGAGCCCGCTTTTCACCTGAATGGATAGGAGATCCGGCTATGGGCGAAGCAGCAGAGCTGACCGCCTCGACATTTTCTGTGACAAGAAAAGAACAAGATGATTATGCGCAATTAAGCTGGGAAAGAAGTATAGACGCAATCAAACGTGGTACATATTCAGAGGAAATTGTTTCGATTAGCGGACTGAGCATTGATGAAGCGGCCGCTAAAATAAGACCGATGGAGAAGCTGATACAGCGGGCAAAGCCTGTATTTTCACCGGGAAAAGGAACTGTGACTGCCGCCAATAGCTGCAAAGAAGCAGACGGGGCAGCAGCGGTCGTTGTGATGGAAAGAGCGTTAGCGGAGGCGAATGATTTTCAGCCGATGCTGCGATATGCCGGAAGTGCTGTGACGGCGATGCATCCACATTTTCCAGCTGCTGCACCGATTGATGCGATCAAGAAACTTCTAAATCAAGAGAAAATCAAGGCAGAGGATGTCGCACTGTTTGAAATCAATGAAGCCTTTGCTCTGAAAATAGCGCTAATTGCTCGTACGCTTGGTATTCCTTATGACCGGATCAATAAAAGAGGCGGTGCACTATGTCTTGGTCATCCATACAGCGCATCGGGAGCTGCTATGATGGTGAGACTATTTTACGAAGCACGCGCTTTACCAAATGGAAGCTATGTCATGGCTGCTATTGGAAGCGGTGGCGGCGTTGGTTTAGCCGTATTATGTCAAGTTCTGTCATGAAATGCATGAGCAAGTAATTGCCGAACTCCGTCGAATCATGTACTATAAAAGCTAGATGTGAGGAGGGCCATGCATGTTTTCAGAACAAAAGAAACGACCATTTTTTAAAAGAAAAATGGGGATCGTCCTGTTATCTGTTCTTGCTGTCATCATCATTGCAGCATTATCAGGCTTTTTATATGTTAAATCAGCACTTGGACCGGTCGATCAAAAAAGCAAACAAACGATTAATATTCATATTCCAAATGGGACATCTGTCCGTGAGATTGCGGGCATTTTAAAAGAAAATGGGCTCATTTCGAATGACACGATTTTCACTTATTATGCAAAATACAAAAATGCGTCCGGATTTAAAGCAGGATATTTTCATTTAAAACAAACGATGGACGCAGACAAGCTGATTCAAAAGCTGACATCTGGAGGGACAGACTACGCCTTTCAGCTTGTGATTCCAGAAGGAAAACAGCTGTCTGATATTGCGGCGGTTATTGCAAACCAGACGCATTTTTCAGCCAAGGAAGTGGAAGCAAAGCTTGATGATCCTGCGTTTATTCAAACGTTAATGAAAAAATATCCGAAAACGGTGACATCACAGGTAAAAGGCAAACAGGTGAAACATCCGTTAGAAGGTTATTTATTCCCTGCGACGTATCCATTTTATCGCGAGGATGAATCACTCGAAACGATCATTGAAACAATGATTAAACAAACAGATCAATACGTGAAAACGTATGAAAAAGACATGAAAAAGACAAACATGTCCATACATGATGTGTTAACGATGGCATCACTGATTGAAATGGAAGCGACGGAAAAGATGGATCGAGCGAAAATCTCTAGTGTATTTTATAACCGGTTGAAAAAGGACATGCCGCTTCAAACCGACCCAACCGTTCTTTATGCACTGGGTGAGCATAAATCCCGCGTTTATTACAAAGACCTTAAGGTGAAATCTCCTTATAATACGTATAATAACAAGGGGCTGCCGCCTGGACCTATTGCAAATGCTGGTGAATCTTCCTGGAAAGCCGCACTGCATCCAAAGAAAACGGATTATGTGTACTTCCTTGCGAAGAAAAATGGAGAAGTCGTCTTTACGAAAACGTTAAATGAGCACAACAAAGCGAAAGCAAAATACATCACAGGCAGTAATTAATGTACATGTGAATCGAAAAAGACTGTAGACAATACAAGATTGCCTGCAGTTTTTTTCGTTGGAATATCCATTTTATAGGTTCGCAATTACCACTTCTTTGTGGTAAAATATATCGGGTTGTTTTTACTTAGATGAACGAAAGATTGACGAGAAAGAGAGCTGCAATAGGCAGGACTCTTCTTTTTCAGGTCATGAAGGAGCTAGACAAATAATGACTATCGAAGATGATCAAATCAATGATTATATTGAACATTTAATTCACCCAAGTCCTGATGCAATCGCTCAATTAGAGGTATACGCAAAAGAGCACCATGTGCCAATTATGGAAAAGGTGAGCATCGAACTTTTACTGCAGCTGCTGTCGATGAAAAAGCCGAAGAAAATTCTTGAGGTTGGGACAGCGATTGGCTACTCCGCCATTCGAATGGCGACAGCTCTGCCAGATGCTGAGATTTATACGATTGAGCGAAATGCAAAACGCTATGAAGAGGCGACACGGAACATTGAGGAATTAAAGTTAAAAGAAAGAATACACGTGTTCTTTGGTGATGCCATGGAATCGGCTAAAACGGTCCAAACGATGGCGCCCTATGACGTGATCTTTATTGATGCCGCAAAAGGGCAGTACAAACGTTTTTTTGAGCTGTTTGAACCGATGCTTGCTCATGACGGAATGATTATTACAGACAACGTATTATTCAAAGGCTTAGTGGCAACGAATTATGAAGATGAAATTGAAGATAAACGAAAAAAACAATTAATTGGAAAAATTGATCGATACAATCAATGGCTCATGTCAAACCCTGATTTCCAAACGTGTATTATTCCAGTTGGAGACGGGATCGCCATTAGTACAAAAAGAGGTGACCAATCATGAAAAAACCAGAATTGCTTGTGACGCCAAGCAAGGTGTCAGACGTACTGCCATTAATCGAGGCGGGAGCTGATGCATTCTTCATAGGCGAACAAACATACGGTATTCGTCTTGCAGGCGAGTTTTCAAGAGAAGATGTGAAACAGACGGTTGAGCTTGCACATGCGCATCACAAAAAAGTGTATGTGGCGATGAACGCGATTTTTCATAATGACCGTGTGCAGCTGCTTGGAGATTATTTAACCTTTCTCGATGCATTAAACATAGATGGCGTCGTCTTTGGAGACCCGGCCGTGATTATGGCGGCGAAGGAAACAGGAGTAAGCCTGAATCTTCACTGGAGTACAGAAACGACTGGGACAAACTATTACACTTGTAACTACTGGGGCAGAAAAGGCGCAACGCGTGCTGTTCTTGCCAAAGAACTGAACATGGACAGTGTAATCGACATCAAAGAAAATGCTGAGGTGGAAATCGAAATTCAAGTCCATGGCATGACATGTATGTTTCAATCGAAACGTACGCTCATTGGCAACTACTTTGAATACCAAGGCAAACAAATGGACGTTGAAGGCAGAAATATGGAGGAAGGACTATTCCTTCATGACCAGGAACGTCAAAACAAATACCCTATTTTCGAGGATGCAAACGGCACACATATTATGAGTCCTAATGATGTGTGTATGATTGACGAATTAGAAGAATTTGTTGACGCAGGCATTGACTCATTTAAAATTGACGGAATTTTAAAGTCACTTTCTTATATGACAGAGGTGACGTCACTATATAGAAAAGCAATTGATTTATTAGTGGCTGACAAAGACGCCTATGAAGATCAGAAAGAGGACTGGGTGAAGCGGATTGAAGAGATTCAGCCTTTCAACCGTTCAATCGATACAGGGTTCTTCTTTAAAGAAACGGTTTATTAATATAAGAGGAGGCAGAGGAAATGGCACTATTGAAAGATGGTATTTCTGAAATGATTGATGGAAAACGTGTCATTACAAAAAAACCAGAACTGCTTGCACCAGCAGGAAACTTGGAAAAGCTGAAAATTGCAGTACATTACGGAGCAGATGCTGTCTTTATTGGCGGAAAAGAATTTGGACTTCGCTCAAATGCCGATAACTTTTCAATTGAAGAAATGGCTGAAGGCGTCGCATTTGCAAACAAATACGGTGCACGAATTTATGTGACAACGAATATCTTTGCCCACAACGAAAACATGGACGGACTTGAGGAATACCTTCAAGGGATTGAAGGCGCTGGAGTAGCGGGCATTATTGTGGCTGACCCGCTGATCATTGAAACGTGTAAACGTGTCGCACCGAAGCTTGAAGTCCATTTAAGCACACAGCAATCTCTTTCGAATTGGAAAGCTGTTCAGTTTTGGAAGGAAGAAGGTCTTGAGCGTGTGGTGCTTGCTCGCGAGACAAGTGCGCAGGAAATTAGAGAAATGAAAGAAAAGGTCGATATTGAAATTGAAACGTTCATTCACGGTGCAATGTGTATTGCTTACTCTGGCCGCTGCGTGCTCAGTAACCACATGACGGCAAGAGATTCTAACCGCGGAGGCTGCTGCCAGTCCTGCCGCTGGGATTATGATCTTTATAAACTAGAAGGTTCTGAGGAAGCGCCATTGTTTGGAGAGGAAGACGCACCATTTGCGATGAGTCCAAAAGACTTAAAGCTTGTCGAATCCATTCCTCAAATGATCGAAATGGGAATTGACAGCTTGAAAATCGAAGGGCGAATGAAATCAATTCATTATGTGGCAACTGTCGTGAGTGTATATCGCAAAGTCATTGACGCCTATTGTGCTGACCCGGACAATTTTGTCATTCAGCAGGAATGGTTAGATGAACTAGATAAATGCGCAAACCGTGACACAGCGCCAGCCTTTTTCGAAGGTGTACCAGGAACGGATGAACAAATGTTTGGCATTCATGGAAAGAAAACGACATTTGATTTCGCAGGTCTCGTTCTTCATTATGATGAAAAAGAACAAATCGTCACATTGCAGCAGCGCAACTTCTTTAAAGCTGGCGATGAAGTCGAATTTTTCGGACCAGAAATTGAGAATTTCACATGCAAAATTGAGACGATTTGGGATGAAAAAGGAAATGAACTAGATGCCGCTCGTCATCCGCTGCAAATCGTAAAATTCAAGCTCGATCAAAAAGTATACCCTAGCAACATGATGAGAAAGGGGAAATAACAGGCACATGAGGAGTAAACCAGTTGTCATTGGAATTGCTGGCGGCTCGGGTTCAGGTAAAACGAGCGTCACCAATTCGATCTATGAAAAATTTAAAGGACATTCCATCCTCATGCTTCAGCAAGATTTATATTACAAAAATCAAAGTCATATGCCATTTGAAGAGCGCTTGCTTACGAATTATGATCATCCGCTTGCATTCGACAATGACCTGATGTTTGAGCATTTGGAACAGCTCCTAAGGTACGAATCCATTGAAAAACCAATATATGATTTCAAGCTAAACACACGTTCAGAAGAGACTGTCCATGTTGAACCAAAGGATGTCATCATCGTTGAAGGCATCTTTGCACTAGAAGATGAACGTCTAAGAGACTTAATGGATATTAAACTGTATGTCGATACAGATGCAGACCTTCGCATCATTCGCCGCATTTTACGCGATACAAAAGAAAGAGGCCGTTCAATCGATTCTGTGATTGAACAGTATGTATCTGTTGTCAGACCAATGCATAATCAATTCATTGAACCGACAAAGCGATACGCCGATATCATCATCCCAGAAGGCGGCCAAAACCATGTGGCGATTGACCTAATGGTAACAAAAATTCAAACGATTCTTCAAAACCGAGCAGAGTAAATGGTGGAGAAGAAAAAGACCTTTACATTGTAAAGGTCTTTTCAACATCATGATAAAGAGAATAAATACCAATATATCACTTGTTTCTATAAGTAGAAGCTGCTTAAATATTTTTAGAAGGAACACCTTGAATGAAAGATTTGGTATGATAGGAAAACAATGATGTGAAATAGATGTAGAAAAATGCCGTTTTCAAGCTGAATATTGAAGTTGTTTCGATTTTGTAATAGTATATTAAAAAAACGACAAACAAATCATCACAAATTTTCAAACAATTCTTGATCAAAAAGCAATTTTGTAATAATATAGCATAGACATATCGTACACTGACCATATTATGTATTGGAAGATGGAGAATGGATAAGCTATTCTTCTACATATGATCGAAATGGCGAACGAGGTACAGGAGCTTCCTGTGCCTTTCCACAGTTTGTGCGATGAAGATAGATCATCTTTAGACCACAGAGAGTGGTTCTGTCTGAAAAAAGGCATAATAGTTGCATCTAAAAGGGACGCCATGTAAGATGGACTTTTACAAATATGGGACAGAAGGAATGAGGGCCTGAAGAAGTCCTCATTCTTGTATATTTCAGTCGTCACTCACGTGCAGAAAGTTTGTATGATGAGGATTAATAGAAGGAGTGAATGATTCATGGCACAAGAGAAAGTATTTCCAATGACAGAAGAAGGAAAACGTAAATTAGAAGAAGAGCTTGAATATTTGAAAACGGTTAAACGTAAAGAGGTTGTAGAGCGTATTAAAATTGCTAGAAGCTTTGGAGACCTCTCTGAGAACTCGGAATATGATTCTGCTAAAGAAGAGCAAGCGTTTGTAGAAGGCCGTATCACAACGCTTGATAATATGATTCGCAATGCCAAAATTATCGAAGATGAAGGAAACTCAAATATTGTCTCACTTGGTAAAACAGTCACTTTCGTTGAATTACCAGACGGAGAAGAAGAGTCTTACACAATCGTTGGAAGTGCAGAAGCTGATCCGTTCGAAGGAAAGATTTCAAACGATTCACCAATCGCAAAAAGTCTGTTAGGCAAACAAGTAGACGACAAAGTAACCGTTCAAACACCTGGCGGAGAAATGTTCGTCCAAATTGTAAAAATTTCATAATCACGTTTATACGATAAACACCTCGTCCACAATAGGGACGAGGTGTTTTTATGCGCAAAAAACGTAGAATTCAATGGACAGGTGCTATCATTTTTATGCTGCTGCTCGGTCTTCTCATGAGACTGGCAGAAATTCAACTGTTTTTCACAGAATCTTTTTCAAAGCTTGATATCAATTTAATACAAGAAAGTGTCAAACAGCGTACAGAAGAAGTGGTCATTTCAGATGGTCGCGGTGAATTTTTAGATCGAAACGGCGAAGCGCTTCTCACAAAAGAACAGCCCGCGGTTATCTTATTTCCTTTTCTGCAATATGATCTTCCTCATTTAAAACAAACCGCTTCTATTCTTGAGATGGAAGAAGATGAACTCAAAAAACAGCTGACAGAAACCAAAAAACCTCTGATTCTCAAAGATGACATCACGAAAAAAAAGTTGAAAGACATCAATGATATGAAATATTCAGGTGTTTACGGCGTATATATGAAAGAGAAGGACAAAAAAAGACTTGCCCTCCACACATTAGGCTTCACGAGTGAAAATCCAGAATTGCTCAGAAAGCGTTATCCTGACAAAAAAGAGCTTTCCATCCGTACAGAAATCGGTACTTTTGGGCTAGAAAGTACCTTTGACGAATTTCTATTACCCGAGCAAGACACAAAATTGTTATATCATGTGGACGGAAGGGGAAACCCTTTGTTTGGAATGGACGTCAAATATACAGCAGAGGCTCATTCATTTTATCCTCTTCAGGTTCAAACAACAATTGATGAAAACATGCAAGCTGAAATGGAGAAAGTTCTGAAAGAACAAGGCGTCGAAAAAGGCGGGGCCGTTCTGCTCGACATTGAAAGCAGCAGCGTGCTGGCGATGGCGAGTACGCCAAATGTCACAAGCAAAAACCGGCATGAGGCAAGAAATTATATGCTGACTGCCATGGCACCAGGCTCTGTCTTTAAAACCGCTGTACTTGCCGCAGCAATCGAAAAAAACCTCGACCAGCCACAAACGATGTATGACTGTCGAAAGAATTTATATGGAGAGCCAGAAGGAACGCAGGAAGTGCTGAATCTGACTGAGAGCTTTTCGCAGAGCTGTAATTATACCTTTGCGACACTTGCTGGCAATCTTATCCAAACAGATGATCAAATCATCGAAAAGACGGCTGCAAAGCTTGGACTCATTGATCGAGCTGGCTGGGAAGGGGATGTCTATCATAAGCAGCATTTCAAACAGTTTGATCGTGAAGAAACCGGCAGTGTGTGGGGAGATAAAAGAGACAAGCATGTCAAAAAAGCCATTGCCCAAACCGCAATAGGACAAAAAAATGTCAAAACGACTCCTTTGCAAATCGCCAATATGATGGCATCGATTGCGAGAGGCGGAGAACGAAAAGAAGTGAAAATCGCTGAAAAAGTGCTGTATCAAAACGGAACAACGATGCTAACCTTTCAAAACAAACG
This sequence comes from Bacillus sp. FSL K6-2839, assembly GCF_038003365.1. Classification (NCBI taxonomy): domain Bacteria; kingdom Bacillati; phylum Bacillota; class Bacilli; order Caryophanales; family Bacillaceae; genus Bacillus; species Bacillus sp. FSL K6-2839. The sequence goes on along the minus strand of NZ_JBBOOZ010000001.1, from coordinate 2,081,107 downwards.
ACCGGAAGGAGACAGTATTGACCGCTATACAGCTCAAAAGCTGCAAAAGTACTTAAGGCAGGTGGTGACGTCTGACAAAGGAACAGGAAGAAGGTTTCAAGATCTTCCATTTGATGTAGCGGGGAAATCAGGCACTGCCCAAACCGGCAGTAAAGATAAAAAGGGGAATCCGCTTTATCATAAGTGGTTTGCTGGGTACTTTCCGGTGGGAAAACCAAAATATGCTCTTGTCGTTGTTCACCTTGATGAGGCAAGTGGCCGGGCTAAGACAAATGATGCGTTTTATGATATTGTAAAAAAGGTCAATGAAATTGAAAAGAAACAGACATAGAACATCCCTTCATGTCATGTTAGAATAGTAACGACTTAGGGAACGAGGCAAAGGAGTGCAGAGATTTTGAGTAGAAATTCTCGATTTGAACATCGTGATAAGCGCAGAAAGGCGAATATGGTGCTTAACATATTAATTGGTATCGTTGTGGTGCTTATTTTGGTTGTCGCATCGAGTTTGTTAATTTTTAATAAACCGAAAGATACAGATGTAGCGAAAGAACCATCAAAAACGGCGCCTGCAACAAGTGAAAATAAACAAAACTCAGAAGAAGATGTGAAAGATCAAAAGAAAGACACATCCGATGATTCAGATGCAAAAAAAGAGGACTCATCTGATCAAGACGACGATACGAAGAAGACAGATGATGAAGAAGAGCCTAATAAAGATGCGTTAAAAGACGCCAAAGAAACAGACGGCGGCAAAACGAGTGACGTAGACAAAACATATGAAAGCGATGACTGGGAGCCTGTAGGAACAGAGCAATCCGGTTCACATACAGCAACCTATGATTCTAACTCAAAAGACTGGAAAGAAATGATTAAAGCCATGTCCTACGCGACGGGAATTTCAGAAGATCAAATGACGGTTCTTTGGTTAGGAAATAACGGAGGCCCTCAAGATGCAAAGGGAACCATCCGTGACAAATCATCAGGTGAACGCTACCGCGTGGAAATCACATGGGTAGATGAAAAAGGCTGGAAACCTGTAAAGGTTGAAAAATTAAAATAAACATGAAAAAAAGATAGCAGCCATGCTATCTTTTTTATTTAGATATTCGCCTTAAAATGAACAACCGCTGTATACAAAATCCGGTCATCAATTACAGTCGTTTGATGACTGACAGAATGAACAGTCAGCAAGATTGCCTGATTATGTTCAATTTGTTTTTGGATCTTTTGTTCAAGTTCTTTTAAAGACGATGCTTCAAAGAATTCAATTTTATCCTTTAGAAAATCCAACTGAAAATCCATTTGATTCACTCCTCCATACTCTCCATTCATCTTAATCTCTCTCCTCTAAAAGGGCAAATATTTTTCTACCCCTCCCAGTATTTTTTAGTAGGAAAGAAACAGAAGATGTGGTAGGATAAGAACTGTTCGACGAATTAAAGCATACTATACGCATAGGAATAAATAGATAAAGTGGAGGGAAAGAAAATGGGACGTGAGTTTCTTTCTTTATTTGATCATTGGGCTGAGTCTTATGACGACACGGTAAGTGGTCATGACGAGCAGTATGAAGAAGTGTTTCGCCGGTATCCGGCCATTTTAAAAGAGATTGTAGAACGTTCAGGTCAATATGTCCTTGAGTTTGGAAGCGGCACGGGTAATCTAACAGTGGCACTGCTTGCAGCTGATAAGAACGTGTTTGGTGTTGAACCATCAGACGCCATGAAGAAAGCGGCTCTTCAAAAGGGAGTACCCGATGTGTTTCATGATGGGGATTTTTTATCATTTCCAGCGCCGCCATTTGAGCCGGATACGATTGTCAGTTCATATGCTTTCCACCATTTAACGGACGAAGAAAAAAAACAAGCCATTCACACCTATAGCAACATCCTTCACTCAGATGGTAAAATAGTCTTTGCTGATACAATGTTTCAAAATCAAGCAGCACATCAAGCGGAAATCGACAAAGCGAAAGCCGCAGGATTCGATCAGCTTGCTGAGGATTTAGAAACGGAATATTATCCATCCATTGATGTGCTAAAGCAAATCTTTGAAGAAGAAGGTTTTAGCACGTCCTTTCATCAAATGAATGATTTTGTTTGGATCGTAGAAGCGAAGAAAAGGGAATGAAAGGATGTTTTTGATTTGAAAATCGCAGTCATAGGTGCAATGGAAGAAGAAGTGACAATATTAAGAGATCAACTAAAGAATGCTACACAAGAAAACATCGCTGGGTGTGAATTCACAACAGGTGTTTATGAAGATAAAGAAGTGATTTTATTAAAATCAGGGATTGGAAAAGTAAATGCAGCGGTCAGCACAACACTTCTGCTTGACCGCTTTCAGCCGGATTATGTGATCAATACAGGATCTGCTGGCGGTTTCCATCACACATTAAATGTAGGGGATATTGTCATATCTACTGATGTTCGACATCATGATGTGGATGTGACAATCTTTGATTACGAATACGGACAAGTACCAGGGTTGCCAGCTGCTTTCGCTGCAGACGAAAAGCTTGTGAAGCTGGCAGAGGAATCGGCTTTAGAGATCGATCATATTCAAGTGGCAAAAGGAACAATTGCAACAGGAGATTCGTTTATGAATGATCCGGATCGTGTAGCGTTTGTGAGAGAGAAGTTTCCAGAACTATATGCGGTGGAAATGGAAGCCGCAGCTGTTGCACAAGTTTGCCAGCTCTTTGGAACGCCATTTGTTGTCGTTCGAGCGCTATCTGATATTGCAGGGAAAGAATCCAATGTCTCCTTTGATCAATTTCTTGAGCAAGCAGCGATTCACTCAACTGACCTTGTCTTGCGTATGATAAAGCAAACTCAATAAAAGAAGGGGGTTCCCCCTTCTTTTCCATACAAAGGAAGGGAATCATATGGCTGTCATAAAGGATATTACAGAATTAATTGGCCGCACACCGCTTTTAAAGCTGTCAGGGATTGGCATCCCAGATGGTGTAGAGGTGTATGCAAAGCTTGAAATGATGAATCCGGGTGGAAGTATTAAAGATCGTTTAGGTGATATGCTCATAAGAGAAGCATTGGCATCAGGCAAATTGCGTTCAGGCGGAACCATCATTGAAGCAACTGCTGGAAACACAGGAATTGGTCTTGCCCTCAGTGCAAGAAAGCATCAATTGCGGACCATTTTTTGCGTACCAGAACATTTTAGTCAAGAAAAACAACAACTAATGAAGGCGCTCGGTGCAGAGATTATTCATACACCAAGAAAAGAGGGCATGAAGGGTGCGATTGATCGAGCTCTTGAATTAGAGGCAAGCCTTGACAATGCCTATTGCGTTTTACAATTTAAAAACCAAGTAAATCCATTGACTTACTATAAAACGCTTGGCCCAGAGTTATGGTCCGACCTACAAGGAAACATCGATGTATTCGTAGCAGGAGCGGGATCTGGAGGAACTTTTCAAGGGTGTGCTGCCTATTTAAAAGAGCAGCATCCGGCGTTAAAAACAATTGTTGTCGAACCTGAAGGATCGATTTTAAATGGAGGAGATCCGGGCCCGCATAGAACGGAAGGAATCGGCCTTGAATTTATCCCAGATTATATGGAATCTGCTTTATTCGATGAGATTTACACGGTCAGTGATGATGTTGCTTTCCAAATGGTGAAAGAAGCTGCTGAAAAAGAAGGCGTTCTCATTGGAAGCTCTTCAGGTGCCGCATTATATGCCGCTTTAGAGGAAGCAAAGAAGGCAGCACCTGGGACAGTCATTGTCACCATTTTTCCTGACAGCAGTGAACGGTATTTAAGTAAAGGAATTTATGAGGGAGGAAAATAGAATGAAACCAAAAACAATGATGATACACAGCGGAACAACTGGTGATGAAAAAACGGGCGCTGTGTCTGTTCCGATATACCAAGTGAGCACTTATAAGCAGCCGAAAGCAGGCGAACATACAGGGTATGAATATTCTAGAACAGCGAATCCAACAAGAACGGCACTTGAAACCGTCATTCGTGATCTTGAAGGGGGAGCAAACGGCTACGCATTCGGTTCAGGGATGGCTGCCATTACGGCAGTCATGATGCTGTTTAACAGCGGAGATCATATTGTCCTGACAGATGACGTGTACGGCGGAACCTACCGCGTCATTACAAAGGTACTAAACCGTATTGGCATTCATGCGACCTTTGTGGATACAAGTGATCCTGAAGCGGTGAAAAAAGCAATTTTACCCGAAACAAAAGCGGTTTACATTGAATCACCAACCAATCCTTTACTGAAAATGACTGATCTCAAAGCGATCGGCCAATTGACAAAAGAAGCCAACATCTTAATGATTGTTGATAATACATTTTTTACACCTTATTTCCAAAAACCGATTGAATATGGGGCGGACATTGTCCTCCATAGTGCCACTAAATATTTAGGCGGCCACAGTGATGTCGTAGGCGGGCTTGTTGTAACAGCGACGAAAGAGCTTGGAGAAGAACTTCATTTTGTTCAAAATTCTACTGGTGGAATTCTTGGACCGCAGGATTCATGGCTTCTCATGAGAGGGATCAAAACGCTTGGACTAAGAATGGAAGCACATCAACAAAATGCGCAGAAAATTGCTGAGTTTTTAGAACAACATCCAGCGGTCACACGTGTTTATTACCCAGGTCTCGGTGCTCACCCTGGACATGAACTTGCGAAAACGCAAGCATCAGGCTTCGGCGGAATGATCTCTTTTGATATTGGAAAAGAAGAACATGTCGATGTGTTTTTAAGCCAGCTTAAGCTGTTTACAATCGCAGAAAGCCTTGGAGCGGTTGAAAGCTTAATCTCTGTTCCTGCTCGAATGACTCATGCGTCCATTCCGAAAGACCGCCGGAAGGAGCTTGGCATCACTGATGGTTTAATTCGTATATCCGTTGGGATTGAAGATGTGGATGATTTACTGAATGATATGAAGCAAGGACTAAACGCACTAGTGAATGGATAGATTTACATGCCACTACCTTTCTTTTACTATGTTAAGCTATCAATAGACATGTTAAACAGGAAGGTGATTCAAGTGAAGAAAAAGTGGAGTGGTTTAGTGACAGATTACAAGCAGTACGCTTTTATTTTGCTTGCTGTCAGCACCTTTTTATATATTGGTACGATCATACCAAACCAGCACATCGAAGCATCTCCAAAAATGCTGATGATGGGAATTGATTGTGTTTTCTTATTAGCAGCTTTTCTTTGTGTCAGACGCGCGATCTTTTTTCAAAAGAAACTGCAAGAACTAGATGAAGATTAATTCGAAAAGTCTCCTCATATACGTGAGGGGGCTTTTTTGATTGTATTGGACAAACGGACAAGAATAACTGTAGAAATTTAGTCAAAAACACAAAAATCATCTATATTACTAAAAACAGGTTTACAAAATGGTGCTTGCTGGATATACTTACAAAGTAATTAAAAACGTAAAGGAGGCTGAAGAATATGTTATTCGTATCTACTTGTGATCAATTCAACCAACAATTTCATCATGTCATCAGCCTGTGGAAGAGCTCGTGTCCTTCCTTTACCTTATACGGTGCACGCTTCAAAACTGTTTAAGTAAACGAGGATTTCACGCATCATCCATTGCAGGTTGGAAGACATTGTCTTTTGATCTGCATTTTTGTGTGCCCGCAGGTCAACTGATAAAGAAGATCTGCGGGCTATTTCGCATGCTGCGAACTGAAGGGAGGTGAGCGTATATGACAATCCATTTATTCTTTATTACATTGACGATTCAGCGTAAATACAAAGACATTGAGACCGTTCTTTATGAACAACAAGTCGAAACATTTTATGAAGAAATGAAGCAGAAACAACTAAAGTATATGAACTAAAACAGGAAAAGAAAAATTGGAAAAGGAGGAGATTGACATGTTTATGATGCTTGCAATGCTTGATTGTTATACTAGGGAGAAGGACCAGGTTTAGACACGCTCCACATTGATCACCTGCACATATGATATCCGTAAAAGGAGATTGTGAGGTGATCAATGAATGTCGATGTCACCATATATGAGGTTTCCGTCAGTGGGGCACGGGTATACGTCCATTCCGCATTCCTTAAAGCACGGGTACGGCAATCCATACCGGATGCAAAGAGAGCAACAAGAAATGCTTAGACGCTATATGTACAATTACAATTATCCAACTTATTGGTATTAAAGAAAAGGAGCAGGAAACAATACGTTTCCTGCTCCTTTTACATTAGTAAATCCAGCTTGCACCGATGATGATCAACAAAATGAACAGTACAACAAGCAATGCGAATCCGCCTGCAAAACCGCCACCGTAACCACCGCAGTCTCCAGAATAACCGCCACCAAAGCCCATAATCTAGCACCACCTTTATCTAATCAAGATACATTCATAAAATATGCAGCTCATGCAGAAAACGAAATCAATCTGAGCACAATTAATGAAAACGCCTATTCAGATCAAAATTTTTTAAAGTTCTGCGAAACATTTTCTGAAAAGGTGCCGTCTAATCAATGACAACTAATTAGGACTAGGTCTTAAACTTTGTTAGGCGAGAGCCGATATGAAAAGTAAGAAAATTCGTAAATAGTCTTATTTACTGGTGCAAAGCAGGTGTTAACATTGATTCAAAGCTGGATTGGAAAACAAATGAGGGAACCAAAAGGCTTGTTCTCAAAATGGGTTGCCCGCTATATGGAAAAAAATCATCATAATATCAATGAATGGACGATTCAACTCTTAAATATACAAGAAAACGACCGAATTTTAGAAATCGGAACTGGAAGAGGCATGACATTATCGAAGGTAGCAGAAAAACTTGATCGCGGTAAAGTATGTGGAGTGGATGCCTCTCGTCATATGATCAAATATGCAAAAAGAAAACATAAGAAGCTTGTAGAACAGGATAAAGCCGTCGTGACTCTTGGTAAAGCTGAGCATTTACCTTTTGAAGACAGATCATTCAATAAATTATTTACGGTACAGACCATCTATTACTTGAAGGATATTGAGCAGGTCATGAAGGAAGTGTACCGCGTCCTTCAAGTGGATGGAGAAGTATTCTTATCTTTCCAACAGCAGGAACTGATGAAGGAACAAAAACGGTCACAATCTTTTTCATCGTATAGTGAACAAGAGATCAGCCGCCTATTTTCAGCGTATCACTTTAGAGAAGTTTCGGTTTATCACTATGATACATACATCTGTATCAAAGCGTTAAAATGATGAAAATATTTCCCAGGTAATGAACAAGCATTCAAAAAGAGGCTCTTCGTCAAAGGAGCCTCTTTGCTTACAATTGTACCCGTGATTGATGGGACGCAAAGTTAAAAAAGACTCTTCATCAGAAGAGTCTTTTCAATGTTATGTAGGCGCCAGCCAGGTGTGTAAGGAATGATAGTATATATAAGGAATTTGTTTGTCGATTAAGGATACCTGTCTGGCTTATTTCTTATATCGACACCATTCTTCAAAAGTTTAGCTTTTTTTTCAATATTTTCTTTTTTATTTGACTGGAAGATACATTTTTCTCCCCCTGATAGACATTCTTCGCTTTTTTTTCATCCATTGTGCCATTTGAAGCAGGGAATTGCTTCATAAATAGAGAAAATTGTAGAGACTTCATTTTTAAACAAAAAGGGAGGAATGAAAACATGTCGGGAAACAAAGGTGTCGTTTATAAAGGAGCAGGAAATGTAGCAGTTGAGGATATTGGATACCCTGATTTGATTTTAAGAGATGGCCCGGGTGTACCGAAAGCCAATGTGGGGCGCAAATGTGAGCATGGCGTCATTTTAAAAGTAGTGACGACGAATATTTGCGGAAGTGACCAGCACATGGTGAGAGGTCGTACTACTGCGCCTGAAGGACTAGTCCTTGGTCATGAAATTACAGGTGAAGTCGTTGAGGTTGGACGAGATGTGGAGTTTATTCAAAAAGGAGACCTCGTGTCCGTTCCATTTAATATTGCTTGTGGACGCTGCGTCATGTGCAAGGAACAAAAAACTCATGTGTGCTTAAATGTAAACCCGGACCGTCCAGGCTCTGCCTATGGATACGTCGATATGGGCGGATGGGTTGGCGGTCAATCCGAGTACGTCATGGTCCCATATGCAGATTTTCAGCTGCTCAAATTTCCAGACAAAGATCAAGCGATGGAGAAAATACTTGATCTGACGATGCTTTCCGATATTTTCCCGACAGGTTTTCACGGTGCTTATACGGCTGGAGTAAAGCCTGGTTCGACTGTATATATTGCTGGTGCCGGGCCAGTAGGTCTTGCCGCAGCACATTCCGCTCAGCTCCTTGGCGCCTCTGCGGTCATTGTCGGTGATTTGAATGAACAAAGGCTGGAGCAGGCCAGAAGCTTTGGCTGTGAGACGATCAATTTAAGAATACATGATCGAATCGGCGAACAAATCACGAATATCTTAGGAGAGCCAGAAGTTGACTGTGCCGTCGATTGTGTCGGCTTTGAAGCGTCAGGTCATGGAGATCAAGGAGAAGCACCTGCAACCGTTTTAAATACAATTATGGATATTACCAAAGTTGGCGGTAAACTCGGAATCCCAGGACTTTACGTCACAGAAGACCCAGGTGCCGTGGATGCTGATGCAAAAGTTGGTTCTCTGAAAGTGCGAATTGGACTTGGCTGGGCAAAAGCCCATACCTTTGTGACAGGTCAAACCCCTGTCATGCAATATCACCGCAGTCTAATGAAATCCATTTTAAGCGGACGAGCACAAATCGCCAAAGCAGTGAATGCAACCGTCATTAACCTTGATCAAGCTCCTCAAGGATACAGCGACTTTGATTCGGGTGTGGCGAAGAAATTTGTGATTGACCCGCACGGAATGCTTTCTCGATAATTTTTAACATGGAAGGGGCCGCTCAATAAAATGGGACGGCTCTTTATTGTGGAAAATCACATAGAATATACAAATCCATTTCAAAGGGGAGGAATCAGATGAATTCAGATCAGGCTAAAAGAAGAGTTGTAGAACAATTTGGGAGAAATGCAGAAAAGTATGTGACGAGTCAAACTCATGCAAAGGGAGCAGACCTAGATCTAATTGTTGAATGGGCAGCTCCAGAAAAAAGCTGGATCGTACTCGATATAGCAACAGGTGGCGGGCATACCGCAAAAGCACTGGCTCCATATGTGAATCAAGTGTTTGCGACAGATTTAACGAAAGAGATGCTTTCTAATACATCACTTCATTTAAAAGCGTATCCACAAATTTTTTATGTAGTAGCGGATGCAGAAAGCCTTCCTTTTTTAGATGGAACATTTGATATGGTCACATGCCGAATTGCAGCACACCATTTCCCGCACCCTGAACAGTTCGCCAAAGAGGCGTCTCGCGTATTAAAATCAAATGGTCTGTTTTTCTTTATTGATAATGTTTCGCCAAATGATGAAGAGCTTGCACTATTTATCAATCAGCTAGAACGATTGAGAGACCCAAGTCATGTGTCCTGTCTATCTACAGAACAATGGAGGAAATTGTTTTTAGAAGAGGGAATAAAAGAAGTAAGATCAATGGAACGAAAAAAACGTTATCCTTTTCAAGAATGGGTCAAGCGCACAACGAAAACTTTAAAGGAAGAAGAGATTGTTACAGAATACTTGTTAGATGCTAACGAGAAAATAAAGCAATATTATAGATTAAAAATGACAGAGGAAAAAATAGAATCAATAGAGGTGGATGACTGGATCGCTCTTTTCAGGAAAGGATAAAAGTATTTCATTCATACCAGTTAGAAAGGAATCAATCATATGCTGAATTTTAAAGGAAAAACCGTTATCATCACAGGCGCAGCCAATGGAATTGGTGAATCGATCGCCTGGGGCTATGCAAAAGAAGGAGCGCGAGTGGTGCTTGCAGATATAGATGAAGAGAAGGGTAAGCGCTTGGAGGAAGAGCTAAAAAAAGAATCCTTAGAAGCTTATTTTAAAAAAACGGATGTGACACAAGAGAAGGATATTCAACACTTAATGTCGTTTGCGGCGGAGCGCTGTAAAACGATTGATATCCTCATTAATAATGCTGGTGTCATGTGCACAGTATCGCCTTATGAATTAACGGTCGATGAGTGGGATCGTGTGTTACATACGAACCTAAGAGGGACTTTTCTATGTGCAAGAGAAGCAGCACGTTATATAAAAGAGAATCCAAAAGGCGGTTCTATTGTGAACATTTCATCCACCCGCGCGACCATGTCAGAGCCTCATACGGAAGCATATGCTGCATCAAAAGGCGGAATATCAGCACTGACTCATGCCTTGGCTGCTTCTTTTAGCCCGGATCACATCACGGTGAATAGCATTTCCCCTGGATGGATTGAAACGAAGGATGAGGTGAATCTTCGAGAGGTCGACCACAAGCAGCATCTTTCCAATCGAGTCGGGGCGCCAAAGGATATTGTGAAGGCTTGCTTTTATTTAACAGATGAAGACAATCAATTTGTGACGGGTACAGATTTAGTCGTTGATGGCGGCATGACCAGAAAGATGATCTATGCTGATTAACTTGAAAAAAACATTGACGCTTTGATCGAGGCGCAGTACAATATGTAACAATTCAGCTGAAGATCGTGATGAAATAAAGACACAGCGCAAATAGAGAAGAGTACATCATAGCTGTCCCGCACAGAGAACTCCGTTAAGCTGAGAAGGAGCTGGGAAGCATGATGGAACCAAGCCTCTTAGCTCTGCACCGGATTCCTTCGGATGGTGGTGCAGCGAAATTCTCCCGTTACAGAGATGGGTTCATGATGACCTGCTAAGGTTCATCTGGCAACAGATGAATAAACTGAGGTGGCAACGCGGAGTAAATCCCGTCCTCAAGACAGAAATGTCTTGAGGGCGGGATTTTTTTATGACAAATAGGGGGAACAGCTATGAAAAAACATTGGCGGGATATGAGTTTGCTGCTTGGAGCCATCGGAATTGCGAACATAGGAGAATGGATTTATATGATTGCTCTCCATCTGCTCATTTTTCAAGAAACGGGCTCTGTGCTGGCTGTAACAGCCGTCTATATGCTGAGACCGGCTGCAGCTCTTTTGACAAACAGCTGGTCTGGCAGTTTGGTTGACAGGCTGAATCAGCGGAATGTGATGATCAGCTTAGATATCACCCGGGCTATCCTGATCGCATGTGTACCCTTTGCGTTATTTTCAGGACACCTGCTGATCCTGTATGTGATGGTGTTTCTCATTCAAATGGCACAAGCGATGTTTCATCCAGCTTCGATGGTATATATGACAGGATTGATCCCGGCGGATAATCGAAAACGGTTTAATGCCATTCGCTCATTATTACAATCGGGTGGATTTTTACTTGGACCCGCAGCAGCAGGTCTGCTTTTTTTAATCGGTACACCTGTTTTTTCAATTTATATAAATGCGATCTGCTTGTTGATATCTGCTCTGTTAACGATGTGTTTACCGAATTTGCTAAAACAAGATGCTGGCCAAAATGGCTTTTCCCTTTCAATGTTAAAAGAGGATGCGAAGCTTGTTCTTCGGTTTAGTTTGACATCACGCCAGATTATGGCGGTGTATTTATTGTTTAGTGCCGCCATCACGGTGCTTCCTACTGCCATTGACTCTCTTGAAACAGCCTTTGCAAAAGAAGTGCTGCTGCTGACTGATACAGAATATGGTCTTCTTGTCAGTATAGCTGGGGCAGGCATCATCACAGGCGCAGGTCTCAATTCGGTGATTGTGGAGAGGCTGCCTGTTTCGATCATGCTTGGGATTGGCAGTTTGTTTGTTGCATGTGGCTATCTCATTTATGCTTTTTCCAGCACATTGTTTGTAGCCGCTGTTGGTTTTTTTATACTAGCATTCTTTTTAGCATTTGCGAACACAGGTTTTATGACTTTCTATCAAACGAATATCCCGGTAGAGGTCATGGGGAGGGTAGCCAGTTTTTATGCTTTGGTTGAAGCCATTCTGACGATAATGATGACAGGGGTCTCTGGTGGACTTGCACATGTTTTATCAATCCGAACCTCCGTTGTCATCGGGTGTGTATGTATGCTTCTTGTCTGTTTATTGCTATGTTTTGTCATCTTTCGTCCATTGAATGTCAAAAAAATAGTGCATCCTACTTAGAAAATTAAAAAAATTATGTTATGATTATTTAAGTAAGTTAATCAAATTGATGAGAAAAGGAGTCTTACACATGAAAGCACTACGCTGGCACGATCAAAAGGACATTCGACTAGAGGAAATTGACGAACCAACAGTTGCTCCAGGAAAAGTGAAACTAAAAGTAAAATGGTGCGGCATTTGTGGTAGTGATTTACATGAATATTTAGGAGGACCGATTTTCATTCCAGTGAATGAACCTCATCCACTTACAAAAGAAAAAGCACCCGTTACGCTGGGACACGAGTTCTCTGGTGAGGTTGTTGAAGTAGGAGAAGGCGTGAGCAATTACAAAGTAGGCGACCGAGTGGTTGTTGAGCCTATTTTTGCGACTCACGGACACCAAGGTGCTTACAACTTAGATGAAAACATGGGCTTTTTAGGACTTGCCGGAGGCGGCGGTGGATTCTCTGAATATGTATCTGTCGATGAAGAATTACTTCATTTATTACCAGACGAAATCTCATATGAGCAAGGTGCGCTTGTAGAGCCTTCTGCAGTTGCTTTATATGCGGTTCGTTCTAGTAAAGTACAAGCTGGGGATACAGCGGCTGTGTTTGGCTGCGGACCAATTGGCTTACTTGTCATTGAAGCATTAAAAGCAGCTGGTGCTACTGATATTTACGCAGTAGAATTATCTAAAGAACGCCAAGAAAAAGCTAAAGAGCTTGGAGCGATCATTGTTGATCCTTCTCAATATGAAGATGTTGTTCAAGAAATCGCAAGCCGTACAAACGGTGGCGTCGATGTTTCTTTTGAAGTGACAGGTGTACCTGTTGTATTGAAGCAAGCAATCCAATCAACAAGAATTTCAGGTGAAACAGTCATTGTGAGCATTTGGGAAAAAGGCGCAGAAATTCTGCCAAATGACATTGTCATTAAAGAACGTACAGTCAAAGGAATTATCGGCTACAGAGACGTATTCCCATCTGTATTAAACTTAATGAGAAAAGGCTATTTCTCTGCAGATACGCTCGTCACGAAAAAAATCAAGTTGGACGATGTGATCGAAGATGGTTTCCATGCATTAATCAATGAAAAAGATCAAGTGAAAATTTTAGTTAGTGCTGAATAAGTAGGATGACAAAGGGAATGGCAGAGGCCATTCCCTTTTTTTGTGCACATATTCTGCTCATTTTCATAAAGAGGCATGCGGTTGAATAGTGATAAGTGAAAAGATGTTTTGATAAGGGAGATGACATCATGTTTTATCACATCAAAGAACTGCAATATGAAGCAAAGCCCTCAAAGCCTGATCCGCTTTACGCGAAAAAGCTGCAAGAAGTATTAGGCGGACAGTATGGAGAAATTAGTGTCATGATGCAATATTTATTTCAAGGCTTTAATTGCCGGGCAGATCAAAAATACAGAGATTTATTGTTTGACATAGGGACAGAGGAAATTGGTCATGTCGAAATGCTGGCGACGATGATCGCGCGTTTACTAGATAAAGCACCAGTTAAGGAACAAGAAGAGGCGTATCAAAGTGACCCCGCACTAGCAGCTGTTATGGGAGGAATGAATCCTCAGCATGCAATTGTTGCCGGTTTAGGAGCAATGGCAGCGGATAGTCAAGGGTATCCGTGGAATGCCAAGTATATCATTGCAAGCGGAAATTTAATGGCTGATTTTAGGGCCAACTTAAATGCAGAATCACAAGGGAGGCTTCAGGTCACAAGGCTCTACGAAATGACCGATGATCGCGGCGTGAAGGATATGCTTTCTTTTCTTATTGCCCGTGATACATATCATCAAAATATGTGGCTTGCGGCCATTAAAGAATTAGAAGAACGAGAAGGGGACGTCGTCGTACCAACCACCTTCCCGCGCTCACTAGAAAAACAGCAAGTATCCTATGATCTGTTTAACTTCTCAAGAGGAGAAGCAAGCAAGGAAGGCAGATGGGCATATGGCCGAAGCATGGATGGAAAAGGGGAATTCAGATATATTTCTGCACCAGTCGTGTTCGGTTCCGCACCAAAACTAAAACCCGCACCAAAGGAACTGTTTAACACACCGAAAAAAGGCGAATAAAAAAAGCCGGTCAGGTATTTGAGCCTGATCGGCTTTTTTAACGTCCAAGAGATCTTCCGTACACGCTGACACGTTTCTCTAACAAGGCAAAAGCGAGTTCAAAGAAAATGCTCAGCAGCCAATAGATCAAAGCAGAGACGAGGTACGTTTCTAAAAACTGATAGCCGTCATTCGCAATGATCCGGGAAATCCCCATGATTTCAAGTACTCCAATCGTAAACGAAAGAGAGGTGGCTTTTAATAGCTGAATGAGCTGATTGCCTAGGTTCGGTAAGGCGACCACAAAGGCCTGCGGCAAAATAATGCGCATCATCGCCTGGCGCGTCGTCATACCCACAATTTTTGCCGCTTCAAGCTGCCCTTTGTCTACCGCAAGGAGTGCACTCCGAACCACCTCTGTTAAATGGGCGGCTGAATGGAGGCTGAAGGTAATGAGGGCAACAGCTAATGGGGAGACCATATCTGGATGAAAGGTCAGCCCGAATGTACCGCTCACTTTGGTTAGAACAAAAGGGAGCCCATAAAAGAAAGCGAACAGCTGAACAATAAGAGGCGTTCCTCTAAAAAAGGAGACATAGAGTGTCACAAGCTGCCTGAGTACAGGAATGCGAAAGAGACGAATGAAAGCAAAAACAGATCCGATCAAAAGGCTCACAGCCATGGAAACGAGTGCAATCAATAAAGTAAAAGGAACGCCTTTTAGAATATGAGGTACTTGGTCAATCGCAAATTGAATATCAATGGTTTGCATCAAATCGCCTCCTTAACGTGACAGGCTGGTGCGGCCTTTTACAAATTTCCTTTCAAGCAGCATGGTGATCAGTTCAATGCTCATGCAAATGAGCCAATACACAATCGCAATGATCGCGTACACTTCAAACATGCCGATCCCGTAGTTATTTCCTAAAATGATCTTCACCTGTCCCATGATATCAATAAGTCCGATTGTAAAGGCAATCGCTGTGTCTTTCACGAGATCAATGGTGTAATTTCCGAGGTTTGGCAGTGCAATGAGAAAGGCCTGCGGGATAATAATCCTGATCAAGGCCTGTGTATCTGTCATCCCAACAATGTAGGCGGCCTCCAGCTGGTCCTTCCCAACAGATGAATACGCACTGCGAAAGACTTCAGATAAATAAGCGCCAGTATGTAAAGAAAACGTCATCATCACAAATAACACACGATCCCAATGATTGATTTGAATCCCTGCCACAAGTAAAAGCTGAGGCAGTCCAAAATAAATCAAAAACAACTGAACAATTAAAGGCGTACTTCGTGTAAAAGATAAATAGATAACAGCCAATTGCTTCAGCACTGGGATTTGCTTGATACGAATGAAAGCAAATAGCAACCCGATGATGATAGCAAAAAACAATGACACCATAATAATGAGAAAAGTGAGTGGCAGGCGTTCAAGCACCTGTAAAAAGATGCGCAGCCAATCTCCAGCTGTAAACGTCATGACGCTTCCTTCCTTTCTTCATTTTGATCCCCTTGCTCTGAGATGTCATCAATATTTTGAAAGAAATCAACACCAAACCACTTTTTCGCAAGCTTAGGCAGTGTTCCATCATCAATCATTTCTTGTGTGATCCGGTCCAAATCTGCTGCAAGCTGCTTCTCGCTTGGCTGTAAGACAAGATAGATAGGCTCCTTTGACACAATGCCGCCAACTTTGACCTTTAGGTTCAAATGCTTTTGAATGGTATCAAAGGTTGAAATGTTCATAAATGCTGCATCGGACCGTCCGCTTTCAACACGTTTTAAGTTGAGTTCATTTGAAGGACTTTCAATGGTCGTCAGTGGAATATCCGGATCATGCTCTTTATTATATTGATTTAATATCGAACGCAAGCCTCCGCTAGGACTGACAGGAGCCAGTTTTTTAGATGTCATATCATCAAGCGATCGAATCTCCTTGTCTGATTCATTCACAATTAAACCTGTCATCGAATAGCTATACGGGACCTTAGGGTAAAGGAACCGCTTTTCACGTTCAGGGTTACTAAAAAACCAATTAGCCGCCATTTCAAACTTCCCTGCGCCTACACCGATTAAATTGGATTCTTCCTCGCCAAAAATGTAATCAAAATGTACGTGGGGAAGCCTCTTTTCCACTTCATTTAAATAATCAATGTTATAGCCAATCGGTTCGTTTCGGTCATTTGTTGCTAAAAAGGGTGGATTGACCTCTGCACTCAGTGCGACTTTCACAATTTGTCTGCCGTCATCTGTCGTGGTTTTCACACTGCTGCAGCCAATCAGAGAAAGGAGAAACAGAAGGACACCGGACATCATGAATGCTGTCTTTTGCTTCATTTGTCTTTCTCCGATCCTTGCCACATTCCGCGATGAATCCTTGATAAAAATTGTTTCGTTCGTTCATGCTGTGGTTTCAACAGGACGTCTTCTGGTGAGCCTTTTTCAACAATTTCGCCATCTGCCATAAAGATCACCGTATCCGCCACGTCCTTTGCAAAAGAAATTTCATGTGTCACAATGACCATCGTCATTCCTTGGCTCGCAATATCTTTGATCATTTCAAGAATTTCTCCTACCATCTCTTGGTCCAGTGCCGACGTAGGTTCATCAAACAAAAGCACCGAAGGGTTCATCGCAAGAGCGCGGGCTATGCCAATTCGCTGCTGCTGACCGCCAGATAATTCACTCGGAAATGCATCTTTTTTATGAAGCAGTCCAATCCGCGTTAAAAATTGCTCTCCGACCTTTTCTGCTTCTTTCTTAGACATGTTTTGAGACACAATCAATCCTTCTGTAATATTTTCAAGTGCTCGTTTATTTTGAAACAAGTGATAATGCTGAAACACCATGGAAGATTGCTGCCTGAGTTTTAGCAGATCTTTTTTTTGATATCGTTCAAATTGAATCGTGGCTTCACCAACCGTCAGCTCTCCTTTATCTGGAATGTCGAGGCTGTTTAAACTGCGAAGAAGTGTTGTTTTTCCTGAACCGCTCGGTCCAATAATTGCGACCACTTCACCTTCCTGTACGGTGAAATCAATGCCTTTTAACACATGGGTCTGCCCATAAGATTTATGTAGATTAGTAGCTGAGATCATAAAAGCATCACGTTCCTTTGACATATGTACTTAATATTGATAAAATTTAACACATTAAATCCTATAAGTAAAGTGTGTTTTATTTATTCCGATTGGAAAAATCAGATATGATAGATTGTAAGAAACAGAGGAGTTGGATACGTTTTGTCTAAAGCATTATTTGTCGATACCGATTTTCAAAAAACATGGCTCAATCAACTAGAATCTCTTCGTGAAACGATCGAACAAACGGCAAAAGAACATGATGAAGGCGCATATTTTCCTGAAAAAAATATTGAATCATTAGTAGAGATGGGCTATACGACGTTGTCTCTTCCTGCTGAATACGGAGGCGGAGGTCAATCTGTGAAGGATATGGTTCTGTTTCAAGAGACGCTCGGCAGCATGGACGGAGCAACTGCCTTATCAATCGGCTGGCACCAAGGGGTTGTAGGCGAAATCTACGAAAAGAAACAATGGAGTGAAAAGCAGCTGCAATTCTTTGCGAAAGAAGTGAAGAAGGGCGCCCTTGTCAACCGTGCTGTGAGCGAGGCGCAGACAGGCAGTCCAACAAGAGGCGGGAAGCCTGGGACAACAGCCACTAGATCAGGTAATGAGTGGATCATCAATGGACGTAAAATTTTCACAACGATGTCACCAGCACTTACATACTTTTTAGTCGGCGTATGGATTGAAGAAAAAGAGGCAATGGGCTTCTTCTTAATTCATCGCGAGACAGAAGGTGTCTCAATAGAAGAAACATGGAATGTTGTGGGGATGAGAGGAACTGAAAGCCATGATTTAATCTTAGATCAGGTGAAGGTTTCAGATGACATGCTTGTTGAGGTGCAAAAAGGGCCGCGCGGTGGTACGCTAAATCCTTGGATTGCACATATTCCATCCTGCTATTTAGGCATTGCGCAAGCGGCAAGAGACTATGCTGTTCAGTATGCCATCACCCATTCACCGAACAGTATCAGCGGAACGATTAGTGATCTACCAAATGTCCAAACACTTATTGGTGAAATTGACTTACTATTAAAGCAAGCACGCCACGTCATCTATTCAACGACCACATTGTATGAAAAGCCGGAGAAAAGAGAGCTGTTAACCAATGAATTCGGCGCTGTGAAACATACAGTCGTCAATCACAGTCTGCAAGTTGTTGATAAAGCCATGCGTTTAGTCGGTGCAAAAAGCTTAAGCCTTGACTGTCCGCTGCAGCGTTACTATCGAGATATTCGTGCCGGGCTCCATAACCCGCCAATGGACGATATGACGATTTCAAAAATCGCGAAGCAGGCCATTGAAGAGAAAAAAGAAAGCTAATATACAGCAAAAAGCCGGATGAACCGGCTTTTTTTGTTTGAAAGAAAAGAGGACAAGCGTACCTTATATCTCATCGCTCAACATGCTACAATCAATGGAATCATGGGAAAAGGAGCGATTGTTTTGAAGAAAAAGTATATAAAATGGCTCATTACTGGCATGATGCTGATGGCACTTTGTATAAGCCAGCCTTCATCAACTGAGGGAACATCACCAGCATGGTCAGTAGATGAATTCTTGAAAGACCGAGAAGGCACATTTGTGATTCAAGAAGTAAAAGAAAAGTCGCCCTGGGTGTATAACAAAAAAAGAGCGAAAGAGCGCTTTGCACCTCAATCGACATTTAAGGTAGCAAATGCCTTAATCGGACTCCAAATAGGCGCAGTGAGAGATGAATACGACATCAAATATTGGGATGGAGTGAAAAGAGAGATTGATAACTGGAATAGGGATCATACACTTGGTTCCGGCATGAGAGATTCAGTCGTCTGGTACTATCAAGCCATGGCCCGTGACATCGGTGAAGAACGCATGAGTCAGTGGGTGAAAGCCATTCATTATGGGAACGAAGACATATCTGGCGGAATCGATCAATTTTGGTTAAGCAGTACGTTACGTATTTCTCCAATTGAACAAGTTCGTTTCCTCAAACAGCTATATGAAGAGACTCTCCCATTTGACCTAAACACCATGAGAACGGTCAAACGAATGATGGTACAAGAAGAAGAGAAACACACCACCCTATACGGAAAAACAGGCTCCGGCTCAGGCATCGGCTGGTACGTAGGCTTCATCAAACATGAAAACAAAACCTACATCTTCGCCACAAATATCGAAGGCACCGGAATAGAAGCAAAAGAAATCACCTATCGCATTTTGAAAAAATATCATTTGATTGAAGCATCCGTTTAGGGTGCTTTTTTATATGAACTTATTATGGTTATCTACAAAACTAATGTTTTATTAATCAAAAAATTTGACGAGTAAGAGAATAGATAATGACCGTTGAATAAAGAGTTGTCATATAAATTAGTGAATAGACAAACATAATTGATGCCCACTTCTCGGAATGCATTCGCTTGTAACCCAAAATACTTAAGCAAATCCATATAAGGCCTAAAAAAAAGGATACAAGCACAAGCCCTATGCTTAAAGAATGGAAAAGAAAACTGCTTAAGGTAATTGCTAAGATATAAAGATTCGTTTGTAAGTATGTTCTTTTCATTCCTTTTACAACCGGTAACATGGGAATGTTTGCTGCCTTGTATTCATTTTGTTTTCTAATAGCTATCGAATAAAAATGCGGCATCTGCCAAATAATTGTAATGAAAAACAACCCCATAATAGCTGGGTGTGATATATCTGGTGAAATAGCTGCCCAACCAATGAGAGGAGGCATTGCTCCAGAAATACTACCAATTTCTGTGTTGTATACGGTTTTTCTTTTACTCCATATTGTATAAGGAAAAATATAAAAAAATAAACCAATCAATCCTATAATAGCTGCTAGATAGGTTGTAAATGCTAAAAAGCCTAGTCCTAAAACAGACATTAAAATACTAAGCCATAGAACTTTTTTAGGATTGACTTCTCCTGTTACAGTAGGTCTGTTTTTTGTTCTATTCATCACTGAATCTATGTCCCTATCATACAAATTGTTTAAAGCTCCAGCAGCACCAATTAATAAAATTGAACCTGCAAAAGCCAATAGTATCTCAATAGATTTATGAAGGATGTCAATTTGATATGTGTATAATGCCAAGGTTAAGCCAGCACACATTGGGATCAAATTTGATTTAATAATCCCTGATTTAACTGTTTGAGCGATTATTTCCATTTTCGTTTTGTGAATTTTTTTCCCCATCTGTCGCATTGTTTTTCTCCTTTTCACATTATATACCCTTTTGAATTTATATACTAATTGGTATATTAATTCTATATGGTATGATTGTCAAGAAAAGGAGGTAAAGGAATGATTAGACAAAGAAAGACGCAAAATGAAAGGAAAGAAGAAACAAGAAAATTACTCTTAAATTCTGCAGTTGAGAATTTCGCCAAGTATGGTTTTCATGGGGTCTCCATTGATAAATTGACAGAACATGCGGGATTTAGCAAAGGGGCCTTTTATGCGCATTTTCATTCAAAGGAAGAGATCTTTTTGGCACTATTGAAACAACAAATGCAATTACATGTAGAAAAAATTAATGCTTTAATAGCAGAACAACCTTCTCTTTTACATTTTTCAGAAAAAATGAATCAACAGTCTATTCAAAGTCGTGAAGAAAATCGAACGTGGAGTCTGCTAAACATGGAATTTCTTCTGTATTCAATGAGAAATGAAGAAGTAAGGTGTAAGTGGTCAAATATGATCCTACAATCGGTAAAACAAATATCGCAATCCCTTGAGAATTTGATGAAAAAAGAGAACCTTCCATGTACTCTTTCACCTGAAGAAATGGCATGGGCAATTCTTTCACTGGAAAATGGTGTAGCAATATTCCACTATATTAGTCAAGACCATATACCAATTGATTTATTAGAAAAATCCCTAAAAAGAATAATTTCATATAAATAAAAATTATGGTCTATCAGTTGAATATGGAAGGTGTTTTTAGTCAAGATTTGAAAAGTAAAAAAATAGCTCAAACTCAACATGAAATACGATTTATGAATGTGGCGTGCCTTTACCCTAATGGGGAGATGGTGATTCTAGAAAGGAGGTATAAGGAGTGTACTTAAAATATATCCAATTAATGTCAGATGATGACCGTGGGAACTTAGCCAGCCAATCCCTTTGTGTGACAGAAATGTTTTTATGGGAATTAGGGAAAAAAATTTAAACGAAAGATTGTGAGGCTATTATTTTTATATGTGGCTCTTTTAAAGATTACAAATTACTGAGTACTTCTAAAAAAGAACCTGACATCTTATTTTTAAAAAATACGTACGAGCTAGAATTACCCTTTAGTTACAGTGAATTTGAAAATGTAACAAATAAGAAAAAGATCTTAGCTGATACTTTGGAAAAAGCGATGCTCTATCTGTGTGAATTAAAAAACTGGGACAGTCAGCAAGTCAAAGCGGCATTTCAAAAAATGAAAGAAAAGGAATATAAAGCAGAGATAAAAGGAAAACAAAGAAAATTAAGTCCTGATAAAACAAAGAAAGCATATACTCTGATTGAATTAGATTTAAAGCAGTTTACTCTTTATCTTGTAGTTGCAGACAATAAAAGAAATATCTTCCTACTTAGAAGATATTTCGTATCATATGAGAGAGCTTAAATGGTTAACGGATCATGAAGTGGCACTTTTCAAACGTGCACATAAAACAGTTTATACAAGTATACGTTTATCATGATAAAGCAAAATGAGAATAACATACATAACACTTGATGTTCTTTTTCTTATGTTCTTCTTCCCAAAAGCCCATTTAAAATACACTCCTTATATATTGCGTTCTTGATACTAGATATTTTTGAAGAAGCGATCGAACAATTTTATGAAATGACTGAGGAACATTTGGAAAGAAAGCCAACGATTGATGAGATGCTTTTGACAATCATGACGGTCTTAAACAATGGAGGCAGTCACTATTTTGATGATTTAAATGAGAAAGAAGTAACGGATATTAAAGTAACAACTAAAAAAGCAAAAACTTTAAGTGACATTGAACCAGGAGCTATTATTGAACTCCCATTAAAAGAAGTTGGAAAATTGAGCTATGCTTTGATCATTTCAGGTGAGGGAAAAAATCAATATGATGAAATTTTAATCCAATACTATGATTTGTTTGTTGATGAAAGAATAGAAAAAAGAGAATTAAAACAATTGATGAAAAAGGAGAATGAGCTATTTGTTGCAAGTACAGGTTTGACAGGCTTTTTAAGTGGTTCATGGAAAGTCATCACAAAAATAAATAAAGACTTTATAAAAGAAGAGGATCTTCAAAATCTGAAATTCGTGACATATAGAGATGAAAATTATTACGTAAGCGAGGGGAAAGAAGGTTCAACTGCACCTGTAATGGACTTAGAGGTTGCTGATCCAAAAACGGCTAAGACTATATTTAACCCGATTGGTATATATGGCGAATACACTATTACGAACATTCTTTCTTTATATTTTAAAGGTATGTCAATGGAGGATATTATCAAATATGAAATATAGGCAGTTTACAACGTGAAGTGAGTTTTAAGAAAGGAATGGTGTAATGAATGGATGAACCCAAAATGCTAGACTGTTTAAATAAAATAAGACAAGTCTTGAAGGGGACGATCACAAGAGAACAAGTATCTGATTGGGCTGAAATTTACGTTTCTGCAGACGATTCAGAAATAAACGATGATCAAGTTTGGGATATGCTGATTCTTTTGAGTGGAATTGATTTGAAAGATTCACCTAATTCTTACTTGCATTGTGTAGATGATTTGAATGATTGGATAGAAAAGTACCAATAGCTCCTATATATCAGCTTACTATATTCTTATGGTTAAGCCCCCATCTATTAAAAGGAGTGAATGTTATGCCGAAACAGTCATCGCAATTCCAGGATTTTGGTCACATCATTTAAAAGAACTTGAAGAATTGAATGATTATATATTCGTGAATGATCGAATCATACATAAACGAACTGGAACTGATTACGAACTTGAAGTAGTGGATCATATTGATCAATTAAGCGAGACTTTCTTTCCAAATGAACAATTCAATTCAGAAGAACTTAAACAAATAGATACGCATCAAACATGCTTGTATATCATTGGGATGACTGAATCCTTAGAAGAAATAAACGCGTTTGTACAAGTTACTACGGATTTACTAAAGATTGATGGCATGGCGATAAAAGTTGATTCATCAGGTCGTTCTTTTATGAAGAAGACATGGCAAAGTTTAATAGAAGAATTCAATCCTTATCAATATATGCAACAATTTGGAGAGCCGGAAATGATGTTTGAAGGGTTTCAAATGAAGACGAAGACTCCAATGCCGCTTATTGTGCGATTGAACAATGGGGAAAATCTATGCCAGAAATGATTGATATAGACGATTCTTTAGAAGAGTGGCTGCCGGGAATGATAGCAGATGGAATCAATCCGTCCATTTTCTATAATCGAAATGATTCGGTTTCAATTGAAATTCAAACATTAAAAGAAGATATAGAGGAAGAATTAAAAAACTACTAGTTCGACAAGAGTGGAGGTAGTTGTTTGAAACGGCTTGAAGACTTATTTATTCGTTCAGAAAAAGAATTCAAATTCTATCAGAATTTAGTAGACCATGTGTTTCACACAAATAAAGAGCTACCACAACAAGTCTTCCGTAAGACATTTGATTGTTTTTTGTTTCAAGAGTTTGATTGGGCATTGAGTGATGATATTTTACCAACCATTAAAGAGTTATCAACTGTTACACAAGATAGAGAATTTTTGACTGCAGTCCTTCAACCAGATCCAACCGAATATTATTTGAAGGAATTTGGTTATTTTAATTGGCTGAAAGCGAGTGTGAACATTTCAGGTGAGGGTTATGTAAATGCACTATGGATGCACCCAAAAGGGTCTTTAGCAGATGATATCATAACGAATTCAAACATAGTGGTCTGGCTATCGCATTCGTTGCAGTGGGCGATTTGGGCAGATAGAGATATGGATATTTGTATCATAGGGTTGGTATCAACAAAAGATTCTGTGAAAAATAGGTTATTGAAAGAAGGATGGAAACCAATGGATCATCCTGTTTTAACAAATTGGCTTGAAGGATTATTGAAGGATCAAAAAACATTCAATGACTATTACACTCAAATGCTATCTCATTATGCGTCATGTTACAAGCGTTGAAATGGAGTATTAGTGGCTGATGATAGACCTATCCGAAGATATGAAAGGAGCATAAAGTGAAACAATTGTTTATATCCAATCCAAAAGAATTTGAACATGTTCTATCGTTTGTTCATTCGCTCGTTCACAGTACAAAGACATTCCGATCAAGTGTTGAAAACGAAAACACCTCATTATTTATTCGAAGAATTCCATTGGTTGTTATCAGACGATAGCTGGGAAATCATCATGATGACTATATACTCATGGCTGTATTAGATGAGCAGAAGACTATGGATGATTATTATCGTGATTTTGGTTATTATCACTGGGTGAAAATCCCGTTAAACCTCACACCAAGTGATTACCTTGCTGGAAATTATGGTCATATTTTGATACTGTAATATATTTTTAAATTAGTCTTGTGTTTTAAATTGATGAGGTGGAGCAAGTAATGAGAATCGTATTAGCAAAAGAAAAAGATTTATTCGAAGCAAATGAATTAATAAAGAAAATCAATTTAAACGTAGAAGAGTATCATTGGGTCATAAGTGATGTGACACTCACAATGCTTTATGATCGGAAAAATCAATCCCATTCAGAAGTAATGCCTGATTATACGGATTTTTTATTTCTGAAGGGTGAACATTTCAAAAAATTCTTAAATGACTATTCTTATTCTTTTATTTTCGCTGTTTGGACCGCATTGCCTCGTCATGTACATCATTTGAATATCAACTCAATACCTCAAATTGAAGACCATGATCTATATTGGAACGTGAATTATACACCCGTTATTCCTCAAGCTGTGTTTGAAATCGGTTTTTTTGATTCGACAGATGTTATTTTTACAAGAGATCAGAAAATCTTAAGCGAATTTCGAAAAAAAGCAGACTTTATTTCATTTGAAGAATATTTACAAACTCCGTGACACGATAAGAATAGGGTTCATTCTGAAAAATACGTTAGGAGAGTGAATGATTAAAAACATTAAGAGAAAGGGGAAAGGTCCATGAAAATCAGCCGTGATAAACAAGGTTTATTCGATGATTTAAAACAACGTTATCAATACTTATTAGATTCCGCTTATCCAGATGATATCGTCTTTTTTGAAGAAGAAACTGGTATGTTCTCAGATGATTTTTATGAATTTTTCACACTTGTAACAGGCAGCTTAAGTTATGTGATCGATAACAAACGAATACCGAAAAAACAGTTAAACGTGTTGCGTCAGTCATTTGAAGAGCAATACCCTCAAATCAAATCGTATCAACATATCCTTGAATCGTATCCTTTATTACATTCCTATATCCAGTATCATGAAGAAACAAGAAAACGAATCATTGCACTTATACAATAACCTCTTGGGGGACAAACGATGACATGGTTTTTAGATGAAAAAATCCAGAAACAAATCCCTGATTTCGATATCAACCTTCTAAAGCAAATCAATGAATTTCACTACTTTAAAGAGTATAATGAACATTACGACTTGATCAACTGTATTGTCCTGCAAATCTCATACGAATCTGCGACCCAACAAGCAGAAATCCATCTAAAATTCACCAATGTATCTTCTGTTCAAATCAAAGATTTGGACTTAACAAACGATTCTAGTCTATATTTAAATATTGAGCCTTTGAATAGAGGCTGGGAAAACATCAATTATTTCGTAGAAGACTATGAAGAAGATTATTTTTCATTTTATTGTCAAACGGTTCAAGTCATACAAGTCGTATCAAATGAATCGTGCTAGTCTACCTACATATGTGCCAATCATGCTTCTCCATCCCAACATAGAAAGGTGCAATGACATTGAAACGAATCACGAAATGGCTCTTATTTGCGGCAGTCATCGCTGGCTTATTGGTATGCGCATTCTTTGTGTTCCGTTTAAACCAGCCTAAGCCGACAACAAACATCCATTATGCAGACACACAAAACAAACAGCAAACACTCGATATGTACATGCCGAAGGGCAAAGATGAAGACAAAAAGAAGAAGCATCCAGCCATGATTTATCTCCATGGCGGCGGCTGGACAGGCGGCGATAAGAATAGAGTCGCTTCAAAGGCTGATTATTTTACGGGTCAAGGGTATGTGTTTGTTTCGATGAATTACAGGCTTCACCCTGATGCCAACTATGAGCAGATGGCAGATGATACAGCAAACGCCATTAAATGGGTCAAGGATCATGCAGGTGAATATCAAATCGATTCATCAAAAATCAACGTGATGGGACATTCGGCAGGCGGTCATTTAACGGCATTGGTGGCCACAGATTCAACTTATTTAAAACGTGTTGGATTGTCGCCAAAAACGATCAATTCCATCGTGATTCTAGATGGTCCGTTAAACATCAATCAATTTATACAAGCCATTCCATCGTATAAAAAAGTATTTGGTAAACAGGAGAAGAACTGGACAAAGGCATCACCTGTCACTTATATGAATCAAGCGAATGTACCGCCTGTTTATTTGGTCACGGGCTGGGAAAATCCTGAGGTATACCAATTTGCTGAAAAACTGAATCATGATAAAGGCTCTCGGTTTGTTTTTCTGGTTCATTCGCTGAGCCACAGTGACTTGAATAAATGGTTTGGATCAGACAGGGCGCCAAAAGAAGCGCAAGACATGACAAAAGCTGTTATGGCTTTTGTCAAAAAACAAAATCAATAACGAAGACCGTATGCTAGGCAATCCATTTTGCCGCAGTATATGATAAAGCGTAAATGGTTTGTACCAAAGGAGTGTATGTCGTTGTCATCACGTATGGAAAATAAAGTGTTTAATTGCGAAAAAGAGCTGACGCTGAATATTATCGGCGGTAAGTGGAAAATGCTGATTTTATGGCACCTTGGCAGAGAAGGGACAAAACGGTTTGGTGAGCTAAAGACGTTAATGCCTGGGATTACGCAAAGAATGCTTGTCAATCAGTTAAGAGAATTAGAGGAAGATCACATTGTGCATCGGGAGGTTTATCCTGTCGTTCCGCCAAAAGTTGAATATTCCCTCACAGAACTAGGAGAAAGCTTAATGCCGATTTTAGAGGCGATGTATGATTGGGGAAAACAATATCTCGACAGCAATTTTTTAAAGGATGATAAATAGTAATACTGCAAAAGATACTGGTCGAAAGACAGTATCTTTTTTGTGACCATATGCGAAAAAGTATAGTATGTAAAAAAAAAGTGCGTACTTGGATTGCTGCCATCCTGTTGTTATACTCATTTCATCGTTCAAGAAGCACCATCCGCGAAGCTCTTGAAGATGAGATGAAAAAACGGGAGTGAAAGTGAATGAAATTACAATTAGCATTAGATTTAGTGAATATACCAGAAGCGATTGAGCTGATCAAAGAAGTAGAAGCATCTATTGATGTGGTCGAAATTGGGACACCTGTTGTGATCAATGAAGGCTTGCGTGCTGTAAAAGAAGTCAAACAGGCTTTTCCGAATTTACGTGTACTCGCTGATCTGAAAATTATGGATGCGGCCGGTTATGAAGTGCAGCAGGCATCTGAAGCTGGAGCGGATATCGTCACCATTCTTGCAGCGGCAGAAGATATGTCCATTCAAGGAGCGGTGAAAGAAGCGAAAGCAAGAGGGAAACAGATTTTAGTTGATATGATTGGCATCAAAGATATCGCTGGCCGGGCAAAAGAGCTGGATGAGCTTGGAGTCGATTATATTTGTGTGCACACAGGCTATGATCTGCAAGCGGTTGGTCAAAACTCATTTGCTGACCTTATGACCATTAAACAAGTCGTCAAACAAGCGAAAACAGCCATTGCAGGCGGGATTAAGCTTGATACGTTACCTGAAGTCGTGAAATTAAATCCTGATTTGATCATTGTCGGCGGCGGTATCGCAAGCCAGGACAATAAAGCAGAAGTGGCCGCACAAATGAAGCAGCTGATCGCACAATCATGAAGACCAGTGACTATGTGAAAGCCATTTTGAATGAGCTTTCTGAGCACTCGCCCGCTATTCAAGACGAACAAACGGAGCGGCTTGTCTCAAGCATTTTAGCTGCACGAAAGGTCTTTGTGGCAGGTGCTGGCAGATCTGGTTTGATGGGAAAATCATTTGCCATGAGACTCACACATATTGGCGTCAAGGCTTATGTGATCGGTGAGACCAATACTCCTTCCTTTACAGAAGAAGATCTCTTGATTGTTGGGAGCGGCTCTGGTCGAACAGAGACATTGCTAATCCTTGCAAAAAAGGCAAAAGCAATTGGCGGAAAAGTGGCAGCATTCACGCTTTCAGTTGACTCACCTCTAGCTGATCTATCGGATGAAGTCATTTTACTGTCAGGTGCGCCTAAGGATCAAAAGGAAGGAAGCCATCATACCATTCAGCCAATGGGCTCGCTATTTGAGCAATCGCTTCTTCTGACATACGATGCGGTCATTTTGCGTTTAATGGAAATAAAAGAGCTCGACACACATACAATGTACGGTCACCATGCAAATTTAGAATAGATATTTTCAAAGCCTTTCCTTTCTTAGAAGGAGAGGCTTTTTTTATCTAAATCAAGAGCAGAATCTTGACATCATCTATTTGATGTAACTATAATTGTTACATCGTTAAAGAAAAAGCGTAAGCTCGGAAGGAAGATGAAGATGAAAGTACAAATCTGGTCAGATATCGCCTGTCCTTTTTGTTATATAGGAAAAAAACAACTAGAAACAGCGCTTGAACAATTCCCTCAAAAGGAACAGGTAGAAATCGAGTTTAAAAGCTTTGAGCTTGATCCACATGCACCCGTTGATGTCGATTATGATGTCCATGATATGCTCGTCAAAAAATATGGGATGAGCCGCAGCCAGGCCATGGCGATGAATGAGCAGGTGAAGCAGGCCGGCAAAGAGAAAGGAATCGATTTTCAATTTGATCCACTCGTGTTGACAAACACCTTTGATGCCCATCGATTGGCGCAATATGCTGGTCAAATGGGGAAAGGCGATTTCGTCATGGGAGAGCTGTTTCAAGCATATTTTACAGATGGAAAGCATGTTGGTGATCGTCAAACCCTTTTAGATATTGCAGAAAAAGCAGGTCTTGATTTGCAGGAAGTACAGCAAGTTTTAGGCGGCGAAGAGTTTGCAGATCATGTACGAGAGGACGAAAAAGAGGCGAGACAGCTTGGCATTTCTGCTGTTCCTTTCTTCTTATTGAATGGCAAATATTCAGTGGCAGGTGCACAGCCACCCGATACCTTCCTTCGTGCACTTGAAACGGCTTGGACAGAAGAAGCAGCTCAAGCTGAGAAAGCGGCTGCCAATTCATTTGAAGCAGCATGTGCAGACGGCGTATGCGCAGTTCCTACCCCTAAAGAAGAGATCTAATCATATAAAAAATGAGCCTCCTCCAAAAAGGGCTCATTTTTTTCTTGCATTCATATGTTTGATCGTTTCACCTGGAACCAATTCAGGTTCGTAAAAGGTTTGATGAGGGAGATTCTTTTTTCCTTGAACTTTTTTAATCATCCAGTCTGCCGCATCCCGGCCCATTTGCTCCTGAGGGTGGGTCAATGTTGTCAGCTTCACATGGGCATTTTTCTGGGCAATATACGA
Source organism: Bacillus sp. FSL K6-2839 (assembly GCF_038003365.1). NCBI lineage: Bacteria > Bacillati > Bacillota > Bacilli > Caryophanales > Bacillaceae > Bacillus > Bacillus sp. FSL K6-2839. The sequence goes on along the minus strand of NZ_JBBOOZ010000001.1, from coordinate 2,051,138 downwards.
ATTATCCTGTCCAATAATGGAGAGATCCTCTGGAATGGACAGCCCGATGTCACTGCATACATTGGCAACTTCTAATCCAACCTCGTCGTTATAGCAAACAAGGGCAGTCAGCTCATGCTGATGCTCTATTAAGAAAGTTTTGATATCATCTCCCAAATGCTGCTTCGATTCTGTATCGAAAAAGAGGACGTGCTCAGGCAGAAAGTTAAGCTTGGCTTCACCGAGCGCTTGAATATATCCCTTCATTCGGTACTTTCCCTGTAAGTCATCTGTTTTTGAGATCAGGCCGATTTGCTGATGTCCAGAGGCGATCAGCTCTTTTGTGGCTAAATAACTGGATTTCACATCATCTAAACAGAGAAAAGGAACCTCTAACTGTTCATAATAGGCATTGATCATAATGAGCGGTACATCCTGTTCTTTAAAAGATAGGTAGTACGAGATGTTCGGATTATATAAATTGCTTTTCGTCGGCTCGACAATGAGTCCGTCCACACCAAAGGACAGCATCATTTCTAGCGCTTTTTTCTCCTGTTCCACATCATTATTCGTACTTGCCAGTAACAAAGAATAGTTCTCTTCGTTTAATCGGCTTTCAATGCCTCGAATGATGGAAGGGAAAATGTAATCGGATATGTATGTCGTCATGACGCCAATCGTTTTCATATGCGTATGTCCAGCAGGCTTTGTTTGATATTGATTGGTCACAAATGTGCCTGAACCTTTTTCACTTCGTAAAAACCCTTCGCTCGACAATTCTAAGATGGCCTTTCGAACCGTATGCCTGCTCACTTGATACATCTCCTGCAGGCTTGATTCGGTTGGAATACGTTCCCCGATCCGGTAATCCCCTGTGAGTATTTTGCTTTTTATATCATCGATAATGATCTGGTACTTCTTTTTCATCGTTTCACTTCTTTCTCAGTTGATCATCTACTCGGATTGAGAAGAAATTGTATGGACATATTTTAACATGGTTGTCGAATCAAAAACAGGCGCTTTCCCTTTCTGTCGTCTCAGCTTTAGAAAAGTGAAGGTTTTTGTCATATTGTGTATGTACAACTACATTTAATGTTGACATATGTACGTACAAATATTATATTGTGAATGTGCACAGAGAATCAATGAATCTAGAAAATTAAAATTGAAACCGCTATCAATAATGGAGGTGAACGCAGAATGGATCATGAAGAGACGACCAAAGCCTTAAAAGAAGGACGGACATCTTTAGGCATTGAATTTGGTTCAACACGAATTAAAGCCATTTTAATAGATGAAGCGTTTCAGCCGATTGCTCAAGGTACATTTGAATGGGAAAGTTCTCTCCAGGAAGGAATTTGGACGTACAACTTAATTGATATCATTACAGGTCTTCAAGTGGCGTACCGGGAGATGAAAGAGCAAGTCGAGCAAAGGTATGGCGTGACCATTCAAACCATTGGCTCAATTGGAGTATCAGCTATGATGCATGGCTATGTGGCATGTGATCATACAGGAGAGGTCCTCGTTCCATTCCGAACATGGCGGAATGCAACAACCATTGAGGCGAGTCAAAAACTGACGAATGTCTTCCAATTTCATATTCCAGAAAGATGGAGCATTGCCCATCTGTATCAAGCGATATTAGAGGAGGAAAAACATCTTTCCCGTTTAGAATATATGACCACCCTATCAGGGTACATTCACTGGCTGTTAACCGGAAAGCAGGCCATTGGCATTGGTGATGCGTCAGGCATGTTTCCAATTGATGAACAAACGAAGGACTACAATGAAGTAATGCTCCATCAATTTGAAGACTTGATCGTAGAAAAAGGCTACCCGTGGAAGCTGCGTCACCTTCTGCCACGTGTTTATTTAGCAGGCGAGGAGGCTGGCGTGTTAACGGCAGCAGGAGCAGCCATTTTAGATCAAGGCAAACACTTGAAGCCAGGCATCCCATTTTGCCCCCCGGAAGGTGACGCCGGAACGGGAATGGTGGCAACAAACAGCGTAGAAAAACGGACAGGGAACATTTCAGTTGGGACATCTGTTTTTGCCATGATTGTGCTAGAGCAGGAGCTAAAGGGTGTGTATCCAGAAGTGGATATGGTCACAACGCCAGACGGACTGCCAGTCGCAATGGTTCATGCGAACAACTGTACAAGTGACTTAAATGCTTGGATGAATATATTCAGAGAGGCATTTGAAGCATTGGGTATGCAAGTGGCGTCAGAAAAGGTATACGAAGCCTTATTGCAGCAGGCGTTAGAAGCAGATCGAGATGGCGGCGGACTCTTAAGCTATGGCTATTATTCTGGTGAAAATATTACAAGATTTCCAGAAGGAAGGCCTCTTTTTGTCAGATCAGCTGAAAGCCGCTTTAATCTGGCTAATTTCATGCGTACCCATCTTTTTTCTGCTTTTGGTGCAATGAAAATAGGGATGGATCGTTTAAAAGAACATGAACAGGTTGTGATTGATCGGTTACTAGGGCATGGGGGGTTATTTAAAACCCCGCTCGTTGGTCAAAAAATGGTGGCCGCAGCGCTTGATACACCTGTATCAGTCGTTTCCACTGCGGGAGAAGGCGGTGCGTTTGGAATGGCTGTCCTTGCTTCCTATATGGTCCATCATCAAAAGCAAACATTGGCTGAATTTCTCACGCATCAAGTGTTTGCCCATACATCAGAAGAACTCATAGAACCCGATCCGCTTGATGTCAAAGGCTTTGACGAATTTTTAAAGCGCTATCAAGAGGGCCTTGCGATTGAAGAAGCGGCAGTAGCACATCTGATGCCAAAGAAAGGAGTGACAACTGTATGCTAGAGCGCTTAAAAGAAGAAGTATTTGAAGCGAATTTAGATTTGCCGAAATACGGACTTGTGAAATTTACATGGGGCAATGTCAGTGCGTGTGATCGTGACAGCGGTCTATTTGTTATTAAGCCGAGCGGTATAGCGTATGACCAATTATCAGCAAAAGACATGGTTGTGGTCGACTTTGACGGTGAAGTAGTGGAAGGGGAATTCAGTCCTTCATCAGATACAGCAACACATGCTGTTCTTTACAAACACTTTGAGGAAATTGGCGGTATATCACATAGCCATTCCATGTGGGCAACCGTTTGGGCGCAGGCGGGTCTTGATTTACAGGCAATGGGCACAACGCATGCCGATACATTTTACGGCGCTGTTCCGTGTGCTCGATTTCTGACAGAAGAAGAAGTCAACCGCGGTTATGAGGTAGAAACGGGCCGGCTGATCATCGAAACGTTTGAGGAAAGAAACCTAGATGTGATGGCGGTGCCGGGTGTATTGCTTCAAGGTCACGGCCCATTCACGTGGGGAAAAGATGCAAAAAGTGCGGTCACAAACAGTGTGATTTTAGATGAAGTTGCCAAAATGAATCTGTTCGCAAAGCAATTAAACGAATACGCGGAGCCTCTCCCGCAGCGAATTTTAGATAAACATTACTTAAGAAAACACGGAGAACATGCGTATTACGGACAAAAACCTTCAAGATAAAGAAAAGAGGGATTTCTATGTTAACAAGTCAACATAAAGAATGCTGGTTTATTGTTGGATCGCAGCATTTATATGGAGATGAAGCACTGCAGAAAGTAAAAGCAGATGCTCAAAAGATGACGGATGCCTTAAATGAGAGTGGTTTACTTCCTTACCCAGTGATCTTGCAGGAGCTGGCTGTCAGCGCGGATCAAATCACAAAGCTCATGAAAGAGGTCAATTATCGCGATGAGGTTGTCGGCGTGATGACGTGGATGCATACATTTTCACCGGCAAAAATGTGGATACGCGGAACCGATCTCTTGCAGAAGCCTCTTTTGCATCTTGTCACACAGTATTATGAGAAGATTCCGTGGGACACGATCAACATGGACTATATGAATCTTCATCAATCTGCACATGGAGATAGAGAATATGGCTATATCAATGCACGCTTAAATAAACAAAATCAAATTGTCGCCGGTCATTGGTCTAAGCCGGATGTGCAGCAGCAAATCGCTGATTGGATGGACGTGGCGGCTGCTTATCATGAGAGCTTTCAGATTAAAGTAGCTAGGTTTGGTGACAACATGCGCCACGTGGCTGTAACAGAAGGCGATAAAATTGAAGCCCAGATTCAATTAGGGTGGACTGTTGATTACTTTGGAATAGGCGATCTCGTCGAATATGTCAATGCAGTAGAAGAAGCAGAGGTAGATGCATTATTTGCGGAGTATTTAACGCAATATGATGTGGATTATGGAACGTATTCAGTTGAAGAATGGGAAAAAAGTGTCAAGGTGCAAGCGCGTTATGAAATTGCCATCAAACGCTTCTTAGATGAAGGCGGCTACAATGCCTTTACGACAAACTTTGAAGATTTACATGGAATGAAACAGCTGCCAGGACTAGCGGTACAGCGGCTGATGGCAAAGGGATATGGCTTTGCTGGGGAAGGCGATTGGAAAACTGCTGCACTGGACCGATTATTAAAGGTGATGAGTCATCATCAATCCACTGGTTTTATGGAGGACTACACGTATGAAATGACCTCTGGACAGGAAGCGGTGCTGCAATCTCATATGTTAGAAGTAGATCCAGCGCTCGCCCATACGAAACCAGTGATTGTCGTATCTCCACTTGGTATCGGAAACAGGGAAGATCCAGCGCGTCTTGTGTTTGATGGAAAAGCAGGCGAAGGTGTTGTTGTTTCCATTGCTGACTTTGGAACCCATTTCAAATGGCTCATACAAGAAGTCGAAGCCTTTGAGCCGGAGGAAGCAGCACCTCATTTACCGGTTGCACGTGTGCTCTGGAAAATCAAGCCGAATTTTCAGGATGGCGTCAAAGCGTGGATTAAGCAAGGCGGGGGTCATCATACAGTCGTATCCCTTAATTTAACAGTTGATCAAATTGTTCATTTTGCAAAGCTTGTCAATGCAGAATATGTGGTTTTATAGAAGGGTGAAAGGTCTTCTACTGATTGCAGTAGAAGCACGGGATGAAATGAAAGCGGTTAATTAAGTGAGGGGGTCATCCACTTGGAGAAAAAAGTGTCAAGCAAATTTATCTTCTTTTTCGGGTCCTTTGCAGGCATCTTATTCGGATATGATATTGGAATTATTGCAGGGGCAGAAGGACATATTCAGGAAGAATTTCAGCTAAGCCCATTATGGCTTGGAATAGTCGTCTCTTCATTAATGGGCGGAGCAATCATTGGTTCGATTTTAAGCGGCCTCATGGGGGATAAGTTCGGCCGCAGAAAGCTCATTTTGGTCTCATCGATCATCTTTTTTGTCGGAGCTATAGGGTCAGCCATCGCACCAGAAGAGATTTCATTAACCATTGCTCGTATCTTTTTAGGGACAGCAGTAGGAACAGCCTCATCTTTGGTGCCGGCTTACATGTCTGAAATCGCTCCTGCTAAAATCCGCGGGAAATTGTCTGGGCTCAATCAGCTTATGATTGTGAGCGGACTATTGCTGAGCTATATTGTCGCGTTTGTGTTTGAACCTATTCCAGACAGCTGGCGCTGGATGCTGGGAAGTGCCGCTTTATTTGCTATCGTGCTTTATATTGGTATGCTGAGGCTCCCTGAATCTCCGAGATATTTAATTAAACACGGAATGGCTCATAAAGCACGGGAGGTATTAGGATCACTGCGTTCTTCCCGTGAAGAAATCGAAGCAGAAATGCAGGAAATTTTAGAAGTCGCGAAAGAAGAACGCTCTGGTATTCGTGAATTGTTCCAAAAGAAATTCAGAATGGCTCTTTTCATCGGGGTTGGGATGGCGACCCTTCAGCAAATTCAAGGCGCGAACTCCATTGTGTATTATGCAACGAGTATTGCTCGGAATGTAGGCCTTGCGCCGCAGGTCGCAGCAGGCTTTACAGTCATTGTCGGTGTCATTTTTGTCGTGACAACCGTTATCTTTTTACAATTTGTCGACCGGTTCGACCGCCGAACGATTCTCACCGTAGGAGGCACAGGTATGGCACTTTCCTTCTTTGCACCAGCGGCATTAGGTGCACTTGGCGTTAGTGAAGGGATTTTAAACTGGGTGACATTGATTTCCCTTTGCTGCTTTATCTTGTGCTATGCTTTCTCATGGGCACCGATCACGTGGATCATCATCGGCGAAATCTTCCCACTCTCTGTCAGGGGCATTGGAGCAGGCATTTCATCTGCCTTTAACTGGACGGGATCGTTAGCTGTTGGACTCGTTTTCCCTATCTTAGCTGATAAGTTCAGCTTTGGGGTCATTTTCTCCTCATTTGGGGTTATCTGCTTAATCGGACTATTGTTCACCCGCTTTGTACTAGTTGAAACAAAAGGAAGAAGCTTAGAGCAAATCGAAACCGATATGGCAGCACGTGTATAAAGAAACCCCTCTATCCTATGTGGATAGAGGGGTTTTTTACTCAAGCGTCTGTTTTAGCTCAGCGGGCAATAAATCAATCAATTGATCATAAGAAGATAAATCCAGCACTTCAAGCAGCGCATAATATTTCGCATAAACCTCACTCAACTGATCAGGATGACTCGTTTCATATCGATTCAAATGCAATTGAGTCAGTTCAAGTGCAATGTCTAGCTTGTTTCGTTCGATTGGTTGTGTCGTATTGATCATATCGTTCACCTCGTATTTGATAAGTGGGAAGGTTATGGGCCACAATTTCTTCTACCACAATATATCATTTGTATAATATGTTAAAATTGTCCTTTTGTAAAGGAAGAGAAAACGAGATGAATAGTGGATTTTTTTAAAAATAGACAAGCATCTAGTCACGAAAGGCGCTTCTTACATACGATAGAGTGTAAGTGAAAGACAACTTGAAGGGGTGTTGAGATGAGCCGGAATCGATTAGATGACTTTTTCTTTGGTCCTCGCAGAGGAAACCAAGGAGGAGATGAAACGGTTGTTTTCCCCACACGTCAAATTGTCAACACGACAACGAATGAACAAACCATCAGAAAAATTCATCCAACGCATATCACAAACGTCAATAAAAACATCAAAAGAATTGAAAACTACTACCCTGTCACTCAATCTACTCATAACGAGTACATTGTGGAAGAATACGATTGCGGCAGGGATATCAAAAACCCTTGCTGCCGTCCAGTGAAACGCTGTAAGTGGTAATGTGATCGAGAAAAAGAAGAGAGGCATCCTTTTATGGGATGCCTTTTGTATGTCTAACGTTCCACTTCGTTTAATTGTCCTTGATCCAGCTGGAAGAAACGATTTCCTAATTCTGAATAAAGGTAGCGCTGATGGCTGGTAAATAAAACACATCGATGTGAGAATTCTTTTTTTAATAAAGAAATCGATTGTATCTGTGAGGCCTCATCAAGAGAGGTAAAAGGCTCATCAAGAATGATCAGCTCTGGAGATCTTGCCACCATACAATTAAAGAAAAGTTTATATCTCATGCCCAATGAATACTGTTTGACTGGCATCTTTAGGGCATGCGTTAAATCAAATGCATCACAAAGCGATAGGAAAGTCTCTTTGTATAATTCTTTTTCTGACTTGTTCATTTTCCATAAAGACTGGACAAGCTCCATGTGCTCAAGACCAGTGAGCGCATCATAGACTAAAGGCTTATCAGGGATGTACGCCACCAGACTTTTATATTGAGTGGTCCCGGGGTGAAGCTGTTTGTTGAGTAAAATCGTTTCTGATACAGAAGGAAGCAGACCAGCGATGATCTTTAAAAGAGTCGATTTACCACTGCCGTTCTTTCCAATGATACAAGCTCGATCACTTCCTTTCAGATCAAACGAAACTTGATCGAGGAGGAGAGAGCTTTCTTCTGTTGTTTCATAGCGAAAAGATAGTTGAGACACTTGAAGACTAGCCATTGATGAATCCTCCAATAACAAACACAGTGGTCACCAGCATATACAAGATCACTGTCGCAAGGGCAGCCTTTTTCGACCCTTCTGCATAGTAAATGATGCCATCATAAAGGATGCGCAAAAGATATAAGTTGATGAAGAAGGAAATTGCTTGTATCAAGATAAAATAGTGATCTAATTGTAACACCATCACACAATAGATCGCTGCACTATTCACTAATAAAAGAAATGCATTATAAACCAAAATGACAAGATACATTTTGCGTAAAATAAAAGCTTTATGAAAAAAATACATATAAATAGAAGTGAGAACGGTACTGAGAAAATTTAAAATGAAATACAGCGGGATCGTCAGCAAAAAAATAAAAACAATGCTGGCTACTTGTTTTCCAGCAGATAACGGTTCATCTACTAACAAATCAATAATAAAAAATGTTAAAAAGACAGTCGAAACAAATAATGATAGTAAGACAAGGCCTACAATGGTTTTAATCGATTGATTCTGATTGAAAAATTCCTTAGGTCGTAGAAGTAGCTCCATGGAACCACATTCCCCTTTCTTCTATGGTAGATGTACATGGCTAACGTATTCCTCTAAAAGAGATGCTGCGAATAAGAGAACAATTGCTGCAAAAATCAATTGAAGCACAGTCACAGTCAGCTTTTTTAAATCAATTGTTTCTCCTTTTATAAATCGATAAAGATAAATAAAAGGAAAAGAGCTGACTATTGAAAACAGGATGAAACCAAGAATCTCTACGAAAGCATGAGGCAGTAATCCTGTGAATATCTGCTGCACTTCTTGATTGACAATCAAATACTGAACTAGTTTGCCAATAATGTATCCGTTGTAAAAAAGAATGCCAGCAGCCATGATGCCGCCTGTAAAAGCTCCGATCCCTAATATCGCCATCCCAACTTGCAAATTGTTTAAGAAAATAGATAGAAAAAACATCTCTTCATCCTTTTTTAAATAAGGAATCTGATCATAAGGAAGAAGGCTACCAATCAGCACTGCTGCAATAAAGATAGCAGCATAAATGTAGCCGAGTCGTAAAATCAGTCTATTCTCCGATAGAAAATATCTTATTTTTTTCAACATACTCAATCCCTTTATAGATGGTCTTGCGGCATAACACCCAGCAGATCAATGAAACGATCACAAAATATAAAGCAAACAGAAAGTTTATGAGACCTGAGGATTGCTGCAAAATAGGTAGAAAAGAGGTCAAGATCATGTAGTACATAAAAGGTAATACAAGAAAGTTTCTTGCAAAAGCCTGCCCTTTATCGATAACTTCTATTTCCTCATTGGTTGTCCCTATTTCATGCTCATGAATAAAATTGAATTTCGTTGTAAATGGAAACAAGTAAAGCTGAATCAAAGGGAAAATGAAAAAACCAATCCCTAATGCCACAAATTGAATGAGCATCTGAATATCAAAAAGCTGATATACACCCATGATTGCTAGATTAATGAATAGCAGAAAGAGAGCTGGTATGGAAAATAAACAATAAAATAACTGGATTTTTGATAAGAAAAACTGAATAAGAGATGTTTGAGAAAGCTCAAAAAGCCAAATATTCTTTTTTTCAGCACTTAAAGAAAAAATAGAAGGGGTCAGCATTCTCATCTCATACGTTTGATTTGCTAAAATCATCACATTTAATGTAAAAAGCAGCTGAATCTGCAAAGCCGGATGATCAATAATGGAGATCAAACTAGTCATAACCCCGATATAAAAGAAGGCTTCATATGACATAAACATATAATTAAAAAACTCTTTAGACAGCAGCCATCTTTTTTCTTTTAACACCTTGAGGTCTTTTTGGATCAACATATTCTTTTGAAACAGCGAGCCTTGAATTTTATTAAGTACTTGAAAGTACCAATAAAATAAATCTCGAAAATGTGTTGAGTTTTGATCATGATCTTTCCCAGTTGGAATCCAGCGTACAGGACTCTTCATGACGAGTATAGCTGCTAATATCACCACGAAAAATGTGACAGGTGAAGTGAAAAGCGCTTGAAATTGTAGAAATACAGAATCCTTTGAGAATAAAGCATGATGGATATGCTGAAGATCATTTTGATATAAAGCCACCAAATTGTTGGAAAGTGTAATCCAAAACGAATCCTCTGCAAGCGATGAAATCGACTGAAAAAGTTGTTGGAAGGTGTGATAAAAAGGGAAAATAATGTTCAATATCAGGACTCTTCCAAATAAGAAAAAAAGTAAAGAGATGCTTGCGAAAAAAAGAACACGAATGATCCCGATTTTTTTCACGACAATATTATAGATGTAAGCACCAAATATCTTATTGCTGACGATAAAAAGGAAGAAACCTGTCAACATGACATTGAGATGCTTTAACCAGAATATCCAGTCATGTGTTTGTGCAATGGAATATTGAAACAGAAAATAGATTAAATAAGTACTCAAACTGGTCAACATCAACCAGATCAGTTCTGAAAACAAAAGCGTTTGGAAAAGGTGTCTTGAGGAAACAGGTGCAAGCTGTATCAATTCTTCAAAAGGAAGAATATGAGTTCTTCTATAAGATTCAATCCCTTTGACGATAGAGAAAAGAAACAAAAATATCACAAAAGCACTTTCCCATTCTATTTGATAGATCGGAGAGTAAAGAAATGAAGAAATAACGAATACAATCACACATCCGAATAAAGTATCAAGGATACAAGAAAATAATATGTACTGTTTAGAAGAAAACGATGTGAAAAATGGAACCTTACGTATTATAAACTGAGCTAGATTTGAATATTGTTGTTGAATTCTAATTGATAGAAGTAGTGATAATAATGGATATAACATCTTCTCACCTGCATCAAAATTTAAATAGAAGGAGAACAAAGTCTCCTTCTATTGAGTCATAAAAATGAATTACCAAGCAATAACGGCTTTACGGCCTTTTTTCTTAATTTGGGCTTTAAGGTACTGACGAATGGTCTCTTTACCAGCCGCTGCAATAAGAGAAAGACCACCTGATCCTACAGCAGTTAAAATGGAGACGATTGTTGTAACAGCTCCGCCCGCTTCAACAACGTTCAAAACAACAGCTGCAACACTGCCTGGAATACCAAATTCTTTTGCTAGATCAGCAACTGGCAGCATCTGTAGCGAGAAGGAAAAAAGAGCTAGCATAAGGAAACCTACTGCTAAAGCACCAAAAAGAACATGTAGTTTGATTTCGTTTCTTGTTTCTGTCATATCAAATTCCTCCCTTTTTTGTCTTTTTATTACTATTCTATCTTATGATATCTTTTCATTCATAGCAATCCTTTTTTTTCTTTTTTTTCATGAATTAGTTATAGATTAATATAAAAAAGGTGAAAAGATAAGTGAGAAAAGAATCGTTTTTGCTAGGATAAAACGAGTAAACATGATCGGAAATACCTTGTTTTCACAGATGGATAAGCAAGTCTAATTGCATATAAGAAAAGAGATTGGTGCTAAGGGATCAATATCCTTTGATCAAAACCTCCTTTCAAGATAAAATTGGAAGTATCAATCATTCTGTTGGAGGTGGTTGTCTGAATATTCAATTGTTAACGCAGGTGATGCTGAAGAATTTACAGCATTAAGACTAGAAGCACTGCGATTACATCCAGAGGGCTTTGCGATGAGCTATGAAAAAGAACAAATAGATACAAAAGACAAATATGCGGCTCGTTTTACTTCGGCACAATCTATGTGGACCTTTGGCACCTTTTACCAAGGGCAGCTTGTGGGGACGGTCACACTCATCCAAGAAACCTTACAGAAATTAAAGCACCGAGCGAATGTAGCAGCGATGTATGTAACGGCTGGTGCCCGCGGAAAGGGAGTAGGCAAGGCTTGATGACGGAAGCTCTTTCCTTCGCACGAGAACGACAGGACATCGAGCAAATGTATTGATCAGTGCACTAAAATGGACGGATACATATGCAGATGAAGAAAAAATGGGTTTATTTTTATCATCGTTTGGAGGAGATACAAGTGGAACAACAGACCATGCGCATCACATTAGCAACAGGACCAAATAGTGAGCTAGAATCTTTTGCCCTGCGTGCAGCATTTGAGAACTTTGGTGCAAAAGTCGATATGCATTGGATAGGCAGACCCAATGATCTGATTGATGTGTTATCTGGGAGAAATAGAAGGGAGACGGACTACTTTCTTTTATCTTTTCATGGGGAAGAAGGAGCGTTTCTCATGCCAGAGTTAGGGGAAGATGTATACGAAGATGGGGAGCCTAGAGGTGTAACTTTTGGAGCGGATGAAATCAAGCGGTATGCTTCGTTAAAAGGGGTTCACGTCATATCAACCGGCTGCACACTAGGTGAGAAAAAACTTGCAGAAGCCTTTTTAGAAGCAGGTGCTTTGTCCTATACAGCGCCTGATGATTACATTGATGGAGATGCGGCATTTATCTTTGTCCTGACAATGCTGTATGAGCTCATGAACAATACGAAGACGGTTAGAGCGGCTTTTGATCGAGCGAGTTCTATTGATGAAGAAACGAAATTATTTCAACTATATATGCAAAAATAATCAAAGGGCTGAGAGATCAAGCCCTTTTTTTCAACCTCTCTTAATTGTGACGAAAATGTGACAAATGTGTTTTTTGAAAACTAAATCGAGTTCGCGCAAAGTCTATCCTACAAACACACGTCATCAAGACATGACGCCATCACGAGAGGGGAATCATTGTGTCAATGAAATGGAAAATTAGTCTCGTCCTATGCGGACTTGCAATCATCATCGGAATCGCTGCGTTTTATCATAATCAGCAGGCAAGCGGGACAGAGAAGAAGAAGGTAGAACCAGATGCGAGCTATAAAGAAGTTGAAATTGTCACTCTCGTGAATGACGGGAGATACTTGAGATATGCTGTGAACTATCCAGTGTTTCATCAAAAAAAGCTAGATCAAGAGATGAAAAGATTTGCAGAAACAGCGCTCGACAAATTCAAAACATCATTTAGTGAAGCAAGCGATGTCGATGAAGATCATCGATACGAATTAAACATAGATTACGAGATTACTCATTATGCCAAACAAACCGCTGCGATCAAATTCAATACATATGAATTGAAAGGCGGAGTAAAAGGCGCACATCAAACGAAGTTGTTCAATTTTGATTTCAAGAAACAGCATTTTTTATCAATAGATGATTTATTTTTATCAAAGAAAGAAGATCTGCAAAAACTGTCTCAAATGACATTTGAGGAATTAAAGAAAGATCGCACTCTTGCTGAAAACGAGCATTTGCTCAAGCAAGGAACGTCTCCTGCGGCAGAGCATTATCAGTATTTTGCCATCAAAGATCGTTTTATTGAATTCTACTTTCCAGCAGGACAAATCGCACCAAGCAAACAAGGTCCTCAAGTGCTGGCGATTAAAAAAACGCTGCTTAAAGGAATGTTAAAGCCTGAATACATTCATAAAGAAAAGAACAAAAATGAGAAAAAAGAACCGATCTCAAAAAGAAAGCTTGTAAAACTGCCAAAACAGGCAACATTCAACCCAAATCAAAAAGCCATTGCCCTGACATTTGACGATGGACCAAATCCATCCACGACCTCAAAAATCTTAAAAGCCTTAAAAGAAAACAAAGGACATGCGACATTTTTTGTATTAGGCAGCAGGGTTCAATATTACCCCGATATGCTGGGTGAGATCAGAAAGGGTGGGAATGAAATCGGAAATCATTCCTATAGCCATCCTTTACTCACAAGACTGCCGTTAAAACAAGCTATCAAACAAGTAGAAGATACGCAGCAAATTATTGAAAAAGCAGGCGGATTCACACCGACTCACTTTAGACCGCCATATGGTGGAACAAATGGGCAGATCAACGAAGCTGTCAACATGAAAGTCACGCTTTGGGACGTAGATCCTGAAGACTGGAAATATCGCAACAGCCAATACGTCGCCAACTATATTCTTACACATGCGTCTAGCGGAGAAACCGTCTTAATGCACGACATCTATGACACCTCGGCAAACGCAGCTGTCACAATTATCAAGGAATTGACCAAACAAGGATATCAATTATTAACAGTTTCAGAGCTTGAGCAGTGGAAGGAAGCGCGGGCGAAGAAACGTGAATTGAATACGTAATGATTATGCGAATCTTAGTGGATTCGCATTTTTTAAAGCCAATTATGAAAATAAAGGGAAATCATGTTAAAGTGAGTGTAGAAAGGGAGGGCTTCGTATGATATTGATGAGGTTGATCAGTCTGTATATGCTGACAGCGTTTTGTTTGGGTTTTATCGTCAACTATGTACCTGGTTTGATGCTCCCCATCTATATTCTTGCGATGATCGGGCTCATTTTATGTCTCGTTCATATTGCACTGCATTATATTCGTCGAATCAGATATATGTTGCTTCATGAGAAATGATAAGAATAATTGCTTACTCTAAAAACCTCTCTCTAAAAGGGTGAGGTCTTATTTTTTAGGTTTTTGATGTTTTAACAGTTGTATGATTTTCTCGTTCGACTCTTTCATCTGTCTTAATAAAGAAACGATATTCCCTGTAAATCCAATGAGGACAATAAGTAAAATGATGATGATCCACATGCTGTGGCCTCCAATCTGCCCACGAATGCTGTTTTGCTTTCTTATCCATTATCTTGTATCAAGGATACAGTATAATGAATGTATTGAAATGAACAGTTCGTGCTATTTATTCGACAATTGATGTGAACAGAGAATGATTGAGGGGGATTCATTTGAAACGAGTAGACGTAGTATCAGCTATTATTTATGATGAGGAAGAAAATATGTTAATGGTCAAAAATGTAAAAGGATATTGGGAACTTCCGGGTGGTGCTGTAGAAAAAGGAGAACACCTGAAGCAGGCCGTGATCCGTGAGGTGAAAGAAGAGACAGGATATGTTTGCAAAGTAAATGAACTTCATTCGGTTCGAGAAGCGTTTTTTCAAGATAAAAAGCATCATGCGCTGATGATCACCTTCTTTGCTGAAATCACCGGGGGACAAATGAGTATTCTCGATCCGGATCATGATATTGAAGAAGTAAAATGGGTCAGCACGCAAACCTTTCAAAAGCTAAATCCAAAGTTATATAACATGCTAAAATTAAACGAAGAACCACAAGCTTTTTATAAATTTGAAGGAAATAGAACAGTTGGTTAACAAGTTGATATAGGTATGAAGGAGAGATATGGATGTTTTTATACTACGGCCCCACAGGAGCTCCAGTAGAAAATCCGGGAGAAGAATTCATGAAAAGAATTTTCTTTCAGGAGGGTGAAGAGTATTGGAAACAAGGAAATGGCGAATCTTCCATTGAGATAGAAGAAGAGTGGGAATGTGAAAGTCTAGTTTTCTTTTATACGGAACCGTATGGTTTCTTGATCATGAGGTATCCAAATTTTTTGGTTCCTTTTAAAAAGGGAGAAAAAATTGAAACTATCGAGCATTTGGTCGCAGGAGCCCCATTGTATGTGCCATCGTGTAGCTACATCAATCGGGATCAAGCTTATCAAATCGTTCACCTTTTTTTGACGACAAAAAAGGTACCTGATTTTGTTGAATGGGTCGAGTTGAGGGATATTGATTTTCAGCATGATATGGAAAGTTAAGGGGGTAAGATGAAAGTGAGTACAGCAGAAAAATTACATAGTTTAGACGATACTATGCATTTACATGTAGGATATTATGAACATGGTTTTGATTATGAAGGCGTGTTTTTTAAGAGTTTAGAAACAGGAAGATGGCTCTTGTTTTTTAATCAAAAAAGTTATGGGATAACGCTTTTAAAGGAATATGAGAAGTGGAATGATCTAGGGCTATTGATTGGAAAATATCTTGTTGAAGATGACCAAATTGAGGAAGAAGGTCATAAACTTTTTGAGCGTTTTTTAAAAGAAAACAATATAGTGAAATAAATGAGGATAAAACATGACATAGTTTTCTTTTGTGTATGTGGGCTAAATTGTGATGATAAAATAAAAACAGACCCAACAAGGTCTGTTTGTTATTAGAAGTTGGAAAGAGTTTGTTTTCACTTCCCCTTTTCCCGCTTCCGTTTCTCCTTCTCCGCCCGGTAAAACTCATGAAACATCTTCATCAGCGCCCGCTTCTCAATACGGGATACATAGCTCCGCGAAATCCCGAGCTCCTTTGCTATTTCCCGCTGCGTTTTTTCTTTCTTTAAATCAAGACCGAACCGGCCGACGATGACTTCTTTTTCCCGGCCGTCGAGAATGTCGATATACTCCTTTACTTTTTCAAGCTCCATGTTGAGCTGAATGGTATCGATCACATCTTCACTTTCTGATTTTAAGACATCAATTAAAGAAATTTCGTTGCCTTCTTTATCCTGACCGATGGGGTCATGTAAGGAGACATCCTTTTTAGTTTTTTTGAGTGCGCGTAAATGCATCAGAATTTCGTTTTCAATACACCGCGCCGCATACGTTGCCAGCTTTGTTCCTTTTCCAGAGGAATAGCTTTCGATGGCTTTAATGAGTCCGATCGTCCCGATGGAGATGAGGTCTTCAGCGTCTTCCCCGGTATTTTCAAATTTCTTGACAATATGGGCGACGAGCCGAAGGTTATGTTCAATCAGCATATTTCTCGCGTGTTCATCGCCCTGTGCCATAAGGGCTAAGTATTTTTTTTCATCATCTCCTGAAAGGGGCTGTGGAAAGGCATTGTTTTTGACATAGGACACTAAGAACACCAATTCTTTGACCATCAATCCCATCGCTGTAAATACTCCTGCCACGATTTTCACCTCCACCATGTTTAGGCCACTGCCTATATCCTCAAATGTATGTGAAGGGGGGATTGTCTGTGTCTGTACGATGAAAAAATCATCTTTTTCGAAAAAAACGGGCTTCTGTTCGTCTGTTTTTGCTGCCCTTCTCATATGTTTGCGGTTTCTTTGCGGTGCTTGGCGGTCAAGAAGCGTGCTAAAATATGTAATATTAGACCGAAAAGGAAGGGGTTTTTTCGGAACATGGGGAAGGTTCTTTCTTCACATGTAGGTATGAAAATTAATGAATGGTATCGAATGATACGGCAGTTTAGTGTTCCAGATGCGGAAATCCTGAAAGCAGAAGTAGAAGCGGAAATTGAACGGATGGAAGAGGACCAGCATTTACTGATTTATTATCAGCTCATGTGTTTTCGGCACCAAATCATGCTTGACTATATACACCCTTCAAAATATCAACCTTTCTCAGTATCTAATCTTGTCGATAAAATCGAAAATTCCAATCATGAGTTATCTGATATGCTGCATTATTACCATGCATTTTTTCGTGGCATGCATGAGTTTAGTCAAAAAGAATATTTAGAAGCCGTCAAATATTATCGAGTGGCAGAAAAACAGCTGTCCATGGTATTTGATGATATTGAGCAGGCTGAGTTTCATTTTAAAGTAGCAGAAGCCTACTATATAATGAAGCAAACGCATGTCTCGATGCATCATATTTTAAAGGCGCTGGAAATATACGATCAGCATGATGCCTACTCTATTCGCATCATTCAGTGCCTTTTTGTTATCTCAGGAAACTATCAAGATCTAAAACGAAAAGACCGGGCACTGCCTCATTTAAAAAAGGCAAAACAGCTCGCATCACAGATTGATCACCCGCGGATATACAGTTCAGCGCTTTATAATTTAGGAAAATGTTATGGGGAGCTGGGCTATAGAGAGGAAGCAGAACGCTATTTAACGGAATCGGCTGACATTGCCTGTAAAGAGCAGCTTCCGACGCTTCCGCATACGCTCTATACGCTGGCAAAACTGCTTTTTAGACAAAATGAACAAGTGGAAGCACGCCGCATATTAGAAAATGGAAAATTAGCTGCAAAGAAGCATGAAGACCAGCTGTTTTGTCATATGTTTGAGTATCTGGATGCTTTATATGTTCAAGGAATGAATGAAGAACAACTGCAAAAAACCATTGATTATTTGGAAAAACTTAGCCTATACTCTTATATAGAGGATATCTCACTAGAAATTGCGACAGCCTTAGAAGCCTCTCAACAATACCAGAAGTCCAACCAGTATTATCAGAAATTATTATGGGCTCAAAATCAAATCCAAGAAGGAGAGTGTCTGTATGAATTCTAAGCAACGTTCGACAGTTGAAGAGAGAAACCAAACGTGAAACAAAAAGCGGGCCTGATGGGCCGGCTTTTTTTTATGTCAAAAAAGAAGTCAGAGATGCGGACCGTGACTATGAATGCTGAATGATTCATCAAAAAACGGGCAATTTAATCTGTAAGAATGTTCTGTGGAGGCGGTCAAATGAGAGGGTTGCATGTCTTGATGTGTATATTGCTGCTATGCACGTTTGTTCCTAATAAAATAGAGGCTCGAACATTAAAAAGGATCGACCTAGAAAAAACAGGACGAGCTTTTTGGGACATGAGACAGGAACGAAAAAAGATTGCACTGACCTTTGATGATGGACCTCATCCAGTGTACACGAATCAAGTATTGGATGTGCTGAAGGAGCATCAAGTGAATGCCAGCTTTTTTGTTGTAGGCAGCCGTATCCATACATATCCAGAGATTGCGGAACGAATCGTAGGCGAGGGAAATGAGCTTGGCAATCACACGATGAATCATACGTATTTTGACCTGTTATCATCAAAGGAGATCAAGCAGGAATTAAAAGAATCAGCGGCTCATATCGCTTCACTTCAGCCTGGCGGACCCTTATTATTTCGCCCCCCTGGTGGCCGCTTGACGATGACATCATTCCGCATTTTGTCAAAGCAAGGATATGATGTGGTCATGTGGTCCTTTACGCAAGATCCGAAGGACTGGTCAAGACCAGGCTCACGCAAAATTGCGAGCCGGATTATTGATCATATTCAAGGCGGCGATATCATTCTTTTGCATGATGGCGGGGGCAATCGGAAGCAGACGGTAGAAGCACTGAAACAAGTGATTCCTGAATTAAAGGATCGAGGCTATGAATTTGTCAAAGTGAGCGAACTGCTGCATCATGACAAAGCGTATGTACCTGTTCACCTGCAATAGGAAGCATTCGTCAAAAACAGTCATTCATTGAAACCAAAAGTCTTGTCGTTTACTATATGAAGAGGGCTTTTGGAGGTGAATGTTGTGAAGAAATGTGTTGTCCTTTTTATCCTGCTTTGTGTCGCTGCTGGGTGCTCAAAGCCAGAACAAGAAAGTGTCATTGCATTTGGCGACAGCAATACAAGGGGATCAAACTGGGACTTTCGAGATTATCCAACATCTGAAAAATGGGTGAATCTCATGAAAAACGTCGAGCGCGGCCAAATTCAAGTGAAGAATGCAGGCATTGGCGGGCAGACAACTGAAGACGCGAAGCTTCGCTTTGAGCAGGATATTTTAAAGCAGAAACCAACTTACGTCCTCATCATGTTCGGTACGAATGATGCGGCGATTTTAGATGGGAAACATCCCCGCGTGACGAAAAAACGATTTAAAGAAAATGTATCCTACTTCATTTCTGAAAGTAGAAAAGAAGGCATTACCCCGATTCTCATGACCTGTGTACCTGTTGTAGAAGGCGGAAAAAAGGGCTTGTATTACTACTCTAGGTATAAGTCATCTTATTTTGCTGAGAGAGGCGGGGCAAGAGCTTGGCAAAATTCCTATAATGACATTACGAGAGAAATAGCCAAGGATCAGCAAGTACCGCTTGTCGACAATTGGAAAGCGTTCATCCGTGAAGCTGGTGAAGATAGTGACAATGCGCTGATTCAATCAGGTTTGATCGACCCTTCTGGCAATCATATGACGCCAAAAGGGGCAAGAATTATTTATAACGAAATCAAAGAGCGTGATGTTATCAAACATTTTTAAATGATGGCCATCTGCCTAAACAAGACCATCCAACCAGCATAGTCTAACAGTATATCTTCCTAGAAGGAGGTAACTGATATGTGGGGATGCCCTTATCCTTACCCTGCGTGTTCACCTTATCCAGCTCAAGGAGCAGGAATCGGTTACGCTTTTCTTGTTGTGTTCCTTGTGGTCATTTTGGTCGTAGGCGGAGGGTTATGGTTTTGGAATGAACAGCCTTGCAAATAAGACACCTCTTCTTTGATGAGAAGGGGTGTTTTTTACGGAAAATAGTAGTAAGCCTATAGCGCAAGTGATATAATATCAGTCACCTGAGTTTAAAAAAGGAGAGTGCTCGGGAGGCATGGTTCCTGCGAAATGGAATTAAGAGGAAACAGAGAGCATATGCCCGAGCGAACGTCTTTTCATTTCTGTCTCAATTAATTCAATGAAGTCGCGATTTAAGTTCATTTCATTTGCTTTATAATACGATTCTATAAGTAAATCATCTGACAGCTTTTTCATACTAGAAACCCATATGATGGGAAAAACACCTCCCCTGAAAAAGTTGGCATAAAACTTAAGGAAAAGACATATCATCATAGGTTGATCGAATGTCTCTGAAGTACCTTTAATCTACCATGAATGGGAAACAAGAACAATCGTTCTGTTATCCACATGGTGAAGTGGATAACTTGTGGGTAGAGTGTTTATAATTGAATGAAAGCGTGATGAAATATAGGTGGATAATGTGTGTAAAATTATCCACACCTGTTGAAGGTCCTCGTCATATGTCGAAAACTTTTTCATTGTATTCGATAGACAGACAAATTGTGATTTGATTCGACACCATCGCTGAAAAACCAATGGAAGAAAGGGTGCAAATTGTGCTAAAGAAGTATTTCTTACCGGATGAATTTGTGAAAAGCATTTTCCACATTTCACCGCAAAAACTAAAAGAACGAAATGTAAAAGGAATTATTACCGATTTAGATAACACACTAGTAGAATGGGACCGTCCAAGTGCGACGCCCCGCTTAATTGAATGGTTTCAAGAAATGAAGGATCACGGGATACAAGTGACGATTGTATCGAACAATAATGAAAAAAGGGTCAAGCTTTTTTCTGAACCAGTTCATATCCCGTTTATTTATAAAGCGAAAAAGCCTATGGGAAGAGCCTTTAATAAGGCAGTCTCTGATATGCAATTGAAAAAAGAAGATGTGGTGGTCATTGGGGATCAGCTCATGACCGATGTACTAGGCGGGAATCGTCATGGCTTCCATACGATTTTGGTCGTCCCTGTCGCTGCCTCGGACGGATTTTTCACCAAGTTTAACAGGCAGATTGAACGCAGAATTTTAGGAGCCTTAAAGCGTAAGGGCCACATTCAGTGGGAGGAAGAGTAATAATGGAAAAGGTTGTTTGTATTGGCTGCGGTGTAGCCATTCAGACGGAAGATAAAGATCAATTAGGATATGCGCCGGCAGCATCTCTATTGAAAGAAGATGTGATCTGTCAGCGCTGTTTTAGGTTAAAGAACTACAATGAAATACAAGATGTTTCTTTAACAGAAGACGACTTTTTAAATATATTGCACAGCATTGGAGAGACAGATTCTCTGATTGTAAAGGTCGTTGATATTTTTGACTTTAACGGAAGCTGGATCAATGGGCTGAGTCGTATTGTCGGTGGTAATCCGATTTTACTCGTCGGCAATAAAGTAGATATTTTACCGAAATCCGTGAAAAAAGATCGTCTGATTCATTGGATGAAACGGGAAGCGAAAGAAAACGGATTAAACCCGATCGATGTTTTCTTAATCAGTGCAAGCAGAGGTCAGGGCGTACCTGAGGTGATGGAAGCGATCGATCATTACCGCGAAGGAAGAAATGTCTATGTCGTCGGCTGTACGAATGTTGGAAAATCCACATTTATCAATCGAATCATCAAAGAAGTATCTGGCGAAGAGAACGTGATCACCACATCCCAATATCCAGGTACAACACTTGATGCCATTGAGATCCCGCTTGATGACGGGTCTGCTTTATTCGATACGCCGGGCATTATCAACCGCCATCAGATGGCGCACTATGTCAGCAAAAATGACTTGAAGATCTTAACGCCGAAAAAAGAATTGAAACCGAGAACGTTCCAATTAAATGAAGCACAAACGCTTTATTTTGGCGGGCTTGCTCGATTTGATTATGTAAAAGGCGGCAGAACGTCATTTGTCTGCTATATGCCAAATGAGCTGAACATACACAGAACAAAGTTAGAGAACGCAGATGATTTATATGAAAAACATGCCGGAGAACTGCTATCACCGCCATCAAAAGAGGGGATGGAAGATTTCCCTCCGCTCGTTCCGCATACCTTTACGATTGATCAGCCGAAAATGGACATCGTCTTTTCAGGCTTAGGATGGGTAACGGCAAATGATGCAGGGAAGCAAATCAAAGTCTATGCGCCAAAAGGCGTTCATGTGTTTATGAGACGTTCGTTAATTTAAATGTTCAAAGGGGGAGAGACCTTGAAACCTTTATACGGATTAATCGGTAACCCTGTTGGTCATTCAATGTCTCCGGATATTCATAATGCAGCATTGAAGGATGCTGGGATTGATGGACATTATCATGGCTTTCAAGTAGAAGACGAAGACCTTAAAGATGCCATTCGCGGTATGAAAGCCTTAGGAATAAGCGGCTTTAACGTCACTGTTCCGCACAAGGTAGACATTATGCAGTACCTTGATAAAATTGATGTGACAGCTGAACGCCTGCGTGCAGTCAATACGGTGCGGCTTGAAGGAGGTCAGCTCGTCGGGTACAACACAGATGGAGAGGGCTTTCTTCATTCATTGCTTGAAGCCTTGGATCAGCCTTTAACAGAGCTGTCATTTCTAATGATTGGTGCTGGCGGAGCAGCAAGAGCGATTTATACGACAATCGCTAACTATGCACCGAAAAGCTTTGATATCACCAACCGCACCATTGAAAAAGCTGAGGCTTTAATTGAAAGTGCAGATGGGAACATCACATCTAGTGCCATTACTTTAAAGACAGCAGAAGAACGACTTGGGGAATATGATGTCATCATCCATACGACCTCAATCGGTATGTACCCGAATGTTGAAGAAACCCCGATTTCTTTAGCAAACGCAAAAAAAACAGCGGTCGTTTGTGATATTGTGTATAATCCAATAGAAACAAAGCTGCTCAAAGAAGCAGCCGGGTTAGGTTTGAAAACAGTAGATGGTGTCGGCATGTTTGTTGGACAAGCAGCAAGAGCCTTTGAACTGTGGACAGGCATCACGCCTGATGCCAGAAAAATGAAGTCAATTGTAATAGAGAAATTAGGAGGAACACCATGTTAAAAGGGAAACAAAAACGTTTTTTACGTGCAAAAGCACATCATTTATCACCTATTTTTCAAGTAGGAAAAGGCGGGGTAAATGACAATATGATCAAGCAAATTTCCGAGGCGCTTGAAGTAAGAGAACTGTTAAAGGTCAGCGTATTACAAAACTGCGACGAGGACAAAACGGAAGTTGCGAAAGCACTTGTAAAAGGTGCAAAAGCTGAACTTGTTCAAACGATCGGAAATGTGATTGTCCTTTATAAAGAATCGAAGGAAAATAAACAAATTAAGCTGCCGTAAAGGTGGATGTGATATGAAAAAAATAGGATTGTTCGGCGGTACGTTTGATCCTCCTCATAATGGTCATTTGCTGATGGCGAATGAAGTGCGTTTTCAAGTGGGGCTTGATGAAATGTGGTTTATCCCAAATCACAAGCCCCCTCATAAAACAGACCGGAAACGAGCAGATAGTCGTCACCGGGTGAAAATGGTGGAAGCGGCGATCCGGTCAAATCCTTATTTTCGGCTGGAGCTCATTGAAATGGAGCGAGAGGGACCATCTTATACAGTGGATACGGTGGAGCTTTTAAAGAAGCGTCATCCTGAAGATGAGTTCTTTTTTATGATTGGAGCGGACATGGTCGAGTATTTGCCAAAATGGCATCGGATTGATGATTTGCTTCAGATGATCACCTTTATTGGGATGAAAAGACCGGGTTATGCCGGAAGTACGGCATATCCTCTTTTATTTGCAGATGTTCCAGCTTTTGATGTATCATCGACATTGATTAGGCAGCGAATAAAGCAGGAAAAACCTGTCGATTATTTGATACCGAAAGCTGTTGAGCGTTATATAAAGGAGCATCATTTATATGAATCGTGAAGAAGCATTGAACTGTGTCAAAGAGCAGTTAACAGAGCATAGATATACACATACACTCGGGGTCATGAGTACAGCCATTTCATTAGCGGAACGGTTCGGTGCAGATGTGAAAAAAGCAGAGATCGCCGCTATTTTTCATGATTATGCGAAATTTAGACCAAAGGAAGAAATGAAGGGAATTATCCAGAAGGAACAGATGAACCCTCTATTGCTTGAATATTCGCCTGAGCTTTGGCATGCCCCGGTTGGTGCTTATCTGGTTAAAAAGGAAGCTGGAATTGACGATCAAGATATTTTAACTGCCATTGAATTTCATACATCAGGCAGACCAAACATGACATTACTTGATAAAGTCATTTATGTCGCTGATTATATCGAACCAGGTCGTCATTTCCCTGGTGTCGAAGAAGTAAGAGAGTTAGCAGAGCATGATTTGGATAGCGCGCTGGTTCAGTCACTAAAAAACACCATCAGCTTTTTAATGAAAAAGAATCAGCCGGTCTTTCCAGATACGCTTGCTACTTACAACTCGCTTGTGCATAAGAACAACTAAGGAGGAATTTGGATGGATTCATCATCAATTTTAAACGTCGCGGCAGGAGCGTGCGATGATAAACGGGCTGAGGATATTATTGCCCTTAATATGCAAGGAATCTCACTTGTTGCCGATTATTTTCTCATTTGTCACGGGAACTCTGATAAGC
Source organism: Bacillus sp. FSL K6-2839 (assembly GCF_038003365.1). Classification (NCBI taxonomy): domain Bacteria; kingdom Bacillati; phylum Bacillota; class Bacilli; order Caryophanales; family Bacillaceae; genus Bacillus; species Bacillus sp. FSL K6-2839. The sequence goes on along the minus strand of NZ_JBBOOZ010000001.1, from coordinate 2,026,515 downwards.
AAGTGCAGGCCATTGCAAGAGAAGTAAAACATCTTGCAGAGGAAAGTGGAATCGAAGTGAAGAAGATGGAAGGCTTTGATGAAGCAAGATGGGTATTGATTGATCTTGGTGATGTCATTGCCCATGTGTTCCACAAAGAAGAAAGAGGATACTACAACCTAGAGAAGCTATGGGGAGATGCGCCGAGAGAAACGCTTTCACTTGGCATTAACTCATGATTTATCAAGGGTTTGCAGGTGTGTATGACGAGCTCATGACACATGCACCTTATGATGAATGGGTTCAGTGGATCCAGCAGAATATCAAGCCGAATGCTGCCATTATTGATGTTGGCTGTGGAACTGGAGAGATTTCTCTTCGGTTAGCTGAAAAGGGCCACACAGTCACAGGAATTGACCTCAGTGAAGAAATGCTGGTCTTCGCGCAGCAAAAAGCACAGGCGAAAAAGCAGTCCATTCAATTTTTACATCAAGATATGAGAGAGCTTACGGGTTTTGAGCAAGTCTTTCAAGCAGCGGTTATTTGCTGTGATTCCTTGAATTACTTAAAAAACGAAAATGACGTCAAAAAAACCTTTAAAAACATGTTTCAGCTTTTAGAGGAAGATGGGGTTTTACTCTTTGATGTTCATACACCTTATAAAATGGAAGAGGTATTCCCAGGTTCGACTTATGCCGATCAAGATGAAGAGATCAGCTATATTTGGCAGAGTGATAAAGGGGATGACGTGTATTCGGTCATTCACGATTTAAGCTTTTTTGTAAAGGACGGAGACGTGTATCAGCGTTATGATGAGACACATGAACAGCGTACATTTCCATTTGAGACATATGCGGCGTTCCTTGAGTCCGCTGGCTTTGAACAGATAGAAGTGACCGCTGATTTTACAAATGAAGTCCCTGGGGAATTCGCCGAAAGATATTTCATTTCAGCTAAGAAACCAAAAACCATCGTTTAATGGAACGATGGTTTTTTAAAACCCTTTTTTCGCTTGTTGCAGAGATGATTAATTTCTGCGATCATCAGTAAACACACTTGGCGGGTATTGATGCGCAACCGCTTCAAGGTCTTCATCGAATTTTTCATGGGTGTTTTGAAAGAGGCGGTGAAACATATCTTGAACACCTGCTTCAAGTGCTTTAATCCCTTCACCAGTGACGCCGCCTTTAACACACACTTTGTCTTGCAGTGTCGGAAGGGTATAGACTCTTTTTTCAATCAAACGGCCAAGTCCTACAAGCATATCTTCTGATAAGGTGGTGGCTTCTTCTTTAGAAATATCTGTTTCTTCGACAGCTGCTTCAATCATTTTCTGAACGAGAAAGCTGATAAAGGCAGGACCGCAGCTGACGATATCTGACGCCGCTCTTGTAATCGAATGATGAATCTCAATGGGTGTTGAAATGCAGGAAGCTAACTGTCTTAACGCTGTTTTCGTCGCGACATTGCATGACGATCCAAATGTTAAAAGTGACGCCCCTGATAAAGCGCGGTTCGTAATGCTTGGAATCAGCCGGGCTGTTTGACAAGGAACGATATCCTGAAGCTGTTCAGGATGTACCGGGCTTGTGATGATGACAATGGTTTGGTGCTCTGTTAAAAGAGGGCTCAGCTCTTTTAAAAGTGGATAAATATCAAGTGGTTTGACACAAACAAAGATAAAATCTTTATTCGTGACAGCTCCTGTAAGCTGTTTCGTAACTTCAAGCTCTGGGTGGTTCTTTTTTATATTGAACGCTTTTTCAATGGTCCGGTTTGTGATGGTGATGGATGAGGGATTGACTGCCTTTGATTCAATAAATGCCTCAGTAAGTATGGTACCCATGTTTCCTGTACCGATTATCCCGATATTCAAACGTTCTCCCTCCTTAGACGCATAGGATCTGTTATCTTCTAAACAGTATGTTGAGCAATAGAAAAATATGATTGAAAGAAGCGTGAGCACGTGAAGCGACTCATTCCATTGAAAAAATACAGTCTTTATATCGGAGCTGGGCTCATGGTCGTGATCATCATCACTTTCTTCCTTTTCGCAGGAAATAGGGAGAGCAGCAGAGATCCAAGTGTATTGAAGGAAGATAAAGACATACAAGTCACATTAGAAGACAAACGAGAAAAGACCGATCATGAATCATCTCCCATTTTTGTAGAGGTCAAAGGAGCTGTGAAAAAGCCAGGGGTTTATACGTTTCAATCTGATGCACGGGTAGAAGAAGCGATTCGGAGAGCAGGGGGCTTTACTAGTAAAGCAGACACGGTTGAAATCAATCAAGCAGCAAAATTAGAGGACAGTATGATGATTTATGTCCGGAAGCAGGGAGAAGCGGAGAGGCAGACACAAATAGCAGCTGCTGACGCTCCATCGGGTAAAGAAAAGAGTCAAGGTGTCAATGTCAATCAGGCTGATGCTGCGGAATTGCAAACCATTAACGGAATAGGGCCAGCTAAAGCAGAAGCCATCATTACGTACAGAGAGGAACACGGAGAATTTCAACAAATTGAAGATTTGCGGAACATTTCAGGTTTTGGGGAGAAGACCATTGAACGGCTGAAAAGTGAATTGACCGTTAAGTAGAATTGACGGTATAGAAGGAAGGCATGTACACTTAATACCAACCATCATTCTGGAGGGATCAGCTCGTGGAAAGAATTTCATGGAATCAATATTTTATGGCACAAAGCCATTTGCTTGCTTTACGAAGCACCTGTGAGCGGTTAGCTGTTGGGGCGACCATCGTCAGAGACAAGCGTATCATTGCAGGGGGATATAATGGCTCAATTGCTGGTGATGTCCACTGTGCAGATGTGGGATGCTATGTCATTGATCATCACTGCGTTCGCACCATCCATGCGGAAATGAACGCTATTTTACAATGTGCCAAATTTGGTGCACCTACAGCGGATGCTGAAATATATGTCACGCATTTTCCTTGTTTGCAGTGCTGTAAAGCCATTATTCAAGCAGGTATTCGAACCGTGTACTATGCAAAGGATTATAAAAATCACCCATATGCCGTTGATTTATTTGAGCAGGCAGGTGTTCAAACGGAACAAGTTGAACTGGATGAAATGATCATCGACTTAAAAAATCAAGAAAAATTGGCCTTTGTTGCAGATTTAATTGGCAAGCTAAGTGAATCAGGACTTAGTGAAACAGAAATTCGCGTTATGCATGAGAAGGCGAATCAATTATTTACTTCCTATGTTTAATTATTTGCCGTTTGGGGCAATTTCAGCAGCTGTTGGAATTGCTCTGGCTGCATATCATCTTCATGTGTATTTCCTTCTCCTTCTTCTCATCATATTACTTCTCAGCCTACTGAAAAAAATTCCCCGGCTCTTTCTGATGGTCAGCCTATGTGGAGCTGTTTATACTCTTATTTTTATGGTTCATGAGTTTTTTGAAACGGATCAACCTGTACAAGAAAAATTTCTTTCCGGCTCCGTTGTGATTGAAAGTATTCCGAAGACAGATGGCAATCGTTTTTCAGCAACTGTGTCTACAGAACATGAACGGCTAGCTGCTTTCTATACCATTCAAACAGAGCGTGAAAAAGAGGCGCTAAAAGATGTAGAGCCAGGTATGAGCTGTCATATGACAGGTGAAGTTCGGCCGCCTAAACAGGCAACCATTCCTAACGGGTTTCAATACGATCAATTTCTAAAATCAAAAGCTATTAGCGCCATTTTCTTACCGCAGTCAATCAAAGGCTGTGCAAAAAAAAACAGACCTTCCTATTATCTTCAAGCGATGAGGCAAAAGGGCTTAAAATTCTTAGAAGATCATGTGCCAAAAAACTCTGTAGGCATTGTACAGGCCCTTATTTTTGGTGACCGTGAGTTGATTGATCCTGACACATTAAGAGACTATCAAATGCTCGGCATTATTCATCTGTTAGCGATCTCAGGACTGCATGTGCAAACGCTTCTTGCCTGTTTATTTTGGTGTCTGCTTCGTGCCGGTGTGACAAGAGAGACAGCACGTATTCTTCTATTATGCTTTCTTCCTGTTTATGCTTGTTTGACAGGTGCTGCACCATCGGTTTTAAGAGCTTGTCTCATGGCAGGAATCTATTTAGTGATGACGAGCCTGCCGAAAAAAATGAAACAGCCTTCTGCTGTCGTATTAAGTGCAACGTTTTTACTCTTATTAGCGATTCATCCTCTATATCTATTTGATATCGGATTTCAGCTTTCATTCGTGGTAACGTTCTTTATTTTGTTATCGACCAAAATCTTATCACAAGCGAAAAGTGCAGTGATGCAGTTATTCCTTATATCCTTTGTTGCGCAGCTTGCCTCGCTTCCTGTTCTTTTATATCATTTTCAGCAATTTTCTTTGCTGAGCATCCCATTGAATATGATGTTTGTCCCTTTTTATACGACGGTTGTCCTGCCTCTGTCCTTACTCTTTTTTCTTTTGTCCATCATTTATCTCCCTCTTGGACAAGCATTGTTCCAGCTGCTTGATTCGGTCATCCAGCTAAGTCATCAGTTGTCAGCACATATGGCAGTTTTTGATGGGTTTAACTTGATTTTTATGAAATCTACTTGGTGGCATATTCTTCTGGAAGTGAGTGCCATTGTTTTTCTGCTGTTTGTGATGGAGTGCAAAGCTTCTGTGAAATCCTATTCTGTGCCAATTCTTTTTTTTATTGGTGTTTTGAGTGTACACTTTTTTACTCCGAACTTTCTCCAAAAAGGGGAGGTCACGATGCTGGATGTAGGGCAGGGGGATAGTTTGTTTATTCAACTGCCCTATCGAAAGGGGCATCTGCTTGTGGATACAGGGGGCAGACTTTCTTTTGAAGAGGAACCGTGGAAAAAAAGACGTAAAGTATCTACGATCGGTGATCAAACGCTGATCCCGTTTCTGCATTCTAAAGGTATAGCAAAACTTGATGTGCTGATTCTTACGCATGCAGATCAAGACCACATGGGAGAAGCGGTTCGTTTAATCAACCGAAATAAAGTAAAGCGGCTGGCCATACCAAAAGGCTTTGCCCGAAGTCCAGAGGACGCAAAGCTGCTAAAAGAAGCAGCTAAAAAAGGGATATTTATTGATGAATTAGAAAGAGGAGATCAGCTCCGAGTTGGAGAGCACATATTTGAGGTTCTGCACCCTTCGCAAGACCGGGTGACAAGTAAGAACAATGATTCACTCGTTCTAGCTTTTACTCTTGGTGGGAAACGTTTTCTGTTCACTGGAGACCTTGAACAAGAAGGGGAACGAGACATCATAGAAGCCTATCCCCACCTGCGAGCGGATGTCTTAAAGGTTGGGCATCATGGCAGTAAAGGGTCAACAAGTGAGGAGTGGCTTCGACATCTGGAGCCGTCCTATGCACTCATTTCGGCTGGTGAACGCAATCGTTATCAGCATCCTCATCAGGAAGTTTTGAAAAAACTAAAGGATCATCAAATGGAGGTGTACCGCACAGATCGAGACGGAAGTGTGACCTATGAATTTCTTGAGAAGAAAGGAACGTTTTACACGCAACCTCCATATGATATCTTACAAAATCAATAAAAAAACTGCCAAAACGGCAGTCATTTAGCAATCATGAAGTTAAGATCCAACGAGGTGTATAATTGTTGCCAAAATAAACATTGAGGCGAAAAATCCGAATGTGACGATAAAACCAACGGCTGAGTCGGTCACATCATTCCGCTTGCTTTGAACATTTTTTTCAAATTCATTCATTTTCATCCCTCCTGGCTAATTTTAGTATACTTGAACTCATTTGGAATTGCTAGAAGGTAAAGTAACCGTTTTCCATTTTCATGATCATTTTATGAATATCGTCTGACAGCGAGCTGACCCGGGAGCTTGCACCAGACGTTTACTATAAATGAGGAGGCGGCACTTTCAGCTTCCTCTTTACTAATGTCTTCACACACTTTAGGATAGAGGAGGAAGTGAAAGAGAGGGATTCAATTTATGGTCTTTGAAGTTTGGAACAATTTAAAAAGAGGGGATATCCATCCCGTTTATTGCTTATATGGAAAAGAAACGTATTTACTGCAAGAAACAGCAGCTAAATTAAGACAAGCTGTAGTAGACGAGGAGACGAAGGATTTTAATTACTCCGTCTTTGATATGGAAGAGGTGCCGCTTGAACAGGCTGTGACGGATGCAGAAACCTTTCCGTTTATGGGAGAAAGGCGGCTCGTTGTGATCAAGAATCCTTATTTTCTTACAGCGGAAAAGAAAAAGGAGAAGATTGAGCATGAGCTTTCTGTGTTAGAAGCTTATTTAGAAAAGCCGGCGCCTTATACCATTCTCGTGTTATTAGCACCATATGAAAAGCTGGATGAACGGAAGAAAATCACCAAATTGCTAAAAAAGAAAGCGGCTATGGTTGAGGCAAAAGAGTTAAACCCAAAAGAAACAACGGATTTCACCATTACACTGGTGAAAACAGAAGGAAAGGCGATGACATCTGAAGCGGCTGAGCAGCTTGTGATGCTATGCGGTGGGAGTCTATCCTCATTGTTTCAAGAGGTCAGGAAGCTGAGTACATATATTGGAGAACGAGAAGAAATTGAATTAGCGGATGTCAATCAGCTCGTTGCAAGAAGCTTAGAGCAGAATATTTTCGAATTAATTAACCAAATTGTCAACAGACGCCGCTCTGAGGCCATGCAGATGTTTTATGATTTGCTGAAACAAAATGAGGAACCCATTAAAATATTAGCACTCATATCAACCCAATTTCGATTGATTTTGCAGACGAAGTATTTCGCTCAGCAAGGATATGGGCAAAAACAAATTGCTTCAAATCTAAAAGTCCACCCATTCCGCGTCAAACTTGCTATGGATCAGGCAAGGCTGTTTTCAGAAGAAGAGCTCAAGCAGATTGTCAAAGAGCTATCAACGATCGATTATGAAATGAAAACCGGTAAAAAGGACAAGCAGCTATTGTTAGAATTGTTCCTGCTTCGACTATTGGGCGCTTGAACATAAAAAAACGACCTTCTAAAAAGAGGGTCGTTTTTGTTTAGATGTATAATTGCCAGTCTGTCCTAATGGCTGAGCCGGTCAGGACGGACGTACAGTTAAACAGTTGCCTCATCACTGAGGCGTTGCAAGCATTATGCAGAAAGTCCGTTTACTTGTTTAGCAAGTCTTGACTTGTAACGCGCAGCTGCGTTTTTGTGTACAAGACCAGTTTTAACGGCTTTGTCAATGCGTTTTGCAGCAGAAGAAAGAGCAGCTTTTGCTTGCTCAGCATCGTTGTTAGCTACAGAAACTTCAACTTGTTTAATCGCAGTACGCATCGCAGACTTGATTGTTGCGTTGTGTGCACGGCGTTCGTTATTCGTTTTTGTACGTTTGATCGCTGATTTAATATTTGGCATGTGTTTCACCTCCTAAGATACAACCTAAACACAATTGTCTTAAGGTTAAATCTTCACAATAGAACAAGTTGTATTCTATCAAACACACCTTTAGAATGCAATATAAATGTAAAGTATTTTTCATTGATGAAGCGCTCGAATGTTTCTTTAAAGAGATGGAAAGACTACTGTTAATTACTTGGTGGAAGGAGTCTTTTTATGGAGAAACAGAAACTTGATTTAAGTGCTTATCAAATCCGGACAGACTTGGCTGTTGAAACAAAAGAGATACTAGAACAAGAGAACGATCCGAATGTCGTCAAAAAGGACGGAATTCAAGGGATTGTCGAAAAGGAAAAAGAGGAGCACGGCATCCGTATACGCACAGTGGAGATCACGAAAGAAGGGGAGGAGCTCACCAGCAAAAAGGCAGGAACATACTTGACGCTTGAGGCGCAGGGCATTCGGGAGAAAGATTCTGAGATGCAGGAAAAAGTCGTCGAAGTATTTGCGCGTCATTTTGCTCAGTTTTTAAAAGACCGAGGCATTCAGGCTGATGCGAGCTGTCTTGTAGTAGGACTAGGAAACTGGAATGTCACGCCAGATGCGCTAGGCCCGCTCACGGTTGAAAGCCTGCTTGTGACAAGGCATCTCTTTGAATTGCAGCCGGAAAATGTACAGGAAGGGTATCGCCCAGTGTCCTCTTTATCACCGGGAGTGATGGGACTGACCGGTATTGAAACAAGCGACATTATACAAGGTGTAATCGAGCGGTCCAAACCTGATTTTGTCATTGCAATCGATGCTCTTGCTGCTCGTGCAGTGGAACGGGTGAATACCACGATTCAAATCTCTGATACAGGCATCCATCCCGGTTCAGGTGTAGGGAATAAGCGGAAAGAATTAAGCAAAGAAACGTTGGGAATTCCAGTGATTGCGATTGGCGTTCCAACAGTGGTAGATGCAGTAACCATTGCAAGTGACACAATTGATTATGTCTTAAAGCATTTTGGTAGAGAACTGAAAGATGACCGGCCGTCCCGCTCTCTTGTGCCGGCTGGTTTGACTTTTGGGAAGAAAAAAGTGCTAAACGAAGAAGACTTACCAGATGAGGAAACGCGTCAATCATTTTTAGGTATCGTAGGGACTCTTCCGGAAGAAGAGAAACGGCAGCTGATCCATGAAGTACTTGCGCCGCTAGGGCAAAATTTAATGGTCACGCCTAAGGAAGTGGATACATTCATTGATGATATGGCAAACGTACTCGCCAATGGATTAAATACAGCACTCCATCAAAAAATCTCTCAAGATAACATGGGTTCTTATAATCATTAATCGGTTCTACTTTCTCTAGCTCGCTCATAGTGTAATTACTAGAAAGCGTGCTGGAGGGAGTAAATCATGAAAAAAAGACCCCGCCGTCCTCGACAGTTGGTCGTTGCGATTAATGGAACAAAAGTAGTGAAAAGCATTTTCTTATTTATAGCCTCGCTTGTTGTGGTGTTTGTGATGTCAGGGGCGTTGACATCTTTAAAGCCAGAGCTGAGGCCACAAGCCTCACTATATGGTGTAGCAGATGAGCTTTCCGGAGCGTTCTTCGCTACATTAATGGGTATGGAAAATCAATATTTCGCCTCAGCAGTCCCGAAAGATCAAAAAGGGTTTCATTTCTCTGGACTGTCACTCAAGCTTGCGACTAGTATCAATTTAGAAGACCCGCGTAGTTTTCTAGGGAGAGAACTCCCAGGTTTTGAACATTTTGATACAAAAATCATCTTAGCGGGTGAAGGAACAGACTATACCAACATGCCAATGGAATCGCCGCCGCCAAGTGAAGTCATCCAAGATGAAAAAGAAGCAAATTTGGCAGAGCTGGACAAGCTCGACAAAGATGTGCCGAAAAAGCCTGCGAAAGAGCCGGACCGGTCGACAGGAAAACGAAAAGCCGTGTACATTTACCACACACATAATACGGAATCATATTTACCATTTTTAAAAGGAGAAACGAATCCAAACAATGCACGGCACTCAAAAGTGAATGTCACCCTTGTCGGCGACATGTTCGGAAAGGCGCTTGATCAGCAAGGAATCGGGAATACGGTCGACAAAACGGAAGTTGAAAAAAGGCTCCTGCAAAAAGGATTAAAGTATCCCCAGTCTTATAATGAATCAAGATTGGTCGTAAAAGAAGCCTTAGCGAAAAATGATGACCTCGAATACTTAATTGATATCCACCGTGACTCAAGAAGAAAGAAAGACACCACTGTCGACATCAAAGGAAAAAAATATGCGAGAATTGCGTTTGTTGTGGGGAAGAAGAATCAAAGCTATGAGAAAAACCTCAAGCTTGCGACGGAGTTCCACCATTTGATGGAGAAAAAATATAAAGGTCTCAGTGTTGGTGTGTTTGCCAAAGGCGAAATTGGCGATAATGGAATTTATAATCAAGATTTATCCGACAAAGCCCTTCTTTTAGAATTTGGCGGAGTGGATAATAATATGGATGAATTGAAAAATGCATCCAATGCAGCAGCTGATGTCTTCAGCGACATTTTCTGGGACGCGGAAAAGGTAAACGGCAAAGCAAAGGATGAGAAAAAACGCTCTTAAGGTGGTGACGGTGCATGGGATCATTTATTGGAAAAACCATTATTTTAGGACTTGTCTTGCTATTTGGCGTCTTTTTAGGAATGCAGCAGGCGAATAATGGCATGCTGCAAATGAAGGGTTACCATGACCCGCAATTAAAAGGCGCTTTCTCCATCCAAATGAACGAAGATGAAGAACGAGAAGCCTCTATCTTAGGAACGGCTGTTACAGAAAAGGATCTTGCCGAAAAACAAAAGCAGCTTGAGGAAATAGAGAGCTTTAATGCCTTCTCCAAGGCAGGAAAAGCGCTGTCTGATGGCATGACACATGCAGCCCGTTCTCTTTATGATTGGATGAATGGGAAATAAACAAATCAACACCATATGACTAAAGCCGCTGACCGATGAGCGGCTTTTCTTGATTTCGATTGAATCTTTACAGCCCTATTGATATAATCTAAGCTAGCGCAACCCGCGTTTTATAGTAGGAGTGATAGATTGTGACAGATAAAGAAAAACGATTAGAACGGCAATCAAGAATTCGAAATTTCTCCATTATCGCCCATATTGACCATGGGAAATCCACATTGGCGGACCGTATTTTGGAAAAAACAGCGGCGATTACTCAGCGAGAAATGAAAGAACAATTACTTGATTCCATGGACTTAGAGCGTGAACGCGGCATAACGATTAAATTAAACTCTGTCCAGCTGAAATATAAGGCGAAGGATGGAGAAGAATATATTATGCACCTGATTGATACACCAGGGCATGTCGACTTCACCTATGAGGTATCTCGAAGCCTAGCTGCCTGTGAAGGTGCAATTCTTGTAGTAGATGCAGCACAAGGAATTGAAGCACAGACACTTGCGAATGTTTATTTAGCTCTTGATAACAACTTAGAGATTCTTCCGATTATCAATAAAATCGATCTGCCAAGTGCAGAGCCTGAGCGTGTAAGAGAAGAAATTGAAGATGTCATCGGGTTGGATGCGTCTGAAGCTGTTCTCACCTCTGCTAAGGCGGGTATTGGGATCGAAGATATTTTAGAACAAATCGTCGAAAAGGTGCCGGCACCTGCTGGAGACCCAGAAGCACCGCTTCAAGCTCTTATTTTTGATTCTCTCTACGATGCGTATCGCGGCGTTATTGCGTACATACGAATTGTTGAAGGAACCGTCAGACCAGGTCAGAAAATCAAAATGATGGCGACGGGCAAAGAATTTGAAGTGCTTGAAGTCGGCGTATTCACACCAAAAGCCATGCCAACAGATGAACTCACTGTTGGAGATGTTGGCTACTTAACAGCAGCGATTAAAAATGTCGGTGATACACGTGTGGGGGATACGATCACAAGTGCGGAGAACCCAGCGAAAGAAGCGCTGCCAGGATACAGAAAGCTGAACCCAATGGTGTACTGCGGGCTTTATCCGATTGACACAGCGAAATATAATGACTTACGTGAAGCCCTAGAAAAGCTTGAATTAAATGATTCTTCCCTTCAATATGAGGCAGAGACATCCCAAGCACTTGGCTTCGGTTTCCGCTGCGGCTTTCTTGGAATGCTTCATATGGAAATCATCCAAGAACGGATTGAACGTGAATTCAAAATCGATCTTATTACGACAGCACCAAGCGTTATTTACGATGTGTATATGACAGACGGAGAAAAAATCGTCGTAGATAACCCGTCCAATCTGCCTGATCCGCAAAAGATTGAGCGAATTGAAGAACCATACGTGAAAGCAACAATGATGGTGCCGAATGACTATGTAGGCTCTGTCATGGAGCTTTGCCAAGGAAAGCGCGGCAATTTCATTGATATGCAATACCTTGATGCAAACCGAGTGAGCATTGTGTACGAAATTCCTTTGGCGGAGATCGTGTACGAATTCTTTGATCAGCTAAAGTCCAACACAAAAGGCTATGCGTCCTTTGACTATGAGCTGATTGGCTATCGCCCATCTACTCTAGTGAAAATGGATATCATGCTGAATGGCGAAAAAATCGATGCTCTATCCTTTATTGTTCACCGTGATTACGCATATGAACGAGGCAAGATCATCGTAGAAAAGCTGAAAGAACTCATTCCACGCCAGCATTTTGAAGTACCAGTTCAAGCAGCGATTGGACAAAAAATCGTGGCTCGTTCTACCATTAAAGCGATGCGTAAAAACGTACTTGCTAAATGTTATGGTGGAGACATTTCCCGGAAAAGGAAGCTTCTTGAGAAGCAAAAAGAAGGGAAAAAGCGCATGAAACAAGTGGGCTCTGTTGAAGTCCCGCAAGAAGCATTTATGGCTGTGCTGAAGATGGACGACAGCACACCAAAAAAATAACACCCTCAAGGCAACCTGCTTTACAATGTCAGCCTTGGCGTTTATAGTCGAAAACAAACAAAGGTGCCGCAGCGATAAACTGCGGCTCTTTACCTGTAAAGAAGGTGTCATCAAATGAAAGCAGCATACATTCATATTCCATTTTGTGAGCACATTTGCCACTATTGTGATTTTAATAAATTTTTCATTAAAACGCAGCCAGTCGATGAATACTTAGCGGCTCTTGAAAAAGAGATGCAGCACACGATCGAGCAAAAGGGCGAGCAAGAACTAAAGACGATCTTTATTGGCGGGGGAACTCCGACATCACTGACCGTCAGCCAGCTAGACCAGCTCATGAACAGCATTCACCGTGTGTTAAAACCGGCAAAGCATCTGGTTGAATTTGCAGTGGAAGCGAACCCAGATGAATTATCACTCGAGAAGCTGCATGTATTAAAAGCAGCCGGCGTCAATCGGCTAAGCTTTGGGGTGCAAACCTTTGAAGACGATTTACTCAAAAAAATCGGACGAGTTCATCAAAAGAAAGATGTCCTCACGTCTTTCCAGCGAGCAAGAGATGTTGGGTTTGACAACATTAGCCTTGACCTCATGTTTGGCTTGCCGCATCAAGAAAAGCATCATGTCATGAATTCACTTGAGACAGCTTTCTCATTAGGGGCAGAGCATTATTCTGTCTACTCACTGATTGTGGAGCCGAAAACAGTTTTTTACAACTTAATGCAAAAAGGCAAACTGCATTTACCGCCGCAAGAACGTGAGGCTGAAATGTATGAGCTTGTGATGGATGAAATGGAGCGACATGGATTAAAGCAATACGAAATTAGCAATTATGCCAAACCTGGCTTTGAAAGCCAGCATAACCTGACCTATTGGAGCAATGAAGACTACTTCGGTTTCGGTGCAGGAGCACACGGGTATGTAGATGGCATCCGAAATGTGAACGCAGGGCCTGTGAAGCATTACTTGGAACTGATTGAGCAAACTGGGTTCCCGTATAAGGAAACTCATCAGGTCACAAAAGCAGAACAGATAGAAGAAGAAATGTTCTTAGGCCTTCGAAAGATCGAAGGGGTGGAAAGTGCCGATTTCCAAGCCAAATATGGTGTTGCACCAGAAGCTCTTTTTTCCACTGTTCTTGAAGAATTAGAAGAAAAAGGTCTCATTGTAAAAGATGACATCGGCATTCGTTTAACAAGAAAAGGGAAATTGTTAGGAAATGAAGTATTTCAAGCGTTTCTCGGTGAGTTATAATTGACATTTTAATTTGAGTTTGGTAATTTTGTTTATACAATTAGCACTCGTTGAAAGAGAGTGCTAACAGGGGTGATGATGATGTTAACAAATCGTCAGCTTTTGATTCTGCAAGTCATCATTAATGACTTTATTCGTTCGGCGCAGCCAGTGGGGTCAAGGACTCTTTCTAAAAAAGAGGACATCACATTCAGCTCTGCGACGATTAGAAACGAAATGGCTGATTTGGAGGAACTTGGTTTTATTGAAAAGACCCATTCTTCATCTGGAAGAATTCCTTCAGAAAAAGGATATCGTTATTATGTAGATCATTTGCTCTCTCCGCGAAAACTGTCGTCTAAAGAGCTTGTGCTCATCCAGTCGGCTTTTCAGGAGAAAATTTTTGAGCTGGAAAAAACAGTTCAAAAATCGGCGGAAATTTTATCAGATCTCACAAACTATACATCGATTGTGCTTGGTCCAAAGCTGAGTGAAAATCGATTAAAGCAAATTCAGCTTGTCCCCGTTCAGCCAAACAAAGCAGTAGCGATCATGATTACAGACAGCGGGCATGTTGAAAACAAAACCATTACCTTCTCTGAGCATCTCGATGTCTCCGATATTGAGAAGCTGATGAATATTTTGAATAGCCGATTAGCTGGCGTTCCAATGGACCAGCTGAAGGACAGGATGTATAAAGAAGTGGTCATGCTTCTGCGCACACATTTAAAAGATTATGATCACATTTTAGATGCGCTGGGCAACACATTTACATCGACACAAAATGAATCAAAACTTTTCTTTGGCGGGAAGATTAATATGTTGAATCAGCCAGAGTTTCATGACATCGACCGCATTCGCTCACTCATGATGCTGATTGAGCAAAAGAATGATGTCATGCAGCTGTTTCATCCAAATCAGCAAGGAATCACCATTAAAATCGGTTCAGAAAACAATTTGGAAGCAATGGAGAACTGCAGTTTGATCACAGCCACTTATTCGATTGATCAAAAATCACTTGGCTCGATTGCCATCATCGGTCCAACCCGCATGGATTACGGGCGAGTCGTTAGTCTTTTGCATCATGTATCAAAAGACTTGTCAAACGCACTTTCCAATTTGTATGATGAGTAGGGTGATAAAAGATAGGGGCATTGCCCCTTCGTATTCTTGAATCTTTTGAGGGAGGTGAACACAATGTCAGAAGAAAAACAGACACCTGGGCAAGAAGCAGAGGTTGAAGCACAAGAAGAAGCAGTTCAAGCAGATACTGAGGAAGTAACACATGATGAACAGTCTGCCTTCCAAGAGAAAATCGATGAATTGCAGCAGCTTCTAGATGAAAAAGAAAACAAAATTCTGCGTGTTCAAGCAGATTTTGAAAACTATAAACGCCGTGCTCGAACTGAAGTGGAGACCGTGCAAAAATATCGTTCTCAACATGTTGTCAGCGATCTTCTCCCAGCTCTTGACAACTTTGAAAGAGCGCTTGGAATTGATCCAGACAATGAGCAGACGAAAAGTTTGTTAGAAGGAATGCAAATGGTTTACCGCCAGCTGGTAGAAGCGTTGAAAAATGAAGGCGTTGAACCGATTGAAGCTGTCGGCAAAGAGTTCGATCCAAACCTTCATCAAGCCGTCATGCAAGTTGAAGATGAAAATGTCGATTCAAATATCGTAGTAGAAGAATTGCAAAAGGGCTATAAACTCAAAGACCGAGTTATTCGTCCATCAATGGTAAAAGTAAATCAATAACTACATAATGGGAGGTCATCGATTATGAGTAAAATCATTGGGATTGACTTAGGAACAACAAACTCATGTGTTGCAGTACTTGAAGGCGGAGAGCCAAAAGTTATTGCAAACGCTGAAGGAGCACGTACAACACCATCTGTTGTCGCTTTTAAAAACGGAGAGCGCCAAGTTGGTGAAGTAGCGAAACGTCAATCAATTACAAACCCGAACACGATCATGTCTGTTAAAAGACATATGGGTACAGATTATAAAGTAGAAGTTGAAGGCAAGAACTATACACCGCAGGAAATCTCTGCAATCATTCTTCAACACCTTAAATCTTATGCTGAAGGCTATCTTGGCGAAGAAGTAACAAAAGCTGTAATCACAGTTCCTGCTTACTTCAACGATGCAGAACGCCAAGCGACAAAAGATGCTGGTAAAATTGCTGGTCTTGAAGTAGAACGTATCATCAACGAACCAACAGCAGCTGCACTTGCGTATGGTTTAGATAAAACAGAAGAAGATCAAACGATTCTTGTATACGACCTTGGCGGCGGTACATTTGACGTATCAATCCTTGAGCTTGGAGACGGGGTCTTTGAAGTACGCTCAACTGCTGGTGACAACCGTCTTGGTGGAGACGATTTTGACCAAGTTATCATTGATCACCTAGTAGCTGAATTCAAAAAAGAAAATGGTATTGACCTTTCTAAAGATAAAATGGCGCTTCAGCGTTTAAAAGATGCTGCTGAAAAAGCGAAAAAAGATCTTTCAGGTGTATCTTCTACACAAATCTCATTGCCATTTATCACAGCTGGAGAAGCAGGTCCTCTTCACCTTGAATTAACGCTGACACGTGCTAAATTCGAAGAGCTTTCTGCAGATCTTGTAGAGCGCACAATGACACCTGTACGTCAATCATTGAAAGATGCTGGTTTATCTGCTAGCGAGATTGATAAAGTCATCCTTGTTGGTGGATCAACTCGTATTCCTGCAGTACAAGAAGCAATCAAAAAAGAAACAGGCAAAGAGCCTCATAAAGGTGTAAACCCTGATGAAGTGGTTGCTCTTGGTGCGGCGATCCAAGGTGGAGTCATCACAGGAGATGTCAAAGACGTTGTTCTTCTTGACGTAACACCACTTTCTTTAGGAATTGAAACAATGGGCGGCGTATTCACGAAGCTGATTGAACGTAATACAACCATTCCAACAAGTAAATCTCAAGTATTCTCAACGGCTGCTGACAACCAAACAGCGGTAGATATCCATGTCCTGCAAGGTGAGCGCCCAATGGCAGCAGACAACAAAACATTAGGCCGTTTCCAATTGACTGACATCCCGCCAGCACCACGCGGCGTACCACAAATCGAAGTATCTTTTGATATCGATAAAAACGGTATTGTCAACGTACGTGCGAAAGATATGGGTACAGGCAAAGAGCAAAACATCACAATCAAATCTTCTTCAGGTCTTTCTGATGATGAGATCGAAAAAATGGTAAAAGAAGCAGAAGAAAATGCTGAAGCAGATGCGAAGAAAAAAGAAGAAATCGAAGTGCGCAATGAAGCAGATCAATTAGTGTTTACAACTGAAAAAACATTAAAAGATCTAGAAGGCAAAATCGATGAAGAGCAAGTGAAAAAAGCAAACGACGCGAAAGATGCACTAAAAGCTGCGATCGAAAAAGGCGAGCTTGAAGACATCAAAGCGAAAAAAGATGAGCTGCAAACAATCGTTCAAGAACTAACGACAAAGCTCTATGAAGAAGCTGCAAAACAAGCACAAGCTCAGCAAGAAGGCGGCGCTGAAGGTGCTCAAAAAGCAGATGACAATGTAGTGGATGCAGAATACGAAGAAGTAAACGACGATCAAGAGAAAAAATAATCACCTTTACTTTTGAAAAAGACTGCTGAAACGTACTCGTCAGAAAGTCAAAGTCAGGATCTCTTGGCTTTGACTTTTTTTCTTTCCAATGATGAAAGCAATTGAAAAAGGTCAAATCAAAATGATACAATCGTATTTATGTGAGAAAATCGGGAGTGTGAAGAGATGAGTAAGCGTGATTACTATGAAGTGCTTGGCGTGAGTAAGAGCGCCTCAAAAGACGAGATCAAAAAGGCATACCGCAAGCTTTCAAAAAAGTATCACCCTGATATTAATAAAGAAGCTGGCTCAGATGAGAAATTCAAAGAAGTAAAAGAAGCCTATGAAACCCTTTCTGACGATCAAAAACGTTCGCAATATGACCAGTTCGGTCATACCGATCCAAACCAAGGCTTTGGCGGCGGCGGTTTTGGCGGCGGCGGAGACTTTGGCGGCTTCGGCGGCTTTGATGACATTTTCTCTAGTATTTTTGGCGGCGGAGCCAGAAGAAGAGATCCAAATGCACCGCGTCAAGGAGCAGACTTGCAATATACAATGACGCTTTCATTTGAAGAAGCAGCATTTGGGAAAGAAGCAACGATTGAAATCCCTCGCGAGGAATCATGTGAAACATGTCATGGATCAGGGGCAAAGCCTGGGACAGAAGCGAAGACTTGTTCACATTGCGGCGGCTCTGGTCAATTAAATGTTGAGCAGTCAACTCCGTTTGGTAAAGTGGTCAACCGCAGAGTATGTAACTACTGCAGCGGAACAGGAAAACAAATCGATCACAAATGTTCTACATGTGGCGGCTCTGGTAAAGTGCGTAAGCGTAAGAAAATCAATGTAACGATCCCAGCAGGTGTTGACGATGGTCAGCAGCTCAGAGTGTCTGGTCAAGGGGAACCAGGTGTAAATGGAGGACCTCCAGGCGATCTATTTGTTGTGTTCCATGTGCGTTCGCATGAATTCTTTGAACGTGACGGAGATGATATTTACTGCGAAATGCCGCTAACTTTTGCACAGGCTGCATTAGGTGACGAAATTGAAGTGCCGACATTACACGGTAAAGTGAAATTGAAAGTCCCTGCTGGCACGCAAACTGGCACGAAGTTTAGACTTAAAGGAAAAGGTGTGAAGAATGTACGCGGCTATGGCCAAGGTGATCAGCATATCGTTGTACGAGTCGTCACACCGACAAATTTAACGGACAATCAAAAAGATATCATTAGAAAATTTGCTGAAGTGAGCGGAAATAAACCGGACGAACAAGAAATGAGCTTCTTCGATAAGGTGAAACGCGCATTTAAAGGCGAGTAAGACGGATAAGGAGTTGGTAGTATTGAAGTGGTCAGAAATTAGCGTCCATACAACAAATGAAGCGGTGGAACCGATCACCAATATTTTGCATGAAGCAGGTGCTAGTGGTGTCGTGATTGAGGACCCGCTTGATTTAGTCAAGGAACGTGAAAATGTATACGGTGAGATCTACCAGCTCGATCCGAATGACTATCCTGAAGAAGGGGTCATCGTTAAAGCCTATCTTCCAATGAACAGCTTTTTAATGGAAACGGTAGATGAGATCAAAGAAGCCATCAATAATCTTCTTCTATACGATATTGATCTTGGACGAAATACGCTGTCCATTTGTGAAGTAAATGAAGAAGAATGGGCCACCGCATGGAAAAAATACTATCATCCTGTGAAAATCTCTGAAAAATTCACCATCGTTCCAACATGGGAAGAATATACTCCGGTTCATTCTGATGAGCTGATTATTGAAATGGACCCAGGAATGGCCTTTGGAACAGGGACACATCCAACAACCGTTCTTTGTATTCAGGCGCTTGAGCGCTATGTGAAGGAAAACGATACGGTGATTGATGTTGGAACAGGCTCCGGGATTTTAAGTGTGGCAGCAGCGATGGTTGGTGCAAAGGACATTCAAGCCTTTGATCTCGACACCGTTGCGGTTGAAAGTGCGAAGCAAAACATCGAGCTAAATGGTGTAAGCAAACAAGTGACGGTCAAGCAAAACAACTTACTTGATGGGATTTCAGGTGAACGTGATGTGATCGTCGCCAACATTCTCGCAGAAGTGATTTTGCGCTTTACAGATCAAGCCTATGACTTATTGAAGAAAGATGGCTATTTCATTACATCAGGCATCATTGGACAAAAGAAATTACAAGTCAAAACAGCATTAGAAGAAGCAGGTTTTGACATTGTTGAAGTGCTGTCCATGGAAGATTGGGTCAGCATTATAGCGAAAAAATAAAGCGAGTAGGTGTCAGGACACGTATGCAACGATATTTTATCGACCTCACGAAAGAAGAAGTGATCGCAAAGGGATCTATCGTCATCAATGGTGAAGATGTACATCACCTTTCCAACGTCATGCGCATGAAAGCAGGGCAGGAAATCCTTTGCTTAACGACAGACGGCTTTGAAGCGCTCAGTAAAATTGATACAATAACAAAGGAAGAAGTCATTTGTCACGTTGAAGGCTGGACAAATCAGGACAGAGAGCTTCCGGTAAAAGTAACAATTGCGAGCGGTCTCCCAAAAGGAGATAAGCTTGAGCTGATTATCCAAAAAGGCACAGAGCTTGGCGCAAGTGCATTTATCCCGTTTCAAGCGGCTCGTTCTATTACAAAACTTGACCAAAAGAAGTCACATAAAAAACGAGAACGCTGGGAGAAAATCGCGAAAGAAGCAGCTGAGCAGTCCTACCGGAATATCATTCCTCGTGTTTATCCAGTATCAACGTTTAAAGAGCTGACTCAATTAGCTGGTGAATTCGATAAATGTGTCGTTGCATACGAAGAATCATCGAAAGAAGGAGAGCAAAGCCGCTTTCAAACTGTGCTCCAACAGATGAAAGGCGGACAAACCTTGCTCGTGGTTTTTGGCCCTGAAGGCGGTTTGGCAGAAAAGGAGATTGACGAGCTTGAAACGCTTGGTGCAGTCATTTGCGGGCTCGGACCACGCATTTTAAGAACGGAAACAGCTCCTCTTTACGCGCTTTCTGCTATATCTTATCAAACAGAGTTATTAAGAGGTGAATCATGATGGGAACAGTAGCGTTCCATACACTTGGCTGTAAGGTCAATCACTATGAAACAGAAGCGATCTGGCAGCTGTTTAAAGAAGCTGGCTATGAAAGAAAAGATTATGAATCAAAAGCAGACGTATATGTCGTAAATACATGTACGGTCACGAATACAGGCGATAAGAAAAGCCGCCAAGTTATTAGAAGAGCCATTCGTCATAACCCGGATGGTGTCATTTGTGTAACAGGCTGTTATGCGCAAACATCTCCAGCAGAAATCATGGCGATTCCTGGCGTTGATATTGTCGTGGGAACACAAGACAGACATAAATTACTCGGTTACATTGAAGAATATCGCAGAGAAAGACAGCCGATTAATGGGGTTGGCAATATCATGAAAGCACGTGTGTTTGAAGAACTCGATGTTCCTGCATTTACAGACAGAACACGCGCTTCATTAAAAATCCAAGAAGGCTGTAACAATTTCTGTACATTCTGCATTATTCCTTGGGCTCGCGGACTTCTTCGTTCTCGTAACCCAGAAGAGGTCATCAACCAAGCGCAGCAGCTTGTGGATGCCGGCTATAAAGAAATTGTATTAACAGGTATTCACACAGGCGGATACGGAGAAGACTTAAAGGATTATAACTTTGCAAAGCTTCTGAAAGAGTTAGATGAACGTGTCATCGGTTTAAAACGAATCCGTATTTCATCGATCGAAGCAAGCCAAATTACAGATGAAGTGATTGAAGTGCTTGATCAGTCAGATAAGATTGTCAGACACCTGCACATCCCGCTTCAATCTGGCTCGAATACAGTCCTGAAAAGAATGCGCCGTAAATATACGATGGAATTCTTTGCAGAGCGTTTAACAAAGCTGAAACAAGCATTGCCAGGCCTTGCTGTCACCTCTGATGTGATTGTTGGATTCCCTGGGGAAACAGAGGAAGAGTTTTTGGAAACGTACAATTTTGTCAAAGACCATCAATTCTCTGAACTGCACGTATTCCCTTACAGCAAACGTACAGGTACGCCAGCTGCAAGAATGGAAGATCAAGTGGATGAAAATGTGAAAAACGAACGTGTCCACCGCTTGATTGCTCTTTCTGACCAGCTTGCAAAAGAATATGCATCAGCTTATGAAGGAGATGTCCTAGAGATTATTCCGGAAGAATCCTTCAAAGAACAAGAAGGAAAGCACAATCTTTATGTGGGATATACAGATAACTATATGAAGGTTGTTTTTGAAGGAACAGAGGACATGATCGGCCGTTTGGTCAAAGTGAAAATCATGAAAGCGGGTTATCCTTATAACGAAGGACAATTCGTTCGTATGAGCGATGATGTGCAAACAGACAAAGTGAGAATGACCTCATAATAGATAAAAAAACCGGCTGCCAAAAGGGCAAGCTGGTTTTTTTATTTTGACTGATTTGGTAAAAGACATAAGATCAATGTGTGAAATGGATGAATGAACGGGAAGAAAAGCAAAGAGCTTGCCACATTAAACAGCAGGCTGAAGTGCGCAATTTGCTGGGCTGGAGCGTTTGCAAGAAGGGCGACGAATTCCGTCATCATGGCGAGAAATGGGAGACATAAAAGCACGCCGAGCACATTAAACAAAACGTGTGCATAAGCCGTTTGTCGTGCTGCATAGCCGCCAGATATGGCAGCCATTACGGCTGTAATACATGTCCCGATATTTGACCCTAACACAAAGCTTATGCCTTCCTGAAGCCCAACAGTTCCTTCATTCATAAACCCCATTAAAATGCCGATACAGACGGAGCTCGAATGAACAATCGCTGTGAAAATGGTACCCGAAAGCAGCGCCGTCCAGTCAGAATGCTGCATCATTTCAAGAAAGCGCAATGTCTCAGGCTGACTTGTCATCATACCTGCAATTTTAGAAAAGCCTTGAATACAAAAAAAGATCATCCCGAGCCCAAATATACTTTTTCCTGCATGCCTAAAAGATTTTCTGCCAAACATGATGCATATCAGACCAGCTAGGATCAAGACCCACATGAAAACATCCATTTTAATGGCTATAAATTCTGTTGTAAACGTGGAGCCAATATTGGTGCCAAGAATCATTGGAATGGATTTTTTAAAAGAGAGAATGCCTGTACTGACAAAGCCGATCACGATGACCATAAACGCTGAACTGCTTTGAAGAATCCCTGTAAATACGATGCTGACCAAGAATGCTTTTATTGGGTGATCTGTAAAGAGTAGAAGTGATTTCTCAATACGAGACGACGCAAGCGCCATTAATCCTTTTCTCAGCAAACCCATTGACCATAAAAAAATGAAAATAAGTGCACAAAAATAAATGATCGCCATCATAGAAAAGTCCTCCTCTTACCAATGAATATATGGACTTGTCTACCTGCTCATGACGAAAATATATTTCCAAATCACTTAGTTGACCTCACACTAGGCTTATATTATAATGTCTAGGTACATGTTTTGCATGTATATCTTTTTTTAATGCAGTCGATTGGTGTATTCGGAGGGAGGGAAAGAGAATGTCAAAAACGGTCGTTAGAAAAAACGAATCGCTTGAAGATGCTCTTCGTCGCTTTAAACGCAGTGTATCCAAAACTGGAACATTGCAAGAAGCAAGAAAGCGTGAATTTTATGAAAAGCCTAGCGTAAAGCGCAAGAAAAAGTCTGAAGCTGCTAGAAAACGTAAATTCTAAAGAGGGTGGATTTTATGAGTCTTCTTGAGCAATTAAATACTGATATGAAGCTTTTTATGAAAAACCGTGAGAAAGACAAGCTTGTTGTCATTCGTATGGTAAAGGCTTCGCTCCAAAATGAAGCAATTAAGCTTAAGAAAGACAGTTTGACCGGCGATGAGGAACTAACCGTCCTTTCCCGCGAGATTAAGCAACGTAAAGACTCCCTCCATGAATTTTCGAAAGCTAATCGCTTAGATTTAGTAGATAAAGTTCAAAAAGAGATTGACATCTTAGACGTTTATTTACCTGAACAGCTTTCTGAAGAAGAACTGCAAACGATCGTGAAAGAAACGATCGCTGAAACAGGTGCTTCATCGAAGGCTGATATGGGTAAAGTCATGAGCGCTATTATGCCAAAAGTAAAAGGTAAAGCTGATGGTGCTGTCATTAACAGACTTGTCAGCGAGCAGCTGTCTCAATAAAAAAGTATCCTTCTATTGTTAGAAGGGTACTTTTTTTATACCTTCATCATTCTGTCATATAAAAATGAAACCTATGATACATTTGTAACGTATGTAAAGGAACGGTAAAATGGAAGATAGAGAGGAGGGATCACCAAATAGATGAAAAAAATAAAAATTTCTATTGCTCTCTTCAGTTGTTTTATAATATGCTTGTTATTAGGGGTTCAATTGACCGCGAAATCAGCAGATCAGAAAGTTCATGTTATCCCAATTGAAGATACAGTAGAAAAAGGACTTTCAAAATTTATTGAACGATCATTTGAGCAGGCAAAGTCCGAACGAGCGAAACATATCATTCTAGACATCAATACACCAGGTGGTGCAGTCGATGCGGCGCTTGAGATCGCAGATACCATTCGTGCGTCTGATATCCCTGTGACAGCATTTGTGAATCATAGAGCGCTTTCAGCTGGGGCATTCCTTGCACTAAATGCCGACGAGATTTATATGACCCCAAATGGAAAGATGGGAGCTGCTGCGATCATTGATGGGGAAGGCAATGCTGCCGATCAAAAATCTGAATCGCTATGGCTTGCTGAAATGAGTGATGCTGCCGAAAAGCAGGGGCGTGATCCGAAATATGCGCTTGCGATGGCTGATCCAGACATAGATGCGAAAGATGCTGGTGCACCAAAAGGAGAACTGCTCACCTTTAATACGGATCGAGCGCTTCAATTTGGTTACGCAGAAGGTGAAGCGAAGAATTTAGATGACTTGCTTCAGAAGCTGAAATTAGCAGACGCTTCTGTTCAATACGATGAAGTGAGCTTTGCTGAAAAGGTTGCGCGCTTTCTCACGCACCCAATCGTCATTCCAATCCTTTTATCCATCGCAAGCTTAGGGTTAATTGTTGAGCTCTATTCTCCTGGCTTTGGGGTTCCAGGCACCATGGGAGTGACAGCGCTTCTTTTATTCTTTTATGGACATCTCGTGGCTGGTTTTGCAGGATATGAGACGTTGTTCCTGTTTTTAGCAGGGATATTGCTCATTATTCTGGAATTGTTTTTGCCGGGGGGAATCGTAGGTGTCATTGGACTGATCTGTGTTGTTGCCAGCTTATTTTTAGCAGCTGGAAGCTTTACAGAAATGGCGATTTCCATCTTGATTGCCACTGCTGTTTCAATCATAGCAGTTATTTTATTGACAAAGGTGTTGGGGAAACGTATGAAATTTTTTAAAAAGTTCATTTTAACCGATTCAACCAATAAAGAAAGCGGTTATGTCTCAAATGAAACAAGAGAGGATCTTGTTGGACAGATCGCTGTTACATTAACAGCGCTTCGCCCATCTGGGACGGCTGTACTCGGAGATGAGCGCATTGACGTTGTGTCAGAAGGTGCGTTTATTGACAAGGATGAACAGGTTAAAATCGTCAAAGCGGAAGGCTCACGCATTGTCGTGAGGAAAGTATAGATAACTGATTTTATAGGAGGAATAAAATGGATCCATCTACTTTACTATTATTTGTGATTATCGCAGCAGGTCTGATCGTTCTATCGATCTTCTTCACCTTTGTACCGGTGATGCTGTGGATTTCTGCCTTAGCGGCTGGCGTAAGAGTGAGCATTTTTACACTTGTAGGAATGAGACTTCGTCGAGTCATTCCAAACCGAGTGGTCAATCCGCTCATCAAAGCACATAAAGCAGGTCTTGATGTGACGATTAACCAATTAGAAAGTCACTACCTGGCAGGTGGTAACGTTGACCGTGTTGTGAACGCATTAATCGCAGCTCAACGTGCGAATATCGAATTGAACTTTGCACGTTGTGCAGCGATCGACCTAGCAGGCCGTGACGTACTTGAAGCTGTACAAATGAGTGTAAATCCTAAAGTCATTGAAACACCATTTATCTCTGGTGTGGCAATGGACGGGATTGAAGTAAAAGCCAAAGCACGTATTACAGTTCGCGCAAACATCGAACGACTTGTCGGTGGTGCAGGGGAAGAAACAATCATTGCTCGTGTAGGTGAAGGAATTGTCTCTACAATCGGTTCATCAAATAATCATAAAAAGGTTCTAGAGAATCCTGATATGATTTCTCAAACGGTTCTAGGAAAAGGATTAGATTCAGGTACTGCATTTGAAATTCTCTCGATTGATATCGCAGATGTGGATATCGGTAAGAACATCGGGGCGATTCTGCAAACGGACCAAGCAGAAGCAGACAAAAACATCGCACAAGCGAAAGCGGAAGAACGCCGCGCAATGGCTGTTGCCCAAGAACAAGAAATGCGTGCAAGAGTTGAAGAAATGCGCGCGAAAGTCGTAGAAGCAGAGGCTGAAGTACCACTTGCAATGGCTGAAGCATTACGCGAAGGTAATATTGGAGTCATGGACTACATGAACATTAAGAATATCGATGCTGATACGGATATGAGAGATTCATTTGGTAAAATGACAAAAGGTCCATCTGATAATGAAAACAAATAAGCATCCTCTCACGCTTTAAGGAGGGAGCCCAATGGACATTCTATTTGAAAATCCGTTACTAATTGCGATTATCATCGGTATCATCTCTGCTGTATTTGGGAAAATCGGCAAACAAGAGGAGAAGGAACAAAACAACCAGCAACATAAGCCGGCTCCTCAGAATAAGCCTATGCCTCAAAAGAAAGCAGAACAAACTAGCCCGAACCCAGTCAAAACAGACCAGTTGGACGATTTCGGCGATGTACATGATCATGGCGGGATGAAGAAACAAGGTTCACAGTCCTTACAGGATCGTTATACCGCTACACTAGCTGAAATGGAAGAAAGAAAAAGCGAGCTGAATAAAGAGTTCAAATCTCTTGAAAGGCAGCTGACCAGACCGAAAGCTTCTGCTGCGGAAATGAAGCCGCACGTCATTGACAGGCTTAACCAAAATACTGTTGTTCAAGGCATGCTTCTTGGAGAAGTATTTGGAGAGCCGCGCGCGAAAAAGCCGCACAGAACGATGAAACGGCCATATAAAAGATAAAGAAGAAAGTCCCTTTATATAAAGGGGCTTTTTTGTTTTTCCTGATGGAGATTTCTCGCAATAAAAATGATGAAACGGCTGTTTTGCGGGATTCATTAGCATGATCTGAACCGCTGAGGAATAGGATGATATAGAGGCTTTCTCATCAGTCTCACCATCTTTCAGTTTGATCTCATACACATGGGGCGGGAAGGGGTTCTTATTGAATGGGAAAAAGAAAAAATCGACTTAAAGCATGGCTGACAAGAACACTTGAAATCCCTCCAGACGTCATGATGGATCTTCCCCGTATTACGATGGTTGGCAGACTCCACATTTACATAGAGAACCATAAAGGGCTTTTGCTTTTCAGTGATCAAGAGGTAAGGCTGATGCTCAAACAAGGACAATGCATTATTTCAGGGAAAGATTTTGTGATTAAAACGATTTTGCCAGAAGAGATCTTATTAGAAGGGAGAATCGATGAGGTCCGTTATATTGATTCTTAACTGACGGAGGGGAGAAGTGTGAAGAATAAATGGTTCGCCTATTTTATTGGCAGAGTGGAAGTGGAGATCAAGGGAAACGGCATTGAGCGGCTCATCAATGAGTGCACGAGACAGGGGATCACAATGTTTCAAGTGAGCCGCCGTCAAGACAGCGTGCGCTTATTTATTCGCTTATCAGATGTACATGCCTTCAGAAAAGTACAAAGACATCATGAGGTAACATGTTCATTTCATCAAAAGAAGGGATTTCCGTTTCTTCTCCTATGGTCAAGGAAGAATATTGGGTTTACCCTTGGGATTGTGTGTTTTCTAGCGACGATATTGGCGCTTTCAAACATGGTGTGGAAAATTGAGATTAAAGGAGCCAATCCAGAAACTGAACATCAGATGAGAAAGCATTTAGACGAGATTGGAGTGCAAAAAGGCCGTTTTCAGTTTCTAATGGGAACACCTGAGAAAATTCAAAAATCACTGACCGCCAATATTCAAAGCATTACTTGGGTCGGCGTTGAACTAAACGGTACAACATTTCAAATGAAAGTTGTGGAAAAAAATGAGCCGGAAAAAGAGAAATATACGAGTCCTCAGCACATCGTTGCCAAGAAGAAGGCTGTCATCACGAGAATGTATGTGGAAAAAGGGGAGCCGCTTGCCGCAGTTGATGAGCATGTGAAGAAAGGGCAGATGCTCGTCTCTGGCCTCATCGGCAGCGAAGACCAGCAAAAAACGGTGGGTGCTAGAGCGAAAATTTATGGTGAAACGTGGTACCGTTCTGAAGTTTCTGTCCCTCTTCGAACATCTTTTGATGTCTTTACGGGTAAAATGAAGACAAAGCACAAGCTCTCCGCATTTGGAGGTTCAATGCCATTTTGGGGCATTTCCTTTAAAAAGGATGATTTTAAGCAGCCAAAAACAGAAACAGAAGTTCACCCACTACATTTCTTAAACTTCCAGCTCCCATTTTCCTATGAAAAAGAAATGACACGCGAAAGTGAAAAAATAAATCGGACATACACAAATAAAGAAGCGGTTCAAGCAGGGATTAAAATGGGTAAAAAAGAATTAGAAGAGAAGCTAGGTCAAACAGGAGAGGTGAAAAGTGAAAAAGTTTTGCACGAGACAACAGGGAATGGTAAAGTTAAGTTAATCATCCTTTACCAAGTAATAGAAGATATTGTTCAACCAACACCTATTGTTCAGGGAGACTAGAGAATGACAGAACATTTACTTGAAATTCAACAAAAATTAGATAGCCCAAACGAAGCGATTGCTTTATTTGGAAATCAAGATGCTTATCTGAAACTGATGGAAAACGAGCTGAATGTCTCCATTATTACGCGGGGAGAAAAAGTGTATGTTTCTGGTCAGGAAGCATCAAGAGATACAGCGAGCCGTCTGATTACATCTCTCTTACATCTCATCCGAAAAGGAATTGAGATTTCTGAACGGGATGTCGTCTATGCCATTAAAATGGCGCAAAAAGACAAGCTCAATTATTTTGAAAATATGTATGAAGATGAAATTACGAAAAATGCTAAAGGGAAGTCAATCAGGGTAAAAACCATTGGCCAGCGGGAATATGCTGCGGCGATGAAAAAAGATGACCTGGTCTTTGGAATTGGACCAGCTGGAACAGGGAAGACGTATTTGGCAGTCGTCAACGCGGTACATGCACTGAAAAATGGACATGTGAAACGGATTATCCTGACAAGACCAGCTGTTGAAGCAGGAGAGAGTCTTGGCTTTTTACCAGGTGATCTAAAGGAAAAAGTAGATCCTTATTTAAGACCACTATATGATGCCTTGCATGATGTGCTTGGCAGTGATCATACGGAACGTTTAATCGAGCGCGGCGTGATTGAAATAGCGCCTCTTGCCTACATGAGAGGACGGACACTCGATGATGCATTTGTTATTTTAGATGAAGCGCAGAATACAACGCCTGCCCAAATGAAAATGTTTTTGACGAGACTTGGGTTTGGCTCTAAAATGGTCATTACAGGAGATATTACACAGATTGATCTGCCGAAGGGCATGCAGTCTGGCCTTGCAGCTGCAAAGGACATGCTTGCAGAGATCAAGGGCATTTCATTTATTGAGCTAGACCAGACAGATGTGGTCAGACACCCGCTTGTGGCGAAGATCATCGGAGCATACGAAAAGCAAAAATGAACTTAGTGACCCGATCGTCTTCATCGGGTCATTTTGTTTCGATCGTGGTTTAAAGTAAAAAAGGAGGTACTTTCCTTGAGAAAGAATCAGAAAGACAGTAAGCGCAAAAGACTGCTGTCTAAAAAAGAACCTCAGAAAATGGAGCGCTCACGTTATTTAAATGTTTTGCTATACGCTGGTTTAGCAGCCATTCTATTCGTGGTGCTCTTCTTCCATGTAAAGCCTGAATCGCTCGACTTAGATTTATTTTCAGTGAGCGAACAGACCATCTATTCTCCATCAACCGTCGATGATCAAGAAGCGACAGAAGAAAAGAAGCAAGAAGCAACAGATCAAGTAGAGGATCAATATACACTCAAAAAAGCGTATTCTGACAATCGTGTTGACCTCATCTCCTCCCTTTTTGAAGCCATTAAAGAAGAGAAGAAAGCAGCTGATGAAAAAGAGAATCCGCCATCAGATAAAGAAATGGTCAAGCGTGTCAAAGAAAAACTCACATCAGATATGCAGGAGGCTGTTTCAGACCAATCCATCAAAGCACTGCTTCAGGCAAGTGACGAAAATCTCTCTTTTACTAAGGATTCCATCATCACAGTGGTGAATTCACTGATGAGTAAAGAAATCACAGCAGCGAAATTACAAGATGAGAAAAAACAAGTGAAAACAGAGCTTGAAAATAACTCAATTCCATCAAAATACTTAAATGCAGCAAAAGAAATCGGTGAATTTGCGATCATTCCAAACTATGTATTTGATCCAGTGGCTACAGAGAAGAAAAGACAAGAAGCCGCTGATAATATTCAGCCGGTTCAGATTAAGCAAGGGCAAATTTTAGTCGAAGAAGGAGAACTTATCGACCGGGAAGTGTATCGTAAATTAGAACTGACAGGCCTCTTAAACAGCTCCAATTTGATTAAGCCTGTAAGCGGTCTTATGATATTGATTGGTCTGTTTTTAGCAGCGATTATTCATTCACTTGAAACGAGGAAAAAATCGCTTGTTCATAAGAATAAGTCGCTTCTGCTCTACTCGCTTATTTTCACCATTATTTTAGTCATCATGGAAGTATTCAGTCTCTTCCAGGAAACGAAGTATACGACGATAGGTTATGTGGTACCAGTGGCACTTGGCACGATGCTGATCAAGCTGCTTATCAATGAGCGGCTAGCGATCTTCTCTGGCCTTGTATTTGCTCTTTGCGGCAGTATGATGTTTAATCAAGGAGTAACCGGCGTCTTTAACTATGTGATCTGTGCTTATTACCTTGTGAACGGGATGGCGGGCATTTTATTTTTGAGAAAGCATAATGCACGTTCAAAAATATTGCAGGCAGGGCTTTGGGTCGCTTTGGTGAATGTCCTTGTGGTTCTATCCATTACGCTGATCCAAAACTCCTCACCATCAGGGCTTGAAATCGGTGTGAACCTCATGATGGCGTTTGTGTCAGGGTTTGCATCATCTATTTTGGTCATTGGGTTAATGCCTGTGTTTGAGAGTATGTTCGGCATCCTTTCAACAATGAAGCTGATTGAATTATCAAACCCAAATCATCCACTGCTCAAAAAGATTTTAACAGAGACACCAGGTACATATCATCATAGTGTCATGGTGGCAAATTTAGCGGATGCTGCATGTGAAGCAGTCGGCGCAAACGGTCTTTTAGCAAGGGTTGGCGCTTATTATCATGACATTGGGAAAACGAAAAGACCGCAATACTTTATCGAAAACCAAATGAACATTGATAATCCGCATGACAAGCTTTCTCCTCAGCTAAGTAAAAATATCATTATTGCCCATACGACAGATGGAGCTGATATGCTGAGAGAAAAGAAGTTTCCTGAAGAGCTTGTCGATATTGCAGAACAGCATCACGGGAAGTCACTGTTAAAGTTCTTTTACTATAAGGCAAAAGAGCGTGATGATCAGGTGACAGAGGAAGAATTCCGTTATCCTGGTCCAAAACCGCAATCAAAAGAAGCGGCAATTATTTCTGTAGCGGACAGCGTTGAAGCGGCAGTACGATCGATGCATAATCCAAATCCAGAGCGAATCGAAAAGCTCGTCAAAGGCATTATTTCAGATAAAATGCAGGATGGGCAATTTAGTGAGTGTGATCTGACATTTAAAGAATTAAGTATTATTGGTCAAACGATTTGTACAACATTAAAGGGGATTTTTCATTCTCGGATTGAATATCCAGATGCCCCGAAGCAGAAGGTGAAGTAAATGACATTGTTAATCGATTTAATAGATGAAACAGGACAAGTATCAAAAGAGCAGCTTGAAGAAGTGGAAAAGCTTCTTCAGTTCGCTGCAGATGCCCTTGAGGTCAAAGATCAAGCGGAGGTATCAGTGACGATCGTCTCGAATGAAGAGATTCATCAAATCAATAAAGAATACCGCGGGAAAGACGCACCAACGGATGTCATCTCCTTTGCACTTGAGGAAGAAGGAGAAGGGGAAATTGAAATCATTGGTGCTGATGATATTCCGCCTGTACTCGGCGACATCATCATTAGTGTGGACCGTACGAAAGAGCAGGCAGAGGAATATGGACATTCCTTTATGAGAGAGCTTGGATTTCTCACAATTCATGGGTTCCTTCATTTGCTCGGGTTTGATCATATGACAGAAGAAGATGAAAAAGAAATGTTCGCCAAACAGACAAAGATCTTGGATGATTATGGCCTTTCAAGATCTTCGTAAGAAAAGAAGGCCGCTTGTCCGTTTTTTTCGGAGTTTTTATTATGCATTTAGAGGAATATGGCGAACTTTCTTGAATGAACGGAATTTTCGATTTCACACAGTCGCAGCCATCATCGTGGTGATCTGCGGCTTTTGGTTTCACATTGAACCATTCGAATGGACGATCGTTTTGCTTTTATGCGGGGGGATGTTTGCGCTTGAACTTGTCAATACAGCCATTGAACATACAGTGGACCTGATGACAGAAGAGAAGCACCCTCTTGCAGAGAGAGCGAAGGACGCTGCAGCAGGCGCTGTTTGCGTTTACGCCGCGATTTCGGTTATGATTGGGGTGATCATCTTCTTACCGAAGATCATGCAATAGAACAATATTACTATTTATTAACATTTTTAGAAATGGGCGTGAAAATGTCACGTGAATTATGTAAAATATAAATGTGACAGTGGGTCCATTTCTTCTGAAAGTGGGAACTAGGAATGAACAAACAAGAGTTGATTTCAGAAGCAGTTAAAGCAAGAGATTTTGCATATGTACCCTATTCAAAATTCAAAGTCGGTGCAGCATTATTGTCGAATGATGGAAAAGTGTATGGCGGCTGCAACATTGAAAATGCAGCATATGGCATGTGTAATTGTGCGGAAAGAACAGCACTTTTTAAAGCCTATTCAGAAGGCATCACATCGTTTCAAATGCTAGCGGTAGTGGCTGATACAGACCGACCTGTTTCGCCGTGCGGCGCATGCAGACAGGTCATTTCAGAGCTATGTGCACCTGATATGCCAGTGATTCTAACGAACTTAAAAGGACATATATACGAAACAACAGTAAACGAACTATTGCCAGGCGCATTTTCACCGGAGGATTTAAATGACTAACGAAAGCTTCAAATCAGGATTTGTATCAATTATTGGAAGACCAAATGTAGGAAAATCAACCTTTCTTAATCGTGTGATTGGACAAAAGATCGCGATCATGAGTGATAAGCCCCAAACGACACGTAACAAAGTGCAAGGTGTCTTAACAACAAACACGTCACAAACGATCTTTATCGATACACCAGGGATTCATAAACCTAAGCATAAACTTGGTGATTTTATGATGAGAGTGGCTCAAAATACACTGAAGGAAGTCGACCTGATCTTGTTTATGATCAATGCAAAGGAAGGCTATGGCAAGGGTGATGAATTCATCATTGAACGACTCAAGCAAACATCTACACCGGTATTCCTAGTCGTCAATAAAATCGACCAAATTCACCCAGATGAGCTGTTCCTTTTAATTGATGAATACCGCACACGTTATCCATTTAAGGAAATTGTGCCAATTTCAGCTCTTGAAGGAAACAACATTGACACGCTTCTTCAGCAAATTGAAGGTTATCTTCCTGAGGGCCCTCAATTTTATCCGGCAGATCAAGTAACAGATCATCCAGAGCGGTTTATTATTTCTGAATTAATTCGTGAAAAAGTGCTGCATTTAACGAGAGAAGAGATCCCGCACAGTATTGCAGTTGCGATCGAATCCATTAAGCCAGATGAAAATGGCAAGATCCATGTTGCGGCGACCATTGTCGTAGAACGTGATTCACAAAAAGGGATCGTCATTGGTAAACGAGGCAGCTTATTAAAAGAAGTGGGACAAAAAGCGCGCAGAGATATTGAAGCACTTCTCGGTTCAAAAGTGTATCTGGAGCTTTGGGTAAAGGTTCAGAAGGACTGGCGTAATAAATCCACTCACCTTCGTGACTTCGGATTTAGAGAAGACGAATATTAAAAAATCGCTGCTGTTGTCATAAAATCTGACAATGGTGCGGTTCGATTAGTAAAAATTGTTTATCATGAAATGGAGGTAGCTTGGTCAAGATAAAATTAATATGTTGGATGTAGCGTTGCTGCTTCTAATAAAGAAAGGTGGGGTTTTTATGTTGAATTTTACATGGAACGTATTTTCACAAACAGGAAGCGTTGACACGTATCTGCTTTTCAAAGAGTTAGAAAAGGAGAACCTGGAAAGACCCGATGTACTTGAAGAAGAGATAGCACGATTTGATTTTCCAATCTTATAATTCTTGACCCCCTCCAATGCTCGGAGTGTAGACAAATGCTCATTAAAAGTGAAGGAATCGTCCTTAGAACAACAGATTATGGCGAAACAAACAAAATTGTCACGCTGCTCACTAGAGAACATGGGAAAATTGGCGTGATGGCAAGAGGTGCAAAAAAATCAAACAGCCGCCTGTCAGCCATAAGCCAGCCGTTTTTATACGGAACCTTCCTGATCCAATCATCAACAGGACTTGGAACGCTCCAGCAAGGCGAAATGATTGAAAGTATGCGAACCATTCGGGAGGATTTATTTTTGACCGCATATGCCGCATATATGACAGAGTTACTCGATAAAGGCACAGAAGAAAAAAAGCCAAACCCTTATTTGTTTGAGCTCCTGCTTCAATCTCTGCGTCATCTGAATGAAGGCACAGATGCTGATATTATCTTATTTATCGTAGAGGTCAAAATGTTATCAGTAATGGGAATGAAGCCTGAACTTGATCAATGTGTCCATTGTGGTCAAAAAGAAGGGCAGTTTCATTTCTCTATTAGAGATAACGGCTTCATTTGCCAAAATTGCTTTTCTAAAGATCCGTATAAACTGCCCTTATCCCCAGCAGCTGCAAGGCTGCTCCGTTTATTTCATTATTTTGATTTATCAAGGCTCGGTCAGGTTGATGTGAAACCGCAGACGAAACAAGAAATTCGTCAAGTGCTCGATCACTACTATGACGAGTATTCAGGCCTTTATTTGAAATCAAAAAAATTCATGAATCAGATGGAATCCATGAAAAAGCTAATGGGCGGGGAAAACAAAAGTTGACATCTCCCATGACTTTTTGTAAGATCATCTAAGATAAAATATGTTGCATTGACAGAAAGAAGTACTTACGCAGAATTCATTAAAAGCGACCTTAGGGCGGTGTGAGCTAAGGATGGAGGCGTAACGAAAGGCATTCTTGAGCAACGTAAAACAAAGCGGCTGGATGCTACGACACCAGCAAATAGGGTGGAACCGCGGGAAAAACTCTCGTCCCTATGTTTGCAAGGAGCCTTGCGAGCATAGAGACGGGAGTTTTTGTGTTCTCTTGCGGGGTTCTCATCCCCACCCGCCATATCATAGCGGATGGTGTAGAAAAGATGGAGGTGCGATCATTGAATATTCAAGACATGATTTTGACGCTGCAAAAGCATTGGTCAAATGAAGGCTGCGTATTAATGCAGGCGTATGACACAGAAAAAGGTGCCGGAACGATGAGTCCATACACGTTCCTGCGAAGCATTGGCCCAGAGCCGTGGAAGGTAGCATATGTAGAGCCTTCAAGACGCCCGGCTGATGGCAGATATGGAGAAAACCCAAATAGATTGTATCAGCATCATCAATTTCAAGTGATCATTAAGCCGTCACCTGACAATATTCAAGAACTGTATCTTGAATCATTGAAAGCACTTGGTATTGACCCGCTGAAACATGATATTCGTTTTGTGGAAGACAACTGGGAAAACCCATCTCTTGGCTGTGCAGGACTTGGCTGGGAAGTATGGCTTGATGGGATGGAAATTACACAATTCACGTATTTCCAGCAAGTCGGCGGCTTAGAATGTAAGCCTGTTTCCGTTGAAATCACATACGGTATTGAACGTCTTGCTTCCTACATCCAGGACAAAGAAAATGTCTTCGATCTTGAATGGACAGACGGGTTTACAGTCAGAGATTTATTCTTAATGGCTGAATATGAGCACTCTGTTTATACATTTGAAACATCTAATACTGACATGCTGTTTGAGTTATTTACGACCTATGAGAAGGAAGCGCATAGCCAAATGGACAAAGGGCTTGTTCACCCAGCATACGATTATGTGCTCAAATGCTCTCATACGTTTAACCTGCTCGATGCAAAGGGCGCGATTTCTGTTACCGAGCGAACTGGCTATATCGGAAGAGTGCGCCAGTTAGCCAGAAAAGTAGCCAAAACATATTATGAAGAACGAGAAAAATTGGGATTCCCTATGCTAAAAGAGGAGGCGGCTTCTCATGAATAAACAAGATGTATTACTCGAAATTGGCTTAGAAGAGATGCCGGCTCGTTTCATGCCGGAAAGCACAAAGCAGCTAGGTGAGAAAGTAAAAGCATGGTTTGAAACGCAAAATATTTCATTTGAAGATGTTGCTTTATTCAACTCACCAAGACGTCTTGCTGTACTCGTGAAAGGTGTCGCAGAAAAACAAGAAGACATCAAAGAAGAAGCAAAAGGCCCAGCTAAAAAGATTGCGAAAGATGCTGAAGGCAATTGGACAAAAGCAGCAGAAGGCTTTGCCCGCGGACAAGGTGCCTCAACAGCTGATCTCTATTTTAAAGAGATCAAAGGAGTGGACTACGTTCATGTCCAAAAGTTTCAAGAAGGAAAGCAAGTCAAAGACCTTCTGCCAGCGTTAGGTGAGATCGCCGCCTCATTAAGTTTTCCAAAGAACATGAGATGGGGAAGCAAAGATTTACGCTATATCCGTCCGATTAAATGGATTGTTTGTTTATTTGGAGAGGAGATTGTACCTGTTGAAATTGCTGGAGTGAAAAGCGGCCGTGAGACAAGAGGACACCGTTTCCTTGGTAGGGCAGCCACCATCGACTCGCCTGCTTCTTATGAGCAAACATTGCGCGATCAATTTGTCATTGCAGATTCAGATAAAAGAAAACAATCCATTACTAAGCAGCTAAATGCTCTATCTTCAGAAAAAGGCTGGGTCATTCCTGTTGATCCTGAGCTTCTAGAAGAAATCAACGATCTTGTAGAATATCCAACGGTGCTTTCTGGTTCCTTTGAAGAAGAATTCCTTGCATTGCCGGAAGAAGTATTAGTGACCACAATGAAAGAGCATCAGCGCTACTTCCCTGTGAAAAATGAGCAAGGGGAATTATTGCCGCACTTTATTACGGTCAGAAATGGAAACAGTGAGGCGCTTGAAAATGTCGCAAGAGGGAACGAAAAAGTACTTCGTGCACGTTTATCAGATGCTGCATTCTTCTATAAAGAAGACGAAAAACTAGTCATTGATGACAATATTAAGAAGCTTGATAAAGTTGTATTTCATGAGAAACTTGGCACAATTGGCGACAAGCTAAAAAGAGTGACAGACATTGCGACCCGTCTAGCAGCGCATGTCGGTGCAGATGACGAAACGACAAAACGAGTGGCAAGAGCAGCAAGTATTTCGAAGTTTGATCTTGTGACTCAAATGGTCTATGAATTCCCAGAATTACAAGGAATCATGGGCGAGAAATATGCAAAAGCACTTGGCGAACATGAAGAAGTGGCAAAGAGCATCAACGAGCACTATATGCCGCGCTTTGCCGGTGATGAGGCGCCCTCCACTTTGATTGGTGCGATTGTGGCAGTAGCAGATAAGCTGGATTCTATTTGTTCCTTCTTCTCAATTGATGTCATTCCAACAGGCTCTCAAGACCCTTATGGACTGAGAAGACAAGCGAGCGGTATCGTTCAAATCCTGCTCGATCGTCATTGGAATATTTCATTTAAAGAGCTTTTGGCACTTGCTCAAATAGAAGCAGAACATGAAGCTGCTCTGATTGAATTTTTGACACACCGTTTAAAATATGTCCTCCAAGCAGAGCATATCCGTCATGATGTTGTGGATGCAGTGCTGGATGTTGAAAATATTGAACCTTATGCAGTCGTGAAAAAAGCAGCTGTTCTTGAAGAGAGCGTGAAACAAGAAAGCTTCAAAGAAACGGCAGAAGCATTAGGACGCGTCATTTCAATCAGTAAAAAAGGGGAAGATGCAGAGATTCAGCCTGAGCTGTTTGAAAATGAGCATGAGCAAAAGCTATATGAGGCGTATCAACAAGTAGAGACAGCTGTCAAGGAACATGTAGCAGCAGGGCAATACAGCGCAGCACTTGAGGCGCTAGATACGTTAAAAACACCGATTGTTCATTATTTCGATCACACAATGGTACATGCGGATGATGAAAAGCTGAAGCGAAATCGTTTGGCGCAAATGGTCAAACTAGCCAAAGTCATTCAATCATTTGCGAATATGAACAATTTAATTGTAAAATAAATACCTAAGAACGGTTGCCTTTTTCGAAGGGCAATCGTTTTTTACTCATTTAATTCACGGTTTTTGAGTGGATTTTTGTTTCATTCGGACAAAGATGCGCTATAATATGATGAGTTATGAAAATGATATACATAAAGTAAAGATTCGCTCTCTCTATTTAAAGGTGGTGAGTACAATCGAGTTAAATAAACGGCAAGAGCAGATTTTACAGATTGTCAAAGAGAATGGTCCGATCACTGGAGAGCATATCGCCGATCGGCTGAACTTAACTAGGGCGACCCTCAGACCGGATTTAGCCATATTAACGATGTCAGGCTTTTTAGAAGCAAGACCAAGGGTCGGCTACTTTTTCACAGGAAAAACAGGCACGCAGCTTCTAGCAGATAAGCTGAAAAAACTTCAAGTAAAAGATTTTCAATCCATTCCAGTGGTGATACATGAGAATGTTTCAGTTTATGATGCGATTTGTACGATGTTTTTAGAGGATGTGGGCACATTATTCGTTGTGGATGATCACTCTATTTTAACAGGCGTGTTGTCAAGGAAAGACCTCCTTCGCGCAAGTATTGGAAAACAGGAGCTTCCATCTATCCCTGTCCATATTATTATGACAAGAATGCCGAACATCACCGTTTGCCGCAAGGAAGATTTTATTATGGATGTGGCGAAGCACTTGATTGAAAAGCAGATAGATGCACTTCCTGTTATAAAAGATACGGATAAAGGCTTTGAAGTGGTCGGCAGAATTACGAAAACAAACATGACGAAAATACTTGTTAGCTTATCGGAGAATGAAATAATCTAATGACAGAAGACTGCGAGGGGATGTTATGAGTAATCGCGTAATTTTTGTGGTATCAGATTCAGTAGGAGAAACGGCAGAGCTCGTGGTCAAAGCGGCACTTAGCCAATTTGATGGCGGCTCATCAGACCATTCAAATATTAGAAGAATTCCGTATGTAGAGGATGTCGGTACGATTAAAGAAGTCATTTCACTGGCGAAAGCAGATAACGGAATCGTCTGCTTTACTCTTGTTGTGCCAGAAATGCGCCAATTCTTAATTGAAGAGGCAGAAGCAAACGGAGTCGTTTATTATGACATCATCGGACCACTCATCGATAAAATGGAGACTGCTTATGGAAATGAAGCGAAACATGAGCCGGGGCGTGTACGTCAATTAGATGAGGACTATTTTAAAAAGGTTGAAGCCATTGAGTTCGCAGTGAAGTATGATGACGGCAGAGACCCAAGAGGCATTCTAAAGGCTGATATTGTGCTCATCGGTGTATCACGCACATCTAAGACACCATTATCTCAATACTTGGCGCATAAACGGCTGAAGGTAGCGAACGTTCCAATTGTTCCTGAAGTAGATCCGCCAGAGGAGTTATTTTCAGTTGATCCAAAAAAATGCATCGGTCTAAAAATCAGTCCAGACAAACTAAATCATATTCGTAAAGAGCGTTTGAAATCTCTAGGTTTAAATGATCGCGCAATTTATGCGAACATTGAGCGGATTAAAGAAGAACTAGAGTATTTTGAAAAAGTGGTGGACCGCATTAACTGTCAAGTCGTTGATGTATCGAATAAAGCAGTTGAGGAAACGGCAAATGT
This sequence comes from Bacillus sp. FSL K6-2839, assembly GCF_038003365.1. Lineage (NCBI taxonomy): Bacteria > Bacillati > Bacillota > Bacilli > Caryophanales > Bacillaceae > Bacillus > Bacillus sp. FSL K6-2839. The sequence goes on along the minus strand of NZ_JBBOOZ010000001.1, from coordinate 1,987,079 downwards.
CATTCATCAAATGCTGACCAAAAGAGGTTCCGAATAAACTCAGGATGCTCCTCCTGGGTTTTTCCTATGGTGGGAAACGGGTAAACAAAAACAATGGCATATTTGCTGCATTTGTATTATAATAAAAAATTGTGATAAAATGATTGATTTTAGGTTTAAGTTAAGTCAAGAACGAATAAACTAATATTGGCAGAAGTCAAGTGATTCTGAACATAACTTTTCGACAAAATGAGTTTTACTGTTGTTTGCTATATGGGGGGAAAGTATGGTCTTTTTGCTTCTCTAAAGCAGGAATAAGGTGGAGGGATGGAGAATTAGTCACCTGAATGAACATAAACAAGAGAGGACGATTTATGTCGATGCAGATGCTTGTCCTGTAAAAGACGAAATCCTTTCTGTCGCATCTCAATTTCAAGTACCTGTGATGTTCATTGCTTCATATGAGCATTTTCAAACCAAAAGATCTCCACTTGAAGATTGGCGGTTTGTAGATACACATAAGGAAGCAGCGGATTTAGTCATTGCGAACTCAGCTGCCGCGCATGATATTGTCGTCACCCAAGACATTGGTCTTGCCTCCTTACTGCTTCCAAGACAGGTCATTGTACTGTCTGAAAGAGGACGGATGTACACAAACGAAACAATTGATTTTGATTTGGAACGCAGACATGTTTCCAGTAAACAGCGAAGAAAAGGTGTATATGGAAAAGGTCCCAAAAAGCTTTTAGAAGAGGATAAAAAGCGATTTATTGCGCAGCTACAAAAAATCCTGTCGAATCATGAAGGATTTTTGAATTAAAAGGCGAATAATGTACGACGGAGTGTTATAGGATGAGCAAACGTATACCAGATGAACTTTTGGAGCAAATCCAAAAAAACGCAGACATTGTCGAAGTGATTGGAGAATACGTACAGCTTAGAAAGCAAGGTCGAAATTACTTCGGTCTTTGTCCATTCCATGGTGAAAATACTCCTTCATTCTCTGTTTCAGCAGATAAGCAAATCTTCCATTGTTTTGGCTGTGGTGCAGGAGGTAATGTATTTTCGTTCCTCAGACAAATGGAAGGCTACTCATTTATTGAAGCCGTTTCACATGTTGCTGATAAGTACCATATTGATTTGCCTGATCATGTAGCAAATGCTCAGGTCAGCTCCTCACAGCAAGAGGACACTGCAGATCATAAAATGATTGAAGCGCATGAGCTTCTTAAGAAATTTTACCACCATTTGCTGGTAAATACAAAGGAAGGTCAAAACGCACTCGATTATTTACGGGCGAGAGGCTTTACGGATGAAACAATTGCCAAGTTTGAGATCGGATATGCTCTTGACTCTTGGGATTTCGTGACCAAGTTTTTAGAAAAACGAGGGTTTGATCCTGTGATGATGGAGAAGGCTGGTCTTTTGATTCAACGTGAAAACGGAACAGGCTTTTTTGACCGCTTTAGGGATCGTGTGATGTTTCCCATTCATGATCATCATGGGACAGTTGTCGCTTTTTCCGGAAGATCGCTTGGTGATCAGCAGCCTAAGTATATGAATAGTCCTGAAACGCCACTTTTTCATAAAAGTAAGCTGCTTTATCACTTTCATGACGCGCGTATGCATATACGAAAACGCGAACGGGCGGTTCTTTTCGAAGGATTTGCTGACGTCATTTCAGCTGTCACATCAGGTGTCGGCGAAAGTGTTGCAACAATGGGTACGTCTCTAACAGAAGAACACGTAAAACTTCTCAGACGTAACGTAGAAGAGATCATTCTTTGCTATGACTCTGACACGGCCGGTTATGAAGCCACCATGAAAGCATCAGATTTGCTTGGAAAAAGAGGATGTAAAGTTCGCGTTGCCATGATACCAGATGGACTTGATCCAGATGATTACATTCGTAAATATGGCGGCGAGAAATTTAGGAATGACATCATAGATGCAAGTGTGACATTAATGACTTTTAAGATGAACTTTTTCCGTAGGGGAAAGAATTTATCTGACGAAGGAGACCGGCTTACTTATATGAAGCAGGTACTCCGAGAAATTAGCCGGTTAAACGGTTCCTTGGAACAAGAGATTTACATGAAACAGCTTGCTGGAGAGTTCTTGATCTCACTTGATTCATTAAAAGAACAACTGGAGCTCTTTGAAAAACAGCAGCGGCAAGAAGCCAAAAGCACACAGGAAGAAAGCGGGCTTGAAAAACGGCGTGCACATCTGTCAACACAGGTAAGAAGAAAGCGTCTGCGGCCAGCATATGAAAATGCAGAGCGAATGCTGCTTGCTCATATGTTAAAAAGTGATGACGTGATCCGAAAAGTACTTGACAGAGTAGGGATTGAATTTAATATAGATTCTCACAGGGCGCTGGCCACGTACATTTATGCTTTGTATGAAGAAGGGAAAGAACCAACGCCCCAGCATCTGATGAACCGTATAGAAGATGATATTATCAATCAGCTTCTGACGGATATATTCATGATTCAAGTTGGAGACGAACTAAGTGAAGCTGAATTAAGTGATTATGTAAAAAAAGTGTTGAATCATCGGAATTTGTCAATGATAAAGGAAAAAGAACTAGAACGTGCAGAAGCGGAGAGGCAAAAAGATTTCTTCAAAGCGGCAACACTTGCAAAAGAAATTATTCAGTTGAACCGTTCGCTGAAGTAATACGTCTAATATTTATGACAAGACTTACGGCTGGCAATGAATCCTTTACGGGAGGAGCATAAGACCGCAAGCATCTTGCCTTCATCATTATTTATTTTATTCCTATTTGCTCATCTGTTTGATAAAGAGAGAAAAGCAGAGCGAAAGCAAATCGCAAGTTACTTTAGAATTCGTTGCAAGCTTTGGAAGGAGGGATCCATAATGGCTGATAAACAAGCCCACGAAACCGAAACTGAATTAACCTTTGAACAGGTGAGAGATAAGCTCACTGAAACGGGTAAAAAACGGGGCGTTTTAACATACGAAGAAATTGCAGAGCGTATGTCTAGCTTTGAAATTGAATCAGACCAAATGGATGAATACTATGAATACTTAGGCGAACAGGGTGTAGAGCTCATCAGTGAAAACGAAGAGACAGAAGACCCAAATGTTCAGCAGCTGGCTAAAGCAGAAGAGGAATTTGACCTGAATGATTTAAGCGTACCACCAGGTGTCAAAATTAATGATCCTGTTCGTATGTACTTAAAAGAAATCGGACGCGTCAATTTGTTATCTGCTAAAGAAGAAATTACGTATGCTCAAAAGATCGAAGAAGGCGATGAGGAATCAAAAAGAAGATTAGCGGAAGCAAACCTTCGTCTCGTTGTCAGCATCGCGAAACGCTACGTCGGTCGTGGTATGCTGTTCCTTGACTTGATTCAAGAAGGAAACATGGGTCTTATGAAGGCAGTTGAGAAGTTTGATTACCGCAAAGGATACAAATTCTCAACATATGCAACCTGGTGGATTAGACAGGCGATCACGCGTGCGATTGCCGATCAGGCCAGAACAATCAGGATCCCGGTTCATATGGTGGAAACCATTAATAAATTGATCCGTGTTCAAAGACAGCTTCTGCAAGACCTAGGCAGAGAACCAACGCCAGAGGAAATTGCTGAAGACATGGATTTAACTCCAGAAAAGGTAAGAGAAATTCTTAAAATTGCGCAAGAGCCTGTATCTTTAGAAACACCTATTGGTGAAGAAGATGACTCGCATCTTGGTGATTTTATTGAAGACCAAGAGGCGACATCTCCATCTGACCATGCTGCATACGAATTGTTAAAAGAGCAGCTTGAAGATGTATTAGACACGCTAACGGACCGTGAAGAAAATGTACTGAGACTACGCTTCGGACTAGATGACGGAAGAACACGTACGTTAGAAGAGGTTGGAAAGGTGTTCGGCGTCACAAGAGAGCGTATCCGCCAAATTGAAGCGAAAGCTCTGCGTAAATTAAGACACCCAAGCAGAAGTAAACGATTAAAAGACTTCTTAGAGTAGAAACTGGACGGATCTTGAAAGAGATCCGTTCTTTCTTCATCAAAAATGAAAACGCTTTTTTCAATCTGATTATATTTTACTGAATAACAAATGAATTTGCAACGTTCTTAGAGAAAAGATGTATAAAAAATACATCAAAATGTGCTGAAGTCTTCATTTCTCATCTTGCATCATTTTTGTCTAATCTGTGAACTTGACCAAAGTTTTGTATCATAATTCGTTTACTTTTTGTAAAATTAAAGTAGAATTAGAATTGTTTGCATAGTCTCAAAGGGGTTTTCACAAAGGGGAGGATGAAAGAAATGAAACGGAATCCACTTATACCATTCTTATTGATTGCCATTTTAGGTATTGGACTCACTTTTTTCTTATCAATGAAGGGGTTGAAAGATGAAGACAAAATCGCCTCTGGAGGCGAGGAGCAAAAACAAGAAGAGACAGCGAATGCGACGCCGGAAGAATTGTATAAGCAAAACTGTTTGAGCTGTCACGGGGAAAACTATGAAGGCGGCGCAGGTCCTGCATTAAAAGGCGTTGGAGACAAGCTTGAAGTGGCAGACATCAAGAAGAAAATTCAAGAAGGCGGCAACGGGATGCCAGGCGGGCTGATCCCGAATGAAAAGCTCGATGAAATGTCGGAATGGGTATCCAAAATTAAATAATGTTACGCAAAAAGCTCTTTTTCATCAGAAGAGCTTTTTTCATTTGAAAACGACTTTTAAAAAGTCCATAATTTATATAAGATAGACAAGTATGAACATTAAAGAAAAGTAGTGATACGTATGAATGAAATGAATTTATCAAAACGATTAAAAAGAGTCGCAGACTTTTTACCACATGAGGCCGTCTTTGCTGATATCGGCTCAGATCATGCCTATTTGCCATGCTATGCGATCCTGCATCAAAAAGCAGTAAAAGCCATTGCTGGTGAAATTACAGAGGGACCGCTTCAATCGGCGAAGCAGCAAGTACATAGACTTGAATTAGATGACCAGATCTCGGTCAGAAAAGGTAATGGCCTTGAAGTTATTGAAAAGGGCGAAGTGAATGCTATCACGATTGCAGGTATGGGCGGAGCACTCATCGCAAGCATTTTAAATGACGGCAAGCATAAGCTCGCAGGCCATGAGAGGCTCATTCTTCAGCCAAATATCCATGCTCACCACATTCGTTTATGGCTCTATCAAGAGGGGTATGAATTGATGGATGAAGTCATTTTAGAAGAGGATGGCAAAATATACGAAATCATGATCGCAGAAAAAGGCGACAAAGATAAAGCCTATGAAGGGATGTCGATTGAAACAGGCATGCTAGTTGGTCCGTTTCTTGCGAAAGAGCAAAACGACGTCTTCCGGCGCAAGTGGATGCAAGAGCTTCAGCATATGGAGAAAATAGAAAGTCAAATTCAGCAGGCAGCGCGGGCAGAAGAGAATAAGGAGCGCCTTGAAGAGCTGCATGTAAAAATAAAGATTCTAAAGGAGGTTTTGACTGTTGGCTAAAACAGTAAACGGACATGAAATCATCCAATTATTTGAACAATTTTCACCAAAGGCGTATGCCGTAGAAGGTGACAAAATCGGTCTCCAGATTGGGACGTTAAATAAAAAGGTAAACAATGTCATGATCACCTTGGATGTATTAGAGAATGTGGTAGATGAGGCGATCGAAAGAAATGTGGATCTCATTATTGCTCACCATCCACCGATCTTTCGTCCGTTAAAACATGTAGCGACAGATCAGCCAGCTGGACGGATCATTGAGAAATGCATCAAACATGATATTGCGGTATATGTGGCACATACGAATTTAGATGTGGCTGATGGAGGAGTCAATGACTTGCTTGCGGAGGCTTTAGAGCTTGAAGAAACAAGTGTGTTAGTCCCGACATATGAAGATCAAATCAAACAGCTTGCCCTGTATGTCCCGCAGGAATTTGAAGAAGCCATCCGTACAGCTTTAGGAAATGCGGGCGCAGGCCATATTGGCAACTACAGCCATTGCGCGTTTTCAAATGAGGGGACAGGCAGCTTTTTGCCATCAGAAGATGCGGATCCGTTCATTGGTGAGAGCGGTCAATTGGAATTTGTCAAAGAAGTGCGGATTGAAACCATTTTCCCGGCAAGTATAGAAAAACAAGTGATTCGTGAAATGATCAAAGCACACCCTTATGAAGAAGTCGCTTATAGTGTACACACGACAGATCTTCCTCCAATTCAAAAAGGCCTTGGCCGTATAGGGGAGCTAAGAGAGCCTATGACCCTTGGAGATTTTACACGATTTGTGAAGACAAAGCTGGATGTAAATGGTGCTCGCTTTGTAGGTGATCAGGACGCTGTTGTGAAAAAAGTGGCTGTGCTTGGCGGAGACGGAAATAAATACATTCATCAAGCGAAAAGAATGGGTGCTGATGTGTATGTGACAGGGGATCTTTATTTCCATGTCGCCCATGATGCCATGATGCTCGGGCTAAACGTAGTGGACCCAGGGCATTATGCAGAAAAGATTATGAAAGAGGGCGTAAAGGCGAAGCTTCAATCGCTATGTTCAGATAAAAAGTATGATGTACAGCTCTTTGTTTCTGAATCGAACACAAACCCATTTCAATTTATGTAAACAAAAAAACGTCAGAGCTGCTATGCTCTGACGTTTTCTTTATTTCTTTGTTTTCACGCGCGGTAGTATTTTCGAAAGAGGAACCGACCGTTCAATCTTCCAAGTTGCTTCATCATCCGGCTCGTAGTTTTCTAAGAAACGTATGACTTCCTTTGTAATAGGTGTTGGTGTTGAAGCACCAGCCGTAACGGCAACGGTATTTACGCCTTGCAGCCACTCCAGCTTGAGCTCACTTAGGTCACCAATACGGTAAGCCTGCGTTCCAGCAATCTCCATGGACACTTGTGCCAGACGGTTGGAGTTATTACTTTTTGGATCGCCGACAACAATGGTAAGATCAGCTTGGCCAGCTTGCTCGGAAACAGCTTCCTGACGTACCTGTGTCGCAAGACAAATTTCTTGATGGTACTCGACGTGAGGGTATTTCTCTTTAATCAGCTCCATTAGATCGTGAACATCCCACTGAGACATCGTCGTCTGATTGGTGATGAGCAGTTTATCTGATGTTAAATCGAGCGCCTCAATGTCGGCTTCTGTTTCGACAAGATGCACCTTGTCAGGAGCTACTCCGACAGCTCCCTCTGGCTCAGGATGACCCTTTTTCCCAATATAAATAATGTCATATCCATCGGCTGTTTTCTCTGAAATGAGTTCATGTGTTTTCGTTACATCGGGACAGGTTGCATCAATGGTGATAAGGCCTTTTTCTTCTGCAATTTGACGAACCTCAGGTGAAACGCCGTGAGCGGTGAAAATGACTGTTCCGCTTTCAACCTGCTTTAAAATGTCCATGCGGTTTGGTCCGTCCAGTGTGTAGATCCCATCTTCTTCGAAGGCATCTGTCACGTGCTTGTTGTGCACAATCATACCTAATATATAAATTGGGCGTGGCAAGTTTTTATCAAGTGCGGCATTTTTAGCAATGACCATTGCATCCACAACGCCATAGCAATAGCCACGCGGCGAAATTTTAATTACATTCATTTATTCGTCCTCCTGTAGGGAAGTGCTGCTAGAGAAGAACAATATAAAAAGCCGTAAAAAACGGCTTTTTATCATTCTCTAGCTTCCATTATAGCCAAAGTAAGCGCATATATCAAAGATTGTTATACGCAGTGAACACTTCGCCGTTAAAAGATCACTAGACATATAGTTTTGGAACAGAGCTGCCAGGTCTTTTTTTCGGTTTTGCTTCAGGAGCAGGTGATGTGTGAGGAGCTGCTTTTTTGACGAGGATGTCCTCTGGTTCTTTGTTTTCTTCTATTTCATCATCTCGTGCTGCTTCTTCTTGCGGCACTTCTGTTTCCTTGCCGATCTCTTTAGGATCTTCATCTGCGCTTGTTTCATCATCATCCGCACTGCCGAGCTGGCTGTACAGCTTAATCATGGCAGGCAGATTTCTTACTAAAGGACCGTATTGCTGAATCATTGGTGTAAATTGCTGCGCCATACCGAGCACTTTTTGTACATTTCCTAACATGCTTGAGAGGGTCGCAGGATTTGTGAAGCTCTGGATTCCTTGTAATCCCGCACCACCTCCAGAGACCCCTGCTCCCCCTGCGCCAGGAAGAAATTTAGCGAGCATGCCTTTCATTCCTGCTCCGCCGCCTAGTGCGCGGCTCTCGCCTCCTGGAATTCCGTCCATCCCGCGTATACCGCCTCCCTGTACAGACGGGGAGCGAGGCATCATTTGCTGAAATTGATTGCCTTGCCCTTGAAAAGGCTGTTCGATAGGAGGCTGCTGCCCTCTTTGAAAAATCCCGGGTTGTCCGCCATTTCCAAGATGCCGGCGTGAGGGACGGTGCGGCTGAAAATCGCCCATAGGCCTTTGCCCTAACATACTTGTACCTCCCTTACTGCATTCTCTTTCTCTTCATAGGTTATGCAAGGAAGCATCAATTGGTTTCCTGTAAGAAAAGCGGACATGGTTTTTTTGCTGAAAATCAGCTATAATGAGGAGATGAGCAAAAAGGCATTGCCTTAAGGAGTGAAAACATGAACGAAACAAAATTTACGACATATGAATTAAAGTCTTTTATAATAGATGCTATTCATGAACTGGGCTTTTATGAGCCAACTGATATTCAAAAAAGAATCATCCCTGCTGTGTTAAAAGGAGAAAGCGTGATTGGTCAATCACAAACAGGAACAGGAAAAACTCACGCGTACTTATTGCCGCTTATTCATTCAATTGATCCAAGCAAAGAGCAAGTACAAGTTGTGATTACTGCACCTACAAGAGAATTAGCCAATCAAATTTTCAAAGAAGCCCAAACGATTTTAAAGAATGCCTCTCCAGAAGAAGAGATGAAAGCAAAGCTTTACATTGGCGGAACGGACAAGCAGAAATCCATTCAAAAGCTAAAAACCCAGCCGCATTTGGTTGTCGGTACACCTGGACGTATTGCTGACCTCATTCATGAGCAGGCGCTGAACGTTTACAAAGCGACATCTCTTGTCATTGATGAAGCGGATTTAATGCTGGATATGGGATTTTTAGAAGATGTGGACCGTATTGGTTCACAAATGCCAGAACAGCTGCAAATGCTTGTGTTCTCAGCAACTATTCCAGAAAAACTAAAGCCGTTCCTGAAAAAATATATGGACAATCCAAAATATGCCCATGTTGAACCAAAACGAATTACAGCTGAAAACATTCAGCATATTTTAGTCCCATCTAAACAGCGTGACAAGCTAAAACTGCTCCATGAAATGGTGACGAATGTACAGCCTTATTTAGGCATCATTTTTGCCAATACAAAAACAACCGTTGATGAAATCGCATCATTCTTACAAGAAAAAGGAATGAAAGTTGGAGTGCTTCATGGCGGATTAACGCCGCGCGAACGTAAAAAAGTAATGAAACAAATTGATGATTTAGAGTTCACTTATATTGTGGCATCTGATCTTGCAGCCCGCGGAATTGATATTAAAGGCGTCAGCCACGTGATCAACTATGAACTTCCATCTGATCTTGATTTTTATGTTCACCGTGTTGGTAGAACAGCTCGAGCTGGTTCATCTGGAATTGCAATGACTATTTATGAGCTTGCTGATGAGGATGCACTCATTCAAATCGAGAAAATGGGCGTTGTGTTTGAAAACAAAACCATTGTTCATGGCGAATGGCGAGATGCAGATGATCGCTTGAAGCGTCAAAGACGTAAAAAAGCACCTAATGAAATTGAAGAAAAAGCAAAGCGTCTTGTGAGAAAACCGAAAGCCGTCAAACCTGGATATAAAAAGAAAATGACACGTGAGATGGACAAAATCAAGAGACAGGAACGTAGAAAGTCAAAGCGTAATGGAAAGTAGGGGGAAACATTGTTGAAGATTGGTTCACATGTATCCATGAGCGGAAAACATATGCTTCTTGCAGCGAGTCAAGAAGCTGCCTCTTATGGTTCGAATACGTTTATGATTTATACAGGTGCACCGCAAAATACGCGCCGCAAAAAAATTGAAGACCTCAATATTGAAGCTGGACAAGCGCATATGAAAGAGCATGGTATGACAGATATCGTCGTACATGCACCGTATATTATTAATATTGGGAACACCGTCAATCCAGCGACATTTGAGCTTGGCGTGGACTTCCTTCGCTCTGAGATTGAACGTACAGAAGCGCTAGGTGCAGGGCAGATTGTTCTCCACCCAGGTGCACATGTCGGAGCAGGACCAGAAGCAGGAATCCAAAAAATCATTGAAGGTTTAAACGAAGTCATCGTAAAAGGGCAAAAGGTTCAAATTGCACTTGAAACAATGGCAGGCAAAGGATCAGAGTGCGGAAGAAGCTTTGAAGAGCTTGCCCAAATTATCGACGGAGTGACACATAACGAAGCACTTTCTGTCTGCTTTGATACGTGTCACACACACGATGCTGGTTACCCGATTGTGACTGACTTTGATGGGGTGTTAGAAGAATTTGATCGAATCGTCGGTATTGACCGAATCAAGGTTCTTCATATTAATGACAGTAAAAACGTACAAGGCGCAAGAAAAGACCGACATGAAAATATCGGCTTTGGTGAAATTGGCTTCGATGCACTGAACTATATTGTGCATCACCCGCAGCTTCAAGATGTGCCCAAAATCTTAGAAACGCCTTATGTAGGTGAAGATAAAAAGAACAAAAAACCACCTTACAAATTCGAAATTGCGATGCTGAAAGAAAAGCAATTTGACGAAGGCTTACTAGATAAAATTAAGGGTCAGTAAAAAAAGCATACAACATCATGAGGTGCCGCTAAATGCGGCCCTTTTTTGCTTAACTTGTAAACTGATTAAACAGATCATTGACAGTCTGAGCTGTCTGTTTAGAAGTAATCGCTTCCACTTGCTTAAGAAGCCGGTTACGCTCTGCATCATTAAAAATATTGACGTTTTTCCCATTCATGAGTTTGGCCACCTCGACAGCTTGGTTTGACGTTAAACTGACACCATACTGTTTCGCATACCTTAACAGATCATTTGCTGTGATCTGATTGAGCCGCTGCAGGACAATTTTTTGAATTAAAATCAATTCCATTCCTCCCCTCTGTAACAATGTATGGGCGAAAACGGAAAATGTGCAAAAAATTTTATTTTATCCTGTGAAATGATAAAATAGTAAAGTGAATAAAATGTTCATTGAAAATTTAACATGTGTAGAAGGGAGAACGTATGGCAAATAGTAAACAGCATAGAAAGGAATCAGTGCCTCATTTTATTTTGAGAATTTTCCTGATTCTAGTAGGAGCTACATGCGCAGCAGTCAGCATTGAATTATTTTTAGTGCCAAACAATATTATTGATGGAGGCATCATCGGTATTTCGCTTATTTTGGATTATCTCTTTACAGATAACCCATTCATCAATTTTGCGACGATTGTTGTCATTTTAAATATTCCATTTATGATATCAGGATACAAACATATTGGGAAAACTTTTCTGGTTTCCACAATGATTGGGATTGTCAGCTTAGCCGTGATTGAATCTTCACTCCATCATGTAGAGGCATTTACAAATCAGCCGATCTTAGCCACTGTATTTGGCGGGCTATTACTTGGTTTTGGTGTTGGACTTGTCATCCGTAATGGAGGCTCAATGGATGGAACAGAGATCTTAGGAATTCTTCTGACGAAAAAAATTCCTTTCTCCGTCGGTGAGTTTGTCATGATCGTCAATGTGTTCATTTTTATTTGGGCAGGCTTTGTCTTCGGACCAGAGCAGGCTATGTATTCTGTCATGACATATTATTTGGCAATGAAAACAATTGATGCTGTCATTCAAGGGCTTGATGAAACAAAAGCTGTCATTATCGTGTCAGATTATTATGATGAAATTTCAGATGCGATTCTTCATCGACTTGGCAGGGGAACGACAAAGCTGAGAGGGAAAGGCGGCTATACAGATGAAGAAAAGGATGTCATCTACGCCGTTGTCACAAGACTTGAAATTACAAAGCTAAAATCCATTGTATTTGAAATTGATGGTCAAGCATTTATTACGATTATGGATACGCATGAAACAAAAGGCGGTAAGTTCAAAACAGCCATTCATTAGCTTTTATTTTACTTTTTAATCTTTCTTTTATATAATGAAATGTATGTATGGACAGAGAAAATGGCAAAAGCCATTTTCTTTTTGTTGTATAAATCGTAATCATTCTTTTTATATTGATTAAAGGTGGAAAGATTCATGGCAAAGCCAATTATTGAAATGAAGGACATTTCGTACTCGTATGGACAGCGAAATGTCATTGATCACATTCATTTAACAGTAGAGGAAGGGAACTTTCTAGCACTTGTTGGACCGAATGGATCTGGTAAAACAACCTTATTAAAATGCCTGCTTGGGCTCATTAAACCACAGCAAGGTGAATTAAAGCTATTTGGCACGCCTGCGTCAAAATTTAGAGACTGGGATCAAATTGGATTTGTTTCTCAAAAGGCGAATAGTTTTAATACGGGTTTCCCTGCTTCTGTTTACGAGGTCGTTGCAAGTGGATTGACGGCGAAAATTGGTTTATTCAAACGAATGAGCAAGCAGGACAAATGGCAAGTTGAGGATGCCATTCGCTCAGTTGGCATACAAGATTTAAAGCACCAAAACATCGGTGAACTTTCAGGCGGTCAGCAGCAACGTGCTTTTATTGCCCGTGCGCTCGTCAGTCAGCCAAAGCTGCTCATTTTAGATGAACCGACGGTTGGTGTAGACCAGCGGACAGTAGAAGGCTTTTATCAGCTGCTCGAAACATTGAACAAAGAAAAAGGAATGTCTTTAATTCTCGTTACACACGACGTTGGCACCGTTTCTGATAAAGTCACCCATGTGGCTTGCTTAAATCAGACACTTCATTTCCACGGGGATGCAGAAACGTTTGATTCAATGGATGATCAAGCGTTATCTCAATTTTACGGACATGACATTCAAGTGATTCATCACGACCATCACCATCATGGGGGACATGAATAATGCTATTTCCATTTTTTCATTATGAATTTTTACAAAATGCGTTTATCGCAGGAATGCTGATCGGCTTTATTGCGCCCTTACTTGGTGTATTTATCGTCGTGAGAAGGCTCTCGCTGATTGCAGATGCCCTCAGTCACGTATCACTTGCCGGTATTGCAGCAAGCTTATTCCTTGATAAAAAGTTTGGCCTCTTGACAGGGGTGAGCCCGCTGTACTTAGGGATGGCGTTTTCTGTTGCCGGTTCATTGTTTATTGAACGTCTGCGCTCCGTGTATAAGCATTATCAGGAGCTTGCGATTCCTATTATTTTATCAGGTGGTATCGGGATTTCCGTCATCTTCATTTCACTAGCGAATGGCTTTAATACCGATTTGTTTAGTTATTTGTTCGGAAGTGTCAGTGCGGTTTCGAGATTAGATCTTTGGATTATTGTTGGGATTTCACTCGTTGTTGTGTTAGTTGTCGTGCTTTTATATAAAGAATTGTTTTTACTTTCTTTTGATGAAGAGCATGCAAAGGCTTCTGGTATTTCAGCGAAATGGATTCATTTTATTTTTATCTTAGTCGTCGCACTCGTCATTGCGGCATCAATGCGTATCGTAGGCACACTGCTTGTCTCCGCGCTTATGACGCTTCCTGTTGCGGCAAGTATCCGTATTGCCAAAGGATTCAAACAGGCGATCTTCCTTTCGATCTTGTTCGGTGAATTGTCTGTATTGGCCGGATTAATCTTAAGCTATTATCTAGATTTAGCGCCAGGCGGAACCATTGTGATGCTGTCCATTTTGATTTTAATCGGATGTATTAGTATTGGAAAATTCAGAAGGGGGAATCATCATGAACGTACAAGAAGCGCTTGATTTATTAAAGGAAAAAGGCTACAAATATACAAGCAAACGTGAAGATATGCTTCAATTGTTTTCTGATTCTGATAAATATTTGACCGCTAAAAATGTGCTAACGGCACTAAGTGAAGACTACCCAGGTCTTAGCTTTGATACGATATATCGAAACTTATCGCTATATGAAGACTTAGGTATATTAGAAACAACGGAATTGTCAGGGGAGAAGCTTTTTCGTTTTAAATGCTCATTTTCTCATCACCACCATCACTTTATTTGTCTTGCATGCGGTAAAACAAAGGAGATCGATGCCTGTCCTATGGACAAGCTAGACGCCGATTTAGAGGATTATCACATTAGCGGACATAAATTCGAAATCTACGGAACGTGTCCTTCCTGCGAACCGAAGGAAGTTCACTCATGAAAAAGCCAGCCGCAGAGCTGGCTTTTTCTTTTGTCTTTTTGAAAACGTTTTACAAAGGGCGGCTGTTTCATTAAAATGAGAACAAGGTACGATTCAGCAATTAGCGTCTTTTGGAGTAAAGGGAGGGGTCAAAAGTGGCGTATTATGTCGTGTTCGATGTAGGCGGGACGAGAACAAAACATGGATTAATGGATCAGGATGGGGAGCTGGCCACGAGCGGTGACTATCAAACGAACTGCCGGCAGCTTGAACCGTTTTTAGAAGTTATGGCGGATGTGGTCAAGCAATATCAGAGAACGTCGGATGTCAGCGGAATCGCCATTAGTCTTCCGGGCTTTGTGGACAGTGAAACAGGTTATACAGAATTTGCAGGAGCCATCATCGCCTTAAATGGTCAAAATGTAAAAACACTTTTAGAAGAGAAAACATCTCTTCGTGTTGAAGTTGAAAATGATGCGAATTGTGCAGCTCTTGCAGAAAAATATAGTGGCCATGCGAAAGATTGTGACAGCTTTATTTGTATGACGATTGGCACAGGTGTTGGCGGTGGTCTTTTCGCTGGCGGTCAGCTTGTGCGCGGGGCTTCCTTCCGCGGCGGTGAATTTGGCATGATGCTGACAGAGACAGAAAATGGACAATTTACAACACTCAACAGCAGTGCTTCAACGGCTGGATTAATTCGCAGCTATAAAGAAAAGCAAGGAATTCCGCAAAGTACTCAAATAGACGGTCAAGAAATTTTTGAAAAGGCAAAGCACGATCCGTCCATTGAGAAGCTGGTGGATCAGTGGTACAAACG
This sequence comes from Bacillus sp. FSL K6-2839, assembly GCF_038003365.1. Taxonomy (NCBI): domain Bacteria; kingdom Bacillati; phylum Bacillota; class Bacilli; order Caryophanales; family Bacillaceae; genus Bacillus; species Bacillus sp. FSL K6-2839. The sequence continues at coordinate 1,971,961 of NZ_JBBOOZ010000001.1, read as the reverse complement.
AATCGCCATTGGTATTTACAATGTAGCAACTGTCCTTAATCCAGAGAAAATCCTCATTGGAGGCGGCGTAAGTGCAAGACCGGATTTACTATCAAGCATTGAGAAACATTTACATACACTGCATGCGTGGAAGAACATTCAGGTGAAGCTGGAAACGTGCCACTACTTGAATCAGGCAGGCATGAAGGGAGCACTGTACCATTTTCTCATGAAAGAAGGTCAGCTTGTTCCATCAAAAAAGCCGATACATTAAGGGTTTTCAACTATGCTGAAATGAAGCCAAAGAGATAAAATAAAAATCATTTTATCTCTTTGTGCGCAATCAAAAGCCGATACATTAGCGTATCGGCTTTTCTGTATTAATAAACAGTTTCAAAACGCTGCTCGTATTGTTTAATCCATTGAGATGCTTCCTGCCAGTTGTTGACGCGTATAATCCTGTCATCTATGGGCATTTGATTATATGGGGAGTTAAAAAGAATAACCGGTATGTCAGCCTCTTTTGCAATCATTGTGGCATTCCCATGATGATCCTCGAAAAACACATCAATCTTGTGCTTTTGAACAGCTTCGAGCTTATGATGACCGCCAACCAGCTCAATGTCATCATAGTGCACGTGATGTTTGTGAAACCACTCGTAGGTGATATCCGCATGATGCTGCCTTCTCGCTGTAATATAGATCAGCCTGTGTTGATGTTTCATTTGATCAAGAATCTCTTTTGCGTCCTTAGCAGGCTTTGCCTGTTTATATATATGAGGCTCATGCTGATTCATCCAGCCCCAAAACTCTTCTTGAGAAATATTTAAAAGCTTCGTCAAATCATATTCTGTCATATCATCTAGTGTCATGGCACATTGGAACGACTCATTTAAATAGGGAACAAAGGTATCCTGCGCCGTCACTGTGCCATCTATATCAATTCCTAAACGTAACATGCCCACACTCCTCATTTTTATACTCTTAAAGTGTAACATAATCAATTCACAATTCCAGCAAGTTTTAGCAAACATGAAACAGACATTTTTGCTCATACTAAAAAAGCTCCTTTCTATTAACCAAAAGGGGGAATTGATCATGGAAAGAGACGAAGATTTCAGAAGAAATGATCGTGAAATCGACACACACTTTAGTAATGATGATGGCTATCTAGAGGAAACAGCTGCTGAAATTGCAGAGCCATATCAGGCTTCAAGAGATCGAGTAGATAGACGAGAACGTGACCAAGCTGGTGACGATTCAGGCAGTAAGGGGATAGGCTATACAGCACTCGCGATTGCGATTATCTCGTTATTTGTCTTGCCGGTGCTATTAGGAGTAGCGGCAATCGTCGTTGGTTATATTGCAAGAAGAAAAGGAGCACATGCGCTTGGCGCATGGTCAATCGGGATCGGAATTGTTTCCGTCATCCTTGGCATATTTATCACCCCGTTCTTTTAACAAGAACAGAAAAACGCCTGACAGTGACGTCAGGCGTTTTTTGTTATGCGTTGGCTTTTGCTTTTTCAGCTTCCATTTTTGCATAATGCTCTTCAGCGATTTTATCGATTTCTTTTTTCAGTTCTTCAACCATTGTTTCTTCTGGCACTTTACGAACAATTTCACCTTTACGGAACAATAGGCCTTCGCCTCTAGCGCCGGCAATTCCGATATCAGCTTCACGCGCTTCACCTGGACCGTTTACAGCGCAGCCGAGAACAGCTACTTTAATCGGTGCTTTAATCGTGGAGATATATTCTTCGACTTCATTTGCAATGCTTATGAGGTCGATTTCAATTCGGCCGCAAGTTGGGCAAGAGATCAGTGTGGCTGCATTTGATGCAAGACCAAATGATTTCAACAGTTCACGTGCTACTTTTACTTCCTCAACTGGATCAGCACTTAATGAAATGCGGAGTGTATTCCCAATCCCCATATTCAAAATAGCGCCGAGACCAGCTGCACTTTTGACCGTACCTGCAAATAATGTACCTGATTCTGTAATTCCAAGGTGAAGAGGGTAGTCAAACGCTTTTGCTGCTTTTTCGTACGCCTCAATAGCTAGGTTGACATCAGATGCTTTCATGCTGACGATGATATCATGAAAATCTAGATCTTCTAGAATTTTAATGTGGTGCAGTGCACTTTCGACCATACCATCTGCTGTTGGGTAGCCGTATTTATCAAGAATTTTTTTCTCTAATGAACCAGCGTTTACCCCAATACGGATTGGAATGCCTTTTTCTTTTGCTGCTTTTACAACCGCTTCGACTTTTTCTCGTCTTCCGATGTTTCCTGGGTTGATTCGAATTTTGTCTGCACCTGCTTCAATGGCCTTCAGTGCAAGCTTGTAGTCAAAATGAATATCGACAACAAGCGGGATGTTGATTTGTTTTTTTATGTCTGCAATCGCATTTGCTGCACGCTCGTCTGGGCATGCGACACGCACGATTTGACAGCCTGCTTCTTCAAGACGCTTAATTTCAGCTACTGTCGCTTCGACATCATGTGTTTTGGTTGTTGCCATACTTTGAATGACAACCTCATTATTTCCACCTATAGTTAAAGGTCCCACTTTGACGGGACGCGTTTTAGTACGATGTGTGACTTCACTCACTTGTCAATCGCTCCTTAGTGTACAAGCAATCATTTGCCATGTACGTCTTGTTTTACAGTTCATATTGTAACAGTCTCTTTGTATGAATGACAAGGAATTAACGTTTTATCTCTTATATACCGGAAACTTATATGTGCTGCCTGCCCGAATTTCGTTTGCTTTGACGCCTTGATTCAGCTCTTCAAAATCCTCAATGACTTCATCAAGTGGCTTGTTTGTATGGACGATAGAGACGACAGTTTCACCTTGTTTCACCGTGACCTTCTTATATGCTTTTTTCTCAGGTGTTTGAAAGGCATTTGCAGGGACAGCTGGACCTTCTTCAACGGGGATGGTGCCATTTTTTAAATCAAAAAAGATAATAAAGAGGACAAACAAACTGATTAGCAAAAAAATAATACGCCGCATTTCACTCACCGCTTTTAAGAGTTTACTTCAGTCTATGCATGTCCTGAAATGATAGAACCAACATGAGGAGAAAAGGTGAAAAGGGAGGTTCTAGTTCGTTCTAGTGAGTCTTGTATTGAATTTACGCTCGGCGATGCTTTTTCAAGCTTCTATCACCATTATGATAAAATAAAAACAGGGGGAGAGTTTATGTCTCGTCAAATTGAACGAATTCAGCGCAGTGTGGAAAGGTGCGCAAAGGATGAAGCCTACATGCACGGTATTTTCTTAAATGAAACAGATGACTTAATTGGGACAATCTCATTAAGTTCTGTCGTTAGAGGCCCGGTAGAAGGAGCTTGGCTAGGGTATGTACTTGATGAAAAGCATGGCGGGAAAGGGTATATGACGGAAGCCATTCGTTTAATCATTGATTATGCCTTTGATGAACTGCACCTTCATCGTATTGAAGCTGGAGTAAAGCCGAGTAATATAGGTTCTATTCGTGTACTTGAAAAGACAGGTTTTGAAAATGAGGGATTGAATCGTAAAAAAGTAAAGATTAATGGTGTGTGGGAGGATCATTATTTGTTTGCGATCATTCATCCAGATGAATCATAGAGCATGAACATACATAAAAAGCTCCTCCAAGTTGGGGGAGCTTTCATTTACTCATTAACTTTTGACAAGTGGTTTATGTTTAGCGGGTATTTCCTTTACGACGAGATATAAGAAGATAAAGTTAATGATCCAATTTAATAAAAATGAGTTCGCAACAGGCGTGTTTAATGCACTCATGATAGCGAAAAAGACCGTTGTTAATGTGAGTGAATAAGCGGAGAGCTTCCATAGCATTTGGAAAGACAGCTCTTTTTGCTGCATGCGTTTAATAAATGTACCAAGCATCGCAAGGAATGTTGCGCTAATGAACATGAGAGCCGCAGTTGATAGATACAGCAGCACCCAGATAACTGGGATAATAATCGCTTGATTCTGATTTGTGACGCGGGCGAGTTCGTCTTTTGTCAGCGTTCCGCCAAGCAGCTGGTATGGGATATCTGTCATTTGTCCATCAATGGCAATCACTGCTTTTTCTTTTAATAATGCGATGGCCGTTTGCTTTGATTCAAGCTCACTTGCTTTTATTTTTTCAGCAGGATCAAAGATGATCGTAATGCCGTTTTCTTCTTTTTCTATCGGTGCACTTTGATCCGCTTGAAGCTTTCCTTTTTCGATTGAGAAATCAGGTAAATCTTTTTTGATCACATGCTGAAATCCTGACATCGCATTCGAGATCTCCTGACTCATATGATAACCCTGAGGAACTGCTGCGATGATCGAAAGGATAAAAATGAATAAAATCGCTTTGCCAATCCCTGTAAACCGTGCTTTAGCAATATCTTTTGGTGAATAAATGCCTTTTAACAATAGTTTAAATACGTTCAATCAATTCACTTCCTACATTCTTTTCTATTTCTCATATTGTATCAATGTCTATCTATCAAGTACAAGTATGGCCTTCATCGCTGGTTAAGATAGATGGAATGAGGCATAATGTATACAGCATATAAAAAGGAGGCGGCAGTGACTTGGACGTGCTGTATTGGATTCTGGTTATCTGTGCATTTATCATTGCGTTTGTTGGACTTGTGTATCCAATTATCCCTAGTGTGGTCTTTATGGTTCTCGGATTTATTCTATATGGTTTCTTTTTCAGCTTCGAGCCGCTTACACTGACGTTCTGGCTCATTCAAGCCGTGTTTACCGCGGTATTATTTGCGGCAGATTATGTCTCAAACCTCATTGGGGTCAAGCGTTTTGGCGGCAGCCGCGCAGCCATTTGGGGAAGCACCATTGGGTTATTAGTTGGTCCTTTTGTGATTCCCATTGCAGGAATTATCATTGGTCCATTTATCGGAAGTGTTATTGCAGAGCTCCTTGTTCATCAAAAAGATGTGAAGACGAGTGTGAAAGTAGGATTAGGCTCATTAATCGGATTTATATCAGGTGTATTTGCCAAAGGATTGATTCAAGCGCTGATGCTGGGCATCTTTTTATTTTATGTCCTTCGCTAAATAGAAAAAGGGAGTTTAAAACTTTTTCTAAAGGGCTAAATACAAAATAAACACTGAAATGTTTCAGATCATGAGCAATAACATTGAAACAAGCCAATTCTTTTGATACTCTTTGAGTAGGTTGAATTGCTTGCTTACGACCTAAGGAAGCATTTCAGTACATACATTTCTAAGGAGGAATTTAACCATGGCTTTTAAACTTCCAGAATTACCATATGCTTACGATGCATTAGAACCACATATCGACAAGGAAACAATGACGATTCACCACACAAAACACCACAACACATACGTAACAAACTTAAACAAAGCAATCGAAGGTGTATCAGCTCTTGAAGATCAATCAATCGAAGAGCTAGTGGCTAACCTAAACTCTGTGCCTGAAAACATTCGTACAGCTGTACGTAACAATGGCGGAGGACATGCTAACCACTCATTATTCTGGACGCTTCTTTCACCAAACGGTGGCGGCGCACCAACTGGTGAACTTGCAGATGCAATCGAAAAAGAATTAGGCGGATTTGAAAAATTCAAATCTGATTTCGCTGCAGCAGCTGCAGGACGCTTTGGTTCTGGTTGGGCATGGCTTGTTGTGAACAATGGCAAACTTGAAATCACAAGCACGCCAAACCAAGATTCTCCTTTAACTGAAGGAAAAACACCAATTCTAGGACTTGACGTTTGGGAGCATGCTTACTACCTAAACTACCAAAACCGTCGTCCTGATTACATTTCAGCTTTCTGGAATGTTGTGAACTGGGATGAAGTGGCTCGCCTTTACAGCGAAGCTAAATAAATCATTCGATTTGAAAAGACCTGCTCTTTAGAGAAGCAGGTCTTTTTATATTTTCCCTCCTTTTTTTACATATCTGTCTTTTGATGAGACAGACTATTGTGTAGAAAAGGAGAATGAAATATATGAGCAGATTAAAGAAAATGTTCGGGGACATGGATGTTACAAGAGATTTAATGCTCCTCCTCACGATTGGCGGATTATATGCACTTGCCATTGCGCTTTCAAATACGTTTGTAAACGTGTATTTATGGAAACAGTCTGGGAAATTCACGGATCTTGCAATTTACAATCTGGCTATTGTTGTGCTTCAGCCCATTACATTTTTATTCGCAGGCCGGCTCGCTAAAAAAATAGACCGGGCGTTTGTCCTTCGTTTCGGCGTTATCTTTTTAGCCGCTTTTTACTTAATTGTCTTAATGGCAGGAGAGCAAGCGGCCGCGCGGCTTGTTTTATTAGGGAGTGTCCTTGGGATCGGCTATGGTTTTTACTGGCTTGCTTTTAACGTACTTACCTTTGAGATCACTGAGCCTGAAACAAGAGATTTCTTTAATGGGTTTCTCGGAGTGCTGTCATCTACTGCTGGCATGATCGGTCCTCTCATTGCGGGGATTGTCATTTCTCAATTAACGGATGATACAGGCTATACGGTGATTTTCACGTTATCGCTTTTTTTGTTTTCACTAGCGGTTGTGATGAGCTTTTTCCTCAAGAGAAGGCAGTCAAAAGGGAAATTTATCATCAAGCAAATATGGAAAGAACGCCATGCCGACGAGAATTGGCGTAAGATTACAACAGCTCACTTTTTTCAAGGGCTTCGTGAAGGGGTATTTGTCTTCTTAATCAGTGTCTTTGTGTTTATTGCAACAAACAGTGAGCTTGCTCTCGGGACGTTTGGTTTAGTGAACTCCGGTGTTGCTTTTTTCGCTTATTTCTTCGCTACACGTTTGATTAAGAAAAAATGGCGAAAGAAGGCCATTATGCTTGGCGGGCTGATTTTATACGGCGCCTTGTTCTTAATCGTCTTTCACTTGTCCTATGTATCACTTCTCATGTATGCGGTAGCCATTGCGATAGGATACCCGCTTCTGCTTGTTCCATATGTATCCTTAACATACGATGTCATCGGTCATGCAAGGTATGCAAGGAAAGCCCGAATTGAATATATTGTGGTCAGGGAGCTGTTTTTAAATGCTGGCCGTATTTGTTCCATTGTGTTGTTTCTTCTATCTGTCACCTTACTGGGTGATGAGCTTGGGATTCCTGCATCTCTTGTTGTGCTTGGAGCGGGACACACACTCATTTATTATTTTGTAAAAGATATTCATTTAAAAGAAAAAACAGCTGATATGAAAGAGACTGACGGTCAAAAGCCAGTTTCTCACACGAACCTTATTAAGGGAGAAAGGTAAAATTTCTTACCAATGGAACATCAAATTTCTAGATAAATAATAGAAAAACCGCTAAAATGATGATGGCACCTTTTATACACAAAAAGGGGTGCCATTTCTTTCTTGATAGAAAAGGTGATGTGATGAGAAACAAGAAAAACAAAAAAGACGCAAAGGAAGGGCGCAAAACACTTCCACTCCGGCTGAATTTACTATTTTTAGCTGCGTTTATTATTTTTACCGGTGTTGTTGTGAGACTCGGATTTGTACAAATTGTCAATGGAGAAGATTATAAAAAGCAGGCAGAAAAACAAGAAGATGTGAATATCAGCTCATCTGCTCCGCGCGGAAAAATTTACGATCGAAACTATAATACGATTGTCAGCAATAAAGCGCTAAATGCCATTACATATACGAGAACCTCGACAACTTCACAAGAAGAGCGGCTCAAAGTGGCAACAAAATTAGCGGATATGATTCATGTGAGTACGAAAAAAATCACAGATCGTGACAAAAAAGATTTCTGGATCTTAACGCATCCGAATGAAGCGAAAAAGCTTGTTCAAAAGGAATCGGAATTAAAGGGTGACGATAAGGTCTCTGATGATAAACTATATGAGCTTCAACTAAAACGCATCACGGACAAGGAATTAAATCAACTGACGAAAAAAGACTTGCAAGTGCTTGCGATTAAAAGACAAATGGATGCAGGCTATGCACTTACGCCTCAGTTCATTAAAAATGAAGATGTGAAGCCAAGCGAAATTGCTTACGTCTCTGAGCATTTGGACGAGCTGCCAGGTGTGGATGTCACAACAGACTGGTCACGCAGCTATCCGTATAAAGGACTGCTCCGCAGTATGCTCGGCAGTGTGTCCTCAAGTGATGAAGGACTTCCGCAGTCACTTCTTGAACATTATTTATCGCTCGGCTACAGCCGAAATGATCGTGTAGGAAAAAGCTATCTAGAATATCAATATGAAGATGTCCTGCAAGGCCAAAAGGAAAAAGAACAGAGCACAACCGATAAAGAGGGCAATGTGACAAGCTCTAAAGTGCTAACAGAAGGAAAGAGCGGGAAAGACCTTGTGCTCACCATTGATATTCAGCTGCAAAAAGCGGTTGAAAAAATCGTTGAAAAGAATTTGAGAAGTGCGAAACAAAGAGGCGGAACAGAGCTTCTTGATCGCGCGTTTGTTGTCATGATGGACCCGAGAAATGGAGAGGTTCTCTCAGTTGCGGGGAAACAGATTTCAAATAAAAACGGAAAATATAAATTTGATGACTACGCATTAGGAACGATGACATCATCCTATGCGATGGGCTCAGCTGTCAAAGGGGCAACTGTACTGACGGGATATAAAACAGGCGCGCTGCACATTGGAAGTACCCAGTATGATGAACCGCTGTATATCGCGCAGTCACCGCCAAAGAAATCCTATCAAAATATGGGACTTGTTAATGATTTAACGGCACTCGAGCGTTCATCAAACGTGTATATGTTCAAAACAGCGATCGCCATTGGGAAAGGGGAGTATCGTAAGAACCAGCCGCTCCCAATCGATACGAAAGCATTTGATACGTTCCGCTATAATTTCAGTAAATTTGGTCTTGGGGTCAAAACAGGGATTGACCTGCCAAACGAAGCAACGGGCTATCGGGGAACATCTACACAATCTGGTCTCCTGCTTGACTATTCAATTGGACAGTATGATACGTTTACACCGCTGCAAATGGCGCAATACGTTTCAACAGTTGCCAATGGCGGATATCGTTTACGTCCGCAGCTTGTCAAAGAAGTGAGAGAGCCAGATCCGCAGCGCGGCATTGGTGCTGTGACAGAATCCGTCAAACCAGACGTATTGAATAAGCTAGACATGACAAGTGAAGAGATCAAGCGTGTTCAGCAAGGCTTCAAGCTTGTTATGCAGAATCCAAGAGGGACAGCCTATTCGAACTTTGGTAACAAAAAATACAACCCAGCTGGCAAAACAGGGACCGCTCAATCATTCTATGACGGCCCAATTAAAAGTAAACGCGGCACACCGACGTATAACACCACACTTGTTGCGTATGCGCCTGCTGATAATCCAGAGGTGGCCATTTCCGTCGTTGTACCGTGGGTGTATCAAGACTACAACCAGCGCTATCCAATTACAAATGATATCGGTGAACAAGTATTAGACAAGTACTTTGAGCTGAAATCAAAACAGGAAAGCAATGATACACAAGCGAAGAACAAAAATAAAATTGAAAATGAAGCAGAAACAAATGACTAGACCTTTTCTAGGTAAAAACGCTCACTTTTTGTGGGCGTTTTTTTACGTTTTCTTCAAATTTTTCGAGATAAATTGACAAAATGCATAAAAAACATCGCAAGATCTCTACAAAACTTCGACATTTACAAAACCTTAACATTCCATTTAAACGAAATTAATAAAGAACCTTTAATGTATTACTCGTAGGACAAATTATTCAGGGGGTATTCTTGAAATGAAAAAGAACAAATTATGGCTGCTTACTTTCCTTACTATCGCATTGTTAGCATTCGTCACAGCATGCGGAAACAGCAGCTCAAGCGGAGATTCAAAAGACAGTAAAGGAAATGCTTCAAACAAAGATGAGGCATCAGGTTCCATTACCATCTCAGGATCATCTGCGATGCAGCCTTTAGTTCTTGCGGCAGCAGAAAAATTCATGGATAAACATCCAAAAGCCGATATTCAAGTGCAAGCCGGCGGTTCAGGAACTGGACTTTCTCAAGTTTCAGAAGGATCTGTACAAATTGGTAACTCAGATGTATTCGCAGAAGAGAAAGACGGAATCGACGCAAAAGCTTTAACAGACCACAAAGTAGCAGTTGTTGGAATGGCCGCAGCTGTAAACCCTGAAGTGGGTGTCAAAGACATCACAAAGGACGAATTGAAAAAAATCTTCACTGGTAAAATCAAAAACTGGAAAGAGCTTGGCGGGAAAGACCAAAAAATCACTCTTGTGAACAGACCTGACTCTTCAGGAACTCGTGCAACATTTGTGAAGTATGCACTTGATGGTGCAACACCTGCAGAAGGAATCACAGAAGATTCTTCAAACACAGTGAAAAAACTGATTGCAGAAACACCAGGTGCGATTGGATACCTAGCATTCTCTTATTTAACAGATGACAAAATTACACCGCTTAGCATTGATGGTGTGAAACCGGAAGAAAGCAATGTAGAAAGCGGTAAATATACAATTTGGGCTTACGAGCATTCTTATACAAAAGGTGAGCCGGATGGTCTAGCAAAACAATTCTTAGATTACCTCATGAGTGATGAAGTACAAAAAGAAATCGTCAAAGACCAAGGCTACATCTCAGTTTCTAATATGAAAGTAGAAAGAGACGCAACAGGGAAACAAACAGATAAGTAAGAGGTCTTGAATTGCTGATGAAGGAAAAGTGGAGCTTTTCACTTTTCCTTTTATGACATTCATAGGAGTGTAGAAAAAGATGAAGCAGATAGAACATACAGAAGCGAGCGATCGACTGATCAGCTCGAAGAAAAATAGGCAAATGGATGAAGTAAGAGGAAGTATTTTGGTGAGATTCTGCGCATTCTTAATGATTGCTGTATCAATCGCCATTACCATCTTCCTTGGCATTAAGGGTTTACAATCTTTCATCGTAAATGGTGTAAGCCCAATTGAGTTCTTAACCAGTATCAATTGGAACCCAACAGCAGAAAACCCGCAGTACGGTGCATTTCCGTTTATCTTTGGATCAATCGCCGTCACGCTCCTATCGGCACTCATTGCAGCGCCGCTAGGCATCGCAGGCGCCATCTTTATGACAGAAATTGCACCTGCTTGGGGACGTAAAATCCTCCAGCCAGTCATTGAATTGCTTGTAGGGATTCCATCCGTTGTTTACGGATTCATAGGTCTTACAGTATTGGTGCCGTTTATCGGACATTTCAAGTCAAGCGGCTCAGGACATAGCGTGCTAGCAGGAACGATTGTCCTGTCTATTATGATCCTGCCAACCGTTACATCCATTGCGACTGATGCAATGGGTTCACTACCAAAAAGTTTACGTGAGGGATCGTACGCATTAGGCGCAACAAGATGGCAAACGATTAGACGTGTGCTTGTCCCGGCAGCTCTGCCAACATTAATGACAGCGGTCGTGCTCGGCATGGCTAGAGCATTTGGAGAAGCCCTTGCTGTACAGATGGTCATTGGAAACACGCGTAATTTACCAGAGAGCATTATGGATACAGCTGGTACATTAACAACCATTATTACGTTAAACATGGGTCACACAACGTATGGAAGTGTTGAAAACAATACACTTTGGTCAATGGGACTTGTCCTTCTAGTTGTATCATTTATGTTCATACTTATTATTAGATACTTGTCGTCTAGGAGGAAGATTTAATGAATAGCAAAATGACCGATCGTTTTGCCACGTTTGTTTTTGGATTATGTGCTGCCATTATTACGGCGATCCTCGTTGGTTTGTTTTCTTATATCATTTTCAATGGTGCAAAAGAATTAAACTTTGACTTTTTGACCACTCGCTCAAGTGCGATTGGCTCTGGCGGCGGCATCAGGGATCAGCTGTTTAACTCGTTTTATATTTTGTTTATTACGATGCTGATCACAGTCCCGCTTGGCGTCGGCGGGGGAGTGTATATGGCAGAGTATGCACCTCAAAACAAAGTCACAGATTTTATTCGTACATGTATTGAAGTGCTGTCTTCACTTCCGTCTATCGTCATTGGGATGTTTGGTTTACTCATGTTTGTGAATTTAACAGGCTGGGGCTATACGATCATTGGAGGAGCTCTTGCGCTCACTGTGTTTAACCTGCCGGTGATGGTCAGGGTGACAGAAGATGCGCTGCGCTCTGTACCGAAGGATCAAAAGGAAGCATCACTTGCGCTTGGTGTAACGAAGTGGCACACAGTCAAAACGGTCCTTATCCCAGGTGCGCTTCCGTCTATAATCACTGGTGCGATTTTAGCATCAGGAAGAGTCTTTGGTGAGGCGGCTGCCCTTCTTTTTACAGCAGGTCTCTCCACACCGCGCCTTGATTTCACAAACTGGAGTCCTTTTTCTGATACGTCACCGCTGAATGTGTTTAGACCGGCTGAAACATTAGCCGTTCATATATGGAACGTCAATACACAAGGAATCATTCCAGATGCAGAGGCCATTGCAAATGGTGCATCAGCCGTACTTGTGCTTTCAGTCTTATTGTTCAACTTAGCAGCTAGATGGCTTGGTTCATTTATTCATAAAAAGCTTACGTCAAAATAATGTGAGAGAGGTGTGAAGGGGATATGGTTCAAATGCTGGCAGAAAAAAAAGAGATTGCAGCGAAAAAGGCTCCACTTCAAGCGGAACAGATTTTACAGGTGCAGGATTTAAGCATTTATTATGGTGAAAAAAGAGCGGTCAATCACATTTCATTCGAGATTGAGAAGAATGCGATTACCGCATTAATCGGCCCATCTGGCTGCGGGAAGTCTACCTTTTTACGCAGCATTAACCGCATGAACGACTTAATTCCAGGTGCGAGAAGTGAAGGGGCGATCATGTACGAAGGGTTAAATATTTTGGATGACCGCATTAATGTGGTGAATTTAAGAAGAGAAATCGGCATGGTCTTCCAAAAGCCAAATCCATTTCCTAAATCGATCTACAATAACATCACCCATGCGTTAAAGTATGCCGGGGAAAAAAGAAAATCTGTGCTTGATGATGCGGTTGAGGAAAGCTTAACAAAGGCGGCGCTATGGGATGAGGTCAAAGATCGTTTGCACAGATCTGCTTTGTCATTGTCAGGCGGTCAGCAGCAGCGCCTTTGTATTGCACGTACACTTGCGATGAAACCTAGTGTCTTGCTATTAGATGAACCAGCTTCTGCTCTAGACCCTATCTCAAATGCGAAAATTGAAGAGCTATTAGGCGAATTGAAAAATGATTATTCAATCGTCATTGTGACACACAACATGCAGCAAGCGCTCCGTGTATCTGATCGTACGGCCTTTTTCTTAAATGGAGATCTAGTAGAATATGATGCCACAGAACGTATCTTTACACGTCCTGCGCAGCAAAAAACAGAAGACTATATCAATGGTCGATTTGGATAAGGCGGGTGGATTTGATGAATGCAGTAGCAACTGAAACAGCAAAAAAAGAAGTGTTTCGTGTGAATGATATGAACCTTTGGTATGGACAGCATCATGCATTGAAGCATATTGACTTAGCGATTAGAGAGCATGAAGTCACAGCGATTATCGGCCCATCCGGCTGCGGAAAGTCAACGTTTATTAAAACGTTAAATCTTATGGTCAAAACAGTGCCAGGTGTGAAAATCACTGGGGATATGATGTATAAAGATGACAACATTTTAAAAGGCCGTGTCGATTTAGTGGAGCTGCGTAAAAATGTCGGTATGGTGTTTCAAAAAGGGAATCCATTCCCTCAGTCAATTTTTGATAATGTCGTATACGGACCAAGAATTCACGGAGTTAAGAGCAAGCAGCAATTGAAAGAAATCGCTGAAAAAGCGCTTCGAGATGTTGCCCTATGGGATGAAGTGAAAGATCGATTAAGTGCTCCCGCTCTAGGCCTTTCTGGCGGTCAGCAGCAGCGTCTTTGTATCGCAAGAGCCATTGCCACAAGCCCAGACATCTTATTAATGGATGAACCAACATCAGCGCTTGATCCTGTCTCAACATTAAAGATTGAAGAATTGATTATGAAATTGAAAGAGAAATATACAATTGCCATTGTGACGCATAACATGCAGCAAGCGGCTAGGGTATCAGACCGAACGGCATTCTTCTTAATGGGGGAGCTTGTTGAGGTTAATGATACGAATGTGATGTTTTCTGAGCCAAACGATCAAAGAACGAATGATTATATATCTGGTCGATTTGGATAATAAAAACCCCCTGGAGGTCAGTGCCGCCAGGGGGTTTTTATTGTTATTTTGTTAAGGCTTTGACGATTTGTTTGAACGTCATCCCTGTTTTTAAATTGAACTTGCCTGCACGAATTTCTTTATGGTAGCCGGCGTCAATCACGTAATCATTAAAATCTTTAGACGAGTTGATGATGCCGTCCTTTTCCAGCATGTCTGAAACATCACTTGTACTCATACCGTTTTTAATCACGAATTTGATCGATTTGCCTTTAGGCTTTTGTTTATCACTCTTAGAATCGCCGTCTTCATTTGCCTTCAGCGCTTTTTCTTTATAGTCAAGAAGCTGCTGGTACGTTTCACGGCTGACAGTGACTTCTTTTTTGGAGTCTAAATAGTTTTTCACGTCAGTGTCTGTTACTTTCTGTGCGAGGGTTTCTTTTGTTGTTGTATCAGCTGCTGCCTCGTCTTTCCCAGTGAGAAAAAAGACAATCGCAAGAACCCCAGTTGCAAGAATCATACCTGCTGCAAACGTTTGGATGCTTTTTTTCGTCATACAAGCACCCTCTCGTTGTCTTTAATGATCATGTTGACATCTTCTACAGATACATGCTCAGCGCGCGCAATGGCCTCAGGAGACATGCCATTTTGGTGCTTTGAAATGATCTGTCTTGCGATGGATGGATCAATTTCTGAATGCTTGCGAACGACGATGTTTGTTTCAAGTAATTCTTCTTCAAGCACTTTCATTTTCTTTTTCAGTTTATAGATTTCTTGCATTGCAGATAGTTGAAGTGTTTCAAGTTCCTGCTCGACTTCTTTAATCGGCTCTCTTTGAAAATATGAGAATGCGATCAGTACAATACTGACAACAAGCAATCCGATAATTGCAATTTCCATGTTTCATCACCTTTTATTCATATTTTAATGCTGAAAGCCATAAAAGGCTTTCAAGATTGTTTCAGACAGTTTTCGACCCTTCTTTTTTATACCATAAAAAAGCTAGTTTCAAAAGGAATTGCTGAAGAAAATCACCTTTTTTTCATCTTTTTTCTTTTTATATGTAAAACGAGTATGAAAACCTTGCTCGCTGTCAAAATAAAAGAGAGCGGCGGGGAGAAGAGGGGGTCTCATGTATACAGTACGACAAAGGATAAGGTTTTATAGGGGAGCAGACGATTTTTCATGACATGACCGTGCGATATGTAAGAGAACACGGACGGAATGCACTCAAAATGAAATTGGTGAAAAAACATTCTAGCATTCCTAAGCTAGAAGTGGTATTATAGTTAGGTCTGAATGTGAATTGATTTTAGTTTGGAGGGAAAAATATGCGCGTAAATATTACTCTAGCTTGCACTGAATGCGGTGAGCGTAACTATATTACTAAAAAGAATAAGCGAAACAATCCAGATCGCGTTGAATTCAAAAAGTATTGCTCACGTGATAAAAAACAAACTTTACATCGTGAAACAAAGTAAGCAGCAGGGAATTTTCCTGCTGTTTTTTTATGATGGGAGATGATCTGTATGAAAAAGGAGCTTCGCCTTCAAACATTAGCCAAGCTGGATCAGATAAGCGCTGAAGAGTTTGAGCGCAGCACCGCTTTACTTCATGAGCACTTATTGCAGCTGCCGGCATGGAAACAGGCGAAAACGATCGCTTTGACAATGTCTAGAGGAAAAGAGATACCGACAATGCCTCTGATTGAAAAAGCGTGGGAAGAAGGAAAAACAGTATGTATACCCACCTGTTTTCCGGAAACAAAAGAGATGATGTTTTATGAATATACACCCGAAACAAAGATGACATCCAGCTACTTTGGGCTATTGGAGCCAGACCCACGGGCGTCGGCAGCTGTACATAAAGAAGCCATTGATTTAATCATTGTGCCTGGGGTATGCTTCGATCAAAAAGGCTACCGGATTGGATTTGGTGGCGGCTATTATGACCGCTACTTAGCTGACTACCACGGCGTAACCATTGGCCTTTGTCTGTCGTTACAGCAAATCGAGCATGTGCCGGCTGAAGCACACGACATACCGGTGTCTATGATTGTCAGTGAAAAAGGTACGTTATATCAAAAGTAAAAGTCCGCTGATTGTCCAAAGAACGGGCTTTTTGTGTTGAGATCGTTTCATCAGAGTTGCAGGTACGGTAGGGTGAAACGCAATATGATTTCACATTGATTAAAAACCAGCATGTAATGGCATTTTGCTAGGAGGTCCGTTTTGAAAAAATTTCGTGGAAAGAAAAGATACTTCCGTAATATGTGGGAGGAAGTGAATAATGACGTTTCTTATGATCAATCAGAGTGTGAAGAGGTCTATTATATTCAATCAAAAGAACAAGGGATTAGATTGTGAAAGCCGCTAATGAAAAGAACCATTGAAAGTGATAAAAATGATCGTTCATGCATAAACAAATCCTATTTAAGCCACGATACGAACATAGGAGGGAATATGATGAATAAAATGATTTGGAGCATTGTGTTCACATTGTTTGCATTCGTTCTCGTGCAAAATCGTTATCGGCTGATGAATTTGATCTTAGGTCAAAATCAAGTGCGTCACTTTTTTATTAAGTGGCTGATGAAAATCCCATATTTTCGGACGAAATTTATTCGCCAAGCATTCTAATCCCGCAGAAGCCGGGATTTTTTTGTTCAGAAATGCGGATAAGAACGATTCTTGTTATAATAATGTAAAAAATGGAGCGCGAATGAATGAATGTCATAGATAGTCTATTTTGGCGAGTTGTTGATGAATTAAGACAAAAAGGGTACGAGATGATTCAAAGTCCGTATCCAGAAGATGAAATATTTTTTGAAGCACCACGAAACTCAGGGTATGATTTCATCCGTCTATATAGAAAAGATGTGAATTTTAGACAGGAGATCGTTCGAGATATCGAAGAGCAGACGTATCGGATGAATCAGCTGAGAGAGGCGATGCGTAAACGGTCTCTTCATCTCTTGCAGCTCCAATTTACAGCTGACAATCCTGTAGATGATTGGGAAGACTTAAACGGTCAGCCGCAAAAAAAACAAAAGGTGACGGTTACACCTGTATTACTGAATGAAGACACTCTTCAACACGACGTAAACGAGCTGCAAAAATGGCTCAACACCTCGCTGACAGTGGATGTAGAAGAGGCGAAGAGAGACACAGCTGAAGATGTCATGCGGCTTAAAGTGAACGTACTTCAGGCATTTGATGATCAGGAAAAGCAGCGTGAACGAGAACGGGCCGTTTTTCAAAATGGCAGACCGATTTTCACCTACTTGCTCATCGCTGTTCAAGTGGTGATGTTTCTTTTGCTTGAACTATCTGGCGGAAGTACCAATACGGCAACTTTAACAGCGTTTGGTGCTAAAAATAATGGGCTGATCTTAGATGGAGAATGGTGGCGCCTGATTACACCAATGTTTTTGCACATTGGCTTGACGCACTTACTCTTTAATACATTTGCTCTTTGGTCTGTCGGAGCGGCTGTTGAGAGAATTTATGGCTCATGGAGATTTTTGCTCATCTATTTCATTTCCGGCATTTTTGGCTCCATTGCGAGCTTTGTCTTTAATACGGCCATCGCAGCCGGTGCATCAGGTGCGATCTTTGGCTGCTTAGGTGCGCTATTATATTTAGCAATTTCTAACCGCAAGCTATTCTTTCGAACGATGGGGACAAATATTATTGTGATCATCCTGATCAATTTAGGGATAGGCTTCACCGTATCAGGTATTGATAACGCAGGGCACCTTGGCGGTCTGGTTGGCGGTTTTTTAGCCGCTTTAGCTGTCCGGCTCCCTAAACAGGTGCAGCCTGTCAAAATGTTTGTTGCTAGTGCTGTTCTGCTGTTGATTGGCGGTTTTGGACTGTATACAGGGTTTCATTCAGACGATCAAAAGGAAGCGGCGGCAGTAAGTGAGGCAGCAAGTCTATTTGATGAGAAGAACTATAACGAAGCAAGTAAACGATTAGAGGAATATGTACACCAAAAGGATGCATCAGCTGATGCTCTCCATATATATGCACTATCGGAAGCGCAGCTCGGCCACCTTGACAAAGCGATTGAATTTTTACAAAAGTCGCTTAAAAAAGATCCTGATGATCCAAATAAACTGTATCATTTATCGTTGTTGTACGTAGAAAAAGGAGAGACAGCGAAAGCGGAGGATCTAATCGAGAAAGGGTTAGACCAAGATCCAAAAAATGATCAATTTTTAAAACTGAAACAATATATTGAAAGCACGCAAACACATTGAATGACTTGACTGAAAGCGCATTTATGAATACGCTTATCCTATCTGTTGATGAGAAGAAATGGTGGAAATAATGAAAACGTTATATGATGTACAGCAGCTGCTCATGAGATTTGGAAATTATGTGTATTTCGGAGATCGTGAAGTGGAATTAGAATTTATGGCAGATGAACTGAAGGAAATGTATACATCGGGCATTATTGACCGGACCGAATGGTCAAACGCAATGACTATTCTTCAAATGGAACTAGCCAAATTAAATCGAAAAACAATGTGAAGGTGGAGGGCATATGACAGGGGATTGGTTTGTAGGAGTTGATCTTGGCGGTACGACAATTAAGCTTGCGTTCATTAATCTATATGGTGAAATTCAGCATAAGTGGGAGATTCCTACGGATAAATCAGGGCAGACGATCACAGTCGATATTGCCAAATCAATTGACCACAAACTGGTCGAAATCAGTATGCCAAAATCAGCGCTTATTGGGATTGGAATGGGTGCACCTGGGCCTGTAGATAAAGTATCTGGGATTGTCTATAAAACAACGAATCTCGGCTGGACAAACTATCCACTCAAAGATCACCTGGAGGCAGAGACAGGACTTCCATCTGTCATAGAAAATGATGCGAATATTGCTGCACTCGGTGAAATGTGGAAGGGTGCAGGAGATGGCGCAAAAAATATCCTGATGGTCACACTTGGCACGGGTGTTGGCGGCGGTATTATTGTAAATGGTGAAGTTGTTCAAGGTGAGACAGGGGCTGGCGGAGAAATTGGCCATATTTGTGCCGTTCCATTCCAAGGAGCACCGTGCAACTGCGGAAGAACAGGCTGTATTGAAACCATTGCATCTGCGACTGGCATCGTTCGGCTTGCAAAGGATAAATTAGAAAGGGAGCAGCATACATCTTCACTTGGCACGCTCACTTCGCTGTCTGCAAAGGATGTGTTTAGGGCCGCTGAATGTGGAGATGATCTTGCCATGCGTGTCGTAGAAGAAGTGACGACTCATCTTGGACTTGTCTTAGCGAATCTTGCCAGTGCGTTAAACCCAACAAAAATCGTGATTGGCGGCGGTGTTTCAAAAGCAGGGGAGCTTCTTCGCAGTAAAGTAGAGCACGTTGTTAAACATCACGCATTTCCGCCTTGCGCTGATGATGTCGAAGTCGTGATTGCTTCACTCGGAAACGATGCAGGAGTCATCGGTGGTGCATGGATGGCAAAAAACAAATGGCTGTCTTAAACAAAAAAGTCATCATGATGTCATTTTTATTAAAAAAAGCGATAGATGGGCATGAAATGAAATGTTTAGCATATTCATAAGTTTGTCATGAGGAAAAAGACATTGATTTTCCAGCACATACAGGATAAGATATAGTTTAGTTATTTTTGAAGAAGCACCAATAATTAGGGTATTCCCTAACTTGAGTGCATGCTTAGAGCATAAGGAGGTTACAATGCGAAAGAAAAGATTAAAGGCGATTTCATTTTTACTGATTGCGACATTGTTAATGTGGGTCAAAACCTATGTTATCTATAAATCTAGCTTTAATATTAAAATAGAAAATTTCATGCAGGAGTTTATCCTGTTTATTAATCCGCTTAGCTTTCTCTTGTTTATCTTCGGTATCGGTTTATTTATGAAAGAAAAAAATCGCAATCGATATATCATCGTGATGAGCTTTATCCTGACATTCATTTTGTTAGCTAACATTGTGTTTTATCGATTCTATAGTGACTTTCTAACCATCCCCGTCCTATTTCAAACAAACAATATGGGTGACCTCGGGTCAAGTATTACCTCTTTAATTGAACCAGTCGATTTTCTGATGTTCGTTGATATTATGATTTTAATGTGGCTCTATAAAAAGCAGCCTTCCTTTAGAACGGATGTCACCATTTCACGAAAAGAACGAGCAGCTTATTATTTATTTGTGGCAGCCACTTTCTTCTTTAACCTTGGTTTGGCTGAAACAGAAAGACCAGAACTGCTCACTCGCTCATTTGACCGTGAGATGCTGGTGAAAAATATTAGCTTATATAATTTCCATATTTATGATGGAGTGTTGCAATCGAAGCAGTCTGCTCAACGAGCCCTTGCCGACAGCAATAGCTTAACGGAAATTGAAAACTATGTAAGCGCAAATCAAACCGACCGTAATGAAAAAACGTTTGGTCAAGCGAAAGGGCGAAATGTCATTCTTGTCTCCCTAGAGTCTACTCAGAGCTTTGTGGTCAATGAAAAATTAAATGGGAAAGAAATTACCCCATTTTTAAACAAACTAATCAAGAAAAGCTACAACTTTACTAATTTCTATCATCAAACAGGTCAAGGGAAAACATCGGACTCAGAGTTTATTGTTGATAACTCTCTCTATCCACTTGGAAGAGGGGCTGTGTTCTTCACAAACCCAAGCAATGAGTATACAGCCACACCTGAGTTGTTAAAGGATGAGGGGTATCACTCTTCTGTTATTCATGCGAATAACAAAAGTTTCTGGAATCGTGACCTGATCTACGATAGCTTTGGCTACGATAAGTTTTTTGATATTAAATCATTTGATGTGAATGAAGAGAACTCAGTTGGCTGGGGCTTGAAAGATGGTCCGTTCTTTGAACAGTCAGCGGAATTGATGAAATCGATCCCGCAGCCTTTCTATACGAGATTGATTACATTAACGAATCACTTTCCATTTGATCTAGATGAAGAAGATAAGCTCATTGATGAATATGATTCTAAGAGCAAAACGTTAAACAAGTTCTTTCCTACAGTGCGTTATCAAGATGAGGCGCTGAAGATTTTCTTTGAAAAGATGAAGGAAACAGGTTTGTACGAAAATTCCATCTTTGTTTTATATGGGGATCACTATGGAATTTCAGAAAACCATAACGAAGCAATGGGACAATTTTTAAATAAAGAGATTACGCCATTTGAAGAAGTGCAGCTTCAAAAAGTCCCGTTTGTTGTACACATTCCAGGGATCACAGATCAACATCCAAAAGAAATTGACACGGTAGGCGGTCAAGTCGATATCCGTCCAACTATACTCAATCTTTTAGGAATTGATACAAGTAAACAGATTCAATTTGGTCATGATCTTTTATCAAAAGATAAGAATGACTTTACCGTGCTTCGTGATGGCAGCTTTATTACGAAGGACAGTGTTTTCACAGATGGAGTTTGCTACAATAAAGAAACGGGTGAGCCAAGAGAAGATGAGACCGTTTGTCAGTCTTATGAAGAGAAGGCAAAGCAAGAGCTCCAATTCTCTGATCAAATCATCTACGGTGATCTCCTTAGATTTTATGACCGGAACAGCCCGGACCATTCTCCATCCAAAAAAGAAGATGAAACGAAGCTGAAAAAGGCGTCCTAACATATGAGAAAACCTCTGCTATTTTTAGATGCAGAGGTTTTCTTTTTTTGTCTGCCGGCTCATATAGTATGAGAGGAGGGATGTAAATGAAGACAACGTCATTTGGGAAAATTGAATGGCAGCTGGATGAAGCGGGAAAGGATAATGTGGCAAAGCAGTTAGGGATAGGGAATGCGGCTTTTCATTTATCCAATCAAACAAGCACTGATCACCTTCTTTTACCGGGATATAGACTTCCGGAAGGCATCCATTCATTTTCTTCCATAGGTGAGCTGCAGAAATTTATTGCGCCTTACAGGCTGCAGCAATCCGATGATTGGATCAATGGAACCTTTGAATATGATAGTGCTCAATTAGAAGAAGAGCTGAGCCGCTTGAAAGCCGCATTTCCTTTTCTTCAAATCAGCATAATAGGTCATTCAGTGCTTGATACACCTATTTATGAAATCCGAACAGAGCCTGTTCAGCATTTACATTCTATTCATTTGAATGCCTCTTTTCATGCAAATGAATGGATCACGACGTCTGTTTTAATAAAATGGCTGAAATCGCTGTGTTTAGCCGCATCTGACCCGGTGCAAGCAAGACATCATGAAGCCGTTCATATTCTGCGAACCACAGCTCTCTCCATCGTGCCAATGGTGAATCCAGATGGCGTAGACCTCGTACGGAATGGACCTGAGTCGCTAGGTCTCAGAAGTGAAGAATTCACACCGCTACATGGTAGATATGCTGATTATCAGGAGTGGAAAGCAAATATTCGAGGGGTGGATTTGAACAATCAATTTCCAGCTTATTGGGAGATCGAATACTACCGTCATCAGCCTAAGGCACCGTCCAATCGGGGTTTTCCAGGGCGCGAGCCGCTAACAGAACCAGAAGCGAAAGCGATGGCAAATCTAGCGTTACGAAAACGCTTTGACCGGCTGATCGCTCTCCATACACAAGGAGAAGAGATATACTGGGGCTTTCTTGGCCACGAACCTGCCATCTCAAAAGAAACGGTCAAACGATTCGAGCAAGTAAGCGGCTATAAACCGGTTCAATATCTTGACAGCTATGCAGGCTATCGCGATTGGTTTATTTATCAATTTCACAATGAGGGCTATACAGTCGAGCTTGGATTAGGAAAAAATCCTCTTTCCATGAATCAATTTGATTCCATCTATGAGAAAACAAAGCGGCTGTTATGGGAAGCATGTAAGTGTTAAAAAGCACCTGTCAGGTGCTTTTTACATTTGAATATGAAGCAATTTCTTATTGTCAATAAAAATAATGTTAGAGCAATTGACGAAGGCCGCCTTGTGAGCTATTGTGAAAAGTACGGATGTAAAAAAAAGGATATGTTTTAGGGAGATGTCGATCATTGAGTGCTCAAAGCCTGTGGAAAAGGAATTTCACTTACTTATTTATTTCTAAAATGTGCAAAATAACAGCTGATAGTTTATCTTTCAACACCATCTTGTGGCTTTTAGTACTAGGCGGGAAAGGGGCAATTGGAACAGCTTTTTTTATTGCGGTCAGCTTTGTTCCGCAAGCCATTGTTGGGCCGCTGATTACCCCAATGATGAAGCCGCATCAATTGAAATTTTGGATGTGTTTTGCTGATTTAACAAGAGGAGCGATAATCCTTGTGATCGTGGTCAGTTACTTTTATGATTTCACGCCATTAGCACTTGTGATTGGCTGTATGCTGCTTCATTCGGCGACTGGTGGCTCCTACGAACCGGCGTCCGTATCAATTATTCCAAAGCTTGTCCATGAGGACCTCATACAAAAAGCGAATGCAACCATCCAATCAGCAAGTCATGTGGTCAGGCTTGTGACGGTAACGATTTGTGGTGTCATGATTGCATTTGTAGGGGTAGGATATACAATGCTTGTGATCATTCCTCTTTATCTCTTGTCCGCTTTATTGGTATTAATCATTACATATGAAACAGAAGTCATCATCGATAAAGCCAAAAAAGGGTTATCATACGGCAAAAGATTAATTCGGGGATTTTCACTTGTTAAAAGGCATCATATTTTGTTTCCATTGGCGATTTTTTGTGTCTGTTCAAACTTCGCTGCAGCACCATGGGAAGCATTGTCTGTTATTTATTTAACAGAGGATTTACATAGTGGACCAGTTATCTATTCATTTATTAAAGTCACAACGGCACTAGGTGCCTTCTTGATGGGGTTTGTTTTGACAAAGGTAAAAGTGAACCGGTATGGGCTGCTGTTTATAGGTGCCGGGATCGTTGATGGAATCTCGTTCTTCATCACAGGCATGAACGCATTTTTACCACTTGTGTTTATATCAGCCTTTGCTTTAGGGGCTGCCATTAGTGCAGTCAACGTGCCTGAACATACAATGATTCAATTGTCAGTAAAAGCAGAGGATCAGCCGCAAGTGTATGCGATTATCAACATGATCTCCTTCTTCATGATTCCGTTAGGCGCTCTCATTGGCGGCTATATGGCGACACTATTTGGGTCTGGGTATGTCATTGCGGCTGGTGGCATCATTGAAGCTGTGTCAGGGATATGCCTGCTTCTATTCACAAAGATTGGGAAGGTAGAGAGGGCGGATTTGACGATAGAACGAGACAAAACTTCTTTAAATGCAACGTGAGCATGGCATGATTGATTGTGAATAGGTTACAATGAGGACGAGAAAACATGAGGTTTCAATGGAAAGGGGCAAGAAATATGGCCATAGCAGATGTGACCATCATTCCAATAGGTACTGAAACACCAAGTGTCAGTGCTTATGTAGCAGATGTACAAAGAATTTTAGAAGGCTTTCAAAAAGAAGGGAAAATTAATTATCAATTAACACCAATGAATACGTTAATTGAAGGTGAATTATCTGTTTTATTTGAAGTCATTCAGCGCATTCATGAAGCACCTTTTGAAAAGGGATTGCACCGCGTAGCCACCAATATCCGCATTGATGACAGGCGGGATCAAACCACAACGCTTACAAGTAAAATAGAAAGCGTGAATAAGCACTTGAATCAATAAAAAAAGCCTGCTATTGCAGGCTTTTAATGTGCGGTTGGATAACCGCTATAGATGATGGTCATGACAGTAAACCATCCAAAAACCAAAAATGTCGCGCCAGCAAAAGCGATGGCAAGTACGTTCACTTTTTTAAGTGAGCGATAGATCCCGAGTGCAGCTAAAATCGTGACTAGACCAAAAATAATGACGAGCATCATGTGAAAGTCCCCCTTTGTCATCAATCCCCTTGATTTCCTTTCTTTTCATTTTAACCGTTTTTATAAAGCTTGTCGAGTAGATTCCAGTTGACGATTGTTTGAATTTTTATTGTGTAGCCTTCATAATAAAAAAGAATGAATAAAGTAGGTGATGAAAATGAATTGGAGAAGAATGCCACTAGGCTATGTACAAGCGAATGCGTATATTTGGAAAAATGAGCACGGAGAATGCTTAATCTTTGATCCAGGCGGTGAAGCACAAAAGCTGATTTCCTATATAAAAGAAAAACAGCTCACACCGCTTGCTGTCTTACTGACACATGCTCATTTTGATCATATCGGTGCGGCAGATGAGGTGCGTGCAGAGTGGGGAGTGCCACTCTATGTACACGAGAATGAAAAGGAATGGCTGACGAACGCTGAATTAAACGGTTCAGCTCGATTGATTGGGAATGGAATTACGGTCAAAGAAGCAGAAAAATTAATTACGTCAGAAGGAACTCTTCAAATTGGATCGTTTACATTAGAGATGTTCCATACACCTGGGCATTCACCAGGCAGTGTGTCTTACTATTCGGCGGAAGAAGGATTTGTGATTTCTGGTGACACGTTATTCGAAGGTGGCATCGGGAGAACAGATTTAGTAGGGGGCAGTCAAGAAGTGCTGCTTCAATCGATTCATAACAAATTGTTGTCATTACCAGAATCAACTCTTATTTTAAGTGGACATGGCGGTGAAACCACTGTACTCACAGAGCAGGAGCAAAATCCGTTTATCAATGGTTTTTCTCTTTAAACACAGGTATGAAAAAAGCATCTCTTTTTAAAGAGACGCTTTTTTCAATTAATGTCCGGTACCGGGAACCATGATGAAGATCGAATAATATGTAAATCCGGCAAAGAAAATCGTCAAGTACGCTCCGAAAATGTAAATATACATTCTTTCGGATAAATTCAAGTAGGATAAAAATACAAAAAGAACGGTTTGACCGAAGAACAGCAGCGATGCATCTTTCATATGCCCTAAATAGAACATGACAGCAAAAATACCCGTCCAAAAGCCAAGCACGCGGAACATGCGATTCATTTCTTTCCCTCCCCTTAAAAAAACCCCTTTGATTCATATTATAGCTGATCACCACTTGTTATGTAAACATTTACATTTTTGACAACGTGTGAACATTTATTTTACAAGCAGAAAAATTTTTGAAAAAGTGATCAAAACGTGTTTATGCCGAAATACATGAGGGTACTTACTCCATAAGAGAAAAGGTTAATGACCTAAGGAGGAAGACTAATGAGTGACATTACTTTTTATTCATACCCGAGCTGCACGTCTTGCCGCAAAACAAAACATTGGCTAAAGGCGAATCAAATTGATTTTAAAGAGCGTCACCTTTTCAGAGAAACGCCAACCCTAGATGAATTAAAAAAGATTCTTTCCTTAACAACAGAAGGAATGGATGAAATTTTAGCCACACGAAGCCAGGCTTTTAAAAGCTTAAATTTAAATATTAATGATTTAAAAGTAAACGAGGTTCTTCAGCTTCTCATTGAAAAACCAAAACTGCTCCGGAGACCAATTATCCTTGATGGAAATAAATTGGTAGTAGGCTATAATCCCGGAGAACTCATGAAAATATCAAAAAAGAAAGCGATTCATCAATCGGTTTCCTAATAAAAAACGAAGATCAGCTGAAACATTCTTCAGCCGTCTTCGTTTTTGTGCTGAACTGGGCTAGCTGGGTTCGAACCAACGATCACGGAGTCAAAGTCCATTGCCTTACCACTTGGCTATAGCCCAATATCAAACGTGTAATGATATTGTTCACCATCTGCGGTCATTTATACATAAAAGTTGTATGTCACTAGTTTTAAGTGAAAAAGGAGCGGAAGAAGTAAATGAAAAATGAAAAATCTAAGCAATTATATGAATTTATCCTAAAAGAAGCCCCTATCATGACCGAAGAATGGCTGAAAACAAGAACAGAAGAAGGCTCATTATATTCCAAACATGCTTCAGAGGAAACGGAAATGAAGCTGAAGGAACAGAACACAGCGTTTATTCAAACCATTGCAGCAACGCTTGTGACGCTGTCAGACAAAGTAGAAAATCATTTAAAAAAATGGTCTGTTGATATTGCACGTGATCGAGCCGTTCATGAGGTGCCTTTATATGAAATCATTGGACAATTTAAGATATTCCGTCAGATTTTCTGTTCGAGAATCGAGAAATTCATACTAGAAACAGAGCTTGAAGTGACGCTCCAAGATGTGTGCGGGTGGAATCAGCATTTTCATTCCACGTTTGATAATATGATCGAGCGTTTATCAGAAGAATACGACCGTGTGACACTGAGTCAGCTAAATGCACAAAGAGAGATGATTCAGGAACTGAGTGCTCCTGTTATTCCAGTTTCAAAGGAAATTGGGGTTTTGCCGCTCATCGGAGAGATTGATACGTATCGGGCCAAAATTATTCTAGAATCCGTACTAGAACAGGCTTCAAGACTGCGTCTAACGCATTTGTTTATTGATATATCAGGCGTACCGGTCGTTGATACGATGGTTGCTTATCAGCTCTTTAAAGTGGTGGATAGTGCGAAGCTTCTAGGAATCGAGACGATTATTTCAGGCATCCGCCCAGAAATTGCTCAAACCGTCGTGAAATTGGGCATTGATTTCTCAAAAGTAAATACTGAACACAGCCTTGCAAAAGCTTTAGAAAAAAGAGGATTTCGTATTTTTGAAGAACAGCCGCAAGAAGCAACATGACCAAAAAACCTGCACTTGTAAAAGTCAGGTTTTTTTATATGCTCTTTTTTAAAAAACCACGTTTTCCATCGCAAGCTGATGATTTTTTCGCATGATTAGTCGTTAAAATGATAAAATGCTCTTTTGTCAGACAGGTTCCTCCAACTTACAATATGGTCAGAGAAGGGAGTGAACCATTTGTATGGTATTGAATATTTGGGACAAGAGCTGCTAGAAGAAGCATGCCGCATGAGAGCATCTGATGTGCATATTGTTCCAAAAGAAAAGGAAGCGTCGGTATCTTTCCGCGTAGACTCAGATTTAATTCAGCAGCGAACCATTGATAAAAAAAGCGGCGAGCGGCTCATTGCTCATTTTAAATTTTTATCATCCATGGATATCGGGGAAAAAAGGAGGCCGCAAAATGGGTCACTAGCTGTGATGCTAAGAAGCGGCCAGGTGTTTATTCGGATGTCTACCTTACCAACTGTAAATGATGAGAGCTTAGTGATTAGAATATTGCCGCAGGATCATGTTCCAAAAATAAAACATCTGTCACTATTTCCGAAAGCCTCCACCAGGTTATTATCATTTTTGAATCATTCGCATGGGCTGATTTTATTTACCGGTCCAACAAATTCAGGGAAAACAACAACCCTTTATTCATTAATCCAGTTTGCAAAAAAGAATTTCAACCGAAATATTATTACACTTGAAGATCCTGTGGAAACAAGAAATGAAGAAGTGTTACAGGTTCAAGTGAATGAAAAAGCCGGCATCACATATGCCGCAGGATTACGTGCTATTTTAAGACATGATCCAGATCTGATTGTGCTAGGAGAAATAAGAGATGCCGAAACGGCCCGAACGGCAATTAGAGCAGCACTGACAGGCCATTTAGTGATGAGTACGCTCCATGCGAAAAATGCAAAAGGAGCCCTTTATCGTATGCTTGAATTTGGTGTCACAATGAATGAACTCGAACAAACGATGGTTGCGATTGCTGCGCAGCGATTAATCGAGCTCACCTGTCCTTTTTGCGGAGAAACATGTCAGCTTTACTGTAAATTAAATCGACCGGTCAGACGAACAAATGTATTTGAACTGCTGTTCGGAAAGGAGCTCGGTGAGTGTATCAAGGAGGCTAAAGGAGAATATGCTCACTCGTCATATGAAACACTGCAAAGATTAATTCGTAAAGGAGTGGCACTAGGCTATTTATCGAAAAACACCTATCATCGCTGGGTTTATGAAGAAGCAAGCCTCTAAAGCATGGTCGAAAAAGGACCAAGCGGAATGTCTATCAAAACTTGCTCAATTGATTCAGGCTGGATATACAGTGATTGAGGCATTAACGATGGTGAATATCCAGTTGTCGAATGAGCAGCAGCAGCAATTAACACCGGGCATTCAGTGGCTGCTCGAAGGGGAGCCTTTTTATGTGGTGCTGGAGAGACTCCAATTTCAGCGGGAAGTCATTGCCATATTAAGTTTCTCCGAAAAGCATGGCAGTCTAGCACAAGCACTTGAACAAAGCGCGCGGTTTTTAGAGAAAAAAATCAAACAGGTAGACACGTTTAAACGCATGTTACGTTACCCGATCTTCCTCATCTTTACGGTTTTGGTCGTGCTCATACTCGTTCAGCAGATGATCATTCCTCAATTTTCTCTCTTGTACTCCTCGATGGATAGCCGAATGTCATGGCTGATTCAAGGTATGTTTGGACTTTTTCAATTGCTGCATGTTTCTCTCCTCCTCATCGGCTGTGTGTGTATCTGTTTGACCGGATACTATGCTGTCTTTTTTAGGAAAAAGTCCACCCTTGAGAAGCTGAGGGTGATAAGCAGGTTTCCTTTTTTATATAAAGGAATGCGGCTGATGCATACGTACCTTTTCTCTCTTCAGTTAAGCGGACTGCTTCAAGCTGGATTATCGATGTACGAGAGCTTGCTAGCTTTTAAACAGCAAAGCTACTTACCCTTTCTTCAAGAAATATCAGAACAGATGATTGAAGAGCTAAGAAAAGGAGAAAGCATGGCACATCAAGTAAGCTCGTCTCCTTTTTTCGAGAAACATTTTGCAACCGTCATCGAGCATGGTGAAGCGAGCGGGATGCTTGCAAGAGAAATGTACACGTACAGCCAATTTCTATTAGAGAATGCAGAGCTGAAAATTGAAAAATGGATTTCGTGGCTGCAGCCGGTTATCTATGGTGTGACAGCACTTCTTATACTCATTGTGTATCTATCTATTCTTTTACCAATGTATCAACTCATGGAGCAAGTGTAAGAAGGAGGAGAAAGACATGAATGATAAAGGATTTACCCTGTTAGAAATGTTAATTGTCATGCTCGTGATTTCGATTCTTTTACTTATTACCATTCCGAATATCACTCGTCACCACCAAACGATTCAAGCAAAGGGCTGTGAAGGGCTTAAATCAATGGTGAGCACACAGGTGATGGCATATGAATTAGAGCATGATGGCAAGACACCATCTTTAGCTGAATTAGAAAAAGAAGGCTATGTCAAAAAGGGATTAACGTGTCCTAATGGAAAAGCGATTGTCATTCAAAACGGCCATGTGAAGCATGAATAAATTGATTTTTCATGAGAAGGGTTTTACCCTCATTGAACAGCTAATGATCTTACTTGTTCTATCGATTCTATTGTCGATCATAGGAGGAAAAATCCCAAATTTAATAGAAGGCGCTGAAGCCAAAAGACAAGTGAACATCATGAAACAAGATTTTCAAATGGCTGCTTATACTGCATTTATCAAAAAAACACGTGTGTATGTTGAATTCCATCCGCCACATGTATCATATCAGGTAATCGATCAGAAGGATGGCGAAGTCATTACTTCTTTTCAGCAACAAAAGGGAAGCATTAAGGCTTCTACATTTCCACAAGGTATCTATTTTAATGTAAACGGACATCCAAGCAGCGGCGGGTCTCTCATCATTCAATTTGGCAGTCAAACGTATAAACTCACGATCTATTTAGGAAGCGGGCGAATCCATGTTCAAAAACAATAGAGGGTTTAGTACGATTGAGGCGCTGTTTGCTTGTCATATCTTCCTATTTGCAGCCCTTGTGCTCATGCCAGCCTATGAAAAAATCATGATAGGGAAAAATGAAGTAAGAGCCAAACTTGAAGCTTACCAAATCTTGCATGAACAGATGAATGAATCGTTCATAGATGGTACAAAACCTTCTGTCAAAAAGAAACGAGGCGACGTCACATATGTATTCAATTGGAGTAAAGAGAAGGGATGTGTATCATACAAAATACAAAAAAAGCAGACCATATGCTTTCACCATGTTGCTGAACGATGAACAAGGTTTTACCCTTGTCCAGACTTTGTGGCAATTACAGCTATTTTTGTTCCTTTCTTTTGGCTGTGTACTAATCTTTTCTACAGCTGAGAAAGCCCGTCCTTTTGAAGAGATTAACCGATTTTCACAAATGGAATGGAAACAGACTGTCCTGCAATTAGATGAGGAATTAAGCCGTGCAACGGCTGTTAGATCGGTGCAAGGAGGTAAAGCGTTAGAGTATGTATCTGATCAAGGGCGAGTGGTAACGATTGAGCCATATCAAGAGATGCTTCGGAAGCGAATGGATCAAGCAGGCCATCTTCCTTTATTGCAAAAGGTGAAAGAATTTCGTGTCAGAACGAATCAATATAGAGCCATCCTGAAAGTCACAGATGAATCTGGTAAGGTGTATGAAGCCGTTTTTTTCATATATAAAGGGGTGGTTCCTACATCGTGAAAAGAGAAGGAGGATTTATCTATCCGCATGTACTAGCTGCGATTCTATTTTTTCTCTTGATCCTAGGATCAATGACGATAGGGTTTCAAAAAGAGCTGAGAAGTGCAGAGCTGACGATTTCTTTTTATAAAAAACAGCAGCTTTTCAGGGTGGGGGCGAGTGAAGCTGCCCGTACATTACATCTTTTGTGTGAAAAGCAGCATACCCATATTGACACTGAAGAAGGCCGCGTGACATTGAAGCAGATGACATGCGATCAAAAGAAAAAGCGTATCCTCATGTTAGTCAGTGTGAAAACAAAGGATGGTTTATCAGATGAGCGGGAACTGGTGCTGGATTGGAAGACCCGTGAAATCATGAAATGGGCAAACCCTGAATAGCCAGTGTATAAAATGATCCTCTTCTAGGTAACACTTGAAGAAAGAAGAGGTGAATGTGTTGAAAACCAATGACTATGTAAAATATATGACGCAGGAAATCATTAAATATATGAATACACCACGTGACGAACGGAAGGAACATAAACAAGAGAAAATGGAAACGAAACCGCCATTTTCACAGCGTTTATTTGGGGTTCTGCCGTTTGGGTTTTCAATGATGTTAAAAAAACGTCAGCGACATCGACGAAAGTAAAAAGCCGCCAGCAGGCGGTTTTTTTATGCCCCTTTAGCTGTATTCTTCCACAACAATCACTTTATTGACCTTGTTTGAGTAAGGGTTATAAGAAATAGTGACAAATACCCCAAATTCTTTGGCGTGGTCTTTTAACGTAATATGATACTGTTTCACAGATTCCTTCTCACGATGACGGTCCCATACTTTTTGTTTGAATAAGACTTGTGCCAGCGGATATCGTTTCTTTGCTTCTTTGACTGCCCGTGTTTCCCATTGATCTGCGGCGGCAGTGAAACCTTTCGCATCCGCAGGAGTGGCGTCGTGTATCATAGGGCTCAACAGTAAACTGAGCATGATTATCATCTTTCCATATTTCACTTCACATCACCTCACCTGTATTATTCTGACCAAATGCTGCACTTTTATGTAAATTTTTAAGAAGTACAAATGTCACACAAAAAATTATTGAATACGGCGAAAGAATGAGAAAATGGAAGAATTTTCTCGTAATGGTTCTTGTTTACGAACAAAATGGACTAATTTGACGTTTTGGGTTTTATAGGTATTTCCTTATACTGTATGTAATCGTTCTTATTAAAGAACAATCGTTCAAGGAGTTGGAGAATGAATGAAACAGTCGCTCTTTGTACTCTTTTGTGCCATTTGTTTGATTTTCACATCTCTTTTGATCTCAACAACGAACGCTTCTTTTAACGATGTTGAGCACTCAAACTTTGTCATGAAAACATGCGAAAATTTTGAACAGACAGATCAGCATTGTCAGCCTACCAAATGGGATAGAAGTCATTTGGAACTCATCGATCAAACGATGAACAAAGGAACAGTCTGCGCGCCTCAAAAGCTGAGCATGACACTAAAAAATAGTGGACAACCTATTGCACACTCTGAATGGAAATGGGAATTACATAAAGTAAAAAGTGAGCAGAAGCCGTTACAAGATGGTCATATTATTGAAAAAGGCTCTATACAGTCCCTTCTTTCACAAGAAACAACGACTGTCACGACAGATAAAGCAAAAACGAATGGAATCTATGCTTTTAAAATCTATTATCCTAAAGGTTTTGGTGGATCTGAAGAAGCATTCATATGGTCTAAACATATGCAGCTCGCAAAGTGTCAAGAAAAGGCATCCTAAATGGAGCTGTCTTCTAAAGGAAACAATGATAGGCGAAGGGGAGAAGAGGTCATGAAAAAATGGATGAAGATGTCTGGAAGTATTCTTTATGTGGTGGTGTTCACGGTGATGATTGCATGTATTATTGTCGTATTGTCTTCAAGAACTACTGGGGGAGATCCTCAGATTTTCGGTTATCAATTCAAGCAAGTATTATCTGGATCTATGGAACCGGAATTTTCGACTGGCTCACTCATTGTCGTAAAAGAAGTGACTTCACCGGAGGCGCTTAAAAAAGGAGATATTATCACGTTTCAAACGAAGCAGGACCAGTCTTATGTGACCCACCGAATTGTTGGGGTGAAAGGAAAGGGAGCAAATAAAGCCTTTGAGACGAAAGGTGACCACAATATGTATCAGGACGGCACGCTAGTAAAAGCGGATCAGGTGGCTGCGCAGTATACGGGTGTGAACATTCCTTATGCAGGAAAGCTTCTTTCGTATGCAGGGACTTCGGCTGGAACTGCGTTGCTGCTCATTATACCAGGTGTGATGCTGCTCGTTTATTCCACTCTTCATTTTGTGGGCGCTGCAAAACACCGAAGACACACGGCTGATTTACATATGTCAGAGGAACAAGCTTAAATTTTCGTTTGTAACCTAATTAGGTTTCAATAAAACAATTTATTAGGGGGTTCATTCATGGCAAAGAAAAGATCAATTCGTTTAGGTGTATTATCAGGGGCTTTAGGCCTTGCATTAATCGGCGGGGGGACATGGGCGGCGTTTAACGATGTAGAAAAGGCAAACGCGGTCTACTCGACAGGAGAGCTGGATTTATCAGCAAAAGAGAACTCCGGCGCCATCAACCTTGCGAACTTAAAACCTGGTGATCGGATCAAGAAAGAATTTCATTTTGAAAATAAAGGATCGCTTGCGATCAATCAAGTGCTGATGAGTCTTGATTACAGCCAGTTTCAAGACGGAGCTTCCGCGAAGAATGGCGGTAAGAATACAGCTGAAGAATTTCTCAGCCAGTTTCAGGTGAGTGTTCTTACGGTTGGAGCCGAAGGTGGAAATGGTTATCCGAAAAATATTATCTTAGACCATGCAAACCTGCTTGACTTGCATCAACTAACGTCAAAACAGGATCAGACCGCATTTGAAAAGCTTCGTCATGCCGTCGATGAGAAGTTTTTACATGAAAGTGGGAAGATTAATGTAGCAACTGTTGATGGAACAGTGGCTCCAGAGTATGACGGCATTCCAAAGAACCCGTTTGATTACGATAAAATGGAAATGATCATTGAATTTGTCAATGACCAGACGAAGGATAAAGCTGGTCACTATATCCAAAATAAATACCAAGGCGATGCGATTCAAATTGATCTTTCCTTCGAAGCGACTCAGTGGAATGGTTTAACGATCAATCCCAAAAAGCATACGGATGAAAAAGGCTACGTGAAAGAAAACGAAAAAGCACACAGCGAAGATAAAAAATAAAACCAGTCTTTAGACTGATATCAAGCTCTGCATAGCAATTGGAGGAGTATGCGCTAAAATGTGCGCTTTACTCCTCTTCTTGATTTTTTTTCCAGATTTGATAATCTAAAAATTCACGAAATTGCTTTTTCGAAACCCCTGATGTCATTGCATCTCGAACTAGTTTTTCCCATTCACTATCTAATTGACCATCGTATTCGGTTTCATCTTTTTCGTGTAACAGTGTATGAACCGAGACGTCCAGAACAGCGGAGACTTTTTCAAGAAATTGAATGGAGGGGTTTGTTTGCAAGTTTCTTTCTATTGAGCTTAAATAAGACTTCGCTACCCCAGCCTTTTCGGCCAGTTCTGATAGTGAGTAGCCTTTTTCATTGCGGTATTGTTTAATACGCTGGCCAATCAATGTCATCACCTTCCTTTCGATATTATAGCACATTCAGAAAGGTTTGATAGAATGACTTCTTACCAGAGGGTGAGACTCAGAGGACTTTTCACTTGATTTGAGGAATTGACGGACTTCTTCAACTGTTAGCCCTGCTTTACGAGCTTCAAGTAATAATTGAACCCATTCACTGTCTAATATGTTCGTTTTCTTTTCCATACAAATACCCTCCTAAAATACTGAATCATGTATTTCAGGCACTTAACGCATGAAATGGAAAGACACAGGTGGTAAGACCTCATAGTTTGCTTGCGTCATTTTTCCGCCCAATACAAACAGACAAACGTTGCTTTTGGCTGATCGAAAATTGTATGTCACATGAAAGGGAGGGGACCTATGGGTCAACCTCCTCTTTTTTGCTGTAAGTAAAAAAGTCCGCCATTTTCAATCGTAAGACTGATTTTTGGTTCGTATAAAGTTTTGAGTGCTTGTCTTTCTATTTCATATTCTACAGATGTGTCTGAAGTCCCTTCATAAAATTGGTTTAAAAGTTCAGTGTCTTCTTTCCATTTTTGAACAGCTCTCACCGCCCAATTGTCTGGTTCCTCATGGGCGTAACGCTCCATTAGACTATAGAGCCGTTTGACTCCGCTTTCTGGCTTGATCATTGTACTCATTGTAAAGCAATAATCGGGAATTTGAGATGACAGCTCACGGGTTTCCAGCTTTTCTTGAAATTGTTCAACGACTTCTCCGCGTATTAGATGAAGTCCTAGTGATAAAAGCTTATCCTTTTTTCGATCTGCGAGATAAGAAATTTTCACATTGAGACCAAGCCATGGCTCGAGTGCGATCTGGTTGTTCGTGAGCGGAGTGACTCGTTCATAGAGACGGATAAAACGGCCCTGCTGTTTGACAGCTTCAAATATTTGAAATAAACGAGGGGAGCCGAAGTGGATAAATTCACCCTCAATCGTATCATCCACTTTTTTTTGATCGGTGATGAGGGTCAATTGCCGCGGCTCTGGTACACCACCAGTTTTTTCAAGCCAGTGCCAATAAAAAGGGCGGTTCATAATCAATTTATCCATATCGATGGTTAGTTGTACGGTCATATGTCCTGCACTTTCTTCTAGTATGTCGCATTGATTTGCCTGAAAGAAACGGAGAAGAAAGGTATGTATGTCACGCTGCTCCATTGATCAACTCTCCTTTATGAGCCTTGCTGTCTTTTTTCTAAAAGTGGTGTTTTTGCTTCTGATAAATAGGAAGCAAACTGGGTTAATTTCTTTTTCATGTCTCCGTCTGATTCGTGCTGAAAGAGAATCTGATGTAGTTCTGTTTCGGCATCTTTGATATCTATTCGCGTTAAAATATCATCTAGATCGCCAATGACGTTTTCAAACAGCTGAATTTTTTCATATAAAAGCTTTAAGATATGTTCCTCAACGGTTCCGTTTGTTGCCATATTGTAAATGTGGACATCTCGCTCTTGTCCAAGGCGGTGGATACGTCCAATTCGCTGTTCTAGACGCATCGGGTTCCACGGAAGATCGTAGTTGATGATTTGGTTACAAAACTGAAGGTTGATTCCTTCGCCGCCCGCTTCTGTCGCAATTAACACTTGCGCCCGTTCTCTAAATAAATCTTTCATCCAATCTTTTTTGCCCCGCTTAAAGCCGCCTCGAAAAGGAACGGAGCTGATGCCATTTTGCTGAAGAAACCATTGTAAATAAATTTGTGTCGCGCGGTATTCGGTGAAAATAATGACCTTTTCATTTAACTGCTGAATAAGCTTGACGACTTCAAGCGCCTTTGTGTTTTGCTGAACTTGATTGATTTTCTCCATAATTTGCGCTATAGCAGAGGATCCAAGGATATGTTTTTCATCTTCCTGCATTTTTTTAATCGTCATATAGACCGCCTCGCGGCTTGAACAGCATTCTCGTTCCAAGGTCATGATGGAAAACATGTGCTTTGCATAAGACGGGTTCTCTTTCAGCTTGCAGATTTCATCATACAAAGCTTGTTCTGTTGGAGAGAAATCAATGGAAATTGTTTTGACATGCCGTTTTGTCCACTCGATGCCTGTGTCTTGCCTTCGGTTACGAATCATCACTTTATTCACAAGCTGTTTTAATCGGTCGTGGTCTTCAAGCTGTAAATCCTTTTTGGCAAAGACATCTTTAAACTGATGTTCATTCCCGAGGTGGCCTGGCTTCAGAAGGGAAACGAGATTAAATATTTCTCCGATACGGTTTTGGATAGGTGTCGCTGTCAGCAGCAGGCAGAATTTCTTATTTAGATTTCTCACAAATTCATAGTTTTTCGTTTTATTGTTTTTCAGTTTGTGTGCTTCATCAATAATGACCATATCGTAGGCTATTGATAAAATGGTGCCTCGATGCGGCTGTCTTTTGGCTGTATCAATGGAGGAAACCACGACGTCACACTGCTCCCACACGTAGCTCTTTTTTTGTTCAACAGCATCAATGTAAAATTTCGTCCGCAGCTCCTGTACCCATTGAGACACAAGGGAGGCGGGGACAAGTATGAGAATTTTTTTTGCAAGTCCACGAATCATGTATTCTTTGATAATGAGTCCTGCTTCTACGGTTTTTCCAAGTCCCACTTCATCTGCTAAAATGGCTTTTCCATTCATCTCTTCTACGACTCTTCTGGCTACTTCAAGCTGATGTTTTAAAGGCGTGAATGCAGGCAGGTGCGCGGGAGCTTGCAGTCCTTCAAATGAATCAATGGCTGTGACTTTTTGGACCTGCGTCGCTAAACGGTACATTTCCCAGTTCGCCCAGGGGCCGTCTGCTGCAAGCCGCTGCTGAAATTCACTTGCCCATTCCTGATCAAAAATCGTTTGAATATTCAATGTGATCGCCTGCCTTTCTAATAGGTTAATGATAAAATTGTTCTGTATTTAAACGCTTCATTTTTTAAGAGGTCTTTAAAAGACTA
This sequence comes from Bacillus sp. FSL K6-2839, assembly GCF_038003365.1. Lineage (NCBI taxonomy): Bacteria > Bacillati > Bacillota > Bacilli > Caryophanales > Bacillaceae > Bacillus > Bacillus sp. FSL K6-2839. The sequence continues at coordinate 1,933,820 of NZ_JBBOOZ010000001.1, read as the reverse complement.
GATATATGAATAAAAGCGAACAATAGTGAATGTTTGTTTGAAAAATGTTAATGATTTTTCTGTTGCTCTTCATCCGTTTCTAATGGTAGGATGTTGGTAAGTGATCTAGAAAATAAGTCACCCATTTTGATAGTATGTCCAATAAATGTGAAGAATATGAGCGGATGATGGTATGGGGAGAGACTTGGCGGTTATTTAGCACTGGCAGGCGCCGAAGGAGCAAGCTGAATCGTTTCAGTGAATCTCTCAGGCAAAAGTACTCTTACCGGACGCAACTCTGGAGAGTGTTTGCTCATCGATTTTTAGCAAACCACCAAAGGGGAAAACGCACAATGCTGTTGTGCTGTAAACTTTCAGGTGCAAGGACAGAGACTTCTTTTTGATAAAAGGGAGCGCTCTGTCCTTTTTTGCTGCGATTTTTTTCTGAAAATTCAGCTTGTGATCTGCACTGAAAGAAAAAAGGGGGAAACGATTGATGTTGAAACGAACACCGCTTTTTCATGCGTATGAAACGTTTGGCGCAAAAACCATTGACTTCGGGGGCTGGGAATTACCTGTCCAATTTTCTTCCATTAAAGAAGAACATGAAGCTGTTCGAACAAAAGCAGGGCTTTTTGATGTGTCTCACATGGGTGAGGTGGAAATCAAAGGTCAAGATGCCCTTCCTTTTTTACAAAGGTTATTAACCAATGATGTGTCTAAGCTGACAGACGGTAAGGCACTATATACAGCCATGTGCTATGAAGATGGCGGGACGGTGGATGATCTGCTCGTCTACCAAAAAGAAAAGAACGATTATTTGCTTGTTATTAATGCATCAAATATCGAAAAAGATGTGGATTGGCTGCTTCAGCATCAAGGTGAGAACAACGTATTGATCCAAAATGTCTCGGATCAAATCGCCTTGCTAGCCCTTCAAGGACCTCTTGCCGCTGACATTATGAAAGATGTGGCGGATGAAGAAGTGACATCTCTCAAGCCATTTACATTTTTATCAAAAGCTGAGGTCGCTTATAAAGAAGTGCTTGTTTCGAGAACGGGCTACACAGGGGAAGACGGCTTTGAGATCTACTGCCAGTCAGAAGATGCGGTCCACATCTGGTCGGCTTTATTAGAAGCAGGCGAGCCAAAAGGGTTAATACCGTGCGGGCTCGGTGCACGTGACACCTTAAGATTTGAAGCAAGACTTCCGCTTTATGGCCAGGAGCTGACAAAGGATATCTCTCCATTAGAAGGCGGGATTGGCTTTGCTGTCAAAACGGATAAAGAAGCCAATTTTATTGGCAAAGAAGCGCTCAAAAAGCAAAAAGAAGAGGGAGCGAAGCGAAAGCTTGTCGGCATTGAAATGATCGATAAAGGGATTCCGCGCACAGACTATCCGGTCTTTTCAGGAGAAAAGCAGATTGGGGTTGTCACAACGGGCACACAATCTCCAACATTAAAGAAAAATGTCGGGCTTGCTTTGATCGAATCTTCTCAGGCGCAGCTTGGAACAGAGGTGGAAGTACAAGTTCGCAAAAAACGCCTAAAAGCGAAAATCGTCTCGACACCATTTTATAAAAGAGCCAAATAACGAGGGGGAATAGAGGATGAAGCATAGGTATCTGCCGCAAACAGAGCAAGATCAAAAAGAAATGCTGGATGTCATCGGCGTTCAGTCGATTGATGAGCTTTTTTCAGATATCCCAGAAAAAGTGAGATTTAAAGGAGCATACAACATTAAACCAGCCGCATCTGAAACAGAGCTTGTAAGGGAATTATCCCGATTAGCTGCAAAGAATAAGGATACTGTTTCCTATGCATCGTTTCTTGGTGCTGGTGTATATGATCATTACCAGCCTGTCATTGTTGATCATGTTATCTCACGTTCTGAATTTTATACAGCCTACACACCTTATCAGCCGGAGATTTCGCAAGGTGAACTACAGGCCATTTTTGAATTTCAAACAATGATTGCTGAGCTGACGGGTATGGATCTTGCTAATTCCTCGATGTATGATGGCGGGACGGCATTAGCTGAAGCGGCGATGCTGGCTGCGGGACATACAAAAAAGAAAAAAGTGGTTGTTTCTGAAACGGTTCACCCTGAAGCAAGAGCCGTGCTAAAAACATATGCCAAAGGACAGCACATCGAAGTTGTTGAAGTGCCTGCAAAAAAAGGGCAGACGGATCTAGCAGCATTAAAGAAGGTCGTCTGCGACGATACAGCAGCAGTTCTTGTGCAATATCCAAACTTTTTTGGTGTCGTCGAACCGTTAAAAGACATTGAACCTATTGCGCATAAAGGGAAAAGTCTGTTCATTGTCTCAAGCAATCCGCTTGCACTCGGGTTACTGACGCCGCCAGGAAAACTTGGGGCAGACATTGTCGTTGGTGATGCACAGCCGTTTGGCATTCCAGCTGCGTTTGGCGGACCTCATTGCGGATATTTTGCTGTGACGAAAAAGTTGATGCGAAAAGTACCAGGTCGTTTAGTCGGGCAGACAGAAGACGAAAATGGTGTTCGTGGGTTTGTGCTGACCCTTCAAGCGCGTGAGCAGCATATTCGGAGAGATAAGGCGACGTCCAATATTTGCTCGAATCAGGCATTAAATGCTTTAGCCGCTTCCGTTGCCATGACAGCGCTCGGAAAAACAGGCATCAAAGACATTGCCTATCAAAACGTGCAAAAAGCCCACTATGCGAAGACGCAGGCAGAAGCACATGGACTGCTTGCTGATGTAGAAGGGGCCCATTTCAATGAATTTGTAATCAAATTACAAGAACCTGTGAAAGAAGCCAATAAACGATTGCTTGAAAAAGGAATCATCGGCGGCTATGACTTAGGGAGAGACTATCCTGAGCTTCAACATCACATGCTTGTCGCCGTAACAGAGCTAAGAACGAAAGAAGAAATTGATACGTTCATTAAGGAACTGGGGGATCGCCATGAATAAACAAGATCAGCCGCTTATTTTTGAATTATCCAAAGAAGGAAGAATTGGTTATAGCCTGCCTGATTTAGATGTACCTGAACAGGAGATCCCGTCTTTATTTGATGACACGTATATCCGTCATGAGGATGCTGAGCTTCCTGAAGTATCTGAGCTTGATATCATGCGTCATTATACAGCATTATCAAGACGTAATCATGGGGTCGATTCCGGATTTTATCCTCTTGGCTCTTGTACGATGAAATATAATCCGAAGATTAATGAAAAGGTCGCACGCCTTGCAGGCTTCGCGCAAGTCCATCCACTACAGGAGGCAGACACTGTACAAGGTGCATTAGAATTACTCCACGACCTGGGTGCTCATCTTGAAGAAATTACTGGGATGGACGCTGTGACATTACAGCCTGCGGCAGGAGCACACGGGGAATGGACAGGACTCATGATGATCCGTGCGTACCATGAAGCAAGAGGAGACCATAAGCGAACAAAAGTCATTGTGCCTGATTCTGCCCATGGAACGAACCCGGCATCTGCGACAGTGGCCGGATTTGAAACCATTACCGTCGCATCTGATGCGAATGGGCTTGTTGATTTAGAGGACCTGCGCCGTGTTGTCAATGAAGAAACAGCTGCTTTAATGCTGACGAATCCGAATACACTCGGCCTATTCGAAGAAAATATTTTAGAAATGGCTGAAATCGTTCATGGAGCTGGCGGTAAGCTTTATTATGACGGAGCCAACTTGAATGCCGTTTTAAGCAGAGCAAGACCGGGGGATATGGGATTTGATGTCGTTCACTTAAATCTTCATAAAACCTTTACAGGTCCACACGGAGGGGGAGGCCCTGGTTCAGGTCCTGTTGGTGTAAAAAAGGATTTGATTCCGTACTTGCCAAAGCCGGTACTTGTGAAGAAGGAAGGCCGCTTTTACTTTGATGATGATCGACCAGAATCAATTGGCCGCGTGAAGCCGTTCTATGGCAACTTTGGCATTAACGTCAGAGCATATGCGTACATTCGCTCTATGGGTCCAGACGGCCTAAAGGCTGTAACGGATAATGCCGTGTTAAATGCGAACTATATGATGCGCCGCTTAAGTGCTCATTTCGATTTGCCATTTGACCGTCACTGTAAGCATGAATTTGTCCTTTCAGGTAAACGTCAGAAAAAATTAGGTGTGCGGACACTCGATATTGCTAAACGATTACTTGATTTTGGCTATCATCCGCCAACGATCTACTTCCCGCTCAATGTAGAGGAATGTATCATGATTGAACCAACTGAAACAGAATCAAAAGAAACTCTTGATGCCTTCATCGAAGCGATGATTCAGATTGCCAAAGAAGCAGAAGAGAATCCAGAAGTGGTACAGGAAGCGCCGCATACGACGGTCGTCAAACGAATGGACGAAACAAAGGCCGCGCGGAATCCAGTCCTCGTTTTTGAAAGATAAAGAAAAAAAGACTCAGGGGGATCACGCTCCCAGAGTCTTTTTTGTTAGTTCTTCGTTTTGATGCGGCCGCCCCATTTTTTAAAGCCGCCTTTTAAATTATAAATCTCACGACAGCCGTTTTTACGTAAAGTTTGAGCTGCTTTTCCGCTTCTTAAATTGTTTTGGCAATAGAGATAAACAGGCTTGTCAGGACGAATTTCATTTTTGCGCTGCTTTAGCTGGGAAAGGGGGATGTTTCTTGCCCCTAAAATATGTCCGCCTTCAAACTCATTTGGCTCTCTCACATCAATGAGTTGAGCTTTGCGGTAACCTTTAATAAATTCTGCTTCCGTCAGCGTTTTCATAATGCGCTGCTGATAAATGTAGCTGCCGATGGAATAAAGAACGAAAAGTCCACAAAGTGAGAGGACGATATAGTTGAATATTGACAATACAACTCGACTCCTTCTTGAGCATCAGCACAGTAGCCTGTCTGATGGTACGTTTTAGACAAATACTATTATAGTAAAGCAAAAGAAACTTGTCATCATAAATGGTAAGAATTATTTTCAATTCGTTCCCTATTTGATAGACTGATGAAGAGAGAAAACCGGTGGCCATCACCATCATCTAACATTGACTACGTAAAAGAGAAGGGATTTTTATATGCAAAAAGAGAAATGGTGTTTCATTGATACAGGAAATCAAGACCCAGCCTTTAACATGGCAATGGATGAAGCCTTGCTTTATTGGCATAGTGAGAAGCTCATCCCGCCTGTCATCCGTTTTTATGGATGGAATCCGGCGACATTGTCTGTTGGGTATTTTCAGCATGTTGAAAAGGAAATCAACATGGAAGCAGTCGAGCGCTATGGTCTTGGGTTTGTCCGCAGACCAACTGGAGGGCGGGGGGTTCTTCATGATCAGGAGCTGACCTACAGCGTGATTGTGTCAGAGGAACATCCAGAAATGCCAGCGACGGTGACAGAGGCATACCGCGTCATTTCAGAAGGCATTTTAGAGGGCTTTAAAAAACTGGGACTCGATGCATATTTTGCCATTCCTCGTACAGATAAAGAAAAAGAAAGCTTAAAAAATCCAAGATCGTCTGTATGCTTCGATGCTCCTTCCTGGTATGAGCTTGTCGTAGAAGGCAGAAAGGTAGCAGGCAGTGCTCAAACGAGACAAAAAGGAGTGATCCTCCAGCACGGCTCCATCTTAATTGACCTTGATGAGGACAAATTGTTCGATTTATTTCTTTATCCAAACGACCGTGTGAGAGAGCGGATGCAGCGGAGCTTTAAAAACAAAGCGGTCGCCATCAATGAAATCTCAGACCGAACCTGTACAATAGACGATGCGCGTGTTGCGTTTAAACGAGGATTTGAAAAAGGGTTAAATATTGAGCTTGTGCCTTATGAGCTGACAGATGAAGAATTAGCGTTTGTTCATCATCTCGCCAAAACGAAATATGCCTCAGACGAGTGGAATTACAAGCGTTAGGACAGTGGACACTCCTTGTTTTTTAATGGGCGATGGTGTAGAATTGTTATGATTATTAAGTAAAGGTGCATTATGGAGGGGTTTTATGACTACACCTAGTATGGAAGATTACATTGAACAAATATATATGCTGATAGAAGAAAAAGGATATGCCAGAGTCTCTGATATTGCAGAAGCACTCGCTGTCCATCCCTCCTCTGTAACAAAAATGGTTCAGAAGCTAGATAAAGATGAATACCTCATTTATGAGAAGTATCGTGGTCTAATTTTAACCCCGAAAGGCAAAAAAATTGGAAAACGTCTCGTATACAGACATGAACTGCTAGAGCAATTTTTAAGAATCATTGGTGTAGATGAAGAGAAAATTTATGATGATGTAGAAGGCATTGAACATCATCTCAGCTGGAACAGCATTGACCGCATCGGCGATCTCGTTCAATTCTTTGAAGAAAACGACGAGCGATCTGTTCAGCTGAAAGCGATTCAAAAGAAAAACGAACAAACAAATCAAGAATCTTAAGAAAAAGGACACCCTCAGCAAGGGTGTTCTTTCATATTGTTGACAAAGGGCTAAAATGAACTTTATTTTAGCCCTTTGTCTTCTTTTTTTTCAGCGTGACTTGAAAACCTTTGCAGTCTAGGAAGGACGAGTACCGGAGCGGAGCGAATTTGACATTCGTGAGCACCGGAGCGCAGACCTGACACCGAATGCGAGGGTTTGTCCGCGCGCTGAAAGGACACCCTCAGCATGGGTGTCCTTTTTGATTAAAGTTCTAATTGAAAGCATATGCTCTTACACTATTAATAGCGTGATATCAAAGGGGGCTCCTTGATGAAGATAGATGGTGTGTTCTCAGGTGGAGGCATTAAAGGGGCAGCACTTGCGGGTGCCTATGAAGCGCTTGAAGCGAGAGGATATCAATTTGTCCGTCTTGCTGGTACAAGTGCTGGAGCGATCATTGCTTCACTCATCGCAGCAGGTTTTACAAGTCAGGAGATTCGGGAGCTTTTAGATGAAATGGATGAACATCACTTGCTTGACAGGAGATGCCAATTCATTCCGTTTAAAATGCTCAGGTGGGTATCCATTTACTGGCGCCTCGGTCTGTACAAAGGCGATCGGCTGGAAAAATGGCTGACAGATGTGTTGAAACGAAAAGGGGTTACCGTATTTGGGGATCTCAAAAAAGATTCTCTGAAAATTGTTGCCTCTGATTTAACAAATGGGAAAATCCTCGTGCTGCCAGACGACCTTCCTTCATACGGCTTAAATCCAGAGCGCTTTTCCGTTGCAAGGGCGATTCGGATGAGTTGCAGCCTGCCGTATTTTTTCGAGCCTGTCAAACTAAGGTCATCAAAAGGCATTTGTACCATTGTGGATGGAGGAGTGCTTAGCAATTTTCCAATTTGGTTGTTTGCGGAAGAGAAAAAAAGACCGTTCGTCGGTGTCACATTAACCCCAAACGAAAAAGAACGCCCTCAACACTCCATCCGCAATGCGTTTGAACTGTTTGGCGCTCTTTTTGAAACGATGCGTGGTGCTCATGACGAAAGACACATTGCCACAAAACACGAACGTCATGTTATTTTTATTCCTGTAGAACACGTCATTGCCACTGATTTTCATCTGATGACAGAAAAGAAAAAGGCGCTTGTCGATCTAGGCAGACAGAAAGCCGAGCAATTTTTAAAAAGCTGGACATTTTAAAACAAGGCGCGATTCTTCTTTTTGTTTTTCTTGCCTTCAATCACAGTTAACTGTGTTTGGCTTTTCTTTTTGAGAAGGACGGGCTTAGACTTGTGGTCAGTCGGCACGCTTCGCAAATGAGTGACCCGATTTTTCATCTGGCTTTTCGTTTTTGGTTTAGGCTGCTGGTAGCGACGTTTTGATTGTTTGACTGCTTTACGATAAAGATTGCCCTCTGTTCCAGTTCTTCGATTCATCAGCCATCTAAATAGGAAAAATAGAGCCGCTCCAATGATCACAACTGATAGCAGCATTGTAAAAAGTCTGCCTGGATTCGTTGTGAGTAAATACACAAATCCCAAAACACCTAAAGCGAAAATAATGGTAAAAGCAGGATGTACTCGGCGATTCATAACTGTCCACCTCCGAAGGAATTTACCGGATTTATAAGTTAGATCACTTGATGAGCAGAATCTGATGCTTGTTTCTCAGACGCTTCCTCTAAACGAAGAAGTTCATTAAAACTTGCAATGGCTACCTCGACTTGATCGTCAGAGGGTTCTTTTGTTGTGAGCAATTGCAGCCAAAGGCCAGGATAGCCAAGCACTTTAAGCACAGGCACTTCTCGGAGTTTGTTCGTGAGCTGAAGCACTTCAAATGAAATGCCCAGAACAACCGGAATGAGCGCCAAGCGATTCAGAACTCTCACCCATAAAGGATCTGTCGGTACGAGTAAATAGACGAACATTCCGACAATGACAGTGAATAAAATAAAGCTGCTGCCGCATCGATAATGCAGCCGTGATTGTTTTTGTACATTTTCCACTGTGATGTCAAGATTCTGTTCATAGCAGTTTATGACTTTATGTTCTGCGCCATGATATTGAAATACCCTTTTAATTAAAGGGGTCATGGAAATAAAGTAAATGTAGCCTAATAACAGGACCAGTTTAAAGAATGTTTCCACTGCGATTTGTGCGAAATTCCCTGAAAAGACGGGCCGCACCAGTTCAGCTAAAAAGACAGGTACTAGGGTAAAGACAAATTTACTAAAGAGAAGAGAGAGAACTCCGATTACAGCAATGCCGAAAATCATGGATAATTTCGAGCTTTTTTGTTCTTTTTCAAGAGTATGATCTTCTGAAGGATCTAAGTCATAGCGCTCGCTGGAGAAGTTCAAGTGCTTACTGCCATTTGCGCTTGCTTCAACAAGTGCAGCAACACCCCTGACAAAGGGGATTTTCTTGAGAAAGGCGGTTCGTTTATTGGAGGTCCGGGGAAGCTTCAAAAACTCAATGGACTGATCCTTTCGCCGAATCGCTGTCACATAGTTCTTTTTACCTCCAAACATGACACCTTCGACAACTGCCTGCCCTCCATATGCTGGACGTTTTGTTTGATTGGACATATTTCATCAACCTGCCTGTTTCCTGTAATTTACATGCATTTCCTTATACCTTTATTGTACAGGAAATGAGGGGAAATCACTAGCGCACAGGTCGATTATCTACTAGAATTCTATCTACCTCTTTTTAGCCAGTATACCCTGTTATAAAAATTTTACACTCACGGATGGAAATCCTTTTTTTTATGACATTTTGGACATACTACTTGCTGGAGGTGTTCACAAATGAAACGTGATGAAAAGAAAAACCAAGAAGAAAAAAATCAGTCTGTACAAACGTCATCGCTGTTGGCAAGAGCAGCTGCGACAGGCTTTGTTGGCGGTGTTTTTTGGGGCTTTATCGGGTTTCTGACCCATATGTTTCATTTCTCAGAGGTGAGTCCCAATATGCTCCTTCAGCCATTTGTGCTTGGAGAGTGGAAAAAGGGAGGACTTGGCACTTTTATTAGTATTGTGCTTTTAGGGGTTTTATCGATTGGAGCAGCCTTTATTTATTATGGGATTTTGAAACGGATCAAAGGCTATTGGATGGGGCTGATATATGGCGCGCTTTTATGGCTGCTCGTTTTTTACGTATTTAATCCGATTTTCCCAGATGTAAAGCAAGTCCAAGATTTGCAGCAAAGCACCATCGTCACGACATTTTGCCTATATATTTTATATGGCATGTTTGTCGGGTACAGTATTTCGTTTGAATATAATGAATTAACGAGTCAGAAGCTTGCAAGGGCTCTCGGGAAAAAGACAGAATAAAGTGTAAATCACCTATTCATATGATAAAATATTTTTGGAAACGAAAGGTTTCTAAGGAAAAAGAAACAGATCTCGATATAGATTGAATCAGGGTGAAGGAGTGGTTGTATGCCTCATTTTCTTGTGCTGAATGGGCCCAATTTAAATAGGCTTGGCAAAAGAGAGCCGGCTGTTTACGGAAGTAAGACGCTGACAGATTTAGAAACGGATTTGTTCCAGTTTGCAGAAAGAGCCAATATCCAGTTAACGTTCTTTCAATCGAATCACGAAGGGGATTTGATTGATGCGCTCCACGAAGCAGAAGATCAGTACGATGGAGTCGTGTTTAACCCGGGTGCTTTTACACACTACAGCTATGCGCTGAGAGATGCCATTGCAAGTATTTCTTTATCCGTCGTCGAAGTACATATCTCAAACGTTCATAAGAGAGAGGAATTCCGCCATCATTCTGTACTTGCTCCAGTATGCCAAGGGCAAATCGTTGGTCTTGGTTTAGAAGGGTATAAATTGGCGATTCGTTATTTAGTGAGTGAAGGGGGAGCAGTATCATGAAACTTGAAAAGTTAAGAACACTTTTATCTGAATTAGAGATCGATGGTCTTGTCATTACGAGCAGCTTTAATTTACAGTACATGACCAGCTTTACTGGCTCAGCCGGTCATGCAGTTGTTTCAAAGGACCAGGCAGCTTTTATCACAGATTTCCGTTATACAGAGCAAGCGAAGGACCAAGTAAAAGGCTACGACATTATTGAACATAAAGGAAACATCGTGGAAACCGCAGCCCAAACGGCAAAGGAATTTGGGATAAAACGCCTTGGGTTTGAACAACATCATATGACATTTGCCACGTACCAGCAGTATGCAGATAAAGCAGGCGATATAGAGCTTGTTCCGGTCTCAGAATCAGTTGAAAAGTTGCGCTTGATTAAGTCTAGTGAAGAGATTAAGATATTAGAGGAAGCTGCGAAGATTGCAGATCACGCCTTTGATCATATTCTCACTTACATCAAGCCGGGCTTGACGGAAATTGCTGTCATGAACGAGCTTGAATTTTTCATGAGAAAAGAAGGCGCTGAAGGATCTTCATTCGATATGATTGTCGCCTCAGGTGTTCGTTCAAGCCTGCCGCACGGAAGAGCGAGTGAAAAGGTGATTGAATCTGGTGATTTAGTCACACTCGATTTTGGTGCTTACTATAAAGGTTATTGTTCTGATATGACAAGAACGATTGCTGTCGGCACACCGAGCGATAAGCTAAAGGAAATTTATCATATCGTATTAGAAGCAGAAAACGCTGGTGTGGATAGAATCAAGCCAGGCTTAACAGGAAAAGAAGCTGATCGCATCACACGTGACATCATTGAAAAGTATGGCTATGGTCAATACTTCGGGCATTCAACTGGCCACGGGCTAGGGATGGAAGTACATGAAGCGCCAGGCCTTTCCTCACGATCAGAGGTCGTCTTAGAAGAAGGAATGGTCGTGACAGTTGAGCCGGGAATTTACTTGCCGGATGTCGGCGGCGTGAGAATTGAGGATGATATTGTCCTGACAGCTGACGGCAATAAACGATTGACCCACTCACCGAAAGAACTTATCATATTATGATGGTGAAATGTAGGAGGATGACAAAATGATTTCAGTAAACGATTTTCGTACAGGCCTGACAATTGAAGTGGACGGCGGTATTTGGCGTGTAGTGGATTTCCAACACGTAAAGCCAGGGAAAGGCGCAGCGTTTGTTCGTTCGAAACTGCGTAACCTGCGTACTGGTGCCATTCAAGAAAAAACATTCCGTGCAGGCGAAAAAGTAGCGAAAGCTCAAATTGAAACAAAAACAATGCAGTACTTGTACGCAAATGGCGACCAGCATGTCTTCATGGATACAAGTTCTTATGAGCAGCTTGAACTAAGTGAAACACAAATTAAAGATGAGCTGAAATATTTGCTAGAAAATATGTCAGTTCAAATTGTGATGTACGGTGCTGAAACACTTGGAGTAGAACTTCCAAACACGGTAGAACTAGAAGTAGTAGAAACAGAGCCTGGTATTAAAGGTGACACAACATCAGGCGGCTCAAAACCTGCAAAAACTGAAACTGGTTTAATCGTCAACGTTCCTTTCTTTGTGAACCAAGGAGATAAACTAGTCATTAATACATCAGACGGTTCATACGTGTCAAGAGCGTAATGAACGAAGAAAGACTGTAAACCTCGTGTTTACAGTCTTTTTAGATTGTTGACAAAGGGCTAAAATGACGTTTATTTTAGCCCTTTGTCTTCTTTTCAGCGTGATAGAAAACCTTTGAAGTCTAGGAAGGACGAGCACCGAAGCGGAGCGAATTTGCCATTCGTGAGCATCGGCGCGCAGGACTGACACCGAATGCGGGGGTTTGTCTACACGCTTTGACTGTAAACGTCGTGTTTACAGTCTTTTTTTATTGTAAAACATGTAAGACTCCTCAAAAGGCAGACCTTCTCTCAATTCTCTCATTCATCTCTCTTCCTTTCTGAAAAACAAGACTACTTCCAGCTAGACAAGCATATAGTGTAAAAAAAGCTGGAGGTTCTATATGAAACAATTTCTCCCAGGCATACACCCATCAGTAGCTGCAATGGCAGGCGTGAGGTTCTTATCGGCCGCGATTGAACTGACGGCCGCCATCCTCATTTTAGTCACAAATGACGTTCGAAAAGCGGTTGTCATCAATAGTATATTGGCGATCATTGGGCCGCTCATTTTTATTATCACGATGACGATTGGAATCTATCAAATTGCAGGGCAGTTATCCTATGCCAAGCTCGTCTTTATTTTCATTGGTGTCGTGTTTATTCTTGTTGGGATCTATAAGTGAAACGGCTTGGCATAATTAACGACTCCCATCATACATTTTAGAGAAGAAAAAAAGGAGGGGAATTCGTTGCGGAGTTTGTTGGATATTCTCCCGCACTCGATTGGACAAGAACTTAGACTGCTAAAAGAAGCAGAATGGGATCAAATAGAAGAAATCCGCATTCGCACGGATCGTCCTATTGAATTGATGCAAAGAGGAAAACCGCGCTTTCTTTCTTATCGCACAACAGGAGAAGATGCGTCTCAGCTATTAGGCAGGCTGAGCAATTACAGCATGTACACACTTGAAGAGGAGCTAAAGCAAGGCTACATCACCATATCTGGCGGACACCGGGTGGGACTTGCAGGAAAGGTGATCGTTGAAAACGGCATTGTCAAAGGATTAAGAGATATCTCTTCATTTAATATCCGCATCGCAAAAGAAAAAATCGGGATTGCGCTTCCCTTTCTTCCTTATTTATATGACGAGCACTGGTGCAATACACTCATCATCGGTCCACCGCAAACAGGGAAAACGACATTATTGCGGGATGTAGCAAGACTTGTTAGTACTGGCAGAAAAGCAATTCCTCCTAAAAAAACAGGCATTATAGATGAGCGTTCTGAAATCGCCGGAAGTATAAGAGGGGTGCCGCAGCACCAGTTTGGACACCGGGTTGATGTGCTCGATGCATGTCCAAAGGCTGAAGGTTTGATGATGATGATTCGGTCTATGAGTCCAGAGGTCATGATTGTTGATGAAATCGGAAAAAGCGAGGATGTGCAGGCACTTTTAGAAGCAATTCATGCTGGGGTCACCATTATCGTCTCAGTTCATGGCTATTCACTTGAAGATGTGTATAAACGTCCATCATTGAAGCCGTTATGGGAGCTTCGAGTATTTGAACGATATGTTGAATTAAATCGCAAGAATGGTCCCGGCACGATCGGGCGGATATATGACCAAGACGGACAAGAGATGAAATGGAGGCGGGGAGTGGACGTATGTTAAAGCTCATTGGCGCTATCTTGATTGTCGCGGCTACGACTTGGGGAGGGTTCGAGTTTGCCAAACGATATAGCGACCGGCCGAAACAAATTCGGCAGCTTCGGTTTGCGCTCCAGTCTCTTGAAGCTGAAATTATGTATGGCCAAACACCTCTAGCGCGGGCTGCAGAGCAAATTGCGTCGCAAGTAGGTCCTCCTGTGAATCGGTTATTTGAGCAATTTGCAGAAAAACTGAAAGTCGGAACTTTTTCTGCACGGCATGCATGGAATGAGAGTCTTGAGGATGTTTGGAAAAAAACCGTTTTGAAAAAAGGCGAATATGAGGCACTGAAGCACTTTGGAGAAACACTTGGCCAGCATGATGTCGCGTCTCAGCAAAAGTATATCAAGCTTGCTTTAGGTCATTTGGAATCGGAGGAGAAGGAAGCTGAAATCGCCCAAGCGAAAAATGAAAAAATGGTCAGAAGCCTCGGATTTTTAAGCGGATTACTACTGATTCTTTTATTGATGTGAGAGGAAGGGAGTCGAGAGCATGGGCGTTGATGTAAACGTCATTTTTCAAATTGCGGGAGTAGGCATCGTTGTGGCATTCCTCCATACGATTTTAGATCAAATGGGGAAAAAGGAGTACGCTCAGTGGGTCACGCTGCTTGGGTTTATCTACATTTTGTTTATGGTGGCAACCATTGTAGATGATTTGTTTAAAAAGATTAAAGCCGTATTTCTATTTCAAGGATAGGGGAGGGCTTACAAATCGAAATCATACAAATTGTTGGACTTGGTTTAATCGCTACTTTTTTAGCATTAATCGTCAAAGAACAAAAGCCGACCTTCGCCTTTATGCTTGTTGTTTTTACAGGATGTGTGATTTTTCTTTATTTAATTGATCAAATCTATGCCATTATCTCGATGATTGAAAAAATTGCGGCAAGCGCCGGCGTCAATATGAAGTATGTTGAAACCATTTTAAAAATTATTGGCATTGCCTATATTGCAGAATTCGGCGCCCAGCTGACAAAAGATGCTGGACAAGGCGCCATTGCATCAAAAATAGAGCTTGGCGGCAAAATTCTCATCTTGGTCATGGCAGTCCCTATTTTAACAGTCATCATTGAGACCATCTTAGGTATGATCCCGTCCATGACGTAATTGAAAAGAGGTGATGACAATGAAACGGGTGACAGCTGTTATGGGACTGATGCTTTTCTTCTGGCTGATCGCTCCGCATGCAGGTGCAGAAGAGAAAGTACCTTTATCAAATGAAGAACCAGCAGTAGAGGAAGTGGCGAATGGACAGGCTGATGCACTAGAGCTTCAATCCATCAATGACTTTTGGGAAACCATATTGGACGAGTATGGCGGCTTTCTGCCAGAAAGCCAAAAAGGCACAGTGAAGGAAATGATTGATGGCGATAAAGAGCTGTCTCCCCAAACATGGCTGAAAGCCTTTGTTCATTATCTTTTTCACGAGGTCATAGCAAACGGAAAGCTTCTAGGTACACTGATTTTACTCACCATCTTTTGTTCGCTTTTGCAGCTTTTGCAGAATGCGTTTGAGCAAAGCACCGTCAGTAAAGTCGCATACGCTCTTGTTTATATGGTGCTGATCATTATTGCACTCAACAGCTTTCATGTGGCGATTTCTTATGCAACAGAAGCCATTCAAACGATGACCAGTTTTATTCTTGCTCTTATTCCTCTTTTATTAGCACTTATAGCTTCATCAGGCGGGCTTGTCTCAGCCGGATTCTATCATCCCGTTATTTTATTTTTGATGAATACGAGCGGCGTTTTTATTCAATATGTCGTTCTTCCCCTTATCTTTTTATCTGCGATATTGAGCATTGTCAGTACGCTGACCGAACAATACAAGGTCACCCAGCTTGCCCAGTTGTTAAGAAATGTGGCGATAGGCGGGTTAGCCGTTTTTTTAACTGTCTTTCTTGGCGTCATTTCTGTGCAAGGTGCATCTGCTGCAATTACGGATGGAATCGCTCTTCGTACAGCCAAATTTATTACCGGAAATTTCATCCCTGTCCTTGGCAGAATGTTTACAGATGCGACGGATACCGTGATCAGTGCCTCTGTGTTACTCAAAAATACGGTCGGACTTGTTGGCGTCGCCATTCTCATTTCAATTGCCGCCTTCCCGGCGATTAAAGTGCTCTCGCTAGCCCTTATATATAAGCTTGCCGCAGCCATTCTTCAGCCATTAGGAGGCGGACCGATCATCAGCTGTCTTGATGTCATTTCAAAAAGTGTGCTTTATATCTTTGCCGCACTTGCTGTCGTGTCGCTCATGTTTTTTTTAAGCATTACCGTCATTATCACTGCTGGCAACTTGACCATGATGATGAAGTAAGGAGGGACACCTTTTGAGTTTTCTCACGGAATGGATCACAAGTATTATTCTCTTTATCTTATTTGCGATTGTCATTGATCTTCTGCTTCCCAATTCAAGCATGCAAAAGTATGCCAAAATGGTCGTCAGCCTGCTGCTGATTGTGGTGATGCTCAATCCGATCTTTGCTTTATTTCGGGCAGACCCTGACCAAATTTTTTCGGAATTGATGAAGGGGAAGGAAGAAGCACAGTCAGAAGAAATAAAAAATCAGATGAATTTAGAAAAAAAAGAAATACAAGCCTCTCAGCGTGCATATATTTTAAAGCAAATGGCTGTCCAACTAGAAAAAAGCGCAAAGGAGCCACTGGAGAAGGAGAGCTATGAAATGAAACACGTAGAAGTGCTGGCAGATGAGGAGCACCTGGATCAGAATATGGAGGCGGATCAATTTCGCATCAAAGCAGTTCTTTCCCCGCTCACAGGTGATGCTGTAGAAACGGTGGCAAAGGTGGACATTGATCTCTCCACGCAAAAGGAGGAAAGCGCTGAATCTTCTAGCAAAGAGATCACGAGGGTGAAAGAGACACTTGCTGATGTTTGGAATACGAGTCCTGAGCACATTGCGCTGAACATTGAGGGAGGTGACGCAGCAGATCATGAATAACAAGGACTGGAAACAAAAGCTGAAATCATTCTTGCAGCCGCCTGAAAAAGGTGAAGGGAAACCAAAATTAACGAAGCACCATTACTTGCTGCTTGTATTCATCATCGGCGTATCTTTCATGTTAGTCAGTCAGATCTTGTCACCGCCATCAAGCAAAGAACAGGCTGCTGTTCCTGCTTCTAATAAAACATCCTCACAAGAGCAGGAGGTATTCAAGCCGGCATCGTCAAGTAAATCAAAGAATTCGATTGAGGATGTGGAGCAAGAATACGAAAATCAGCTGAAAGAAATTTTAGAGACCATCATTGGCGTTGAGGATGTATCGATTGTGGTCAATGTAGACGCAACTTCTTTAAAAGTGTTTGAAAAAAACAAATCCAATAAAAGCACAACGACCGAGGAAACAGATAAAGAAGGCGGCGTGCGAAGTGTCACTGATCAAACAAAAGAAGAAGAAATCGTCATCATCAAAAATGGCAATAAAGAAACACCTGTAGTGGTTCAAACGAAAAAACCAGATATTCGCGGTGTCCTCGTTGTTGCTCAAGGAGTAGACAACGTTCAAATAAAGAAAACCATCATTGAAGCGGTTACACGAGTGCTTGATGTACCGAGCCATAGAGTGGCTGTTGCCCCTAAAAAAATTAAGGAGGATTCGGAATGATGTTAAAAAAACAAACGGTTTGGCTATTAACGATGCTAAGTTTAGTTGTCGTCTTAAGTGTGTACTATATCATGTCTCCACAAGGTGAAAATGCAGTGACAGTAGAAGATATGAAATCAAAAGGAACGGAAGAGAAAAAGACTGAAACAGAAAAAGGGACGGACAAAGGAACGGAAAAAGGCACTGATGAGAAGTCCGCTGACAAAGAAACAAATGGCAAACAAGAGGATATCGAAACAAGCGGTGAAGAAGGAAAGGCTGTGTCGGAGCAAACAGACGATGAGCTTTTTACAACATACAGATTAGAGCTTGAAGATAAACGAAGCAAACAGCGCGAAGAGTTCAACGAAATCGTATCCAGTGATGATGCAACAGCACAAGAAAAAAGTGAAGCGTATGATCAAATGACAGCACTTAGTGAGGCAGAAGGAACGGAGCGTCAGCTCGAAACCTTAATTAAAACAAAAGGATATAAAGATGCGCTAGTGAGTGCAGAGGGAGATAAAGTGAGCATCACGGTTCGTTCTGACAAAAAATCAAAGTCCCAAGCGGCCGATATTATTGATATGGTCACAAAAGAAATGAGAGGTCTTGATAACGTAGCTGTCACTTTTGAGCCCTCCAATCAATAAAAAATGAACAAGCGCCCTTTGCCGAAAAGGGCGTTTTTTGATGCGGTTTGGCGCCCCCTCCAAGGTGCTTTCGCGAGGCGCTTCGCCACAATAGTAGTTGAATTCATTGAAATCCTCCTGTAAGATGGTTATAGTATGTACTTTTAGTACTAGCCTATAAGAAAAAGATAAATCCATACATAGGGGTGCAAATCCATGTTAAAAATTGAAGAAATTCATGAACTGATTAAATTAATTGACGAATCTACAATTGATGAATTTACGTACGAAAACGAAGGTGCAAAAATCAAACTGAAGAAAAATAAAGAAGTCGTTCAGCAAGTTGCGGCACCAGTGGCTCCTGTCCAAGCAGCTCCAGCTCAACAAGCTCCTAAAGCACAAGCTCCAGCTCAGACCGAAGCCCCTGCACAAGAGGCAACTGCGTCTGAAAATCTGCATAAAATCACATCCCCAATGGTTGGCACATTTTATGCTTCATCTTCACCAGAAGCAGGTCCATACGTGACAACAGGTTCTAAGGTGAAGGAAAACACAGTTGTGTGCATCGTAGAAGCGATGAAACTGTTTAATGAAATCGAAGCAGAAGTAAAAGGTGAAATCGTCGAAGTATTAGCTGAGAACGGTCAGCTTGTAGAATTCGGACAACCCCTCTTTCTAGTGAAAGCAGAGTAAGGAGTACGATCATGATTAAAAAGCTATTAATTGCAAACAGAGGAGAAATCGCAGTTAGAATTATCCGCGCTTGTAAAGAGCTTGGAATTGAAACAGTTGCGGTATTTTCTGAAGCGGATCGCGATGCGCTTCATGTTCAAATGGCTGATGAAGCATATTGCATCGGACCGACTGCTTCAAAAGATAGTTATTTAAATGTCACGAATATTGTCAGTGTAGCAAAATTAACAGGGACAGATGCCATCCATCCAGGATACGGCTTCCTTGCTGAAAATGCAGACTTTGCAGAGCTTTGCGAGGAATGCAATGTCATCTTTGTTGGTCCAACTGCGTCAGCGATTTCCAAAATGGGAACGAAAGATGTCGCAAGGGAAACAATGAAAGATGCCGGGGTTCCGATTGTTCCTGGTTCTCAAGGAATTGTAAAAAATCTTGATGATGCTGTTTCAACAGCAGCAAGTATTGGGTATCCTGTAATTATTAAAGCAACCGCAGGCGGAGGCGGTAAAGGAATCCGTGTGGCTCGTACCGAAGAAGAGCTCATTAATGGTGTCACCATCACGCAGCAGGAAGCAGCGCAAAACTTTGGTAACCCTGGCGTCTATTTAGAGAAGTTCATTGAAGACTTTAGACACGTGGAAATCCAGGTGCTTGCAGATCAGCATGGCCATACCATTCACTTAGGAGAGCGTGATTGCTCGATCCAAAGAAGAATGCAAAAGCTTCTTGAAGAAACGCCATCACCAGCGCTGAATGCAGACATCCGTGAGCAAATGGGTGAAGCAGCCGTAAAAGCAGCAGAAGCTGTTGAATACACTGGTGCTGGAACGGTCGAATTCATTTATGATTATAATGAAGAGAAATTCTACTTCATGGAAATGAATACCCGTATTCAAGTAGAGCATCCTGTAACAGAAATGGTCACAGGTGTTGACCTGATCAAAGAACAGATCAAAGTGGCATCAGGTGAAAAACTTTCTCTTACACAAGAGGATGTCGTATATGCAGGATGGGCGATCGAATGCCGTATTAATGCAGAGAACCCAGAGAAAAACTTCATGCCATCAGCTGGTGAAATTAAAATGTATCTTCCGCCAGGCGGTCTAGGAGTACGTGTTGATTCTGCCGCTTATCCGGGCTATGTGATTCCGCCATATTACGATAGTATGATTGCAAAGGTGATCACATATGGTAAGACGAGAGAAGAAGCGATTGCGAGAATGAAACGCGCGCTTCAAGAATTCGTCATTGAAGGAGTCTACACAACGATCCCATTCCATCTAAGATTGCTTGAGCATGAAACATTTGTGAGCGGTAATTTTAATACGAAGTTTTTAGAAACATACCAAATCATGAAATAATCATAGCTTTCGGAGGTGAATGATCGTGTCAGAAAACAATTTGCTTGAAATGAACCTTGATGAAGATCAATTGGGAAAAGTGCAAATTGCACCAGAAGTGATTGAGGTCATTGCTGGGATCGCCGCTTCAGAAGTCGAAGGCATTGCCGAAATGCGCGGCAATTTCGCTGCTGATGTAGCAGAACGCTTTGGTAAGAAAAATCACCGTAAAGGTGTGAAAGTAGATGTCTCTGATGAAGGCATCACAATCGATGTATATTGTGTGGTTCAATTTGGCCTATCCATTCCAAAGGTATCCACTGCTGTCCAAGAAAATATCCGTCAAACTCTTTTGAACATGACTGCCTTGACGATTAATGAAATCAATATTCATGTCGTTGGTATTCAATTTGATACTAAAGCATCTGAGGCTGAAGTAGATCAAGAAATGTAAAAAAGAGTTTAAGTGAAACCAAGGAGGCATTGCCTCTTTGGTTTTTTAAAGCCCATTTTTGGGTCATTTCCGAATAATAATGATCTCACGCGTTGATTGATTCGTTTTCGTCACAGCTCGCATGGATCTTGGTGCGACCACGGGCAAAATATGTTATGATCTCTGTATGGCTTAACGACAAGCGGATAAAGTGGTTAAAGGAGTAAATAATGAAAAGAAGAACTGCAAGAGAAAAGGCGCTACAAACATTATTTCAAATTGATGTGAGCAATATTGATCCGAAAGAGGCCATTACACATGCGCTGGATGAACAAGAATCAGATCCTTTTTTCGAGGAACTGGTTTTCGGTGTGCTTGAACAAAAGGACAAGCTCGATGACATGATTTCACAGCATCTAGTGAATTGGAAACTCGATCGTATTGCAAACGTAGACAGAGCCATTTTAAGGCTGTCTGTGTACGAGATGGTGTATCAAGAAGATATCCCGCTTAGTGTTTCGATGAATGAAGCGATTGAACTGGCCAAATTATTCGGTGATGATAAAGCACCGAAATTTGTAAATGGTGTACTTTCAAACATTAAAAACGACCTAAAGCAGCAATAGGAGGATTCGACATGACAGCAACAATCATCGATGGGAAAGAAACAGCAAAAGAAAAGCGTGAGCAATTAGCAAAAGAAGTAGAAGAGCTAAAACAAAAAGGTGTCACACCTGGTCTTGCCGTTATTCTAATCGGTGATGATCCGGCTTCACTTTCTTACGTACGCGGGAAGAAGAAAGCAGCAGAAGCAATGGGGATGCATTTCCAGCTTGATCATTTAGATGCTTCTTTAACAGAAGAAGAATTGCTTCAGCTGATTGATCAGTACAATGCGAACGACCAATTCCACGGGATTCTTGTTCAGCTTCCACTGCCAAAACATATTTCTGAAAAAGCCGTTATTGAACGTATTTCACCTGAAAAAGATGTTGATGGTTTCCATCCATTGAATATCGGGAAAATGCTCCTTGGGGAAGACACATTCCTTCCATGTACACCAGCAGGCATTGTTGAATTACTAAACAAAACGGGTGTTAATCTTTCTGGAAAAGAAGTCGTTGTTGTCGGACGCAGCAATATTGTCGGCAAACCAGTAGGACAATTGCTGTTAAACGAAAACGCAACGGTTACTTATTGCCATTCAAGAACAGTGAATATTTCAGAACATACGTTGAAAGCGGACATTTTAGTTGTTGCCGTCGGTCGAGCAAACTTTATTAAAGCTGACCAAATTAAAGAAGGCGCTATTGTTATTGATGTAGGAGTCAATCGTTTAGATACTGGGAAGCTTGTTGGAGATGTTGATTTTGAAGAGGCAAAAGAAAAAGCTTCTTATATCACACCAGTCCCTGGCGGAGTCGGTCCAATGACGATTACGATGCTTGCACACAATACGGTTAAATCAGCAAAACGTACATTAGCATAAGCTTTATCCATTCATCCACCTGCATGCTGCTGGTGGATGAATGTGCGTTTTTGAAGAGGAGGAATACGTCATGAGTGAAAAAGCCTTTGTGACGGTCACAGCCCTTACAAAATACATAAAAAGAAAATTTGATGTTGATCCGCATTTAGAAGATATTTGGATCAAAGGTGAGCTATCCAATGTAAAGATTCATTCAAGAGGACATGTTTACTTCACCTTAAAAGACGAAAACGCACGCATGCAAGCTGTCATGTTCCAGCGCTCTGCGTCTAAGCTGCCTTTTTCACCTAAGAGCGGAATGAAGGTGTTTGTACGCGGCGGGATTCAAGTATATGAACCAAGCGGAAATTATCAATTATATGCAAAAGAAATGCAGCCTGATGGTGTTGGTGCTCTTCATCTTGCTTATGAAGAGCTGAAGAAAAAGCTAGCAAGTGAAGGCTTATTTGATGCGCGCTATAAAAAAACAATTCCTGAATATCCAGAGGTTGTTGGTGTGAT
The DNA here is from genome assembly GCF_038003365.1 of Bacillus sp. FSL K6-2839. Lineage (NCBI taxonomy): Bacteria > Bacillati > Bacillota > Bacilli > Caryophanales > Bacillaceae > Bacillus > Bacillus sp. FSL K6-2839. Next base: position 1,911,525 of record NZ_JBBOOZ010000001.1, on the reverse strand, counting down.
TACGTCTCCAACAGGAGCAGCTGTTCGAGATGTCATTACGACCATCAATCGGCGCTATCAACAGGCGAAAATCATTGTGCTTCCGGCGCTCGTTCAAGGTGAACATGCGACCCGTTCAATCGTAGAACGGATCAAGGAAGCAAATGAAAAACAGCTCTGTGATGTCTTGATTGTCGGAAGAGGAGGCGGTTCGATTGAAGAACTTTGGGCCTTTAATGAAGAAGCTGTCGCAAGGGCTATCTTCGCATCAAACATTCCAATCATATCTGCAGTTGGGCACGAAACAGACTTTACGATCAGTGATTTCACTGCAGACATGAGAGCACCCACACCAACAGGAGCAGCCGAGTTAGCTGTTCCAAGCACGACCGATTTAATTGAACGAATCAAATCAATCGATATACGGCTAACAAGAGCCGTAAAGAATCGAACCTCACAAGCGAAGGACCGTCTTGTGGCGCTGCAATCCTCTTATGCCTTCCGTTTTCCAAAACGATTACAGGAGCAAAAAGAGCAGCAATTCGATTTGGTATTTGACCGTTTTCAAAAACAGCTGACGAGACAAATTGAGCAAAAGCGCAGTCAACTAGACCGCCAGACTTACAGGCTGAAGCCGCTTCATCCTAAAGAGCAGCTGCTTCAGGCGAAAAAACGCCACGCCAATGAAACAGAACAGCTCATCCGCAGCATGAATGTGCAAATGAAAACAATTCATTCGCAGTTCCAATCGGTTCTTGGTAAACTAAATGCATTAAATCCACTTCAAGTGATGGAAAGAGGCTACAGTTTAGCCTATAAAGAAGATGAACTGATAAAAAGTGTGAACCAAGTAGAGACGAAGGATCAGCTGACCATCACGATGAAGGATGGACGTCTGATTTGTGAGGTTATTGAGAAGGAGGGGCAATCATCATGACAGAATCCAATAAACAAAAAGAAGAACAAATGACATTTGAAGAGGCGATGAAAGGTCTTGAGGAGATTGTGGGAAAGCTCGAAGAAGGAGATGTACCACTTGAACAGGCCATTCATTATTTCCAAGAAGGCATGACCCTTTCGAAGCTTTGTCATGAAAAATTACAGCATGTTGAAAAGCAAATGGATTTCATTTTAAAAGAGGACGGTGAGCTGGCTCCCTTCTCAGTGAAGGAGGCAGATGCTGGTGACAAGTAATTTAAATGAATTTTTAACAACACGAAAACAGGCCATTGAAGATTATTTATTTACATATGTTCAGGAATTGACGATTCCAGAAGACCTGAAATCTTCTATGCTCTATTCTCTTAAAGCGGGCGGGAAAAGGCTTCGACCTGTTCTCGTTCTTGCTCTATTACATGCCTACGGTAAAAACGAAGAAGACGGTATACCTGTCGGCTGTGCAGTTGAGATGATTCATACGTATTCATTGATACATGACGACCTTCCTTGCATGGACGACGATGACCTTCGCAGAGGAATACCGACAAATCATAAAGTGTACGGAGAAGCAACAGCGGTTCTCGCAGGTGATGCCCTTTTAACAGAAAGCTTCCGCCTGATTACATCACAGCTGTCTAGCAGCGTCTCAGCTGACAAAAAGCTCAGAATTGTGGATGAGCTTGTAAAGTCAGCAGGTGCACTAGGAATGGTTGGCGGTCAATTTGACGACATGGAAGCAGAGCAAAAACAAGTATCGCTTGCTGAACTCGAATCCATTCACGCCCGTAAAACAGGAAAGCTTCTTACGTTCAGCGTCGCAGCAGGTGCAATGCTGGCAGGAGCATCAGATGACGATATCGAAAAGCTAAGGGAATTCAGCTATCATATTGGCATTGCGTTTCAAATCCGTGATGATATTTTAGATCTCGAAGGAAGCGAAGAGAAAATCGGAAAACGGGTCGGCTCTGATACAGCAAATGAAAAGTCGACATATCCTTCTTTATTAACGCTTTCAGGAGCAAAAGAAAAACTGCATGAGCACATCACACGTGCAAAAGAAATTGTCTCAAATCTTCAATTAGAGCAGCAATTGCTGCATGATTTATGTGATCTGATTGCCTCAAGAGATCATTAAAAACAGCCTAGATTTGAGGGTCCTCGAGCAATTGTGGTAAACTGTAAACAGTTTATCATGATGAGACAACTCTTATTCCGCATTGGTTTTCAAAGGAATAAGGCATTATATATGTATATAGAAATTTTGTTGAAAGCGAGTTGATCCTGATTGGATCTTTTATCAATAAAAAATCCAACGTTTCTAAAAAAAATGTCAAATGCAGAATTAGAGGAGCTTAGTGCTGACATTCGCATGTTTTTAATTGAGTCCTTAGCTAACTCAGGCGGGCATATCGGTCCGAACCTGGGAGTCGTTGAACTGACTGTTGCGCTTCATAAAGTATTTGACAGCCCAAAAGACAAATTCCTCTGGGATGTTGGACATCAGTCTTACGTTCATAAGCTGTTAACGGGAAGAGGGGCGGAGTTTGATACACTTCGTCAATATAAAGGGCTTTGCGGTTTTCCTAAACGAAATGAAAGCGAGCATGATGTTTGGGAGACAGGTCACAGTTCAACCTCGTTATCTGGCGCGATGGGTATGGCGGCAGCGCGGGATATCAAAGGGACAGATGAATATATCCTGCCGATTATCGGAGACGGTGCACTAACCGGAGGTATGGCGCTCGAAGCCTTGAATCATATCGGTGATGAAAAGAAAGATATGATTGTCATATTAAACGACAATGAAATGAGTATTGCACCAAACGTCGGTGCAATTCACACAATGCTTGGCAGATTGCGTACAGCTGGCAAATACCAATGGGTAAAGGACGAACTCGAATATTTATTCAAGCGCATTCCAGCCGTAGGCGGAAAGCTTGCTGCCACAGCAGAGCGGATCAAAGACAGCCTCAAATATTTACTTGTATCTGGCATGTTTTTTGAGGAAATGGGATTTACTTACTTAGGTCCTGTCGATGGACATTCGTATGAAGATCTTTTTGAAAATCTTGAATATGCAAAGAAAACAAAAGGTCCAGTTCTTCTGCATGTCATCACGAAAAAAGGAAAAGGCTACCAGCCGGCAGAATCCGATAAAATCGGGACTTGGCACGGTACGGGTCCATACAAAATCGATACCGGTGATTTTGTAAAACCGGCAGCAGCAGCTCCGTCTTGGAGTGGTCTCGTCAGTGAAACGGTCAGAAAGCTGGCACGGGAAGATGAGCGGATTGTTGCGATCACGCCTGCGATGCCTGTTGGTTCAAAGCTTGAAGGCTTTGCGAAGGAATTTCCAGAGCGGATGTTTGATGTAGGAATTGCCGAGCAGCATGCAGCTACAATGGCAGCTGGGCTTGCGACGCAGGACATGAAGCCATTTTTAGCGATTTATTCAACGTTCCTGCAAAGAGCCTATGACCAAGTGCTGCACGATATTTGCCGTCAGAACCTCAACGTATTTATTGGCATTGATCGTGCGGGACTTGTCGGTGCAGATGGAGAAACCCATCAAGGTGTGTTTGATATTGCCTTTATGCGTCATATGCCGAATATGGTACTTATGATGCCAAAAGATGAAAATGAAGGACAGCACATGGTCAATACAGCCATTCAGTACGATGACGGTCCTATTGCTATGCGCTTCCCGCGCGGTAATGGGCTGGGTGTCAAAATGGATGAACAGCTGAAAACCATTCCGATTGGGTCCTGGGAGGTTCTTCGTCCAGGGAAGGATGCTGTGATTTTAACATTTGGTACGACGATTAAAATGGCGCTTCAAGCAGCAGAAGAACTTCAAAAAGAAGGGAAATCGATTCGTGTGGTCAATGCTCGTTTTATTAAGCCTCTTGATGAAGCGATGTTAAATGACATTCTTTCTGAAGGCATTCCGATTTTAACGATTGAAGAAGCAGTGCTCCAAGGCGGATTTGGCAGCAGCGTATTAGAATATATACACGATAAGAAAGCTTCACATATCAAAGTAGAACGTATGGGCATTCCAGATGAATTTATTGAGCATGGAAGTGTTGATGCCCTTCTTGAAGAAATTGGTTTGACGAAAGCACAGGTTGCTGACACTTTACGTGACCTGCTTCCCGCAGCACCAAGAAAAGGAATTGGATCATGACATCAAAGAAAGAACGACTTGACATTTTATTAGTCGAACAAGGACTAATGGAAACGAGAGAGAAAGCAAAGCGTGCCATCATGGCAGGAATCGTTTACTCAAATGAAAACCGTTTGGATAAACCAGGAGAGAAAATCGCTCGTGATACTCCGCTCACTGTGAAGGGGAACCCTCTGAAATATGTGAGCCGCGGCGGGTTAAAGCTCGAAAAAGCGCTCAAAGAATTCGACTTAACAGTTGAAGGAAAATTGCTAATCGATATTGGTTCATCAACAGGCGGATTTACAGATTGTGCTCTTCAAAATGGAGCGGTCAAATCATATGCTGTTGATGTTGGCTACAATCAGCTTGCGTGGAAATTAAGGCAGGATGACAGGGTAATCGTCATGGAGCGCACCAATTTCCGTCACTCCGTCCCAGCAGATTTTACTGAAGGGTTGCCAGAAGTAGCATCAATTGATGTCTCTTTTATTTCACTTAAACTCATCCTGCCGGCTTTAAAGCACATTCTTGTCCCGGGCGGAGACTGTATTGCACTCGTCAAGCCTCAATTTGAAGCAGGCAGAGAGCTTGTTGGGAAAAAAGGCATTGTGCGAGATCCGTCCGTCCACCTCGGTGTACTGGAAGAGATGAATCAGTTTGCTGCAAAAGAAGGCTATGATGTAAAGAATGTATCATTTTCGCCTATTACTGGTGGAGACGGGAATATTGAGTTCCTTCTTCATTTAGTGCTTCATCCCGATCAAGAAGAGAATGCGGCACTTCCGGCTGCAGAGCTTGAAAAGGTCGTCAAGGAAGCCCATTCGGTATTGAAAGAAAAGAAAAACAGCCCTGAGCCGGCTGACACATGAGATCATCGAAACAAAAGGAATAATAGCTCGCTATTATTCCTTTTTACATGGTCAAAAGACGAGAATTGACCGTTTCTCACGTAATGCTTGTTTTTTGAACTGTGGTTCATATAACATAGAACGTAAAGACAAACTGAGATCAAACGCCTAGGGGGGTCAAACATGAATAAAGGTCAAAGGCATATTAAGATTAGAGAAATCATTGCGGGCCAAGAGATTGAAACACAGGATGAACTAGTCGATATTTTAAAAGCTGATGGATATAACATCACACAAGCGACCGTTTCAAGAGATATTAAAGAATTACATTTAGTGAAAGTGCCGACGAACAATGGAACATATAAATACAGTCTTCCTGCGGATCAGCGGTTTAACCCGCTGTCTAAACTGAAGCGATCCTTAATGGATGCATTTATCAAAATGGATGCTGCCAGTCATTTAATCGTCCTCAAAACCATGCCCGGTAATGCTCAGGCCATTGGGGCTTTAATGGATAATTTAGATTGGGAAGAAATCATGGGAACCATTTGCGGAGATGATACCATTTTGATCATTTGCCGCACACCAGATGATACGGAGACAGTTTCGAGCAAAATTTTAGAGCTTCTATAAAGAATCAGGTTTACAAAAAGAGGTGTCAAATGAGTGTTAGCAGAACTAACCATTAAAAACTTTGCAATCATTGAAGAGTTAACGGTTTCGTTTGAAAAAGGACTCACAGTCCTAACAGGGGAAACAGGTGCTGGAAAATCCATCATGATTGACGCAGTCTCACTTCTTGTAGGAGGGAGAGGGTCGTCTGAATTTGTTCGTTATGGTGAAAAAAAGGCAGAGCTGGAGGGGCTTTTTCTTGTGCCAGCCGATCACCCTGTATTTGCTTTATGCGAAGAGCAGGGAATTGACGCATCGGATGAAATGATGATTCTTCGCCGTGATATTAACAATAACGGAAAAAGCATCTGCCGCATCAATGGCAAACTTGTCACGATCTCACTTTTACGCGAGGTAGGACGCCTTTTGCTCGATATACATGGGCAGCACGATAACCAGTTATTGATGGAGGATGAAAATCATCTGCATTTGCTCGATCAATTTGGAGCAGAAGAAATTGCACCTGCTTTGTCACAATATCAAGAAGCATATGAGCAATATACAAAGACAGCCCAAAAGCTAAAACAGCTCTCTGAGAATGAGCAAGAGATGGTGCACCGGTTAGATTTACTGCAATTTCAGCTAGAGGAGATTGAAGCGGCACAATTAGAGCCGGGAGAAGATGAGAAGCTTCAAGAAGAGCGCCATCAGATCAGCAACTACGAAAAAATCTTTTCCTCACTCCAAAACGCATATAATGCCTTGCGCAATGAGCAGGGAGGACTTGATTGGGTTGGCATGTCATCAAGCGAGCTCGAGCAGGTTTCTGAGATCAACGACGATCTGAAAAAGCTATCCGAACAAGTGTCGAACTCCTATTACTTATTAGAGGATTCGACGTTCCAAATGCGAAGCGTGTTGGATCAATTAGAGTTCGACCCAGCACGTCTTGATTTTATTGAATCTAGGCTGAATGAAATGAAGCAGTTAAAACGAAAATATGGGACAACGGTTGAGGAAATTTTGGAGTATGCGGCGAAGATAGAAGAAGAAATAGATCAAATTCAAAATCGAGACAGCCACCTGCAGACGCTTAAAAACAAACTGGATGCAATGAGCCGTGATGCCCTGCTGGAAGCTCTCAACGTTTCGGAGCTTCGTAAAAAATGGGCCACAAAGCTAGCGAAGCAAATTCAAACGGAACTAAAGGATTTGTATATGGAGAAGTCATCGTTTGACACAGCTTTTTCCATTCGGTATGCGCCTTTTGGCAGTACGGACTATCCGCTGCTAGATGGAAAGCCCGTCCAGCTCGGAAAAAACGGAATCGACCAAGCACAATTTGTTATTTCTACAAATACAGGCGAACCGATGAAATCTTTATCAAAAGTAGCCTCGGGTGGAGAAATTTCACGTGTCATGCTCGCCGTGAAAAGTATTTTCTCAGCCAAACAAGAAGTCACGTCCATTATTTTCGATGAGGTGGATACGGGCGTAAGCGGCAGAGTTGCACAGGCGATTGCCGAAAAAATTTACAAAGTAGCAGCTGGCTCACAAGTGCTCTGCATTACGCACCTCCCGCAAGTAGCAGCAATGGCTGACACGCATCTCTTCATTTCTAAACGCTCTAAAGCCGGCAGAACACTGACGAGCGTCAAACCATTAAGTCATGAAGAAAAAGTGAGTGAAATTGGCAGGATGATTGCGGGGGTGGAAGTCACTGAGCTGACAAAACAGCACGCAAAAGAATTGCTGCATCAAGCAAATGATGTCAAAACAACAGGGTAGCTGAAAAACCAGCTGCCTTTTTTATATTGTGTCAAAATCGCTGTATATACCCGCGAAATCGTCTTTTTCTTTTATCAATTTATCCAATCATTTTCTATAGGTGTCGGTTATAAATCCTAGCGAAGAAGGCAAAAGTAAAGATGTAGCCAAAACATGAGTGTTCTGGTGTGGGTAAGGAGCGAGGAGAGTGAAAAATGAATGCCCGAAAAGATGAGAAAAGCCATTGGTGTGATTCTCCTTGTTTCTTTAATAAGTACAGGGTTTATGAGCATAGTGAAGGAATACATCAGCATTCCAACAAATGTTGCTGTATTTGAAAAACAGAAGCACTCAATTGACACATCAATAGAAGCGTCAGCCAATGCTTCTTCACAAGCCTTTAGTCTTTCAGAGAAAAAGAATCAGCTTGAAGTGACAGGACAAAAGGCGGGAAAAGCCGAAATTGTTTATGATTTTAAAGGATTTCCTATTAAGAAAACAAAAGTCGACGTTCTCCCTGAATTAAAAGTCGTTCCTGGAGGACAATCCATTGGCGTCAAGCTCCACTCAGTAGGAGTTCTCGTTGTAGGTTTTCATCAAATCACAACAGCAGACGGCAAAAAATCACCAGGCGAAGCCGCAGGCATTCAATCAGGGGATATGATCATTGAAATCAATGGTCAAAAGATGGAGAAAATGAATGACCTCACCCCATTTATCCAGAAAGCAGGAAAAACAGGTGAAACGCTTCGTTTACTCATAAAAAGAGACCATAAAACCTTTCAAACAACATTAACACCCGCAAAAGATGCAAGTGAAGGCACCTATCGAATTGGTCTTTACATTCGAGATTCCGCAGCAGGAATCGGCACGATGACCTTCTTTGAACCATCTTCTAAAAAATATGGTGCCCTTGGGCATGTGATTTCTGACATGGATACAAAAAAACCAATCGTTGTCAACAATGGTGAAATTGTCAGATCAACCGTGACATCAATTGAAAAAGGCACAGGAGGCAATCCTGGAGAAAAATTGGCGAGATTCTCTTCCGAACGAAAAACGATAGGGGATATCTCCCGCAACAGCCCATTTGGTATCTTTGGTACGTTAACCGAAAAGCTTGAAAATCATGTATCAGACAAACCGCTTCCAGTCGCTTTATCAAATGAAGTAAAAGAAGGTCCAGCAGAAATTTTAACCGTTGTGGATCATGATAAAGTGGAGAAGTTTGATATTAAAATCGTCAGCACGACACCGCAGAAATTCCCGGCAACAAAAGGGATGGTATTGAAGATAACAGATGAGCGTCTTTTAGATAAAACGGGCGGTATCGTCCAAGGCATGAGCGGAAGCCCCATCATCCAAAACGGAAAGGTCATTGGAGCGGTCACACACGTATTTGTCAATGATCCGACAAGCGGGTACGGCGTACACATTGAATGGATGCTGTCAGAAGCAGGAATCGATCTTTATCAAAAAAACAAAAAAGCAAGCTGATCATCAAACTGCCGCGAATCTCCCGGCAGTTTTTTTCTCCCCTTTCTTTCTCTGCCATCATGTTATAAAATAAGGAAAAAGAGATTTTTCGACAAAATGGAAAATAGTATGTTGTCAAATTGCAATAATCGTCGATTCGTTAAGAAAAACGTAGAAAAAGCTAGATAATGCTCTATTATTCGGAAAATTAAAGTTTTTTAAAGGGGATAGCATGGTTTTGTCGAATTGAACACTCAGAAGAGAAATGCAAAAGACTAAAGGAATCGACATTGGGGAGGAAAGAACGTGGAGAAAATTAAAGTGTGTGTAGCTGATGACAATCGAGAGCTTGTTGGCCTTTTGACAGAGTATATTGAGGGACAGGAAGATATGGAAGTACTTGGCGTGGCGTATAATGGCCAGGAATGTCTGACATTATTTAAAGATAAAGAGCCCGACGTTCTCCTCTTAGATATTATCATGCCTCATTTAGACGGTCTTGCTGTACTGGAACGCCTCCGTGAAAACAATGACATGACCAAACAGCCAAGTGTGATTATGCTAACGGCGTTCGGTCAAGAAGATGTCACGAAAAAAGCAGTTGATTTGGGCGCATCCTATTTCATCTTAAAGCCATTTGATATGGAAAACCTAGTCGGTCATATTCGTCAAGTCAGTGGAAACGGCACACAAGTCACCCATCGATCTTCATCTATCCAAAACAGTGTCCTTCGGAACAAACCTGAACCGAAACGTAAAAACTTAGATGCGAGCATTACGACGATTATTCATGAGATTGGCGTACCCGCTCATATTAAAGGATATTTATACTTAAGAGAAGCGATTTCGATGGTGTACAATGACATTGAGCTTCTCGGAAGCATCACAAAAGTGTTGTACCCAGACATCGCGAAGAAATTTAACACGACTGCCAGCAGGGTAGAACGAGCGATTCGCCATGCGATTGAAGTTGCTTGGAGCAGAGGAAACATCGATTCCATTTCTTCACTCTTTGGTTATACAGTCAGCATGTCTAAAGCGAAACCAACCAATTCTGAATTTATTGCTATGGTGGCTGATCGTCTGCGCTTAGAGCATAGAGCTAGCTAGTTCATTTTCTTAAAAAAACGTTTCTGCAAAGAGGCGTTTTTTTATTTCGAAAAATATTGTTAAAAATTGGTTGTGTTGATACAATCATCTTATTGTTTCATTTGGACAACTCGGCTTGCTTTATTTTCGGAATAAAATGAAAAATTAAGCATGAAAGAAATGGGTATGTCATAAATTAGTGGTAATCAGCTACGCCAATCAATTGTTCTTCAAATAGAAGAAGAAAAAACTCATTCGTAAGGAAAAGGATGAGAGGAAAAGGTCTGATGGATTTGGTAAATAAAGCAAATGAGATCGAAAGTTCTATTTCTATTGACCTGATTGGTTGGCGTTTTAAAGTCACTGGCTTCTTAGAGATTGTGCCATTTGAACTGAATATTCCCATTGTCGAATTTAATAATTTTCACATTCTTTTACTATGCTATAATAATGAGAAGAAGAGGGTGAGGTTATGGGAAAGCTGAAAATCCACTCTGCTGAGGTAGCGAACGAAATTAGCAAGTGGACGAGGGTCATTTCTCAGAATGACCTAGAAAAATCTGCTGTCTATAAAGAGAAAATTCAGAATTTGCTAAAAAATACAGATGAAGACCGTGAAGTTCTCCTTTATTATCAGCTTGTTAATGGCAGACATGAAATGTTACTTGGAAATATTGAAAAAGCCAATCACATTATGAAGAGTGTCGGAACGCTCGATGAGAAAGCAGATGACATTATTAATTTTTATTTTTACTTTTACAAAGGCCAATATGCTGCATATGTGAAAAAGTATGATGAAGCCATCAGTTTTTACAAAATTGCAGAACAGCGCCTAAAACGTGTGAATGAAGACCTGGAAGTAGGAACTTTTCACCATAAGGTTGCTTCAATCTATTACGAACTGAAACAAAATTTCATATCCATTAATCATATCAAAAAAGCCATCGATACGTTCAAAGCGCATGAAGAGTATACAGCGCAGGCGATTGACAGTTTGATTTTACATGCAAGTAATTGTATTGATTTGTTTCAATTTGAAGAAGCAGAAGAAAAATACCAAGAAGCACTTGAGAAAAGTAAACGCATTAACAATGAAGTGCTGATTGGGAAATGCTATCACAATTTAGCCGTTCTTTATTATGCGAAGCCTGATTATGAAAAAAGCGCACAATATGCCAAAAAAGGGATGGGCATTCAAATTCACCGTGACAATAGCCATTATTACATCCAATCTTTATATGTTCTGGCAAATGCCTTGGTTCATCTAGGAGATCAAGAGGCGAAGGAATATATTAAAGAGGGTATTCAGTATAGCTGCGATATCCAAAATAATGAATATATAGTAAAATTTGAAATTTTGGATTTGATGTGCGAAAATAGTGGAGCAGCAGACGTATTCTCTGAAAAATTAGACTACATAGAAAAAAATAGATTATATGTGGAGCTTGAGGATTTGTCTGAACAAATATCGAAATACTTCAAGGAACGAAATGACTATCAAAATGCCATTCGTTTTCTTGAAAAGAAATTCGATGCACAAATACTTCAAAAGAAAGTGGAGGTTATCTTATGAAAAAGTTGTTGTTAGGTGTAACCGTCGTTACAGCAGTCGCAGTTGTTTCTTCCCTTTTTGCTCTTGACGCAGAGACGACAGAGCAAGCCATCAGAGCGATTACGTGATCGAATTTATCTGTGAGCCTCTTCGTACTAATCAGAAGAGGTTTTTTTATGTGCTCAAACTGGAAAAACGAAAAGAGACACGTCATAATGAAAGGAAGCATCATACTTAGAGGTGACCTATGACGAAAATTTTTGCACACAGAGGTTTTAAAGGAATCTACCCTGAAAATACCATGATAGCCTTTGAGCAAGCACTCCATTCTGGAGCTGACGGAATTGAGCTCGATGTTCAGCTGACGAAAGATGGCAAGCTTGCTGTCATTCACGATGAGAAGCTGAACAGAACAACGAATATGAAGGGATTAGTGAAAGACCATACATATGAAGAGTTAAAAGCAGGAGATGCGAGTCATTCTTTCTATGAAGAAACCGGTGCTGTATCCATTCCTCTTTTAGAGGAAGTATTGGAGCTAGTGACGCAGCAACCATCACTCATCATCAATATTGAACTGAAAAATTCCATTTATCGATATCCTGGTATTGAAGAGAAAGTAAAGGAGCAAATTGAACACTTTCAAATAGAAGATCGTGTACTTGTCTCATCGTTTCATCATGGGAGTTTAGCTCTTTTTCACAAGCTGATGCCGCATGTTGAGCTTGCTGTTCTCACAATGGATGTGATTCATCAGCCGGAGATGTACTTAAAAACAGTGCCTGCAAGAGGTTATCATCCGAATATAAAGGGCGCAGGGGTGACAAAAGAAGTCGTGTCGGCTCTCCGTGCCGCTCAGCAAGTGATCAGGCCGTTTACGGTAAACAGTGAAAAGCAGATGAAAAGCATGTTTTCCTTAGGTGTCGATGGAATTTTCACTGATTTTCCTGACAGAGCTGTCAAAATAAGAGAAGAAATGAAATAAAGACCTGCTATCAAAAGCGGGTCTTTTTTTATGTCTATCTCTGCTTAAAGCGGGTGGTCACTTTATTGTGTTTGCGATCTCTATATAAAATAAAGCCAGCGACTACATAAAGACCTCCTCCTAAAAATAATAAACCTGCAATTCCTTGCAGCCATAAAAATGGAAATGGTGCAATGATGATGCCGAAAACCGTGTCACGCAGCAGCTTAATCCCAAGTGCAGCAAGCGCACCAGGTATTAAAATAATCACTAATGCAAGTATTCTCCCCATCAAATGTCCCCTTAAACGTCATTTACTTCCATTGTCTAATTCAAAAAATATTTTGTCAAGAAAGGAAAACGTGGTAATATAAGAGTTGTGCAATTTTTTGCAACGGAAAAATATGGTGTGCAAATTTTTTCATATAAAGGGGTAACGGGATGCAGAGAGTCTTGATTGTCGGTGCAGGACACGGTGGATCAATATTGCTTGAAACATTGCTGAAAACAAATATGATTCAAATCGTTGCGATCGCCGACCTTGATCTTGGGGCACCGGGGATGGTAGAAGCGAAAAAGAATGGAATCGATACGACAACGGATTGGAAAGAATACATAAAAGATGACATTGATATCATCATTGAAACAACGGGCAGTTCAGCTGTGCTTAAAGAACTGATGAAAGAAAAACGAGAGCATGCTGTCATTGTTCCGAGTTCGATGGCATACGTCATATCAGAATTAATGTCAGAAAAGCATCAGCTCATTCAAATATTAAAGGAACAAACCTATAAACATGACCGCATTTTTAATGCAACGAACGATGGCATGATTTTTATTAATATGGATGAAGAAGTCGTCCTATTTAATCGGTCGGCTGCCAAAATGGTTGGATGTTCGCAAAAAGATGCGATTGGCCGTCACATACGTGAAGTCATTCCAAACACAAAGCTTCCTGATATTTTAAGATCGAGGGAGCCTGAATTTAATCAAAAACAATTTCTGAATCAGCAAATACAAATTGTCACAACGCGTTTGCCAATTATTGATGACGCAGGAAGAATGCTGGGCGCTTTATCGATCTTCAAAGATATTACAGATGCGGTGGAGCTTGCGGAGGAAGTCACAAACCTCAAAGAAGTGCGGACAATGCTTGAGGCCATTATTCAATCATCGGATGAAGCGATATCCGTCGTAGATGAGCAGGGGAAAGGAATTTTAATCAACCGAGCTTACACGAAAATGACGGGGTTAACAGACAAAGAAGTTGTGGGCAAACCAGCAGGTGCGGATATTTCTGAAGGAGAAAGCATGCATTTGAAGGTGCTTGAAACGAGAAGGCCGGTTCGAGGCGTTAGAATGAAAGTCGGACCAAATAAGAAGGATGTGATCGTCAACGTAGCGCCAGTGATCGTTGATGGCATTCTAAAAGGCAGTGTCGGCGTCATTCATGACGTATCAGAAATTCAATCACTCACCAATGAATTGAATAAAGCAAGACAGCTCATCCGTACACTTGAAGCAAAGTACACTTTTGAAGACATTATTGGAGAAAGTGAGCAAATGCTTGTGGCACTTGAGCAGGCAAAGCTAGGGGCAAAAACACCAGCCACCATTTTACTCAGGGGAGAATCAGGTACTGGGAAAGAGCTGTTCGCGCACGCTATACACAATGAAAGTGACCGGAAATATAATCGCTTTGTAAGAGTCAACTGTGCGGCCTTATCGGAAACCCTTTTAGAGTCAGAGCTTTTTGGCTACGAGGAAGGAGCGTTTTCTGGTGCAAGGCGCGGCGGTAAAAAAGGGCTGTTTGAAGAGGCAAATCACGGCAGTATTTTTTTGGATGAAATTGGTGAAATGACGCCAAGTACACAAGCAAAATTATTACGCGTCATGCAGGAGAAAGAAATTGTCAGAGTAGGCGGAACAAAAGCCATACCTGTTGATGTACGTGTGATCACCGCAACAAATGTCAATATTGAAAAAGCGATGGCGGAAGGAAAATTCAGAGAGGACTTATATTATCGCATGAACAGATATCCGATCTCTATTCCGCCGCTAAGGCAGCGCCTTGAAGATATTGACTCCTTAAGCAAACGTCTCATCCAGAAGATCAATTTAGACTATGGACGAAATGTGAGCGGCTTAACGGAAGGGGCGCTCGATAGACTTCGATCCTACAGCTGGCCTGGAAACGTAAGAGAACTGGAAAATGTCCTTGGACGAGCCATGATCTTTTTGAACCCGCAAGAAGAATGGATCGATGAAGATCATATTTCCTTCATGGAGTCAGAAGAGCAGGAAGAAAAAGAGCAGCAGGAACTGGCTGTCAGTCAATTTGAGGGAGAGACACTTTCGGATGCTGTTGAGGCATTTGAAGAGCAGCTGATTAAACAAACCCTTGAAAAGCATCAATTCAACCGCACGAAAACAGCGAAAACGTTAGGGATTAGTATTCGAAACCTTTACTATAAAATGGATAAATATCAACTTGCAAAAGATAGCATGCAATAAAATGCATGTTACCTGCAAAAAATTGCATGTATTTCATGCGAAATGCCTTATGTCGCTGCATTTCAAGCTGGCACAGAACTTGCATATGAAAACCATGAACCGAGCATAAGGAAAGGTGGACATATATGAAGCTTGACGATCTGATTATGAAAGCCGCCCAGCTGCAAAATAAAACTGCTGCTGTGGCTCATGCAGAAGACGAAGAAGTGCTTCATGCCATCAAGATGGCAATTGAACGAAAGGTCGCTCGCTTCCTGCTGGTTGGGAACAAACGCAACCTAAAGGAGCTGGTGAAACAGCATGAGATCAATGAGGACTGGATAGATATTATTCATTCGGATTCTCCTGAAGAATCAGCCAAAATTGCCGTGCAGGCAGTGAGTGAGAAGCATGCAGATATATTGATGAAGGGGCATGTCCCGACAGCCGTTCTTTTAAAAGCGGTACTGAATAAAGAGTACGGGCTGCGGACAGCGAGTGTCCTATCACATGTCGCGGCATTCGAAGTGCCGGGCTTTGATCGTTTTATTTATGTCACGGATTCTGCGATGAACATCGCGCCCGATTTAAATATGCTCAAAGAGATCACGATCAATGCTGTTCAAGTAGCACAAGCTGTCGGAAACGACATGCCAAAGGTGGCAGTGTTATCTGCGGTAGAGGTCGTGAACCCGGCAATGGATTCAACTTTGACAGCGGCAAGTCTGGCACAAATGAATAGGCGAGGTCAAATTTCTGGTTGCCTCATTGACGGGCCTCTTGCTTTAGACAATGCCATTTCTCAAACGGCAGCTTCTCATAAAAATATTACAAGTGATGTCGCCGGTCATGCAGATATTTTGCTTGTGCCAACGATTGAAGCAGGGAACATTCTTTATAAATCTCTCATCTACTTTGCACATGCAAAGGTGGGAGCTGTGGTGGCAGGAGCGAAGGCGCCGATTGCCTTAACAAGCCGGTCGGATACAGCCGAAAGTAAGCTTTATTCAATTGCACTTGCCATCTGTACATCAAATTAAGCGGAAGTCATAGGAGGAATAAACAATGGAACTTTTTAAATATATGGAACGATACGATTATGAGCAGCTTGTATTTTGTCAGGATGAACAGTCTGGCTTAAAAGCCATTATTGCTATTCATGATACAACACTTGGGCCAGCACTAGGCGGGACGAGAATGTGGACGTATGAAAACGAAGAAGCAGCGATCGAAGATGCGTTACGTCTAGCAAGAGGGATGACTTATAAAAACGCAGCAGCAGGCCTGAATCTTGGCGGCGGGAAAACAGTCATCATCGGTGACCCGAGAAAAGATAAAAATGAAGAAATGTTCCGTGCGTTTGGACGCTACATTCAAGGATTGAATGGACGCTATATCACAGCGGAGGATGTCGGTACAACGGTAGAAGACATGGATCTTATTCATGAAGAAACAGACTTTGTGACAGGTATTTCTCCTGCATTTGGTTCTTCCGGAAATCCGTCTCCTGTTACGGCTTACGGTGTATATAAAGGGATGAAAGCTGCTGCCAAAGCTGCATTTGGGACCGATTCATTAGAAGGAAAAACAATTGCTGTCCAAGGTGTTGGGAATGTGGCCTACAATCTGTGTAAACACCTGCACGAAGAAGGCGCACAGCTGATTGTCACAGATATCAACAAAGACTCTGTAAAACGAGCTGTAGAAGACTTTGGTGCAAAAGCAGTAGACCCTGACGATATTTATGATCAAGCATGTGATATTTATGCACCATGTGCACTTGGTGCAACGATTAACGATGTAACGATTCCTAAGTTGAAAGCAAAGGTCATCGCAGGTGCAGCCAATAACCAGCTGAGAGAAACGCATCACGGCGATCTTATCCATGAAATGGGCATTGTCTATGCACCTGATTATGTGATCAATGCAGGCGGCGTGATTAACGTTGCTGATGAGCTTTATGGCTATAATGCAGATCGTGCGATGAAAAAAGTGGAAGGTATTTACCAAAATATTGAACGTGTCATTGAAATTTCAAACCGTGATGCCATTCCAACTTATAAAGCGGCAGACCGATTGGCAGAGGAGCGAATTGAAAGAATGCGCAAATCAAGAAGCCAATTCCTGCAAAATGGTCAACATATTTTAAGTCGTCGCTAATTTGAAGAATGAGTTGAAACGGAGGTTTTGTTTTTGCTGACAAAAGAATGGCGTATTCTCACAATCAATCCTGGCTCTACTTCAACAAAAATCGGTGTGTTTCACAATGAACGATCTATTTTTGAAACGACACTCAGACATACAGATGAGGAATTAAAGCAATTCCCACATATCATTGATCAATTTTCATTTCGTAAAGAAACAATCCTGAAAACGCTGCATGAACAAGGGATGAACATCTCGAAGTTTGATGCAGTGTGCGCACGCGGCGGCCTTCTCCGGCCTATCGAAGGAGGCACATATGAAGTCAATGAGCAAATGGCCCAAGACCTCAAAGAAGGATATGCCGGCCAGCATGCATCAAATCTTGGCGGTATCATTGCACGAGAAATTGCACTTGGCCTGAACATCCCAGCTTTTATTGTCGATCCAGTTGTGGTGGATGAGCTAAAACCAATTGCTCGTATTTCAGGGCTGCCAACGATTGAAAGAAAAAGCATCTTCCATGCATTAAATCAAAAAGCAGTCGCAAGAAAAACAGCTGCTTCCTTTGGGAAGCGCTACGAAGATTTGAACATGATTATTACGCATATGGGCGGCGGCGTCACCATTGGTGTACATGAAAAAGGAAAAGTCATTGATGTCAATAACGGACTGCATGGCGAAGGACCTTTCAGCCCGGAGCGAGCGGGGACCCTGCCAACAGGTGACCTCGTCAATCTTTGCTTTTCTGGTGAGTACAGCCAAGAGGAAATGCTGAAACGCATTATTGGTGAAGGCGGACTTGCGGGCTACCTTGGCACGACAGATGCTGTGAAAGTGGAGCGCATGATTGAAGCAGGCGATGAACGGGCGGCGCTGATTTATGAAGCGATGTGCTATCAAATTGCCAAGGAAATCGGTGCGGCTAGTGCTGTCTTAAAAGGAGCAGTTGACGTCATTGTGTTAACAGGCGGACTTGCGTACAGCAAACAAATTACATCAAGTATTAGAGGATACATTGACTGGATTTCAGATGTTGTCGTGTATCCAGGCGAAAATGAACTGCAATCCTTAGCAGAAGGTGCACTTCGTATTTTAAAAGAAGAAGAAACACCGAAAAAATACCCAAATGATCAACGAATGAAGAAAGGAGTGACAAGTCATGGCAACTGAATATGACCTCGTCATTCTTGGTGGAGGCACAGGCGGCTATGTAGCGGCCATCCGTGCCTCACAGCTTGGATTGAAAACAGCAGTTGTAGAAAAAGAAAAGCTTGGCGGAACATGTCTGCATAAAGGATGCATTCCGTCTAAAGCGCTGCTTAGAAGTGCAGAAGTCTATCAAACCGTCAAACGTGCTGCTGATTTTGGCGTTGAGGCAAACGGCATTGCCTTGCAATTTGCCAATGTGCAGAAAAGAAAAACAGAGATTGTAGAGAAACTAGCAGGCGGCGTCAAACACTTAATGAAACAAGGAAAAATTGATGTCTATGAAGGGATCGGCCGTATCCTTGGTCCATCTATCTTTTCACCAATGCCAGGAACCATCTCCGTAGAAATGACAAATGGAGATGAAAATGAAATGCTCATTCCAAAGCAGGTCATTATTGCAACAGGTTCAAGACCGCGGGTGCTGCCTGGGCTTGAAGCAGATGGGACGCACATTCTTTCATCAGATGATGCACTTGAACTGCCAGAGCTTCCACAGTCAATGCTCATTGTCGGCGGCGGGGTGATCGGAATTGAGTGGGCTTCCATGCTCAATGATTTTGGTGTGAAGGTGACTGTGATTGAATTTGCAGATCGCATATTGCCAACAGAGGATCATGACATTTCTAAAGAAATGGAAAAGCTTTTATCTAAAAAAGGCATCACCTTTGTGAAAAATGCGAAAGTACTGCCAGATACCGTCAAAAAGCAGGAGAATCTCGTGACGATTCAAGCAGAAAAGGATGGAGACATTCAGACGTTTGAAGCGGAAAAACTTCTTCTTTCAGTCGGCAGAGTACCAAATATTGAAGGCATTGGTCTTGAAAACACGGACATTCAAACAGAAAAACAAGGCATTGTCGTGAATGAACATTATCAAACAAAAGAATCGCATATTTATGCAATAGGAGATGTCATTGGCGGGCTTCAGCTGGCACATGTGGCTTCACACGAAGGCATGATTGCTGTGGAACATATGGCTGGGAAAGATCCAAAGCCGCTCGATGAAACGCTCGTATCTAAATGTGTCTACTCTCACCCAGAAACCGCTAGTGTTGGACTCACTGAACAGGCGGCAAAAGAGCAAGGCTTTGAAGTCAAAATAGGGAAATTCCCCTTTATGGCGATCGGAAAAGCGCTTGTGTACGGGGAGTCTGATGGATTCGTCAAAATCATTGCTGATCAAAAGACAGATGATATTTTAGGGATTCATATGATTGGTCCTCATGTCACAGATATGATATCTGAAGCTGGATTAGCCAAAGTACTTGATGCAACACCGTGGGAAGTGGGGCAAACGATCCACCCGCACCCTACCTTATCAGAAGCGATTGGTGAGGCAGCTCTTGCTGTTGACGGGAAGGCGATCCATTTTTAATCAAGGAGGGAAATAAGATGAGTAACATGCGTCATCATGAATTAGGATTATCAGATGAACAAGCAATTGATATATATAGAACAATGCTTCTAGCAAGAAAAATTGATGAACGGATGTGGCTTTTAAACCGTTCTGGTAAAATTCCATTCGTCATTTCTTGTCAAGGACAGGAAGCGCAGCAAGTCGGTGCTGCTTTTGCTCTCAATAGACAAGAGGATTACGTCTTACCTTACTACCGTGATATGGGGGTTGTCCTCGCATTTGGGATGACAGCAAAAGATTTAATGATGTCTGGTTTCGCAAAACAAGACGATCCAAACTCGGGCGGAAGACAGATGCCAGGTCATTTTGGACAAAAATCAAATCGAATTGTGACGGGATCTTCACCTGTCACAACGCAGGTTCCTCATGCAGTGGGGATTGCACTTGCTGGACGTCTGGAGCAGAAAAACTTTGTCAGCTTTGTCACGTTCGGTGAGGGCTCTTCAAACCAAGGTGATTTCCACGAAGGCGCTAACTTCGCTGCTGTGCATAAGCTGCCTGTTATTTTCATGTGTGAAAACAATAAGTACGCGATTTCCGTGCCGTATGACAAACAAGTGGCATGTGAACGCATTTCAGATCGTGCAATTGGGTACGGAATGCCTGGTGTAACCGTTGATGGCAATGATCCGCTTGAAGTATATGCCGCTGTCAAAGAAGCGAGAGACCGTGCGGCAAGAGGCGAAGGGCCAACGTTGATTGAAACGATCTCTTACCGTTTAACTGCGCATTCAAGTGATGATGATGATTCAAGCTATCGAGAAAAAGAAGAAGTGCTCGAAGCGAGAAAGAAAGATCCGCTCATCCAATATGAAACGTATTTAATCGAAGGAAACGTCATGACTTCTGAAATGAAAGAAGAGATGACAAAAGAAATCATGCAAATCGTAAACGAAGCGACTGATGAAGCGGAAAACGCTGCTTATGCTGATGCAGAAAGCGCACTTCGTTACGTGTATGCGGAGTAAGGGGGAAGAAAAATGCCTGTTATGTCATATATAGACGCCATTACACTGGCGATGAAAGAAGAAATGGAACGAGATCCAAAAGTGTTTGTGCTCGGAGAGGATGTCGGGAAAAAGGGCGGCGTATTTAAAGCGACAGCGGGTCTTTATGAGCAATTCGGAGAGGCGCGCGTCATGGATACACCTCTTGCAGAATCAGCCATTGCTGGTGTAGGTATTGGGGCAGCGATGTATGGAATGCGCCCAATTGCGGAGATGCAATTTGCGGATTTCATTATGCCTGCAATCAACCAAATCATTTCAGAGGCTGCGAAAATCAGATACCGCTCAAATAACGATTGGAGCTGTCCAATGGTCATCCGCGCACCTTACGGGGGCGGTGTACACGGGGCGCTTTATCATTCACAATCGGTTGAAGCGATTTTTGCCAATCAGCCTGGTTTGAAGATTGTCATGCCTTCTACACCTTATGATGTAAAAGGTCTTTTAAAGGCTGCGGTGCGTGATCCAGATCCTGTATTGTTCTTTGAACACAAACGTGCCTACCGTCTCATCAAAGGAGAAGTACCTGAGGAGGATTACACACTCCCTATTGGAAAAGCAGATGTGAAACGTGAAGGCGATGATATCACGGTCATTACATATGGCCTCTGTGTCCATTTTGCGCTGCAAGCAGCAGACCGCCTTGCAAAAGACGGCATTTCTGCTCATATTCTCGATTTGAGAACAGTGTACCCGCTTGATCAGGAAGCCATTATTGAAGCGGCATCAAAAACAGGCAAAGTGCTTCTTCTAACGGAAGATACAAAAGAGGGCAGCATCATGAGTGAGGTAGCGGCGATCATTTCGGAGCATTGCTTATTTGATTTAGACGCACCAATCAAACGTCTAGCCGGACCAGAAATCCCGGCAATGCCTTATGCGCCGCCAATGGAAAAATTCTTCATGGTCAATCCAGATAAGGTAGAAGCTGAAATGAGAGAGCTAGCGGCGTTTTAAGAAAGAGGAGGGTTTCAAGTGGCAATTGAACAAATGAAAATGCCTCAGCTAGGTGAAAGTGTAACAGAAGGAACCATTAGCAAATGGCTCGTTTCACCTGGCGATCATGTGAATAAATACGATCCGATTGCGGAAGTCATGACGGATAAAGTGAACGCAGAAGTCCCGTCATCTTTTACAGGAACGATTACAAAGCTATCGGCTGAAGAAGGCGATACGCTGCAAGTAGGAGAAGTGTTCTGTGAAATTGAAGTAGAGGGCAGCTCGCAGCAGAGTGCGAAAGAAGAAGCGGCACCTGAGCAAAGTGAAGCACCTGAAGCAGATCAAACAAAAGAGAATCAAAGTCAAAAGAAACGCTACTCTCCAGCAGTCCTTCGTTTAGCAGATGAGCACAGCATTGATTTAGCGGCTGTTCAAGGAACCGGAGCAGGCGGACGAATCACAAGAAAAGATTTACTTCAGCTCATTGAAAACGGCGGCGTACAAGAGAAGGCAGCACCTGTTAATGAACAGGCGGCAAAGCCGGAGCCTGCGCAGCCATCAAAACCAAAAGCGGCGCCTTCCGTCTCTACAATGCCTGGTGATGTTGAACTGCCAGTCACGCCAATTAGGCAGGCGATTGCGGCAAATATGCTGAGAAGCAAACATGAAATTCCGCACGCATGGACGATGATGGAAGTCGATGTGACAAACCTTGTGACAAGAAGAAATCAGCTCAAGGACCAATTTAAAGCAAAAGAAGGCTTTAATTTGACGTTCTTTGCGTTCTTTGTCAAAGCAGTGGCTCAGGGCTTAAAGGAATTCCCAGAAATGAACAGCATGTGGGCTGGAGATAAAATTGTTCAAAAGAAAGCAATCAATGTCTCGATTGCTGTTGCGACTGATGACGCTCTTTTTGTTCCAGTCATTAAGGATGCGGATGAAAAAACGATTAAGGGCATCGCCAAAGAAATTCATGAGCTTGCTTCCAAGGTGAGACAAGGAACGCTGAAGCAAAGTGACATGGAAGGCGGCACCTTTACTGTAAATAACACGGGATCATTTGGTTCTATAC
The DNA here is from genome assembly GCF_038003365.1 of Bacillus sp. FSL K6-2839. Lineage (NCBI taxonomy): Bacteria > Bacillati > Bacillota > Bacilli > Caryophanales > Bacillaceae > Bacillus > Bacillus sp. FSL K6-2839. The sequence continues at coordinate 1,888,848 of NZ_JBBOOZ010000001.1, read as the reverse complement.
AATCCATGGGAATCATTAATTACCCGCAAGCGGCGATTTTACAAGTAGAATCGATCGTGAAGCGTCCAATGATTGTAAATGGCATGATTGCAGCAAGAGACATGGTCAACCTTTGTCTTTCATTAGATCACAGAGTACTTGATGGTCTTGTATGCGGCAGATTCCTTCAACGAATAAAACAAATCCTTGAAGGCATTGACGAGCAGACATCTGTTTACTAAAACAAGAATGTCCCCCTCCCGGTATGGAGAGGGGGATTTCTACATAATGAGAAAGGAGCGGTGATATGTCTGGATTAGACTTTTTTGCGTTTTTAACGGTTGGACTCATGTTTATCACAGCAATTGCGTTCGCTTTTCTTCGATATATTTCTAAATCACGCAATCATCCTGAAAGATTACTACTCATCATATCAATCGTTTCAATGATTCAAATTGTGTATTGCTTGCTGATTGTCGGTGGATTTAAAGGAGCAGCAAATAGTCTCTTAGGAATTTCTCTTCTTGCCGGGACGCTGCTTGGCTATGCACTTGAATATTTATACAGACGCTATATCAAAAAAACGCCCGAAAAAGAATGATCTCGGGCGTTTTCTTTATTCTGCTGGAACAATAAAGGTCAAATGCTGTTTTAACGCTTCTAAAGAAGTTGGGGCTGTCATATACACTTCGCCATCTGTATCAGCATCCATTTCCTCCTTTGTGTTGATCTGAATATTGGATGCTTGAATGAGGGAGAGGTCGCCGGTGAAATCCTCCAGTTCTTCCCGGTTCATAGAAAAGATTTCTTTTAGAGCAGAGAAGCTCGTATTTCTGCAAATTAAGATTTCTGCTTTCCCATCATCAATTGCTGCATTGGGCAAATCAATTTTATTTGTCCCGATGAAATGTCCATTCATGACAAGAACGATGACGGCTTCTTCTTCCCAGCTTTCCTCCTCTGTTTCAATTCGTACGTGAAAAGGATCTGTTTGCTGCAAGGTGCGCAGGGCACTTGTGAAGTAGCTGATTTTGCCGAGTACAGCTTTTTCCTTGTCATTAATATTGTTGGATGTGTCTGCAATCAGCCCGATGCCCCAAAAGTTTAACAAGTATCGATCTCCTGCTTTGATTAAGTCGACCTTCTTTTCTATGCCGTCTACAATCATTTGAGCGGCTTTTTGCATTTGTTGCGGAATACCAAGCGTTCTAGAAAAGTCATTGCATGTCCCGCCTGGTAATATCGCTACAGCCGGCCTTTTTTCTAAACCGCCGATGCCATTCATGCATTCATGCACGGTTCCATCTCCGCCTAATATGATAAGCAATTCTATCGTCTCATCAATTGCACGACAGAATTGATAAGCATCATTTGGCTGTTTTGTTGGTTTAAGAATGAGTTCATCAATATGTAGAGAAAGCAGAGGTACTGTTTGACCGAGAATTTTTTCCATGTTTTTTTGTCCAGCATTTCCATTATAAATGAGCATCGCTTTTTTGAATTGTGCCATCACGCAGTTCTCCCTTTCATCTCTTTATCATCACTTTTCCCCAATTTTGCGGCGTATAAACGATGTTCGGAAAAAGTGGGGGGATGAAAGACAACACATTTGCCCGCAGGCGTTTTCCTTGATATGATGTTGTTAAAATGGTTTTGGCATGCAAAAGGAGTGGACAGACATGAATATTGATTTTAATTTATTTATGAATGATATTGTGAAACAAGCGAGAGAAGAGATCAAACAGGCAGGCTATACTGAGCTTACATCATCTGAAGAGGTAGATGAAGCACTGTCTAAAAAAGGCACAGCACTTGTGATGGTGAATTCAGTATGCGGATGTGCTGGCGGTATTGCAAGACCAGCTGCAGGCTATTCTGTTCATTACGATAAGCGTCCAGATCAATTGCTGACAGTGTTTGCTGGACAAGACAAAGAGGCAACAGCAAGAGCCCGTGAATACTTTGAAGGCTTCCCGCCATCTTCACCATCCTTTGCATTATTAAAAGATGGAAAGATCATTAAAATGGTCGAACGTCATGAAATTGAAGGACACGAGCCAATGGAAGTCGTGTCAAAGCTTCAAGCTGCATTCGATGAGCATTGCGAAGAAATTTAATGTGTGACGTTTGAATGATGAAATAAAAAGCAGTCCGGTCTTTAGATCGGTCTGCTTTTTGTTTTATAAGACCATTGAATCAAAATAATTTTAGCAAAATACTATTGCATCTTAAAAAGAAAGTGTTTAAAATACATTATAGTGAATAAATATTCAAAACAATACATGATTTTAAATACTGGGAGGCATTATCTTATGAAAAAGTGGTTATTATTACTTATGACAGCTGGTCTTGCAGCTGCACTCGCAGCTTGCGGAACTTCTTCTAATAATTCAAACGCATCAGGAGATGACAAAACACTCGTTATGGCGACATCAGCAGATTATCCGCCATTTGAATCAAAAGAAGGAGATAAAATTGTCGGTTTTGATGTCGATCTTGCAACAGCACTAGCGAAAAAGAACGGCTACAAGCTAGAAATTCAAGATATGGATTTTGCAAGCCTTGTATCAGCGCTTAAAACAAATAAAGCTGATATCGTCCTTGCAGGCATGACCCCTACAGAAAAACGAAAAAAACAATTAGATTTCTCTGATGTTTATTACAATGCTAAAAACTTAGTTGTCTCAAAGAAATCTAGCGGAATGAAAACAGAGAAAGACTTAAAAGATAAAACAGTCGGCGTTCAATTAGGTTCAATCCAGCAGGATGAAGCAAACGGTTTGCAAAAGAAATATAACTTAAAAGTGGAAGACCGTAATAAAATCTCTGATATCATTCAAGAAATCAAAGCAGGTCGTTTTGATGCAGCCATTATTGAAGATAAAGTAGCTGCTGGTTATTTGAAAAAAGAAAAAGACTTCCAAGCATTTGGATTGAATAGTTCAAACGAAGGTTCAGCCATTGCATTCAAGAAAAATAGCGACTTAACAGCTAAATTTAATAAATCATTAAAAGAAATGCAAGACAATGGCGAACTTGATAAATTAATTAAAAAATGGTTTGCTGATGAAAAGTAAGTCAGGAAAAGGATCAGCGTCATTCATGAAAATCAAGTAGAAAGCGCTGAAAAGTTCAACTCGTGTTGAACTTTTTTCCTGTTTTATTTTTTGATTTCGTATGAAGGCAAAAAAAAGGAGAATGTCATGTTGGATTTTAAAGATGTAATACCTCAGATGCCCTTTATTTTAGAAGGGCTTAAGGTCACACTTTCTATTGTTGTGGTATCACTTTTTCTTGGATTTATCTTAGGGATTTTATTAACGCTTTGCAAAATTAGTGTATTTAAGCCGCTCATTTGGCTTGCAGATTTTTATACATCCATCTTCCGAGGCACACCGCTTGTGCTTCAATTGCTCATTATTTATTTTGGTCTGCCTCAGCTTCTCGGGTTTCAAATCGATCAATACTGGGCTGCTGTAGCGGCATTTTCACTAAACTCTGCGGCATACGTATCTGAAATTATTCGTGCTGGTATTAATGCGATTGATAAAGGTCAAAAAGAAGCAGCCGTTGCTTTAGGCATCCCTTATGCTAAAATGATGAAGGACTTATTGCTTCCGCAGGCATTTAAAAATATTTCACCTGCACTTGTGAACGAAACGATTACACTGACAAAAGAATCAGCTATTGTGACAGTCATTGGACTGGGAGATGTCATGAGACGAGCTTACCAAGCAGGTGCCGTCACGTATAATTATCTTGAACCGCTTATTTTTGCGGGTCTGATCTATTATGTCATCGTGCTTGTTCTCACCTTTGTCGGCAAATCGGTGGAAAGGAAGTTAAAATCAAATGATTAACATAGAGAAACTCACAAAATCTTTTGGCAAAAATGAAGTATTAAAAGGGATCGACACCACCATTAAAGAAGGGGAAGTTGTCGCAGTCATTGGACCATCTGGTTCAGGAAAATCGACGTTTCTTCGCTGCATCAACTTGCTTGAAAAGCCGACTACTGGTGTCATTACAATTAAGGATACTGAAATCACAAACCCAAAAACCAATGCACTAAAAGTGCGTGAGAATATCGGAATGGTGTTTCAGCATTTCCACCTGTTCCCGCATAAAACCGTGCTGGAAAATATCACGTATGCGCCAATGAATGTGAAGAATCAATCGAAGGAAGACAGCATCAAACAAGCTGAAGATCTGCTGAAAAAGGTAGGGCTTTTAGAGAAAAAAGATGATTTTCCGAACCGTTTGTCAGGCGGTCAAAAGCAGCGTGTGGCGATTGCACGTGCGCTTGCGATGACTCCAGACATCATGCTGTTTGACGAACCAACTTCTGCCTTAGATCCAGAGATGGTCAAGGAAGTCCTAGAGGTCATGAAAGAGCTTGCTCAATCTGGAATGACACTTGTGATCGTCACACATGAAATGGGCTTTGCAAAAGAAGTGGCTGACCGCGTGATCTTTATGGATGATGGGAAAATTGTAGAGGATGCAAACCCTGTGCAATTCTTTGAATCGCCGTCGTCACAGCGCGCGCAAGACTTCTTACAAAAAATATTATAAAGAAAAAAGAGAAGGCGACTTAACATCTCCTTCTTTTTTTGATTATAATGGGGAAAGTAAAAAAAGTTCATCATTTCACAAAAGTGAATGGAAACAAGACAGAAAAGAGTGAATCACATCATGTTTAAAATCGGCTACCGAACGCTGAAAACAGCACTAGGAACAGCGATCGCCATTTATATTGCACAACTGCTCGGCCTTCAAAATTATTCCGCTGCCGGGATTATTACGATCCTGTGTATTCAGGTGACGAAGAAACGGTCGCTCCTCGCATCAGGCGCCCGCTTTGCAGCTTGCAGTCTTGCCATTTTATTTTCTTATCTATTTTTCGATCTGATTGGATATCATCCTTTTGTGATTGGTCTGATGCTGCTTGTCTTTATTCCGACAACCGTTTTGCTCCGCATTAAAGAAGGGATTGTCACAAGTTCAGTCATCATTCTCCATTTATACATGTCCGGCGGGATTACCCTTCACCTCATCTGGAATGAGCTGCTGCTGATTACAATTGGTGTTGGCGTAGCACTTATCATGAACTTGTATATGCCAAGTGTCGATAAAAAGCTCAAACGCTACAGCGAACAGATTGAAGCCAACTTTGCAAAAATCTTTGAGGAAATCGAGCAATACTTAATGACAGGGAAACAAGACTGGACAGGAAAAGAAATACCAGAGACACATCAATTGATCAAAGAAGCGAAAGCTCTCGCATATCGTGATGTTGAAAACCATGTCCTAAGACATGAAAACCTGTATTATCATTATTTTAATATGAGGCAAAAGCAATTCGAAATCATTGAGCGTGTGCTTCCGAAAATCACGTCCATTTCCATCACAACAGAGCATGGGCAAATGATTGCCGAATACGTCAGAGACTTACGCGAACATATTCACCCAGGGAACACGGCGCATAAGTTTTTAAGACGTCTCATTGATATGAAAGAAGAGTTCGATAAGCTTCCGCTGCCGCAAACACGAGAAGAGTTTGAGGCGAGAGCTGCACTTTTTCATTTCCTCGGAGAAATGGAACAATATTTAGTACTGAAAAGCTATTTTAAAGGGATGAAAGAATAGAGACGCATGAGTTCCTCCTTCATTGGTCAATCTAATGAAAAAAGGAGGAGCCTATGCGTCTTTTATTTTATACCGTATTGACCATGTCCCTTTCACCTATCTGGCCGCTCGGACAAAACCCGCTTCCAGGAGACCCGTATGTCATTATTAATAAACAAACAAATGAACTTGCCTATATTGATCAAGGACAAATCCAAAAAATATATCCTGCTTCTACAGGGAAAACAGCCGATTTAACACCAGAAGGGGAATTTACCATTATGATCAAAGCGAAAGATCCTTATTACAGAAAAAAGAATATTGAAGGCGGTGCGAAGAATAACCCACTTGGCAGAAGGTGGATTGGATTTGATGCACGAGAAACAGATGGCAGAACGTACGGAATTCATGGGACGAGTGACGAAACATCGATTGGGAAATTTATCACGGCAGGCTGTGTGAGACTTCATAATCAAGATGTAGAGCTTCTATTTGACCAGCTTCCGATTGGGACAAAAGTATGGATTACAACATCAAGCGATTCATTTGAAAAGCTTGCCAAAGACAAACAGGCCATTCGTTGATTGAACGAATCACCTGCTTGTCTGCTTTTATTGAAACCTTATAAAAAGGTTGCTGCTCCTGCTAAAAGTGAAGAAATTAACAGCAGGCTAATCATGAGCAATACCATGAATTTCATAAATTTCTGAGACATATCGCACCCCTATAACCGAAGATTTTTTGCGACGAACGCACCTTTCTTTATTCTAGCTGGTTTTTTCAAATGCGACAAGTGATCAACAAAGGATGTGAATGGATGAATCAAATCGATCATATTGCCATTGCGGTCTTTTCTATTAAACAAACATCTCAACTCCTTCATCAGCTGTTTAACTGGCATTTTTCAGACATACAAGAGATTCCTGAGCAGGAGATTAAAGCGTCCTTCGCTTCACTTGATCATGTGCACATTGAATTAATTGAACCAATGTCAGACAGCAGTAAACTACATACCTTTTTAACAAAAAGAGGAGAGGGGCTCCATCATATTGCATTAAAGTCAGGAGACATTCAGGCAGATCTTAACCATCTTGAACACCTTGGCGTGCAGCTTCTCCAAAAATCAGCACAGAAGGGCGCAAGCGGCAAGCAGATTGCATTTATTTCACCTAAAGAAACGTTTGGTGTGCTATTCGAATTGTGCGAGCCCTTGAAAGGAGAAAAACATGGCAATGAATGAATCGTTCAATGACTTGTCTAAATGGCGGGAAAAAGCATTAATGGGCGGCGGTGAAAAACGAGCAGCCGCGCACAGAAACAAAGGAAAGCTATCGGTACGCCAGCGTCTGCATGAACTTCTTGACGGGGGCAGTTTCATGGAAATTCAGAGGTTTGCAACAGGCCGCATGTCAGAGCATGTCGGTGATGGCGTCGTCATTGGAACGGGACTTATTCATGGAAAGCCAGTATGTGTTTATGCACAAGATGCGACAGTGCATGGGGGCTCTTTAGGCGAGATACATGCCAAAAAAATTGCTTCACTAATGGATCTCGCAGCTAAAAATCAGATGCCGGTCATCGGTCTAAAAGACTCAGGTGGTGCGAGAATTCAAGAGGGTGTGGTATCATTAGAAGGATACGGACAGATTTTTAAACGAAATGTGCTGTACTCTGGTCAAATCCCGCAAATATCCGTTATTTTAGGCTCATGTGCTGGAGGTGCAGTCTATTCTCCTGCTTTGACTGATTTTGTCTTCATGACAGAACAAACAGCTCATATGTTTTTAACAGGTCCGAAAGTAATAGAAAAGGCAACAGGAGAAACGGTCTGTCCTGACCGTCTTGGCGGTGCAAGTGTTCAGCATCAGACAAGCGGGAATGTGCACTATACTGGGAAAGATGAGCAGGACGTGTTAAAGGCGGTTCGAACACTTTTAACGTACATACCAACGACTAAACAGCCTGACATGCACACTGAAGTGCAAAAGCATGACGCCGTTGATCCAGGCAAAATCTTGCCAAAGGATCCATCACGCACCTATGATGTCAAACAAGTGGTGACAGCGATCATCGATCCAGGCTCATTCTTTGAGACCCAGCCTTGTTTCTCAAAAAATATCGTCACAGGGTTTGCCAGATTAAAAGGGGCTCCAATTGGTGTAGTTGCCAATCAGCCAAAGGTGCTGGCAGGAAGCCTTGACCTTGACGCTGCCGATAAAGCGGCCAGGTTTATTCGATTTTGCGATGCGTTTCATATTCCGATCTTAACGCTTGTCGACGTCCCTGGTTTTTTACCAGGGGAGAAAGCCGAGCATGCGGGAATTATCCGTCACGGCGCAAAGCTTTTATATGCGTACGCTGAAGCGACCGTTCCAAAAATCACGGTGATTTTAAGAAAGGCGTTTGGCGGTGCATATGTCGCGATGAATAGCAAGGGCTTAGGCGCTGACTTTGTTTATGCATGGCCAGTGGCAGAAATTGATGTCATGGGGAAAACGTTCGCAGACGAAATCGTTCATCCAGCTTCGCGCGAGGTTGAGACGGAGCCAAGTGTATTAAAAGCGGCTCAGGCAGGGCTGATAGACGATATTATCATGCCGGCTGAAACGAGAGAGCGATTGATTCGCTCATTTGATTTGCTTCGCAGGAAGGAAGAAGATAGACCGTTAAAAAAGCATGGCAACATGCCGCTATAAGAGGAGGAGCATCATCATGATCAATGAAAAACGTTTACTAGATGAATTTTTAGAACTGGTTCAGATCGATTCGGAAACAAAACACGAAGAGAAAATTGTGGAAGTCTTAAAAGAAAAATTCTCGCAGCTTGGTCTTAAAGTGGTGGAAGACGACTCAAAAGCGAAAACTGGCCACGGTGCAGGCAACCTCATCTGTACACTGGAAGGCAATCAAGAGGCTGATACTATCTATTTCACTTCTCATATGGACACAGTTGTTCCCGGCAATGGCGTAAAACCAGTCATTGAAGACGGCTATGTGAAGACAGATGGAACAACCATTCTTGGTGCTGACGATAAAACAGGGCTTGCGGCTATGTTTGAAGCCATCCGCGTGCTGAAAGAGAAGAATTTACCGCATGGAACGATTGAATTTGTCATCACAGCAGGTGAGGAATCAGGACTTGTTGGAGCAAAAGCGTTAGATCCAAAATTGATGACAGCAGCATACGGCTATGCCCTTGATTCAGATGGCAAGGTCGGGACAATTATCGTAGCTGCGCCAACACAGGCGAAAGTACGCGCAACCATTTACGGAAAAACAGCTCACGCAGGTGTGGCACCTGAAAAAGGCGTGTCTGCGATTACCATTGCATCAAAAGCCATTGCCAGCATGCCGCTTGGCCGAATTGATGAAGAAACAACGGCGAATATCGGGCGTTTTGAAGGTGGAACGCAAACGAATATTGTGTGCGATCAAGTCGATATCCTTGCTGAAGCACGCTCTTTAGAACCTGCAAAAATGGAAGCACAAGTAGCGAAGATGAAAGAAGCCTTTGAAAAAACCGCTAAAGAAATGGGCGGAAGTGCCGATGTACAAATTGACATCATGTATCCAGGCTTCAAATTCTCTCACGGCGATCAAGTCGTAGAAGTGGCGAAAAAAGCGGCTGCGAAAATTGGCCGTCCATCAGAACTACAGACGAGCGGCGGAGGCAGTGATGCAAACGTCATTGCAGGAAACGGCGTCCCAACTGTCAACCTAGCTGTTGGATATGAAGATATTCATACGAAAAATGAGAAAATGCCGATTGAAGAATTAGTCAAAACAGCTGAAATGGTTCTCGCCATTATCGAAGAAACGACAAATCCATCGTAAAGGCAGGAGACTCTGTGAGCACGCAAAAGATCATTATTTTCCAAGTGGGGCAAGAGGATTTTGGCATCAGTGTAGAGCATATTCGTTCGATTGAGAAGGTCCCTTATTTACAAGAAGTATCGAACCTTCCAAAAGAAATTAAAGGACTGATGTCTTTAAGAGAAGAAGTCATTCCTGTCAGTGACACAGGCGTGATGCTTCATGGAAAGCCTCTTGATGTGAACGAACAGTCCAAGGTGTTGCTATTTGAATTAAACGATCAAATGATTGGTTGTCTTGTCTCAGATGCAAAAGATATTATCGATATCGAGCTAAGCGAGATCAAGCCATTTCATATGAACACGAAAGCCTCCGAATATTTCTTCGGCGTTGTGGAGAGAGAGAACAAGATGATTTTACAAGTGGACCCTAATAAGTTCCTTGGGAGAATTGATGACCTCGATCAACTGCCAGAGCGGTTAAAAGAAGAGTTGGCATAAAGAAAATCCCCCTATCTGATGATAAGGGGATTATTTTTATTCAGCAGCTGGGCTAGCTTGGTCGTTTGCCTCAGCTTTCGATTTTGATTTTTGGTACATGACATTCAAAATAATTGTTTGGATTGTGAGTAGTAATCCGCTTGTCATCCAGTATAAAGGAAGGGCAGCGGGTGCATTGATTGAAATAAACAGCATCATGATTGGGAAAATCATGCCCATGACTTTGGCTTGCTTCAGCGCAGCTTCTGTCTGGGTGCCTGATTGCTTCGCAAATCTTTGCGTAACATAAAATTGCAAGAAATACATGGCGCCTGCAAAGATCGCGACCAATAGATCGGTTTGTCCTAAGTTAAACCATAGGAACGAATGTGTTGCGATCTCAGGTGTTGAGCGGATCGCTGAGTAAAAGCCAAGAACAATTGGAATTTGAATCAGCATAGGCAGACAGCCCATTGCCAGCGGGTTCACATTATTCTCTTTGTATACTTTCATCATTTCCATTTGTAGTTCTTTTTGTTTTTCAGGTTCTTTCGTTTTCTTCAATTTGCTTTGAATTTGGTCAATTTGAGGCTTCACCAGTGCCATTTTCTCCTGCATGACTCTTTGTTTCTTAAATTGGTTCGCAAAAAGAGGGAAAATCAGCAGGCGGACTATCAAGGTCACGAACATAATCGATAAACCATAATCATCATGGAAGAAGTTCGCAAGCCAAATGATCAGCTCCGAAAAAGGCTGGACAAAATAATGATGGAAAAACCCATCAGAGCTCGCATTCGTTTGCCCACTCGCTGCAAAAGCAGGTGAGGCAATCATCATTAAACATAAAGTCGTACAAATCGTCAATAAACGTTTCAATTCGTTTCCTCCTCATTTTTTAAAAAATTAATTAGAGAGAGGAAGCGAATGGTCTTCATCATCATTTGATGATCGTTTCATTCGAATGACTTTACTAATCCAAGTTGTAATGCGATCATATATGATAAACAGAAAGTCTGTTCGGTTCAATAAAGATGCGTCAAACTCTTCCAAACGATGTCCACCGAGGTGTTCGTTCATACGGCAGTCTTTTAATAAAAACGCAATGCCGATAGCCGTCAGCGCTGGAAGAATAATCGTAAAGAATTCAACAAGGAAAAAGACTTCATTGAATGTATCAATAATCATGATTATCACATCCCATTTCATTACTCACAGTGTACTATACACTATATGAAATGTCTATTGGAACAAACATGAAGTAACAAGAGTCAATAAATGTAGGAGGCAGGCAAATGGGTGATTCTCAAAGGAAGGGTCGAATTATTTTTCATATTGATATGAATAGTTTTTATGCATCTGTTGAAATGGCGTATGATCCTTCTTTGAGAGGGAAACCTTTAGCCATTAGCGGAAATGCGAAAGAGCGTAAAGGGATTGTTGTGACGTGCAGCTACGAGGCAAGAGCACTAGGTGTAAAGCCCCCGATGCCGTTATGGGAAGCGAAGCGGCTTTGTCCGGGGCTGATTGTCCGTACACCAAACTTTGACCGGTACCGCAGCTCCTCACAAGAGATGTTTACGATACTAAGAGAATACAGCGATTTAGTCGAACCTGTATCCATTGACGAGGGCTATATTGATTTAACGCATACGCCCTATGCCGAGCACGCGGTGAAAACGGCTCATGATATTCAAACGAGGCTTGTAGAGGAGCTCATGCTTCCTTCAAGTATTGGCATTGCACCGAATAAATTTTTAGCGAAAATGGCGTCTAATTGGAAAAAACCAATGGGCATCACCATTTTACGTAAACGAGATGTGCCCCAAATGCTCTGGCCGCTGCCAGCGGGTGACATGCACGGAGTTGGACAGAAAACGGCAGATAAATTGAAAACGATTGGCATTCATACCATTGAAGATTTAGCGAAAGCAAATGAGTATACGCTAAAGAAATTACTGGGCATCAATGGACCGAGATTAAAGCAAAAGGCGAATGGTGAACATGACGGTATCGTGGACCCAGAAAGGATATACGAATTTAAATCTGTCGGTAATTCGTCAACCCTTCCTCATGATTCTGACGATCCAGATGAACTTGTCACGTTAATTGATAAGCTGTCACAATCTGTGAGTGCAAGATTAAGGAGAAAAGAAGTGATGGCAAATCGGCTTCTCATCATGATACGGTACGCAAGCTGGAAAAATATCACGCGAAGTGTCACACTCACGAATCCAACGGATCGAAAGGAAGACTTATTTGAGGCAGCAAAGCAATTATTCCTTAAACATTGGAATGACCAGCCCGTGAGGCTCTTAGGTGTGACGGGGACAGACCTTGTAGAACGAAAAGCAGCTGTTAAACAGCTTGATTTATTTTCCTATACAGAAGATGCAAAAGAAGAGCCTCTCCAAACCGTTTTAGAAGGGCTGAAAGAAAAATATGGCAAATCACTTATTCAAAGAGGAATGACCATCAAGGAAAAAGAGAGCAAAACAAGCGGAACAAGTTTTAATAAAGACTTTTTTCAGGACGAAAAAGGAAATGACTAGCCTGAAAACTTGATAAAAGAGGTGGTGTTGTGGTAATTTCAAAGGGTACATCATTTTAGCAGTAATCAATATAGTGTGTTAGAAGGGACGTCAGAATTATGTCAAAACAACAAATCGGTGTGGTTGGACTAGCCGTTATGGGGAAAAACCTTGCCCTTAATATTGAAAGCCGCGGTTTCTCCGTGTCCGTTTATAACAGATCTAGCAGCAAAACAGAAGAGTTTCTCGAAGAATCAAAAGGAAAAAACGTTGTAGGCACATACAGCATTGAAGAATTTGTTCAGTCGCTTGAAACACCGCGTAAAATTCTTTTAATGGTAAAAGCTGGTGCAGCAACGGATGCAACCATTCAATCATTACTTCCTCACCTAGAGAAAGGTGACATCTTAATTGATGGTGGAAATACATATTACAAGGATACGCAAAGACGTAATCAAGAGCTTGCGGAAAGTGGTATCCACTTCATTGGTACAGGTGTTTCTGGGGGTGAAGAAGGTGCACTAAAAGGTCCATCTATCATGCCAGGCGGTCAAAAAGAAGCGCATGAGCTAGTGAAACCAATTTTAGAAGCGATCTCTGCGAAAGTAGATGGCGAGCCATGTACAACGTATATCGGCCCAGATGGAGCAGGACATTATGTCAAAATGGTCCATAACGGCATCGAGTACGGAGACATGCAATTGATCTCTGAATCATACTTTATCTTGAAGCATGTGGCTGGCTTGTCAGCAGAGGAGCTTCATGAAGTATTCTCAGAGTGGAATAAAGGCGAGCTTGACAGCTATTTAATCGAAATTACAGCGGATATTTTCACAAAAGTGGATGAAGAAACAAACCAGCCGCTTGTGGATGTCATCTTAGATAAAGCTGGTCAAAAAGGAACTGGAAAATGGACGAGCCAAAGTTCTCTTGATCTAGGTGTCCCGCTTCCAATCATTACTGAGTCTGTTTTTGCGCGCTATATTTCAGCAATGAAAGATGAGCGTGTAGAAGCAAGTCAATCAATTCAAGGTCCTGAGCCAACGCAATCAGCTGAGAATAAACAAGAGCTGATCGAAGCTGTTAGAAAAGCCCTATTCATGAGTAAAATCTGCTCGTATGCTCAAGGTTTTGCGCAAATGAAAGCAGCATCTGATGAATATAACTGGGATTTAAAATACGGTGAAATTGCGATGATCTTCCGCGGTGGATGTATCATTCGTGCAGCCTTCTTACAACAAATTAAAGAAGCATATGACCGTAACCCTGAACTGAAAAACCTATTGCTAGATCCTTACTTTAAGGATATTGCTCAAAGCTATCAATCATCACTTCGTAAAGTCATTTCACTTGCAGTGGAGCAAGGAGTTCCTGTTCCTTCATTCTCAAGTGCACTTGCTTACTTTGATAGCTATCGCACAGCTGTCCTGCCAGCGAACTTAATTCAAGCGCAGCGTGACTATTTCGGTGCACATACGTATGAGCGCACAGATAAAGAAGGCGTCTTCCATACGGAATGGATGAAATAAAATAAAACGTCAGAAAAACCTTACCATTGGATTGGTAAGGTTTTTTTGTGTTTGCATCTTTTCGGCTAAAAATGCGAAAAAGAGGGATGCTATGTAAAAAAGAAAAGAAAGTAGGGATAGAAGTGGGCATCTTATATGCACTTCTCCCAGCAATATTTTGGGGAAGTATTGTTCTGATCAGTGTCAAACTTGGCGGGAATGCATACCAGCAAACGCTCGGCATTACGCTTGGCGCATTTTTATTTTCAATTGCAGCCTTCTTCATCAAAATGCCAGAGCTGACACCGCTTATTTTTGCGGTTTCTGTGATTTCAGGCATCTTTTGGAGCATTGGACAAATGAATCAGCTTTCAAGTGTTGCGTTTCTCGGAGTCTCGAAGGCGGTTCCTTTGTCAACAGGCATGCAGCTTGTGAGCACTACTTTATTTGGTGTCATGGTTTTTAAAGAATGGCAAACGATGACGGTCATACTCATTGGTTCTTGCGCCATTTTACTGATTATTGCAGGCGTTGTGATGACATCGCTCGGTCAAAAGAAGAATGGCGGCGGAAACGGTGGAGGCAATTTCAAAAAAGGGATCATTATTCTGCTCATCTCAACGGTTGGCTATGTCGGATATGTCGTCATTTTAAGATGGTTTCATATTGATGGGTGGTCTGCCCTCGTTCCGCAATCGGTCGGTATGCTGCTTTCATCCTTGGCGATTAGTCTAAAGCAGAACCCGTTTAGTAAATATACGTTTAAAAATATCATTGCCGGTTTGGTTTGGTCGACAGGAAATCTTGGGCTTCTTTTGGCCATTCCGCTCATTGGCGTAGCCGTAAGCTTTTCGATGTCACAAACAGGGATTGTCATCTCAACATTAGGCGGCATTTATTTATTAAAAGAGAAAGCATCCAGAACAAGCTTTGTCATTGCTGGCTGCTTAATGATCATAGCAGGCGGCGTGCTGCTAGGCTTTACAAAATAGGAGGTAAACGAATGTATCCAGATTTAGAAGGAAAAACAGTCCTGATTACAGGAGCCGGCACAGGAATAGGGCAAGCGATGGCGCGCCGGTTTGGACAAGAAAAAGCCAATGTGGTGATCAATTATTTCTCAGATCAAGAAAATCCGGATGACACCATTGCGGATATTCAAAAAAATGGCGGACAGGCTGTGAAAATCAAGGGAGATGTCTCAAAAGAAGAGGATATGCAGGCGATGATTGATAAAGCCGTTGATACATTTGGCAGTCTTGATGTCATGATCAATAACGCAGGCATTGAAAATGAAGTGCCTTCTACCGAAATGACGCTGGATAATTGGAACAAAGTCATGTCGACCAATTTAACAGGTATGTTTCTCGGCTGCCGTGATGCACTGAAGTATATGACAGATCACGGGATAGAAGGATCGATCATCAATATGTCGTCGGTTCACCAGCAAATCCCTTGGCCTCATTTCGTCCATTATGCAGCAAGTAAAGGGGGCGCCAAGCTGCTGACAGAAACGCTGGCACTAGAATATGCTCCTAAAAAAATCCGTGTAAACAGCATTGCACCAGGCGCCATCGATACCCCGATCAATGCGGAAAAATTCGATGATCCTGCATTAAAAAAAGGCGTGATTGAACTGATCCCCATCGGTTATATTGGAAAGCCGGAAGAAGTGGCAGCATGTGCTGTCTGGCTGGCGTCAAAAGAGGCAAGCTACGTGACAGGCTTGACGCTTTATGTGGACGGCGGCATGACAAAGTATCCTGGCTTCCAGGCAGGAAAAGGATAGGGAGAAAGTCAAAGAGCGTACACACATGACGCTCTTTTTTTATATAAAATACAGACAAATAAAATGAAATGTCTAGACATTTAAAAATAAAAATATATAATATTAAATGGAAGCGCTTTTATTACAACAATGGGGTGAGAGAAATGAAACGTATTTTATTAGCATGCAGTTCAGGAATGTCTACGAGTTTACTAGTTACAAAGATGAAGGCTCATGCCGACTCAATAGGGGACGAGGCAGAAATTTGGGCAGTTGGGCAAGATCAAGCGAGAAAAGAAATGGCGAATGCGGATGTTGTGTTAATTGGACCGCAAATGAGCTTTTTAAAAGGGGATCTTCAAAAAGAAGCAACAAAATACGGGATTGCAGTAGAGGTCATAGATATGCAGGCGTACGGGCTTGCCGATGGACAAAAAGCGTATGAACAAGCCGTTACATTGATGGAGGAATCGTAAAGAATGGAAAAGAAAACACTCGAAGGGCTCACGGAGGAACAAGTCAGTTTTCAATTGATCTTACACAGTGGAAATGCACGCAGCAAATTGCTTCAATCTCTTAAACAATTTCGAGAAGGTCAAGAAGATGAGGCATTTGGTCTTATGAAAGAAGCGGAAGAAGATTTACGTCATGCACATGGTATCCATTTTCAACTTGTGCAGCAAGAGGCAGGTGGGGAGAAAACGCCTTTCTCCTTATTGCTCATGCACGCCGAAGATCACTTAATGTCCACCATTAC
The DNA here is from genome assembly GCF_038003365.1 of Bacillus sp. FSL K6-2839. Taxonomy (NCBI): domain Bacteria; kingdom Bacillati; phylum Bacillota; class Bacilli; order Caryophanales; family Bacillaceae; genus Bacillus; species Bacillus sp. FSL K6-2839. Next base: position 1,872,388 of record NZ_JBBOOZ010000001.1, on the reverse strand, counting down.
GATCAAGGAGCTTGTGGGAGAGCTCCTGCCGATTTTCCAATCGCTTAAACAATAAAGGGTGTAAACAAGGGGGGAAACCAATGTTTGATAAAATAAGTGCCATTTTGGTTCCGATTGCTGGGAGATTGAACAACAACCGCTATTTAGGCGTATTACGGGATGCTTTTATGCTTGCGTTCCCGCTCACCATTTTTGGTTCCATTATGGTTGTGCTAATGAATTTGCCATTTTTAGATAAAATCATGAGTCAAACCGCACTGGAAGGAGTCCAGTCTGCACTGAATATCGCGCCAAGTGCGACCATCAGCATTATGAGCGTGTTTGTTGTATTTGGGATTGGCTACTATTTATCGAAAAGCTATGATGTGGAAGCTGTATTTGGCGGCGTGATTGCTTTAGCCTCTTTCTTGCTTCTGACGCCATTTTTACTAGAACAAGAAGGCGGTGCATCTATTGCAGGTGTGATCCCAGTCGATCGTTTAGGAGCAAAGGGGATGTTCCTAGGAATGATCACAGGCTTTTTGTCTGCTGAAATTTATCGTTATTTTGTCCAAAAGAAATTTGTCATCAATATGCCGCAAGGGGTTCCGCCAGCTGTTTCAAAGTCTTTTGCTGCACTGATCCCGGCTACTTTGACACTCACAACCTTTTTACTGATCAATATCATCATTACACAAGGCTTCAAAACAAACATGCATGACCTGATTTATCATGCCATTCAGGCGCCGCTTGTTGGACTTGGAAGCGGTATCATCCCGACCTTGATCGCTGTTTTCTTTATACAAATTCTTTGGTTCTTTGGGCTCCACGGCCAAATTATTATCAACTCTGTCATGGACCCGATTTGGAATACATTGTCCATTCAAAACCTAGAGAGCTACACAAAAACTGGTGAGGTTCCGAATATCATCAGCAAGCAGTTTATCGAAATCTATACGGTTGGCATGGGCGGAACCGGTATGACGCTGGCTGTTGTGTTTACGATTTTAATTTTCCTGAAAAGTAAGCAATTAAAACAAGTAGCAAAGCTCGGCTTAGGACCAGGATTATTTAACGTCAATGAACCGATTATTTTCGGTTTACCGATTGTCATGAATCCACTTATTCTCATTCCATGGATTTTGGCGCCAATGGTCATTACATGTATTTCTTATTTTGCGATGGCAACAGGCATTGTACCGCCGCCGACAGGCGTGAATATTCCATGGACGGTGCCGATCTTTATTAGCGGAATAATGGCAACAAATTCACTAGCGGGCGGTCTGCTTCAGCTGTTTAATCTGATGATTGTGTTTGTCATTTGGTTCCCGTTCCTGAAGTTTATTGACCGTATGAATGTGAAAAATGAAAAAATAACCACAACGGAAAAAACGAAGACAACAAACATCAAAGGCGAAGGAGACTCAATACATGTCGATGGAAAATAACAAGCAATCATATACATTTCCAGAAGGTTTCTGGTGGGGATCTTCTGCCTCTGCCACGCAAACAGAAGGCAGTGTCCCTGGAGATGGTAAGGGACCGAATATTTGGGATCATTGGTTTGAACAAGAGCCGACTCGTTTTTTTGATGGTGTAGGCCCAAACGTGACATCCCAATTTTATCGAAAATATAAAGAGGATATCCGTCTGATGAAAGAAATTGGGCACAATTCATTTCGGCTGTCCATTTCATGGTCACGTCTTTTACCTGAAGGGAAAGGTGTGGTCAATGAAGAAGCAGTATCTTTTTACAATGATGTGATCAATGAACTGATTGCACATGATATTGAGCCGTTTGTGAACCTGTACCATTTCGATATGCCAATGGCGCTGCAGGAAAAAGGCGGATGGGTGAACAGACAGGTAGTAGATGATTATGTCAGCTATGCGGAATTGTGCTTTCAATTATTTGGCGACCGGGTGAAAAAATGGTTTACCCATAATGAACCGATAGTTCCTGTAGAGGGCGGGTATATGTATAGCTTTCATTATCCAAACGAAGTCGATTTCCAAAAGGCTGTACAGGTCGGTTTTCATGAACTTTTATCAAATGCTAAGGCGATTGCGGCTTATAAAAATCTGCAGCAAGGCGGGAAGATCGGCATCATCCTAAATCTAACCCCATCATATCCAAGAAGCCAGAATCCGTGCGATGTAGAAGCAGCTGAGATGGCTGATGCTTTCTTTAACCGTTCCTTCCTAGATCCTGCGGTGAAGGGACATTTCCCAGAAAAACTAGTAGAGGTCTTAAAGAAAGAAGGCTTTATGCCAAGTATTGAAGAAGGAGACCTTGAGCTCATTCAAGAGAATACCGTCGACCTCCTTGGGATCAACTATTATCAGCCAAGAAGAGTGAAAGCGAAAGAGCATATGCCGCATCCGAAAGCACCATTTATGCCAAATCATTATTTTGATGCGTTTGAAATGCCGGGAAGAAAAATGAATGTGTATCGAGGCTGGGAAATCTATGAAAAAGGAATTTATGATATATTGAAAAAAGTTCAAACAGACTATGATAATATTGAATGCTTTATTTCTGAAAATGGAATGGGTGTCGAAGGAGAAGAGCGGTTTAAGGATGAAGAAGGAATGATTCATGACGATTACCGCATTGACTTTATTTCTGAGCATCTCAAATGGGTGCATCAAGCCATTCAAGAAGGAAGTAATGTAAAAGGCTATCATCTGTGGACGTTTATGGATAACTGGTCATGGTCGAATGCCTATAAGAATCGTTATGGATTTGTCTCAGTTGATCTTCAAGAAGACGGGAAACGAACCATCAAGAAAAGCGGATACTGGTTTCAATCGGTATCAGAGAATAACGGTTTTTAATCAAGATACTTGCTCTTTCCTTGAAAAGGGCAAGTATTTTTCTTATGTGACGGTAAGTGGATGAAACAAAAATGGCTGGTACCTTTTAAGCTCACTAGGCTTAGTGTAGAATGAGAGGAAGCTATGAAAAAACAAGTCAGTTGGTGATGTGAGATGAAAAAGTACGAACTCATTTCAGAAGAAATCAGAAAACGAATAGGAACAGCATATTATCCAGAAGATCAACCCATTCCAGATGAAAACTCGCTTGCCGCTGAATTTCAATGCAGCCGAATGACGATGAAGCGTGCGCTCGATCTTCTCGTAGCAGAAGGTCTGCTCTTTAGAAAAAGAGGCCATGGCACATTTATTGTGAAGGCAGCGCTCAATCAAGGGGCAATCAATGTATCAGGCCATGAAAATAAAGGGTTCACAAAAGTCATGGCGGATAAAAACGTCACAACCCAAATCATTCGCTTTGATGTCCATTTTCCAAGCGAAGAGGTGGCAGCCCATCTATTCATTGACTCCACCACACCCATTTACGACATCATCCGGCTCCGTCTTGTGGACGAGGAGCCATATGTATTAGAGAAAACGTTTATGCCCGTTAATCTCATTAAGGGCATAGATGAAGAGGTTTTATTGGGATCAATCTATGGCTACATATCAAATGAACTCCATTTAAAAGTGGCAGGAGCGCATAAGAAAATTAGAGCGGCTAAATCAGATGAGCTGGACCAGCAATATTTAGGCTGTGATCCAAGTGATCCTGTGCTAGAAGTCGAGCAGGTTGCTTATTTAAACACAGGCCGGCCATTTGAATACTCCTTTAGTCATCACCGCTATGATAAGTTCGACTTTTCAACGGTTGAAATTACGAAAACAGGACATTAAAAAAAGAGCAGAACCCCCAAGGGAGGCTGCTCTTTTTTCATATGATTTTATATATTCCACCAATGGTACCCGTCTTTTTCTAGAAGCTGATCGGCTTCTTTTGGTCCCATAGAACCAGCAGGATAATTTGGTTTTAATGTTTTGTTTTCTGCCCATTTTTCAGAAATCGGATCAACAAAGTTCCAAGAAAGCGCCACTTCATCCCAGTGAGCAAAGTTCGTTGCATCGCCTAGCAAGCAGTCATGAATCAGCTTTTCATATGCTTCTGGTGTATTCATGATGTCGTTATAGTTTGTTTGGTAGTCGAGCTTAATCGGCTTCGCAAACGTGCCGCCATCAAGCTTACGAGCGTTCAGGTGAAGGGTAATGCCTTCATCTGGCTGAATGTGAATGACGAGTAAGTTTGGATGCATGGAATTTCCGTTACCATAGTACAGGTTCATTGGAATGTCTTTAAATTGAACAACAATTTGAGTAGATTTCTTTTCTAATCGTTTTCCTGTACGAATGTAAAACGGCACCCCGGCCCATCTAAAGTTATCAATGAGCAGCTTCCCTGCAACGAATGTTTCTGTGTTTGAGTTCGGGTCTACATTTTGCTCTTCAAGATAGGAAGGAACCATGCTGCCATCAACCGTACCAGCATCATACTGTCCGCGGACAAAGAATTGATCGACCTCATCTTTAGAGAAAGGACGAAGAGCGCGTAATGCTTTCCGTTTTTCGCTGCGGATCTCCTCTGTATTCAGCTTAATTGGCGGCTCCATTGCTAAAAGTGCCACCATTTGAAGCATATGGTTTTGGACCATATCTCTTAGTGCACCTGAACTTTCGTAATAGCGAGCCCGGTCTTCAACCCCTAATGATTCACTAGATGTAATTTGAATGTTTGAGATATATCGGTTTGTCCAAAGTGGTTCAAAGATGGCATTCGCAAAACGGATGACCTCAATGTTTTGAACCATTTGTTTACCGAGATAGTGGTCAATACGATAAATTTGATCTTCAGAGAATGCATCTCGAATTTCTTCATTTAATGTTTTGGCACTTGGCAGGTCATGTCCAAATGGTTTTTCGATGACAAGTCTTGACCAGCCGGTTGTTTTTGATACGCCTTCACTTTTTAGGAACTTCGCAATCGTTCCGAAGAATTCCGGTGCCATCGCTAAATAGAACATCCGGTTATTTGGGATACTGTACGTATCTTCAAGGCCTGCTAAAAGTGTGTTAAGCGATTGATAGGAAGCAGGGCTTGATACGTCAAAGTCGTGATAATAAAAATGCGAACTGAATTCCTCTATTTTCGCTTCTGCATCATCAGAAGAAACAGATTCTTTCACCACAGCTCTGAGATCCTCATGAGACCACGGACGGCGTCCAACACCGACGACGGCGAATTGATCACCAAGCTTTCCGCTATGAAAAAGTCTATGTATAGAAGGGTAGAGCTTGCGTTTGGCAAGATCTCCTGTTGCGCCAAAAATGACAATGACTGCTTTTGGATTGTTAGTTTCTGTATTCACGAAAAGTACCTCACTTTATTCGTAGCATTGTTGTAAAAACCGAGATTGTATGTACATTTTCTTTATTTTAAAGGTTCATTGTTCGTAAAGCAAACATTTGATTCGACTTTTTCTGCTCTCGTTTGACTTTTTTCGAAAATTCCGCTGAATTCACATTTACCTTGTCTTCATGTATTCTATATGAATGAAGATATTGTATACCGGCTTTAGGAGGAAAAGTAATGGAACTGCTCTTTTTAGGAACAGGTGCAGGCATTCCTGCAAAAACTAGAAACGTCACTTGCACAGCGCTAAAGCTTTTAGAAGAAAGAAAAGCAGTGTGGCTTTTTGATTGCGGAGAAGCGACGCAGCATCAAATATTACATACAACGATTAAACCGAGAAAGATCGAGAAAATATTTATCACTCATATGCATGGTGATCATGTATACGGTCTCCCAGGACTGCTTGGCAGCAGATCCTTTCAAGGCGGAGAGGATGAACTAACGATCTATGGACCTAAGGGCATCAAAGCGTTTGTGAACGCAGCACTTTCAGCTACACAAACGCATTTGACATATCCGCTGCATATCATAGAGATAGATGAAGGGATCATATTTGAAGATGATACCTTTCAAGTAGAAGCAAGACGAGTATCTCACGGTATTCCAGCTTACGGCTATCGGGTAGTGGAAAAAGATGTACCAGGTGCATTAAAAGCCGAAGACCTAAAAGAAATCGGTGTAAAACCTGGACCTTTGTATCAGAAGTTAAAAAATGGGGAAACCGTGACACTCGAAGATGGAAGAATCATTGATGGAACCGATTATTTGGAACCCCCTAAAAAAGGGAGAATCGTTGCATTTTCAGGAGATACCCGTTTATGCGAGAATATAACAAGGCTTGCCAAAGATGCGGATGTGTTAGTCCATGAAGCAACATTCGGTAAAGAAGATGCTGATCTAGCCTACAATTATTATCACAGCACGACAGAACAAGCAGCGAAAACGGCGCAGGAAGCAGGCGCAAAAAGATTAATTTTGACCCATATTAGTGCACGTTACCAAGGAGAAGAGGCACTGAAACAACTATTGAAAGAAGCCCGCGATATATTCCCGCTGACAGAAGCTGCACATGATTTCTTTTCTTTTTCCATTGACCGCACGCTGTAAAAAATGGATGAATCGTCAAAAAAAGTTGTGTGATTTTTTTGATATTTATAATGACTCTCTTTTTCAGGTAGTGGTAAAATGGTGAAGAAAAAACAAATGACGAATGAAACTATGAAGAATACGGGAGGCACAATCAAAGATGAGCGGTTTTACAGCGTTAAGTGAAGCAGAATTAAATGACCTATATGCAGCACTACAAAATGAGTACGAAACTTATAAAAGTAAAAACTTACACTTAGACATGTCTAGAGGAAAACCTTCACCAAAACAGCTCGATTTGTCTATGGGCATGCTCGATGTTGTGACATCAAAGGATGTGATGACTGCTGAAGATGGCACAGATGTGCGAAACTATGGCGGCTTGACAGGGCTTCCTGAAACGAAGACATTTTTTGCAGATGTACTCAATCTGAAGCCAGAACAAATCATCATCGGCGGTAATTCCAGCCTTAATATGATGCACGATACCATTGCCCGTGCCATGACTCACGGCGTATATGACAGCAAAACACCTTGGGGAAAGCTGCCAAAAGTAAAATTCCTTGCACCAAGCCCAGGATATGACCGTCACTTTGCCATTTGTGAGCTATTTAACATAGAGATGATCACAGTCGATATGAAGGCTGATGGACCTGATATGGATCAGGTAGAAAAATTGGTCGCAGAAGATGAAGCGATTAAAGGCATTTGGTGTGTACCAAAATATAGCAACCCAGATGGCATTACGTATTCAGATGAGGTTGTTGACCGCCTCGCTTCTATGAAAACAAAAGCAGACGACTTCCGCATTTTTTGGGATGATGCATACGCAGTCCATCATCTAACTGATACGCCTGATACGTTAAAAGATATTTTTCAAGCAGTAGAGGAAGCAGGGCACCCAAATCGTGTGTTTATGTTTGCGTCTACTTCTAAAATTACATTCCCAGGATCAGGTATTGCACTGATGGCGTCTAGCCCGGACAATGTAAGCTTCACTCAAAAGCAATTATCGGTTCAAACGATCGGACCAGACAAAATCAATCAATTAAGACATCTTCGTTTCTTCAAGAATCCAGAAGGCTTGAAGGAACATATGAAAAAACATGCAGCGATCATTAAGCCAAAGTTTGACCTCGTTCTTTCCATTCTTGATGAAACACTTGGCGGGAAAGACATTGCTGAATGGCACAAGCCAAATGGCGGATATTTCATTAGTTTAAATACGCTCGATCATTGTGCAAAAGCTGTTGTGCAAAAGGCAAAAGAAGCAGGTGTTACAATGACAGGTGCAGGCGCGACATATCCTTATGGAAAAGACCCGCTTGATCGTAACATTCGCATTGCGCCAACGTTCCCAACACTTGAAGAGCTAGAGCAAGCGATTGACATCTTTACATTATGTGTTCAGCTTGTCAGCATTGAAAAGCTGCTTTCTAAAAAAAGTCAGTCTGCTCCAACGGCATAAAGAAAAGAAAACTCCTTGACTGATAACTAGTCAAGGAGTTTTTGTTTTTAATTGGCTGTTTGATAATAGGAAACAGGTTGTTTGGCTGCGCACCATACATCATAGATCGCAAGCTGCACAATATGCGGTTCATCATGATGAATATAGTGCGAGCTGTTCTGCGCCTGAATCCATCCGCTTTGGGATGACAAAGACAGCATCCGTTTATGAAGTCTGAGCCAAGCTTCATGCGCTGGATGAAACAATCGGCTCTTACCTGATGAAATGACAAGGAGCGGCATCATCCCATAATGGGTTTGCTCCTCTTTCATTGTACTTAGCATTTGCTGAAAGTCCTCATGCGTACATTCTGCTGTGAATTGCGCCATATATGAGGTGCGTTCTTCCTTTGATAAAAGCGGCAGGATGACCTGTTCTTGCTCCTCACTTGCTGGGTCTAACATCACCATGCCAATGACGTCATCTCCTCTGCGGCTTGCCCATAACCGGCTGACAAGAGAGCCAAATGAGTGAGCCACAATGAGAAAGGGCGGCTGAATATTGGCTTCTTCTAGCAGCGCATCTAAATCATCTGCAAGATCATGCAATGTTCTTCCTTCACTGCTGTCACTGCTCTTTCCATTTCCTAATCGATCGTATAAGAAAACCCCAAGCTCAGGATCAATATCGCGGGTCATATTCGACCACGTATCACCCGAAATGCCGTAGCCTGCTTCAAAGATAATGGTGGCTTGCCTTTTGCCTTGACGATGTTTTGTATAAAAATGATGTCCATCTATATGATACATTCTTTCAATCATTGCCGAGTTCATTCTTCCATCTCCTCTAAGTGGTTCTTTAGCTAAAAGACGGCACAAAAGGCTGATATGTTTCTCTTAAAAACAAAAAAGATGCCTATTTCAAAAAATAGACATCTTTTTTCTATGAGCTTTTACCAAGCGCGATCATATTGACGCGGGCCTTCGATAGATGTACGAAGTTCTTGAGCAGCTGTTTTTGGAAAGTATGGATCCCGTAAAAATTCTCTGCCTATAAAGATTAAGTCTGCACGCTGATTTTGTAAAATTTCCTCTGCCTGTACACCAGATGTGATCAGACCGACTGCCCCTGTTTGAATACCGGCACCTTCTTTTATTTTTTCTGCGAAGGTCACTTGGTAGCCAGGGAATGTGTTGATTTTCGCCTGTACGACAGCGCCTGAGCTGACATCGATTAAGTCGACACCTTGTTCCTTCAGCCATGTAGCAATGCCAATGTAATCTGCAATATCAAGTCCTTTTGTCGTGTAATCAGAAGCAGACACACGGACAAATAATGGACCGCCCCATACTTCATTGACTGCATCGATGACTTCTCTTAAGAAACGATAACGGTTCTCTGGTGAACCGCCATAGTCATCTGTTCGATGATTTGCCAGCGGTGAAAGAAATTCATTGATCAAATAGCCATGCGCCCCATGAATTTCAATGATGTCAAAGCCAGCCTTTTTTGCTCGGACAGCTGCATCCTGAAACGCCTGAACGGTATCTTTGATTTGATCGATAGACATCTCGGCAGGGGTTTTAGACTGTTCATCAAATGGAATGCTTGATGGTGCCAGGATGTCACCACCTAGTTCAGCCTTACGCCCTGCATGAGCCAGCTGGATAGCTGTCTTGGTTCCGTATGCTTTGATTTGTTCGTTTAATGAAGCAAATCCTTCAATGTGCTCATCACTCCAAATACCGAGGTCTTGATCACTAATTCTTCCCTCGGGAGAAACAGCACTTGCCTCCACCATGATCAGGCCAGCCTGACCTTGGGCACGGGAAATATAATGTGTAAAGTGGAAAGGCTGTAATTTCCCATCATGGTCATAGGATGAATACATACACATCGGGGACATCACGATGCGGTTTTTCAGTGTAACACCTTTTAATGTCCAAGGTGAAAAGAGTTTTGTTTCCAAATACCTTCGCCTCCTCATGGAATTGTATAGCCGATTATAACAGCCATTCAAACTTTCGTCATAAAAGGTGCTCAAAGAATATAGCTTTTATACGCGTTTTTGTATAATGGAGAGATAGAGACAACAAAGGGGGAAAAGGGATGAAATGGCAAACAGAGAGTGAACTAAAGGAACTGCTCACAGCTCTTATGCAGTATGAAAGCATATCGGGTACAACTGGAGAAGTCGCGTTAGCTGAATATTTATATTATTTGCTGAGGGAGCGGCCTTATTTCAAGCAGAACCCTGATCATTTGGCTTTGCATCCGATGAAAGATGGCCGGTATTATTTAACGGCGCTTGTAAAGCGCAGCACGCTGCCACGTACCGTTTTGCTGCTTAGTCATTTCGATGTCGTCGATACAGAAGATTACGGTGAATTTCAAAACATGGCATGCAAGCCAGAAGAGTTAATGGCGTCATTTTCTCAAAAAAGTGCGCTTCTCCCAAAAAGAGCAAGAGAAGATCTAGCTTCAGGTGACTGGTTGTTTGGAAGAGGTGCCATGGATATGAAAGCAGGTCTTACTGTACAGCTTTCTATGCTGGAAAGAGCGATGACAGAAACCTTTCATGGAAATGTCCTGCTCGTCACAGTCCCTGATGAAGAAGTGAATTCTCAAGGAATGCTTGAAGCTGTTCCGAAACTAAAGGAGCTTAAGGAAAAGCATGACCTTGACTATACCGCGTGCTTAAACAGTGAGCCCATGTTTGAAAAGTATCCAGGTGATGAACACCATTATATGTATACAGGCAGTATAGGGAAGGTGCTGGCCGGATTTTTCTGCAAAGGAATTGAAACACATGTAGGAGAGCCATTCTCAGGCTTAAATGCGAATTTTATGGTATCTGAATTAAACCGGCTGTTAGAGCTGAATAGTGATTATTGTGAGGAAGTAGACGGAGAAGTCACGCCGCCGCCAACCAACTTGATGCAAAAGGACTTAAAAGAAGCCTATTCCGTTCAAACACCTCACACAGCTGTTTCTTTATTTAATGTGCTGATGATGAATCGTTCAAGTGAAGAACTGCACGGGCTTCTCTATGACACTGCGAAACAAGCAGCAGACGAAATCGAGGCCAATCTCAAACAGAAAACAGCTGAGTTTCAGCGCTTTAAACCTTTTACACCGATTGATACGAAGATTACGGTTCTCACGTATCATGAGCTGTATCAAAAAGCTGCAGAACGCTCAGGTAAACAGGAGGTTGAACGCATTGTTAACTATGCTTTCGCCAATCGAGGTGAGCTTGGAGATCGTGATTTTTCAACCAAAATCGTCTCTGAGCTGACGACGCTTTGTAAGGAAGAAGGGCCGCTGATTGTTCTATTTTATAGTCCGCCATTTTATCCTGCGGTTTCCTCAACGGAAGATCCGCATATCCAAACAACTTTAAAGAGGATTCAAATAGAGGCAAAAAAGAGTTATGGACTTGAAATAGAAGAAGTGAAATATTTCCCTGGATTGTCTGATTTAAGTTACTTACAGCTCGAAAAACAGGACGTAGGTCATTACACGACCAATATGCCGCTTTATCAAAAAGGCTATTCTTTACCGGAAGGAGAAAAGGGAGCACTTTACGTTCCAGTTATCAACGTGGGGCCATTAGGAAAGGACCCGCACAAATGGACAGAGCGGCTGCACATCCCGTTCTCATTCGGCATTTTGCCAGAATTACTAGAATCAGCGATTCATGCTTTGTTAGAGAAACATTGAGTATGTGTGAAGAGCCCTATCGTGATAGGGCTTTTATTTTTAAATAGACGATCCATCGACTTAGATAGAGTATGATAAAGAATAAGACTTACACTTATTTGAAGGGAGATTGTGAGGATGAAATGGAAACTGGAAAATTAACAAAAACAGACATCATTACATCGCTTCAGGAAAGTATCCGTGAACTAGAAAAGCTAGTGGAAACATGTGATGAGCACACGCTAGATCAATCTTTGGGAGAGGACAAGGTCGATCAAGCAAATCGCAGGGCATTTGTATGATACAGAAGAAGTCTGGACAGAGCGGATAGAGCAGGCGATATCAGATGAGCAGACGCCTTTTCAATCGTATGATCCTGAAATATATGTGAAGGAAAGAGGCTATGAAAGGTATAACGAGCAGGAGATCAAAGCACTGATTAAACGATTGAAAGAGAGAAGAAGCAAGACCCTTCATCTATTAGAAAAGGATACATGGGAGCAATCGGGTCTGCATCCTGAAGAAGGGATGATGACAGTGCAGATATTAGCTGAAACCATCGCTTTACATGAACAACATCATCTGGATCAAATTAAAGCCATTATGTCAAAGAGTGAACGTTAGCAGTATGTAAAAAAGCACCTGTCATCAAAACAGGTGCTTTTCTCTATCATTTATACGTGCTTGCTGAAAACATTTCGTTTAATTCTGCTGCGCGTTTTGTTGCCGATTTAACACAATCGACAACAGCCTCTTCAAATTGATAGGCAGCAAGTGTGTTTAGGCCGGCTTCTGTCGTTCCGCCTTCACTGGTGATTTCTTTGCGCAGTTCAGCAGGTTCTTTACCGCTGCCTTGAAGCATGTTAGCGGCGCCCGCAATCATCTGGCAAATGAGTAACTTCGCTGTTGCTTGGTCCATCCCAAGTTCCGAGGCGCCCCGCTCCATTCCTTCAATCAAATGATAAATGAAGGCAGGGCCGCTTCCTGCAATAGCTGTAACAGCATTCAGCTGTGATTCATCCAATACCGTCACATGACCGATCGTTTCAAACAGCTCGATTGCTTTATTCTTTTGATCCTCTGTCACTTCTTGACTTACGGCAATGCCTGTTGCTGATTGCTGAATCGCCGCTGATGTATTTGGCATCGCGCGAACCACCGCAGTCTTCTCGCCAGCATAGTGCTGAATCGTTTCAATGGAGATGCCAGCTAAAATCGAAATGATCAGCTGCCCATGTAAATGAGGCCGCACATCAGATATCCCGCTTTCCGCATCTTTCGGTTTTAAAGCAAATACGAGAATATCCGCTTCTTCATAAATAAAAGAACGAGAGAAATCCGTTTTGACCCCATAACGCACCTTTAATTCTTCTAGACGTTTTTCATTCGTTTTGTTTGTGACAATAATATCTTCATTTGACATGATGCCGCTTTTTAATAAACCTTTTATCATCGACTCTGCCATCGAGCCTGCACCAATAAATCCAATTTTACTCATAAGCTGCTCCTCCTTGTAGAAAATAAAAAAACCTCTCGCCTGAAAAGGACGAAAGGTTTTTCGCGGTACCACCCTCAATTAGCATGCAGACATGCATACTCAGCTCTAGTCCCTTAACGCGGGAAACGTTTAGGTTTGCCTAACAGCTCAAAGGGCAGGTTCAGCAAATAAGAGGACGGTGAGGCCTTACAGCCGGCGGACCTCACTCTCTTTCATCATTATTTTGCTTACTAATCCTTGTCATCGCGCATCTTATATTTGTTGTTCATTATGCAACGATGAACAAGTTTGTGTCAATAGGGACAGATAAAAAAATTGACCACCTAAACCGCATGACAGTCTGCCCTTTGCAAGATACAATGAATAAAGAAGACTGAGTTGTAATGAACCATGAGTCAAAAAGCAGGAGATGACATATAAAAGTGAAAGAAGACATCATTCAATTATCCATCCCTACACCGTTTGCTGTTGGGGATGTACATGCATATATATTAAAAGGAGAAGCCGTGACCTTAGTGGACTGCGGGCCGATGACAGAAGAGGCGGAGCACGCCTTTGTCGCGCAATTACAAGAGCATCGTTTATCGATAGACGATATTGATCAAGTGGTGTTGACCCATCATCATGCAGATCATGTCGGTCTTTTAAATCTGATGAAACCTCATGTCCGTGTGATCGGACACGAGTTAAATGAGCCGTATATTAGCCAGGACCCTGTGTTTAAAGAGCGTCAAATTGCTTTTATGGAGCGCTTTTTTCAGCAGTTAGGTGTGCCGCTTCGTCAAGGTGAGTGTGAAAGAATCGTGAAGCAATCTTATACATATTCCTGTACTGCACATGTAGATGACGTCATCAAAGAAGGCGATCGGTTGAAAGGGCATGAACACTTCTTCGTGATGGAAACACCGGGACATGCACAATCTCATCTTTCCTTTCTAGATGAAACAACGGGCCATTTCATTGGTGGAGACCTGCTTTTGACGACCATTTCTTCAAACCCGTTAATGGAAGCGCCGTTTGAAGGGGAGGAACGCCAAAAATCGCTGCTTCAATATAAAGCATCACTCAATCGATTATTGCATCTGCCAATCAAGACGATTTATCCAGGACACGGTGAGCTCATCACGTCTCATCATGAATTGATCGAAGAAAGATTTAAGAAACAAGAAAAACGGGCAAATACGATGTATCAGCTGCTCAAACGAAAAGAAATGACTGCCTTTCATCTTTGCCGCAAGCTATTTCCAGTGCTGTATGAAGAGGCCTTATTTTTAACGATGTCGGAGACAGTTGGGCAGCTGGATGTCCTCTTAGAAGCTGGACAAATTGAAGAAGTGCAAAAAGACGGAATTCTCTATTACAGGGCAAACTAAGGAGTGAAACGCATGGGGAGATTAACAGGAAAGAGGATATGGATTACAGGCGCATCTGGGGGCATTGGTGAAAAAATGGCGTACTTGGCAGCAGAAGAAGGCGCAGAAATCATTATTTCAGCAAGACGAATCGAAAAGCTGACGGGTGTAAAAGAAAAGATTATGAGTGCTGGCGGGGTGTGTCACATCGCTCAGCTAGATGTCAGTCACCTTGAGGACGTTGATCGCGCATATCAAGAAGTGGGGGCTGTTGATATTTTGGTTAACAATGCCGGTTTTGGTGCGTTTGATCTCGTTGAAGATGCTTCCATTGAGGAAATGGTGTCGATGTTTGAAGTAAACGTGTTTGGCTTAATCGCTTGCACGAAAAAGGTCATTCCAGAGATGAAACAAAGAGGACAGGGACATATTATCAATATTGCTTCTCAGGCAGGAAAGATTGCCACTCCGAAATCAGCCATTTATTCGGCATCAAAGCATGCCGTCCTTGGATTTTCAAACAGCCTTAGAATGGAGCTGGCAGACCTCGGCATTCACGTCACCACGGTGAATCCAGGACCGATCGCCACTGACTTCTTTACCATCGCCGATCGCAGCGGTGAATATGTGAAGAATGTTGAATTCATGATGCTTAGTGCGGACAAGGTGGCTGGGAAGGTCGTATCCGCTATGATGACGAAAAAAAGAGAGATTAATCTGCCCGGATGGATGAACGCTGGCAGTAAATTGTATCAATTATTCCCGTTTTTATTTGAAAAAGCAGCACGCAAAGCGATGATGAAAAAATAACAAAAAAGAAACCGGTCGTGAGCTGGTTTCTTTTTTTGAGATAAGACGCCATTGTGACCGTCTTTTTATCTCCGCCTTGCCGCTTGCTGAAGCGGGTCCCACACACTGTTAAAAGGTGGTGCATAGCTAATATCTAAGTCTTCTAGATCTGTTATGGTCAGCTGTTGGTAAAGGGCTGTTGCCATCACATCGATCCGTTTATCTACACCGTTTCTTCCGATGATTTGGGCACCGAGCAAGGTGTAGTCATCACTTCTGTAAATCAGTTTGACTTTCATTTTCTGCGCATCTGGATAATATCCAGCGTGATCCGTACTGTCAATGGTGATGGTGGAATAAGGAATGTCAGCTGCTTGTGCTTCCTTTTCTGATAAGCCCGTTCGTCCCGCTGTCATGCTCATAAATTTCATCACTGCTGTTCCAGTCACGCCTTGAAACGCCCGGTTTGTTCCCGTCATATGAAAACCAGCGATTCTTCCTTGTTTATTCGCCGTTGTGCCGAGCGGAATATAATCTAGTGATTGTTTGATGCGGTGATAAGTTGCTGCGCAATCCCCGGCAGCATAGATGTCTTTTACATTGGTTTGCATGTATTCGTTTACAACAATGGCGCCATTTGGAAGACGCTTGATTCCTGTTTTGTCTAAAAAGGATGTTTGCGGTGTGACGCCGATGGCCATGATGACCATATCCGTTTTAATGGTTTGTTTGTCTGTTTGAACAGCTGTTACATGTGACTCGCCCTCTAATGTCTGCACGGTTTCCCCAAGTGTCACGTGAATACCTTGGGCATCCGCCTCTTCTTTCAGATGCTTTGCCATATCGGGGTCAAAGCCCGGACCTAGTGTTGAACCCCGCTGAATGATATGTACTTTTTTTCCCAGCTTTTTTAAATTTTCAGCCATTTCTAAGCCGATATACCCGCCGCCAATGATGGTGACATGTGTGATATTTTGTTTTAAATGGTCTAAAATGGACAGCGCATGCGGAATGGTTTTTAATACGTGTACGCCTTCTAGCGGCTGATTGTCTAAACCCAGTGTGACGGGGCTTGCTCCTGTCGCAATTAAGAGGCGGTCATAGCTTTCGGTAAATGGTTCTTTTGTTTTCGTATGATGACCTGACACCGTTTTTTGCTTTGGGTCAATGGAGGTCACGTCGTGTAAGCATCTAGCATCAATTCCATATTTGTCGCGAAAGGTTTCAGTGCTGCGTGCAATCAGCTTGCTGTGATGATCAATGAGACCGCCGATCAAGTAGGGAAGGCCGCACTGTCCATATGAGAAAATCTCTCCTTTTTCAAAAGCGACAATATGTGCCTCTGGATCCTCTCTATATATTTGCATAGCACAGCTCATTCCTGCTGCATCTCCGCCAATCATCACATATTTCATTTGGTGTGCTCCCTTCTATCTATCGAACTGAATACTCTTATTTACCCTCATTTTCCTTTTTTTAATGCTTTTTTTCGCAAAAGAAGCAAACTTTAGTTGAAAAATAAAGACAGCGCCTTCATTTTAAGCTACAATCGGATTATCGTCTTTTTGGTTACGAGTTTAGTGAAGATTGGTGGGAAAGACTTTGAGTGACACGCGACTAGATTTTAATACTTTATATACACGCCATACAAGAGAGGCTTGGTCTGCTCTTGGGGAATATATGCCGGTATCTGTTTCAGAAGAGGAAGCGAGAGCACTTCAAGGATTAAATGACTATTTATCGCTTGAAGAAGTTCAAGATATTTACATACCACTTATTCGTTTTCTGACATTGCATGTCTTTGCAGAAAAACAAAAAAATCAGCATGTGAATGCCTTTTTAAACTACCCGCATCATGCGAAAATCCCTTTTTTAATTGGGATTGCTGGAAGTGTGGCTGTCGGGAAAAGTACAACGGCTCGTATCATTGAAACGCTTTTATCGAGACTTGGAGATGGGCTGAAAGTGAGTCTTGTGACAACAGATGGCTTTTTGTATCCTCAAAAAGAATTAAAGGATCGAGGACTCATGGAAAAGAAAGGCTTCCCGGAAAGCTATGATGTCAAAGCCTTGTTATCTTTTTTAAACGAATTAAAATCAGGCAAACAAACTGTTCATGCCCCGGTATATTCGCATCTGACCTATGACCGGCTTGAAGGGGTGTATGAAACAGTGGAGGATGCCGATATTGTCATCATTGAAGGAATCAATGTGCTGCAATCACCAGCGCTGGATGATCTGAAGGATGAACCGCGTGTGTTTGTATCAGATTTCTTTGATTTTTCGATTTATGTAGATGCTGCTGAAACGCAAATTCAATCATGGTATAAAGAACGGTTCCGTTTGCTAAGGGAAACAGCTTTCCAAGACCCTGAATCCTTCTTTCATCAATACAAAGATTTGACGGATGAAGAGGCAGATCACATGGCAAGCACGATTTGGAATACCGTCAATCGCCCTAATTTATATCAAAATATTTTACCGACAAAATATCGAGCCGATCTCATTTTGAAAAAAGGTGATCAGCATAAGGTGGAAGAGATTGCTATCCGCCGAGTATAAAGGAAAACCGCTCAAACGAGAGCGGTTTTTTTAATGATCTCCACTGACTTTAACAGCGACCGCAGCTGCGGATCGCTTTTTCAGGCGGTAGTATCCAATGAGTAAGAACGGGACACCTGCGATGGTGACCATCGACAAGACTGAAAAAATGGAGAAGGGATGGGCTGCGCCAAAATAGTCAATGCACAGTCCGCCGACAAATGGTCCGATGACGCTGCCGAGCTGAGAAAATCCCATCGCACCAAAGTACGATCCCTTTACTTCTGGCTTTGCCACATTGTCTACAAAAAGATCCATCATCGCAAACAGCAGAACCTCTCCAATTGTAAACACGACAATGATGAAAGCAAGCATGCCGAGACTCTGTGAAAAAGCAATAGCAAACAAACTGCCGGCAAGAAGAATATTCCCAGTGGTCAGCGACAAAATGGTGGAGTAGCGCTTGGCGATCATGATGAGCGGATATTGTACGACAATGACAACAACTGCATTTAAAGATAAAAGGTATCCAAACAGTTTCGGACCATCCTCAATCATAGGTGAAGCGGATAAATATTGAGGCAGCGTTGAGCTCAAATGCGAATACCCGAACGAACATAAGGTCACGCCGATGAGGATAATGCTAAAGACCGTATCTTTTTGGATAATGGAAAGGGCTTTTTTGACACCAATTTGTTTCGTGCTTTCTGGAGCAGCAACTGGATGTTTCTGAAATTGCCAGACCAGCGTTAATCCGTATAACAAGTAAATGAAGGCAGCAACGAGAAATGGGAATGTTGTTTTCGATGACCCGAGATATAAGCCAAGCAGAGGACCGAAGATGACCCCTATGTTAATGGCTGTATACCGTAAATTAAACACAAACAACCGAATACTTGATGGGGTGACATCAGATAAGAGCGCCTTAGATGTTGGTTCAAACAGTGCCCGGCACAGTCCGTTTAAAGCGTTCATGATAAAGAAGACCCAAATGGCATCTGCAAATGCAAAGCCAACAAAGACAAGTGACCAACCGAAGATCGATAGAAGCATTACCTTTTTTCTGCCGATACGATCAGAAATATATCCGCCGTAAAAACTCGCAACGATCCCAATCAGAGAGCTAACGGCAATGATTAATCCAGCAGAAGACGCTGAGGCGCCTTTGACTTGTGTCAAATAAACGGCCAAAAAAGGAATGCTCATGGACGTCGCCATTCGGCCAAATATGGTGCCGATGATGATCGTCCAACTAAGCGGATGTAACGTACGTAAGTTATTTTTCATGCTGTTTCTCCCCTGAGTTTGTAAGATGTTCCAATCATACATGAAAAATTGTGCAAATTAAATACACAATTTGATGGAGGAGACATCTGCCATATGGCAAAGAAGCAAGATTGGCTCGCCATTTGGAGGTTTGCTTTTTGCTGCCAGTGCTTCTATGTCACTGATTCGCGCGGTCATTTGGCGAAAATTTAATCAAGGTCGATCGCGACGATTTGCTGCAAGGACAGGTTGAGAACATCCTCATCATTGACGATTTTTATGCGCTGCGTTTCATAATGAATGGCTTTTACCCAGCCCCAAAACTGCTCTTTCATACCTGCTGCGGCATATGTCACGTAAATCGCTTGATCCTCGGTAATCGACTGTGTGATCAAAAAATTCATTTCCTCCAGCTGATCGGTGCTCAGCGGGGGAGGGGTGTACTCTTTTTTCTTCCGTTTTTGAGCAAGCAGCTGCTCCCGGTGCTCTGGAAGCATCATTCGGCTTGATTCCCACATGAGGTTGTATCCAGGTGTTAATTTATTGGGATTCATGGCTGTTCGCCTCCGTTATTTGTAATGTCCGCCAATTTTTTCGGCGCGGTGATACGCCTGCCCTGCGCTTGTCAGTGACGAAGCGTGCAGCAGGGCAGCAGGTCCATACTTCATGTGGATCGCATCAAATACTTTGCTGAGTTTGTCTTTTTGAACATGGTGATCAAATAAAGTCAGCTGATATTGGCTGTCAGACTGCAGCTGTGAGAGAGTAATCCCCACACTGCGAATGGGCTGGCCATCCCAGTGCTGCTTGCATAGCTGAATGGCTGCGTCTGCAATATCTGTCCCGTACTGTGTAGGTGAATGAAGCTTGATTTGTCTATGAAATCCAGTCGGATGAGAAAAATCAGCGCCTCTCACGCCAACAGACACTGTTTGCCCAAGATAATGCTTAAAGCGTGCACGTCTTGCCACTTCTTCACTCAATTCAAGAAGAGCGACTTTGATATCCTCAAAAGACGCATAATCATGGGGAAGAGTCATATGATGTCCAACCGCTTTTTGCTGATCATGTGTGTGAATGGTGACCGGAGAGGGATCATGCCCTAAAGCTGTTCGCTGCAAAAGCTCTCCGTTGATTCCCCAGCGTTTTTTAAGCCGGTCTAACGGATAAGCAGCAAGCGTCCCAATGGTACTGATGCCCATTCGTTTTAAATGGTGCTCCATTCGTTTGCCGACGCCAAATAATTTTCCAATCGGAAGCGGCCATAAATCAGCCGCAACACTGTCTGTACGAAGTTCATAGATACCAGATGTGTTTTTTTTAGCAAAATGGTCACAGGCCATTTTAGCGAGCACTTTATTAGGACCGATGCCAACACGTGCGTAAATGCCAGTCTGGTTCATAATGGTTGTTTGTATATTTTGAGCGATCTCGCGGGGAGAACCGAGTAGTGTCAGACTGCCTGTAATATCAAGAAATTGTTCATCAATTGAATAGGGTTCGACAAGATCTGTGTATTGTTCGAGCAGCTCTGTTATCATGACAGAGATATCAAGATAGCGCTGCATACGGGGGCGTACGACGACAGCTTCGGGGCATTTCTCCTGCGCTTCCCATAATCTTGATGCATTTTGTACGCCTCGTTTTTTAGCGAGCGGGCAGGCGGCAAGTACGACCCCGCTCCGCCGCTCAGGATCTCCAGAGACGATGAGCGGTACATCCTTCAAGTGGGGAGCCTCCACTTTTTCGACTGACGCATAAAACGATTGCATATCCACAAGCAGAATGGCTCGTTCATTCATTATTTTCACCTCTTAGAACATATGTTCCGTTTATATTGTAACCGTCAGGAGGCGAAATTGATACTGGTAAATCATTCAAAGAAAAGAGCGTAAATCCATACAAAAAAGACGAAGTGTCTTCCACTTCGTCTCATTTGATGCAACATATTTTAAGCATGTGCCAAGTTGTGGGATGTTTGGAGCGGCTCAGAACGCAAACGATAGGCCGTCAATTTTTTCTTAGGCTTATGTGTAAACTGCCGCACCACATCCACGTGGTCATCGTAATGATACAGATAAAGGGTCACATCATGTTTGCCAAGCTTTGTTTGCATGGTAAGCGGCGCCGGCCCTTCCTGCGGATGAAGAAAACGCTCTTCATCACCAGGATAAATATAATAGCGTTCAATAAAGATCGCATCATTAAAATGTTGAATAATTTCAGATACTTGCTGATCATTGAGCGGACGATCTTCAAACATGATCGTTGTTTGATCACTTGTTACTTTTGCATGCACCGCATAACGACTAAAAAGGCGTTCCACAACACCAGAAGGCAGCGAAGTGACAAGAAGCTTTAAAAGACTAAACACAACAAGTGAAGTAACAATCCAAACCAATATCATCATCTCCAATAAACATTTGTTACATTTCCTATATGAACCATCTTAACATACCAAAAGAATGAAACTTTCACACAAAAAGTGAACTTTTTGAAATAAGTGTGAAGATTTAAAAGGAGATGACGGCGAAAGAACGAAGAATCAACAAAGCTGAAAGGAAAAAGGCTGAGACGTGATCTTTACAAACAATTAATCGAACAGGTAGACTATTGAAACAACAGTTTTTTTTAAAAAAAAGAGAGCGGTAAGCCAAAAATGAAAAGGGGCGAGGTCATCATGATACGTCAAGTGAAGCCGTCAGATTTTTACGCCGTCACATCCGTCATCCAAAGCTGGTGGGGAGGCAGAGATTTGCGCGCAAAATTGCCGAAGCTATTTTTTGAACATTTTCAGCAAACAAGTTTTGTCGTCGTTGAAAAAGGTGAACTGATTGGCTTTTTAGTCGGTTTTTTATCGCAATCTCATTCAGATGAAGCGTATATTCATTTTGTAGGTGTACATCCAGACCATCGGAAATTAAAGATAGGAAAAATCCTATATCAAGCCTTTTATGATGTGGCAAAACAGGAAGGAAGAACAACCATTAAAGCGGTAACAGCACCTGTAAATAAAGTATCGATTGCCTATCATGCAAAATTGGGCTTTCAAATTGAAAAAGGGGACAAAACTGTAGAAGGAATCTCCGTGTTTTCAGACTATGATGGAATAAATGAAGATCGTGTTTTATTTGTGAAAAAATTAGAGGCAATGCAATGATTGTCAATTTAGATCAAACAATAAGTGATGTAGCAAAGCAGATCTTACATATTCAACTAGCTGCATACCAACAAGAAGCTGAACAAATTGGCTATGCCGATCTCCCGCCATTAAAAGAGACCATTCAAGATGTAATGAAAGCAAAAGAGCAATTTATTGGTTTTGAGCAAAAGGGAATCTTACTAGGTGTTGCATCTTATGAAGAGCAGAAAGATTATTTGATCATTAGTCGATTGGCTGTACATCCAAAAGCGCTAAAGCAGGGTATTGGAACAAGACTTATGTCCACAATTATGGAGAAAAATGTCCCTATAGAACTGACCACAGGGCAAAAAAACACCCCTGCAAAAAGGCTATACGAAAAGTTAGGATTTCTTGAAACAGATGTGATTCATGTTGTAAAAGAGCTCACCTTATCAAAAATGAAATGGAGACCAAGGCGAAAGGTTGAGGTTGTCGAATTCAAAAAAGAGTGGCATGAAGAATTCCATCAAGAAAAGCAGCAACTCAAGCAAATCATTCAAAAGAACTGGATAGAAGGACATCATATTGGTAGTACGTCAGTTGAAGGGCTTGTTGCCAAACCAATTATTGATATCTTAATAGAAGTAAGTCATATAAAAGAGATCGATAGAAAAAGAGAGAGCTTTGAACATCTTGGATATCAAGCGCTAGGTGAAAATGGCATAAAAGGGAGACGTTTTTTTCAAAAGGGTGGCTTGAATCGTACGCATCATGTCCATGTTTATGAGAGAAATCACCCTGATGTGAAAAGGCATTTATTGTTTCGAGATTACTTAAGGGCCCATCCAGAACGAGCTGTAGCGTATGCGTCTGTCAAGGAACAATTAGCAAATCAGTATCCGGAAGATATACAAAGCTATATGGCAGGAAAGAATGAAATCATAAAAGAAATAGAAAATGAGGCATATCACTGGGATAGAGAAGGAAGAGAGGAAGCTCTTAAATAAGCTACCTCTTTTCCTCGTTAATTAGGAAGCTGAACATTGCCTTTTACAATATAGGCCTGTGAAGCAGCAGTAGATGGAAGAGCGGGTAATTTATCCTTTACGATGACCCCGCGGATATCTGTGATTCGAACAGGAAGAGATTTAGACCCCATATTAAATCCAAGGAAATGGTTGTAGTCTGTCTTTTCCATGTTCACCCATTGTCCATCTTTGTAATATTCCATTTTCATAATCGGATATTTATGATTGCGCACTTGAATCGCAGCCCACCACTCACTGCTGCCTTCTTTTATTCTGTAAGCTACATTTCCGCTAATCGGTGCTTTTACAATTTTCCAACTAATTGGGATTTTTCCATCTGCCATATTACCGATTTTGGCAAAGGCATTAGGAGAAAGATCAAGAGCTCCTTTTGCTCCTTCTGGATATTTATCGGTTACATACACAACGGTTTTTCCTTTTGGACCCTTTACTTCAAGGTAAGCACCTGCAAGTGCCGCATTTACCCCTTTATAGTTATAGTCATGAGGATTTAAAGCCGTAATTTTCATGTCAGATGGAATAGGATCTAATAATGCGGAGCCCCCTGAGTAACCAGATCCCGTATAAGTCGCATAGCTTTCTCGTACTTCATCAAGGACAGATGCCGCTTTCATGTTTGGCACAGCGAAACTCAACATAAATATCAGTGCCCCGATGAAGCAGAGAGATAATCTTTTTTTCACGATCTAAAACCTCCTGTTTATTCTTTTAAAATTGGTAGCGTCATAAGTATAATTCTAAAAAACAAGAAGCGAAAAGAGCCAATAGATAGATATAATCCTAGTGAGAAGAGCGTGTATTTCAAAGAATATGACTTTCGGATTTAGTCGTGTGTCATGTTTTATGGTGTTTTATGTGTTACAATGTAAGCATCAATTTAAAAAGGATGTTCGCCATGTATATTCACATCACAGAACTGGCTAAAACATATATAGAAAAACAGCAAATAGGAAACGAAACTAAGGAATTACTGCTTCGCTACGATTCAGAAGGTTGTGGCTGTGCAGTGAGTGGCGTACCAATGCTTTGGTTAACAAGTGAAAGAACAGGTGAATGGGAACAACTGAATAATAGCCAACATTTAAAACTATATATACACATTGCACAGAAGGTATTTTTTGATGAGGAAATGACCATCGATTTTAATGAAAAAGCCAATACATTGATGCTGAAAAGTCCTCAGCAAATACTCAGTCCAAGAATGGGCATACTTGTAAAGTAAGGTGGAAACGTAGTGGATCAGAAGCTTAGAGTGATACAAAACACGGCACAAAATAAAACATGGGTGTCGTTTTTAAATAACAATCATCCCTATACCCTTTTGCACTGGTCAATAGGTGGAATGGACTCGGTGAAAAAGGACGTTTGGCTTCTTCAAGATGAAGTCACATTTGAAACGGAAGAATTTCCAACGCTCGAATTAGCTGTCAATTGGATCAAAGAGAATATGGAACAGGTAACAGATGTATTATAAAAGCCCTTTTTTGACAAAAGGGTTTTTTTCGTGCCTTCATCATCTCATCAAACAGCAGGGATGTCTAATCTGAAAAATGATCTTTTAAAACGCAAAAAAACCGTTTTATAACAACCAATTCGACAAAATGAGAAAAATAGAAATGAAAAAACCGTGGTTATAAATGCCGAAAAATAGGCAATGAAAGCGTTTATTGCGGGATACCGAAAACTTTGCGAAAAAATGACATTTCATATTTCTTCCATTCGAGGGAATGTGATAGAATACAACATGTATCGTATATGAGAAGGGAGGTGCTAAAGTGAATTGAAGCTCAAGCTGTCATCGCCTCAGGTTGGAATCAAAATAAACGAATGGTATAGGCAGATTTGCGGATTTCATGTCATGAAAGCAGAGAAGCTGAAGGCCGAGATCGAGCAGGAAATTCTGGAGATGGAACAGGATCAAAACTTGTTGCTGTTTTACCAGCTGATGGATTTTCGCCATAAGGTGATGCTTGAATATTTTGAACCGGCAAAGAAAGCCTCAAATGATGAAGAAATTAAGAACCTGCTAGAAACGATCGAACATTCGCAAACGAAATTAACGGACATGCTTGAATACTATGTTCATTTTTTCACAGGAATGTTTGAGTTTGAACAGCAAAACTATTTAAGTGCCATTGCTTATTACCGTTCAGCAGAAAAAAAGCTCAATCTTATATCAGATGATATAGAAAGAGCAGAATTTTACTTTAAATTAGCTGAAATATACTACCACATGAAACAAACCCACTTTTCGATGCACTATGCCTTGCAAGCGTTAGATACGTACTCTGCCTACAGAACGTACACGCTGAGAATCATCCACTGTGAATTTGTCATCGGTGCAAACTATGATGATTTGAAATGCTATGAACATGCATTACCCTACTTTAAAAATGCTCTAAATCGAGCACGCTCAATTGGAAACCCTCGAGTCATAGGTTCGGCCCTTTTCAACTTAGGTAACTGTTATTACCAAATGAACGATCTTGCGGAAGCAAGCCGTTATCTGAAAGACTCTCTTGAAGTGTTTGAAAAGGAGAATTTAACCCATCTTAATCGCTCTCTAGACCCACTATTTATGCTGACCCAAATCCTGTTTAAACAAAAACAAATAGAAGAGTCGTTAACCCTCTATCAACAAGGTATTATGAAAGCCTGTGAATTAGAAGATGAAATTTACATCTGCAAATTTCAGTTCTTAAAAGCATTATACGTTGATGCAGAAATAACGATCATAGACGATACATTAGACCTGCTCGAGGACAAGCGCTTATACCCAGATATTGAGGAATTGGCACTTGATGCGGCTCATTATTACAATGAGCTTGGACTGTATGAAGCATCTACACGGTTTTACGAAAGGAAGATTCAAGCCATATCAAAAATTCAAAATGGGGGTCATTTATATGAAAACGAGTTTGATAGTTCTTTTATTGGCAGCAACTGCAGGATTATCGGTCATGAGTCAGCAGCAATCGGAAGAGAGCCATATGGAGCTGGCGGGCAGACATCATACAACAGTGGTGACTATCGCATAAGTTAGCTCAAAAAGAGGAGACGAACCGCTGTTCATTCTCCTCTTTTATCTTCATTCGATTCAAATTGTTGAAGAAATCCTTGAACTTCTTGTTCATAAGCTGCCTTATTTTCGCTAAAAGACATCGCATGTGCCCCGTGCGGCGCTATAAATAGCTGTTTATCACCTTTTTTTCGAGCATATAGCTGCTGACTCTGCTCGCATGGAATATAGTCATCATGAAGACTATGGATAAAAAGCACAGGTTCTTTCACCTGATCGATCACATCCAGCGGTGAAACTTGCCGAATGCTGTATCCATCCCGCCATTTTAACACTCGATCACTTAGTGGAAGAATCCATTGCCCTGAAAGACGAAAATCTGTTTTTAATCGATAGAGAAGCTGATCCTCAAAAGAAGCAAAAGGACAGTCAGCTATGTAAAAATTGGCGCTTGCTTCCGGCTTTGCAGCATATAACAAAGTCGTGACTGCACCCATTGATTCTCCATGTATGCCGATAATGGCATTTTCCCCGAGTCTTTGTCTGAGCCACTTCGCGACCTGCGCTAAATCTTCTTTTTCGTAGTATCCATAACTCGTGGTTT
Source organism: Bacillus sp. FSL K6-2839 (assembly GCF_038003365.1). Taxonomy (NCBI): domain Bacteria; kingdom Bacillati; phylum Bacillota; class Bacilli; order Caryophanales; family Bacillaceae; genus Bacillus; species Bacillus sp. FSL K6-2839. The sequence goes on along the minus strand of NZ_JBBOOZ010000001.1, from coordinate 1,845,651 downwards.
TCCCGCCGCTCATTCCATGTCTTCTATGATCATAAAGCATCACATTCCATCCGAGCTTTTGGAATAATTTCATATACTTAACGGAATTAATCAAACTGACTGTGACGCCATGACAAAGTACGATGGTGCGTGTTGTATGTGGATGTGGGTGCGGCACAAAATAGCCATGAAGATCATAACCAAATGCTGAAGGAATACACACTTTCTCTTTTTTAAGCTGTTGAAACTCTTCGTGATGATAGTGTCCTTCATCTGATTCTCTTTTGATGAGCTCTTCATCTGTTAATTTTCGAATATACATCATTTTATTGGTGAAAAAAATGCCGATTGCAGCGAGCGGACATAATATCAAGGCAAGTATAGCGATCCATTTCTTCATCCAGCGGATTCTTCCTTTCCGAAGTTTTTCCTATGACGATCATACCACATGTTGGGAGATTGGCGTGACTCTTGCTCAGCAAATAAAACGGATGATACACTTAGGACAAAAGGAGAGAGGCACGATGAAAAAGACCAATCAAGAACAAGCGAAATTAAAGGACGGTATAAACGAGGATCTCAAACAGCAGCTTCTTCAAATGAAGCAGAACCTTGCCGCCCAGACAGAAAAAAGAGAAGAACAAAAACGACAAGACCTCCTTAGGCAGCAGAAAGAAAAAGAAAAAAATAAAAGCTTCTCCGAGCTGCTAGATGAAAGTCATTTGGACTGGAGAAAATATAAAAGCTAAAAAAAAGGAGCTCTGATGCTCCTTTTTTTCATGTCATCATTGAGATTGATCAACACGAAATGAACTTGTTCAAAACATAGGTGATTTGAGAGCAGACTCTTCTGACTCGTTCGAATTTCACTTCATTTCAGCTTCGTGAAAATATGATTTAAAACTAAATCCCAAGAACAATGCCTGGAGTTGCTTTATCTTTAGGATTGCTTTTACCTGTTTTTGGACAAGCTCTTGCTACAAAAGATTCAAAGGAAGCGGATTTTCGTACGTCGGTGACTACAATTGTTGATTGTTCTGTAACTCCTTTTAAAGGTGGAGGTAATCGATTATGTATGCATTCAGATAATGGCGTATTTGCAAATAATTTTCAACGTTTTGGTACTACATTTCACCTTAAAGGCAAAGCCGGAAATTATGCGTATTATGAAAGTGCAAATAGATAAGAGTACAGGGGCTTTTAGCCCCTTCTCATTTTTAATAGAGAAAAACACGATAAAAAAGAGATCACATAAAGCGATCTCTTTTTATGTTATTTAAACCGGTGCGCCTCATACACAGATGGTTTTGTATAGTAAGTCAATGCTTTTACTTCTTGGTCACTTAAAGAACGTGCATTTGCCGCTGCTACATTTTCTTTTAATTGTTCCACCGAGCTTGCGCCAAATACAACGGAACTGACCGCAGAATGCTTAAGCAAATATTGAATGGACAGCTCTGTGAATGATAGGTCATAAGCGACTTTCTTTAAAGAAGGAATGACCTGCTGGAGCTCGTCAAATGAATATTGAAGATAGCCGTTTTTTTGAATCGCTGCACTTGCTTGCGAAAGTGGTTTTTCAGTTAAAAGCCCTTTTGCTAAAGGTCCTCTTGCGACGACACTAATGCCTTGTTCTTCAAGAAGAGAGAACCATTCCTCTGGACGGCGGTCGAGTAAACTATATTGCATCATCACACTGACGATGTTGGATTTTTTGGCGTATTCTTTAATGACGTTTGGACGGATAGAAGAGATGCCATAATAGCGAATAACGCCTTCTTCCACTAATTCTTCAAAAGCCTCAATCGTCTCATCGATAGGATCATCTATCGTGCCTCCGTGCAGTTGGTATAAATCAATATAATCTGTTTGCAGCCGCTTGAGGGTTTGTTTCACGGCCTTTTTTATGTACGCCTTTGAAGGGTCCCAGTCCCAGTCAGATTTGCCTTTTTCAAAGCGGTTGCCGCCTTTTGTGGCCAAAATCAAATCTTGCCGCCTGTTTTTAATAGCCTCCCCGACAATTTCTTCATTTGTCCCAAAATCATATAAATCGGCTGTATCCAAATAATTAATTCCAAGGTCTATAGCCTCATCTAATAAAGAGAGCGCTTTTCCTTTTTCCGTTCCAAGGGACATACATCCTAGTGCTGCCTCGCTCACCAAAAGATCCGAGGTACCAATTCGTCTTTTTTTCAATTCCATCACACTCCTATCCCTTCACATTAAGTGAAAAAAATCTGGAATTCAAGCTAGGTGATTTCAAGTGGCGCATTGAAGCAAGCGTTCGCATTTCGCTTCTCCTAAATCATCTATGTTAAAATGAATGAAGTAAAAAGTGAAAGTAGAACGAGGAGCTGACAAAATTGAAGGACTTTGAAGAAAAAACATTATCGACTAAAGAATTATATAACGGAAAAATCATTGATTTGGTTCTTGAAGATGTAGAATTGCCAAACGGAAAACAAGGCAAACGCGAAATCATCAAACATCCTGGTGCAGTAGCCGTCATTGCTCGTACAGACGAAAATAAAATCATCTTGGTCAAGCAATACCGTAAAGCACTAGAGAGAGCCATCGTTGAAATTCCGGCTGGAAAATTAGAGCCAGGAGAAGAGCCGGCACATACAGCACTGCGAGAATTAGAAGAAGAAACAGGGTACACCACTCAGCAGCTCCAAAAGCTGACGGCCTTTTATACATCACCTGGTTTCGCAGATGAAATCGTCCACATTTATCTTGCAGATCAGCTGGTTCCGCTTGAAGAAAAAAGAGAGCTGGATGAAGATGAATTTGTTGAAGTGATGGAAGTTTCATTAGAAGAAGCCTTGCACCTCATTGAAAAGCAGCACATTTATGATGCAAAAACAGCCTATGCCATTCAGTACTTACAATTGCAAGAGGTACTTAAGTCAACAAAATGAGGGAGTTTTTTGCAGACATCCATATTCATATTGGCAGAACAAGAACAGGCAGAGCTGTTAAAATTACAGGTGCAAGGTCACTGACAATTGACCAAATTCTCATTGAAGCAACGCAAAGTAAAGGGATGGGGATGATTGGTGTGATTGATGCACAATCTCCAGAAGTCCTAGAAGAATTAATAGAGGGTGTAGAGGAAGGCAAGTATACTGAACTAAATGATGGCGGTCTATCATTTGGACAGACCGTGCTGCTTTTAGGCAGTGAATTAGAAATTAACGATAACCATTCAAAAGGTCCAATTCACGTGCTTGCATTTATGCCCACACTTCACAAAATGTCTGAGTTCTCCGCATGGCTCGCGCTTCATATGAAAAATGTGCATTTGAGTTCACAGCGCCTCTATGTTGATGGGAAAACACTTCAGCGCAAGGTCAAGGAGCTAGGAGGCTTGTTTATTCCTGCTCATATTTTCACGCCGCATAAAAGCTTATTTGGCAAAGGAGTCAACACGTCTTTAACGGAAGTATTCGACCCAGACCTCATTGATGCTGTTGAACTAGGACTTAGCTGCGATACGTCAATGGCGTCCCAGATAAGTGAGCTGAACCGTTATCCCTTTTTAACGAATTCAGACGCTCATTCTTTAGGAAAAATTGCGCGAGAATATACAAAAATCCGAATGGATCATGCCTCTTTTGCCGAATTCAAACTAGCCCTTGAAGGGAAAGAGGGAAGAGCCATTACAGGAAATTATGGACTCGCTCCTCGGCTTGGGAAGTACTATCATACAACCTGCGAGAAGTGCGGAGTAAGACCTAGCGCGCTAGATCAAGAAAAGTGCCACGCATGCGGACATACCCGGATGACAAAAGGGGTGAGTGAGCGTTTAAAGGAGCTTGCTGACCAAGAAAGTGACAAAGGAACAAGACCTCCTTATGTTCATCAGCTCCCGCTTCAATTTATTCCGGGTGTCGGAGCCAAAACGCTGGAGAAGCTAAAAGCCGTGTTTCACACAGAGATGAATATCCTTCATCAAGCAACAGAACAAGAACTAAAAGCTGTCCTGCCAGAAAAAACAGCCAATTACATCATCAAAGCAAGAAAAGGTGAAGTCGAACTGATCGCTGGCGGGGGCGGAGTGTACGGTAAGGTGGATATCAATCATGAATCAAGTTAACTGGACATGTCAAACGTTTGACCAATTAACAAAAGAGGATCTTTACCTAATTTTAATGGAAAGAGTCAATGTGTTTGTTGTCGAACAAACATGCCCTTACCCTGAAATTGATCACCGGGATCAAGAAGCGCTTCATCTGTCTGCAAAAGAGGACGGCACGATTGTGGCTTATTGCCGAATTTTTCAAAGCGGAATCATGTACGAAGAGGCGTCCATTGGCCGCGTTCTTGTGACGCAGGCAGGCCGAAAAAAAGGCTATGGAAAAATGCTGCTCAGCAAGGCTTTGGAAAAGCTGAGTGAATTAGGTGAAACAAGTGTCAAAATTCAGGCGCAGGCCTACTTGAAGTCGTTTTACGAATCATTTGGTTTTAAGGCCGTTTCAGATTGTTATGATGAAGATGGAATTCCGCATCTTGATATGGTGAAAACAGAAAGATAGGCGTGTATACGTCTATCTTTTTTATGTCACATCGTGTATCATAACGTCAACGAAAGGGGTTTTGCCAAATGGGAAAAAGCAATGCAAAGAAAAAACGAGAACATATTCAAAGGCAGCACAGCCGAAACCGGGAACTGTCGAGAGGAAACATGCCGCACTTTAGCACACATGAAAGAAAGACAAAAACAAAACAAGAAGCCTTGCAGCACATGATGAAAAAACATAAAAGAAGGAATGCTTATGACCACTATCAAGAGGATCATAAGCATTTTTATTTTGCTTTTTTGTGACAACTAGTTCAAATAAATGGAAAAATTTTAAAAAATAGGACAAACGGTCGTTTCTTTTTGTCTGAAAATGTAGTTAAATGACAAAAAGATGAAAGGGAGAGTGAGTATTGTGAACGTCAAGTCAATTGGAGCAGGGCTTTGTATGGCAAGTATGATGCTGGCATCGGTCACGTTCGGCGCCTCACATATTTCTGCAAAGGAGCAAGCAAAAAAAGAGTACATGATCGGCTTTTCTTCTTCCGTTCAAGATCATACACAAAAACAGCTTGTCGAAGAAGCTGGTGGGCATGTAAAAGAATCCATAGAGCAAATAGATATGATGAAAGTTTCCTTGAATGAGGCATCGAAAGAGAAACTGAATCAGAGAAAAGAAGTGACCTTCATTGAGGAGGACCAAAAGGCAAAAACAAGCGGTCAAACGATCCCATATGGCATCAAAAGCATCAAAGCACAAAAGGTACATAAACGGGGATACGCCGGACAGAATGTCAAAGTAGCCGTTCTTGACAGCGGCATCGATGGCAAACATGAAGATTTACATGTCACCGGCGGAGTCAGCTTTGTTCCAACAAAGTCAGATCCGCTTGTTGACCCGCATGAACACGGAACGCATGTGGCAGGCACAATTGCAGCGTTAGATAATAAGGTAGGTGTCGTTGGTGTTGCACCAAAGGCTTCTATCTATGCGGTCAAGGTGGCAGATGAAAATGGTGACGGCTACTATAGCTGGATCATTAAAGGAATTGAATGGGCCATTGAGAATGACATGGATGTCATCAATATTAGTATGGGAGGAGCAAGTGAATCTGAAGCGCTGAAAGAAGCGGTAGATCGAGCATACGACAAAGGGATTCTCATTGTGGCTTCTGCTGGGAATGCAGGAAGTTATGGCTCTCTCAACACGGTTGACTATCCAGCTAAGTACGCCTCAGTGATGGCGGTTGCCTCTGTTGACGAAAGAAAACAAAGAGCCTTTGATTCATCTGTCGGCGAAGAAGTGGAAGTCTCAGCACCGGGCGTTTCAACGCTCAGCACCATTCCTCATAATGAATATGGCTATAAGAGTGGAACATCCATGGCATCACCGCATGTAGCGGGCGCTGCGGCTGTCATTCTATCAAAACATCCGAATTTGACAAACGATGAAGTGCGCGAGAGACTTTCAAAAACGGCTGCAAAGCTTGGAGATCCTTTTTATTATGGTGCCGGGCTTGTGAACGTACAAAAAGCCGCCCGATAAATGATAAGAGAGAGCAGTGTTTGGGCTGCTTTCTCTTTTTTCTTTCAATAAAACTGTCATGTTTCGTAATCTCTCTCATAGAATCTAGTAACCTTTACTATTTGGGAGGAAGACGCATGCGGAAAAAGTCTTGGAAGGAACATCTTCTACAGCACGTAAAAGACCATCTATCGATTTATTTGTTTGTCTCTGTACTCTTTTTAATGGGCGTGATCTTTGGGGCCATCATCGTTAATAGTATGACAATTAGTCAGAAAGAGGATTTATTCTATTATTTAAATCAATTTTTTGGTCAGCTGACGAATGAGAAAGCAGCAGAATCAAAAGAAATGTTTTTGCAAAGCTTTTTGCATCATATGAAATATTTAGGTCTTATGTGGATACTAGGAATATCTATCATTGGCCTGCCGCTCATCTTTCTCATGATTTTTTTAAAAGGAATTGTCGTTGGGTTTACAGTTGGTTTTCTAGTAAATCAAATGGGGCTGAGTGGTTTTTTCCTTTCGTTCGTATCGGTTCTTCCGCAAAACATATTGCTTATTCCAGCCTATTTAGTGATTGGTACATGTGCGATTGCGTTTTCCATCCGTCTCATTGGGCAGCTGTTCATGAAAAAAACCATCAGTCAAGCACCTGTTCAGTGGTTCGCCCGGTATGCATCTGTTTTGCTGATGATTTTAGCGCTTGCTGCACTTTCGTCCTTTTTTGAATCTTACGTATCTTTCATGCTCATGAAAAAGCTGGCAGGTGTTCTTTTTTCATAATTTTATAATCGTTATTAAATAATAATCAATTTATTTATCAATTTAAAATGATTATAGTTGGCTCTCAGCACATCATTTGATATAATGATCAAGTAATGTGGCGTAGGAGGGAAAGTCAATGGAAAATCGGATTGATCGAATTAAGAAACAGCTTCATTCTTCCAGCTATAAGCTCACGCCACAGCGTGAAGCAACAGTAAGAGTACTGCTTGAGAATGAAGAAGACCATTTAAGTGCAGAAGATGTATACCTCCTCGTAAAAGAGAAGTCTCCTGAAATTGGTCTTGCTACTGTTTATCGAACGTTAGAATTGCTAACTGAACTGAAAGTTGTTGATAAAATTAACTTTGGAGACGGCGTTTCGCGATATGATCTTCGCAAAGAAGGAGCCGCTCACTTCCATCATCATCTTGTCTGCATGGAATGCGGGACAGTCGATGAGATAGAAGATGATTTATTAGAAGACGTTGAAGAGATTATTGAACGTGACTGGAAATTTAAAATTAAGGATCATAGATTGACATTCCATGGTATTTGCCACCGGTGTCATGATGATGAATCCGGCAAATAATCCGAATTGGAACCTTTTCATTTAAGATGAAGAGGTTTTTTGCATTTTCGCTGTATATTCCTTGTCCCACCTGGCATATGCTGAAGTAATGAGAAGCTTGAGAAAGGACATGAAAATCATGCGAAAATGGCTCAAAACAACAGGTGAAGTGATGAAAGTATTCATCTTGTTCACTGGTTTTACCGTCTTGTTCTATTATGCTATGATATGGATAAATTCAGAATATGAAAGCTACCATCGTTATGATAAACCAGAGGGTGCAGCAATTAAAGTGATGGAAATGGATCAGCCGAATCAAGACAACTGGCAAGACCGATTGATTTATTTTTATCAAAACGGGGAGTAGAAATCATTGAACGATCAATTATCCGACTTTATTCATTTTATGACAGTAGAGAGAGGACTCTCTGAAAATACCATTGTTTCTTATAAACGAGATTTACAGAACTACTTGTCTTTTTTAATGACACATGAGCAGCTGACGGATATCAAAGATGTCACGCGCCTGCATATCATTCATTATTTAAAGCAGCTAAAGGAGGAAGGGAAATCGAGCAAAACGTCAGTGCGGCATCTATCCTCGATCCGTTCCTTCCACCAATTTTTGCTCCGGGAAAAAGTGACAACAGATGATCCGTCATGGAACATTGAAACGCAAAAAACAGAGCGGAAATTACCGAAAGTACTATCACTAGGGGAAGTCGAAAAGCTGCTTGATACACCCAATCAGCACACTCCCTTTGACTACCGTGACAAAGCGATGCTCGAGCTCTTATATGCAACAGGCATTCGCGTCAGTGAAATGCTGGACCTGACCCTTGCTGATGTTCACCTCACAATGGGCTTTATCCGTTGTTTTGGAAAAGGAAGAAAAGAGCGGATTGTGCCAATTGGTGAAGCTGCTGCAAGTGCGATTGAAGAATATATCGAAAAGGGAAGAAGCAAGCTGTTAAAAAAACAGCCGGCAGATGCCTTATTTCTCAATCATCACGGAAAAAAAATGTCGCGGCAAGGCTTCTGGAAGAATTTAAAAAAACGAGCCATCGAAGCAGGGATTCAAAAGGAACTCACACCCCATACACTCAGGCATTCATTTGCAACACATCTGCTTGAAAACGGTGCAGACCTAAGAGCCGTGCAGGAGATGCTCGGACATGCCGATATCTCAACAACACAAATTTATACACATGTGACGAAAACAAGACTGAAAGATGTGTATCACAAATTCCATCCAAGGGCATAAGTAAAGCATGACACAGTGAACGTGTGTCATGCTTTTTCATGTTTGCACCGTTTATGGTTGTCAACCGGCTTGTAAACGGTTTATACTTGAGATGTCAGACCTCTCTTTTTGAAAGGTCAAAAGACAAGAATATTGAAGGAGGCGCTTTTTAATGCCTGATTATCAGTATAAACGCATTTTCCTCGTCGTAATGGATTCAGTAGGAATTGGGGAAGCACCCGATGCTGCTGAATTTAATGATGTAGGTGCAGATACACTAGGACATATTGCTGAAAAAATGAACGGGCTTCATATGCCGAATATGGCGAAGCTTGGGCTGAGTCATATTAAAGAAATCAAAGGAATTCCAGCGGATGAAAAACCGCTTGCGTATTATGGAAAAATGCAAGAAGCATCAAATGGTAAAGACACAATGACAGGACACTGGGAAATCATGGGTCTTTACATAGACACACCGTTCAAAGTCTTTCCAGACGGATTCCCAGATGAACTATTAAATGAACTAAAAGAAAAAACAGGTAGAGGCATTATTGGAAATAAACCTGCGTCTGGTACTGAAATTTTAGACGAGCTTGGCGAAGAGCACATGAAAACAGGCGATCTAATCGTCTATACATCTGCGGATTCTGTGCTGCAAATTGCTGCGCACGAAGAAGTGGTGCCATTAGATGAACTTTACCGTATTTGTGAAATTGCACGTGAACTCACATTAGATGAAAAGTATATGGTTGGACGTATTATCGCTCGTCCGTTTGTCGGGGAGCCTGGCGCATTTGTCAGAACACCAAACCGCCATGACTATGCTTTAAAACCATTTGACCGTACAGTGATGAATGAGCTGAAAGATGATGGGCTCGATGTGATTGCGATCGGCAAAATCTCTGATATTTATGATGGTGAAGGAATCACATCTTCTCTTAGAACAAAATCGAACATGGATGGAATGGACAAGCTGGTCGATACACTTAAAACAGACTTTACAGGACTCAGCTTTTTAAACCTTGTTGATTTTGACGCTCTTTACGGACATAGAAGAGATCCAGAGGGCTACGGAAAAGCACTAGAGGAATTTGACGCACGACTTCCTGAAGTGTTTGACCTGTTGAAAGAGGATGATCTCCTTGTGATCACAGCAGATCATGGAAATGACCCTGTTCATCACGGAACAGATCATACAAGAGAATACGTTCCGCTCATTGCTTACAGCAAAAAGCATCAGGGAGCAAATGAACTGCCAACAGCAAAAACCTTTGCTGATCTTGGAGCAACAGTTGCAGACAATTTCAAGTCAGCCATGCCAAAATACGGCACAAGCTTTTTATCTAAACTCAAATAGGGGGAAATCTCGTGGGAGCACAGTTTTCAGAAGCGGCGGCATACATTAAACAAGCATCGACAAACGTACCAACAGTTGGATTGATCTTAGGTTCAGGGCTTGGCATTTTAGCAGATGAGATTGAAAATCCAATCAAATTGAAATATGAAGATATTCCTGGATTCCCTGTTTCAACAGTAGAGGGTCATGCAGGACAGCTCGTCATCGGGACGCTGAAAGGCACTGTCGTATGTGCTATGCAAGGACGTTTTCACTTCTATGAAGGATATGATATGAAGCAAGTGACGTTTCCAGTCCGTGTGATGAAAGAAATTGGCATTGAGACATGCATTGTGACAAATGCAGCCGGCGGTGTGAATACATCCTTCCATCCAGGCGATCTCATGCTGATTACAGATCATATCAATATGATGGGGACCAATCCATTAATTGGACCAAATGACAGTCAAGGTGTTCGTTTCCCTGATATGTCTGCCCCATACGATAAAGATTTGCTGGCACTTGCAGAAGAAACAGCTCAGCGCTTAGGTATATCTGTACAGCATGGTGTTTATGCAGGGATGACAGGTCCTTCATATGAAACACCGGCTGAAGTTCGTTTCCTCAGAACACTTGGAGCAGATGCTGTAGGCATGTCAACTGTTCCAGAGGTGATTGTTGCGCGTCATGCAGGAATCAAAGTGCTTGGTATTTCATGCATTTCTAATGCGGCATCAGGTATTTTAGATCAGCCGCTGTCTCATGATGAAGTCATTGAAGTAACGGAAAAAGTGAAAGCGAGTTTCCTTGATTTAGTAAAAGATGTAGTCAAACAACTCTCATAGCATGTTTCAAGAAGCCTTCTGTTTTATCGACAGAAGGTTTTTTTATGGCAATCATACGATCTCTGAATAAAACAGCCTGTATGAGGAAAAAATAGAGAGGATTACGATAATGGAGGTCTGCCACTTGAAACGTCATATATGTGCATTGTTTATTTTAATGATCCTTATCTCAATGGTTTCACCATCAGCGATAGCAAAAGAAAAGATTGAAAAACCAGGAGAAAAACAAACATCAGAATTGGTGCACGAAGCCAAATCAGCGATCTTAATAGAACGTGACACGGGAAAAGTGCTTTACAACAAAAACAGCGATGAAAAGCTTGCACCCGCAAGTATGACCAAAATCATGACGATGCTTCTCATCATGGAAGCCATTGATCAAGGAAAACTGAAAATGACTGATAAGGTTAGAACAAGTGATTATGCAGCATCAATGGGAGGGTCACAAATCTTCCTTGAACCTGGAGAAGAAATGACCGTGAAAGAAATGATGAAAGGCATTGCGATTGCGTCAGGAAATGATGCTTCAGTTGCCATGGCAGAGCATATTGCAGGGTCTGAAGAACAGTTTGTGGAGCAAATGAACAAAAAGGCAAAAGAACTCGGCCTCACCTCTACGGTCTTTCAAAACCCAACAGGACTTCCTGAAAAAGACCATTACAGTACAGCTCATGATATGGCAAAAATGGCAAAAGAGCTGTTGAAATATGAACAAATCACTAAATTCACAGGGGTCTACGAAGACTATCTCCGTCAAAACACGGATAAAAAATTCTGGCTTGTGAATACGAACCGATTGATTAAATTTTATCCAGGTGTCGATGGGTTGAAAACAGGTTTTACAGGCGAAGCCAAATACTGTTTGACTGCATCCGCTAAAAAAGGCAACATGCGCGTCATTGCAGTTGTCTTCGGCGCAAGTACACCGAAAGACAGAAACGCTCAAGTGGTCAAAATGTTAGACTATGCATTTAGTCAATACAACACTCACCCGCTTTACAAACGAGGACAAGATGTAGCGGAGATCAAGGTAAGCAAAGGGAAAAAGAAAAAAATTCAGCTTGTCACCTCTGAGCCAATCTCCCTTTTAACGAAAAAAGGCGAAAATGTGGATCAGATTAAAAAAGAAATCAAATTGTCTCAGGATGTCACGGCCCCATTCTCAAAAGGAACGGAACTAGGTACAATTGTCTTGAAAAAAGACGGAAAAGTGCTGCATGAAAGCCCTGTAGAAGCTAAAGAAGGAATGGAAAAAGCAGGCGTTTGGACTTTCTTGAACCGAGCGATGGCGGAATTTGTGAAATGGAAATAAAATGTGAAAGGCTGCTGTAATTGGCAGTCTTTTTGCTATGAGTAAGAAGAAAAGAACATCTAAATGTGACGAATGGTCACTAGTTTTGTCATGGTGAAGGATTTACTTGATAAAAAAGAGAAACAATCTTTATCCGAAATTAGAGCAAGGAGGAATAAAAAGATGAGCCTTGAAATTGATTTTCAAGTAAAAGAGAGCGTACTTTGCATTCGGTTAACAGGAGAGCTTGATCATCACTCCGCAGAAACATTGAGACAAAAGGTGACGAATTATTTGGAAACAGAGGACATTCGCCACATCGTGCTGAATTTGGCTGATTTAACGTTTATGGACAGCTCAGGTCTCGGAGTGATTTTAGGAAGATATAAAGAAATTAAGCAGCTTGGCGGAGAAATGGTCGTCTGTGCTATCTCGCCAGCAGTGAACCGATTATTTGATATGTCTGGCTTATTTAAAATCATCCGTATGGAGCCTTCAGAGCAAACGGCATTGCAAACATTGGGGGTGGCATCATGAGGAATGAAATGAACCTGACCTTCTCTGCTTTAAGTCAAAATGAATCCTTTGCGAGGGTGACAGTCGCAGCGTTTATCGCCCAGCTTGATCCGACATTAGATGAATTAACAGAAATCAAAACCGTTGTGTCAGAGGCGGTGACAAACTCCATTATCCATGGCTATGATGGAAATCCAGATGGCAAGGTGCATATCCATGTCACACTTGATGACCATGTTGTGTACCTCACCATCCGTGACGAAGGCATGGGCATTACAGATCTTGAAGAAGCAAGACAGCCGCTATTCACCACAAAACCAGACTTAGAACGCTCTGGAATGGGCTTTACCATCATGGAGAATTTTATGGATGATGTCATGATAGACTCATCTCCAGAAATGGGCACGACCATCCGTTTAACAAAGCATCTATCAAAAAGCAAAGCGCTTTGTAATTAAAGGAGCTGCTCATATGGATGTGGAGGTAAAAAAGCAAGCAAAAAAAGCCCAGCTGTCAAATGATGAAGTCAAAGAGCTCATCAAAAAAAGCCAAGACGGTGATCAGCAAGCAAGAGACCTCCTCGTAGAAAAAAACATGCGTCTTGTTTGGTCCGTTGTTCAGCGCTTTTTAAATAGAGGATATGAACCAGATGATTTGTTTCAGATTGGCTGTATTGGACTGCTGAAATCTGTTGATAAATTTGATTTGTCATATGATGTGAAGTTTTCGACCTACGCTGTTCCAATGATCATTGGTGAAATCCAGCGATTCATTCGTGATGATGGAACAGTCAAAGTGAGCCGGTCACTAAAAGAACTTGGAAATAAAATTCGGCGGGCAAGAGATGAATTGTCTAAGTCTCACGGAAGAATGCCGACTGTCCAGGAAATAGCCGAATATCTTGATATCACACCAGAGGATGTCGTCCTCGCCCAAGAAGCGGTCCGCTCACCGTCATCGATTCATGAAACCGTGTATGAAAATGACGGAGACCCGATTACATTGCTTGATCAAATTGCGGATCTTTCAGAAGAAAGATGGTTTGATAAAATCGCCCTGAAAGAAGCGATCAAGGAATTAGAAGAACGAGAAAAACTCATTGTGTACTTAAGATATTATAAAGACCAAACACAATCTGAGGTAGCGGAGAGGCTCGGTATTTCACAAGTACAAGTCTCGCGGCTTGAAAAGAAAATTTTAAAACAAATCCAAATGCAAATGGATCAAAAAGACAGCTAGCCAATTAGGCTGGCTTTTTTTGTGTGGTAATTACCGGTAAATCAAGTTCTATCGGTATGAGAACCATTTTTCACCACATACTATTTTTAACCCATCGTTTAGGAAGTGACTTGGATGGACGGACAAATCTTTCTTCGGCTGCGCCATCGAATCAAGACCGGTAATGATCAGCTCATTTATTTAGAAGATATCGCCCAAATCACTGGTGATGAGTTTGCTGTGGAAAAGCTTAGCAAAATGCCGATATATCATGTCAGTAAAAAGGATCGTCACATCGCCGTTCTTGATATCATGCATGTGGTCAAAACGATCAAAAAAACATGGCCAGACATCGACATTCAAACCGTTGGAGGCGCTGAGGCCATTGTCGAAATTGATACAGGCAAACGCCAGCTTTCTCCCGTTTTATTTGTGTTTGTATGGCTCCTGTTATTTGTCGGAGCGGCGCTTGCCATTATGAATTTCCACGAGGATGTCAGTATGCGGCTCGTTCATATCCGCCTATATGAAATGATCACAGGAAAAACGGTTGAGCATCCTTATTTATTGCAAATTCCATATAGCTTCGGACTAGGCTTCGGCATGATTTTATTTTTCAATCATGTATTTAAAAAGCGTTTAAATGAAGAACCAAGTCCGCTTGAAGTGGAAATGTTTAAATATCAACTCGATCTCGATCATTATGTCGCCCTCAAAGAAAATAAAGAGACAATGAAAGACATTCATGATCGGTAAGTGGCTTTTTGTCGTGCTTGTTGGACTTGGCGGCGGTTTAACGGTAGGAGCAGGATTTGTGGCATTTCTCACAGTGCTGGGCATCATCCCTCGTTTAATGCAATTAACCAAAACGCAGCGCTTCATACAAGGGTACGAGGCGGCTGTCATCAGCGGGGCGGTCGTTGGCGGCTGGACAACCTTAAGTCCAATACATTTGCATTTATCCAAATGGCTGGCACTTCCGATCGGTCTTTTAGCGGGCATCTTCGTCGGCATGCTTGCAGCTGCGCTGACTGAAGTATTAAATGTACTTCCTATATTAACGAAAAGAATTGGAATGGACGGGAAAATTGTTTTGCTTCTCATGGCCATTGTCTTAGGAAAGGTATTTGGTTCACTATTTCATTGGCTAATTTATATTTAAGAATTTGGAGGGAACAACACGTGTCGAGTTTAAAAGAGAACTATCCATCTAAGGTGAAAACGTATCAGCCTAAACCTCCTTATGTCCTCAACTGCATCAAGGCTTTTCTTGTTGGTGGATTGATCTGTGCCATAGGTGAGGGGCTGCAAAATTTCTATATTCACTTTTTTGATTTTAATGAAAAGACAGCAGGGAACCCAACCGTAGCGACCCTCATTTTAATTTCTTCTATATTAACTGGTATCGGTATTTACGATAGAATCGGCCAGTTTGCTGGAGCGGGATCCGCTGTCCCGGTGACAGGGTTTGCAAACAGCATGACAAGTGCTGCTCTTGAACATAGAAGTGAAGGGCTTGTGTTAGGTGTAGCCACGAACATGTTTAAGCTTGCTGGGAACGTCATTGTTTTTGGTGTCGTCTCGGCATATGTCGTAGGGATCATTCGATACATCTTGGAAAAGGCGTTTTCGTAGGAGGAATGAAACGTGAAACTAACAGGTAAACAATCTTGGGTATTTGAGCACAAGCTTTATGTCAATGCAGAAGGAACAGCTGCAGGACCGAAAGAAAAAGAAGGCCCGATCGGTCATCTAATTGATAAAACATACGACGAAATGCATTGTTATCAAAAGAACTGGGAAATGGCTGAAAGGCAGCTCATGGATGATGCGATATCAACCGCTTTATCAAAAGCAAATTTGCAAAAAAGCGATGTTGATCTTTTGCTGGCAGGAGACTTACTGAATCAAAACGTCACAGCAAACTATGTGGCAAGAGAACTTAAAATCCCGTTTCTTTGTTTATTTGGAGCATGCTCCACATCAATGGAATCGGTCGCCATTGCTTCGGCATTAGTAGATGGTGGTTTTGCAAAAAGAGCCATTGCTGCGACAAGCAGTCATAATGCGACGGCAGAACGCCAATTTCGTAATCCGACAGAATACGGCGGACAAAAACCAGATACAGCGACAAGTACAGTGACTGGGAGCGGGGCCGTTATTATCAGCCAAGAGCCCTCCCAAATTCAAATTACAAGCGCAACTGTGGGACGAGTTATGGATCTTGGGATTACAGACCCATTTGACATGGGGTCGGCAATGGCACCGGCAGCAGCAGATACCATCAAGCAGCATTTAGAAGATCTAGGGAGAACGGTTGACGATTATGATCTTATTTTAACAGGTGATCTATCTGGCATTGGCTCACCGATCTTAAAGGATCTGCTCAAAGAAGACGGCATTCAGCTCGGCCGAAAGCACGATGATTGCGGATTAATCATCTATACACCCGATCAAAACGTGTTCGCTGGAGGCAGCGGCTGTGCGTGTTCAGCTGTTGTGACATTCAGTCACATCTTTCAAGAAATGAAGGCAGGGAATTTGCAAAGAGTACTGGTTGTCGCAACCGGGGCACTTCTCAGCCCGACGATGGTCCAGCAAAAAGAGACCATTCCAACCATTGCGCACGGTGTCGTATTTGAGCGTGCAGGAGGAGAGAGCTAATGGATTATCTTATCGCTTTTGTTGCAGGCGGACTTATTTGCGTCATTGGCCAGCTTTTACTAGACGTACTCAAACTTACGCCTGCACATGTCATGACCACCTTTGTTGTGGCGGGTACCATATTAGACGGTTTCGGTATTTATGATAAATTTATTGAATTTGCTGGTGCGGGCGCAACCGTACCAATCGTCAGCTTTGGTCATAGCTTGCTTCATGGGGCGATGCATCAGGCAGATGTACACGGGTTCATCGGAATCGGGATCGGTATTTTTGAATTAACTTCTGCTGGAATATCAGCTGCGATTTTATTCTCATTTATTATCGCTCTTATCTTTAAACCGAAAGGATAACCTAATATGGGGCAAAGACGGAAAGTCATTTTAGTGACAGACGGAGATATATATGCTGCCAAAACCATTGAGCTTGCTGCTAAAAAAGTCGGTGGACGATGTATTTCCAGCTCAAAAGGAAATCCAAGCAAACGGACAGGGCCTGAACTTGTACAGATGATTTTAAAAACGCCGTATGATCCAGTGTTTGTCATGTTTGATGACTCTGGCCTGACAGGTGAAGGAACAGGGGAGACGGCGATGAAGCATGTGGCGCGTCACCCTGAAATTGAAGTCATAGGAGCGATCGCCGTTGCATCCAAAACGCATCAAGCTGAATGGACAAAAGTTCATGTTTCCATTGACCGGGAGGGTGAACTGACAGAATACGGTGTCGACAAGCATGGTCTTCCTGAAATGGAGCCTCATAAAATGAGCGGGGATACAGTGTATTGTCTTGACTCGCTCCATCTTCCGTTTGTTGTTGGGATTGGAGATATTGGCAAAATGGGACGTAAAGATGATCTGAGCAAGGGATCTCCGATCACAATGAAAGCAGTTGAATTAATTTTAGAAAGGAGTGGTTTCCATGAAGAAAGACAAGGTAAACGTGTACCGAGACCCGAAGAAAAATGAAGATTACTTCAAGGAAAATGTCGGAATGGGTCTCAGCTTTGACCTTGGCGTGCGGAAAATTTATATACACGATCAGGAAATCCAACTTTACTATGTAAACGGACTGTGTGATACACAGTATGTCATCTACTTATTAAAAGAGCTAATTGAAATCAATGACAACGAACCTGAATCAGATGATCTGGCACGTGTGGTCGAGAACCGTCTAGTCAATCAGCAGGTCTCAAAGGTTGAAACGCTCGATGAAGCGGTAGACCAAGTACTGTCGGGGCTTGTGGCAGTTGTAGTAGAAGGTGAAAACTACGCATTTATCATTGATGTCAGAAGCTATCCTGGCAGAATGCCAGAGGAGCCGGATACAGAAAAGGTTGTCCGGGGCGCAAGAGACGGCTTTGTTGAAAACATTATTGTCAATACAGCGCTCATACGAAGACGGGTGCGAGATGAAAAACTGAGATACAAAATGCTCAAAGTAGGCGAACGTTCGAAAGCGGATGTATGTGTTTGCTACATTGAAGATATTGCGGACCCAGATCTTGTCGATATTATAGAGAAAGAAGTATCAGGAATCAAAGTCGATGGGCTGACGATGTCTGATAAAACGATTGAAGAATTCATTATTAAACAAGGATACAATCCCTTTCCCCTTGTACGCTACACCGAGCGTCCAGATGTCGCCGCTAACCATATACTAGAAGGTCATGTCATCATCATTACGGATACATCTCCTAGTGTCATCATTACGCCAACCACCATTTTTCACCACGTTCAGCACGCAGAAGAATACCGCCAGGCACCTGCAGTTGGTACGTTCCTAAGATGGGTACGCTTTTTAGGCATTTTATGTTCAACGTTTCTTTTACCGATTTGGTTTCTGTTTATCCTCGAACCAAGTCTTCTGCCGGATCATTTAAGCTATATTGGCTTTAATAAACCTTCTCATATCCCGGTCATATTACAAGTATTCCTTGCTGATTTTGGGGTGGAATTTTTAAGGATGGCAGCGATTCATACGCCAACCGCTTTGTCGACCGCCATGGGGCTGATTGCGGCTGTTTTAATTGGACAAATCGCCATTGATGTCGGTTTATTTACGCCAGAGGTCATCTTATACGTCTCACTAGCGGCTATCGGGACATTTACAACGCCAAGCTATGAGCTGAGTGTCGCCAATAAGATTGTACGACTCATCATACTAGCACTCGTGGCGATCTTTAAGCTGAATGGACTCATCATTGGTTTTACGTTGTTAATCATATATTTAACATCCATACGTTCATTGCAGACGCCTTATATGTGGCCGTTTCTTCCTTTTAATGGGAAAGCTTTATGGCAAGTGTTAATTCGGACGTCTGTTCCTGGCTCAAAAGTAAGGCCAAGCATCGTTCACCCTCAAAACAGATCAAAAATTCCGCCAAATTCTTAACGCTCATTGAAAGTGGCTGAAGATTGTGATATTGTATTTTTAACTTTGAGAAACGGCAAAAGGCAGCTCACGCAGCTGTCTTTTTTCAGCCGAGGCGGAGAAAGAGGGAATGACATTGTATTTACACGGCACTTGCAGACAAAATGAACTCGGTCATTTAGAAATTGGTGGTGTTGATGCCGTTTCTTTAGCTGAAACGTATGGGACACCACTTTATGTATATGATGTGGCTTTAATACGGGAGCGTGCAAAAAGCTTTCAAAAAGCATTTATAGAAGAAGAGTTAACAGCGCAGGTAGCATATGCGAGTAAAGCATTTTCCTCCATCGCCATGTTTCAGCTTGCCAAGGAAGAAGGATTATCTCTTGATGTCGTATCAGGAGGGGAGCTTCACACAGCCATTTGCGCCGGGTTTCCGGTAGAAAAAATTCATTTCCATGGCAACAATAAAAGCAGGGAAGAATTGAAAATGGCGTTAGAGCACGAGATCGGCTGTATTGTCGTAGATAATTTCTACGAAATGAAGCTCATTGAAGAGCTTGGTCAAGAGCTGTCAAAACAGGTGAAAGTGCTGCTCCGTATTACACCAGGTGTCGAAGCGCATACACATGATTACATTACAACAGGCCAAGAGGATTCCAAATTTGGCTTTGACCTTCACAATGGACAAGCAGATGAAGCGGTGAAACAAGTGCT
The DNA here is from genome assembly GCF_038003365.1 of Bacillus sp. FSL K6-2839. Taxonomy (NCBI): domain Bacteria; kingdom Bacillati; phylum Bacillota; class Bacilli; order Caryophanales; family Bacillaceae; genus Bacillus; species Bacillus sp. FSL K6-2839. Next base: position 1,826,090 of record NZ_JBBOOZ010000001.1, on the reverse strand, counting down.
TGGATCAGAAGTGATCGAGCTTTTAGGCGTTCATTGCCATATCGGTTCACAAATTTTTGATACGGCTGGTTTTGTCCTTGCAGCAGATAAAATCTTTTTGAAGCTAGATGAATGGAGAGAATCATTTGGTTTTATTTCGACCGTGTTAAACTTAGGCGGCGGCTTTGGTATCCGTTATACAGAAGAAGATGAACCACTTCCTGCGACAGAATACGTCGAGAAAATTATCCAAGCTGTAAAAGAGAACGTAGCCCGCTATGAGTTTGATATGCCGGAAATTTGGATTGAGCCAGGCCGCTCTCTCGTTGGAGATGCAGGGACAACGCTTTATACGATCGGCTCATCAAAACATGTACCTGGCATTCGCGATTATATTGCGGTAGATGGGGGAATGAGTGACAACATTCGTCCAGCTTTATATCAAGCGAAATATGAAGCGGCAAGTGCCAACAAAATGAGCCAAACGCATGATCAAACGGTTTCCATTGCAGGGAAATGCTGTGAAAGCGGAGATATGCTCATTTGGGATATCGATTTGCCAGAGTTATCACAAGGAGATTTATTAGCTGTCTTTTGTACCGGAGCTTACGGCTACAGTATGTCAAACAACTATAACCGCATCCCGCGCCCGGCTGTTGTATTTGTAGAAGACGGGGAAGCGCAGCTTGTCGTTGAACGCGAAACATATGCGGATATTGTCAAACTTGATTTACCGTATCAATCAAAAGTGAAATCATCTACGTAAAAAAGCTGCCTGTACATCAGGCAGCTTTTTATAATGACTTATTTTCCTCCAGTAAATACAGAGACGATTGCGTTCCAAATGGAGACAAAGAAATCCCAAATCTTTTGAAGAAGGTTTTTCCCTTCATCTGATTCTATGAATTTCGTAATCTTGTCTTTTGCTTTATCGATTTGAGATCCTACTTGGTTCCAATCGATATTAATGTTCTTCATTTTATCGAATAGTGAAACAAGCTGATCCTTTTGATCTTGCGTTAGATTTAAGTTTAAATCAGAAGCAGCCTGATCCACTTTTTCTTCGACTTCTTTTGTTGTTTTAGGGACACCATTTTTCGCAATGTCATCCTTGATTTTTGCAATAAGGGCAGAAGCATTGTCTTTCCCGATGGAGTCACCCAATTTAGAAGTTGTCACAAGCTCTTCGTTTGCTACCTGTTTCACATCTTCTGGAATGGCTTTGTCGCTTGACACTTCATAGGCTTTTAATAGACCCGTCAGTGCGGCTGTACCAGAAACTTCAAACGGCGCAGTCACGACAACCTTGGCATCCTTGACACCGGCTGTCATTAAAGCATTTAAATACATCTCATCTGTAATGGTCTTGATGTTATGTGTATCCACAGTCAGACCAGTACCTGATTTTTCAATGGTGATAGATGAAGATGATAATGCTCTCGTCCCGATAGAAGAACGAGGGATATACTTTCCTAAATATTCATGCTCTTCTTTATTGGTTACTTCAATTTTTGTCGCATTTTCAGGTGGATTCAACTCGTCAAGCACCTTCTGGCGATCAGCCGGAGTTAAGTCTTGCCCAAGTGTGACGATGACATCGCCGACAGCTGCATCCGCTAAGCTGACTTTTGGCGCACCAATTAGGAAAAGGAGCGCTGCCATCATACCAAGCATTGATTTTTTAAACATGTTGACCTCCTTCAAGTCGAAAGGGTTCCTCTTTCAAGAGAAACTCATCTTTTGAGCACACGTAAAGAAATGCACTCCATCATATAGACGTAACAAATCGATTCGACGTTTCAATTTTCTTTTTAAGATGTTTTCCTTTTCCAATATAATGAAGACATGTTGCACAGTCTGTCATCAATTTAATAGGAAAAAAGGATCAAGCTCTTCTATTGTATCAATCCTAAGAAAAGAGGTAAATCACAATCAAAGAGCAGGGGATGTTTAACATCACCGAAAATGTGCTATAATGAGCGTTGTTTAACCTGAAAGGAGAATGTGAAAAATGGCGAAAAAAGGATACATACAACTAACGAATGGTAAGAAAATTGAGTTTGAACTATACCCAGAGGCTGCTCCAGGTACAGTAGCAAACTTTGAAAAATTAGCGAATGAAGGCTTCTACGATGGATTGAAATTCCACCGCGTCATCCCAGGCTTCGTAAGCCAAGGCGGCGATCCAAACGGTAATGGAACTGGTGGTCCTGGTTACACAATTAAATGTGAAACAGAAGGGAATCCACATCAACACGAAAGAGGTTCATTATCAATGGCGCATGCTGGTAAAGATACAGGCGGCAGCCAATTCTTTATCGTACATGATCCTCAGCCGCATTTAAACGGTGTTCACACTGTTTTTGGCAAAGTAACATCTGGTATCGAGGCTGTTCTAGATATGGAACAAGGCCAAGGTATGGAAAAAGTCGAAGTTGTCGATGCTTAATCCAAAACACCGCTTAATCGCGGTGTTTTTTTATGTTAAATCTGATTTTACGGTTATTTGTTCCGTGAGGCGGTAGGTGAAGATCCAATACAAAAGGGCAATGGCACTGACAGAGGCACCAAATAAACATACCCCGATCCAGCCATCGTTTGCGTATATGCTGGTTGAAACAATAGAACCAGTCGCACTGCCGATGGAGTAAAAAATCATATAAGCAGCAGTAAGCCGGCTTCTCGCCTCAGACCGCACTGTGAAAATCATACTCTGGTTGGTCACGTGTACGGCCTGCACAGATAGGTCAAGAATGATAATACCGATGATCAATAAAATAAGTGAATATTCAGTGAAAAAGATAAAAAACCATGAAACGATTAATAGGACAAGGGCTATACAAGTTGTTAACTGTCCTAAGCCCCGATCAGCAAGGCTTCCAGCCCGAGCAGCGCCTAATGCTCCGGCAACTCCAGCAAGACCAAATGCACCAATCGCCGTATGTGAAAGATTGTATGGCGTGGTACTGAGGGGCAGCACGAGCGAAGTCCATAACGTACCAAACACAATAAAAATAAGAAGAGCCAGAATTCCACGGATGCGCAGGATTCGTTCTTGTCTGAACAATGTAAACATTGAACGAAGCAGGTTTGCATAGGATAATGACTCTCTTTCGCTGTCATCACCCGGGAGAATTCGGAACAACACGCCAGTTATGATAAGCATCATAATGGCAGAAACTAGGTAGACTGACCTCCAGCCGGCGAGATCGGTTAGTACACCAGCAAAGGTTCGTGCGAGAAGAATCCCGATCACGATTCCACTTTGCACCAAGCCAACAATACGACCGCGCTCTTCTGGAGCGGCCCAAGTCGCTGCGAACGCTACGAGTACTTGAGTGACCACAGCAAGCAGTCCGACCACAGCTAATCCTATAAAGAGGACGGTGACGATAGGAGCGATGCCGACTAGAATGAGAGACAACACGGATAAAAGCATCTGACCAATGATGAGTCGGCGTCTATTCAATAGATCACCAAGTGGTACTATCAGTAGCAGCCCCAGCGCATAACAAAGCTGAGTAATCGTAATGACCATGCCAATGGATGAATAGGTGATACCAAACTCGGATGCGAGGGAGTCTAATAACGGTTGTGCAAAGTATATGTTTGCAACTGCCATCCCGCAGGCTATCGCAAACAGCAGTGCCATATAGCGAGTCATCGTTGATCTCGGTTTGATTGGTAAATGAGTCGTTTCCATATCAAGATGTTCAATGGAAGTGATTTTTTCTTTCACCATGCATTTCATCGTCTCCTTTTGTACTAAAAAGTATAATATACTGTTCGGTATATTATGATTCATGTTAAGGATAACCAACAAAACGTTTTAAAGTCAAGACTTTGATACAGTTAATTGATGCTGATCTTGAGAGGGTAAGGCAATTTGACATTAGTACGTCAATAAAATAAAATTATAATGTACCGATTGGTAACCAAATAGAGAATAATATCAAGAAATAGATGGCTGACTTTGTGAAGAAATTTTATTGTTGAAATGAGGAATTGCTGATGGTTCGACAACGGGAATTTGATAAGGAAAAAGCGTTGGATGAGGCAATGGTGCTTTTTTGGGAAAAGGGGTATAGGGCCACTACATTAAGCGATTTGACTGCAAAAATGGGAATACAGCGGCCAAGCTTATACTCAGCTTTTGGAGATAAAGAGGAATTATTTGAGGCCGCATTACGCAAATATACAAAGCAGCATGCTGGCCATATTCGAACAAAACTTCAAAGCAATCTTTCTGCAAAGGAAGCATTTCATGCATTATTTGCAGATTTAGTAGAAGAGGAATATAGAGATGGTCCGAGTAAAGGATGTTTTTGCATCAATACAATAGTGGAACTTGCGCCACACGAAGAGAAATTTGAAATTCTTACAAGAGAGCATCAGATGTATCTTTCGGTCATTTTTGAAGAAAGGATTGTTCAAGGTATTCGCTCGGGTGAGCTCGAAAGCAGTCTGAATGCTAAAGCTTTAGCACAGACACTGGTCGTTTCTTTCATTGGACTTACCGTCCTCATGAAATCTCGTCCAGAGCGTTCATTTGTAGATCATTCTGTAGCGACGATACTTTCCATATTGAAATAAACAGTCTACGTGGAAAACAGTCAATATAGGGAAAGCGTATTTTGATCAAGCTATCAAAACACGCTTTTTCTTTTAGGACAGTTATGGACAGAACTCGATTTTGTGATATGATAAGAGAACAAATATTCGCATTTGTGGGTGTCGCCACATTCAACTGAAAAACAGATGTCAATGCAAATTAAAAAAGCGTGTTTCATGCTGAAAGAAAGCAGGAGATAATTTGAAACCATTAACAAAAGAAGAAAAAAATCAAATGATGATTGCCATTCAGCGTTACTTTGCCGAAGAACGAGAAGAAGAGATTGGTGAATTAGCAGCCATTAATATACTAGAATTTATCACAAAAAATCTTGGAAGTTACTATTATAATCAAGGGGTTCGTGACAGCCGGAACATTGCTGTTCAGAGATCGCAATTGTTAGAGGAAGATCTATTCGCACTCGAAAAAAGATGATCATCAATGGTGTGCGCCCTACTAACGGATAAAGAGGAAAGAGACCCCCTTAATAAAGAACGCATATTCGTATCATATGTAATGATGAAAAGGTGGAACCAAAGGTCCAACTCAATCGTTATATAAGTAACCATTAATGGAAATCAGCTTTTTTGGTTTTATTTCATCAAAAGAAGGAATAAAACATACAAATAGGCGAAGTGCAGATGATGGAGGTTCTAAATATGGGGAAAATTAAATTGAAAATTGCCGTCTTATTTGTTTTACTGCTTTGTTTAGGCGCAGGTTATTTATACATGAATGGCATGAAAATTGAAGATGTGCCAACAGCCATTGGTGAAAGCTTAACAAATAATGATAAAGATTATACCATCTATGAATATACCATTACGAAAATTGATGGAGATGAATATTACGGTCAAGCAAAAAACGGCACAAAAATCATTTTTAATGGAAAGAAATTCGAAGATGATGTGGCCGACTTGAAGAAAGGCGATCGTATTAAAGCCTACTTTAGTAATGAAAAAAGAATAGATGGACTTATAAAAGTAGTAAAAGTCGTTAATTAACAAGTCTCCTTTCCTATAAGGAGACTTTTTTGTGAGAAATCTTGATTGTTGCATTTGATAACAAGGATCGCTATAATAGCCCCTAAGGACAGCTAAATATCGATTGTATCCTTCGGGGCAGGGTGAAAATCCCGACCGACGGTAATAAAGCAAATGCTTTACAGCCCGTGACCCGTTAATTTATTAACGGTTGATTCAGTGAAAAGCTGAAGCCGACAGTGAAAGTCTGGATGGGAGAAGGATAAAGAAAGCTATGAACGAAAAATATTTGTTGATCATAGTTTTATTTCTGATGCAAAAAAGCCAAAGCCCCGGAATTTTTTCCGGGGCTTTCTGTATGTACATGTAGTTAATAGACCGGCATGCAGTGTTTATTAGGTGATCCCTCATCTACCTTGTATGGACCTTAAAAAGCGACGAAGGTGCTCAATCGATCACATGTCCCTAACATCGCTTTTTTATAAAGTGAGAAATACAAATGAAAAGAAAGGGAGGATCACATGTTTACGGGGATAATTGAAGAAGTTGGCACCGTACAGTCATTAAGTAAAAAGTCAGCAGATGCCATGGAAATTGTCATTAAGTGCAGTCGTGTGCTAGAAGATGTTCACCTCGGAGACAGTATTGCGATCAATGGTGTATGTCTTACAGTCACAAGCTTTACAAAAGCACAGTTCGCAGCAGATGTGATGCCAGAGACGGTCAAAGCGACATCACTGGATCAGCTGACATCAGGCAGTCCAGTGAATTTAGAGCGGGCCATGTCCTCGAATGGACGATTCGGCGGCCATTTTGTCTCAGGCCATGTTGACGGAACGGCAGTCATTACCCGAATAGAAAAGAAAAGTAATGCCATTTACTATGATTTGGAGATGGACAAGACCCTCACAGATATGCTCACGCAAAAGGGTTCGATCGCAATAGATGGTGTCAGCTTAACCATTTTCGATTTGCAAGATTCACACGTCACAGTCTCTATTATTCCTCATACGCTTGAAGGAACTATTTTCCTGACTAAATCTATGGGAGAGATTGTGAATATAGAGTGTGACATGATCGGCAAATACATTTATCGCTTTTTAACAAATGAACAAGGCGAAAAGCAGCCATCCCGATTGACCCCATCATTTTTAAAAGAGCACGGATTCTAGGAGGCGATTGTATGTATCATTCAGTAGAAGAAGCAGTAGATGCTCTAAAAGAAGGAGAAATCATTATCGTAGTGGATGATGAAGACAGAGAGAATGAAGGAGATTTTGTGGCACTTGCTGAGCATGCCACGCCTGAAGTTATTAACTTTATGGCTTTACATGGAAGAGGCCTCATTTGTACACCGGTCCATATGACGATCGCCAAACACCTGAACCTGCATCCAATGGTAGAACAAAATACAGATGCACACCATACAGCATTTACAGTGAGCATCGATCATGTGACAACGACGACTGGTATTAGTGCTTTTGAGCGCTCTGCGACCATGCTTGCCATGTTAAATAAAGACGCAACACCAGAAGAATTTGCCCGCCCAGGTCATGTGTTTCCGCTCATTGCAAAAGAGGGCGGTGTACTAGAAAGACCAGGTCATACAGAGGCGGCGGTAGATCTTGCGAAACTGGCAGGTTCAGAGCCAGCGGGTGTCATATGTGAAATTATGAATGTAGATGGCACAATGGCGCGCGTCCCTGAACTAAAAGAGATCCAAAAACAGCACGGTTTAAAGATGCTGACAATCGAAGCATTGCAGACATATTTAAACAATAACGAAACAGCAACTATCGAAACAAAATAAAAATCACAAAAAAGGATGATCAACATATGAATACAATACAAGGGCATGTAGTAGCAGAAGGACTAAAATTTGCAATCGTCGTCGCGAGATTTAATGACTTTATTACAAGTAAACTGCTTGACGGAGCAGAAGATACATTGCTCAGACACGGAGCAAACGGTGACGATATTGATGTCGTGTGGGTACCGGGTGCTTTTGAAATTCCGTACATGGCAAAAAAACTAGCTGAAACAGAGAAATACGATGCCGTCATTACACTAGGAACCGTAATCCGGGGCGCAACAACTCACTACGATTATGTTTGTAATGAAGCCGCTAAAGGAATTGCTCAAAGTGCCATGTCAACAGGGGTACCGATTATCTTTGGTGTACTAACAACAGAATCCATTGAACAAGCCATCGAAAGAGCCGGCACAAAAGCTGGAAATAAAGGCAGCGAATCGGCTGCAGCTGCCATTGAAATGGCGAATCTCAATCGAACCTTTCGTTAATTTAGTGAAAAAGAGTTTAAAAACGGTATAAAAATGTTTATAATGTGTGATGAGCAAATGATTCGTGAGACATTTGCTGGACATTAGGATAATTTGAATATTGAGGGGTATATATGTTAATTCGTTATAAGAGGTCTTTTGAAAAAATTGCCATGGGGCTACTCTCCTTCATGCCGGGTGAGAAAGACGTCAAACAGCTTCAGCAGACGATGAAGTCATATGAAATGGATGAAAATCGGCAGCTGTTCCTTTGGAAAGATGGCGAGGATATCGTAGGTGCCATTGGTGTGTTGAAAACAGACGACCAAGTACAAATCGAGCATATTAGTGTGAATCCATCCCATCGAGATCAAGGAATCGGCAAGGAAATGGTTTTAGCCGTGGAAGAGGTATTCAAAACCAAAACACTCATTCCAAATGAATTAACGCAAGGCTTCTTTCATAAGTGTCACAGCGAAACAAATTAAATATCACACATGTAAAAGCAGAGGCTACAGTCCTCTGCTTTTTTTACGTTCGATCTGCTTTTTTCGTTCAAGCAATACATCTGTCCGGTCACGCAGTCTATGTTTTTCGATCAAAAATGTGTGGGATAAGTTGCTCTCCTGTCCAAAGGTCAGACCTTCTTTTTGAGCCATTTCTTGGCATAAAGAAAGAAGCGCTTGATCTTTGATCGGGAGCAACACACTTTCGTAGGGCATGTCTTCATTCATTTTCTTCTTTAGCGTTCTCAGAAGTATGAGAAACGCCTCATCATCTAGACCGAGGTTCGCTAATACGGGCCGGTTTGCTTCCAGCAAGTGGAGGCTGTTTGAAATGAGCCGTTTTGCCCCTTTTCCATTTCCCCGTCTTTGATGATACAAAGCAACGGCAAGCTGAATGAAACCAACCCAATATTCTTTGCGCTGCTCAGGCGGGTCTTCCTTCCAATATTCCTCAAGAATTTCATGACACTCAAAATAATCCCTTGTCGTATGAAATTCATGTAAAAAAGCCACGTACGCTTCAGGATACACAGTGGTCATCTCCTTTTCCACTCTCAGTCTAACATATTGAAAAGAAAAGAAGAAAGAGCGCCCTTCGTGAAAGGACGCTCTGTTTCTTTAATAAACCCAAGCCGCGCCAACGATGATCAGCAAGATGAAAAGCACGACAATAAGCGCGAAACCTCCGCCAAAGTTATAGCCATCTCCCATAATGATACGGCCTCCTTTTTCATCAGTTCTGTTTACAATGGTATTCTATGTATAAATGCCCTGAGTGGTATGGGCGAAACCACTGTTTTTCTTGTTTTGCCTAGGACATCATGGTCGAAATTATATTGGACGAGAGCTTTATCCTGTCTTATACTAAAGGTTAGCCGGTGAAACGGTACTTAGAAGACAGTAGAAATGGTGAGAAAAAAATGCTGGAATATCAGGTGAAAATAGATTCGTTTGAAGGTCCTTTGGACTTACTTTTACATTTAATCAACCGGTTGGAAATCGATATTTATGATATTCCCGTTGCTAAAATTACGGAGCAGTATTTGTTATATGTCCACACAATGAGGGAGCTTGAACTTGATGTGGCAAGTGAATATTTGGTGATGGCTGCAACCCTCCTGAGTATTAAAAGCAGAATGCTCCTTCCGAAACAAGAGGAAGAGCTATTTGATGAAGACCTGCTCGAAGAGGAAGAGGACCCTCGAGAAGAGCTGATTGGCAAATTAATTGAATACCGCAAGTATAAAAATGCAGCACAAGAACTAAAGGAACGCGAAGAAGAAAGGCAAAATGCCTTTACAAAACCTCCGAGTGATTTAAGCGAATTTGCAAAAGAATCGGAAGTGAAGGACACAAACTTACATGTCACGGTGTATGATATGTTAGGTGCGTTCCAAAAGGTATTGAACCGAAAAAAAATAACGAAACCAGCACCATCTAAGATTACAAGACAAGAAATCCCGATTGAAGACAAAATGAATGAGATTATGAACCATTTAAGAAAAACGAAAAAGCGGACCAATTTCATGACTCTATTTCAACATGATCAAAAGGAGCACCTTGTCGTGACGTTTCTTGCTGTTCTCGAATTGATGAAAAGTCATCAAATCATGTTAGAGCAGAAAGGAAACTTTGAAGACATTTATATAATAGGGAGTGAAACGATTCATGACGCTTGATATCGTGAATTGGAAAGCCATCATAGAAGCGCTGCTGTATGCAGCAGGTGACGAAGGCTTAACAAAAAAACAGCTCATGTCTGTTCTTGAAGTAGAAGAGGCAGCATTACTCGACATGATGTCTGCCGTAAAGGAAGAATATCAAAAACAAGAACGAGGGATTGAGCTCATTGAATATGCAGATTCATATATGCTGCTGACGAAAAAAGAATACAGCATTTATTTGAAAAAATTAGTCGAGACCCCATCCAAAGGTTTGTCACAGGCAGCGCTTGAGGTACTCGCAATCGTTTCTTATAAACAGCCGATCACACGCAGTGAGGTAGAGGAGATCAGAGGAGTCAAATCAGAGCGGGTGCTTCATAGTTTAGTAGCCAAAGCACTGCTCTGTGAAGTAGGACGTGCCGATGGCCCGGGGCGAGCGATTCTTTATGGGACAACGCCTACCTTTTTAGAGCAGTTTGGCTTAAAGGCCTTGGATGAATTACCTCCGCTGCCAGAGAATGTGGAAGCAGATGGTGTACAAGAAGAGGCTGATCTATTTTTTGAAAACTTCAATCAAACATTCGAAGAGATAAAATAGTTCAAAAGAATGAAAAATGTATGATAAAATATAAAAAAGATTTTAGGTCTAACATCTATTGATGTCAGATAAAATGGTAATAAAGCCATGAGGGGAAGGTAAACACGAAACAAATGGCACATATGAATGTAAAGGCTCAAGTTGATCAAGCAGGCGTCTTTTTATCAAAGGTTGCAACTGAAATGAATGGTTTTCTGAACGAAGCTACCTTATCAAGCATGAAACGATTAAACCCTGAAGCGGAAGCCTATTATTGTGACATATTGAGTACATTACGGAAGCTTGCAGTGTACAGCGAGGATGCAGCGGCAGTTTGCAGGAAAATAAGCCAGCAGCAGACATTCCCGCAGCAAGCCGCGCAGCAGACGCTTCACCGTATTTATCATCAATGTATTGAAGAATTTTTTACGCCGAAAAAGGATACATGGTATGAAGACAGCCGTTCCGCGTATACAGGAAAGGGCAGCATTGTTTTCCACCATGAAGTATCCGCTGATATGAAACGATTATTTTCTTCATTAGAAAACGATTTTTTAGCGATGAGAGAAGAGCTAGAATATACGACATCTCATCAGCAAATGAAAATGGTATAGCAAGAGGAAAAAGTGTCTCTACATATAGAGACGCTTTTTTTTATGGACGAGGCATCATAACTTTTTCAGGCGCGCATACACTTGTACAAAACGGACAAGGACGTGAATGAACATGCCCTATTTAAAAATTGGAACAGCAGTCCTTCTTCTATTTACACTCTTACTGCCTTTTTCCTCACATGCCAAAGCAGACATATCATTATCTGTGAGTGCAAGAAGCGCCATTTTAATAGATGGACAGTCAGGCAGAGTCCTATTTGGAAAGGACGAGCATGAAAAAAGGAGAATCGCCAGTATTACGAAAATTATGACGGCGGTATTAGCCATTGAATCAGGAAAAATGAAAGACACCGTCAAGGTATCAAAACGCGCGATTCAAGCAGAGGGCTCATCGCTCTATTTAAAAGAAGGGCAGAAGGTGAGTTTAGAAGACTTAACGTACGGGCTTATGCTGCGTTCTGGAAATGATGCAGCTGTTGCCATTGCAGAGCATGTGGGCGGTAGCTTAGAAGGATTTATTTTTATGATGAATCAAAAAGCGTCTGAACTAGGAATGGAGAATACAAATTTTCAAAATCCGCATGGACTCGATGATCATAAACATCATTATTCATCAGCCTATGACATGGCCATTTTAACAAAATATGCCATGGAACATAAACAATATCAAAAAATTGCGGGCACGACTTTCTATAAAGCGAAAACGATGGAAGGCTATTGGAAAAATAAAAACAAGCTCCTCACTGGTTTATATCAATATTCAACTGGGGGGAAAACGGGATATACGAAGCTTGCAAAACGCACACTTGTCTCTACAGCTGCAAAAGGGGATGCGGCGCTGATCGCTGTGACCATTAATGCCCCAGATGACTGGAAGGATCATATCTCTATGTTTGAATATGCATTTGATCACTATAAAACGTACGTACTTGCTGAAAAAGGAAGACTCGCTTCGTTAAAAGGAACCTTTTACGAAAAAAAAGCATTTATCAAGCGTGATGTGGACTATTTTTTAAATGAAGATGAGAAAAAGCTAGTGGAAATTGAAACGGAAATGCTTACGCCTCAAAAGAAGTGGGAAAAAAACGCCGAAGCCATCCCGGATGTTGTAGGGAAAATGACATTTTTATTAGATGGCCAGGTGATCGAGCAAGTGCCGATTTTTTATGAAAATAAACGAAATCGAATGCCTCAAAAAAGCTTTCAAGAAATGTTTAAGTCTGTCTTTCAGACATCTATAGGCGGATTTTCATGGTCAATCTAATTTGGGTATTCCTCACTGTCATCGGTCTTGTGTATGCGATGTTCAACGGAACGATGGAGGAAGTAAACGAAGCTGTATTTAAGGGCTCAAAAGAAGCAGTTACCATTTCAATTGGTCTGATTAGTGTCCTCGTTTTTTGGCTCGGACTGATGAAGATTGCAGAAGAGGCAGGTTTGTTAAATTTCTTTAGTAAATTGTGCCGTCCCTTTATTTCAAAGCTATTTCCGGATATTCCGCCTAACCATCCCGCAATGGGATATATTTTGTCCAACCTTATGGCGAATTTCTTTGGTCTCGGGAATGCCGCAACACCGCTTGGGATTAAGGCAATGGAGCAGATGAAAGCATTAAACGAGGGGGAAAATGAAGCAAGCCGGTCCATGATTACATTTTTAGCGGTCAACACATCCTCTATCACACTTGTGCCAACAACCGTCATTGCGATTAGAATGACCTATGGTGCAGATCAGCCAACAGACATTGTAGGCCCAACCATTTTGGCAACACTCATTTCAGGAATCGGTGCAATTCTCATTGATCGCTATTTCCACTATCGCAGAAGCAGGCGGGGGTGATCTCGTGTCATTTATTAACTGGCTGTCACTTGCTTTGATCCCACTGATCATCGCAGGAATTTTAATTGCAGGAACCATTAAAAAGGTACCGACCTATGAAACATTTGTCGAGGGCGGGAAAGAGGGCATTCAAATTGCCTTTTCAATCATTCCTTATTTAGTCGGTATGCTTGTAGCCATTACGATATTCCGTGCGTCTGGTGCGCTTGACTTTGTCATGGGACTGTTAAAACCCGTGTTTACAGCGATCGGCTTCCCGGCAGAAGTGGTGCCGCTTGCGTTTATTCGTCCGATATCTGGCACGGCCGCACTCGGGATGACATCAGACCTCATTGCGACATATGGACCAGATTCTTTTATCGGACAGCTCGCAGCTGTCATGCAAGGGTCAACAGATACCACCCTATACATTTTAACGGTCTATTTTGGAGCAGTCGGTATTAAAAAGATGGGGGATGCGCTGAAAGTAGGACTGTTAGCGGACCTCATTGGAATCATTGCATCTGTCATCATCGTCAGTTTGTTATTTAGCGGCGCCTAATGAGGCGCTTTTTTGTATTTCGTGGATGGAAAATCGCTTTTTAGCTGAAATTAGACAGACGAATCGCTTATTTTTCCACGAATGCTTGTTTGTTTTAAGTCAAGCAAGTAAGATAGTACATGAGGTGAAAGACAAATGGAACGTTTACAGAAAGTAATTGCACATGCCGGCGTCGCTTCTAGACGAAAGGCAGAAGAATTAATTAAAGAAGGACGAGTTACCGTTAATGGCCAAACAGTGACAGAGCTCGGAGTAAAAGTGGGCTCTTCAGATAAAATTGAAGTCAACGGATTAAAGCTTGAAAGAGAAGAACCGGTTTACTTTATGCTTTATAAACCGCGCGGCGTCATTTCAGCTGCTGAGGATGATAAAGGACGTAAGGTCGTCACAGATTTCTTTGATGACGTCCCGCAGCGCCTTTATCCAATCGGCCGCTTAGATTATGATACGAGCGGTTTGATTTTAATTACAAATGACGGGGAATTTGCCCATAAGCTCATGCATCCGAAATATGAAATTGATAAAACGTATGCAGCGAAGCTAAAAGGCATCCCATCAAAGGAATTGCTTAGAAAGCTAGAAAAAGGGATCATGTTAGATCATAAAAAGACAGCACGTGCTCGTGCCAAAATGCTTTCTATCGATAAACGAAAGCAGACATCTATCGTTCAATTAACCATTCATGAAGGCAGAAACAGACAAGTGCGCCGCATGTTTGAAGCGATCGGTCATGATGTGTTAAAGCTAAAAAGAGAGCAATATGCGTTCCTTCATATTGAAGGCATGAGACCGGGAGACCGCAGAGAATTGTCTCCGCATGAAGTCAAGCGCCTAAGAGCGATTGCAGATCATGGGAAAAGCGCTTTTTAATTTTCACATAAACTTCAAAAAATGAAGAAGCATCAAAAGAAGGAGAATGCTATAATTTACCTGAATGTCTATGGGGAAGGGGTACTTCAGATGAAGAAAAGACGGTTTTTCATACGGACGGGCATTCTCCTCGTGATGCTTGCTGCACTTTGTTATACGATGTATAACTCAGTATTTGCCAAACAGGATCAAGTCAAAGAAGGATCTATTGCGCCAAACTTTGTCCTTCAATCAGTGGATGGGGAACGGATTGAATTAAAGGAATTAAAAGGCAAAGGCGTCTTCCTTAATTTTTGGGGGACCTGGTGTGGTCCGTGTAAACAAGAATTTCCTTACATGGCAAATCAATATGAAGTATTCAAGGATCGCGGTGTGGAAATTGTTGCAATCAATGTTGGGGAATCCAATATTGCCGTGAAAAATTTTATGGAAACCTATGGCGTGAATTTTCCTGTTGCGATGGACAAAGATCGTCAAGTGACAGAGGCATATGATATTACGCCGCTGCCAACCACATTTTTAATTAATCCTGAAGGCAAGGTAATCAAAGTCATAAAGGGAACCATGACAGAACGTAATGTCTATGAATATATGAATTTGATTAAACCAAAGGGGTCATAGAATGAAAGAGGTAAAGTGCGAGTGTGGACATATTAATCCAATCGGTACTGTTTTATGTGAATCATGCGGGAATCCAATTGCAGCTATAGAGAAAAACTCTTCAAAGCTGCTTGATATGAGATATGACGGCAGTGCAAGACGCTCGCAAACATACAACAAAACGATTGTGGATAAAGTATGGAACTTTTTTTCTTCCGTTAAAGTGGGTGTGTGGCTGATTGTTATTACACTGCTTGCTTCCTCACTAGGAACCATTTTTCCGCAGGAGCGGTTTATTCCGCCAGGTGCATCTGCTTCCACCTATTATGAAGAGCAATATGGGTCGTTTGGTAAGCTGTATTACATACTTGGATTCCATGATCTTTATAATTCTTGGTGGTTTTTAGCTTTAGTCGCATCAATCGGAATCTCCCTTGTCATTTGCAGTCTCGACCGGGTCATTCCTCTTTATCGGGCACTTAAAAACCAAGGGGTTATCAAAAAAGAAGGCTTTATGAGAAGACAGCGTCTGTTCAGTGAAACAGACAAAACGTTAGATCAGCATACATATGAAGGCATCATAAGAGCAATGAAACAAAAGCGTTACCGCGTGCGAGAAGAAAACGGACATATTTTAGCTGAAAAAGGCCGCTTTTCACGCTGGGGGCCTTACGTCAATCACATTGGATTAATCATCTTTCTCATTGGATCGATGCTCCGGTTTGTCCCAGGCATGTACGTGGATGAAACGCTGTGGGTCAGAGAAGGTGAAACTGCTCCAATTCCAGGCACAGATGGTCAATATTTTTTGAAAAATAATGCGTTTTCAATTGACCGCTATGAAACTGGAAATGAAAAAGAAGTGTTTGAGAATGCGATTGAAAGAGCTGGCGACGGTCAAGTGGTGAAAAGTTATAAAACCGATGCCACTTTATACAAACGTGAAGGGGAAGTTGTTTTTGGTGAAAAGCCCAAGCTGAAGCAGGTAACAGAACACGATATCAAAGTGAACGAACCGCTCAAGTTTGATCATTTCTCATTATATCAAGTGGATTTTAAACAAAATGAACTCGATCAAATGGTCTTTCAGCTGATTCGTAAAGATACAGAAAAATCTTTCGGAACAGTGAAGATTAATCTGCTGGAGCCTAAGTCAGAATATGATCTTGGTAGCGGTTACAAAGTCAAAGTGATGAGCTATCTCCCTGATTTTTATTTTGACGATGATGGAACGCCGAGTACGAAAACAAGAAATCCAAATAATCCTGCTTTCGTGTTTGAAATGATTTCTCCTGAAAAGCCTAAAGGTGAAAAAAGCTTTGTGGCGATTCAAGAGACAGTAGAAGGCTCTGATAACAACATATATAAAATGAAGTTTGATCGAGTGGAAACGAAAAACGTCACGGGATTGACGGTTAGAAAAGATTTAACTCTCGGGGTGCTCATCGTAGGCGGGATTATCTTCATGATTGGTGTCGTGCAGGGGATGTATTGGCAGCATAGAAGAATTTGGCTGTCTGCAAAGGATGGAAAAGTATTTGTGGCAGGACACACAAACAAAAACTGGTTCGGCTTAAAGTCTGATCTCAACGTGTTACTAAGTGACAGTGGCATCAAACAGCCAGTTGATCAAAAAGAACTGCCTGATACAACAAGTATCAGCAAAAGCAAGGGGGAAGGATTAGATGGCAGCAGTCAGTGAAAACCTGTTATTTGCAGCTTTTCTATTGTATTTAGCGGCAGTTCCTTTTTTTGGTGGTGCCATTAAAGGAAAAAAGCAAGTTGATGGACCGCGCAGGAATAAGGCAGCACTTATCGGCATTACGCTCACCATCATCGGTTTTTTAAGCCAATTTGGCTATTTTATTTCAAGGTGGATGGCGTCTGGTCATGCACCAGTCAGTAATTTGTTTGAATTCACAACCGCTTTTGGCATGATGCTTGTGCTCGCATTCATCATTTTATATTTTGTGTATCAAGTGTCTGTACTTGGTTTATTTACACTTCCAATTGCTTTATTGATTATTGCCTATGCAAGTATGTTCCCATCTGATATATCACCGCTGATTCCTTCACTACAAAGTAATTGGCTTTATATTCACGTGACAACAGCAGCACTAGGGCAAGCCATTTTAGCGATCAGCTTTGTGGCAGGTGTCATCTTCTTATTAAAGCATGTCGATCAAACAAAGCCAGGGAAGAAGACATTTGGTTTAGAGCTCGTCATGTTTATGATTGTCGTCACACTTGCATTTATCGCTGTCACGTCCATCTTTAGAATGACAGGATACGAGGCGAAATTTAATTGGGTCGATAAAAATAAAGAGGAAAGTGTGATGGTCTATGAGCTGCCAGCTCTAGTTGGACCTCATAAAGGAGAGCTTGTGACGCAAGATCGTTTGGAACCATTTGTTGATTTGCCGCCTGTTTTTTCAGGAAGAAAGGTCAATACGGTGTTATGGTCATTCGGCACGGGGCTGATCTTGTATGGACTGATTCGGTTGGTCATTCGCAAACGACTCAGCGCTCTGCTTCAACCGCTTGTGAAGCAGGTGAACCTAGATTTAGTCGATGAAATTGGATACAGGGCTGTTTCCATTGGTTTCCCTGTATTTGCGTTAGGCGGGCTGATTTTTGCAATGATCTGGGCGCAAATTGCCTGGACTCGGTTCTGGGGCTGGGACCCGAAGGAAGTATGGGCATTGATTACGTTTCTCTTTTATGCAGCCTACCTTCACCTTCGCTTATCCAGGGGCTGGCATGGCGAAAAGTCCGCTTGGCTAGCTGTCATCGGATTCGCCATCATTATGTTTAATCTCATCTTTGTCAATCTTGTGATTGCAGGGCTTCATTCTTACGCTTAATCACATGAAAAAGGCCAACTTTTTATGAATCGATTTGGCTTTTTGTTAAAATGAATGTAACAACGGAGAAAGCAGGAGGATTGTCTAATGGAACACACAACTCAAACGAAAATATTAGTCGTAGATGATGAGGCAAGAATTCGCCGCCTTTTAAAAATGTACTTAGAACGTGAAAATTATGAAATCGATGAAGCAGAAAATGGAGATGAGGCGATTCAAAAAGGACTCCAAACAGATTATGACCTCATTTTACTCGATTTAATGATGCCTGGGACAGATGGAATCGAAGTGTGTAATCAAATTCGAGACAAAAAAGCGACTCCAATCATTATGCTGACGGCAAAAGGAGAAGAAGCCAACCGCGTCCAAGGGTTTGAGGCAGGAACGGATGACTATATCGTAAAACCTTTTAGCCCGCGTGAAGTTGTTTTACGTGTAAAGGCATTGCTCAGAAGATCTTCTCAAACGTCTTATCTCAATACTGGGACAACAACAAAAGATGTACTTGTGTTTTCTCATCTTTCAATTGACCACGATGCGCATAGAGTGACGGCTGATGGCAAAGAAGTCAGTCTCACGCCGAAGGAATATGAGCTTTTATATTTCCTTGCGAAAACACCGGATAAGGTTTATGACAGAGAGAAGCTGTTAAAAGAAGTATGGCAGTATGAATTCTTTGGAGACTTGAGAACAGTCGATACCCACGTCAAACGACTTCGCGAAAAGCTGAATAAAGTGTCACCAGAAGCTGCGAAAAAAATCGTGACGGTATGGGGTGTCGGGTACAAATTTGAGGTCGGCGCTGAATGAAACTGTGGAAAAGTGTCGTTGGAAAGCTATGGTTAACCATTCTCTTCCTCGTCCTGATCGTTTTATCTATTTTAACCGTGCTTCTTTTAGAGTTCATTGAGAATTACCATGTAGAAGAAGCAAAGTCAGATTTAACGCAAATGGCAAACAAAGTAGCGGTCATTTTAGAAAGCCACGAGGATCAATCTCTCGCAAGGTCGATTACATCAGAGCTTGCTGACAAATTGACGAGTATTGCGATTATACAAGAGGATGGGCTAGAGTGGTATTCGTCTGAAAAAGACGGGAAGCTTCCTGCGATTACAAAGAAACAAATTGAAGCGGACAGTGATTTAAATCAAGCACTAAAAGATCGTAAAAAAATCAGTAAACGTGCAGAACCAAATGCAGGCAATCAGAAAGATGAACGAATTGTCGTCGGTGTACCATTTGAGGCAAACGGAAAAAAAGGCATGGTCTTTCTTTCTCAATCATTACTCGCTGTAGAACAAACAACGAAACATACGACGCGTTATATCTTCCTAGCAGCCGGAATTGCCATTATTCTGACCACTATCTTCGCTTTCTTCTTATCAACACGTGTCACCTATCCTCTCAGAAAGATGAGAGAGGGGGCACAGGATCTGGCGAAAGGGAAATTTGATACCAAGATTCCTATATTAACGCAAGACGAAATTGGAGAACTGGCCATCGCCTTTAATCAAATGGGCAAGCAGCTTAAATTCCATATCACAGCCTTAAATCAAGAAAAAGAACATTTGTCCAACATTTTAAGCAGTATGGCTGATGGTGTCATCACCATCAATATTGATGGAACGATTCTCATGACGAATCCTCCTGCAGAACGATTCTTGCAGGCATGGTATTACGAGCAAAATATGAAGATCAAAGATGGAGATGAACTGCCACCAGAAGCGCGAGAACTGTTTCATACAGCCGTCAGCACAGAAAAAGAGCAAATGATCGAAGTCACGCTGCAAGGACGTACCTGGGTTCTTCTCATGACCCCGCTTTATAATCAGCAGGATGTCAGGGGAGCAGTTGCGGTCCTTCGTGATATGACAGAGGAACGAAGACTTGATAAGCTGAGAAAAGACTTCATTGCCAATGTCAGTCATGAACTTCGTACACCAATTGCCATGCTGCAAGGGTATAGTGAGGCGATTGTAGATGATATTGCAGGCTCAGAAGAGGAAAAGAAAGAGATTGCGCAAATTATCTACGACGAATCACTTCGAATGGGACGTCTTGTGAATGACCTTCTAGATCTAGCGAGAATGGAAGCGGGCCATATTACACTTAATCTTGAATCGACAGATACAGAAGAGCTGACCGAGAAGATTTACCGCAAGTTTCTCGGTATTGCGAAAGAAAAACAAGTTGATCTCACATATGACATTCAAGTGGATGAACCGCACTTTGTACTCGATCCGGATAAGATTGAGCAGGTGTTTACGAATCTCATTGATAACGCCATTCGTCATACACCAGAGGGCGGAGAGGTTCACTTCTCGGTTCAATCGGTGGAAAGCGGTCTGAAAATGGATGTAAAAGATTCGGGAAGCGGAATCCCGGAAGAGGATCTGCCATTTATTTTCGAACGTTTCTATAAAGCGGATAAGGCAAGAACAAGAGGGCGTTCTGGTACTGGGCTTGGTCTTGCGATTGTGAAGAACATCGTAGAGGCGCATCAAGGCTCCATTCATGCACATAGCAAAGCGGGTACAGGTACACACTTTACCTTTTATATTCCGAGAAAAAAGCAGGAACTCGTCTAATCCTGACGAAGAATCTTGTTACATGAGAAACACTTCTTTTCTAAAAAAAGAAGTGTTTTTTTATTTTCATATTTTTAAGGAGAAGTTAAACAAAAAGCCCTTCCCAAATTGTCGAACTTGTAATATATTTGTCATAAAGTTGTAATGTAACGTTTTGTAAGAGTCAATCGACAAAAATAAGTGAACGGAGGGGTTTCCTATGCATGAAACCTTTCAAAAAATATATGATTCGTACCATCAAGATTTGTACCAGTTTTTATTTTATATGGTTAAAGATAAAAATCAGGCAGAGGATCTCGTTCAGGAGGTTTACATCCGGGTACTTCACTCATATAAAACTTTTGAAGGAAGAAGCAGCGAGAAAACTTGGCTGTTTTCAATTGCAAGGCATGTGGCGATTGATTGGTTTCGCAAACAGCAAACCATTAGACAACGGGTACTCGGCACGTTTGATTGGGATAAGCAGGATGTAAAGGACCCAGACTTGCTCCCAGACGAACTAGCTGTACAGGATGAAAATGTAAAAGAAATCTATGCCGCACTTGATCATTGCACAATCGATCAACGAGCTGTCATCATTTTAAGATTTATCCAGGGCTACTCAATCATGGAGACGGCAAAGGCGCTAAAGTTCTCGGAAAGCAAAGTCAAAACAACGCAGCACCGAGGCCTGAAAGTGCTCCGAAAACATATGGAGCTTTTGAAGGAGGAGCTAGTGAATGAAAACGAACAGGTCCGATTGGAGCGAAGAACGAATCAAGGTGTTACTAAGTCAGCTTCCAAAGGTGGAGGACAACCGTTCATCTAAGCAGATATACCAGCAGATGCTGATGGCAAGCGGGCAGAAAAAGAAAAGTGCCAAATGGATCGGTCCAGCGGTCGCAACCGTTGTGGTTTTATTTATGGCGTTTTTGATTTCTCCTCATTTATTTCAGCCGGCTGCTCAAGATCATCATAAGCAAGTGGAAACAAGTGCTGACAAAAGTCAGGTGAACGCCACATTAGAGGCGGTCAAACAGACTGATGGGCCCTCACACGTTGTTTCTCGTAAGCAGCAGCAAAAGTATATGACCATTGCATACATAGATGAATCAACCTCTCAGGTAGTTCCAATTAGCATTGAAAAAGAGGATAAGTATGATCATTTGCAGGAAATGATGAACACATATGAGCAGGTGCAGCTGCCTGAAATGACAAAACCTCTTCAATCTTATATTG
Source organism: Bacillus sp. FSL K6-2839 (assembly GCF_038003365.1). Classification (NCBI taxonomy): domain Bacteria; kingdom Bacillati; phylum Bacillota; class Bacilli; order Caryophanales; family Bacillaceae; genus Bacillus; species Bacillus sp. FSL K6-2839. The sequence goes on along the minus strand of NZ_JBBOOZ010000001.1, from coordinate 1,804,355 downwards.
ATATGGTAGATCTTCGAGAAAAAGGAGATACACTCATCTTTCAGTTAAAAAATGATTTGTCCCTCGATACGTTAAAAGAAGCCAACCGGTTTAAAGATATGGTAAAAGAAACGCTAAAATGGAGTAAGTATAAGCAGGTACAGGTCAAGACATCCAAAGGTTCTCAACTTCAATTAGGAGCAAATGGCCGCATTGGAACAATGTCGATTGAGAAACAAACAAAGCACGCTTATTATGTTTTAGACAACAAAAGCGGGACTTTTTTAGTGCCTTCAAAAACCCATTATCCTTCGTATGAAGATGCGGTAGAGGCCATGAAGCGGACAAGTGATGCCGGACTTGATCCATTAATTAAAGATGAATCGATTAAAGAAGTGACGACTAAAGGAAAACATGTGACTATCACGTTTGGAGCATCAGCGCAATTATCGGACTCAAATGATCATATTCTACTCATTGAAGGTCTGCTGCTCTCAGCGAAAGATTTTGGTTTTACAGAGGTCACCATTCAACAGGCGGGGGCAGATCAAGTTGGTCCATATGAATTAGAAGAACCCATAGAGGTGCCGGCTCTGCCGAATCCAGTTGTTATAAGAGACCGTTAAAGGACGCAAGAAATTGCGTTCTTTTTTGATGTATAGAAAATAGCTTCCTTGCTGTATACTAAGCTGTCATAAAAAGAACCTCAAAGAAGGGGAGTCACTGATGAAAAGGTATTGCTTCATATGTGCCAGCTGTTTTTTGCTGTTGATTTTTTCGCCTTTTGCTCATGCACAGAAAACAAGCGAATGGGTGGAGCCGATAAAAGGAGAAGTCACGGATTTGTTTGGGACAAGAGGTGGCTCGCACAAGGGATTAGATATAGCTGCGCCTGAAGGAGAATCCATATTTGCTGCAAGTGAAGGTGTGGTCTCGCGTTCGTATGTATCTGCTACATATGGAGAGGTTGTGTTTATCCAGCATCCAAATGGATATGAAACCGTCTATGCTCATTTACACGAGCGTTTTGTTAAAAAGCATGACCATGTAGAAGCAGGACAGCCGATCGGCATTATCGGCAACACAGGGGCTTCTAGAGGCACTCATTTGCATTTTGAGGTGCACAAGGGTAATTGGTCAGTCAGTAAAGAAGATGCGGTAGATCCACTCACAATCATTGCGATGGATCGTTTCCAAGAGCCGGCTCTTCATGTAAACGGGCATGAAAACAATACATATCTCATTAAACAAGGAGATACCCTTTGGTCGATTGCAAAGGCGCACGAGATGACTGTGGAACAATTGAAAAAAATCAATGAGCTTACTACTCATCTCATCCGAACGGGAGACCGTTTAATGATTTCAACAAAATAAACCTCATGCAAATGCATGAGGTTTAACATTATTTTTTATAGGTCGATCAGACGGACAGAAAGTATATCTTGCACTTCGGTTAATTCTTTGACAATTTCGTCCTCAAGATGTTTGTCGAAAGAAAGCATCATGATGGCTTCGCCGCCTTTTTCTTTACGTCCTACTTGCATTGTCGCAATGTTGACATCATGGTCGCCTAATATTTGTCCAACCTTTCCAATCACACCAGGGGCATCAGTATGCTGGATGTAGACAAGGTGTCCATCTGGATAAAAATCAATATTAAATCCATTAATGGAAACAACGCGTTCTCCTAAATGCGGGATGTAGGTTGCTTTTAGAGTAAAGGTTGAAAGGTCACCTTTGACTTCAATAGAAATGCTGTTTTCGTAACCAGATTCGCTGGAAGAAATTTTTTCACTAAAGCTAATGCCGCGTTCTTTTGCCACCATCCCAGCATTTACTTCATTTACAGTCGAATCGACGCGTTCTTTTAAAAAGCCTGACAGGAGACTTTTTGTAATAAAGGAGGTTTCGAGTTTTGAAATAGAGCCTTCGTAAGAGATGCTTACTTCTTTTACAGGCTCTCTCATTGATTGAGAGACAAGACGTCCGAGCTTTCCTGCAAACTGATGATAAGGCTGAATCTTTTTGAACTCGTCTTTTGTCATCGCTGGTAGATTAATAGATGACATGACAGGAAGTCCTTTTGCAAATTGAAGTACTTCTTCAGAAACTTGCGCCGCTACATTTAATTGTGCTTCCTTTGTCGATGCGCCAAGATGCGGAGTCGCAATGACGAGCGGATGGTCTACAAGCGGATTATCAGTAGGAGGTTCTACCTCAAATACATCGAGTGCAGCTCCTGCAACATGGCCGCTTTCAAGCGCTTCAAGAAGGTCACCCTCGTCAATAATACCGCCGCGCGCACAGTTCACTAGGCGAACGCCTTTTTTCGTTTTTGCAATTGTTTCTTTATTGAGAAGCCCTCTTGTTTCTTTTGTTAATGGGGTATGTACAGTGATAATATCTGATACTTCGAGTACTTCATCAAGTGATTTGGCATTGACACCAATTTTTTCTGCACGTTCCTTTGTGAGAAATGGGTCAAATACGTTGACTGTCATGCCAAATGCTCTTGCACGCTGAGCGATTTCGCTTCCGATTCTGCCAAGTCCAACAATCCCAAGAGATTTTCCATAAAGCTCAGCACCAACATATGCGCCTCTGTTCCATTCTTTTGATTTCACAGAAATATTGGCTTGTGGAATATGACGCATTAGCGAAGAGATCATGGCAAATGTATGCTCAGCTGTGGAGATCGTATTACCGTTTGGTGCATTGATGACAATGACGCCATGCTTGGTCGCTTCATCAATATCAATATTGTCTACTCCCACACCGGCACGGCCGACAATTTTTAATGAAGACATTTTTTCATAAAGCTCTTTGGTCACTTTCGTAGCACTTCTGACAAGTAAGGCATCAAATGTGTGTAATTCATCTTCTGCTTCAGTTACATTTTTTTGGACAATTTCAACAAAATCTGATTCTAAAAGTGGTAAAAGACCATCATTGCTCATCTTATCTGAGACTAATACTCGAAACATCGTAAGATTTCCTCCTAAAATAAACGTCATAAATATCTGATAATTTACCATATTCCTTTTCACTGTGTCAATCAAATTAAAGCAGTAAAGCGAAAAAGAAAACACGAACATTTATTGGTATCTTTATAAAGAATGGACACCTTTAAACAAAAGATAACCAATTTTTGCGCATTTGTCATTATAATTTTTAAGTTTTTTACGATTTCTTAAAACTGATGAAATTGCTCAGGATTTTTATCTGTACAAATGCTCATATATCATATATAATGATGTCGAATTGAATAATGATCAATCTTCGGGGCAGGGTGCAATTCCCTACCGGCGGTGATGAGCATAGTCTCTAAGCCCGCGAGCCTTTTTTGGCAGGATTCGGTGTGATTCCGAAGCCGACAGTATAGTCTGGATGGGAGAAGATGGAGGTTCGTAAACGTTGAAAACATGGTTTTTCACACGTTTATTTGTCTAGCCAAAATTCCCCGCTCCTGTTTTCATGAGCGGTTTTTTTGCGGCTGAAATTGAACAATCCTCTTTTCGAAAGATTTGATCGAAAAGGAGAGAGAATATTGAATCAAAGTAAAGTAAAACGTTTAGTCGTCACCAGTATGCTCAGCAGTATTTCGTTCGTGTTAATTTTATTGGACTTCCCTTTCCCAGGGCTTCCAGCGTATTTGAAAATTGATTTCAGTGATATACCAGCGATTATTGCGATTTTAATTTATGGGCCGGGTGCAGGAATTGCCGTTGAGGCATTAAAAAATGTTCTGCATTATCTCATTCAAGGCAGTATGTCTGGTGTTCCAGTTGGGCAAGTCGCGAACTTCATTGCAGGCACATTATTCATCTTACCAGTCGCCTTTATGTTCAAAAAAATTAAATCAGCAAAAGGGATGGCATGGTCAATGATCATCGGTACATTACTGATGACTGTGATGATGAGCATTTTAAATTACTTCTTATTTCTGCCAGCTTACACATGGTTTTTAAACGCACCTGAACTATCTGATCATGCGCTCAAGACGACCATTACAGCAGGGATCTTACCTTTTAACTTTATTAAAGGAATGATCATTACCATCGTGTTTAGCTTCATTTTTGTGAAAATGCGTCCATGGTTTGAAAATAAACGCCGACTTCAAAATAGTTAATATAAAAAAAGCCCCTGCATAAGGGGCTTTTATACTATTCATGCTTAAGTGGGTCACCCTCGAAAGATTCGTCCGCAACTTTGATTGAGTCAGTTGGACATCCTTCAAATGCATCAAGCATATCTTCTTCAAGTACTTCTGGAACTTCTACAGTCCCTTGGTTGTCGTCAAGCGTAACAAATGCAATGCCTTCATCATCATAATCATAAATGTCTGGAGCAGCTGCACCGCATGCGCCGCAAGCAATACATGTGTCTTTGTCTACAATTGTATATTTTGCCATGTTAAAAAATACCTCCCAGATAGTTCGATGGAACACATGGTTTAACCTTTTTAGTTTCACCGATAAAAAACAATTTCCTCAAACCTTATTGTAATGATTTTAAATTCACATTTCAACTGTAAAGTGATTGAGAATGCTTATCACATAAGGGTTTGTTCATAACTTTCCCCCATAAATTGAGTTTAAACATTTCTTCTTGTATGAAATCTGTTAAAATAAAGGGAGAAAATATTCGAATTTTGTCAGGAAGACAGGTGCTTTGATGAATGACTCTTCATTATTTGGATGTCATGTTAATGGACAGCGTATATAAATTGAACGGCGAACGCTCCATTAGTGCTGTCTACCATCTTTTTAAAGGAAAAAAATCATCACAAACCATACAGGATGCCAGCTTGTTTGAGCTTTCCAGGTACTTCGGCTGTTACCCGGGGTTTACGAGGGATCAGCTGAATCGTTCTGCTTTAAAGCTTGAAGAGAAGCACTACATTAGAAAAAACGATGAGACATTCAGCATCACTGAAGCAGGGCAGCGAATGCTAAACCAGCATTTTTCTGAAAAACCGATGCCCGCTTATTTTCATGGTGCCAAATATCACGATAAAGCAAAGATGCTATGGATGAGGCTCTCTTTACTTGTACAAGTGCTTTCTCACTATATGGCTGGATCGCATCAATATGTTCCAATACAAAGAGATGTCTCGGTTCAAAGCTGGACGAAATCTTTCTTGAAACAGCATCAGCAGAAAAGCAAGCTTTCAGAAGATCTGCATCATGAACTAGAAAAGCTCCTTGTTTGTTTAAGCGATCAAGAGGCACTGATTTTTGTTTATTCATTGACCTCAAATGAACGAATCGGGCGTACGTATCAGCAAATGGCGGAGTGGATGAAAGAAGATGTGTGGTATGTGTACCTGCTTTTTTGGAATGTACTCCATTATTTTATTCAATCTGCCCAAAAAGGTGAGGCACCGATTTTGCAGCAGCTCGTAGGTGACCTTGAATTCAAACGCGTGTTAACAACTTCTACCCATAAAACACTTGAGCTTGTCCAAAAAGGATTTGATATTGAACAGATTGCTCACATTCGTTCACTAAAAAAGGCAACGATCGAAGATCATATCGTGGAGCTGTCGATACATGAGCCAAGCTTTTCAATAGATCCGTATGTGAGTATAGAAGAGCAGCGGGCGATCCTTACTGTAGCCAGGGAGCTTCAAACAAATAAAATGAAGCTGATTAAAGAAAAACTCGAGCTTCCATTTACTTATTTTCAAATACGATTGGCACTGACAAGGATGGTGAAAGCAAATGGATAAGCTTCATCAGACGCTCATGCGATACTTTGGCCACGACACTTTTAAAGTGGGTCAAGAGGACATAATTCAAAGTGTACTGCATCAAAAAGATACGGTTGCCATGCTGCCTACTGGCGGAGGGAAGTCACTTTGCTATCAAATTCCTGGCTATATGACAGAAGGATTAGTTCTGATTATTTCGCCTCTTTTATCGCTTATGGAGGATCAAGTCGAACGAATGAAAATGCGCGGAGAAAAACGAGTGGCGGCGCTTAACAGCACATTGTCTTTTCAGGAGAGACGACATATCATTCGGCATTTGCCATCATATAAATTTTTATTCGTCGCACCTGAGGCATTAATGTCAGAAGTGCTGCTAGAACAGCTCAAGTCGATGCATATTGGTCTGTTTGTCGTCGATGAAGCGCATTGTATATCAGAATGGGGGCATGATTTCCGTCCTGAATATTCAAAGCTGGGAGAATGGAGAGAAGCGTTAGGTCATCCTGTGGCTTTAGCTCTTACAGCAACAGCAACGAAACAAACGCTAAAAGATACAGTGCAAACGCTAAGATTACAGCATCCAGAATTTCATATTCATTCCGTCAACCGCCCGAACATTGCCTTCGTCAAAGAAGCGCACGAATCGAAAGAAGCAAAAGAGAAACGGGCCATTGAGCTTGCGGACTTCCTGCAAGGACCAGGTCTTATTTATTGCCCGACCCGGCAAATGACAGAAGAGCTTGCACTCTGGATGAAACAAAAAACCAATCAGCGTGTTGAGTTTTATCATGGCGGAATGGATGCAGGAGACCGTATGCTCATTCAGCAGCAATTTATCAGCGGTCAGCTTGATCTCATTTGCTGCACGAGTGCTTTTGGCATGGGAATTGATAAAGCGGATATCCGATTTGTCATTCATATGAGCCCGCCGCAATCGATTGAAGCATTTATGCAAGAGATTGGAAGAGCGGGAAGGGATGAGAAAAACAGTGTGAGCATTCTTTTATATACAGAAGAGGATGCAGATATTCAGCAACACTTGATCCAAGCAGAAGGCTTTGACGATCCAGAAATTGATTTCTTCTTAGCCCAGCTCACACAAATGCAGACAAATGATGAAAAAAAATTACGTGAACGATTAATGGAAACAGGGCTTCAGGAGACCCGTGCAAGAATGCTGACGCATTATTACAAGATGCATGAGTCCGAACAGCGCCCGGCAATCCTCATGAATCTAAAAGAAAAATTGCAGGACAGACAAACAGAAAAGCTGAGAAAAGTGTGGCAATTTAAAGAGCGGATCATGGGTCATGACTGCTTTAGACAATCTCTGTTATCATACTTTCACGAACAGCTTAATCAAACAGAGCACGCGTCCTCTGATCATTGCTGCTCTTCTTGCGGACTTGACCTGTCTGATTATGAAAAAAAAGATCAATCATTGGAGCTGAATGAAATGAAACACTGGAAGACCGTGCTGGATCGTATGTTTCATCTGACAAAAGAGGCGCAGCATTGATTGAACAACATCGTCGAATCATTGAAAAATTAACCGATCGACAAGTCATAGAACAGCTGTATTTCACGCAGCTCCTCATGCTTATCGTTTCTTTTTTACTAGGCATATTTATGTTCGATCAATGGACGGATTTTACAGCCCTTTGGCAGATTCATGATATGCGCATTCTGACATATGGAATTGGCGGTGCTTTGCTCGTCATTATTGTAGATGCAATTGTAATGAAGGTGTTTCCCGCTCATATGTATGATGATGGCGGTTTAAATGAAAAGATGTTCAAAAACCGAAGCATCCCGCATATTGTTTGGTTAGCACTTCTCATCGCCTTTTCAGAGGAAATACTATTTCGCGGAATCGTTCAACAGCAATTTGGGCTGGAGATTGCCAGCATCGTGTTTGCGCTTCTTCACTTTCGCTATTTATCAAAAATACTCTTGTTTATCCTCGTGGTTTCCATTAGTATTTTTTTAGGACTTTTATACGAGTGGACGGGGAATTTATTTGTTCCTGTTATGACTCATTTTGTCATTGACTTAGTCTTTGCTTGTCAAATTCGTTTGAAATATAAGGGGAGGGATGAACATGGAAGAAATGTCGAGAATGCAGAGAAAGAAGGAGCAGCTGACAAACAACCATGACGACGATGTAGAGGAAATTCTTGAAGAAAAAGTACATCCTTCTGATGACTCTCACTTTCCTACACGAGAAGACTTTCATGAATATAAGAAGCAGCGCACGAAAAAAGTGCGCAATCCTTTGTTTACGACATTGGCTATTATCTTTCCTATCATCGTCATCACTGTTTTCTTTCTATTGATCTATTACACATCAAAGGAAATCAACGATAATAACAATCAAGGTGTATACATCGATAAAACCTCAAGTGCTGACACAGACCCAGTTCCGTCAGCGCTTGTCGAAACAAAAAATGACGCTAGCGATGATAAAGCGGATGCGTCTGATGAAGTGAAGAAAAAGAAAGATGAAGAAAAAGAAAAGCAGCGATCAAAAGAAAAAGCAGAGCAGAAGAAAAAAGAAAAAGCCGCTAAAGAGAAAGAAGAGCGTGAAAAAGCCGCAGCTGCGAAAAAGCGTGAACAGCAGCAGCTCGCACTGCAAAAACAACAAGAAGAGAAAAAACGAAAAGAAGCCGAAGAGAAAAAGAAGCAGGAAGAAAAGCCGGTTCGTGTCGTACAGCACACTGTGGGCCCAGAGGAAAACCTGTATCGAATCTCGATGAAATATTACAAAAACCGATCGGGTGAAGAGAAAATTAAAGCCTATAATCATTTAAATGGGAACAGTGTATACAGTGGTCAAGTACTCAACATTCCACTGGAAAACTAATTACCTGACATGATCGAATGAAAAAGCACATACATATGTAGAAAAAAGGGACAGGGTGTATGTGATGACATTGCACGTAATCAGCCGCTATATGGATCAGCCGACACAGAAAATGATGGAAACGTTGATCAAAAGAAAGCACAAATATGAGGGCTTTGCTAAGCAGTGCAAAAGATGGCAATGGACAGCCCTATTGTCGCTGGCGATTCTTTTGTTTTATTTTGTAATAACGGCAAATAAGGGAGGCTCTCTTCAGCCGGAAGCGATGATTGCAACACTGCTTGGTCATGAGATCTTTCTATTTTGGATAATGGCTGAGGTGTTTGCTTTTTACGCATCTTATTACTATAAGAAAAAAGAGGAAAAGGCTGAGGATGAATATCATCGGCTTAGATGTGAGATTATACAAAAAAGCACAGACTTATGGCCGCAATCAGACCAGTGGAAAGAGCGTGAAGCGGTTTTTCACTATATGCAGAAGCAATATGACATTAATCTCTATTATGAAAGTAAATAAATGTGTAAAAAGACGTTTTAATAGTTGAAACGTCTTTTTTCATTCAAGCGTCTTATGAACGAAACAAATGCAAGGGAGCCATTTATGATGAAATATGCCATCGGATTTACTGCCGCCATTGCGGCTGTTACAACAGGTGTGTGTGTAACGGCAAAAATGGTGAAAACGGCAAAACAAAACAACATCAAAAAGCATTACTTTACAATAGAGGCACTTCAATCAGATCGACCAGCAGTGATTTTCTTTATTTCTGATACACACCGGCGTCTTATTAGTGACTCATTATTAGCAGAAGTCACACAAGAAGAACCAGATGTCATTATGGTAGGCGGGGACTTAGCAGAAAAAGGTGTACCCTACGCCAGGATTGAAGAAAATGTGAAACGTTTATCAAGAATTGCGCCCGTTTATTTTGTTTGGGGAAATAATGATCATGAGCTGCACCAACAAAAGTTTAAAGAGATACTTCATGCATATGATGTCACGACTCTGCAAAATGAAACGGCTGTGTGGGATTTCGAAGGCCAGCCAATCAAAGTTGGAGGTATCGATGATATTCGGCTTGAAAAGGCGGATTATGAAGCGATACGGCCTGAGTTTGTGAAAGATGAGGTGAATATTCTCTTATCACACAACCCAGATGTACATCATTTGATGAGTGATGAAGAGGGAATCGACCTTGTTCTGAGCGGTCATACGCATGGAGGTCAGATCCGAATCGGGAAATTTGGTCCGTATGAAAAAGGAAGAACAGGTCAGGTCAAAGGCGCGTTTTTTCTCATTAGTAATGGCTATGGAACAACAAAGATTCCAATGCGTCTCGGGGCAGAACCAGAAACCCATCTGATCTATTTAATGCCTGTAAAAACGCGATGACTGGCTGCACCCTCAATATTTTCCATAAAAGTCACCGTAAGCATAGCTTCATGCTTGTCTTCCGTCTTGACACAGTGTAAACTGAATACAAAATTAAGAACCTATGACTCATCATCTCATATACTACAGTATGATGTGTGTTTAGAAGAGGCAGGAGGGAACGTTATGCGACTGGAGCGTCTGAATTATAATAAAATCAAAATTTTTCTCACACTAGATGACCTGACAGACCGGGGTCTTACGAAAGAAGACCTTTGGAAAGATTCGTTCAAAGTCCATCAGCTGTTTAAAGATATGATGAACGAGGCGAATCAGGAGCTCGGTTTTGAAGCGAGTGGACCGATTGCTGTTGAAGTATTTTCTCTTCAGGCGCAGGGGATGGTCGTCATTGTCACAAAGAGTCAGCAGGAAGATGCTGATGATGATGAGTTTGATGAAGATTACATTGAGATGCAAGTCAAGCTCGACGAGAGTAATCATGTGCTCTATCAATTTGCCTCGTTTGAAGATGTGATTCAACTGTCCCATAGTTTAAGTCGTATTGGACTTTTAGGGGGTACAGTTTACCATTATGAAGGTCAATATTTTCTCAGCCTAGATGATTTTGAAGAACTGTCTGCTGATACAGTCATTTCCATTTTAGCGGAGTTTGGTTCTCCTACGACATTAACGATTCATCGGCTAAAAGAATATGGAAAAGTGATCATGCAAGATGATGCAGTGAAAACGATTCAAATGTATTTTTAATCACTTTTTTCTATTATATTTAATACTGTTGTGATGAAACAACAGTATTTTTTATATCCTTTTTTATATTTATAAACACTGATATTTTATTTTGATAAAAAACGTTTTTTACCTTTGCTTTACCAGTACGAAGGTGTATACTATTGCTTGAAAGGGAGCAGTAGATCATGAAAGATTTCTAGGGGGTTTATTTTAATGGCAGCCGATCAAAACGCCGCTCATAACGCAGAAGATAAGCTAGATGTTTTAAAGTCAACTCAAACCGTCATACATAAAGCGCTAGACAAATTAGGGTATCCGCAAGAAGTGTATGAATTGCTGAAGGAGCCAATTCGTCTATTAACGGTCAAAATTCCAGTACGGATGGATGATGGATCAGTGAAAATTTTCACTGGTTACCGCGCACAGCACAATGATGCTGTCGGACCGACAAAAGGCGGCATTCGTTTCCACCCAAACGTTACTGAAAAAGAAGTAAAAGCGCTTTCAATTTGGATGAGTTTAAAATGTGGTATTGTGGATCTTCCTTATGGCGGAGGAAAAGGCGGTATTATCTGTGATCCAAGAGAAATGTCATTTAGAGAGCTTGAAAAACTAAGCCGCGGCTATGTTCGCGCAATCAGTCAAATCGTTGGTCCAACAAAAGATGTACCAGCACCAGATGTGTTTACAAACTCTCAAATTATGGCATGGATGATGGACGAATATTCTAGAATTGATGAATTTAACTCGCCAGGATTTATTACAGGAAAACCAATTGTTCTTGGAGGGTCACACGGACGTGATACTGCAACAGCAAAAGGTGTGACGATCTGCATCAAAGAAGCGGCGAAGAAAAAAGGAATTGACATCAACGGGGCTCGTGTTGTCGTACAGGGATTCGGAAATGCAGGAAGCTACTTGGCTAAATTCATGTATGATGCCGGAGCAAAAATCGTAGGGATTTCAGATGCTTATGGCGGATTATACGATGAAGATGGTCTTGATATTGACTACTTGCTAGACCGGCGTGACAGCTTTGGAACCGTGACTAAATTATTTAACGATACCATTACAAACCAAGAGCTGCTTGAGCTTGATTGTGATATCTTAGTACCTGCAGCCATTGAGAACCAAATCACTGAAGATAACGCGGCAAACATTAAAGCCAAAATTGTCGTAGAAGCAGCAAATGGTCCAACGACACTTGAAGGAACAAAAATTCTTTCAGATCGTGGAGTACTGCTTGTCCCAGACGTACTTGCGAGTGCGGGTGGTGTAACGGTTTCTTACTTTGAATGGGTGCAGAATAACCAAGGGTTCTACTGGACTGAAGAGGAAGTCGAAACTCGTTTAGAAGATATGATGGTGAAATCATTTAATAATATTTATGAAATGGCGCAAAACCGCCGCATCGATATGCGTCTTGCTGCATATATGGTCGGCGTACGTAAAATGGCTGAAGCTTCTCGATTCAGAGGCTGGATTTAAGCGGCTTATTTGCATCGCGCCCAAAAATCTCCTATCCTTAAATAGGAGATTTTTTTATGGAATAAAACAAATCATCAAACAGCTAGCAATTGTTATTGTATTGAAACGACAGGAGTGGAACAAATGAAACAAGAAAAAGCGATCATAATAGGAGGCGGCCCGTGCGGGCTATCAGCGGCCATCGCATTCCAGCAAATCGGTATTGATGCACTTGTCATTGAAAAGGGGAATGTCGTTAACAGTATTTATCATTACCCAACACATCAAACCTTTTTCAGTACAAGTGAAAAGCTTGAGATTGGTGATGTCGCTTTTATTACTGAAAATCGCAAGCCCGTTCGTATCCAGGCGCTTTCTTATTACCGAGAAGTAGTCAAACGAAAAAGCCTGCGTGTGCATGCCTTTGAAAAAGTAACCGCTGTGACGAAAAAAGATGGCTGTTTTACCGTGAGCACATCAAAAGACGACTATTCATGTGATTATGTCGTGATTGCTACTGGGTACTATGATCATCCAAACTATATGAACGTAAAAGGAGAAGACCTTCCTCATGTGTATCATTATTTTAAAGAAGGACACCCTTACTTTGATAAAGATGTGACGGTGATCGGCGGGAAAAACTCAAGTGTCGATGCAGCGCTAGAACTTGTGAAATGCGGAAGCAGAGTCACTGTGCTGTATCGAGGAACTGAATATTCGTCTAGCATCAAACCTTGGATTTTACCAGAGTTTGAAGCGCTTGTGCGGAATGGAACCATCCGAATGGAGTTTGGAGCGCAGGTGAAGGAAATCACAGAAGAAGAGGTGATTTTTACAAACCAGCAAGATCAAACGGAGCGAGTGAAAAGTGATTATGTTTTTGCCATGACAGGCTATCATCCAGATCATTCTTTCTTAGAAAAAATGGGTGTGACAATTGATCAAGAATCAGGCCGTCCAGCATTTGATGAACAGACGATGGAGACAAACGTAGAAGGTATTTTCATTGCAGGAGTCATTGCAGCTGGAAATAATGCCAATGAAATTTTCATTGAAAATGGAAGGTTTCATGGGGGGCTTATTGCAGAAGAAATCAACAAAAGAATGAACGGATAAAAAAAGAACTGGATCCTTACAAGGGATTCGGTTCTTTTTGATATAAAATGGGATTATATAGAAGAATATTTTCATAAAAATGGGCTCGAGTCATATAAAAAAAGGGTAAATCATGGTACGATAATGAAGGATAATGTAGGGAAAGAGGTCTGGTTATGATCGCAATCATCTCAGCAGGTTTAGCTCCCGGCATCGCACTTTTAAGTTATTTTTATTTGAAAGATCAGTACGACAATGAGCCGGTTCACATGGTCATCAGATCTTTTATGCTAGGTGTCATACTTGTGTTTCCAACCATGTTTATTCAATATGTCCTTCAAGAGGAAAATATCGCAACGAACCCTATCTTGATTTCATTTGTGACGTCGGGCTTTTTAGAGGAATCATTAAAATGGTTTATTTTAATGGTCAGCGTCTATGCGCATGCCCAGTTTGACGAACACTATGATGGTATTGTGTATGGAACAAGTGTCTCACTTGGTTTTGCAACATTAGAAAATATTCTTTACTTGGTCGGGCATGGGGTTGAATATGCGTTCACCCGTGCTTTATTACCCGTCTCAAGTCACGCTTTATTCGGTGTTGTGATGGGGTTTTATATCGGGAAAGCCCGTTTCTCTGCAAAAAAAGAGCAAGTGAAATGGTTGATCCTATCTTTAACGCTCCCAGTACTTTTTCACGGCTTATATGATTTTATTCTTCTTGGCATGAGAAATTGGGGATATATTATGCTGCCATTCATGATTTTTTTATGGTGGTTTGGCCTGCGGAAAGCAAAAAAGGCCCGTTCAGTGAAAATGGTGCAAATTTAATGTGGAAAACGTCCTATCAGTTGATAGGGCGTTTTTTTTGTCTTTTCATCCAATTCACTCCTGTGATGAATGTATAAAAATAGGGATCGGAAGAAATATATATTCAAACATCAAAAGTACAGGAGGATCAAATATGGACAAAGCTCGTTTCATGAAACAAATCGTCCTTATCTTCTCAATTGTTCTACTCGCAACTTCACTGATGTCAGCTGAAAAAAGTGAAGCCTTCACCAGTCAAGTCATCCAGCGAGGTGCAACAGGAGAAGATGTAGTCGAGCTGCAAGCACGGCTCCAATATAATGGCTTTTACAATGGCAAAATTGATGGTGTATATGGCTGGGGGACGTACTGGGCCGTTCGCAACTTTCAAAGCCAATATGGTGTAAAGAAGGTCGATGGACTTGTAGGTAAACAAACAAAAAGCCTATTAGTTCAAAAGACAAAATACTATAAAGACTTTGTTCAGCAGCAGCTGCAAAAGGGGAATGAGTTTACCCATTATGGCGGGAAACCTCTTGATCAGCAAACAAAAGCTTCTGCGAAAAGAAGCTCACAAAAAAAGACAGCTCAAGGTGCAAAAGAGAATCAAAAAAGTCAAAGCGGAGGAAGCGGGACATCTGGAAAGACTGGGAATCAGTCAGGCAATCAGCAAGCAAACCAAACACCGAAACAAACGGCAGCCAACATGCCAGGTGGTTTTTCTAGTAATGATATTCAGCTCTTATCACAAGCTGTTTATAGCGAAGCAAGAGGCGAGCCGTATGAAGGACAGGTGGCGATCGCTGCGGTTATCTTAAACCGATTGAACAACCCGACTTTTCCAAATACGATCGCAGGTGTTATTTTTGAACCGCTTGCGTTTACAGCTGTGGCGGATGGTCAATTTTATATGTCGCCAAATGACACTGCAAAAAAGGCTGTGTTTGATGCCATTAACGGCTGGGACCCATCTGAGAGCGCCGTCTATTACTTTAATCCTGATACAGCAACCAGTCCATGGATTTGGGGAAGACCACAAATTAAACGAATCGGGAAACATATTTTCTGCGAATAAAAAGAGGTGTAAATAAATGATCAGAGGAATATTGATTGCCATTTTAGGAATTGCTGTCATCTCAACAGGTTATTGGGGCTATAAAGAGCATCAAGAAAAAGACGCAGTGCTGCTGCACGCAGAGAACAACTATCAAAGGGCTTTTCACGATTTAACGTACCAAGTGGATCAGTTGCACGACAAACTTGGGGCAACGCTTGCGATGAACAGCCAAACGTCGATTTCACCAGCACTTGCAGATGTATGGAGAATGTCATCAGAAGCACATAACAATGTGAGTCAGCTTCCGCTCACATTAATGCCTTTTAACAAAACGGAAGAATTTTTGGCGAATGTCGGAGACTTTAGCTACAAATCATCAGTCAAATCCTTATCAGATGAACCATTAAACAAAAATACGCACAAAACCATTACGTCTTTATATCATCAAGCGGCTGATATCCAAAACGAACTGAGACAAGTACAGCACCTTGTCCTTAATAAAAATTTAAAATGGATGGATGTTGAAATGGCGCTTGCTGATGGCGACCGAAAGAATGATAACACCATCATTGACGGGTTGAAAACAGTCGAGAGAAATGCAGATGCATTTGCGGATGTCAATCTCGGTCCGACAAATGTGTCGACAGAATCAGAAACACATGGCTACAATCATTTAAAAGGGAAAAAGATCTCAAAGAAAGAAGCGATACGCATTGCCCAGCAATTCGCACCTGATCATAATCAACATTTTAAGGTCAGAAAAAGCGGAAGCAAAACCAATCGAGATGTGTACAGCTTATCGATGTCAGATCCTGATAGTAAAGCGAATTTCTATTTAGACTTGACTGAAAAAGGAGGGCACCCAGTCTACCTTCTTCAAAATCGAGACGTAAAAAAACAGAAAATCAGTTTAAATGATGCATCAGAAAAAGCACTCAGCTTCTTAAAGAAGCAAGGATTTGATGCAGAGTCGTTCCATTTAGATGAAAGCGCGCAATTTGATAATATCGGTGTATTTACCTATGTACCTCTTCAAAAAAATGTACTGCTTTATCCAGATAGTATACGCATGAAGGTCGCATTAGATGATGGTGAGGTGGTTGGATTTTCAGCGAAAGACTATTTAACGAATCATAAAACAAGAGACATAAAAGCACCTAAAATCTCACAAAAAGAAGCGAAGAAAACATTGAATCAGCATGTAAAAATCGAAGATTCTCATGTAGCGATTGTTCAAAATGATATGTCAGAGGAAGTTTTGTGCTATGAGTTCCTCGGAACTATTAAGAACGATACGTACCGAATGTTCATTAATGCGGATACTGGAAAAGAAGAACGAGTAGATAAACTAAAAAACGCAGAACCTATATATAAAGACCTATAGAAAAGGAAGTGAGGAAAAGGCGACTAAGCCTTTTCCTTTTGTTTTATACATGGTTTAATATAGGAGAGGATATGATTTCACAGATGAAAAGAGTGATGAGGAATGTTACAAATAGGGGATGCAATCACAATTGAATACGTCAATGAGAACAAAGAAGTGAAAACTGCAAAATCGAAAGTTTTGGAAAATAATAACGATGATATTTGCATTAATTATCCAGCTGATAAAGAAACGGGCCGCACGATCTATTTAAACCAGCAAACAGAAATCACCGTTTTCTTTTTCGATGAAAATCAAATTCCATACAAATGTACAAGCGAAGTCATCGGAAAGAGGAAAGAAGATATTCCGATGATTGTCATTTCCATTCCGCCAAAAGAAGAAATGATTCGGCTTCAGCGCAGAGAATACCTGAGAGTCGATACAATGGTCAAAGCGACGATCACGCAAATGGATGAAGAAGCCTTTGACACGTTTATTGTCAATATGAGTGCTGGCGGCTTAGCAATTGCTGTTCCTGAAGGTGTCTCATTGAAAGAATACGGAGAAGTGGTCACAGAGTTTGAACTTCCGCTGAAAGAGCCTGTGAAAATTAAAGCGGTTGCAGAGATGAATCGAGTATATCAAGATGAGCAGACTGGCAAAACAAGAGCGATCATGGAGTTTTCTGAGATTACAAATGACCACCAGCAGCACATTATGAAGTACTGCTTCCAGCAGCAGCTTTTAACACGGGTAAAAAAAGCATAAGAATAAAGGATGTTAAAAGCTTCCATACTAGAGGTGAAAGAATCTAGCGTGGAGGCTTTTTGTATGAAGACAATGGAAAGATGGTTATTGAAAGCGGTGCTCATTCAGCTTGTCTTATTATTAGCCGTTCAGATCACACTTCATTTGACAAAAGGAGAACTCTTTTTGTCAAAAGTCGTGCAATACGAGGGTGTAAATAACATGAGCATTGAAGATTGGATCGAAACGTTTAAGCAGAAGGATTGATAGAAAATTCCCCCGTTTGAGCGGTGATCGTGTTACAATTCATAAGGGAGATTCAATCAAGGAGAGGTATTATGAAAAAGAAATTATCTATCGCAATTGACGGTCCTGCTGCAGCAGGAAAAAGCACTGTGGCAAAAATTGTCGCAGCAAAAAAATCATATATTTATATCGATACAGGTGCCATGTACCGCGCGATTACACTTGCGGCACTTAATCATGGTATAGACCTTGAGGACGAAACAGCACTTGATGCATTACTAAAAAAAACTGTGATTGATCTGGTCTCAACGGACGAGGGTCAAAAAGTTCATCTAGACAATACCGATGTTACAGAGGATATTCGCACAGACCGCGTGAGCAACCAAGTATCGGTTGTCGCAAAGCACAGAGCTGTTCGGGAAGAAATGGTCCGCAGGCAGCAAGAGCTTGGTCAAAAAGGCGGTGTCGTTATGGACGGAAGAGACATAGGTACGCACGTTCTTCCAGATGCCGAAGTGAAAATTTTCTTGCTTGCATCAGTAGAAGAAAGAGCAAAACGCCGTTTTGAAGAGAATCAGAAAAAAGGCTACGATGTCAATTACGATCAGCTGATCGAAGAGATTGCAAGACGTGACAAACTTGATTCTGAGCGCGAAGTTTCGCCACTTAAGAAAGCGGATGACGCCATTGAAATTGACACAACTTCTCTTTCCATTCAAGAGGTAGCAGGTAAAATTTTAGATGCAGCAGACCGCGTGGAGAAACAGTAAGAAATTTTAGAAAACTTTAATAAGTTAGAGGTTTATCTCTTGACAAACAAGGTCTTTTATTAGAAGTTTATACTAATACTATTTTTATTGATCATTCAAGCAATTATGTTGATTTGAATGTTTCTTTAATACATATTCGGCTGGTAATCATCATGCTTAAGACACATATTCGCCCAGTCGTTTTAACTAAGCTGTGTAGGTTTGGACCAAGGAGGTTATCGAAATGACAGAGGAAATGAATCAAATCGATGTTCAGGTACCAGAGGTTGGAGATGTAGTGAAAGGGATTGTTTCTAAAGTTGAGGACAAGCATGTCAATGTAGATATCGTCAATGTGAAACAGCCTGGGATCATCCCAATCAGTGAATTATCAAGTCTTCACGTTGAAAAAGCATCAGATGTCGTGAAAGATGGCGACGAGTTAGAGCTTAAAGTAACAAAAGTCGAAGACGATGCTTTGATTTTATCGAAACGTGCTGTTGATGCAGACCGCGCTTGGGAAGACCTAGAGAAAAAGTTTGAGACAAAAGAAGTATTTGAAGCTGAAGTAAAAGACGTTGTAAAAGGTGGTCTTGTCGTAGATATTGGTGTGCGTGGATTTATTCCTGCATCTCTTGTAGAAGCGCACTATGTAGAGGACTTCTCAGACTACAAAGGTAAAACACTCTCACTTGTCGTGGTCGAACTTGACCGCGAAAAAAATCGTGTGATTCTCTCGCACCGTGCAGTAGTGGAGCAAGAGCAATTAGACAAAAAGCAAGACTTCCTGCAAAAGCTTGAAGTAGGCAGTGTGATTGATGGTAAAGTGCAGCGCCTTACTGATTTTGGTGCATTTGTAGACATTGGCGGCATTGATGGATTGGTTCACATTTCTCAACTATCCCATGCGCATGTTGAAAAGCCATCTGACGTAGTGGAAGAAGGCCAGGAAGTCCAGGTCAAAGTACTTGCTGTTGATCGTGATAACGAACGTATCTCACTATCTATTAAAGAAACATTACCAGGACCTTGGAGCCAGATTGGCGAAAAGGTAAAACAAGGTGATGTGCTTGAAGGAACTGTTCAACGTCTTGTGAGCTTTGGTGCATTTGTTGAAATTCTGCCAGGCGTCGAAGGACTTGTGCATATTTCCCAAATCTCTCATAAACATATCGGTACACCGCAAGAAGTCCTTGAAGAAGGGCAGACTGTGAAAGTGAAAGTGCTTGATGTGAATGAAGATGAAGAGCGCATTTCATTAAGCATCCGTGATTTAGAAGAAAATCCTGAAAAACAAATCGAAGAGAATTATCGTCAATATCAGGCGAAAGAAGAAAACACAAGCGGATTCCAGCTTGGTGACCTGATCGGCGATAAGCTTAATAAATTAAAATAATTTGGTGATCAAAATTGACGAGAGCAGAAAGAAAGAAGCAGCATATTGAACATGCCTTGTCCACTGGACAGCATGCAGCAACAGGTTTAAAAGATGTTTCCTTCGTTCACGTCGGTCTACCAGATCTTGCGACATCACAAATTGATACACATACGACAATTGGCGGACTGACTTTCGGTTCGCCAATTTTTATCAATGCAATGACTGGCGGGGGCGGAAAGTCGACCTATGAGATCAACCGCTCTTTATCGATCGCAGCGAAGGAAACGAATATTCCGGTGGCAGTTGGATCACAAATGGCTGCACTGAAAGATAAAGAAGAAAGACGTACGTATGAAGTTGTTCGAAAAGTCAATCCGGATGGAATTGTGTTTGCGAACTTAGGCAGTGAAGCAACGATTAAGCAAGCGAAGGAAGCAGTCGAGATGCTGGAGGCCAATATGCTCCAGATTCATTTAAATGTGATCCAAGAGATCGTCATGCCTGAAGGAGACCGTGATTTCAGGGGGGCGCTTGAGCGCATCGCAGCCATCGCTGAATCAGTTGGTGTGCCTGTTGTCGTAAAAGAAGTCGGATTTGGCATGAGCAAGGAAACGGCAAAAAAGTTATTTCATGCTGGAGTTGCGGCCGTTGATGTAGGAGGATTTGGTGGTACGAACTTTTCAAAGATCGAAAATCTTCGCCGCCAAAAAGCGCTTCATTATTTTGACCAGTGGGGGATTCCAACAGCAGCGAGTCTTGCTGAAGTACATACAAGTTTTCCAGATCAAACGGTTTTAGCCTCCGGAGGTATACAAGACGCCCTTGATGTAACAAAATCAATTGCTCTTGGCGCATCCGCTGCTGGTCTAGCTGGCTTTTTCTTAAAATCACTGACTGGCGGAGGGGAGAGCGGCCTCATCGCTGATATCATAGATCTTCAAGAAGATGTGAAGATGATGATGACAGTGCTTGGCGTGAAGACCATTGAAGAACTGAGACAAACCCAGGTTGTCATTTCCGGGGAAACAAGTCATTGGCTCAAAGAAAGAGGCATCGACACAACGTACTATAGTTTAAGATCAAAGAAGAAAAAGGACTAAAATCAAGTTTAGTCCCTAAACATCTAAGGCATGTGGTCATCACATGCCTTTTTTTATTGATTTCTTCTTCGTGCGCTATCTGGACCTTCTAATGCTGTTGCCCCTTTATGATGAATGGATTGATCACGGTCAGATTCCACTCTTTTTGATGCCTTTAAGCGTTTTTCCTGTCTATCTTTTCCCATCATGCATCCCTCCTCAATTATTAGAGTGTCACCTCTTGTTTATTTCATACAATGCCCAAAGCGATCCCTTACGTTTAAAAATTGGGGATTTTCCCATAATGTAATTGAGGTGATGAGACGTTGGAGGCTTTGTACTATTATTGGTCCATATGGTTCGTTTGGATTATGGTGACATTTATTATGGAAAAAAGCTCATGGCGCAGTATGCTAGGCGTTTGTGTCCTCGTCCATATTATATGTAGTCATTTCATGGTATCCATGTTTGATATGAGCCTCAATGCGGGGTACTTGATGACCTTTTTATATGCATGTGCAGGTTTCGTTATATTCCGGTCTGGCCATCAAATGATGAGAATCATGCAATTAGGCTCTATGGTGAGCGCATATGCCTTTTTTATGATTTTTGCATTATATGACCCGGTTTGGTTCACGCTAATAAAAGTGGATTGGGTCGTATTTGCCTTGCTGATCTTGATGTCTTTGACATATGGACATCATTTCACAGAACGAGTCACCCTATGGATGATGTCTATATGTCTTGGCGAAGCCCTTTATGCGCTGACGATTCACCGCCTGACATCATCGATTGTCATAGGAGATCTCTCTTTTCTGTCCCTTGTTGTTCAAGGGTCCATCTTCCTATTAGGTGTCGATCAGCTTGAAAAGCTCTTGAACGCCCGTTCATCAAGAAAACCAGTAAAAGGGGCTGCAAAATCAACATGACGGATTATACGTTTCCTGTGATTATTGGTGTCATCTTTGGGATGGCGGCCAGACTTTATATGTTAAGAACAGATTACCGGCAATACCCCACGTATATTCATGGACAAGTGATTCATATTGCGCTTGGTTTTATCGCTTCAGGACTTGGTGCGATCATTATGCCTGCACTCATTCAGGAGGAATTTACGGCGATTACCTTTCTCACGCTGGCGGCCACGCAATTCCGAGATGTCCGCAATATGGAAAGAAATACGTTAACTCAAATGGATTCATATGAGCTAGTCTCAAGAGGCAGTACATATATAGAAGGCATTGCCATTGCCTTTGAAAGCCGGAATTATATTGCGATTCTCACGGCACTGATTACTACCACAGCCTGTATTTTCTTCTCGCTCGTTATTGGGACAGTGGTCGGTATTCTTTGTTTTTTCTTGGCAAAGCTATTAATGTCTGGCAGCCAATTAAAGGATATTGTCAATATACAAAAAGGAGAGCTTCGCTTTGATGGGGCAGGGCTTTATGTGAATGATATTTACATCATGAATATCGGACTGCCCGAAAAGCAAAAGCTCATTTTAGAGCATGGGATGGGCTTTATTTTGACGCCGAAAAATTTCAACTCAGCCACAACGATTGCCAATCTTGGGCAGCGGCAAGCCATTTTATTTGATTTATCCAACGTACTTGGGGTGTATCGCGACTCTGGTGAACCATCGCTCTGTCCGCTCGCAAAACGTGATCTAAATAACGGCACACTTGGCGTGTTCATTTTACCGCAATGGTATCGTGAAGATTTGGCTGTCCGTGTATTGGAAGAAGTACCTATTTTAGAAAATGCCATCAGAATGCCGACAGAGTTCATAAAAAAGAAAGTGAGGTAATAGGGCATGGCGAACACCATTGAACAATTTATACTCGCTGTGGCTACAACAAATAAAGAGCGGGTCATGGGCGGAACAGCCGTTTTTTTCTGTGAAAATAAAGAAGAACTCGACATGTACGCCATGAATTTAGAGGCCATTTTAGATGGAATTGCACACGGAATTGGAGAAGATCTTTACTTGATTGTCAAACATTTTTAAGTTATTCATTGTGGTCTGATTAAAAATTGATATAATATATAAGTTGAACCCTTCATGTTTGAAGGGTTTATTTCATAAAACTGAATGAAAATTTTAAATCCCGGTTGAAACATGATGATGAACATATTGAATCGCGGCTGGATTGAAAGGAAGGGTACTATGGGTAAACCTGTCGTAGCCATTGTTGGAAGGCCCAACGTTGGAAAATCTACAATTTTTAATCGAATCGCAGGCGAAAGAATATCGATTGTAGAAGACACACCTGGTGTAACAAGAGATCGAATCTATAGCTCTGCTGAATGGTTAAATTATGACTTTAACTTAATAGATACTGGTGGAATTGATATTGGAGATGAGCCATTTTTAGCGCAAATTCGCCATCAGGCAGAAATCGCAATGGATGAAGCGGATGTCATTATCTTTATGGTGAATGGCCGAGATGGTGTCACATCTGCGGACGAAGAAGTCGCAAAAATTTTATATCGCACGAAAAAGCCAGTTGTACTTGCTGTCAATAAACTGGACAACCCTGAAATGAGAAGTGACGTGTATGACTTTTATGCACTAGGGTTTGGCGAACCGTATCCGATTTCTGGAACGCACGGATTAGGTCTAGGTGATCTGCTTGATGCTGTCGCAGAACACTTCAAAAACTTACCGGATACACAGTATGCGGAAGAAGTTGTTCAGTTCTGCTTAATTGGCCGCCCGAATGTAGGGAAATCTTCTTTAGTGAATGCAATGCTTGGAGAAGACCGGGTCATTGTGAGCAACATCGCTGGTACGACAAGAGATGCTGTGGATACGATGTTTACGTACAATCAGCGTGACTTTGTCATTGTCGATACAGCAGGTATGAGGAAAAAAGGAAAAGTATATGAAACAACAGAGAAATACAGTGTGCTTCGTGCATTAAAAGCCATTGATCGTTCTGATGTTGTCGCTGTTGTTCTAGACGGTGAAGAAGGCATTATTGAGCAGGATAAACGTATTGCAGGCTATGCACACGAAGCTGGTAAAGCTGTTGTGATCGTTGTGAACAAATGGGACGCTGTTGAAAAAGATGAGCGTACAATGAAGGAATTTGAGCAAAACATTCGCGAGCATTTTCAATTCCTGGATTATGCACCTGTCTTGTTTATGTCTGCTCTCACGAAAAAGAGAATTCATACGTTAATGCCATCCATTATTACAGCTAGTGAAAATCATGCGATGCGCGTTCAAACGAATATTTTGAACGATATCATCATGGATGCAGTGGCAATGAATCCAACACCGACTCATAATGGACAGCGTCTGAAAATTTACTATGCGACACAGGTGGCTATTAAGCCTCCGTCCTTTGTGGTGTTTGTAAATGATCCAGAGCTTATGCACTTTTCTTATGAACGTTTCCTAGAAAACCGCATTCGAGATGCATTTGGTTTTGAAGGAACACCGATTAAAATATTTGCGAGAGCGAGAAAATAAAAAGGGTGAGCAGGATGAAGAAAATTTCAGTACTTGGAGCAGGCAGCTGGGGAACAGCTCTTGCGCTTGTATTAGCTGATAATCATCATGATGTACACATGTGGGGACATAGACAAGAGCTTATTGATCAAATCAATGAGAAACATGAAAATCATGATTACTTGCCTAATGTCGAACTGCCAGCGTCTATTCAGGCGACGACAGATATGAAGCAGGCGTTAGAGGGGACAGACGCTATTATTGTCGCTGTGCCAACAAAGGCCATTCGCGAAGTATTAAAGCAGGCAAATGAGCTGATCACATCGAAAGTGCCGTTTGTCCATGTAAGTAAAGGGATTGAACCAGATACACTTCTTAGAATTTCTCAAATGATTGAACAAGAAGTACCTGCTGAGAAAAGAGAAGCTGTTGTTGTCTTATCAGGGCCGAGCCATGCCGAAGAAGTAGGCTTGCGTCATCCGACAACTGTCACTGTCTCATCAGAAAATATTGAAGCGGCTCAATTTGTTCAAGATTTGTTCATGAACAACAACTTTAGAGTATACACAAACCCTGATGTGATTGGTGTAGAAATAGGCGGAGCACTGAAAAATATCATTGCTCTTGCGGCAGGGATCACAGACGGACTTGGATATGGTGACAATGCGAAAGCGGCGCTCATCACTAGAGGACTCGCTGAAATCGCACGTCTTGGTACGAAAATGGGAGGAAATCCTCTGACATTTGCCGGATTAACAGGCGTGGGAGATTTGATCGTGACATGTACAAGTGTTCATTCGCGTAACTGGCGCTGCGGAAATCTGCTTGGTAAAGGGTATAAGCTTGAAGAAGTGCTTGAAAAAATGGGGATGGTTGTTGAAGGCGTCCGTACAACAAAAGGCGCTTATCAGCTCTCCAAAGAATACAAGGTCAGCATGCCGATTACAGAGGCGCTTTACCACGTCTTATTTGAAGGGAAAAAGGTCGACGATGCTGTAGAATCATTGATGGCACGTGTGAAAACACATGAAATGGAAGACCTTGTGAACATGTTTGAAAACCAAACAAAATAAATGGAAGACTGAACTTAGGCATGTAGAGGATGCAAGAAGGGGAAGACTTGCATAACATAGCAATGAAGTTTGAATAGAGCTTTGCCTCTACAGAATGAGGAAAAATAGTCGATTTAATGACTGAAGCAGAGTCCCCCTCTTTGCTTCAGTTTTTTATGCGCTTTTTTCTGAATGATTGGAAAAATGATTGATATTTACCTTATTTTTGGTTTAGAATGAAATATAAACGCTTACAATTTGTTCGTTTTGAAGGGGGACAGGCACGATGAGTTTTGCTTTAATCAAGATGTGGTTTGCGCTTGGTTCCATGGGGCTCATGTTTTTAGCCGTAGTAACCATTTATTTCAGTCGATTTAAGCTGAAAAGCCGGTTTCTTAAAATAACAGCCTCGACCGTCGCATACAGCTTGATGCTTATATCAGGTATCATTGTGTTTTTAGTTGTATTTAGCGGGCCGGTCAATGAATAAAGAAAAAGGAAGAATGTGATGATCAAAGCAAAAGTCAGTGTCACGTTGTTAGCACTTATTTTACTAACAGGATGTCTGTATCCAGAAAATCGCAAAACTGAAAACCGTGTGCCATATGAAGAACAGCTGCAAAGCGTTCAGACAGCGATTGAGGAATTTCAAAAAGCAACAAATGGCCTTTTGCCGATTGAAACGAAAGAAGCAGATACGCCGGTTTATCAGAAGTACGTCATCGACTTTAAGCGCTTGTCACCAAGATATTTACACGATGTACCGTCTACATCTTTTGAAGGCGGGGGAGAATATATGTATGTCCTCACAGACGTCGAAAAAAAACCAACGGTGAAACTGCTTGATGTCAAAATGACGCAAACCATCAGTGAATTACGGCTTAGAATCAAAATATATCAAGATGAACATACATATCCGCCATATGGCAAAGTAGTATCAAGCAATTTATATACGTTAAATGAAAAAAAGCTAGGCTTAAAATCGCCGCCTACGGTCATGAGTCCGGTGACGGGGAATTCCCTCCCGTTACTGATTTCATCAAATGGTGAAATCTATGTGGACTACCGCAGTGATTTTGCTCATATTTTGAAGAATACGAAACAAAAGCTCAAACCAGGTGAAAACATTCAAGATGTCTATTGGCAGGAAACCCCGTTTGTACCCGCGTTTTCTGTCCCATATACCATCAACAAAAAAGGTGAGCCTGACTTTTTAGAAAAAAAGACGTCATAAACAAGAATGAACCTTTTTCCTCTGCATATAAATGAGGAGAAAGGTTTTTTTATGGCTAAACATACTCTCAAAACAAAAAAGGTGTCATATTCAAATAGGACAACGTCATACACATATATTGTCCAGACACCTTTCAAGCACAGTTTGATTGAAGAATAGAGTATTTTATTTGAAAACGAGGATAGCAAGTCCGGGAGGGGATCACTTGGAAAAAGTCGATATTTTCAAGGATATCGCTGAACGAACAGGAGGCGATATATATTTAGGAGTCGTTGGCGCTGTTCGTACAGGGAAATCTACGTTTATTAAAAAGTTTATGGAGCTCGTGGTGCTCCCGAATATCAATAATGAGGCAGATCGTGCAAGAGCACAGGATGAATTGCCGCAAAGTGCAGCAGGAAAAACCATTATGACCACTGAGCCAAAATTTGTACCGAATCAAGCGGCATCGATCCATGTGAGTGACGGTCTTGATGTCAACATCAGGCTTGTTGATTGTGTCGGATACACAGTCCCTGGTGCGCGCGGGTATGAAGATGAAAATGGTCCAAGAATGATCAACACGCCGTGGTATGAAGAGCCAATCCCGTTCCATGAAGCAGCGGAAATTGGCACACGCAAGGTCATTCAAGAGCATTCAACCATCGGTGTTGTGATTACAACAGATGGTTCCATTGGAGAAATCCCAAGACATGATTATATTGAGTCTGAAGAACGTGTGATTGATGAGCTCAAAGAGGTTGGAAAGCCGTTTATTATGGTGATCAACTCTGTGAGGCCATATCACCCTGAAACAGAAGCGCTGCGGCAGGAACTCAGCCAAAAATATGATATTCCAGTACTCGCCATGAGTGTAGAAAGTATGAGAGAGCAAGACGTCCTTAGTGTGCTTCGTGAAGCATTATATGAATTCCCAGTCCTAGAGGTGAATGTGAACTTGCCAAGCTGGGTCATGGTGCTGAAAGAAGATCATTGGCTGAGAGAAAGTTATCAGGATTCAGTGAAGGAAACCGTAAAGGATATTAAAAGATTAAGAGATGTTGACCGTGTCGTTGGTCAATTCAGCGAATTTGACTTTATTGAAAGAGCGGGCTTAGCAGGGATTGAAATGGGTCAGGGGATTGCGGAGATTGACCTGTACGCCCCAGATGATCTATATGATCATATTCTAAAAGAAGTGGTTGGTGTGGAAATTAGAGGGAAAGACCATCTTCTAGAGCTCATGCAAGATTTTGCGCATGCGAAGACAGAATATGATCAAGTATCAGACGCATTAAAAATGGTGAAGCAGACGGGATACGGGATTGCGGCCCCGGCCTTGTCAGATATGAGTTTAGATGAGCCAGAAATCATTAGGCAGGGCTCGAGATTCGGCGTGAGATTAAAGGCGGTTGCGCCATCTATTCATATGATTAAGGTAGATGTAGAGAGTGAATTTGCACCGATTATTGGAACAGAGAAACAAAGTGAAGAGCTCGTCCGCTACTTAATGCAAGACTTTGAAGATGATCCGCTTTCGATTTGGAATTCTGATATATTTGGGCGCTCACTCAGCTCCCTTGTCAGAGAAGGTATTCAAGCAAAGCTGTCGCTGATGCCAGAAAATGCAAGATATAAGCTGAAAGAAACGCTTGAAAGAATTATCAACGAAGGATCAGGCGGTTTGATCGCCATTATTCTATAGCATGTGAGACCTCTCATTGACAGGGGTCTTTTTTTGCGTATTGAATGAGTCATAAAAAGACAATTGTATAAAGATTAGTCAGATTCAGGCTGAAATTAGGAATATTCGTTCGTAAAAGTGCCCTTAATCCTTGACGAATAAGGATTCTTCCCTTTAAAATGCTTGATATGGTATTTCATATGTGTTAATCTACTTACAGAAAATCTTCACTTTGTTGGACAAACATTCCTTCAAAGAGTTGTTTTCTAATGAATAGCCATGTATAACGCTTTCTAGACGCTCTTTTTTTCGAAAAAAGTGTATAGAAAGAAGATGAATTGTGAAGAAATGATAACAATCTACTGAATGCATATTTTTGGGAGGAGGTGAAAGGCATGAACAAGACAGAACTTATTAACGCGGTTGCTGAAGCAAGCGAGTTATCTAAAAAAGACGCGACAAAAGCAGTTGATTCTGTTTTTGATACAATTTTAGATGCACTTAAAAATGGTGACAAAATCCAACTTATCGGTTTTGGTAACTTTGAAGTACGTGAGCGTTCAGCTCGTAAAGGACGTAACCCACAAACTGGTGCAGAGATCGAAATCCCTGCAAGCAAAGTACCTGCTTTCAAACCAGGTAAAGCACTTAAAGACGCGGTGGCAGGTAAATAATCGTTATGTGTAATGATCCTATTGCAGGAGTTATACATATAAAGTTTCACACTGGTCTAGAAAAGCCCCTTTCATAAGGGGCTTTTCCTTTTGAATCAAAAGGTTCGTTTAGAACGCTCTCCTTTGCTTTTAGGATCTGAAGTGTGCTAGAATCTGATTGAAATGTAATCGCCTTTGGAGGATATAATACATGAGTGAAATAAATAAAGAACTAATCGAACACGCAGTACGCGATATATTAAAAGCCATCGGAGAAGATCCAGATCGTGAAGGACTTCTTGATACCCCAAAACGAGTAGCAAAAATGTATGAAGAAGTGTTCTCGGGATTAAATGAAGATCCAAAAGAACATTTTAAAACCATTTTTGGTGAAGACCACGAAGAACTCGTTCTTGTAAAAGATATTGCTTTCCATTCAATGTGTGAACATCACCTTGTACCTTTTTACGGAAAAGCCCATGTCGCTTATATTCCGCGCGGCGGAAAAGTAACGGGACTTAGCAAACTTGCAAGAGCTGTAGAGGCTGTTGCCAAACGCCCGCAGCTTCAGGAACGCATTACATCAACCATTGCAGATAGTATGGTGGAAACACTCAATCCGCATGGCGTGATGATTGTCGTTGAAGCAGAGCATATGTGTATGACGATGCGCGGAGTGAAAAAGCCAGGTGCTAAAACCGTGACATCAGCAGTACGCGGTACATTTGCAAATGATACGGCGGCAAGAGCAGAAGTGCTTTCCTTTATTAAAAACGACTAATTCAATAGATGGAAGGTGAACAGATTGAGTGAAAATAAAGCATCTGATTTTGTAGTGATTAAAGCCATTGATAATGGTGTAAATGTCATCGGCTTAACTAGAGGCTCTGATACAAGATTTCACCATTCCGAAAAGCTCGATAAAGGTGAAGTCATCATTGCACAATTTACTGAGCATACGTCAGCGATCAAAGTAAGAGGCGATGCTGTCATTCAAACGAGCTTCGGTGAAATTCAAAGCGAAGCAAAGAAATAAGCACTTGAATGCACTTGATAGCATAAAAGTGAGAGCTGATATGGTATAATAAATCTCTATACAATGTGCAGGGCTACATATGAAACTGTAATTTTTGGGACAAGGGTGATATCTTTGCAAGACATCTACGGAATTTTATCTAATCTAAATATAAAATTAAATAAAAAGCTTTCTCATCCTTATTTGGCGAAGCATTTACGTGCGCCACTCATCGATGAAGATAAGCTCCTTCTTTTTCATGCAATGTTTGATGAAGCTCAAATTGATGCAGAGAAAAAAGAAAATTATATTTTAACGGCGATGCTTGTACAAATTGCCCTTGATACCCATGACGAAGTCACAACTGCTGCAGCCATCAAACAAGACGAATTCAAAAATCGTCAGCTGACCATCCTAGCAGGAGACTATTTCAGCGGTCTCTATTATTCTCTTCTCTCTGACATGAAAGACATCTACATGATTCGCACGCTCGCAACGGCGATCAAAGAGATCAATGAACATAAAATTAGACTGTATGATCGATCCATTCAAGATGCAGCGCACTTTTACAAAAGTGTAGCAACTGTTGAGTCTGCGTTATTCCAAAGGGTTTCTGAGCATTTTCAATTAACGCATTGGAATGAGATTGCAAGTCGTTTCCTTGTTTATAAGCGTTTCATGAAACAAGCAGAAGATGACAAACATTTAAAACTTTTTTTGAACGATAGCTATACGGACGCCTATACATGTTTTGACAACTTTGAGAAGGAAGGCTATGAGCAAGCCAAACGACCGATCAAGGAGTATCTTGTTTCATCTCCGGTCGTTCAAAAAGAGCTATTAAATCGCTTGGATCATATGAAAAATGAGCCTGCGTACCATCAGAAAGTGGAAGAAGGGTAAGTCATGCAGCAATCAAAAGAACAGCGAGTACACGGTGTATTTGAAAAAATTTATAAAAATTATGATCAAATGAACTCTGTCATCAGCTTTAAGCAGCATAAAAAGTGGCGCGATAAAACAATGAAACTCATGAATGTTCAAAAAGGAGCCAAAGCATTGGATGTATGCTGCGGAACAGCCGATTGGACCATTGCGCTTGCTGATGCTGTAGGCGAAAAAGGCGAAGTCAAAGGCCTTGATTTTAGTAAAAATATGCTGAGTGTTGGAGAAACGAAGGTGAAAACTGGGGGCTATAATCAAATTGAACTGCTTCACGGCAATGCGATGGAGCTTCCTTTTGAGGATAACACATTTGATTATGTCACGATCGGTTTTGGCCTACGAAACGTCCCTGATTACTTAACGGTGCTAAAGGAAATGACAAGAGTCGTGAAGCCTGGTGGAATGGTTGTCTGTCTTGAGACATCACAGCCTGAAATGATTGGGTTTAAACAAGGCTACTATGTCTATTTCAAATACATCATGCCGCTCTTTGGTAAACTGTTTGCCAAAAGCTATCAGGAGTATTCATGGCTTCAAGAATCAGCCAAAGCGTTCCCTGGCATGAAAGAACTGGCGGCTCTTTTCGAAGAGGCGGGTCTGTCTGATGTCTCGTATCATCCATTTACAGGCGGTGTAGCAGCAACACATATCGGAAAGAAGCTTTGAATAAACGATATTTGGGTGAAAATAATGAAACTAAAAGCAATGATCTCTTTTTTAAATCATGATATCGATATTATTGAAAAAGAGCTTGAACAAACAGTTCGCTCTGATTATGCATTATTAAGTGAAGCAGGTCTTCATTTGCTGCAAGCGGGCGGAAAACGAATCCGCCCCGTTTTTGTTCTCCTTTCAGGCATGTTTGGCGACTATGACATTAATAAAATTAAATATGTTGCCGTTGCTCTTGAGCTGATTCATATGGCATCGCTCGTTCATGATGATGTCATTGATGATGCTGAGCTGAGAAGAGGCAAGCCAACGATTAAGGCAAAATGGGACAATCGAATTGCCATGTACACAGGAGATTATATGTTTGCAAGATCGCTTGAGTATATGACAAAGATCAATCACCCAATGGCGCATGAAATTTTGTCAAAGATGGTCGTCGAGCTCTGTCTTGGTGAAATCGAGCAAGTGAAAGACAAATACAATATGGATCAAAACCTGCGTACATACTTAAGAAGAATCAAACGAAAAACAGCCTTGCTCATTGCAGGCAGCTGCCAGTTAGGTGCGATAGCAGCAGGTACAGATGAGAAAACACATAAAGCCCTTTACTGGTTTGGCTATTATGTCGGTATGTCCTATCAGATCATTGATGATGTGCTTGATTTCACATCAACTGAAGAAGAGCTTGGTAAGCCTGTTGGGGGAGACCTTTTACAAGGAAATGTCACACTCCCGGTCTTATATGCACTGAAGAACCAGGCACTCGAAGGCCAATTAAAGCTGATTAATAGTGAAACAACGGAAATGCAGCTGAAGCCTGTGATTGAACATCTCAAACAAACAGATGCGATCGACCGCTCGATTCGAGTGAGTGAAATGTATTTGAAGAAGGCATTTGAACAGCTGGACAAACTTCCTCGAGGACGAGCGAAAACGTCACTCGCCTCCATTGCCAAATATATTGGAAAACGAAAATTCTAATCAACATGTTGTTGATTGGTTTTTTTGTGAAATTTTTTGTCAAAAATTGATTATTATAAAAAAAAATGATACGATCACTTTGTAACAATGTAAGCCTATACATACATAACGACGGGGTGGAGAACGTATATGGACAAAACATTTCTTATGGTCAAACCTGATGGTGTGGAAAGACAATTAATCGGTGAAATTGTGTCAAGATTCGAAAAAAAGGGGCTTCAGCTTGTTGGTGCAAAACTAATGAGTATTCCAAAAGAAGTAGCAGAAACACATTACGGAGAGCATAAAGAAAAACCATTTTTCGGGGAATTGGTTGACTTTATTACGTCAGGACCAGTATTTGCAATGGTATGGCAAGGTGAACAGGTAGTAGATGTAACAAGACAGATTATCGGCAAAACAAACCCGAAGGAAGCGCTTCCAGGCACAATAAGAGGAGACTATGGATTGACGGTTGGAAAAAACATTATCCATGGCTCAGACTCACCAGAAAGTGCTGAAAGAGAAATCAACTTATTCTTCAAACAAGAAGAACTCACAAGCTGGGATCAAACCATCTCAAGCTGGATTTATTAAGGTTCAAGCCAAGGTGTTCATCAAATGAGCACCTTGGCTTTTTTTATATGAATATTTCTACACGAAATTTCGCATGAGAAGATACAAATTTTCGATAAAAACAGCTATACTAGGACAAAGATAGATGAGACAGGAGAGGACTTTGATGGATCAATATCAAGTATTTGTCGGAAAATGGAAAAAACTAACCGGGGTGGATCTGAATTTATATAAAGAAGCACAAATGAAACGAAGATTAACGTCACTTTATGATAAAAAAGGATATAGAGATTTTGAAGCATTCGCGGCTGCCCTTGAAAAGGATAGAGCACTATTAGATGAGACGATGGATCGAATGACGATCAATGTGTCAGAATTTTACCGAAACTATCAGCGCTGGGAAGTGCTTGACCAAAAAATTCTTCCGCTGCTTTCGAAAAACAGCGGCACCCTAAAAATATGGAGTGCAGCATGTTCGACAGGAGAGGAGCCGTATACACTCTCAATGCTTCTATCAAGCCATCCGCTTGTGAAGGACTTCCAAATTATTGCAACTGATATTGATGATAAAGTTCTGCAATCAGCTCAAAAAGGAAGATATCATGAACGATCATTGCAAGAGGTACCAGATCAAATCAAGCAAAAATATTTCACAAAAGAAGATTCTTCATTTTACTCTGTGAAGGATGAGGTGCGAAAGCATATTCAATTTAAGAAGCACAACCTTTTAGCAGATCCTTATGAAAAACAGCTTGATCTTATCGTGTGCCGAAATGTCCTCATTTACTTTACAGAAGAGGCAAAAGAAGAGATTTACTTGAAAATGAGCAGCAGTTTAAAACCAAATGGCGTATTATTTGTGGGTTCTACTGAACAAATTTTTCACCCAGAAAAGTTTGGACTGACATCTGCTGATACTTTCTTTTATCAAAAGAAGGGGTTGTAGCTGACTTTTTAGTAGTAAGTGTGTTATCATATTTTTACTTAAAAGCGTTAATGCGATGAAGGGAGATCAAGTCATGAGATACTTAACAGCAGGTGAATCACATGGTCCACAATTGACCACAATTATTGAAGGCGTTCCAGCGGGACTTTACATAGAGCAGGATGACATCAATTATGAATTGGCTAGAAGACAAAAAGGTCACGGCCGCGGGCGAAGAATGCAGATTGAAAAAGACCAAGCGAAAGTGTTAAGTGGTGTTCGCCACGGGAAAACATTAGGTTCTCCTATTGCGCTTGTCGTTGAAAACAACGACTGGAAGCATTGGACAAAGGTGATGGGGGCAGAGCCGATCACAGAAGAAGAAGAGAGTGAAATGAAGCGTCAAATTTCACGCCCTAGACCAGGACATGCGGATTTAAATGGTGCGATTAAATATGGACATCGTGATATGCGAAACGTATTAGAGCGTTCATCAGCCCGCGAGACAACCGTTCGCGTAGCAGCAGGCGCAGTCGCCAAACAAATCTTGGCTCATCTAGGAATCAAGGTAGCTGGCCACGTTCTTGAAATTGGCGGAGTGAAAGCAGCTCATACGACATATAAATCGATTGAAGATTTGCAAAAGGTAACGGAAGAGTCGCCTGTTCGCTGCTACGACAGTGAAGCAGGTCAAAAAATGATGGATGCCATTGATGAAGCGAAGAAAAACGGTGATTCAATTGGCGGAATTGTTGAAGTCATCGTTGAAGGAATGCCGGTTGGAGTCGGAAGCTATGTTCACTATGACCGCAAATTAGACAGCAAGCTTGCAGGTGCTGTTCTGAGTATCAACGCTTTTAAAGGGGTTGAATTCGGTATCGGCTTCGAGGCGGCTTCTAAAAATGGCAGTGAGGTCCATGATGAAATCATCTGGGATGAAGAAAAGGGCTATACGAGAAAAACAAATCGCTTAGGCGGTCTTGAAGGCGGAATGTCAACTGGTATGCCAATTGTCGTAAGAGGGGTCATGAAACCAATCCCAACGCTTTATAAACCGCTTCAAAGCGTTGACATTGAAACAAAAGAACCTTTCTCCGCAAGTATTGAACGTTCTGACAGCTGTGCTGTTCCTGCCGCAAGTGTTGTCGCAGAAGCAGTCGTGGCTTGGGAAATTGCCAATGCTGTTGTTGAGCAGTTTGGTCTTGATCAAATCGACCGCATTAAAGAAAATGTTGAAAAAATGCGCCAGCTTCAGAGGGAATTTTAATGAAAACACTGGAAGTTAAGACGTCTTCAGCCACTTATCCTGTATACATCGGTGATGGGATTAAACGCAATATCGTCGACTTGATGACTTCCACGGGGCATTCCTATACGAAGCTCCTAATCGTTACAGATACAGCTGTTGATGCCATTTACGGTGATGAAATGGTTCGATTACTTAAGCAGAAGTGGTCTGTGCATAAAGTGGTTGTGCCAAGCGGAGAGCAGTCGAAATCTTTTGCTGAGTTTGAGCATATTCATACGAAGGCCATTCAGTTTCAGCTGGATCGCTCCTCGTGCATCATTGCGCTGGGAGGAGGCGTAATTGGGGATTTGGCTGGCTTTGTTGCTGCTAGTTATATGAGAGGCATTGATTTTATTCAAGTTCCGACGACGCTGCTGGCACATGACAGTGCAGTTGGCGGGAAAACAGGGATTAACCACCCCCTCGGTAAAAATTTAATCGGTGCATTTCATCAGCCGAAAGCTGTGATCTATGATACGAGTATGCTTGAGACACTATCTCAAATTGAATTGAGGTCAGGCTT
Organism: Bacillus sp. FSL K6-2839; assembly: GCF_038003365.1. Taxonomy (NCBI): domain Bacteria; kingdom Bacillati; phylum Bacillota; class Bacilli; order Caryophanales; family Bacillaceae; genus Bacillus; species Bacillus sp. FSL K6-2839. The sequence goes on along the minus strand of NZ_JBBOOZ010000001.1, from coordinate 1,768,716 downwards.
TGCTGAGGTCATCAAACATGCCCTCATTTCAAGTGAAGACTTTTTATCAGAACTGATGTACATTCGTTCTTTGGCGGAATGTTCAAAGAGCGAGCTGGCACATATGCTGTATCAAGGGATTCAAGTCAAAGCGTCGATTGTTCAAAAAGACGAAAGAGAACAAGGCGTGCGTGCATTTTTGAATTTAGGTCATACACTTGGGCACGCCATTGAAGCAGAGTATGGATACGGCGTTATCACGCACGGAGATGCTATTGCAATCGGCATGCAGTTTGCGCTATATGTGAGCGAAAAGAAGCTGGGACTCAGCCTCAATCGGATGGAACTAAAAAATTGGATGAAAGAACTCGGATTCCCGGTACAAGTCACTCAAAACATTTCCACGAAAACATTTGTTGACCGAATGATTGGTGATAAAAAGGCAAGAGGCGGAACCGTTCAATTTGTTTTATTAAAACAGGTTGGAGACGCTGTCTTGCAGTCTTTCACAAAAGATGAGCTGCATCACTGGCTCGAAGAATGGAAACGGGAGGAGGGATGTCTATGATGTTTCGCGGGATACGTGGGGCTACAACTGTGACAGAAGATACAGAAACAGAAGTGTTAAACAAAACGAAACAGCTGCTAGAAGCGATTATTTCAAGAAATCAAGTAGATCCAGAACGTGTCGTGCAGATCTTAATTTCAGCTACACAAGATATTCACTCCGTTTTTCCGGCAAAAGCCCTTCGTCAGTTTGAAGGATGGACGTATGTGCCTGTTACTTGTATGCAGGAGCTGGACATTCAAGGCGGTCTAAAGCATTGCATTCGCGTTTTAATGACGGTCCAAACAGACACAAAGCAGGAAGATGTGCAGCATGTGTACTTGGAAGAAGCTGTGACGCTTCGCCCGGATTTACAGTTGACAAAAAACAAGGAATTATAATACGATATGAACAGCCGAAGTTTACACACAGGTGTAAACGGCATTGCAAGCTTAGAGAAGATGAGAATGAGACTAGGGTAGTTGAGATGAGTAGAGTTGAGCAGAGATACGATACGTCTATTTCATCATACTGCCTAAAAGAGCAACCCTCTTTTAGGCTTATTTCGTATACTCATACAAACCCTCTATATGTCCCCTCATTCTCCTTAATCCCATTTAAGGAGTGTGCTTATGAATTCCCAAACAAACCTGACCCAATTTTTAAGGGACAGCGAGTCCCACAAAACAATCCCGATTGTTGAAACCATTACAGTTGATACGCTCTCACCGATTCAAATTGTCGAAAAACTCAAGCAAGATATTGTGTATCTGCTAGAAAGCAGAGACGAGTCTTCTAGCTGGTCGAGATATTCCTTCATCGGATTACATCCTTTTTTAACCTTACATGATGACCAAAACCAATATATTGCACGTGACGCTGCAGGGCAGGAAGTCATGAAAAAGCAAGAACTGAAAGACTTACTAGACTGGATGAAAGAGCAATACCAAATCAAGACACCAGGTGTTGACATCCCATTTACAGGCGGGGCAGTTGGGTACTTAAGTTACGATCTTATTCCAAGCATTGAACCTTCTGTCAGGCCACACCTAAGCGCATCAACGACAGACAATTGTACTCTATTTGTCTGCCAAACGATGATTGCCTTTGATCATGAAACGAATCATGTTCATTTTATCCAATACACCCAGCTGACCGGAAATGAAACAGAAGACGAAAAAATACGAGCTTACAAAGAAAATCAAAAGCGGCTTGAACAGATGATTCACAAGCTCCATACAAAGATTGATATGAAAGAACTGATTTTATCAGGGAATATGAACGAATCACCGTCCTTTGAACATGTGACGTCAACCTATGAAAAAGCGCAATTTTTAAAGGACGTAGAAAAAATCAAAGAATACATTCGAGCAGGTGATATTTTTCAAGGCGTCCTCTCACAGCGCTTTGATATCCCAGTGTCAGTGAGTTCATTTGAATTATACCGCGTGCTTCGCATTGTGAATCCATCTCCATACATGTATTTTATGAAATTAAAAGACCGCGATTTAGTCGGAAGCTCGCCAGAACGATTAATCCATGCCAAAAATGGGCACTTAGAAATTCACCCCATTGCAGGCACAAGAAAACGAGGAACAACAAAAGAAGAGGACGCTGCGCTTGCAAGAGAGCTGCTAGAGGATGAGAAAGAAAAAGCAGAACATTACATGTTAGTAGATCTAGCCAGAAATGATGTCGGCCGCGTAGCAGAATACGGCAGTGTGTCTGTACCGACCTTTACAAAAGTTGTGAACTTTTCACATGTCATGCACATCATCTCCATTGTGACAGGGAAGCTAAAGCAGGATACACATCCAGTCGATGCGCTCATGTCCGCTTTTCCTGCAGGCACATTAACAGGGGCACCGAAAATAAGAGCGATGCAATTATTAAATGAAATGGAGCCTGAGCCAAGGGAAACGTATGGCGGCTGTATTGCCTATATTGGGTTCGACGGCAATATCGACTCTTGTATTACCATTCGCACCATGAGCATCAAAGATCAGACCGCTTCCATACAAGCAGGCGCTGGCATTGTCGCAGATTCTGTTCCAGAAAATGAATGGGAAGAGACATGTAACAAGGCAGGAGCGCTTCTGAAGGCCATTCAGCTTGCTGAACATATTTTCTCAGAAAAGGAGAGTGTGCAGGATGAATCAGCGACTTTCAGCTCTTGTTAACGGAGGCTTCCTATCAGAAAATGAAGCCCATAGGCTAATGCATGATATGATGAGCGGATCTTTAACAGATGCTGAAGTCGCTGCAAGTCTATCGATTTTAGCGCACAGAGGAGAAACCGCTGAAGAAATGACAGGCTTCGTGAGGGCCATGCGGCAAAAGGCAGCACCAGCGGAAAGATCGCTCGATGTCGTTGACACATGCGGTACAGGAGGCGATGGACTCTCTACATTTAATATATCAACTGCAGCTGCCATTGTGGCTTCCGCCGCTGGTGCTAAAATCGCAAAACACGGAAATCGTTCAGTCTCTTCTAAAAGCGGAAGTGCCGACGTGCTAGAGTGTCTTGGCATTCACATTCAATCCACTCCAGAAGAAACGAGAAGACAAATACAAGACAAAAACATGGGCTTTTTATTTGCACCACTGTACCATTCATCGATGAAACAAGTAGCAGTAGTCCGCAAGCAGCTCGGCTTCCGGACGGTATTTAATCTATTAGGACCGCTTTGCCACCCGATGCAAGCCAAAAAGCAAATCATCGGTGTGTACTCAAAGGAAAAGGCAAAATTAATGGCGAAAGCCCTTGCCCCATTAGAGCCAGAACATGTCCTGTTTGTGAGCGGGGAAGACGGGCTGGATGAATTAACGATTACAGCAAATTCATATGTGATTGAACTCAAAAAAGGTACCATGACAGAATATACGCTAAACCCGGAAGACTTTGGACTGGAAAAAGGAACCTTATCAGATATTCAGGTCCAATCACCGGAAGAGAGCGCAAAATTGATTCAGAATATATTGAATCATCAAACAGGAGGGGCGCCGCTTCATATTACAGCTCTGAATGCCGGGGCGGCTTTATATGTCGCAGGCAAGTCAGAAAGCCTCATGGCAGGAACATTAAAAGCGTTAGAAACGATTAAAAACGGCACAGCCAAAGAACAATTGGCTCGTTTAAAACAAAAAAAGAAAGAGGAAGAGATCTATGCTTAATCAAATCATTGCACGCAAAAAAGAACATATTCAAACGTTGCAGTTACCTGTGGATGGAGACTTTGAAAGACGATCATTTAAAGAAGCACTCATGAACCCTCACCGCTCGATTGGTCTAATTGCTGAGGTGAAAAAGGCATCTCCTTCCAAAGGAATCATTCAGCCGAATTTTGATCCTCTGCAAACAGCAAAAGCATACGAAAAATCGAATGCTGATTGCTTATCTGTCTTAACAGATGAACCATTTTTTCAAGGGAAGAACGAGTATCTTTCCTTAATTAAAGAACACGTCGCACGTCCAATTTTAAGAAAAGACTTTATCATCGACTCCATACAGATAGAAGAGTCAAGACGTATCGGTGCAGATGCAATTTTATTAATTGGAGAAGTACTTGAACCGCAACAGCTGCATGAGCTCTATGCTGAAGCGAAGGAAAAAGGACTAGATATTCTTGTCGAAGTTCATGCAGCAGATACACTGGAAAATATCTTAAATATATTCACCCCTGAAATCATTGGAGTGAATAACCGAAATTTAAAGACATTTAAAACAACAGTTGAACAAACAAAAGAGATTGCACCACTTGTTCCAAAGGATGTCTTACTAGTGAGTGAAAGCGGTATTCAGACATTTGATGATCTGACCTTTGTCAAAAAACATGGAGCGAGTGCTGTCCTTGTAGGTGAATCATTAATGAGAGAACCATCACAAGAAAAAGCCGTTCAGACGTTATTTGGAGAATGAGGAAGATGAAGCCTTTTTTAAAATATTGCGGGGCGGTATCACAAGAAGATGTAGAATGCATTGCGCAATCTCAAGCAGATGCGATCGGGTTTATTTTTGCTCCAAGTAAAAGACAAGTCGATCCAGAACAAGTGAAACAATGGCTCACCGAGTCGCAGTGCGAGAAAGAGATTACTGGTGTATTTGTAAATGAAAAAATCCAAAAAGTGTGTGACATCACAAAGCATGTTCCTTTAGATATCGTGCAGCTGCATGGAGATGAAACACGAGAGGATGCAAAAGAAATAAAACAACAAACAGGAGCGATTGTGTGGAAAGTCTTTCACCACGAGCCCGATGTAAAAGAAACACTCGTTAAAATGACGGCATTTGCGCCGTTTGTCGATGGCTTCCTCATTGATGCGAAAGTAAAAGGGATGAGAGGTGGTTCTGGCACAGCTTTTACATGGGAAGCGGTACCTGTATACATTCAGCAGGCAAAACGACTGGAGAAAACATGCATCATTGCAGGCGGAATAACACCAGAAACGCTGCCAGAGCTGCTTGCCTATGGCCCAAAAGCGATCGATCTTTCAAGCGGCATAGAAGAAAACGGGAAGAAAAGCAGCGCTAAGATCAAAGCGCTCGAAGAAAGGATGTTAAACGATGTACGCATATCCAAATGAGATTGGCAGATATGGAGAATTCGGAGGGAAATTTGTTCCTGAGACGCTCATGCAGCCACTCAAAGAAATCGAACAAGCATTTAATGAATTAAAAGAAGACCCTGCTTTTGAGCAAGAATATCTTTCCCTTTTGCAAAACTATTCAGGCAGACCGACTGCGCTGACATATGCTGATCAATTATCAGCATACCTCGGCGGCGCAAAAATCTATTTAAAAAGAGAAGATTTAAACCATACAGGCGCTCATAAAATTAACAATGCACTTGGGCAGGCCCTGCTTGCGAAAAAAATGGGAAAATCAAACATCATCGCGGAAACAGGCGCTGGACAGCACGGAGTAGCAGCTGCAACGGTGGCCGCAAAGTTTGGATTATCCTGCACAGTATTTATGGGAAAAGAGGATGTGGAAAGACAATCACTCAATGTATTCCGAATGAAGCTCCTTGGCGCTGAGGTCATACCTGTCGCAAGCGGGAACGGCACATTAAAAGATGCAACCAACGAAGCGATTCGTTACTGGGTCCAGCACTGCAGTGATCATTTCTATATGATCGGCTCAGTTGTAGGACCTCACCCGTATCCCCAAATCGTCAGTGAGTTCCAACGGATGATTGGTGATGAAGCAAAAGAGCAGATACTTAAAAAAGAAGGCAGGCTCCCACATAAAGTCATTGCTTGTGTCGGCGGCGGAAGTAATGCCATTGGAATGTACCGAGCGTTTTTAGATGAAGAGATTGATATTATTGGTGTAGAAGCCGCTGGAAAAGGAATCGATACGCCGCTTCATGCAGCAACCATTACGAAGGGGACAAAAGGGGTCATTCATGGATCTTTGACATATTTAATCCAAGACGAATTTGGCCAAATTATTGAGCCCTATTCCATTTCAGCTGGTTTAGATTATCCTGGGATCGGACCAGAGCACGCATATTTACATGCGAGCGGCCGTGTTCAATATGTGAGTGCTACAGATCAAGAAGCACTGGATGCGCTAAAGCTGCTGACGGAAAAGGAAGGAATCCTGCCAGCGATTGAATCAGCACACGCTTTAGCCAAGGCGTTTGAGATGAGCAGGACGATGAATGAAGATGAAATCGTCCTTGTCTGCCTGTCAGGAAGAGGAGATAAGGATGTGCATACATTAATGAATGTGCTTGAAAGTGAGGGCAAAACCAAATGATCACATTTCAATTAGAGCAAGGCGAGAAGTTATTCATCCCATTTATCACGGCAGGAGATCCGTCAGAAGAAGTCACGATTGATTTAGCTGTGTCCCTTCAAGCAGCCGGTGCACATGCGATTGAACTAGGTGTCCCTTATTCCGACCCGCTAGCGGACGGTCCTGTCATTCAAAGAGCCTCCAAAAGAGCTCTAAATCATGGCATGAATATCGTAAAAGCGATAGAATTAGCAGGGAAGATGAAAAAAAATGGTGTAAAAATTCCTGTAATTCTATTTACGTATTATAATCCTGTGTTACAATTAGACACAGAATACTTTTTCGCTTTACTGCGCAAAAATCATATTTCGGGACTCTTAACACCCGACTTGCCGTTTGAAGAGAGCAGTGAGCTGCAAAAGAACTGTCAAACTTATGACATTTCATATATTTCGCTCGTTGCACCAACCAGCAAGGAACGATTAGTAAACATTGTAGAGCAGGCAGAAGGTTTTGTGTATTGTGTTTCATCTCTTGGTGTAACAGGTGTCAGACAAACCTTTGACGAATCGATTACTGATTTTATTCAACAAGTGAAACAGCTGAGTCACATACCGGTTGCGGTCGGTTTTGGCATCTCAACAAGAGAGCAGGTAGACTCAATGAATAAACTGAGTGACGGTGTCGTTGTAGGCAGTGCACTTGTGAAAAAAATTGAAGAACTTCAAGATCAATTGTTAGCAAGTGATACACGTCAAGAAGCTTTAAGAGAATTTGAAACCTATGCAAAAACATTTAGTCCCCTCTATTCATTCAAATGAGGTGAAACTTTTGCAAATCAAAGATCAATTAAAACAACTAAAACCGTATCAACCTGGGAAACCAATTGAAGAGGTCAAAAAAGAATATCAATTAGACAAGATTGTGAAATTGGCTTCAAATGAAAACCCTTTTGGATGTTCCTTACATGCAAGAGAGGCGATACAAGCTGAGCTCGAACATTTAGCGATCTATCCAGATGGATACAGCGCAAGTTTAAGAACGGAGCTTGCTGAGTTTCTTCAAGTAAATGAAAAACAATTAATATTCGGGAATGGCTCAGATGAACTTGTGCAAATTATTGCTAGGGCATTCCTTGACCAACATACAAATACCGTCATCCCAGCTCCATCTTTTCCGCAATACCGTCACAATGCCGTCATTGAGCAGGCAGAGATTCGAGAGGTGCCGCTTTTAGACGGAGGAGCTCACGATCTGAAGGGCATGCTGGATGCGATTGATGAGAACACGAAGGTCGTCTGGGTATGCAACCCGAATAACCCGACGGGAAATCATTTGTCAGAATCTGAGCTTGTGGCGTTTTTAGACCAAGTACCAGCTCATGTGCTTGTTGTACTAGATGAAGCATATGTCGAATACGTTCGTGCGGAAGACTTTCCGAACAGCTTATCTTTATTACATTCCTATCAAAATGTCATCGTACTCCGAACGTTTTCAAAAGCGTATGGACTGGCTGCACTTCGAGTAGGCTATGGCATTGCGTCGGAAGAGCTGATTACTGCGATTGAACCAGCGAGAGAGCCATTTAATACGAGTCGTATCGCTCAGGCAGCTGCACGTGCAGCGATAAAAGATCAGGGTTTCATTCAATCTTGCAGACAGAAAAATGAAGCAGGTCTCAAGCAATATCAAGAATTTGCTGACCGTTTTGGACTTTTTATTTATCCGTCTCAAACAAACTTCGTGCTGATTGATTTTAAGAGAGATGCAGATGAATTATTCAATGCATTATTGAAAAAAGGCTACATTGTTCGTTCTGGTAAAGCACTTGGTTTTCCGACTTCTTTACGTATTACGGTCGGAACAATGGAGCAAAATGCAGAAATTCTAAGTACACTTGCCGATTTAATGCAAGGCATTCGTGCGTAGCATAACCATAAAGTCATATCCTAAGGCAGGATATGGCTTTCATTGTACCAACCTCATATACATATAAGCTGTTGAAATGGCTTTTTTAATTTTCGTGAAAAAACAGGTGATGAACATGAATGATGCAAACGAAACAATATTAATCGCTGGACTTGGTTTAATTGGAGGTTCCATCGCACTGTCGATTAAAAAAGAGTATCCCCATAAAAAAATTGTAGGATACGATGTGTCCAAAGAACAAATGGTTGCGGCAACAAAGTTGGGTATCATTGATTTAGCAGCTGATTCATTTGCGGCAGGTTTGGATGAATCTGCGACTATTATATTGGCAACACCAGTTCAGCAAACAGTCAAGATGCTTCGTGATATTGCAAACTCTGGAATTGAGAGAGAGCTCACAATTACCGATGTTGGCAGCACAAAGCAAAAGGTCGTCCATTTTGCTGAAAAAACGCTTCCTAAGCACTACCAATTTATTGGTGGACATCCGATGGCAGGCTCTCATAAGTCAGGAGTCATTGCAGCGAAAGACTTTTTATTTGAAAATGCGTTCTACATTTTAACGCCGGCAAAGGAAACAAACCGCCAGGCTGTTGAACGTTTGAAGGACTTGTTAAAGGGGACAAATGCTCATTTCATTGAGATGACCCCAGAAGAACATGATGCTGTAACAAGTGTGATTAGTCATTTCCCTCATATTGTTGCAGCCAGCCTTGTGCATCAAGCACATCATTTTGAAGAACAATTCCCACTTGTCAAACGGTTTGCTGCTGGAGGCTTTCGTGACATTACACGTATTGCATCAAGCAATCCTGCAATGTGGCGAGATATCCTTCTGCACAACAAAAACAAGATTTTAGACCGGTTCCATGAATGGAAAAAAGAGATCGACCGCATTGAGACCTTTGTACAGCAAGAAGACGCTGAAGGCTTGTTCTCTTATTTTCAAGAGGCAAAGGAATATCGCGATGGACTTCCTCTTAGGAAAAAAGGTGCCATTCCTGCTTTTTATGACCTTTATGTGGATGTTCCAGATCACCCTGGGGTCATTTCGGAGATTACAGGGCATTTAGCAAATGAAAACATCAGTATTACGAATATCCGTATTATTGAAACGCGAGAAGACATTAATGGGATTTTGCGCATTAGTTTTCAAACAGATGACGACCGTAAGCGTGCAGAGATCTGTATAAAAAATAGAGCGAATTACGATACATTTTATGCTGACTGAGGTGACAAACATGAAAATTCATAAAAATGCTCCTATGAATGGAGTCATTCATATTCCAGGTGATAAATCCATTTCTCATAGATCAGTGATGTTTGGTGCAATTGCTGATGGGACTACAGTGGTGAAAAACTTTCTTCCTGGAGCCGATTGTTTAAGTACGATTGATTGCTTTAGAAAGATGGGCGTTGAAATTGAACAAAAAGGGACAGATGTTGTGATCCACGGTAAGGGACTGAAAGAGCTCAAGGAGCCGTCTGACGTCCTCGATGTTGGGAATTCTGGTACAACCATTCGATTAATGATGGGAATATTAGCTGGTTGTGAGTTTCACAGTACACTGATCGGTGATGAGAGTATTGCTAAAAGACCAATGCAACGAGTAACAGGTCCACTTAAACAACTGGGAGCGAAAATAGATGGCAGAGCAAACGGCGAGTATACGCCACTGTCTATTCGTGGCGGTCATTTAAAAGGTATCTCATATGAGTCTCCGGTGGCAAGTGCCCAAATTAAGTCCGCTGTCCTTTTAGCGGGGCTTCAAGCAGAGGGAACAACAACATTAACTGAACCGCATAAATCAAGAGATCATACAGAAAGAATGCTCTCTATGTTTGGTGTAAAACTAGACGAAGATGAACAAAGTGTTTCCATTGAAGGCGGTCAAACATTAAAAGCAACAGATATATTTGTTCCTGGAGACATCTCTTCAGCTGCATTTTTCCTTGTTGCTGGATCTATTGTTCCTAACAGCCGGATTGTGTTAAAAAATGTCGGGCTAAACAAAACAAGAACGGGTATTATCGATGTACTGAAACAAATGGGTGCGAATCTTGAGATCAAAGAAGTAGATGCAAAAGACGGAGAACCGTATGGTGATTTAACGATTTCAACCTCTTCATTAAAAGGGATTGAAATTTCTGGTGACATGATTTCAAGACTCATCGACGAAATCCCGATTATAGCGCTTCTAGCGACACAAGCAGAAGGAACAACGATTATTAAAGATGCTGCTGAGTTAAAAGTAAAAGAGACCAATCGAATTGATACCGTCGTGTCAGAACTTAAAAAACTCGGTGCTGATATTGAAGCAACTGATGATGGTATGAAGATTCATGGTAAAACCACACTTCAAGGCGGCGCGGTCGTGTCAAGCTACGGAGATCACCGAATCGGTATGATGCTGGGGGTTGCTGCTTGCATCACAAAGCAAGCTGTTGAGATTGAAGATACAGATGCTGTTCGTGTATCATACCCGAATTTCTTTGAACACATTGAATACTTAACCAAAACAGTCTGAGGATGTCCTCAGGCTTTTTCTTTCCTTATGCATATTTGTAAGAAAGATAGCATAGCTTGTCTCAAGATGAAACCTGGAAAAAAATCATTTTATCCGATAAAAAAATGAATTTCAGGTGCTTACAGTTTACAAAACTTCCGTTTCGTAAAGGATGAAATGAAAAACAGTCTTTAAAACAAAAAAATGGGTTCATTTTAAAAGAGCAACATATTTGCTGGATGAGTACCTGTCGATTATGATATGAAGTAACAATAGTTTAGGTTTTTGGAAACAGAAAGGAACGGTTTGATTTGAATAGTTCATTACAAGAAGCCATAAAATTAGTTGAGGCGGGTGAGACTGAAAAAGGACTCCAAACACTTGCTCAGGCAGAAAAGCATTTGCATGATGAAGAAAAGGTGCAGGCAGCTCAGTTATATTATGATTGGGGAGATATCGATAAAGCGCGGAATCTCATCAGTGATTTACATGATTTATATCCAGAGGAAACAGGGTTAACATGTTTTTATGCAGAGCTACTGATTGACTCTGATGAAGAAGAAAAGGCGATTTCGGTATTAGAGACGATTCCTGAAGATGATGATGCGTATCCAGAGAGTTTATTGTTAATGGCAGATTTGTATCAAATGCAAGGACTATTTGAAGTCAGTGAACAAAAGCTCTTAAAAGCGAAAGAACTGCTTCCAAATGAAGCCATCATTGATTTTGCGTTAGGTGAATTGTATTTTTCACAAGGTCTTTCAAAGAAAGCCGCCGACTATTTCTACAAAGTCGCAGATCAACAACATGAGGTTGGCGGCGTCAATGTTTACCAGAGACTCGCTGAATCACTCAGCACAGCTGGAGAATTTGAAGATGCGCTTGAATGGTACGAAAAGGCAGTAAAACATCAAACAGACCCGAATACACTTTTTGGCTACGGATTTACAGCGATGAGGGCCGGCAGAACGAAAACAGCCATTCAGCAGCTTTCAGAACTAAAAGATATTGATCCGTCTTATTCGTCTCTTTATATGCCTTTAGCGAAAAGTTATGAGGAAGAAGGACTATATCAGGAGGCTTTAGAGGTAGTAAAAGAGGGTATTAAAGTTGATGAGTATAACAAAGAATTATATTTATATGGAGCAAAGATTGACTTGAAAAATGGGGATTCAGAAGATGCGAAAAAGCTGCTTCAAGAAGCACTTGCTCTTGATCCGGGATATATTGAAGCGGTTCAAACATTGCTCGCGATCTATTTAAATGAAGAGCTTTTTGATGAAATCCTGGATGTCATTAAAGAGGTTAAAAGCTTTGGGGAAGTTGATCCAAAATGGAATTGGTATGCTGCATCTGCTTCTGTTGGACGAGAGGAATACAAAGAAGCCGCCGATTACTTCAAGCTGGCTCTACCTGATTTTGATGAGGAGCGTGACTTTTTATATGAATACGCTTCGTTCCTTTTAGAAGAAGGCAGACAAAAAGAAGCATTGCCGCTATTACGCAAAGTTCTTCAGAAAGATGGCACGAATGAAGAAATCGAAGAAACGATTTTAAGAATTGAAGACGAAATTTCCTTATAGTTTGCAGGAATGAAGAACTGGTTTGTTGAATAATTCATGTATAGCAATTTAATTTACGATAGAGGAGGGAATAACATGCAGACCCCTGTTTCTGTCAATGAAAAGAAGGAATTCATCCGGTGGTTTTTAAACCATTATCAGCTAAAACGAAGAGAGTGTGTTTGGATATTAAATTATTTAATGAGTCACGACTCTTTGATGGAAAAGGTTCATTTTGTAGAGCAAGCAGAATTTTGCCCAAGGGGAATCATTATGTCAACACACTGTGTGGATGAAGTTCCCTTTAGATTTTATAAAGAAAACATCATGACGACAGATGCTGAAAAGTCATTTCATGATATTCGTTTGAATAAACAGCAAGATTTGTTTATTCAATTGAATTTCCGTTCTGCTTATCGTTCGCCGGAATATGCAGCTGTGCTTGAAACAAATCCTCATATTCCAAAGGATCTTTATGAGAACGAAAAAGATAAGGATCTTGCGGAGAAAGTGCTTGAACACTCGATCGCAACGTTCCAAAAAGAACGGCTTATGAAAGAGATAGATGAGGCACTTGACCGTCATGATCAAGAAACATTTAATAAGTTAGCAAAAGAATTAAGCCTATTGTCATAAACTGAACGAATAAGCCTTGCCCTATACAGGCAGGGCTTATGTCATGAAAGAGGGGAAATTGATGAAGTTTCAAGCGGAGGATGCGGATCGCTTTTTGCAATCTAAAGATTACATTGATACCGCTATCATTCCAATAGTTGGAATAGATGCGAATCAAATCAAACAAACTGTATCTTTAGGTGAGTTTACCATTCTTGTAGCAGAGGAACTTGAAAGGCAGCTGAAAGGGCGGGTCTTTCTTTTTCCGCCACATACATATGTAGAGATCAATGATCGAAAACTAGAAGACATCTTCACGATGAAGCAGTCGCTAGAAGATCATTTTCAGCATGTCGTGTTGATCTCATCTGATCATCAATGGAAAGAGCATGCGGCGGTTAGTGAAGCGCTATTTTTATTAAAGCCGGTTCCGCTCGAGCATTTAAAGGTAGAATTAAAGCAAAAAATCGTTCAAGACAGTGTAGAACAAATTTTGAACTTTTTGTTACAAAAGTGGAACCCTTCATAAAAACCCTTACATTTGCATTGTACATAGCTTTTTAGGCTGTTGACCTTGTGAATAGATTGATATATTATGAGGGTGTCCTAGTTTTATGAAATTTTTTCTAATTCAGTTATAAAGTAGCTGACGACCTGAGGGGGGGAGAAAAAAATGAGCGAGAAGAGACATGGAGTGTCCAGGCGTCAATTTTTGAATTACACGTTGACCGGCGTGGGGGGATTTATGGCCGCTGGAATGCTCATGCCTATGGTTCGCTTTGCGCTTGACCCTGTGCTAAAAGGAACAGAGGATCAGGATATGGTTCAAGTTGTCAGTGTAGATGAACTGACGAAGGAACCGAAGCGCTTTGACTTTAAAATTGATCAAGTAGATGCATGGTATGAGTCAAAGGAATCTAGGTCAGCATGGGTGTACAAAGAAGGGGATGAAATTGTCGCTTTATCGCCAATCTGTAAACATTTAGGATGTACAGTGAACTGGAACAGTGATCCGAAAAATCCAAACAAATTTTTCTGCCCATGCCACTATGGGCTGTACGACAAGGATGGTACAAACGTACCCGGAACTCCACCGCTTGCACCGCTTGACCATTATAAGCAGCAAGTGAAGGACGGATACCTCTATCTTGGAAAAGCTGTGCCGAAAGGGGAAGGGTAACGATGCTTAACAAGATTTATGATTGGGTAGATGAGCGGCTAGACATTACACCAATATGGAGAGATATTGCGGATCATGAGGTGCCAGAGCATGTCAATCCAGCACATCATTTCTCCGCTTTTGTGTACTGTTTTGGCGGTTTAACGTTTTTTGTGACAGTCATTCAAGTCCTTTCGGGCATGTTTTTAACGATGTATTATGTGCCGGATATTAAAAATGCCTGGGAATCTGTCTATTATTTGCAAAATGAAGTGGCATTTGGTCAGATTGTCAGAGGGATGCACCACTGGGGTGCGAGTCTAGTCATTGTCATGATGTTTTTACATACGCTAAGGGTCTTTTTCCAAGGGGCGTATAAAAAGCCTAGAGAGCTGAACTGGATTGTTGGTGTGCTCATTTTCTTTGTGATGCTTGGACTTGGTTTTACAGGATATCTCTTGCCATGGGATATGAAGGCGCTATTTGCGACGAAGGTTGGTCTTCAAATTGCAGAAGCCACACCATTCATTGGAAAAGAGATCAAAACGCTGCTTGCAGGTCATCCTGACATTGTAGGGGCACAAACGCTGACGAGATTTTTCGCTATCCATGTCTTTTTCTTGCCAGCGGCATTATTTGGGCTGATGGCTGCCCACTTTATTATGATTCGTAAGCAAGGAATTTCTGGACCGCTATAAAAAAAGTTGCGTTTGATGAATGTTCAATGAGGAGGGGATGACTTTGCATAGGGGAAAAGGGATGAAGTTTGTCGGAGACTCCAGAATTCCGGCAGAAAGAAAACCTAACATACCTAAAGACTATTCCGAATATCCGGGAAAAACAGAAGCCTTTTGGCCGAACTTTCTTTTAAAGGAATGGCTTGTAGGTGCCGTTTTTTTAATTGGATTTCTTGTCCTAACTGTTGTTCATGCACCTCCGCTTGAGCGGATGGCTGATCCAACAGATACCGGCTATATTCCGCTGCCAGACTGGTATTTCCTATTCTTGTACCAGTTATTAAAATATGAATTTGCTGCAGGAGGCTATACAGTAGTTGGCGCGATGATTATGCCTGGAATTGCGTTTGGTGCACTTTTGCTCGCACCATTTCTTGATTCTGGTCCTGAACGCAGACCGTATAGAAGACCGGTTGCAGTGGGGATGATGATCCTTGCAGTCGGCGCAGCAACATATTTAACGTGGGAGTCTGTTGCTACTCATGATTGGGAAGCAGCGGCGAAGCAAGGTGAAATTAAGAAAGAAGCAGAGATTGATACCTCAGCGGAAGAGTATAAAATTTATCAGGAGCAGACATGTATCTCCTGTCACGGGGATAACATGCAGGGCGGAGCAGCCGGACCGTCACTTGTTGACAACGGTCTTGCACCTGAGGAGATAGCTAAAATCGCTGTTGAAGGAAAAGGCAACATGCCTAAGGGTATCTTTAAAGGCAGCGATGAAGAACTTGAAAAGCTTTCTAAATATTTATCTGAGGTCAAATCTAAATAATTCAGTTGTTTAAAAGCAAGTACAAGGATATACTCAAAAGAGAAAAAGCTGGCGCTGTCAGCTTTTTTCTGATTTTAACAGATCGTGAGTGAAGAGACGTATGAGATGGATTCAATATCTGCTAGCCACGCGCTACATGCTTGTGCTAGTCCTGATGATCAATTTCCTTGGCAGTGTGTACGGCTACTATTGGTATATTCCTCAGCTTGTAGAGACGCCGGCTATCTTTTTAGCTTTTGTTCCAGACAGCCCAACGGCAAGCTTTTTCTTTTTATTTGTACTACTTGCGTTTTTGATGAAACGAAACGCTCCTTATTTTGAAGCACTTGCCCTTGTGACCTTGATTAAGTACGGGTTATGGGCTGTAGGAATGAATATCTTTGTGCTTTTATCTGTTGATGACTTTCCGTGGGAAGGATACATGCTGATTGGGTCTCACTTTGCGATGGCGGTTCAAGCTGTATTGTTTGCACCGTATTATCGTTTTAAAATGCGTCATTTGGTGGTAGCCGGCATATGGATTTTACATAACGATGTGATTGATTATGTATTTGGTATGATGCCGCGTTATTCTATGCTGTCTGCCTATTCAAACGAGATCGGCTATGTCACGTTTTGGTTAAGTATTGCTGTTCTTCTTGTTTCGTATTATCTCGTCCTATCGAAAAAATCGGTCAAGCTTGAACTCCCTTAACAATATTGGTCTAACCTTGTCCTTTTCTTCATACGCTGTATGGAGAAGGGCTAGGAGGGACTTGCATGAAACGAAAGCCAATCGCGATGATTCTATTATTTTTTCTCGTATTACAGCCATCTGTTGCCAAAGGCGAGGAAACAGCCGCTAACGTGCTGCAAGAATTAACGGAACTATCAGATTCAATCTTTCAATTAACGAGACAAGCTAAATATGATGAGGCGTTACAGGTCGCATTGTATGTTGAAAAGACATTTAAAGCTGAGAATTGGCGTGGTACTCTGACAAATACGCAGATTCGGCAAATTACACTTGGCTATCAAGATATTATAAAAGGGCTGCCGCAGGAAGAATTGAATGAGCGCGAAAAGCTTCGTTATGCCTCTCAGTTTAGAATGCTGCTCGATGCGATCCAGTCAGACTCTGAGCCTCTTTGGGGTTCGCTGGAGAAGCCCATTATGGGGTCTTTTCCTACTTTGAAAAAAGAAGTGAGGGATCCGGAGTCGACGACGTTTTATGAAACTTGGAATGAGCTGGTTTCTTTATACGATATGATATACCCTAGTTTAACCATTGATGTTTCGCCTGAAAAGCTGCAAACGATTAAGCAGCATATGGAAGTGATTGAGCAAGGTGAATTTTTAAAAGCATCAAGTGGGACAAAGCTTGAGCGTCTCACGAAGCTCGAAGAGGATTTATCGAGTGTGTTTGCTCACGTCGATCAAGATGAAGCTGATCCATCGCTTTTATGGGTCATTTTAACAACAGGGAGTATCATTTTATTAACGTTAACGTATGTTGGGTTTCGGAAATACCGTGCTGAAAAAGAGAAGAAGCAAAAGCGTCAGGCTGATTATCCGAAATCATAAAAAAAGAAGCACCATTTTTGGGCTTCTTTTTTTAATGCGGATTAAGCGGCTTTTTGTGTTCATCTAATGTGAAGCCTTCACCAAGCACATCATGCACGTCACTGACGGATACAAATGCATGAGGATCGACTGAGGTCACGACGCTTTTGAGATGGACAAGCTCGTTTTTCGGGACGACGCAATAAAGGACGTTGCGCTCCTGTTTTGTATAGGAACCAACCCCTTTTAAAATGGTCACACCGCGCTCCATTTCCTCTGTGATTTTCTTTTGAATGATGTCATCTTTTTCAGAGATAATCATGGCGCCTTTGGCTGCGTAAGCGCCTTCTTGCATGAAGTCAATGACCTTTGCGGCAACAAACACTGCGACGAGTGTATACATGGCTTCTTTGTAATTTAAATAAGTAAGAGAAATCGTAATGACACATGCGTCGAAGATGAACATTGTTCGTCCCATGGCCACCTGATAATGCTTGTTGATGAGTCTTGCGATGATGTCCACGCCGCCGGTTGTACCGCCGAACTTAAAGATGATCCCGAGGCCTGTTCCGATAAACACACCAGCAAAGAGCGCGGCTAGAGCCAAATCGTGCTGGAGAGGCATATGTATTTGAAAGCGCTGGAAGATGGCAAGAAAGACAGAAAGACTGACGGTTCCTACAATTGTATAAGTAAACATGGTTCTGCCGAGCATTTTCCAGCCGATAAAAAAGATCGGAATGTTTAAGACAAGGTTTGAAATGGATGGATCAATGTGAAATAGAAAATATAGAAGCAGTGTAATACCTGTAAATCCGCCTTCCGCCAAATTGTTCTGCATATTAAAATGAACAAGACCGAAAGAAAAAATCGCAGATCCTATTAAAATAAATACGATATTTTTAAGACGAATTTCTTTTAGCAAGAGACCACTCCTTTTTTTGCTTAGACAGCGATAATATTATATGGTATGGGAGAGAAACAAGCAAACTGAGTCTTAAACATTTGTCAAATATTTATGATTTCGCTAACATGTAAGAGATGGATAGGAGGATGAGCTTCATGACGAATGAAAAAACGCTGCGTCACGTGCAGCAAGAAGTAGATGATTACATAGGACAATTTAAAGAAGGCTATTTCAGCCCGCTTGCCATGATGGCCCGTCTGACAGAAGAATTAGGCGAGCTAGCAAGAGAGGTTAACCATTACTATGGAGAAAAGCCGAAAAAAACAACGGAAACAGAAAAAAGCATGGAAGAAGAAATTGGCGATGTTTTGTTTGTGTTAACATGCCTCGCTAATTCACTAGATATATCACTAGAGGAAGCACACGATCGTGTGATGCATAAATTCAATACAAGAGACAAAGACCGCTGGACGAAAAAAGAAGGGAAGTAGAGACGATGACGAACCAAACCATCAAAGTAGTAATCGCTGGAGCAAGAGGAAGAATGGGGATAGAGGCTGTGAAGCTGGCAGAAGAAACGAGCCATTTTGAGCTTGTGGCAGCCCTTGATCACGCGCACGAAGGAAAAAAATTATCTGATGTGATTCATACGACATCTGAGGCGCCAATTTATACAGATATTGATGTGTGTCTTTCAGAGACAGCACCTGATGTATTAATTGATTTGACGACACCAGAAATCGGGAAAGTACATACAAAAAAGGCCCTTGAACATGGCGTCCGACCAGTCGTAGGAACCACTGGATTTTCTGAAGCTGACCTGAAAGAGCTACAGCAATTAACAGAAGAAAAGGGCATAGGCTGTATTATTGCGCCAAACTTTGCTGTCGGTGCGGTCTTAATGATGAAGTTTGCCAAAATGGCAGCGAATTACTTTCCTGACGTTGAAATCATTGAGCTTCACCATGATAAAAAACTAGATGCTCCGAGCGGTACAGGGCTTAAAACAGCTGAAATGATTGCAGAAGTCAGAGAAAGCAAAAAGCAGGGACATCCAGAAGAGAAAGAATTAATCGAAGGTGCACGAGGCGCAGATTATGACGGTATCCGTCTGCACAGCGTAAGACTTCCGGGTATGATTGCACATCAAGAAGTACTGTTTGGAATGGACGGACAGACGCTCACAATTCGCCATGATTCTTATAACCGTGCATCATTTATGTCAGGTGTGAAGCTTTCAGTTGAACAGGTCATGCACATTGATCAGCTCGTCTATGGTTTAGAAAATATCATCGACTAATAAGGAGTGGATTCCTGATGAACATTGCTTTAATCGCTCACGATAAGAAAAAAAGTGACATGATCCAATTTGCCATTGCGTACCGTGATATATTGGCAGATCATACACTTTACGCAACAGGGACAACAGGTTTGAGAGTGAAAGAAGCGACGGGGCTTCCCATTCATCGTTTCCAGTCAGGACCACTTGGAGGAGATCAGCAGATTGGTGCTTTAATTGCTGATAATGCAATGGATCTTGTGCTCTTTTTTAGAGACCCGCTTACCGCGCAGCCGCATGAACCGGATGTATCTGCACTCATTCGGCTTTGTGATGTGTATACCATTCCACTAGCCACCAATATGGGGACCGCTGAAATTTTAGTCAGGAATTTAAATAAAGGCACGTTTGATTTTCGAGATGTAGCAAAAAACGGAGGAACAAATGAAACGACTTGATATCCTTGCATTCGGTGCCCACAGCGATGATGTTGAGATCGGTATGGGCGGAACGATTGCAAAATACGTAAAAAAAGGGGCGCGTGTCGGGATTTGCGACTTGACCCAGGCCGAATTATCTTCGAATGGAACGGTAGAGAGCCGTAAAGAGGAAGCAAAAGCTGCTGCCGCCATTTTAGGTGTGTCAACGCGAATCCAGCTCACACTGCCAGACAGAGGACTTTATCTAAATGACGAAGCGATGAAGGACATTGCAGGCGTGATTCGAACATACAAGCCGAAACTGATTTTTGCTCCGCATCACCAAGATCGGCATCCAGATCATGGTCATGCGGGCTCACTTGTAGAAGAGGCTGCTTTTTCGGCAGGTATACATAAATTTGAAGATTCATACAAGCAGCCAGCGCATAAAATAAGTCAGATGTATTATTACATGATTAACGGCCATCATCGTCCAGATTTTGTGATTGATATTTCTGAGGAAATGCACCAAAAAATTGATAGCTTGCATGCGTATAAAAGTCAATTTGTTAAATCGGCGAATTCAGTTGAGACACCTCTTGTGAACGGTTATATTGATTTTGTCAAAATGAGAGAGTCTATGTATGGAAGGGAAGTCAATAAAGCTTATGCAGAAGGGTTTATCACAAAGAAACCACTTTTGATAGATGACGACTTACTTGGGGGGTAATTATGAAAAAACTGAAGGTCGGAATCACTTGTTATCCAAGTGTCGGCGGCTCGGGCATTATTGCTACGGAACTTGGAAAACGTTTAGCTGAAAAAGGGCACGATGTTCATTTCATTACCTCAAGTATTCCGTTTAGGCTCAATAAAGTGTATCCGAATATTTATTTTCATGAGGTGGATGTCAATCAATATGCTGTTTTTCAATATCCGCCTTATGACCTTGCATTAGCAAGTAAATTGGCAGAAGTCGCAAAACGAGAGAAGCTTGATATTATTCACGCGCATTATGCGGTTCCGCACGCCGTCTGTGCGTTCTTAGCGAAGCAGATGACGGGACACTCTGTGAAAGTCGTCACGACGCTTCACGGGACGGATATTACGGTATTAGGCTATGATCCATCACTAAAGGAAGTCATTCGATTTGCGATCGAATCATCAGACCGGGTAACGGCGGTGTCGCATTCATTAGCTGCGCAGACGTACGACCTCATCAAACCAAATAAAAAGATCGAGACGATCCATAATTTTGTCGATGAACGGGTGTATTTGCGCGAAGATCACGAAGTGCTAAAGACACATTATGGTCTTTTACCGGACGATAAGGTCGTCATCCATGTATCAAATTTTCGAAAGGTCAAACGGGTGCATGATGTCGTTCATGTGTTTAAAAAGATCTCAGAACAGGTGCAGGCAAAGCTGCTGCTCATCGGTGATGGTCCTGAAAAATCGGTCGTATGCGAACTCGTGAAAAAACTGGGGCTGACAGACCGCGTGTTATTTTTAGGAAAGCAAGAGAAAGTAGAAGAGCTGTATTCCATCAGTGATTTGAAGCTGCTTCTTTCTGAGAAAGAGAGCTTCGGACTTGTGCTTCTTGAGGCGATGGCATGCGGTGTCCCATGTATTGGGACTGATGTTGGCGGGATTCCAGAGGTCATTACACATGGAGAAACAGGTTTCCTTGTCCCGCTCGGCGATATAGACGCGGCAGCTAAACACGCAGTCTCTATACTCAAAGACAAAGCGCTTCATGAACAAGTGTCTGCGTCGGCTCAGTCTAGTGTTCAGGGCCATTTCTCTTCTGAAAAAATTGTGAGTGAATATGAAAAGCTTTACCTAGAATTGATCGAAGGTGATGATGAACATGAATGAACCATTCACACATGCGATCCCTATTTTACATACACTGCACGAACATGGGCATCAGGCTTACTTTGTCGGCGGAGCAGTGAGAGATGTCCTTTTAGGCAGGGAAATCGGCGATATCGATATAGCAACAGATGCAACGCCTGATACGGTCGAATCCTTATTTGAAAAAACAGTTGATGTTGGCAAAGAGCATGGCACTGTCATCGTGTTACATGATGGGGTCAGCTATGAGGTGACGACGTTTCGAACTGAATCAGAATATGGAGATTTTCGCAGACCGAAAGAAGTGGCGTTTATCACATCATTGAAGGAAGATCTTTTAAGAAGAGATTTAACGATCAATGCGATGGCCATGGATATAAATGGGGAGATCATTGACCATGTAGGGGGCAAACAGGATATTGAGCGGAAACGAATTCAAACCGTAGGAGATCCTGCGTGCCGCTTTCAGGAAGACGCGCTTCGTATGATGAGAGCGGTCCGTTTTTTAAGCCAGCTTGGCTTTGAGCTCGCTGCAGAAACGGCTGAAGCGATGAAAAAAGATAAGCACCTGCTTGCCAACATATCAGTTGAACGCAAAAAGATTGAAATGGAGAAGCTTTTAAAAGGCCGTTATTGTGAGCGGGCGATTAAGGTGCTCATTTCTACCAAATTGTATGAAGAATTGCCGGGTCTCAAAAAGGATGGTCTGCAAGAATCCTTTCAATCATTTCCGTATTATTTACTGGATGGACTAGAAGAAGTATGGGGGGCTGTTATCCATTTGCTTGGCTTAGATGAAGCGGAGGCTGTGCTCTTCTTAAAAGAATGGAAGCTGTCAACAAAGCTTTTGAAAGACGCGGTGGCGATTAGCCAATACGTCGATTGTGACTGGGATGCGGAGAAGATGTTTGAGGCTGGTGAACACGTGCTCTTATCTAGTTTGAAGATCTCACAGCTAAAACACGAGCGTCGCATTTTCTTTGACGAGCTTGAGGCAGCGAAGCGTTCTTATGATGCCCTGCCGATTAAAACGCTTCAAGACCTCGCTGTTTCAGGAAAAGATTTAATGGCCTTTCGGCAAAAGATATCAGGAAAATGGATCGCAGAAGAGCTCGATTTGGTGAAAAAAGCCGTTCTGCAAAATCATTTGGAAAACCGAAAAGAAGCCATAGAGGAGTGGCTTACAGCATGCGATCAGCAATTAGAAAACGATTAATCGAACTATTTACAGCATCAAGTGAGGACTTTGTCTCAAGTCAGCAAATATGTGATGAGCTTGGCTGTTCTCGAACGGCTGTCTGGAAGCATATAGAGGGCCTCAGAAAAGAGGGCTATGAGGTAGAAGCCGTCAGAAGAAAGGGGTACCGCCTGCTTCGTAAACCGGACAAAATTAGTGAGGATGAAATTCTGTTTGGTCTAGAAACAGAGAGCTTTGGCAGGCACATTTATTTTCAGAAAGAAGTCGCCTCCACACAGCTGATTGCCCATGATCTTGTAAATGAAGGTGCGCCCCACGGTACGCTCGTTGTCAGTGATCATCAGACAAATGGGAAAGGCCGCCTTCAAAGAACGTGGCATTCACCAAATGGGACAGGCATCTGGATGAGTCTCGTTCTACGGCCTGAAATTCCGCTGCACAAAGCGCCGCAGATGACGCTTTTAGCATCTGTAGCCATCGCAGAAGCCATTGCAGAGCAAACAGGACTCAGTCCATCCATTAAATGGCCAAACGATATTTTGTTAAACGGGAAAAAGGTCGTTGGCATTCTGACTGAATTAAAAGCAGAGGCGGACCAGGTTCATGCGGTGATTATTGGCCCGGGCATTAATGTGAACCAAACGGCTGATGACTTTCCGGATGAACTAAAGGATGTCGCCACAAGCCTGCGAATGGAACTGAATGAAAAAGTGGACCGTGCTGCCCTCATACAACAGATCATGTCCACCTTTGAAAAAAGGTATGACGATTATATGAAGCATGGATTTACACCGATTAAACAATTATGGGAATCGTTTGCGATGACGATCGGTCAGCATATTGTTGCCCGCACCGTCAATGGGCAATACACTGGAAAAGCGCTCGGAATCAATGAAGAAGGTGTTTTATTGCTTGAAACGGAGGAAGGTATTCAAAAAATCTACTCCGCAGACATCGAGATAAAGTCAACTTAAGTGGAACACCCGGCACATTTTTGATATACTTCGTGTGGGCAGTATCTGAAAAAGAGCTGTACCTGTAGAAACAAAAATTTGATAAATTTCTGCCTTGATCCTAAGGGACTTGGACAGAGGGATGATTCGCCGCGCATGAGAGATCAAAACATGTGATGTGAGGCAAGCCATCTCCTCTCCAGAATGAGGAGGAACAAATGAAGACAAAGCTAGATTTTTTCAAAATGAAAGAACAAAACGAACCGATTGTGATGCTGACAGCATACGACTATCCATCTGCAAAGCAAGCAGAAAAAGCGGAAGTCGACATGATCTTAGTTGGTGATTCACTTGGGATGGTTGTACTTGGACTCGATTCGACAGTACAAGTCACAATCGATGACATGATTCATCACACAAAAGCAGTGAAAAGAGGCGCAAAAGACACATTTATTGTGACGGATATGCCATTTATGTCTTACCATTATTCATTAGCAGAAACATTGAAAAACGCAGCACGCATCATGCAAGAAAGCGGTGCGGATGCCTTAAAGCTAGAAGGCGGAGATGGCGTATTTGAATCCATTCAAGCTCTCACAAGAGGCGGGATTCCTGTCGTCAGTCATTTAGGCCTCACACCTCAGTCAGTTGGAGTACTTGGCGGATATAAAGTGCAAGGAAAAGACCACGAAAGTGCGCAGAAATTGATTGAAGACAGCTTAAAATGTGAGGAAGCTGGTGCGATTGCACTTGTGCTTGAATGCGTACCTGGTGAACTGACAAAACGAATTACCGACATGCTGAAAATTCCTGTCATCGGGATTGGTGCAGGAGCTGAGGCAGACGGACAAGTTCTCGTTTACCATGATGTGGTAGGATACGGGGTGTCTAGAACACCTAAGTTTGTGAAACAATACGCGCAAATTGATACTGTACTAGAAGAAGCGCTTATTCAATATACGAAAGAAGTAAAAGCACACACATTTCCAGAAGACAAGCATACATTTCATATCAAAGAAGAAGTCCTTAATGGTTTATATGGGGGTATGAAAAAATGAACGTTGTCACCCATATTCACGAGCTGAAAGAATGGATCAAACATCATCAAGAAAAACAGCATTCCATCGGCTTTGTCCCAACGATGGGCTTTCTTCATGAAGGACATCTGACGCTCGCGAAAGAAGCAAGGGATCAAAATGACATTGTGGTAATGAGCATCTTTGTCAATCCTTTGCAATTTGGACCGAACGAAGACTTTGAATCCTATCCAAGGGATATGGAAAGAGATCAGCGCCTTGCAGAAGAAGCAGGTGTGGATATATTATTTACACCTGATGTGAAAGAAATGTATCCAAATGATCCATCTATCACGATGACGGTTCAAAAGCGGACTGATGTCTTATGCGGGAAAAAACGTCCAGGACATTTCGATGGCGTTGTCACTGTGCTTACAAAGCTATTTCATCTTGTAGCACCAACAAATGTATACTTTGGTCTAAAGGATGCACAGCAAGTCGCTGTGATCGATGCGATGATCAAGGATTTCTTCTTTGATCTTCACCTTGTATCTGTGCCGACAGTTAGAGAAGAAAACGGTTTAGCGAAAAGTTCAAGAAATGTGTACTTATCTGAAAAAGAAAGACAAGAAGCACCTGCTTTGTACCGCGCATTGAAAAAAGGACAGTCAGCGGTTGAAAAAGGTGAACGTGACGTCAGTCGTATTTATCAGTTGGTAGAAGAGGAAATTCTTCAAACGAGCGGGGAAATCGATTATATTGAGATCTACTCCTATCCAGAGCTTGAGCCGCTTCAGCAGTTGGCAGGTCAGGTCATCATTGCGATTGCGGTGAAATTCTCACGGGCAAGGCTGATTGATAATGTGATATTCCATGTTCCTGAAAGCGGTGAAAAACATGTATAGAACCTTTATGACCTCTAAACTTCATAAAGCGACGGTAACAGAAGCAAACTTACATTATGTAGGAAGTATCACCATTGACGAAGATTTACTTGATGCGGCAGGCATGATGGCAAATGAGAAAGTACAGATTGTCAATAATCACAATGGCGCGAGACTTGAAACATATATTATTCCTGGTGAAAGAAAGAGCGGTGTCATTTGTCTAAATGGCGCGGCAGCAAGATTAGTTCAGCCGGGGGATGAAGTGATTATTATCGCTTATGGGATGCTCTCAGAAGAAGAAGCAAAGACACATACACCAAAAGTGGTCGTATTAAATAAACAAAATCAAATTGAACAAATGATTGGGCAAGAGCCTGCGAAAACGATTTTATAACGCATGCTGCAAGGAAACAGAACAGTTTTAAGAAAAGAAGCTGTTCTGTTTCAGCTATTTTGCCCAGAGCGTGTTTCACTTCGAGTGAAACGAGGAATTGAGGTGTCCATTTTATGGCCGATCAAAGGTTTGTTGTCGTTGATATTGAAACCACCGGAAATTCACCCAAAAAGGGTGATAAAATCATTCAAATTGCTGCGGTGGTCATTGAAAATGGACAAATTGTCGAACGGTATTCAAAATATGTGAACCCGGGAAAAGCGATCCCTGGATTTATTGAACAGCTGACAGGTATTCAGCAGCACATGGTTAACGATGCAGTGTTTTTTGAGGACATTGCCCAAGAGGTGTATGATCTTATTCAAGGCGCTTATTTTGTTGCGCACAATGTTCATTTTGACTTGAATTTTTTAAATGATGAACTAAAAGCATGCGGGAAAAATGAGCTGGATGTGCTAGCGATTGATACAGTTGAGATTTCTAGAATTCTTTATCCAGAGCTTGAAGGTTATAAGCTCACTGAATTAAGTGAAGAGCTCATGCTTCCACATGACCACCCGCACCGGGCGGATAGTGATGCGGAAGTTACTGCCATGTTATTTTTAACCTTATTACATCAATTAACACATACACCGCCAAATGTGCTAAAGCAGCTGCGCAGATTATCCTCTTATCTCTTAAGCGATATAGGACTTTTAATAAAGCAGCTTG
The DNA here is from genome assembly GCF_038003365.1 of Bacillus sp. FSL K6-2839. Classification (NCBI taxonomy): domain Bacteria; kingdom Bacillati; phylum Bacillota; class Bacilli; order Caryophanales; family Bacillaceae; genus Bacillus; species Bacillus sp. FSL K6-2839. Next base: position 1,742,003 of record NZ_JBBOOZ010000001.1, on the reverse strand, counting down.
AAACGAGTCGTGCTAGCCGTGAAGATTCTTTGGTAGAAGTGGGCTCTTTTGCTGTAAAAGATGTCACCAACCCTGAAACGGATACGACAGATTCAGTAGGGGAAGACGATGAACAGCTGTTTGAGGAGATCAAAAAGAAGCTTCCCCAAACAGTGGAAGGCTATGAAGTAAGAGAAGGCCAGCTCACGATGATGAATAAAGTGAGAGATGTGTTTCATGAAAGGGCCTATGCTTTAATTGAAGCGGCACCAGGTATTGGAAAAACGCTGGCATACCTCATACCAGCTGCACTAGAGGCAAAGAAATCAGGAAAACCTGTCATTATTAGTACATATTCCATTCTTTTGCAGCAGCAAATGCTTCAGCGCGATGTGCCGATTTTAAATCAATTGCTCCCGTTTGAGCCAGCTGCCTGTGTATTCAAAGGACGGGCGCATTATATTTGCTTAGATAAGTTTGAGCATGTGCTGCATGAGGAAGATGATAACTATGATGTGGTCTTAACGAAGGCGCAAATATTAATGTGGCTTCTTGTCACAGAAACGGGTGATTTATCTGAACTGAATTTACCGTCAGGAGCTGCCAATATAAAAGACCGTATTTCGTGTGTGCACATGCCGTTTACATCAAAAAAGCGCCGCTTTAAAGAATACTGCTTTTATGAACGTGCCAAAAAAAGGGCCAAAACAGCCAATTTAATTTTAACAAATCATCGCCTGCTCTTATCACAAACAGAAGCATCGTCTATCTTTCAGCATGCAGACGTATATGTGATTGACGAGGCTCATCAATTTGAGAAAACAGCCAATGAAACACTAGGAGATAGTGCGTCGTATATCCAGCTTCATGCGAAATTAACGCAGCTTGGCTCCTTACAGGGCGGTCTTTTAAACAAGCTGAAAAAGAGATTTCACGGTGCAGGTTTACAGACGGACACCTTTATCGAAATGGATGAGTATCTTCATCAGCTTCAAATGGAAAGTGACGCCTTCTTTAGTACCGTTCATTCTTTTGTCAAAAGGACAAAACCAAAAGCAGACATCAATCGTCTCATTCATAGAGTACGTCATCATTCGAAGCATGCGCAGTGGAAACGGATTAAAGAGACGGCAAGTAAGCTTTGTTCCTTGTTAATTGCTTGTGAAAAGCTGTATGAGCAGCAAAAAAGCGAGCTTCTTCAAAAAAGTGATCAGCTGACAGAACACTTTGCGTTTGAAGCAGAGGAATACGATCAAGTGATGTCGTTTATGCATACATTTTGCAGTACGCTGTACCGGTTTATTTTTGAACCGAAAAACGATGAAACGGTTTGGATTGAGATTGATGCAAAGGGTGCCAAAAATGCTGTCTTTATGCATGCACAGCCGCTAGATACAGGAGAGCTTTTAGCTGATCGTTTTTTTATGAACAAAAAAAGTGTTGTTCTCACATCAGGAACACTCACAATCAATGGGCGCTTTGATTATTGCTTAGAACGATTTGGTCTGCAGGATTTTTATCCGCATCTTGTACAGATTGAGTCACCGTTTGAACTTGAAAAACAGCTCAAGGTGATTGTACCAGCTGATATGCCGCCGATTACGAACCGTGATGAGCACGACTATGTAGAGCAAGCAGCACGGTACATTAAGGTGATGGAAAAGCAGCATCAAGCGAAGATATTGGTGTTGTTTAATTCACATGAGATGTTAAAAGCAGTGTATGAAGAGCTGAAAACAGAAGGGATGCAAGCCGCCCTTTTTGCTCAAGGTCTGACGGGCGGGAGCCCTGTTAAATTAACGAAAATGTTCAAATTAGCAAAACATGCGATTTTACTTGGTACGGGTAGTTTTTGGGAAGGTGTCGATTTTCCTGGATCAGAGCTGACAACAGTCATTATGGCACGTCTCCCGTTCAGGCCGCCTGATTCACCGCTCATTGAAGCAAAATGTGATGCCGCTAAAAAACAGGGGAAGAATCCGTTTAAAGCCGTTGCTCTCCCAGAAGCTGTGCTAACCTTTAAACAAGGTGCAGGACGCTTGCTGCGCTCTGAAAAAGACATAGGTACATTGCTCATTTTAGACCGCCGAGTGAAAACCGCTTCATATGGAAAGCTATTTTTAGAATCACTCCCTCATGCGCCAGTCCACGAGATGTCAAAAGAATCACTTGAGGCGTATATAGAGAAGCTCAACAACGAAAAGCCGCTGTCATAAGCGGCCTTTAGCTGGTGTGGGTTTGGAGTTAATTTATCGTAACGGCTTTTTGTGTTCCGTTGTAAAAATAGTATCGGTTCCCGCGCCGAAAAGTATGACTAACAATATTTACGTACCGAGGAGGAATTAGAAGTGGAAAGTAAAATAGAGGTACTTTCAACTGTTCAAATTAAGCATTCAGAGGACCTGTATAAAATTGTTGACTTATTGAACAGAACGCTTAAAAGAGAAGATCTCATGTTTGGATTAGCATTAGATCAAGAAGATCAAAATCAAGCGATATTTACGATATATCGCACATAGGGGAAGCTTGACATGAAAAAAATAGTCTGGATCATTTCATCCGTTGTGGCTCTCGTTTTGCTCATTGGCATCATCAGTTTTACGTGGATTTATCAAATTGCCATGGGACAAAAAGAACAAGGTCATGAGGCGGCGATTGAACGAGCAAAAAAACAAGCAAACATCGTACAAGTTGAGCAAGTGGAAACCTTTGTCGGGAAAGAAAAACAATTTATTGTTGAAGGAAAAAACAAACAAAATGAAACAACCTATGTTTGGGTACCTGCCAGCAATAAAGAAAAAGTGATCGCAAAAAAAGCAAAAGAAGGCATTACCTCAAATCAAGCAGTACAAGCCGTTCAAAAGGAGAACACTGTATCTAAGCTAAAGGACGTTCAATTAGCAAGAGAAGGTGACGTACTCCTTTGGGAAGTGACGTACTTAAATGAGAACAATCAATACAGCTTCAGCTATGTCGACTTCTCGACAGGACACGTGGAAAAAAATGTAACGCCATAGTTTCTCCTTTCTTGCGTTGACCATGCTGAATTAGAACGGTTATAATAAAATGTATGAAAAAAGATTCACACTGTTGAAAAGGTGAGTTTCTTTCTGGCTTTGGAGGGAATTATGTTGAAAACAACGATTAATCAAGTGTTCAAACATGTCGATGAAGATGTAACCATCGGCGCATGGATTGCCAATAAACGTTCAAGCGGTAAAATTGCATTCTTGCAGCTGCGTGACGGGACAGGCTTTATTCAAGGAGTCGTAGTAAAAGCAGAAGTGGAAGAGGAAGTCTTTAAGCTTGCGAAATCAGTCACTCAAGAAACATCTGTCTATGTGACAGGACAAGTGACAAAAGACGAGCGTTCACCTCTTGGTTTTGAATTGCAAGTGAAATCCATTGAAGTGATTCACGAAGCAACTGACTATCCAATTACACCAAAAGAGCATGGAACAGAATTCTTAATGGATCACCGTCATTTATGGCTTCGTTCTAAAAAGCAGCATGCCATTATGAAAATTCGTAACGAAATTATTCGTGCTACATATGAATTCTTCCATCAAGAAGGTTTCGTAAAAGTAGATCCGCCAATTTTAACTGGAAGTGCACCTGAGGGCACAACGGAGCTGTTTGCGACGAAATATTTTGATGAAGATGCGTACCTTTCTCAAAGTGGACAGCTTTACATGGAAGCTGCGGCAATGGCACTCGGAAAAGTATTCTCATTTGGCCCAACATTTAGAGCTGAAAAATCTAAAACAAAACGTCATTTAATTGAGTTTTGGATGATCGAGCCTGAGATGGCTTTTGTCGAATTTAATGAAAACCTTGAGTATCAAGAACATTATGTGACTCATGTTGTTCAAAGTGTACTTGAAAACTGTAAAGTTGAACTGCATACACTTGGCCGTGATACAGCAAAATTAGAAAACATCAAAGCACCATTCCCGCGCATCACTTACGATGAAGCGATTAAATTCTTGCAGGAAAAAGGCTTTGACGATATTGAATGGGGAGATGACTTCGGTGCGCCTCACGAAACAGCGATCGCTGAAAGCTACGATAAACCAGTGTTTATCACTCATTACCCAACATCATTAAAACCATTTTACATGCAGCCTGCACCGGATCGTGATGATGTCGTCCTTTGTGCAGACTTGATTGCACCAGAAGGCTACGGAGAGATCATTGGCGGTTCTGAGCGTGTGCATGATCTAGAGCTGCTTGAAGCAAGATTGAAAGAACATGGGCTAGATCAAGAAACTTACAAATGGTACACAGAATTAAGACAATATGGTTCTGTACCGCATTCAGGATTTGGTCTTGGACTTGAGCGTACAGTTGCTTGGATTAGTGGAGCGCCGCATGTGCGTGAAACCATTCCTTTCCCAAGATTATTAAACCGTTTATATCCTTAAGACATGAAAGCCTCCAACATATGGAGGCTTTTTCAAACGTTTTTTGGAGGGGCACGTGAAATAAAACGTGATATACTTAAAGTGAAGAGGTGTATCCGATGAATAGGCAGCAATTTATAAATATGCAGCAAATGGGTTCGACCAGTTTGCCTAATTTGCTGATTGCTCATTATGAGCAGTTAGGACTGAATGAATCACAAATGATGGTGATGCTTAAGATTAAAATGAATGAAGAACAAGGTGTTTTCTTTCAAACATTTGAAGAGCTGTCCCATGGCATGACCATTTCAGCTGAAGAGTGTGCGTATATGGTTCAGCATTTAATTCAAAAGGGATTTATTTCGATTCAGCCGTTTGAGGACGGGTCTGGTATTCAGCATGACCGATACTCAATTGAGCCTTTATGGGGCGTACTGTATGACTTTTTAGAAGCAAAACAAGCGAAGGAAGGTCAAAAACTTCATGTGCAGGCTGAAAAGTCTTTATATGCTCTATTTGAAGATGAATTTGGCAGACCGCTGTCTCCTCTTGAAGGAGAAACACTCTCGATCTGGATGGATCAAGACCATCATGATGCTGAAATGATTCGCCTAGCGTTAAGAGAAGCGGTTTTATCAGGAAAATTAAATTTCCGTTATATCGACCGAATTCTGTTTGAGTGGAAAAAGAAAGGGCTGAAAACAGCGGAAGAAGCAAAAGAGCATAGCCAGCATTTCCGTTCTCAGCAAAAAGCGCCACCTTCAAAAGAAGAGACGTCAACATATAAACGACAAGTTCCTTTTTATAATTGGCTGGAACAATAACCAATAAAGGAGAAGTCATGTTATCAAAAAAACAAATCAATGAATGTTTAGATATTATAGGAGATATGTTTCCAGAGGCTGAGTGTGAGCTTGTTCATTCCAATCCATTTGAACTTGTGATCGCTGTGGCACTCTCTGCGCAGTGTACAGACGTGCTTGTCAACAAAGTCACCAAAACGTTATTTCAAAAATATCAAACACCAGAAGACTATTTAAGTGTACCGCTTGAAGAATTGCAGCAAGATATTCGTTCGATTGGCCTTTATCGAAATAAAGCCAAAAACATTCAAAAGTTGAGCAAAATGCTGATTGAAGAATATGGCGGTGAAGTGCCAAAGGATCGGGACGACCTTGTGAAGCTTCCTGGGGTGGGCCGGAAAACAGCAAATGTCGTCGTATCTGTCGCTTTTGGAGTGCCAGCCATTGCTGTCGATACACACGTAGAACGAGTCAGCAAGCGTCTTGGGATTTGCCGGTGGAAGGATTCTGTTCTTGAAGTAGAGCAAACCTTAATGAAAAAGGTGCCAGAAGAAGATTGGTCTGTGACGCATCACCGCCTAATCTTTTTTGGCAGATATCACTGCAAGGCGCAGCGGCCGCAGTGCGAGTCTTGTCCGCTTCTTGATATGTGTAGAGAAGGGCAGAAGAGGCTGAAAAAAGGATTGGTGAAGCTGGCATGAGCGGGGCAGCTGTTTTTACCTCATATGTCGAAAAGCTAAAAGGGAAAAAGGTAGAGATGAAAGGCGATCGAGTAGACATACTTAGAGATAATCCACTCGCATATGATCTATCATCAGATCTTTTAACAGATGAGCTTCCATGGCAGAAAACAGAAGAGTTTGTTCCTGTGATGTTTGAACTGTGGAATGAATTAAAAGAAAAAATGCTTCCTCGTTTTCAAACAAGAAAGTCCCGGTGTGAAGAAGACGATATGCTGCAAGGTATTGTCAGTATGATTGCGATGTTTTACTGGATCAAAGGGGAGAGACTTCAAACGCTTGAATGGGAACATATCAAGCAAGAGACATTTCCTGTAGCTCCAATTAATTGGACAGAACGTTTAGAGTTCATTTTGCTAAAACCAACTCAATATCATTGCTTTATTCAACTGGACGAGCTATACACGGAACTAAAAAAGCAGTATGGAAAACATGAAGCACTTAAAAAGATCAGACAAAACCGTTAAAAAAAGCACTTGCCATATGGGCAAGTGCTTTTTCATTATTCATTTTCTTTTCGACTAGGAGAATTTGATTGCGAATTTGAGCTTTGAGAGTTTGTTTTCGCATCATCTTTCTTTTTATCTTTATTGTCAGTTTGTGAGTTCCCATTTGTACTGTCTGAGCCATCATCGGAAGAACCATTATTTCCATTTTCCGTATTTCCGCCTTGATCCTGATCCTTATCCTTATCTTGATCTTTTTTATCATCTGGCTTTTGCTCGTCAGTGCCTGGGGGTTGATTTTTGTTATCGTCAGTCTGGTCTGTCTGCTCGTCGTCAGGCTGCTGCGGTTCTTCTTCTTTATTCTCATCATCTGCTTTTTCTTCCTCATCTTCATCATCCTTGATGGTGAGGAAGGTAGAAGCTGCTTTACTTGTGACATCCTCTACAGTGGCTGTCACTTGGAATTTATAAGTAGAGCCAGGCTTCACATCAGAGATGACCGCTTCTTTAGCAGAACTGTTTTGAATCTCTTTATAGCCGCCGTTATCAACCGCTTGTTTTACATTAAATGTAGCATCTGCGTCGTTATCATAGCCCCAAGACAGTGTGATGGATTTTTTCTCTTCATCATACACCGCTTTTAAGTCAGAAGGCTTATCGGCTTCTTTTTTCTCATATGTGTCAGACACTTTTGTCGGAACCGTTCCTTTTACAAAGTATTCTGTTGTCTTCTTCTCACTTGGTGTATTTGGTCCGGCTAATCTTGCTGGATCTGATCCTTTTTCAACCGTAGCTTCAACGACACTGTCTGGTTTTTCAAATGAGCCGCTTCCATCATCAATTTGAGAAATTAATCGCTGGAAGACGAGTTTGGCAACACGCTGTTCATAATTTGTGAGCCATATTTTGCCGTCCGCATCTTTTGAGTTACCAATTCCAGTCCAAACGGCTGCTGTATATTGCGGCGTATAACCAACAAACCACGAATCTTTCGCACCGCCAGAAGGAATATTGTGTTTATTAATATCATCTTGTTCAAAGTTCGTTGTACCTGTTTTACCAGCTACTTGAACGTTTGGTACTTGTGCAAGTGTCCCAGTTCCAGATTGGACAGCAGTTTTTAGCATATCTGTGACCATAAATGCTGTGTAATCACTCATAGCCGCTTTGGAATCTGGCGTAAGGTCAAGCTTTGTACCGTCATTAAATTCAACAGACGTGACAGCATGCGGTTCGTTATAGTATCCGTTATTACCGAATGCACTAAATGCACCTGCCATTTTTAATGAAGACACACCATCTCCAAATCCACCAATTGAATAAGACTCTGGAATATCAGAAGGTAAGTCCATGCCTAAATTATTGGCAAATTGAGCTGCATTAGTTGAACCAGCTTCTTGGAATGCTTTGAGTGCAGGGATGTTACGTGATTGTGCCAAAGCACTTCTCATGGACATTTTCCCTAAATGTCTTCTGTCAAAGTTATTAATCGGTGTACCATCTGAGTACGTATATGGCGCATCATCAATTTGCTGATACGTAGACCATTTTTTGTTTTCAATGACAGGACCGTAATCTAAAATTGGTTTGATTGTTGAACCTGGCTGACGTTTTGCATCTGTCGCATAGTTAAAGCCGCCGGCTGGTACATCACGTCCACCGCCAATAGCTCGGATTTCGCCATTTTTCGTATCAAGCAGGGTGACACCCGCCTGCATACCTTTCGTAAAACCAACTGAATCCCCATTGATAATATCATCTAGGTGATCCTGTGCTTTACGATCGAGTGAAGTATAGATTTTTAATCCATCTGTTGATACATCCACTTTGGCTTTTTTCTGTACTTCTTCCATGACTTCTTCAATATAAGCAGAGTACTTACTTGAGTTCTGGCTCTTATATTTATCAGCTGAAACAACTGTCTTGCTGACAGGGGTTGCTTTTGCAACGTCATAGTCTTTTTCTGAAATGTAGCCTTGTTTTTTCATGAGGCTTAAAACGATATTACGGCGTTTTTCCGCTGCTTCAGGATGTTTCACTGGGTTATAGGCAGAAGGACTTTGCGGCATACCTGCAAGTGTGGCAGCCTGTGCAACGGTTAGTTTATTTAAATCTGTAACGCCGAAAAATTGTTCAGCCGCTTTCCCAACACCGTAAGCATAAGGTGAGAAGAAAATGCGGTTTAAATACATTTCTAAAATTTCATCTTTAGAGTATTTTTGCTCAAGCTGAATCGAGAGCCATACTTCCTGTACTTTACGTTTTAACGTTTTTTGATTGTTAAGTAGAGAGTTTTTCACAACTTGCTGTGTAATCGTACTTCCACCTTCAGCTCCAAAGCCGTCCTCGACGTTTGCGACAAGGGCACCGCCGATACGGATTGGATCAATCCCGTGGTGTTTATAAAAACGTGCATCTTCAGTTGCAATAAATGCTTCTTTTACCACATCGGGTATATCTTTAATCGAGACATACGTTCTTTTTTCCGCACCAACTTCTGCAAACACTTTCTTGTCTTTGTCATAAAGCTTTGAAGAATACGGTGTTTTGAGCTTACTATCATCAATAGAAGGAGCGCTTGATGCAAAAACGGCAAAAGTTGTGATTCCGGCAACTACACAAAGAAGACCGATCACGAGTAAAGATAAAAATATTTTTTTAAATAGACCTGCTTTCTTTTTGCCTTTTTTGTTCTTTTGCTTCTTATTGTTTTCTTGACTTGCTTTACGTCGCTGTTCACGACTTGTAAATTGATCAGACATCACATCTCAACCTTTCGTGTTAAACCTTTTTCGAACGTCATTGCTACTCACTTTCATCCGAAAAATGAAGTGTCTCCACTACTTTAATATAATCAATTCTTGGCGAATATCCAAGTGTCATTAAGTGGCCAGCTTCCATTAATTCGTCTTTGCTAATGGATTTCCGGCCGTTTTGCTGCTGCCGCTCCCAGAAGAAAAAGAGATCTGAAGCGGACAAATAATAAACGGAGCCAAATGCGGATATAATAACGAAACAAATACCGCCTTGCTTTTCTACCTGTTTCATATGCTCAATTTGATGATCGTGAAAATTTTTGAGTGGAAACGAGGTGGTGCTTTTGGTTTCCTTTGCTTCAAAATCGATATAGCGCCCTTTGTACACTCCATTATAGTCTGTTGTGGATGATTGTTTAAAATAGGCTTCTTTGATAACAGCAGCGCTTCTTTTTGGATAATCCACATTCACAATTTGAACGGGGGTAGGCTTTTTATGAATGACTGCGATCCCGTTGACCAAATAGTACTGGTTGGTTTCATTTAAGTCAGCCTCAAGCGTCATCCCGCGGTTACTATAAGAGGATTCGCCGCTGATTCTTTTTTTTGTCCCAATTTGTTGAATGGGCTGATACGATTTTCCGTTTGGATACCGAATCATCAAGTTTCAGCCTCCTTTTAATGCATTTTGTATTGGAGAGATTACTATGTTGTCACAAGAAGAGCACATCATCACTCAGTATATATTGCGTGAAACGAAAGCGAAAAATAAAGACAACCTGACGAGGACAAATGCTTACAAACGCTTTTATGACCGCCATCCAGAGATGAAATGGTCGCTGCTTGCTTCCTTTGTCTCGAGAAATGCTGGATGGTCTATGACGGATCTAAAGGGCGAGCTCTTTCATCCAGGTTTAACAGATCAGCAGGGGCACCTTTTTTTCACAGCATATGAAAGAGCGAATTGGCTGATCTTTTCGGATGCTTACCCTCAGCTTCTTTTGTATGAATGGTCTAAGCGGTGCAGCAAACCCTTGTTCCATCTGCTTCCATATTTTTCTGTTTCTCGTTTTATGAGCACTGAGTGGGAACGTTTTTGGCTAAAGCGTGACACAGAGCGCCTGCTTTATGCACTCATCATAAATGAACAATATACTATACAATCTCCTATTATACAAAATCCTCTTCTGAAAAAGAATGTTTTTCACTCGATTCAATATCTGTTCAGCGAGTGGGGACATTTTCAAACCGTTGTTTTTCCAACGGTGGACGGGCATTTGTACGGGTTAACCATACGGAAGTTTTCCCGCGTAAAGGAGCGTATTACATTAGGAAAAAAACTAGCGAAACTATTATTTCGAGCCGATTTATTTTCGGATTTTTATCATTTTTTGCATACTGTTCCGCATACCGGATCACGGTTTGATTTTGAGCCGTTTTTAGGGATCGCTAGGAGGTCAACACCTTTTCTTCGAACAGTTTATCCGGTGATGACACATTCATTAGACGATCAAAGGGACGATTGGTTTCAAAAGAAATTGAGCCCATCCTTATTTGATGCAGAGACGTTACCAAAACAAATTGAGCTGACCGACTGGTATTTTCATAAAAAAAGACAGCTTCGTTTTCTTTTCTCATTAGAGCACTATTTTTTGCATAAATAAAAAGCAGGGGGTACCTGCTTTTTTACGTGGATGGTCGATTAGGACCGCCGAGCTTTTTATCAAGCTGATCTGTACTGTTTTCTTTCCCTTTTGGCTTTTGCTCTTTTGGTGCTGGCTGCTTTTTCATGAAATCTACCTCCTTTGTCCTTAGAATTTACACAATCGGACGCAATCATACAAAGAAGGACAAGCATATGTCGAAAAGGAAGAAATAGCGCTCATCTACACTTAGATTGGCGATTTGCTTCTAGTTTTGTCATGTGTGAAGGAGGGTGTGAAAGAAAAGAGAATGTAACGAGAGACGATAAAGGAGGAATCTGATGATGAGCGAATTTGTATCAAAAGAATCCATTATGCAGTTATTAGAGGAAATCGAGCGGAAAATTGATGCGGTGGAAGAAGAACTGTCTCTTGCTGTGAACCAAACAAAACGTGCAGCCATAGAGGAGCAAGAACAAATGATAGACCGGCTTGAATCAGAAGTAAAGGACTGTGAAGTGAAGATTCACGCGGCTGAGTATAAACTGGCGGTAAGACCGGCATATCACGCCGGATAGCTTTTCTATTTGAGCAATAAGTAAACGTTTGATAGGATGGTTCATAGAGGTGAACATTTTGGATAATCAAACATTACTTGAACATACACAAGAGCTGAGAATATGGATCGAAGAGGCGTATGAGCAGTACCAAAAGGGAAAGGCTGAAGAGGAATACCCCGTATATGATTTTCACACGGACATTCAGCCGGCCGTTGAGACATTTGATCAGAAAATGGAAGAGTGGCTCACTGCTGCGATCTCGTTTATTCATCTGGTCAAACCTAGATATTTACACCAAGAACAGCTTGAAGCCGTCAAAGAAAATGGAAAAGAGGTTGTCCTGCAATCTTATTTTGGCAAACAGCATGCACCCCGTGTGAAAAATTTAGTTGAGTCAGTGATTTACACACTGAACCTTTTAATAGAAGAAATCAACAAGCGCAGCTGAAGACATATGCTGCGTTTTTCTTATGGCTGCTTTAGGCACATCTTCTGTTCTTGATCATAATATATGAGTGACATCACTATGTGTTGAGAGCGAGAGGAGCGAGATATATGATCCCTTATTCAAACCAGCAGCCTTATGAATTCAATCCATTCAATCGAGGGCCTTTTCCGTATCCAGATATGCAGCAGCAGCCTCCGCAGCCTCCAGAATATTTTATGCCGCCACATCAAGGTGGAATGAGCCAGGCACCATCTGCTGTCTATCAGCCGCCTTATGGATACCAAGAAAATGTGCCGCCTTTTCATCCGCCTGAAGCGATCAATCAACCCCAGATGCCGCCACCAGGCATGATGCCCATGCAGCAGCCTATGAACCCTTATCCTTTGCCAAGACCGCAAAAACAGCAATCATCTCAATTTAAAAGTGTGCTGTCACAATTCAAAAAAACGAATGGACAATACGACTTTAACAAAATGTTTGATACAGCTGGGCAAATGATGAGTACGATGAATCAAGTAGGTTCATTAGCGAAAGGATTTACAAGCATTTTTAAAGCATAGTTAAAACCCAATAGATGGACCTATTGGGTAGTTTGCTTTGGTGCCGTCACACGAAGCGTTTGATCTTTCCACACGCTCTTCATGTTCGTTTCATCTATTTTTGCCGGCATTAAAATGGTTTTGGTAAAGCTCGAATACGAGGAAGTTGTATCCGTTTTGATTGTTTCCTGCACGGATAAGTGTAAATATTGGGCTTTGACTTCTAGCGCGATATCCCCTTCGACAAAATGGTCGGGAAATTGGATCTCGATATACACAAACTGCTCATCCTCTGTCACATCGGTCGTAATCGATGCAAGTGAATGTGATGTGGTCATGAGCGCCTCCGCACTATTTATTATCTCGTGAAACGGGGAGGATGCGAAAAATTGTTCAATCGCTTCATTGAGAATATCTTCATTTGCCAGCAATTCATGTTTCTTTTCGCCTTCATGTTTCATTTGAATCACCTCTCATCTACAGCCTATGCAGAAAGGGCTCAGGCGGTTATCAATTGATGAGAGGAAAAAATTATGATTAAATAGTGTTGAATGAAGCAAGGTGTATGAGCGCAGCGTTTCATACGCGGAATAGAACTAGAAGCAAAGCTTGAAGGGAGCAATTGACATTGCTGAAAAAATTATTCGGTTTCGGAAAAAACCAAGATGATGTAAAGGAAGAAATCATTTATTCTCCAGCTGATGGAGAGTTAATGGATATGACGGATGTACCAGACCCTGTTTTTTCTCAAAAGATGATGGGAGACGGCGTAGCAGTAAAACCAAAAAGTGGCACGATTGTGTCACCAGTAGAGGGTGAAATCATCCAGCTCTTCCATACAAAACATGCAATTGGCATTCGAACACTCTCAGGGCTTGAGCTTCTGATTCATATCGGGCTTGAAACAGTGGGATTAAATGGTGAAGGATTTGAAGCGCACATAAAAGAAGGGGATAAAGTGAAGATCGGTGACCCTCTCATTACGTGTGATTTAGAACTGATTGAAGAGAAAGCGGCAAGTACAGTGACTCCGATTGTCATTATGAATGGTGACTTGATCGAGTATCTTGATAAAGAACCAAAGGGACCTGTGGAAAAACAGACTTCTAAGCTTTTTACCGTTAAACTAAAATAATCAGGACACAAAAAAAACTACCCAATCGTATGAGGGTAGTTTTTTTGATGACATTAATCTTCCATCGGAACCCAGCCTTGACTCGCTTCCATGACAGACCACAATCCTTCTGGAATCAAATACTTATCTTTTTGGCTGCGTTTAATGACAGTTTCAATCTCGCTTTCTCTGCCTTCTTTAATCTTCTTTGCCCAATCTGGGTCGACGATCAGCTCTCGTGCGACAGCGATAAGCGGAATTCCTTGATTATAAGCACTTAGTGCATCTTCGGCTGTAATGACGCTGCCCACACCGATGAGCGGAAGGGTATCGCCGCAGCGTTCTTTTAGCAGCTCCATACGTGTCTTATGAGTATCTGCACCACGTCTTGCTTTAGAGTCAATCTCCATTAAAGAGATATGCAAATAATCGAGGTTTTTTGTTTTGAGAACATCCACTAAGGTAAACGTCTCTGTCATTGTTAAACCAGGTGTTTCTGGTTCTTCTGGGGATAATCGATATCCAAAGATAAACGGTTTTGTTGCATGCTTTTCGATTGCCTCTTTGACTGCATCCACAATAGCGATAGGGAAGGCTAGACGCTTTTCTTCATTTCCTCCCCACTGATCTGTCCGCTGATTGCTATGCGGAGAGTAAAATTGCTGTAATAGATAACCATTTGCACCGTGGATTTCCACGCCGTCAAACCCTGCTTGAACCGCTCGTCTTGCCGCTTCTTTAAAAGAGTCAATGATATGGACAATTTCCTCTTCTTTTAAAGCGCGTGCAATCTGCTTTCCATCTTTAAACACATCACTTGGCGCAACCACATCACCGTTTGGAACTAAGTGAGGGAGAGCCTGAGAGCCGCCGTGATGAATTTGAATGATGGCTTTTGTTCCCTTTGCCTGAATCGCAGAAGCAAGTTTTTTCAGGCCAGGTATATCTTCATCTCTTGCAATAGAAGGCTGTCCTTCAAATGCCTTACCATCTGGAGTCACGTTTGCACATGCTGTGATCACCATGCCCATATCACTAGATCTAGCTGTAATGAAATCAATTTCCTCTTTAGAAATGGTGCCATCCTCGTGAGAACCGAAGTGTGTCATTGGCGCAACGACTAACCGGCCATCAATAGACGCACCTCCTGGAAACGTAAATGGTTCAAATAAAGGCTTAAATTCGTTTTTCACTCTCATCATCTTCTTCCTTGATAAAATCATTTCACTATAGAAGTGTAATAGATACTGTTACAACACTTCAAAGTATTTGCTCATAGGCTGCGCATCAAAAAATTGCCGCCTAGTCATGCAAACAAATATTCGGTACACTATGTAAGAGAGGTGATGCGATATGAAAAAGAAAACAATGAACGAACTCATAGAAGAATTAAAGAAAGACGAACAGGTAGAACATTGGCATGAAATTGATGCGAAGCCTGCACAGACCTCTCCGGTTCCTGAAAGAGTGAACGACAGGCTGAAAAAGGCGCTTGAGAAACGAGGCGTGAGCGAACTCTACGTTCATCAAAAGGAAGCCTTTGAACGTGTGATGGATGGAGATCATGTGGTAACCGTCACACCAACAGCTTCAGGTAAAACGCTTTGCTACAATCTGCCTGTCCTTCAGTCGATCGCAGAAGATCAGACAAGCCGCTCCCTTTATTTATTCCCAACAAAAGCGCTCGCACAAGATCAAAAAAGTGAACTTAACGAGATCATCCACGAGATGGATGTTCCGATTCATAGTGAAACATATGACGGAGACACCTCTCCGGCCATTCGGCAGCGAGTCAGACAAGCAGGACATATTGTCATCACAAACCCGGATATGCTGCATTCAGCCATTTTGCCTCATCATACGAAATGGGTCAGCTTGTTTGAGAATTTGAAGTATATTGTCATTGATGAGCTTCATACATATCGAGGTGTATTTGGCAGTCATGTGGCCAATGTGATTCGCAGGTTAAAACGAATTTGTGCATTTTATGGAAGTGAACCGGTTTTTATTTGTACTTCCGCAACGATTGCGAATCCAAAAGAGCTAGCGCAGCAGCTAACGGGGAGCAAGGTGCATCTGATTGAACGAAACGGGGCACCTAGCGGTAAAAAGAATTTTGTGTTTTACAACCCGCCAGTTGTGAATAAACCATTAAATATTAGACAAAGTGCCGCCACTGTTGTCAATCAATTGGCAAAAACTTTTTTGAAAGAAAAAATCCAAACGATTGTTTTTGCTAGAAGCAGAGTAAGAGTTGAAGTGATTTTAAGCCATATTCAAGAGCTAGTGAAAAAAGAGATCGGTCCAAAATCGATTCGTGGATATCGCGGAGGCTATTTACCAAAAGAGCGGCGAGTGATTG
Source organism: Bacillus sp. FSL K6-2839 (assembly GCF_038003365.1). Lineage (NCBI taxonomy): Bacteria > Bacillati > Bacillota > Bacilli > Caryophanales > Bacillaceae > Bacillus > Bacillus sp. FSL K6-2839. The sequence goes on along the minus strand of NZ_JBBOOZ010000001.1, from coordinate 1,726,210 downwards.
AAAAAGGATTGAGAGAAGGAGACATTCTAGGTGTCGTCAGCACAAACGCACTAGAATTAGGAGTGGATATAGGTCAGCTAAAGGTCTGTATCATGACAGGGTATCCTGGCAGTGTAGCGAGTACATGGCAGCAGGCAGGACGAGCTGGAAGGCGTCATGAGGAAGCACTCATAATTATGGTGGCAAGCTCCTCACCTCTTGATCAATATATTGTCAGACACCCTGAATATTTCTTTAACAGGCCGCCTGAAGCTGCCAGAATCAACCCTGAAAACCTCATTATCTTAGTGGATCATTTAAAATGTGCATCCTACGAGCTTCCGTTTCGGGAGGATGAACAGTTTGGCGGCATGGACGTAGAAGAGATTTTGCAATACTTACATGAGGAAGGCGTTCTTCATTTTAGCGGGAACCGGTATTATTGGTCAGATCAATCGTTCCCAGCACATGGCATCAGCCTCCGGTCTGCAAGCCAGGAAAATGTGGTGATTGTGGATCAATCAGATGTAGCGAATGTTCGGATTATTGGAGAGATGGATCGGTTCAGTGCGATGACGCTGCTTCATGATGAAGCCATTTATTTACATGAAGGGGTTCAGTATCAAGTGGAAAAGCTAGATTACGAGCATCTCAAGGCTTATGTGAAACAAGTAGATGTAGAATACTATACAGACGCGAATTTAGCTGTTCAACTTAAGGTGCTTGAAATCGATCAGACGACAGAGAAGGAAGCCGTATCTGTTCACTACGGTGATGTGACTGTCAACGCAATGCCGACGATTTTTAAAAAAATCCGGCTAAGTACCGGTGAAAATATCGGCTCTGGACCAATTCACTTGCCGGAAGAAGAAATTCATACGAGTGCTGCTTGGTTTGAATTACATGAAGCAGAGCGGAGATTTGAAGAGAAAACACTTGAACAGCTGCTGCTTGGCATCGCAAATGTTCTTCAGCACATTGTACCTGCTTTTGTGATGTGTGACCGTTCTGATATTCATGTTGTTTCACAAATTAAAGCGGCACATACCGGAAAACCGACGGTCTTTTTATATGACCACTACCCTGGCGGAATCGGCTTAAGCAAGGAAGTACAAGCTCGTTTCGATGAAATAGCAGGCGCAGCCATTCAGCTGATTGAGCGGTGCCGCTGTGAAAATGGCTGTCCATCCTGCATTGGCATGGAAATGAAAGAGGTGAGCGGAAAAAGCAGCATCGTTGAATTGATGTCCGTATTTTAAGGGAAAGGAGGGGGACACCTGCTCATGTCTTTAAAAGGGAAATTAAACAGAATGAAGAAGCACCTATCGCACAATCAGACACATGAAAACCGGCAGAAAACTTTAGAAGGACAACCACAGCCTGTGACTTCAGAAAATATCCCATTTTTAAAAGAATGGGAAACATTAGGTGTATCTCCTTATCACTTTGAGGGTTCCTTTTGTTTGATTCGGGAAGTCACCTATTCATTAGAAGATCAGCATGGGCGCTATTCGTTTGCGGAACTGCCGAAGATCATCGAGGCATGGAACGAAAGCGGCATCCAGCATTCGCTATCGGCTAAAGGGTACGAGCCGCACGAGCTGTTTTTCTTTGATACAGAAACAACAGGATTATCTGGCGGTACGGGAAATATGATTTTCTTGCTTGGACATGCACGTGTCTTTTCCGACAAAGTGGTGGTGAAACAGCACCTGCTCACCAATCCAGGAAATGAAGCGGCTCTGTACAAAAGCTTTCTCGATGAAGTAAACGTAGAATCATTGGTTACATATAATGGTAAATCGTTCGACTGGCCGCAAGTGAAAACGAGACATACGCTCTTACGAGATCAAATCCCTGCACTGCCTGAATTCGGACATTTTGATCTTCTGCACGGATCTAGACGATTGTGGAAGCATAAATATGAACGAATGGCGCTATCCGTGGTGGAAAAAGAAGAGCTGCACGTGCATCGTGAAAACGACACGCCGGGGTTTTTGGCACCGATGATTTATTTTCATTTTTTAAAGGAACAAAATCCGAAGCTGATTGAAGGGATCTTGACTCATAATGAACTAGACGTATTATCGTTAATCAGCCTCTACATTCATCTATCCAAAAAAATACTATCTGAGGATGCGGTAAAGGAACACAAGGAGAAGTATGCGCTCGCCAGGTGGCATCTTGCTCATCGTGATGTACATGAAGCAACGAAGCATTTGCAAAAATTAACGGATGCTGATTTTGAGCATGCGAATCAGGCGTCTTATGATCTTTCCTTACAATATAAACGACAAAACGAGTGGGATGAAGCGGTTCAAATATGGGAAAAATTATTTAAATCAAGCGATGTCCATTTAGCATTAAAAGCGGGTATAGAGCTTGCGAAGTGTAAAGAGCATCGTCAAAAAAATGCAAGGTCAGCTCTATCCATCACTGAATCGTTATTATCTTTCTCATCGTTAAGTCAGCGAGACACGGAAGAACTTGAGAAGCGAAAAAAACGTCTCTTGAGAAAAGCTGGGCAATGAACATTATTGCCTGGGAAAGCGCAAAACATGACAACGTTCGGCTCTCGGCCGAAAATAAAAATTGTTTAGCACTTTTATTGTAGAAAAGTCACGAATCCTGTAAAATAACGTTAGATATTGAATGAGGAGCGTAGAGCATGTATAAGGGTCTTTTCTACTTGTTTTTTCTTGTTGTCATTTTGGTCGCTTTTGTGTTTTCAAACTATAAGGATGTTTTTCTTGCAAACTTTTAAAATAGGTTAATGCATTAGTACATGTACACCTCTTAATTCATACATTGTTAATGTAAGAAAATTAAGGAGAGGGGAATGCTACATGTACCATCATCATCATCATTGCCAGCCGAATGTTACACAGCCAATTGTTCATCCGACGAATCATTGCTGTACACACAGCGATTCAACAACAATTGTGCCGCATATCCATCCGCAGCATGTGACAAATGTTCACCATCAAAATTTCAAACATGTTCACTACTTCCCGCATACGTTTTCTCAGGTGGACCCGGCAACACATCAACACTTTAACTGCGGTGGACCTTGCTGTAACAGATAAAGTGAAATGGGACTTTTAGAAGTCCCTTTTTTTAAAAGCAGGTGAAAAAATGAAAATTATTGCTGTCACAGGGTACAAGCCATTTGAGCTTGGGATATTCAAACAAGACGAGCCTGCACTTCAATACATAAAAGCGGAGCTTCAAAAAAGGCTGACAGCCCTGACTGAAGAAGGCCTGGAATGGGTTCTCATATCAGGCCAGCTTGGGGCAGAAATCTGGACTGCCGAAGTGGTATTTGAGCTTCAAGAGGAGTATCCAGCGTTAAAACTGGCCGTCATTACACCATTTTATGAACAGGAAGAGCGCTGGAATGAACAAAACAAAGAGTTGTATGAAGGGATTCTTGCACAGGCCGATTTTGTAGAAAGTGTCACGCATAGACCGTATGAAAGTCCGGCACAATTTAAACAAAAGAACCGTTTTTTTATTGAAAAAACAGATGGCCTTCTCGTCCTTTATGATCCTGAGCATGATGGCTCGCCAAAGTACATGATCAAAGAAGCGGAAACCTATACCGATTACCCCATTATGTACATCACAATGGATGATTTGAGAGCGCAAGTTGAGGCAGAAGATCCGTTTTTTGACTAAAAGCAAGAGAAAATTTGACAACGTCACGTATTTCTGAAAAAATATACTATGAATTCACGATATGAGGTGAAAAAGATGCTTGCTGATAAAGTAAAGCTTTCTGCGAAAGAAATTTTAGAAAAAGAATTTAAAACAGGTGTCAGAGGATACAAACAAGAAGAAGTCGATAAATTTTTAGATATGGTCATTAAAGACTATGAGACATTCAACCAAGAAATCGAAAAGCTTCAACAAGAAAACCTCCATTTGTCTAAACAGCTTGAAGAAGCCGTTGAGCAAGGAAAAAGACAGCCTGCACAGTCTAATACAACAAACTTTGATATTTTAAAAAGACTATCTAACCTTGAGAAACACGTTTTCGGCAGCAAACTTTATGATTGAGCCTTGCTGAAAAAAGCTTGTGCCTGATGTCATTGTCGTTTATAATAACGATTATTGATTAACGTTCGGGTAATCGCTGCAATGCTTTTAGACATTGCAGAGGAAAGTCCATGCTCGCACGGTGCTGAGATGCCCGTAGTGTTCGTGCCTGGCGAAAAAATAAGCCAGGGCAGCCTGGGAAAGGCTGACGGCAGGAAAAATGCCTACGTCCTTTTAGGATATGGCAAAGTATCCTTGAAAGTGCCACAGTGACGAAGTCTCACTAGAAATGGTGAGAGTGGAACGCGGTAAACCCCTCGAGCGAGAAACCCAAACTTGGTAGGGGAACTTTCTCAAAGGAACCAAACGGAGAGAAGGACAGAGTATTCTGTAGATAGATGATTACCACCTGAGTACGAGGCATTTGCCGTTTGCAGTACGATGGAACAAAACATGGCTTACAGAACGTTATATCCGTTATTATAAACATGATGAAAACAAAGCTCTCCTATTCAACATATGGAGAGCTTTTATCTTGAATACATAAAAGGACGAGAAAACAGGTGATAAAACAATGAAAACCTATACACTCATCGCAACAGCTCCAATGGGAATTGAAGCGATTGTTGCAAAAGAAGTAAGAGACCTTGGCTATGACTGCACAGTAGACAATGGAAAAGTGATTTTCGAGGGGGATGCTCTTGCGATTTGCCGTGCGAACCTTTGGCTGCGTACAGCAGACCGGATTAAGGTACAAGTAGCTGAATTTTCGGCAAAAACATTCGATGAGCTGTTTGAACGGACGAAGGCGATTGACTGGTCCGCTTTTTTACCGAAAAACAGCACGTTCCCTGTCATCGGTAAATCTGTGAAATCACAGCTTGCCAGTGTGCCGGATTGTCAGCGTATCGTCAAAAAGGCGATCGCGCAAAAGCTCATATCCTCTTACAACATACAGTCTGAATGGCTTGAAGAAACAGGACCTGATTATAAAATTGAGGTTGCCCTTTTAAAAGATAAAGCTGTGCTCACGCTTGATACATCTGGTGTGGGTCTTCATAAACGAGGGTACCGTACGGATCAAGGCGGAGCACCTATTAAAGAAACCCTTGCGGCTGCACTCGTGCTATTAACAAACTGGACACCTGACCGTCCGTTTGTTGACCCTTTCTGCGGGTCAGGAACAATCGCTATTGAAGCGGCCATGATAGGACAAAACATTGCCCCAGGATTTAACCGGGAATTTGCGTCCGAGTCATGGGAATGGATTGGTGAAGACGTTTGGAACAAAGCGCGTCACGAAGTGGAAGAAAAAGCAAACTATGATCAGCCGCTCCACATTATTGCAAGTGATATCGACCATCGGATGGTAGACATTGCACAAATGAATGCTGAAGAAGCTGGTCTAAGTGAATTGATTCAATTTAAACAAATGCAAGTGAAAGACTTTCAAACGAAAGAAGAGTATGGTGTGATTGTCGGAAATCCGCCTTACGGAGAACGACTCAGTGATAAACCAGCTGTTGAAAAAATGTATCAAGGAATGGGCGAAGCATTTAAGAGCCTAGATACTTGGTCCATTTACATCTTAACGTCACACGAAAAGTTCGAAGAGTGCTTCGGCAGAAAAGCAACGAAAAAGAGAAAACTGTTTAATGGTTTTATTAAAACAGACTATTACCAATATTGGGGAAAACGCCCGCCTAGAAAACAGACAACTGAATCATAAAAAAAATGGTCACACCTACAGAAGGTGTGGCTTTTTTATCGCAGAAAGGTATAAACCTTCACGGGACGGAATAAACTGAACTTGATTTTAAAAAAAGAGGTGTCTCCATGATACAATATGATCAATTTCAGTTAATCCAAAAAGCACTCGCTTCGACTGCTCAAAAAATTGAAGGGCAAGAAGGTGGACAATCTGCTCAGCTGACAGCAGCCATCGAAGATTTAGCGCTTGCTCAGGCTTACATAGAGCGTTCAGAGCATGCATTTTTAATGAAAGAAACCTATCAACATCGTTTGCGGTCGTAAAAAAGATTGTCATTCCCCTGCATAAATGTTACTATTGAATGTCTGAATGATTCAAAAGTTGGGGGTTGAAGCAGGTGACAGCATCTCGTTTGCCTTTTTCATTATCAAAAGAACATAATTTTTACGAAGAACTGGGCAACTGGATTGGTGATGTGTTCTATGACATTTTGCCAGAAAAGGGCTTTGATCTTCGAGATGAACAAATATTTATGGCTTTTCAACTAGAAAGAGCCTTTAAAGAAAAAAGTGTGATGTTTGCCGAAGCTGGGGTAGGCACAGGCAAAACCATTGTCTATCTATTATTTGCGGTCACATATGCAAGGTATACAGGGAAACCTGCGATTATTGCATGTGCAGACGAAACGTTAATTGAACAGCTGGTGAAACAAGAGGGTGATATCTATAAAATTGCCAATCACCTTGATATTCAAATAGATGCGAGATTAAGTAAATCGCATGACCAATATTTATGCTTAAAGAAACTAGAGAAAACCATGCAGCGTGAAGATGATGAGAAGTGGCTCGATATTTATGAATCGCTTCCTTCATTTGTTCATGAATCACATGGCATGCAAAACTTTTATCCGTATGGTGATCGAAAAGAGTATCCAGAACTATCAAATGATGAATGGTCACGCATTGGCTATGACTCGTTTCAAGACTGCTTGACGTGCGATATGCGTCATCGCTGCGGTCTGAATTTATCAAGAGATCATTACCGGAAAGCAACCGATCTCATCATCTGTTCTCATGATTTTTACATGGAGCATGTGTGGACGAAGGAATCCCGCAAACGCGAGGGCCAGCTTCCGCTGCTTCCAGAACATAGCTCCGTCGTATTTGATGAAGGACACCTTCTTGAATTTGCCGCACAAAAAGCACTGACGTACCGAGTGAAGCAATCAATGCTCGAAACATTTTTAGAGCGCCTGTTGCAAAACGATATACGTGAAGAGTTTGCCGAGCTCGTTGAAGATGCACTTGCCACAAACGATGAGTTCTTCTATCTCTTAAAAACACATGCCAAAGAAATCAAGGGCTCGCATCGACTTGAAATTGGACGTGTGGATGAAGTGAAGCGGTCTGCAAATGAATTGTGTGATTTGCTTGAAAAAATCGGAGAAGCACTCGTGTTTGAATCAGAGATGTATACAATCGATCAATACGAATTGTCTGTTGTGGAAGAGTACATTGAACAAATGGCGTATTCTCTGTCGCTATATCAAAAAAATGCGATTAGCTGGCTTGAAAAGCAGGAGTTAGATACGACATTTGTTGTGATGCCAAAGACAGTCGCAGAGGTGCTTGGTGAAAAAGTATTCTCGCAAAAAAGACCATACATTTTCTCTTCTGCTACATTGTCTGAAAATCAATCCTTTGATTATTTAGCTGAAAGTCTTGGGATCAAAGATTACTTATCAATGAGTGTCGCTTCTCCGTATGATTACGATGAGCAAATGAAGATTTATTTCCACGGGATTCAGCAGCTTCAAGAGCAAGAGGCAAAAGGACAGCAAGTGATCACTCAGCTGAAAGAAAACGGAGGACGATCTCTGATTTTGTTCCCTTCATTTGATGAACTTCATTTCTTTAGAAAGCAGCTTGAGGCATCGGATGAATCACTGCCTTTCGACGTGTATTTTGAGGGAGACGAGGAAATCAGCACGATTGTTCAAAAGTTCCAAGCAGATGAGACATCCGTGTTATGCTCTGTTCACCTTTGGGAAGGGCTGGATATTCCAGGACAATCACTAACAAATGTGATCATCTGGGGACTTCCTTACCCGCCTCATGATCCGGTATTTGAGGCAAAACGGAATGAAGCAAAGGATGCTCGTGCTGAAGTTGACCTTCCGTATATGCTGCTGCGCTTGCGACAAGGTATTGGAAGGCTGATTCGGACAAGCCAAGATGCAGGAACCATTCATATTTATTTTGACCGTAAGGAAGATACAGAGCTTCAAAGTAAAATTGAATCCGTTCTGCCAGTCAAGCCAATCATCATATCTTAAATAACGCCCGAACGAGGAAAAGAGGAGGATACCATCTGAGTATCCTCCTTTTTCATTGACAAAAGAACATTCCTTGAAGTAGCCTTGAAACGTACATATATATTTTATTGATTGGGGGAACAAACGTATGAGTCTTGAAGCAAAAGAGAAAGCGTTTTATCAATTACTAGGAAAAATCGCCCATTATACGGAGGCGCTCCATTTACTTTATTGGGACTCTAGAACACAGGCGCCTAAAAAAAGCGCCGATTTCAGAGCTGAAACGATCGGTCAATTATCAAGTGATATTTTTAATATGAAGACTTCTGATGAAATGAGAGATCTTCTTCACGCATTAAACAAACATCGAGATGAGCTGTCAAAAGATACACAAAAGGCGCTCGAATTATCACAAAAAGAGTATGATGAAAACAGCAAAATTCCGAAAGAAGAATTTAAAGAATACTCGATTTTGCAATCAAAAGCAGAGCATGTCTGGGTAGAAGCAAGGGAGAAATCAGACTTTTCACTCTTTGCACCATACTTAAAACAGCTCATTGATTTTAACAAGCGCTTTATTCAATATTGGGGCGTGAAACAAACGCCATACGATGTGCTGCTCAATAACTATGAGCCAGATATGACGGTTGAACAGCTCGATCAAAAGTTTGGTGCACTTCGTGATTCCATTGTTCCTCTCGTGAAAAAAATCGAAGCCTCTCCTCATAAGCCGGATACTTCATTTTTATCGAAAAGCTTTCCGATCGACAAACAAAAGGAACTGAGTCTCTTCTTCTTAAAAGAATTGGGGTATGACTTTGACGCAGGACGTCTGGATACAACGGTTCATCCGTTTGCTGTGACATTGAGCAGAGGGGACGTTCGTGTGACGACCCGTTATGATGAGCATGATTTTCGGATGGCGATCTTTGGCACGATTCATGAGTGTGGTCATGCCATCTACGAGCAAAACATTGATGAGGCACTGAGCGGAACGCTATTATGTGATGGCACATCAATGGGGATCCATGAATCACAGTCTCTTTTCTTTGAGAATTTTATCGGCAGACATGAAGATTTCTGGAAAACGTATTATCATAAGCTGCAAGAAGCGTCTCCTGAGCAATTTAAAGATGTCTCTTTAGAAGACTTTGTGCATGCAGTGAATGAATCGAAGCCGACTTACATTCGAATTGAGGCAGATGAACTGACGTATCCGCTTCACATTATCATCCGCTATGAAATTGAAAAAGCGATTTTTAATGAAGAAGTAGCAGTTGAAGACCTGCCTGCACTGTGGAATGAAAAATATAAAGCGTATCTTGGCATTACGCCTCCTAATGATGCACTCGGCATTTTGCAGGATGTTCACTGGTCTGATGGAAGCTTTGGATATTTCCCTTCATATGCGCTTGGTTATATGTATGCGGCGCAACTAAAGCACCAAATGATCAAAGATTTACCGAATTTTGATGAGCTGATTCAAAAAGGGTCTTTTGCACTGATAAAAGAATGGCTCACAGAACATGTTCACCAGCATGGAAAACGCAAAAAACCATCTGAAATCATTCAAGATGCGACTGGTGAGGAATTAAATGTGCAATATTTAATCGATTATTTAACAGATAAATATACGAAATTGTATTTATCTTAAATAAAAGGCACCCTTTGCTCAGAAGGGTGCTTTTTTGATGCTTGAATATTCTAAAAACGAACGTTTTGATCTGATCTATTATTTAAGTTCGGTATTTTTCTGGAAAAGTGCTTTCCAAGCGTCTGAAATCTTGTTATAATTTGAACACTATAACACTCATATAATCGCGTGATGATGGCACGCAAGTTTCTACCGGACACCGATACGGTCCGACTATGAGTGAGCAAAATGAAACAGCTCTTGTTTGAGCTGAAGATCCGTGGATCGTTTTCGCATTGCTTGCTCCTCATGGACAGCAATGCTTTTTTTATGCAAAAAATTAAAATGTTTGCCAATATGCTGGGAGGAAGAATGATGGAATTGTTACGTCAAAAAATTGAGAACGAAGGAATCGTTCTGTCAAATCAAGTGTTAAAGGTAGATGCCTTTTTAAATCATCAAATTGATCCTGTGTTAATGCATGAGATCGGGCAAGAGTTTGCTAGATTATTCAAGCATGATGGCATTACAAAAATTGTCACAATCGAATCTTCTGGCATTGCACCTGCTGTGATGGCTGGACTAGCTCTTCAAGTACCAGTTGTCTTTGCTCGAAAACGTCAATCACTAACACTAACAGATAACCTATTAACAGCGAGTGTGTACTCTTTTACGAAAAAAGTAGAAAGCACGATCGCTGTTTCAAATACGCATCTCAGTGAAAAAGATTGTGTATTAATCATTGATGACTTTTTAGCGAACGGTGAAGCCGCTAAAGGGCTTGCTGCAATCGCAAAGCAGGCGAAGGCGAAAGTAGCCGGATTTGGCATTGTCATTGAAAAGTCATTTCAGCCCGGAAGGAATGCGCTTGTTCAAATGGGCTACCGCGTCGAGTCCCTTGCACGTATTGAATCACTTGAGGAAGGGAAAGTCACGTTTGTACGGGAGGTACAATCATGAGTGCCGCTAAAAAAGCCAAAACGCTCTCGCTAGGGATTCAGCATGTGCTGGCGATGTATGCAGGTGCCGTTCTTGTGCCGCTCATTGTGGGAGATGCGCTCGGCCTCACCCCTGCACAGCTGACTTACTTAATCTCGGCAGATATTTTCATGTGCGGGGCTGCCACGCTCCTTCAAGTTTGGAAAAACCGTTTCTTTGGTATCGGTCTGCCTGTTGTATTAGGCTGTACATTTACTGCGGTTTCTCCTATGATTGCGATTGGCTCTAAATACGGGATTTCGTCTATCTATGGAAGTATTATCGCTTCTGGGTGTATCATCATTCTTCTTTCCTTTTTCTTTGGGAAGCTTGTGAAATTTTTCCCGCCTGTTGTGACTGGGTCTGTCGTAAGGGATATCGTTTGAGTACAACATAAGTTTGCATAAAAAAAGAGCCGTATAATAGGCTCTAGTCTATAGACAGGTTGTTCATAAATTGATTGACTGCACGATTGGTTTGAGCCAAAGCTTTATCTGAGGGCTTATTACTTGAATAAACTGTTATGTTATAACCTCCTTTAGAATACTTCGAAACACTTTCTGCATCATCAATTTCTAAAGAATCTAAGGTCTTCTCAATAAACTTTCGAACACGTATGTAACTCGATTTGATAAAATCATTTGTGGAAATTTCATTATGTATGTACTCGGTCATCATTTTCACCTCCCCTTAGTCTATGATACCACATATGTATGTAATTTGTGTTTTATTAAATGATTATTTCTACATAAAACATATCTTTTATTCTAAGTACACCAATTTTAATAAAAGCTGATTCTTTGCTATAATAAGCATAACTCTAAAATACAGTAATAAGTTAGGTGTATGTGATGCGTAATAAACACATCTTCGAACAAAATAGAAATAAAAATCCATTGAAACAAAAAGATACTGCCTCCGATAAGACTGAACTTATAAAAAAAATGAAGTCTGTACAAAAAAGTCATGAAAATTTTAATCAGGAAGAAGAAAATGAACAGTCGGATGTGGATTACAAGAAGCTTTATAGAGAACAAAGAAAATTAAACGAAAAATTAAAAAAAGAGCTTAACAAGATGTCTGAACAAGCTAAAAAAGACAGAAAAGAACTCTCAGACAAAAACAATAAGTTAAAAGATGTTCAGAGTATGCAGTACGCTTTAATTGAAAAAATAAACTCATTGAAAAATAGAGACTCTGATTTAATCGAAAAATATGAAGAAAAACTAGCTCAAGCACATTTTGATATTGAACTTCTGAATAAAAGATTAGACGAAGCGAATTTAAAGTCAAATAAGTTCAGAACTTATGAAATGCAATACAAACACAGTCTAAATACGATAAACCAATTAAAGGCTAACATAAACAAATTGAAAAGAACTGCTGAACACCTTAAAGATCGATTGGATGAAAAAAATAAGGGTATGAAGACATTAGAATCTAGAATTCATAAAAAAGATGAGAAAATAGAATACTATAAATCCTTTTATGAAAGATTCTATGAGAGTCAAAGTATGATTGATCCAGAACAATTGTTGAATGATCTGTATGAACGAATGGATGAAAGCAACTACAGTAGTTATAAATCAGTTTTTAAACTAGTGAAAAAATATCGCTCTTTTAGTAAGTTTCACAACTTTTCTTTGACGGAAAGAGTAAACGTTTTTGGCCATTTAAAGAAATATGAAGACGGCTATCAATTAGAAAGCACCAATGGACAAACATATCAAATACGTATACTGCTCGAAGAATCTTCTGATGAATCAGGTAAGCCTTCAAGAGGTATACTAAATGATGATGGTACTGTAGATATTGTCTCAACATACGATGATGAAACATCATTCTATACAGATGAAGAAACACACAGAGTTCGGAGAAAAAAGAACAGTTCTAAAGAAAATGAAGTTGAGCATGTTCATATTGGGAATTTTAAAGTTTTAATAATTAGTAGCAGGGACGGGAAAAAATTTACAGATCGGTTAAGGTTGCATGGATTGCAAGTAGAGTGGATGGACGGTTTCAACAAATTAAAGGAAACTAAAAATATGATGATCAGTGCTGATATAGTGTTAGCGTGCGCTGACAGCGCTTCTCATGACATAATAAATCATGTTTCCGATCAAGGGAATGATCCCAAGTATCAAGTATTGTTTAATCCGAATGAAGACATAATAATCTCAAGAACCATTTACGCCAAACATCAATTAGGATTAGATAAGATAGGAGGAGATAGTGATGAAGAAGTTTAAATTTAAAAAATTTGGAATAGATTTAGAGATGAATTATGAAATCAACAAAGAAGATGAGAATGCTCGTAATATTAATGAATTGATCACAGTTTCGGGGGAATCATTTAAAATTAATAGAGCTTACAAAACACAGCCTAACGAGTTTATGCATGTTAAAAATGACTGTGTACTTACATTCGAAATAGGGTGGGCTACTTTAAAGATAACGCCAAAGAAATTTAAGTTGAAAGACGTTGAAGGCAATGTATATCCTTATTACTTCACCAAGCAAGAAGACGAACCATATCTTTTAGATAAAGAAACGAATAAAATCCATTTTGATGTTAAAAACTGCGACCATTACCATTTGATATTCACATCACTTGAAAACAATGAAATATTAATTAATGTTGATAATATATAAGGATGTAAGGTGTTCACTTACATCCTTTTTTTGTTTGAATGAAAGCACAATGTCCATAACCTGAGCTTGATTAACTAAAGCAATTGCGGTATACCGAAAACTTTTAAAATCACCACCTTAACTTTACATTTGTTGTAAATGACATGTTAAAATTATACAAAGGAATTGTTTACAAGGGGGTAACGGGATGACAAGGTTAATTGCCTCTCAAGAGGTAGGGAACATGTTGAACACTTGGAATCTTGCCATACAAAAAGGGGATTTATCAGCAGCTATTGAAATGCAAGATGACATAGACAGTGCGATTGAATTGATGGAAGAAAATCAGGACATTCTTTTGTATTATCAACTATTGAGTTTTAGACTTAAGCTGAAACTTCAGAATATTAGCAGAAATTTAGACAAGCCGTTCTTTGAGAGAAACGCACCAGATGAAAAAGAAGAAAAAACAAATAAACTCATGTCATATTACTTTTATTTTTACAATGGGATCTATCATGATTACTTGCAAGATTATGATAAGGCATTAAGTTATTTCAGAATAGCCGAAAAGAAGTTGGCCTATGTTGATGATGAGATAGAAAAAGCTGAATTTCACTATAAATTAGCTGTCCTGTTCTACGATTTGAAAATGACTTTCTTATCAAAATATCATGCTCAAATCGCTACAGATACATTTAATGCACATGAAACTTATGTCAAAAGACAAATCAACTGTAGGTTACTTCACGCACTAAACTTAATAGATCAATTTAAATATGATGATGCAAGTGACCTTTTTAATGAAGCAGAGGGAATGATTAAGAAAATAGACGATAATTACTTAATCATACACCTGTATTACAATATGGGATTTTTAGAAAGTAAAAAAGGCAATTACTCAGATGCTGCTGAACTATACAAGCGCACCTTAAGCTATAGAAGAGAAATCGAAAAAAATGATTTATTGAAATTGAGATGTTTGTACGAATTATCTAGAGTTGAAATAACAACTCAAAGTAAAGAAGTAATAGAATTAATTGACCAAGGACATAGTTTATCTGAACAAGTTGACCATGAGATTTTTCAGATTAAATTTAAATTGTTAAAAGAAATTTTTTATGATGTTACCGAATCTCAAATAAATAATATTAATATTCTGTGCTCAGAACTTGAAGAAAAAGGAGTATGGGTTGATTTAGAGGAAATCTTAGTTGATGTGGCGAAATATTTAGAGAGAAGAGGCTTGCTGCAACAATCATTGAACTACTATAAAAGAGCCTTACGTGCAAGCCAGTATGTAGGAAAAGGAGTGAATTAAATGAAAAAGTCTATTTTTATAACATTATCAATAGCTGTAGTTGCACTAGGTACACTTTTCTTTACAAGTGGTTTGATTCAGCCTCTACATGAAGATGTCCAAACAGTCGCATCAAGAGGCAGCTCTGGAGGATAATTGGTTAAAAAACGATAAAGTGGATTAAAGTGTAAGACTCCTTATGGTATTCTAGTAAAAGAATATTCCATAAAAGGAGTCTTTTTTATATGAAAATATTAGATGCTCCATCTTTATTATCAGCTGTAGAGGAAAGGTCAAAGGCATATGAACAGCTTCGAGAAGAAATAACAGATTTGAAAAAGGCATTACAAGGTGTTGCCAATCTCGGTGATGAGTTCACAGGTAAAGGTGCAGACAATATCAAAGCTTTTTATAATGATCTTGTACTATACACAGACACTTATCTTGATTTTATTGATATGCAAAAGGCTTTTTTAGATGGAGTCAAAGGAAAGCTTGATGATGAATCATTAGGCGGTAGTACATTTATTGATGAGCACTTCTTAGACGCTCAAGTGAAGCAAGGCATTAAGAACAATAAAGACATGGTTGAAGAACAAAAGGAAGCCCTTACGGCTATTTTCGATGATATTAGTGATTTGATTGAACTACAGACATTTTCCAGCAAAAAAGTAGATGAGTATTTAGATAATGCGAACGAAGAAAGAAAAGATGCGATTGAGACTTTACATAAAATAGATCATGAACTAAAAACAGAATATGAAAAATCAGAACCGATCGAGAAACATCTTACAACTTTTTATACAAAAATGATGGCTGCTACAGGAAAAGGTAAGAACGCTCAGCCCATGTATTATGATGCAAAGGCATTTCATGAAACAGATGTGTACAAGAATCATGATAAAATTGATGCACAGGTGAAAGCTTACTTAAAAGTGAAAAAAGAAGAAAAAGAGAAACGAAGAATCAAAGAATTAAAAGAAAAGCTCAATGATCCTTCGTGTATATCAGAAGAGAAATACTTTGAGATAGTAGATGAAATTGGATATGAAAATCTTTCTTACGATCAAAAAATGTATTACAGCCAGCTGCTCCAAATCAAAGCGCAGGAAGAAGCATCAGAGGTATTCGTTGATAGTGTAAAAGGTGCTGCAGTTGGTCTATATGATGTGGCCAAAGATACAGTAGTTGGCATCTACGATCTTGTAACAGACCCTGGAGGTGCCGTTGAATCAGTCGTTACGGCTGTTTCTCACCCAATTGAAACATCGAAAGCGATTGGAAAATCAATTTCAGACTCATTCCAAAAAGAAGTCATAGATGGTGATGCGTATTCCCGGTCACACTGGTTCGCCTATGCGACTGGTTCACTAGCAGAAATCGTCTTTGGTTCTAAAGGTGCAGGAGCCATCACAAAAACGGGAACAACAGCTGCCAAAACAACGGTGAAGAAAGGCCTTGAACAAGGGGCAAAATCAATCGATAACGTCTCCATTCCGAATCTATTGCCATATTCACCAAAGTTTCAAATAGCAGGTGGAGGGAAACTCCCTTACAATGTATTTGACGGAGAAAATCTTAAAAATAAACTCCTCTCCATGGCAAAGCGTCTAGACAACAACTCAGGATACGGAATCTCTAAGACAGGCAGACGATTACCAGCACCAAAATCACCGCCAACCGTTGTCAGTTACGGAGATCACTATGTAAGATGGAAACGTAAAAAAGTATTAAAACCAAATGTCGTTTATACAACAAAACAAGGCTACACCTACACAACAGATCACTACGGACGGATTGTCAAAGTCGAAGCAAGTGATTTAAAATACGGAGAGGTCAAAAGAAATCAATACGCTCAGTCAAATTCAGGAAAGCCTGACCGATTACTAGATGATGACGGTGGTCATTTAATTGCGTCTATTTTCAAAGGATCAGGCGATATTGATAACCTACTTCCGATGAATTCCCAAATTAATCGTAGTGGTGGGAAATGGTACAACATAGAGCAGGAATGGTTGGCTGCACTAAAAGAGATTCCACCTAAACATGTAGAGGTAAGTATTGAGCCTATTTATCAGGGTGATTTGTTAAGACCTGATAGTTTTTTTGTGGAATATAAAATCGGAAAAAGTTATGTTCAAGAATTTATCAAGAATCAACCTGGAGGTTAAGGATAATGGAATCAATAGAACGCTATTATAAAAAAATAGCAGAATCAATTAATGAATTAATACCGTGTGATTGGGATAAAGTTTGGATGTATGCAGAAATACTTGATGATTCGGCTGGAATTACATTTTGTTTCAACGAGACTAATAGTGAAGAGTATGTTTATGGACATGAAATTCCACATAAATATAATGTAAGTAAATCAACATACATTCATTTATTATACGAACTCAGTAAAACTTTTGAAAAATTGAAAAAAGCATATATACAAAATGATTTAGGTGCTTGGACAACAGCTACCCTCCAATTAGATAAAACAGGGAAATTCTCGATTGATTATGGCTATGAAGATATTTTATCTATAGGGCTTTATGGTATCCAGAGAAGAGCAATATGGGAGTATAAAACATTCGGGTTTTTACCAGAAGACGAGAAAGATAAAGAAGCTGTGCTGAATTATCTTAAAAATAAAGAAGAAAACAACTAACACACTGCCCTCCAAATTAAAGGAGGGTTTTTAAATACCAATATTTACATCGAACAAAAGTTCTCTAAACTCATTGATAAAGAACGTTTGTTCTGTTACTATTTAATCATTCAAAAGGAGTGATTAAATGCTTAGAGACAGAGGAACGATTAAATGGACAGCTATGATGTTGCCTGAGCATGTTGCACGACTTAAACACGACCTAGCAGAGACGAAAAAAACAGATAAGCCAATTATAGATGAACAACAAATAGAAGAATTCGAATCAACAATTGCCTATGCAATGAGTGTGAACAAACCTTTGACTTTTTCTATTTATGATTCAGGAAATATTAATCAACTCAAAGGGTTTACACAATACATCAACTATGAGAAGAAGATGCTGTATATAAAGGACTTGTCGCATGAAACCCATTTTATTATTTTAGATGACATAGTGGGAGTTTCTTATGATTGATTGCACCAAGTTTCCACGTCACAAGATACTGTGTGTAGATATGAAATCCTTTTATGCTTCCATTTCAGCAGTTATGATGGGTTTAGATCCTCTGAAGTGTTATCTAGCTGTTGTAGGAAACACAGAGAGACAGGGGAGTGTAGTGTTAGCAGCAAGCCCTAAACTCAAACAAGATTTCAAAATCAAAACTGGATCAAGATTATTTGAAATTCCAAATGATCCTAGAATCCATATTGTTAATCCTAAGATGGACACATTTATAAACGTATCTACGAAAATTACACAGTTGTTTTACCGATACGTACCTGAGTGCGATGTACACACTTATTCCATTGACGAATCGTTCTTAAAAGTCGATGGGGTTATGAGAATGTGGAACAGTGTTGAAGAAATTGCTGAACATATACAGGATGCAATAATGAGAGAGTTCGGTTTACCTTGTACAATTGGAATAGGTGACAATATGCTAATCAGCAAGCTTGCTCTTGATTTAGAAAGCAAGAAAGCGCCAAACGGCATTGTTAGATGGAGATATGAAGATATACCGACCAAACTGTGGCCAGTTAGACCAATCTCTAAGATGTGGGGAGTAGGCAAGCGAATGGAACGAAACCTAAATAAAATGGGTATCTTTACAGTTGGTGCATTAGCCAAATACTCGCTTGAAACATTAGAGAAGAAATTTGGCATAATGGGGAATCAAATCTTCCATCATGCATGGGGAATTGATTTATCTGAATTAGGTGCTCCAGTGTTGCAGGGGCAAGTGAGCTTTGGAAAGAGTCAAATTCTACTCAGAGATTATACAACCAAAGACGAAATAAAAGCTGTCATCCTAGAAATATGTGAAGAGGTTGCTAAGAGAACTAGGGATCACAACAAAATGGGAAGAACTATTAGCTTAGGTATAGGCTACAGCAAAGAGGAATATGGTGGAGGGTTTCACAGGAGCAAAACAATTGAAAGTCCAACCAATATCACTATGGACATTTATAAGACGTGTATGGAGTTGTTTAATTTGTTTTATCAACACAAAACAGTCAGAAGCATTTCCGTTACTCTAAGTAAAATTGAAGAGGATTCTAATCAGCAGCTAACTTTATTTGATGAAAGAGGACTAGAGAAAAAAAGACAGCTGGGCTATGTTATGGATGATATTAGAAATAAATACGGCTCAAAGGCGTTGTTGAGGGCAGTTTCATACACTAAAGGTGGTACAGCATTGTATAGAGCTAATTTGACGGGTGGTCATAAAAGTTGATGTTGAAATAAATATTGAATTGAGATAAACTGAAATTAATAATTGTGAATAGCTTCATATTTTTCACCTCCTTTGAGGTGGAATGAGCTTGGGCTAGTGGGATAGCCTAGGCTAAACAAAAAAAACAGACATTTCAACAACTGTCCACGTTCATGAGATGTCTGTTTTTTGTAACTAGAAATAAACAAGGATGCGTCAACATCCTTGAAATGTTTGAGTCCTCAAGGGGCTGGCTAATTGAATAGGATGTTTTTAAGGATACACTTTCCCTTTTACCTACCAAAGCTCAGGGGAGAGTCTATTTTTTTTCTATGTAAAAAATGAAAAAAATACCCCTACCAAATGAGAAGGGGATTTGTTTCATCATTGCACTCTAATTGCAATAAATTTTGAAACAAATGATGAATAAATGGTCGATGTGCCAGGTGTTGTTTCGAATACCTTGTATACTTTATCCTGATCTTTAATTAAGTCTCCGTTAACAAGCCTATCTGTAGAACCGAAAGAGAAGACTTCTGGCATTGTACCTTTCAATCCTTCACTCGTACTTCCGTAAATAATATTGCTCATCAATATGGTTTCGCCAATTTGATTCTTACCACCCAATCCTAAATACGTTAGACAGGAAATTGGTGCAGTAACAGAATAATCATTCTTTATATCAGTCACATATAATCTTCTGCCACTTCCAATACTGCTTGATGCAAATACGCAAGCACTCCATTCATGCTCATCTGCAAAAGTAACTGGTACACCAATATAATTCAATGTGGAAGGTAGACCAAGAGAGGGAGTATAATCAGTCAAAAAGATAATTCTGTCATTATTGCAGGAATAATAGAGTTCAATAGGTTGATTAGGAAGAATTTCTGATTGATAAGTTATCGCTACAGCTTTCCAAGTGTCATTATTTTTTGCAAATGTGCCAAAAACACCAGAAGATCCAGGTAGATACTTGCCAGATAATCGCATTGAGAAAAATCGTGAGTTTGAATTTGAAAATGTTGCGGATGAGCCAGCAATTGTACTAGCAATATCCCTCATCTGAAAATAAATTTCCTTCTTTCCATCCTCACCATTTGAGAACATCACATCATAGTCCGTTGATGGACGACTAGAAATATTTTGCCATCCTGATTCGAGCATGATTTGTTTGAGTTTTGAATACAAATCTTTCTTTAAAACAGTTATTTTATTGAAAATTGTATCAGACATTAATTCTTCATCCCCTTAGTCCAACTATGCTCTAATGGTGTTTTTCTAGGGGCATTCATGGACGAGCCACCTAAAACGAAACCTTTTTTAATATCAGTTTTCTTCTTAGCTGATTTAATTGTAAAGGGATCCGAAACAATGATCTGTTTTTCGAAATTCGAGTCTCTTAACCCCACAACAGGCGTAGGTGAAACAATCTTGACTTTAGTATATGATGGCTTCCTCTGGCCAAATAAAGTTGAGCTCATTACAAATCCTTTTAGCTTATCCATTATTCCACCTCAATTCCTATATAGTTTGAGGGGAAAGAGGTTGTTCTGTTAGTTGTGTAGTAAGTATAGAACACCTTATATTTTTTCATTGTAATAGAGTCAATGTAGACATCGCCATCTAACAGGGCAGTGTCTTTTATAGCATATAGTCCATCTAAATAACCTCTCACGCCTTCTAGGTTGTCACCAAAAGCAATTGGACTAATAAACATGGTGCCAAAATTGTTAGTTAGGTTATCGCTCATAAATGTATTTAATAAATAAGAAGCTACCTGAGGATAATCTGCTTGATCGTCTATCAATACTTTTCCCGTAGCCAACGGGTTAGCTGAAGTGGCATAAAGGCAATTAACATTCTTAGCTGTTTTACCATAAATAGTAGGCTTCCCAAAATAGCATATGCTGGCATTAGACCTTAAGATAGTGGGAGGGACGACAGTGAAAACTATCCGATTTCTATTTACTGAATAATACAAAGTCAAATCAGTTTCTGGGTTGAGCGTTGCTGCAGTTGTTATAAAAACAATATTCCAAGCTTCATTTCTTTTGAAAGTTCCAGAATTCATTGGAGTAGAAGAGGGGGTGTACTCCTTGCATAATCTGAAGGAAAAGTAAGCGTAGTCCGTTGATGAAAAATTTGTTGAAGCAGAAGGGGAAGTGACTGCACTAGCAAAAGGACGAATATTAAAATAGATACTCTCTTTACCAGTCTCCCCAGTAGAATACATAACATCAAAATCTGTACCAGGATTCGATGTAACATTAGTCCATCCAGCATCAATCAATAAGGATAGAATCCGATTATAAAGATTCTTTTTCTTAATGGTTTCCTTCTTGAACAGACTCATAATTAATACCCTGTGACTTCGATTGCTAAAGCAGCAGAACCAAATGTATTGCTGGAGAATACGCCTGGGACAACGACAAAGTATTGTCTTGAGCCATCTTCTATAATACTTCCATGTAATACATTGTCATTTGGCAACCCATAAATTCCAGTTAGTTTGCCACGGGTACCTTCACTGGCATTTCCGTAATAGAATTCAGATAACATGTAAAAACCTTGGGTGTTCGGGTTTTTTGGTGAAAGATTAACAATGATAGGCCTTACTGTTGCACTGGTAGCTGGAGCTATATTTAATGGTGAATTTGAAATGAGTAAATTGTTTGCAGTATCAGCTCTTGCTGTTGTAGCAAAAATTAACCCTCTACTATCGGGTTCATCAGCATAGATTTCATCAGGAATACCAATGTAATTCAGAACACTTCCAATTCCTGTTGCAGAAGGGCTTTCGATGACTATAATCAATCTATTCTTGTTAACACTAAGACGATAAGTCATCGTAGTGTCTTTAGATAGCAATCCAGTAGTGGGGGAAACCATGAAATACTTCCAAGGTTCACTTGGTCTACCTACAGTCCCTGCAGCGCCATTTGATCCAGGAGTATAAGTTTCGATCAATCTTAACGAAGCTGTGCAATAATCGGTTGAGATGATTGAGTTTTTGTCTGTGATATCAGTTGCTCTCATCTGAAATACAAGTTTTTTATCTCCTGATTCTCCAGTAGAATAAAAGACATCATAATCAGAAGTGGCGTTAGAGGATTTGTTTTCCCAGCCAGCATTAATTAAAGAATTCTTAATCACTGAGTAGAGGTCGCTCTTAAGACAAGTCCCAGTTGTAAATATGTATCCCATAAATAACCTCCTATAGTAAGTTTGTTGTTTTGATTTTTAGTGTTACTTGAGCATTGTTCTGACTGTGATTGATCAATTGAACATGTATTTTCTGCGTTCCATCTTTATCTTGACAAGGAATGTTAGCGATATCGTAGATTGAATTAGATTTCAAACTTTGATAAACAACGTCACCATTTGAAGATTTGTCAAAAACAGACACGGATATTAAATTCTTGTTCTCATCTTTAGCGTAAATGGTTCTAATATCATATTTATCAAACCACGCATCTAGTGAGAGTGTTTTTGTTTCACTTGGCAGCAATGCAACAGTATCATTAATCTCGTTTAACGTAGGCACTCCACCTCGTCCTCCTGACATTGCAATAAAAACAATATGGTCTTCAACAGGGATTTCTTTAATAAATTCAATGGATTTATTCGATTTTTCAATGTAATCAATCTGTTTTGATTGAAGAACACCGTTTTTGTAAACCATCATTGTGTCATTGTTGTTCTCGTATTCTGGCACATTAAACAACTTAGTTGGGGCAGAACGATCATTAGGCAAGGATTCATAACGATATTTAATCCCGCCACTGTTAATTGATGTGATAGTGATCTTCTTGCCAGTTTCATCTACTGCCAGTTTCGTATATCCTCCAGCAATCAATTCATAGTTTCCTGTAATTTTCTTCATGCCCACAAACACCGAACTGCTTTCAACAGGTACGTAAGTTAGTCTTTCAGTACCTTCATTGTATGCAAGCACTTTATTGTTTCCAATACTAGATTCATCAACTAAAACTGAACCTACTAAAGCAGGATCGTGCAAGTTTGTATGAGTGTGATTAGTGTTAGACTTGAAATTTAAAGATTCGTTAATTTTGTCACTTGACCAAGTGGATACCTTATCAACGTTATTGTCATTAATAGCAGTTGATTGGCCATTTGCTATGCTTGAAACTCTTCCCTTTTCATCGACAGTGACAGTGGGATTAACATACGTTCCAGCTTCAACACCATTCTTGGCCAATTGAGGAAGAGAAGCCGTTCCTGTTAAGTCGCCACTTAATGTAATTCCACCCTTAACTGTTGATGTGGCATCATTAATAGTCGGAGCTCCGCCTGCATACACCCAAACATCTCCGCTATAAATGTACTGAGTTTTACTCCCACTGTGATTCGAATCACTCTTAATGAAAATCCAATATCCACGTTGAGGAGAAGGGAAAGCTTGCATTGCAGCTGAGTATGTATCAAACTCACCTTTAAACTGAACTCCTGTAGTGATTCCATTAATCTGATCCTGAATATTACCAGTAATGCCTAATAAGCTATTAATCTCATCGATTGATACAACTTGACCAGAAAGTGATTTTGCGAAGTCTACAATATCATCGCCATCAGCATCGTATATTGATTTTTGCATATCTCCTGAAGCCACTTTTGAATTGCCATACATCAGGCTGCCGTTTTGCTCAGTAAATTTATCAATCACTTGCTTGTTGCTGTGTATATGACTTTTTATCTCAAGTTGATCAATAGAATGATTAACTGATTCAATGTTATCTGCACTAATCTTTAGTCTGTTTTCGATGTTGCCTGTCAATCCTTGTAGGTAAGCAATTTCTTTAGGCTTAACGTTTCCTATAGCGGTTGTTTCTGGTAAGTGCACATTTCCTTCAAACACAGGGCTATCCATCGGGGCTTTCTTAAAGCCGAGTTCTTCAATGGCCATTTGAACATTATCAGATTCAATTGATTCAGTAGGGGTGAACACAACTGTAGAAGCGTCACCGCCTGAGCCACCGCCTTGAGGAGCATCTACAAATATAAGTCCAGTACCACTTGGATTTACCTTGATCCACTTGTTCGCATAACCTTCATACGAAGCAGGTGTGTCTATCAGATCAAGAAAACTCAGCTCAGAGTCACCGGTTGACGAACCACTAATAAGCACAAATTGCCCATTCTTATAAATATAAAGAGTTGGCTTATTTGATTGGGATTCATCATTTAAAACAGCATAGATAGCTCCTTCTTGTCCATTTATAAGCTTTGCCTTACTTTCAACAACGAGGATTGCTTCTTTTCCAGCTAAGTGTTGTATGGTCTGTAAGATTAAATTCAAATTATCACCTCATTTCTATCCAAAACATCTCACCATGATCTCGAACAAATTCGTATCAACTGGGTTATTAAAGGTTATTTTGTTTTTATCAGTTTTTACATAAGAGGAAGGGGAGCACTCAACTCCTCCAACAATAACTGCAAGTTGATCTTTAGTTGGGTCGTAATCTGGAACTACAATATACGAGACTGTTTGGTCGTTCTCGTTAGGGATATGTTCAAAAGACCATTTCAGTGATATTCCGTTATTTATTCTTGGATTGAAAAAGCTCATGTGTGAGCTCCAGCAAAGTTGTATTGAATTCCTTTTTCTTTAATTACAAAACTAAAGATTGGAGCATCGATATGATCCATTGAAAAACCATCTCCAGCCCTGATGAAAATGGGTTCTCCGTGATTTATAGAAACAGTGCAATCTTGGTCATTGCGAAATTGAAATTTATAAAACTGTGTCGGTCTATTCGAACCTTGTGATTCTGGAGGGACAATATCGAAGTTCTCAATGTTTGTTGACTCTAGTTTTAAAGAGCCTTTGTATCCAGATCCTAATCGCATAATTTAACCTCCATTAAAAATGAAAAAAAGAGAGGGATTACCCTCTCACATTTGTTTAATCATATCTTTTAAAACTTGAAGAAATGCTTTAGCATCTTCTTTTTCCATCCTTAAAATGTCTTCGTTGCCCAAGCCTTCAGAGAGTGCAATCTTGAGAACGGGGAAGATGGCTGGTTCACTTTCTTCATCAGCTTGGGGAACTTCAACTTCGTCTAACAACAGAGTTAGAACTTTCTCCTCACCCTCAGCATTAATGTGGGCTTCACTGAATTTATTTGGGTATGGTGAATACTTAATGTTGACTGTATTCATTATTTTCTAGGCTCGTCATATTCTAAAGCTTGATCACTGTCAGATACACCTTTAGTAGTTGGGTCATCTACAATACCGACAATGGATAAGAATGTGAGAAGTGCATTAAATTTCACAGTTAGATCATCGCCAAATCCTGTTAAGTCATAACCGAATGCCTCAGCGATCATTTGAACGAATAAAAGGATGGCTGAGAGGATTGACACCCAAAATGTTTTCTTTTTTAAACGTACTTTCCAGTTAATTTTCATTACATCAAGCTCCTTATTTATTAATTCCGAAATGGTATAGCAAATATGCTCCGATTATCGTTGCAGCTACTGAGGGAAGAATCTTATAAAAAATATCTTTGGTAAACTGCGAGGGATCTATCTTTCTTGTTGAATCACTTCGTTCAAGAGTTTCAACCCGTGTATCTAATTTTTCATAAGATTTATTGAGGTTTTTTAAATTATTACTCATTTCAATGAGTGTTGAAGTTAACTCTTTCGATTGCTTTTGAGATTCTTTATTAAATTCAAGTTGTTGTTCGCATATCATTTCAATTCTGTTGAGTGTATTTGTTTTATCTTCTAGCTTAACAATTTGAATTGCTTGCTGATTTGATTTTTCTTCAAGCAAGCTGATACGAACATGAACGTCATTACTTTCCATTTGACACCAGCCTTAGAGAAGGAGGTGACTTTAGTTCACCTCCTTGAAGTTGATTTTCATAAATTCTCATGGATATTTGTAAATCCACAAAAATCTATATTAATTTAGTTATACTTTGCTTCCATACTGACCTGAAATATAAGCTCGTTTACCTTTATGGATTACTTCCCAGTATCCTTTAGGGTTGTTAGAACCTTTTACAGATCCTGAGATTTCAATTGTTTTTCCTAGTCCGATGGTGTCTAAATTCTTGGCTGAATTGCGGTCAGGCTTATCCATAATAATAGCTGCATTTGATACGCCGATAATTTTAATTTTGCCTGCCGATTTAATTGCAGAGCTTTTAGTAGTCTGTTTTGGCTTTGAAGCTTTCTTAGCAGGAGTAGATGTTTTAACTGCACCTGTTACTTCAACATACTTATCAGAAGCAGTGATATAAAACGTCGCACCTTTAGAGTTTTTCACTTTATATTGGTATGATGTTCCGACCTTAACTTTTTCAACAACAGTAGGGAAGCCAATACCTTTATTCACAGTACCTACAACATCTTTATCATCCCATGAAGCTTTAGCATAAAATCGAAGACTGTCAACTTTAGATTTTAGAGAGCCACTTGCTTTAGAAGAGCTAGACTTTGAAGGAGTTGGGGAAGAAGGGGTTTTTGATTTAGTTAACAACTCTTTGATCTTAGCAAGAGTCGCTTTACCAGCGATTCCATCTACTGCAAGCTTATTTGCTTTTTGGAATGCCTTCACAGCAGCGACAGTTTCATCACCAAAGTGGGAGTCCGCACCGTATTTAGGCAATTTATAGCCAAGCTTAATTAGATTAGACTGAATTTCTTTAACTTTTGCACCTTTATCACCAAGACCGTAAGCTTCAACTAATTCAAGATCATTTTTGTCTGATGGCTTAGGTGTTGGGATAGTTACAGTTTTACCTGTTAAAGCTTTATTAACATCACTGACAAATTGAACCCATGCACTTGGGTTGTTAGTGTAATAACGGTGGCAGTCTTTCCATCCTACAACTTGGTTATGAGTCCACAGATTTTCAGATTTTAGTCCGTATGTTTTAAGAAGAGAGGCAGCTAATTCTACAGTTGTTTTATAAGTTGTGGCATCGGGCTTACCAGTCCAATCAGGATGAGTCATCTCAATGCCAATGGTACAGTTGTTCGGATAAGAGCTTAAGTTTCTAAGCGCACTTGCTGTGTAAACATTCGAACCAACATGATAGGCCAGCTCACTATTCGGCAAACATTGAATTACTTTTGCGCCTTCTACAATGTAATGCGCTGAGCCAAACCCAGAAGTGCCACTTTTACGATTATTGAAGAAGTTGCGGTTTCCTTCTGCGGATGAACCTGGATTAGCAACCCAGTGAATTACAACAGCTTTGACCGATTTTAATGCGGTTTGAGGTCTAGAGTATTTGTTGGGGGTGAGCAAACTTTGCGTAATTCTCAAATTAAATTCCTCCAGTTAATTTTTAGAGCACAAAAAGAGAGCAGGGGATAACCCAACTCTCTCGTTCTCACGTATGGCATGCTCTGTCTTTCTCTGTTATGTATTGAATATATTCCTATAAAATCATAGTTTTATTTAATATTGTGGTGTAATTAAACACACGGCTACACCAAAGCCACGTTCTTTACTAAACGGCGTTGTAACCTTCATCACATGGAATCCTTGATTAGAAGTAGATTTAGTACCTTTACCTGCTTTCGGTACAATTTTGTCTCCCGTCTGTACAGTTTCATCAATTCTTACATGAACCTGTCCGAACATGCCTACAACATTCCATTCAGGGCGTTCAGATCTAGCGACATATTCTTCTTCAGGATTAAAATAAGGATTCTCTTTAGGCACTCTTCTTATTTCAGTTACCTCAACACCATCTTGGTTAATAAAAGTTACATCTACATCTTCGTATATCAATCCTCCAAATTCATTCTTCACGTATCGACCCTGCCAGTTAAACGTTGATTCTCCTAAGACAATTCCAGCTGTCTCGGAGATAACACCAAGAACTTGGTCTCCTAGATTTGCTTTTTTAATCTTTTCGTTTTCGAGGGTTACAAAATATCCTGAAGGAATTGACTTACCATCAACAGATTCGAAATACTCAGCATAGTCGGAAAAGGTTGAGCCTCCTTTTACTTGTCCCGCACTAGTGACATCGCCTGTTTTAGAATGAATTTCTAGTTTAATGTTGGATGAAAGAGGAGTGGCACTTGTACCGTATCCCCATGTAGTTGTGTAGTCTTTTTTATTTGCAACTCCATTAGAACCGATTACAACTCTGGAAGAGCCTGCGCCTACAATTGAAGAATTGTTGGATGCTACAACTAAAGAGCGGCTTCCTTCAGCTGAAGTGTTGGAACCACCTGACGAAGCGATAACTGCATTACGCATGCCTCTAGCTTTTGCTCCACCTGTTGTAGCTATTACAGCAGCTGCTTCAGCGGTTACTTGTGCCCCTCCAGTTGATGCAGCAATGAAAGAAGTTTTTGTTTTAGCGTACCCAGAAGTTGTAGCAATCCGTGTTCCATTTTTAAAGTTGTTAGGTATGAACGTGTACTTGTTTCCGGCCATTTCACTGGGAGTTGAATACTTCTCAACATTTACGGAGTTAATGTTAGCTTGGTTATTGTAACAATAGATTCCAATTGAACCAGCAGCATTCCTTCCGATCAAACTTCCATTACTAATATTAACGTTAGTCACGCCACTACCTACTTTAATTCCAATAGGTGCAGATTCAAAAATACTCACATTAGAAATATTAACGTAATCGGTTTTTTGAGCTCCACCATAAATGTAAATATCGGCATCTGATGTTCTAAAATCTTTTACAGTTATATTCGAAACGTTAATATTACGACTTTTGTATTGAAAAGCAATTGCAGGGTTTTTTTTATAATCATAAGAAGGATCGCCAATTGCGTGGAAATTAGATATATTTACGTTTACAAATGCAGAAACAACTAACGCTTTTGGGGAAAGCCCTTCATACATAGTGCTGTATATAGGTTTAATTGCAAAGCAGTTTACCACATTTATGTTTCTTGCTGTTGTGGAAAGAGGGTCTGTTGATAGATGATGTCCAATATGTCGAAAATCAAAACTTCTAATATCATTCAAAGACGTACAGTCAGACAAGTTAACATTTTGAGCTGCAGGAGCAGAAGCATGAGCTTTTACTTCGAATCCTCTTGCATTCTTTCGACTATGACAGTTACCAATCCAAACGTTCTTAGATCCATCATCAACTTCGAATCCGTTAGTATTTGAAGCTTTGGAAGGGTGTGCTGATCCATTTCCATCAAAAGAATAACAGTTTGTGATAAAGATATACTCTGAGAAGTGTGTAGTGAAGCCGTCATCGCCGAAATTTGACGCTACACAATTATCAATCCAAACGTAACTCGATCCACCAGTTTGATAAACTGTCTGATTATCAGTGGATTTGTTATATGAAGGAGAGGTTACATCGAAACCATGAAGACCAGCATTCTCAGCATATACATTGCGAATCCATACAAATTTAGCTTTTTTAATGCTAACACAAGTTGCGTTTGCGCCTGAACCAATTGTATTGTTAGTCTTTGATCTATTCCAGTCTGCGGTTAAGTTTTCAATTTGAACGTATTCAGCTCCAGGCTTAGTTACTATAACGTCCTTTTTAGGGTCAGCACTTCTATGAAGTTTGATGATTGAAGATTTTCCTGTTCCGATCAATCTTGTATAAGAAGGGACGGACAATCCCATTACTAAATAAGTGCCTTCGGGAACGAAAATTTCAGAATAGCTTGAGGAAAGGGCTAATTCAAATGCTGCTTGATCATTTGTAACTCCATCACCTTTTGCGCCAAAGTCCTTAACGTTAACTCTTCTTTCAATTAAAGAATTGATTACTTTTTCTACTAGGTTTGTACCAGTAGCGTGAAAGTCGTCTATATTACCGATAGTATTCTTCATACCATTAATTTCATCTTTAGTCGATTTGTCAACAAGCAATATCTTTTCAGCTAAACTTTTATCAACTTTAAGTATTTCGTTGTATGTTTCAATAAACTTATCTTTGATCTCGTCAATCGTCAGTCTATCTGTGTGCGATCTTAGCGCCACGGCATCTACTGGTATCCATTTACCAGTTTCCTCATCTTGAACACCTAATGTATTAACTGGAATTAATTCATTTTCAAATGCCATATTTTCCTCCTTTTATTCTTTTCTAAACCAAATAAGCCCACCTATAGGAGCATCGACAGAAGGCTTAATTCTTCTTTTTTTAGGTGGTGCATTTAAACGCAGCCATACTCTTTTGATGTTATGAGGTTCGTTATAACTTGTAATAACATCGTAACCATCGAACTCTTCCGAGATGCTGATATTTATCCAATCAAAACCATCCCATCTGTATACTATTCCTGAATCTCTGACTGTTACTGTCCATCCAACAAGAGGGTTAGGGTAAGTATCTAGCAATTCTGTGTATGTATTAACAAGTGGTTTGTACTCTTTTTTTGTATTCTCAACAACATATTCATAGTTTGATGTGATGGCTCTGCACCATTCAGTTATTTCTATACAACGTTTGATGACACGTTCACATTCTAAAATTCTCTCGTTCATTCGAATGATACAATCTTCTGCTTCATCAATTAGACCTTGAAGTGTCTCGACTACTGTATCACCTGATCGTTTAATCCAAATACGTGCTGCAGGGAAGAAATGTGCACCTTCACCAACGTATTTAACTTGCAATTCTTTTCCTTCGTTAGAGGAATTAAAAAAGACAACTCCCATCATGTAATCAACACGATAACAGTCATCTTCTAATTGGCCATCTTCAATTTCTTTCCACTCTTTGTTGCCACCACTTATGACAACCCTATTTTCACGATTGGGGTTTTCGGTTAAAAATATTCGCCCATTCAGAACAGAGTGTGTTTCATCGTAACTCATGTATGGATCATCATATGTATCTTTTCTTTTGTTATATAAGATGGGGTCATTATATAGTTTTGGGAAATCCATTTAGAATCACTCCTTTCTTAGAGATTTCTATACGCTTCGAAATAGTAAGTAACTCCTTGCTTATTACCTTTAAACGTTGAATCAGAACCAGTCACAAATCCCATATTCACAAGTCGTCCGTTTGTGCCATCTGGAAGGTTGTTTATTCCTTTAAAATAGATATTTGATTCGAATATTTCCTCCACATAGCCTCCACTAGTGCTCACAATAGCTAACGCAGGATCGCTTTGAACTGTTGATCTAATCTTAACTAGGGAAGGGGAAAAGGGAAGGGAGACTGTTCTGTTTTGAGTCCCATTGCCGATATAAGTACCTGCGAAATTTAATTGCTGAAGATTAGACAGTTTAATCTTTCCGTTTGCATCTAATGCTGCAATTCCATTTGGTGCATCCTTATCTGTTTTTAAAATAAAGTCTTGGTCTGTATACTCACCTAATTTAGATGCGCTACCCGAAATAGATGCTGAAATCACTCCGTTGTCGTCTCTTACAGGAATAGTGTTTGGTTCTTCATGTAAAGCAGGAGTGATCCCATTTAAAGAGTCTGCACTACCTGCAGTCTGGACAATCCATTGTTCACCATCATATAGTTCAGATTTATTGTTTGCTGGGTCAATCCAAAGGGTACCTACATCTGGATTTGAGGGCTTTTCACTTGTAGAAATCTGATACAATCCATTTACTTTCCCTTTAACCTCAACGGTACTGGAAGGCCTATACGGATTCTCATATGGCGCTTGCGGTTGAACAATATCTGATAACAAAACACCATTGGAACTAATTGAGGTTTCAACATTTCTGTAGGACTGTACTCCAAAAGTGAAATATTTTGTTGGAACTTGTGAAGTAAAGGTAGCTATTCGCTTATCATATCTAACAGAAATTCGTTGCTCCTTGGCTAACGAAGCACCAAACAAGTAGGTGTCTGAAGATGTATCAGGATAACAATGTACGATGAAACCGTCTATATTGTACTTATCTTCATCCGACGTTGGATAATTCCAAGAGACCGAAATATCGACAGAGCCATTTTCATTCACTTTGTGAGTCACAGATTTCATTCCGATGGTTGGAGAAGATGGAGGGATAGAAATACGATCATTGCGTGCGTTGTAATTGGTAGCAAGCGTATCATAATCGATTTTCCGAGTGTTGAATTCAGTAGATGCTTTATCAACTCTATAAATCAATTGGATAAAGTCATCGTCTTTTTTAGGTTTTTTTCCATTTGAGACTGCTACAGAAATAGATGCATCATCAAAATTTAAGCTCATACCAGTTAAGGTTGCTTTATATTCAGTTGCAAATTGCTTTTTTTGTACTCTAACAATATCACCTAAAGAAACTCTGTCCCAATATTCCTTTTCACTTAGAGCATTATAAAAGTTGACTATATTTGTTTTGATGTCGATAGGAGGGGATTTACGCTTATCTAACTCTTCATAACCCTTTTCGTACAATTCCGTTTCATCGAAGATATTTTCATTAGTCCATTCATCTTCGTGAACAAATTTAGACAGTTCGATTGACAGTTTTTCACCTAAATAACTATCCATATCTAACTGTTTTCTAAGTTGTTCAATCTTGTCATTGATCGCAGAAAGTTCTGAATTACTTTGAACAATCTCAGCCTTTTTTTTGTCTACCTCTTTTATCTTTGCATCCCTTTGTTTAATTAAATCCTTAGTATCACCATTAGTTTCTTTGACAACTTCGATTCGATCTAGGATTTGTTGTAATTCTAAGCTTTTCAGTATGAATAATTCATTTTCTTGAGTTGTTTTGTTGGCTTCTATCCGTTTTTTTTCATTCAACAGAGCTTTAAATGCTCCAGACTCCTTGTTTACCATCTCATTGTAATCTAACAAAGCATGACACAATTCATTGCTCATGTAGTCACTTTTTTTAACTACATTCCTGTTTTCATCACGTTGAAATGGGTTTAAAAAGAAGCTGAAGTCATCCAAGTAACCTTGACCCGTTGGATTAACTGAATTGATAACAATTCCGTCTTTTCCAGTTACATGAAGCCTAGTCACGACATCATCCATGCTTCTAGTATCTGTCATATCAATCATAAAGTTATGAGATGAAATCTTAACACCTTTGTATTTAGATATACTGTCCTTTTCGAAGAAGGATACTTTATCATTGATAGTGTCAAATACAGGCACAGCGTCAAATGTTTCACAAATATTCCTTAGAAAATCAAACCTCGATGTAATTGATCCAATGGAGAATGATCGTCTTTTTTCATTAAGCGTACTTTCAATTTCTCCAACAGCCCAACCAGTTCCCTTTAGACAAACCTCACCGATTTCTTGGAGGTTCTTTGATATACCTTCATATTGCCTGATTTTTGGTTTGTTTAGCATATAAGGAGAGAGTTGACAACTTACCTGAATCTCAGATTTCTCTTGGCTACTGGAATCTGTAATACTGTCAATTACATAGTATTCTGTACGGTTCAAGAAAGTGGCCTTAATCAAGTACCATTCCCTGATAAGTTGAGCAACATGGTTTGGTTTAATTTCATCACCATATCTAGTTTTAAGAGGTATGCTAAAACTCAAATCATTAATGGCTGCGTGATTTAGGTTGACTGAAGCGCTATTAAAATCAACAATATTTGCGATTTTCTTTTTGTTCGTCTTACATAGCTCTAATTTAAGTTTACCTGGCTTAAAAGTGAATTCTCCTAAATTCATAGCAACCTCCTTAATAATATTTGAATCGATAGCTAAATCTTATCAAGCATGACCCCTCGATTTTGATTCTATTTTGACCTTCACCAAGAATCACATAGCTTTCGTTTGATTGTTCGTAACATTCGTAGCCCGTCACACTAGATTCCATTAACTCTTTTACTGAGTCTATTTGTAGTACTTCTTTATCTTTTAATTTATCAATTATGAAAGGAGTTCGATACATACTGAGATTCGTGATTTTTAAATTCCCATCACCTATTTTTCGAATCTCCATTGAGAGAGGGACATCTAAGTCTCCCTTATTGTCAAAAGTGATAATGTTATCAACTTTATTTGAAGGGTTTATCCAAGGTGTTGAGATTTTTGTGCTGAATTTAAAAGGGAGGACTTTCATAGTCAATCGTATATAGCCGTCTTCAGAACAGTTATGTACTAAATCCATAGCATTCAATGGAATTGCGTAGTAAACGATATCTAAATTCGAGCTGAAGGAGAGGGGAGAGTAGTCAGTAACCGTCAACCATTTTGCAATTTCTCTTAGTTTCTTTTGAGTAAGATTTCTATTTTTATAAAATCCTTCACGAATGTTCTGATCAACATAAAAGTTCAAAGGCATCTCAAAAGGTTCATAAACAATACTATCAACAATAGGATCAGGTCTATCTTTAAGAAACGTTTCGTTAATTGTCTTTCCCGCTAAAAAGTTCTCTTCTTGTAGGCCACCATCAGTATTAACATTAACAACACCCATATCAATAGATCTTATATGATTAAATAAAAAATATTGGCTTTCTTTTATCATTTAAAATCTCCTTAGTTAAAAGGAAAAGAGCCTGATTTCAGACTCTTATACCTTACCTTTCATTTGCTTTAATCCTCTTCTGATGTTTTCCAAAGCATTGTTTGCACCATTTTCATCGCCAACCATCTTATCAATCTGCAAGGTTAGATTGTAAACATCGCCCTGATCGTTCGACACAGAAGACATAACTGTAGGCTGAGGCGCTTTTGTAAGCTTGGTGATCGCACTAGGAATAATGCTAATAGCTGACGCAGCACTTTTAACAATATTCGCACCAGCCATTTTAACTTCGGTTGGAACTGTAGAGATCACTGAACTTAGTTTTTGCCCAGAACCCCATTTCGGAGTAAACGGCACATCATTTTGGCTGATTTCTCTAACGGTTTCGACAGCTTTAAGCATATTTTCAGTGTCAGTCTTGTTAAGAACTAACTCTTTATCATGGAGTACAGCTAATTTGCCACTACCTAAACCAGTGCCTGTGTAACCACCAGTGTCAAAAGCGGCTACCTTTTTACCTGTTGTATTTCCCTTAACGACAAAACCAAGAGCATTTGAAGCCTCTTTAAGCTTATCGATCAAATTGTAAGAGATAGACTTGCCGATTGACTCCATATTTGAATTGATGAATTTAGTGAACTCAGAAAGCTGTTTATTGATATCACTAATCTTACCGTTCATCAATTTTCCTTCTAAATCCTTGAACCCACGATCATCGTTTACAAGATCATCATATTTTGTGTTGATTGATTTCTCATCTTTTTCAAGTTGATCTTGTAGCGCTTCTTTACGTTTGGAGTTTTCACGATCTTTTAGGAATTGGTCTAAATCAAGCTGTTCTTTTTGCATCTGTTCGGTAAGCTCTTTAACCTTTGACTTACCAAACTCTGAATCATCTAATGCGTATTGATTTATCTGATCTAGAAGCTTTTGAATGCTTTCCTGACGATCTTTTAAATCTTTTTGGAACTTAGCTTCATCGTCTTCCTTGTCAATGCCATCAATGATATCTTGAGTAGCTTTACGATGAGCTTCAAGCTCAATATCACGCATCTTTTCGTACATTTCTTTATAAATGGAGACAACTTCATCAGCAAGCGACTTATAAATATCCTTAATACTTTTCTTGGTCTGATAAAGCTCTAGATTGAAATCTTTTTGCTTATCTTTCCAAGATGAGATTTCATCCGATATTTGCTTTTGGATTTCAGGGAAACCCTTAGCTGCT
The DNA here is from genome assembly GCF_038003365.1 of Bacillus sp. FSL K6-2839. Lineage (NCBI taxonomy): Bacteria > Bacillati > Bacillota > Bacilli > Caryophanales > Bacillaceae > Bacillus > Bacillus sp. FSL K6-2839. Next base: position 1,690,649 of record NZ_JBBOOZ010000001.1, on the reverse strand, counting down.
TTCTTTTGTTTCTCTAAATCTTTTATGTACTTTGCAGCTTCTTTTTGCTGTTGCTGAATCAGCTTGATTTGCTGACTATAGTACTTAACTTTATCTTTGTCTTCTTCAGTTGTTTGAATCTTAATATCGACATTCTTAAGCTTTGATTCAGTCTTTTTGGCCGACTTATCAATATTGTTAAGAATTTGATCAGTTTTAGATTGAACAATGGTAGCTTGTAGCTCGTAAACTTGATCTTTAATGCTGATGAGGTCAAGTTTAGCTTGCTTTAATTCTTCACGTAATTGATCACGCTGAGCAGCATTCAATTGCTTATTTTGCTTTAGCTCTTTGTTTATCCAACTAACCTTTTGAGTTTGTATCTTTTGTTGCGCTTCAACTGCTTTACGTTGCTCATTTGTATATTTTCTAAACTGAGCACTGTCATTAAGATAACGACTTGCCTTAGATTGATTTTGAGCAACTTTCAATTCTAAGTCAGATTTACGCTTCTCGAATTCATCAAGTTTTGACTGAACGATTTCATATTGCAGGTCTTGAATTTGGTCTTTGACAGAAGATAGATCACCTTCAAGTCCCAATAAATCTGATTTAGCTTGTGAAATAGCTTGTTGACGTTCAGCTTCAGAGCTAGACAAATCTGAGCCTATTTGTTGCATATATGCTTCAGGATCAATCGCTTTACCGTTTTTCTCAATTTGCATATGAAGGTGAGTGCCAGTAGAGCGACCAGTGCTTCCCATCTTGCCAAGAGTTTGCCCAGCTTGAACCTTTTGTCCAGCCTTAACATTGAGACCTTTTTGCATATGCATATACTTCGCTACGGTGCCGTCATCTTGTTGGACAACAACCCAATACCCAGCAGATTTAGAATATGCAGCAGTGAGGACTTTTCCCGATTTAAGGGACTTGATTGGAGTACCTGATTTAGCAGCTAAGTCTAAACCTTTATGAGGCGCAGAGCGCAAACCTTTTTCTTGCTGACCGAAATGAGATGTTCTTCTCATGGAATCGTAATAACCAGCAGCCGATCCACCACTAGAGGATAGTGAACCACCCATTTGTTTAAAATAGTTGTTTACTTTCTTAACGTAATTCTGCGTTTCCTTAAACGGAGGGATACCACCATATTTAGTTACATTACCAGGCCCCGCATTGTATGCAGCTAAAGCTTTTTCAATCGAACCAAACTTATCAAGCATTTGCTTAAGATACTTGGTACCGCCCATTACGTTTTGATAAGGATCCCTAGAATTCTTAACTCCTAGACCTCTTGCTGTAGCAGGCATAAGTTGCATTAAACCAGTTGCTCCAACCGATGAACGAGCAGTAGGGTTGAAGTTAGATTCTTGCTTAATAACCGCAGCAATTAACGCAGCTGGAACATTGTATTTCGATGCAGCTTGATTGATAATGTTTGAGTATTTCCCTGAGTAAGAACCACCTGAAGCGGAATATGAAGAGCTAGAAGGGGAGTAGGATGAAGAAGAATCAACTATGCCCGTTTGAGCAATGTATCCAGATTTAATTTGTTCTTTAAGTAGCTTAATCTGACTCTTGAGAAGTTTTTCTTTTCGTTCTAACGCCTTGATTTCTTTCTTAATCGAATCACGATATTTCTGTGACCATTTAGGGTAATCGTTTGTCTTTCTGTTTTGCTCTTCAATTTGTTTATTAACTCGCTCTAATGCTTCTTTATATTTGTCTGCAACATAGATTGAATCTTTCGTTGATTTTGAAGCCTTGTCAGCTGAATCCGACATTGTTTCAAAAGACGTTCCTGTTTCATTTAGAGATGCTTGAGTTAAGTCTGACAGCTTATCTAATTCTTCTAGTTGATCAGTGATACCTGATAATTCACCAAGATCTCTTTGAGCTGCTTTAAATTGTTCGATAGCGAGTTGATCTTGCTTGCCATTGGTCATTTTCAAAGAATCTTCTTTGAGTTTTTCTAACTCCGCTTTCTTTCTTAGAGCATCTTGAACAGTTTTAATGGCTGTAATTTCAGACTTGTAATATCCGATTTTTTTACTTAATGCATTAGCTTGATTCAATAGTTCTTGCTTTACGGATGTTTGCATATCTGCATATGCTTTAACCTTTGCGTTTCGCAGCTTTATTACTGCATCACGATTTATTTTCACAATGCCGTTTTCAACTGAAATCGCACCCGCTAAATCTTTTTCCTTTTGAATAAGCTTCATCGCTTCTGAAGCCGAGATTGACTTGCCTTCAGCCATTTTTTCTAGTAATCCATTGAGAGGGGATACCTGATCAGCTAAGTCATCGTATACATCACCTTGTAAAGCTTCCATTGCTGCTGTAGCTTGGCCAGATTGCAGTAATTGATCTAAAACATCTGTAGTAGCTTCAATATCACCTTTAACTTCTTTGAGCTTATCGGATAGGTTACCAACTGACTCACCTAACTCATCTACACCTTCGCCATTTTCATTCCAGGTTACTTTTGCTGAATCACCAGCATTTTTAGCTTGGTCTAATGACTCTTTAAGAGTAGAGTAGGAGAGGTTTAGGTCATCAACTTTTACTTTCCCGTCCGAAAATTCTATAATGAGTGATTTTAGTGATTCTGTTTGTTTGTCAAATTCTGAACCATTGCCATTGTTTAGAGACTTTTGAAGCGAGTCCATAATGACAGCTACTTGCTGTGAAAAGCTCTTAAGTTGTTCAGGACTTAACTTGCTAAAGTCCATTGTGTTTAATATATCGGTGATTGATTGTTTGATATTTGGGTTAATATCAATGGAATTAAATGCACTGATTACATCTAATACTGAAGCCTGAATTTCAGCATTTGCGCTTACTATTGATTGTTTCGCACGCAAGGCTTCACGTTCGTATTTGTATCCTTCTTTTACGTAATCATCATTACTAGCAAAGGGGTTTTCGAAGATTCTTGTAATCCAACTTGAGCCTTCTTTGTAGTTCTCAGCTAAAGTTTTATTAGCTTCCATTTCCTTGTTCAGTTCTTTTAACTTTTTAATTTGATCTTCAAAGTTGGAAGTTGCGTTATCTTTTAAATCACGTTTATTGAAGTTTGCCATCTCTTCAGTGTATTTAATTGCCTCTTTTAAGGCTTCGTTGTTCTTAATGATGGCATTACCTTGAGCGTCATATCCTTCAACAAGGTTAGGGAATGTTGCTGCCAACTGTTGAGAGACTGATAAGTATTCTTGTTCTTTTTCAGGCGTTAGTTGGTTCTCGTCTTTAGCTTTACGAAGTTCTTTGTACTTATCGATTAATCCTTGAGTAGCTTCTTTATTCGTAGTCCAAGCTTCGATAGAGGTGCTTTGTGCAGTCTCAAAATCTTCTTGAGCTTTTTTTGCATCAGAATAAGCGCTAACCAATTTCTCAACAACAAATCCCAATGCAGCAAATCCTGCAATAGGCAATGCGGCTCCTGCTAAAAACAATCCAGCAGATTTTGCTGCTTTTCCTAAAGTGGCAAAAGAAAGGGAAAGAACTCTGTTTGTCGTTGCTGCTATCCCTGCACCAGTTGAGTATGTTTGCAATGTAAGAGGGAGCGCTTTAAGTGTGTTAATGATTTGAGCGCCACTTTGCATAGCCGTTGTTCTTAAAGCATTAGAAAACAGTATAGTGGCCACTGTAGCTGTTGCGAAAGCAGGAGCAAGGAAGCCGATATTTTTAACTAAGCCAGTGGTCAATCCCATGAAGTTTCCTAGAGCTTCTGTAGAAGCGATAAGACCATCTGAAATGAAGGCATCACTGGCGGCAACAGCGAATTCAGTAACCGTATTCTGAAGGCGGTTTATCCGCGCCTGTAAGCTATCAGCATACTTTTCTTGTTCTTTCCATGCCGAACCCATTGAGTTTGCAGAAGTGTTAGCTGCGTCTTGATAGATTGAGTAGTTATTCAATAGGGCGTTAAATCTGGATAACTGATAAATACCCGCAACACCAATCGATGTGTTTTGCTTTTGGGCATCAGACAAGCTGTCCCATTTTTCTGCTACTTCGCCAATTAACTGACTTGAAGTTTTTGCTTCACCAGCTGCCGTTTGCACAGAGATGCCGATTTGATCTAAGGCTTTAATAGAGCTTCTATTATTACCAATTCTCGCAAAAATGGTCTTTAATGAGTTACCGACTATATTTCCACTTTCACGTGTTGTGCTCCCAATGGCTGCTGTATAGCCGATTAAGTCATTCAATTCAACGCCGAAGGTGGAAGCGGTACTTCCAGCTTTTCTTATCGAATTAGCCATGTCGAGCGTGGAAATTGCAAAATTGTTGTCAACTTCATTAAGTTTATCAGCGATAGAAATTGAATCTTTTGCCGATACGTTGAAATTGAGCATGGCTGCAGTAAGAGTGTTTACAGTATCTGATGCAGTTAGATCTGAAATATTCTGCAAAACTTGTGCTGTTTTGGTTAAATCGGAAAGTTCATCTGCCTGAAAACCCATTCGACCAAAACTTCCCGTAATTTCTAGAACATCTGATACTTTGTTTGATAATTCATTACTTAAATCTAATGAAGTTTGAAGGAGCTCATTGAATTTGTAATCTGGCAAATCCATGACTCTTCGGATATTTGTCATTAGAGTGTCGATTTCAACAGCTTGCTGAGTTATATTTTTTAGAGCTGTAATAGCTCCATAAAATATAGAACCTGACAGCAAATATGCTGGAATACGACTAAAAGCATCACCCAATTGTTGTCCAAATGTTGTTGCTCTTTGAGTTGAGTTTTGAATAGAGGACGAAAGCTCTCTAAACTGCATATTGAGGTCTTTTATCTTTGAGGATAATGCAGGGGTTTTAGAGGTAAGTTGAGTCACGGAAAGAAGGTATTCTTGAATTTGCGCCTTGCTTTGATTACTCAAGTTATTTCCATATTTGCTAGTTAAATTATTTGCATTAAGTTGAGCTTGGCGTTGATATAGTGCAATGGTTTGTTTTAACTCATTGTTTTTTGCTACAGCAGACGACTTGTCATCCAATGTGCGAATTTTTTGTTTGAGAGAGTCGATTTGAGCTGAAGATTGAGCAAGGTTGATTTTACGGCCGAGAGAGGAAAGGGTAGTATCAGATAGAATACCTTGCTCACGAAGTTTCTGAAGAGAGGCGTTTAACGCATCAATATCTTTTCTTTTTTTATCGAAGTTAGTGGAAACAGTAGAGTTTTTCACATTTCCTTTTTCATCAAGATTATATGTATAATCTTTGTAACCATCACGATTTTTCTGAGTAGAGCCTGTAACTTTACCTTGAGCATTCATTCTCTCAGTACTTTTAACAACTTGACCGAGTTTTTGTTGAGCACTTGCTAATTTATTAGTTTCGGTTGTTTGCTCTTTAATTTTCTCAGTTGTTCGCTGGATAATTTCTCCACTGCGTTTATGTTCCTGAGTTACCTTTGTAACATTGCCATTAAGATGTTGGGTGATTTTTGTGGTTTCTTTAACAGTGTCGTTGTAATTTTTTAAATTGGACTGATATTTGTCAAATGCAGAAGTGAACTCTTTTAGAGTCTTTAGGGTGTTGGTGTCAATGTTTGTTTTTAATTCGAGGGCATTTAGCTTAGATTGAATTTGTTTTATTTGCTTGTTTAGATCATCAGTGGTCTTTGGAGAGGTATCTGCTACTGGAGTAACAAATATTTTCAGTTGTTCGCTCAATTAATTGCTCACATCCTTTCAATACAGCACGGAAATTTGTGTTTGATTAAGCAGTTTATTACAGCTATACTTTTAACATAAGGTAAATGGGGGAACGCCATGAATAAATCCATATTATTTATATTGGGAGCTATTTTTATCTTGTCCGGTTGTGGACAAAACAAGGTATCAGAAGAATCTACTAGTACTAAAAATGTAACCTCTGAAGAAAAAGTAAGCTCTGTTAATGATAGCCGCAATTTAACTGAAGAAGATAGAAAACTTATAAGGCTTATAAAAGAAGAGAAATTTGATGAGGTTATTAGCAAAACTGCTGAACTGAAGGAAGTTTTTCAAAAAGATTATTATTTTATAGCTTCTGCTTTCAAAAAAAATAAAGAGTTAAATGAAAAGAAAACAAATGTTGAAAACTACGATTCATATGCATACATTGAAGCTATGTTAGATAAAGTTAAATATTCAAATGCTCATACTGATTTAAAATACAAGCAAATCAAGAAAGATAATTTGGCTAGAATTAAATCTTTAGAGAATCTTAAAAACCAAAACACAGCAAGAGATAAGAATGAGATCGAAGGATACGAAAGGAAGAAACAAATAGAGGATAGGACAATAGATCCGCAGAGCGTTTCCATTGGAATGACAGAAGACGATGTGCTTTTAAACGGTTGGGGGAGACCTGCAAAAGTAAACACAAATGTCACAAAAAATCGTACCTTAAAACAGTGGGTTTATAAAGGAAACAAATACTTATACTTTGAAGACGGAATACTAACATCAATTTCTAAGTGAAGCCATATAAAAATAGCTGTGCCGTTTGTAGGGAGGATACGCATTCAGCAGAGCTATTTTTATATTCTTTATTCTACTTCTGATTATCCCAATAAGGTGACTCAATTGTCTTTAAGTTTAATGAATTCCCAAAAGTGAATTAGATGATTTAGTTTATCAACAGGCGCATCCAAAAGCTCGTTGCTAAGCATTGCTAGCTTAGGATTAACCCTATGAGACAATAAGTTGATACACTTTACGTTTCTTTTTCCTGTTATCAAATACTCAATGCTTACGTTGTAAAATTTAGCTAAACTTATCAGAGTTTCAATGTCAGGCTCGTTATCGCTAGTTTCGTATCTGGCGTATGCTGCTCTAGTAATATTTAATTCATCTGCTAGAGTTTGTTGAGTTAATTTAGGTCGTTGCGTATTCCTCAGACACTTCAGTCGTTCGCTTAAACTAGGCATATGAATTACTCCTAACACTTTTCTTATTCTTATTTATAGATCGATTCTATCATCCAGAATCAAAAGAAAGAAGGTGTTCGTGTTTTAACCATAAGCAAAATCCCTCAAAAGAAGGATCTTGATTCTGAATAAAAGAGGGATTTTAACTAAAAATTTGATTCTTTTCTTCCTCGAAATCTCTTAAATCATAGTGTTTAATTGTTGTTGAAACATCTTCATGATGCGCTATTTTCTTGCTGACCAATTCCAATTTGACCTTCTTAACTTCAAGGAGATAAGTAATACATGATGCCTTGAATAAATGGGGATTGATACGTCTGCCAAGAATGTCTGAAAGTACATCTGAACAAAAATAATCTGCCCAAGACTCCGACATCTGTTTTGGTTCTCCGCCATATTGAGTCGTAAAGATATAGTCATGATCATATCCACGTTTTTCTTTCCATATTCGCATGTATTCTAAAGCCTCTAAGTTAACCATATATTCCAATTGTTTTCCCTCACCTCTGCCTTTACCGATTATTTTGTGAGCGGTAATGTAAGGGTTGCCTTCCTTGATGGGATAATCAAGTATCTCCGTTTTAAACTGTACAATTTCAGCTCTTCTAGCACCAACATTGAATGCTGTCGCTAACCAAGCCATACCAAGGTAATTTTCATCTTCTTTTAATGTGTCCATCATCAGCTTGTAATCATCATATGTAACTTTAACTTTTTCATATGTAACTGTCTTAGGAATTGCAGGTAGGCCACGGGTGAAATTTCTAAAAGCTTTATAGTTTTGTTCTTCTTCTGCAACAATACTCTCGATATAATTATTAAGAGATGATACTGAAGCCTTTTTCAATGATATTCCACTCGAAGACATACCACGATTTTTTAAGAAACTCTGATATCTTATAAAATCCCTTTTGGTAATTTTATAAAGCTTCTTGCCATTTAAAGAAGTGTGTACCCACCAGAAAAATTGGCGAAGGGTGGAATTGTACTGCTTTCTAGTCTTATCTCTAAATGAGTTAGCATCTAAAAATTCAGCAACTAAATCTTGATGTTCTTGATCAACTTGAGACCACATATCATCAGTAACTTCAGGGAGTTTCTGCGCTCTTTTTCGAAGCATGTTTTGTTCAATTTCTTTACTCATTTTTCAATTCACCGCCAGGCTATTTGATTGTCTTGTAACCAGCCTTGCGAACATCTTTCATAGCAGCGTCCATTAGCTCTCCACTGTGCTTTAGCTTCTCGGCAGCATTGCTCATAAAAGGGCGAGGCTCGCCATACCCATAACCATATTCGTCAGGGAATTGATATCCTTCACCAGTCTCAACAATAGTCGCAACATCTCGTCCTTCATCCGTTCTGGTATTATCTAATGAGATTCCATTTGATTCATTAGCTACAACAAATGAAGCCTTTAATTCACCAGTTCGATTATATTCCACAGGATTGTACGAGTCATACACAACAGATTGGACTTGCTCTTGACCTGTTTTGACTAAGAGTTCTTTAGTATGACTGCCAGTCTGCAAGGCTTTTAAAGCTGCTTTTTCAAGCATAACGGCTAATTCTTTATGATTTTTAGCCATTAAGATACTTCAGTTAATTTTTGAACTTTTTGTAGGATTTCTTGGTTAGCTTTGTCAGTAAGAGCCTCTTGAGTTCTGATTGCACCTTCTGTCATAGAAAGGAGTTTTTCATTAATACTTTCGAAGCTTTCTTCAGGAAATGAACCACTGATTAATTTAAAGTATGGAGACTTTACCAATTCAGTTATTAAGTTAACTTTAGAAACGATACCTTGCGGAATATCAGCGATATCACTGAATGTGAGGATTGCATAAATGCTTAAAAGATCAACAATATTAAGCTTGTGCTTAATCTTTTTGTTGGATTCGATTTCAACTACATCTTTTAGAGCCATTTTGATTATTTGAGTAATCTTAACTGGATCAAAGTTGGGGTAGATATGAACATGGAATTTATCATCTAACTGGACTTTGACTTTCTCATCGTACTTTTTATTCCCATCCTTAATATGATCTAGCGTTAATTTTTGCGTTGTCATCATATCTCTCCTTATGATTAAAATAAAAACACCTCAAATAGGGGAGAGGTGTTAGCGTTTTTTGAAAAACATAAAATGTTTTATTGAAAATAAAGTTATAGCGAGTTTTAAAATTACTGCTGTATATAGGCACATAGGATACAAAAAGAAAAGCCATTTTAGCTTTCCGCAAAAAGACTCTTTCCAGAAGCCTTTTAAAAGTAAAATGTCCTCAGATACATCAAAAAGTCTCAATGACAATCCTCCTGTATTCAAATAAAATTCTTATTTCATTTATATTCCGATCCTGTAATTTCGAAGTATTGATCAGGTGTTACATATTCAGCTAAAACGCCTTCTTCTAATTCCTCAACGGTGCAATCATCAAAGGACATAGCTTGCTTTATCATTGAAGTCGTAGCCCATTTATAAAACAGCGCCATTACCCAAAAGTTAAGATTCAATCTGGTTCGCTCCTTTTAATTTAAGGATCTCAATTTTCATTTCTGCAATCTGTTGTCCTAGCATAGCATTCATTCTGTCAGACTGTTGACGAGCAATTTTTTCATGCGCCAATTGCTCTCCAATAAGAAGCAATTGCTTTTCAACCTGTGACATCGGTTTTTCATTGTCCAATTTCAGATACTCTTGCCAGGCAGCAAACAATTCTTCGTCAGAGGGCTCAGGATCTTTCATGAGCCATGAGTCTATGAATTGCCCATCCCCATCATCTCTTACAGAGAAATCTTTCCCTAAGATCGCATTAGGAAATAAGTACATAATTGCTAGAGCTTTGTTCAAGGATTAGTGCCCCCTCATCGTATTTGAGACATAGTGACATAACAAGTGGCAATGACTATTGTTTTCCCGGTGTTCTTTGGAGTTATATAAAAAGTCACTTTGTCTCCAGCTTTAAATTTCTGCTGAAGGAATAGTACGCAGGTGCTTGCAGAGTTATTAGGACTCCAGTTGCCTAGTCGTTGGTATTCCACACCATTAACATAACAAGACAAAACATTGTCAGATCCCACAGTAATATTGTCGCTAGTAATATAAAGCCTGATTAAATAAAGACCATTATTTTTTAAAGTAATCTCTGAACGTGATCGATTGTATTCTGATAAATCATCTGCTCTAGTAGCTCCAAAATTTAACTTGGTAGCAACATTCTCAGCAGCTGAAACTGAAGAATTGTCTTGATCATACGTATCAACAAAAGTGGTATTTGCCACATCTTCTACAGTTAATACCTTTTTCCACCCTTTGAAATCTCCATTAGTATGAACAGTTCCAAACCACATCGTATTCTTGTAGCTCGCTACAGCTATAATCATTTTTCTACCCGATCCACTTTCGGACACATCATAATTAAACCACCCAGTATCAGATGGATCAGGATTGTTTAAAAGTCTGTTGTTAATCCCAAAATAAAACCCTGGCGGTAAAGTGAGTAAATCAGAACCTTCAGGTATCAATTTTCGTGTCCCTGAATCTTGCGTCAATTTATAAAGTTGACCGTTGTTCCATTTATCCTTTTCAGCTTCGGTTATAGCGTCTTGATCTGTCAAAAGACGTTTCCAACCACTCCAAATGCTATTGTTTAAATAGTTGGTGTAGATGTTATTTAAGTAGTCCGTTGCGTATACCCATCCGAAAGAAGCTTTGCCGTTTGTGGAATCAGTCATATGAAAGAAGCCCCTAAACGAACGATTATTCGGAAGGTCTTTTGACCCTGCAATTGCATAGAACGTTCCTTGACCTAATCCATTATTGATAACAGAATCTAAGATGCTTATGGATGTGTCTTTAAGAGAGAGCAATGGCATTCCAGTGTCAGTTGTAATTTTCATTTTCTGAAACCCTGACACAAAGTCCTTTGACTTTTGCAAAGCTGCGTCTGCTTTAGACTGCGATCCAGATGTAGTTTCTTTTGCATCCCAGGATTTTTGTTTGTCTGCGGTTACATGTAGCTCGGTATCTTTCTTGTGTGCTAGAAACTCCACTTCAGAAGCTTGCTTAACATTATCTACTTTATCTAACCCAATCTGATTTTTCGTTACTTTATGAGGGTTATTTTGATCATCGATATGTACAGTTAGAACATATTTTTGACTATCTTTGAATTCTTCATTATCTTTTTTAAACTCATTGATATTATCTAGCATTTGTTTCTCGTTTTTAGAAAACAAACCCTTTAAATTTGCGATTTGGTATTCAATTTTCTTGAAGAGTCCTCTAATATTTGAGTCAAGCATTAAGTTGAAACCTCCCCGTAAACGGAGACATCTCCATCAGTCACATCTTCTAATTTAATATAGACTTTCTTGAAAGGGAAAATCGAGAATTCCCAAGCCTCATTAATTCCTTCTGTTCCTACGGCAATTCGGTAATCACTTAACTGAGTACCTCCTAATTCAATTTCCTGATCATCATTCGTTACTCCTACAAACGAAATTCGTCTTGAAGTAGATGTCCCAGTTACGGTGATACCTAATTTTTGATAATGTTTAACTTCAAAAGGCTTACCATCTGAAGGGGAGACTGACTTCTCATGAAAGACAAATGATGTACGATCAGGAATTACCACAATAGGAGCTGTATCTTCTGCTATAATAATCACTCCTTATAAAAAAGAGGAGGGGAGACCTCCTCATAAATAAATTAATCCATACCCCATACAGCTAAAGTTAAGCCAGTTAAATCAACAGTTCCACTCGCTTTGACAACAATTGAAATTTTAGGCGATCTAAAAGGAATCGTTTTAGAAAGAGGGGAGTCTTTTGTAAGTGTAGAGTCTTTGAATAGCACGGTGTTATCGCTTTGGGAAGAAGGAGAAAATGCAGAGGAAGCTTTTGGGGTTGCATAAACTTCACAATCAACTTTACCTAATTCATCTTCTTGCGCTGATAATAATGAAATTCCGTATGTATTAAATAAGCCAAAATCATCTACCAAATCAAGGGTGTATACAGAGGACTCTCCACTTGCAATATCTACATTTTCGGCAAGCAGCGCATCTTTGTAACCCTTTTGAACAGTTGTTTTAATTGGAATTGTATTTCTAATAACAACCGGAACGGAAGATGTGTTAGAAACTTCTACAGAAATTTTGTCATTTGATAGAGCTACATCAATTGGTTCTTTGTTGTTCACTTCAACAGAGGTGATAGGGTTGCCATTCCCATCATCTTTAGATGATGTATATCGTCCATTAGATTGGTTTAAAAAGTCACCCAACAATATATGCCTCCTTTAATTATGCTCCAAGATCGCCATCATTAGCGCCTTCATCTGGCTGAGTTGGGGGAGTAACAACTTCTTCTTTTTCACGTTTGACTCTTGCGAATTGACCAATATCCCCATCTTCGCTTAAGGCTTTGTAACCGAACTCAGGTGTGTACACCTGTCCAGCTTCTAACGACATATCGAATTCTCCGCTGAATGTAACCTTTGGCAGCTGAATATATAGGTCGCTGAAAACCTTAGCTGTCTTTGGATCGTATTCAATAGTGTGGATTTCTAGATAATAATTCTCAGAAAAGTTCTCTGCGCTAATTTTAACAGTTTCGGCATCGGCTTCAATTGGATAGTGAATAGTGACTTTCTCACCATCAGAAGCGAAGCTGGATGGAATATCGACAACTTTAGTGATGACATCCATTTCACTATATTCGCCATCTTCATTTCTCAACGCTATAGTATCAATTGGCAGGGTTTTTAAAGTTACTTTACTGTCTTTCACAGTCAGCTTTTCTTCTTCCCAAATTGTAATTTTATTGTTTTCGATACTAACGCCTTGAATCATAGCCATGAATTCTAAGTTGAAAAATGCATTTCTAATATTACCTGACAAAGATTTATCAGAGCGAATGGTATAAACATCCGCATTGCCCCAACCAGCTTTTAGAAAATCTTCTTGGATTTGTTGAGCGAGGGATGTTAGCTGAGTAACGGCTGATCCAAACACTCGTCCGTCACTCTTTTTTTTAATCAAGACTTTACCAACGTCATGAATTACAGTGTCTTTAGACAAATATATTCCTCCTTATAATAAAAAAAGAAGCCCTTATTGGCTTCCAAACATTTTTTGCAAACTATTGGATTCTTCATTAGATAAATGATGATCCTCAGTTTTATAAATATCTACATATTTACTCCAATCTCCCATTTTTGTTGTTGGGGATACAGTAGCAAATAATATAGAGGTATTATAGTTCATTATTTCTGCCATCCTATAATAGGATAAATAGAGCTGATAGATAGTCATGTTGCCAATGTATTCGTAATCATAACCATTAAAAGCAGCTACGCAACTTACGATATCCTTTAACTCCGACTGGGAGTCAGACTTTAGCATTTTACTGATATCATTAAACTCTTGAATTTCTTCATTCTCACTTATTGTTTCTTCTGATAGACAGTGCATATCCATAATAATCAATCTAATCTTATTGAAATTTTCTGCATTTATTTTTGTGAGAGATTCTTGATTTTCAACAATTTTTGTCAAAATCGCATGATAACTATTGCTGAAGTCAGGTAGGATATTGTTGACGATGTTGAAAAGAGAGCTCCTATTCAAATCAAATATCAATTGATCTAATTCACCATTGATATTATGCTTTTTATAATGCCTTAAAATTTCTTTTTTTGACATTTTAATAGCATTCAAATGAATGGCATATTCAGGGTAGTCTTTTAAGCGTATGAAATTTAATTTCCCAATTTCAGTATCAACTGCACGACCAAGAAAATAAAATTGTTTTAAACCCTCTTTGTCAATCATTTAGAAGCTCCAAACGTGAAAATTAGCTTGTATCCAAGATGACCATCAGGGGGATTAGGAATAAGCAATCTCTTGTATGTAATCATTGAACCGAAGCCAGTGATGTTCTTATCGAATAAAAGATTGCATAACCTGTCAGATATCTTTGTGTTCCTGAATTCATTTTCCTCAAAAGTGTCTATGTGTGTGTAAACATCGATCATAATATCTTGGCTTAGGAGTTTGTAGCTTTCATTTGGGCTTTTGGGAATACCAGAGCCTAAATATATACACACTCTGCAAATTGGCTTAGAGTCAAGATCATCAGTTTTAGGCGCACGTTTAAATAAATTAGAATAGATAGGTGGGAGAGTAATACCACTTTCCTCATCGACAGCAGGTTCATAATAGTTATCCAAACTTTGGACATCAGGAAGATCAGGTGAAAGGGGATCATCTTTATAATAGAGGAGGCGATTAACATCTCTGTCATTCAGTATCTCTCTAAAAATATCCGTTATATGTTGTACCATCATGCTCATTTGCTATCACTAACTTTCTTCTTTGCGATGAGTTTAATGGTACCCACACCATCAATTACTTTTGAATAATCAATATCGTGGACAATATACTCTTCTGAATAAAATTGCGTTTTTAACCCAATTTTCAATTGAGTATTAGTTGAGTAGGGGAGAGTGATGTGCGCTTGGCCATCGGGGAGATTGATCGGTTGATCAGATCCATTAACTGAAGTAGTTCTCTCGAATATACAAGGAACTTCAATTATTTCACCAGGAACAAGTTTCTTAATTGGCTTTCCAGTGATTTCATTGATTTTACCCGTATCAACCTGTTTATCACCTGAAGATAGTTTAATTGAGTTGTTGCACAGTCGCATTTCTGCTTTTTTGTAAATCTTATTGTCATTGGGTTGTGTTACAATCAACCATTTGCCGACATCCCATTCAACAACACTACCCAATTTAATCTCATCAGGTTTAGCTAATATGTATCTAAACAATCCATCATTTGATTTAGATTGAATCAAACATTTCACGGAAATACCGTCAACAAAAACATCTTCACCTTGAAATCCTTCTAGTCCACGTTCGAAAATACTCTGTCCATCAAAAGAAATCTTCTGATTAGGATTAAATTTATGATAATTTTTAAAGTTCCTCATCATGATCACCACAAACAATAGAATTTTCCAAACGTACGATATCACCACTTACTGATAAAATAATTTCTCTAATTTCAGACAAAGAGGGATCAGCAATCAGTTTTTTATCTAGAAATTCTTCCAGTTTGTATAGCACTGAATTATTTTTCTTACTTAGTCTAGTAAGGTGTTCGTTAATTGGTACGCAGATAGAATACAATTGATCGTTTACATATAATCTCATACGAAATCTACCTCCGTATTAAAAATTATTTTGTCAATTGTTCTTTGCTGCTCATTCACCTGGGATTCCAGTGCTTTAATTTGAGCTGAAAGATGAGTTGCCCCAATGTCTTTGGAGAAGGGTTGCCATATACTCGAATAAGAGGTTAATTCATTTTTCAAAAACACTAAACGAATGTAGTTTCCCAAGATAAGCAGATCATCTTCATTTAGAAGACGATCTACAGTCTCTGTATCATTGTCACACTTAATTCGATTATCTCTAAACCGATTATTGAAGAGAAGGGAGGCATTCTTAATTTGAGAGTAAATACCTTCGTCGTCAGAAGGGAGGTTTATGTCAGAGGTTTTGCAGTTATCCAAGAAACATTGCCAAATTTGATCATATGTAGTATTCATAAATTACCACCTAATCAAAAAGAATAGAACTGTCTTCAACGCCCATCCATTCGGCCATCGCTTTTAGCTTACCGCTTGGGATTTCTTCGCTGAATTCAGAAGCAACATCAATTACAAATTGCTTTTCTGCATCTACAGTGATTTCAGCTAATTTTTTCTTGAGTTGAGGTATAGTGCTAGACTTGATCAGAGTTTCAATTTCTTCTTTGGTATGAGTGTTATTAACATAAGTCTCAACATCATTAATAGAGTCTTGAATTTCTTTTGATTCCTCATTTTCCTCAATCAAAACCAATTCACCTTTATCAAAACATACGCTACTCATAGCTAACCAATCCACTAGCTCTCTTGGAACTTCTTTGACATCGACTTTTCCATTTTTACTTCCTGCCCAATTATACTGTTTGAGAGCGCCATCACCTGTATAACCAACAAAATAAGATGTATTTCTATATCGTGCTAATTTAACTTTTTCCGCCAACTAATATTCCTCCTAAAAAATCCTTAATGTGTAAATTAAATAGATACTGCTGCTTGTTCTTCGATAATACCAATAGCTTCACCAAACAATAGAACGATTGAAGCAGATTGAGTAATTTTCATTTTGACTCTTTCATCCTCAATATCTTGCTCTGTCATTTGTTTCAAACCGCCATACTCAACTACAGAGAAAGGTTTTTGTGAAACGCCTCCAGCAAACATATAGCCTTTATTTACAGGTAGCTCGACCTTTGAATTAGTCTCATCAGTGAATGGATTGATTAAGTTTACTGCAGTAGTTCTTCCGATAGTGGTAGGGTTTAAAGCTGTAAGAAGTTCCTCTTTAATCTTGTCAGATAAAAGGTTTACGTACTTCGGATCAGTTCCTTGTTGAGACGCAAAGTAATCAATCAATAGTGAGTCAGCGATGAACACTGGGCGACCACCATATCGCTGAAGGACAGAAGCTACTTCACTGTATTTTTGCAGAGTTAGATTAGATCCAGTTTGAACATTCTTTGCAGGGATCTTACCAGAACCAACAGCTGCTGCAGTCAATTCATGAATTTTGTCTAGATACAGCCTAACTTTTGCATCTGCAATATCGTTTACGAGATTATTGAAAGCGACAATTGAATCTGTTACAAGATCAAGAGGTTCGTAATAGAATCCAGCTGACATTGTTTCTGGAACGGCAGTGATCGATTCACGGCCTTCAACACGAACCAAGTCTACGCCTGATCCTGATGCTGACCAAACGACTTTAGCTTTAGTTTTCTTAGGGATTTTAAGCTGTTTTAAATTGCCTGGTTTCTCTTGTGAAGTATCAGCGAACAGCTTTAGCAACTCAGTTACTTTAGGTTTTGCAATTGCATCAGCTTGTTCCACAATCAAATTGTTGAATTGATGCAATAAAGAAGGATCAGGAGTAACCGTACCATCACCAAAAACTTTTTTAATACAATCTTTAATATCCGATTCATCCTTTTGCTCCATTTGGTTGTTTAGAACACGGCTGAATAGGCCTTTAATTTTTACGTTATCAAACATTAAAATGCTCCTTTTATTGAGAAATTTTTGTGTGTAATTACTTAAGCTTCAATTACTTCAAGTCGAACAAGTTTTTGACCCATAGTATAACTAAGGTCATCTTCACCATTAACTACTAGAAATTTAGCTGAAGAGCCATCATAGTCTTCATGCGGTGCAGCAGCATCACTTAGAATGTAGCTATCTGATGCAATGTCAAAATGAGCTACTTGTCCACGTTTCACTTCAGTCTGTCCAGTGTTAAGCGTGAATGCTGAAACATCAAATCGAGTATAAGCAGGTTCTAGAATAACAATTCTTGCAAGCTCACCTTCACCATTGTAAAAGTCTCTTAGTGACTCACCCATGTAACGTGTTTCTGGGGTTGCAATCAGATATGCCTTTTTCGTCTTATCAGACAATTTTTTCGCAATACGTTCTCCATCCGAATTGAATCCTAATTCCACCAATGTGAAATTATCAATATCAGAACCGGATACTTTAGCGCCATGCGCCACCGTTTTAATGTTCAATGAATTTAAATTGCCAGTAGTATGTTTACCTACTTCAGTAATAGCTTTTTGTAATTTAGTAGCCATTTAATTTTGCCTCCAATTATTTAATATAATATCTTGCTTCAAATGAATCGTCTTCTGGGATTAACTCTTTACGAATACTGGATTGTTCTCGGAGAGGGGGAATCTCAGTAGGGGAGATATTAGTAGAAACTAAATCAACCAGAATAGAATTCAGTTGTAATAAAGCTTTATCCGAATTATCATCCTGTTTCGCAATTTCTGATAGAAGTTTTTGAACTTCGTCAGTTTCGAATTTATCCGATGCATTCAACGCATTAAATTTAGCTTTGAAATGCTCACTTTTTTCGTTTAAACGAGCTTCGAATTGAACTTTTTCATACTGTTCTTTAAAAGGAGTTAGATCTTCAACCATTTGATTAAGTTTAATTAGCTTGTCACTTGCGTCATTATATTTTGTCTCTAATTCTTCTTTTGCAGAGAGTTGAGCGCTTAAATCATCAAGTAATTTAACTTTCTCATTAAGTTGATTCACAACTTCTTTAGAGGTTACCTCTTCCCAATCTCGCTTGAGAAACACTTCTTGCTTAGATTCAAATTGAATCTCAACGCTGTCACTATCTTTTGTGTAGCTGTATTTATAATAAGTGTTAGTTTTTTCGGTGTAATCTTCAATGTGTGCTACGAAATAATCATCATAAACATCACAAATATATGAATAAACATTCTCACCTAATTGTGGATCTAGTTTTGAGTATAATAGTGATCTAATATCCTCATCGGATAACTCAAATACTTTCTTGAAACTCACATTTTCACCTTCCTTTTCATTAATAACGGCTTGTGCTACCAACTTTTCAAATTTGTTCTTTTCATTGAAACTTAATAGTTTGCTTGAATCATACGCAGGCAGGACGACATCTTGATCTCCACGCTTTTCAGAGTTCAAAATAGCATGGCCTTCCAAATAAACAGGTGATTCAAGGTATTCAACACCGTCTTTAAATGTGTAATTTGAATACAATAACTCGCAACTTGTATTAATATTTATTCCTCTAGAGTTCCATTCTAAAAGTAGATCACAAGCATCTTTAAAACGTGATCTCCATAGAATGGCATCAGCAGCAAGAACTTCAGTCTTTTCTCCATTAGAGCCCAATATTTCCATGATATAGCCCTTGCTTGTGAAAACACCGATTGCTGCGGTATCCATCTTCACCTCTAAATCACCGTGTTTATCAGTGCTTAAATATACCTCATGAGACCCGAATGAATCAGTTGCTGTTCCAGTGGAATCAACCTCATTGTATTTTGCTACAATTGGCTTATTGATAATAGTAGTAGCTGTTTCAAGAGCCACTTCTTTTGAAATTACTGTATTATTATGAGACTTTTCAAAATCAAAAATGACAAATGTACAAGATAACTTGGATGGATCATCGCCTGCTTTAATTTCATTCAATTGAAGTTTATAATCAATTTTCTTTTGTTTGTCTTTCAAGTATTTTCACCTCCTTCCAAAGACAAAAAGGGGAGAGCTATGGAGTGTTATTCCCGTCTGATGATTTTGTTTTTAAAGTGTTTTCATTAGTCGAAGTGTCATCAGAAATATTTCCTGGATCGTTACCTGAGAATGTATATGATGTTTGGTATGGCTTGATTTTATCTTGTAGTTGCAATGTTTCGGTTTCGTGAAGTGTTTGATCTAAATATGATTCCCACGACACTCCAGGGATATTGTCAACTACATGTTTAATAGACCAACCTTTGTCGTTTAATTTCAACAATAGGTCAACTTTCTCTTTTAGAGTTAATGGTTTCTCTTTGTCATATACAATATAGTAATTATCCCTTTGATTCTTTGGCAGAATTAAATTAAACAATTTCTGATACACTTCTTGTTCAATATCTTCTAAAAGAACTCCGATTCTTTTATAAAAGGTATCTAAATTCAATGAAGATGTTGCATAGTTACCGCCTTCGCCATTTAACATAGACCCAGAAAGACCATATGCAGATTGAATATCGTTGTTAATATGATCGAATTTCTTGCCA
Source organism: Bacillus sp. FSL K6-2839 (assembly GCF_038003365.1). NCBI lineage: Bacteria > Bacillati > Bacillota > Bacilli > Caryophanales > Bacillaceae > Bacillus > Bacillus sp. FSL K6-2839. Next base: position 1,671,032 of record NZ_JBBOOZ010000001.1, on the reverse strand, counting down.
TCCAACCCGTCAGTTTTAACGTCAGGAAAATCTAAGCTTGCATAATCAGGTATGGAAACGACAGTTACACCATCTGTTTGATTTTTCTCTAAAGCTTGTTTTACTCCTGAGTGGATTTTTTGTTTGATAGGTTTAGGAAGTTTTTGGTTGCTGTATTCTCCATTATTTTTATCAGTACCAATTGTCAATACCGCAACCGCATTAATGATTTTATTCGCAATGGATTGTTCAACATCTTTAAGTTTTTTCTTATGGAGAACATCATAGAGACCAGGAGCAACCCAAGATGTACCTAAACCCTGATTTCTCTTAAGAGTTCCAGTTCTAAGACAGAATGTTCTATTTTGAGGAAGCTCTATATATTTATATTGAACGGTATCTTTTTTGAAGTTTTGATAATCTTGATATGTAATATAGGGGTGGAAATTTGAAATGAGATCTTTGCGATGGGCATCATTATCAGAGATATTGTCAAAAAAACTCATATCCAAGGTACATACCCATTCACCATTTCTACGGTAAGACGGCTGCACATATTTCAATCCATCGAAGATGAAGGGGTAGGGGGATTTTTTATCACCTAACCAAATTCCAATTAAAGTACCCGCAGCTGCAGTTTGTTTCATCAAATCTCTAGTTAATCGCTTGTGCTTATTCTTATGCAAAACTTTTTTTATTGTTTTGACATGGCTTTCTGAAGCATCGGGATTTTCGAAGGAATCTATTTTAAAATTTAATGTAGGTAGAGCTTCAATAAGTTCGAAAAGCTGATGAATTTCAGCAGTGGAAACATAAAAATAGTTGGCTAAATCTTCGATTTCTTCTTGGTGCTCATCAGGTGAAGAGAAATAGCTTTTTAACTGCTCTGCGGTTACGTCATTTATAATTCCTTTTGAAAACAAGTTTGAAACAAAACCAGTAGCAAAAGTAGATGCGTACGTTTCCAGATCATTCAACATTTGCTTATGTTGCTCAGATTCAATATCAACTTGCTTAATTTTTTTTGCCACTTTTTCACCTCAATTCTTTTAGAAATATACTAAATCATCATCTTCATCATATTCCTCAAGATCTTCTTTTTCTAAAAATAAGAATATATAGTACAATGCATAAGCTAATGCCGAATATCTATCCTTATCAATTTTTCTTTGGACTTGCTCAACTGTAATTGAAGTAGTAGTCTTCTTAAGCTTCAAATTTGAAACTTCGTCAACTAAAAATTGCGTGTGAATCGAAGCGTGTTCCTCTTGAGTTGCGGTTTGATTTGAGGATGTCTTGCTTTTGACAGAATCATATACTTTCAAAAGCTTTAATTTGCCAGTTTCAACATAATCAATGAATGTTCTAATAATGTCGCCATTGATTCCTTGTGCTGTTAAATCGTAAATTATTTTTGGAGCTGATGTAACATCTGGTTGTTGAGCTGTATTAATTGTATCAAAACATCCTAGTTCTTCATTAGTTTCAGGATCAGTTACATCTTCTAATAATCTATCAATTAAACCTTTACCAATTACGTTTCCATCAACCACTATAGCTTTAACTCTAGACTTTTGTATATCTAGACTTCCTCCATATTTATAAAACATTTGTTTAACAATTATACTTTGTTCCTTAAAGCTTAATCCGTTTGGCGGCTCTACAATATTGACCAATTGTATTTGCCTAATGACTCCATTTTCATTTCGAATTATTTTCAAAACAACTATTGCAGTTTTATTGTTGCTCTGTGAATTGCTGCGTGCTACGTCAACACCAAAAATATATTCGTTTAATTGAAAATTACCTTTTTTGTCTTTTGGACACTCGATTTCAGCTTTTTTAAGGGTTCTAATTTTTAAAAGTTTCGATATATTGATCAATGCGCCGTCTGTGGCACCGACCCATTTAGACTCATAGTTCATAGCGAATGATGTAGCTGAAGTGGTAGGGTCTTTTTTCTTTGCGAGAATCTGTGTTTTTGTCTCTCCACGACCAAAATAACAAGGCAATTCCCAACTAGCACCAAGTACAATTTTTCCTTTTAAATCAGCCATCTCATCAAGCATATTAAGAATTCTGTTAAATTCGTCTGATCCTCTATAACCTGAAGTTGTTAAGTAGTTAATCATCCCGTTAAGCTCATATGGGTTCACTGTCGCCAGTTTCCCTATTGTACGTCTAGGAACATTCACAACAGGCTCTAATACGTCTTTAAAAAGTTCGTTGTTCAGTAGAGCTGATTCTTCGACATTTAATCGTCTTCTTCGCTGACCTTTTGTGGATTGAGCATTAGCCAAAACGGAGTATGTTCCTCCAGAAGAAAAATTGACTTCTACACTATCTTTGGTGAAAGAGGGCTTTCCAGATAATTCATTTTTTATTAAAGGAAACCACTTTATGATTTCGTTATGTTTTTCTTCACTTATAGATGCGGCATTTTCTCTAGTTTGAGCAGACATGGCGATGGTGATATCAGGGAACCAAATGCAGGTATGATAGATCGACATAAGCTCAAGCATTGTTTTACCGAATCCACGAGGGAACACACCGTATGTACTAACAAAACGACTCATACATCTTAAGAAAACCCTTTGATCTAAATCTAAACGCATTCCACCTTTTTCAGGTTTAATAAGATCAAACCAAAGGTCAGGAAACCAGCGTGCCCATTGAACAAACTCTATCCACTTATCTAAATTTCTTTCAAAAGAATCAGCTTTATGTTGATTTACTTTTACTGATGTATTGAAAGCTGGATCCGTATCAATTCGAGAACTAGGTTTTTGATATTTAAAATTGGAGCTTTGAAAATTTTTATATGATGCCATATTATTCAACCTCTGTCATAGAGGGATCGTTATCCAACTCTTGTTTCTCATAATCATTTTTTCGGTCTTCATAAAATTGATAAATATCTTTGTAATCAGCTTCGGGCAATCCTTTTAAATCACGAACGTAATTCAGATAGCACCACAGCACTACATCAGGCTTATCTTTAGGCTGAGAAATAAACTTAGGGAGAACAGGGACAATGTCAACTTTTTCCTCTACCATTCTAGCTAACTGCCCAAAACCATCTAACCCTTGTGATAAGTCGGCTTTGCTCATCTGAGAAGGTTTTAATTTCCCAGCCTCTGCAGTGTCTTTGGCCATCGCAGCCCAATCTTTAGCTTGTTTGAAATCACCTTTAGCTTTTGCTAATGTCTCATAGACTTTGTTGACACAATATTCCCGTAAACACTCTTCATGCATTGTTGTGATTAATTGGAAAGATGGTTTCAATTGAAGGAATTTCTTTTCAAATAGAAAATAATCATCATCGGGATACCCATACCCATATGTTTCTTTTAACTTATCCAAATCTTCAGAGCTGCTCTTCCTATCTATAGTATCCTTTTCTGAACTTCCATCAGGAGTATCATTAAAAATAGAATCTTTCCATCCTGTCCCGTTGAACTGTTTCAATGAGTTGGCCATTGTGATATAAGCACTGAATGTGTCGGATTTTCTTTGGATTGCCTGTTCCCAATACATTGGATCATATTTCACATCCATTTGTTGCAGTATGTTAAAAATAGTGTCTACATTGGAGTAATCAATAGACTTTTTCAAGCAAATTTTACAAATAGGGAACTTGCCAACCTTTTCATATAGCTTGTTCTTAGTATTATAAAATCCATTGACTTTATCTTTTTCTTTTAAGCAATCCATACACTTCAAATACTCTTTTCCGTTTTTGACTACCAAATGCAGCACCTCCAATTAAAAATAAAAACACATTTTACGAAACGCCCAGGTATACTAGACGCTCTAAAAATGTGTTTGAAATATTTTTGAAATAAAATTAAAGTTTTAAACTAAATCGACCGTACCATGGCCATTTAAGCGCTTAATGTTTTCACCTAGGCGTTTTAAATCAACAGGCACATATAATTGGTTCTTGAGACCAACAATATCTTTATAAGTATTAGAAAGTGCGAAGTGAGCTTTGTAGTCTTTCTTCTCCAATGAATTCGCTAAAGCGATTTGTAGATCATTTTCGATTTTTTTCAGCTTTTCTGTGGACTGCTTAAAAAAATCTGAATGATCCTTTCTCTGATCGACAGTCAGTGAAGAACTCAATACAGAAACTAACTCTCTAGCTGTTTTAACCAAGGTTTTAATTTCTGTGTATGGCAGTCGCTTTTCATTAGACTTTCTCTCAATTTCAATAAATGTATCTATGGTGCTTTTCTTAGCGAAATCAATAGTTTTCATATTTTTCTCCTTTGTAGCGATTGGTCGCAACCCTATAGGTAATGATTAATTAAGTATGTAATCGTACTGAATCGTTCTTCCTTTGCCAGATTCGAAGATCGAAAGATTAGCACCAGCTTTTGCACCAGTCATCAAACTGTCACTATACTCATCTGATCCCATCACAGAAGGGAGTTGGATCACTTGTACGTTATGACCAGCTGCTTCACCAACAGTCAGCATATTCCCATGATGGAAATGCGAAATATACATATAGTCATAGAATTTTCTTTTCAGCTGTGAAAGATCACGTATAGCATTCTTCTTATTCTTAATCTGATGACCATGACAAGCAACAAACTCAAACTCTAGTAAATTGAAATCAACAATGCCATCATCATAAAGCGGTACTTCAATTCGATCGTTTTCTTGTAGCATGTCATGAATGTATGTTGCAATAATGCGCTCAACATCTTCTTTAGGCATTTCACCACGGCTTGTCCCATGTAGTCTCAGTTCTGTGTGGTTAGCAGAGGGGATATGTATGTATTTAATCTTCACATATTTAGATAGCTCTTTTAGCCACTCAACTTTGTAACGTGAATATTTAATTACTTGATCCATAAAGCCATATTGCAAAGGCGTTAATTGAGAAACACGCAAAGCCATACCTTCAACACTATCAGCACCATTTAAGACCACGAGTTCATTTAAGGACTCTTTTTGAATACATTCAACCGTGTCACTTAATAGCTGAGCCATTCTTTCAAGGTAGATTTGTTCGTTGTATTCATTATTCAAACTTTTGAATTCTTTACCAAAGTGCTCGTCTCCAAAACCTAAGATCGCAGCTCTTTGTTTGTGGTTGGGTTGTAATACTTTGAAAGAGGGGAGAGGGAGAGAAGGTTGATTCTCAATAGCAGCAGTAACATGTTCGTACATTAATTCATTTCTGCCTTTGATTCTCGTTTTTTTGTGGATTTCATTCTTCATAGCTTGAAGCTTTTTCCGTTCTTCCATCACTTCAATTTTCTTCAGTTCAAGTTCAACAATTGCTCCGTTTTCTTCAGCGACAACTTCTTTTTGATAGTCACGACCTTCATTGAAGTTAGTAAACCATTTTCTATAAGCCGATTCACCTTTTTTGTCACCAGTTTCCTTGTTAATCACTTCAGCGACTTCATTCCAGTTACTAAGACCATATTCCTTATAGTTTTCGCAAATCCGAAGTTTCCACTGCTTTAAATTTTCATCAGAGTGACGTTTCAATTTAATTGGATCAACCATTAATTCACCAACCTTTACTCATTATCTTTAACAGGCAATTCATTTTCTTCTTTAATTGTGAAGCTCACCTGTTTTCCGTTGAAGCCAGCCAAAATTTCCTTGAAGTCATATACAAACTCTGCTTCTTTTGTTTGTTCAGTCACTTCCATAACATCCATATCGAAAAATCCTTTTAAATTAACCTGATTAGTCTTTTTACTAGCCATTGTATGACCTCCAAATAATATGTAATTTTCATTTTAAACCGAATAAATTCCTTCGGATGCCCAATGCCGACACATTGGAACACCCGAAAAAGGAGAGAAGAAGGGGATAAAAAAGAAAAGTCGGAAGGGTGTTGGGGAAACACCCGAAGGAATTTACTAATTAAAACAACCTCTTTACATAGGAAAGAGGCATGTTCAAACTTATTAAATTAACAAAAAGGGGATGCGTACGAGGATTTGCACCTCGTATAACCGTATAGACTAGGAACGTCTGCTCTATTTAACGGCTCAGTATTGACTTGGAATCATTTAAATTCCACCTAGATTGTGCGTTTACCTATTCCGCCACCACATCGCCAATTTGAAAAACCTCATGGACAGGAGCACACACAGTACTCTTACTAAAATTTAGCCAATCCACAAGTCAGACAGTCACAATATCTTGTGCTGTAGAAATACCAAGTGTAGACATTAGTGTAATTGTTGCTTCGAGTGAAAGTTTTGATTAGTGAACAGTTAGTAGAAAGGCAAGACCCATAATAATTCCTTTCTTGAGACAAACCCTGTCTTACTTGTCAGGTCACACACCTTATCTACATACATAGCGTGTAGATCGCCAGTCTCTTATTCTGCATGGTTTTTCTTTACCTTGTGTGAGAAGGTACATGCTTGGGAGAATATAGTTTAAAAGAAGATCGGACGCATCCAATCACCTTAAGTGAAGGCCGAAGCTCAACACCGCAATTAGTTTTAATTGTCGAGCAAAATGCCTCCTATAATAAGCCCCTGCTAGGATACAGTCTCATTTGAGCGTGAAGACTTATTGGCATTAGTAGCCCGATAATATTCATTTGGTATAAGTTGAAGAGGGGGAGTCCAAACCTATATAAATGAATATTATCCGACTCAGGAGTAGCCATCTCCTAAAATCTGAGCCAGACCTATCTTATGAAAGGGAGTGAGACAGTTTGGAGAACAAAATTGTACAGGGTGGTCAACCCACTAATGACTATTATTCTATTAATAATCATTAGTCAGCCACGAATACCCACATATTCGTGAAAGACCTTTAATATTGCAGAAGCATGTTATTTATTGATTTGAATAAAATTAACCTTTTACAGCATCTTTAAGTGCTTTTGCAGCTTTAAACTTCGGTGCTTTAGTTTCAGGAATATCGATTTCTTCACCTGTTGAAGGGTTTCGGCCTTTGCGAGCTGCACGAGTTGTTGATTCAAAACCACCAAAACCTGCGATCTTAACTTGTCCACCTTCTTTTAACACAGATGTGATTTCATCTAAAGTCGTATCAATTACCGAAAGTACTTCTTTCTTAGCAAATCCTGTCTTCTCAACCACTGCTGAGACTAATTCTGTTTTATTCATTCTTATTCCTCCTGATTATATGTGTAATTTGTATTTTAAAAAATGGGGAGGGGAGATATACTAACCTTTTTAATTTGGATATTTGCTTTTTACCTCCCTTATGACGATTATCTCCAAAAGTGGTCTAAACCCTTGTGGTTGTAGGGCTGAAGCCACTTTTTATTAGTGTTATTTTTGCACAAAAACGCTGTATCCCTTGTGGCTCTAAGGCTCAAGCCACTTCCTAAACCGTCATTTTTGTTCTGGATGTATATGATTTCTGTCTTTTTCTATGTTTTTCTTTTTCAATTGCGACTGAACACTTTGAACAAAAACTAGAGTTGTTTGAGGTAGGCTTATACATTTGTCCACACTTTACGCAACCTTTGAAAGTTTTTAAATTCCTTTTTAGATTATTTAGTATGGTCTCACCAAAACATTCCCACAACGTTGCTTTATACCTGCTTTTCTTTTTGTATAGATGTTTCACAAGAACATCCACAACATACTGTTCATCGCTATTTATTTCAAGTAGCTTTTCTCTAATGAGCTTATAAACGTACAATTTCTGATTCGGCTTAGTTTCTTCATTATTAGTAAGCCATTTTTTATTGCGATCAAGCTTTATGTATTCACTAACCAATTCTTCATCTTCTTTAATACGTTTGTTTTTTAATAAGAAGTTATAATCGAAATGTCCAGCAACGGCCTTGAAATTAATCCTATCAGTTGGAATGATTTCTTCTAGTTTATTTACTGTACTTTCATTAATAGACTGTACAGAAGAGATATCCTTATCTTTAGCATGAACAAAGAAGAAAGGCACTTTGTCTTTTATGTAATTTTTAATTTGTTTGTCAACATTGTCTGGTCTTGTAGGCATAAACAAGGTTTTTGCATAGTCAATAGCGAAGTTATTTTCAGCGCATAGCCATTTGATAACATTAATATTAACTGAAGAACTGTTCCAGATCTTCGTTATATTGTTACTATACTCGCCAATATTAACTGCATAGGCATTTGTCAAAGATTCATAAATATTTTCACTATTAATCATCTGTTTGTTTGCAACACCCATTTCATAATAAAGGGGGACGATGTCAGCAACATGCTTCTTTGCAATATTAACAAAGAATGTATCTGATATGATCAGCGCTTTATCTCCGTCATTGTCAAACTGGAGCAATTTTGAGATTGGATCATGAACACTTGTATAAACTCCTTTAGTGATAAACCAGTCATCTAAAAGCTCATTTCTAACATTCTTTCTAATACCATGCTCACGATAAAGATGAGGGGAGCGAAGTACATCAATTTCTCCTTCATCATAAAGCGCACAGTAAACATTGCTACCATCCAACAAACCATTTGGATGTTCAATTCCCAGAAAAAGTTTTTCACAAAAAGCGTATAAATCAGGGCAGAGATATGTGTACTTGGAGTTTTCAATTTGCAGCTTGCCTGATTTTGCGTCTTTTACAAGACTCTTTTTCTTATTCTTAATGGTTTCTTTGACATGATCATCATTCAATAGTTGAGGATAGAGAAGTAATGCATTTTGCAAAGGCGATCTGAATTTTCGATTCTCAGTAGCCCCCATAATTTTTAACATAATATCTTTATCATTACCAATAGCCTTTATTTCCTCAACAGTTTTGTTACTAATAGACTTGAGCTCATCATGAGTAATATCAGTAAGGGTTTGAAGCATTTGGTATGTAAGTTTCCCCTCAACTGAAGGATCTTCTTCATTTAATTTTGCACCTAGACAACCGTACAGAACAAACTTTTCTTGATATTCGCTCCAGGACTTATAATATTTCCACATCTTAAATTGTGATTTAGTGAAAATAATCTGGATATCATCTTTCTTAATATCCCATACCTTACCGTATATGTCTGTAATTTGTGTTTTGTTATGTGTTTCTGCAAAACGATGAAAGTCGAAGGGCACTAACAGTCCTTTAACCCACGGCAGTCTGACCATAAAGCTTTTACTACTGAGCTTAGGTGATATAATTCCACAACCATCAGTATGTTCAATAGGAATGTTCATTGTCTTTCTAGTAATCTCATATGTATTTCTATCAATGTAATCAACTTCACTCATTACATTAGTCTCTAAGTCATCAACAACAACAGTTTTACTGATATCAATATCCCAATGGCCGCTGGCACTATTCGATAAAGCAAGGTAAGCATTCCATTTATTGATGTTCATCCCACCATTAGAATTGATATCTTCAAGACTGAGGCCGCATGTTAAAGCATTTTCAAATTTATCGTATGTAGACTTCTTAATAAAACAAGCTTTTTTCGTTCGTATTTGCCCAGCTGAACTCGTAAAGTAAACATAAAGTTCATTATTATGTACAAAACCTTTATCAAGAATACTCTTGAACACCTGGAAATGGTATACCTGAACCACAATTACATCATCAGAGAAATTGTTTTCTTTTATACCTAGAGTTCGAGTCATAACTGAATCAAACATAGCGATCTTTTTATTGTCAGTTAATGTATCGGCTCTAAGCATTCGTACACTTTCATGTTCACTGAAGGCTTGATTTAACTCCTGTTTTAATTTAGCGATTCTGTTTTTTATGTATTTCTTATTTTTTTTGGTATCCCCATTATGTGTTTTAAGCAAATCTCTATATCTATAAGACTTTAAAATCTTTCTATGTAATAAATTTTCCCGATCATTATAAAAACTCGAAGTATCAAGACTATAAATAAACACTTGTTTGCTTAAATCATTTGTTTTTCTCCCCAAAAGCGCTCTCCTCTATTTGTTATTTTGTCTTTCAATATGTAATGCTAATCTTTTAAATAGGGTAGAAGACTCGTCCATTTTGCCAAACCATTTGAAGTCTTCATAAAATGTGTTCTCTTCTTGAGAAGCAATACCATTAACAATCCGATACTCAAGAAGTTCAATAATGTCCTGCTTGTTACATGATCCCAATAAATCACCTCATTTCAATTTGCTATAAGGTGATTGTATATGTAATTTGTATTTTAGTCAATATAAAATAAATGTAATTTGTATTTTAATAAGAGAGACTGATTACTCAGTCTTCAATAATTGAGAAGAGATCGTGTATTTCGCATTCCAACGTTTTGCATAATGCTAAAGCGTAAGGAAGTGATGGGGGATTAGAACAGAAACCTTCATCGTTATTATTACACCAAATAGAAATTCTACTGGAGTTAGTGCCTATTTGGTCAGCCAGCCACTTCTGTTTAATACCTTTAGAGTTTAGGTAGTCCTTTAATTTGCTTCTAACCTTATATTTCATAATATCACCCAATGAGAATTTTATATTATGTGTTGTCTTTATTCAAATGTTCAATTAAATTCATTTAAATAGATAAAAAAAGTTGTCTATATAGATGATTTTTGTTACTCTATCAGTGGAGGTGCAGTATGGCGTATGGCATATTTTGATGAAGTCGTTGCTCGATTAAATATTGATGATGTATCACTGTTAACATTGCTGCAAGAATGTGGAGCGAACAGGCTAATAAAAGGAATGACAAAAGAAGACTTCAAGATCGAATCAGTTAAGCTAGACACTCAATTTTCAGAAGCGACTATAAGATCAGCTTTAAGTAAATTAGAGGCACTGCTGCTTATTGAAAGAGACTCGTCAAGTAAGCACCATAAATTCATAATTACTTCATATGGAATTATGGCCTTAGAATATCATTTGGAAGGGGAAATGATTTAATGTACGGATTTGTTGGAATTGGTCAATGTGGTGGGAGCATTGCAGATGAAGCAATGAAAAGAGGATATTTCAGTATTGCTGTCAATTACTCTAGCTCAGATTTAAATAGTTTAGAAGTTGTTGAAGACAAACTAAAGCTAGTTGGATCCGAAGGAGTAGGCAAGGATAGGGAAGCAGCTATCAATTACTTTAAAAATAACTGGGAATCATCTGTTGAATTTATTAAAGAAGCAATGGAAAAGCCATCGATTCAAGTAGTGTTCGTAGTCTTTTCAACTGCAGGAGGTACAGGATCAGGGATTGCTCCAACTCTAATTGAGTTATTAGTCGAATACTTAGACAATAAAACCGTTGTTGCTGTTCCTGTATTACCTGATCAAAGTGAAGTTATTCTGAACCAATTAAACACAGTTGAGTGCCTTCAAGAGCTGTCAGAAAAGCAATTGAATATAATTCCACTAGACAATCTTAAAGTGGCTCAAAAAGGCATTAAATCATTCTCAGAGCCAATCTTATATCAAAAGGTAAACAAACAATTTATTGATATGCTTGAAGAGGTTGAAGGGTATACAAACCTTCCATCTAGCTACAGTACATTAGACAAGAAGGACTTAAATCAAATTTTCAATACTCCAGGTGTGACAGTGATATCAAAAATGGATTTATCTGATTATAACAAAGGAAAATTCGCAAACACTCTTCATGATGATATTAAACAGTCATGGCAGCAATCGATTTATAGTGCAGATACTTTTGATTCATTAATTAAAGTTGGAGTTATTATAGACGGCAATGCAGATTTAACCGGTCAAATTAGTTTCAAGAGACTTTTCAGTGAGGGAGAACCATTAGATTTATTTAGAGGGTATTATGATACTGGTAAGAATCAAGTGATTTCAATATTGAGTGGATTAGCTTGGATTAACGACAGAATGAAGCAACTAGACGACCTGATTGAATCAAGAAAGGTTGAACCAATTAAAGAAGAGATATATGTTCCAAAATTTAATTCAAAGTCAGCATTTTTAAAGCAGCAGACTAACACTAACAAGGGTGATAAAGAAGTAAGCAAGGGAAGTTTCTTAGATAAACTAAAATCATTAAAGAAATAAATAGGATGAGATGGTCAATTGACTGTCTCATTTTTTTGTTATCGTAAATTTTTGAGGACGAGATCGTAAAATTGCTCAAAAAGAGAAAATACACAGTAATATCAATAGGTTTGACGTTAATTTGATGATTGCGAATGGTGAGTGATCGTAAAGTCGTTGTGGGAGTAGGGAAAAGTGGTCAAATTTGATTGAAATTGAGAAAAATGGGTGAGTAGGGGAAGGGAGAAACGTTGATATATAAGCCGTTTACGATAGCAAGTACGATAGAAAATAGGCTAAAATCGATAAAATTTAAAGGGTGTGGAAATGGAAGTGCTATGGGCACATTTGTTCTTTGTTTTAGCATTTTGGATGTTAATATACCCCCTCCATATGGTAATAGATGGTTGTGAATACGTCTTATAATTATAGTTATAATGCAGATTCCTTTGTGAGTCTGCTTTTTTATTTGCAACTGTCTTAATGCACAATTAATTAGAAAAATCAATACTTTATTGGACTAAATTTTAAAATTTTTAAAAAAATGATGTAATTTTTAAAGTTTGTTCCATTCTGCGGAACTCTTCGTATGAATAACAGGGGGCAGGAAATCGAAGAGTTATTATTTAATATTTTATTATTAGGATTATCTATTCTCACACTATATACTTGACCATTATCTCATTACTTAAACTAACTAACCTAATCACTTTATGCGCATCCACCTTAATACATTCTAATCCTCACATCATTCACACATCACTAAATCAATCCTAAGCACACTCACATCCTCACACAGACGTTTAAATCTAATCCGCAACCAATTTATCTAATCATATACAACACACCACACAAACGATTATAAGCACAAAAATAAATATGAATAAATTCAATTAATAAACAACAAATTACATACATTATCAAGATTATATGTTATAATATAAGTATGGAAAGGAGGTGCAAAAGTGCTTGAAAAGGTGACTATAATAATGGCTTTACTTATCAGTCTTACTACAGTCCTAATCAACATGCTTGTGATTGTTGAGAAGATTGTCAGTATCACTAAAAGTATAAGCCAAAAGAAAAAGCGTACACGTAAGCGACCTAGGTCAAGGACACGCAAACGAATACGCCATTAAACACCATTAGACATTGGGAGATACTTCTCCCTTTGTCATCTATATTATAGCACCTTGTAGCACTTTGTAAACATATATGAAACATAATCCATTGTACTATTCACTAATAACTTTTAGTATCTCATTCATTGTATTCTGGCTTATCAAAGGGTTATTCAGCAGCAGCACACAATCCATTATTACTTGGACATATGCTATTGCTACATTGATCATTATAATCACTTGGTTGTCTTACTATGTATTTAAAGGTTTTAAACGGTGAGCGTTAGCTCAGCTCGCCATACATAAAAATTTTGAATAGGGGAGAACGAATGACAAAAATTAAAATTATTGATTCGATTATGGGCAGCGGTAAAACGAGTCTAATGATTGATCACATAAATGAAGCATCTTTAGATAAGCATTTCATTTTCATCACTCCATACCTGGATGAAGTATCAAGAATTAAGAAGTCATGCAGTAACAGAAAATTTCATGAGCCTAAGGTGCACACAGAAAAGGGTGAAGTATTATATAAGATTGATTCATTTCATAAGTTGCTGTCAGAAAACAAGGATATAGTTGCAACTCACGCATTATTTAGTATGTCTGATCAAACAACGAAAGATTTGATTTACTCAGGCAATTATACTTTGGTACTTGATGAAGCAATGGAAGTGATTAAGAAATTTAATATTTCTAAAGATGATTTAGATATGTTATTTAAAAACAACTGGATCATTAACAACAACGGAAAGATATTGTGGAACTCTGAGAATGAAGAAAAATTGAATAGGGAATACAAAGGGGAGTTTCAGACATTAAAGAAGCTGGCCAAAAGTGATAATCTAATCTATCACAATGAGTCTGTTTTGTTCTGGGAATTTCCTAGCGATGTCTTTGCTAAGTTTAACGAAGTGTACGTGTTAACATATTTGTTTAACGCTCAGATACAGAAATATTACTTTGACTTACACAACATTGATTACGAATTATTATCTGTTATAAAAGAAAATAAAAACTATAAATTAATTAAACATAATGAAGCCCTAGATGAAAAGGTTAAGGCTGCTTTGAAGAATAAGATAAACATTTATGAAGGAGATCTGAACAAGGTAGGTGACGACTATTACGCATTGTCTAAAAATTGGTTTGAAAGTAGATCAGTGTTACATAAGAGGTTAAAAAACAACATCTTAAACTATTACCAAAATATCATAAAGTCTAAATCAAATGAGAACCTATGGACAACCTTTAAATCTCATAAAGGGAAGTTGAGCGGTAAAGGATACACTAAGGGATTTTTAGCGTGTAATATTAAAGCGACTAATGAATACAGTCATAAGAAATCATTAGTTTATTCAATCAACAGATTTGTTAATCCAGCTATTAATGATTTCTTTAAGCAGAATAACATAAATATAGATCAAGACGTTTACGCCTTATCAGAGATGATTCAATGGATATGGAGATCAGCGATAAGGAATAACAAATCAATCAACATTTACATCCCATCATTTAGAATGAGACGTCTATTAATCGAGTGGTTAGAAAATGACCTATGAAAACAAAAGCAATAAATCATTAAAAAAACTCAACAGCCGCAACGGTTTTGAGCCATCTCTCGTAAAAGAAAAGAAGTTAAAATTATAAATAATATATAGACTAAAAATAAGACCTTGGGGTGCTGACTTTTGGTCACTTCAACAAGTTGAATTGCCCTTTCGTCCTACACCACCCCAAACCCCTCATAGGACGTAATAAAATACTTAATAAAAATACAAATAACATATAATTTATATTGACTAAAATACAAATTACATATATAATAAAGATATACCAAACAGGACAGGGGATGTTTTAAATGATCAACGTTAAAGAAATGGTAATGCAAATTGTAGAAACTGTAGACGCACCGAACAAAGAATTTATCATGGAAGACAGAAGAATTGAGAGAGAAATCGAGTCAGCTAAAAGATTTGCAGAAGAAGGCGACCAGAAAATCGTCAATCACATTATGAAAGACATTAAAAAGAAAGTATCAGAGTTCGACGGAAAATATATTGTGCCTAGCAATGCTAAAGAAGGTCAGGGCGTTACAATGCACCTTTACAGCGATGCACATGCAGGTACAGTGGTCAAGGTAACAAAGTCTACTGTAACTGTTCAACGAGACAAAGCTACAATTGACACTAACTTTAGACCTGAGACTACACCAGGAGGGTTTGCAGGTCATGCATCTAACAACGATGAACAAACTTATACATACGAGAGAGACGAGCAAGGCGAAACTATTGTGTTCAGATGGAGCAAAAAGCACAAATGCTACATTCACACACCATCAGGACGTAAGCTAACAAAGGGACGCAGAGAGTTCTACGATTACAACTTTTAAGACCTGCTTCGGTGGGTCTGCCTTATCTTTAGTACACTCAAAGGACTCATAAAACTCACAGTACACTAAAGGTGAATAAAATGAATATTTTAAAGGGAGAGGGATTGCAATAATGAACATATTTAAATCTAGTGCAACATTCAGATATCAGTTGTTAAGTCGGTTAAAAAGTGACTGTGAATACTATTTAGGATACGGAAACAGAAATAAAAGATCGTTGTGGGCAGAAGATGAGAAAAGTCAAATTAAAACAATGAAAGAATTATGGGAAAGTTTTTCTACTGATGAAAAACCAGAATGGCTGACATGGGATAACATTCTGGAATATGAAAATAGAATGATTTCACATTCTTAACGAATGTGATAAACATCAGCTAAACATGGAATAAGAAAGAAATAGTTAAAAATAAAAAGTTGAGTGAGGCGTATTGTCCCTTTTCTTTTATAAGGAGGAACATGAAGTGTTTAAAGAGAATCCAGATTTTTATCCTACTCCAGCTAGTTTAATAAAGAAAATGAACAAAAAAATAGATTGGAAGAGTATTAAATCAGTATTAGAGCCTTCAGCGGGTTCGGGTAATTTAGTGGAAGCAATTCATAAACAATTTGATTACACAAAGGCTTACAGACGTAATTCAAAATATGACATCGATGTAATTGAACATGATGAGAATTTGCGCCACGTCTTAAAAGGGAAAAATTATAGAGTTATATCTGATGACTTTATATCGTTTAATACATACAAGAAATATGATCTTATATTTATGAATCCTCCTTTCAGTAATGGAGATAAACATTTGTTAAAGGCTATCGATTTAATTGAATCACAGAATAGAGCGGGTCAGATTGTTTGTTTATTAAACGCCGAAACTTTAAAAAATCCCTATTCTAATGACAGAAAACACCTGGTGAGAAAGTTGACTGACCTTGATTCAGATGTTGAGTTTTTAGAAGATGTCTTTGTTAATTCTGAAAGAAAGACAGGTGTAGAGACGGCTTTAGTTTATATAAAAATTGATAACGGGGAATATAACAGTGTTCTTTTAGATGAATTGCAAAGGGATGAAAGTCACAAACTTTCAAAGGATTATAAATCAACTCAATTAATTGATACTGATTACATAAAAGGCATTGTTGAGCAATTTAACTATGAGATTAAAGCAGGCTTGAAACTTATAAATGAATACAATAGCATGAAACCCTTAATCTTACATAGCTTTAAAGAAACTTCTAAACCGATACTAAAATTAGAATTGGATTCGTCTGCAAATAATTATACAGAAGATATGGAAAACGAATTTATTAAAAGTGTAAGGCAAAAGTATTGGAATACATTATTTAATAATGCTGAATTCATGAGTCTTTTTACAAGCAATCTAAAGCAAAAATATTTGCAGCATGTCGAGGAGTTAAAGGACTACGATTTCTCGTTATTCAACATATATACATTAAGAATACAAATGAGTAAAGAAATGATTCAGGGTGTAGAAGATACTATTTTGAATTTGTTTGAAGAATTTAGCCATAAACACTATTATGATAAGACATCAAAGAATGTTCATTTATATAATGGCTGGAAAACAAACAAGTCATATAAAATAAACAAAAAAGTCGTAATCCCTCTAAATGGTTATGGTACATGGGACGGTAATTATGATCCAACTTACTATACTGTTATGGATAAACTTAAAGACATTGAAAAGGTATTCAATTATCTAGACAATGGACTTACTGAAGATGTTAATATTGATGAAGTTTTAAAACTGTCTAAGCAGTATGGAGAAACGAAAAAAATTGATTTAAAGTATTTTCATTTAACGTTTTACAAAAAAGGGACATGCCATATTGAATTTAAAAATGATGAGATTTTAAAGAAGTTCAATATTTTCGGAAGTCAGAAAAAAGGGTGGCTGCCACCATCATACGGTAATACAGAGTATACTGAAATGAACGAAGAGGAAAAAGCGGTTATCAATGAATTCGAAGGTGAGAATGCATATGATAAGACGATGAAAAACAAAGCTTACTATCTGTTAGATGCATCAAAGGTTTTAAAGCTAGGAAATTAAGGTACAAATAACATATATTTTTTATTGACTAAAACACAAATAACATATATAATTAAGTTATAAGATACAACGGAAACGGTTTATAAAAATTCTAGCATTTTAAAAAAAGGGGATGTAAAGATTATGGAGCAAGTAATTAAAAGAATTTTAGATGCAGATGTTGATGGTTTAAAAGGAACGGTAAAATACTCAATAAATGAAATGTATGATGTAATTGACGAGGAAGGAGTCGGTGAAATCAATTTTAGACTTATTGATGAGTTCACAATGACATTTAAAGAGATTGGTGAAGAAGAAGAGCGGCAAGGGCATAGTATGAAAGAAGAAATCTACAAAGAATATGGAATAGTCGAATAAAATTCTAATTTTATACAAGGGCACTAAATAAACTGAATGGAGTTGATCTACATGACAGACAATCTAAAGGTATACGAGGACGCTAAAAAGCAGGCAAGTATGGAGGCATTAGGGATGGTTCTATACAATAGCTACTATGAAGATTTGCGCTATCCTGCAAAGGTTACACGCTCTTTTATAGACAGGTTATCTAAACGTGATTACTTGTCCCTTTTTCAAGGCTTTGTGAATAAGCGTGAAGAGCGCTATAACCACTCATTTGATTTATCAAGTCACATTGATACTTTCCTAGACATGTGCAACGAACTAAATGACTAAGAGGATGAATACACAAAGAAGATAAATATTATTGGGTAACTAATAGCAGAGCTTTTAATAAAGGAAGGAGGGTATATATGAGAAAACATGAGAGAGTAGCTGAAATGTCTGCGAATGCTCAGACAGCTCAATTGATCACAGTTACCGCAATGCTTGGACATATGATCGAAAAATCAAAATAAAATGTTTCTTTTATGCAGTTTATTAAACTAGGGGGACTGGCAATGATCAACGTTAATAGAGAATTAAAAGATTTTATAAGAATTCAAAGAGCTGTTATGAACATAAGTTCTTCTGACTTGTCTAGGACTTTAGGTAAGAACAGAGCTTATGTTAGTCAAATCGAGAATGGCTACAACAAAAAACCGGACTATTTAACAATGAAAAAAATGTTCGGACTTCTAGGGGTGCCAGAAGATGAAATCGAAATAACATTAGAACTATTCAATATTATCCCTACATTAGAAGAACAAAGGGAAATGAATTCAGAATTTGATTCAATTAAAGTTGAAAATAATATCTGTGAATCAGATAATGAATTAGAGACAGACCTAGAGAAGAAAATTAAAGCAATTGCTAAAATGTCTATAGCGTTAATAGACATTGACAAAAACGCAGCAGAAAAACTTTCTGAAGAGCTGGAGAGAGTTGCCCTGAGACATATAGCTGGTTTGCATAATCAAGATGCCGATTGATGAGGGGTGATAAAAATGACAACGATTGAATCTTTATTAAGGAACTCACCTTATATCAGAATTTTTTTAAAAAACTATAGGAAACAAAAAGAAGTTAACGCAAGAGATTTGTCTCGAGAATTAGGTAAAGGAGATGCATATATAAGTCAAATAGAAAGCGGTCGAATTAAGAACGTTGATGAAATCACCGCAAGGCGGCTTTTAAATAAAATTGGGACAAATCAAGAAGACATTGACAAGATTGTATATTTTTATTTCTACAAAGAACCTAGCCGTTTTAACAATGAATTTATGTATAAACATAGTCAAACTCAACTAAATTGTAAATCAGACCTTTCTGTTTCAGATAGCAGTTTTAATCAATGGCCAGATTTAACAAAGTATGAAAATCCAGAGGAGTATTTTAAAAAGGAAAAAGAGATACTGAAAAAATTAGATTTGGTTAATTTTGTTATCAAAAGGCTTATTAATGATGACATTGCGACTTCGGAAAAATTAGTAACAGATTTATGTTTGCAAGCAATCAATACGAGCTTACCTGTAATACAGCGAGAGCAGAAGGAACTCAATAAATTAATTGAATTATTAAAATGAGATACTTTGTGAGAGAATTAAATTAAATAAAACATGAGTTTTAAACGAATAAATAACATATATTATAAGGGGTGGAGGAATTGAAAGCAATCCAAGAGCGGTTATTAAAGAGGCGAGATGATTTAATCAATATAGCAGTATTTAGCGTTTTGGCCATTATGTTGCTTTGTGCGTTTGTTTATTCCGGATGAATTATAAAGAGGTGTAAGATATGCGAGATATAATTAAAAAAGAACTTTCAAAACCAAACATGCACAATATGTTCAAAGGTTGGGCAGATCAAGAGCAAATATTAGATGAACTTGAAGAAGGGTATAAAGACTTTGGTGGCTGCGTAGAGGAATACTTAAATAACAAATTAGATTATTGAGTTTCTGCATAAAAAGGGGAATGTCCTGTGCCAATTGGAAAACAATTAAAACAAAAATTAGCTATCACAAATGTTTTTGAGAAGAAACATAATGAATTCTTAAAAGGAATTGAAGAATTTAATGATAATAAGGAGCTCCAAATTGAATTTAAACGTGTACAGCTTGTTCTGAATCAAAAAAATAAAAATAACACATAAAATTCATTTACAAAAGAACAAATTACATATATAATAAAGGTAACGAGGACGATTAAATAACCGGAGGGAACATAAAAATGAACAAATTTATGATTCCATGTAGAAACTGCAAAGGAAAAGGCGAGCTTTCACATTTTAAACATGTTGAAGGCGGTAGGTGCTTCAAATGCAATGGTTCTTCACAAGAATGTGTAAATCGTGAAACGTACGAAAGTTATCAGCAGACCCTAAACAGAGCAGACAATGGCTACACATTATTTAACAATGGTCTTATAGAATATTACAAGAATAAGAAAGAGATTGAAGCAAAATACGGTGTATTTAAATGCTATGATTATGGGAATTGCAGTGTGCTTGCTTCATACAGGGATGATAATATCTTATATTTTGATATATCAAATGATGATGAACACAACAAAAAAGTGTTAGCAGAAATAAATAAAGAATTTAATTTTAGAAAGAGAAAAAAACTTTCAAATGAGATAAAGATGATAGAGGATACAGCGAAGAATACAAAAGATATAGAAACAAAAAGCATATTTGAAAATGTAATATTAGGCTTAAAAAAAGAATTAAATTTTCTCGAATCATGTGTTCAATAAAATGATGTTTTTAATAAGAAAGAGGAGCATATAAACAGCTCCCCTTTTCATATGATTTATTTATCAGATTCCAGTATGTTTTCACACAATTTACTTACGAGGTCATTAATTGAATTTCTTTTTTAATCCATCCATCATATCTGCAGCATAAAAAGATTGTAAGAGTTCATCTACATTGATTTTTTTATCCTTCTTGCTTAGAAATTGATTGATGATCTTTTCATATTCATCTCTAGTATTTCCTTCAATATCTGAAAGGTTTAATTCTTCACCAAAGTGTCTAATAAACGCTGTCCTTGTTATGTCATATGCCTTTTTGTTTTCTTCTTCACAGGTGCAAAATGCCCCTGAGAGAGTGATAAGGAATTGAACGTCTTCATCGTCTAAACCATTGGCTTTTTGGAACTGAATAAATTGATTTTGTGACATATATAGTCACCATCCTTTTATCTAAAGTATGAGTAAATCAGCAGTGAGAACAATGTATTCAACAACAAGTCCGATTGTATCAGCTACACCCGAATCTATATGTTTTTTAAGTTCTGCAGAAACAACTTTTCGAGCCCTACCAGCTGCATTTTTTGGAGTATCAATAATTTTTTCTAATTCTTTAATGATCTTGTTTGCATTTTTGACAGTACCATTTACAGCTTCCTTTCCAAAACGTTGCTGTAAAACCCATTTTGCCCAGTCGTTATTTACTAAGCCTTTAATTACTTTGATTGCTGCCTTAATAGCAGCACCCTTAGGGCCATTTGTAGTAGCAAGTGGATCATTGTAAGCATTCTCAATAGCTTTAAATGCTTGAAGCAAGGCTTCTTGTTTTTCTAAAGGTACATCTCTTAGAGCAAGTTGCTTCTGAAGTTCTGAAGGATTGTATGTTACTACCAAATCTTCTTTCTGTTCGATCTTTTCTGCTGCATGTGTAGCTGTAGTTGGAATAAATACTGCTGCTGATATGAGAACTAGCAACATCTTAACAAAAAACTTTTTCATTGGAATACTTCCTTTCTAATCATTTTTCAATAGTGAGGATATCACAAAATGGAATAAATTTTACATAAATTAGAAGAAATAGTATTTAATTCACACGCTTTTTGTCATTGTTTCATTCAATGTATTACTAATTTCCCGCACCTAAAAAGGGGGATATTTACACACAAAAACAACTTTAAACCTAACCCTACTGTTTTATGAGGTGCGAAATTGAATTTTAGGAATCTGAAGAGGAAAATAAAAGAAAATATTGGTGAGTAACGACCAGCTATATGCTAAAATAACACTTATATAGAGAGGTGTAGCAATGCGTTTAAATACAATTATTTTGGGTGGAGTATTTATAGAAGATTAAAAGAAAGACAAAAGTTTTTCGAATAAAATCATTCTTTTATACAGAAGGGAAGATGAAAAATGATTGAAATAAAAATGAAGATTCATAATGAATCAGATGAAACAGATGAATTAAAAATTGAAATTTTTAATGAAGAAAAAGAAATAAAAGAAATGGTTGATAAAATAAAAGATTTTTACGATAGAACGGTTGTATACACCGATGAAAAAGTTATTGCTATCATTAGACACAGCCGCCTCCACCCTAATGCGTTAGATGAACATATTGAAATAAGCGAGTATAATAAAGCAAATTTTATACGTTCCATATTCACACCTACACATACTTATGTTGTTTGCGCTGTACATGCGATGCAATGGTAAAACTCGTTAGCAGAAAAGCGTACAAAAGAACTTAATTGTAAACATTATGTCATCCACAATTCTAAAACATACAGAGAAAGTTTTGACAACACGTGTTTCATTGTGCAACAGAAATTAAGCGAAGATGATTTAATTTCTGTGGTTTATGAAACAATCACATTCACTACTTGAATTAGAATCAAACTAATGTAACTTGTTTTAGTTGAAGATACATGTTTTAGGAGATAAGTAAACAATTTAAATAAAAGAAGTATTTCATTTAGAAGGTGATGAAAAATGAATCTTGAAGCAATTAAAGTAGGAGGCTAATAGTATGGGAGGTGAGTTTATGGCTGATATTCGTCCAGGAGGATAAGAGTGGAGGAGGGATCAAACCCTCTTTTTCATTCCACATTTAGCACATTTGCGTATGAATTCTCCTTTGGATATTGTAGATTTGAATTGTGCAGTATCGCAATTGTCGCATCGACCACTATTCTTATCAGGATATTCTCGTATGTCGTAAATTTTATCTAGATCAATTTCTTTCAACATGATTTAATTTCTCCTTAGAGCAAGTATTTAAGTGTTTATTATAGTATATGATCAAACAAAATTAAACTCCTTATAATAAACAACAAATTACAAATATTTAGTTGACAACGAATTGAAATTATAGTAAATTTATTGTAGGGAGTGGGGTCATATGAATCTTAAAACATACATAAAAAATAAATGTGAGGCTGATTCTTCATTGGCTATGAAACTAGCTAAGATAGCGGGATATTCGGATAGGACTGGCCTTTACAAATTTTTAAATAGCTCTAATAAAGAGATGGATGATTTAAGCAATCTTATAAATTTAGTTAGAGAAGTTGATCAAGAAAGAGAAATTGAAATAATTAGCACCTATATCACAACACTCGACCCTAACAAGTCAGCTGCTAGACAAGCTGTAGAATACTTAGATGCTAATCAACTTGGTGATGAAACTGATGAACTGGTTGTCAAATTATGCAACGCTAGTAACGCATTAAGCAAAGAGTGGGGTAATGTATATCGCATACATAGAATGCTCACAAAAGGTGAAATTGATTTAACTTCTGCTATCAAAGAAACTGGCACTATAAAAATCAAGAGTGAAGAAATGTTTGTATTTGCAAGGATGATGACATTATATGAGTATCTCAACTCAGGTGAATTTGGTTTGATGAAGAGTACGTCAGCATATATCGATCTATCTAATTTAAAAAAGGGGTATGTTAAAGACTCTTTTAGTTCAAGGTATTTGTTGCTTATGGCCAACGTGTTTTTAAATGACAACAATTTAAAGCCTCTCAGAGACTACTGTGACCAAATTATAACTGAAGATGTTAAAGTGAATCGATTTCAAGTGTTTGCTCATCTTACTTGTGGCAATTCTTATATATTTGAGGATTATAAAAAAGCAAAAACATATTATATCAACGGTTTGAAATTCGCCAAAAATAGTTTTCATAAATATAAACTCACATCGGCATTGGCATTCTTAGAAAACATTTGGGAAGTAAAAGAAAATAAGTACCTCGAACAGGAACCGAAAAATGATTCTGATTTTATAGAACTTGCACATCACTTTATGCTTAATGATCAGACAGATAAAATGATGGATGTGTTCAATAAATTAGACTCAACTACTATGCATGACAATGATTTAGGGTTCCTCTACTACGTTAAAGGTATATTTTATAAAGACAAAGGCTGTTTCTTGAAATCAGTTAAACATTTCAAGAAATCAGATGATAAATATTTTGTTAAGCTGCCTTTAATTAAATTAAAGAAAATGGGCATAGAAAATGAAATTTTAGAACTTTTAGCTATTTGAGTTTTAAGCTTGAAAGGAGGTGAGATATATGAAGAAATTAGTTATGGTTTTAGTTTTAGTTGCAGCAGTAGCAGGCGTATTTTCTGGTACACAGCAATCAATTGCTATGGATGCTGAGAAAGTGTCAACATCATCTGCTTCTAGAGGAGCTTAGTAATCGTTCGTTCAGACTCAAGGGATAGAAATATCCCCTTTTTCTTGAAATTTTAAGAATGACAATATATAATCTAATGAATAATAGTTGTACATAATATGACGTATAACCCTTTGGGGGTTTGCGTCATTTTGTATTTTTAAGACAATATGCCAATTTTTCCGAAATTGAATAATGATCTTACAAAAGCACATTGAAAATGTGCTATTTGTCGTGAAAAAAGCTTTACATATAAGTTTTTATCCATTAAACTATAAATAAGACATACGGAAATATGTAATTTAGGAGGAGAACTATGTTAGCTGCTAGAAAAGATAATGTTATAAATTTCAATAAAACTGTTTATGCTCGTAAGATAGATGAATTCGGGGGAGAATGGTTTAATCACCAAGAAAACAAAAATAACATAGATAAAGAAATCAAAAAAGAACAAATTAGAAAGTCGATGATTTCTGGATACATGAAATTATTGAATAGTTAGGAGGTAAGGCCAGTGATTGCATCACCAGAAAAAAGCTGTGCGGACATTGAGTATCAATACGAAATAATCAACAGCTTAAAAGAAGAACTTGCATATTTGCGCAGCCTAAGTTTATCAATTAATTCACCAGTTGATCTATATAAGGTTAAACAAGCTGTATTTGAGTATTTAAAACAAATAGATGAGTTTTCTTTTAATCAAACCGTATTGACAAACACTTACACTGGAGATCTTCTCACAGCCTACCGTAAGAGAATGGAATTCATAAATGAACTTCGCAAATCTGTTGAGTATGAATTTGAATATTTTATCACTACATAAAATTAACACCAATGGCCAGGGCATCTAAGATACATATGCATTCGAAGGAGATGTGCCAGTGCCTAATAACTTACTAAATATTATAGAACAATCGAACAAAACTATAGATAGTGTAGCTACTGAATCAGGTATTTCAGTGAAAAGACTAGAACAAATTATATCTAATCCTGAAGAGGCTAGGTTAATTGAAATGGCAAAAATAGCGATTGTTCTTAACTCAACAATTGAAGAATTAATGTGAAGGAGGGAGAAAAATGAATTCGAAAGCAGTTCCATTAAAGGAATACACTGTATACAACGATATCATGTCCTATTTAAAAAAGATTGATGATGAGGGTTCAGTAGGGAATATTGATGTTTTTTCTAAAACACAACGAAGACATAAATTGTTTGAGACAAATACAGCAGTTAATTATTACGGTGATATTAAACAATTCTTTGGCTTTCTTAAACCCACTATAGGAATAGAGTTTTTAACACCAAAAGATATTAAAATTACAACAATTGATTTAATAAATTTTAGAAAGTATTTGAAAGAAGAGGGTTTAAAGAATTCAACAATTAATCGTAAAGTAATTTCAGTAAAAGGTTTATACAAATTTCTTAAGACAATTGTTACTTATTCTGCCTTAATTGATTTAAGTCAATTTGGATCAACAAGGAAGCTAAAGGAAATATCCAAAAGTTATGGAAAAACCACACAAACCGAAGCAGAAAGAATTGCTGAAAACATGTTATTAGAACGGGAAAATGGTTTAAAGAAAAAGCTGCTTACTAAATTTTTAATTCGTACTTCATTTAGAATTGAGTATGCACTTACTGTTAGATGGATGGACATTAAGAAAGTTGATGGTGAATTTTATAAAGTAGAAGCCTTGAATAAAGGCTCATATGTAGTATCAACAGGCCTTCATGAAAATTTTTTAAAAGAGTTGCGACAATTAAGAAAACAAAACAGTATGGATGATGATGAAATATTTGATGGATTGACATCAAGATCTTACAGAGAATCGTTCAACAGAGCTTTGGATAGATTAGGTATACCTTTATCAAGAAACCTTAAACCTCACTCTTTAAAGGGAGTTGGGATTGATATAGCTTATGAAGAGTCTGGCAATGATATACGAGTTGCTATGACTCAAGGGAATCATAAAGATCCAAAAACTCCATTGAGATATTTAACTAAAAACGAGAGTATCGAAAATTCTGCGGGTATATTGATGGATAAAGACGTAGATTTCTCATTAATTGAGAGTGCTTCAAAAGAGGATTTTGTCAATTTTTTTAGAAAAGCAGATAGGGGAACTATGCAAAAGTTCCTAGAATTTGTGAGGTAAGTTTACATTTAGATTAATTTTTTGACTATAAATTGATTTAATATCATTTGTTTGTTATTTTTGTTTTAGAAGAGGTGTGTATTAAATGAACCTGGTTATTTTCGATAATGAAAAAGACGCTTTATTAAATGAAACTATAGAAATGCTATTGCAAAAAAATAAGCACGATAAACATTTTAGAGAGAGCCTGCAAAATATTCTCTCTCACAAAGGTGTTTCACCAGGTGAAACAATGAATCTTATTATTAGGTTTGGTAGGCAGGAAGTGCTTCGAAAAGAAGAAAAATACCTTTTAGCTTCAGGTATATATGAAGTGACTAAAGATGAAAAGATTAATCCAGTTAATTATTTCCCAGAAAGAATAATACAAGAAATTGAAACAACTTGGGAAGGCTTTTCGCAAAATAATAATGAGATTAGTTTCCCTATAACCTTTGAAGATGTTACGAAAGTTGATGACAATAATTTTACTTTCTTACTTAAAAGAAGTGAAATAGCAAAAATGTATGAGAATCATTTGCTTCAATATAACCCTAGAACTCAGAGAACTAGTGAGACCAAGAATTTTGAATTCTTAGGTGGTGAAATACCTATTCCTGAGCTTAACCAAGAAGCGGTAGAGCAGATTGCTCAAAAAGCAATTGATGGTACATTAATAAGTTCAACATTAATATTTAATGCAAGATTTGGCTCATCGTCTGAGGGTATCGAGATCTCTTATGATCCAAATGAAAGAAGTTTGACGGTGATGACAGATACTCTGGTTGATGTAATTGATGGTTATCATCGTATTGTTGGTATTTCTAAAGCAGCAAGGTCTGGCAGCTTTGATGATAAATTAATGAAAGTGGACTTTTACAACGTAACTCAAAAAGTTGCTAGGCAGTTATTTGGGCAGCATAATACAATGACTCCAGTTAGACTATCGAAACTAAAAGAAATGAACGAAGAAAATCCTGTGAACAAAGTTGTTACTCATATTAGAGACAACAGTGTACTTGGTCAAAGAATAAGTTTAGATCATGATGTGATTGCAACTCAATCAGATTATTTATATTCCTTAAATGATGTAGTAAGTGCAATAGAGGCAACAAAATTCCCTAAGTTGCTGAAAGATCAAATAGCTGTAAGGAAAATTGGTGTCTTTTTGGTTGAATTCTTTGATGAATTAACTGAGCTGTATTACGAAGAATTTCTAGGAGACAAATTTGAGCAAGCCAAAAAAACTATTGTGATAAATAAAAACATTTTGGTTGGGTTCATGGAAATAGCATATTTTATGTACACTTCTGGTATTAGTGCATCAATGGCGCAACAAATAATTAAAAAAATGAGACTTAGCTTTATTAGAAGTAATCCTGAGTTAAAAGAACACAAAATTTTAAATAAAAAGAATGAAGTAACTCACAGTAAAAATCATGTTATTAAATATTTTCAATACAAATTGAACGAAGTAGAAGGTGTATAGCTTTGTATAACGAGGAGTTTAAGAAAACTTATTTAGATACATTAAGTAGTGATAGTCAACTAAAGCAAGCCTCCCTTTTATTTAGTCATTCACAAAAAGAAGAAAAAATAAGGGGTAAAGACTTATTTGATTTCACAACAGTTGAAATTTTGAATGTGCTAAGAGCAATGTATTCAACTTCTCTTGCATCTTTGGAAACATTCTTATACACCATGATAACTTATATAGATTGGTCAATTGCAAACGGTGTTACAAAGGGGAGTAATAATTTAGCTAGGTCGATAAAAACCAATGATCTATTGTCATGTATAGATTTATCATTAAAACTATATATAACTAAAAACGAATTGGAAAAAATGTGCAAAGAATTAATTAATGCCCAAGATAGAGCCTTGTTTAGATTGCTTTTTGAGGGCATATTAGGTTATGAGGCAAGTGAAATGACCAGTCTTACAAGAAGTGATATAGAAAAAGCGTTAAATAATAATAATATGCTAACTGTACATGATTCAAAATTTGGAGAAAGAACAATAAAAGTAGAGAAAGCAACCTTGCAAGACTGTCTTGAAGCAAACCTTGAAACAGAATATAGACCATTGAATGGGAAACCAGGGCTAAGAAAGCCATCATTGAGTTTAGTTGATAATGAATATGTAATAAAAACAAAACAGACTAATGCGATTGGGCAAGGGCAAGCTTCGAGAACTGTAGTAAGCTCTACTTTCAGAAACCTTAAAGAAATTTTTGGTTTTTCATTTTTGAGACCTATAGGTATAGTTAAGTCAGGGCTTCTATATGAGGGCTATAAGCTAATATTAAAAGGGGAAGAGTTGGACAGAAAAGCACTTAATGAAATATATGAAGATAGGAAAGTCCAAACAACTGATTTAAATCAAAAAATCATCTCAGATCGAAGAGAATTCATGAATGAGGAAACCATAAGAAAATATTACGCAGTTGAACTTAAAGAAGTAGGCAAATCTATATGATTTGTCTTCTTTTTATGAAAAATTCTAAATAATTTCCCTATTCGACAAAAAAAGACAAAATATTGTGTATACAACCTGTTATGCTTATAGTAGTATAGTCTTATCAGTGAATTCACTGATAATAGAGGTGCACTGAGACGTTAGTCTCAGTTAATCAATGCCTAACCCTAAACTCAAACAAATCGTCAATCCTGCATCCTAAAGCCATAGCAATTTTAGCTGCTGTTTTAATACGGATGTCTACAGGCTGGTTGATTATTTGAAAGATGGTTTGTGGTGTCAGGCCTGCGGCACGTGCCAAGTCAGCCTGAGTCCAATTCTTCTCTTTCAGGAGTTTAGGAATATGGCATTGCCCGATCTCTACATTTAACATCGGACAACCTCCAGTTTTGTTGTTAAAATGTACAAGCTCTATTACATATCATACCAATCTAAGTGAAATAAAAAAAGAAAAAAATAATGTAGCTAATATTAGAGCTAAGATGTATAATTAGAACAAGAAATAGAACACACGTTCCTTTTTATGTTGCAGGATACTAATCAGATAGGGAGACATGAGCATGGAAAAGTTTAGAGCCTGCTTCGTTATAAGCGCTGACACATTTATAGATATTGAAGATGTTGAAAATGCTGAGGCTGCGTATAAAAAAGCGGATTTGGTTATTACACCTTATGAATTAACAACAGATATCATATTAAAAATTGGTGATAGGGAAATAAAATTAGAGGCTGGATGTCTGGATATAACATTAGAGAACGTTGAAGAAATAGATTAAACCTAAAATAATATAAATCCTACATCACAGAATGAAAACAACATGCGGATTGGAAAGAAGATAGCTAATATGGCAAATGTCATTATAAAAAGGGAAGACTACCAGGATATTAATCTAAGACTCACAATGGAAAAACTAAGTGACATGGATTTCGCCTTCGAGCTTGTGTTTTCGGGGAAAAAGAATACTATTGCAATAACAATGAATCCCTCAGACTTGATCCAACTGAGGGATAAAATTAATGAAACAATTTTTAAGCTGTCATAAGAGCAAATAATGCTCTTATTTTTATGTAAATAAATAAAAGGAAAATAACAAATATCTATTGACAAGGAAAGGCAGAGTATCGTAACATTAAAATACAAATAACATATAAAGCCGAGAAAGGAGTTCTGTTTGGAAATATTAGAATCAAAGTTGGAAAAGATTGAGGGTTCCATTTCTAATTTCAAAAGAAACTTGGAAAAAGGTAAGACTGAAGCTATTGGAGATATTCACTCAATAATTGAGTATGGATATGAATTGCTCTACATATATGAAGTAGCAACTAAAGAAGATAAAATGTAAGTTTTATTTAGACTTTAGGAGGTGAAGGCTATATCGTAAATGATCAAGCATATGAAATTAAAAATACAAATTACAATTATAATGTAGATTCAATGATGAAAATGTTCATTATCATAAATAATGCTGTTGAAAGTAGGGATACATTGATTAAGTCAATTAGATTTATTGATGAGAGCATCTCATACTCCATTGGGGATAGTGTAGAGGGCTTCTTGGGAGCTAAGGTGTATTCAATCTATGATTATCGAGAAGAGCCAGAGAAAGCGTTCTGGATTCATTTAGATAGCGGTGATCATTTCTTTGTAAATAAGGGGAAAGTAATTGTTGAACATTATGAAGGAGGAGAGTATATCGACTAAGACATTTGAGTTATCAGAGATGCAACAAGAAGCTGTAAGAATTATTGAAGATTGGTTTCAAAATTCAAAAAAGAAATCATTTTTCCTGGCGGGGTATGCTGGGACTGGAAAAACAACGTTGGTTGAATACATAATTGAAAAATTACAAATTAAAGATAAAGAAGTTGCTTTTGCGTGTTATACAGGTAAAGCGTCATTGGTGGTAACAAGAAAAGCAAATGGAAAGTATACAGCAAGTACAATACATAAACTTATTTACAACGTGAGAACAGACAGAAATGGTGATATTCATTCAGAAAAGAAATCAAAGGATGAACTTTCTCATCTTAAATTGATTGTGATTGATGAAGCATCAATGGTGGATGGCCAAATAATGAAAGATCTTAAATCATTTGGAATCAAAATTCTTTTCATAGGAGACACGGGACAACTTCCTCCAGTGTCACAAAAAGGAATTGAAGACTTCATGTCTATGTTCAACAATCCAGATTTCACTCTTACAGAGATTCATAGACAAGCAGCTGAAAATCCGATTATTAAATTGTCGATGCTGGCAAGAACAAAGCAAAATATTGCACCTGGTACATATGGAGAAAACAAAGAAGTTGTCGTCATTGATAAAGGGACGTGGGAAGCTCATAAAAGCAGATTATATAAAACTGCTGATCAAATCATTTGTGGATATAATAAAACAAGGTCATATATCAATGATGAAATTAGAGAGTTGCTAGGTTTTGTATCTAAATACCCTATGGTGGGGGACAAGATGATTTGCTTGAAAAATGATTGGGAGAAAGCTGTGAGTGACTACGCATTAGTGAATGGAATGACTGGCTATGTTGATAAGGTGTATGAGGAAGATGAGATTCAGAAAGAACTAAAGCACGAATCAACGGCTATTGATTTCAGGCCAGATTTCACTGAGGAGTGTTTTAAAGAGCTCTATATTCCAAATGAATCATTAACCAATCCGACATTCAAAATGCTTCCTTGGGAAGAGTCAGATTACAATCGTTTTGATTTTGGATACGCAATCACTTGTCACAAATCTCAAGGATCTCAGTGGGACAATGTTGTTGTAATAAATGAAGTATTAAATCATGAAACACATCATAGATGGCTTTACACAGCTATAACTAGAGCAGCTGAAAGACTTATACTTGTTGTTTAATTCAGGAGGAGAGAGCTATGGAAAAAGTAATTGTATATACTGATGGCGGTTGTAGAGGGAATCAAAATGAAACAAATGTTGGCGGATGGGGAGCAGTCTTATCATATAAAGGGAAAGAGATTGAATTGAAAGGCGGTAAGTTAAACACAACAAACAATGTGATGGAACTAACAGGCGTAATTGAAGCTTTAAAGCATATAAAGACAAATAACATACATATTGAAGTTTATGCTGACTCCGCATATGTGGTTAACGGCATGAACAGTTGGATGAAGAATTGGATTAAAAATAATTGGCGTAAATCAAACAAGAAGCCAGTCGAAAACAAAGAGCTTTGGATGGAATTAAACGATCTTGTTAAAAATCAAGTCTCAGTTACCTTTTTAAAAGTTAAGGGGCACAGTGGAGATGAAGGAAACGAAAAGGCAGATGAGTTGGCCAACAAAGCAATGGATGAGCTTGAATAGTAAATAAAAAATGATCTTTCACAAAAAACAGAGGAGATGTGGTTGTGGCAAACAGGATATATGTTATAAGAATCGATGTTGCGTATGCAGGTGAATTTATTGTTATTCCACACATTAACAAAAAAAGTGCCCTAGTAGATTTCTACGATCGAATCAAATGGTGGGAAGATGCATTAAAAGTATCCTCTAAAACACTATCTAAAACAGATACAGAAATTGAAGTAGATGTTAGAGATCCTATAAGCGAAGAAGGTGCAAGTCTCTATTTCAATGCAGTCGAATCTGCAGAAGAGTTGGTTTTGTAACAAAATAAAAGATGCATTTCATATTGATTTATAGGGGGAGTTTACGGAAATGAGAACATTAGTGCTAACAAGAGGATGTCCAGGTGTAGGGAAATCAACTTGGATTAAGGAAGCAGGACTCGAACAGTATACATTATCTGCGGACAACATAAGACTGCTGTTTCAGTCTCCTGTGTTAAATACACAAGGGAAATATGAAATTTCACCCAAGCATGATAATAAGGTTTGGGACACACTTTTTACATTATTAGAAGACAGAATGCAGCGAGGGGAATTCACAATCATTGATGCGACACACTCTAAGCAAAGCATGATCTCAAGATATAGACCTTTAGCTCAAAAATATAAATATCGTGTATATGTTTTGGATTTTTCAGATGTGGAGATTGAAAGAATTCTAAAAAGAAATAAAATGCGGCCTGAGCACAAACATGTTCCTGAAAGCAGCATATTAAATATCTATGAAAGAATGACAACTGAAAAAATACCTTCTTGGGTAAAAGTATTAAAGCCTGATGAATTTGAATCTGTAATGAAGTATGAGCCAAAGTCTTATGATGAATATTCAAAGATTCATATTTTTGGAGATATTCACGGTTGTAACAGCGTTCTTCAGAAATACTTAGCAGGTGACTTAAAAGAAGACGAATTGTATATATTTGTAGGAGATCTTATCGACAGAGGAATAGAGAACGCTGAGTTGCTAGAGTTCATGTTTTCAATCAAAGATCAAAGAAATGTGATTATCTTAGAGGGGAATCACGATAGATACATAAACATGTATGGCAATGATGAAGAAACGCCAAGCAGCACATTTAATAACAAAACAAAGCCAGAGCTTGATCAATCAAGTGTTGATAAGAAAGATATGAGACAGCTTGCCAGAAAGCTTCATCAATTGGCTTACTTCACATATAATTGTAAGAAATATATTGTGACTCACGGTGGGATCTCTACATTACCAGAGAATCTTCTGATGACAGCAACAACACAATTTATCAATGGGGTTGGAGATTATTCAGATGATATTGATTATGAATTCTCCAAAAATACTGAAGGCCAAGACATTGTGCAGATACATGGCCACAGAAACATGTACCGATTGCCTATTTTGGCTGCTGACAGATCATATAATCTAGAAGGGCAAGTTGAAAGAGGCGGACATCTTAGAGTAGTTACACTGTCTGAGAGTGGAATCGAAACACATGAAGTTAAAAACGATGTTTATAAGCACGAGACTTCTAAAAATGAAACTGATAACACTTTTTTAGAATCAATTGGTGACTTGATTGAGCACCTACGTAATCATGAGTATATTCAAGAGACTAAATTGCCAGACAGTATTTCTTCATTCAACTTTACAAAACAAGCGTTTAGAAAGAAGAAATGGGATGAAACAAATGTTAAGGCAAGAGGATTGTTTATCAATACTGAAAGCAATGAAATTGTAAGTAGAAGTTATGATAAGTTCTTTAACATCGGTGAAAGAACAGAGACAAGAATGCATCATCTTGTTGATACATTGAAATTTCCTGTAACAGTTTATGATAAAGCAAACGGATACTTAGGTACTGTAGGGTATGATTCTTTATCTAATCAATTAGTATTCACATCCAAGTCATTTACGTCAAAATTATCAAATGATCACGCAAAATGGGTAGAAGAATTATTCTATAAAACATTTAACCAAAATCAAGTAAAGCTGATTGAAGAATATTTGAAAGTAAACAAGGCATCACTTGTATTTGAAGTAATACTTCCAGAAAAAGATCCTCATATTATTGAATACAAGGAAGACAAATTAGTTCTGTTAGACATTGTTTACCGACAAATGAAATATGAAAAAGCTCCATATTCGGAAGTGGAAACTGTAGCAAAGATGTTATTAATTGAGTGTAAAAGACAGGTGTCTGTGTTTGACAACTGGACTGACTTTTATCGATGGTATTTGAATGTCTCTGTCGATTATTCAATAGAAGAGGAAGGCTATGTCATTGAAGATGCTGCAGGATTCATGACAAAATTAAAACTTCCTTATTATAATTTTTGGAAACAAATGAGAGGTTTAAAGCATAAGATTAGCAACAAACATGAACACACAATCAACACTGGGAGCTTGTACACTCCAATGCATAATAGATTCTTCGCATGGGCTAAAACAAAGGATAGAAGATATTTAAGATCAACATCTATTATCAAATTGAGAAATGAGTATGAAGCGGAGACTGTTCAACTTCAATGAAAACAAACTTCGAATAAAAAGACTGTTTTAAAAGAAAGGGGTTGGTAAATTGGCTATTGATTTTAAAAAGTTTTCTGATCCAGAGTGGATAAAGCAGCAAAAGGAAAAAAGAGAAGAAGAAAGACGACTTTTTGAAGAAAGTGAACAAATTAGACATAGAACAGTGTGTTTTACTGGCCATCGTCCACAAAAATTAGGTGGATATGATATGAAGAATCCAACAATGCTGAAGTTAAAAGAAAAACTTCTCGAAGTGATTGAAATATTGATTGAAGAAAATGAAAGCGAACGATTTATCACAGGTGGTGCTTTAGGTGCCGATACTGCAGCATTCTGGTGCGTACATATTATGAAAGAGAAGTATCCTCATATCCAGAATATTGTTGCGGTGCCATTTGAAAATCAAGATAAGAAATGGTCTTCAGAGCAACAGGCCTGGTACAGAAAGATGCTTGATAAAGCAGATGGAGTAATCATGGTTGATGAAATTGAAAAATACAAAGACAATGCAGTTCCAATTGGAGAATACTCAGTCGAAAAGCTAAGTAGGAGAAATGAGTATATGGTGGATCACAGTAAAAACATTGTAGCCATCTATGATGGAAGTAAGAGCGGTACATCAAACTGCCTGTACTATGCTCGAAATAGATATCTAGGCCACACTATATGGAGACTGTTTCCACAATATGATTTTGAATTAGAAGTTTACTATACACCTAGCTAGGAGGTGAGTGCTGTGAAAAGTAAATTTGAACGAATGAAAGAAGAAATGGAAGAAGTCAATGAGGTTTATTATAAAATCTACATTTCTGATAAACCCAAGTATTCAGTTGTTACATTGCAGTGGTTTGATGAATTGGATTATCGAGACTCAGACTTCTTGGCTTATGAGAGTGGGTGCCATTTAAAATTTGAAAATGAAGAGGAAGCCTTACAATGGCTTTTCCTGAATGTGCCTAACGAGTTAATTGATTTAACGTAAATTTGAGAGTAGTGCTATTCAACAAAATGCGAGGTGGATTATCTGAAACTAATAGAAGAGAAAAGCTATGAAGAAAGAGTGTACATATATTCTAGTGATATCGAAGCGTGGAAACATTTTGAAAGTGAGTTAGAATCAACGGGCTGGTCGATAGTCAACATATGGGTTGGGATTGATCTTAATCAAATAAAACAATTTTATAGATATAAGAGGAATTTAACTTAAAAGGATTATTTCAAAGGAATTGGGAGGAACAGTATGAAAACAGTTGTTACAAATTTAATGGTTAGAGATATTATACTAGATATTATCGATGAAAAAACATCGATTAGAACTCCAGAGGAGCTAGCGGATTTTCTTTTGAAGCATAAAAACAATGAAACAATTTTCGTTGAAGGATGGGAAAGTAAAGCTGATTTAGAGCCGTTTGATGATTCTGAGTGAGGTGATTAATAAAGGTGATTAAAATAATAAATTACATATATTATGTATGTGAGATTGCTAAGTTCAATCTTATCTGGTATAAGATGCACCATAAGGCAGACATAAGCATTTTTGAGAACTGCAGCTGGAAGTCGTATATAGCCCACAAAGAATATAAGAAGGATGGTGAAAGGCATGGACTCAGTAATCTTTAAGAAAGACATTGCTTTTGCAGACGATTCGAACAACCCAGTGTTTAAAAAGAACAAGGAATACGAAATCCTAAACGAAGATAAAAAATTCATTTATGTTGGTTATAAACCAAACTCAAATGAGTGCTCACAGATACCAAAGACTGATGAAGGGGAATTGTTTGAATATAAATAACATACTACTAGAGGGAGACAATACATATGAGCAATATGAAGAAATTGATTAAAGAAAACGTAAAATTGAAAATGAAGCTGGCAGCTAATGAAGAGGCCATTCTTAAAGAGAAAGAAGAAATGAGAAATAACAAATTGATTAAAATCATGATGAATGATAGACACTCTGGTTTATCAGTTTAGATAAAATCGTGATTTTAAAAAGAAAGAGGGGCAATGAAATGAGTAAAAATAATGAATTGTGGATGTTATATGAATATGAGCTGGGTCTTATTGGGGTTTATGAGGATGAGGACGAAGCGAATTTAGCATACGAGCAAACCAAAGATAATCTTAATGAGGACACTCAGATCAATGGAAATGATATTCATGGCGATGAAAGGGTAATCTTAGCCAAAGTTAAAAAAGATTATCGTTCGTTTGTTACCGAAGAGTTTGAAATGAAAGAAAATGATAATGGTATTGAAGAAAAAACAGACACCAAATTATGGGGTTTCAAAGAAGATACATACAAATAATTACAAGAAGGAGGCTACTCTATATGGAATGTGAAAAAATTATAGTCGACCCTAATTTGAAACGTTTCAGCTTAAATTTCAAAAATCATTGGAAGCAGGCAGTTGGTCACGAAGTCTTTGTCGGAGGGTATAGTTTTTGTGTGACACCAATAGATGACACATTAAAGGTTTCTGAGGTAACAACAGGTGCATTAGTTATGGACTTACCGATACCTAAGATGGACATAACTAAAAAGGAGTCTATGAAAATATTAGAGCAAATAGGGAAACAGTTACTTGAACAATTGGAGAATTCTAAAAATCTAAAAATGACATTTAAACAAATGCAACAAAAATCATACGCCTTATTAGGTTCAACTCCGCCGCCAGAGCCATTTAAATTTGAGGGGGATGGAGTTGTGCAATATATCGAATAAAAGATAGTTTTTAAGGGGTTATGTAACGGAGAGATCAAGCTCTCCATGATTCGAAGGATGGTATACGGAGTTTTCCGTTCTTGGTCTTATATCTGTGCTTAACCTTACATATAATAGGATCGATAAATACATAATCGTCAGATTCAGACTTTACTTGTTTCATAGCGTGGAATCTATTACGTTCTACAGGTGGCATGAACTCCATAAACCCAGCTGCAGTTCCATCAGGATAGGTTAGAAGAAACTTTATATCCTTTTTGGTGTAGCCAGTAATAAGAACTTCAGTGTAATCATAATTAATCACTTTAATCCAATTATGAGAACGTTTATTGATTTGATAAGGGGAGTCAGCTTTCTTGAGTACGATCCCTTCTAAGTTCTTTTCTTTGGCCAAATTGAAATATGCAAGGCCGTTACCAGGAATTCCCTCGACAATGCATATATTCGGATGATTTAGTTCAAGCAAGTTTAGTGCTGTCTTTCGTTCAGTGAGTGTCTTAGATGCTATTGACTTACCGTTTTTATAGATAACATCAAAAACACAGTAAACAATATTATGAGCAGTTTTATTGGACATAAAACGTTCCATCACAGCATCAAAATTAGGAGCGCCGTCTGGGGCAGCTACAATAACTTCACCATCGAGAACTGTTCCATTTGGGATATCTAAATCTAAAAGCTCAGGAAACTTATTTGTAACTTCATTATTGTGCCGAGTATAAAGCTTTATCTGATCTTTAAACTTGGAAAGGATAAGCCTTATCCCATCAAATTTAAGCTCTGTAATGTACCTATCATCATCGAATGGTTCTCTAATTGAATGCAACAACATTGGCGATACAAACAAAATATCACCTCCTACCTATTACATAATAACGAAGTGAAGGTGATATATAAAGCGAAAGAACAGTGGTACTTAATGGGATTGTATGAGCTCTGGTGAATTGTTTTTAGGTGAGTTTACTAAGGATGAAACCTGGTATGCCTCCATGTCATGAGCAGCATAAGGCTTTAGCAAACTCTTTAGATAATCAGTGTCGGAATTTTTAGGGTTGAGCCATTCTTTTTCACTTCCCTGAGTCAGGATTACTGGCATACGATCATGAATATCTTCCATAAGCTCATTGGGCTTTGTCGTAATGATTGTGCAAGTGAATAACGTATTGCCATCTTGCGTGTTCCATTTTTCATATAACCCTGCAAAAGCAAAAAGGTTAGATGATTTAAGCTTAATCCGCATAGGAATTTTAGTCTTTGGATCGAGGCGCTTCCATTCATAAAAACTGTCAGCTGGTATGATACAACGTTTGTTTATGAGCGGTTTTCGAAAACTAGGTTTTTCGGTTAATGTTTCAGAGCGGGCATTTATCATTTTATAACCAATCTTTTTGTCTTTAGCCCAAGGAGGGATAAGACCCCATCTTAGTTTGCCAAGACGGTTATTTGATCCATCGTTGATAACTGTCAGGATATTTTGAGATGGAGCAATATTATAGCTCGGTTGATATTCATCTTCGGGCAAGAACTCATCAATACTGAAATGCTTAATAATGTCATCAAATTCAGAGAATAAAGTAAATCTACCACACATGTTCATCATCCTTTAGGAGTTTTGAACATTGTACAAGGTTGACAAGGGAAAATCAAAAAGATAGGCGGTGACGCAATGTCCGTAATAGGAACAGAACAAGTTCAAGTATATGTTGAAGGCGTATGGATACAACAACCTTTTAGTGAATTAAGCTGTGGCCAAGTATTTAAAATGCTACATGAAGAAGGCATTGGAATTTATACAGCGATTAGTGATGCATGGTACGACGAGTTGTATGAGCAGTGGGTTGTACATATAGAAGAAGATTATGGTGGGTTAATTAAAAAATAATACATATATAGAAGGTGTGTTTGTTTGAGGATTTTGACCAGAGACTTAAAGTATCTGATTAAGGCAGGAGTTTTAAAGCAGCCTTTCGTGGGGCTTATCATAGCAAATCTGTTCATTTATCTTTTATCCAGGAGTTATGGAAATGGTGAATTCGTGAATAAGGAATTCATTTGGGTAACAATGAACGTATCATTCATTACAGGTGGGATTATAAGATACATCAAGTATTGGAGACCGTTGATTCAAGAAGAAATCAATGAATTGAATCTACAAATTACAAATAATCAGAAGCTGATGAGATTTGGCGGATTAAAAAGGAAGTTCGATAAGTTAGGGTAAAACAGAGATTTTAGTTGATTAGGAGGAGAAGACCAATTGAACTCGGAAGAAGCAAGAAGTTATTTTCAAAAAGAGGGACTGCGTTATGAAGACATTACAGAGGGAGATATTTGTATCTTAGTAATGCTACTCAATAAGCATATTAAACGAGCAGTTAAAGCGAAAGCGATGTCAACTGACACAATGAGGATGAGTCAAAAACTAAATAGCAAGTACAGAACAAATGGAACATTGAAAAGTTGCTATCTATACATAAACAGTCACTACTTTACCCAACGGGAAGCAATCAGCTTTAACTTAGATGGATTTATTGGATTTGCAGGATGGGCAGATTCAAGCAACAGGCAGCCTATTATAGATGCGTTTGTTGAATGGGTTGATCATATGAAAGAACAATTGAAATTAATTAGTTAAAAGTAATTTTTTAAACAAATGTTATAGAGTAGGGTTAAATATCCCTACTCATCTGAAGAAAACTGAATAAATTAAAGCCAGAGGAAGTCCTATACAAAAGAAAACCTTGATTAATAGAGTTTTAGAGTACTCTGCAACAGAGTCAATAAATTCCACAATATAATATTTCATAATATCACCACCATCCAAAGCAATTTTATCAGAAAATGTTACGTTGTTTTATTAAAAGAAAATTACGGAATGATTACAAATAAGTACCTAGAATAATAGGAGGAAACATAGTGAATCTCAGTGATAATCAGCGAAAATGTATCGATGAGTTGAGCGAAAGGAAATGGGATGTTCCAGAATCCATAGAGGAATCCGTAAAAGAGATGATAAAAGCCCTTCATGAGCTGGAAGACAAAGAGCAGACTTTTCAAAAACGATATGACTATCATATCTCACAAAAATATGAAGCAATGGCTGGGAATTATGATGGATGGAGCAGCAGTACAGATGCCAGAAATCATCATGCATTAAGTGCAAGCCTAGTTTATCAAGACGCTTTGACAGCTGGCTTTAAATTGAAAACGGAGGGTGAATAAGATGAAATTTTACGAGGTGCATGATCCATATTACGCATTGATCAAAGCGCACAACAAAGAAGACGCAATTAGAATTTACACTGACAACGTTGCAGACGATGGAGACAAATTGGAAATTACCGAAGTCACTGAGACATATGCCGCAGTCAGACACAGCCGAACTTATGATGAGGACGGAAAACCGTTATCGGTTAAAGCAGTGCTAGAGGACATAATTAACGATAATAAAATGGTTCTGGGAAGAGACGGCAACTTGATATGAGAAAGGAAAATGAAATCATTCGTGTTCAGCTTTTCGATAGAGGCTTGCCAGTTGAAGAAAACTTCTTCTTATACGTCGAGAATGCCGAAAACGCTTTGACCAACACATAAAGGATCATTCTAATGATCTAGCATCAAAAGAGGATTTAGACGGGTCAGAGCCATTAAAAATAAACACAAAAATTAACGGTAGAGACAAGGAAGCAACAATGCACGTTTGGAACAAAGTATCGTCCGAACATGAAGAGTTCGATATCGAACCAATGTCCGTTTTAATGGAATTCATAAAAGCTGAGGATTGAAAGGGGAATGAAGATGACAATTGAAGGCTATTTAAAAATGAGGAATAACGGTAAATCACTAGAGGAAATACAACGAGATGAAGTCTTGAGCGAGGGTACTGTGTACACTCTTGAACTTGGTTATCAATGTTATCTGAAACGATTACCTCTTGATAAAGCAATTGAGATCATCAAGGAGGTTAAATGTGAAGTCGATAGAAAAATTACTATTGAAATTGGAGAGAAGTCTTGAAACAACCTCTAATAAAATGGAAAAGTGGAAAAGGCAACAATTAATACTGATTGCATTAATTAATCTGAGTGTAATTACAATCGTAGTAGGGCTTTGCATTATTTATATTTTTAGATAAAAACAACCTTTTAACGAAAGTGAGGAATTTAATGATAAGCGAACTAAAACAGGCCACACTGAATAAACAAGCTGATTTGGATTATTTATGCAATGCCTACTCAGTCATTATCCAAGAAAAGGACAATGTTTTGAGCAACCTGAATACATACTTAGCAAGCATGACAACTGTCCAAAAGAATTTATTTCATGCTTTAGATAAAGAAGTGATAAGTAAGTTTTCCATAAATATAAGACAACAGGTTTTGCAACTTCTTAATGGCTATGTGGGAAACATATACGATGGATGCAGTGTTAAAATTTCCACTGCAAACTTGAATCCTTTTGCGATTATCACCGATAAAGGCAGCGTTATTAGAGTAAATTGGGAATCAAAAACATACGGCCGAACAGTTGAATGGTCTTCAGAAAAGTATTACGAGAGAATGAATCAAGACCTTGAAAGTAGAATTCGAGAGTCTGAATCTGCTATTAAACGGTACACGGAAGTTTTAAAAAGACCCTTAATTGGACTTTTAAAAGATAACAATCGATTTATCAAGAAACCATTTAAGTACATAGGAATTCAATGTTCCACCTTGCTGGTACATCCATTTAAAAAGAAAGAATACATAGATACGCTTACACATTTAATTAAAAACCAGGAAGATGTAATTAAATCGTGTCACAAAGAGATCAATAGGAATCTTGAGACTTGGGAAAAACAGATGGAGATAAAACCTGAAATAGACAGGGTATTTGAAGTTTGGGAAGAGCATTTAAAAGAGTTGGGTTATAGAGAGATTAAGTCTAACTCACCTGAGCTTTACTAGGAGGATACATGTTGAATACTGAAACCTTAATTAATAAATTACAAGCAGATAACAGATTGTTGAGAATCGAGAATGAAAAATTAAAACACCTTTTAAGCAATATTGAGCATCGAGGCATGGAAAAGGATATCAAATTAAAAAGAAAGCAAATCTATTGAGGGGGAAATGTATTGACTGATACTAAATATAAAACGGAGAAACGTAAGGCGCTTGTAGGCGAACGTATTTTGATTACGAATGTCTCGGAAGTCGAAGATGAATATGAGAACGGTGACGTATTTGAAGTAGCTTTCGTTAATAGTAACTGCTCTGTGGTTAATACGGAAAGAGATATTATACTTGATTATGAATACGAAGTCATCGTAGGAGAGCACACGCCGACCCTGAATCTATACGAAATGGACTATGACGAATTAGTGGCGCTAGTCGAAGACGCAATGAAGGCGATTAAGACACAGTCATATAAGCTAGGTTACGATCAAGGACGTTTCGATGCAGATACTAAGGCGGCACATGGCACGTACGAGGAGACCGACCAAAAGATACGAGATGAGGTCGTTGCGCAGGCGAAGGAAGACGTTAGGTATATATTAAACAGCGACTACGAACATGCTCACGAATTCATCGTTAACATCGCTAAAAGAACAGTCGTTGATCTGAGAAAAATAAAAGGGTGTACGAATATAGTCCGAAGAGGAATCGCCAAATGCGCACCAAACGACTGCTTTAACGTACACATCGGGAAGGCTATTGCGCTAAGACGCTCGCTAGGGTGGTCGGTTCCTGCGGAGTATCTAAACGTGCCGCAGCCGACAGAAGTTCGTGTGGGCGATGTTGTAAGGGGAAGAACTGCATTTAGTATGCGTACGTATGAAGAAACGGTAGAGAAAATCGAGGATGGTAAATACAAATATATCGGAGGAGAATACGACTATATCGATGATGCTGATCTTGTAGTAATCGACGATTCGAGAGCGGGTAAGGGCGAATGATGAATAAACGAAAGAAAGATTTTTATCCAAAAAAAGGCTGGTTTGTTGAATTAAAAAATATTGCAAGGTTGGATAATTGGTCAGTTGCACTAGGCTTTAACAGAGAGGTAATGCAACACTACATGAAAGGATATGACAATGATATTACTCATCAAGGATTTAAGACAGAAATCTTTGCAATATTTTTCAACTATCAAATTGCATTTGGATATAATTCAGTAAAAGAGGTAGCTTAATGAAACACGATAAAACATTCGTTTTAAATTAAAAATAAGATATAGAGGTGATTGTATGACAGTTGTTTTAAGTCCAGAGATTCACGAGGCAGTTGAATATTTTAAGAAAAATCTTGGCTATTCAGATAAACATCTCTATTTGGGGTTGGTTCAATTTGATGTAATGAAAGATAAGAACCCTGAGTTTGCTGATGTGATTTACAATTTCTATAAAGAAAAGCCTGAAAGCTTTATTGCTGCTTTTAAGCATGGTTATGTGGTTGAACGACCAATTGAATTCAATCAAGCCATTGTCAGATTCTTCAACAGGGAAGAATTAAGCGTTGTACATAAGAATTCGGGTAAACGTTTTAAAGTTTGGCTTGAGATGAAGAAATACCCTGCTAACTTCGATATGAGAACTTTAGACATGTGGAATTGGAGTGAGGTTACAGCAAGAAATGAATAAACTCATTGTGTTATCAGGTCATAGCGGCAGCGGTAAAACGAGTTTGATGCGTCACATCATGAAGAATGAAGTCGTATCATTTACTACCAGGAAACCAAGACAAGGAGAAGTTGATGGCCTAGACTATAAATTTATTAGTCTAAAAAAATTCGAGGAGTTAAAGGAACAAGGTAAGTTAATCGAACAAGTTGAATATAGTGGCAACTACTATGGAATTGATCAAGAAGAATTTGAAAATAAGATGGGTATAGGGGATGCTTTTGTCATTGTTGATTATCAT
Organism: Bacillus sp. FSL K6-2839; assembly: GCF_038003365.1. Classification (NCBI taxonomy): domain Bacteria; kingdom Bacillati; phylum Bacillota; class Bacilli; order Caryophanales; family Bacillaceae; genus Bacillus; species Bacillus sp. FSL K6-2839. Next base: position 1,626,595 of record NZ_JBBOOZ010000001.1, on the reverse strand, counting down.
GGAATGCAGCAGATAAAAAAGGTCTATCCTAATTGTGTCACCTTGTTTTTGTACACTCCTTACGATCAGGCTTATAAACAAATGATCCGAAGGGGAGATACATTAGATAAAGTTGAACAAAGATTGAGTACATACTCTGAAGAGATGAAAAATAAAACCTATTATGATTATGTTATAAGAAACAATCATAATAGGTTTAGAGTCACTAAAGAGATCATTGAAAAGGTTGTAGAATCAGAAACAGGTAAACCATCAAATTAATATTTCTTGCCTAAACGAGTTTGGTGCGTTACTTTAGTCAATTTCTTCTTACGTTTTTTATCTTTGTAAACAGTAAGAATAAATTTATTGTTCCAGTATCCATTTTTAGGGCTGTAGTATGTATTTACAGTGTAGTAAAACTTTTTCTGCCCAGTAGAGCCTGATGAAGAAATTACCGCAGATACAATAACAGCAATTGCTTTAGCTGTAAAAATCGCACCAGCAACTGCACCAGTTCCAGTTGGTAGCATGAGAATAGCTCCAGTGACAAGGAAAATAACTGTGGTAGTGATATTTATTTCGTTTTTGTAAGACTTCACGTGTTTCCAATTGTAGCTTTTATTGGAGAGGGTATCAAATTGTGAATCACTATCGATACTTAAATCTTCTCCAATACCGCTTTTTATTTGTTCAATTGTTTCTTTATCCACTAATTTATTGTTAATTCGAAGTTCGTCTTCATTGCTGTTGTAATATACAACGCCTACATTTTCACCATCATCAATTGAGACAGTTTGTACACCGTCCTTAATAACAGAAGTGAAAGTATGCAACTTACCTTCGATCTCAATTTGGTGTGAATCCTTGATTTCGTTTGTTGTCTGATTAGCTGCAGCTACTGTTTGAAGCGGTACAGTTAAAAACAACATTAACCCTAAGAAAACAAGCACTAACTTTTTCAATTTACTATTCCCCCTTGTTTGATTTGACGTTATAATGATAACATATGTTGGTTTTGTTGGTAATATATAGGTGACAATTTAAACTGAATTTAAGCGGGGGATGATTGTTTGTTTTTTTACTATCTAATTGGTCTAATTGGGGTGCTGATCGGATCAGTTCTATTGAGCACAGAAGTTGAAGGTTCTACATTTATTATGAGATTCATTTTAAATCTGCTTGGTATGGCTTTTTTTGTAGGGTCAATTTGGTTTGTTAGGGCTAGGCATAAGAAAATGAAACACCGCCAATGAAAATTTTTCAAGTACCAACTGTGATTACAAAGGGAAAGTTTCATTTTACGGAATTCGATTATAGGGGAAATTAAAATGGCAATGTTAAAATCAAAATTGTTTCGTACGGTGTTTGCAACATTTTTTGTTTTAACACTAATGATTTGCCTTTTTAACATGGCGGTGTTCTCAGGAACGCCAGCATCTTATTACGTGGTGCTAATAAGCAAATTCATTGGTGTAAGCTTGTTTAATGGTGTGTTTTATGGAACATTGTTTTACTTGGTAATAACATTGATTAATTATCTTATTTCAAAAACGTCTAAACAAAATTAACAAGGAGAGAGCGGTCTATAGCCGTTCTTTTCCATTCTAAATAAAACTGTCATTTTAAATCAAAAATAATATATGAAAGGTGTTGACTAAAATACAAATTACATATATTATAGAGTTACAGTTAAAGAGGAGGTGAGCATATGAAGCTATTGAAAGTAAGTAAAACAGCTGCTGATACATACAGAAAGACAGTAAAAGGACGAAGTAAATTCTCTGACGAGAAGATTCAAAAGAAACTTAATCGACACATTATCTGCTTAAAGGAAAGAGAACCTGATAGAATTATCAAACAAGGCTTACTGAGCAAGGTTTATCTCTATGGTAATTTAATGATTAAAGTGAGATGGGGAAAGATTGTAGAAGTTATTAACCTACCTCACAAATTAAGAATTGAAAAACGTTTAGAGGATAGCGTGTTTCAAGCAATTGAAAATCAATTAAATAACAAATAACATACATAAAGGAGATTCAACTATACTTATGGCAAAAAAGAAAAGTGATATTAAAATCAATAAAAATCATGAAGGTAAAGAATTTAGCAATTTTTTCAGATTTGTAGGCAAAGTAAAACCTGTTATGAAAAAGGATGATGCAACTGATAGTTGGGTAGAAGCGGCGATTTCTGAATTAACGCAAACGAAAACAGGCAAAGATCGTAAAGTAGTTCAGTTTATTGTAGAAACAGCTAATAGAAATGAGCTAAAAGTCGAACTTGCTGGAATGGAACAGGGCTATGTTTATCCTTACAGCTCTAAACATAAAAATTCTTTTAAACTAGAATGGGAACACAGATTCGATAAAACGAAATTTCCTGACGAATCTTATAAAGTGATATCAACCGATTGGGACTTATGTGATGAACTGGCTACATTTATTAAACCTGGCATGTGGGTTGATGTTAGAGGAGTTTATGAATTTAGCTCCTTCGAAAATAATGAAGGTGAAACAATTAATGTTGTAAAGAGAATTATTAAACAAGTTTATCCTTTGAAAAACGGACTGGTTGAAATCAACAATGTGAATTCTGGTGAAGAGTATAGAATTTATGATTCAGAAGAAAAAGGTAGGGTTCTTGGATACGGTAAAGCTAAAGAGGAGACAGTTAAAATAAATGTTGGTTGGTTGTCACCAGAAGGCGGTAATATCTTTATTACTAAACTCAGTAATGGGGAAGAGGGTAAAAGAGTTAAAGTTGCTTATAATGAAAATACAAGCGAAACAGATAGAATCAAAGTTGTCAATAATGTAGAAAGTACAATAAGAATCAACAAAGAAGACGGTTCATACGAATATATTCCATATATTCGAGATTTTAAATCAGAGAATTTTACTGAAATCAATGAGTTTGAGATGCAAATGGGAATTAAAAGTGTGTATCAAGAAGAGGGATCAAAGGACACCAAAGTTAATGCTGCATTTCTTGGCTATGGTAAAGAAAGAAGTCAGGTGTACGATGTTGAGTTAACTGTATACCATAAAGAACCAGAAGAAGGGAAAAGATCAATTGCAGAGGCCTTTGCAAACTTAAACAGACTGGATTTCTTAGTAGTGCATGGCATCGATAATAACAGAGCGGAATTTGCTACTGTTGAGGTTGAAGAACAGGAAGAAGACAATCCTTTTGCTGATGTTGATGAAAAAGTCAAATCCTATGAACAAGTTTCGACTGGTACAAAAAAAGGTTTAGAAATTCTAAATGTTTTCACAGGTACATACGCAAAAAATTTGCTTACTGAAGAAGAGATTACAGGAGAGTCTGAGCAACAAGATCCTTTTTCTAATGTTTCTGTTTCGGATGATGAGCTTCCATTTTAATTCAAATACATACTAAATAAAATAAAAATAACAAATATAGAGAGGTTTGAATATATGAGTTTTAGAAAAAAGGTTAAGAATATCGTACCTAAAGTTGATTTGCAATCCTATATGATTGGGATTGCTGGGGGTTACAAGTCAGGAAAAACAAGATTATGGAAAGAGCTGATTGAAACTTTTTATCCAGAGCAGAAGGAGGCAGGGCTATTATTAGCCTTTGAACCAGGGTACAATACCTGGGAATTAGATTCAGTAATTCCGATGCATGATTATGACTGGAGGTTTTTTAAAGGCGAAGTAGTGAAAGGGCTACTTGAGGAAGCGAAAAGCGGTCGGGTGACTAATGTTCTCGGTATTGATACAGCTGATAGGTTGATGGACATGGCCACAGAATATATTTTAGATGAATTAAATAAAAAGTACGGAAAGAAAATGAAAACTCTTCAAGAAGTTGCAGAGACAATTAAAGGCACGAATGGCTACATGTTATTAAAGCAAGAGGTTTGGAAACAGATAGATTTATTGAAAAATGCAGGATACGGTATCATTTGGTTAGCGTGGACTAAAGAAAAAGAAACAACAACCAGAGATGATCTTAAATATAACTCTATTGAACTAAAGATGAGTAAAACTGGGGCAGATATCTTTGAGTCTCAAGCTGATTTAATTGTTACACTGCACAATGAAGTAACAGTTATGGATAAAAACGGAAACGAAATCGAAGAAAATTTGAAGAATAAAGGAGGGAAAGAGCAAGCAGCTAAGCACCATTCAACAGAAGCATATATGTACTTCCTTCCTTCTAGTTATATTGGGATTGGAGGGGGGAGATTTACAGATCTTCCTGAGAAAGTTCCTTACGGTGTGGAAAACTTCTTAGAAGTCTTTGAGAATGCAGTTAAAGGCCAACTTAAAAAGAATACTAAATCTATTACAGAACTCAAGAGTGAAGAAGATCAAGTTAGAGAAGAGAAGGCTAAAGAGTTTGTAGATAAAGTAAATGAACCTAACCCTAATGAAATTCTCGAAGAAATTAATTCTCTTGTTTCAGATATTGAACGAGACAAGAAACTTGAGTTGTCAGAGAAGTTTAAAGAGGCATTTGGTGAAGGTAACTATAAGCAACTCAAAACTGTTGAAGAATTGACTAAAGCTCTTGAAATTGTTAAATCATTTTTAAATTAAGAGGGGATATTCCCCTCTTCAATGTACAAGAGGTGACTGTATGAAAGGTTATAAATGTAAATTTTGTGGTTTGAAAAATGACCATATGCAAATGAAATGTTATTCAAAACCTACGGGTAAGTATAATAAAAACGGTTCTGAGAAGATGGCGAGAAAATATGTCCATTTAAAATGTGATGAAGAGTATAAGAACAATGAAGCATTTAAAGAAAAAGAATTAAAAGAATTAGATGAGTTGTTTACATATCTTAAGAAGTTGCACAGAATTGATACTCTTGATGGTCGAATGATGGAGAAAATCCAAGATCTCAGAAACGGAACTGTGGTGTTTAATAAGAAAAAAATTAAAAGGTATAAAGAAGGAGTGCCTTTTAGAGACATTTTATATACATACGAGGTAAATGAAACCTACATAAACAAAACTTTAAGTAACATGGTTTTCGCTGCAAAGTGGAATGAATTTTCCTATGTGTTCGCAATTGTTATAAATAACATTAATGATTCAATCGGTGCTGCTTCAAATAAAGAAACAGTAATGAATCGTAGAGAGGCGATTATTGATAATAATTTAGTTGATCAGACATCCTACTCAATGGATGAAACGGCAAAATACAACAATAACAAAAAAGATGTATTGGATATCTCAGAATTTTTATAGGAGGGTTTAATGAGAAAACACTTATCGGAATTCGTGGATCCTTCGCAGGTACATGAAGCTTTATTTGTAGGTTATCTTTGGAGTAATCCTGCATTGTATCAAAGGTATAAAACACATAAAATAACAAATAAAAGCTTCACAGAACAAACTTGGTTTTTTTATTACACAGTTGGTCTTCAAATGTTTGATAATGGTATTCGGGACTTTGATGATAAAACAGTATACTCTTTTGTTGTTTCCAGACCAAAAGAAAAAAACAAGAAGAGTTATATTGAAGCATATAACGATTTCGGAGCCTTTGAAACTATAGAAGAAATAATGAATGAGTGTCAGAAAGATACCCATAATGAAGAATATCATTTATCAGAAATTCAAAAATTCGAAGTGCTGAGAAATATGCAAGACATTGGTCTAATTGATATTGGAAACGAAGAACAAATAGTTAAATTAACTCGAATGAATTTAAAGCAGCTACAAATGTACATTCAATTCAAGCATAAGGAAATGTTTGCACATGTTAACGCTGGAGAGGTGATCGAGCATGATTTAGTTGATAATTTAGATGAAACCATTGAAGACCTGGATTCAGGTGAGTCAATGGGAATTCCTCTACATGATTCACCAAGACTTAGTAGGAAAATAAAAGGATGGAAGGACGGTTCTCTATATTATCTTGTATTAGCATCTGGTGTTGGGAAAAGTTCAATTGCAATGGAAAAATTCATACTGTCTTTATTTGAAAATCAAGAAAAAGCAATATTGGCCATTAACGAAGAGAGCGTAAAGAAATGGAGATCGCTTTTGTTGGCTACAATTTGTTCTAAAGTATTAAAGATGCCTTTGAATAGGGAAAAAATGTACGAAGGTAAATTTGATAAAGATACTCTCCACAAACTTAACAAAGCCAAAGCATGGGCAGTTGAAAAAGGTCAAGGTCTAATTAAAACACTTGAATTAAAGAAATATAGAATAGAAGATGTTTTGAGTAGGGTGGAATTATATAGACCTAAAGGGTACAAAAAATTAATAATCGATACTTTTAAACCAGATAGGTCTTCAAAAGATAAAGCTCGATGGGAGGCGTTTTCTGACTCAGCACAGGAACTACACGATTTAATTAAAGAAGATAATCAGAATGTAGGCACCTTGGCCACTGTACAGCTGAAGCTAGGTAAGGAATCAAGGTTCTTGGATTTAGATGCAACAGGAAAGAGTATGGAGATAAATGAAGTTGCAGCAGTTGTAATGATGGGAAGATTGCTTTATGACGATGAATACCCAGGAGCTAAAACAGCTAATGGAAAAAACAGTCCGTATATATTACACCCGTACAATTACAAAAAGGATGAATTTAAAGGAACGTACTACAGAGAAGACTATGATCTCGATCCTAAAAAGACATACTTAGTTTTATTTCTTGCTAAAAACCGTTTTGGGAGCGAAGAAGAGCAGATTTTATTTGAAGTTAGCTATGGAATAAATACATTTAAAGAGGTTGCATTAGTCCAAGTCCCACGAATTGGAACGCATTAAAAGGAAGATGACATATGTCTGAACTTAAGGCAATTAAAGAGCGTATTTTTGATGAGGGTCTAATCAAACAAATATTATCTGATATTGGGTGCTGGAACATCCAAAACGAACAAAAGGGAAAGTTGATTGTCGCTGGTTTGCCTGACGGTGATAATGAGAGGAGTGTACAGATTAAAAACACACCTGCTCTTGTAGCAAACATTAGATCTAAGGGTATATCAGGGGATATTTATGATGTTATTTCATACATAGTATTTGAGGCTCAATCAGATGAAGAGAGAGTAAAATCATTAAACAAAAGTAAGTTTTGGATATGTAAGAAGTATGGATATTTAGAATACATAGATGAGTTTTACAAAACCACTTTAAAAGAACAAAGACCAAAACTAAATAAATGGTTATCTAGTCTGAAAAACAAAAGGAGCGAAACACCTCTTACTTTAGAAAATAAGACAATTGAAGTTTCATATGAAAACCAATACGGAATACTGCCATATTTAGACTGGTTTAGAAGTGGGTTGTGTATAGGTACTCAAAAGTACTTCCAAATTGGATTAGATATTAGATCAGAAAGAGTGACTTTTCCAATACATAATGCTGCAGGTCAATTAATCGGAGTTAAAGGACGCTATTGTGGACAAGATTCAAAAATTGAAGAAAAGTATAAATATCTTTATATTGTTCCATGCAATAAATCAATTGAATTGTTTAATTATCATCGAGCTCTGCCATACATAAAAGAAAAACAAGAAGTGATTATTGTTGAAGGTGCTAAAACGACAATGTTTTTGACGCAGTGGGGATATAAAAACTGTGTTTCTGTAGAGGGAGACTCTCTGTCAGATGATCAAATAAATCTGTTAAAAGCATTAGGTTTAAATATAACTTATGTATTTGCTTTTGATAAAGATAAGCCACCAGATTTTGTACTTGCTGAAGCGAATAAGCTTAGAGGAAGAGTTAAATATGGCGCATATGATACTGAAGGTTTACTAAAGGACAAAGAGTCCCCCACAGATCAAGGAGAAGAAGTTTGGAATAAACTTTACTCAAGTAAATATAAGATTACATAGAGGTGAAGAGTTGGAGTATAAGGTAATTGGAAATAATGATTTTGAGCAGGGTATCATCAAAACTATTTTAAGTAATAGGGGAATTTATAGTTCTGAGATGGGTTCTGTTTTAAACCCATCATCAGCCTACGAGCAACCTTATTCTTCATTATGTAACATAAATAAGGCTTCTGAATTGCTATTAGATCATTTGAAAAATGGCAGTAATATTTTTATCCAAATTGATAGTGATACTGATGGGATAACTTCTTCTGTAATTTTAATGAAGTACATAAAGAAAATGTTTCCGAAATCAAAAATAACATACAGGATGCATGAAGGGAAAGAGCACGGAGTTATTCTTGATACAGTGCCAGACAATACGGATTTAGTAATAATTCCAGATGCAGGTTCCAATCAATACGAAATCCATAAGGAGCTTAAAGAAAGAGGTTGTGACATATTGGTTATCGATCATCATGAATGTGAGGTTGAGTCCCCACATGCAATTGTTGTTAATAACCAGCTTTCACCAAATTATTTAAACAAGTCTTTAACGGGGGCTGGAATGGCTTACAAAGTGTGTCAAGCTCTTGATGATAAACTCGAAAAAAACTATGCTGAAGAGATGCTTGACTTAGTTGCGATTGGCAATATTGCTGATTCTGCAGATTCAAGATGTTTAGAAACAAGATATTACATATCAAAAGGGTTAGAGGGTATTAAAAATCCATTTTTGAAAAAGCTGTTTAAAAAGCAAGAGTTTTCGACAAATGGTGTTAAAACAATTCAGAATACACAATTCTATATTAATCCGCTTATTAATGCTGCGATTAGAGTAGGTTCAAAAAAAGAGAAAGACCAGTTAATCAAATCATTCCTAGGTTCAAGAGAAAAGGTTCTTTATAAGAAGCGTGGATCTACAGTTGAAGAGTCAATTTCAATTCAAGATGATACTGTAAGAATTTTAACCAATTTAAAGAATAAACAAAAGAGATTAGTTGATAAAGCAACTGATGAAATTGTCCAAAAGATACGCCAAGAAAATTTGTTAGAAAACAAGATACTCTCTGTATATATAGAAGGTATTCTTGAAAAAAACTTAACAGGTTTAGTCGCAAATAAACTTGCTGATATGTTTAAACGTCCAGTTTTACTTGCTAGGGATGCAGAAAAAGCTGAGTTTTTAACAGGGTCGATAAGAGGATATGATAAAGGGGAAGTTAAAAACTTTAAAGAGCTGTTGGTGGGGACTGGTCTATTTGAATTCGTTGAAGGACATGCTAATGCAGCAGGATTTTGTATCAAAAAGAATAGTTTTAAAAAAATTAATTCGGCGCTTAACGATTTGTTAAAAGATATTAAACACAAGACAGTTCTTGATGTCGATTTTGAAATCCCATTTAAACTTCTCAAAGAAGATTTTATCTTAGAGATTGGCAATCAAAGAGAGTTATGGGGATACAAATTAGAAGAGCCTTTAGTTGCTATCACTGATATCCATGTTAATAAAAGTGAAATAGAGATACTTAAAAAAAGAACAACTACTCTGAAAATAAGATCAAATCAAGTGGAGTTTAAAAAACAATTTTATAAAAACGAGTTCCCCCAGTTAACAGATGAAAGTGAAAGTTATGTCTTGACATGTATAGGAAAATGTAAGTTATCTAGTGAAAATAAACCGTACATTGAAATCGTTGACTTGGAAGTGGTACATAGTTTTCTTTTTTAGAAAGGAGGAATGCTCTTGATCATAATTCCAAAACTCGAAACAGAAGTGACTAAAAAATATGAAAAACACTGGATAGAGGATTTTGAAGAAATACAAAATCTTTTTGATGAAGACCAACCTAGATTATGCGTGATTGATTCTGAAACTACAGGGTTGCATATTATCAACGATAAGCCTTTTATGTGGGTATTTGCTTACAAGCTACCAAAAGAGAAAAGGAAAGAAGGATTAGAGGGTAGAAGTTTTGCCTTTAACTCTGATAAAGAAATACTTTATCAAGTATTACAATTGACTAAGAAATGCACTATGACTGTTGGGCACAACGTGAAATATGATTTGCATATGTTGATTAATGGTGGAGTTGAAGAAGAGGAGGTATTTAATTTAGCCAATGTTACAGACACTATGGGATTATGCAGACTTACATTTGATGCTGTATCAGCTAGAGATGGTGGAGATATGTTGGGGTTAAAGAAAGTCACCGAAAAATATATTGATCCTCGAGCAGCAGAATTTGAAAAAGAAGTGAAAAAAGAATTAAGAAGAATAAATGATCAAAAAAGAAATCTTTTAAAAGAATTGTTAAAGCCTTACAAAGACATTGGCTGGGGTATTGGAAAAATTAAAGATGCATACAAAGTAAAAAAGAGAAATGATATGGATCAATTTACAACTGAAAGGAAGCAGCGATGGATTACTATTCCTGGCGAAATAGAAAAGCTGTATCGTAATTGGTTAAAAGAAAATCCTTTTGCGAATTATTCAGAAGTTGACAGGGATATAATGATGGAATATGTCCATAGTGATGGAATCTATACTCTTGAAATAGTGGAAATGACTTATCCTACAGTTTTAAAACGAAAACAGAAAGCGATACTTGAACACGAAAATAAGTTGATTATGGAATTACTGAGAATGGAACGAGTGGGCATGAAGGTTGATATGCCTTACTTAAACGAATGCTTCAAAAAATGCGAAGATGAAATACAAAGTCATTACGAAGAACTTTGGAGTATAGTCGGAGAAAATTTTACAGCTTCACAGGCATCTGTAATACAGGATTATTTTGAAAAAAAGTTAGGAGAAAGACCTCCTACTACAGATAAAGCGTTTTTAAAAAAACATAAAGATGATAGGTTGTCTCAACTAATTACTCGGCTAAGAAGATTAGAAAAATGGCAGTCTACATATATCTCTAGAATTATCGAAGTAGCTCAATATGATGAGCATTTTTATACCCAGTATGGGCAATTCAACACCGTATCTGGTCGATTAGGCTCCGATGCTCAGCAGTTTCCTAAAGAGAGGATCCTTACAGAAGAAGGGGAAAAATACGAAAAGGAACATGGTGAAGGTAAAGCCCCCTCAAGTTTTGAAATTTTCTCCCCAAGAAGAGCTTTTATTGTAGAGGGAGGGGATTATGATCAAATTGCATACTTTGACTTATCGCAAATAGAATTACGAGCCCAAGCAAACTATACAGTTCTACTAAATAGACCTGATTTAAACCTTTGTAGAGCTTATATGCCTTTTAAATGCAGTCACTATTTAACAGGCGAAGAGTACAGTTTTACAAGAAAAGAGGACAGGATAAGATGGTCTGAAAAGAAAGAAGACGGTAGCTCTGTATGGCTTTTAGAGGACGGGGAAAGTTGGACTCCTACTGATGTTCATAGCGAGACATCTCACAATACGCTCATCGCATTAGCGTTTGAGTGTGTAGAGAAATATAAACAATACATACATAAGTCAGATTCTCCAGTTGATGAAAAATCATTTAAAAAGTTTTGGAGATACATAGGGAAAATGTTTAATTTTATGAGGAACTATGGCGGAGGAGCAGCCAAGGCCTCTGAAGCTCTGGAAGTTTCTATGGAAATTGCAAATGCGTTAGTATCAGGGTGGTCAAACACATTCCCTGAGGTATCTCATTACCAAAAGCAAGTTGCTAAAAAGGTACAGAAGGATAAGCATGCCACCAACATGTATGGACGTGTTTACTTTCTGAGTAATACAGAAAAGGCATATAAGGTTGGAAACTATCTTGTGCAAGGTTCATGCGCTGATATGTTAAAAGCATATGTAATAAAGATAGGGGAATTTTTAAGAAAAAATAATTGCAAATCATTGCCACTAGCTAATATTCATGACGAATTACAATTCCTAATTTATAAAGGAGAGGAATGGATTTTTCCTCATATTAAAAGAATTATGGAAGATGTAGATTGGATGCAGGTGCCAGTAGTTGTAGATTTGGAGATCACTAATACAACTTGGGCAGATAAGAAAGAAGTTGAATGTAACGCATAAAGGAGTGATGAGAATTATCAAAAAACTTGTAGACAAAAACACAAATAACATATATTATAGAGTTAACTCGAAGGTCTTGATAATTTTAACAGGATGGCTGCTAACATTCTCGTTTATTAAGTTGGAAACGAGTTTAATCAAGGACAAGCCGAGTGAAAAGGTAAATAAGACAAAGTTAGCTGATGAAGATTTTCCAATGAAACATATCCAGCTACATGCGCCCTTACCAAAACAAGATAGCAAAAAAGAAATAACTAAGAAATTACAAAAGAAATACCTGAAAATCAAAGTTGAACCAGTTCAAGAGAAAGCTAAAAAAGTAAAAAAGAAGAAAGGAGATAAAAATGTCAAGCAAACAAAGAAAACTGTGGAACAAAAGAGTCAAACACGCAAAATGGTTGTTACAGCTTACACAAACGGTTACGAAAGCACAGGTAAGCATCCAGGAGACTCTGAGTATGGAACAACAGCGAGCGGTGTGACTACAAGGCAGGGTATTACAATTGCTTGTCCAGCTTACATGGCATTCGGAACAAAACTATACATAGAAGATGTCGGACTAAGAGTATGTCAGGATAGAGGTGGAGATATAAAAGGAAATAGATTAGATGTCTTCATTGATAACATAAAAAAGGCTAGGGAGTTTGGACGAAAAACATTAACAGTCCAAGAAATTAAAAATAACACATAAAGAAGAGAGTGACTTGATTGAACAAGCTTACTTTAGGACAAAGAGTTCTTACATTATACGGAGAAGGAACAGTAGTGGAAGTACATAAGAACGACCAATATGGAGTTGCCGATGATGAATACAATATGATCGAACTTTATGACAGAAGTGAATTAGCTGCATTAAGGAGGTGATATCATGTTTGAGGTAAACGACACAGTAATAGTAAACCATAATAAAGAAAGGGCAGTAGTGGCTACGGTGTCAACTCGATATTCACAACTTGAAGTGCAGTATGAGGATGGTTCGCATGAAGTAATGGGGTTTCACAAAGTTACAAAGGAGGATGATAAATGATCATCATTTTAGAGGGGTGTGACTGCTGCTATAAATCTACAGTAGCCAAGCAACTGTCAAAAAAGTTAGATTACAAGATACTACGGGGTTCATCATTTGAATTAGCTAAAAGAAGCCAAGACAGCCTATATGATTATTGCTTTGGACTAACAGAACACGACAACTTGATCATTGATAGATACATATATTCCAACCTTGTTTATGCAACCAAATTCCCTGGTAATACAAAGCTCACACATGGGCAAGTAAGCAATATCGAGAACAAATTACTGAGTGAGGCCAAGTTAATCTATCTGTATGCAAGACCTGAAGTAATTAAAGAAAGGATTCTTAGCAGAGGAGATGATCAGGTTAACACGAAAGACATTGAACCAATTGTGAAACTCTATAATGAAGTGATACCAAAGTCAAAATTACATACATATTCGTTTGATACAGAGATTTATGGCAGCGGTGAAATTGTTGAGGATGTTGTTTATTTAGTCAGTGAGGAAGGCTCATGAAAAAAAAGTAATTGCTATTGATATGGATGACGTATTAGCAGATTTCTTACCAGCTTGGGTAAAAGCGATCAATGAACATGATGATCCTGCTTTAAAATGTGAAAACATAAAATCTTGGAACATCCTAGATTATGTGAATACAAACAATGATGTATTTAGGCATTTAACTTATGACTTTTTTAAAGGTTTGTCTGTTAAGAATCTAAGTGATTTCTACGAGGTGTATATTGTCACTACTGCAACAGCACATCCAGAATCATTAAAAGCTAAATTAGAATGGTTGCAGGAACACTTTCCATTTATCTTATATGATCATGTTGTTCTTTGCGGCAAGAAAAAGATCATTAAAGCTGATTACATGATTGATGATGGAATACACAATTTGGAGTCATTTGAAGGTGTAGGCATAGTGTTTGATACACCTCATAATGAAGATGACAACAGATTCTTACGTGTTAGGAACTGGGAAGAGATCGGACAAAGATTAGAGAGGAGATAAAAGATGAAATTAGATTTTTGGATTGATCAAAAGATTGCTCAATTAAAAAAGGATTACAAAGAAGTTAGATTTAACTCTGCGAAAGATGTGCAATTAGAATTAAATGGTGTTAGCCAAGATTTCTTAGCAAATGACACATCAATGGACAGAGAAGTTGTTGAAGTTGATTTGCACACTATTTCTAAAAATGAGAAGTACCAGGGTTCAGAAATTCTATTTGATGTAAAAAGACCAAGAAAAAGAAAATTTGATAGTCATTCAGTTTACGTCAAAATTAACAATTGAAACTTACAATAAAATATCTCTTTTATACAAATTTAAAAGAATATAAAAGAAAGGTTGTTTAAATGAAACATATTGTATTTTATAGCGGAGGAATCGGAAGCTGGGCAACAGCTAAACGTGTAATCAAACAACATGGAAAGGAGAATATAATTTTACTTTTTACTGATACTCTCATTGAAGATACAGATCTTTATAGATTTATAGATCAAACAGTTAAAGAAATGGATGTTAAATTTGTTCGAATTGAAGATGGGCGTACTCCTTGGGAAGTATTTAAGGACGTTCGATATTTAGGAAATTCTAGACTTGCACAATGTTCTCATATATTAAAACAAAAGACTTCTGAAAAGTGGTTGAAAGATAACTTTAAACCAGAAGAATGCATACTTTACTTAGGTATTGATTGGACAGAAGAACACCGTACCAAGGCTCCAGGAAAACATTGGCATCCATATCATGTAGAATTTCCAATGTGTAAAGAACCGTATGTAACTAAAGATGAAATGTTAAAGGAACTTGAAAGCTTAAGAATCGAGCAACCAAGATTATACAAAATGGGTTTCAGTCATAATAATTGCGGCGGTTTTTGTGTTCGCGCTGGTCAAGGACATTTTGCAAACCTTTTGAAACAAATGCCTGATCTTTATAAGTACCATGAAAACAAAGAAGAGGAAATGAGAAAATTCTTGAATAAGGATGTTTCAATCCTGCGAAGAACCAGGAACGGAAAAAGATTTAATCTTACTCTTAAACAATTACGTGAAGAATTGGAATCTAATCAAAGAGAAAATGTAGATATGAATGATATTGGCGGATGCGGGTGTTTTGTTAACTTTGATTAAAAGATCAATTTTATTAGAATGATGGGAGAGGATTTATTGGGAAAATTGAAAGTGATGAGCTTATTTAGTGGAATTGGAGCTTTTGAAGCTGCACTAAGAAATATTGGAGTAGACTTTGAGTTAGTTGGCTTTAGCGAAATTGATAAGTATGCAATTAAATCCTATTGCGCAATACATAATGTAGATGAGAATTTAAATTTTGGTGATGTAGCCAAGTTTGAAAAAGATAAGTTGCCCGATTTTGATATTTTAGTAGGTGGATCTCCATGTCAAAGTTTTAGTGTAGCAGGACTGAGGAAAGGGTTTGAGGACACAAGAGGCACATTGTTTTTTGAATATATACGAACTTTATTAGCTAAAAAGCCTAAATACTTCATTTTTGAGAATGTGAAAGGACTAATTAGTCATGATAAAGGAAAAACAATAGAAATCATTGCAAAAGCTTTTAGTGACGCTGGATATTGCATTGATCTTGAAATATTGAATTCAAAATTTTTCAATGTTCCCCAGCAGAGAGAGCGGTTATTCATTATAGGGATTAGATCAGACAATGTAAAAAATGAAGATTGGATAAAACAAGCTCCCAAAAATGTTTTACAAAAGGGGAGAGAGCGGTTGGCCAAATTAGATATCAACACTTTTAATTTTAACTGGCCACCACAGTTAAACATCGATACATCTTTAGAAGATATTCTTGAAAGTTCAGTAAACGATAAATTTTACATAACGGAAAAGAAATCAGAAGAATTTTTTGCGAAAAATCAAGTGATAAACAGTTCTCCATCCAAGTTTAAAGTTAGTAAAATAGGTAATGTGCATCCTTCAGGGAAAGGTATGAATGGGGCTGTTTATAGCTCATGTGGTTTAAGTCCAACAATTACAACAAATAAAGGTGAAGGTATTAAAATACATATTGAAAAAGAAAGAAGAATAAGAAAGGAAACTCCTTTAGAATGTTTTAGGCTTCAAGCATTCAGCGATGATGATTTCTATGCGGCAAAATCTGCAGGTAATAGCAACACTCAACTTTATAAACTAGCAGCAAATTCAATTACAGTAACAGTTCTTGAAGAGATTTATAAAGAGTTGCTTAATACATATAAATAACAAATATCATAAAGGAAGGTGAAGTATGAACCAATACGAACAAATGATTTCTGAGTTTAAGAAGAGTGTTGAAGAGTATAGAAAAGCTCTAGCTGAAGGGAAAAACGTTGATGCGAAAAAGTACATTGAGTTCTTAGCTAAAGAAATTGAAGCAATGAATTCTATGAGAGATACATATCAAGAAGGCATGAATTTAATAATTGAAGACATGAAAAAACTTGGTACAGGAAGATGAAAGGTCTCCTTGATCAAATAAACTCATTAAAAGTCTTGCACATAGACTTAGATAATTTTTCAATCTACGTTAGACATGACGAAGAAGTAAAACAAATACTACATAAGCTGGTCAAAGATATGACCGTTGATGAATACATACATAATTTTAGCAAAGGCGATTTGATTGATATTATTCCTGCAGTGATAGGCACAGGTTTAGCTGATGGATATAAACAAGGAAAAGGCTTTGTATCTGAGTCTAAACAGTTCTACATGCAGCAGTGTTTAGAGTTGAATAATAGAATTGAATACCTTGAGAATATGGTTAAGTCACTTGGCGGCCATCCTAATATGCAAATAGTAAATGAAAACAACCTAATCCATTAGAGAGGAAGAAAGGAATGAAATTTAAAATTGGGCAGAGCGTTCTGATTGCATCTAGGGGTGTTGTGGGCAAGGTTGTTAAAGCGACACACCATGTATCTATTGAAAGAGGCAAAGAATTAAATGTTATTAAATATAATATTGAAGTAGCTGGGTACAGATATACTCAGGAATTCGATGAGTCATTATTGACACTCACGTACACGGAAAAAGAATTAAAGAAAATAGAAATCGCAGAAGTAAACTCACTTATCGATCAAGCATTGAATACTAAAGATGAAACTTGGTTTGGCGAGTTAATTCAAAAAAGAAAAACTTTAGAAGAAGGGTTAGTGGAGTAGATAGAGAATTATTTTCGAGTATTATGGAACGGGACAAGAGTTCCGAAAAAGTTCATCACAAAAGTAAAAGCAGAAGTGTTTGTTAGACGCAGAAAAGGATTCACTTGTGAGATACAAGAACGTACATACGATAACAAATTTGTAGACAGCTGGACTTACCACATTCCACTGCATTAGGATGTGAATAATTCTGAGAGAACAGGAAAAAGCGAGAATAGTAGATGAATTGGAGGCCGTGCATAGTAATCTAGATTTTATACATAAGACTCTTGAGAATGCTGCTTCAATTGACGAGGAAACGTGGCAATTAATAGAACCAAAGATTGTTAGGTCGTGGGTATTGTTAGAGGAAGTAAAGAAGAGCATAGGATCACAATAAATTAAAAATAACATATAAAAAGTATTGATTAAAATACAAATTACATATATAATCGATATAACAGCTAAGGAGAATCAATGGACTACATATGCGAGATTTGCAAAGAAGGGGTTGAGAAATACCCCTTATGTTTAAGATTAACAGAAGAGAACGCAAAAAGCATGGAAGACAGAATTGAATTTAATTGCTGTAGTAAATGTGTTGATGAATTGAGCAAGAAAATTCGAGAAAAATGTGAGGGGATGAGTGTAAAGAAAACTCTAAAAGTGCTTGGAATTGAACATATAAAGGCATATTAGGTAGTTGTGAAATGAAAAGGGGTGAATCACATGAAATTAACGCACGAAGATTTAAAGCAAATTAATAGTTATTTTAATAATCATAGTGCTTACAATGTAAGTGGATTTGTTAAAGAACATGTCACAGGAAATATTTATCCGTATACAGATGTAAATTATAGAAAAAGCCAACCATATGAGCTGGTTATTATAAAAGAAAATAAAAAGACTGCTATTCCATATGAAAAAGTTAGTGTGATTAAATTCTGAATAAAAATGAAAAGGGAGAGATATGAAAATGAAAAAAGAACAATATGTGGTGGTTGTTAGACAAGATGGAGACAGAAACAATGGGTATGTTTACAACAACTTTGTTACAGGTGAGGACTTAATTTTTGATGATATGGAAGCTGCTGAAAAATTTGCATTAAAGATTGAAACAGAAGGAAGAGGCTTATGGACGTTGGTTGAGCCTTATAAAAATCATGTTCTTTCTAAGAAAGCATTTGATGATAATTTTGTTGAAACGATGAAGGCGAATAGAGAGTCAACTCATAAATAATTATAATTGATTAGGTTAGTGGGGAGAGTAACAGTGCTCCTCACTAGTAGAATAAGTAATGAATTCAAATAAAATTCAAGTTTTATAGAGAATGGAGGTAACGTATGAAATTGAAAAAATCAGATTGGATGCTTATTAGAGAGGCTACTGAAAAAGGTTTACTCGTTTCAATGACTAATCTTGTTGAAAGAAAACGAACCGAGCTAAATGAACAATTAAGTGATTATTTCAGAAAGCAAATGCCTGGTTACACTGGCAGCTTTGATGAAGATCAGGCAGAGAATATCCTTGATTCTGTGAACAACTTCATCGCAGAAAAGAATTTGGACGCTTATCAACTTGATTTTCCTTTATCAAGCGGCACAGACAATCACTTAATCCCTATTACTGACAACCTTGATTTAAAAGTTACAGTAGCTGATGAGTATTATGGAGACGGTGATTACTCTAAGTATGTTATGGCTGATTCCTTCATAATTAATGAAAAAGCAAACGAAGAGGATGTTGATGAATTGATTAAATTTATTAAGAAGAGATTCAATTAAACACTAACTATCTAAAGAGGAGATGTCTTCATTATTGAAAGAGAATAAGCAGTTTGATAAGAAATTTTGGTTAACATTGATTAAATGGGCATTAGCTGCATTCTTAGCAGGATACTTGGTTGGCTTTCTGCTACCGAGTACAGTTTTATCTAAATAAATTATAAATAACATATATTTGAAGGGGGATCTGAACGTGATTAAATCACAGCTAGTCAAAGCTTTTAGAGAGACGCTACATTGTGAAGAATGCGATGAAGCGCCAGAGCTTGTTTTTTCAAATATGATGCTCACATCAAACCCGCCGAAGTATCCATTTCAATGCCCATTGTGTATGAAAGAAGTGCATAAGGATACAACTTATCCAAGGATTAGATTCGAATCAGTTGATTGAAATTTAATTAAAAGTTTTATTTTAAAGAAAAGGAGAACAAACGGTGGATATTACAAAACGTGTTACTCTCAAAAACAAAGAGTTGTATATAAGAATCCATGCTGAACCGCTTTATATGGGGGGATGGGAAGTTAAAAGCTTTACAGTTAAGCAAGTAAATAATAGTGACAGATTCATTAAGCAAGAGTCATTATCGTATATAGGTATGTCAATAAAAAAAGTAGTATTAGACATTGCTGAAGAAGCTAAAAAACATTTTGAAAGAAGAGAAATAGCTGAGGAAGAGCTAAAAGAGCTGGATGATTGGGACGGGATAATTAAATCTTAAATAAAGAAAGGAAAATTAGATGGTGAAAACTTTTGAAAAAATTGTTTCGATTGATGAATACAAGTTTAGAATCACAATCACAGCAAAGGAATCATACATACCAGGAAGATGGTCGGTTAAATGGATTGATGTGAAGAATGTGCAGAACAACAAAATTGTTTACCGAGGAGGGGATCTGAGTTATAGCAATCATCCACTTAAATACACATTTAAATTAGCTGCAAAAGCAGCGAAAAAAGCTTTAGAGAAAAACAAAGAAACTAATATGGAAATTGAGGAATTTGAAAAGTGGGACGGAGTCATCAATTTCTAAATAAAAGGATGATTTCAAAGAAATTGGAGGTGATAAAGTGGAACTAACTAGACATGGAAATTCAGTAGAAGGTATTTTAACTTTCGAGCTTTATTTTGAATCATTTGATTACAAGGAAGATACACTGCCTGAACATTTAAAATTCACATCAACTAAAGAACTATTCAACATGATGCAGCCAGATTTCATTGAGGAATTAAAACGAGAAAATGAAGCAGAACAAGTCGAACTTGCTTCAATTACTTTCAGTGCTAAGGAAGATGATACTGAAGCTTTTATCACAATGTTTGAGAACTTTGGGAGCTATCGGATTGCGGCAAATCTTGACACCAGTGGATTAGAAAATGAGTATAAGACAGCTTTGAAAGACATTAAAGAAATTGTTGATAAGAAGCTGTAGACAAAAGGAGGAAATTATAAATGGCCTATGATGAATATAAAGGAAAGCTAAGTAAACCAAAAGTAAGTGACGTAATCAAAGCATTACAAGATCAACTTGATTTTAACGGAGACACAAGAGTTAGTTTCAGAATTGAAGGAGAAGAAACAAGCGATGAAATTCAACTAGATCCGTATAAAAATGTTCTTGTGTTGAATTTAGAGGAAGCTTAAGGAGGAGATTTAAATAGACATATTTGAGCATATTATGTGCGACTTCAAACACTATAAAGGTGGTACTTATAAACTCGTAGGAGAAGCCATTCATACAGAAACAGAAGAAGAACTTGCTGTTTACTATGATATGGATGGTACTGTGTGGGCAAGACCTAAAGAGATGTTCTTTGGAAAAGTTGTTGTTGATGGAAAAGAGATAGACAGGTTCACAAAAATAGAAAAAAGAGGAGAATAGATTATGGAAATAAAAGCAGCGGTATTTGAAATAAAAGCAACTTGTTACGCTCATGAAGGTTTTAATGACGAAAGCGCATCTGTTCAAGGGGAGACATTAAAAAAACTAGGAAAGGACATTGTAGACAATTTGCTAGAAAACGGTGTTGATGATGTCAAAATTAAAGGCGATTATGTTGATGAATTGGAAGTGGATAAGCCCGTTATGAAGTTTTTTGAAGTAAGTGATCCTTATTACGCATTAATTAAAGCAAATACAAAAGAAAAGGCTATGGAGCTTTATACAAAAAACGTTGCTGATGATGAAGGGGAATTAAATGAAGAGATGACTGAGGTTGGAGAGATTTATGCTGCTATGCGACATGCAAGAGCGCCTGGAGAAGACAAAGAGCTTTTACCTCTTGAAGAAGCACTTAAAGAGATCACGAGTGACGATGAAATGGTTTTGCTTATTGAAGGGAATTTACTATAAAATCACAGTTTCATATAAATAAAAATTGGGGGAAATATAATGGGAGCTGTAAAGAAATTAAAAAAACCGTATGTACATAGTAGACATCTGGTAGATCTTGAAGTAGTTGAAACAGCGTCAACTATTCATAATCCAGACGGTACATCATACACCGTAGAACCTGGAGATGTCCTATCAGTTAATGAATTTGGGGAAAAGAATCTTGTGCCAGAAAATCATTTGCCGTATTACTTTGAGGTGGAGAAGCTTGAGGATACCAGTTTCTATGATCGAATGGCCAGAGGCTATGTGGAAATGGGACAAATTAATTCGGGGATTTCTAATGAAAGTGAATTTATAGAATCAGAAGCTGATTTTAGTACAGCAAAGTTTGTTACAGGTAAAAACCATTTGTAATGTTAATCACTTATGATAGCTTAACAGGAAATGTTCAAAGATTCGTTGTGAAAATAACAAATAACAAATATTTTAACGCAAAGAAAATAACTGAGGACACGTTGATTACTGAACCATTCATACATATTACGTACACAATCGGATTTGGTGAAGTGCCGAAGTTGACTCAGATATTCATACATAACAACAAAGAAATGCTGAGAGGGATTTGTTCTAGCGGCAATAAGAATTGGGGCAATAATTTTGGACTTGCTGCAGATAAGATAGCAAACCAATACAAAGTTCCAATCTTACTTAAATTTGAATTAGCAGGGACAAATTCTGATGTAGCTAAGTTTTTACAGGAGGTTAAATTTATTGACAATCAACACAAGCAACATCCCTAGGTGGATTCAATTGAATAACGAGATCATGATTCAGAAGGATGGAAAGTTTCAATTTGAGAAGGACAAGGAAGCTGTAAAGAGTTACTTTATTGATTACGTTAATCAGAATATGTTCTTCTTTCATGATCTGGAAGAAAAATTAGACTACTTACGTAAACATGATTATTACGAAGAAGAATTCTTGAGCCTTTACAGTATTGCCGATATCAAAAAGGTATTCGAGTTTGCTTATAGTTTTAAATTTAGATTCCCATCATTCATGAGTGCATTTAAGTTTTACAATGACTATGCATTAAAGACCAACGATAAAATGAAAATCCTGGAGCGTTATGAAGATCGTATCTCGATTGCAGCGTTGTTTTTGGCAAAGGGAAATACTGATAAAGCTCTAAGATATGTTGAATCCATGATTAAGCAAGAGTATCAACCAGCAACTCCTACATTTATGAATGCTGGACGAAAGCGAAGAGGTGAAATGGTAAGCTGCTTCTTAATTGAAGTTGGAGATAGTTTGAATGATATTTCAAAAGCTATTGATACATCAATGCAACTGTCTAAATTGGGCGGTGGAGTAGCACTCAATTTAAGTAAGATTAGAGCTAAAGGAGAGGCAATTAAAGACATTGATAACTCTACTAAAGGTGTAGTAGGTGTTATGAAACTTTTAGATAATGCCTTCAGATATGCAGATCAGATGGGTCAAAGACAAGGGAGCGGAGCAACATATTTAACAGTATTTCATCCAGATATCAACGAGTTTTTAGATACAAAGAAAATATCAGCAGATGAAGATGTAAGAGCAAAAACACTCTCCATCGGAGTGGTTGTTCCTGACAAATTCATCGAGCTTGCTAGAGAAGACAAAGATTATTATATGTTCTATCCGCACACAGTCTATAAAGAATATGGACAGCATCTTGATGAGATGGACATGGAAGAAATGTATGACGAGCTTGTAGAAAACCCAAATGTAAGAAAAACTAAGGGGAGTGCTCGAAAACTTCTTGAGAAACTGGCCATCCTTAGATACGAATCAGGTTATCCATATATTATGTTCCAAGATAATGTAAACAAGGTTCATGCGAATAACCATATATCTCAGGTTAAATTTTCCAATCTTTGTAGCGAGGTGCTTGAGTCCTCTAAAGTATCAAAGTATACAGACTACGATCAAGAAGATGAAATTGGTTTGGATATTTCATGTAATCTAGGCTCAATGAACATCCTGAATGTCATGAATAATCAATCAATCGAGAAGACAGTTAGAACAGCAGTAGACGCTCTTACAAGGATTTCTGATGCAACTAATATTGTTAATGCTCCAGCAGTTAATAAGGCAAACAAAACAATGAAATCAATTGGATTGGGACAGATGAATCTACATGGATATCTTGCTCAAAATGGTATCCCCTATGAATCAGAAGCAGCGATTGATTTTGCTAATACATATTTTATGATGGTCAATTTTTATTCTCTGAAGCGTTCAATGGAAATCGCTAAGGAAACTGGAGAAACATATTACATGTTTGAAGGATCTACGTATAAATCAGGAAGCTTTTTTGATAAGTATCTAAACATTGATTATTCACCGAAGCTTGAGAAGGTAGCGAAACTGTTTAAGGAGCAGCATATCCCTTCAATTGAAGATTGGAAACAATTAAAGAGTGATGTACAGACATATGGACTCTATCACAGTTACAGACAAGCTGTAGCACCTACTGGAAGTATCTCATATGTACAGTCATCTACCGCAGGTGTAATGCCTATCATGGAAAGAATTGAGGAAAGAACCTACGGAAACAGTAAGACTTATTATCCTATGCCTGGACTGTCTCCGAATAACTGGTTCCTATACAAAGAAGCTTATGATATGGATATGTTCAAGGTTATTGATTTAATTTCAACTATTCAAACTCATGTTGATCAAGGCATCTCGTTTACATTGTTCCTCAAAGACACTATGACAACACGAGATTTAAATAGAATTGATCTGTATGCACATCACAAAGGAATCAAGACTCTTTACTATGCAAGAACTAAGGATACTGGTCAGGATAGTTGTCTTAGCTGCGTTGTTTAAATTTCTGAATCAATGTTTTAAAAATGCGGTTGAATATCAACTTTAATAGATAACTAACTAAAAAGAACATAAACTTTTAAATAAAAAGCCAGCAATTACCTTGATTAAGTTTAATAGCAATTCTAACAAAATTATCACCTCACATTGTTTGTATAAACAACATAAGACCCCGAATGCTGGCTTTAACATTTGGGCGTAAAAGTGTGGAAATAGAATAAATAATACATACAGGGGGATCGTATGATATGAAATTAGAAAGCGTAAAAATACTTGATATGAAGGACGGGGCAATTAATAAGGTTGAGTATGAAGGAACGGCGTATGTGAAGGATGATGACTATGCTGTTAAAGGTGATTTAATATTTATTCAACATGAAACCGATAAAGGATTCTATAAAGTTGAAAACAATAAACATACAGCATGGGTCTGTTTTACAGACAGTTTTAACAGAAAAATGTGTTGTACTCACACTGACTGTACAGTATTCCGTAAGAAACAAGAACGCTTAAAGGTTGGTGATTATGCGAAGGCTATTGGACATTTTTCCAATAGCAAAGTTAATGAGGGAGATATCGTTAAAATCTTGGAGGATGAACCTTGGGCGGATTTCCCACCATTTAAATGTGAATTTATAAGTAAAGAGGATAAAAAAGCTATTTTGTTTTATGAAGATGAACTAGTCCTCGCAACTGAAGATGAAATTAGAGTCGTTAAAGAAGTGGAGACAAAACGAACTGCAAAATTAAAGTGGAGTAAGATTGGACGAAAAGTTGATGAATTTAGAGAAGGAGATATTGTGAAGATACAAGGAACTGAAAAACTTTGTGAAGTTATAGTGGTTGACTACTCTACGCTATATGTTAGAAAAAATTCAGAAGCTGCTGGATTTGAGCTCAAGAAATTAGCGACACTTGTATGTCCAGTTGAAGCAAGGTTTGATCAAAATTAAATTAGAGAAATCATAGAAGGGTAATGATAAATTGACAAATTACACAGCAGCAGATTGGTCAAAGCATGAGGATGAATTCACACAAATGTTTTACAATCAGAACACTAAACAGTTCTGGCTTCCAGAGGAAATCTCATTGCAAGGAGACTTGTTAGCGTGGAAAATGCTTAGTAGCAATGAACAGGATACATACATGAAAGTGCTGGCCGGCTTGGACTTATTAGATACTGAACAAGGTAACACCGGCATGCCTTCTATTTCAGAACATGTAGAAGGTCATCAAAGAAAAGCAGTTTTAAGTTTTATGGGCATGATGGAGAATGCAGTACATGCAAAGTCATACTCTAATATTTTCTTAACTTTAGCTCCAACAGAAAAAATCAGAGAAGTGTTCGAGTGGGTTAAAAATAATAAATATCTGCAAAAGAAAGCCCGCATCATTGTCGATATCTACAGCAACATTAAAAAGGACGATCCGATTTCCCTCTTTAAAGCAATGGTTGCTTCTGTATTTCTGGAGAGTTTCTTGTTCTATAGCGGATTCTATTATCCTCTCTATTTTTATGCGCAAGGTAAACTTATGAACTCAGGAGAGATCATCAATCTCATTATCAGAGACGAAGCGATTCACGGTGCATATATCGGTATGCTTGCGCAAGAAATTTACAACAAGCAAGATGAGGCAAGTCAGGCAGAGCTTTATATGTTCGCAACAGATTTATTACTAGAATTATATGCCAATGAAATTGAGTACACTTCTGATGTATATGATTCAGTTGGACTTTCAGCAGATGTGAAAAAGTTTATTAGGTATAACGGAAATAAAGCTTTAAACACTCTTGGATTTGAAGGAATGTTTGACGAGGAAGACATTAATCCGATTGTGTTGAATGGATTGAACACTAAGACGAAGTCACATGACTTCTTTTCAGGTAAGGGTAATGGGTATAAGAAAGCAACTGTTGAAGCACTTAAAGATGAGGATTTTATCTTTGGTGATATAACTTAACAAAAGAATCTAACTAGCCATAGATTGAAAGCAACATTTAGTCTATATGAAATGGTAATTTTATCGCAATAGGAAAGGAGAGTTAACAATGAAAGTAATTAGACAAAGTGAATTAACAACAACACAATCAGATCTAATAGATACTATCAGAGGTCAAATAAAATATAAGCACTTGCTTGAAATCGTTTCAATTGGGGCAATCGAAGTAGGAGGGCAGAAAGTGCTTTTAAAGGACAGGGGGAACTGCTCCGACATTACTTGGTTTAATACTATTGGGGAAGCTTCCAAATGGACTGTTAGAGACTTGCTAGGTTCAAATGTGATCATCAATCATGATATGTTCGACAAGATTGGTCAAGAAGCTATTGCCAAACTTTCAGTAGAACTATCGAAAGAAGAGCCAGTTGATCTAGGAGTCAATCCGTATTCTTTAAGAGTTGAAGATCTCATGAGAAGTGTTGCCGTAGGGACAGAGATGGAGATTAAGCACGAGAATGGTTTGCAGTATTTCCAAGGAAGCGTGTCTCAATGGCTTTCTAACGGTTTAGAAAGAAAAGATATGTATGTAGCGTGTGTGAGTGTATCTGATAATTCCATGATAGTTGATGTTGTAAGTTAGTGGGCGTAACGGTGATTTTTTTGTTGGGATGGTTTCTAGGCTTGGTTTCTGGAGTTGCAACTGACATTAGGATGAAAATAAGAAACAGGGAGGATGTGACTCAAATCAAAACTCATGAAGAACTAAGAAGTGAATTAACTGTTATTGAGAAAGAAATGAGTCGGCTAGGGACTGTTAAAAATGAGATCAGAAAGCAATTAAATGCTGTATGTCCTCACGAAGATACTTATTTGGTTGACTCTTGGGGAAGTATGGATGACGAGATTAAATACAAATGCCGCAATTGCTATGGATATATAACGGAAGAACAAAATGAAAATAGGGAGATAGATTAATGGGAAAAATGGATGAAGTAATCATTGTAGCTCCAAGAAAAGAATTATTCGAGAATGAGGGATTAGTATTCCAAGGAATCGAATCTGACACTTCTAAAATTAAGCAACTGGTTAAAAATATCAATGAAAACATGTCTACTATGCGAAGAGGGGATGCAGAGGAAAACCCTGATTTCAAACAACCAATCCCTTATGCCGTACTACGAAAAGGAGATAAGGTTTTTGCCTATAAGCGTTTGATTGAGGGTGGAGAAAAAAGACTTCATGACAAGCTCTCCATTGGTGTTGGTGGACATATGAATGCGATTGATGGCTTAAATTTCTTAGAGTCTACTATTGAGAATCTAAAAAGAGAATTGGATGAAGAACTATATATCTCTGACTCTGATTTAAATATCGATATTATTGGCATGATTAATGATGATATGAATGACGTGGGCAAAGTTCATTTGGGACTCCTTTCTGTTATCGATCTCCCAGAAGACGCAGAAGTGTCGGTCAAGGAGATCGATCAGCTTGAAGGATTTTGGCTAACAAAAGAAGATCTTAAAGATCAAGAATTGGTTGAAAGTTTAGAAGAGTGGTCGAAATACGTGGCGGTTATTCTTAACAAAGACAGAAAACATAGGCGGTGACTAGTGGATGTAATTGGTGCAAATTCGGATTCCATAATTACATCTGTTATCATGGAGGACTTTATAAGTCTTTTCACAAATGTAAGAACTGTGGCAAAGAAAAAATATCTAGCGGGAGTATGGATAATAGATAATTATAATTGGAAGAGGTTGAATTAATTGAAGTAGATCATCTAGGTAACGATGATCGTGGAGGACATGGATCAACGGGTACTAAATAAAAGTAGATTCAATGAAATAAAGGGTTAGCAACTATCAAGGTGAAAATAGAGGAGGATTTTAAATTAGGTTACTTTACGGGGAAGTTAGAAGCATTCTGTGAAGACCGTTGGGATTTTGACCAATCATTAGCCAAAAAGGAACTAAGAGAATATTGGGATGAATACGAGATCAATGAACAATATGACGATGCAAGAGAAATTTATAAGGGTATCATTTCCGCAATAGATGAAAGTACTTCATTGGATGCTTATAGAGCATGGTTAATGCCTGTGTATCAAAATACTTCTGTTGATTCAGATACAATGGAATACGTTTGGGACTTTGGCAAAAGAATGCCTTATCGTTTAATTGGCTATTGGGTAGGATTGCAGATGGTTATAGAACAGTTATCAAGCAAAGAAGGTAAAACTGCATAAATCACCCATCAATTTCACTCTCAAAGTTGGATACCCAAAACAAAGGCTACGCATAAAGAATACGTAGCCTGTAGGCTTAAATGAAATCGTAACTCGCAACCTCTGTATCATAGTAAAACTGGTAAAGGTCGTCATGAACCCACTCAACAAATTCATTAATTGTAAGATCGTAAGCATGAATTGTTAATGCACTGCCTCTGTTTTTATAGCCGTTTGCAAGTGTTTCATCTGTTTCTGTGTAGATTAGCACTTTAACAATTCCATTTTTCTTTAGATTAAGTTCGCTACTCAGGGTTTCGACTACACTATTGACACAGTTAAGAGCTGAAGTGCTTTTGTGATCCAATGAATCGTATATATGAAGAACTTTTCTTTCAAGTTCTAGTGTAAACACATAGTAACTTTTGTTGTCATCTCCTGCATCGCTAATTCTTCCTTGAATAATATTTGTTGAAGAAATATTCATGAACAAACCACCTTTTTATGAATTATTTAACACTTTTATTATACCAAATAATCTAATTTTTAGGTAATGATAACCATCGGCAGCATAGGATTTTCAATAAAAGAAGACAATTAAATAAAAGGGAGGAAATATGATTAAAACTGATACAATGTATGCCTTGTTAGCAAAGATAGAAAAACAAATTAAAGTATATGAACTTATGGACGATGATCCAGAAATGAAAATGAAAGCATTGGAAAACATGATTAAAGAGTTTGATCTGATTGGAGATGGAGCACTAGAAGGTATAAAACAAGCTACTGCTTTATTAAAGAAAGTTGGAAGTGAAGACGTTGGAAATAGAATTGAGATGCTTAATACAAAGAAAAAAGCTGAGACAGTTTAGCTCAGCTTTATAAATCCAACGGTTCAAAAGGATCATCCATGTCGATTGGTTTGCCTTGAGGATGAACCGGAAAGTCATCTACTAGTTTAATTTTTTTAACTTGTACACGGTATTGTTTTATTGCATTAATTATATTGTTAAGATTTCCTTCATCTGTTGTATTCGATCCCCAGGCACAAACAAATTCATCTTCTGACCTTGTAGCTAAGTAATTCTTAATTACATCTAAGATTTTCAATACAACGGTATCATATTCGCTTTTGTCGTTTTTCATAAGTTTTTTCACATAAGATATAAGTTGATTTGAATCAGTTAAATAAAATGGAAGTACATTAAAGATAAAAATTTTGGATGCATCTTGTTTGTAAGCTGCGGCTATTATTTTATTTATGGTGAGGTCTGATTCATGCTCATTAGCTTTACTAGGATTTTTAAGAATATAGGTTATTACCTTATTAGTATCTTTATCAGTTTTTATGACTAATGATGTTCTAACATTAATCGTTTTTCCTTGCTGACTTACAAATGAGTGGCAATCACAGATTTTTTCAATTACATACTCAGGATAAGAAATGGATTTGTTAGTTGTTTTAGCTATGGAAAGCACCGCCTTGTTTTATTATGAATCTATTATAACTTAAGGAGAGATATATTGGAAAAAGAGTACCTAAATTTATTGCAAAAAATTTATACATATGGTTATGACACTGAAGACAGAACGGAAACGGGTATGAGAAGCCTTTTTGGTGAAACAATGGAGTTTAATTTGGCTAAAGGATTTCCGTTGATAACAACTAAAAAGATGTTTACTAGGGGTGTTTTTGGGGAGTTGCTATGGTTTTTAAGTGGCTCAACGTCCAATAACGATTTAGAAGAAAAGTACAACATTAAGTTTTGGAAAGAATGGGCGAATGAAGCTGGGCAGCTACCAAATATCTACGGTAAACAATGGACTAGATGGGAAGACGGTCGTGGGAACATTTTTAATCAAATTAAGTATGTGATTGATCAGATTAAAAACAATCCAACAAGCAGACGTATCTTATTCACTGGATGGAATGCTTCAGAGATGCAATGGGAAGATACAGCATTACCATGTTGTCACAGTACAGTTGTTCAGTTTTACGTGGAAGGTGAATACTTGCATATGTATCACTATCAACGTTCAGGAGACATGTTTTTAGGTGTGCCAGTTAACATCGCTTCATATGCAACTCTATTGACCATAATTGCTCAACAATGTGATCTAAAGCCAGGTATCATGAAACACACAATTGGAGTTGCTCATATCTATCACAATCATTTAGATCAAGTTAATGAACAACTAACCAGATCTCCATACCAAGCCCCAAGGCTTAACATCAAACGGAAACCAAATTCAATCTTTGAGTATAGCCTAGAAGACTTTGAAGTGATTGATTATGAACACCATCCATTGATCAAAGGAGATGTAGCAATTTGATCAGTATAGTTGCAGCGTGCGACATGAACATGGGAATTGGATTGAACGGCAAACTCTTATATTCTGTTAAAGAAGATATGAAAAGGTTCAAAGAACTAACTGAAGGTAAACGATGCATACAGGGTCGCAAAACATATGAATCAATTATTGAGCTTAACGGCAAGCCTCTGTCTAACAGAACAAATGTTGTTTTAACAAAGGATAAGTCATATAAAGCCTTACCAGGCACATTTGTATATCATTCAATTGATGAGGTACTGAAATTAATTAACGGCCAAGCTAATCGTGGAGATGAAGTTATGATTATAGGAGGCAGTGAGATATATAAACAGTTTCTTAATCATGCAAGCAATGTTTATTTAACAATGTTTCATGATATGTCTGAAGCAGACTCATATTTTCCTAGTCTTAATGACAACTGGTTAAGAAATAGTAGTGAACATCACTACAGAGACAAAGGGAGACCTGTTGGGTACAGTTTCATCCATTATAAAAATGCAAATAACATATAATTTATATTGACTAAAATACAAATTACATATATTATAAAGATAAGCCAAATCGGTTTATCTTTTTTAATTTAAAAAGGGGGATGATTGAATGTGTAAAGCAACTAAATACATAAAAGAAATTGAAGTGAAAGTAAACGAACTAAATGAAATCAAGAAAAAGATCGATAAGGACATTGAATTCTATAGAAAAGAAGTTAGCAGAACAGATAAAGAACTCAGTGAGTTTTATCATGACTTAGAAGTTGCAGTATTCAATGCCTGTGAAGGATGGAGCCTATCTAAAAGAGGGCAAGCAATTCTTATTGAAAGAAGAAAAGTCAAATGTGAATACGACAAACTTCGTATGATTAGAGATACACTCGGAAAGTCCTTGCTGAGTGTTGATGAAAAAGAAATCAAAACAATTGAAAATGCCAAGCGCCGTATCAATAAAACAAATAACAACTTGATCAAGTGGAAATCTGAATCTAAGAAGAATCATTTAAAAGCTATTTAAACTACATAAAATCTGAATTTTAATGAGAATTCAAAGGAGAGATACATATTGACTTTTAAAAGAACATGTGACGTAGAAAGACAAGATCAATACACTATTGAATTTGATGAGAGTGTATTAAATGAAGAATGGATGCAACAATTTAGAGAAACGTTTTATGACTTCACAACATTAACAGAACATGCAGAGCATATCGCTCAATTCAGAGCGAGAAACGGTTCAAAGTTCATTGAGGGGTACGGAATTCCTTTAGAAAATGGGAAAGCTCCTAGGTGGGCAGATATGAAAGATGTAAATAAGGCCATTAATATTATTGATGGGAATGCAAGCATGGATGTGTATTCTTATTAAAAAGGAGGGGTTCGCCTTGTTTTGGTTCAAGAAAAAAAGAAAAACAGGAGCGAAAGTGTTTCCATAGTTATTCTTTAGTCGATTACTACAGCTACTTTTCCGAATCTTTAGATCTTGAAAATGAGTACGAAATAAGATGCAAACACTGCTTTAATAAAAGAAATGTAGATGAGTACACATTTAATAAACTCAAAGAACTTAAGCTAATGGAGGTGTAGACCATTAAAAGTGAATCACATCAAAAATTAAATGAGCTAGAAAAAAGCAAATATAAGCTTAAATCGGATATCTTAGAGAAAAAAAGAGACTTACTACATATTAAAACAAATCAAAACCCACTTGCACTGGAGCGACTCTTCGAATTAAGTGAAGTGTTACAACTGACTGAGGAATGTGAATGGGTCAGCTCATCAATTGCTATTGAAGCGGTAAAGGCCAATAAAGAATTCCTAAAGCTATTCGATGTCAAAGAAGATTCCAAAGCTTACATAAACAAAGAAGAGTTTAATAGGCTACATGAAGAGTTTATCAGAATTAAATTCGAACAAAACAACATTTAGCTGTTAATTTTATATGAATCAACTCTATACTGTTTATGTAGCAAATTATGGAGGCTGATACTATGAATGGAAGAGAACAAGCTGAAGAAAAGATTATTGATTTTTTAAAGTCTGATGAAAGGGTCGCAATTGTAACTGGTACTCATATGCATCAAAAGCTAGACCTAGTTATTAATGTGCTATGTGAACACTTATATGGAGAGAATATTCTTTTCAGAACCTACACATTAGAGAACGCATCAAGATTTTTGAAGTCATCAGCAAAACTTAAAACTGGTGTAGCTTATCGTGGAGGTCTTAATAACATTTATATAGACACCTTGAAAGAAAGAACATGGGGTAAGCATGCTGATCCAATCCATACTGCGGTTGTGTATCCACTTAAACCAATGAGCTCTGAAAAACTAAGAGCAGAAGCTTTATCTAACTTGCTTGATCGTGTGAAAGTTAAGAAACTCATATTGGTAAGTAATCAAGATGCATTGGATCTCACGTGGGCTGCATCAATTAACACTAAGATTGTTTATGACTCCCTAGAAGATGATCCAAACTATCATCAAAGAGTGATAGATGACATTGCTAGTAAAGGGTTTAAAAGACTATAGGGGCTTTTGCCCCTCAGTTTAAATTAGGAGGTTAGAATTGTGATTATGTTGTATTGCATGAAGACAGCAGTCCATTTTTCAATTTCACCATAGACCAAACTGTATTTAAGGTGGGCGATATAATTGAACACGAAAGTCTACATGGCAAGCATAAAGTTCTGTTCACTGATGCTGCAACAGTAACTGTTAAACCAATGGTTTAAAACGTTGATTTTATTGAAAGGAGATGTGGTTTATGTATACAGAGGTAACAGGTTTTAATAAAGTGATTACATTTACAAAGGACAGTCTGGACAAAAATCAAACAGTAAAGATTACGCCATTAGGGAATGACTGCTATCGAATCGAAATGTCTTCACAAGGAAAATATCAATAAAATAAAAATTACACTTATTCGAAAGGGGTGATCCAGTGAGTGAATTGGAATGGTGGGGAATTGATTTAAAAATCAAAGACGAATCTTCGAAGGCCTTGCTTATAAAACTGTTTAGAACGATTAAACAAACATTTGAGAACCTATACAATATTAAACGATCATCAATTGATACTGCCCTTAAAGAATTAGAAAAAGTGATTCCTGAGTATGAAAAACGAATTGTTCCATTTCTACAGAGTGAATTAACTTTGCTTAGAGAAGGAATCAAAAATATCAGGATATGTGACAGAGAGTTCATTTTAAGATTGGAATATGATTTATATATTTATGAACCAGAAATCGATTGCGTTTATCCTGTAAGCAGCAGAGATACTATAATCACATTTTTCAATAGGTTAAATGAAGATATTAAAAGACTAAGTAAACTTAATAAAATGTATAAGATTGCAAAGAAAAACACTGAAACAGATGCAAATGGTTTAACATTAATTGGAGCTAGTGATGATTGGAGAGATTAAATCAATGATTAAAACATTGAAATCGAAAATTAAAAGAGAAGAGGAACTCCCAAAAGATTATGTGAGAGGGTTTTACTCAGGAGTATTCTATTCAAATTTAATCTTTATGCCATTGCTTTTTCTAATGCTATTTCATATGTGGGGAGTCATTAATAGATGAGTCAATTAAAAATCAATTCAAATATCCAATGGTTAGAAGAGAGGACGATCATTTTAGCTCCAACTGGCAGTTATGCATATGGAACAAACACAGCAGAGTCTGATAAAGACTTCAAAGGAGTATGCATTCCACCAAAAGAGTTTTACTTAGGCCTTGAATCTTTTAATGAGTATAACAACAGTGGAGGAAAGAATTTTAAAAACACTAAAGATGATGTTGATATCAATATTATCCATATCAACAAATTTGTTAAGGATGTAATGGAAGGTGTACCTAATAACATTGAACTGTTGTTTGTTAGAGATGAAGATTATCTTAAAGTAACATCTCTTGGCCAGAAATTAATTGACAATAGACATTTGTTTTTAACTAAGAATATTCAAAAGAAATTTGGCGGTTACGCACATTCTCAAATGCAGAAATTAAAAAACACCATCTCTAATGGTGCAGCAAGAAAAGACCTGGTAGATGCTCATTGGTACGATACAAAATTCTTCATGCATAGTATCAGACTTCTTACAAGTGCTATTGAGATTCTTCGAACTGGTGACTTTAGTACGTTCCGACCAAACCGTGAGTTTCTTATTGATTGCAGGTCAGGAAAGTTTGATTTTGAAGAAGCGCTTCAAATGATCGATGCCTATGATCAAGAGTTGAAAGCTGCTGTCCATGTGTCACGTATTCCTGAAAGACCAGACTACGATACGGTAAATAGATTGCTAATTGAGCTAAATGAAGAAGCTTTAGAATGGTAAAGAAAGCTCAAAAAAGAATAAATAACATATATCGAATGGAGGTTGGTGTAAGGTGAGCAATATTTATTCATGGTATGGCGTGGACTTCAAAAGAAGCGCCTCAAAAAACATTCAGAATGCTTTTGAGGAATGGCTTAATTTAATTAAAGATGAACTTCATAAATATTTTGAGGCAAGTGAAACTGACACATTGCAAGAATTATTAGATGAAAGCAATAACGATAAATATTTTGTTGAATGGTTTAATGAAATTGGTTTTTCTTCTCTACAACAAATGAATGTAGAAATGGTATTAGAGGAAGACAGATTTGTTAACTTTGTTGAGTTCGATAAATTCGTTATTGAAAATGAACATGAGTGGGAGCAAGAACACAAAGAGATGAGAGGTACATTAATTTCAGTTATTAAGGAGATGCCAGAAACAATGAGGATGTTATTTTAATGGATAGAAAAGTTTTAGAAGCATTAATTCAAATATATCAAAATGATTTTATGAGCGGCTATCGTGAAGATGACAAAGATGAATTAAGAGTTGTTTTCCTTGAATTAATCGTACATACAACAAGATATATTAATGATTTTCGTTATTGTAGTAAAGAGAATTGTCCGTGCAGCCCTGAACACGACCTTAAAAAATGGATCAACACCTATCACGAAGACATTTTCTTAAAAATGATTGGAGATTATGCACTTAGCGACTTTCCATCTAAGAAAGTGAAAGAATTTTTACTTCAATTTAAAACAAAGGAGAATCAAAATGAAAAAGAGATTGAGGAAGAAGCTTAGGAAAATTGAACAATTAAGACGGGCTGAAGAATGGATAAATGATTTGAGAACTAGGAGTCAAAAAAAGATCAGATTTCTGTTAAAGCAAGGAGAATCTTTCACAAATGACATTCTAAAAATTGTGCTTGATGAAGGAGCTTGCACAGAAAGTGACGTAGACTTTGAAAGTTTTCATTCCTTACATGGAGCTATGCATCACTACGCTTCAAAATCAAACAGACTAATTGAACATTTTAGTAATGACGAGTTTCTTGGAACAGTGGCTTATTATTTAATCAATGATAAGGCTCTCAAAGTAAGAGAGTTGCAGGACATGGGCACAATATCTTATTTTGAAAAAGCCTCTGTAGATGAGGTAAAAGAGGATATGCTTATATCTTTTGATGAGTTAATTGATTATTTGAACTGTATTAAAAATGACGATAGAATCTATTTGTTTTGAGGTGATGAAATGAAAGGACTACATGTAGAAGGAACATTCTTTAAAGAAAACGGCACACAGTTTACATATGATGAGTTTATTGAATTGATTGAAGCGAACGGTATTGAGTTTTATGGAAGTACTTGTATTCAAGATGATAAAGGCAACTTTTTAAGTGATGCTGGAGTTGTCATTACAGACCAAGTAAATAAGCAGAGAATGAGAGAAATCGAGAAAGACATAGAGTTTAAGTAGTGATTGGTGCTTGTTGTATATCTGTTGTAAAAAAACAAAAAAGGGTGTAGCAGAACACCCTAAAATACTCACACGTGCCTTAGCTTACACAACTGTGTACTCTTAAATATTTCTTCTTGACTCAGTTCAGAGCTTATCATGTTTAAAAGCATTTTAAATTCAAGACAGAATAGATAAAAGTCTCTCTCAACAGGTTCATCAATTATTTGATCAATATGCTTTTCGGTAAATTCATATGCTCTAACTAGACTTATCCTGTTGTTTATCTTTTTGGAGGTCAACCTTTTATTACCGTCAATGCAAATATAATCCTCTTCGATACTGTGCATTTTCAATATGTAAGGTATTGTAGGATCATCTTTTTTCTCAGGTATGTACACAGTTCCAGGATCAATGAAAACTTCATCTATTGGAACTGTTATTACTCCAACTTTATTGTTTTTAACTAACAGATCAGCTCTATCAATATTAAAATTAAAGTAAAAGTCACCCTCTAAAGTAACGAGTTTATAAGTATAGTACTGATTATTGTTAGTGTCATCAAGCTGACGTTTCCAGTTATATTGACGATGGTTATTGACTCCTGATTCTTCACTGCGAGTGAAAGTATCGAGCCAGAATTTTTGCCAATCTTTAAAAAAGTAAAAGTGCCCGAAATTTTCAATCAATTGTTTGCTATTAATTAATTTTCTGTAGTCAAAGTGAAAATGATCAATACTATAATCTTCATTATATATAAATGGCATTAGGAAGTTCCTTTCAAGTTTTTCTAAATTATAGCACAAATTTAATAGTAAAGGAGAGATGGATATATGATTGTATACACTGTCTTCGGACTTTATCCAATCCTTAGGAGAGAAGTGAATAATCATTTTAAAAGGTTAGGATTCAAAGACTTAAAGGAAAAAAGGTGGTTCTTGAACAAAGTTCTTGGATACTCACCATTCTTTAGTGAAATGGCAATCAATGAATTAAAAAAGTAATAGAAGAGCTTAAGAAATATAAGACGATTTCAGATATTAAATGATAAATAACATATATAAAAGTGGGTGATTTAGAATTATGACTGAACAAGAAAGAGTTATTAAAGATGTACTTGATTTTGCAGAAAGAAATGAAGAAGAGCGAATGTTTGATAATGTTAAATTCTATATCAATAAAATCAAACGTCAACGTGACAACTTAAAAGTCGAATTAAAAAAATATAAGTCCGATGAGAAGATTGTGGAACTTAATAATGAAATTGAGGATTTAAAAGCTAACAGCCTATTTATTTTTAGTGAGGATGAGAAGAAAGAGGAAATTAAATTCAAAAAAGAGCATCAGGAATGCGATTCAAGCATTTACTACTTTTTCAAAGGAACAGAAATAGGGGTTGCTGTCAGTATGAAATGTAGTCAATGCGGTCTTATTAAGGATATTACAGACTATTATAGGTGGTGATTTAGTGATCGTTACAGCTTGGGTTTTGTTAATTGCATTTGGATTTGTTGTGCTAGGTGAATGGGATTCAAAAGATGATATGAAGTTTGTTATTTGGGTTGGAGTAGCTAAGTTTATTTCAATGATTATTGTAGCGGTCGCTGCTGGAGTAATTTGGGGAGGATTGTTCCAATGATACTCATTGCGATAATTTATTATACATTAACCACTCTAATTAAGTTTTACTTAGTTAGATGGGCAAGAAAAAATGGATGGGGGCATGATAAAACAAGCTGGGCAGTCATTTTTGTGCCTTTAATCGGTCTTGGATATTTAGTTATTATGTGTGGCATTGTTATACAATTTAAGAATTCTAAATAAAATCGGTCTTTTAACCAGAAATAAGTATTCATATTTACTACATAAATCAAACACTTTTTACATTGAAAGGAGAAATTACATATGACTATTAGAATTCCGTTTGAACAGAATGCATTAAAACAAGCGTACCTATCTCAAGTTGGCGGTAGAATTTCTTTTCAAAAGGGCAAAACTCCAGTATTTTCGTTTAATAGTGAAGAAGATTATAAGAGATATAGACAACTCATTCTTGGAGGAGGTGATGAATCATAACAGTAGGATCATTAACAATTGATGTAGGAAGTATGTTTGCTGAGAAATCAACAGCGTTGCAGCGTCACGGGAAACGATTCATGTTAGCTGGAAAGAAAGTGGTGTTTCTCAAACCGTCCATAGATAACAGATACTCAGAAGACTTCATTGTGACACATGATGGTAAGAAAGTTGAGGCTATTAATGTAAAAATAACAAATGAAAACAAGGTTGGTATACCTCTAGATTTGTTTGAAGCTGATGTTGTTTGCATTGATGAAGTTCAATTTTTCCCAGATCAAATGATCACTCACATTGAGAAACTAATCGAACAAGGGAAGATAGTGTTTGTTGCAGGATTAGACATGGACAGGTATGGTAAGCCATTTGGAATTGTACCGTACTTAATGGCCAAAGCAGATCATGTGACTAAACATCATGCAGTTTGTGTTTTTTGTGGCGATGACGCATGGGTTTCACTTGAAGTTTCTAATGATTCAAATACTCAAGTTAAAGTTGGGAACGATTATAAGCCAGCATGTAGACAATGCGCTTATGAAAGGGGAGTTAAATAATAGAAGAAAATAATTTGATTAAACTCCACAACAAAATGAAAAAACAAATGGATTCAATTGAAGAAGCGATACATAACAAAGATTTTTCAAAAGTAAATCGACTAGGCATGAGCCTAAGCAACAATAACGAAGAATTAATGCAAGAAGCAAGAGACTTGTCCAACAATGAAAAAGGGAGATACGTAAATACATATGCTTAACTTACATAACTTAAAAGGCGCTTATCAATTAAAAAATCAAGGAGGTGATTTTGCTTATTTTTATAATGAGAAGTCAAACAATCTAATTGTTATCAATAACATTGATGATGAAGAAATTAGAGATGTTGTAGACAGTACTTCTCAGGCAGCTTACATGTACTTAACAAATAAACTTAACATTGAAACGAATTTAACTGTCATTTGGTATAAAACAGAGTTTGATTCAAGTGATTTCATTCTAGTTGAAGATGTAGATGGTAAAGAGTTGTACCATTTAGACTTGATTGATTTGGAAAATGCTGTTTTAGGAGACTACAAGTTTGATAAGAAGTTTGTGAAGCTTATCAATGGGGAAGATATCGAATTGAAATTTTAAACCCCTGTCCAAAGACAAGGGCGCACATCAGGAAGCTTTAAAGTTTTTAATTAGAGTGTGTACTTCTTCAATTAAATCTGGGTTTTGATTGTTATCTACGAAAAAGTATTCAACTTCATTTGTTTTAGCGTTTGCTTTGAATACGAGTTCAGCATTTTTAGTCTCTGATTCATTGTAAACAACATAATGTTTTTCAAATAAATGATTCTCTGACATGTCTACATGAAATCTAACTGTAAATCCTTTTGACTTTAAATAGTCAGTTAACTCGTTGTGTTGGTTGATGAGTTCGGTCAATTGGAACACTCTCCTAGATATTGATAATCATAGAATACCCCATTTAACTATTAAACACAAAGAAAGGATTGGTTCATTGAGCACAAACTTAGGCAAAGTTTTTGAAGCAAATATCCAACAATCAGCAAAAGACCAGGGCTTGTTCCTTTATCGAATAAAGGACGTGAATCCTATGGCCTTGAAGCAAAACTTTGGAGTATCTAAAAATAAATACGACTGTATTTTGTTCGCTAAAGGGCATTTGTTTCCACTGGAATTAAAATCAACGAAAAAAGGGTATGTTTCGTTCTCAGAAAGTATCATTAAAGCACAGCAGATAAAACATTTAGAGGCAGCTTCTAAATATGAAGGAGTGTTACCTGGTTTTCTGTTTAACTTTAGAGAGCATGAGAATAGAACTTTCTTTGTACACATTAAAGACTTTCTTACATATAAGAATATAGCTCAAAATCAATTAACACATACATACATAAGCAAGGTTAATAAAGCCAGCATACCTATTGGCATCTGTGAAGAGATCGGAACAGAGGTAAGGTGGATGAAGAAAAAAGTGAATTATACATACTACATAAATAAGATGTGCGAGAATTTAATTTCAAGGAGGTGATGCATATTAATGACAGGGATAAGTCTCTGTCTTTATTTTTGTTATAATACTTACAACGAATAATAAAAATGCGTGGTGATTAAATATGAACATTGATGAAAATTCAAAGGTGGCAGTCTATTCAAGAAAATCAAGAGAAGACCCAGACACAGAAGATACTTTACTGAAACATAGGGATCAACTAAAAGCACTCTTAAATAGATACAGCTTTACAGATGTAGAGTGGTTCGAAGAAGTCGTTTCTTCGGATTCAATCGATAATAGACCTATTTTTTCTAGATTGTTGCCAAGAATCAGATCAGGTGAATTTGATGTGGTATGTGTAATAGCGAATGATAGACTTTCAAGGGGATCACAGATAGATTCAGGACGGATCATGGAAGCCTTTAAAGAAAGCAACACCTTGCTAATAACTCCACAAAAAATATACAACATGTCCAATGAGAGTGATGAAATGCTCTCAGAATTCGAATTGGTTATTGCTAGAAATGAATATAGAGCTATTAAGAGAAGGCTGTTAAATGGTCGAAAAGGTGCTGTAAAAGAGGGAAGACCGCATTCTGGATCTGTTCCATACGGGTTTAAATGGGACAAGAATGACAAGACGGCAAAGGTTGATGAGGAAAAAATAAAAATTTATCGTATGATGATTGATTGGTTTCTTAATGAAGAAATGTCTTCAGTAGCAATTGCAGATAGACTTAATCAATTAGAAATCCCGCCCCCTTCTAGTAGAGGGAAAATGTGGTATGGAGAAGTGGTAACCTATCTTTTGATAAATGATTTTCATAGAGGATATGTCTGGTATGGAAAAGATGAACAGAACAAAGGTATTCATCAGCCAACCAAAACAGAGGAAGAGCATATAAAAATTGTAGAACGACTATCAAAACTAAGGACATATCCAGAGGCAGGAAGACGTTTGAACATGAACACTAACAGACTTTCAGGAATAGTTAGATGTCCTTATTGTTTGAAAGTTCAAAGCATAGATCAGCCAAAAGGAAGACAAAAACATGTCAGAAAGTGTCTCAGAAGATCTACAGCTCGTGAACCAATGTGTGATACGACAAAAGGAATAAATGAAGACATTTTATACGGTGCGATACTACAAGAAATGAAGCAGTATAGTTCTGAATTATTCAAAAGGAATAAGAATACTGAAACTGAAGAACAAGCTACTTTTTCGGTGCAATTAATTGAATTAAAAGAAAAGGCGATTAAAAAACTGAGAGGAAGAATCGATCGATTAAAAGAACTCTATTTAGATGGCGATTTAGACAAAAATGAGTACAAAGAAAAGCTAGAGAAAGCTCAAGAAAACTTAATAAAATCCGAAAAAGAGCTCAGTGGATTATATTCATCAGTTGAATATCAAAAAGAAAAGGCATTAGAAAAAAGAACTTACCTATGGCAAAAAGAAGATGTTCAGGCATTGCTAGAATCAGATCAGGGAATGTCAGAGACAGAGATCAATATAATTCTCAAAAAACTTATTAGCCATGTGTCATATAAAGTTAAAGATGAAGATGGAAAACAGCCTGAGTTGAGTGTAAAAGTTTATTATAATTAAAGTGTATTCATTGTTGTACTCAAACGATATCTGTCGTCACCATTATTGGTATTACCCTTATTCCAGTAGCGATGAACAATATGGCAGGAGGAGAAGGAAGTGCAGATTATGGTTCTTTTGAAAATCTAGGCCTCGCTTTCCTTGTGCTGTTTATCATTGTGCTGCTCTATCGATTCACAAAAGGTTTTATGAAGGCGATCGCTATTTTAATCGGTATTCTCCTTGGGACAGCAGTCGCTGCATTTATGGGGAAAGTGGAAACAGCTGAGGTGGCGAACGCTCAAGTTTTCCGCATGATTGAACCATTTTATTTCGGCATGCCTACCTTTGAATTTGCACCCATCATGACGATGACGTTAGTAGCCATTGTGTCATTAGTCGAATCAACAGGTGTTTATTTCGCATTAGGTGATTTAACAAACCGGTCATTAAAAGAGAAGGATTTAGCGAAAGGCTATCGCGCAGAGGGGATTGCTGTTTTATTAGGTGGTATTTTCAATGCCTTTCCTTACACAGCCTACTCGCAAAACGTTGGGTTGATCCAGTTGACAGGAGTCAAGAAAAATCAAGTCATCGTGGTGACAGGAGCATTGCTCATGTTATTTGGACTTTTTCCTAAAATTGCTGCATTTACGACGATTATTCCAAAGTCAGTTCTTGGCGGCGCAATGGTCGCCATGTTTGGGATGGTCATTGCCTACGGTATTAAAATGCTCTCGCGCGTAGATTTTGCCAAACAGGAAAACCTACTAATTGTTGCGTGCTCAGTTGGGATCGGCTTAGGTGTCACCGTCGTGCCGCAAATGTTTGAGCATCTGCCAGAATCGATGAAATTATTAACAAGTAACGGAATCGTGGCCGGCAGCTTTACCGCTATTTTGCTTCATATTATTTATCACATGATTCCATTTAAAAAAGAAACAGGGCAGGATCTGATAGAAGAACCTAAGCAATCTGTTATGTAAACACCTCTCATTAAGAGGTGTTTCAGCGTGTAGACAAACCCTCGCATTCGGTGTCAGTCCTGTGCGCCGATGCTCACGAATGTTAAATTCGATCCGCTTCGGTGCTCGTCCTTCCTAGACTTCAAAGGTTTTCTATCACGCTGAAAAGAAGACAAAGGGCTAAAATAAAGATCATTTTAGCCCTTTGTCAACAATCTGAAACACCTCTCATTAAGAGGTGTTTTTTTTGCATAAAAAAAGCAGGTTCGCTTGGCTTGGAACGAACCTGTGAAGGAGGAAAACTACATCATGTTTTCAACTATATTATCCAATAT
The DNA here is from genome assembly GCF_038003365.1 of Bacillus sp. FSL K6-2839. NCBI lineage: Bacteria > Bacillati > Bacillota > Bacilli > Caryophanales > Bacillaceae > Bacillus > Bacillus sp. FSL K6-2839. The sequence goes on along the minus strand of NZ_JBBOOZ010000001.1, from coordinate 1,583,342 downwards.
TTATCAATTGTCGTCAAGACAAAAAGTTAGACGGAGGAAAATGTTTTGACTGAATTGTGACGATTTGGCATGTATATCCTTTTTTCGATAGGGGATATTAACCAAAAAAAGAGGTGAAGCCGATGGCGTACATTCTTTCAGTTGGAACGAGTCTCCCAAAGCATCACGTGGATCAGAAAACAGCTGCTGAATTTGCTAGGTCTCAATTTAAACGATCGTTTAAAGATATTGATCGGCTGCTGAGAGCTTTTCAAAATGGAGAAATTCAGAGCAGGCAATTTGTACAGCCCATTGAATGGTATCAGACGCACCACTCTTTTGAAGAGAAAAACAATATCTATTTGGAGAAGGCACTGGCTCATGCAAAAGAAGCGATCTTACATTGTCTTCAAGAGAAGGCGTTTCTGAAAAAGTCGATCCCGGTTGAAGAGATCGATGCACTGTTTTTTATTTCAAGTACCGGCTTATCGACCCCAAGTCTTGATGCAAAGCTGATGAACGTACTTCCTTTTTCTCCTTATACGAAACGAGTACCGATCTGGGGGCTAGGGTGCGGGGGTGGTGCGTCAGGGCTGTCTCGGGCTTATGAATACATAAGGGCATATCCAGAAGCAAAGGTGCTCGTCGTTGCCTGTGAGCTGTGCAGTTTAACCTTTCAGCCGCAAGATCAATCAAAAAGCAATTTAATCGGCACCTCCTTATTTGGAGACGGGACGGCTGCGGCTCTTTTAGCTGGAGAAACGGCTGCACTAGAATATGCCCATTTAAAAACAGTCCCTAAAGTACTAAGTACACAATCCGTCACGATGAAGGATTCTGAGGATGTGATGGGCTGGGAATTTACAAGTGACGGCTTTCGGGTTATTTTCTCCCGTGACATTCCGTCTATGATTTCAGGCTGGTTAAAAGAGCAGGTGGATCGATTTTTAGAGGAACTTGGATGTTCAACTAAAGACTTATCCGTTTTTCTTGCCCATCCTGGAGGAAAAAAAGTGATTGATGCCTATGTTGAAAGTCTATCTTTACGAGAGGATCAGCTATTTTCTTCAAAAGAAGTACTCAAACAACACGGAAATATGTCCTCTGTCACAGTTTTGTATGTCATCAAGTATTTCCTTGAACATCAATCAGCTGAAGCGGGGGATATTGGCCTTTGCGGGGCGCTTGGTCCGGGCTTTTCCTCAGAGCTGCTGCTTATGAAATGGGAGGATGTCTTGTCATGATCATTTGGCTGGTCATCGGTGTCTTCGTTTGTCAGCGGCTCATTGAAATGATTGTGGCCAAAAGAAATGAAAGAAAAGTAAAAGCGATAGGTGCCATTGAATTTGGTGCTAGTCATTATCCCTATATGGTCGCTATGCATACGGCCTTTTTTTTCTCACTCATAGTTGAGATAGGGCTTTTACATAAGGGGTCGTCCCGGTATTTTCTTGTGCTGCTCCTTTTCCTGATGGCTACACAGGTCATTCGATACTGGGCATTATGCTCCCTTGGGACGTACTGGAATACAAAGATTTTAGTCGTGCCAAACGCAATGATTGTAAAAAAAGGGCCGTATCGTTGGTTGAAACACCCTAACTATGTAGTCGTGGCGATTGAGCTTTTGCTGATCCCGCTATTGTTTGAGGCGTATGTCACTGCTATTTTGTTTACGTGTTTAAATGCATGGATGATGGCTGTAAGAATTCAAACAGAGGAGAAAGCGTTAAATCAGTATTTGCTAAATTAATATTGAAAATCATTATCAATTGTGCTACACTTTCATTAATGATAAACATTCTCAATCATGAAGGATGGACGGTGATCACATGACGATGATTTTCTTACTCGGTACGGTGTGTGTATACAGCCTATTAATTGGCTTCGTATTAAAAGGTGTCTCCAAAAAATCTGCTTCCTGATCTCAGTCAATTGCGACTGATCGGGCAGCAGATTTTTTTATTTCCTCAGATCAGAAGAAAAATCTCTTTATTTTGTGTAAAATGGTATCACATACATAACTGACTTTTCTAAAAACAAAGGGGTTTATCGTCATGAAAGACTTGTCTATTCGAGATTCGCTCGTTCAAACTACAGGAGCTTTATATCAAAGCTTTCTCAAAAGGGATGATCATGAGCGCGCAGCCAAACTTGCATCGATTATCAAAAAGGAAGCAGAAGAAGAAGTGTATATCGCTTTTACCGGCCACTATTCTGCTGGAAAGTCATCACTTGTGAATCATCTGCTTCATGATCACATTTTGCCAACGAGCCCAATCCCAACAAGTGCAAACTTGGTCGTCGTGAGGAAAGGGGAAAGTGAAGTGCAGCTTCACACCTCTGATGACCGTTTTGTAAAAATGAGCGGTTCTTATGATAAAGAAGCAGTACAGCGTTTTTGTAAGGATGGAGAACAGATTGAGATGGTGGAAATTAGCGGTGACTATAGAGGACTGGAAGAAAAGGTGGCACTGATTGATACGCCAGGAATTGATTCAACGGATCATGCCCACTTTTTGTCTGCTGCCTCTATTCTTCATCAAGCAGATGCTCTTTTTTATGTCGTTCACTACAACCATGTTCATTCTGAAGAAAACATTCGTTTCATTCGTTCCATTAAAGAAAAAGTGCCAAATCTTTATTTCATCGTGAATCAAGTGGACCGGCATGATGAGCATGAGACAGCATTTGAAGACTACAAAAATCAAGTGATTGACATGCTCCTTAAAGAGGGCATTGAAGAAGATCATCTATACTTTACATCTGTAACCGATGAGACGCATCCAAGAAATGAAATGATTCGTTTAATCAAAAAACTGCAAGAATTACAGACGTTGCCGAAAGCATCACTTCGGGCTTATACGGAGCAAAAAATTGAGCATGTTTTAAAAGAACACATTGACTCGTTAAAAGAAGAGCTGCAAGGTGAAGAGCTTGAGTCGCAGCTTCAAGAAAAAAGAAAAGAAGTAAAGGAATTTGAAGCGAAAAACCACTTCATTGAAAATGGAGCAAAACAATTAGAAGATGAAGTATCTTCTGAAGTCGAGAGCATCTTAAAAAATGCCAACCTAACTCCATTTAAAATGAGGGAACTCGCAAGCGACTATATTGAATCAAAAGCACCTGGCTTTAAAGTGGGACTGCTTTTTGCTAAAAATAAAACTGAGCAAGAAAAAGAAAAACGGGCAACCGACTTCTTAACAGATGTCAAAGCGAGGATGAAAGCTGAAGTGGACTGGCATATTGCTGAGCTGCTTAAAAAAGAAGTCAAGAAGCATCAGCTTGGTGAAGAGTTATTAAATCAAGTGATGGCATTTGAAACACCTGTGCAAGAAGCACTCCTTGAAAGTGTGATTCATCATGGTGCGACGTTCTCCAATGAATACGTACTACAATATGCAAAAGATGCTGGCGAAGCCTTGAGAAGACAGGCAAAACAGAAAGCGATGACACTGATTGAACAAATGTCTGAGTCGCTGAAAGCCCAGCTTATGAAAGATAAAGCAAAACATCAAGAAAAATGGGACCAGTCTGCAAAAGAACTCCAAACGCTCGAGCAGTGCATCGAAAAAAATGAACAAATGAAACGAGATATTCAGCATGTATGGGATATATGGCAAAACGGAACGGATGAACAGATCGAAGAAGATTGGTTTTATGCGAAAAAGAGGCGAATGCAGCATGATCAGCTAAAGCAGGATCACGCGCACATTCATCCCGAAGGGAGTGGGCAAGAAAAACCGCAGCAGCAGACAGAGCAACATCAAATGCGTCAGTCACAGCATGTCACGACGGCACAGTCAATTGACCAGTTTGAACAGCTTTCTCAGATTTTATTGCCATTAGACGCTCTCAAATCTCAAAGAAAGTCCTTTGAAAAACGAACAAAGCGGCTGCAAGCGAAAGAATTCACACTCGCTTTATTTGGGGCTTTTAGTTCGGGGAAATCTTCCTTTGCAAATGCCCTTGTTGGGAGAAAGGTACTGCCATCCTCTCCCACGCCAACAACGGCAACGATTAATAAGCTGACGCGACCGACGGAAGATCACCCGCATGAAAGTGTAAAAGTGGTGTTCAAAACAGAACAGGATATATTAGAGGAGCTCAATCAGATCCTCGGATTTTCGATCTCAGAAGAAAAGGGAGAGACGTTTACATCCAAACTCGAACGAACGCTGAAAAAAAGACAGCTTGAACAAGATCACCGCATCATTGTTGAACATTTTTTACAAGCGCATACACGTTTCCTTCATCACATTACGAAGCAAACGCCGCTTCATGTCACTCTTCAAGAACTGAGGCCATATGTGGCGGAAGAAGCTGTTTCTTGTGTGGTGAAGGAAGTGACGGTGTATTTGAGTACACCTTTAACAGATAAAGGGCTGACTATTGTTGATACGCCAGGCGCCAGCAGTATGAATAAGCGCCATACAGAGATTGCCTTTCAATATATGAAGGACGCAGATGCTCTTCTTTATTTAACTTACTACCAGCACTCTTTCTCGAAGGCAGATCGGTCATTTTTACGTAAGCTTGGGCTTGTAAAAGATTCATTTAGCATGGATAAAATGTTCTTTATTATCAATGCAGCTGATCTCGCAAAGGATCAAGCAGAGCTTGACACCGTCTTTGACTATGTGAAAAATGAGCTCACAAAAGAAGGCATCCGAAACCCAAACCTTCATCATGTGTCCAGTAAGGAAGAAATCGAAGGAAAGGGAGAGACAGCTTATAATCAATATGCAAAGCTTAGAAAACAGCTCGACTATTTTATTGAGGAAGAATTAACGAAAGATGCGATCGAGTTTTTGTATTTTGAAGCCGGCAGGTTATGTAGCACAGTCGACAAGCTGCATGCGACACTGCATCAGTCAGAAGATGAGAAGCAAGCGGAAAAGAAAAAGATAGACACATCATATGAAGCGATTCTTGATCAAATGAGTCATATCAAACAATCTAAGCTAGTGACAGAAAGTGTGAAAAAGGACTTACATGAACAGCTCTATCATATTGTGCAGCGCCTATCACTATTTGCGAATGATCTGTTAAAGACAGCCTTTTACCCTGGAATATCTCAAGGAGACTTCAGGCAGCAGTTGAAAAAAGCGCTTGAACAGGCACTGAAGGATTATGAATTTGAATTTGTACAGGAGTTAAAGGCGCTTGATATCCGAATGGAATCGTTTATTCATCAATATTTCCAAGAGGAGTGGGAGAAAGGATTGCAGGTGGCAAGTGCAGAAGACCCTTACTTTTCTCTCACACTGTCGCCGCCAGAAGAGAAAAATGCTGAGCTGAAACAAATTGAAGTCGAATCTGAACTGACACCATTCGAACCGCTCTTAAAGAAGCAAAAATCAGCGAAAGTTTTCTTTGAACAGAATGGAAAGGTTGCGTTCATTGAAGCGATTCGAGATATTCTTCATCAGTTAACCACGAAATGGGCAGATAAAGAAAAAGAAGAATTACTGAGCAGGTACGACACAATGGTGAAGACCTTTACTGAAAGATATGAAACAGAAGCGCTCGAGCAGCTAAGTGAACAAAAACAAACATTTATCACGAGCCTAACGACAGATGCCAAAGAACAGGCGGTAATTGAACAAGTATATGAACAAACAAACGAATGGAAGAACCAGTTGAAAACCATTTGATTCATGGTAGACTAAATAAAAAAGAAAGCAGTTGATAGAAAATGACGAGCGTACACGAAGAGATTTCCGCTCACTCACAAAAGCAGCATGCTCATATTCAGTCCTTTCTTGAGCTTGAACAGAAAAGAGAACAAGCAATAGAGACTGCTGTATTCAAATGTGAGCAAAACGAGCCATTTACAACAGACGACATCAATGCCATTACGTCGAAGATGAATGAGCTTGCACGAGGCGGTATTGTTCCGATGCGTAAGCATGTGACGAATGATATGGTCAGGGAGTATGTCAAGCGGAAACAGAAGTAAAGAGTAACTTTCTCTTTTTTGGTCATCTTAATGAATGTACCGAGAAAGGGGAATGATCATGAAAAAAAAGCAACAGACAAAGCAGCAGGATGAGCGTGACCCTAAACAAAAAGACATGCCGTCCTATGCAGAAGCAGAGTCGAAAAAAATGCAATACGGTCAAAAGTAAACAGGGTGCCTCTTCTTTTCTAAAAGAAGAAGGCGCCTTTTTTATGTCGAGTTTTGTGTTCTGTGATAGAATAGGAGTATTGTTTTGAAAAAGGGAGTTTATAAGAATGAATAAACACGTACTGCTTGTAGATGGAATGGCGCTTTTGTTCAGATCGTTTTATGCAACGGCTGTACATCGCAATTTTATGATAAATGATCACGGTGTGCCGACAAATGGAGTCAATGGCTATTTAAAGCACTTATTAACGGCTGTACAGACATTTGAGCCAACTCATATTGTTTGCTGCTGGGATATGGGAAGCCAAACATACCGAAACGAATTGTTTCAAGATTATAAAGCAAATCGAGGAGAGGCGCCTGTCGAGCTCATTCCGCAATTCGATTTAGCAAAAGAAGCTACAGAAGAACTGGGAATTGTAAACATTGGTTTAAAGGGCTTTGAAGCAGATGATTGTATCGGTACTCTTGCTGCGCTCTACCAAAAAGAAGCACGGGTGACTGTCCTAACTGGAGACAAAGATTTGCTGCAAATTTTGAATGAACAAGTCACTGTTGCCTTGATGCAAAAAGGAATTGGCAATTATAAGCATTATACAAAAGCCTTATTCGAAGAGGAAATGGGAATCTCTCCAAAGGCGCTGATCGATATGAAAGCACTCATGGGTGATGCAAGTGATAATTATCCAGGTGTCAAAGGAATCGGAGAAAAAACCGCATTAAAATTTATCCAAACATATGAAACGATTGACGGTTTGTTAGAAAATGTCCATGAACTAACGGCTGCACAGCAAAAGAAAATGCAAGCAGGATTAGAAGATCTGAAGCTTTCTCGTCTATTGGCAGAGATCAAATGTGATGTCCCGCTCAGCTGTCCAATTGATGAAACGAAAATGAACATCAATCAAAAACGTGCTGCTGCTATGCTGAGGTACCATCAAATCAAAGGAATCGAACCGATGATGAATCGTTTAAGTAAAATAGAGATCAGCTAAAGCCGATCTCTCAGGTTCATCTTTTTGTATTGCTTTTCTTCGCTCTATTTTCCAGCTGAGATAGTGGCTGTTTATCTTTTGTTTGCGCATCACCTTGTGGGGTTGTCCCATTTGTGACACGACCTTTATTTTCTTTATCCAATCAGTATCACCTCACACACATTAGCATAACCGAAAAAAAGCGATTCATCCTTTAGAAAGGTGAATCGCTTTTCTAGCGAGCTGATCCGCTATTTGATTTTCCTTACTCGGAATCCATTTAATGAAAAATAAATCAAACTGGCTTTGAAGTTCGATCATCTCTTTGATAAAATGCTGAAAGGCTGGATTTTTAGCAAATCCTGCATTGGCTGCGCGGTCAACTACTTGTGAATCTGTTCGAAATGAAACGGTACGCAATCCTTTTTCCGCGCATATTTTCATCCCCTCGATCAGAGCGGAAAATTCTGCTTCGTGATTGCTCATTGATTTAAGAGGAATGGAGAAGGATTCAGCCTTTCCATCATATTTAATGAAAATGCCGATGCCAGAGGGACCTGGATTACCTGCACTTGCACCATCAATGTATATTTCAGCTGGCACATTATTTCACCCTTTCATCAAGCGGAACCATTTTTTTCGCTGCATACGCGTAAGGTGTCGCAATCGCAGCTACGATAAATTTAATGACATATGTCGTGATGAAGATTTCAATCCATACATGAAATGGATACGTGCCAAGAAAGGCAATGGTCGTGAAAATCAGTGTATCAAGAAGCTGGCTAATCATCGTACTTCCCGCGTTGCGCACCCAGAGCGCACCATCGGAAGGAAATATCCGGCGAATAAACGAATATACATAAACATCTAACATTTGACTGATGATATAAGCAGCAAGACTGCCAAGTGCGACCCTTGGCATAAAGCCAAATATGGTTTCCAGCGATGATTGTGAGATATCAGATGGAGCGGGATGGAAAAGCAAAGCCTCCTGCATGACAACAGTTAGTGTTAAAAGGGTGGCAAAGCCAATCCAGACAGCTTTTCTCGCTTCATTTTGTCCATATTTTTCATTTAATACGTCCGTTGCAAAGAACACACTGCCGTACAAAATATTTCCAAGTGTTGCCGTTAAGCCAAATAATTCAACGGTTTTGACAACTTGTAAATTTGCGGCAGCCGTCGCAAAGCCAATCCAGACAAAAAGGCCCATCTTGCCAAATCCTTTATAAAATAGAAGAACAATGATAAAATTAATGATCGCAAATAAGATCCAAATACCTTCATTAAACAAGTGACATGAACTTCCTTTCTCATTGTAAAATGTAACTTTTTGATTATAGCATAACGTATGTTTACCTTAAAAGCACGGGAAGGCGATGTGATCAATGAAATTAAGAGCACACTACACAATGAAAGTGAAATCAATTGGGTCCATTGCTTTTTACCAAGAAGATTGGTTGGAGCTAAAAGAGGCCTTGAGGTTAGCAAAATATATCGACAAAAAAGAACCACAGTCACTCCTGTCATTTGAAGATGAAAAAGGGGCCATGTGGTCCATAAAAGAGCTTGAAAAGCTAAATGAAGAACTAAAGCTTGAACCTGATCAGCTTCAAGTCTATTTTGATGCAAGTTTTCATAAAGAAACAGGCGACTCTGGTCTTGGAGTTGTCGTCTACTATAAGCTGGGAAAAGACGCTTATCGATTGAGAAAAAATCAGCCTTTCCAAGGGAGCACCAATAATGAAGCAGAGTATGCGGCTTTATTTGAGGCAGTAAAAGCTTTAAAAGACCTAGGGGCAAGCAGAAATTCTGTCACGATTAGAGGAGATTCACTTGTTGTCATGAATCAGTTAAAAGGAGAATGGCCTTGTTATGATGATGTACATAACAAATGGCTTGACCGAATTGAAGCGGCTTTAAAAGAGCTGAAGCTGACGCCAACCTATGAAGTCATCGATCGGAAACAAAATACAGAAGCGGATCAGCTTGCAAGACAGATTCTTGCAGACGTCCCAATCGAAAGTACATTGAAATTAGAAGCAGACGGAGCTGAATAATGTGGATAAAAAAACAGCAGTACAAGAATTGACCGATCTTCAAGACACGTATTGTTCAGATTGTTTGATTAAGAAGCATTTTCGGAAAGAATTTGGCAAAAAATATGCCCATTCCTTTTGTATACAGCAATGCACCGTTGGAGAGAAAATAAAAGAATATGGACAGACGCTGCTCAAAAAGTAAGCGGACGCACCGGTTTTCCCTGCTCAAACATCCGTTCATGAAAAAAAACGGATAGAATGTGTAAAAAAAGAACATATTCTGAAAAATGAGCCGATATAACTATAGAAAGTTTTGGTTGAGTTACTTTTTGACTAAGTGACGGATATTAGAGGAAAAGGGGAAGGCCGGTATGAATAATAAGGAGTTCGAAACGGTATTACATCGAACATTTCAAGAGGTGTACAGCGATCTAGAGCAACTAGTAGATGTAGCAAAGAAGGGAAGACCTTTTCTCGAAAAAGATATCTCTGAAATTGAACAACGACTGAAGCAAAATATTTTAGCGATTGAAATTCAGCTGAAAATCAAATAAGAGAGGCATAGGCCTCTCTTTATTTTGTCTTTACATCATTGATTTAGTTGATTAGATTTTTGTTACGTTTGCAGCTTGAGGTCCACGATTACCTTCAACGATTTCAAAAGAAACTTCTTGTCCTTCTTCTAAAGACTTGTAGCCGTCACCTTCGATAGCTGTGAAGTGAACGAATACATCGTCTCCGCCTTCAACTTCAATGAAGCCGAAACCTTTTTCATTATTGAACCATTTTACTTTACCGTTTTGCATATTGCTTTTTCCTCCTAGTACTGTAGCATACCTTTTGGCATACTAAAAAAAATTTTCATCACCTAACGACTTTGCAGTTGTTAAATGATGGTTCCACTATACACCATCAAAAGTAAAGCGTCAAGCGTGAGAGCCAAATTTTGAGCAGAATGTTTGATTTTTTTTGGCGAATAATAATAAAAGATAAACCGTCCCCATTTTCTGAAACTTTATGCACACCTTGTCCGTATATAAAAAAAATACAGGAAGAGGTGCTATCATGAATCGTTATACACTTGAAGAATTTGTTCAGAATACGCAGCAGGAAGATAAAGGAGAAGGGGTCTTCGAACTTGAAACATCAAGACTTTTAGAAATTAATTTGACTGATACCATTTGGGCAAAAACAGGTTCCATGGTTTCGTACCGAGGCAAAATCAAGTTTGAACGCGAGGGCGTTTTTGAACATGGCGTCTCAAAGATGTTCAAAAAAATGCTGTCAGGAGAAGGCACTTCACTCATGAAGGCAACAGGTGATGGGAAATTATATGTGGCAGATCAAGGCAAAAAAATCTCAATTCTTCGTTTGGCTCAAGGGGATTCCATTTTTGTGAATGGGAATGATCTGCTCGCATTTGAACCGTCAGTGCGCTGGGATATCAAATTGATGAAAAAAGTGTCGGGCATGCTTGCAGGCGGTTTATTTAATGTCAAATTAGAAGGACCAGGCCTTGTTGCGATTACGAGTCATTATGAGCCGCTCACATTGATTGTTCAGCCGGGTGACTCTGTCTATACAGATCCGAACGCGACAGTTGCATGGTCAGGGGATTTAAAAACTGAATTTGTGACAGATGTTTCATTCAAAACCTTTATTGGCAGAGGAAGCGGAGAGTCTATTCAAATGAAATTTAGCGGAAGCGGTTTTGTTGTCGTGCAGCCGTTTGAAGAAGTGTACACAACAAATGGAAATCAAGGATAAAGAAAAAGGTGTCCGTCAATGACGGACACCTTTTTATGATAATGCACGAGCATACGTTTTGTTATTCGTGATGAGATCTGATTGCTCAACGATATCTTCCAAAATGGTTTGAGAAGAATGCTTTAAGTGCAGTTTTTTAATGTTTTGTTTCATGACTTCTAACTTTTCTTCATCTTGCAGCAAGTTGGTCACAGATTCTAAAATGTCTTCATGTCTGTTGATGACGATGGCCGCACCATAATCTTCAAAGAAATGAGCATTTTCCTTTTCTTGTCCAGGGACAGGCTTGTAAAGAATGACCGGGACACCGATTGCTGTTGCTTCTGTTAAAGTAATACCGCCTGGTTTTGTGATCATACAATCTGTTACTCTGAACAATTCATCAATTTGTTCCACATATCCAAGCGCCTTCAATTGATCTGGATGTGCTTGTTCAAGATCGCTCAGTGATTGTTTCAGCGCTGCGTTCTTTCCGCATACAACAACAATTTGTACTTCACTGTCGAGAAGCAGCGCTTCACATAATTCCTTGACATTTTTCAGTACACCATGAGCACCAGCCATAATCAGAAGAACTTTTTTGTTTGATGATAATCCATATTTTTTATAAATCTTCGATTTTGGCACGTCTGCTTCAAATTGTGGTCTAATAGGAATGCCTGTCACTTTGACATCGCTTGGATGTGTGCCGATTTCCACTAATTTTTGTTTCACATAATCGGTTGCAACATAGTAACGGTCGATGTTTTCATGTACCCAAATCTTATGAAGACAGAAATCTGTCATGACATTAAATGTCGGGATGACTTTGCCTGTTTTGTTCCGGTATTCTGGAACAACAATCATCGGGAATGTAATAATAATGATATCCGGATTGTGTAATTGAATGAGTTCATCAAGACGCTTATTTCCCATTTTTAAATAAATGTTAAATTTGCGTTTATTGTAAATTTTATCTACACCGTAATAAAACAAGCGATAAAATTGTTTCCCAATGGAAAAGCTCTTCAAGTATAAATATTGAGTCACTTCTGACACAATGGGATTTGATTCTTGATACAAATTAGAAACTACAACATGTTCAAACCCTTGGGATTTGCATTCATCATACAGTGTTTTAGCCACCTGCATATGTCCATTTCCATAATTTGCGGTCAAGATTAATATTTTTTTATTGGTATTCAAGAATATTCACCTCAAATGTAATCAACAACAACAAAACTTCGTACGAAAACTATTAATCTCATAGGTCTACATATACATAAAGATAACATATAAACAGCCAGAGCATATCATTCGTTACGAAAGAATTAAACTAATTTTAAAAAACAACGAGACTAAATTGATAATGGAAGACAGAGCCATTTGTATTTTAACACATTTTGACCATTTATCATCAGACCACAGTCTATTTTATTCCCAAACGTATGGAGTTTCTTGATAAACATAATAATTGAGCCAATTCATAAACAGTAAAGTGGCATGGGCTTTCCAGCGATTCACTGGGACTAATGTGTCACCATCTTCTATAAAATAGTGGACAGGTTTTTGGACTGTATCATGCTTCAACAAATCTCTTTCATATTCCTGCTTCAATGTGTCCGTATCATATTCAGGATGTCCAGTTAAAAATACTTGTTTATCATCATCTGAAACAATTAAACAAACACCCGCTTCTTCAGAGATACTCAATACTTTCAAATTCGGCGTGTTTTTTAATTGTTCTGTATTAATATCTGTATGCCTCGAATGTGGGACATAGTATACTTCATCGAAACCTCTGACTAATCTTTCTTTTTTCTCTTTCACAAGATGCTCAAATACACCAAATTTTTTCTCGGGAAGCTTGATTTTTTCAATCCCATAATGGTGATATAGGCCTGCCTGTGCACCCCAGCAAATATGAAGGGTAGACGTCACATTGGTTTTACTCCAGTCCAAGATGTCCTGAAGCTCTTTCCAATAGGACACTTCTTCAAAAGCTAAATGCTCAATTGGTGCGCCGGTGATGATCATTCCATCAAATTTCTTATGGCGAATCGATTCAAAGGTCGTATAAAATTCATCTAGATGCTCTCTCGACGTATTCTTCGGTGTATGCGTACTTGGAATCAAAAACGTAAAGTACACTTGCAAAGGAGAATTTCCGAGCATTCTTAGCAGCTGCGTTTCAGTTTGTATTTTTTTTGGCATTAAATTTAAGATCACGATATTCAAAGGACGGATATCTTGCTTGAATGCCCTTGTCTCATCCATGACGAAAATGTTTTCGCTCTCTAGTATTTGTTTTGCCGGCAGATGAACTGGTATGTTAATAGGCAACTCGCCACCCCCTGAACCAAAGCTAATTTCATTTCATTATAGGAACTTTCTGGCGATATTTCAATGTTTCAATTATGTTACAATAAAAAACAGAGCAAAAACAAAGCTGTTTCTGGAAAAAAAGGAGGCCGTTTATTTATGATCACAAAGCATTTATCAGATATTGACATCGCCCAAAAGGCAAAGCTGAGACCTATTCAAGACATCGCAGCAAAGCTGCAAATACATGACGAAGAATTAGAATGCTATGGTTTCACAAAAGCGAAAATATCTTTGACTATTTTTGACCGTTTAAAAGAACAAAAAGAAGGACATGTGATTCTTGTCACATCGATCAATCCAACGCCAGCAGGTGAGGGGAAGTCTACCGTAACAGTCGGCCTCGGTCAAGCCTTCGAAAAAATTGGGAAAAAAGCAATCATTGCGATGCGCGAGCCTTCATTAGGTCCTACAATGGGCATAAAAGGCGGTGCAGCGGGTGGAGGATATTCACAAGTGCTGCCGATGGAAGAAATCAATCTTCATTTTACAGGAGATTTTCATGCGATTACTTCTGCACATAATGCCTTATCTGCGTTCATTGATAACCATATCCATCACGGAAATGAACTCGGCATCGACTCGCGCCGCATTGTATGGAAGCGAGTGCTTGATTTAAACGATCGTGCATTAAGACAGGTCGTTGTCGGACTTGGCGGTCAGTTAAATGGGTATCCTAGAGAAGACGGATTTGACATCACAGTTGCCTCCGAAATGATGGCCATCCTTTGTTTAGCAGAAGACTTAACCGATTTAAAAAAACGTCTTTCTTCTATTGTTGTTGCCTATAATCAAGATGGCGAGCCAGTCACAGTTGGAGCACTTGGATATGAAGGTGTTCTTACGTTACTTTTAAAAGACGCGCTCAAACCGAATCTTGTTCAAACGATTGAAGGAACTCCGGCCCTAATACATGGCGGTCCTTTTGCCAATATTGCGCATGGATGTAATAGTTTGATTGCAACCAAAATGGCGGCGAAATTAGCCGATTATGTGGTAACAGAAGCTGGATTCGGAGCGGATCTTGGAGCAGAAAAGTTCCTGCACATTAAAACAAGAGCTGGTGATTTCAAGCCTGGTGCAGTTGTCATTGTGGCGACTGTCAGAGCATTAAAGATGCATGGCGGAATGAAGAAAACTGAACTCAAAGAAGAGAATGCACATGCCGTATTAGAAGGTATACATAATTTAGAAAAGCATATTGAAACTGTGCAAGCCTTCGGTCTTCCATACATCGTCGCAGTAAACAGGTTTATCACTGATACAAAAGAAGAGATTCAAGCGATAGAAGATTGGTGCCACGCACATGGCCATCCAGTCAAAGCTGTGAATGTATGGGAAGAAGGAGGCGAAGGCGGGACAGCACTTGCCGAGGAACTCGCGACACTTATTGAAAAGAAGAAGAACCACTTTTCCTATTTGTATGAAGAAAATGATTCTATCGAAGAAAAGTTATCTAAAGTTGCCCAAGTGGTTTATGGAGCAGACGGGGTCACACTCACTTCAAAAGCAAGAAAGCAGCTGGCAGCCATCGAGAAAAACGGCTGGGGTCATTTACCGGTTTGTATGGCAAAAACGCAATATTCACTTTCGGATGATCCAGCTTTAATTGGGAGACCTAAGGGCTTTACCATTACGATTCGCGAGTTAAAACCATCTGTAGGAGCAGGCTTTATTGTTGCTTTAACCGGAAGCATTCTGACAATGCCTGGATTACCTAAAAAACCTGCGGCGCTCGAGATGGATTTATTAGAAGACGGCAGTGTGACAGGGCTCTTTTAACAGGAGGCATAAAAAGCGATTTTATAAAAGAAGCATGTTACGATAGGAAAAAGTGAATCCTAGGAGGCTATGAGATGTCAATTTATGATATTCAGGTCAAGACCATTAACGGTCAGGAAAAATCAATGGCAGATTACAAAGGAAAAGTACTCATTATTGTCAACACAGCAAGTAAATGTGGACTGACTCCTCAATTCAAACAATTGCAAGAGCTATATGATCAATATCATGAAAAGGGCCTTGAAATTTTAGGATTTCCGTGCAACCAATTTATGAACCAGGAGCCAGAAGGGGAAGAAGCGATTCAGGAATTCTGTTCTTTGAATTATGGCGTAACCTTCCCTATGTTTGCGAAAGTAGATGTCAATGGTGACAATGCGCATCCGCTTTTCAAACATTTAACAAGTCATGCAAAAGGTGTACTTGGAACGAAAACAGTGAAATGGAATTTCACAAAATTTATCGTTGATCAAAACGGAGAAGTCACTGAGCGTTTCTCTCCGAAAACATCACCAAAAGAATTAGAAAGCTCCATCATCGCTCTTTTGGACAAATAAGGTGCTCACAGTCATGCAGAAAAAACAATTGGAGGCAGCTGCCTCCTTTGTTTCAGATCAGCTGAAATATGAACCGACTGGACACGATGCGGCTCATATTGATCGTGTGCGCCAGCTTGCCCGCCAGCTTGCTAATCAGGAAGGCGGCTCTCTTTTTATTATTGAAATGGCGGCGATTGTTCATGATGTCATTGATGAAAAGCTGTCGAGTGAATGGAAGCTTTCACCGCAACAACTTGAGCATCAGCTCCTTTCTTGGGAAGTTAATACGCGGGATATTCGTTATATCATGGATATCATTACCACGATGTCTTTTCGTCATCGACATAAGCAGAATAGGCCTATGACGTTAGAAGGGGCCATTGTTCAAGACGCAGATAGACTCGATGCGATAGGAGCAAGCGGTATTGCAAGAGTGTTTACTTATGCAGGCGCAAAAGGGGAGCCCCACTATACAAAGAACATGCAGCAGGGCTCCGTGCTAAAGCATATGGAAGAAAAATTGCTCAAATTAAAAGACTTGATGAACACCTCTGCAGGAAAGCAGCTTGCTGAGGAGCGGCATGAATTGATGAGCTTATTTATCAAGACATGGAAAGAAGAATGCGGCCTTACAGATGAGTAGGGTCTTTATGTGTGTAAGGAGGATGTATAGATGAAAATAACAGCGATAGAACCGACGCCAAGTCCAAATACCATGAAGGTCATTTTGACAGAAGCACTTGCCGGCGGTAAAAGCAACAACTACAAAAAGGATCAAAAAGACGAAGCGCCAGAGATGATCAAGCGCATTTTGAACATTGAAGGTGTAAAAGGTGTTTATCATGTCGCAGATTTCTTAGCGGTCGAGCGTAATGCAAAGTTTGACTGGCAGGGCATTTTACAACAGGTGAGAGAAGCCTTTGGTCAAGAAACAGAAGGCCTTCAGGAAGGACCGCAGTCAGGCGGTGACACATTTGGCGAAGTCAAAGTGTTTGTCCAAATGTTTAATGGGATTCCGATGCAAGTCAAATTAACGGACGGTGAAAGAGAAGAGCGGTTCGGAATGCCTGAACGCTTCCAAGCAGCCATTTTAAAGCTCAGAAGCAGCTCAGACAATGTCGTATTTGAACGTGTGTGGAAAGAACATGGCGTTCGTTTTGGTGACTTTGCTGATATCGGCCAGGAAGTCACAGAAGAGCTGCAAGCAGCCTATGATGACGAGCGTTTAGCCCGCTTAACAGAGGCGGTCAAAGAAGGGCAAGAAGCCGTAGATAGACAGGTGAACCGAAAGGCATATGATGTAACAGAAGACATGCTGCGCGAGGAAGATTGGAAAAAGCGTTTTGCCCATTTAGAGCAAATGCAGCCAGAGCAAAAGGATATACCTGTTTTAATGAAAGCGATGGAGGACCCAAAAACATCCATTCGCAGACAAGCCGTTGTGAATGCTGGAATGATTGAAGATCCTGCTATACTGCCTATATTATATAAGGGACTTAAAGACAAAACTGTGACGGTCCGCAGAACCGCTGGAGACTGTATTTCAGACCTTGGTGACCCTAGCGCTATGGAAGCAATGATCGAAGCATTAAAGGATCCGAGTAAACTTGTCCGCTGGCGTGCAGCTATGTTCCTCTATGAAGAAGGTGACGAAACAGCACTTGACGCATTAAAAGAAGCTGAGCAAGACCCTGAATTTGAAGTCAGCCTTCAAGTGAAAATGGCGATTGAGCGCATTGAGCACGGAGAAGAAGCGAAAGGCTCTGTATGGAAGCAAATGACAGAAAGTAGAAAAAATGCATCAGAATGATGAGAAATATGAGCAAGCTGCCAATGAAAGGCAGCTTGTTTTTCTTAAAGTGATAGACAGAAAAATTTTTTAGAAAAATTATTTTGAATATTGTTGAAATATGCGAAAAAACTCTATATAGTAGTACCAATATAGAATATTGGAGGTCAGATTTTATGACACGAACCTTGCTGAGCGCTAGTTTCAGCAGACATGTGGGTCATCAGTCATTCATCGGTGGCTAAATAAACAGAAAATTTGTAAAATAAAATCAACTCAAAATCATGCAGTCAACAAGACTTGTAGTATAGGAGGCTTTTTAAACAGATGGCAGAACTACGCAGTAATATGATTAAACAAGGAATTGACAGAGCACCTCACCGAAGCTTACTAAGAGCGGCGGGGGTAAAGGATGAGGACTTCGGCAAGCCATTTATTGCCGTATGTAATTCCTATATTGATATTGTCCCAGGACATGTCCATCTTCAGGAATTCGGGAAAATTGTGAAAGAAGCCATTCGTGAAGCTGGCGGGGTCCCATTTGAATTCAATACGATTGGGGTCGATGATGGAATTGCGATGGGTCATATCGGGATGAGATATTCATTACCAAGCCGTGAAATCATTGCTGACTCTGTAGAAACCGTTGTATCTGCTCACTGGTTTGATGGAATGGTTTGTATTCCTAACTGCGATAAAATCACACCAGGGATGATGATGGCAGCGATGCGTGTCAATATTCCGACTGTCTTTGTCAGCGGTGGTCCGATGGAAGCGGGTAGAACAAGTGATGGCAGAAAGATTTCTCTTTCTTCTGTATTTGAAGGCGTTGGTGCATACCAGTCAGGTAAAATTAACGAAGAGGAATTAAATGAATTAGAACAGTTTGGCTGTCCAACCTGCGGTTCTTGTTCAGGTATGTTTACAGCAAACTCAATGAACTGTTTAGCAGAGGCGCTTGGAATTGCTCTTCCTGGAAATGGAACGATTTTGGCGACATCACCAGAGCGAAGAGAATTTGCGAAAAAGTCAGCAAAACAACTGATGGAGCTCATTAAAAAGGATATTAAACCACGTGATATTGTTACTGAAAAAGCAATTGATAACGCATTTGCATTAGATATGGCACTTGGTGGTTCAACCAATACCGTTCTTCACACACTGGCGATCGCAAATGAAGCAGGTGTGGAATATTCACTTGAACGTATCAATGAAGTAGCTGAGCGTGTGCCTCATTTATCAAAACTTGCTCCAGCTTCGGATGTTTATATTGAGGATTTACATGAAGCAGGCGGCGTCACAGCTGCGCTAAATGAATTGTCCAAAAAAGAAGGCGCACTTCATTTAGATACAATGACCGTCACAGCGAAAACGCTTGGTGAGAACATTGCAGGACATGAGGTAAAAGACTATAACGTCATTTATCCAATCGATAAGCCATTTACTGAAAAGGGCGGCTTAGCCGTTTTATTTGGAAACCTTGCGCCAGATGGAGCCATCATTAAAACGGGCGGGGTACAAGATGGGATCACACGTCACGAAGGACCTGCGATCGTATTTGAATCCCAAGAAGAAGCTCTTGAAGGCATCATTAATAGAAAAGTAGAAGCAGGACATGTTGTCATTATTCGCTATGAAGGACCTAAAGGCGGACCTGGTATGCCAGAAATGCTTGCACCAACTTCACAAATTGTCGGCATGGGACTTGGGCCAAAGGTTGCTTTAATTACTGACGGACGTTTTTCCGGCGCTTCTCGTGGTTTGTCCATTGGACACGTCTCTCCAGAGGCAGCTGAAGGCGGCCCGCTCGCCTTTGTTGAAAATGGTGACCATGTCGTGGTTGATATTGAACAACGCATTTTAAGCGTCGATGTTCCAGAGGAAGAATGGGAAAAAAGAAAAGCAAACTGGAAAGGCTTTGAGCCAAAAGTGAAAACTGGCTATCTTGCTAGATATTCAAAACTTGTGACATCAGCCAATACAGGCGGAATCATGAAAATTTAATCTGATATGGAAGATTTGAAAATTGGCTCTCTCTATAGTATCCTTTATTCACAACATAAGGATTTTTAGAGGGGGCTTTTTTATGTCAATGGCATATGAAGAATATATGCGCCAGCTCGTTGTGCCAATGCGCCAAGAGCTGACAAGTGCAGGATTTCAAGAACTTAAGACGGAAGAAGAAGTAGAACAAACCATGCAAGAAGCTGAAGGAACAACATTTGTTGTCATTAATTCTGTATGCGGATGTGCTGCCGGATTAGCACGCCCAGCAGCGACTCAAGCTGTGATGAAGGCAGAAAAAGCTCCAGACAGAATCGTCACAGTATTTGCTGGGCAGGATCGGGAAGCAACGGCAAAAATGAGAGAATACTTCACGGGTGAAGAGCCATCATCTCCTTCTATGGCCCTTTTAAAAGGAAATGAACTCGTTCATTTTATCCCGCGTGACGAAATTGAAGGTCATGAAATGGAAGATATCATGAAAAATGTCTTAACTGCATTCGAAAAACATTGCTAATACAAGTGTTGAAATGCCCTGTGATCAGATCAGGGCATTTTTTCTTGATCATGATGGAGGAACAATATGCTCATTACAACAAGCTTTAGAGCAAATGAACAAACGATTGAAACAGCGAAGGCGCTTGCAAAGGATTTAGATGGTGAGTATGTAGAAAGACGCAAACAATCCGTCAAGCAGCTTGCGATGAAACGAGGAGATGTACTTGTTGTCGGGAAAGAAAGATTCGAATGGTATCAGCCCAATGGTGAAAAGTTCTTTTTTCATCCAAGCTCAGCGATGTTCAGGGTGAAGCGGCTCTTGCGCGGAGAAAAGGATCCTTTAATCGAAGCAGCCCAGCTAAAGCCGGGAGATTCCTTTTTAGATTGCACACTTGGCTTAGGGTCTGATGCTATTACTGCAAGCTGTGCGATAGGCAGGAATGGAAGGGCCGTCGGTATAGAAAAGAATCCCATTACGGCGTTACTAGTGCGAGAAGGACTGAACACATGGGAAACAGGGATAGAAGAAGCAGATGAAGCGATGAAACGGATATCTGTGATCAGTGGAGACAGTATCGAGCAGCTAAAGCAGTGTCCTGACCGTTCATTTGATATTGTCTATTTTGATCCGATGTTTGAGGAAACGATTCAAGAATCTACAAGTATAGCGCCGCTGCGTCATGCGGCAGAGCACCACTTTGATCACGAAATAGCCGTGCAAGAGGCGTTAAGAGTGGCAAGAAAAAGAGTGGTTTTAAAAGATCATTGGAAAAGTACACGATTTACAGCGGAATCCTATCAATTTCACGTCATAAAACGAAAAACAGCCCAATTTCATTATGGTTATATTGAGAAAGAAAAAAGCCCTCACTAAGGGCTTTTACAGCGTGTAGACAAACCCTTGCATTCGTTGTCAGTCCTGCGCTGCGGTACTCACGAATGTCAAATTCGCTCCATTCCAGTGCTCGTCCTTCCTAGACTTCAAAGGTTTTCTATCACGCTGAATAGAAGACAAAGGGCTAAAATCAAGATTATTTTAGCCCTTTGTCAACAATCTGAAAAAGCCCTTTCTAAGGGCTTTAATCCGTAATCTCCATATAGACAAAATAAAACAGTGTCAGCAAGGAAGCTGTGATGAAAAACCCTTCAAGCATACCCATTCCTCCCAAATTTTAGTCGTCATTACTGTCATTGTAAACGTTTTATTATGAAAAAGAAAGTCTCAAATCAGTGACCAAATTGAATGACTGAAAATTCATTATATGCTAGAATAGCAGTATGATAACTTATGGAAGGAATTAGATATCATGAAGATGTGGATGAGAAAAACGCTTGTTGCGCTCTTTACAATTGCAACTTTTGGTTTGATCTCTCCTCCGTCGGCTTTGATGACAGACAAGCCATCTGAACTTTCTTCATCTGATAAAACGCCTTATACAGCGGTTTATGATACATCAGATGAATTACGCAGCTGGGAACTATCGCAAGAGGACAACAAAGAGCAGGTAGACCCCTTTGAGCAATATAAGGAGGAGGTTCTATCAAGTGCAGAAAATCAATCCTTTCTCAAATTCGGCCGTAAAATCACACCTGTCATTGAAGACGAGTACAGAGAAGAGATTCAACCGAAAATTGAACAAGTGTTAACCGATGTTTTAACAAATTTCAAAGATGACGAAAAATTTCAAGATGTTGTGTTAACTGATCAGCCTTCGAGCGGAAATGGCGAAAAAATCTTCCACATCTACAACCGGAAGACTGGAGAAGATTTGCTCCGTTTTCATGTGAGAAGAGATCAGCCGCCACACAGCGGATATTGGTTTAACTTTCACTACCATACAGCAGAAGATGGATTCCAGACGCATCATGAACTCGGTAATATTTACTGGGACAAAAACACCCCACCGAGCTGGATGAGCCACTAGAAGGAGATGTCATGCCAATTGAAAAAGTATACAATGAACGAAATGGTGCAGATTACAAAACAAATGTTAAACGAACGTGGAGTGAAAATTGAAGATATTGCACATATTGTGCTAAAGCTTCAAGAAAAATATCATCCAAACCTTCCACTTAGTGTCTGTATTGAAAATGTTGAAAAAGTGTTGAATAAAAGGGAAATTGTCCATGCGGTTTTAACAGGACTTGCCCTTGATCAGCTGGCTGAAAAAAAGCTATTGCCAGAACCATTGCAGCACTTAGTTGAAACAGACGAGCCGCTATATGGTATTGATGAAATTATTCCGCTTTCCATTGTCAATGTATATGGATCAATCGGTTTGACAAACTTCGGTTATTTAGATAAAGAGAAATTCGGTATTATCAGGGAATTAGATGAAGGTCGTCCAGGTGAAGTGCATACCTTCCTTGATGACCTTGTCGCCGCGCTTGCCGCAGCAGCAGCTAGCCGTATTGCTCACTCACACCAAGATATTAAGGACGAAGAGCAGGATCGAGTGAATCAAGTATAAAAAGAAAAACATGTCTGCTCATCATGCAGGCATGTTTTTTTGGTTTAAACAAAAGCAGAAATAAGGTAAACTACAACAAGAACATAAATAAAGGATGAAAAAAATGAAACAATACAAAGAGTTATGCCGTCATGTATTACAGCACGGGGATGAAAAAGGTGACAGAACGGGAACAGGTACAATCAGCACGTTCGGTTACCAGATGAGATTTGATTTGCAGGAAGGATTTCCGCTTTTAACAACAAAGAAATTGCACCTGAAATCAATTATTCATGAGTTACTGTGGTTTTTAAAAGGTGATACAAATGTCAAATATCTTCAGGAAAATGGCGTCCGGATTTGGAACGAATGGGCAGATGAAAATGGCGAACTGGGCCGTGTGTACGGAGCGCAGTGGCGATCTTGGGCTAGTGGGGACGGTGAGACTGTGGATCAGATCACAAAGCTGATCCACGATATCGAGCATAATCCGAATTCAAGAAGACTGATCGTCAGCGCTTGGAACCCGGGTGAAATTGATCAAATGGCGCTGCCTCCATGTCATTGTCTGTTTCAATTTTACGTATCAAACGGGAAGCTTTCCTGCCAGCTTTATCAAAGATCGGCAGATATCTTTTTAGGCGTGCCATTTAATATTGCTTCATATGCCCTTCTCACGATGATGATTGCCAAAGTTACACATCTTGAGCCAGGAGAGTTTGTTCATACGCTAGGAGATGCTCATATTTATCAGAATCATCTTCCGCAGGTGAAAATGCAGCTAGAGCGCGAGGAACGCAAGCTTCCGCAGCTTCGCATTACAAGAGATGTGAAGAGCATTTTTGATTTCACGTTCGATGATTTTGTGCTTGAGAACTATGACCCGCATCCGCATATCAAAGGAGAAGTCAGTGTATGATTTCGATGATTGTGGCGACAGGAAAAGACAGAGTCATTGGTCAAGATAATCAAATGCCTTGGCATTTACCAGCTGATTTAGCGTATTTTAAGAAAGTCACAGGCGGGCATACGATTGTCATGGGCAGAAAAACGTTTGAATCAATTGGAAGAGCGCTGCCTAACCGCCGAAATATCGTTTTGACAACAAGTTCTTCTTTTGAAGCAGAAGGATGCGAGGTTGTCCATTCCATTGCTGATATTTTGGCAATCGGGGAGAACGAGACAGAGTTATTTATCATCGGCGGGTCTAAGCTGTATGAAGAAATGATGCCATATGCGGATCGTCTATATATCACGCATATTCACCATGCGTTTGAAGGAGACCGCTACTTTCCTGATTACAATGAAAACGAATGGACGGTTGTATCACGCGAAAAAGGCCATCGTGACGAAAAGAACCCCTACAATTATGAATTTGTCGTATATGACAAAAAAGGATAAATGAGTAGGAGGAGTACGGTTGTTTCGTTATTGGTTTTTAACGATTTATGTTGCCCTATCCTTTTTTAAAAGTATGAGGCATTTGCATGCTCATGAATTAACTGATCCGCGCATTTCCTATACGAAACGAATGCATCTCATTCATGAGCATGCAAAAAGGTTTGCCCGGGGCTGTATTGATCAGTCAGGATCAGTCATGACCATTCACCAGCAAAAGAAGCTGCCAGATGGACCCGTTATTTATATCACACAGGCACTGAATCCAGTCACGACGACATTATTGATTGGTCACCTTGAGAAGCCATTTGCTTTCATGGCAAAGCCGAATCTTTTTCGATATCCCATTTTAAAACAATGGCTGAAGAAGATGGCGGTTATTCATCAGAATCAATCTGATGATGCCTTATTAGAAGAAGCAAAGGAAAGAATCTTATCTGGGCAGAGTGTATTGCTTCCAGAAGCAAAGCGTCACATGGCAGAGGCACTTGCTGAAGATAGTGATTGTCCGCTTGTACCGATTGAAACAAGTGGAACGGATCGTCTATTAACTGGGAAGATCGTCAAAAGGCTTCGCCCTGTTAATGTTGATATTCATATTAAAGCACCTGTCATGATGAGTGATTACGCCCAAAAGCGCGCATAGAAAAACCAGCATCCGAAAGTGGATGCTGGTTTTTTTCATGCAGCAGGAATGTTCACACAATAGAAGAGAATGCAGAAGAACATCGATGCACTGCCGCCGAGTACAAAGCTGTGCCAAATGGCATGATGATAGGGAATTTTCCGCCAAATATAAAAGATGGTTCCGACTGAATACAATAGACCGCCTAACAGTAAGAGGCCAAATCCTGCGCCCGTTAACCCAATGTAAAGTGGTTTGATGGCAATGATAATCATCCAGCCCATTAATAAATAAACGAGCGTGGACACAATGATAAACCGTTTGACGAAAAAGATTTTAAAGACAATTCCGCCAGCAGCAAGCGCCCATACAATCGCAAGAAGCGTATAGCCTAGTGCGCCTTTTAATGGTCCTAGTAAAAAGGGCGTATATGTACCAGCAATCAATACATAAATAGCCGAGTGGTCGAGGATTTCAAATACATCTTTTGTTTTTTTGTGCCGAATGCTATGAAGCAAGGTCGAGCTTAAATAGAGCAGCAGCATGGATAAGCCAAATATCGAAAAGCTGATGATGTCTGTGACAGTGCCGTATTGAACAGCGAATAAAACGAGAAAAACAATGGCTGGTATGGATAAAATAACGCCAATGCCATGTGTAATGGCGTTTGCAATTTCTTCTTTTACAGTAAACAATGGATAGCCTCCTTTTATTGAACCGGTATATAACCATCAAGTGACTTCAGGAATGAAAGACCTTCAAGTGTAATCTTCGTGCCGGCCCTGCCTTTTCCTTTCGTCACGTAAGCTTTTTTCTCAAGATCATCTAATCGGCTCCTCACCTGCTGAGGGGTCAGCGGAATGTCGCCTTGTTTGCTTAATTCAGACAAGATGCGTCTGCTGGCTGCTTCTCCTTTCTCATTGAGAGATTTAATGGCTTCCAGCAGGAAAACAAACTCTTGTTTTTCCATTAGTGTGAGCTGGTGTTCTTCCTTTTTTCCTTTTACGTCCGGCGAAAGAGGTGTTAACACAAAAGGCGGCAGGTGGTGTAAAAATACCGTTTGCCCCTCGAGAATGACTGCAGCATAATGAACGATATTTTTGAGTTCCTGTACGTTTCCTTCAAACGGATACTCCTGCAACGTTTCCCAAACACTTGGATCAATATCAGGCGTCATGCTCAGCTCCTGAAAGAAAGCAGTTGTTAACACAGGAATGTCTGTTTTTCGATCTGCTAATGACGGGAGGGGCAAATGGAAAACATTTAAGCGATAAAACAGCTCAGGTAAAAAGGTAGATGACACCCTCAATGCCTCTATTGATAAAGACGAAGTGGCAATGACTTTTGTTGCAGGAGAGGTTTCTAGAAAACGAATGACCTGATGCTGCATAGGAATATTTAATGCGGCGATTTCGTCTAAATAAAGAATTTGACTGGTCTTTTCCGTGAAGGCTTTCTGTAAGGTATCTTCATCTAAGATGGGGCAATATAGATGTGTCAGTGAAGCGTTTGTAGCAGCTGCATTTGCAATTTCCTGGGCAAATAGTGTTTTGCCTGTGCCAATTTCTCCTGTTATCAAGACCGGCTGCTCGTGTTTTGTGAATTGCTTTGCCAGATGAATGGCACGCTTAATTTCTTGATGCTCTCCATATATAGACGTAAACGAATGTGTGGTCATCGGGTGATTCCTTTCTTTGTGGTTCTAATTGGTTCAATTGTAACACCCAATAAAACCAAATGTACAGAAAAACGAAAAAGTTTATGAAATTTATGCTTGATCCATGATCTATTGGTTTATTTTTTGAATATTCATGTTATAATGACAAATTAAATAAGGTTAAAGAGAAAGGATCTTGTACATGAAACCGTTGCTCAAAGAAAACACGCTAATTCAAGTGAAAGACATTTTAAAGGCCCATCAAAATTTGAAGGATGTAGTGATTCATACACCTCTTCAAAAAAATGAGCGACTTTCTGAACGATATGAATGTAATGTCTACTTAAAAAGAGAGGATCTTCAAGTAGTTCGTTCCTTTAAATTAAGAGGCGCTTTTAATAAAATGAGCCAGCTTCCAAAAGATAAACTAGAAAACGGCATTGTCTGTGCAAGTGCAGGAAATCACGCGCAGGGTGTTGCATATTCTTGTAAATATTTAGGGATCCACGGGAAAATCTTTATGCCTGCCACGACACCAAGACAAAAAGTATCTCAAGTCGAGCTTTTTGGAAAAGAATATGTTGAAATTATCTTAACCGGAGATACGTTTGATGATTCATATCATGAAGCAGTAAAATGCGGAGATGAAGAGAAGCGCGAGTTTATCCATCCGTTTGATGATTTGGATGTGATGGCAGGACAAGGAACGACTGCTGTAGAAATATTAAATGATATCGAAGTGGAGCCTCACTTTTTATTTGCAAGTGTTGGAGGTGGAGGTCTGTTATCTGGAGTTGGTACATATATCAAAAATATCGCCCCAGAAACCGAAATCATTGCAGTCGAACCACTTGGCGCAGCTTCACTCCATGCTTCCCATGAAAAGGGCGAGGTTGTGACACTTGATTCAATTGATAAGTTTGTAGACGGAGCAGCGGTTCAGCGGATTGGCGAAAAGACGTTTACATCGCTTCAGTCCGTTGTCGATAAAATCAGTCTTGTACCTGAAGGAAAAGTATGTACAACCATTTTAGAGCTGTATAATCAATGTGCGATTGTAGCAGAGCCGGCAGGCGCACTGTCGATCGCAGCGCTGGATGCCCATCGCGAGGAGATTAAAGGGAAAAATGTTGTCTGTATTGTCAGTGGAGGAAATAATGACATTGGCAGAATGCAGGAAATCAAAGAACGGTCGATGATCTATGAAGGGCTTCAACATTATTTCATTGTCAATTTTCCGCAAAGAGCAGGAGCGCTTCGGGAATTTTTAGATGAAGTATTAGGGCCAAATGATGATATCTCACGCTTTGAATATACGAAAAAGAATAACCGAAGCAAAGGCCCCGCGCTTGTTGGCATCGAATTGAAAGAAAGAGATGACTATGCGGCGCTGATTGAACGGATGAATAAAAAAGGATTCCATTATGTTGAAGTGAATAAAGATCAAGATTTATTCCACCTATTTATTTAGGCGTAACAGAACATTGGAAAAGAGGATTGATCGTTTGTGCTGCTCAAAACAATATGTTTTAGACGGATGGATGGAGCTCAGATCAAGGTAACAGAAGTCCCTGTACTAAAGGGAGATGAGACGTATGGTTTCATGCTCACCTTTAGACTTGAAGCTTTCTTGAAAAAAGTCTATGTATCTAAAGGAAAGAGAGCTGTGTACTCTTTCAGAGAGGATGTGAAACGTAACGTCAAGTGGAGCACATATGAGCAGATCTATCAGGAGCCTACACTGAAACACAATGCGTAAATAGAAATCTTTGTCAAGTGGAGTGAGCGGCTGTTTTGAAATGACAGCTGCTCAGCTTGGCAAGGATTTTTTTCATGAAAAGAAGAAAATGTGACAATTTCAAAAACGTCATGACAGTTGTTTTCAAGTATGCACGAAATAAGGTAATATCATAAGTAAAGACTAAGACAGCAAGGATGAGACGATAGTGAAACAAATTAAAATTGTAACAGATTCAACTGTGGACCTTCCGCAAGAAAAAATCAATGATCTTTCCATTCACGTGATTCCGCTCAATATCTCCATTTCTGGGGTTGATTATATTGACCGAGTGAATATACAGCCAGATGAATTTATTGAAAAAATGGAGGCCGCTGAGGAATTGCCGAAAACGTCTCAACCTGCGATCGGTCAATTCGTCGAATTATATGAAAAGCTCACGGCAGATGGAAGCGAAGTCATTAGCATCCATTTAACGGGTGGGATGAGTGGAACTGTTCAAACTGCTGAAAGCGCTTCGAAAATGGTAGACGGAAACATCACGGTGATTGATTCAAATTTTATTTCCTATGGATTAGGGTTTCAAGTCAGCAAAGCAGCAGAGCTTGCAAAAAATGGTGCAAGCCGTGAAGACATCATCAAAGAAATGGATAAAATCCGCCTTAAAACAAAGCTATTTGTCACAATCGATACATTAGAAAATCTCGTGAAAGGTGGAAGAATTGGAAGAGGAAAGGCGCTGATCGGCTCACTTCTTCACATCAAACCAATTGCCAGCTTAACAGACGGGGTATACACGCCGGAAGCGAATGTGAGAAGCTATTCTGCGCTTGTCCGCTATTTGACCAAACAGTATGTACAGGCCGTGAAAGGAAAAACAGTTCAAGCCATTGGGATAGCGCATGCAGATGCATTAGAACTCGCTGAAAAGCTCAAATCAGCGCTGCTTGATCACACACCTGAAGCACTTGTTGACATCGCCTACACAACACCGATTATTTCGTGTCACACTGGAAAAGGCGCAATAGGCTTTACTTTTTATACCGATTGATTGAAAAAGGGGATGGACGTACCATGCTTAAAAAAAGGGGAGCCTCACTTGGTACGCTTATGATCATAAGCGTGCTTCTTTTAGTCTCATGTTCAAATGGACAAATCAAAGATACGTTAAATTATCAAATACAGCCGTTTGAGTATGAAAATCAGGATGGTCAAAAGGTGTCATTGGATGATTTGAAGGGGAAAATATGGGTTGCAGATTTTATTTTCACAAGCTGTGAAACGATCTGTCCGCCGATGACTGCTCATATGACAGAGCTGCAAAAACGGTTAAAAGAAGAAAAGTTGGATGCGCATATCATTTCCTTTAGCGTGGACCCGGAGGTAGACTCACCGAACAAGCTAAAAGAATTTGCAAAAGCATATCCATTGTCCTTTAAAAATTGGGATTTTCTCACTGGCTATTCACAGTCTGCAATCGAAAAATTCGCAATGAAGAGCTTTAAAACCATTGTGAAGAAACCTGAAGATGAAGACCAAGTGATTCATCAGTCATTGTTTTTCCTAGTTGATCAAGAAGGGAAAGTGATGAAAAATTATGATGGTGTACAAAATACACCTTATGATGAAATTATCAAGGACATCAAAACGCTAAATCGAAGCTAGCATAAGGATGTTCAAATGAGCGAAAACATGATACACTTTTTTAATCAGAAAAAGGAGGGACATCATCGTTTGAAGGCTCGTTTGATTTTGATTGTGATGTCTCTAGCTTTTGTTCTTTCTGCATGTTCCGCGCAAGAGGCTGGCATAAAGGATAAACTAGAAGACACACAAGACGTAAAAGAACATATTACGATCGCAGCGGTTGGAGATTCCTTAACAGAAGGAATCGGAGATCAACATAAAAAAGGATATGCAGGCATGACCCGTGACAAGTTAGAAGCGGTGGACGGCGTGCAATCTGTCACATTAAAAAATTATGCCATTAAAGGCAGTAGAACGGTAGATTTATTAAAAAGATTAAAAGAAAAAAAGGTGCAAGACGGACTGAAAGACGCTGACTATATTTTCTTTACGATCGGCGGCAATGACTTAATGCATGTTGTCCATCAAAATGTGCTCAATTTGACGTTTGCTCCTTTTCAAAAAGAGCAGGGTCCTTTTGAGGAGCGCTTTAAAACCATTCTTGCTCAATTGAGAAAGCACAATGATCATGCGAAGATCATGTATGTCAGCATGTACAATCCCTTTAAGTTCAGTTTGTCTGAGCTGCGAGATATTGATGAAGTCGTCAAAGATTGGAATGCCGCTGCCAAAAAGGAACTGAAAAAAGACGGCAACGCTGATATCATCAATGTAGCAGATTTATTTGAGGAAGATTCTGATGAAAAATTACTGGCAGATGATGATTTCCACCCAAACCAAAAGGGGTACTCTCTTATGGCAAATCGTTTATTCTCCAAAGTGAAAAAAGAAGGACTGCCGAAGGAATAGGGTGAACGTATGAAAAAGTGGAAAAGCTTATTTTTTATTTTACTTGCAATCAATCTATTGATTGTTCTTGCCTGCGGTATTTTGATGATGCTGCCAGGCGGTCAATCCGCTTCAACTAAAGAATTAAAAAGCGAGTATTCTTTTAATATATCTAGCTCAAAGGAATCGCTCACCAGCTTTATCAATGATTACTTGAAAAATCAAGGATCAAGTGATATGCCAGACTTTCATGTGGCGATCGATCAAGATGTGAAAGTGACAGGCGCAATTAAAGCTTTCTCTTCGACTATTGATGCAAACGTCTCATTTACGCCAACTGTCGAAGATAATGGTGATGTGCTGTTGAAAGTGGATGGCCTTTCAATTGGACAATTGAGCATTCCGATTAGTTTTGTTTTAAGCTACATGGGCCAGTTCTATGAACTGCCAGAATTCGTTCATGTGAAACCGGATCAAAAAACGGTTGAAGTACGCCTTTCAGAAATGCCACTGACGAATGATATGTATGTGAAAGCAAACAAAATTGATCTAGAGAACGATGAAATTGAGTTCTCATATTATCATCCAAAGCAATAGAAAGTGAGTCAGGAGTGAAATCATGAAGCGAGTCTATCAATATTTTAGTTTACTGTCGCTTTTATTTGCTGCGTACTTTGGCATTACAGCTGCCACTGATTTAAGAGCAGAAAATATCGATCAGTTTTACTTAAATATTGCCTATTGTGCATTATTTCTAGGTATCATGATTCTTGCTTTTGATTTTCAAAAGCAAGAAAAAGCTGAAGATGTCTCGTAAAGAGCCTTTTCCATTGAGGAAAGGCTCTTTTTTATATTTGCTGAGACAAGACCACCTTTGCCATAAGCTCTGGCTCTCCGTTAGCAAAGCCATGAAGCAGAATGAGGTATGCGCGATTTGCTTGCAGATGAACTTTTGGGATATCAAGCAGTACACTTTGAGTACCGGCGGCTTTTAATTCAAAATGATATTTATTCGGGGAGAAATGATGAATGTGAGTGCCGTTTACATAATGAAGCTCCTTTGATAACACCCCTTGATCACGTTCATATATATCAATGGAAGGAAGGTCTGGAGACAGATGGACAAATGTAAGGGCTGACAGGTCCTCGTGTTGAATCACAGGGTCTTGCCGCTCTGTCAGCAGCGCAAAACCTGCATGAGCACCTGTGATACATAGGGTGTAAATCTCGCTACGTTTAATCATCATGCAAGAATGAAGAACTCTTTCTTTTGTGGCCAGCTTGAACACTTCTATCTCATAAATTCCCTCATCCCACTCCATATAAGCTGTCAAATGACTGTAAGGCATTTTTTTCAAGACCTCATTCCGATTCACATATACAGCGAGCTCACTAAGATCTGGTGCAGCGTGAAAGAGCCGAATAAAGGCTTTGAATGAAGGGCTGCTTTGAGGGTGCTCGAAGCCCGCAGCGAGTGGACGGTATGGAAAGTCATGATAAGAGAGCTGCTGCATGTCATCAATCCCTACTTTCTTATGCGATGGTGTTTTTTTGTAGCGTATGCATGAAAAAGGCGATCTGTATAGGCAAAAGAAGCATAGAAAAAAGCCTGACGTTTTCCGTCAGGCCCGCAAGTTAAGAAGGAGAAGAATATTGATGATATTCAGCTAGCTTAATGAACGTTTTTTCATCCTCAATTAAACCACAAACGCCGCACTGGACTTTTATTTGAGGACCTTGATAGCTCACGTGAAAAGGAGAAAGCTGCTCTCCTTCGTATCTTTCGACAACTGCTCCGGTCGCAGGATCCAGCTTCACAGGTTCTGAAAGCTGCTCAATCAGATTAAAGCGCGTTCTGTTTGTTTTACAGTTTGGACAAAGATAAGGGCTTGTCATGGTTCATTCCACCTCTTTTTATCCGTAGCATGTCCAGAGCGCTAAAATCTATGCTTAATCCTTTTGACTTTTATCCAGCTTTTTAAATAATTTGATCATTGTTTTCAGTTCTTCGTCGTCGAATGACTCAAATCGCTCCATAAAGTATTCTGTTTTCTTTTTCTCAAAATGCTCAGTAATTTCCTTACCCTTATCGGTTAAGTGGATTTTGATGATGCGGCGATCCTCTTTAGAACGGATACGGGTAATCCAGCCCTTTTCTACGAGTGTGTCGGTCACAGCTGTGATATGGCTTGCTGACACCCCTAGAATGGACGCAAATTCCGTTACTTTTTTTGCACCTTGCTCACGAAGCAGATTTAAAATGAGAAATTCATTCCGAGATAATTCGTTTTCGAGCAGGCTGTTAATCTCATAACGGATCTGCTTAAATACGGTTCTCAGTAAAGAATCCATTTCATACATCATTTGTTTTCTTTGTTCCAATCATTAAACCCCCATTATATTTTAAGATACGACAGAATGCTTTCTTTTATTTTAGGTATACAAGTCGTATCATTTTCATTATTTTTCATCATGTTATAATATGATGATACCATTTTTTAAATGAAGGGGGCACTAATATGTCTGAAAAACAAGAATTAGCCACATTTGCAGGAGGCTGCTTCTGGTGTATGGTTAAACCTTTTGATGAACAGCCGGGCATTATCAAAGTTGAATCAGGGTATACTGGCGGACATACAGTGAATCCGACCTATGAGGAAGTATGTACAAATACAACAGGACATAGAGAAGCGGTTCAAATCACGTTTGATCCAGACGTTTTCTCGTATGAAAAGCTATTAGAACTGTATTGGCAGCAAATAGACCCAACAGATGATGGAGGGCAATTTGGTGATAGAGGAGAGTCCTACCGCACAGGTATTTATGTTCATCATGACGAGCAGAGAAAGCTTGCAGAAGCATCGAAAGAGAAGCTGAACGAAAGCGGCACTTTCCAAAAGCCAATTGTGACAGAAATTTTAGATGCTGGTCCTTTTTATCCCGCAGAGGAATATCATCAGCATTATTATAAAAAGAACAAAATGCACTACGAACGATATCATGTCGGTTCGGGCAGAGCGGGTTTTATTGAGTCCCATTGGAGTGATAAATCATGACAAACGAAAAAGAAAAGCGTCTGAAAGAATTAAACCGAATGCAGTACGAAGTCACGCAAAATAATGGCACTGAGCCGCCATTTCAAAATGAATTCTGGGATCACAAAGAAGAAGGCATTTATGTGGATATCATTTCAGGCAAGCCGCTTTTTTCATCTTTAGATAAGTTTGATGCCCATTGCGGCTGGCCGAGTTTCACAAAGCCGCTTGAAGATGAGGAAGTAGCGGAGAAGGTGGATACGAGCCATGGGATGGTGCGGACAGAGGTGCGCAGCAAGACAGCTGATTCTCATCTAGGTCATGTCTTTCCTGATGGACCAGGACCAAATGGTCTTCGGTATTGTATTAACTCAGCCGCTTTGAAGTTTATCCCAAAGGATGATCTTGAAAAAGAAGGCTATGGGAATTTGAAACATCTATTTGATTGATCTATTTAAAAATCGTCACATGGAAGGCATCTGCTTCCGTGTGACGATTTTTTATTTTTTATGATGCGTGTGATGTAATTGTTCAATGATGTGGAATAGCTTTTCTTTTGTAATGAGAGGCGCTTCATTTGATGTGTAATTGGTTAAGTCGACTTTTTGAAAGTCAGCGTGCAGTTGTGGTCTTGGTAAAATGGCATAAAATTGTTCATGCTCAAATAGTGCATCTGCTTCGTGCTGAAATGTGAGCTCTTCGTGAAGCTTTTCTCCAGGTCTTTTCCCAACAACGAGAATATCCGGGGATGCGACATTGATTTGAGTGGCATATTCATGAAACGCTTTTAAGAGATCAGCAAGCTGTAATGACTCCATCTTGAGAATGAACGTTTCGCCGCCTTTCATCATGATCGCTGCTTGAAGTGTGAGGGAGACAGCCTCTTCGATGGACATAAAAAAACGTGTCATATTAGGGTCAGTTACGGTCAAAGGTTTTTCATTTAACAGCTGCTGGAGCATGATGGGAATGACTGAACCTCTTGATCCAAGCACATTGCCAAAACGCACAGAGCAAAACATCGTTTTTTGATTCGGAATACTTTCGTTTGCTTGGAAAAATAGTTTTTCTGAAATTAATTTTGTTGCACCCATGGCATTTGTTGGAGAAACCGCTTTGTCAGTTGATATGTTGACAACATGACTGACTTCATGTTCGATTGCGGCTTCAATGACGTGCTGCCCGCCGATAATATTCGTTTGCACGGCTTCAAACGGATTGTCTTCACAAGTGGGTACTTGTTTTAAGGCGGCTGCATGAAAGATGATATCAACGCCTTTGACGAGCTGTCTCACGCGGCTTGCATCTCGTACATCTCCTAAAGCGAATGCAACTTCTGGATGATCTGCATACTCATTTTTCATCATGTATTGTTTGCTGTCATCTTTGCTGAAGACGATAATCTTCTTTGGAGAGCATGATGTTAATTTTTTCACAATTTGACGGCCGATCGAACCCGTACCGCCTGTGACTAATATCGTTTTGTCACGAAAAAAAGCCTTCAAACTCATTTCTATCTTTTTGGACATATCTAATCCCCCAACTCTCATTTCTCTACTTTGCATCATATGTGAAAGAGCGGCATCCGTTTGAGGAAAAGAACCACTTTCTATATAAATTAGGTGAACAAATTATAACCATCTGCTTGACGTCTTAATAGAATATGGAGAGATAAGAGAACAAGTAGAAAAACGAGAGACCTGAACACTTCAGTACTGCGATCAGCTCGGATGAAAATGAAGAGAGCTTTGCGCGAGGGGAGAAGGGAATACATGTATAGGGGAAATCGTATTTTAGCCTTGATACCAGCTTTTAGAAGTAGGCGCGATCAGCATGATGAACACATTCGCGTATTGGCGGAGCGGCCGCTCATCTATTGGACCATTCAGCCGTTACTGCAAATGATTGAGTTAGATGAAGTCATCGTCTCTACAGAGGATGTCAATACTCAAATCATTTCATCTCACTACGGAGCCCATGTGATTGAACTGCCAGACACGCATGTAACGGAACAAACACCGTCACTCATAGCTGTGAAGCATGCGCTTGCTTATTTAGAGCGTGAGGGGAAGACCTTTGATATTGTTCTATATTTGCATCCATCGTCTCCTTTAAGAGAGCCGGAAGATATTGAGAAGTGCTTGCAGCTTCTAGTAGAAGGGAGTTATGACTGCATGGCATCTTTTACAGAGGCGCTAGAAAACCCAAATGAAACATGGACACTGCATGAGAATAATGAAGCAACTTTATATAAGGACAATCATTACTTTTTCATGCCAAAGCATGAGCAGCCATATACGTATGGCCGTTTAAATGGAGCAGTGTATGCTTTTCATGTTCCATATGCAAAAGAATGCATTCATTCCTTTTTAGAAGGATCTGTTGGAGCGTATATCATGGATCGCCAAAAATCACTCGTGGTGAAACAGGAGGAAGACCTTGAGAAAGCGGAGAAAGTCTTATTGGCTCGCCGAGATGCGGAGGGTTATGCATAAGATGAATTTCAACGAGAAAAGCGCCCGGTCATAGGGCGCTTTTTACGATCTCATAAAGCCTGTGTGGAAATGTCTCAAATGTATTCCAGGGAACGACTTGTTCGTAATTGTTTCGTGCGATCGCTTTTCTTTTCTCGGCATTTGATCCATAATATTCAACCTGTTCCAGCAAATCGTCCTCATCTTTATAAAAAACGAAGCTTGAAAAAGCTTGCGGCGGTTGTAGATCCGTCAATTGAAAGCTTTCAGCTGCAGCGATATCAAACGCTCTGTTGTTCAGGCTTACATTTTGAATCATGGCTTTGTTTTTATTATAGGCAAACTGAGCCGGCCTGTGCGGGTTAAGAACAATCGCTGATTGCTGATAGATGTCCGCCATTTGCTGAGGGCTCAGCCAATTGGTCACTAGTGTGAGATCTCGATAATGTCTTCGTGACTTATTTAAATGACGATGCCATTCCTTACCTGCAACGAGAATCCGCCATTTGTTCTGTTGTAAGAGTGTATCAATGGCTTTGATGCGGTTGGGATAAGGGTAGCCGGCGAGTGCAATGTCATAGTTGCACATCTCTTCAGGCGATTCGTTTTTTTGAAAAACACGTGTATTTGCCGGAATGGGAAAGTAGTGGGTGTGACCTATGCCCAATTGTTTGTAAAATGGCAAAGCTCCTTCATCAATCGTTAATATGAGCCGCGCATCACGCGTGCAAGCAGCTGACACATCTGTATAAAAGGGATCTTCTGTCATCCACAAAACGATCGGGATCTTTTCTTGTTTGAATTGATGAAGCACTTCGCTCGGAACATGATCACCGATCATCATCAAAACAAAATCCGGAGAAAATGTCCGGATTTTGTGCATGTGAGCGGGTAGAGATTCTCGATCAATTTTTACACATGAAAAGGGGGAATCAATGAAGCTCTCTTCTACCCATTGATCAAACATGTGATAGATTCCACCGTAGCCAGAGCTGATATAAAGAACCTTCATGATGGCCCTCTCACATTAAGATGTGAACGTAACACTTTCAACTTTATCTACATCTAATAAAGTCGTTGCAGAGCCTGTTGGTGTAACTGAGCTTTCTTGTGTAACAAATACAACACCCGTTGAAGCATTGAATGCTACGAATTGAACCGGCCCGATTAAATCTCCTGAGTCAGTGACAATGCTGATGACGGTTCCTGGTGCAAGTCTTGCAAAAATCCATCTTGCTGGCTGCGATACATCGAGTGTTGTAGCAGAATCTGAAGGTGATGCCTCAGCTGCCACTTCACTTAATAAATTGTTCAATTTTTCTTCCATTTGAACTCCTCCTTCTTCAAGATTAACTGTTAATGCACGAGTAAGTGGTTTGAAAAACACTTTCAATAGTTCTTTTTTTAATTCGGCACGCTTGTCGCTCATTTTTTCCCCATCCTTTCTTCATCAATTCAAACTCACCCCTATGTATATGCCGTTCACTTTTTTTGGTATAAGCAGAACGCTGATTCTTTGTTCTTTTTTTCATTTAATTACTTCACACATTTTTAAAAATGTTTTCAAATGCTGAGGCTAAATGAAGTGATTCTCATACTCTAGTAAAGATTAAATGTGAAGAGAGAGGGATTATGAATGGAATTTGAACAATTATTAAATGGTTGGAACGAAGAATTACTAGAAGCAGAAGGAGTACTTGAAGTCATCTTGATTTTACTTCTTCTTCGTCTTTTAGAAGAAAGTGAGGAAGAGAGTGTGTCAGACATCAAAGAATTACTTCGTCCATGGCTTGAGCTTGGCATTCCGCTGCCACGTGTTCATTTAGTCAATGGAGAGGTCCTTCAAAACGTAGTTGTTGTGCAGCTCTTTGATACAGTAGCGGTCTTTAAAAACGTGACAAATCAGCTAAGAGTGAATGTTCCTTACGTGAACATTGTCAGCTGGGGGGCTTTTTAATCTAATTAAAAAGGATAATGATCATGAAAGTATCGGTAATTTTAACAAGCTACAATAAACCTGATTTCATTGATCGTGTGCTAAAGAGTATGGTGGAACAAACGTATTCAAATTGGGAGCTTCTGATTATGGATGATGGCTCAGAACAAGGCACCCTCCAAAAGATCCAGCCCTATTTAGACGATGAACGCATTCATCTGTATTCGCGCACGGTTCATCCTGCAAAACGGCTGTTAACCGTTCGGTATGCGACGCTTATTAATGAAGCGCTAACCCGTATAACAGGTCAGCTCATTTGTTATTTAACAGATGATACTGTGTATCATCAAGATCGTTTGCAGAAAATGGTGGATGTTTTTCAGTCGAAGCCTCATATCGATATCGTGTATTCCTCGCAGCGGGTCGTGCATGTTGATAAGCATTTAGTTGAGACCATGAGCTTTGTCCGTGAAGCAGACCAAATCTTGGAGCATGCGTCCTTTCAAGTGGATCATTGTTCGGTCATGCACAGAAGGCGTTTGCTTCCGCTAATTCATGAAAAATACGAGCAATATTGGGATGATGGGCCGAAACACTGGCATCATGCAGATTCTGTTTTTTGGATGAGGCTGAATCAATTTGCCGCGTTTTTTCCATTAAGAGATGTACTTGATACAACGTATAAAACCCCTCATTCCTTTCATCATCTGTTTTCGAGTATGCCGTATGATCTCATTGACGGAACGGTGATTGAAAAGGAAGGGGATTACTACCAAATCGCAGGCGGCAATCTTCATGAAATTGAAAGGTGCTGGGTGAACGAAAAAAACAGGCGCGCAATTCGGGTGCCATCGTTATGTGCGATGAAATATGAGATGAAAGACATGCTGGCAGTACCAAATTATACAGTTGTCACGGCAGATCATGGGAAAACGTTCTATTATATTGAAGATCAGAAAAAAAGGCGATTTGCTGCAAAACGTGACGTGCAATATTTTCAGTTTCACCCTAAGGAGATCTATACGATTTCAAATGAACGGCTTCAGATGTTTGAAGATGGCGGCATGATTCAAGTTTCTCCAGTATTTAGTCCGCCAAACAGGCGGCTGTTTAAATGGAAACAAGATGTCTATTTACTGATGCATCATACCTTTTACCGTATTGATCCTGATGTCGTGAAGCGATTTGCTTTTTATCATCAGCCAATTAATTTATACCCTTCCCAATTTACGTTATTTCAAGAAGGAAAGCCGATAGTGCCGCTGTATATGGAATCGTTGCAAGAATTTGATATGTCTCTTTATCAAACATCAGGGCGAAAGCACTCCTCATAAGAGGGGTGCTTTTTTGACGCTATAGACAAAAAAAGCAGGAAGTTGCAAGGAAAAAGCGAAACATGAAAGGACAGGAGAACGTGTGATGAAGATGATCAAGCCGCTGAAAATCCGGCAATAGATGCCGGTTTTTTGGCACTGAAAGTGAGGGGGAAAGAATGGGGAAAGTTGTCGAAAGAGCGGATTGGTTTGAATTAATTTTAGAAGCCATTGATGAAGCCATTCATGTTGTAGATGATCAAGGCATGACGATCTTTTACAATCATAATGCCGCTAAGTTTGACTGTTTACAAAAAGAAGAGGTGATTGGCAAGTACATCCTTGAGGTGTATCCCTCTTTAACAGAAAAAACAAGTACGCTTATGCATGTTTTGAGAACTGGGAAGCCCATTTATCATTCGCTGCAAACCTATTTGAATAAAAACGGAGAAAGAATTGAAACCGTCAACACGACATTGCCCATTATTGAAGAAAGCAAGTTAATAGGCGCGGTCGAAGTCGCAAAAGATGTATCGAAGCTGTCAGCCCTTTCAAATCGTTTAGATCAAAAAAAACGGATACACGATGTGGCTGGGGCAGAACAAATGCATGATTTTGCTTCATTTTTAACAAATGATCCGTTCTTAAAAGAAATGCTTGAAAAGGCAAAAAAAGCAGCTGCTTATCCGTCATCAGTTGTTGTCTACGGGGAAACAGGGACAGGGAAAGAAGTGCTCGTTCAAGCCATTGTTCATGAATCTGACCGGAAAAACCAAGTGTTCATTCCGCAAAACTGTGCAGCACTTCCAGAATCGCTACTTGAGAGTCTATTATTCGGATCTGTCAAAGGGAGCTATACGGGCGCAATTGATCGCAAGGGGCTCTTTGAATTGGCTGATGGAGGCACGCTTTTTCTTGATGAACTGCAAGCGATGCCGCTCACGCTGCAGACGAAATTATTACGTGTGTTAGAGGATGGTGTTGTGCGCCGTATTGGGGATGCAAAAGCGATTCAAGTGGATGTAAGACTCATTACTGCACTCAATATGGACCCATTTGAAGCGGTGAAAAAGCAAATTTTAAGAGAAGACTTATTTTATAGACTGCATGTGTCATCTTTTCATATCCCGCCGCTTCGTGAGAGAAAGCAAGACATCCCGCTGCTTTCCCGCCATTTCATTCAAACCTATCATCAGCAGTTTTCAAAAAACGTCAAACGCCTTTCTGAAGAAACGGAACAATTGTTTATGGCTCACCACTGGCCGGGAAACGTTCGAGAATTAAAACATACCATTGAGCATGCCGTATTGATGATGCCAAAGGAAGCGGAAGACATCACACCTTCATACCTTCCTGCTCATTTACGTACGCAGAAGCTCGAGGAAGAAACACCCGACGCCTCCTTAAAAAGTCAGGTTTCTTTATTTGAACAAACTTTGATTCAAGAAGCTTTAAATCAGCATCATGGCAATATTAAAAAAACCGCCGCAGCCTTAAAAATCCCTCGACAAACGCTGCAGTATAAACTGAAGAAATATGCAGATGCCGAAAAATAGGCACCACCATGCATTGGATATCACGGGTAAAGCTCCTTTTGTAAAGAATAGGGGCATTTTCCCATGTTGGCACATAACTTGCATAGTATAAGGTGAATGCTGATAGGGGGAATGGATATGAATCAGAAACTGTATGAACCGGCGCGTCATTGGAAGGACATTGAGCTTTGGAAGGATGTACCTGAGGAAAAGTGGAACGACTGGATTTGGCAGCTGACGCATACCGTGAAAACGCTTGAAGATTTAGAGAAAATCGTGAACTTAACAGAAGAGGAAAGAGAAGGGGTGAAGATTTCCACCAAAACCATTCCACTCAACATTACACCCTACTATGCCTCACTGATGAATCCAGACGATCCAAGATGCCCAGTACGTATGCAATCTGTGCCAATCGCTGAGGAGCTTCATAAAACAAAATATGACTTGGAAGACCCTCTGCATGAAGATGAGGACTCACCTGTCCCGGGGTTAACGCATCGGTACCCAGATCGTGTGCTCTTTCTTGTAACAAATCAGTGCTCCATGTACTGCCGCTATTGTACGAGAAGACGTTTTTCCGGCCAGATCGGTATGGGCGTGCCAAAAAAGCAGTTAGATGCTGCCATTGGATATATTAGAGAAACACCTGAGGTGCGGGATGTGTTAATTTCCGGCGGAGATGGGCTCTTAATCAATGATCAAGTGCTTGAATACATTTTGAAAAACTTACGAGACATTCCGCACGTGGAGATCATTCGGATAGGAACCCGCGCGCCGGTCGTCTTTCCGCAGCGCATTACAGATGAGCTGTGCGAGATTTTGAAAAAATATCATCCGGTTTGGCTGAATACCCATTTCAATACAAGCATTGAAATTACGAAAGAAGCGAAAGAAGCGTGCGAACGTCTTGTGAATGCCGGCGTCCCTGTTGGTAATCAGGCTGTCATCCTTGCAGGTATTAACGACAGTGTGCCGATTATGAAGAAGCTGATGCACGATCTCGTGAAGATACGGGTCAGACCTTATTATATCTATCAATGTGATTTATCTGAGGGGATTGGCCACTTTAGAACACCAGTATCAAAAGGTCTTGAAATCATTGAAGGCTTAAGAGGGCATACGAGCGGGTATGCCGTGCCAAGCTTTGTTGTAGATGCACCAGGAGGCGGAGGAAAGATCGCCTTACAGCCAAATTATTTATTATCGCAAAGCCCTGACAAAGTCGTCCTTCGTAACTTTGAAGGTGTGATCACCTCTTACCCTGAACCAGAGCATTACGTCGCAGGGCAGGCAGATGCGTATTTTAATGAAATTTATGAAGAGAAACAAGAACCGGCAATTGGTGTTACCGCACTATTTCAGGATGAAGCGAAATCGTTTACGCCTGAGAATTTAAGCCGGATGAAACGAAGAGAAGCATATGAGACAAATCCTGAGCATGACACACTCAAAAACAAACGTGAAAAACGAGATGAATTAAAAGAGAAAAAATATCAAGCACAGCTCAAAAAAGATCAAACTGTAAAGGAGGAGAAATGACCTTGCTGACATGTGATTGGTGTGAGGAAAACAAAGCAAACGCAGAGCAGACAACAGTCTATTGGGAACTGATCACTGGCACACAATCAATTGAAATCATCGAAACACCGTCCATTTCCTGCACGCACTGCGGCATGTTATATCAAAAGGATGAGACGGTCAAAGAGATAGAAGATCAATTAATTTTAGTGGATCAGACAAAACTTCCAGAAAAAATTTCATACGAAGAATTAATGAGCATGGAGCGGTTATTAAAGCGAAATTACTTTGACTTTTCATCATAAGTTGTACCTCCGCCTATACAAGTCATCAAATTGCTGTATAATATAACAACAAAATAGAGTGTCGCGGAGGGAAAAACAGGTGAAGTCGTTTTACCATTATTTAATGAAGTACAGACATCCAAAACCGAAAGATGAAATCAGCCATTTTGCAAATGCTGCTTATGAGGATCACAGCTTCCCGAAAGCGTCCATTGATTATCATGAGCTGTGTGCCTATTTAGAATTAAATGGCGATTATTTGAGCTCAATGACAACATTTGACGAAGCGTTTGAGCAATATGAAGTAGAAGTCAAAAAAAAATAACAAACAACCGCTTGTTCCAGATGGGAGAAGCGGTTTTTTTATAAGAAATAAAATGGCGTTTTGCATGGTGTGGTTGCCCATGCAGAATTCCTTGCGCCGGCATACGATACGTTAAGACCAAAAGTCGGGCAAGGGGGAGACAGAATGAAGGCGAAAGCACCAAAATATCAAGTAGGGGATATTGTCGTCGTTGTCATGTACGGCACAGTCGGAACGATTACAAAAGTCCATCAAATTGACCAGCACTATTTGTATGAGGTCAATCATAATGAGGTGCTTTATTTTGAAACATCACTTCAGCTTTACGATGAGTACGACGGGGTGATTGTGGATACAGAAAAGCTGGACATTGAATATGAGTTCCTCATTGGCGATGTTGTATATGTAAAAGATTACGGAAAAGAGCTATTTAAAATTATTGGCCATCGGACTGAAATATGGCGATACCTTGATGACGGCTGGGAAGATGTCATTTACGAACTCACGAGGCTAAAGGACGGAGAGTGGCTGGAAACAGAAGAGGAAGACTTAACGCTTGTCCTGAGGAAATATGAGATGGACCAGTTCGTTCATCAGCTTCTTTTTGTGCATTACGTCGGTGAAACCTCAAAAGAAATGGAAGAAGATATGGTTCAAACGGCTCTATTACAACTAGAAGAGAAACAAGAAAGCGAAGCATCACTAGAATTCCTCGCTGTATCTATAGTGGATGAGCTTCTTGATATATATAATGACTATAAAATTCTCTACGAATTTTTCGAAGATCCAGAATACAAGGATATGATGGATTTTATATTGGAAAGTTTACACGAGCATTTTGGTTAAAGAAAGACTTGTCCTAACACGAATAAAAAATAAGGCACACAGAAAAAAACAATCACATAAAACCATCCCCTCAAGATACGGCCCATCACCTGATCAAACGTTTCTCCATCTAATATGCTTAACCATTTCATTGCCTCAAACCCCTTTTCTTTTTGTTTACTGCATTTATATGTAT
Organism: Bacillus sp. FSL K6-2839; assembly: GCF_038003365.1. Taxonomy (NCBI): domain Bacteria; kingdom Bacillati; phylum Bacillota; class Bacilli; order Caryophanales; family Bacillaceae; genus Bacillus; species Bacillus sp. FSL K6-2839. Next base: position 1,539,717 of record NZ_JBBOOZ010000001.1, on the reverse strand, counting down.
GGAATGAGCCATTATGACAAACTGTAATAAAAAACAGGCGTCGTTCATACATCATAAAAAAGGAGGCGGAATGTAATGAAAGAAGCAGATTTGGTGATTGATACAGAGGAAATTGCGGAATTCTTCTACATGGAGCTGGTCAAAAGAGGGTACATACCTGCTGAGCTGGAAACGTTTGAGCTGGCTGACATTACGTTTGAATATATGCTGAAAAAAGCAATGATAGTTGAAGAAGAGGCGTGGTAGGCACTATACTTTGAAGAGATTCTGAAGAGAGAGGGAGGAGAATCTTTCGCGTGTATATCCTATTTCTTTTGATTTTATTTGGCGCCATTGCTGCGCTCATGGTATCTGGTGCGGGTCAAGAATTGGACAACCAGATCATCTTATGGTTTGAGAGCATCAGACTCCCTTTTTTAAATAATGTCATGCTGACTTTGACGGACTTTGGCATTAGTGCGCTGCTCGTCCCAATCATGCTCATTTTTAGTGTCGTACTATTCATGTATAAGCGCTATTACTCTATCATGATGCTTTTTCTATTATATCTCACAGAAAAAACCATCAATCATGAACTAAAGGGGCTGTTTGCTAGAGAGCGACCGGCCTTTGATCATCTTGTCAATGAAACGTATTACAGCTTTCCGAGCGGACATTCGATGAATGCAGCCACAATCTATCCTTTTATAGCTTATCTATTAGTTGAAATGATTCCATGGCTGAAAGAAAGACAAAAAATCGTCTACTTGATCACGGGGTTCTGTGTTCTTTTGATTGGGATCAGCCGAATGTATATCGGTGTTCATTATTTGACAGATGTTGCAGGCGGTTTTGCGATAGGACTTGCTTTATTTCTCATTTGTAAAAAGATTGACGAAAAATTGTCTGTCATTCGACAAAAATAGAAGAAGGAAATTGACAGACCCCAGCCAATTTTATATAAAAGGGGAGGGATTTGAATGCAATTGACGTTGAGATTTTTTCAAAAGAAACCTTCAGCATTTCACTTAACCATTTATCAGACACCTGAATATGGCGCTGCAAGCGGGCATCAGCCTGTGTACCGGACAAAGATTGGCGGCAGAACACACCTGGATGTTCTGGAAAAAGCATTCTCGACATTTAATGTACATGATACAGTCCCTAATGATTACAATGCACGGTTTATGACAACAGGTGATATTGTTGTGATTGATGATAAGAAGAAGGGAAAGTGCTATTATCAGCTTTTTCCGGCAGGATGGAAACGCAGTGAACGACTGATGACGATGAGTTAAATAGATGATTGACGATGCCAGCTTAAGCTTCAGCTGGTATTTTCTTTTTTAGGCTCAATCGTTTATACTAAATAGGATAAATCACATAGTAAACGTAAGTGGAGGCTAAAAAATGAGTGTACATATTGGAGCAGAAAAAGGACAAATTGCAGAAACGGTATTGCTGCCAGGCGACCCGCTTCGTGCGAAATATATTGCAGATACATATTTAGAAGATGTCGAATGCTATAACGAAGTGCGCGGAATGTATGGTTATACTGGAACCTACAAAGGAAAGCGCGTTTCTGTACAAGGTACCGGAATGGGCGTACCTTCTATTTCGATTTATGTGAATGAACTCATTCAAAGCTATGATGTTCAAAACTTAATCCGCGTCGGATCTTGCGGGGCTATCAAAAGGGATGTCAACGTGCGTGATGTCATTTTAGCTCAAACATCTTCAACAGACTCACAAATGAATCGTGTGGCGTTTGGACCGATTGATTACGCACCTTGCGCTGATTTTGGACTGCTTAAGAAAGCCTACGATACAGCAGAAGCAAAAAATGTCGCTGTACGTGTCGGTAATGTATTTACCGCAGACCAATTTTACAATGAAAAACCACTTGAACTCATGGCTCAATACGGTATCCTAGCGATTGAAATGGAGACAACAGCTCTTTATTCGCTTGCAGCAAAATTTGATCGAAAAGCGTTATCCATTCTGACAGTGAGTGATCATGTTCTCACAGGAGAAGAAACAACGGCTGAAGAGCGTCAAACGACATTTGACGAAATGATCTTAATTGCACTAGACTCCGTTTTATAATAGTATAAAGGGTGTGCTACGATGTAGCGCATCTTTATTTTTTTTTAGAAGAGCAAAAGGAAGGTATGTCATGAAGAAAAGCTATAAAATACTCTCAATCGCATCGATTCTTGGTTTGACAGCCGCACTATCGGGCTGCCAGTTGCTGGATCAAAAAAGCGGTACATCTGAATCGAACAAAACAAACGAACAAAAGAGCGCAGCAAATTCATCTACCCAGCAAAACTCAAACAATACAGCAGATTCATCGGATCAAGAGCTGACATTAAAGAGTGAATATTTCAATGACATCAAGGTGGTAAGTGGGCTGAAAACCATTCAAAATCCTGCAAACGTGCTAGCTCTTGTCAACAAAGAATACGCATTACCAGGAACCTATAAACCTTCTGATCTCGTTGTACCAAAAGTAGAATTCTCTTTTTCAGAGGATATTGAAAAACGATATATTCGTAAAGAAGCAGCGGAAGCACTTGAGAAGTTATTCAAAGATGCGAAAAAGAAAAACTTCGAGCTGGCTGCAGTATCTGGCTATCGCTCCTATGACCGTCAAAAAGTCATTTTTGATAGTGAAGTCAAATTAAAAGGCAAAGACAAAGCGCAGGAAGCAGTAGCTTTACCAGGCGAAAGTGAACATCAAACAGGCCTTGCCATGGACATTTCCTCAAAAAGTGCCGGCTTTGACATCTCTGAAAAGTTTGGTGAAACACCTGATGGCAAATGGGTGGCTAAAAACGCCTATAAATATGGTTTTATCATTCGTTATCCAAAAGGAAAAGAAGATATTACAAAATATGAATATGAGCCGTGGCATCTGCGCTATGTTGGAAAAGAAGCAGCAAAAGCGATGCATGATCACGATTTAACATTTGAAGAGTACATGAACAAAGTGAAGAAAATCTAATCAAATAAAAAGGCCTCCCAGCTATTCGGGGGGCCTTCTTTATTCTTCTTTTAAAAAAAGAACAATCCTGCTAATGCGAAACCTGTAATGAAACCAAGCCCGATGCCATAAGCGGCACCCCAGCCGTAATACCCTCCGTAATAACCAAAGCCAAAGCCGCCGCGAGAACCGCCGACTGGACGAATATACACTTTACGGTTTGTCACCCGCTCAATGCGTCCGACATGTACTCTGCCATTACGATCTGTGATTCTAGCGACTTTTCCCATGTGCTGCTGACAAAGCTTTTGATAGCGCTCCATATTTTTCCTCCTTATGACAAACTCTGTTCACTCTTATCCTATGCGAGAGACCTCATAGAGTTTGGACAAAACATATAGGAGATTCGCTCATTTTATACGGTACATTCAAATAGAATGTGGCTTAGCTGCTTCCGGTGCGCTTGAATCAGATCGTAGTGTGTTTGCAGCGTTTCGTAAAGAGAAGGCGGGATGTGTTCAGATAATTCCATTTCTGTCGGCTCCTCCTGTACCATGTGTTCATCAAATGAGAGAATGCGAAAGTCATGGAATCCTGCTGCTTTTAGCTGCTCCTTCCATTCTTCAAGTGAAAAGAGTGAGTGGAACCCGTAAAAATCTCGTACGGTGGCGAGTCCCTCTGGTGTAAGGGGTGCTTTTAACACAGCTTCATTTGCGATCATTTGACTTCCAGGGGCAAGCACTCGTTTGATCTCAGCAAGTGCAGCAGGAAGGGTTGTGAAGCTTAAAACAGATTCACTGATGAGAAGAGTGAACGCTTCATCTGGAAATGGCAGCTGTTCAATCGATGCTTGCAATGCGCGGATCGGTAGTTCTTCTCGCTCAAATCGCAGGTTGGCCTTTTCAATCATCAAAGGGTGTGTATCAATCGCCTCTACCTGATAACCGATATTTCCTAAATATGCCGCCGTTTGTCCTGTCCCGCATCCCGCATCCAGTATACGTGCATCCGGCGTCAATTTTATATGCTCAAGCATCGTTTTTGTTAACTCAATTCCGCCAGGATGGGCACTGGATACGCCAAAATAGGCAAGCATTTCTACATAATCACTCATAAAATCCCTTCTTTCCTTATCAAGTTCCTCTTTAAAGATTATGCAATGCAAGGTTAAATGGCTTATCTTTTCAAAGAGAACTTCGATCCTTTGGTTGACGGATGAAGCATCGTCCTTGATAATAATGAAAGGAGATAAAGGTGGTGTTTTTTTGAAAAAACAATTTAAGTTCGTGATCGCCATTCTGGTGACAGCGGCCCTGTCCTCTGCGATTACATTTGTGATCACAAAACAAGGGGCTGTCAGTGTCTCAGGAGACGAGAAGTTTAGTAAACTCATGGCGGCGTATACGAAGGTAAAAGATGAGTATTACGAAAAAACGGATGATCAAAAACTAGTAGATGGTGCGATTCAAGGAATGATTGCATCACTTGATGATCCATACTCTACATATATGGATCAGGAGGAAGCCGAAGGATTTAACAACACCATTTCATCATCATTTGAAGGAATTGGTGCACAAGTAGAAGAGAAGGATGGGCAAATTTTAATTGTCGCACCGATTAAAGGCTCTCCTGCTGAAAAAGCCGGGTTGAAACCTCATGATCGTATTTTAAAGGTGGATGGGAAAAGCACAAAAGGTATGTCGGTCAATAAAGCAGTTTCTCTTATTAGAGGGAAAAAAGGAACGGATGTCAAGCTGCACCTTAACCGCCAAGGAGTGGGCAATGTTGATGTGACGATCACAAGAGACACCATTCCGCTTGAAACGGTGTATGCAAAACTCACAAAAGACAAAATAGGAGAAATTCAAATTACGTCCTTTGCTGAAACAACATCGAAAGAGCTAGATAAAGCCATTGATGACCTCGAGAAAAAAGGGGCAAAAGGCTTTGTCATCGACCTGAGAGATAATCCAGGCGGCATTATGACAGAAGCGATTGAAATGAGTAATGACTTTATCGATAAAGGGAAAGTCATCATGCAAGTTGAAGAAAAAGGGAAGAAAGAAGAGTACAAGGCTGAAAAAGAACGTAAAGTTCATCAGTCGGCAGTTGTTCTTGTAAATGGCGGCTCAGCCAGCGCTGCTGAAATCATGGCGGCGGCTCTGCACCAATCTTCAGGTATCAAAATTATTGGTGAAAAGACATTTGGTAAAGGAACTGTTCAAAATGCACAAAGCTATAATGATGGTTCTAGCGTCAAGTTAACCATTGCCAAGTGGCTGACGCCGGATGGTTCTTGGATTCACAAAAAAGGAATTGAACCACAGGTCAAAGCATCGCTCCCAAGTTATGCAAAGCTGCCATACTTAAGTCCGAAAAAATCGTATCAGCTGAATGACAATGGAGATGAAGTCAAAGCGGCTCAAAAAATGTTCCAAGCGCTTGGCTACAAAGCAAAAGCAAATGGTGAGTACGATCAAGCTTTCCAGTCTATCGTCAAACGCTTCCAAACAGACAACGATCTGAAAACAGACGGTATTCTGACAGGAGATACAACGACAGTACTGATGACAAAGATCCAAGATAAGCTAAAGAACAATGATACTCAAATGAAAAAAGCCATTGAAGTTTTGAAAAAAGAAATGAAATAAAGAGCAGTCCTCATAAGGGGGACTGCTCTTTTTATGTTTACGCGTTGTTTACAGTCGCTTCTGTTTTTTCGTTATCTTTTTCAAAAAGATCATTTATTACAGAATTGTCTGTGACATGCTTTTGGAAGAATGGATTCAAGATCAAGATGACCACAACGTTTGCTAGTAAACCGAGAAAACCTTCATAAAGACCGAACGTGACTTGTGAGATATTGGCTGTAAAGGTGACGATGATGCCAACAACTAACCCCGCAATCGTTGCTTCTCTCGATTGTTTTTTCCAGAACAAGCTGATCGCAATGGCTGGGAAAATTTGAACCATTCCTGAAACGCCAATGAGCTGAAGCGTCACAAGTGCTGTTGGGAAGAGCATCCCGAATAAAAGGGCCAGTCCGATGACGATAAACACCATTGAACGTGTAATGATGGTCAATCTTTTTGGTGATACATTCGGATGAATTAAGTCACGGTATAAATTATTGGCAAATAAATTCGATGCGCCAATGGCCATGATTGAGCATGGAATGAGAGAAGCCAGTGCAATTGTTGAATAAGCGAGGCCCTGCATCACACCACCATATGACGTTTGAATTAAATGAAGAAGAGCAAATCTTGGATTTGTATCTTCAGGTAAGACTAAAAAGGCAATAAATCCAAGGAAGATGACCAAAATCAATACGATGTTATAAAGAGGCAAAAACATACTGTTTTTACGGATGGCATCTGCACTTTTGGCTGTAAAAACCCCTGTTGCCGCATGCGCCCACATAAACAAAGCAAGGGCAGAAACGCCTGAAGCGGTAATGAACCATAAAATGCCTTTAGGACCGCCGTCAGGGATCGTCAGAAGCTGTGGCGCTTCCTTAGCTAACGTATTCATCATCGGGGTCCAGCCGTTAAAATGAATGATTGGCAGTGAAACCACCATAAACAGCATGATGACCCAAACGAGAATATCCTTAATAATGGCTGTATATGTAGGACCTTTAATACCACTGAAAAATGTATAAAGTGCGACTAAAATAAATGAAATAATAACAACTGCATTCACATTAATATAACTAGTACCAGCGACAGTTAACGTATCTTGAATCCCGCTCAGCTGAAGACAAATATAAGGAATCAGCATAAGTACTCCAATAATCGCAATCAAACTGGATAACAGCTTGCTGTCAAACCGCTCACGTGCATAATCAGCGAGCGTTGTGAGGTTGTGATTTTTCGCAACCGTCCATAGCTTTGGTAAGAAGAAATAAGCAATAAAATACGCTAGAACTGAATAGGGGATAGCGAAAAAAGCGACACTTCCAGCTGTATAGGCTGTACTAGTGAGCCCTAAAAAGGTATAAGCGGTATATAAATCTGCGCCTACGAGGAACCAGACGAGCAGACCGCCAAATTTTCTCCCGCCGACAGACCATTCCTCTACTGACTGTCTCGATGATTTATCCCGGCCAGCGGCAAATCCGATGACCACGACGATGAAAATAATACTTGCAGTAATCAATAAAGCTGTTAAATTTCCTTGCATTAGTCAGTTCCTCCATTTGAATGTTGCATCCGGTAAATGATGAATGTGCAGATTGGTGTGAGAACAATCCATAGTAAGAGCCAGAAGTGGAAAAAAGGAAGCCCTATCACAAATGGATGAATACGATTTGCAAAGGGCAGCAGTGCGAGCTGTCCGATGAATGGAATCGCTATAAGTAGTGCCAGTATCAATTTTTTATTCATGATTCCCTCCTGAATTTTTTGTAATTTCATAATAATAGCAGTTGTCAGATTAGATCACAAGACCATTTTCAGAAAAAACAATCATTTTGGCGAATATCATACTAATATAACGCTTTCATTCTTAAAAAGGAGAAAGGGTGAAGGTGAAAAGGGGTAAAGTGAAAAGAAAGTATGTAGGAATAATATTTAAACCAAATAAAAAAAGCCTCAGCATGAAAGCTGAGGCCTTGCCAATCTTAAAGGAAATCAGATACTTGTTCGGTGTCGAAACGATTGCTTTTATGAGCTTCTTTCGCTGCTTTACCAACTGAAATCAACATGACTGGCTCATAACGTCCGCTTACATTGAATTCTTTGATGAAGGCGTCTTTACTGAAACCACCCATTGCGCATGTATCATAGCCCATTGCTTTTGCAGCAATCATTAATTGCATAGCAGCTAATGAAGCATTTGAATACGCAGCTTCACGTGCATACTGCTCGCTTTGGTATGCGCCATTGATTTGAGTCATCAATGTTTCTTTGATGTCTTCAGTAATGAAGCCTTGTTCTGCCAGCTCACTGTATATTTTTTCACCATTTTGATTGGCTTCAAGATCACCTAGTACAGCAATAACAGCTGATGCTTGTGAGATTTGCTTTTGGTTGTAAGCGATTGGAAGTAACTTCGCTTTAGATTCAGCACTATGGAAAACAGTGAAATGCCAATGCTGAAGATTCCACGCAGATGGTGCTTTAGTTGTGATATCAAGCAGCTCTGTTAGCTCTTCTTTTGTCATTTCATGAGTTGTATCATACTCTTTTACTGAAGCTCTTTGTTTTAAAATGTCAATTGTTTTTTGATCAGTCGCCATATGGATATTTCCTCCCGTTTTTGCAAATAGTATGGTACAATAACTAAAAAAGTGAGAAACTTACTTATTGTAACTAGAGCTATTTTAAATTGTATACCGTTAGTTTGTCAAACAATCATGAAAAGAAAGGCTGAAATTTATGGAATTTCAATTATGTCCACACATTCAGCAAGCTTTTTTACTGCTAGGCAAAAGGTGGAATGGTCTCATTATTCATGTATTGCTTGATGGTCCAAAGCGCTTTAAAGACATGACGGACATTATCCCATCTATCAGTCAAAAAATGCTCGCAGAGCGTTTAAAAGAACTTGAGCAAGAAAGGATTATAGAGCGAACTGTTCTGCCTGAGACGCCTGTTAAAGTCATTTATTGTTTAACTGAAAAAGGAAATGCGCTAAATAATGTGTTTCATGAGGTATCTAGGTGGGCAGGGGAGTATACAGAATCTCATGAAAAAAAGGAGCAAGCCTAGTTTCAGGTTTGCCCAAACGTTTTGACTCCTGATGAATATGCTGATGTTAGGCACATGACAAAGGAGGAGAAATGCATGTACCCTCATACTCCGTATTTCCGAGGCGGCGCCCCTGGCATTCCGCCATATGAATCCAGAGTCCCTTTGTTTTTTGGTTTTGGCGCTCCTTTAGTCGGCGGACTGCTTGGCGGATTTTTAGGAAGTGCGATTTTTAATTATCCCCGTCCATATTACCCGCCACCACCACCGCCTGCTCCACCACCTTATGGCGGCGGATATCCACCATACTATTAAGAAAAAAGAGTAAGCCTGCTTCTATATGAAAGCAGGCTTTTTATAATGGAATATCGATTTCAGAGATCCCCGGATCATCATGCTTTAAAAACATAATCTCCAAAATACCGTCCTGATACGAAGCCTTCGTTCCTTTTCTTTTTACAGCAGCAGGAAGGACAACTTTCTTCTGCGTGCCTTCCTCAGGAAAATGATCAATAAACAGCAGGTTGGCTGTATGTTTGATTTTTACTTTTTCTGTGTTCGGCCGAGCAAGCTCAATTTTAACGAACACGTGATCAGTGGTTTCGAACACTTCCACTTCGGGTTCTTTTTTGACGTCTGTTTCTCTCGTTTTTTGATGTTGAGAGAGTGGATCCTGAAAAGGGAACTGAGCAGGATAATTGGAGCCGAATACACTTTCCATCACTTGATTGACATACTGCTCAACGTCTTTAGGGTCTGAATTCTTTAAGGCTTCTTTTGAAAATTGCTTTTGAAAAGGGAATAATCGGTTCCAGTCAAACATGCAAATCATCCTTTCTAAATGCCCTGAATTAGTATATGCCCATTCACCTGAGTGCGTGCTATAATATACGATAGGTTTAGAAAGGAATGGTTAGATTGAACGATCAGCAACAATCAAAAGGTGTTCTCTATACGGCAGCATCTTTTACATTATGGGGATTATTCCCGTTATATTGGAAACTGATGGAGCATATTTCGTCAGGCGAAATTTTAGCGCACAGAATTTTATGGTCATTCGTTTTTATGTGCGGTATTCTTCTGTATTTAAAACAAGTCCGGCCGGCGATGCAGACAGTGAAGGGTCTCATGCTGGATGGTAAAGCACTTTTTTCACTACTTTTATCTGCTATTTTAATTTCGGTTAACTGGTATGTGTACATTTGGGCAGTCAATCACCATCTCATGCTAGAAGCTAGTTTAGGGTATTATATTAATCCGCTTGTCTCTGTTTTACTAGGCATCATTTTCTTGAAAGAGCGGCTCAATAAATTACAAACCATTGCGATACTAATTGCCGCTACTGGGGTGATTCTTTCCACGATTCAGTACGGTTCATTTCCTGTCGTTGCGATATTACTTGCCTTTAGCTTCGGTTTTTATGGATTGATTAAAAAAAGAATGAGCTTCACGAGTGCAATTGGATTGACAATTGAAACGCTGCTTTTAGCCCCGGCGGCCCTTGTGTACTTATTGTTCTTCTTAAAAGAACCTGTGGTGACAATGAATCCTAACAGCTTCGGATCGCTTGGTCTCTTATTCTTTGCAGGGGTCTTTACAGCGGTGCCACTTCTTTTATTCTCTGAAGGCGCAAAAAGAATTCCTCTTTATCAAGTGGGCATTTTACAATACATTGCACCGACGATTACGCTGTTTTTGGGGTTATTTGTGTATCACGAGCATTTATCTTCAGCTAAAATCGTGACGTTTCTTTGTATCTGGGTGGCGATTTTATTATTTACTACCTCTCAATTACGCATGAAAAAAACAGCGAATTCTCATTAAGTGGAACAAGCAGTTTGCTTTTTTTTGAATGCGGATCATGTCATAATAAGTTGTTACCAAAACTGTAGAGGTGATTACATGTCATCTGCCAATGAGCTTGCAGCCGCTTATCAATCTTTATGGAAAAATCGTCAGCTTGATGTCGATGATATGTCTTCTTTACTCGAGGCGATATGTGATGATTTAAGCGATGCGCGCACTCATCCGCGGGCGAGAAAATCATTCCATCAAAAATATGTGCTCGCTGTAGAGAGAATATTAGAAAGTGAGCTTGAGCATGATCATCAGCTGCAACTGATCAGCTTACATACAAAAAAGCTGCGAGAATTAATTCAAAATGAAGGAAGGAACCACTCATGAAACCAATTCAAACGGAAGATGTCACAACACATCTTGAATCGTTTTTAAATCGTCCAGTTTTCGTTCATCTTGAAACGACAACTGGTTCTTATTCAGCTCATGTAAATGAACAAAATATGACGGTCGTGGCATATATCCGAAATGCGAAAGTCGTCTATTCACAGGCGAAAATAAAAGGACAAGGTCCGTACCGTGTTGGAATGAAAACAGAAGATGGCTGGATTTACGCAGAAGGATTAACGGATTATGTGTTTGATGACCATGGCCGCCTGCTGTTAGCAGGGCACTTGCCAGACGGAAAACTAGCGATCTCATTACAAATTAGTGAAACACCATTTCAGGTGTAGAAGAAAGGGTGACGAGTCATGAACGAACATGTACTAGTGATGCTGCCTCACCCAGATGATGAATCCTTTGGGGTTGCAGGTCTCATTGCACAAAGCAGAAAACGCGGAATCCCAGTCACATATGCATGCGGGACACTTGGGGAAATGGGCAGAAATATGGGCAGCCCAACATATGCCAATCGCGAAACACTTCCTGAATTAAGAAAACAGGAATTAATCAATGCCTGCAAAGAAATGGATATCACAGACTTACGTATGCTTGGACTTCGTGATAAAACATTGGAATTTGAAGACGACGAGTATTTAGCTGATGTGATGGAAAACATCATTGATGAAGTCAAACCTACACTGATTGTCACGTTTTATCCAGGACACGGTGTACACCCTGATCATGATGCGACAGGAGAAGCGGTTATTCGCGCTCTTTACCGTAAGAAAAAAGAAGACCGTCCTGTCACATACTGCATGGCCATTACGAGAAATAGAGAAGAAGTGCTGGGAAATGCAGATATTATGATCGACATTACAGATGTAGCAGATATCAAATTAAATGCACTGAGAGCGCATAGAACGCAAACAGAAGGCATGCTGAGAGAGCTTGAACAGAAGCTGAAAAACAAAGAACCTGTCGTCCAAAAATGGTTCGATGAAGAAATTTTCTGGACGTACCAATGGAATGACTAAATAAAAAAGCAGCTGACATCGATCAGCTGCTTTTTTTTGTGTCGTATTTAGTGATTGAGCGCTTGCTGAAGCAAGCGTTTTTCAATCAATCTGAGGCGGATAAAGAGGACGACAGCACCAGCGGCAAGTCCTGCAATGAGACCAATCCAATAGCCAAATGCCCCAAATGAGGTATAGGTGCCAATCAAATAGCCGGAAGGAAGACCGATCACCCAGTAAGAAACAAATGCGGCAATGAGCGTATAGTTCACATCTTTATAGCCGCGCAGAGCCCCTTGTATAGGTGCAGCAATTGCATCTGACAGCTGGAAAAAGATCGCATAAATCAAAAAGTGCTGTGTCAACTGTAAAACAGCCGATTCAGCTGTGTATAAACCAGCAATCTCTGGTCTAAATAACAAAATGAGTGCCGCCGTACACAATGAGAATAATACCGCCGTTCCAATTCCGATATAGCTGTAGTTTTGCGCGTCTTTATACCGCTTGGCACCGGATTCAAACCCAACGACAATTGTTAAAGCCATTGAGATACTGAGCGGTAAAATATATAAGATAGAAGCAAAGTTCATCGCAGCCTGGTGACTTGCAATCGTCACAGTATCAAAGTGACCCATTAACAGCGTGACAGCTGCAAAGATACTCGTTTCAAAAAAGATCGCAAACCCAATAGGAAGACCGATTTTCAGTATTTGCCCCATACGGGAGATATTGATTCGAGGCAGTTTTTGAAACAAACGAAATGAGGCAAATGGTTCTGCTTTCATGACAATACAAATACTCATGATGAAAATGGCCCAATACGTCATCGCAGATGCAAGGCCAGCTCCCGCACCGCCAAGCTTTGGAAAGCCAAAATTCCCAAAAATAAATACATAGTTTAAAGCAAAGTTAATAGGAAGTGCTGTTAACGTGATGAACATCGTCACACGTGTTTTCCCTAATGCATCAATAAATGACCTGAGTACCGAATAACCAAACAGCGGGATGATACCAAAAGCAAGAAAACTGAGAAAATGCCGCGCAATATCCTCTACGGATTGCTCAAGTCCAAGTCCACCTAATACGTAAGGGATGCTGATTGTACCAATCGCAATCACACCGATACTTAAAAGAAAGGATAAATAAATCGCCTGAAAGACAGCCTTGGGAACATCTTTTTTATGCCCAGCGCCCATCAGCTGAGCGACAATCGGCGTAACGGCCATTAATATACCAGCAAGTCCTGTATAAACGGGTGTCCAAATACTAGAACCGATCGCAACACCCGCAAGGTCTTCTGCACTCACTTTTCCAGACATTACGGTGTCTAAAAACGTAATAAGCGAAAGACCCGCTTGAGTGATTAAAATCGGAATCAAAATGGTTAAAAATAGTGTCACCTTAGCTCGAATGCTATTTGTTTCTCTCATCATAAGTTCCTCTCTGAACAGAAATAACGAGAGGATTATATCATGCTATGTAAAAAAATCAATTCTCCGTCGGATTATTTTTCTTAGATGGCTTCGTTTTTTTAAACATTTGGGCATAAATAAAGGAAAGACTGACAACACCTAAAATGCTGCAAGCATATTGAATCACTTTCTGAATGGTCATATTAAGTCACCTCCATATCAATAGAATGCGCATAATTTGTTATTTTATGACAACAAAAAGGAGGAGGGAAAAGGTCAAATGATCAATCGTACGAATGAAGAAGCGCTATTTAAAGTGGACATGAGAACACACTTGATGAAAATCATGAAGGATGCAAGTGACATTATTGATTCCCTTGATGAGATCGAGCAATGTCTACTTTGTGATCTCGAGTCATTACATGATGAGTTTAATGAAATGCACGCAGAGGCTTCCTCGTTTTATTTGCAATCGTATATGGAAGAATTCACACCTGGATTTGCTCAATTTTCGTTAGCCATTGAGAACTTATCAAAACAAAAACACGGGGCACTTATTGTGATTCAAAGGCGTGATGAGGTTGAGGATTTTATTCAAAAAGGGACAAATCTTCATGCGAAAATTAGTGCTTCATTAATAGAAAGCATTTTCTACCCAGGAAATCCACTTCATGATGGTGCTCTTTTAGTCAAAGAGAATACACTCGTATCTGCTGCAAATGTGCTCCCGCTTACTTCAAAAAAAGTTAGTCCTTCTCTCGGGACAAGACACAGGGCTGCGATCGGACTCTCCGGTATGACCGATGCACTTGTTCTCGTCGTATCAGAAGAAACGGGAAAAATGTCGTTTGCGAAAGAAGGAGTCCTTTATCCGCTCACTGTAAAAGAACCTGAAATAAGGAAATAAAAATGAATCGCTGCATTCTTCATTCGGAAGGATGCTTTTTTTCATTTGAGGAGAAAAAACAGCCAATTGAGTAAAAAGTCATTTGATACAGAAAAATTTGTCATGTAGAATAGAACTATGAAACTAGCACCGTGCTTGTTTTGACAAATTTCTAAACGTCAACTTAAAAATTCCTTAAAAAATGTTTATAAATACAGCAAACTGCCGATAGAAACGATATGGCTTTGTTTTAGCATTTTGAGTTGGCTGCTTTAGCCTATTTGTTATTGCCCAACGTCTACATGTCGAGTAATATAATAGAAATAAAGATAAAATAGTGCAAGAGAAGCAGAACCATTAAATGCTAAACTCAAAACTAGTACATAAGTCTTATTGAATGAAATATGAAAGGCGGAGATTCATCTATGAAGAAAAAAGTAGTAACCGGCCTCACAGTTTCAGCGATCGCTGGCTCAGCTGTGTTTGCTGCACCGGCAGAAGCACAGACGATCAAAGTGAAAAGCGGTGACTCACTTTGGAAGATTGCCGAACAGTACAATACAAGTATTTCGGAACTTCAATCTCTTAATCAACTAAAAACGACGATGATTTTTGCAGGACAAAGCTTGAAAATTCCTGGCGCAAAAAGCAAAAAATCCAGCTCGTCAACTGAATCAAAAGCAACGAAATCAAATGCTTCAACGACATCAAGCTACACTGTAAAGCTTGGAGATTCTTTATGGCTCATTGCAAAAAATCATAAAATGTCAGTCGCAAGCTTAAAAAGTCTAAACAGCTTAAACAGTGACTTAATTCGTCCTGGACAAAAGCTAAAGGTATCTGGAAGTACGAAGACAAGCGGGGGCCAGTCATCAAACTCCTCTTCAAATTCCAGCTCAAACAATAAGACAACGAACTCAAATAGTTCATCCTCATCAAGTACATACAAGGTTAAATTAGGGGATTCTCTCTGGAAAATTGCGAATTCGCTCAATATGTCGATTGGTGAAATCAAAACATTGAATGGGATAAAATCTGATATGATTTATCCGAATCAAGTATTGAAAGTAAAAGGGACGGCTGCATCAAAACCAAGTCAGCCGAAAGCACCTGCTAAACCAAGCAACCCGCCTTCAAGCGGGAAAGCGACATCTTATACTGTAAAATCAGGCGATTCCTTATGGAAAATTGCGAATCAATTTAAAGTGCAGGTTCAATCCATCCGCACAGCCAACAGCTTAAAAAGCGATGTGCTTAGAATTGGACAAGTACTAAAAATTAATGGTGCAGCTTCAGGCTCAACTGGGTCGAATGGTTCTACGTCTAACGGTTCAACAACTCCGGTCAACAATAACAAAAATGATGTGCCGATGAATGCAAAAATCACGACGATGATCCAAGAAGGGAAAAAGCTGACAGGCATTCCTTACAGATGGGGCGGCAATACACCATCTGGATTTGACTGCAGCGGCTTTGTTTATTATCTCATTAACAAGGTTTCGTCTGTATCCAGATTAAGCACAGCAGGCTACTGGAGTATGATGACACCTGTGAGCACACCTCAAGTTGGCGATTTTGTTTATTTCACAACGTACAAAGCGGGTCCATCTCATATGGGACTATACCTTGGCGGAGGAGATTTCCTTCATGCAAGTGACAGCGGAGTAGGGATCTCGAACTTAAGCAACCCATATTGGAAAAAAGCCTATTTAGGTGCAAAACGTTTCTTCTAAAAAAAGCCGATTTTCGGCTTTTTTTTGTTTGCCTATTGATCAGGTTGTCCATACTGATATCAAAAGGGGGCAGTCATATGAAAAAGTCAGTGTGGATGATCATGATGTGTCTGGTCTTTGTCGCAACAGCATGTCATGCACCGCCGAAAAAAGAAACGACAGAAGAAACCAGTGAGGTTGCAGCACCTAAACAAGCACCAGTTACCACGACACTCATCAATGAAAACGGGCAAAAAATAGGAAGCATCGAAGTAAGAGACTCCTCAGAAAATGGCCTGGATTTACATGTGAAAGCGAAAGATCTGCCGCCAGGTCCTCATGGCTTTCATATTCACGAAACAGGAATATGTGAAGCGCCAGATTTTGAAACGGCAGGGGCTCACTTTAATCCAACACACCGGGAGCATGGCTTTGATAACCCAAAGGGCCACCATGCTGGAGATATGCCTAATTTAGAAGTTGGGGCAGATGGGCAAATTGATGTTGTCGTGAATGTGCCAGATGTGGCGTTAAAGGGAGGTCCAAACCAATTAATGGATCAAAATGGGCGTAGCTTTATCATTCATGCGGAAGCCGATGATTACTTAAGCAACCCTTCTGGAAACTCAGGGAAACGCATCGCTTGCGGAGCGATCACAAAAGAAATGGTAAAATAACAGATGTCTAGCCTTTATGTATTGAGTGCATAAAGGTTTTTTTAGTATACTTGGTGAGGAAAATGATCGAAGAGAGGAATTAATCATATATGTTTAACGAACAATCACTCCCAGAAGAAATTCAAGCAATGATTGAAGCAAAAGCAAAAGGACTAGAAGAAGAATTCCGTCCGCTTATTGGAACAGGCGGCTATGAATCACAGGATACGTCTATCATACAAGATGCGATGATTGCACTAGCACTCGGCAAAAACGTTCTTTTAAAAGGGCCGACCGGCTCAGGTAAAACAAAACTAGCAGAAACTTTATCTGCTTTCTTTCAGCAGCCGATGCATAGTGTGAACTGCTCGGTTGATCTTGATGCAGAAAGTTTGATTGGCTATAAAACCATTCACAATGATGGTCAAGTTGCTTCTATTGAATTTATTGAAGGACCCGTAACGAAAGCGATGAAAAAAGGCCATCTTTTATATATTGATGAAATCAACATGGCGAAGCCGGAAACACTGCCTATTTTAAACGGTGTACTCGACTACAGAAAAATGATGACAAACCCATTTACAGGCGAGGTCGTTAGAGCAGATGAAGGCTTTGGCGTGATTGCGGCAATCAATGAAGGCTATGTCGGCACAGTGCCTCTAAATGAAGCGTTAAAAAACCGTTTTGTTGTGATTGACGTTCCATATATCGGCGGCGATATCCTAAAGGATGTACTGCAATCCCAATCTGTATTAAAGGATGAACGGTTAATCGATCAATTCGTGCAGCTCTCATCAGACCTCATTACACAGGCGCACAACGGGCAGGTAAGTGAAGAAGCGGCATCCATCCGTGCACTCCTAGACACATGTGATCTTGCGCAATACATCCCGCCGCTTCGTGCAGTTGAACGAGGGATTGTTGAAAAGCTAGAAGATGACCGGGAAAAAGCAGCGGTAAGAAATATTGCCCAAACATTATTCGAGTGAGGTTCTGACTTTTGAAATTCATCAAATTTAATGACAGCAGAATCGATTCATTTTTATTTATGGAATTAACGGATTTAGCCAAAACTTTAGCAAAAAGTGATGATGTCGAGCTTGAATACGGAGTGCAGTCCTACTATGAGCCTTTTGAAAAGAAAATTTTCATCAGCCATTTTTGGGATGACCGTAAACAAGAAGACATGACAGCCGGGCTAAAAAGTGATGTGTTCCTCCGTGCAGTAGGAACCGTTTATAGTGATCTGACTGTCTTTCAGGAAATCATTCGCTATGCTCATACAATTACCATTCCTGATCTATGTAAACAATTGTTTATGCTCTTTGAAGATATCCGGATTGAAGAGCGGATTAAACGCGAACGTCCAGGAACAAAAAAGGTATTTAAACGAAGAAGAGAGCTGTACCGGCGACACTTTAAGACGCAATTAACAATTAACCAAGAGCGAAGCATTCTAACGGATGCACTCTATTGTGCAATGTATGTGAAGCTGACAGCTGACTCGCCGCTGGAAGAGATTCCGCCTCTCCACGAGCGGATCAACCCAATGATTCCGTTTATTGAATCAAGTCTTGAGCGTGTATATGAGGCGGGTTCAACAGCAGATATCGCAGTCATTGTCAAAGAATTAATAGAAGGCTTTGATGAGCTTCTTGATAAGGATATGCTGAATACTTACTTTTTCTTCCCGGAATTGGACTATGAAAAAGCGGCAAAAGAACCGCTGTTTCATGACTTGAAAAGAAAACCTAAATTAAGTGAGGACATCAAAGTCGACCGGGAAAAAGAGGGCGATGAAGATATCCACCAGGAGTATATGGAAGTGTGGCATCGAGAAACAGAAGCGCCGTCAAAAAGCTTCCTTCAATTTGATTTAGAGCACGGCGGTAAAAGTGATCTCGGGAATGATGCAGCAAGAGAAGGCGATGACGGAGATCAAGCACTCGGCACTGTCCAAGGCTCTGCCAAGCAAACATACCGAAAAGATTATTCAAAGCTTGAGGCGCTGGAAGAGGCTGAAGGGGAAGAAAGCGGGGCGGATGCTCATGAGAATGGAAAAGAGAACAAATATGCGTTTCCAGTCATGATTTCACCTGATCCTCCCGCGCCAGAACAAATCGATGTATACAAGCAGCACGCTAAGGAGATTGAGCCTTATCAGAAACGCTTAAAACAGATGATTCAAAAAACGCTCGAACACAAAAAATCATGGCCAAAAACGGACCTTCATGCAGGACGCCTCAGTAAAAAGCTGATTCGGTATTTTACAGAGTCTAACCCGCGTCTTTTCTATAAAAAACAGGCACCTTCTTCGGAGATTGATGCTGTTTTCACTTTATTAGTAGACTGTTCTGCCAGCATGTTTGACAAGATGGACGAGACGAAAAAAGGAATTGTTTTATTTCACGAAGCATTAAAGTCCGTTCAAGTCCCACATCAAATTGTGGGGTTTTGGGAAGATACAAATGACGCAACAGAAACAAGTCAGCCGAACTATTTCAACACAGTCGTGTCGTTCAAAGATTCTTTATTTGATGCAGGTCCTTCCATTATGTCCCTTGAACCAGAAGAGGATAACCGGGATGGCTATGCGATTCGCCAAATGACAAAAATGATTTTAAAACGAAGAGAAGAGCAAAAGTTTCTCATTGTCTTTTCAGACGGAGAGCCAGCTGCCTTCAGCTACGAACAAAATGGGATCGTCGATACACATGAAGCAGTTCTTGAGGCGAGGAAAAAGGGCATTGAGGTGATCAATGTGTTTTTATCCAATTCGCCGATCGAAGAAGCACAGATAAAAACCATTCAAGATATGTATGGCAAGTTCAGCATTTTTGTACCAGATGTCGATACATTGCCGGATGTCTTATATCCATTACTGAAGAAATTACTGCATAAAAGCATTGGGGCATAAGGTTTTGCCCCTTTCTTCAAAATATTTTTCGGAATGATTTAAATTTTTTGTTTTTCTGTGAATTTTTTATCTTTAATTGAACAAAGAATGTAGAAAGTAATCCGAAACAGTGGTAGAATATTATTGGAAGCGTTTTATTACATAAATTTGGTCATTGTGTTCTGGAAGTTATATCGAGATAGTGTTCAATCACTTGATGATCAAAGTTGGGGGTAGTGTTCAAAATGTTTCAAAATGATGTGAAACAACCGTTGAGTTGGGAAGAATTTCATGGTCCGAACCTCGGCTATGTGCTCGAGCTCTACGATCAGTATGTCCAGGATCCTACTAGTGTTGATGAAGATCTAAGAGGCATATTTGATGAACTTGGTGCACCACCGAGTGAAATGAAGGAGGAAATTGGGAAAAAAGAAAATAGAGTAGTTACTTCTGAACAAATCCAAAAGATAGCATCAGTCGTTAAACTGGCAGAAGACATCAGAACGTATGGCCATTTAAATGCTTCCGTCAATCCTCTTCGCAAAGAAAAGGAATTACAAGAGCTGTTTCCTTTAAAGGAGTACGGTTTAACAGAAGAAGACGTCAAGAATATTCCAATATCTATTATTAGTCCTGACGCACCAAAACACATTTCAAACGGCATAGAAGCCATTAACCATTTGAGAAATACGTATAAGCGTACCATTTCATTTGAGTTTGATCACGTGCATGATTTCGAAGAACGAAACTGGCTCTCAAAATCGATTGAGTCTGGTGAACTATTTAAGAAAAAACCAGCGGATAAACTAGTTTCTGTTTTCAAGAGATTAACAGAAGTTGAGCAGTTCGAACAGTTTCTTCATAAAACATTTGTTGGGCAAAAGCGCTTCTCAATAGAAGGATTAGACGCACTTGTCCCAGTACTTGATGAAATTATTTCAGAGTCTGTTACACAAGGGACTTCAAATATTAACATTGGAATGGCACACAGAGGCCGTTTAAATGTATTAGCACATGTGTTAGGAAAACCATACGAGATTATTTTCTCAGAATTCCAGCATGCGCCAAATAAAGAGCTTGTTCCATCAGAAGGCTCTATCGGCATCAGCTACGGGTGGACAGGTGATGTAAAGTACCATCTTGGAGCAGATCGCCAAATTAAAGACGAAGATACAAAGAGTGCGAGAGTCACGCTTGCTAATAACCCAAGTCACTTGGAATTCATTGATCCAATCATTGAAGGAAGCACACGTGCCGCTCAGGAAACACGTACTCAAAAAGGTTATCCAGCTCTAGACGTTGAAAAGGCATTAGCCATCTTAATTCATGGTGATGCGGCATTTCCTGGAGAAGGAATTGTGGCAGAAACATTAAATTTAAGTCAACTTGTAGGGTATCAGGTGGGCGGAACAATCCATATCATTGCAAACAATATGATCGGATTTACAACAGAAAGCAATGAATCTCGCTCAACAAAATATGCAAGTGACCTTGCAAAAGGATTTGAGATTCCAATTGTTCACGTCAATGCAGATGATCCAGAAGCATGTTTAGCGGCTGTTCAATTAGCTGTAGAATACCGCAAACGCTTTAAGAAGGATTTCTTAATTGACTTGATCGGTTACCGCAGATTCGGTCATAACGAAATGGATGAGCCTTCTACGACTCAGCCGATGCTGTACGATGCAGTCAGAAAGCACAAAACGGTCAAGAATATCTTTGCAGATAAACTTGTTACAGAAGGTCTTCTAACGAAAGAGCAGCGTGAAGAAATCGAGCAGGCTGTAGCAACGAAAATAGAAGAAGCCTATCAAAAGGTGCCTTCAAAGAAAGAGCATACGATTCAAGAAATTGAACTGCCAGAACCAGTATCAAATGGCTTCCCAGCAGTAGATACATCAGTAGAATTTGATGTATTACGAAAGCTGAATGAAGAATTGATCAGCTGGCCGGAGGATTTCCAAGTATTTGGTAAGCTCAAGCGGATCCTTGAAAAACGTGCAAAAGTGTTTACAGATGACCGTAAAGTAGAATGGTCGCTTGGGGAAGCACTTGCATTTGCATCTATATTAAAAGACGGTACGCCAATTCGAATGACCGGACAGGATTCAGAGCGCGGTACTTTTGCTCAAAGAAACCTTGTTCTTCACGACAGTCAAACTGGAGATGAATTTATTGCTCTTCATGAGCTGAGTGATGCAAACGCATCATTTACTGTTCATAATAGTCCACTGTCAGAGGGCTCAGTCATCGGATTTGAATATGGTTATAATGTCTATTCTCCTGAAACGTTAGTCATTTGGGAGGCTCAATTTGGAGACTTCGCAAATGCGGCTCAAGTGTATTTCGATCAATTTATTTCAGCTGGCCGCGCAAAATGGGGGCAAAAATCAGGTCTAGTGATGCTCTTGCCGCATGGATATGAGGGACAAGGACCTGAACATTCAAGTGGAAGAACAGAGCGTTTCCTGCAATCAGCTGCTGAGAATAACTGGACAGTGGCGAACCTGACAAGTGCAGCACAATACTTCCATATCCTTAGAAGACAGGCGAAAATGCTGCTTCGTGAAGAGATTCGTCCACTTGTCATCATGACACCGAAGAGTCTGCTTCGTAACCCGAACACATTGTCTGAAGTCCAGGAATTAACGGATGGACAGTTCCGTCCAGTTCTTGAACAGCCAGGCCTTGTGCATGATCACGAAAAAGTATCGCGCCTCGTGCTATCTAGCGGGAAGGTATCAATCGATATTAGTGATCGTTTTACTCAAATGGAAGAGACGAAAAATTGGCTTCACATTGCGAGAGTGGAACAACTATATCCATTCCCAGCCAAAGATATTAAAGCGATTTTATCGAAACTAACAAACTTAGAAGAAATCGTATGGGTGCAAGAAGAGCCACAAAATATGGGGGCTTGGGGATACATTGAGCCATATTTACGTGAGATTGCGCCTGAAAAAGTAAAAGTACGTTACATCGGCCGAAGAAGACGTTCAAGTACGGCTGAGGGTGACCCAACTGTGCATAAAAAAGAACAAGAACGAATTGTATCTGATAGCTTGACTCGCAAAAACTAAGGGGGAAATGAAAAATGGCGGAAATTAAAGTACCTGAATTAGCGGAATCGATCTCGGAAGGAACGATTGCTCAATGGCTAAAGCAGCCGGGCGATTATGTGGAGCAGGGAGAGTACCTGTTAGAACTTGAAACAGATAAAGTCAATGTCGAACTGACAGCCGAAGAATCTGGTGTACTGAAAGAAGTGCTGAAAGATTCTGGTGACACTGTACAAGTTGGAGAAGTCATTGGAACAATTGCAGCAGGTGAAGCTGGCGGAAGCGAGTCCGCAGCTCCAGCACCTGAGCAAGAGTCTGCACCAGCTTCGAAAGAAGAACCGGCAGCTGCCCAAAAAGAAGAAGCAGTGAAAGAAGAGTCGAAATCTGGTAATGGCAGAACCATCGCTTCTCCTGCAGCTAGAAAACTGGCGAGAGAGAAGGGGCTAGACTTATCTGAGATTCCAACCGTAGATCCGCTGGGCAGGGTACGAAAGCAGGATGTCGCTTCTTATCAAAAGAATGAAGCACCTGCAAGTGCACCGAAAGCCGCGCCAAAAGCAAATGCTGCGGTGCAAAATGAGCAACCAGGAAAGCCAGTTGAACGCGAGAGAATGTCACGCCGCAGACAAACGATTGCAAAACGTTTAGTTGAGGTTCAGCAAACGGCTGCGATGCTGACGACATTTAATGAAGTGGATATGACGGCCGTGATGGATTTAAGAAAGCGCCGTAAAGATGCCTTCCTTGAACAAAATGATGTAAAGCTTGGCTTCATGTCCTTCTTCACAAAAGCAGTTGTAGCAGCACTGAAGAAATATCCGCTGCTTAACGCAGAAATTCAAGGTGATGAGCTCGTCTTGAAGAAATTCTATGACATCGGCATCGCCGTTGCTGCTAACGAAGGACTTGTGGTACCGGTTGTCCGTGATGCAGACAGATTGTCGTTTGCAGGGATTGAAAAGGAAATTGGTCATCTTGCGAAAAAAGCAAGAGATAACAAATTGTCTCTGAATGAGCTACAAGGTGGATCATTCACGATCACTAACGGTGGAACATTCGGTTCACTGCTTTCAACACCAATTTTAAACAGCCCTCAAGTTGGAATTTTAGGTATGCATAAAATTCAGCTTCGTCCTGTGGCAATTGATGAAGAACGTTTTGAAAACCGTCCGATGATGTATTTAGCTCTTTCTTACGACCACCGAATTGTCGATGGTAAAGAAGCAGTTGGATTCCTTGTCACGATTAAAAACTTGCTTGAAGATCCGGAGCAGCTATTGCTTGAAGGATAATCTTCAATTTGAAAAGCTAGCACCCGTTAAGGTGCTAGCTTTTTTTCTTTTTCATTTTCAGGATTTCCTCTTTTTGACCAATATGTCGCAAGCCAGGAACCAGATAAATTATGCCACACACTAAAAATGGCACTTGGTACGGCTGCAAGTGGCGAGAAGTGTGCTGTCGCTAGAGCTGCACCGAGTCCAGAGTTTTGCATGCCTACTTCAATCGAGATGGCTCTTCGAGAAGGGATATCCATTTTGCACCATTTTGCAATAAGGTAACCAAATAAAAGACCAAGTCCATTATGTAATATAACAACGGCCAATATCAGCAATCCAGATTGAAGAATCTGCTCTTTATTTGCACTGACAACTGCTGCAATAATCACGACAATTCCGGCAACAGATACAAGCGGCAGTGCTTGAACCGCATATGATACTTGTTTTTTAAAAAACAATTTCACAAGAATACCTAAAATAATAGGGATTAAGACAACTTGTACAATGGATAAAAACAGAGCCTCTGGTGATACAGGTAACCAAGATCTTGCAAAAATTAAAATGAAAACAGGGGTTAAAAACGGCGCAAGCAATGTTGATATGGTGGTTACAGCTACAGATAAAGCTGTATTTCCTTTCGCCAAAAAGGTCATGACGTTCGATGCTGTACCGCCTGGGCAGCAGCCTACGAGAACAACTCCTACTGCGATTTCAGACGGAAGCCGCAGTCCGTAAGCTAACAAAAAGGCAAGAAGCGGCATGAGTGTGTACTGCGTCAGCACCCCGATCAGAACATAAAGAGGTTTTCGAAACAGTTCTTTAAAATCTTCAGTGGACAAGGTAAGCCCCATTCCAAACATAATAATACCGAGTAAAAAAGGAATATACGGTCCAATCTTAGAGAATTCGGCAGGAAAGGCAAATCCAAGAAGTGCAAAGACAATGACCCAAATCGCAAAGGTCCTTCCTGCAAAGTGACTAATAGTTAAAAGAATCTTCATTTATTGTTTCAACTCTCTTTCCTTACATATCTTTTTTATTTTAAACGAATTTTCTGAAAAAACAACCCATTCTTTATAAAGGCGATCATAATAAAATTATGTAAACTAAATTGAATTAAAAACCCCCATATAAGCATTTGCCTATATGGAGTATCGTCTTAAAAAGGGGTCCATTTCACTTGCTGAGCTTGCTTTAGTCGTGCTTCTGGCTCACGCCAGTCAACGACATTCCACCAACGGTCTACATATTGTGCTTTTTCATTCAGATATTGCAGATAGTAGGCATGTTCCCATACGTCAAGAGCTAGAAGAGGGATCACATCCCATTGTGATAGAAATTGATGGCGTTCGGCTTGTAAAATCTCTAATCGTTGAGATCTTGGTGCCCATACAAGAATGGCCCAGCCAACACCTTCTACTTGTTTGGCTGCAGCTGAAAATTGGGATTTGAATGCATCATAGCTTTCAAATGATTGTTCAATGAGACGCAGCATTTGACCAGTGGGCTTTCGTTTTCCTGAAGGACTCATAGAAAACCAAAAAATGCAATGTAAATAGTGTCCCGCACCATTGAAGGCAAGCTCCCGTTCCCAATGCTTGATCATTTTAAAATCATTGGTTCTTCTCGCTCTTTTTAAGGCAAGCTCAGCTTGGTTCAGACCATCAACATATGATTGATGATGCTTCTGGTGATGCAAATACATAATCTCTTTTGAAATAAACGGTTCTAGTGCATCATACCGGTAAGGGAGCGGAGGTAATTTATGGTCGCCAGCTGCCACATCCCGCATTGCTTCTAGTGGTTTCATATCCTCTGCAATACTTTCTGCCAATTCGTACCACTCTTCTTCACTGGAATATTCATCATTCATGATGAACGATAAATGTTCTGTTTTCTGACGGATGTTGTCATCTTGAACTGCACCTTGAATGGAGCTAAGCCAATCTTTAAGCTGCATGCGATATTCTTCCTTATTCATTTTTACGCCTCATTTCTTCTAAAAATGTGGAACAAGCCATCATTGGAAAGACAAATGGATAGCTATGATAGGTGATGTAAAATTGCTTTGGAAGACCAATGCCTACTGGATAGTGCAAGGCTTCAATCGAGTGCTGATGAATCAAAAATGAGATGGCTTTTAATATTGTTGTGTGATCCGGCTTCTCATATTGTAAAAGTGCCTCAGCAGCCCAAGCCGTTTGAACCACTGTTCCAAATGGGAGCGGGACATATCTTTTTACCTCTGCACTTTTACACGATTCTCCGAAGCTGCCATCTTCCAATTGAATTGTTTTTAAAAATCGACACGCTTTTTGAACAGCAGGATGCGATGAGGGAATGCCAGCAGCCTTTAGTCCTGTTAATGCAGCCCAGGTTCCATAAATATAGCAAACACCCCATCTGCCAAACCATGATCCGTTGTTCTCTTGATGATCAAGAAGCCATTTTACGCAATGATCTTTTTGCCTTTGCATGAGTGGTGACATGTTGTTCTCTTCAAGACCGATGAGATGAAGCACACGACCTGTAATATCAGGAGTAGATGGGTCAATGGCCGCATCCTCAGCAGATTCGAGCGGGAGATGACGAAGCAAGAAGTGATCTTGATTTTTTTCAAAAGCAGAAAAGCCGCCATCACGGTTTTGCATGGAAAGAAGCCAATCAAACCCTCGTTTCCACTGAACGGGTGCGTAGGTGTGAGGAATGGCTTTTAACACAATTTGCGTATCATCACAATCAGGATTATTTGTGTTCAAATCTGAAAAACCAAAGCCTCCCGGAGCCGCATGCCGGTTATGAATCGCCCAATCTGCTTTCTTCATTTGCTGCCGGTTCAATAAGTACGTAAAAGACTTTTCGATAACTGGATCTTCTTGAGTTCTGCCTGCTCGCTGAGAAGCATAACTGACAAGCGCTGTATCCCAAACTGTGGATGTAGAATTCTCAGCATATTTCCTGCCCCCACAGTCAGTGACTAGCTTTTTGATCCCTTTAACTGCTTTTAAAATGAGACGATGGCCAGGAGAGTATCCAAGACTCATGAGTGCATAGACCATAAAAATACTGGCACTTAAATAGCTGTACAGCGTACCATCTTTTTCAAGTCGGTCAAAAATATATCGCTTCGCTGCCTCATACCCGAAAAAGTCGAGGCGGCTGTCGAGTGCTGTATACGACCTCATGTACGCTAGAAAGTGGTGAGTGGAACGTTCTTCTCTTGCCATAAACCAGTCAAAAGGATTTTTAGACATGTTCGCATCAAGATGTGCTAAGCTTGGAAACTGTTCATGAGAGGTATATCGTTTGTTGAGTGCAATCATCATTGGGACAAAATGAATTCTTGCATATGCACTAAGATGATAGAAGTGCAGCGGAAAGTATGTAGGGATGAGTAAAAATGAAAGTGGCGCATAGAAGTATGGCCAAGGGTGCATGCCATTGACGGCAAGCATCCACTTTGTCATAAAATGAACGTCTTTTAATCCGCCTTTTGATCGAATAAAGTGTGCTGCTTTTTCCATATGCGGCTCATCTTGTTGAAACCTGCCTGAAACAAGCATTCCACAATAGCCTTGCACAGTCGCTGTTACATGTCCCGATTGATCATGATACAAAGAAAAAGAACCATCCTCATTTTGCTTTTCGCGAATCGCTTCTGCCAATTGATGAACCAAGGCCTGGTCCGAATCGCCGACAGCCTTTAACAGCATAATCAAAAAAGCATTTGTCATCATTGGGCCTTCAAAGCAGAAGACAAAAGCGCCATCTTCTCGTTGTCTGCGCTGCATTTGCATGTGCAATTCATCAATAAATTCGTTTACTTTCGTTTTGAAATCTTGCATATTCGGCCTTGCTCCTTTCCTTTATTACTATATTCAGGAGCCTGCCTGTCACATGCAATCACAAAAAAGCCGATGACATGGTCACCGGCTTTATAGGCGTCATTAGTCTTGGAGATTAATCCACACACTTTTGACCTCTGTATAGTTGTTAAGGGCGTATGATCCCATTTCTCTGCCAAGACCTGATTGCTTGTATCCTCCAAATGGGGATGCAGCATCAAAGACATTATAGCAGTTGACCCAAATCGTGCCTGCTTCAAGACGTGCAGCAATATCATGGGCATGCTTTAAGTTTTCTGTCCAAAGTCCTGCGGCTA
Source organism: Bacillus sp. FSL K6-2839 (assembly GCF_038003365.1). Classification (NCBI taxonomy): domain Bacteria; kingdom Bacillati; phylum Bacillota; class Bacilli; order Caryophanales; family Bacillaceae; genus Bacillus; species Bacillus sp. FSL K6-2839. The sequence goes on along the minus strand of NZ_JBBOOZ010000001.1, from coordinate 1,511,808 downwards.
ATCCATAATCAGACTGGTTGGCTCTTTCGACCACTTCATCAATGGAATCGTATGGAATGGCAGATAAGACAGGGCCGAAGATTTCTTCTTTTGCGATGGTCATGTCATCTTCTACATCTTTAAAAACAGTAGGGGAGACAAAATAGCCAGCCTCATAAGGGCAATCGCCACCGACAACGGCTGTTGCACCTTCAGATTTACCTTTTTCAATATAGCCTAACACGCGCTCGTGCTGTTCTTTACTTACAAGAGGTCCGATTTGCGTATCTTGATGAAGACCGGCGCCTTGCTTGAGTGATGTCGCATATTTGGCCATTTGATCGACAACCTCATCATATTGGCTCCGGTGAACAAAGACCCTAGAACCTGCAGAGCACACCTGGCCTTGGTTAAACATGACACCATTTAGAGCACCTGGAATGGCTTTCTTTAAATCGGCATCTGGCAAAATAATATTAGGTGATTTTCCGCCAAGTTCTAATGTGACCCTCTTAATGGATTTGGCTGCTTTCTCCATAATGAGTTTCCCAACACTTGTTGACCCCGTGAAGGCAAGCTTGTTTACATCAGGGTGATCGGTTAATGCGTTCCCAGCTGTTTCACCAAATCCAGGAACGATGTTAATCACACCTTCTGGGAAGCCGGCTTTATCCACTAATTCAGCTAAATAAAGAGCAGAGAGGGGTGTTTGTTCTGCTGGTTTTAAAACGATGGTGCAGCCAGTTGCAAGTGCAGCACCCATTTTCCACATGGCCATGAGCAGCGGGAAGTTCCAAGGAATGATTTGTCCTACAACGCCAACAGGCTCATGACGGGTATAATTAAAGTACCCTTGACTGACAGGAATGGTTTGTCCGCTTATTTTGGTCGTCCAGCCCGCATAATAGCGCATATGCTCAATGGCGAGAGGGATATCTGCATTTGTTGTTTCATTAATTGGTTTTCCGTTATCTAATGTTTCAAGCTGTGCGAGCTCTTCTTGGTTTTCTTCCATTAGATCGGCAAGCTTGAACATGAAGCGGGCGCGTTCAGCGGCAGATATTGAGCGCCATGGGCCTTGAAAGGCTTTTTTGGCAGCCTTTACTGCTTCATCAATGTCTTTTGCACCTGCTTCATATACATCAATAAGGGTTTCACCTGTGGCTGGGTTAGGGGTCGAAAAGGTTTTGTTATCGTGACTTGTGACAAACTGACCATTAATGTAGAGTTTTTTCGTCCCTTGGAGAAAAGATTCGAGTTTTGAACTAATTTGAAGTGTTGTAGAGCTCATAAATAAACAAACCTCCTTAAAGATATGGATTGTTCTGCGAGTTCTAGGTGGAAAAGCGGATCTGAAGCAAAGGAACCAGTATACGCACACGTATGTAAACGTATACATTCATCATATTACACGACATGTTTGAAAGCAATCCATAACACTCATTGCATTTCATGAAAAATTGGCTACAATAAATATATAGATGAAAAAAGGAGTTTTTAAATCATGATCCATCAATACTGGCAAACGGCTCAAACGTTAAAGCAAGTAAAATGTATACATACGAATGCGAAAAAATATATGGTCGATCGTGCACTAACGGTTGGAAGCACATATGAAGTGAAAAATGAGACAGAAGAATTCCTGTTTGTCGTTGATAATACAGGTAAAGTAGGCGGGTATTATAAAGAGTATTTCGAAGACATTTCTGCTGAATGATTTTAGTGATCATCACTCATACTAAGAAAAACAGTAAAGGGTGATGATGATGAAAAAGAAGCAAACAGACGAGCAGAATAATCAAAATGCTTGGCATGATCACGAAGATGCTGATATGGCGATTACGCTTGAGCAGATTTCCGATGTATATGCCGAGGGAACCATTGATACACCAAAAGACGAATAGTCCAGATTGTTGACAAAGTGCTAAAATGATCTTTATTTTAGCACTTTGTCTTCTTTTTCAGCGTGACATGAAAACCTTTGCGGTCTAGGAAGGACGAGTACCGGAGCTGAGCGAATTTGACATTCGTGAGCACCGGCGCGCAGGACTGACAAAGAATGCGAGGGTTTGTCTACACGCTGACAGTGATTTGAAAAAATCACTGTTTTTTTATTGGTAACATACAGCAATTTTTCTCAAAAAGAACTGAAACTTTTTTCCTGCTTTAACTGTCTAAATAAGTAGAGGAAAGAGCATCGAATCAAAAAGAAAAAGTTAAATGAAATTTAATCTATTCGTAATGGAATAACGACCATTTATAGCGTATTCTATAAGTGAGAATAAAACGTACCCACAGAGCGTGCGTCCGTTTTTTCATAAAGGAATTTGATGGAGGAAGAGGGGGTTTACGTGGGTATTTTTTCTGTCAGTAAACAAAATGATAAGAAATTCGAATCCTTACTAATTGAAGGGGAAAGAATTGAGGCTGTTTACAGACTGCGTCACGACCAAATTTGTTTCACCAATAAACGACTGATCTTTGGCGATAACCGCGTATTTTCTAAGAAGAAAGTCAGGGTCTCCTTGCCGTATCGATCAATTGAAAGTTTTGCCATTCAAGAAGCTGGCGTGTTTGATCAGGACACAGGTATGCTGCTTGTCACAAGCTCAAAAGTATTTGAACTCGATTTTTCGAAAGAGACGGATTTGAGTGATGTGCAAGCCATTTTGACAAAACATCTTTGCTGATCAACCTTGCGATTACATAGATCATGCACTTTTCTCATTCTACTTATTTTAATAGATCGCACATTGCCTGAGCTCTTACCCATATTTTCTGGGAAGGGCTTTTTTTGTTTAGGTGTTTGAATGATAGCAAAAAAGGATAAAGATGAAACAGATACAGAAAGGAGAATGAACAATGAAAGTATTAGTTGCTGGAGCAAATGGACATACAGGCAGGCTCGTCATTCGTTATTTAAAAGAAAAAGGACATGAGCCGCTTGCTCTCATTCGAGATGAAAAACAAGCGGATGCGCTAAAGGAACTTGGTGCAGCGCCTGTCATCGGTGATCTTGAAAAGGATGTGACAGATGCTGTGAAACAAGCAGATGCTGTCATCTTTGCAGCTGGTTCAGGCTCAAAAACAGGTGCAGATAAGACGATTGCAGTGGATCAAGAAGGTGCAAAACGCCTTGTCGACACAGCGAAAAAAGAAAACATTCAGCATTTTGTTATGCTGAGTTCCTATAATGCCGATGACCCAAACCAGGGAAAAGGGCAAGGAAGTATGGAAATTTATTATGAGGCGAAAAGAAAAGCAGATGAACACTTAAAACAGTCTGGGCTTTCCTATACCATCGTCCGCCCAGGTGCCTTGCTGCATGAGGAAAAGACAGGAAAGATTGAAGCTGCGGAGCATATTCCCGATAATCAGAACATTGAGATTTCAAGAGAGGACGTAGCCGCTGTACTTGTGGAAAGCTTAACAGAATCCAATGTGAAAAATAAATCCTTTGACTTGATTAAAGGGGATAAACCAGTAGAAGAAGCACTTCGCACCATGTAAGAGAAGAAAGCTGCTGCCAAAAAGGCGGCGGCTTTTTTGATGTTTTCAATTCCCTTGCAGCGGGAAGGTAATGAGAAAGGAGTGATTGACCGTGGGCTTAACGAAAGAACAAAAAGCTGATTTATACGAAAGGTTGAATCAATTAAAGGGAGATGTAAAAGGATCAAAAAAGAAAGAAGAATCTATGCTAAGTGAATCCAGCGAGATTTCAAATGGTGTTGGGAACCATATCGCTGATCATGGGAGCATCTATTTAGACCGCATGACAGAACAAACGCTGGATGAAGTTGATGGCCAGCTTGAAGATGAAATTGATGCAGCACTGAAACGAATGGAAGACGGATCATATGGGATATGTGAGAAAACAGGGAAAGACATTCCATATGAACGTTTAAAAGCAGTCCCCTATACACGTTATTCAATCGATGTGAAGAAAAACGAAGAAACCACTCAAGACCCAAACGAGTTTGACCGTAATTTCTCTGATCAAATGCGTGATTTAACAAATAGAGAAACAATGGATCAGATGCATTCAGATACGTATGAACGATTAGAGGAAGAGCAGGATGTTGACATAGACGAAGAAAAATAAGATAATAAGTTGAAGTTATATTTTTTCAGAATAATGTTTTCTTATGTGTGCAAGGACAAATATCTTGTATACATAAGTATTTCTTAGAAAAAAGATCTCTTGAAATTTAATAAACTTTCGTGTAATATAGTTTAAAGGCTGCGATGCGCGTAATGTTAATTAAGTTTTAACCTTTAAGCTGTAATAGGGAGTTTTATATTGAAGCCGGAATGTCATGCCTCCTTAGAGAGGAAGACAGGAACGTTTCTGCAAACACCCACTTTGAGGAGTGGTGGTTTAAAACTTTCTTACTTAGATTACGGCATCCGCAGCTTTTCCTAGGATGATTCAAGCCATTTTCCATTTCGGAAAATGGCTTTTTATTTTCTGAAAATGCGAAATTGAACAGATCGCCTGTAGAGGCAAGAATATATGTTAAAATGGACAAAACTAATGACGGAGAGGGAATTGGATGTTAGAACAAGCAGAAGCACTCCTGAAACAATACTATGGCTTTGATGTCTTTAGAAAAGGACAGAAACAAGCCATTGAAGCGATTGTAAATAAACAAAAGGATACTGTCTGCATTATGCCGACAGGCGGAGGGAAGTCAGTTTGCTATCAGATCCCTGCCCTCATGATGGAAGGTACAACGATCGTTGTATCTCCGCTTATTTCTTTAATGAAGGATCAGGTCGATGCGTTAAATGAGATGGGAATACGTTCTTCCTTTTTAAACAGCACACTTTCCGCAGCTGAAATGAATGAAAGGCTGAAAAAATGCGAAAATGGGGAATATGAGCTGCTTTATATCACACCTGAACGCTTACAAAATGAACGTTTTTTTCAGCTGCTGGATCGGTTAACGATCCCTTTAATCGCGATTGATGAAGCGCACTGTATATCTGAGTGGGGGCATGATTTTAGGCCAAGTTATCGCTTCATTCAAGAATGCTTGAACAAGCTGTCAAAAAGACCGGTGATTGTCGCATTAACAGCTACAGCGACGAAAAAGGTCCACCAAGATATATGTGAACAGCTTGGCATGAACGGAGAAGAAACCATCTTTACTGGGTTTGCTAGAGAAAATTTGTCCTTTCAAGTGATCAAAGGGGAAAATAGTGACCGTTTTATCACACAATATATGAAGAAAAACAGTCTTGAGTCTGGCATTATTTATACAGCAACTCGTAAAGAAGCGGATAACATTTATAATCGACTAAAAAAACAAAAGATCAAAGCTGGCGTTTATCATGGCGGTTTGGATGACCATACGAGAGAAGAGCAGCAAAACCTGTTTTTAAATGATGACATCCAGGTTATGGTCGCTACATCAGCATTTGGCATGGGAATCAATAAGTCGAATGTACGTTTTGTGATCCATCATCAAATTCCAAGGGATATTGAAAGCTACTATCAAGAAGCTGGGCGTGCCGGCAGAGACGGGCTTGAAAGTGAATGCATTTTACTGTTTTCACCACAAGGCGTAAGAGTGCAGCGCTTTCTCATTGAGCAGTCAATAGAAGATGAGACGCGCTACCAACATGAGCTGCTTAAATTAAGGCAAATGGTGGATTACTGTCATACTGAGCAATGTCTGCAGCAATTTGTGATGGACTATTTTGATCAAACAGCTAGTTCGCCTTGCGGTAAATGCAGCAACTGCCTTGATGAAAGAGAGCGTGAAGAGGTCACAAGAGAAGCACAGATGGTGTTATCTTGTACAGTGAGGATGAATGAGCGATTCGGTAAAATGATGATCGCCCAAGTACTGGCAGGCTCTAAAAACAAAAAAGTGCTTGAGCTAGGTTTCGACCGTCTCCCTACATATGCTTTAATGAAACAACATTCGGCTCAGCAAATCAGTGACTTCATTGAATTTTTAATTACAGAAGAGTATTTGCACATGTCTGAAGGTGCTTACCCAACACTTAAGGTGACCCATAAAGGGAAGAAAGTGTTAGTTGGACAAGAGACAGTGTATAAAAAGCAGGCGATCAAAGCAGAGGCCATTCAAGAAAATGATGCATTATTTGAGCGATTGAGATCGCTGAGAATGAAGCTAGCTAGAGAGCAAGGCGTCCCGCCATTTGTTGTATTTTCTGATCAAACATTGAAGGAAATGTCAGCTGTAGAGCCTCAAACAGATGATGAATTACTCCAAATTAAGGGGATTGGCGCTCAAAAAAGAGAGAAATACGGAGATGTTTTTTTAGAAGAAATTCGTTTATTTATAGAAAAAGAGAAAAAATAAAGTGTTTAAAGAAGAAAAATAAATTTTTTTTCGCTGCACTTGGACACGTTTTCATCAGGTCGTTTTCGATCCTTTTAAAACCTTGATATGGCGGGGAATCAAGCCGTTTTGTGGTCTGATTTACCAATGGAGAGAGATGTTTCATGTAAAGGAACTGTAATCTAAAACATATCGTTTTGTTATTGAAATGACATTTACATATGTTACGATAGCACTCGTTAGCCGCCATAAAAAGCTAACAAGGGAGGATTTACTTTATGAAGAAGACTATTATGTCCTTGGTTGCTGTTGCAGCAATCTCAACAACAGCATTTGGAGCGCAGCAAGCTTCTGCAAAGGAAATCACTGTACAGAAAGGTGATACACTTTGGGGAATCTCTCAAAAAAATGATGTGTCTCTAAAAGACCTAAAGGGTTGGAACAATTTATCTACTGATATGATCTATGTAGGTGATAAATTGACAATCTCTTCAAAAGAGAAAACTCAGGAGCAGTATAAAGTCCAGAAGGGGGACAGCCTCTGGAAAATCGCTCAAAAATTCAATGTGTCAATTAGCGATATTAAGTCTTGGAATAACTTAAACTCAGATATAATCATGGTTGGTTCAACACTAAGTGTTGCTGGCCAAAGCTCGGCTCCGGTAAGCTCAGAACCTGTTCAAAAACAGGAACCTGTCCAAAAAGAGCAAACAACGAAAAAAGCTGCTCCTAAAAAGGAAACAGCTAAAGCAGAATCATCTTCTGCTAGTCAGAGTGTACAAAAAGAAATGACTGTTACGGCTACGGCTTATACAGCAAATGATGGTGGCATCTCAGGTATCACTGCAACAGGGGTAAACTTAAACAAAAACCCAAACGCAAAAGTTATTGCAGTAGATCCTAGTGTCATTCCATTAGGAAGTAAGGTTTATGTTGAAGGCTACGGTGAAGCCATCGCAGCAGATACTGGCGGCGCAATTAAAGGTAACAAAATTGATGTACATGTACCAAGCAAATCCCAAGCGCAAAATTGGGGCGTAAAATCAGTCAAAGTAAAAGTACTTAACTAGTAAACAATTGTTTTTTTGGAAGAAAGCATCAGGTGGCGGCCTGATGCTTTTATTATACCCTTTTTTTGGTCAAAAATACACATATTTTTCTGAAAAGTTTGCATTTTCGACAAAAAGCAGCGCATATCTTATGATACACGCTGGTTTTTGTCGTTAGCTGTCCACCCAATAAATTTCTCCGCTTTGTTCTTTCCAATTGATTTGAACATCAAATTGATGCTTTTCATAAAAATGAATCAAGCGATCCACGTGATTCCAGTCCCTTTTGACGAGGTCGCCAGTAATCACTGGTATGTTCTGCTCTCTTGCGATTTCTTTTAAATGCTTCATACAGATGGAGCCGTACCCATTATCTGGCGGGCCTTTAATATCGGCAATATGAATCTTTCCTTCTTCAGGATATTCCGCAATTAAGGAAAAATCAGATTGTCCGCGAAAAGCTTTTTCACAATCGCTCAACATAATTTTACATGTATCTGCACTTTCAATGGCAGAGACGATCATCCACTCATCTTCTTTCGCTTGATTGATGCCAATGATTTTTGCTTTTTTCGAAATATCTTTCATATTTTCTTGCATTCGATACATTTGGAACTGCAATTGCTGTAATTCTTGCTCTAACGTCTTCACATCTTTGGCTGTTTCCTGTAAGATTGACAAGTCCATTACTCCTTTCATATCAGAAATGATAAAAATCACATAAATTCCAATTCTAAAGGAAGTGGATGGATCTTTCAAGCCGTTAGAACGCCTGCAACCCTTAAGTTTGTCTAAAATTCGACGAAGACAGCGAATTCATTGACTTTATAGAGAAAGTTAAATAACATACTCTTAGTCGGAACTAATAAAGAGAGGTTTTCAAACATGAACGAACAGAATCAAAAACCGAAAAATTTCACTGGTATTGTGATCATTTTAACAATTGCCATAAACGGATTAATCGCTTTATTATTTTTAATGCCAAAATCAGATAAATTTAGTCATCTGGATATTACATTTTTGCCGTTACTTAATGCCGTGATGAACAGCTTTACGTTTATCTTTTTACTTTCAGCACTCATCATGATTAAACAAAAGAACATTAAAGCGCATAGACGATTTATCTTTGCTGCATTTTCAACGACACTTGTCTTTTTAATTTCGTATGTGACATATCATTCAATGGCAGCTGATACCCATTTCGGAGGAGAAGGGATCATCCGTCCAATTTACTTCTTTATTTTAATCACACATATCGTCTTATCAGCTGTAATTGTACCGCTTGCCCTAATTACTCTTTTTAGAGGCGCACAGATGCAAGTCGAGCGTCACCGTAAAATTGCCCGCTGGACAATGCCGCTATGGCTTTATGTCAGTCTCACTGGCGTCATTGTGTATATGATGATTTCTCCATACTACAGCTAACGTATGCCCAACTGGACATACGTTCTTTTATTTACAAGAGGCAGTGCTTTGGATAAAATGGGAATTGGGTATCCGACTTGCACGGTATCTTCCCATCTATAGACTCACATCATTTCTGGCCGTTTGCTCGTTTGGAGAACAACAATTGAACGAAACGGGGGTTATATGATGACTGAACAACTGCAGTATAAACCGGGGCTTGAAGACATTGTGGCAAGCGAAACGTCTATCTCATACTTAGATGTGCAGCAAGAAGAAATTGTAATTCGCGGGTATGACCTCATCGAGTTGGCACAAAAAAAGACCTATTTAGAAACAGCCTATCTGCTTATTTATGGAAGATTACCAGATACCATGGAATATCACCAATTTCAGCAAGACATTTCCTCACAAACCAACTTACATCCAACCATTCAAACCATTTTAACAAAGCTGCCAAAAACCACTCATCCTATGGATGCCATGAGAACGTGCATATCTGCTCTTAGTGGGTACGATGATGCATTACATGATCGATCAGAAGCGTGCCAGCAAAGGCGTGCTGTTCGATTACTCGGCCAGCTGCCGGCCATTGTTGCTGGAAGCTATCATATTCTCACAAAAGACGCCGCTATTTCTCCAGATCAGACCAAATCCTACACTGAAACCTTTTTAGCCATGCTCACAGGACGTACTCCAACACAAGACGAAATCACCGCTTTTGACCAAACACTCACATTATATAGTGAACATGAACTGCCTAATTCAACGTTTGCCGCTAGAGTCATCGCATCCACACATTCTGACATGTATGGTGCTTTTACTGGAGCGATTTCTTCATTAAAAGGTGACTTGCACGGGGGAGCGAATGAAGCTGTCATGCACATGCTTCTCGAAGGAAAAACAACGGAAGGATTCCTTGCGCTGATTGAACGAAAATTAGCCGCAAAAGAAAAAATGATGGGCTTTGGCCATAGGGTATACATGAGAAAAATGGACCCAAGAGCCGCTCTTTTAAAACGATCATTGAAAACGCTTACGGAATCAAAGGGAGATACAACGCTTTATGACATGTGTGCAGCAGGCGAGGCATACATGAAAGAGAAGAAAAACCTCTATCCGAATCTTGATTATTACGCCGCACCTATTTATTACGTGCTCGGGATTCCAATTTCACTTTATACACCGATTTTCTTTGCTGCTAGAGCCAGTGGATTAGCAGCCCATGTTATTGAACAGCATTTGCATAATCGCATTTTTAGACCGAGAGTCCGGTATTTAGGACCAAGAGGATTAAAAGTCTCAGATGATGATAGAAAAACGGGGGAATGAACATGAATAAAACAGCAGTCGCCAATCAAACGGATCAGCTATTAGAAGAAATCGCAGCCTATGCAGTAGACGGGGAAATTACGAGCAAAGAAGCCATTGAAACAGCGCGGTATGTACTGATAGACACACTCGGCTGCGGAATGCTGGCGCTCAATTTTCCGGAATGTACGAAGCATCTTGGCCCCATCGTACCTGGTACCGTTGTGCCTAACGGAGCAAGAGTTCCAGGCACTTCGTTTGTGCTAGATCCTGTTCAAGCGGCTTTTGATATAGGCTGTATGATTCGCTGGTTAGATTATAATGACACGTGGCTTGCAGAGGAGTGGGGACATCCGTCAGATAACTTAGGCGGAATATTAGCTGTAAGTGATTATATCAGCAGAACGCGGCTTGCAAACGGTGAAGAGCCGCTTTCGATGAATGACGTACTGCATGCGATCGTCAAGGCACATGAAATTCAAGGTGTGCTCGCTTTAGAAAATTGTCTGAACCGAAATGGCTTGGATCATGTGTTATTTGTCAAAGTGGCAACAAGTGCTGTTGTGTGTGCATTGCTTGGCGGAACAAAGGAAGACGTGCAGGATGTTTTATCGCAAGCGTTTGTTGATAATTCTCCGCTTAGGACGTATCGCCACGCCCCAAACACAGGATCAAGGAAATCGTGGGCAGCGGGTGATGCAACAAGCCGCGGGGTAAGACTGGCAATGATGACACTAAAAGGGGAAATGGGCTATCAAACGCCGCTCAGTGCTGAGAAGTGGGGCTTTGAAGATGTTCTTATGCAAGGAAAATCTCTCACACTCGCTCAGCCGCTAGGATCATACGTCATAGAAAATGTGCTTTTCAAAATTGCTTATCCTGCTGAATTTCATGCCCAGACGGCTGCAGAGGCCGCTATGATGCTGCATGACGCTGTAAAAGATCGATTAGATGAAATAGACCGGGTAGAGATTACAACACATGAATCAGCGATTCGGATTATTGATAAGAAGGGGCCACTGTATAACCCAGCAGACCGCGATCATTGCTTGCAGTATATTACCGCGATTGGATTGATCTATGGTGAGCTGACAGCTGACCATTATGAAGAAGAAACGGCGCGAAATCCGGCCATTGATCGTCTCCGGGATCAAATGGTTGTCAAAGAAGATAAACGTTATACAGCAGATTATTTAAATCCGAAAAAGAGATCAATAGCAAACTGTGTGCAGATCTTCTTTAAAGACGGGACGATGACAGACCGAATCGAAATTGAATATCCACTTGGTCATCGCAGAAGAAGGCAGGAAGGCATTCCGCTGCTTGAAAAGAAATGGCTCTATCATTTGAAGACGAGATTTCCACAAAAACAAGTGGATCAAATTGTGTCACTCTGTCAAAATCCAAATCAATTAAAAACAACAACCGTACCATCATTTATGGACCTATTCGTCATATAAGGGGGAACTAGTGTGTGGATCGTGAATGATGAATCAAGTCAAGCAGATTTAGCCGCAGCCTTTAAAGAACAAATGCACAAATCATCTTTATTTCAAATCCCAGGCGTTCACGATGGAATGTCTGCGCTTTATGCAAAAAAAATGGGCTTCCAAGGGCTCTATTTATCTGGCGCCGCTTTTTGTGCCAGCAAAGGACTGCCTGATCTCGGCATGATCCATTCAACGGAAATGGCTGAAAAAGCGAAGGAAATCACTCGAGCTTCTCAGCTGCCGCTTTTGGTAGATATGGATACTGGCTATGGCGGCGTATTGAATGCTGCAAGGGCGGCCAAAGAAATGGTAGAGAGCAAGGTGGCAGCTGTTCAAATTGAAGATCAGCAAATGCCAAAAAAATGCGGACATTTAAACGGAAAGTCGCTCGTTCCAGTAGAAGAGATGATCGCGAAAATCAAAGCCATCAAACAAGCGGCACCAACGCTTTTGGTGATTGCAAGAACCGATGCAAAGTCTGTAAACGGGATGGAGGATGTCATCCGCAGAGGCAATCTTTATCTCGAAGCAGGAGCTGATGCTATTTTTCCTGAGGCGCTCATTACAGCTGAAGACTTCACGCATGCGTCAAGCAGCATAAAAGGACCTCTTCTTGCAAATATGACGGAGTTTGGTAAGACACCTTATTATCATGCAGACGAATTTTCGATGTTTGGATTTCAGATGGTCATATACCCTGTGTCATCACTTAGAGTCGCTGCAAAAGCGTATGAGCGTTTATTTACAGAAATCATGGAGAAGGGGACGCAGCAAGGAATGCTGAAGGACATGCAAACGAGAAAAGAGCTGTATGAAACGATTCAATATGATGAATATGAGGAAATGGATCAGCATTTAGCGAAAACGATCCTGCCGGAAATCGGGAAAGAACAGCCATAAAATGAAAAGCACTTCCTAAACGGAAGTGCTTTTTTTACGATGATGGTGTGGATGATGAAGCCAATTTCATCTTTTCTTCAACTGTTTTCGTTTTTTCTTTTACTTTTTCAGCATAAGTGAAATCACCGTAGCAATACGGATAGCGGAAGTTATCTTTGTTGCCTCCGCACGTATAGACTTCGGGGTTTTGTTTCACTTGCTTTTTGGAGTATTGCTTTGCCAATTTCTCGGAATGTTTTCCCCCGTTTTTTGCAACAAAATCAATATAGCCGATTCCCATATTATAGCTTTGAATAATGGTTTCCAAATCAACGCCTTTTTTCTTCCCATGCTTGTACATAGTAGAAAAATGATGGACTCCTTGTCTAATGCTTTTCTGAGGGTCATTGATTTCATTTCGTTTCAAACCAAGAGATTCAGAGGACTGCATTGGATCTCCGCCTCTACCTTTTGATTCTTGATACATCATACCGAGGATTAACGCGGTATATTGATCTAAATCTTGATCTCTTAGCTCTGTTTCTACAAGCGGCTTGTAATCATCCAATCTCGACAAAACAATTGATTCCGTATCAATCGGCAGCTTTTTTAATTCCTTTTGATTAAAGGACATGACAATGGCTGCTAATACGAAAACAAACAGAAAAATCGTGAAGCAGCCTGAAATGGCAAAACATCCTGTTTTTTTCTTTTTCAAGGTCAGTTCACCCCTGTTTTGCCCCGCTTTTAAAAGGGAAGTACAGCCTTTTTATTATGCCATATCCTGCACAGGATACCAAGTGAAAACCTTATAATCAATCATACCCAAATGTAAATTCGGGTCTTGTTTTCAGTCTGTAGCAGAAATAAACAAAACCGATAATCAGCCAAAGCATACCAATGATTAATGCATTTGTACTGATGCTCGTTAACAGCCAAATACAAAAGGCCGTCCCGCACAGAGGGATCAATGCGTATCTCAATGTATTGAGTACACCTCTTTGTTTTTGTCTGACGAAATAGTACGCAAAAACAGACAAGTTCACAAAAGTGAATCCAATCAACGCGCCGAAGCTGATAAAGGAATAAATGACTTCAAGTTCGCCAACGACTGCGGTTAAGGAGAAAGCACCAATTAATAAAATATTAAAAACAGGAGTTTTTAATCTCGGATGAATATATCCGAAGAAACGCTTCGGTAACGACTCATCTCTACCCATTGCATATAACAGCCTTGCTGCACTTGCATGTGACGATAAGGAAGAAGAGATGACAGCGACCATTGTGCCAGCTAAAAAGAACGAGTGGAGAAATGCGCCCCCCACAAATTCCGCAATTTCAAGTGAGGCAGCATCGGGATGCTTGAACTGTTGAAAATTTGGAAATACCTGCTGCAAAAAATAAGACGTCAAGGTAAACAGTACGCCTCCAATGGCGACGGTTAAGAAGATGGCAAGTGGGATCATCTTTTTTGGCTTAATGGTTTCCTCAGACATGGTCGAAATTGCATCAAATCCTAGAAACGAAAAACATAAAATGGTCGCTCCTGAAAAAATAAGCGCTGGTTCTAAGCTCGCTGAATAAAAAGGCCGGGCGGACAATAATTCTCCACTTCCAGCGTTTTGTGTGAGCCCATAAATAACAAACCCAACAAAAGTGACGGCGACAATGACCTGGAAGGTCACAAATAGTGCCGTGATGTTGGCTGTAAGCCGAATACCGATTACATTGACAGTCGTTATGGCGATAGCAAGTATGATGATCCAAATGTAATGAGGTACATCAGGAAAGGCTGCGGTTAAATAAGCACTTCCGATCGCAAAATTCACCATAGGCAAAAATAAATAATCCAGTAAAAGTGTCCAGCCCACAAGGAAGCCGACATGAGGATGAATACTTTTTTGCGCATATGTATAAGCAGATCCTGCTTTTGGAAAAGCCTTCACCATATTCCCATAGCTAAGCGCTGTCAATAGTAATGCAAGTAACGTAAATATATAAGCTGCAGCGACGTGTCCTTTCGTCAGCTGAGCAACAATGCCGTATGAATCAAATACGACAAGTGGATCCATATAAGCAAGCCCGATCACAACAAGTGGAAAGACAGTCAGGCTGCGTTTTAGTCTTGGCTCTTCAGTCAATTTGCCTATCAGCTCCTCTAAAAAAATGAATAAATAATGCTCATTTTAAAAAGAATGCTACCAAGTGTCAATGCTATTTGAGTAAATCTTTTTTCTAAAGTGTGCCCGCTTTGCATGCCGGACGTTTTGGTATATGATGATACAGAGAATAAGTCGTGATTTGACGGACAAGAAAGGTGAAGCAAAATGAAGGAAGAACTGAATACAAATCAAGAACAGGAACGGATGGAGCTGGATGAAGAAAGTCTATTTCTTGTCTCCCAAACCTTTAAAGCTTTATCTGATCCGACTCGTATTCGAATTCTGCACCTGCTGTCTCAAGGTGAACACTCGGTAAATGATATAGCAGAAACACTGAATCTCATGCAATCAACCGTTTCTCATCAGCTGCGCTTTTTAAAAAACCTTCGTCTCGTGAAATCTAGACGAGCAGGGACCTCGATTTTTTACAGCCCTGAAGATCAGCATGTGATGGAAGTGCTTGAACAGATGATTCACCATGCACAGCACGATTGATAAAAAACCTTCCTACGCCTATAGGAAGGTTTTTATGCATGATGCATATGTGTCGATCGTTTACTTGCTTTCATCATGTGATAAGAAAAAACAACATAGTAAGCAGCTAAAAGAAAAAAGCTGAGCATGGTCATCGCATCATCGCTCACGATATGCTGATATAGTTCAACGACACTGATCTTGGTCATCGAATGGTTTGTCAGCTCAACCAGCTTAAAACTAAGCCTGGATAAAAACAAACATAAAATGAAGCTTTCAATCCATTTACTCGTTTTCATATACAGCCGGCCATTTTCTTCTTTCATTCGAATCGTCTGATAGGCATGAATAGCCAGGCTGCTTCCAAAAAGCATGCCAATAGCGGCATAGATGAAGATACTGTGATTTTGCCATCCTTCTGATAGGAGAATAAGGGCAGAGAGACCAAAGATATACATTCTCATCAAAAGACTGATGGGGCGTACAAGCTGATAGCGTCTCATTCGATTCATTCGAATCATGATGCAGATCAACATAATGCTCCCAATCATGAACAACTGCCACACGTTATGTGTCATGATGCAACCTCCTCCTGCACGTGCAGGGATGTAAACGAATGCTGGCTGTTACTTATCTTTACCATTCTTTCTTTTTTTATCAAAACAAAACCTACATTTATGAAAAAGAGGAAAAGTCATGAAAATCGACCGCATTTTATCTATTGTGATGCTGCTCATTAGCAAGAAGCAGGTACAGGCGAAAGATCTTGCTGAACTCCACGAAGTGAGCGTGAGGACCATTTATCGTGATATTGATACCATCAACCAAGCGGGAATCCCTATTGTGACAACCCAAGGAGCAGGTGGAGGCATTTCACTTGTTGAGGACTATCGTTTAGAGAAAAAATTATTTACTGATGATGACATCGAGGTCATTTTAACAGCCCTCGAAAGCATGACGAGTGCGTACTCCTTTAAAGAAAGTGAGCATGTACTGAAAAAAATCAAATCGCTCATTCCCACGCATACGGGTGAAAGTGAAAAACAGCATCATGTCTTCATTGATTTAAGCTCCTGGGGAAAAGACAGCCAGGCTGAGCAGAAGCTCCAGCTCATCCATACAGCTGCCTCAGCGCACCAATATATTCAGTTCACCTATCGCAATGCGAAAGGCGAAACACTTCCACGCAAAGTGGAGCCTTATACGCTTGTTTTAAAAGGAAGGCATTGGTATTTGTATGCGTTTTGTTGTGTGAAAAAAGCTTTTCGTCTGTTCAAGCTGACCAGAATGACGGGTCTTGTCACCATTTCAGGATATTTCCAACCGAAAAGAATCAAAAACGAAGAGAAGCCTTGGAATGACTCTTGGCAAGAACAACCATCGGTCAGCTCTGTCACGCTCAGGTTAACGGAAGCATCAGTGGGCAAAGTGAAGGAATGGGTGGATGAGAACGAATTGAACGTATGTTTAGACGGAAGCTATCTTGCCACCATCACTGTACCTCAAGATGATTGGTTAAATAGTTTCCTATTCCATTTAGGTCCAGATGTCGACATTCTTTCCCCGAAGCATGTCAAAGAAGCGTTTGATCTCCAGTTGAAACAATTTCTCAAACGAATGGAAACTTGACACAATGTTGTCAGGTTTCTTTTTATATGATAGAAAAAAAGGAGATGAGAATGTATGTACGATATCGTGACATTAGAGAAACAATGGATGAAAGGGTTGTCTGTTCGAACAACAAACGAAATGGAGCTGACAAAAGAGCGGAAGATTGCACCTCTTTGGCAGCAATTTTTTGCGCAGCAGCTGCACGGGGGACAAGCGCCCGTCATAGGGCTGTATTCAGATTATGAAAAAGATGAGCATGGCTCTTATTTATTCACAGCGGGACACTTTGTGGATCAGCACTTAGAACATGTAAAAGAGATTCCCTCGTCCACGTACGCAAGATTTCGAACGAGAAAGGGGCCGATTGAAGAAGTTGTGCTTGAAACATGGCAGCAGATTTGGAATTGGGATCAGCGTTATTTTCGCACATATACAGGGGATTTTGAATGGTACGATGAAAGGTCTATTGATCCAAAAGAAGCGCAAATCGATATTTATATTGCGGTCGATGAAAAAATAGTTGCTAAAACTAATAGTATTAGTTAATATAAAACTAACAACATTAGTTTTAGGGGGACACTTGATGAGATTGACAACTTTTGACCGTCTGCACCAGCTCACATTGATGCCGCGATTATTTCCGGTAAATTGTTATGTATTTGAGGAAGAGAATGGGCTCATCTTAATTGATGCTGCTTTAAAAATGGCATCAAAGCCGATCATCGAATTTGCCCGTCAAAAGAACAAACCCATACACAAAATTATTCTCACCCATAGTCATATGGATCATATAGGCGCATTAGATGAAGTGAAAAAAGTTTTTCCAGAGGCAGTCGTCTATTTATCAAAACGCGATGCCCGCCTATTTGAGGGTGACTTATCCTTGCTTCCTGGCGAACCCCAGCAAAAAATCAAAGGCAGTTTTTCGAGAAATATTCACACAAAACCGGATGTGCTTGTCGAAGAAGGAGATGAGATTGGGCCGCTGAAAGTCATTGCGACACCAGGGCACACACCTGGCAGCATTTCCTTATACGATGGAAGGTCAGGAGTTGTGATTGCGGGGGATGCCCTTGTAACAAAAGGCGGCTTATCAGTAACGGGTGAATTTCGCTGGACCTTCCCGTTCCCGGCCTTTGCTACATGGGATGCAGAAACCGCACTCAATAGCGCCGAAAAATTACTGGCACTTCGCTTATCCTGTCTTGCTACAGGACATGGCGATCTCATCATAAAACCTCATGAAAAGCTGCAAGCTGCCGTTCGTAAAAGGCAGCAACAGCTGAAGAAAGGGGAGCAGTAAATCGTGTCTCCAAGAATGGGTATCACGCAAGAAAAAATTATGGATACAGCAGCTGCATTTGTTGATGAAGAGGGGTTTTCTGCATTGACCATTGCTACATTGTCTAAAAGGCTGAACATCAGACCGCCTTCCCTTTATAATCACGTATCCGGTCTTCATGAGATTCAGGCGGCACTCGCAGTAAAAGGGCTGTCCATGCTTTGTGAAGAAGGCATACACGTAACAGAGGGGTTGGATAAAGAAGAAGCTGTTTTAGCCTTCGCCAGGCAGTATGTTGAATTTGTCCGGGAACATCCAGGTCTCTATGAAGCTGCCTTTTTACATATGGATGAGAAAAAAGTAAGAAGCGAGGCAGAGCGCCTTGCTGAATTTGTCCAATCCATCATGTCCCGCTTTGGTGTAAAAGAAGAAGAGATGACACATGTGGTAAGAGGACTAAGAAGCTTATTGCACGGCTTCGGTGATATTTCAAATAAAAAGGGATTTCAACGAAAAGAACAGCTTGAAGACAGTATGAGCTATGCGGTCAGGCTTTATATCTCAGGTGTGTTGCAAAAAGAAGATCTGTCTCATTGACAGGTCTTTTTTTTGCAGTGAATAGATATCTTAAAGAGGCGTCCGTCTTGAACCATTTTTTTGACAGAAAACGAATAAAGATTTGACAGTTTTGTGAAACATGGTATGCTTGTTATGTGAAATAATTCACATAGAGGAGTAGAGGCAGATGAAAAGAAAGCCTGTTTATGTGGAAACAACCATTCATGCACCTATAGAGAAAGTATGGGAATATACGCAAAATCCAAAGCTTCATGAACAGTGGGATTTGCGTTTTTCAACCATTTCATTAAATGAATCCCAAAATGAACAGCCCCAATCCTTTTTGTATGAAAAGCATCTTGGGTTTGGTTTAAGTGTCACAGGGGCAGGAGCGTATCGAACAAGAATAATGGATGAACAGAATGAGCGGGCATCTTCGCTCAAATTTAAATCGTCGCACCCATTGTCTTTTATCAAAGAAGGCAGCGGCTACTGGAAGTATATGAAAACAAGCGATCACATTGTGTTTCAAACTCAATTTGATTACGAAACGAAAGAAGGAAAAGGGTGGACATGGGCAGACCGGATTCTTTTTCGCCCGATGATAGGGGTTATGACGGCCTTTAGTTTTGGCGCATTAAAGACGTGGCTTGAAAAGGGTACGCATCCTCGGTTATTACTAGAGAGAACACTTGCTCATTACGGGATTTGTTTGCTGTTTGCCATCGTCTGGCTATGCCAAGCGGTCATCCCTTTTTCACATTCTGCTTTTGATCATAGCATGGGATTTCGATTGTTTTATGCGCTTTTAGGCGTATCATGGCTGATTCCTAAGCTGTCAAAGAAATATCTCTTCATTCTACAAAGCATTTTTCTGCTGATCATGCTTTGTATAGGGGTCCTATCCCCGCAAACGACCCTTCATGAGCCGCTTGTGATGAGTGCATTTTTCATCTTGTCGATTGCAGGTATGATAAATTTAAAAGATTGTGTAGATGTATTTTCCATCAAACGAAAAAGGGGAGGTAGACATGGTCGTTCATCGTCATCAAGTAAAGGATTACGATAAACTGCATCCAAAACTAAAAGAGAGATACAACCGCGGGTTTTCTGCTGAAGGCACCATGGAGGAAATAGGCGGCGGGTCAAGACTCATTCGATTGATCTTCAGAATTGGTCCATTGTTTCGTTGTTTTTTCCCTGAGAGAGGAAAAGATATTCCTTTCCTAATTGTCAATGAGCCCTTTGTGACAAATAAGGGGGAGGAAGGGATGCACTGGTATCGAACGTTTTATTTCCCAAAGAAGGAGCGGCACTTTGATGCAGATATGATCATTGATCAGAAGAGTCATACAGTCCTAGACTACTTTGGAAAGCCTAGACTTCTTGTGTCAGAGCTTCATTTTACAGTAACAAAGCATGGTTTCTTGCGTATTCAATCCGGCCGGCAGAAGTTTTTGATGTTCGGCAGGGAAAGGCCTCTGCCTTCATGGCTTTATGGTGTGTCAGATGTAACGGAAGGATACGATGAGCATGCAGGTGAATATACCATTGATGTCCACGTGAAAAATCGCCTGTTTGGTACTCTTTTTACATATAAAGGCCGTTTTACAGAAAGGGTGTCTCATAATGAATAAGTGGCATTTGACATCCAGTCTGATCTTTATGTCTTTTTTTATCGCCACCCATTTGATGACAGGTCCGATAGCAGAATTTTTTGTTCTCATGGCGATTCTATTTTTTCTTCCCGCTGCCTTACACTTTTTTGATAAAGAAGGGAAGAAACAAAAGCCAGGGATGCTGATCGGCTTTTTAATGAAAGCCTTTCCACTAGCCGCTCTTTGTGCAACCGCTGCTTTTATCTATCATTCCACCTGGTTTGCATCGGGATGGCTTTTATATACAATCTTATTGGCGTTATTTGGCTTTTCTCGTTTGCTGAAAAGAGGAATCTTTCCGCTTCATGAGCTGATGATCGACGGCGCATGGATGTATATCGCTTTAGGCGGGCTTTGGTTTTGGCTGTACACAACAGATATACAGGTGATGACATTTTCGCCGATCATTGTTCTTTTGACCGCTATTCATTTTCATTACTCGGCTTTTTTTATCCCGCTTTTTTATGGATTATTAGGGAGACAGCGAACAAAGGAGACAGCTTTATACAAAGCGGCGGGCTGGGTGATTTTGCTGTCGCCTGTGATGATTGCTGTTGGGATTAGCTTCTCCCGTCTATTTGATACGTTTAGCGTCATTCTTTATGTGGTTGCCCTCTACATATATGGAATCCTTTGTGTGAAAACAACATTTCGGTCAACTTTCGCAAAAGGTCTTGTTGTGTTTTCTAGCTTTGTTTTAATGGGGACGATCGTGTTATCTCTTCTTTATTCAGCGGGTATGCTTATGCGCGTGACCTACATCAGCATTGATCAGATGATTTGGTTTCATGGCAGTATCAATGCTTTTTTTGTGATTTTGCCAGGTTTAATTGGCTGGGTGATCGAAGGACCGAAGGATCAATTGAAGCAGAAGGATTTTCCGATTTCGAAAGTGCATGGTCGCTTTCATTTGATCTCTTTTCAAGAGGAAAGAGTGCACGATCGAGAGAAGCTCGGTTTAGTCGATTCACTTGATGAATTAAATGGAACGACATTTTCAGCTGATCGGGTTTCACCTGTGATTCGCAGATTTTATGAGAACCCTATGGCTTTTACGTTAAAAGCAGCCGTCAGCTTTCATTGGTGGGTGAGGCCTTTTGTTTTTTTACTTCAGCCAGTGTTTAAGAAAATAGGTCAGCTTTATTTGGGGTCATCTCGTATTCCTTATGAAATGCCGGGAAGTCTTTGTAGATTTCAACACCCTAAGGAAGAAAGAGAGAATGTGCGTGCGTGGATTCGTCACAACGAGAAAGGGGAGCAAGTCTTTTTTGCACTTTATGCTCTTCATCACGATGCAGCTGCGGGTTATATGAATATTGCGCTGCCGCTTCCGTATTCTCAGCTGACCGCCATTTTAAAGCCTTTTAATGAGAAAGAAGACTTTCTATTAAAAAGCACATGTCCAAAAGGCAGTACCGGTGACGAAGGATTGTATTTACATACGCCTTTTATCACCATGAAACTGCCAATGGAAGAAAGCTTTCATATGAAGCCGGAGACAGATCAAAGTCTCACAGCGTTACACCAAATGAAGCTGTTCGGTATTCCTTTTTTAACGATTCATTATCATATTGACAGCGAAAGTCATCATGTTAGTCAATGATGTCACATGGTTCACCGTGCCGAATGATGTTCACAATCGCTTGCCCATCACTCGGATGATGATCTGCATACTGGACTGGCAGCAGTGCAAAAAATACATAGTAGACTGAGAAGTAAGCAAATTGATAGAAAAATTGGTGCTCTGGCAGGAAATCATTGGCGATCATTGTATTCAGTATGAGAACACTGAGCAGGTTGCATAATGAACCGCCTAAGTAGACAAGAATGTGCGAAAATCGGTTATTTTTCCTCATTTCTTCATAGTGGCAAAATGCATCTAGAAAATAGATTCGTCTAATTTCAACGACGCCTACTTTCAACACTTTTTTGCCTCTGCCAAGAGCAAAGGAAACCTTTGCCCCAAACATCCACGCGACCACAATATGGCCAAGCTGATGAAGGATGGCAACGATAGGAAGAATGACGAAAAACGACCAGCAAAACGTCCACATATCCGATAATGTAAACAAGTGTTAACCCTCCCCAATATATTCGGGAGGAAGCAGTAGGATTATTTGCCATTTTACTGAATTCATTTTCAGGATGCAAACATTTAATACACGACTATAAATTTATTATGTAAACTAAAAGGGTGATTTAGCGCTGAATAGGCTTTTTGAACCTCCTTTTTGACGAAATGAATGTGCTACAATGGATAATCAATAGGTTACGTTACCTTTCGTGAAGGGGAGAGAGTCATATGGCAGATATTGAACAGTTCTTGGCGTTAGATATTCGTGTTGGGACGATCATAGAAGCAGAATTATTTGCAGAGGCAAGAGTGCCAGCGTTGAAACTCAAGATTGATTTTGGTGAAGAAATTGGTGTAAAGCAATCTAGTGCTCAGCTGACCAAGCGTTATACAGCGGAGAATCTTACCGGCAAACAAATTGTAGCAGTCGTTAATTTCCCGCCAAGAAGAATTGCAGGGTTCAAATCAGAAGTGCTTGTCTTAGGAGGCATGCCATCAAAAGAAGACGTGGTTTTGCTAGCCACAGATGAACCGGTTGAGAATGGAACAAAAATAGGGTAAGAAAAAAGACATCTTCCTCAGAAGATGTCTTTTGCGTATTGAGGCGGAATAACCACACGCCACATTCGTGTGTGTCTCAAAGAGACATGTTACCCGACTTACACAATTCAGCTCATCGCTTGATTAATATAGCATGGGATGAGCTTGAATGCAACCATTAAATGAATTCTTTCAGATTTTCATGTCATTTTACAAGATGAATGACAAGAAATCGATTATTTGGATTATTTTTTCAAAAAATATTGAAAAGTCAGATCAGATTTTATAAAATGAATTCATCTTAGTTTGTTTGGTCAATAAACTAAGATGGATTTCAAGCATTGATTCCTACATTGAAGGAGATGATTCCGTCATTCAACTGATTTGCTGCTTAAATGGGCTAAGCTGAAAGGATGAGATGTTCAGCTACATTTTTACAACGAATTGAAAGCGCTTTATATTTCCCGCATTGATTGCTGCTGCCCTCGGTCATCTGTTCGTTAGAAGAGGCTAAGTGAAGAAGGGAGAAAGCTCATGGTTAGTGAGAATTTAAAGAAGATTCGTATGTCTGAAAAAGTGGGATATGCTTCAGGGGATTTCGCATGTAATTTGATTTATGCAACTGTCTCTACGTATCTATTATTTTTTTATACAGATGTGTACGGTTTATCAGCGGCAGCAGCAGGGACGATGTTTTTGGTTGTTCGCGCCATCGATGCGCTTGCAGATCCATTTATTGGTGCATTGGTGGACCGGACGAACAGCCGTTTTGGCAGGTTCAGACCTTACTTGTTATTCGGTGCGTTTCCATTCGTCGTACTTGCCATCCTTTGCTTTACAACACCTGATTTTTCCGAAATGGGTAAACTCATTTATGCCTACATCACGTATGTTGGTTTATCGCTTACATACACATTCATCAACGTTCCTTATGGTGCTTTAACTTCCGCAATGACAAGAAATAACCAAGAGGTTGTCAGTATTACGTCCGTTCGTATGGTTTTTGCCAATCTAGGCGGTCTAGTTGTGGCTTTTTTTGTTCCTTTTCTTGCGACCTTTTTAAGTGATACGACAGGAAATACAGCACTCGGCTGGCAGATGACGATGGCTTTTCTCGGCGTTCTTGGCGGTGCATTACTGATTTTCTGTTTTAAAAGCACGAATGAACGTGTCACGCTTCAAAAGCCAGAGGAAAAGATTAAATTCAGTGATATCTTTGTCCAGTTGCGAGTGAATCGTCCGCTTGTTGTATTAAGCATTTTCTTTATTATTATTTTTGGTGTGAACTCGATCAGCAACTCTGTTGGGATCTATTATGTGACGTATAACCTTGGCAGAGAAGATTTAGTGAAATGGTACGGACTCATTGGCAGTCTGCCAGCTTTAATGGTGCTGCCGTTTATTCCTAAGCTGCACAAGCTGTTAGGAAAGAAAAAGCTGCTGAATTATTCTTTATTGCTGAATATCGTAGGTCTTCTTGCATTACTTGTAATACCGCCGAGTCAAATCACTTTAATACTTGTTTTTAGGCTCGTCGCTGCTGCGGGGAGTATTACAGCCGGTGCTTACATGTGGGCACTTATTCCAGAGACTGTTGAATATGGCGAATATAAAACAGGGAAAAGGATGGGCGGGCTCATCTACGCGGTCATTGGGTTCTTCTTTAAATTTGGGATGGCATTAGGCGGGATTGTTCCAGGGCTTGTACTCGATCGATTTGGCTATGTCGCGAACCAAATACAGACACCAGAAGCATTACTAGGCATTTTAATTACGGTAACGGTGATTCCTGTATGCTTACTGATTTTAGCGATGATTGATATTAATTTTTACAACCTAGATGAAGAAAAACACCAAAAAGTTGTAAGGGAGCTTGAGAATAGGGATCAAGTATACATCGATCATATGGATGATTTTAAAATGTAGGTCGTGAAGAGGAGGAAGTTGAATGAAAATTACCAATCCAGTGCTCAAAGGGTTTAACCCGGACCCAAGTATTTGCCGTGTAGGAGAAGATTATTACATGGCGGTCTCTACATTTGAATGGTTTCCAGGGGTGCAAATTTATCATTCGAGGGATTTAGTCCATTGGCGGCTTGCTGCGCGTCCTTTGCAAAAAACGTCGCAGCTGGACATGAAGGGGAATCCTGATTCTGGCGGAGTATGGGCACCGTGCCTAAGCTATGCAGATGGTCAGTTTTGGCTCATTTATTCAGATATCAAAGTAGTGGATGGTCCCTTTAAAGATGGTCATAATTATTTGGTCACGGCAAGTGAAGTGGATGGTGATTGGAGTGAGCCGGTCCGTCTCAATAGCTCTGGCTTTGATCCTTCTTTATTTCATGACCAAAGCGGCAAGAAATACGTCTTAAATATGCTGTGGGATCATAGGGAAAAACACCATTCCTTTGCGGGTATTGCCCTGCAAGAATATAGCGTGACGGAAAAGAAACTCATTGGTCAGCGGAAGGTCATTTTTAAAGGCACGCCGATTAAATTGACAGAAGCGCCGCATCTTTATCACATTGATGATTACTATTATTTATTAACAGCAGAAGGAGGTACCCGGTTCGAGCATGCGGCAACAATTGCCCGTTCCTCGCAGATTGAAGGGCCTTATGAGGTTCATCCTGATAACCCCATTTTAAGTGCTTTTCACGCACCTGAACATCCGCTTCAAAAATGCGGGCATGCTTCCATCGTTCAAACGCATACAAATGAATGGTATTTGGCGCATCTCACTGGCCGCCCTATTCAATCAAGCAAGGAATCGGTTTTTCAACAGAGAGGGTGGTGTCCTTTAGGAAGAGAAACAGCGATTCAAAAGCTCGAATGGAAGGATGGCTGGCCGTATGTTGTGGGCGGAAAAGAGGGGGCGCTGGAGGTTGAAGCGCCAGCGATAAACGAAAAGGTTTTTGCTCCTACACACCATACAGTCGATGAATTTAAAGAATCAACGTTAAATAGACACTTCCAAACATTAAGAATCCCTTTTACTGATCAAATCGGTTCATTAACGGAAAAACCTCAGCATTTAAGGTTATACGGACAGGAATCACTAACATCTAAGTTTACTCAAGCTTTCGTTGCAAGGCGCTGGCAAAGCTTTTATTTTGAAGCAGAGACAGCTGTTTCGTTCTTTCCAGAGAATTTTCAGCAAGCCGCTGGTCTTGTGAATTATTATAATACGGAAAATTGGACAGCGCTTCAGGTGACATATGACGAGGAACTTGGCCGCATTCTTGAACTATCTGTCTGTCAAAACCTTTCCTTTTCTCAGCCGTTGACACAAAAAATCGTCATTCCAGAGGGGGTCACGTATGTGTATTTAAAAGTGACCGTTCAGAAAGAGACATATACCTATTCTTATTCTTTTGATCAAAGAGAATGGAAGGAAATTGATGTGTCATTTGAATCAAGCCATTTATCCGATGACTTCATTCGAGGAGGGGGGTTTTTTACAGGGGCATTTGTCGGCATGCAGTGCCAGGATACAAGCGGCGAGCGTCTTCCTGCTGATTTCAACTATTTCCGTTATGAGGAAACAGATAAATAAAAAAGACAACACGCTAAGAGCTGTCTTTTTTATCTATGAACCTGTCATGGTGAGAGGGTGGCATCTTGCAGGAAAGCTTCAATGACTAAAGATGTCATCCCTAATACCGGTGCGTTGTGTCCTAATGACGAAGGAAGCAGCTCTACATGTGAACTGAATTGCGTATCCATCCTTGAGGATACCTCCTCTTGAATCACACGTAAAACCGTTGGCTGTGCTTCAATCACCTTGTTTCGTAAAATAATCGCTTGCGGGTTAAAGGTATGCAGGACGTTTGTGAGACCGACGCCAAGGTAAAAACCAAAGTTGCGCAGGGCATTGAGCGTTTTCATATCATTTAACGTCGCCAGCTGTTCCAAGTCTTGATGGGAGATGGGTTGATCATTTGTTTGAAGAGACTGAAACAAGGCTTTCTCAGATGCATACAGCTCCCAGCATCCACGGTTTCCGCAGCTGCATGTTGGTCCATTAAAGTCGATGGTCATATGTCCCATTTCACCAGAAAAGCCGTATGCGCCTCTGTATAAATGATGATTGATAATGATCCCGATCCCAATGCCAGTGCCGATGCTGGCATAGATCAAATGATCATAGTGTTTAGCAGCGCCAAAGATTTTTTCACCATATGCACCCGCGTTTGCTTCATTTTCAATGAAGACGGGTACTTGGAAAGCGTCTTGGAGCGTTGTTTTCAGGTCAACATTTTTCCATTTGGAATGAGGCGTAAACACGATTTGTTCATCGGTATCCACTAACCCAGGTATACATAGGCCAATACCTATGAGCCCGTATGGGGAAGAGGGGATTTGTGCCATCAACTGCTGTATTAATTCAATTAAAATGCGTATGGTCACATCAGGAGAGCTTGATGGGAGCTTGATCTGCTCTTCATGAAGAATGGACCCTTCGAGGTCGGTTAAAATGCCGTTGACATAATCAACGCCGACATCAATCCCGATGGAGCAGCCAGCACGTTTATTAAACATCAGTAAAACCGGTCTTCTCCCGCCGCTAGACTCACCTTGACCGATCTCATAGACGAGATGCTCTTTCATTAATGTACTTACTTGAGAGGAAACAGTCGATTTATTTAATCCAGTGCGTTCAGATAATTTTGCTCTGGAAATTGGCGCATGCTGGAGAATTTCTTTTAATAATAGCTTTTGATTTATTTTTTTCACAAAGTTCTGATCAGCAATATCCACGTTATCCACTCCATTTGTTTCGTCTTTAGATTAAGTTGAAAAAAAGCTGTTTTTGTTTGCCTGTATTCTGTAAGAAGGATGATTTTAACTTTATTATAACGAAAATATTTCTAAAAAACTAAAAAATATGGAAAATTCAAAGTGAATTGATCATCAATTGAACATTAGTTTGTTGAATCAACTTACTAAATATATTCATAGGAGGAATAAAAGATGGCCAACTCAAATATGAAAACGTTACACAACTTAGAAGGAATCGGAAAAATACAATATGAAGGAAAACAATCAAAAAATCCACTCGCTTTTAAACACTATGATCCAAACGAAATGATTGGCGGAAAAACAATGAAAGATCATCTGCGCTTCTCAGTCGCTTATTGGCATACATTGACTGCAGATGGAACAGACATGTTTGGAACTGGCACGATGCAGAGAGCCTGGGACTCCTATAGCGGAATGGATTTAGCGAAAGCTAGATTGGAAGTGGCCTTTCAACTTTTTGATCTATTGGATGTTCCGTATTTTTCCTTCCATGACCGTGACATTGCACCGGAGGGGGATACGCTTCAAGAGACCAATCAACAATTAGACATCATTTTAGATAGAATGAAAGAATACATGCGGGATAGCGGAGTAAAGCTGCTCTGGAACACGGCCAATATGTTCAAACATCCTAGATTTGTACACGGCGCAGCGACATCTTGTCATGCAGATGTCTTTGCCTATGCGGCCGCACAGGTGAAAAAAGGCATCGAAACAGCTAAAGAACTCGGCGCTGAAAACTACGTTTTCTGGGGAGGACGAGAAGGATACGATACTCTGCTGAATACAGATATGAAAAGAGAGCTTGACCACATGGCGTCGTTCTTGCATATGGCTGTTGATTATGCAAAGGAAATTGGGTACACTGGCCAATTTTTAATTGAGCCTAAGCCAAAGGAGCCAACCACTCATCAATACGATGCAGATGCAGCGACATCTATCGCCTTTTTAAAGCAATACGGATTAGATTCACATTTTAAATTGAATATCGAGGCCAATCACGCGACGCTTGCCGGTCATACGTTTGAGCATGAATTACGAGTAGCAAGGATACATGGATTGCTCGGTTCTGTGGATGCGAACCAAGGGAATACGCTGCTCGGCTGGGACACTGATGAATTTCCAACAGATTTATATGCCACAACTCTTGCCATGTATGAAATTCTGCAAAATGGCGGACTAGGAACTGGTGGTCTCAATTTTGATGCAAAAGTTAGAAGAGCTTCTTTTGAGCTTGAAGATATTTTGTATGCCCATATTGCGGGTATGGATGCATTCGCAAAAGGACTGCGGGTCGCTCATAGACTCATAGAAGATCGTGTGTTTGAAGATGTGATAAAGCACAGGTATCGCAGTTTTTCTGAAGGGATTGGCCGTGACATTTCAGAAGGAAAGGCAAACTTTCATACATTAGAAGAGTACGCGCTCAAACACCCTTTGATCAGAAACGAATCGGGAAGAGAGGAACAGTTGAAAGCCCGGTTAAATCAATATTTGTTAGAAGATTGATTGAAGGAGCGGACCTGTTTTGAAGGAGTGAAGACATGAAGTATGTGATGGGAATTGATCTTGGAACGAGCGGAGTCAAAGCAATATTAGTAGATGAGAATGGAAAGGTGTGCTGCGAGGCCTCTAAGCCTTACCGCCTCATTCAAGATAAACCTGGATATTGTGAGCAGAACCCAGAGGATTGGGTTGAGCAAACAGTGGCTGCGATGAAAGAACTGATGGCAAGACAGCCTGTTCATTCAAAGAAAGTAGAAGGCATCAGCTTTTCTGGACAGATGCATGGTCTGGTTCTTTTAAATGAATCCCGCAAGGTACTCCGCCCTGCGATTTTATGGAATGATACACGAACGACAGCGCAATGTACACGCATCACAAAAAAGCTGGGGGAACGGCTGCAAAAGATCACGAAAAATCAGGCGCTAGAAGGATTTACACTGCCAAAATTATTATGGGTAAAGGAACATGAACCAGAAATTGATCAACAAATCGACATGTTTTTACTCCCGAAAGATTATGTCAGATTTCGTTTAACAGGGTCTGTTCATATCGATTATTCTGATGCGGCTGGCACATTGCTGTTAGATATTGGAGAGCAAAAGTGGAGTGAAGAAATTTGTCAGGCATTTGATATTCCTCCTCATATTTGTCCGCCGCTTGTCTCATCAGAGGAAGAGGTCGGTACACTATTGCCGCACATTGCACGTGAGGCGGGGATCGAAGAGGGTGCAAAAGTCTTTGCTGGCGGGGCAGACAATGCTTGCGGAGCAATTGGAGCTGGCATTTTATCCTCTGGCCGCACGTTATGCAGCATTGGCACATCTGGCGTCATTCTCTCTTACGAAGAGGATCATGAAAGAGCGCTTCAAGGAAACTTGCATTTGTTTCATCATGCAAAAAAAGACGCTTTTTACACAATGGGTGTCACCCTTTCAGCAGGATATAGCCTTAACTGGGTAAAACACTTACTGGCTCCAGAGGAATCGTTCCAATCGCTTTTAGAGGGTGCGGTTGATGTCGCGCCAGGAGCGAATGGATTGCTCTTTACGCCATATTTAGTCGGGGAGAGAACACCTCATGCGGATTCTACCATTCGTGGAAGCTTGATTGGATTAGACAGCAGACATGAAAGGGCACATGTCGTCAGGGCTGTGCTAGAAGGGATTACCTTCTCGTTAAATGAATCCATCGCTTTATTCAGGCAAGCAGGGAAACACATAGATTCTATTGTCTCCATTGGGGGCGGCGCGAGAAGCCGGACATGGCTTCAAATGCAAGCAGACATTTTTCAGGCTGAGGTCATCCAGTTAGACAATGAACAAGGGCCTGCTTTAGGTGCAGCTATGCTGGCCGCCGTTGGCTGCGGATGGTATCCGTCGCTTGAGGCATGTGCAGATCAGTTTATTCATCAAGCTGCTGTCTATGAGCCAGAGCAGCAGCATGCAAGTATATATGCTGATCTATTTCATCTGTATCAAAAGATCTATACACAAACAAGAGACATCCATGCCGGGTTAGAACAATACCGTTCTGTCTAGCAAGAAAGGTTACATGAAAGGAGGTGATGGGCTCGTTTCATCTTAGAGAAGGCAGAATAATATGATGAAAAAAGGAGAGGGATGAAAAATGAATTTGAAAAGATTGAGGCTGTTGTTTGTGATGTGTATTGGATTTGTGCTGATACTGACTGCTGTACCAGCTCATGCGGAAACGATTTATGATAATAGAATAGGCACACACAGCGGATACGATTTTGAATTATGGAAGGATTACGGAAATACCTCAATGACACTCAATAATGGCGGAGCATTTAGCGCACAATGGAACAATATTGGAAATGCTTTGTTTCGAAAAGGGAAGAAGTTTGATTCCACTAAAACTCATCATCAACTTGGCAACATCTCCATCAATTACAACGCAGCCTTTAACCCAGGCGGGAATTCCTACTTATGTGTCTATGGCTGGACACAATCTCCATTAGCTGAATACTACATTGTTGAGTCATGGGGCACATATCGCCCAACAGGAACGTATAAAGGATCATTTTATGCCGATGGAGGCACATATGACATTTATGAAACGCTACGTGTCAACCAGCCTTCTATTATTGGGGACGCTACCTTTAAGCAATATTGGAGTGTACGTCAAACAAAACGTACGAGCGGAACTGTATCCGTCAGTGAGCATTTCAGAAAATGGGAAAGCCTAGGTATGCCAATGGGGAAAATGTATGAAACAGCATTAACTGTAGAAGGCTACCGAAGCAACGGAAGTGCAAATGTGATGACCAACCAGCTGATTATTCGATAAAATCAAATGAAAAAAAGCCAGCAGTTTTTTGCTGGCTTTTCTTCTGTCTATGATAATTTTTCAACTTCCACTCTGCCAGAAAAGAACGTCGCGCCGCCGCCCATATCTGCCAAGCGATCTGGTGTTAATCCATTGACTAGATGTTTTTTGCCTTTTTGATCTGCCCATAATCCTTGACTGACCACAACACCAGATAATACATTTTGACCGACTGATACGACCAGCTCACATTCTCCTCGATCATTCAGCACACGCACCATGTCACCATCTTCAATCTGTCTTGCCTTTGCATCTTGTTCATTCATATGAAGCTTAGGAAACTTCTCAAGCTTTTGATGCTTTTCATGAAGTGAGAAGGTCGAGTTAAGAAAATTATGATTCGGACCTGGTATAAAGGTAAGCGGATATTCACTTTCCTGATAAAGGGGCATATAGGTTGGTAGTGCTGGATAGCCGTCTTTTTTCATTTGTTCAGAATAAAGCTCAATTTTCCCGCTTGGAGTAGAGAGCTTTAAGTCTTGGAAAGGTCCTCGTTTTGCTTTGATCCATTTCTTTTCTTTTAATGCTTCGTACGAAATGTCCTCATAATGCGGATTTTCCGGATGATGAAGGGCTTGTTCCATGAGCTCCGCATCTGTCTCGCGGAAGGCTTCATCTTCAAAGCCCATCGCATGGGCTAACAGGCGGAACACTTCCGTATTGGATTTACTTTCTCCATAGCGTTCAATCACCGGCTCTTGAATTTGAATATAATGATGCCAGTATGATGTATAGAAATCCTCATTTTCAAAAGCGGATGTTGCCGGCAGGACAATGTCTGCATACGCAGCTGTCTCTGTCAGAAATAGGTCATGAACCACTGTAAATAAGTCCTCTCTCAGCAAACCTTCTCTTACTTTATTTGCTTCAGGTGTTACAACGGCTGGGTTGCACGAGTAGACAAAGAGTGAATCAATGGAAGGAGATGCATTCGTCAGCACACTGCCTAGCTGATTCATATTAAATGATCTTGGCGTGCGTTCCTTTAATAGATCCGGCCGCTGAAGAGCGGTTTCATTATAGCTGAGAAAAGAAGAGTTTGATTTCATCGCACCGCCGCCCTTGTAGAGCCATTGACCAGTCAGGGCAGGGAGGCAGGAAATGGTTCGAATACTCATCCCGCCATTATCATGGTGCTGCAAAC
Source organism: Bacillus sp. FSL K6-2839 (assembly GCF_038003365.1). NCBI lineage: Bacteria > Bacillati > Bacillota > Bacilli > Caryophanales > Bacillaceae > Bacillus > Bacillus sp. FSL K6-2839. Next base: position 1,479,221 of record NZ_JBBOOZ010000001.1, on the reverse strand, counting down.
CATTGCCAATGCGAATGAGAGATGGCGATGTCTCTGCGTACATTCTCGCAAGTGTAAGGATGTCCTCTTTAGAAACCCCAGTGATACCCTCAACGGTGTCTGGATCATACTGCTTCACATGCTCGCGCAGCTCTTTATGACCGGTTGTATATTCCTCTAAAAAGGCTTCATCTGTCAGTCCTTCTTTAAAAAGGACATGCATGATGCCAAGGGCAAGTGCGCTGTCAGTACCAGGTCGAAGCGGAATAAACCAATCTGCCATCCGTCCGGTTTGGTTCTTGTGAACATCAATCACGACAATCTTTGCTCCTTGCTTTCGCGCTTTTTGTGCGAGGGTGATTTGGTGCATATTGGTCGACACAGCATTGATGCCCCAAAAGATAAATAGTTTCGTATGAATGGTGTCTTCTGGGTCTGTCCCGATGCTTGCACCCATTGTATATTTATAGCCAGTCGTTCCTGCTGACTGACAGATGGTCCGGTCTAACTGACTTGAACCAAGACGATAGAAAAAGCGGCGGTCCATGCCTTCTGCATTCAGATTGCCCATGTTCCCATAAAAGCTGTAAGGCAGAATACTTTCTGGACCTTTTTCTTCAATCAGCTTTGTCCATTTTTGACGAATGGTTTCAATGGCTTCTTCCCACGTAATCGGTGCAAATTGACCATCGCCTTTGCGTCCAACACGTTTCAAAGGAGTGGTCAGTCGTTTTTCATCATATAAACGGGCTGTGACATTCCGCACCTTGTTGCATATGTTGCCTTGGGTAACTGGGTGGTCTGGATCTCCCTGCACTTTTACGATCTTTCCATTTTCTTTATGTATCAAAAGACCGCACTGATCCGGGCAATCTAACGAACAAACTGATTTGAATATTCCGTCTTTCATTGCTGTATAATCGGTCATGAATTTTTGGCTCCCTTTCTGCATTCCGTTATCACTTTGTATGGACTTTATTTTAGCATGTTCGGAGATGGAAGGTAAGAAAGAGATGATGAATTGAAGAAAATGAAAAAGTCCCTCAAAAGGGACTTTTAAAAACGGGTGACCTGTACAGGAAATTCTTTTACCCCAAAAACAAATGTACTTTGAATGGGTTTTAGCTGATCTGCCGCACAGGTGATGTCTTGAAACGTCTGGAGTAAAACCTCAAGGGCAATGTTGCTCTCAAGGCGGGCAAGCGGTGCACCGAGACAAAAATGAATGCCAAAGCCAAAGCTCATATGCGGATTTGATTTCCGGTCAAGGCGGAACGTATCTGGATCGTCAAATTTCTGTTCATCGCGATTTGCAGAAGCGACCCAGCTAATGAGATAGTCACCTTTTTCAATTTTTGAGCCTGCAATCTCCACATCCTCGGCCGCGATTCGCCCAATGGCTTGAACAGGTGGGTAATAGCGTAACGTTTCCTCGGTCAATTGAGAAATAAGAGAGGGGTCCTGCCGTACTGCTTCGGCGATATGCGGCTGCTCTGTAAGCAGTCGTACTGCATTTGTAATTAAATTGGTCGTTGTCTCATTACCAGCAACAAGTAATAGAATACAAAAGCCAAGCAGTTCATTCTCGGTTAAACGCTCACCATCGATTTCCGCTTGAATGAGAAGTGAGATCAGGTCATCAGCAGGGGAGTCTTTTCGTTTTTGGATTAAGTGAGCAAAATAAGCGGACAGCTCTTCCTCTGCGCGTTTCTGCATATCGACAACTGCCTGAATGGCTTCTTTTGATTCATCCTTAGCACCTGCCACTAGGGCATCAGAATGTTTCTTAATCAGTTCTCTATCTTTTACCTCTGCACCGAGAAGCTCAGCAATAATCATCACAGGCAGGGGAGCTGCTAGATCTTGCACGATATCAAACGTACGTTGATCCTTGACTTGTTGCAGCAGGTCATGTGTCAGGTCTTTAATCTTACCTTCTAATTGCTTGATCGCTTTTGGCGTGAATGCTTTATTCACGAGTGCTCTCATCTTTGTATGTTTTGGAGGGTCCATTGTTAAAATACTCGTTTTCGAGGTGCTTCTTCCTCGCTGTGATGAGAACACTTTCGGCTGCTTGAGAACAGACTGGATATCCGCATATCGAAAGAGATCCCAGCACTTTCTTGTCTCATCATATCTCATATCACTCTGCGCACGTAGCTCATTGTAAATAGGGAATGGGAAAAGAAGGTCATCGGTAGAACGGATTTCTTTCATTGGAATGACATTGACATAGTTTTCTTTCACTTTCATTATGAACGCTCCTTTTTCACTTGGTTTCTCTTTCACCGTATCACCAGTAAAATGTCATTTCAACGGACATGTTTTCTAAAATATGTCAATAGTCTAATCGGAAGATTCAAGCACATTCATCGTATAGGAAAATAGAAAGTCATTAAAAATGAGCGCTTTCTAAAAAATAGAATTGAAGTCACCGAATCAAAAATAAAATGAGGAATTCAGTCGAAAGAAAGGGTACTATGATGCGAATACGAATAGTTCTTTTGGTCTAAATTGTTGTTTCGTAAAAGCGCAGTCAGCATACATATAGCAAGCGGTTCGCTATACAATCGGGACTTTTGAAAAGCACTAGCTCTTTCTTGACACGATTTCTCATCATGTTACGATAACTAACGTGTGAAAAACACGAACAAAAAGCGAACAAGGGAGAGGATCCATATCATTGATCAAAAGAAAGTTGCTTTCATTGGAGCAGGTTCTATGGCGGAAGGAATGATTGCAGGGATTGTGCGATCAGGACAGATGCCGCTAGGCCAAATTTACGCAACAAACAGACAAAATCAACATCGATTGAATGAACTAACGAAACGATACGGAATACAAACAGCCACAATGGATTCTTTTCCTTTTGAAGAAATGGATATGTTGATCCTGGCCATGAAGCCAAAGGATGCTGAAACAGCACTTGAATCGTTAAAACCTCATATTCAGAGAGACCAGCTGATCATGTCTGTCCTTGCAGGCGTTAAGCAATCATATATTGAAGATATGCTGCATGAAGGGCAGCCTGTTATGAGGGTGATGCCCAATACGTCAAGTACGATCGGGGCTTCAGCGACCGCTTTATGTGCTGGACGTTATGTGAAAGACGACCATATCAGCATGAGTCAGGCTCTTTTATCTGAAATGGGCGAAGTCTATACCATTCAGGAAGAGCAAATGGATATTTTCACTGGAATTGCCGGAAGCGGCCCAGCCTATTTTTATTTCTTAATGGAGAGAATCGAAGAAGCGGGAGTAGAAGCAGGTTTATCTAAGGAATTGTCTCGTCAAATTGGTACGCAGACACTTCTCGGTGCTGCGAAAATGCTGCAAGAAACAGAGGAAGACCCTTCTACTCTAAGAGAGAAAATTACGTCACCAAATGGAACAACGGCTGCTGGATTGAATGCATTAGATGATTTTGGCGGTGGAGAAGCGATCAAGCAGGCCGTCAAACATGCTGCTAATCGATCAAAAGAGATCAGCAATCAGCAAAAACAAAAAGTATCTATATAAATAGAACTCAGGTACAGGAGTGATAAGGTGTACGCAGATAAAGAGAGAAAACGAATTGTTGTGAAAATCGGAAGCAGCTCTCTTACTAGCTTTCAAGGGGAGATTAGTTTAAAAAAACTAGAAAACCTCGTCAATCAAATTGTGAAACTCAAAGATGCAGGACACGAAGTCATTTTGGTTTCATCTGGTGCGGTTGCAGCTGGTTACCGAAAACTAGGATTTATCGATAGACCCAAAACACTGCCGGAAAAACAGGCATCTGCCTCAATTGGGCAAGGCCTTTTAATGGAATCATATTCTACTTTATTTTTATCACACGGTTATATTGCCTCACAGCTTTTAATCACAAGAAGTGATTTTTCAGATGAAACGCGCTATCAAAATGTGCGCAACACGATGAATGTGTTATTAGACCGAGGCATCATCCCAATTATTAATGAAAATGACACAGTGACGATCAATCGGCTGAAGTTCGGAGATAACGATACATTGTCTGCAAAAGTAGCTGGATTGATTGATGCGGATTTCCTTGCCATTTTATCTGATATTGATGGCTTGTATGAAGATAACCCGCATACAAACCCAAATGCGAAGAGAATTCTTGAAGTCACAGACATCACAGAAGACATCGAAGCAGCGGCTGGAGATGCAGGCAGCAGTGTGGGTACAGGCGGAATGAAATCAAAGCTCGATGCGTTTAAAATTTCCATGGCCGCTGGCATCAATGGCTTTTTAGGAAAAGCGGATACGCCTCACATTTTAGATAAAGCGATCAATGGGACAGAGGACGGCACTTATTTTACGGCTGATGAAAATTTAGCTCCGCTGAATTACAAGAAGCAGTGGATTGCCTTTCATTCTGGACCAAAAGGCGAGATCGTTGTTCAAAAAAAATCACAGGAGCACCTCATGCACCGCGAGAAAAGCCTTGATTCCGATGGCATTGTCAATGTAAAGGGTTCGTTTAAAAAAGGCGATGTCGTCCGTATTTTAGATCAAGATGGAAGAGAAATAGGGCTTGGTATTGTGAATTATCCATCTGATGAACTTGCACTGAGCAGTGACTCGTTACAGGATGAAGTGGTTCATGTCGTCGATCTTGAAGCGTTTGTTTGTCATTTAGATTTATCGATACCAGTTTGCTAACCAAAAGGGAGGAATTTCATGACACTGACAGCTGAAGTTGTCACATCGGTCAAAGAAAAAGCAAAAAAAGCAAAGCACGTTTCAAAAAAACTAGGTTTACTTCATACAGAGGATAAAAACGAGGCGCTGCTTAAACTAGCAGAAGCGTTAGAACAAAAAAGCACCTTCATTTTACAGGAGAACCAAAAGGATGTAGATGCCGGGAAGGAAAAGGGCTTCTCAGAGGCACTCTTGGATCGTTTAATGCTAAATGAAGAAAGAATTCATGAGTTTGCGGAAAGCTTGCGGCTTGTGACGAGATTAAAAGATCCTGTTGGAGAAATATTGGATGAATGGACTCTTGAAAACGGCTTGCACGTGAAAAGCCGAAGAGTACCGCTCGGCGTGATCGGGATGATCTATGAAGCGAGACCGAACGTCACTGTCGATGCAGCAGGGCTTGCCCTCAAGGCAGGTAACGCAGTGATTTTAAAAGGCGGTTCCTCCGCTATTTCTTCCAACAAAGCCATTGTCCGTGTCATTCATGAAGCATTGGATCAAACAAAGATTCCGCGTGATGCGGTGCAATTGATTGAACAAACAGACCGTTCATCGGTTCAAGCGATGTTCCATCTAAAAGAATGGATCGATGTCTTAATTCCGCGAGGGGGAGCTTCTTTAATCAAAACAGTGGTTGAACAATCCACCATTCCCGTCCTTGAAACAGGGACAGGAAACTGCCATGTCTTTATTGATCAAACAGCCAATGTAAAAAAAGCCATTGAGATTGTCATCAATGCAAAAACGAATCGTCCGGCTGTATGTAATGCACTTGAGACGCTGATCATCCATCGTGATTGGCTGAAAGAGAATGCGGCATCATTGAATGAAGCTCTGCTGGAGCACCATGTCACTGTACATGGTGACGAGGCAGCACTGTCTCATTTTTCAAACGCCATTCCTGCTGAGGAAGTGGACTGGACAGATGAGTATTTAAGTCTTGATCTTGCAGTAAAGGTAGTCGATTCAATCGAGGAAGCCATACACCATATTGATCAGTACGGTACAAAACATTCAGAAGCCATCGTGACAGAAGATGAAAAGCAGGCACTCACGTTTTTAAACGCAGTCGATGCGGCGGCGGTTTATCATAACGCATCTACCCGCTTTACAGACGGCGGCGCACTTGGATACGGGGCTGAAATTGGCATCTCCACTCAAAAACTGCATGCAAGAGGTCCAATGGGACTTCCTGCACTCACGACAACGAAGCTGCTTCTGTCTGGTGACGGTCAGATTAGAGGCTAGAAGAGATGCAAAAAACACTACCTTTTTTATAGGGTAGTGTTTTTTAGTTTATGATGAAGATTTTCATTTGTTAGAGCAAGTTTTCTTCATGACTTTCTCAAATTTAAAGAATTCAAATTCCTCAGGTGCTGATGGCTCATTTTCTTGATCATCTACATGAGGTGCGTTCGGATCTGGATGTTTCATGTGATAAAATTCAACAATTTGAAAGCCGCACTTATTGACATAAAAATGAATGTTGCGTTTTTCAAAATACGGGGTCACAACCTCCCATACCATCGTTTCTGGATATTGCGCCTCAATGGCTTTCCATGCTGCCTGACCAATGCCTTTTCCGTGTGAGGATGAAGAGATGTATAACAGGTCAACTGAGTTGCGCTGTGTCTCTTGATTGATTTTGATGACAACGCCGCCTGCCTTTTCACCATTTAGCATAATATGATAAACAATGTGTTCATTTGATTGAAAAGATTCATCAATCACTTCATCTGGAGGAATCGGACCATCATGCGCATCGCCAAATGCGTTGATCACGCCAGCTGTAAAAGCTTTCTGCAGCTCTTTTTTCATAAAAGGGAAATCCTCTTTATTTGCATGTGCTAATGTCACTTCATGTTGAGTTATGTTGTTCATGTTTTTATCCTTTCCCAGCATAGTGGTGGTTCTGCATGTTATCATGATAAAGGGTGGAGTAACTCCATAGTCAAGAGAGGAGCCTTAATCATGATCAATGATGTGCAAAAAACGTTTTTCACTGGAGAATTTGCCAAGCTATTTGATGTAAAAAAAGATACTCTGTTTTATTACGATAAAATTGATTTATTTAAGCCAGCTGGTGTCCATGAAAATGGGTACCGTTACTATACACTCGAGCAATTTGATCATTTTATAGCGATTCAATCCCTTCGAGCTGTTCAATTTCCGATAAAAGAGTTAAAACAATATTTTACAGAGCCTTCCCGCGAAAGGCTTCAAAGCCTAGCAGCCGAACAAATAGAAAAGGTCAAACAAGAGATTGAAAAACTTCAAGATATCCAGTCTTTTCTTATGCGGGTGATGGAGACGACGCAAGAACTATCATCTATAAAAATAGGAGAGGTTCTGTTTCAAGAGATGCCAGAAGAACCTGTTGTATTAAGTGCATCGAACCCAATTGACATGAATACATCCGTAGAAGAAATATCACGTATTGTTGGAAAATTTCTAAAGGGAATTGGTATAAAAGGTGCTGCGGCAAATGGTGCTGTCTTAAAAAAGGAGCAGTTTCTTCAGCGTCACTATCATCAGTCAGATCAGCTGTTTTGCCGAATGGAAGCGCCAGGAGCAGTTAAAAAACCTGCGGGCCTCTATGCGGTGATGTATGACCAAGGATCATATGAGGAGATTGAGTCTGCTTATTCGCGCTTGTTAGATGAAATCGAGAAAGAGGAAATGATGCTGGATGGAGATGTATTTGAGGAGTATTTGCTTCATTCACTCATGTCTAAAGATGAAGCAGAGTATATAACGAAACTCAGTGTAAAAGTGAAAAAGCGAGCTGATTAACAAAAAAGAGGATAGACCGCATGGGTGCGTGTCTATCCTCTCTTTATATTTAACCCACTTGATTCTCCGAAAATTGGCTCATATATAAGTCTGCATAAAACCCTTTTTGTTTCAAGAGTTCACTGTGCGTTCCTTTTTCAATGATGGTGCCATCTTTCATGACTAGAATAAGGTCTGCATCCTTGATCGTCGACAGCCTGTGTGCAATGACGAAGCTTGTTCTGCCATTCATCAATTCATTCATCGCTTTTTGAATGTGCATCTCTGTCCGTGTATCCACACTGCTCGTCGCTTCATCTAATATTAAGATTTTTGGATCAGATAAAATCGCACGGGCGATGGTTAACAGCTGGCGCTGACCTTGGGACAGATTGCCGGCATCTTCTGTTAAGAGTGTGTCATATCCGTCTGGTAGTGTGCGGATGAAGTCATCAGCATAAGCATGTTTGGCGGCTTTGATGACATCCTCTTTTGAGACGTTCTGCCTGCCATAGGCAATATTGTCGTGAATCGTTCCTTCAAAAAGCCACGTATCCTGAAGAACCATCGCAAATAAGTCGCGTACTTGCTGACGGCTGAGGTCAGTTGTTTTGACGCCGCCGATGCGGATAGAGCCTTGATCTAATTCATAGAAACGCATTAAAAGATTGATGATGGTTGTTTTTCCAGCGCCTGTTGGCCCGACAATAGCAACCGTTTGTCCTTCTTTTACATCTAAAGTCAAATCTTTAATAATCGGATGGTCTTTTTCATACCTAAATTGAACTTGTTCAAAGCTCACATCGCCTGAAAGTGATTCAAGATCAATTGCTGCATCTTCCTCGGCACTTTCTTCTTCCTCATCGAGGATTTCAAATACCCTTTCAGCAGAAGCAATCGCTGATTGAACCAAGTTGGCGACGCTTGATGCCTGCACGAGCGGTTGAGACATTTGCTGCGTGTATTGGATAAACGCCTGCACATCTCCGACACGAATATTCCCATTAATGACAAGAATACCGCCGGCTACACTGACTGCCACATAGCCAAGGTTCCCGATAAACGTCATCAATGGCATCATTAAACCAGAAATGAACTGCGCTTTCCTCGATGATTCATACAGCTGTTCGTTTAATTGATCAAATGTATCAATCGCTTTCTTTTCGTAGCCATACGCACGAACCGTCTGGTGTCCTGTGAACATTTCATTAATATGTCCGTTGATCATCCCGAGCTCTTTTTGCTGCGCTTTAAAATGCTTTTGAGAAAATGACGTAATACCGCGAATCGCAAACAGGCTGAGCGGGAGCGTTAAACAAACAAGCAAGGTAAGCAGCGGACTAATCAATAGCATCATGACGACAATCCCAATGACCGTAATGACAGATGTAATCACTTGGGTGAGTGCCTGCTGAAGCGATGTATTAATATTATCGATATCATTCATCACACGGCTCAGCGTGTCCCCATGGGTTGTTTTATCAAAATACCGAAGGGGGAGAAGTGTGAGCTTGTCATTTGCTTCTTGCCGTAATTCAGCAATGGTCTGTTGGGAGACACCCGCCATCACATATTGCTGAACGAATGAAAAGAGAGAGGCAATGACATATAGCGCGACAAGCAGTAATAAAATACGTGAAATGACATCAAATTGAACAGCTGTTCCTTGAGTAAAGCTGTCAAACAGGGAAGAGGTGGCATCCCCTAGCAGCTTTGGACTAATGACGTTAAAGACGGTTGAACCGACCGCTGCAATGAAGACAATGATCAATTGAATTTTCCTCGGTTTTAAATAACCAATCAAACGAAGCAGTGTTTTCTTAAATTCCTTCGGTTTTGTGACAGGTCCTCTAGGGTGGCCGCCTTTATGGCCCATGCCGGAAGACATTTTCTTACTCATCCTCGCTCCACCTCCTGACCTTCCTGGGATGCAACAATCTCTTGATAGACAAGATTGTCCTTCAGTAATTGTTCATGTGTTCCGATACCTGCGATTTTCCCATCATCTAGTACGATGATTTTATCACTATGCTTCACTGTGCTGATTCTTTGCGCCACAATGATGAGGGCTGCATGTGCTTTTTCGGCTTCTAATGATGCCCGAAGCTTCGCATCTGTTTTGTAATCAAGTGCTGAGAAACTATCGTCAAACAGATAGAATGACGGCTTTCTCACTAGCGCTCTTGCAATAGAAAGACGCTGCTTTTGACCGCCAGATAGATTCGATCCACCCTGGTCAATTTCCGCATTGATTCCGCCATCTTTTTGCAAAACAAATTCTTCTGCCTGCGCCGTTCGCAGCGCTTGCCAGACGTCTTCATCGCTTGCATCCTGCCTGCCAAAACGCACATTATCGGCAATGGTGCCGCTAAATAAAACCGCTTTTTGAGAGACATAGCCCATCTGGCTTCTTAGTTTCTCCTGAGGCAGCTCTCTAATGTCTACACCATCTAGTGTAATCCGGCCATCTGTTGCTTCATAAAAGCGTGTCATCAGCTGGAGAAGAGTGGTTTTCCCTGAACCTGTACTTCCGATAATAGCTGTCGTTTCGCCAGTTTTGGCTTCAAACGTAATGTCTTGAACTGCCGGTTTCTCAGCATTTGAGTAATAAAATGACACATCCTCAAAACGAATGGATTGGGCTGGCGCGCGCAGGTCAATAACAGTTCCTTCATTGTCTTTGATCTTCGGTTCCATGTTTAACACTTCGTTCATGCGTTTAGCTGATGCTTGTGCTCTTGGAACCATAATAAAGCTCATCGACAGCATAATAAGTGCCATTAAAATCATCATCGCATATTGAATGAAAGCAATGAGATTCCCAACTTCCATCTCTCCAGCATCAATTCGGTTTGCACCTAGCCAGACAATGCCGATATTCGTGAAGTTCATGATGATCAGCATAAATGGAAACAAGTAAGCCATTAATCGGTTGACTCTAAGGCCAGTATCCTTGTAGGATGTGTTGGCTTCTTGAAAACGCTCCTTTTCATCATCTACACGGTTAAAAGCACGAATGACCCGGATGCCTGAAAGAGATTCTCGCATAATTAAATTCAGCCGGTCTGTTTTCTTCTGAAGCTGGCCGAATAATGGAATGGCTTTTCTCGATACCAAATAGATAAATCCGCCAAGAAGGGGAAGAGCTGCTAAAAAGATGAGAGACAGGACAGCATCTCGGGATACAGCCAAAATAATTCCGCCCACAAGCATGAGCGGTGCTCTCGTCATCATTTGTAAAATCATGATCGTGACATCTTGGACTTGTTTCACATCATTTGTTGATCTTGTAATAAAGGAAGACGTCCCGATCCTTTGAAATTCTTCTAGTGAAAATTGTTCAACATGCACAAACAGCTGTCTTCTCATATCACGCCCGAAGCCAAGTGCAGTCTTTGATGACAAGTAAGACTTCCAGATCGTGAGCAAGATGGCAAGCAAAGAACAGGCCACCATCCAGCCGCCAACCTTCCATATGTAAGCAATATCTCCTTGGACGATTCCAACATCGACGATATCTGCCGTAAGCGTCGGTAAATACAGCTGGAGCATGCTGCTTAAAAAGGTGAGGATCACAATGGACACAACGGATAGCCGATACGGCTTTAAAAACGATAAAATTGATTTCATACGAATACCTTTCTTCCATATAGTGTGTTGTTCTGTAACCCATCATATACAAAGAGGGATTATTTCCACAAATGAAATGTCCTGTTTTAATAAATTATTTATATTGTTCAATTTTAGAAAAGAAATCCTTCACAAACACATAAAAATCATGGGCAGAAGGAGACATTTCTCGTGACTTAGACGCAATAATTCCAACCGTTCTTCTCACTTGCGGAAAATCGATCGGAATTTTCGCTGTAAATCGCGGTGTGGTTTCATAAAAGGCGCTTTCGGGTAATAAGGTAACGCCCATACCCGCTGATACAAGACCTTTAATGGCGTCTAAATCCTCTCCTTCAGATGAAATGGTTGGCTCATAGCCTGCCTGCTTGCAAGCATCAACTGCAATTTGTCTCAGCACATATCCTTCAGGAAATAACACGAAATGATCCTTTCTTAAATCACTTAAATGAATACTCCTTTGTCCGCTAAAGGGGTGGCTAACCGGCAAAAGGGCATAAATGCTTTCTGAAAACAAAATATTTCCTTCTATTTGAGGATCGTTTGTCGGTACGGGTCCTAAAAAGGCGAGATCAATATCCCGATTTTTTACAGCTTCAATGAGAAATTTATAGGATCCTTGACGAAGTAAAAAATCGACCTCTGGATATTCCTGCTTAAAGGCGGAAATGACAGAAGGAAGCACTTGGCTTGCTAGACTTGTAGGAAAGCCGATATTCACCGTTCCTTTGTGCGGATCTAAGTATTCATCAATTTGCTCTTTCGCATAATCAATGGCTTTTAGTGCCGTTCTAACATGATCTAAAAATTGTCTGCCGATTTTCGTTAATTTGATATTTCGGCCTTCTCGTTCGAATAAGGCCACTCCAAGTTCTTCTTCTAAATTCGCAATCTGCCGGCTGATAGCAGATTGGGCGACATGTAAGTTTTCAGCCGCTTCTGACACGTGCTCACGGTCTGCGACTTCTACAAAATAACGTAACTGACGAAGCTCCATTTTTACACTTCACACCCATCTATCTCAAAAAGAGATTGTTTTCATCTAAATTATATATTGTTTATATTAATTTGAAAACTTAAAATAAGTTACAGAGTTTGTGAGATTTTATGACTGTGAAAAAACGGATCTTTTAAACGGGGGAGAGAAACGATGACTTATAATCAACTACCACAACCACAAGGTCTCTACCGTCCTGAATTTGAACATGATGCATGTGGAATCGGACTGTACGCTCATTTAAAAGGGGAAGCGACACACAGCATCGTCAAAAAGGGATTACAAATGCTTTGCCAGCTTGATCACCGCGGCGGGCAAGGCAGTGATCCGTATACAGGTGATGGTGCCGGCTTAATGGTACAGCTGCCAGACGCTTTCTTTAGAAAAAGCTGCAAAGACTTTGCACTTCCTGAAAAGGGCCGTTACGGGGTAGGAATGGTCTTCTTTTCAAAAGAGGATGACGAGAAAACGCGTCAAGCCATCGAGCAAAAAATCAACGGATTCATTAAACAAGAAGGTCAAACATTAATTGGCTGGAGAACAGTCCCTGTCGATGCCGGTAAAATTGGTACTGTCGCAGCGAAGAGCTGTCCGGTTGTGAGGCAAGTCTTTATCGGGGCAAACGACAACATCACAGATCGTTTGTCATTTGAAAGAAAATTATATGTCATTCGTAAGCAGGCTGAGAACTGGGGAACAGCAGAGGAACAGCAATTTTACTTTGTCAGCCTGTCGAGTCAAACCATTGTATACAAGGGGCTTTTAACATCAGATCAAGTCGATGCTTTTTATCTTGATCTTCAGGATGAAACATTTGTTTCTGCATTTTCACTTGTTCATTCAAGATTTAGTACAAATACATTTCCTACATGGGAAAGAGCCCATCCAAACCGTTACTTGATTCACAACGGTGAAATCAACACATTAAGAGGAAACATTAATTGGATGAGAGCAAGAGAACAACAATTCGTATCTGAAGCTTTCGGAGACGATTTAGACAAGATTTTACCAGTGCTGAATGCAGACGGAAGTGATTCATCCATTCTAGACAATGCCTTTGAATTCTTTGTGCTTGCAGGCCGTACACCTGCTCATACAGCGATGATGCTGATTCCAGAGCCTTGGACTGAAAACACGCACATGTCAAAAGAGAAACGGGCATTTTATGAATACCATAGTTCTCTCATGGAGCCGTGGGATGGACCAACAGCCATTTCCTTTACAGATGGTAAACAAATCGGTGCCATCTTAGACCGAAACGGATTAAGACCGGCAAGATATTACGTCACAAATGATGATCATATCATTTTCTCTTCTGAGGTCGGCGTGATCGACACAAATGAAGAGGATGTCAAATACAAAGACCGTCTTGAGCCGGGCAAAATGCTGTTAATCGATTTAGAAGAAGGACGAATTATTTCTGACGAAGAAGTGAAATCCACGATTGCGAATGAACTTCCTTATCAAAAATGGCTTGATGAAGAAATGGTTCATGTCAATCGCTCGGAAGAAAATTCAGAAAATTCTAGTATAATGGATGATTTATTGACTCGTCAGCGTGCGTTCCATTATACGTACGAAGACATTCAAAAATATTTAATTCCTTTACTAGAAGAAGGTAAGGACCCAATCGGTTCAATGGGAAGCGACACACCGCTTGCTGTGTTATCAGATCGTGCGCAGTCTCTGTTTCATTATTTCAAGCAGTTGTTTGCACAGGTGACGAACCCGCCGATTGATGCCATTCGTGAGCAGCTTGTGACATCAACCATGACTTGGTTAGGTGCTGAAGGAGATATTTTACATCCGAATGAATATTCATGCCGAAGAATTAAACTTTATACACCGGTCTTAACGAGTGGACAATTTAACGGCTTGAAAACGATTGTTCATAATGCCTTTAAAAGCAAAACGATTCATACTCTATTCACCGATGATTTAAAGCGCGGATTGGATGCGATGTTTGAAGAGGCGGAAAAAGCGATCCGCGAAGGCGTATCTTTATTAATCCTTTCAGATCGTGAAATGACAGAACAAAAAGTGCCGATTCCACCGCTTCTAGCGCTCAGTGCACTGCATCAGCATCTTGTACGCCAAGGCTTACGGACAAAGGTTAGTCTGATCGTTGAATCTGGAGAAGTCAGAGAGGTCCATCATTTTGCAGCACTGATTGGCTACGGAGCAGATGCGATCCATCCTTATCTTGTGTATGAAACGTACAAACAGTTGATTGCAGAAGAAGCGATCTCTTTCAGCTTTGATGAAGCGGTCACAAAGTTTGGTAAAAGCGTGACCGAAGGTGTCGTCAAAGTCATGTCTAAAGTGGGAATTTCCACTGTGCAAAGCTATAGAGGAGCGCAAATCTTTGAAGCCGTCGGCATTAGTGAAGACGTCATTCAGGCGTATTTCACGGGAACAGCTTCTCAGCTTGGCGGGATTGATCTTGAGACCATTGCACATGAGGCAAAACTCCGTCATGAAGCAGGGTATCAGGCAGCGACTGACCAAACACTCGAATCAGGCAGTGATTTCCAGTGGAGAAAAAATGGAGAGCACCATGCCTTTAATCCAAAAACGATCCATACGCTTCAGTGGGCATGCCGCAATGAAGATTACGATCTATTTAAGCAATATACAAAGGCAGCGGACGAAGAAAGAATCGGCTTCCTCAGAAATTTATTTTCTTTCCAGCCAAAACAAAAGCCAGTTCGTCTGGAAGACGTTGAATCTGCTGAATCCATCGTGCGCCGATTCAAGACAGGTGCCATGTCATTTGGATCTTTAAGTAAAGAAGCGCACGAAGCGCTTGCGATTGCCATGAACCGAATTGGCGGTAAAAGTAACAGCGGAGAAGGCGGAGAAGATCCTGCACGCTTTACAGTTGATGAACGCGGCGATGATCGCAGAAGTGCGATTAAACAAATTGCTTCCGGACGCTTTGGCGTAAAGAGTCATTATTTGGTCAATGCAGATGAACTCCAAATTAAAATGGCGCAGGGAGCAAAACCTGGAGAAGGCGGACAGCTGCCAGGAAATAAAGTATACCCTTGGGTTGCCGATGTACGTGGCTCTACACCAGGCGTCGGATTGATTTCACCACCGCCGCATCATGATATTTATTCCATCGAGGATTTGGCGCAGCTGATCCATGATTTGAAAAACGCGAACCGTGATGCCCGCATCAGCGTCAAGCTTGTGTCTAAAGCCGGCGTTGGGACGATTGCAGCAGGTGTAGCAAAAGGGACGGCGGATGTCATTGTGATCAGTGGATACGATGGCGGCACAGGAGCTTCGCCGAAAACGAGTATTAAACACACAGGACTTCCTTGGGAGCTCGGTTTGGCAGAAGCACATCAAACCCTTGTGTTAAATGGTCTTCGCGAGAGAGTCGTTCTTGAAACGGACGGCAAGTTAATGACTGGACGCGATGTTGTCATGGCTGCGATTTTAGGAGCAGAAGAATACGGCTTTGCGACAGCTCCACTTGTCGTATTGGGCTGTGTGATGATGAGAGCATGTCATTTAGATACTTGCCCAGTCGGCGTCGCTACACAAAATCCAGAGCTTCGCAAAAAATTCATGGGGAACCCTGATCACATTGTGAATTTCATGATGTTTATTGCAGAGGAAGTAAGAGAAATCTTAGCGGAACTTGGCTTTACATCAATGGATGAATTAATTGGACGCACGGATGTTCTAGGAGTCAGTGAACGAGCAAAAGCACACTGGAAAGCAGGGCAGCTAGACCTTGAAACACTGCTTTATCAGCCAGAAGGAGCTCGTACATTCAGAACACCGCAAAATCATAAAATTGATGAATCACTGGATATGAATGAAATCCTCCCTTATGTACAGGAAGCGCTGAATCATCAAACACCGGTTGATCTATCATTGAATATTCGCAATATCAATCGTGTGGCCGGAACCATTACTGGAAGTGAAGTGTCTAAGCGCTACGGGGAAGAAGGCTTGCCAGAGGATACGATCACACTAAGGTTCACTGGTTCCGCAGGACAAAGCTTCGGCGCATTTGTGCCAAAGGGCATGTCTCTCTATTTAACAGGTGATTCAAATGACTATATCGGCAAAGGACTCTCTGGAGGCAAAATTGCGGTCAAAACCTCTGATCACTTTGTACAAAATGGACATGAAAACGTCATTGTCGGAAACGTCGCATTCTACGGAGCGACAAGCGGAAAAGCCTTTATTAACGGGCGTGCAGGTGAGCGCTTTGCCGTTCGTAATTCAGGTGTGCATGTGGTTGTTGAAGGAATCGGAGATCACGGCTGTGAATACATGACTGGCGGACGTGTCGTCATTTTAGGAGACGTCGGAAGAAACTTTGGTGCAGGCATGTCTGGCGGCGTAGCTTACGTCCATACATCCGATGCGAAACAGTTCAAAAGAATGTGCAACATGGAAATGATCATGTTTGAAAAGCTCACAGATCATGAAGAAGAACAAGAAGTGAAACAGTTGATTAAAGAGCACCTTCATTATACAAACAGCTCAAAAGCATCGGCACTTCTAGAAAACTGGGCGCAAGAAAAGGATCATTTCATCAAAGTTATTCCGAGAAATTACAAAATGATGCTTCAAAGCATTGAAGAACAAAAACAAGCGGGCCTCAGTCATGAAGAAGCGGTCATGTTTGCCTTTGAAGCAAACACAAAACCGAAAAATCAAGAAACGGCAAACGGGCAAAAAGCAGCCCTCGCTCATTAAGAAAGGGGAGAGGACAATGGGCAAAGCAACAGGTTTTATGGATTATAAAAGAGAAAAGCCAAATGAACGTGACCCTCTCACTCGTCAAAATGACTGGAAAGAATATTCCGCTCCTTATACAGATGACGTATTGAAGAAGCAGGGCGCTAGATGTATGGATTGCGGCACACCGTTTTGTCAAATTGGGATGGAGATCAGGGGCGGCGTCTCAGGCTGCCCGATCTACAATTTAATTCCAGAATGGAATGACCTTGTGTACCGCGGGAGATGGAAAGAAGCTCTCGAAAGACTGCAAAAAACAAATAATTTCCCAGAATTTACCGGGAGAGTTTGTCCAGCACCTTGCGAAGGGTCATGTACAGTTGCCATCAATGATCCAGCCGTTTCGATTAAAAATATCGAACGGACGATCATTGATAAAGGCTTTGAAAATGGATGGATCACACCAAGAATTCCTTCAAGCCGTACAGGCAAGAAGATTGCCATTGTCGGCTCAGGGCCAGCAGGACTTGCAAGTGCGGATCAATTAAACCAAGCAGGCCACGCCGTGACAGTGTTCGAACGGTCTGACCGCCTTGGCGGGCTGCTGACATACGGCATTCCAAACATGAAGCTGGACAAAGAAGTGGTGGAGCGAAGAGTCAAACTGTTGAGACAAGAAGGCATTGATTTTGTAACGAACACAGAAATCGGCGTGGATGTCACTGCCGACGAACTGAAAGAACAGTTTGATGCGGTCATCCTTTGTACAGGTGCACAGAAGCAGCGTGACCTGTTGATTGAAGGCCGGGAAGCTAAAGGGATTCACCTTGCGATGGATTATTTAACCCTCGCAACAAAAAGCATGCTTGATTCAGGATTTAAAGACAAAAACTTCATTGATGCAAAAGGAAAAGACGTCATTGTCATTGGCGGGGGAGATACAGGTGCGGATTGCGTCGCAACTGCACTTCGCCAAAAAGCAAAAAGTGTTGTTCAGTTCGGGAAGCACCCAAAACTTCCGGATACACGTGTAGGGGATAACATGTGGCCTGAACAGCCTTACGTCTTCTCACTGGATTATGCTTATGAAGAAGCACAAGCAAAATTCGGAGAAGATCCGCGTCAATATTCCATTCAAACCACAAAAATTGTGGCAGACAAAAATGGGAAATTAAAAGAGCTTCATACCATTCAAATGGAAAAGGTGAAAAACGAACATGGGAAGTTTGAATTTCATGAGATTCCAGGGACAGAAAAGGTATGGCCTGCTCAGCTAGTCTTTATTGCAATTGGTTTTGAGGGAACTGAACAGCCACTCGTGAAACACTTTGGCGTGGACAGCAAAAACAATCGCATTGACGCAAAGTATGGGGAATATACAACAAATGTAGAAGGCGTATTTGCAGCGGGAGATGCAAGACGCGGGCAAAGCTTGATTGTCTGGGCGATTAATGAAGGCAGACAAGTGGCGCACGAGGTAGACCGGTATTTAATGGGGAGTTCGGTTCTGCCAAAATAGGTCATACAAAGGGTGTTTACACATATAAAGAAAAGCCATGACCAAAGAGTGGTCATGGCTTTTTATGATTCAGAAATGGTGTGGTTGATGATGACTTTTTTGCGTTTAAGCTGCGATATGACTAAACAAATAAAGACAACTAGAACAATAAGAGAAATGGTCAAAAAGCCAAACATATATGAGCCCGTCACTTCTTTTAAACTGCCCAGAATATTAGGTAAAAAGAAGCCGCCAATGCCCCCAGCAGCACCAACAATTCCGGTCACGATCCCAATTTCTTTATGAAATACTTGAGGCACCAGCTGAAAAACTGCGCCATTCCCCATCCCAAGACACATCATCCCGGTAAATAAAAGGGTAATGACCAAAGGTAAAGCCGGAAGACTGCTCACCCCTCCTAAGCAGATGCCGATGACTGCGAATAATCCAAGCAGTACTTTCATTCCACCTATTTTATCCGCCATGAGACCACCGATGGGGCGAAAGAAGCTGCCCGCCGCCACACAAAGAGTCACAAAATCACCTGCATGAATTTTCGAGATACCATATTGATCCACAAAGAAAATACTGAGAAAACTGGAAAGCCCGACAAATCCTCCGAATGTAATCGCATAAAGCAGGCAGAAAAACCATGTCGATTTCACCTGAAATACTGAAAAATACGACCGTAGCGGCTTTGGAGCGGGCTGATTTGGTGCATCTTTTGCTGTGAAAATAAAAAACAAAAAGACAAGACTTAACGGAATCAGGGCGAGCCCCATGACTGCATGCCATCCATAAATCTCGGCAAGACGTGGACCAAATAGTGTGGAGATCAGTGTTCCGCTGTTACCGGCACCTGCAATCCCCATGGCCACGCCTTGTAAATGAGGAGGATACCAGCGGCTTGCCATTGGCAAAGCAACAGCAAAGCTTGCTCCTGCTACTCCTAACAAAATACCAATCAGCACGAGCTCGGAAAGGGTTGTACCAGCGATGAACCCCCAGATGAGCGGGATGGTGGTGAAAAGCATGCCAATTACCGCTGTCTTCTTAGGTCCTATACGATCAGTGAATAAGCCAAGTACAATCCGAAAAAAAGAACCAGATAAAATCGGAATGGCAACAATCATGCCTTTCTCTGCGGTCGATAAAGCAAAGTCTTGCGTAATAAAAGCACCCAGTGCCCCTAATAAGACCCAGATCATAAAGCTCACATCGAAATATAAAAAGGAACTTAGCAATGTCTTAGGGTGACCACTTGATTTTAACTCTGAGAGTTTCATAAAACGCCTCCTATATTTTGAATTTTCTGACTTAAAGATAGCGAGTTATCCCAAGTAATGAAAGTATCATGTTAGAAAAAATGACATAAATACACACTTTTTTACAGGCATGTGCCATAATCTATCCATACAATGTGTTGGGCAAGAAGCTTAGAGAGGTTGATTTCATATGGCAAAACGCAAACTCGTGTTTATCGGAAACGGCATGGCGAGTATGAAATGTATCGAGCAGATGATTCAAAAACAGCCAGAACACTATGCCATAACAGTTATTGGAAAAGAGAAGCGCCCTGCCTACAATCGAATAAAACTTTCATCGATTTTACAAAAAAGCGACTCATTATCTCAAATTGAACTCAAGGAAAAAGAATGGTACACCGCGCATGACATCATCATGTACAAAGGGGAAACAGTCGTCCATATCGATACAAACAAGAAGTGTATCATGACAGATGCGCGCCGGGAAATTTCCTATGACAAGCTCGTCATCGCAACAGGATCATTGCCGTATTTTCTTCCTATTCAGGGCGTATCCAAAAAAGGGATTTATGCGTTTCGTACAATTGATGATTATGAGGCCATTTGTACGGATGCGATGCGTTATCAACGAGCAGCAGTGGTCGGAGGCGGTGTGCTTGGTGTAGAGGTGGCGGCTGGCCTGCAGATTGCGGGACTTGAGACAACCATCATTCATCATGCCGAGTGGCTCATGCAGCGCCAATTAGATGAAACGGCTGCTAGTCTATTACAGCAGCAATTAACGCGCAAGGGCATTCAGGTGAAAACAAATGCCCATACCATTGCATGCTTAGGGGACGAGAGGGTAGAAGGCGTTCTATTGAAAAATGGCGACATCGTGGATGCTGATCTTGTTGTCTTCACAACAGGTATCCGTCCAAACATACAGCTTGCAAAGAATCACGGCATTCATACGCGAAAAGCCATTGTCGTCAATGATATGATGCAAACAAATGTCCAAGATATTTATGCCATTGGGGAATGTGCAGAGCATAAAGGAATGGTGCATGGCCTTGTTCAGCCCATTTATGAACAAGCAAATGCACTTGCCAATCATCTATTAGGCGAGCAAATTACATCTGTACCTCATCCCATTTACTCAACAAAATTAAAAGTACCTGACATGCCTATCTATTCTGCGGGATGTATTGAACACCATTCTCCGTATACGTCAGTGGTGACATATTTAGATGAAGAGCAAGAAGTGTATAAAAAATTCGTCTTTGAACGCGAGGCACTAACAGGTTTTTTATTAGTTGGAGAACTGGAGAAAGCCGATCAGCTTTTGCAAGATGTGAAAGTGGGGCGTGATAAAAGTGTCGTCATGAAAGCTCTTCATGAGGAGCAGCCATCTCCTCTAGATTCATTAAAAATGGACGATCTCGTCTGCCAATGTCAAAGCGTTACAAAAGGGACGATTTTGAACACCATATCCGTCCATCAGCTGACAAGCTTAGAAGAGGTTCAAAAACAAACAGGAGCAGCAACCGGCTGCGGCGGCTGTCAAGAGCTCGTCCGTGCCTGCTGTCAGTTATCATCACATGAACAAATAGATGAGCCGGCCTCTTTTTGTTCATGTACAGAAGCTGATGAGCAGACCATTTTTTCGTTTATCAAAAAGCAACTGCTGCTGAATGTGGAGGAAATCAGAAGACATTTTCATTGGAAAACAGAGAACGGCTGCAGCAACTGCAGGTCTGCCATTCCATACTATCTCGAGCAATTTCAATCACCGATTGAAAAAATCAGCGATGCTGATCAAGAAGACATGTTGCCTCAGCTATACGGAGGGCGTCTTGAACTGGATTTCCTGAAAATCATTACGTCTTTGTTAGAACAAAAACTGATTGATCAGGCAGAGCTGACAGAGCATAAGCGAATACGGCTCATCGGCGTGTCAAAACAGGCGGCACAGATCGTCAAAAAACATTGGCCCATCATGGCGAAAGAGAAAAGAAGACTATCTTATGTCCTTACATGTGATTGTAGTCACGATCCAGCTGTCACAGCACTAGTAATGGAGTTTGAAAGACAAGTAGAAGACACACTTTTACCAGCCGTCACCTCTATTCATGTCGCCGGCTCTTCCTGCACGTGTAAACTAGCTCCAATATATGACATTTGCATGAAGAGACAGCTGGGGGAATGGAACATTTATATAGGAGGTGACGTATGTCAGCCGAAGGCCGGCCAGCTTTTTTACACTTTGCCTCAATCAAGTGAGCTGATCCCTTTTTTAAAAGCGCTGCTTGAAGATTATAGAAAAAGTGCATACTTTCAAGAATCCATCGGCGATTGGCTTCTCCGATATGGACTTATTTCTATTCGAGAAAAATTGCTTGATGAGGAAAGAAGAAAAGAGCTCTGTGAACAATTTGACCAAAGCAGACAAAAGGATGTGAAGGTATGAGTCAGTCTTTTTTACGATATGCCCAGCAAATATCAGAGCAGGAAGAACGAAAGCGAGTGTATCCATCCCAATGTCCATTTTGCAGTATGCAGTGCAAAATGCAGCTAGTAGAGCAGCATGTGGAAGGACGAACCAGATATCAAACGATTGGCGTACACAATCCAACTACGCACGGGAGACTTTGTATGAAAGGGCAGCATGCACACCAGCACGCACTGCACAAAGAACGTTTGAATCACCCGCTCATCAAAAGAAACGGGCAATTTGTAAAAGCGTCATGGCAGGAGGCACTTAATGAAATCAAAACAAACATGGAATCCCTTCAGATGGCACACGGGCATGATGCCATCAGTGTGTACGGAAGCGCATCTATTACAAATGAGGAGGCGTACTTACTCGGAAAGTTTGCGAGAGTGGCGCTGAAAACGAAATACATCGATTACAACGGGAGACTTTGTATGTCGTCAGCAGCAACTGCGGCGAATCAAACATTCGGACTTGACCGGGGTCTTACGTTTCCTCTCAGTGACATCAAGCATACACGGGTATTGATATTGGTTGGAACGAATATAGCAGAATGTCAGCCAACCTTCATGCCGTACGTCGAAGAGGCGAAAAAAAACGGTGCATTTCTCATCGTCATCGATCCGCGCAAAACACAGACAGCCCAATTAGCCGATGTACATGTCAGCCTGAAACCAGGATCAGATGCTGCACTGGCAAACGGCATCTTGCACATTATGCTTCATGAACATTTAATAGATGAATCATTTATTCGTCATCGAACGTCAGGGTTCCAAGAATTAAAGGAGCACGTCTCGCGCATGTCCCTCTCAAACATTGCTGAGCAAACCGGTGTGACGATTGAAGTTCTGCAGAAAATAGCAAGGAAATTCGCACAAGAAAAGACAGGCATGATTTTCACAGCAAGAGGCATTGAGCAGCAAATAGACGGGACAGCATCTGTGCGAAATTTCCTGAATATTCTGCTTGTTACTGGGAAGATCGGCCGCGTTGGGTGCGGCTATGGCGCAATAACCGGGCAAGGAAATGGCCAGGGGGCAAGAGAGCATGGACAAAAAGCAGATCAGCTTCCAGGGTATCGAGATATCACAAATTCTGCTCACAGAAAAGAAATAGCTGACATATGGAACATTGATGAAAAAGAACTCCCTGGAAAAGGCGTGTCTGCTTTTGAGATGTTTGAAAAAATGCAGGAAGGAGAAATAAAAGCGCTCTTTTTAATGTGCTCTAACCCCGTTCAGTCAGGCCCGCACGCGCGCTTTATTCAACAAGCCATCAAGAAATTGTCCTTTTTTGTAGCTGTTGATTTATTTATGTCTGAGACAGCTGCGCTGGCAGATGTAATTTTACCTACTTCGTCATATTTAGAGGATGAAGGTACGGTGACAAATGTAGAGGGGCGCGTTACGCTTAGAGAAGCAACCTATCCACTTAAGCATCAAAGAAAACACGATTGGCAAATCATTTGTGATATAGCAGCTGTATTAGGCAAAAGCGGCTATTTCTCCTTTTCATCCGCAGAAGAGATTTTTGAAGAATTAAGAGCCGCAACGAAAGGCGCAAAAGCGGATTACTCAGGCATGACCTATGAAAGACTAAGGAAGGAGCAAGGCATATTATGGCCTTGTACGCATCTAGAAGACCCAGGAACCGAAAGATTATTTGAACATGCATTCTCACATTCTGACAGTTTAGCAAAGTTTGCCGTCGTCACACACGGAAAAAATGTGGCAAAGGAACCAGTCAGTCAAGAATATCCTCTTTATTTAACGACGGGCAGAGTGATGGCTCACTACCAAACGGGCGTTCAAACAAGAAAAAGTACCTCTCTTGTTGCCCGGCAGTTTGAATCTTATGCAGAGCTTCATCCTGACACAGCAAAAACGTATGGACTTCAGCACGGGGAGCTTGTGACCATCCAGTCAAAAAGAGGAAGTGTCATCATGAGATGCCGCATATCAGACACCATTCGAAAAGATACCGTGTTTGTTCCATTTCACTGGAGTAAACATCAATCCATTAATCAATTAATTAGTGAACAACTAGATCCGCACAGTAAAATGCCAGGCTTTAAATATTGTCCTGTACAGCTGTCAGCCTATGTGAATTAAAAAATATGTGAGAAATCATAACATGTATTTTCCATCTATGTTTAGATGATGGTACTTTCTAAAAAATGATCACATGAGGGGTGTTTTATCGTGAAAGAAAAACTCGTATTAGTGGGGAACGGTATGGCTGGCATTCGAAGCCTCGAAAACATTTTAAAAACAGACAGCGAACGATTCGACATGACGGTATTTGGAAGTGAACCGCATCCTAACTATAACCGGATTCTTTTATCGAAGGTGCTTCAAGGAGATACGAAGGTTGAAGATATTACACTAAACGATTGGAATTGGTATCAGGAGCATGATATTCAGTTGTTTACAAATGAGACCATTGTGAAGATCGATACAGATAACCAAACAGTCACCAGTGATCAAGGACGGACCGTGCATTATGACCGATTGATTTTAGCAACAGGGTCACTTCCGTTTATCCTGCCGATTCCAGGGAGTGATAAAAAAGGCGTGACGGCCTTTCGTACATTGCAAGACACAGAGGAAATGGTCAATGCCTCTAGCAGGTACAAAAAAGCAGCAGTCATTGGAGGCGGCCTTCTTGGACTGGAAGCAGCACGCGGCCTACTCAACTTAGGCATGGAAGTGAATGTCATTCACCTCAGCTCTCATTTAATGGAACGCCAGCTAGACCCTATTGCAGGTCAGCTTCTACAAAAAGCATTAGAAGAACAGGGCATGAACTTCCTGTTAGGAAAACAGACAACTGAGATTTTAGGAGATACAAGAGTTGAAGGATTATCATTTTCAGATGGCACGACACTTGAGACAGACCTAGTCGTCATGGCTGTAGGAATTAAACCAAGTAAAATGCTTGCAGAGATAAGCGGCCTTGAAGTGAACCGAGGTATTATTGTCAATGATTTCATGGAAACGAGTGTCCCAGGCATTTATGCCGTCGGAGAATGTGTAGAACACAGAGGACAAACGTACGGGCTTGTCGCTCCTTTATACGATCAAGCGAATGTGCTTGCTGGGCATGTATGTGACATGAATCCTGTGCCATATGAAGGCTCTGTTCTGTCAACGCAACTGAAAGTATCGGGGGTTGACGTGTTTTCAGCTGGTGACTTTATAGAAAACGATGAGAAAAAAGCGATCAAAATCTTTGACGAACAAAAAGGCATCTATCAAAAACTAGTCTTCCAGCAAAACCGATTAGTAGGTGCCGTCATGTTTGGAGAAACAAGCGATGGACCTCGTCTATTCTCGTATATTAGAGAAGGGGTAGATATGTCGGATATGGAGAAGGTATCTGTCTTAACCTCGAATGATCCGGCGCAAGAAAGCACGATTGAAAGCATGGCAAATGACCATATCGTTTGCGGCTGTAATGGTGTCTCAAAGGGTCAGATTGTGGAAGCCATTCAAAAAGAAGGCTTAACAACGATTCAGGAAGTGAAGCAATGTACAAGTGCCTCACGATCATGTGGAGGCTGCAAGCCCGTTGTCGAAGAGATTCTTTGGCACACGTTGGGCGATGATGCGAACCGAACAGCCCAAAAAGAAACCATCTGCGCCTGCACCACTCGTTCACGAGATGAAGTCATTCATGAAATCAAAGAGAAGGGCCTGCAGCATGTCAAAGAAGTGATGAACGTACTTGACTGGGAGACAGAGGAAGGCTGTTCAAAATGCCGACCTGCCCTGAATTATTATTTAGGCATGCTTCAACCTCTTGAGTACAAAGATGAAAAGAGCTCACGATTTGTGAATGAACGCATGCATGCCAATATTCAAAAAGATGGCACCTATTCGGTTGTTCCGCGGATGTACGGTGGCGTGACAAATGCAAATGACCTGAGAAAAATAGCTGATGTCGTCGACAAATATGAAATACCGCTTGTGAAAATGACTGGCGGCCAGCGTATTGACCTTCTAGGTGTCAAAAAAGAAGATTTACCTAAAGTATGGGCAGACCTGGATATGCCATCTGGTTATGCATACGGAAAATCTTTAAGAACGGTCAAAACTTGTGTTGGAGAACAATTTTGCCGGTTCGGCACACAGGACTCGATGGCTCTTGGCATTGCACTTGAAAAGAAATTCGAAGGTCTTGCGACACCGCATAAAGTCAAAATGGCTGTCTCTGCTTGCCCTAGAAACTGTGCAGAATCTGGCATTAAAGACCTTGGCATTGTGGGAATTGATGGAGGGTTTGAATTGTACGCCGGCGGAAATGGCGGCACACACTTGCGGGCTGGAGATTTATTGATGAAGGTCAGTACAGCAGAAGAAGTAGAGCAAGTGGCAGCTGCGTACCTTCAATATTACAGAGAAACGGCAAATTATCTAGAAAGAACCTCTGCTTGGGTTGAACGACTTGGATTAGATCATATTCAATCAGTACTCCTAGATGATGAGAAACGAGAAGCCTTAATCCAAAGAATGGACATCGCACTGTCAACGTATGAGGAGCCTTGGCAGGAGCTGCGCGAGAGTCAAAAAGACACGAAACAATTATTTCAAAAAGCGACGGCTTCTGTATAAATCAATTGAAGGGATGAGATCATATGACAGTTTCAGTTGTAAAAGTTCACATTGGCACCCTATCAGATTTTCCGCTGCAGCTAGGGAAAACAGTCGCAGCCGGTACTCTTGAATTAGCTGTTTTTCAAACCTCTAATAAGCAGTTCAAAGCCATTGAAAACCGCTGCCCTCATAAAGGCGGTGTTCTGGCTGAAGGAATGGTAAGTGGAGACCATGTCTTCTGTCCAATGCATGATTGGAAGATTGATCTTTCGTCAGGGAACGTTCAAGCACCAGATCACGGATGCGTTAAAACGTATGAAACGTTGGTCGAGGGGGACGATGTCTTTATTTTATTGCCCTCATAAATAGTTTAGATCCTTCCTTTCATGTATATGCTGTATGTAAATGCAGCAAGAAAGGAAGGAATTTCTGTGCCGTTTTTTAGTATTTTGATTGAACTATTTATCGGGTTTTTCGCCTTATTTTTTATTACAAAATTATTAGGGAAAACACAGTTTGCACAAATCACGCCGTTTGATTTTATTTCTGCACTGATTTTAGGCGAAATGGTCGGAAACGCCATTTTTGACCCAGAAGTCAAGATTCAGCACATTTTGTTTGCTGTTGCAGTGTGGGGCGTTCTCATCTATACAGTTGAATGGTTTTCACAACGCTTTAAAGGTATTCGAGCCTTTTTAGAAGGAAGACCTACGCTTGTCATTGATAAAGGGAACATTCACTACAATCGTTTGAAGAAAAATATGCTTGATCTCAATCAGCTACAGACACTGATTCGCGCGAAAGGTCATTTTGCCTTGCATGAAATAGAATATGCCATTTTGGAAACAGACGGCTCTGTCAGTGTTCTTCCGAAAATGAAATACGCAACTGCCACCGCAGAAGATGTGAACGTGAAGGGAAAAGAAGTCAAATTGCCTAGAACATTTATTATTGATGGCGAAATTTTAAAAGATGACCTACAAGAAGCTGGCTTTGACGAAACATGGCTGAGTGAGCAATTAAAAAAGCAGCACATTTCTTCTCATCGAGACGTTCTATTTTGTGAATGGATTGAAAATGAAGGGATTTATGCGATGAAATATGAAAAGTCTAAAAAACATCCACAACATCAATAAGTGGGTGTTTTTTTGTTCGTGTGTTGAATAGGATCAAAAAGAATGTTTAATTGAAAACGTTCACAAAGAGGAGGAGATGTGCGATGAAGTATGGAAAGGTATGGCTTGTGGTCGTCTTGTCTTTATTACTATTTAACTCAGCTTCACTTCAAGCAGCCGAACATCAGAATCAAACAAACCGCGTCCTTGTGGTCGATCAAAAGGGAAATGGCTCGTTTCGAACCGTTCAGTCTGCCATTGATGCGATTCCAGCGAACAATCAACAGCGCGTAACGATCTATATTAAAAATGGTGTGTATAAAGAAAAGATCCTGCTTCCGCAAAATAAACCGCACGTGTCCTTTATCGGCGAAAACCAATACAAGACGATTCTGACGTATGATGATACAAATGCAAGTACTGGCAGCACAACAAATAGCTCCAGCACTATGATTCGTTCGAACGACTTTTACGCAGAAAATATCACCTTTCAAAATACGGCCGGCAGACATGCTGGTCAGGCGGTTGCGCTGTATGTGTCTGGCGACCGGGCTGCGTTCAAACAAATAAGAGTCTTAGGGTATCAAGATACACTTTATGCAACAGGCTCAGGCCGGCAATATTATGAAAACTGCTATATCGAGGGCACGGTCGATTTTATTTTTGGATCAGCCACAGCTGTGTTTAAAAGAGCTGAAATAAAAAGTCTTGGAAATGGGTATATTACTGCAGCATCCACAACAGAAGCACAAAGGTATGGCTATGTATTCATCGATTCTGCATTGAAAAAGGGGACGGCAGCTGCTCAATCGGTTTATTTAGGACGTCCGTGGAGGCCTCATTCCGCTGTGACATTCCTCTATACAAAAATGGATGAACATATTAAGGCAGAGGGATGGCATAACTGGGATAACCGTGATAACGAAAGAACAGCAAGATATAAAGAATATGGATCGACTGGGACCGGAAGCAATGTAGCAAATCGCGTAAAATGGTCCAACATTTTAACGAAAAACGAAGCAAGTCAAATCACGGTGCAAGCTGTTCTTGGCGGAGCCGATGGCTGGAATCCAGAAAAAAGGTAAAGGGCTTGTCAGTTTTCGTCAAAGAAAGCTGACTTTTCTGTTTAAAAAACCTTTGAGAACAAACGTTCTTTTGTGTATAATGAACATATTCTTCTAAAATTGGCTGCGACAAAAAAGGAGGGATTGCGTGAAGCGTTTTTCACAGCTCTTGTTTTTACAAATATGTATCCTGTCGATTTTATTTCTCCCTTTTTCAGCAAAAGATGATCAACTTACAGCTCGTGACGACTCACTGCCGTGGATGACAGCTTTAGATGAATTCATACGAACAGCACCTGATTTAGAGGGCGCGATCTCCGGCATCAGCGTCCGCAATACTTCTGACTCCTCTCTTCTTTATGAACATCAAGCCGATATTCGTCTTACTCCTGCTTCTAATATGAAACTGCTCACATCTGCCATCGCCCTTGATATACTAGGAGAAACACACACATTCCTGACAGATATCTGGATGGATGGTTCTATTCAAAAGAAAACGTTACATGGCAACCTGTATCTACGCGGTACCGGGGATCCGACTTTATTAGAGGAGGATTTTGCAGCACTTGCCAAACAAGTGAAAAAGGCCGGAATACATACGATTCGCGGACAGCTTGCGGCAGATGACACTTGGTATGATGATACGCGATATTCTATTGATTTGCCTTGGAGTGATGAAGATCAATATTACGGTGCACAAATCTCTGCTCTCACAGCTTCACCGAATCAAGATTATGATGCAGGAACCGTGATTCTCGAAGTAAAACCAGGAAAGAAAGCAGGACAAAAAGCGACCTATGACATGATCCCGAAGACTTCTGTCCCTCAAGTCATGAATCAAGTAAAAACCGTGCCAGAAGGCGGGAAAAAGAAGATTTCTTTTAAGCGCTCTCACGGCACCAACAAGATCACTTTGACTGGCACCATTCCGGTGAAAGCGAGTGTATCTAGACAATGGGTAGCGTTATGGGAGCCAACCACTTATGCGTTAGATTTAATGAAACGAGCGTTAAAGGCGGAAGGGATTCAAGTAAAAGGACCGCTTAAAACAAAACAAGTTCCTAAAAAAGCCAAGAAAATTGCCACCCATTCATCGATGCCTTTATCAGATCTGCTTGTTCCCATGATGAAACTCAGCAACAATACCCATGCAGAAATGTTGCTAAAGGAACTTGGAAAACAAGTGAAAAGCAAAGGGAGCTTTGAGGATGGACTGGATGTCATGTATGAACAGCTTCCCGCGTTTGGCATCAATCCTTCGCATGCAGTGCTGCGAGATGGGTCGGGCATATCACCTATTAACCTTGTTTCTGCCAACCAGTTCACGTTATTTTTGACAAACATTCAAAAGGAAAAATGGTTTAAGACCTATGAACATGCGCTTCCGTTAGCAGGGGCAAGTGAACGAATGGTCGGAGGGACGTTAAGGAACAGATTGAAAGAACCAGCTACACTAGAAAAAGTACGTGCAAAAACAGGTTCATTAACAACGGTTAGCACACTTTCTGGATATATTGACACGAAGAGCGGAAAGACGGTCGCCTTTTCCATTTTATTAAATCATCTTGTTGATGACGAAAAAGGGAAAGAGATAGAAGACCATATTGTCAGCATTTTAGCTGAGAATCTTTAGATAGAGAAGGAGTACCATCATGACGTTAGATAACAATCAATCTTTAGTAAAAACCATGTCCATTTTTCTCGTCCCGCTTTTGCTTAGCAATATTTTGCAATCAATCGGACAGCTTGTATCCATCGTTCTTGTCGGTAGATGGATTGGAGAGGATGCAGTAGCTGCTATTTCTGCATTCTTTCCGCTTTTCTTTTTACTCGTTTCTTTTTCCATTGGAATTGGATCGGGAAGTTCCATCCTTATTGGACAAGCGTATG
The DNA here is from genome assembly GCF_038003365.1 of Bacillus sp. FSL K6-2839. NCBI lineage: Bacteria > Bacillati > Bacillota > Bacilli > Caryophanales > Bacillaceae > Bacillus > Bacillus sp. FSL K6-2839. Next base: position 1,448,532 of record NZ_JBBOOZ010000001.1, on the reverse strand, counting down.
GAGCGAAAAATGACCAGAGATTAAAAGAAATTATTGGCACAACGCTTTCATTCACCTTTTTAATCGGACTTTCTTTAGCGATCATTGGAGGTTTATTTGCAACAGACATCCTAAATCTCATGGGAACACCTGCAAATATTGTGGAGGAAAGTGCGGCATATGCCAGAATTCTATTCATCTCAATGCCGATCTTATTTCTTTATTTTGTTTACACGACCTTCCTGCGAGGAACTGGGGATTCAAAAACGCCTTTTTATTTCTTAATGATTAGTACGGCAACGAATATTTTAATGCTGCCCATTTTATTATTTGGCTGGCTGGGACTGCCGGCATTTGGTTTATACGGCGCTGCATATGCTTCTGTGATTTCAACCATTGTAACGTTTATTATTCTACATATCTACTTATATAAGACAAAGCACCCGCTTCGCATTGATGCATCAGTGAGAAAGCATTTATTGATGAAAGGGGATCTACTAAAAACATTATTAAAGCTCAGCATTCCATCGAGCATTAATATGATCCTTATTTCTTTATCAGAAATTGCTGTTATTTCTTTTGTCAACGATTATGGATCACAGGCCACAGCTGCTTATGGTGTTGTCAATCAAGTCGTGAGCTATGTGCAGATGCCGGCAGTGAGTCTTGGCATTGCAGTCTCTATCTTTGCAGCACAATTCATCGGTGCAGGGAATATCAACCGCTTGAAAGATGTGATAAAAATCGGGTTAGGGCTCAATTTTGCCATAGGCGGATTCATTATTATCATCGTTTATCTCTTTGCACCACAGATTTTATCTATCTTTTTAACAGATTCTAAGACGATTGACATTGCCTATAGCTTGGTCGTCATTACATTATGGAGCTATCTTATTTTTGGAACGGCCCAAATTGTTGCAGCCACGATGAGAGCAAGTGGAACAGTTTTATGGCCAACAATCTTTAGTATTTGCTCCATTTGGCTTGTAGAAGTACCAGTCGCTTATGTGCTATCGCACTACACATCCCTTGGCATCAAGGGCATATGGATTGGCTATCCTGCGGCTTTCTTTGTGAACTTACTCCTTCAATACGGCTACTATAAGCTCGTATGGAAGAAAAAACAAATTGTAGCGCTTGTTCAGTCATAATGTGAAAGTATGAAACAGCATATACATACGAAGATCTATCACTTTTCAGGAGGTCTGATCTTCTATGTTTTTGAATCAAAGAAGTGAACTGAGCTCGCACAATATCGGTGTTTTTTCTTATGCCGGACCAGATTTCCAAGTGCTGACTTGGGGGGAAGGAGCGACATTAAACATTGGGAAGTTTTGTTCCATTGCAAACGAAGTGAAAATTTTCCTTGGCGGTGAACACCGGACAGATTGGGTCACAACGTATCCGTTTAATCAAATTTTCAAAGAAGCTGCCCACATCAAAGGACATCCCAAATCGAAGGGAGATGTTCATATAGGACACGACGTATGGATTGGATATGGCGCGACGATTATGTCAGGAGTATGTATAGGGAACGGAGCAGTGATCGGAGCAAATAGTGTCATCACAAAAGATGTGCCGCCATATGCAATTGCCGCAGGAAATCCCCAGCAGCTCATGAAATATCGGTTTTCATCCGAAATGATCGAAAAACTGCAGTTATTAGAATGGTGGAATTTAGAGTTTGCAATCATCCAATCTATTTTTCACCTTTTGCAGTCTCATGATATTGAACATTGTATAAATGTAATAGAAGACATAAAAAAGAAAGGCTGAAAAAGCCTTTCTTTTTTAGTTTAGCTAAGCCGTATATTGATCAAGGCAGCACCTGCAGCACCATTCCCTCGAGACCTGTTTTGTTTTGAATGTTCTTGATTGATAAATGGACAGTCTCTTCTTTGAGGACGGTCATGACGATCTTTTGTAATGAGGCTGCTCATGATATTTACCGCAAAAGGGACATTTGTGATCGAATTGATTGTACAAATTGCCCATCTCCTAAAATTGATATTTCATTCTATGTGCAAATTTTCAAATTGGAAGTAAAACCTAGAAACTCATCATTTCGAAAATCATCGAATCAAATCATTTAAATGTTTCATGATTTTATGTTATGGTGTTGAAAGTATGTAACTAGTATGATTTTTGACAGAAATGGGGACATCATTTATGAGTCAATCAGTTTTACAGCGCACAGCTTATTCCGTTTTAAATTTATCCTCTGTGACAGAAGGAGGCACCATTAAGGAGTCTTTTGAACATAGTATGGATTTAGCAAAAAAGTCGGAGAAGTGGGGTTATCATAGATACTGGCTGGCAGAACACCATAATATGGAAGGTGTTGCGAGCTCTGCAACGTCCGTTTTAATTGGATATATTGCTGGGGGAACCGAAAAAATTCGAGTAGGATCTGGCGGGATTATGCTGCCAAATCACTCTTCACTTGTCATTGCTGAACAATTTGGGACACTTGAGACATTATATCCGGGGAGAATTGATTTAGGTCTTGGCAGAGCACCGGGAACGGATCAGTTAACGGCAAGAGCTCTCAGACGTAACCTTCATAACGGAGAAGATTTCCCGGAGCAGCTTGAAGAACTTCGGCAATATTTCAAACCAACAGGTCAGGTTAAAAAACATGTAAGAGCAGTACCAGGCGAAGGACTGGACATTCCCATTTGGCTTCTTGGTTCAAGTGGTTTTAGCGCAAGACTTGCAGGAGAGCTTGGATTGCCATTTGCCTTTGCGGCACATTTCTCACCTAAAAATACAATTCCTGCTTTAGAGTTGTATAGACAGTCATTTAGACCTTCTGATGTGTTAAAAGAGCCTTATGCCATGGTAGGTGTGACAGTTTTTGCTGCAGATCAAACAGAGCGAGCTGAATATTTGGCGACCTCTCATTATCAGCGGTTTTTGAGTCTCATTCGAAATACTCCAGGAAAACTCAAAGCGCCTGTCGACAGTATGGACGGCCTTTGGAGTCCGTATGAAAAAGCGATGGTGGATGAACAATTAAGTTCGACAATGATCGGGGATAAAGAAAAGGTGAAAAAAGAATTGGAAGCCTTTATTGAAGCCACTCAAGCAGACGAAGTGATGATTAATTCGGATATGTTTGACCATCAAGAAAGAATGCGCTCGTATGAAATCATCGGAGAGATCTTCCAAGAGGCACAAGAAAAATAAACATGAAAAAAGAACTGCACAAAGCAGTTCTTTTTTATTTATGCTTTTGTAAAAATACGAAATGGTTGTCCAATTGGCAGCACAGTTCGGCCAAAATGAGTATTGAGCACAACAGCTGCTGAACCATAAAACGAAAGCAGGGAAATGATCAATTCTGCGATACCGGCAATGGTATGAGTCACATCGTACATCACACCAAACGAGCTAAGGGAAAGACCAAGGAATAAGAAATCAATAAAGACAAAAATCAAAAATAGTACTTTATGTGTTTCCATAGCACCAATCGTCATAAACAAGCTGAAAATCAAATAACCGATAAACGCAAAACCTAGTTGTTTTGGATCTGCTGCTCCCGCAAGCGTTTTCCCAAAAACGCCGGCTTGAATGAGCCAAGTCGTTCCAACGCCCATCCAAAAAAGACCGAATGCGCCAAAGGCAGTGGCTCCAAAAATATTATGATGCTTTGAATCTTGTATGGACGCGATTAGCTGCGCGATGCCTCCAAGGAAGATAGCCCAAGGTAAAATAAGGGAAGTGCCATCTGTAATTCCTAGTTTTTGTGAGGACGCAACGAGCGTCACCATTGCTAAACCAAACAAACCAAGTGGTGTTGGGTCTGCAATTGATAATCGAATAGCTTGAACATTCTGTTTTTCCATAATGACCTCCTACAATTTGCACTTACAAAAGATACTCGAATTAGACCGAAACGTCAAGCTCTTTTTTAGTAGACACTTGCAACGTCTTCCAAATAAATCTATATTTAATACATATCAAATGTGATAGAAAAAGAGGGATAAAATGAGTAAAGGCTTAGCTGGAAAAACGATTGCCATTTGTGGAACGAGAAAAACAGAAGAAATGCGTACACTTGTCGAAAAGCAAGGGGGACAAGCCGTTATTCGTTCTCTTCAAGGAACCGTATTTTTAGCCAAAGAGGAGTTAAAGCCAGGCATTGAAACCTTTGTGAAGCAGGGTGCGGATTGGGTGATTTTCACAACAGGCATCGGGACAGACACATTGATTGAGAGTGCAGAAGAGCTTCATCTGGGGGAAGCATTTATCCACATTCTATCAAATGCGCATATTGCTTCAAGAGGGTATAAAACCTTTGCAGCACTCAAAAAACGCGGAATTCAGCCAGACGTATCTGATGAAGATGGAACGGTTCGTGACATGATCTCAAAGCTTGAAGACAAGGAGTTTCATGGCAAACGCGTCATGGTGCAGCTTCACGGGGAAAACGCTCCGGCTCTCATCCAGTTTTTACATGACAAAGGGGCTGATATTTTGCCGCTTTTACCTTATCAGCACACACCTCCTGAACCAGAGGCCGCAGAAACATTGCTTCAAGAAATGAAAGATGAAAAAGTCCATGCCGTCTGTTTTACAACCGCTGTTCAGGTTCACGCCTTTTTCACATTAGCGGCAAAATGGGGCAGAAAACAAGAACTCCAAGAGCTATTCGAGCAGCACGTACTGGCAGTGGCCGTCGGAAAAGTCACAGCTGAAGCTTTAAAAGAAGAGGGAATAGACAGAATTCTAGCTCCGTCACTTGAGAGAATGGGTGCAATGATTATGGAATTATCCCAATATATGAAAAAACAATCATCACATTCATAGAAAAAACGCCTTTCACCCGATCAGTGGAAGGCGTTTTTCATTAGATTGTCCGTTTTCGGTTCGTACGAATTTTTTTGAGGACGAAATAGAGAACGATCAGGACGATCGCAATGGCCATAATAGGGGTTGTATAAGCGTGAGCAACACTTTGAATGTGATCCCACTTTGTCCCAAGCTGCATACCGAGATAGATAAATAAGATCGACCAAGGGATGGCAGCTAATCCTGTCAAGAGGACAAATTTCAAAAAAGGCATTTTGGCAATACCTGCTGGAATGGAGATGGCGTGGCGGACAACAGGAATAAAGCGCGCTGTAAACACCACACCGGTTCCATATCGGTCAAACCAGCGCTCTGCAGTTGCGATATGGTGTTCATGGATGAATAAGTATTTTCCGTACTTTGTTAAAAAAGGTCTTCCGCCATAAAGGCCGATCCAGTATATAAAACACTGTGCGAGCGTACCTCCGATGACGCCAGCGATAACAGCTCCAACAAAACCGATTGTTCCTGTTGACACCATATATCCGCCATAAGCAAGAACAATTTCGCTCGGAATGATTTCAATCATCAGACCTAGTGCTACACCTACATAACCAAGGCTTGTCAGCCAGGTTAAAATTTCATTGAACAAGGTTCCCATTCATTTCACTCTGCCTTTAAATACGAATTTTCTTCAAGCATCCTTATAAAAGCCTATGCTTGTTTTGCTTTTCTCATGAGTATGCTTTCCGCTTAACTCTCACGGCTAAACCGAAAGACGCCTCATGAATGCCTGGCTTTTCCACCAAGTCTGTGACGATAAACTCTCGTCTAGCAAACTTTATCATACCATATTTGCTTGTACCTAGACGATCTACTTGCTGAACACTTGTTATGTGAAGAACTATCATGATGTCAGTGGTCAAATCAGTAAAGAAAATATGAACAGGCTGCATCCGTTTTTTTCAACAGATCATGATATAATTTGTTAGATGAAACGAACGGGTGGTGCACAAACATGTATTTAACAATCGAAGAAACAGCTGAATACTTAGAAGTATCTGAAGCGTATATTGAGAAATTAATCCAGCAAAAAAAGATCCGCTATGTATTTGACGGCGAATCCTATCTGATTTATCAAGGACAGTTTCAAACGCATATGAAGCAGCTTGAACAATACAAAGAGCTCGTCCAAGAGATTTTAAATGAACCGATTCCTGAAGATCCAGATGTAAAGGACGAAGATTAGAGCATTGTCATCTTTTCAAATGAAACAATTTTTACTACGTGATGACTTTTATGGAGAGGACGGACAGGCTTTCCAATCAGAGGATGATGTCATCGTCACCAAAGAAGATAAAGCACCCACATTACAAGACGTTCGGCAAGATTTGGCGTCTTTATTAGACTTTTCAATCACTAGGTGGTTTCTTGAGGGTGATGTCATCGATGCGCTGAAACAGCACGATGAGAAAAAGATCTTAGACTCTGTTCAAAGTCGGTTTGATGAAACTCAGCATGTCGAAGTGAAATCACGAATGATAGAAATCGCGGCTGATGTTTTAGGTACATCTGCCGCTGGGTGGGTAAGGGAACTTTTGGATCAGGCTGACGAAGAATTTCTTTATCCACTTTCATGGGCAGCAGCCAGCAGCTTACCAGAAGATGAGGGTTTACAACATGTGATGGAGAAATTGAAATCGATCGGAGAAAAAGAATTGCCGACAGCTGCATTTATCAGCCTGTACCGTTTCCGTTCTAACAAAATATTGGATTGGATGGAGTCAGCCTGCACTCATTTTCACGATCATTGGGGAAGGCTGGCAGCCGTAAGCTGTCCAACCTGGGATAGAATGAAAACAAGGCTAGACAAAGGAAGACCTTTCAGCTTAATTGCCCTTGAAACAATGGCAAACTGCGCTAAAGGGAATAGACCGGTCCTTGTGGAACAATGTTCTCCTAAAATCCTTAGAACAGATAAAAATGAAGTAGAGAACACTTTAAATGACTATCTTCAAAAAGATTGCGTTCCACGAGTTAAAATGAACGTGTCTAAAATAATAAATAACAAAGAAGATATTTTCGAATAATTTTCCACTCATTTATTGACTGACACCGGTTTGAACAATTTTCATATGGCATTTAATTTGTACATCCGCATCAGGATAGATTTCCTGCCATTTTTCTGGTGTCATTGCTTTGTCTTTTGATCTATACCTCAAACCCAGCCCAAGCGGATCTATGTTTTGTTTTTTAAAAGACTGAACAAGGTCTTGTCCTTGCTGAGAGACACGTTTTTCAACTTTTTTTTCGACATGGTCCAATATATTCGGTTTATCAATTTTTTTGGACTTCATGAATTCTTTTAATTCACCTTTCAGCTTGATATCAATCGTGATATGAGGCTTTTTTGTTAGGTTTTTCGTTGGTTTGATCTGGTAAGACACATGTGATTTGATATTTTCAATGACGACATGGGTCTTTGCTTGATCATCCAATTGAAACTCGTAGATGCCGTTTTTATGATTTTCAATCATGGCTTTAAATGCGAACGTTTCTTCTCCTGGGATATGACCCACCATTTTTTCTTGATCAAACAGAGCGACGCCCGAGACCTTGATGGCATTGCTTGTTTTTTTGATGTAAGGGAGGTAAGCATCTACCCCTTTTGCCAGCATCTGATTCATAAAAATATGCTGATTGGTCACAGGTTCATTGCCATTTCGCATATTTTGGGCTAACAGATCAGAGAGATACACGCCAATATTCAAGTTCGTTTGATTCATTTTTGTGTATAATAACTCTTCAACCTCTCCGCCTACAATCGCAAACACTTGGCGTGAACCAATGATAGGATCACGATAAATGTAATTCATTAAATCGATCATGCCGACTTCTTTTGCTAACTTTTCACTGACTAAAATAACGAGTACCTGGCCCATGACCACTGGAAAAGGTGATTTTTCTGACACGAGAAACTGAATATTACTAATAGTGTTTGACCTTGCGCTTAATATTTGATAACTTCCTTGCTCTTCACTTTTAAAGACAGGAAAGACAAAGAAACCCTTCATTTCTCCATCTTCCACTAAATCAAATCCTGCCGCCTGAGAGATATTTAATTCATCTAAAAGGCGAGGCTGTGCACAGCTAGTTAACAAAAGGCTAAACAACATGAGACCCATGAGTATATAACGTTTCATGCTCGTTTTTTCACCCACCTTTTTTTCAGCATCAGTCCAATGACCATACAGACAATCAATCCATACATAAGAAAGTATCCGCTATACTCCACCCATTGATTAAAGGCTTCAAAAGAGGTTGCCCCGGCAAAAAACGAAAACATGACCAAAATGAGGATGCTGAGACAGATTAAAGTGACGCGCTGACTCGTATGAAATACTTGTTTCGCCATTCGGCTCGCAGCCCATAATGGAATCGCGATATTTGGAATAATCAAAAACAGCCAAAGGGACACTTCAATAAAGTCAAAGCGCTGGATAAACGGAAGCTTCACAATGCTTGTTAACGTTAACGTCGGCCATTTTGTTAATTTGAGCTGAGCACTTGAGTAATACGCAATGGAGACAAGAAAGACGAGTAAATTTAAGCATGTCGTAAATAATGCCCCCATATGAGCAAATTTTTGAGACGTCTGTGCTTGTTTAATAAAGGGATAATAGACAAGCATCGTGCCAAAACCAAACATGGATAAAGAGGCATCTTTCACTCCCATCAACAGCTGCGAAAATGTATGATCAAACATCGGGAACATGAAGCGAATATGACTATATTTCATGGCATAAAAGCAAATAAACGTCATCCAATACGTCAGTACAATGCTAAAAAATGACCATCCAGCAATGGTTCTAAAGCCGCCGGTATGAATGTAATACACAAGCAGCAGCAGTACAGACGCAAACAATAGACCAGGAATCTCTTTAAACAGCCATACATGGATCACATCCATATAATGGATGAGAACCGTCAATGACAAAGAAGCAAAATATAAGATATAGAGAATGTTGAATAATTGCCCTATCCACTTGCCAAATACATATTGCGTGATATCACCAAATTCATCCGAAGGTGCCTTTTTAAACATCAAGTACATCAGAAAGATCATTACATTGACGCTGATGCCAGAAATAAGAATGGCGATCCATCCATCATTATTCATAGAACGAACAAGGTTTGTTTGAAAGTTTAAAATACCGACACCAACTTGATTGGCATTAATGAGAAAAAACACAAAAAAAGGGGAAACTTGAAATTTCTCTTTCACAGAAGAAGAACTCATGCTTTCACTTCCTTATTCATAAAAATCATTTTTCCCCTTACGGCCTTGCTTCGGCTTTTGCCGGTGAATGGTTTCATTTTGCGGACGTAAATTTTCCGGTCTTTTATTCAAAAAACGGAGCTGAGGACGAATCAAACTGCCCTTTAAATCAGTCAGACGCAGCGGAAAAATAGGCTCTAGATAAGGACGCCCAATAGACGTTAATTTCATTAAATGGGTGAGAAGGAAAGATCCCATCACAGCAATACCTAATGCGCCCCAAATCTGTGCTGCAAGTAGAAATGGAAATCTCAGCAGGCGAATGGCATTGCCCATTTTGTAAATAGGGGTGACAAATGAGGCAAGAGCAGAAAGGGCAACAATAATGAGCAAAATATTACTTGTTAAGCCTGCTGCCACAGCAGCCTGTCCAATGACAATCCCTCCAACAATCCCGAGTGTCTGTCCGACTTTAGCTGGAAGCCTCGATCCTGCTTCTCTTAGTAATTCAATCGAAATCTCTAAAAATAGGGCCTCAATGATCGGAGGAAATGGAACAAGATAGCGCGAGGACACAATGGTTTCTAATAAATCCTTCGGGATCAGCTCATAATGAAAGGTTAAAACGGCTACATATAAAGGTGTCGCAAAAATGGAGAATATCACAGCAAATATGCGTAACAGTCTAAAGCAAGAAGCCGCAATCCACGACATATTGTAGTCTTCCATAGTGGAAAAATACTCAAGTAAAATAGTCGGAGCAAGCAAGACATGAGGCGATCCATCCACTAATATGGCAATTTTCCCTTCCGATAAACCTGAAGACACACGGTCAGGTCTTTCTGTATTCAAAAACAACGGAAAGATCGTATTGGATACATCATTAAGCATTTGAGAGAGGTAATTCGCATCTAAAATCTGATCATAATCAATGTCCTCAATTCGCTGCAGAACAGTTTCGATGTTTTGCGGGTTGGCGATTTCTTCGATATATAACACCGCTACTTTTGTTTGAGATAGCGTGCCAACCGTCTTTTCCGCCACTTTCAGGTTCGGTGTTGGCAGCCGCCGTCTGACCAAATTTAAATTGGTATCCAAAACCTCGACAAATGCTTCCTGTGCACTGATAATGCCAAATTCAATATCAGGCGGTCCTACTTGTCTGCCTTTCTTTTCTTCAATCGGTATCAGAAGCGCTTTGCCCCAGTCCGTTTCGAGCCGAATGGCCAAGTTACCTAAGTGAAGGGCTTTTTCCACTTTTTGAAGATCGGTTGTGATGACAGATTGTTCAATGGGGATTCGTTCTTTCAGCTCCTCAAGAGTGGGGGTGAGGTGCAACTCTTTCATGCAGGGCAAAATTTGTTCATGGAGTAGATGACCATTAATTAAAGAACGAAAAAAAGAGATTCGATAAAGAAAACCTTCACTTCGTGACAATTCGTTTGTAAAATCAGAGGAACGTGACAATGCCTCAAATACTGAATTTGGGTCCTTTTGATGTTGTTTGTTTTTCTTCAGCACTTGAATCATCTCCTTCCGCGATTTGCCTCTATTATCCAACTAATTGTCTGAAGATATGCATGAAAAAAAGCGTTCAGCTTGATGAGCTGGACGCTTTTTTTCCATATTGAACGGCTTCTAATAAAAAATCTGCGAGATGGACGGCACGCATGCTGGCCGATTGTCCTGAACGTTTGATACCCGCTGCCATTTGCAGCTGACAGCCTGGATTGGACGTGACAATAGCAGATGCAGCTGTTTGACTAGCTTCTGTCATTTTATGATCTAAAATTTGCATCGACATCTTTGGCTGCAAAATATTATAAATTCCGGCGGATCCGCAGCAGCGGTCGGCATCCTTCATTTCTTTAAATGATACCCCGTGAATCGACTTCATCAGCACCCTTGGCGCTTGCTCTACACCCATTCCATTTCGTAAGTGACAAGAGTCTTGATAGGTGATGATCTGCTCTGGCAAGGCAAGCGATGTAAGCTGGTGAAACTTAAGCTCCACGAGAATGTCTGATATATCCGTGATTTTCTTTGAGAAGGCTTCACCTCGTTTTTGAAAAGCCGGATCGTCCTGAAGCAAATGATCGTAATCACTTAAAAAGGCACCACATCCGCCCGCATTCATAACAATGGCATCTGCCTCTATCTCCTCAAATGCTTCAATATTCCGCCTTGCTAACTGTTTCGCTTGCTCCTTTTCTCCGCTATGGCCATGAAGTGCACCGCAGCACGTCTGAACAGGAGGGACGACAACGTCACAGCCGGCCAGCTGCAAAAGCTGGATGGTCGCTTCGTTTGTGCTGGAAAAAACGGTGTCCATTAAACAGCCAGTAAAAAAGGCCACACGCTTTCTTGCCGTGCCAATGGCTTTGTATTCTAACGCACGGCTTTTTTGTTGACGCGGCACCTTTGGAAGGGCCTGCTCCATCAGCTGTAAATGCGGCGGAAGCACCTTCAGCATGCCAGACTTGCGGGCGGCCGTTTGCAGACCAGAGGTTTGATAAAATCGCAGAAGTCCAGCCGCTTGACGCATTCGGCTTTGTGAAGGAAAGAGTCCTTTAAACACAACACGTCTCACAAATTTGACAGGAAGAGATTGTTTTTTGTGCTGCTGAAGGATGTCTCTCGCATCCTCAAGTAAACGTCCATATTTGACGCCGGAAGGGCAGACCGGTTCACATGCACGGCAGCCAAGACAAAGGTTCAGTGAATGTTCGACATCTTCATCCGGCTCAATCACGCCGTCTCTCACCGCCTTCATTAAAGCAATCCGGCCGCGGGGAGAGTGAGTTTCTTGTTGACCGGATTCAATATAAGTAGGGCAGGAAGGGAGGCAGAAGCCGCAGCGCATGCAGTTGAGCAGCTCCTTTTCATCCATTTGCTGCTGAAAGTTTTGCTGAATCTCTGATTGTTTAGAGGAATTCATGAGACCACCACCCGCTTTCTTGCTGCTTTTCCAAAGACCTTATCAGGATTCATAATATTTGCTGGATCTAGCGCTTGTTTGATCGCTTTCATTGCAGCGATTCCTTCTTTTTTGACCTTTAGCTCTAAATAGGGGGCTTTCATCAGACCCACGCCATGTTCACCCGTAATGGTGCCGCCAAGGGAGACTGCTTTCTCAAAAATGGCCTGAAAGGCTTCTTCGACCCGCTTCATTTCTTCTTCATCTCTTGCATCAGTTGCACAAGTAGGGTGTAAATTCCCGTCACCTGCATGACCAAATGTACAGATTTTCACTTCGTACTCTCTCGCAATGTCTTCGATCGCCCGCACCATGTTAGCAATTTCAGACCGGGGGACTGTAGCATCTTCTAAAATCGTTGTGGGGCTTAAACGGGCGAGGGCAGATAAAGCGGCTCGTCTCGCTGTTAAAAGGGCACTTGCCTCTTCTTCAGAATGTGCGATATTTACTCCTTTTGCACCGTGCTGCTGACAGACCTTTGCGATGTTCTCTATATCACGGGAAACAGCCTCAGGGTTGCCGTCCTGTTCGATTAATAGCACCGCTTGAACGTCAGTCGGCAGGCCGATTTTGGCAAAGTCTTCGACGACTTTCAGTGTCGGCTGATCCATAAATTCTAATGTGGCGGGGATAATACGCTCTGCAATAATCGCCGAAACTGATGCGGCTGCTTCCTCTAGGCTTTCATATAAGCAAAGCATCGTTTGTTTGGTTTCTGGAAGCGGCAAAAGCTTCAGCGTGGCTTCTGTGACAATTCCGAGCGTTCCTTCTGATCCAACAAATAAACGGGTCATATCATACCCGGCCACGTCCTTAGCGAGCTTGCCGCCCGTTTTGATGATGTCACCGTTTGGCAGCACCACTTCAAGTCCAAGTACATAATCTCTCGTCACGCCATATTTTAACCCCCGGAGACCACCTGAATTTTCATTAATATTGCCGCCTAACGTGGAGATTTTCATCGAGCTTGGATCTGGTGGGTAGAAGAGACCTCTTGCCTCTACTTGGCGAATAAGTTCCTGTGTGATCAAACCAGGCTGGACCGTTGCGGTGAGGTTTTCTTCGTCTATTTCGATTAATTGGTTCATTCTTGTAAACAACATCACAAGTCCGCCTCGTGTAGGACAGGTTCCTGCACAAAGGTTCGTTCCTGATCCTCTTGGCACGATCGGCACCTTATATGAAGCGCAGAGCCGGACAATTTGCTGGATGTCCTCAGCCGCGCGCGGGCTTACGATGACATCTGGCATATGCTGAAAATTAGGTGTTGCATCATAAGAGTAGGCAAGCCGATCGGCTTTACTGTCTTGTACATAGGGCGCACCGACAATCTTTTTTAATTGACTTAAAAATTCAGAATTTAACATGCGCATTCACTCCTACTGATTAGACATACCGTTTCTTTCAGTATAAAAAAAGAATCGCCTCATGCCTATGGACGATTCTACAAAATATTGGGCTGTTCGCCTCGTTTATTTGGATGATGATCTAATAGCATCAAGGCTAAATAAAAGAGCATCGCATCTTGCATGCGTTTTGGATCAAGTGTCGTTAAATCTTGGATACGTTTTAGTCTGTAATGCAGTGTATTGATATGTACGTGCATCGCTTCCGCGGTATACTTCAATGAGTAATCTGATGTCATGAGTACACGCAATGTTTTCACTAGTTCAGGGTAGGGGAGAAGTGGGGCGATCGTTCGATCAAGGAACACTTCTTTTGTTTCCTGACTCACTTCTTCTATAAAAAGTTCAAGTGTTAAATCCTCATCAAACACAATCGGTGTATCCACATTCGCCAATTTTAAGGCACGAAAGGCTTGATGAAAGGATTGCTTCATCATATGTCCAGCTGCTGGTTTTCCCGCACCTATCAAAACCTTTGATGTGGAACGTGAGGTGAGGGAAGCATGGATGTGAAAAAGACGCTGCTGCAAGGTATCACGATCATCTGCTGTGGTTTGCAGCATGAGCAAAAAGCGGGCATGTCCCCAGCGAACGATCATTTCCTGACTTGTGAGATGCAGCATTTCCTTTACTTTTTTGTATTGATCCTGCTTCATAAACGATTCATCGTGACAATCAATGAGGACGACGACACGCTGTTTTTTGACATCAAGCTGAAGCCGCGCTGCTTTTTCAGTGAGATTGATTGCTGTCTCTGGCAGATGAAGCCAGTCGAACACAAACGCTTCAAGCTGCCGTTCATCGGTTTCCGTTTCTAGAAAAAATTCATGCTCTTGAATAAGCAGTTCGGTCATTTTTCGTAATATTTCGCCAAATGGAGAGACATGGACGGGATTTCCTGTCATCCCAATCACACCAATGACCTCTTGCTTAAAATAAATAGGCAGATTGATGCCGGCTTTGACCCCTTTCATTTGCTGCTCATCATCCTTTGTGAGGATTCGTTTTTGTCCTTCAAAGGATGTCAGATACGCCCCTTCATGAAATTGACCAATGCGCGCTGGATCTGTTGCCGCAATGATGGTGCCGTTTGTTTGTGCGATGATGATTTCCTCAGTCAGCACTTTTTTGACCTCGTCTACGATTTTTTCTGCCAGTGTCATTGTGAGCAAAACGTACCCCTCCGAGATGTTTCTTTTGACACTATCATACCATCATATGCTGAGTCATATCTTTCTTTTCATGAGTTATGCTAAAATAATAAACGCACATGAAAGAGAAGAAAGGAGACATAGCCATGTCATTGCAAAATCGCTTACAAGATCTATTGAAAGAAGGACAAGCGCTGACAGACTTTGAATATGACGAAGCGGCGCGCCACAATTGGCCTTTAGAAGGTGCAAGAATAAAGGAAGAGGCACGCTTTAGCGATGTATATATAGAGCGTGTAGACAAAGAATCCGAGGACATGATTCAAACAGAAGGCGCCTCATTTCTAAACACACCGCTTACATATGTAAAACAACATCAAAAAGAATTCATTTATATCGAATCAAAGTGGTTTGATGTGGTGAGAGTCGATGGATTAGCCATTGAATGGGACGAAGTGTTTCAAACGTATACCGTGTTATTCGGTTTAAAACGTCCTAAAAAAGACACAGGTATTTTAAAAGACATGCTGGCTTCATTAAATGGTGCGCAGCTTCAATTTAATGGGCAAGACGGCTTATTCGATGTGAATTTACAGCTTCTTGAACTTGAGGACATCCATGAAGATATGCCTTTTATTGAAGTCATCTCAGCCGTGTACCGTTTTTTATTCCGCATGATCATCCAGCTTGAAATGAATGAATCAAAAAACGGCTCAAATTCCTGAGCCGTTTTTTTGTGATCCATTTATTTACGTCTTCTCATTTGATGAAGGCGTGGCAAACCGTACATCATGATCTTTTCCATATTGAAGATAATCTTCATTTGGCTGTTTATTCGTCACGACGACATCAAGATCGTGTAAATCACAAAACGTGGTCAAAGCGTAGTGATCGAACTTACTATCATCAACTAATAAAAACGTTTTGGTACTTTTTTCAACAACTGTCTTTTTAATATCCGTTTCAAGCGGGGACGAATTCGTGACTCCGTGATCAATGGATAAACCAGTTGATGCGATAAAGGCTTTATTGACATTGTAAGCTTTCAAACGCTCTACACTTTGATAGCCAACGAAAGAATTCGTTTTTCTCTCAAGCATCCCGCCGGTGGAAAAGATAGTGAGATTATCATAAGGCATCGCCTGTGTAATAAAATCTACATTATTGGTCACAACGGTCACCTGTTTCTCAGTCAAATAGGGAAGCATTTCAAGTGTTGTCGTACCAGAATCAACAAAAATCATATCCCCATTTTCCACAAAAGCAGCAGCCGTTTGTCCGATCAATTGCTTTTTACTGAGCTGGCGGGTCTTTCGCTCTTGATATACTACTAATGTTGAATGGTTCACAGCGACTCCGCCGTACACTTTCTTTAGTACGCCGGACTCGACCAATGCTTGTATATCTCGGCGTATCGTGTTTTTTGAGACGCCAAAATGCGCCACAAGCTCATCAAGTGAGGCAGATTCCCGGTCAAACACATACTCTTTGATTTGCTGAATCCGTTTTGTTTTTATCATGCTTCATATCTCCAATCCATCCGAATCTCCTTTTTCCATTATACCAAATGGCTTCTCTTTTCCCCATCTCAATAAAAGCGTATGATAGAGAAAAGAACGTAACGGAAAGGATTTTCACTTCTATGAATCAATCAAACAACCCATTTTCAAAGCTTGCGAATTTTAGAGAAGTAGGGGGACTTCAAACAACAGGTGAGATGGTGTTCAGGCAGGGAATGATTTATCGATCCGCAGATCTATCGCGTCTCACAAAACAAGATATGTTGACGTTCTCAAAGCTTAGGATTCAAACCATTTGTGATCTCCGAACAAGCTCAGAACGCAAATCACATCCGCCAAAAATCAAGGAACACAACAAAATCGTTCATATCCCGATGCAGCCTGACAGTAAGATGCCAAGTAAGTGGACCATGTTTCGTATGCTGACAACTGAAGGGAAATCTCTCTCATTTACACCGATTATGAAAGATTTATATCAAAGTATGCTCACAGAGCGTAAAGAAGAGATTCAGCAGCTGTTCTCACTGCTTTCAGATAAGAGCAATTACCCGCTGATGCTTCACTGCACGAGCGGTAAGGACCGGACAGGCTTTTTATCTGCCCTTATTCAATTAGCAGCAGGTGTACCGATGCCGGCCGTTTTAAGTGAATATATGCGTTCCAATGAAGGTGTGAAAATGCTTGTCAGAAGGCAGCAGCGATTTGTCCGCATGATGAGTTTATACCGGGTGTCAAAAGAGCAAATTCAACCGCTTCTCGGTGTGCAGCAAGATTATCTGGAAGATGTGCTAAACGAGATGATGGCGACATACGGAAGTACAGAGCGATATTTAATCGAGGCTTGCGAAATACCTGAAGCTCAGCTCAAGGAAATGAAAAACATCCTGCTGACACCATCTGCTGGCATTCGATCTCAAAAAGCAGAATAAACTGAATATGAGGTGATGCAAAAAATGCTGAAAAAAATCAGTATGACGTGTCTAACACTAATTTTGATGTTTGTATTCTTATTGATTCCTTCTAGCAGTCTAGCTCGTCCAATGCCAAAAGGGAAGCTTGAAAGCACAAGAGAGATGCGCGCGGTTTGGATCGCATCGGTTTATAACTTAGATTGGCCTTCAAAGAAAGGACTGCCTGTCAAAGAGCAGAAACAAGAGTTTATTCATTTGTTAGATGAGATCAAAGCGATGAATATGAATGCCGTGATCATGCAAATTAAACCGACAGCAGATGCCTTTTATCCTTCGGCATACGGCCCGTGGTCCGAATATTTGACCGGCACGCAAGGGAAAGATCCCGGGTATGACCCGCTTGAATTCATGATCGAAGAAGCTCATAAACGCGGGCTCGAATTTCACGCGTGGTTTAACCCGTATCGAATCACAATGAATCATACCGACCTCAGCCGTTTATCAGCCGATCACCCTGCAAAAAAACATCCAGATTGGACTATTGCTTATGGTAATCAGCTTTATTACAATCCAGGCATTCCTAAAGCTCAGGAGTTCATTGTCGGCAGCATAGAAGAAGTCGTGAAAAACTACGATATTGATGCAGTGCATATGGATGATTATTTTTACCCGAATAAAATAGCCGGTGTGCCGTTTCCAGATCAAGAAACGTATGAAACATATGGAAAAAAGGCATTCACGCATATAGAAGATTGGCGAAGAGATAATGTGAACCAATTGGTCAAGCAAATCAACGACACCGTGAAGAAAGTAAAGCCGTATGTGAAGTTTGGTATTAGCCCATTTGGAGTCTGGCGCAACATAAAGGATGATCCGACTGGTTCAAACACCACAGCAGGGATGACCAACTATGATGATTTGTATGCTGATACAAGAGAGTGGATTCAGCAGCACGATATCGATTATGTCACCCCGCAAATTTACTGGAGCATCGGCTTTCAGGCAGCCGCATACGATGTGCTAACAAAATGGTGGTCAAATGAAGTGAAGGGAGAGCCTGTTCACCTGTACATTGGTCAGGCGACGTATAAAATTAATCAAAACAGTGATCCCGCTTGGTCTGATCCAGAAGAATACTTTCGGCAGATTGAGCTGAACAGACAGTCGCCTCTCGTGCAGGGAAGCATGCACTTTAGCCTAAAGGATATCAATCGCAACCCTTTGAATGTCAAAAATCGATTGATAGAAGATGCTTACCGTAAACCGGCTCTCATTCCAGAAATGCCTTGGCTTCATCAGAAAGCGCCAAAAAAACCAATCATTCAATCTATTAAAAAGACAGCAGAGGGTGCGGCTTTACAGATCAAAAATGATCCACAATCTACCGCATCCTATTACGCGGTCTATCGCTTGACGACGAAAGGAACATATGAATTGCTGCAAACCGTTAGAAAAGAAGCCGGCACGCTGACATCTGTCAAAAATCTTTCAGTTCATCAGAATAAGAGTGATACTTACAAAGTAACGGCTCTCAATCGACTTCATCACGAAAGCAAGCCTTCTACAATAAAAGTGAGATAACGAAAAAGCATGAATGAGGATTTTCTTCGTTCATGCTTTTTTCTATTATTTTTGTTTTAATTTTCTGAATTCAACCAAGCTTGGCATGAAGCAGCCACTTGATTAATAAATATGATAGAAAAGAGCCAAAGGGGGAAACAAGATGGATTTTGAATTAACGAAAGAACAACAAATGATCCGGCAGATGGTCAAAGAATTCGCCAAGGAAGAAATTGCTCCACTCGCTCAAACCATTGATGAACAGGCTGTATTCCCGGTCCAAACTTTTCAAAAAATGGGAGAGCTCGGCTTGATGGGCATTCCTTTTCCAGAGAAATACGGAGGCTCAGGAGGAGATACGATCTCATATGCGCTCGCTGTAGAAGAAATCGGAAAACAGTGTGCCAGTACAGGTCTTAGCTATGCCGCAGCCGTTTCCTTAGGCGCAAGCCCGCTTTATTACTTCGGTACAGAGGAGCAAAAGATGGATCACCTTGTCCCGCTGGCATCTGGAACAGCACTCGGTTCCTTCGGATTAACAGAGCCAAATGCAGGGTCAGATGCAAAAGGGACGAAAACAAAAGCGGTCAAAGACGGACAAGAGTATGTGATTAGCGGGGAGAAGTGCTGGATCACAAATGCCAATTTTGCCAGAACCATTATCGTCACCGCTGTCACGGATCATGATGAGCACGGCCGCCCGATCATCTCCGCCTTCATTGTAGAAAAAGGTCAAAAAGGGCTGTCCATTACAAATCCATACGACAAAATGGGGGTGCGCGGTTCAGATACGGCTGAAATCATTTTAGACAACGTACGTGTACCAGCACATCGTATATTAGGAGACCCAGCCAAAGGCTTCAAGCAATTTTTATATACATTAGACGGGGGACGCATATCAATTGCTGCCTTATCTGTTGGTATCGCGCAAGCTGCACTAGATGCTTCTCTCTCCTATGCAAAGGAAAGAAAGCAATTTGGGCAGACCCTCTCGTCCTTTCAAGCCATTCAATTTAAACTGGCAGATATGGCGATGCAAATAGAACTTGCTCGTCAAATGGTGTGGAAAGCCGCCTGGCTGAAAGATCATGGAAAGCCATTTACAAAAGAAGCGGCCTATGCCAAGCTTTTCGCTTCGGAAATGGCCACAAAAGCAAGTCTTGATGCTGTCCAAATTCACGGAGGAACAGGATACATGAAAGAGTGCGGGGTAGAACGGCTTGTGAGAGATGCCAAGCTCATGGAAATCGGAGAAGGCACCTCTGAAATTCAGCGTCTAGTCATCGCGAGACAACTGCTATCATAACCCTTTTGTGAAAACGCTTACCACTGATGGAGGAGGAAAATCATGATGTCGATTCATCCACAAACGATCGGCTCCCTATTAAAAGAGAAAAAGGAGCAGCACCCAGCACATGAAGCCATTGTGTATCCAGAACGTTCATTACGTTATTCATACGAAGCGTTTTTTAGAGAGGTTAAGGAAACGGGGAAAGGTCTTATGGCATTAGGGGTTCAAAAAGGGGATCATATCGCCATCATGGCGCCCAATGTACCTGAATGGCTCATGCTGCAATTCGCCTGCGCCTCCATTGGAGCCGTTCTTGTCACCGTGAATACGAACTTTCAATCACAAGAACTCGCTTATTTACTAAAGCATTCTGATAGCAGCATGCTGTTTATCGTTGACGGGTTTAAAGAGACATCATATGTCAGGATGCTTGAAGACCTCATTCCAGAGCTTCAAACAGCTCATCAAGACGAGATCAGTTCATCATCATTTCCATATTTAAAAAGTGTGGTATATATTGGCGAGCACACGCCAAAGGGCATGCGCAGCTGGGACAGTATTCAAACTGCTGCCAAAAGAACGGAGGATGATGAATGGGAGAAACGAATGGGTGAGCTGAAGCCTGATGATGTCATTAATATGCAATATACTTCAGGCACAACCGGCTACCCAAAAGGCGTCATGCTCAGCCATACAAACATCGTCTGCAATGCCAGTCAAATCGCAGATTGCATGAAGCTCACCCATGAAGACCGCATGTGTATCCCCGTGCCATTCTTTCATTGCTTTGGGTCTGTTCTTGGCGTACTTGCTTGTCTCGCAAAAGGAGGCACGATCATTCCAATTGAATCTTTCCACCCAGAGCGAGTCCTTCAAACAGTGGAACAAGAGAAGTGTACTGTTCTTCACGGCGTCCCGACAATGTTCATTGCAGAGCTCGATCATCCGAATTTCCACCAATACGATCTGTCCACATTACGAACCGGCATTATGGCAGGATCTCTCTGCCCATCCCATGTGATGAAAGCAGTCATTGAACAAATGGGCCTGAAGGAGCTCACGATTGCCTACGGTCAGACCGAAAGCTCACCTGTCATTACCCAAACAAGAACGGATGATTCATTTGAAAGGCGGGTTCAAACGGTAGGTCGGGCACTTCCTCACATCGAGGTAAAAATCACCGCCCCAGGTACTCAGGATGAAATGCCAAGAGGAGAACAAGGTGAGCTGTGTACAAGAGGCTATCATGTGATGAAAGGCTACTATAAAAATGAAGAAGCCACAAATGAAGTCATTGATGAGGACGGGTGGCTTCATACAGGGGATTTAGCGGAGATGGATGAGGACGGCTATGTGAAAATCACAGGACGGCTGAAAGATATGATCATTAGAGGCGGGGAAAATGTTTATCCAAAAGAGATTGAAGACGTTCTTTACACGCATCCAGCCATTCTTGATGCACAGGTTGTTGGTATTCCTGACGAGACCTATGGAGAGGAAGCCGCCGCATTCATTCGGCTCAAACAAGGTCACACGGTGACGATTGAGTCATTAACCAGCTATTGTCAGTCACAAATGGCTCGCTACAAAATTCCAAAATATTTTTTCATCACAGACGAGTATCCGATGACCGCATCAGGGAAGATTCAAAAATTTCGTCTGAAAAAACAGGCGCTTGATCTAATAAAGGAGTGAGGGCAGCGATGTTCAAAAAAGTACTGATCGCAAATCGAGGCGAAATTGCTCGTAGAATTATTCGGACTTGTAAAAGGCTTGGGATCAACACCGTGGCTGTTTATTCAGAGGCAGATGAGCATGCGCTTCATGTGCAAGAAGCAGACAGCGCCTATCTGATTGGAGGAGCGAAAGTATCTGAAAGCTATTTAAACATGGAAGTGATCATCGAGGTTGCCAAGCAGACAAATACAGATGCCATCCATCCTGGATATGGCCTCTTATCAGAAAATGCGGCCTTTGCTGAACGCTGCCGCAGCGAAGGAATTATTTTTATTGGACCATCCGCACAGGTCATTCAGCGAATGGGGAATAAAATTGAAGCGAGAAAAACGATGGACCATGCGGGGATTCCCATTGTACCAGGCGTTTCAGCCCCGCTCCATGACGCAGAAGAAGGAGTCAGTAAAGCCCAGTCACTCGGTTATCCGATCATGCTCAAAGCATCAAGCGGAGGCGGGGGAATTGGCATGCAGCTTGTGCGAAATGACGAGGAGCTGCATAAAGCTTTTGAAGGAAATCAAAAAAGAGCGCAAAGTTTTTTCAACGACGGGACGCTTTATATGGAAAAGGTCATTGAAGACGCGCGGCACATTGAAATTCAGGTCCTCTTTGATTCCTTCGGCCATGGGGTTCACTTATTTGAGCGCGACTGTTCACTCCAAAGAAGACACCAGAAAATCATCGAAGAAGCACCTGCCGCCTGTCTCGATGAATCAGTGAGACAACAGATGGGACAGATGGCCGTCAAAGCAGCCAAAGCCATTGGCTATGAAAATGCAGGGACGATTGAATGTTTAGTCGATCAAAACCAACAATTTTATTTTCTAGAGATGAACACGAGATTACAAGTAGAGCACCCTGTCACAGAAGAAATTACAGGTATTGATCTTGTCGAGGAGCAGCTGAAAATCGCTGCATCAGAGCCGCTTTCCTTCATTCAGGAGGATATTCATCAAATTGGGCATGCCATCGAGGTCAGAATCTATGCGGAGGACCCCGTTACCTTTTATCCGTCACCAGGAACAATCACTCGGCTATTTATGCCAGAAGCTCCCTATATACGCCATGAATCAAGTGTGACAAGCGGGAGCGTCATTACCCCATATTACGATCCAATGATTGCGAAGATGATCGTTTACGGTGATACACGAAAACTTGCAATAGAACGATTAAAAAAGGCGTTACAAGCATATGAAATAGAAGGGATC
This sequence comes from Bacillus sp. FSL K6-2839, assembly GCF_038003365.1. NCBI lineage: Bacteria > Bacillati > Bacillota > Bacilli > Caryophanales > Bacillaceae > Bacillus > Bacillus sp. FSL K6-2839. Next base: position 1,425,719 of record NZ_JBBOOZ010000001.1, on the reverse strand, counting down.
AAAACCAACTTACCGCTTTTAAGGGAAATGGCTGGATCTTCTGCTTTCTTACATGGCAGCATCACAACCGATTTTCTCATGAAAAAAAGGGAGGGGAACCGTTCATGAAAATGGTCACGATACAAATGGCCGGAAACTTATGGAAGCTTCTTGTGAAAAAAGGCGATGAAGTGCAAAAAGGGCAGGAGGTCGCTATCTTGGAATCAATGAAAATGGAGATTCCAATTGTTGCAGAAGAGGCTGGTGTCATCAGCAAAGTGTATAAGGCAGAGGGGGAATTTGTCGATGAAGGAGAGGTCCTTCTTGAGCTGACAGAATAGGAGGGAGCGAGATGGCATTACCAAAGCGTGTACTTATCAGAGAGGTCGGCCCGCGGGACGGACTGCAAAATGAATCCACTTGGCTGGACACAAGCGAGAAGCAAAGGTGGATTGAACTGCTCACAGCAGCCCGGCTTCCTTATATTGAAGTCACCTCATTTGTTCATCCTAAATGGGTCCCAGCCTTAAAAGACGCCAAAGAGTTAGCTCAATCCTTACACAAAAATGACAACATCACCTATGCAGCACTCATTCCTAATGAAAAAGGCTTGGCTCACTTTTTTGAAGCAAATCTTGACGCAGGCGCTATGTTTATCTCTTCGAGTGAAACACATAACAAAAAAAATATGAATCAATCCATCCACGAAACACTTCCTGTCATCAAACAAATGACAGCTGAATTAAAAGCAGCAGGAAAGATCACGCGCGCATATATTTCTACCGTGTTTGGCTGCCCTTATGAACATCAAGTGCCAATGGATCAAGTTCTGCGGTTAACGGATATTCTGCTCTCTTATGGCATTGATGAAATATCACTCGGCGACACCATTGGAGAAGCCCATCCGCTTCAAGTAGAAAGGCGATTAGACATTTTACTAGAACGTTTTCCTGCTGATAAAATCGCTCTACATTTTCACGATACGAAGGGGATGGGTCTTGCCAATATTTATACGGCATTAAAAGCGGGAATCACAACATTTGACTCCTCAAGCGGCGGGCTTGGCGGCTGCCCATATGCACCTGGCTCTAGCGGAAATGTCGCAACAGAAGATGTAGTGCATATGCTTCAAAAACTAGGAATTGAAACCAAAATCGATTTTCCAGCATTGATAAATGCGGCAGAATGGATCGAAACAAAAGTAAATCGAACCCTGCCTAGTCATTGTTTACGTGCTTTTCACTCTCATACTACTTCATAAAGGATGAATGTGACATGACATCATTGGTCAATTTTACGATACAAGATGAACGGATTGGGATCATGACCTTAAACAGGCCGGAACAAGCGAATTCCCTATCCGCTGCGATGCTTGAGGAGATCAATCAAATCATTCAAGAAATCAAACACGATGAAAGCATCCGCTGTCTGCTCATTACAGGAGCTGGTTCTAACGTCTTTTGCGCAGGAGCTGATTTAAAGGAGCGACGATTGATGACAGAAGAAGAAGCAAAAGCGGCGGTTCTGTCGATTCAGCAAACCTTTACAGAAATTGACTCCCTTCCTGTGCCTGTCATTGCCGTGATGAATGGACACGCACTCGGCGGAGGCCTTGAGCTCGCACTGGCTTGTGATCTCCGCATCGCACGAGCCGGAGCAAGACTCGGCCTGCCAGAAACTGGACTAGCCATCATACCAGGAGCCGGAGGAACCCAGCGGCTTCCGCGCCTGATTGGACTCGGTAAAGCAAAAGAACTGATTTTCACAGGTGGTTCATTACAAGCTGAAGAAGCCATTCAAATCGGGTTGATTGAGCACCTCTCTTTAGCAGATTCTCTTATGGATGACGCCATTTCTCTCGCAAAACAAATCGCCAAAAACGGTCCAATTGCTTTAAAAGAAGCGAAACAAGCGATTCAAATGAGCCTTGATCATGATTTACGTACAGGTCTGATGAAGGAATACGAAGCCTATGTACGGCTCATTGATACAGAAGATCGAATGGAGGGACTTCAAGCTTTCCAAGAAAAACGAACGCCTCATTACAGAGGCAACTAGCAAGAAAGGGGAATGGGCATGATCGAAGAATATGAAGTGAAAAAACAGCGGATTGTAAAAGGAGGAGCCGAACGATACCATCAAAAAAACAAAGAAAAAGGAAAATTGTTTGTCCGTGACCGGCTCCAGTTGTTATTAGATGAGGATTCTTTCATTGAGGATGCCATGTTTGCCGAGTGTAAAGATCAACATTTACCAGCAGATGGGGTTGTCACAGGGACGGGGCGGATGAATGGGCAAACGGTTTGCGTCATGGCGAATGATTCTACCGTCAAAGCTGGATCATGGGGCGTCAAAACGGTAGAAAAAATCATTAGAATCCAAGAAACAGCGGAAAAGCTCAACTGCCCGATGCTGTATTTAGTCGATTCTGCGGGTGCAAGAATCACCGATCAAATTGCCATGTTTCCAGGCAGAAGGGGCGCGGGGCGCATTTTTTATAACCAGGTGAAGCTGTCTGGACGTATCCCGCAAATTTGTTTACTATTTGGTCCTTCTGCGGCAGGAGGTGCTTACATTCCTGCTTTTTGTGACATCGTCGTTATGGTCGAAGGGAATGCCTCGATGTATTTAGGCTCTCCGAGAATGGCCGAAATGGTGATTGGAGAAAAAGTATCACTAGAAGAAATGGGCGGGGCAAACATGCACTGCAGCATATCAGGATGTGGTGATATTTTAGCCAAAACCGAGGAAGAAGCCATTCAAATCGCTCGCGACTATTTAACCTACATGCCTGCCAACTATACAGAGAAACCAAAACGGGCAGCCGCCAAAGCACCTCAGCCATCTGAGATGACCATCCAAGACCTTATCCCTAAGTGGCAGAATACCCCTTTTGATATGTATCAGCTCATTGATTTACTCATTGATGAAGGGTCATTTTTTGAAATCAAAAAACTGTTTGCCGCTGAGCTGATTACAGGCTTTGGCCGCATGAATGGTCAGCCTGTTGGTCTTATTGCCAACCAGCCTAGGGTGAAAGGCGGGGTGTTATTCCATGACTCAGCTGACAAAGCCGCCAAGTTTATTCAGCTATGTGACGCCTTTCATATCCCGCTCCTTTTTCTTGCGGATATACCGGGATTTATGATTGGAACAAAAGTGGAACAAGCTGGCATTATTAGACACGGGGCGAAAATGATCTCCGCTATGTCAGAGGCCACTGTTCCGAAAATATCGGTCATTGTGCGTAAAGCATACGGTGCAGGGTTATATGCAATGGCAGGGCCAGCGTTTGAACCAGACTGCTGTCTTGCTCTTCCATCAGCGCAAATTGCTGTCATGGGGCCAGAAGCGGCTGTGAATGCTGTCTATGCGAATAAAATTGCCGAGCTGCCTGCCGAAGAGAGAGCTGCATTTATACAAGAGAAACGTAAGGAATATCAGGAAGATATGAATATATATGAGCTTGCCTCTGAAATGATTGTCGATGGCGTCATCCCGTTTGACCACCTGCGAGCTGAGCTTTGTCATCGATTACAAGCCTATTCCTCAAAAGAGATGACATTTACAAGACGAAAACATCCGGTCTATCCGGTCTAAAGGGGGCATCCTTATGATGAACCTGAAACCAGCATGGGTACCGGAAGAGCAGAAGGTCAAACATACACGTCTTTACAAATGGATGCACTCACTTGGTTTCTCTACTTATGATGCATTCTACAAAGCTAGTATCGAGCGTACCGATTGGTTTTGGAGAGAAGCTGAAAAGGCGGTCGGCATCAAGTGGAAGATGCCGTATGAAGCCGCATTAGGTCAAGATTCATTCATGTGGCCGAAGTGGTATAAAGGCGGTCAACTAAACATAACCGAAACCGCCGTGGACAAATGGGCAGAGAACGAAGAGACCCAGCATCAGCCAGCCGTGATTTGGAGAAATGAAGTTGGGGCAGAGAGGAAATGGACGTATCTCGACCTTCAGGAAAAGGTGAATCGCCTCGCTGCTGGTTTTTTGAAGAATGGGCTTCAAAAAGGAGATGTGGCGGTCATTTATATGCCAATGCTTCCTGAAACGGTTGCCGTCATGCTAGCCTTTGCAAAAATTGGTGTCATCTTTAGCCCCGTCTTCTCCGGCTATGGAAGCGAGCCTCTTGCCGTGCGTATTCGTGCATCAGGTGCATCCATTGTCGTCACAGGCTCCGACATGACGCGACGCGGGAAGACGATCAATATGCGGGAATGTGCGGCAAATGCGATTCACAAAACAGACACTGTCAAAACCGTCATTGTACACAATTCCTCTGATACTGAATATGAAGGGGATATCAGGCTAAACGATTTGTTAAAAGAAGATCTGATAAGTGAAACGACCTATCTCACAAATGAAGAGCCTCTCATGATCTTATACACTTCTGGAACAACTGGTACGCCAAAAGGAGCTGTCCATACACACGCAGGCTTCCCTGTAAAAGCTGCTTTTGACGCCGGTCTTTGTATGGACGTTGCAAAAGGAGACCGTTTGTTTTGGCTCACAGACATGGGCTGGATGATGGGGCCATTTCTCGTCTTTGGCGGCTTGATCAATGGAGCTGCAATCGTTTTATATGACGGTGCACCCGATTATCCAGATGAACAGCACCTCTGGTCATTCATCCACGAGCAAAAAGTCACCCATTTTGGACTTTCACCTACTTTTGTTCGGTCTGCGATGCAGCAAAACCTTTCAGGTATTCAGCTGCCGCATGTCAAAGCCATCATTTCTACAGGTGAACCGTGGAATGAAGCACCATGGCAATGGCTTTTTGACAAAATCGGTCAAAAGCATATTCCGATCCTAAATTATTCAGGGGGAACAGAGGTCTCTGGCGGAATTGTAGGAAGTACACTGCTTCGCCCAATCAAACCAGTTCTTTTTAATGCGGCGATCTTAGGAATGGCGGCAGATGTGTATAATGAAGCAGGTCAGAGCGTCATAAATGAAGTAGGAGAACTTGTTTTGAAAAAGCCATGGGTCGGCATGACATGTGGTTTTTGGAAAGATCCGGGGCGATATGAAGACACGTATTTCAGACGATTTGATGGGGTGTGGACACATGGTGATTGGGTGATGCAATCAGCGGATGGCACATTCCATATCACGGGCAGATCGGATGATGTCATTAATTCAGCAGGAAAACGTGTCGGCCCAGCAGAAATTGAATCCATTCTTGTCGGACATCCAGCCGTACACGAGGCAGCTGTAATTGGGGTAAAGGATGAGGTGAAAGGGGAGGCACTCGTGTGCTTCATCGTGACTAGCTCACAATCTTGTGACGAAGCAAAACTGATTCGAGAGCTCAAAACTCATGTTGGTTCACACGCGGGAAAAGCTCTCATGCCAAAGGAAATTCATCTCATTTCAACTTTACCGAAAACAAGAAACGGAAAAATCGTCCGGCGTTTATTAAAAGGAGCCTATGAACAGCAGCCCTCACTAGATCTTTCTTCTTTAGAAAACCCTCATGTGTACAAAAGCATTTGCAAATACTTGAAACGGAAACAGAATCCATAGAAAAAGACAGGAGAGTGTCCTGTCTTTTTCTATTGCACATGAAAATTCGTGCCATCTGTTGTTTCTTTGACAATCCCTGCCCGAACGACAAAATCACCGAAATGTTCTTGGTCTTCTCGTTCTTTTGCATAGCGAGGGAGCAGAGAGCCAAGCTCGTTTAAAATGTCTTCCTCACCAACATTTTCACGGTACAGCTTACTTAATCTGCTGCCATCAAACGCAGCGCCAAGATACATGTTGTATTTGCCAGGTGATTTGCCGATAAAGCCAATTTCACCTAACGCATGGCGGGCACAACCATTTGGACATCCAGTCATTCGAATCGTGATTTCTTTATCACTTAAGCCATTTTCTTCGACAATCTCTTCAATTTTGTCAATCAAGCGTGGAAGGTAGCGTTCTGCTTCTGCCATCGCTAAGCCGCATGTTGGAAGAGAAACACAGGCCATTGAACTGCGGCGCAGTGCAGAGTGCTGCTGGCCAGCTGATAAACCGAACTCCTGAATGAGCTGCTCGATTTGTTTCTTTTTATGAGATGTGACATTTCCAATGATTAAATTTTGATTCGCTGTTAAGCGGAAGTCTCCTGTATGAATCTTTGCAATTTCCCGAATACCTGTCATCAGCGGGTAGTCATCGTAATCCGTGATGCGGCCGCCTTCTACAAACATCGTATAGTGCCATCTGCCATTGATGCCTTTTACCCAGCCATAGCGGTCTCCGTTATGATCAAAGTGATAATCTTTTGCGTCTAAAAGGGCAAACCCAAGGCGTCGTTCAAGCTCTTCTTTTACATTCTCAAGACCGAGGCGGTCCACTGTATATTTAAAGCGGGCGTTTTTTCGCACCGAACGGTTTCCATAGTCACGCTGAATGGTAATCACTTGTTTCGCAATCTCTACAACTTGTTCCGGTGTACAAAAGCCAATCACTTTTGCAAGCTGAGGATAGGTCGCTGTATCACCATGAGTCATGCCCATTCCACCGCCAATTGCGACATTAAAGCCGATCAATTGCTCATTTTCGATGATCGCAATGAAGCCTAAATCCTGCGAAAAGACATCAATATCGTTAGCAGGAGGGACCGCCACACCAATTTTGAATTTTCTTGGCAAATAAAGCGGACCATACATCGGTTCAACTTCCGTATCAGGCGTTGCCGCTACCTTTTCCTCATCAAGCCAAATTTCATGATACGCTCTAGTTTGCGGAAGCAGGTCATCACTTAATTTTTTGGCCAGCTCATATACATCATGGTGCACTTCTGATTGATAGGGGTTTGATGTACACATGACATTTCGGTTCACGTCGCCGCAAGCAGCGATTGTATCTAGCATAGTAGAATGGATGTCTTGAATGGTCTTTTTCATGTTCCATTTTAAAATACCGTGAAGCTGAAAGGTTTCACGAGTAGTCAGCTTTAACGTACCGTTTCCGTATTTGTGAGCAAGCTCATCCATCACTAGCCACTGCTTAGATGTGGCGATTCCGCCAGGCAGGCGTACGCGCAGCATAAATTGATAGGCTGGCTCAAGTTTTTGTTTCTGTCGTTCATTTCTAAGGTCCCGATCATCCTGTAAATAGCTGCCGTGATGCTTCATCAGGCGGTTGTCATCATCAGGAATGCCCGCTGAAATCGGATCAAGCATCACTTCTTTTAACGTACCCCGTAAATAATCACTTTTTTCTTTGATTTCCTCTACGTCGCTCGGAGGTCCATCCGGCGCTGTTAATGCTGTCTTCACCATGTAAGTAAAAGCTCCTTTCTTTCAAGCATCAAATCAATCAATATACGTCACGCTGATAGCGTTTTTGCTGCTGCAAGTTGGCTAAATAGCTTTCTGCTTTCTCTTTGCTCATCGCACCTTCTTCTTGGATGATCGATAGAAGGGTACCATGAACATCATGCGCCATATGCTTTTCATCTCCGCAGACATATACATAGGCACCTTGCTCCAGCCATTCGAATAATTCTTTACTTTGTTTCTTCATTTGGTGCTGGACATATACCTTTTCCTCTGAATCTCTTGAAAAAGCCACGTCCATTTTCGTTAAGACACCATCTTTTAACCACTTTTGCCATTCAGTTTGATATAAGAAATCCGTCACAAAGTGCTGATCACCGAAGAATAGCCATGACTTTCCGTTTGCACCGATTTCTTCTCGTTCCTGCATAAACGAACGGAAAGGAGCGATACCTGTGCCTGGTCCCACCATAATGATCGGTGCATCAGGGTTTTCAGGAAGCTTAAAGTTTTGGTTGTGCTGGATATAAACAGGCAGTGTATCACCTGGCTCTAAGCGCTCCGCACATAAGATGGAGCAGACACCTTGGCGTTCTCTCCCGTGTGCATCATATCTCACAGCACCTATTGTCAAATGAACTTCTTCTTCATTGGCTTTCAGGCTGCTTGCAATCGAATAAAGGCGTGCAGGGATTTTTCTTAAAATAGCGGTGAAATCTGCGGCTGTTCCTTCAAAAGGACCAAAATCGCGAGCAGCATCTACTAGATCTCTTCCTGCTATATACGCTTTTAACTTTTCTTCATTCCCTTCTTCTAAAAGGGCATGGAGGGCTTCACTTTTTGTAAAGTCCGCCATCTTTTGAAGAAGGGGTTTTGTTAATACTGTAATCTCAAAGTGCGAGGTGAGTGCTTCTTTCAAAAGAAGAGTGTCGCCGTTTTTATGCACGGTTACGGCTTCCTCTGCATTCCATCCGCATATCGTGAGCAGTTCATCAACAAGCGCAGGATCATTTGTTGGATAAATACCAAGACTGTCACCCGGCTCATAAACAAGTCCTGATCCTTCAAGAGAGAGCTCCAAATGGCGGGTTTCTTTGTTAGAGCCGCGGCCATTTAGGTTGATATTTTCAAGAACTTCCGCATAAAAAGGATTCATTCTTGAGTATTCAGAAGCTGCTGTTTGGTTGGTTGCTCCTGCTGATTCTTGCGGGAATGCTGCGGCTTCACCTTCGCTAAGTGCCGATGTCACCCCTTGAAGCCATTCAGAAAACGGCTCATCATAATCAAGGTCACAATCCACTCGGCCTATAAGACGCGTTCCGCCAAGTTCTTTGAAGCGCTCATCAAATTCTTTTCCAGTCTGACAGAAGAATTCGTAAGAGCTGTCGCCAAGCGAAAGAACAGAAAAGCTTAAATGATCGAGCTTTGGCGCACGTCTACCATGGACATATTCATGGAAAGAAAGGGCATTATCAGGCGGATCTCCCTCGCCATGTGTGCTGACGATCATCAGTAAATTGTGTATTTTTTTCAGATTATTTGGTTTAAAATCTGACATAGAAGAGAGCGTCACTTGAAAACCTTTCTCCTCGAGATGCTGCGCTGTCTTTTTTGCTAACCCTTCGGAATTGCCTGTTTGCGAGCCATAAAGTACGGTCACATCTTTACTGACAGGCTGCGCAGGGGCTGCGGCAGAAGGAGTAGGGGCCAGAGTGGCCGTTTCTGATCCGGCTAGAGCTGCCTGTGCTGATAAATAACCGGTAAGCCAAATTTTTTGTTGATCTGTTAAAGTCGGAAGCAGCTGATTGAGTAGCTCTGCCTGCTGCTGACTAAACGGACTGTTCAATACATGAAGTTGCAACGATATCCACCTCACAAGGAATATAAACATAGATTAATTCGATAGGAATTATATATATAGGTTCAATTTGAACTTTACCGAAAGTTTGCCATTAAGTAAAATATATAATATTGATTGTCATGATTAAGATTTCTAATACCTTTACAAGGTAAATGAACTTGAAGGTAAATCAGCTTAACTTATAAAGCACCTTAAGAAAAATAGGCGTTTTGTTCTGAGAATGCTAGCATGAAGAAGCTATCGTGAAGAATTGAAAAGGGGTGTAGGAAAGTTGATGCAGCTAAAGTTTAAAAACATAAAATGTTTTCGGCTTGTCATCTTGATTTTTCTCATTTTATTAGTAGCGTGCAATTCTCCAAAGGGAAATATAAAAGATTCATACAATAAGAATAAAACAACAGCACCTTTTTCAAAAAAAGGCATACTGCTGAGTAAAGAGGAGACTGGTTTACTTCTTATAAACAATAAAACTCCTCTAAAAAGCGATTATTCATTGAATACTCACCTTCTTATTGATAAGTATAAACATGATCTCATCATTATGGATTTATCGAAAGTTGATACTAAAGAGCTGTCACAGGGTCAAACGATTGAGGTTTGGTTTGATGAGTTACAAGAATCGTTTCCTCCTAAAGTAACGGTTGAAAAATATAACATCATTATGGATAAGTAGGGGAGCAGTTCTTAAAATCCACAAAAAGGAGAAAAACCTTAAGGCTTTTCTCCTTTCGTAAATTATGCCGTTGGAAGTCCCATCACAGCTTTCACTTCTAAATATTCCTCGATGCCGAAGTCTCCCCATTCTCTTCCGATACCAGATTGCTTAAAGCCGCCAAATGGGGCAAAGTAATCTGTTTCGGCATTGTTAATGGTGATTTGGCCAGCACGGATATGTTCAGCTACATATTTTAAAGTTTTTTCATCTTTTCCAACAACATACCCGGCAAGGCCATAAACCGTATCATTGGCGATGTCAAGGGCATGATCTAGGTCCTGATACGTAATCACACTCATGACCGGTCCGAATATTTCTTCTTGCGCAATGGTCATATCATTTTTTACATTGGTGAAAATGGTATGCTTGGCGAAATATCCTTTATCGATTCCGTCCGGCTTTCCAGTTCCCCCTGCAAGCAGAGTAGCACCTTCATCAATTCCTTTTTCAATATAAGATTGCACGGTATCCCACTGCTTTTTAGAAACAAGCGGGCCTGTAGCGTGATCTTCTCTCGGATCACCAACTGTAAACTTCGGCAGGGCATTCAGCAGCGCTTTTTCAAACTTGTCTTTCATTGATTCTGGAATAAGCACACGCGTAGCTGCAGAACACACTTGACCTGTATTCATCGCAATATGATCAATGGCGGTTTCTGCTGCCTCATCCACATCTGCATCATCTAAGACGATAAGAGGGGATTTCCCGCCAAGCTCAAGAGCCACTTTCTTCACATTGTCCGCCGCGTTTTCCATAATTTTAGAGCCGACGGCACCTGATCCAGTAAATGAAACAAAGTCAATATCAGGATGTGAGCTAATACCGTCACCAATCACGTCACCAGTTCCGTTTACTAAGTTGAAGACTCCTTTCGGTACGCCTGCTTCATCAATGATTTCTGCAAGAATCATCGCAGCAAAAGGTGTAATTTCCGCTGGCTTTAAGACAACTGGTGAGCCTGCCGCAATGGCACCCGCAATTTTAAGAGATGTTTGATTCGTTGGGAAGTTCCACGGTGTAATCAATCCGCTGACGCCAATCGCTTCTTTTATAATGGTATGTCCGCCGCGGTCCTCGGTAAATGTATAAGATTTAAGTGCTTCCGCTGCTTTAGAAAAATGTTCATAGCCCATTGTGTAATGAACTTCTTCTGATACTTTCAGCGGTGCACCGAGCTCTTGTGTCATCACTTCTACAAGTTCATCCTTGCGTTTTTCGTAGCCGCGCACAATGTTTTCCAGCATCTTCACGCGTTCATTTCGAGATGTTTTCGAGAAAGAAGGGAAGGCGGCACGAGCTGCTTTCACTGCCTTATCTAAATCTTCTTTTGTTCCTAAGCTAATGGTGCCAATGACTTCTTCTGTCGCAGGGTTGATGACCTCTGTCTTTTCGTTTCCTGTTGAAGCAATCCATTCTCCGTTAATAAAATGTTTCTCTTGATTTCTCATTCTGACATGTCTCCTTTTTATATGTGATTCAATCAATATTCTGTTTTCAGCTGATATAAAACTGTACCCACTGTGAAAAATCTAAAACGAAGAAACTGCAAAAGAAAAAGTTTCTGATATAATACGCAAAGTGGGACATATGTCCTTTTCAATAGATGGGCATGTATCATTTAATGGAACTAGACTGAAAAAAGAAGGAGCATGTGAACGAATGAAAGGTGTTATTTTCGCTTTATTAGGAGGCGCTTGCATTACACTGCAAGGCGTAGCCAACGCAAGAATCAGCCAGGATATCGGCACATGGCAGGCGGCAACGATCACGCAGCTGACCGGCTTTATCATCTCGCTCGTCATTTTACTGATTGTACGAGACGGACACTTCAGGGAATATCGAAAGGTGCAGCCACTTTATTTAATAGGCGGCGCATTTGCAGCCATTATTATTTTTAATGAAGTCACCGCGATTCAAATGATCGGTGTCACACTCACCATCGCAGCGTTACTTATTGCACAGCTTGCTTTTACCTTTGCAATCGATGCAAAAGGATGGTTTGGTGTACAGAAGAAAAAAATGAAATGGCCTCATTATGCAGGAATTTTACTGATGGTCGCAGGCGTGATCATTTTAAAGCTATAAAGGAGGGCGTCAGATGGAGGAGCTTTATGATGAATCTCTTTTTTCCTCTTATCTTAAGGCACATCAATTAGAAAACGTCTTTCATCAAAAGCTCATATCACACGTGAGCTTGTGGCGCTATGAGCAGGGTGAGCTCGTTTGTTCAAAAGGGGATAAGAGGGAGTACCTGTACTTGTTAGTGAAAGGAAAATTAAAGATTTTCACGACCACAAAGGAAGGGAAAACCTTTATTCTTAGCTTTAAACATCCCCTTGAAGCGATTGGAGATATTGAATACGTTCAGCAGACGGATATGGTCAATACAGTTGAAGCTGTCACAGAAGTACATATGCTAAGGGTTTCTCATCAAGCGCTCATGCGCCATGCGAAGGATGACCCACGCGTGTTAACCTTTCTGCTAAAAGGCATCACAAACAAATTTTATACAAAATCAAACGATCTGAGTTTCCACCTTTTATATCCTGTGGAGGTCAGGCTTGCAAGCTACTTATTGTCTGTTGTAACAAATGATGACAGCGCGAGCGCCCTTCGTCTCACTGATGCGGCAAGCTTAATCGGTACAAGCTATCGTCATATTAACCGGGTCATTCAGCAATTCTGTGAAAAAGGGCTGATAGAGAGGCGTAGAGGAGAGATTACGATTTGTGACCGGAAAGGGCTCCTAGAAATAGCAGAGCACAACATTTATGAATAGAAAAAATGAAGGGATTTACACATGATTATAGGAATACTATTAGCTATCACTGCTGGCGCACTCGTCAGCTTACAAACCATTTTTAACAGTAAGGTCAATGAGCATACAGGCTCTTGGTCAACTACAACCCTCGTTCTTGGAATGGGCTTTATTGCTTCACTCCTGATGGGTCTCTTACTAGAGGGAACTGGCATGTTTCAATTAAGACATATGGAAGCTTGGTACTGGATCAGCGGAGCCATTGGGGTAGGAGTGGTCATTTGTCTAGTTCAGAGTATCAAACGTCTTGGACCGACTTATGGCATCTCGATTGTCCTCACGTCACAGCTGGGCTGCGCTCTTTTGTTTGATTCGCTTGGCTGGCTTGGGTTAGAAAAAGTGGCATTTTCTTTTACAAAACTATTAGGTGTCATTGTGATTGTTGCTGGGATCTTAGTGTTTAAATTGACCAAATTGGAGTCAGCAGAAAAAGATCAATCGCAAGAAAAAGGGCTGCCACAAGAGTAGCCGCCCTTTTTTAAATCAATCGCCGCCATAATACCGTTATCGCGGATAATCCATTTAAAAGGAGCCTTTTCATCAAAGGCTTTTTTTTCTGCCCATATGCGCTCGCATGATAGGCTGTTCGGTCTTTAGCAACGAGATTACTGTAGGCGATTTTTTGTTCGATTGCCTGTGTAAGTGATAACGCAAACGGGGCACTGTCAATCACCAAAATCGACTCTGTGTTTAAAAAACTAGACCTCGCATCTAAGTTATATGTCCCAATAATACTCAAGTAATCATCAATCACCATTGATTTCCCATGAATGGAATAGGGGCCTTCATATTCATACAAATGAACGCCTGTTTTCATCAGTTCCTTTTTCGTGCTTAAATATCCAGCAAAGGCTAACGGATTTGGTGTCGCTGTAAGAGAATTCGTGACCATTGTCGTTTGAATCTCACTACCTAAGGGGGTGAGTCCGGCTTTCATTGGGCGTGTTGGGATGACATAAGGCGTTTGTATGAGCACAGAACGCTTTGCCCGGTGCGCAAGATCGTTCAGTTTTTTCAGCACAAGCGGCCGCTTATTGAAGCGTTCCACAGGATTTGTGAAAAAGGCAATCTGTTTCACTGAAGTGGCATCTGCTGCCCAATCAAAGGAGGACATCACAAAAGGTTCTTTTGTGCGCACTGCTTCTTGATAGGATCTGAGCAGCTGTTTTCTTAGCTTTAACCCTTTTTTCGCTTTTTGCTTGGAGAACACATCTTTTGTTCTTTTCGTAAAATCATGATTCCATAGATAAACGAAATATTGCTCCATTTCATCTAATACTTTTCCCTTTTTGGCGTTATAGAGCAGCACATCGCGGTCAAAAGCAAAGTCTTTCGGCGGCTGATCTGCAAAGTATTTATCACCGATATTTCTTCCGCCCATCACAGCCACTCGGCCATCTGCTAGTAGCAGCTTATCGTGAAGCCGATTATGCCACGTCCATGGCTTGAACAAACGAAAGGGCTCATAAAAACGAATCGACATGTTCGGATGATTTGCCACCGCATAGCGCAAATGCTTCAGCGGCCCGCGCAAACTGTGGCAGATGCCATCTAACAACACCTGGACTTTCACACCTCGATCAGCTGCTTCAATTAAAGCACCTAGTACCCATTCGGCTGTTTTTCCCTTTTGAATGGAATAGTAACTGAGACGGATCACCTTCTTTGCCTCACGAATCATTTGGATTCTAACCTGACCAGATTCAAACCCATCGTCAAGAAGCATCACTTGATTTGTCCCCTGATCGTCTCCTGAGATAGAAGAGGCTTTATAAATACAATGTTCTTTGCATGTTTTTTGTATCGGTAAATAAAACAACACAAATGCGGTCAAAAATACATAGACGACATAGAGAAGGATGAGAAAAAACAAGAGATGAAGCATAGGTATCAGCTCCTTTCACACAGACACAACTTTTCCTTAGTGTATGTCAAAAATCAAATTTCACTCATTTTGGCTTCCACATCAAAATATATGATAAAAGAATCATCTTGTTTTTATTGGGCATTTAATTATAGTATGAAATGAGTAAGGGGGAATCGAATTGAATGAACCACTATTTAACATTCCAAGCGATGTGTATCAAACGTTAAGTGAAACAGAACGTTATTTACTCCATTATATTCACCAGCATCTAGAGGATATCTCCACCTTATCCATCGTCACATTAAGTGAAAGAGCGAATGTGTCGACAGCCACAATTGTCAGATTGATGAAAAAAATTGGTTACAACGGCTATACTTCCTTTAAATATCGATTGAAACAAGAAAAGAAAATGACCGATGCAAGTGATCAGCTAAAAAACATCGATGAAGACATCAAACTAGCGATTCGGAAAAATGAAGAAGAGGTTTTAAAGACGATTCAGCTGCAAAGTATTGGGCAAATTGAAGATGCCGTTCAAAAAATACATAATGCGGACAAAATTTATATTTTCGGCAGAGGCTTCTCAGAGATGATTGCCAAAGAAATGACCATCAAATTACAGCTCATCGGAAAAACATGCGAAGTACATGACGATCCGAATATCATTCGGCTGAAATCGAGAGACATCAGTAAAAACGAACTTGCGATCTTTGTTTCATTAAATGGCGAAACAGCAGAGCTCGTTGAAGCGTGTCAAAATCTCAGCATGAAGCAAGTCACGACCATTACCGTCACGACAAGAATAGATTCTACAATAAGCAAAATATCAGATATGACTCTAGTCGGATATAAAGGCGAACAATCTTTCTTCCCAGATTATGAAGTCAGATCGCGCCTGTCTCTTCATGTCATTGCCCGCATTTTACTAGATGCCTATGTGATCCGAATGAAATAACCGCTAAAGAAGCCTTCGAGACTTTGATCTGGAAGGCTTTTTATCATGAAAACCTTTACACAATCTGAAAACATTTTCACTCCATCGTATGAGATACTTTCTTTAGAGAAAAGAAAGAAGGTGAAACCAATTGATTTATACCTGCACCTTAAATCCTGCTATTGACCTATATATTGCATTAAAAGAAATGAAGGCAAATGCAGTCAACCGCACAGAAGATGAAGATTATCAGCCGAATGGCAAAGGAGTCAATGTCTCCATTATGCTAAAGAAATATGGATTCACCAGCACTGCATTAGGATTTATTGCTGGGTTTTCAGGCTCTTATATTGAACAATCCTTAAAGGACCTTTCCATTCAAACCGATTTTATCTCGGTTGAAGGAATTACACGCATTAATGTTTTTATTAATACGACAGAAGAATACAAGCTCGTGAACCAAGGACCTGCGATTGAAGCAAAAGCGCTTCACGCCTTTCGTGAAAAAATAGCGGCCATCCCGCAGGGGGACATCCTTATCATGTCAGGCAGCCTGCCAAAGGGCGTACCCGCCAGCATTTTTTCAGAAGTAGCAGCTATTTGTCATCAGCACAACGTCAAGTTTATTTTAGACACAAGCTCCGCAGCAGTTCTTGAGACGCTTCAATACAAGCCGTATTTATTAAAACCGAATGAAGAAGAAATCGCTGCTTTTTTTGGCAAAACACATCCTATGTCAGAAAAAGAACTCATTCAATCAGGAGATAAGCTTATTGAGATGGGTGTAGAGCAAGTGCTTATTTCCCGCGGGGGAGAAGGGGCTTTGTTCATTACGAAAGACATCATCTTAAAAGGAAACGCACCGACAGGCACTGTGGTAAACACAGCTTGTTCTGGAGATGCAATGCTCGCAGCCTTTCTTAGTAAACAGCTTGAAGGTCATTCACCTGAAGAATGCTTACGTTACGGCATTGCAACGGGCGCATCTACTGCATTTTCTAAAGGCTTAAGTGATTTACATGACATTCATTCATTAATTGAGCAAGTACACATTCACAAGATATAAGGGGGAATCAGATATGAGCCGTAAAAAAATTGTCGCTGCAACTGGCTGTCCAACAGGCATTGCACACACGTTTATGGCAGCTGAGGCATTAAAAATAGCTGCTGAGCAATTAGGGGTCGACATCAAAGTCGAAACACATGGTCAAGTAGGAATTGAAAACGCTTTAACCGATCAAGACATTCTGGAGGCCGATGGGGTCATTGTCGCAGCTGACAAAGATGTGAATACAGATCGTTTTCACGGCAAACCACTGATTGAAGTGCCTGTAGCGAAAGGCATCCGCACGCCAGAAGAACTGATCCAAGGCATTATCAATGGAGATGCACCCGTTCATCAAGTGAAAGGAAGGGCTTCTGGAACGGAGAAAACATCTGCTCCTTCATCCTCTCAACAAAAGACGACGAATAAATGGATACACACGATCTACAAACATTTAATGAACGGTGTATCACACATGCTTCCATTTGTTGTTGGAGGCGGGGTCTTAATTGCCATTTCATTTCTATTCGGTATCTACTCTGCTGATCCTCAGCATGAAACGTATCATCCGTTTGCTGCCTATTTGAAAAGCATTGGCGGACTCGGCTTTAGCTTAATGGTGCCTATTTTAGCAGCATTTATCGCTGATTCAATCGCCAGACGCCCAGGGATGGTTGTCGGGTTTATCGGCGGCCTGCTTGCAAACGACGGAGGCGCTGGATTCTTAGGTGGTATTATCGCAGGTTTTGCAGCAGGATATATCATCGTATTCCTTCAATTCCTGCTTCAAAAATTACCTGCATCACTTGACGGTTTAAAATCAATCTTCATCTATCCTGTTATCGGTATTTTCTTGATTGGAGCTGTGATGACACCACTATTAGTTCCGATCACAGGCCTAAATAATTCATTAATGGATTTTCTCTCAGCTGTTCAATCCACGAACCCGCTGCTCTTAGGTTTAATTGTTGGAGCGATGTGTGGATTTGATATGGGAGGTCCTTTTAACAAAGCAGCCTATGTCACAGGAACGGCTTTACTTGCACAAGGCAACCTTTACTTCATGGCAGGTGTGTCCGCAGCATGTATCACACCGCCGCTTATCATTGCGATTGCCACAACGATTTTCAGAAAACATTTCACACCGCAGGAACGAAATGCAGGGGCAATCAACTATATTCTAGGGGCGACACATATTACAGAAGGGGCCATCCCATTTGCGGCAAAAAACCCGATCGTTGTCCTGCCAATTATCATGTTTGGCTCAGCCATCTCTGCTATATTGACGTATCTATTTGGCGTACAGGTTCCAGCTCCGCATGGTGGATTCCTTGTCCTTCCAGTCGTCACAGGTGCATTTCAGTGGGTACTATCCATACTGATCGGATCACTTGTAGGTGCCATTCTATACGGACTTTACCGTAAAAAAATAGACAAACCCGCAGTTTAATAGGGAGGAAGAGAAATAATGGAACATATCTATATGAATCTTCATGAAACAGCTTCTTCACAGGCTGGCGTTTTCGCAGCCATTGCTGACATTGCCTACAAAGCAGGTATTTGTACATCACAAGAGGATGTCAAAAAAGGCTTAGCTGAAAGGGAAGCACTGAGCACGACTGGATTTCAAGATGGATTTGCCATTCCACATACACAAACAGAAGCCATCACAAAACCAGCACTCGTGATCGTCCGCACTGAAACAGGCATTGAATGGGACGCTTTTGATGGGAAGCCATGCTTTTTCTTCTTATCCTTACTGATCCCCAAAAATGAAGCGGGCACCACTCATTTAAAGGCTCTTTCTGCCCTTTCACGAGGATTAATGGATGAAGCCAAACGACAAAAGCTGCTGGAAACAAGAACAAATGAAGACATGCTTACTGTTTTAGAAACAGATATTTTAACGAGAGAGGATGTTTGATTATGCCTTTACTTTCAACAACACCGATGCTTGAGGCTGCGAAAAAAGAAAAATACGGAATAGTTGCATTCAATGTACATTCCTTTGACAGTATTTATTGGGTGCTCGAAACGGCCGCAGAATTAAAATCACCTGTCATTTTGCAAACAACGGTTGGAACGGTTCAATCTCTTGGAGCAAAAGCGATTGCAGATACAGTCAAAGCGGCGGCTGATCAATATCAAATCCCAATCGGTCTGCACCTCGATCACTGTACGGACTTTGATGTAATTCTCACCTGTATCAGGGCCGGATATACATCCGTCATGATCGATGCATCCATGCATTCATATGAAGAAAATGTACGCCGCACAAAAGAAGTCGTAGACCTCGCATTAAAAGTAGGGGTGAATGTCGAAGCAGAATTAGGCAAGGTAGGCGGCGTAGAGGATGATATCGTCGTCGATGAAAAGGATGCTGAAAAAGCCGTTCCTTCAGAGTGCCGCCAATTTGTAGAAGAAACTGGGGTTCCTACTTTAGCGCCTGCGATCGGCACCGCTCACGGCATTTATAAAGGAGTACCGGATATTGACTTTGACCGTATTGAACAAATTGCAGCGCTGGTCGATGTTCCACTTGTACTGCACGGCGGTTCCGCTGTACCGGATGAGGACGTCAGACGATGTGTAGCACTTGGTATGGCAAAGGTCAATGTCTCTACTGAATTGAAAAATGCGTACTCTGAAGCCATCCGTGATCATTTCTCAAACGAACCTGAAAGCTTAGATCCACGTATGTATTTACAAAAAGCAAAGCAAGCAGCAAAAGACATGGTCACATCGAAAATACGTATCGTTGGCAGTGAGGGCAAAGCCCATCCTCTATATCAGTGAAACGAAAAAAAGCAGAGCCGCTAACGCTCTGCTTTTTCACATTATTCGCTTTCTTTCATTTCATTTGATGTGCGTACTCGTGCATTTCCCATAAATAGGACCGTAATCGCTGCAAGGGCAATAGGGAATAACGCAATCAAAAATACGTACGTAATGCTTTGTGACATCGCATCGATGACTTTATTTAAAATATCAGGCGGAATTTGTGAACGAGCACCTTCTTGGAATATGGCTTGTGGATCGCCTATTTGAGAAGGGGCTCCTTTCATTCCGCTAAAGGCATCTGCTAAGCGATTCGTTAGGACATTGGTTTGAATCGTCCCAAAAATCGTGACACCAAGTGTCATTCCAAGTGATCTCATAAATGAATTGGTTGAGTTTGCACTGCCTCGGTAACGAGGGGCAAGATCATTCATTGAAGCTGAAGGCAGAAGGGAGAAGCTAAAGCCGACGCCAAAGCCTGATATCATCATAAAGAGTGTAAGCCACAGTCTAGCTGTATCTGGTGACATATTGGCAAGAAGCAGCATCCCAGCAAAAAATGAAATAACAGAGATCGTCATAAGACGTCTGAAAGGCACTTTCGTCTGCATCGTTCCGCCAATCATACTGCCAATCACAGACCCTATCATCATCGGTGTTAAAATAAACCCTGCACTTGTCGCAGATTCACCATACACCGCTTGCACGAAAATAGGAATAAAGACGGCAAGAATAATAAATGTCCCCCCATATAAAAACGCCAATATTTGAGATGTCGCAAATAAACGATTTTTAAACATCCAAAAAGAAATAATCGGTTCCTCCGCTTTACGCTCAACAATAAAGAAGATGGTACCAAACACAAGAAACACGGCAAAAAGTGTGAGGATTTGCACCGAATCCCAAGCATAAGATTTACCGCCAAGCTCAAGTGCGAACATTAAGCTCACAACTGCCACGACAAGTGTAATAGCACCTGACCAGTCAATTTTTTGTTTGCGATGTTCTAGCGATTCATGATAGTATCTAGCGATCAAGAACACGCTAACAATACCGATTGGCACGTTAATATAGAAAACCCAATGCCAGCCGATCGAATCTGTGATAATAGCTCCTAACAGTGGCCCTAGTACACTCGATAAACCAAATACTGCACCAAACATACCGGACATTTTTCCGCGCTTTTCAGGCGGGAAGATATCAAAGATGATCGTAAACGCGATCGGAAGAAGGGCACCGCCTCCAAGCCCTTGAATGGCCCGGTAAATAATGAGCTGATCCATCGTTTGTGCGATACCGCACAGCGCTGATCCAATTAAAAAGAAAATAAGTCCAAACAGAAAAAAACGCTTTCGACCATACATATCAGAAAGCTTTCCGTAAATCGGCATTCCGGCCATTACTGCCACCATATAAGAAGCCGTCACCCAAGCAAATTTATCAAAACTGCCCAAATCTGCTACGATGCTTCCCATCGCTGTTGCAACAATGGTATTGTCCATCGCTGCCATAAAAATTCCTAACAGCAAACCGATGACAACAAAGCGAGTGGATGCCTTGCCTTTATCCACATGATTCATTTCATTTACCTCCTGCTTACGTTCTCTTCTTATTTTTGCTATGATCAACTTAAATATAAAGGAAGAGAACTTTTATCTTGATGATCAAGATAAATTGATTTTAAAGGGAGGAGAACATGTTGTCAATAAAGAACGACGCTGAAGATAGTGCAGACCTGATCATACATACAATGAGGCGCCTCGCCACTCGAACGGTTTTATTCCATCAAGCGGCCGCGCAATCGCTCGGCCTTTTCCCAACAGATCTCAAATCAGCCGATTTATTAAACGAACTCGGCCCCCTCACAGCAGGGGAATTAAGTGAAAAAACAGGTCTTAGCTCAGGTGCGGTCACAGCACTGATTGATCGCCTTGAAAAAGCGGGCTACGTCAAAAGAGAAAAGGACCCAAAAGACAAGCGAAGAGTCATCATCGTTCCATTAACGGCTGGGAAATCACAGGTAAAAGAACTCTTTCGATCCTTATCGGCATCAACAAAACAACTCACAAACGAATACAAACGAGAAGAATTAGACTTAATCATTCAATTTATTACCGAAGCAGCAGATATTATGGAGCAAGAGCTGCGATTGCTTAAGTCTAAGTCTTAAGAGAGCACAATGTTAAGGGTGTGCTTTTCTTTGAAATAAAATAGCGAGGATATGATTCTGATCATTTACATATTAAGTACTGTTTTTGTATCTATATTCCTATTTAATGACAAACTTTGTGTTGGTAAAATTGACCTTGTCAATGAATAGGAAGGAGTGAATTCTTCTGGGGAAGATACTTGATGCAAAAGCACTAACAAGTGCCATGGACGCAAGGGCAAAACACTACCAGGAACTCCGCGAACAAATGGTAGATTTAAAAAAAGCATTACAAGGTGTTTCTAATCTCGGTGACGACTTCACTGGGAAAGGTGCCGATAACATTAAAAGCTTCTACAAAGAGCTCGCTGGAAATGTAGACATGTTTATCAGCTTCATTGATAAGCAAAAAGCGTTCCATGAAGGTGTTTCTGGGACACTCGATGATACAAACTTTGGCGGCGATACCTTCGTAGAAGAACACTTTTTAGACAACGCTGTACATATGGGCATCAAAAATGCCAAAAGCATTGTGAAGGATCAAAAAAAGGCGCTTAAAACGATTTTTCAAGACATCGACGACCTCATCTCTCTAGAAGTATTTGATAGTCAAAGCTTTGATGAAAAGATTGCAGATGCGGAAGACGAGCGAAAAAAGACAGTAAAAGACCTAAGAGAGCTTGATCAAAATTTAAAAGATGAATATGCTTTGTCAGAGACGGAGCAGCAAGCTACAATGGCATTGTACGCAGAAATGATGAATGCGACAAATGATGGAAAAGCCATTTCGCCGATGAATTTTGACAAGAAAGCGTATCAAAATAGCGAAATCTACAAGGCAAAAAGCGATATTGAGAAGCAAACTGCTGAATATCTCAAAATTAAAAAAGAACAAGAAGAAGCTAGAGAAATCGCAAAGGAACAAGAAGCACTCGCCAACCGCCCTTGGTATGAAAAAGCACTTGATTATGGTGGAAATATCGTGAATGAATTGACAGGTGTGAACGATGCAAAACGCGCCGCAACAGGCGTTGATCCAATCACAGGGGAAGAACTCACCGCAGGACAGCGGGTCGCCGCAGGCGGCATGGCAGCAGCGGGCTATATCCCGATCGTCGGATGGGCGGGCCGTATTTTCAAAGGCGGAAAAGCCGTCTATAAAACGACTCAAGCCACTTCAGCTGCAGTCAGAGCAGTCGACATTTACAAGACATCGCAAAAGTCTTTTGACGCCCTAAAAACATCTCAAAAAGGCTTATATGGCCTCACCGCCACCAACGGATTCAGTGAAGCGATCACGGGGCGAGATATGTTTGGAAATAAGGTCTCGAAAGAACAGCAGGAAGCGAGTATGAATGCGGCGCTTGGAGTGCTTTTGCCGTTTGGGGCGAAAGGGTTTCATGGGAAGATGGGGTTAAACGCTCAAAGTCCAGAAGGATTTAATCGAAAAAGGGCTTTGCGGCACGCTAAGGATTTAGGGGGAATACCTAGATCGCAACAGCCTACTCGTCAATGGCAAGTAGGAGATAATGTTTTTAAGAAGGGGCAAGAACATCGTAATTATGAGTACAGTTCTAACCAAACTCATCATGGGCGGTACTATGAATTTGATACCCCAAAAGGAAAAAGAGTTATAGTACAACATACTAATGACGGAAAATTACACACTCACGCAGGGAAACCGAAAGAGGGTGCCGACCCATTTAATTATGATTTTAAAAAAGAAAGGTATTCAAATATTTATGGGCCAAATGGTGATCACCATATCTATTACAATGAATAATGAGGAATGAAAAATATGGTATATCAAAATGAAAAAATACAAAAGAAAATAGCTTTTATGAATGCTAAAAAGAAAATACAACAATTAGCTTATATTGAGGTAATTGATTTTGAAAATGATGCTTCTCAATGGCTAAAATTATGTGAAGTAGTATTAAAACAATTTCGTCAAATAGACTCTACACCTTCTGATATTTTAACAATTACAGACAAAGAATCTGTTATGGCTTGGTTAAAAAATTCACTAGATTTTCTGAAAGAGAAAAAAGAATGGTTTATTTTAGTTGTAAATGACCCTTTTCCTGTTTGGGCAAATGTAAAAGCTCTAGATTTCAATAAGGCAATTGAAGAGATTTGGCTATCTTCAGAGAATCACAACGTCATTGTAGCAGATAAAGCAACTGGTAAAATCGCTCAGATATTTTCAGAAGAAAAACACTTTGAACTGCATATTGGAAACTGCGCGATTTAATTATAATCCAGGTTAATTGATTAAGTAGCAGCCACAATCTGAAAACCCGTATTTAACAATGATTTGAATAACCAACACCAATACCTTGATTTTAATAGAATCAAGGTTTCACTTGTCTAATATAATTGGTGATTTTAATTATAATACATTGTAGAGGTGATTCAATGAATGAGAGCTACAGTTATTTAGAGGAGTTAGAAGATTTTTTAGGTGGGACATTTCATCAGGATATCGATTCACCAGAAGAAGCGTTAGAGGAGTTTATTCATGAAGCTACTAAAGAATGTCTGCTCTCTACTATAAAGGATTGTCAGGATTTTTTGAATGGTACTTTAACAATAGAAGAAAAAGAAAGCTTTATCGAAAGTAATGCAGAAATCTATTTTCCGGCGATCTCATTAAACCCTATACAGTGGTTTAATAAAATAATAGAGAAAATGGAAGAAGCAGTGAAAATGAAATAACAAAACGAAATTAGAATTTTTTTACATAAGAAAGAATCTGCGGACACTGATCATTGGGCACTTAAGGCCTTGATTGGTGTCCGCTTTTTTTGGCGGCGATGATGCAGTACATATGTGTGAATCAAGAATGCCAAAAGCATTGTGAAGGATCAAAAAAATTCAAAAAGATTTTTCAGGACATTCATGATCTCATTACAAAGGTTTTCTATCACATTAAAGAAAACAAAGGATTCTTTTTGTAAAAGTCTCAAAGCACACTCAAGCGGGTGTGCTTTTTCTTATAGCAAAAGAGCACCCAAAAGCTGCACAGCATTTACTGAAGACATTTGGGCTTCTTTGATGCATGTGAGTTGATTAGACTTATAACCAAAGGGAAGAAGGGAGGAATTCCAACTGTATTTAACCAAAAGGGGCACGACTTTACTATCAATGCTGATTCACACGACATCTTATTTATCAATTGAAGATTTACAGAATCGACTGAATGTCTCTACTCGAACCGTCTACTCTGAAATCAAACGCATGAATAGCTGGCTGGAAACTCAGCAGCTGAGTGGTATTCAGCGAAAAGATCAACTTGGCTACTACTTACACCCACATGAAAAAGAAGTCATTATTCAAAAAGCGAACACCATTCTCGTTGGCCATGATTATGAACCATGTGTAAAGGAAAGAAGAGCCATCCTGCTCTTATCCATTGCATGCAGTGAGAAACGCCTAAGAATTGATGATTTTATGAAGATGACCAAAGTGAGCCGGAATACATTGCTTGAAGATATGAAACAGCTAAAAGAAGCACTTTCAAAGCAGCAGCTTATCCTCCACTATCAGGCAGCCTGCGGCTATTTGATTTCAGGAGAAGAAAGAGCGATTCGATTGGCGCTGAAACCTTATATTCATTCCATTCGCACAATGATAAAAAACGAAAAAGCGTTTCCACCTTTTTGGTTAAAGGGGCCAATTTCATATAAACGGTTAAAGCATCTCCTCGAGCAGTCAGAACAAGAGCTTAAGCTCGAGTTTGCAGATGACATGCTGGATCAGCTGTCTTTGGATCTCTTTTTCTACTTAAAGCGGATGAAGCTAGGACGTGCTGTACACCTTTCAAACGAAGAAAAGCGTACATTGCAGGAAACAGATGAATGCTTGGCGGCTATTCGTTTCATGGCACGAATTCAAAGAGAAACCGGCCTTCATGTTCATGATGATGAAATCTATTTTCTTACTACTCTATGGCTCAGCGCCAAGAAACAAAAGCTTCCATCAAGTAAAAAACCAGAAGAGCATCTCATTCGCACCATTGCCAGACAAATGATTTTTGACTTTCAGCGGTATGCATGTATTTCCTTTCAAGAATACGAAGCCTTGGAGCAAAACTTGACCATGCATCTCATCCCGGCCTATTACAGACTCATCTATCACATTAATATCAACAATGAATTAACAGAATCTATTAAAAAAGCACAGCCAGAGGTGTTTGAAATCACTCAAAAGGTCGTATGCCATTTAGAAAAGGCGACTTGCTCAAAGATCAGCGACCATGAAATTGCATATGTGGCGATGCATTTTGGTGGTTGGATGAGAAGAGAAGGGATTTCACCAATTGTGCGGCGTTCTGTATACATTGTCTGCGGCGAAGGAATTGGCACAAGTCACATGCTGAAAACACAGCTTATCGAATTAATCGGTTATATCGAAGTACGTGAACTATTATCAAAGCGTTCATATGAAGAAATGTCATCCATTGATGTCGACTTTGTTGTGTCAACAACACCTATTTCGTTTAAAGGAAAACCTGTTCACCTCGTTCATCCCATTCTCACTGCCTATGAGAAAAAAACCTTACTTCAATATGGGGAAGGTGCAGAAATCAGGCTTGATGAGAACAATGTGGACGCTTTATTCAACATCATTCAGCAGCATACCATCGTACAAAATGAAAAAGCACTGCTTCGTGATCTTAAAGAGCTACTTCATCCCGCATATGTATCCCATCAGAAAGGGTGGAAACCAGTGTTAAACGATTTATTAACAGAAAAAACCATTCATCTCCAGCAAACAGCAGATACTTGGCAAGAGGCCATCACAAAAGCAGCGCAGCCATTACTCGATCAAAATGCCATTCAGAGAGGTTATGTGGAGGCCATGATTCAGTCTGTGCATCAAAATGGACCTTATATTGTGATTGCACCACAAGTAGCCATTCCGCACGCCAGACCAGAGGACGGCGTGAACAAATTAAGCATGTCACTCATGTCATTTGAACCGCCCGTTTTTTTCTCTAAAGATGGAAAAAAACAGGTTCGTCTCATCATTGTGCTAGCAGCCATTGACAGTATGACCCACTTGAAAGCACTCAAACAGCTGACCATGCTGTTAAGTGATGAAAAACGGAGGAAACAACTGGTTGAAGCAAAGGAATTAGCATCGGTGCAAAAACTAGTTGATCAATTTTCACAACTATAAAGGAGGAAAAAGAGAATGAAAAAAATTCTTGTTGTGTGCGGAAACGGATTAGGAAGCAGCTTTATCGTAGAAATGAATGTCAAAAAAGCATTAGAAGAGTTAGGACTTGTAGCTGAAGTAGATCATACCGATCTCAGCACAAGTAAAAATGAACAGGCCGATCTATATATCGGAGCAACAGACATTATCGATCAGCTGGATGACGGCACAAGAAAGGTCGCTGGATTAAATAACTTGTTAGACCAGGAAGCCATTAAAGACGTCCTTCGTAAACACATATAAGCCACAAAAAAGGGGGATTCACATCATGATAGAACTGATCATGAACGATATATTGGGCACACCGGCAATTCTCATCGGTTTGTTTGCACTGGCCGGTTTACTTTTGCAGAAAAAATCAGCCGCAGATACCGTGTCAGGCACCTTGAAAACAACCATGGGTTTTTTAATATTAGGAGCGGGCGCCACGGTCGTGTCTGATTCACTTGGAGTTTTTCGAAAAATGTTTGAAGCAGCCTTTCACATTCAAGGGGTAGTCCCAAATACAGATGCCATGGCGGCCATTGCCCAAAAGGAATTCGGTACACAGACGGCTCTCATTATGATTTTTGGCATGCTGGTCAATTTGTTATTGGCAAAATTCACGCCCTTTAAATACGTCTTTTTAACAGGGCACCATACCTTGTATATGGCTGCAATGCTCGCAGTCGTTCTCTCGACAGCCGGAATGCAAGGAGGATTTCTTGTGACCACCGGTTCGATTATATTAGGAACAGCTATGGTCATTGCACCCGCTATCCTTCAGCCATTCACAAGGAAAGTCACCGGAAGCGATGATCTCGCGCTCGGACACTTCAGTACCTTCGGTTATTTTACAGCGGGAATGATCGGCAAATGGATCGGTCGTCCAGAGAAATCAACGGAAACCATTCAAGTGCCTAAATCACTCGGCTTTCTAAGAGATACATCTGTTGCCATTTCGATCACGATGGCTTTGCTGTTCTTTGCGATTGCACCGTTTGCAGGGATTCCCTTTATAGAACAAATTAGCGGGGGCACGAACTTCGCTGTCTTCATTCTCATTCAGGCTATTACCTTTGCCGCTGGTGTGTACATTATTTTAGCCGGGGTGAGGATGGCAATCGGTGAAATCGTGCCTGCTTTTAAAGGGATTGCCGATCGTTTTGTGAAAGGGGCAAAACCGGCACTTGACGCGCCAACCGTTTTTCCATTTGCTCCAAATGCAGTCATTATCGGTTTTTTATGCAGCTTTGCAGGAGGCATCGTATCCATTTTTCTTTTACCTTTGTTTGGTTTAACTGTCATTGTCCCTGGTCTTGTCCCGCACTTTTTTTGCGGCGCTACAGCAGGAGTGTATGGCAATGCAACAGGAGGCGTGAGAGGGGCTGTCGCTGGGGCCTTTGTGAATGGATTGCTTCTTTCCTTTTTACCTGCTTGTTTATTACCTGTGTTAGGGTCCCTTGGCTTTGAAGGGACAACTTTTGGAGATACAGACTTTGGTATCATCGGAATCTTAATTGGATTGATCAAGCTTTTATTTCAACTTTAAAAAAGAGGAGCCTGAGAATGACAGCCATTTTTTCACCTTCACTAATGTGCATGGATTTAACGCACTTCCGCGAACAAATTCATATTCTCAACACGAGAGCAGATCGATATCATGTCGACGTCATGGATGGTCATTATGTGAAAAATATCACCCTATCACCCTTT
This sequence comes from Bacillus sp. FSL K6-2839, assembly GCF_038003365.1. Taxonomy (NCBI): domain Bacteria; kingdom Bacillati; phylum Bacillota; class Bacilli; order Caryophanales; family Bacillaceae; genus Bacillus; species Bacillus sp. FSL K6-2839. Next base: position 1,397,362 of record NZ_JBBOOZ010000001.1, on the reverse strand, counting down.
TTCATTGAACAGCTTCGAAAACTAACAGATAGACCAATTGATGTTCACCTTATGGCGGAATACCCCCAAGAATTTTTAATCGATGCCTGCATTGATGCAGGCGCAAGCATGATCTGCTTACACCCAGAGGTCGTGCAAAGAGACGTTTTTAGAATCATTCGGCATATCCATCAAAGAGACTGCAAGGTTGGCTTTGTCTTAAATCCCGCCACACCAATTGCGGTGTTAAATTCCTTTATTCATTTAATAGACCGAGTGACGATCATGACGATCGATCCAGGCTTTGCTGGACAGCCTTTTATTAAAGAAATGCTTCGTAAAATCAAAGAGGTGAGAAAGATAAAAGAGCAAGGAGGATACTCATTTTCAATTGAAGTAGACGGCTCTTGTAATGAGAGCACGTTCCGGCTGCTTGCTGAGGCTGGAAATGAGATCTATATCATCGGCAACTCAGGTTTATTTGGACTTCACAATCAACTCGATAAAGCTTGGGAGACAATGAAGCAATTGTTTGCAAAAGAAACAGCCTCAATTGAATCACGTTAGTAAAAGAGGATGTAATCCATCCTCTTTTTTACGCAATTTTACTAAAACACTGCAATCTCACCAAAACATACCCAAATACAAAATAATAAATTACAAATCCACAATTGAAAGCGCTTTACTTATATGTTATCCTTCAAATATCTTTAGTAAATATTTAGTCAAAATCTAAGAGGAGTTTGCCTATGACCACACTCAAAGATATTGCCCATGATGCAAAAGTGTCCGTATCCACTGTATCCCGTGTGTTAAATGGCGATCAAACACTTGCCGTTTCACACGCAACAAGACAAAACATCCTCGACATTGCAAAGAAGCTAAACTATACCCCAGTGAGAGCAAGAAAAGCCGATCAAGCAGAAGAAAAACCTCCATCTGAATCCCCAGTCATCGGTATCGTTGTCGCTCAATCCATTGACGAAGAATTAAATGATCCCTTTTTTTCATCGATTCGAAAAGGAATTGAAAAAGAATATGCCAAACAAGGGCTGTCCACCCTCCATACCTTTCGCCTGAGAAGCATGGACAAAGGAGCGATGCTAAAGGATATTGACGGTTTGATTGTCATTGGACGAATCAGCCCCGATACAGTTGAAAAAATGACAAACCGAATGGAACACATTGTTTTTATTAATCATTATGCGGATGAAGATTTGTATGATTGTGTACATGTTGATTTTGTAAGAGCGGCAGATCGAGCAATTCGCCATCTGCAATCGCTTGGCTATACACATCTAGGCTATATTGGCGGAAAGGAGCGGGAGCATTATTTCGAAGGAAACGCTGTGATTGAGGACGAAAGGCAAACGACGTTTATGAGAAGATTGCAGGAGGCAGGATGTCTTCATCTGGATGACATCCACATTGGGGAATACTCCATGCAAGAAGGCTATACGCTTATGCAGCAAGCCATTAAAAAAGGAAACCTTCCACAAGCCTTTTTTATCGGAAGTGATTCAATGGCGATCGGTGCAATGCGTGCGCTCAACGAAGCCGGTCTGCGTGTTCCTTTCGATGTATCCATTGTTGGGTTTAATGACATTGAAGCTGCTTCATTTTCAAGTCCGCCGCTTACAAGCGTAAAAGTATATACAGAAGAAATGGGGGAAGTCGGCTTGAAGCTTTTGCTTGAGCGAATAAACGGAAGAAAGCTCCCTCTAAAAGTCGTCGTGCCAACAAAACTCATCGAACGGGGCAGCACATGTCTCATCCATGAAAGGGGGTGAACCAAGATCTCAGCAAACAAAAAAGAGACAAAAAAGCAGAAAGCAAGCTGCTCAGCATGATGGCCAGATCATGCTGAGAACAAGGCAGCCTGCCGTTATGCTCTCTTATCTCTTTGAAAAGAATAGAATTCCAGTATAATGGACTTCTTTTGTTTCCGCAACTGCATGAATTCTACCGATTATCGTCTGAATTTTCAGTGATCAAAAGGAGGAAACCATGAATAAAAAAATCATGCTGCTGACTGCGGCCTTTGTCTTGACCATTCTTTTGTCTGCTTGCGGCAATAACGGTACGTCCGAAGCAAACGGAAAGGCCACCCTGACTCTCTATTCGACGATGAGCAACAGCGGGGAAAGAAAAGCATTTGAAGAAGTGATTCGTGAGTTTGAAAAAGAGCATCCACATATTCGAATCGATGTCAACTTCCCAGGCAACAGCTATGAAGATATGATCCGCGTCAAAATGGGGGCAAACGATATGCCGGATCTGTTTGACACACATGGCTGGGCCAAACTGCGCTACAGAGAGTATGTGGCTGATTTAAAAGAGATGGATTGGGTCAAACAGCTTGATCCTTCACTCGATCAGATTTTAAAGGACCAAGCTGGCAAAGTATACGCGTATCCGCTGAATCAAGCAAAAGACGGGCTTAGCTTTAATGCCAATCTATTAAAGGACTATGACATTGAAGTCCCTAGAACACTTGATGAACTAAAATCCGCTTTGCTGACAGTTAAAGAAAAGAGCAAAGGAGAGGTTGTGCCGCTCTGGATACCAGGAGGAGATAACTCAAATATCGCCCAAGTCTTTGATGAACTAGCCACACCTTTATTAATCACCGATCCAAAACATCAATACGGAAAAGAACTTGAAAACGGATCATTTGATTGGTCTCACTATACACCGCTTGCACAGTTCATGAAGGAGCTGAAGGATCAAGACCTTTTAAACAAAGATGTCCTGACAGCGAAACTATCTCAAGCACCTGAACTGATGGCACAAAACAAAATAGCCTTCACCTTTGTCGGAGGATCATTAGGACCTGAAGCGTCTGAACTCAATCAATCGATCAAAGTAGGAACGATGCCTGTTCCTGCCATTCATGAAGGAGATGAGCAAAGCTGGATTGGGGGAGAACGGTTTACTGTCGCTGCCTGGAAGGACTCCAAGCATCTAAAAGAAGCAAAACAATTCATCGATTTTCTCGCAAAGCCTGAAAATGCGGAAAAAATCGCAGAAGGCACATCCTCTGAAGCAGCCTTAACGCATGTAAAAGCGAAAAACTATTACTCTACGTTTTACGATCAATACGAACAGGTGAAGATTGAACCTTACTTCGATCGAAAATACTTACCAAGCGGAATGTGGGCTGTCATGGCAACGACGGGTCAAGAATTATTAGCAGGCTCCATCACACCAGAACAATTATCGAAGAAGATGGAAGAGGAATATAAGCGTCTGAAAAAACAATAGCAGGCCCATGCTGAAACAGGAGTGAAGCCAATGAATGACATCACAAAAGCAAAGCAGCCAGCCGCATTTACCTCTTTACCAAAACAAAAGATGCAAAAAAGCCGGAATTCATCACTTTGGTGGATGTACATGCCAGCTGTACTCGTCGTCAGTACCTTTATCATTTATCCTTTTTTGAACGGCATTCAGCTATCTTTTACGAATTGGAACGGGTTCTCACAAACTTATGAATGGATTGGGCTTGATCAATATAAACGTCTGCTTCAAGACCCAACGACATGGCTTGTTGTCAAAAACACGCTTCTCTACGGAATTGGGAGTACAATCTTACAAAATATCATTGGACTTGGATATGCTCTCTTATTAAACCAAAGTTTAAAGATGAGAGGCATCACAAGGACGGTGATCTATCTACCTGTCATGATCAGTCCGATTGCCATGGGCTATATTTGGTATTTTGTGTTTGCTTACCAAGGCGGTGCCTTAAACGATGTGGTGACGTTTTTTGGATTTGACCAAATGAATGCGCTTGGCAATCCGCAATTAAACACATGGATCATTGTGCTTGTCAACACCTATCAATTCGTCGGAATTGCGATGATCATTTATTTAGCAGGCCTTCAAAGTATTCCTAAGGATTATTATGAGGCGGCACAATTAGACGGCGCAGCAAGCCTCCAGCAATTCAGACGGATCACATTGCCGCTGCTTATGCCGTCTATCACCATTAATGTTGTGCTGAATGTCATTGGCGGGCTCAAGCTCTTTGATGTCATTGTGGCACTAACAGGCGGCGGACCTGGAGATTCCTCGCAATCGATGTCGACCTTTATGTATGATCTGTATTTCAAACGTCAGGATGCAGGCTATGCAGCAACGCAAGGAGTCTTCATGGCGGTCATCATCATTGTCATTAGTGTCGCAGCACTGATTTATTTCAAACGAAAGGAGACCGAGGTGTGATGGATAACGCCTTTAAACGCAAAAAGAGATGGTACACCTTCCTCGCACTTTTGGTGACATTGCTTCACCTCATTCCATTTTATATCTTGGTGACGACATCATTAAAGGGGATAGGAGATTTCAGTTCAAAATGGCTGTTTCCGAAAGCGCTCCATCTTGAAAACTTTCGCACGGCATGGACAGAGGCTCAGCTTGGCCAGTCCTTTTTGAATACAGTGATGATTACGTTCAGCTCCGCTGTATTACTCATCATACTTGGATCTCTTGCAGCCTATCCGCTCGCAAGAAGAAACACAAAGCTAAATAAAGCAGTTTATGTTTTATTCATCACCATTATGGTCATTCCACCGCTCACAGCCCTTGTCCCGCTCTATCAAATGGTCGTTCAAATCGGGATGATGAACACCTATCAAATCGCTATTTTAAATAATGTCGCTGCTTTTTTGCCGCTAACCATTTTCTTATACGCAGGCTTTATCCGGTCGACCATTCCAAAGGAGCTTGAAGAAGCAGCCCGTATTGATGGAGCGGGGACACTCAGAGTTTTTTTCACTGTCGTTTTTCCTCTTCTGAAGCCCATTACCGCTTCTGTTTTAATCATTGCCTGTGTGTATATTTGGAACGACTATCAATTTGCCATCTTCTTTTTGCAAGATAAAGAGATGCATACACTCACAGTCGCCTTATCCCATTTTTTTGGTCAAAATCAGCATCAGCTCCAGCTCGTTGGTGCCGCTGCGCTCATTGCGATGCTGCCAATGGTTACGATGTTTTTACTGTTGCAAAAATATTTTATCGCAGGGCTTTCACAAGGCTCTGTCAAAGGGTAGTTCAATATGGATGTAAAAAGGAGAGTCGTCAATGTCTAAAATTACATTTATCGGTGCAGGGAGTACCGTGTTTGCTAAAAATATATTAGGAGATTGTTTGTTCGTCCCTGCACTTAGCGGCTTTGAATTCGCATTATATGATATCGACCACAACCGGCTGAATGAATCAGACACGATGCTTCGGCATTTAAAAGAGAACTACGGTGCAAATGTGACCATTAAGCCCTATCACAACCGAAAAGAAGCCTTAAAGGATGCGAAATATGTCATCAATGCCATCCAGGTTGGAGGCTATCGGCCAAGCACTGTAATTGATTTTGAGATTCCGAAAAAATACGGATTAAGACAAACGATTGCGGATACGGTTGGCATCGGCGGCATCTTCCGCTTCCTTCGAACAATTCCTGTGATGCTTGATTTTGCAAAGGAGATGGAAGAGGTTTGCCCAAATGCTTTATTATTAAATTACACAAATCCAATGGCCACACTGACAGGTGCGATGCTGCGCTATACACCGATTCAAACGGTGGGTCTTTGTCATAGTGTGCAGGTGTGTACAAAGGATCTATTTGAATCACTTGAAATGGATCATGAAGGCATTGAAGAAAAAATTGCCGGCATCAACCATATGGCATGGTTATTAGAGGTGAAACGGGACGGAAAAGATTTGTACCCAGACATCAAAAAAAGAGCAAAAGAAAAGCAGCAAGCGCGGCACCATGATATGGTACGTTTTGAGCTGATGGATAAATTCGGCTACTATGTCACAGAATCCTCAGAGCACAATGCCGAATACCATCCTTATTTTATCAAATCACGCTATCCAGAACTGATCGGTCAATTTAACATTCCTCTCGATGAATACCCGAGACGCTGCGAGGAACAAATCAACAACTGGAATACAATGAAGCATGACCTTGTGGGCAATACACAGATCACACATACTCGCTCAAAAGAATATGGTTCTCGTATCATTGAAGCGATTGAAACGAACGTTCCCTTTAAATTTGGCGGGAATGTGCTGAACACAGGAGGACTCATTCACAATCTGCCTGAAAAAGCGTGTGTCGAAGTACCATGTGTTGCAGATCGCAGCGGCATCATACCTTGCTATGTCGGAGAGATCCCTGAACAATTGGCTGGACTCAACCGGACCAATATCAGCTCACAGCTCATGACAATCGAAGCAGCAATTAGCGGCAAAAAAGAGCACATTTATCAAGCGGCATTACTTGATCCACACACAAGCGCTGAACTATCCATTGATGACATCATCAAATTATGCGATGAACTCATTGAAGCACATGGTGAGATGCTCCCGCATTTTGCAGAACCGAATCAATATGCTGCATCAACTAAATAAAAGAAAAGAACCAGCCTCTACCTGATGCAACGCGCATCAGGTTTTTCTTATGTTGCAAAAAGAGGATTGACTGAAAGCGTTTTTAATATTATGATTTTTCTACAGTTACCCAATAGTTGATCAAAAATACACCATGAATAAATCACATTCCGGAATCATTTCTCACAAACAAATCGATGGGCGGCAACCTTTCACACTTTAGAGCAAGCTCTTTATCACAACGTAAACCAAAACGACAATTACATTTGACAAAGAGTGTATACAGATGGGCGCCCGTTAGATGAGACAATGACAACCATACACATCCTATAAGCATGACATTCTTTCATAAAAAGGAGAGAGGGAACATGACCAAAACAGATGTACAAATGTTGAAAAATTATATTGGCGGACAATGGATTGAGGCAGAAACAAGTCAAACAGAGGCAGTATATAACCCAGCTACTGGCGAGATCATCGCAGAAGTGCCGCTTTCAACAAAAAAGGATGTCGAACGTGCGGTACAGGCAGCACAAGAAGCATTTACCACTTGGTCGAAAACTCCAGTTCCCCGCCGTGCACGCATTTTATTTAAATACCAGCAGTTACTCGTTGAGAATTGGGATGAGCTGGCTGAACTCGTAACGATTGAAAACGGAAAAAGCATAACAGAGGCAAAAGGAGAAGTGCAGCGCGGGATTGAATGTGTGGAATTTGCCGCTGGTGCACCCACCTTAATGATGGGAAAACAATTACCAGATATCGCATCTGGACTCGAATCTGGCATGTACCGCTATCCGATTGGTGTCATTGGCGGCATTACGCCATTTAACTTTCCGATGATGGTCCCGTGCTGGATGTTCCCGCTTGCCATTGCCTGCGGAAATACATTTGTTTTAAAACCTTCAGAACGAACGCCCATTCTTGCCGCGCGGTTAGCCGAGCTATTTGAAGAAGCAGGTCTTCCAAAAGGTGTTCTCAACATCGTCAATGGGGCTCACGATGTCGTCAACGGTCTGCTTGAACATCAAAAGGTCAAAGCCATTTCATTTGTCGGCTCTCAGCCAGTCGCAGAATACGTCTATAAAAAAGGCACAGAGCATGGCAAACGTGTCCAAGCACTTGCAGGTGCAAAGAATCACTCCATTGTCCTCAAAGATGCAGATTTAGATGCGGCAACGAAACAAATCATTGGTGCTGCCTTTGGATCAGCGGGAGAGCGCTGCATGGCCGCGGCCGTTGTCGCGGTGGAAGAAGAAGTGGCAGATGAGTTCATTCAAAAATTAGTTGATGAATCGAACGAGCTCGTCATTGGAAATGGAATAAATGAAGATGTCTTTCTTGGTCCAGTCATTCGAAAGGAACATAAAGAACGAACGCTTCAATATATCCAGTCAGGGATTGAAGAAGGAGCAAGCCTCATTCGTGATGGTAGGAATGACCTTGAAACAAATGGAAAAGGGTATTTCGTTGGACCGACGATTTTTGACCATGTCACAAATCAAATGAAAATTTGGCAGGACGAGATTTTCGCCCCAGTCTTATCAATTGTCCGTGTCTCTTCACTAACAGAAGCGATCGACCTGTCCAATCAATCAAAATTTGCGAACGGTGCCTGCCTTTACACGGACAGCGCATCAAGCATCAGAGAATTTCGCGAAAACATCGAAGCAGGTATGCTCGGCGTAAATATCGGTGTGCCCGCACCAATGGCATTTTTCCCGTTTTCCGGCTGGAAGGATTCTTTCTACGGGGACTTACATGCGAACGGAACAGACGGAGTAGAGTTTTACACAAGAAAGAAAATGGTGACCGCTCGTTATATGTAATCTACATTCATTGAATAAGAAGAAAAAATGCAGTTCCAAAGTGGAGGACTGTATTTTTTTATTGTCTCCTAGTCAAAAAGTAAGGGTTTTCATGATGGTTTTAGCAGTGATTTTCCCTAGAAATCATCCTTTGTATTCATTCTTCATCAGCTCATATCAACATAATTTGAAATTGGGCGTAAACCCCAATATTAGGAAGATGAAAACAGGAGGAAAATGACACGATGAGGAAGAGGATGAAGTGCGGTGTAGGTTTTTTGATTCTTGCTTTGGTGCTGAGCTGTATACCGGTATATGATGCGAGTGCAGCAAGTACCCCCATTGCAAAACGAGTAGGAAATGCAAATCCACTCATAGACCATCACTTGGGGGCGGATCCGTTTGCGCTCACCTATAACGGCAGAGTGTACATTTATATGTCGAGTGATGACTATGAATATCACAGCAATGGAACGATTAAGGATAATTCTTTTGCGAATTTGAATAGGGTCTTTGTCATCTCTTCGGCGGATATGGTGAACTGGACAGATCACGGAGCGATTCCAGTAGCTGGCGCAAATGGGGCCAATGGCGGGAGAGGGATTGCCAAATGGGCAGGCGCTTCCTGGGCTCCATCCGCTGCGGTGAAAAAGATCAATGGGAAGGATAAATTTTTCCTTTATTTTGCTAACAGCGGCGGAGGGATTGGCGTCTTGACAGCAGACAGCCCGATTGGACCTTGGAAAGATCCTATCGGGAAAGCGCTCGTCACACCAAATACTCCAGGGATGTCCGGTGTTGTATGGCTTTTTGATCCAGCTGTATTTGTAGATGATGACGGGACCGGTTATCTATATGCCGGAGGAGGCGTTCCAGGCGGTTCAAATCCAACACAGGGACAATGGGCCAATCCTAAAACAGCAAGAGTTCTGAAACTAGGGCCTGACATGACAAGTGTGGTCGGTAGTGCATCAACCATTGATGCTCCTTTTATGTTTGAAGATTCGGGTATGCATAAGTATAACGGTACCTATTACTATTCTTATTGCATCAATTTTGGCGGCTCCCACCCAGGCGATAAACCACCTGGTGAGATCGGTTATATGACGAGCTCAAATCCTATGGGCCCCTTTACGTATAAAGGGCATTTCTTGAAAAATCCAGGTGCATTTTTCGGCGGCGGCGGTAACAACCATCATGCTGTGTTCCATTTTAAAAACGAGTGGTATGTCGTGTATCACACGCAAACGGTGAGCTCTGCCTTATATGGAGCAGGGAAAGGCTACAGATCTCCACACATTAATAAGCTTGTGCATAATGCTGACGGCTCCCTTCGAGAGGTCGCAGCCAATTTTGAAGGCGTTAAACAGCTTTCCAACCTGAATCCTTATCAACGGGTAGAAGCTGAAACATTCGCTTGGAATGGACGCATTTTAACAGAGGCCTCCTCAGCACCAGGTGGACCAGTCAATAACCAGCATGTCACAAACATTCAAAACGGTGATTGGGTGGCTGTCAGTAATGTCGATTTCGGATCGAGCGGTGCCAGAACCTTTAAAGCCAATGTAGCATCCGCTTCAGGCGGACAAATAGAAGTACGTCTTGGCAGTCCAGACGGCAGAATTGCCGGAACACTCAATGTCCCTTCCACAGGCGGAAACTGGCGAGAAATAGAAACGGCAGTGAACGGAGCAGCAGGAGTGCACAACGTATTTTTTGTCTTCAAAGGAAATGGTGCCAACCTATTCCAATTTGATTCCTGGCAGTTTACTCAAAGGTAAACAAAATCAGATGCTGCGGCATCGATCACTGGTTGATGGGAGAGTGGGAAAATTTGATGTCCATAATCAAAAAACCAATTTGTACTTTATTCATCTGCTGCACTATGCTGTCTGTCATGTTCATAGGGCCTGGGGTAACTGAGGTTTCAGCAGCAAGTGATGCGAATATTAATGTCAATGCGGAAAGACAAGTGATTCGCGGCTTTGGCGGAATGAACCACCCGGCTTGGATTGGTGATTTAACCGCCCCTCAAAGGGAAACCGCCTTTGGCAATGGGCAGAATCAATTAGGATTCTCCATTCTACGAATTAATGTAGACGAGAACAGAAATAATTGGCACAGAGAAGTTGCTACCGCCAAAAGAGCAATAGATCATGGCGCTTTAGTGATCGCTTCGCCTTGGAATCCTCCAAGCCATATGGTGGAGACTTTCAACCGTAATGGTGCGTCTGCAAAGCGGTTGAGATACAATCAATACGCCGCCTATGCTCAGCATCTGAATGATTTTGTGACATACATGAAAAATAATGGTGTCAACCTCTATGCCATTTCTGTACAAAACGAGCCTGATTATGCACACGAATGGACATGGTGGACGCCTCAGGAAATCCTGCGATTCATGAGAGAAAATGCCGGCTCCATTAATGCACGCGTGATTGCACCAGAATCTTTTCAATACCTTAAAAATATATCAGATCCTATCTTAAACGATCCGCAGGCGCTTAGAAATATGGACATTCTCGGTGCCCATCTGTATGGAACCCAGATCAGCCAGCTTCCGTATCCTCTTTTTAAACAAAAAGGAGCGGGGAAAGAGCTGTGGATGACAGAGGTATATTACCCGAATAGTGATAACAATTCAGCGGACCGCTGGCCTGAGGCATTAGGGGTGTCAGAGCATATTCACCATTCGATGGTGGAAGGTGATTTTCAGGCGTATGTTTGGTGGTACATCCGCAGATCATACGGTCCTATGAAGGAAGATGGAATGATTAGCAAACGTGGCTACAACATGGCGCATTTCTCCAAGTTTGTGCGTCCAGGGTACGTCAGAATTGATGCAACGAAAAGCCCTGAACCGAATGTTTTCGTCTCAGCCTATAAAGGGGACAATAAGGTCGTCATTGTAGCGATTAATAAAAACAATACAGGCGTCAATCAACACTTTGTCATGCAAAATGGAACCGCTTCACAAGCGTCAAGATGGATTACGAGTAGTAACAGCAACCTTCAGCCTGGAACTGACTTAAATATATCAGGTAATCAATTTTGGGCTCATCTCCCGGCTCAAAGTGTGACAACATTTGTGGTCAAACGATAAAAAAACACCAAAAGCCAATTTTCTCATTAAAAAAGAAAATTGGCTTTTTTCTGTGCAAATAGAAAGTTGATTTTTCACGATGTCTACACTTTGGGTATAATAATAACAATGACTTCAGGAGAGTGATCATAATGCCAAAGCTTCAAAGCAAAGTATTGATTATAGATGACGAAAAAGAAATTTTGGAATTACTCCATACAGTATTAACAAGAGAAGGCATTGACCGGGTGATAACAGCTTCAACTGCCCGTGATGGGCTCACGCAATTCCATCAAGAACATCCCGATCTCGTCATACTGGATATTATGCTGCCAGACGGTGAAGGCTATGATATTTGCAGACAAATTAGAGAGACCTCCCATGTTCCGATTATCTTTTTATCAGCAAAGGGAGAGGAATCAGACAAAATTGTAGGACTTGCCATTGGCGGCGATGATTACATTACAAAACCTTTCAGCCCAAAGGAAGTCGCCTACCGGGTAAAAGCCCAGCTGAGACGGTCATCATACTTACAGCCTTCTCAAGCAGATCCCGTGATCAAAAAAGGGCCATTTGAGTTAAACGAGCAGCAAGCCGAATTGACGAAAAACGGAGCGGCAATTGAGCTCACACCGAAAGAACTTATGCTGATGACCTATTTCTTGCAGCACCCAAATCGAGTGATCAGTAAAGAAACGCTTTATCAAACTGTTTGGGGAGAAGATTTCTTCGGTTCTGACAATACGGTGATGGTTCATATACGAAGACTTCGGGAGAAAATAGAGAATTCCCCATCTACACCAGAATTTCTCGTGACGGTCAAAGGGCTTGGCTATAAATTTGTTGTAAAGGATGCGTAAGGATGAAATGGCGATTAACAGGCAGATATATGGTCTCTGTCATTATCGTGACCATTATCACGGTTTTTATTAACTTATTTGGATTCATCATTTTGCTTGTACTACAAGCAAGCAGCCAGCAAAACGAAGGAAATACGCCCGAAACCTTCACAAGAACATTTGAACAATACATCACCTTGTCCGGTCAAGATGTCACTGTGAGCAAAGAAGGACAGCAAGCCTTAAAACAACAAAATGCGTGGATTCAAATATTAGATGAAAATGGACAAGACGTCTATCATGTACAAGCACCTAAAGGCTTAAAGAGCAAATATACACCTATAGAAATCGTGAATTTACATAAATATAAAGATAAACAATTGCTATCAACCATTTATGTCGGCGAAAAAAAAGGAAAGGGCAGGGAATACAGCTACTTTATCGGATTTAAGGACCCTTCCATCGGAAAATATTTATTCTCGTTCGACACGAAGGACTTAGTGGCGAGATTCAATATCGGGACGATGATTTTATTATCGATTGACGCCATCATTGCCTTACTTATGGGGTACTTATTCAGCCGGCAGCTCATCAAACCGCTCGACCGTGCCATTCATGGAATCCAGCGGCTCACAAACGGAGATTATACGACAAAGCTGCCAACTAAGGGAATATATAAAGATGTCTTCTATAATGTCAATCACTTATCAGAGCAGCTCGCTTCAAGCCAAAAAGAAAAAGACAAATTAGAGCAAATGCGGGAAGAGTGGATCAGTCATATTTCTCATGATATTAAAACACCATTATCCTCTATTCAAGGCTATGCAGAAATCATCAAAGATCCAAATTATCCTCTTTCAGATCAAGACATCAGACATTATGCCAGCATCATAGAGAATAAATCACTGTACATCAAAGATGTCATGGAGGATCTAAATTTAACAACAAGGCTGAAAAATAACGACGTGATGCTGCATAAAGAGCTAGTGAACATTGTGCCGTTGCTGCGGGAAACGTTAATTGATATCCTAAACGATTCGAGATATGCAGAACAGACGATTGAGCTGCAAACGAATGTAGACAAGCTCATGCTAAATATTGATACGATCCTCATACGAAGAGCGGTCACCAATCTCATTTTAAATGCCCTTGTTCACAATGATTCTGATGTGAAAATCATTGTACAGCTGGAACAAAAAGAAAATACCCACATCACGATTAAAGATAATGGCAAAGGAATCGAAGAGGCAGAGCTAGAAAAAGTGTTTGACCGCTACTATAGAGGGACGAATACAGGAGGGACACATGCAGGCTCTGGTCTCGGGATGGCCATTGCAAAGGATATTATCCAAAAGCACGGCGGGGATATCACGATACGCAGTATGATAGGGGAAGGAACAACGATTGATATCCAATTACCCGCATGAATGGACATACAAAAAAACGGTTCTGATCAATCACAGAACCGTTTTTCCCATCTATTATTCTGAAAACACTTTAATGCCTTTGACAATGTTCCAAATGAAGAAGTAGATCGCCACAAGGAATGTCACAGCATACGTTGCAATTAAGAACGGACCAGCATGTCTGATATCGTTCATGCCAAGTAAACCTGAACCAAGGATGCCAATGCCAAAAATCAAATAAGGAATAAAATGTGTCCATAGCGATTTTTTCGCATGATATTTCACTTCGTCCTTCCCTAACAAATAGACGATAATCGGAAACAAAAATGGCGCAAAAAAGATACTGAAGTAACATAATGAAGACAAAATTTTATTTTCTCTCAAACCTTTTCACCTCTATGATTGATTTAGAAGGGAGGAGAATCATTCGACTCATCCCTCACTTCCTTACAAACCCATTGTACAACCTCAACCTTAACTTGTATTAATCCGAACCTTACAGCAACCTTAAAAATGTTAAAAGATCGAACGCTACATGAAAGATAAAGGAAATACAAGTTATGGAACTGCTGAGTCAAGACATAGAACCTGATACTTTAAGAAGGATTGTACATCACAAACACGAAGAAATTAAAAAGAAAATTAAACGCTTCCGTCAAATTCAAGACCTTTTATCTAACTTGTTAAAGACCTCTGATAAAGAAATACAAGTCTACCTCGAATCATTTCGTGTGATACATCAGGATGAACAATAAAACAATTGACTTAAAGGAGAGAAAACAAATGAGTGTGGAAATAGTTAATGGAGAACGTTCTGAAGAAAGTATTCAATTTGAAAAATTATTCGCTTCCCAAAGTAATAAAGAGAGTTTTTCTAGTATTGAAAACACAAAAAAATTTCTTGATCAAAAAGGAATAGAAAATACGAAGCCTTATGCCATTGGGGATGATGTGAAGTTAATTAGTGAGATAAAAGAGCAGACATTCGAAGGCATACAAGTTTTCACTTTGAATGACCAAACGTCACAAAAACAAAAAGTCATTCTATATATACATGGCGGCGCTTGGACAAATCAGCCTTTGAATTTCCATTGGTGGTTCATGGATAAGATGGCGCAATCACTCAATGCGAAAGTGGTGGCTCCTATTTATCCAAAAGTGCCTCATTATAGCTGCCAGGATACCTATCTGAAAATCCTAAACCTATATAAAGACCTTCTGAAAACTGTTGAAAGTGCCAATCAATTGACGATCATGGGAGATTCAGCTGGCGGGAATATCTCACTTGGTCTGGCGCACCTTTTAAAGAAGGAAGGTCTGCCGCAGCCGAAGGATATTATTTTATTATCTGCATGTGTTGACATGAGCTTAAGCAATCCTCTAATGTTTGAATATGCAAAAAAGGACCCGATTCTAGGTCCTGAAGGAATGGAAGTCATTGCAAAGATTTGGACAGCTGATAAAAATGTAACTGACCCATTGATCAGTCCCATTTACGGTGACTTTAAAGGACTTGGGAAGATTACTCATTTTATTGGAACACATGATATGTTATATCCAGATGCCATAAAGCTTGATGAAAAACTAACAGAACAAGGAATTGACATAAAAACCTTTGTTTATCCTGAAATGCTTCATGTATTTGTTGTCATGCCAATCCCTGAGGCACAAGATGCTCAGGAGAAAATCATTCAGGTAATCAATCGTTAGGGGTTGAGTTCACACAAAAAGATGCAGAATGATTTGATTGAAATAGTCGAAAGTTTAGTGAATGGGCTGCTTACTTGAAAGCAGCCTTTTTCAATTCAACATGAAATACATTCAGATTGTCAATTCACTTCGGGTTAAGTAATCCTTAAATTCCAATTTTTGTTTAAAAAATACATATTTCCTATTAATATAATGAATGTTCACTTCTTCACTGGAGTTGACGAAGTGTCACCACTCCCTCAAACGTTATATCAACTAGCTGATATTCGCTGCCTGTAAAACGCGGTCATTGAATCTACATTTATAAAAAGTGCAATCGATAAACATAGCATTCTCCAATGTCATTCCTCTCATATCGCAGGAGGAGAATTCGCAATTGGTGAAAACGGCTTTGATTTTGGCAATGCCCACAGAGCGCAAGTCGGAACGAATAAAGGTACAATGATCAATCGTACTACCGTTGGGGTGAAATCCGTCCGAGCAAAGAGCGGGTATCTATTTCAATACAGCTTGACATGTGAATCAATTATCGATATGGTGTGAATGAGTTCACACTTTACATAAAGGAGTCATTTATGCCAAAAAATACTTTCTTTCGATTGGATAAAGCAAGACGTGAGGACATATGTAATCGTGCTATGCATCTTTTTGTTGATCATCTTTACGAGGATATAACGATGAAGATGGTTTTGGATCGTTTGTCCATGCATCCCGGAACTTTTTATCGGTATTTTGAAGACAAAGATGACCTTTATTGTCTCTTAATACGACATGTGACCAAGAAAAGAGCTGCGTATTTTCATAACAACAATGAAGATTCTCTTTTTCAATTTTTCCTTACTGGCCTATTTGACAACACTAATGGCATTGCGACTGAGCCATTGAATGAACTGGAAATCAAACTCGTTGAAACATTTTTACACATTCCAGAGAACACCTTACTAAAAGTATATTTGAATGTGCTAAAGGGCGAGTCATTCCCCTTAATCAAGGACATGTTACGCCGCATGAGGGTTGATGGATATCTACGACCTGATATTGATGACGACCTCATTTCTTTTATGTTTGAATCTATGCAGTTTAATTTAGTCATGTTTTTTAGAGAATTCGATATTAAGGATTCTAACCTGCAGCATAAGATGAGCAAGTACTTTGCTGACTTTATGGGTCATGGGCTTCTTAGAGATGATAAATATGCTGAAGTTGTTAGCGATCTCAAGGAAGCCAAGGAATAAGGATGATGAACTGAAGATTGGATGTAACCATTTTACAGTTTTGAAAGCACTTATATCGCCATGTGTATTTCACATTCGCACTTTCATTTATTAAGGGGGAACAAAAGGATGAAAAGGTATGACACATTCCCAGAACCAATCGGCAGCTATACCGCCGCTCGTACCCAGATGGATTTTGAGTACACAGCATCAGATGACTCAAAAAGAGAATTGACCGCGTTTGTGTACTATCCGTCCGATAGCAGCGAAGGGAAGACTCCATCAACGTACATGTTTCCTGAAGTCTACGAAATGCTTCATGAGCAGTCACTTGTCACTGAGTATCTGAAAGAGAAGAATTTTTTCTCTATCGATATCAAGACTCATTGTTACGACGACCTTGCTCTTTCTGGGAAGAAAAAGCGCTATCCAGTGTTATTTTATGTTTGCGGCGGGGGCGGTTCACCGGAATGGGGGACAGCCATCTGTACAGACCTGGCAAGCCTGGGTTATGTTGTCGTCAGTATCGGCCATCAGAATAGCACAATGTATAAACGGAAAGATGAGAAGCTGTTGAATGTATCAAAGGATTTTTCGGATGTCATTATGGCGTTTTCTGAAGATCCGGAGATGATGGAGCTGGCTGGCAAGATGAAGATGCGGCCTGACGATGAAACGGCTATTGAGATGTGCCGTAACGTCCTGGCTCTGCCAATCATTAATCAGTTAACATTATATAGTGAACGACAGGCAGAAGATGTAAGGTACGTAGCCGATCATCTTCACAAACTAAACTCTGAAGAATTGGATTCTATCTTTCATGACAGACTGATGCTTGACGTCGGCATGGGCATCGTCGGACACTCTTATGGAGGACCTACGGCAGCGGTTGTTTGCCGGGATGACGACCGGTTTTCCTGCGGAATTGGCTTGGACAGCGGGGCATTCGGCCTTCTCGACAGCGACCTCAATAAACCCTTTTTGCTACTGTTTTCTGAACCGAACTATCATATGAATGCGATCATTGGCGCTAACAACAGCATGGAAACCTATTATTTCTCCGTTGATCGTGCTGCACATTTAGATTACTGTGACATCGTGTTTACCGGCGTAGATGAGCAACTGAGAGGCACAAGGGAGGCGGTAGAGATGCGAAATCTTGTGACGGATTATACGAAGACCTTTTGTGATCATTACATTCTGCAAAAGGCTGCACGTGTGGAAAGCCTGTCATATGATGGCGTGGACTTAATCAAGAAAACGAGCAACAAGTAATAACGGAGAAGCTGCTGATCAAAGCCGTTTCAAGCGTCAGCTTAAAGTTGAATATCTCAGCTTTTCCGTTAAATACCGAATGCTGATTGTTTGGAAAAGAAGAGACCGTCCTAAAAGATCTGTATTCCAAACAGCTTGTAGTGAATGAAGAGAAAAAAATGTAAAGTGGATAATCCATCATCTTGATGATTAAATTAAAAGGGAACCATTTCAATGATTGCTCATATTAGCCTACAAATACTTCTCCCTCCGGATAACGTATTGGGCTTTTGGTTCGTTTCATAAAGATAAATACAATGGTCAGAGAACCTACTCTGCCAATAAACATCAGAATCGAAAGAATCACCTTACCTAAAAACGTTAACTCCGGTGTTAATCCCATAGGTCAAATGAGTGCATTGGCGCTTTGATGATCCAGCAAAAGCAGAAGGAACAGAAGAAGAGAAATGGGCATTTTCCCAAAGGGTGAGAGATGAAATTGGGGGCTGATTACAGCAGTTTGCTGTGACTGAAAAATATAGTTTTACATGATAAGCCATATTGAATCAATGGCTTATTTTTGTTTCGACCAATTGAAGACGTTCAGGCAGCGTGACTTTAAAAGACTTGATATTTAGTAATAGCACATTTACAGCCATCTTGAATGAAACAGGAAGATGATAGCAGACAAGATAAAAACATTTGATCCAACTCAAAAAGATATCTAGTGAATAAACGCCGCAAAAAACGATTTTTCATTGTTCTAATGAGCGATTGAATTGTTTTCGAAAAACTAGGCATGAGACAGCAAATACTGCGAATGCGCCTGCTGATCCAGCAGCAAACATCAGCTCAAATTGTTCTGGTTTGGATTTGAATAACAAAGGGACAGAAAGAATGAGAGCAGCACCACTAAAGCTCAATCCTAATATCAACATTGCCAATAATTTATTCATAGAAACACCTCGCAGACTCAGCATTGAAACATTAGGAACCGACTGATCTAAGAATCATGTTATGATTTGAAATCCTTTAAAATCCCTAAATCGAAGTGTCCAATTTATATCCTATGGGTGTCGGATGATTGGGTTCATTACAATTAAAGCACAAATTCATGAAATAAACCATTTTAAACGAACACTGTTCTTTACGAACGATGTTCGTTATAATATAAATGAGATGTGGTTTTACACTACTTCCATAAAGAAGAGGAGATGCATACGATGCAGGCATTATCTAAAAAACAAAAGCAAATCGCTATCATTGGAGGAGGACCAGGAGGGCTAACACTCGCCTTAATTCTGCAAAATTACGGTATACAAACAACCATCTATGAACGGGAGATGCATGACAAGAGTCTTGAAAGAGGAGGCTCACTGGATATTCACGAAGAAACAGGTCAAAAAGCCTTAAAGGAAGCAGGAGTTTATGAGAAATTTCAAAAGAACGCTCGCTATGAAGGAGAAGATTTCCGGTTATTTGATAAAGCAGGAAGAATTTATCTAGACGAAGAAACTGAATCACATGAAAAAGGCACTCGGCCAGAAATTGATCGTGGTGTTTTGTGTGAAATGCTGTTAGATCAAATTGATGCTGAAAACATCAAATACGGATATAAACTAGATAGATGTGTTTCATTAGAAAACGGCATGACAGAACTTCATTTTGAAAACGGTGTTGTCGAGACGGTTGACCTTTTGATTGGGGCAGATGGTGCATTTTCTCGTGTACGTCCGCTGTTAACAGATATTGATATTGAATACTCCGGGCTCACGATGCTGGAACTGAATGTCCTAAGCGTAGAGGTGAACCACCCTGATTTAGCTGAATTTAATAAACGTGGTAAGATGTTTGCTTTAGCTGATCACAAAGGAATTATTGGTCAGTTAAACGGAGATGGACGAATAAAAGTGTATGCAAGCCTTATGGTAGAACGCAGCTGGATCGAGACTTGTGGCATTCCATTTAATCAAGCGAATGAAGCGAAAGAACCATTATTAGAGTTATTTAGTGATTGGGATGATCAGCTGAAAAATTATATTCGTTATGCAGAAGATGTCATCATTCCAAGACGTATTTATACGCTTCCTGTCGGTTTTAAATGGAACCGTCATAAAGGAGTAACGCTTATCGGTGATGCAGCTCATCTCATGACACCATTCGCAGGTGAGGGTGTAAACATGGCGATGTTTGATGCAATGGAGCTTGCACTTGCTATTGTCCGAAATCCTAATGATATTGAAAAGGCTATTGAAGAGTACGAAGAAATGATGTATGAATATTCATCGGAAAAGGCTCAGGAATCGGAGAATAGTTTAAAACTGTGTTTTTCAAAAGACGCTGCGGTCAAGCTTGCAGATATGATGAATTCTTTTCAAGTAAACGGTGATTGATGCTCAATTTACTATTTTACTTTGACATGTTATAAAGAGAGTATGAACAATTCAAATCGTCATATTATAAGTCGCCGGTCTCGGCCGGCTAAAGAGCCCTTAAGCCGTGAGCTTATTGTTAAAACTGCCTATGCGCTTCTTAAGGAGCAAGGGATAGAGGGCATGAGTATGCGTAAGGTGGCTAAAGCATTGGATACGGGGCCTGCATCCTTGTATGTCTACGTGAACAATTTTCAAGAACTAAGTGCTTACGTATTGGATTATGGTCTCGGCCAAATGGTTTATCCAGATTCAGTGGATGGCACATGGAAAGAAAAGTTATGTGAAATATTGCATACTTATTTCCTGCTGCTATTAGAAAAACCTGGTCTTGCTGAAATTTCTCTTTCCACCATTCCACAAGGAACGAACTTTCTTCAGTTGACCGAACATATTCTCGCTGCATTGCATGAAGGCGGGATCAAATCTACATCCGCAGCATGGGGAGTAGACCTATTGCTGTTATACGTATCTTCCGTAGCTTACGAAAAGGTCTCTTGGAAGAAACAAGGCTCTTCGCAGATTTCAGACACAAAAAAAGCATTTCATGATGCAGACAAAACGCGTTTTCCTTTCATTCATAGTGTAAAAGAAGAAATGTTTGCAGGTGATCCCGTATCAATGGAACGGTTCCGATGGGGAATTGACGTCATTTTGTATGGAATCCAGAAAGAAAGCAATTAGAAAGGAGCACAAGCAAAAAGCAGTCAATGGCTGCTTTTTTTATATGGTTATTTTCACATTTGTGATCTTGTGAGCATCATGATATATATATAAATAAATCTATATATTGTTTTTATATATAAAAAATTATATAATCTAGTGGAATAAAAAAATGAGGTGCTTAGGCATGGAACATATGAAGAATTTATTAGAGAGTTATATTCCTTTAGCAAAATCTACTGCAAAAATGTTTGGACCAAATTGCGAAGTGGTTATTCATGATTTAACGAACCCTCAAGCATCTGTCATGTTTACAGTAAATAACCATGTGACAGGAAGAGAAATCGGCCAATCATTTGATCATCTAGTAAAGACTGTATTACAATCAGAAGATTTTAAAGAAGATTATCTTGCTGGTTATACATTTGTAACAGAAGATAAGCGTACGATTCGTTCCTCGACTTCATTAATACGTGATTCAAAGCAAAAAGTGATTGGTGCTTTCTGTATCAATTTTGATGTTGAAGCCCTAAATCAAATGCAACATTTTATGGATACTTTTCTTTCTACACAAGTGGAAGCTCAAGAGAAAGAAACAACATCAAATGATGATCTTGAAAATGTGGAAGAAATAGTAGATCAATTGATTCAACAAATCATTCAAAACAGTGTTCATCCAGTCATGAAACGTCATGAAAAAATTGAACTAATTAAATTTATGGATGAAAAAGGCATCTTTTTAATGAAAGGATCTGTTGAGAAGGTCGCATCTATGTTAGGCATTTCCAAAGTAACCGTCTATAGCTATTTGGATGAAATCAAAAATAAATCGAGGTAAGGAGCGTCAAAATGGAAAGCATACTCGAGGTAGGAAATCTAAAATCAAACGGACACTATGCATTCGCAACCATTCATCAAAACACGGTCTATGTTTCAGGACAATTTGCCATCAATCCCGAAACGAGAGAAAAAGAATTCGGCACTATTGAAGAAGAGACATTGCAAGCGCTTAAGAATGTGGAAATGATTGTAGAAGCTGCTGGAAGTAAAAAAGAAAAGATTTTGCGCATGACATTATACATTTCGGATATTCATTTATGGGACAAAGTAGATGCTGTTTATACTGAATTTTTCGGTGAACATAAACCAGCACGTACTATTGTACCAACTAATGAATTACATTTTGGTTTCAAAATTGAAATTGATGCTATTTCATATATTTAAGATATTTTTTTGCCTATGATATATAAAAAATTATATTCTATATAAAAAAGTATTCGAAGGAGTTGATGATTGATGAATCAATTGATTTGTAACCATTGCGGGAAAAAGTATGAGATGACACCAACTCTATGGAAATGTGATTGTGATGGAGTATTAAACCTGGTGAAAGATACCCCAAAAATAGATATCGCAGCTTGGGATCACTATCCAAACTCATTATGGCGTTATGTTGAAACCATGCCATTTTCAAAAGGTTCTAAGACTTGGGAAACTGTCACAATGGGGGAGGGTCAATCACCTTTAATCGTTCTAGATCCTAATGAGCCAAACACTTATGTAAAAGTTGATTATATGATGCCGACCTTATCCTTTAAAGACCGAGGAGCCGCTGTTTTGATGACAAAAGCTAAGGAACTCGGGGTATCAAAAGTGATTGCTGATAGTAGTGGGAATGCAGGAACGGCGATTGCAGCTTATGCAGCACGTTGTGGTATTCCCTGTGACATCTATCTTAGCGATGAAACTTCGCCTAAAAAGGTCGCTCAAATAAAAGCACATGGAGCAACGATTAAAGAAATTCACGGGACACGAGAGGACATTGCAGCTGCGGCACAAAAGGCAGTAGACAATGAAAACGTTTTTTATGCAAGCCATGTCTATAACCCTTATTTTTTTGAAGGTACTAAAACATACGCCTATGAAATCTATGAGCAACTAAAAGGAGCACCTGATGCTTTAATCATTCCGGTTGGAAATGGTACTCTCCTCCTAGGTGCGTATTATGGCTTTAAAGAGTTATTTGAAAATGGTCTCATTCATAAAATACCGAAAATCGTTGCCGTACAAGCGAAAAACTGTGCACCCCTTGTGAAAGCGTATCAAAATAAAGAGGAATCAGCATCACCTGTTACGAATAAAGGGACCTTAGCAGAAGGGATAGCCATTGCTGCCCCAGCTCGTTCCAAACAAATTTTAGAAGTTGTACAAGATACGAATGGTACGTTTATTGATATTGAAGAAGATGAGATCCTGAATGCACGATCTAAACTGAGTGAGAAAGGATTTTATGTCGAAGTGACATCTGCAGTCAATTTTGCTGGCTACATGAAATATAAAAAGGAATCAGAAGAAACCATTGTCATACCTCTTTGTGGTGCAGGGATTAAATCAAAATAACCCTATTAGTATTGTCTCTCTTTGAAAATATGGAAATCCGCCATTGCGAAGCAGATTGGTCTTACACCGACTTCCATTTGAAAACTATCAAGATGACATCATTCCATTGCTGGATCTTTAGGATTCTGATAGTTACTTAATGCCAGATGTGTGTAAGACCGTTGCAGTTAGATTACGTCAACTAATCCGCACTTGGCCTGATGATGATATAGATAAAAAGAACGCTCTCTATTTGGTAGGAGGAATGGAGCTAGCGCATCAACAAAATGAGCCATTGGGATTTATATAAGAATAGGAATTGTCATATGACAGACCATTGAAAGAAATGTAGATCCATTTTATGCTTTATAAACAATAGTCAAATAAGGATTCTACAATAATCAATTTTTTTGATGAATAAAAAATAAAAGAAAAAAACATTAATCAATAATTTTAACGCGAATAAATTTTTGTTCAAATCATATAATCAATTGATTATATAAGTATTCAGTTATATAATATTGGAGGATTTGATAACAGGGACCGTCACCAATATTTAAAAGAGGGAGGGAATCATTGTGACTTCAGATGTTTCAATTGGTTTGTTACATATGTCGAATTGTTTAAAAATACTCAGTGATCAAACAAGACTCATTATGATGAAATTGTTTTTGGAGAAGGAATATTGTGTTTGTGAACTGGTAGATATGTTCGAAATGAGTCAACCAGCGATTAGTCAGCATTTACGAAAATTAAAAAAAGCTGGATTTGTTCATGAGAACAGAAAAGGGCAGTGGCGTTATTATTCAATCAATACACTGTCTCCAGAATTTGAGACGATTCGTATCATCTTAAATCAAATTGATAAAGAAGATGACCTTTTAAAAAGTATACAACATAACGCAACAAACATTTCTTGTTCGTAAGGAGGGATGGGTTTGAGTTTTGCCGTTTTATCATTACTCATATTTTTGTTAACTTTGGTATTGGTTATTTGGCAGCCAAAAAATTTATCCATAGGGTGGTCCGCATGTGGAGGGGCCGTTTTAGCATTAATCGTAGGTGTTGTGAATGTTGACGATGTGATCACCGTGACAGGCATCGTTTGGAATGCGACTTTAGCTTTTGTTGCCATTATCGTCATTTCACTCATACTTGATCGAATCGGCTTTTTTGAATGGGCAGCATTGCATATGGCAAAGGCTGCAAAAGGCAGTGGGCTGCGTATGTTTGTGTATGTGACCATCCTTGGTGCAATCGTCGCTGCTTTATTTGCAAACGATGGTGCAGCACTTATTTTGACACCCATTGTTTTAGCCATGGTCAGAGCATTACACTTCAATGAAAAAATTGTATTCCCTTTTATTATCGCGAGTGGGTTTATTGCAGATACAACTTCGCTTCCCCTTGTCGTAAGTAATTTGGTGAACATTGTAACAGCCGACTATTTCAACATTACGTTTATTGAATATGCATCCAGAATGGTCGTTCCAAACCTTTTTTCATTGCTAGCGAGTATCACTGTACTGTACCTTTTCTTTAGAAAGAGTATACCTAAACGCTATGATCTGACTGAGTTAAAGCACCCTAGTGAAGCAATAAAAGATCCAAAGATGTTTAGATTATCTTGGTATATATTAGCTTTTTTATTGATTGGTTATTTTGCATGCGAATTTTTATCTATACCTGTATCGGTCATAGCTGGTGTGATTGCCATTTTATTCTTGGTCATTGCACAAAAAAGCCCTGCTGTTCAAACAAAAAGCGTTCTAAAAGAAGCACCATGGGCGATCGTTTTCTTTTCCATAGGTATGTACGTTGTTGTGTATGGCATGCGAAATGCAGGGCTCACTGATGCTCTTTCAAGCGTGATCCAAGCTGTAGCAGATCAAGGTTTATTGGCAGGGACTCTTGGTATGGGATTTATCGCAGCAATGCTTTCATCTGTCATGAACAATATGCCGACTGTCATGATTGATGCATTAGCTATATCCGGTACCGATACACAAGGAATAATGAGAGAAACGTTAATTTACGCAAATGTCATTGGTTCTGATTTAGGACCAAAAATTACGCCCATTGGCTCCTTAGCAACACTACTATGGCTCCACGTCCTTTCTCAAAAAGGTGTGAAGATTTCCTGGGGCACATATTTCAAAATAGGAGTCATTTTAACTGTACCAACACTATTCATTACACTTTTAGCTTTGTATTTCTGGCTATTGATTATACATTAAAGGAGACGATCAACATGTCAAAGAAAACAATTTACTTTTTATGTACCGGTAATTCTTGCCGCAGTCAAATGGCTGAAGGTTGGGCTAAAAAACACCTTGGTGATGAGTGGAAGGTTTATAGCGCTGGTATTGAAGCTCATGGATTAAATCCGAATGCTGTAAAAGCAATGAAAGAAATAGGGATTGATATTTCTAATCAAACGTCTGACCTGATTGATCAAAAGATATTGCATCACGCTGACTTAGTCGTAACACTATGCGGTGACGCAGCTGATAAATGCCCGTTGACTCCTCCTCATGTCGAACGTGTCCATTGGGGCTTTGATGATCCAGCAAAAGCAGAAGGAACAGAAGAAGAGAGGTGGGCATTTTTCCAAAGGGTAAGAGATGAAATTGGAGATCGATTGAAACAGTTTGCTGAGACTGGAGAATAATATCTTTTATATGTGAAAGGAGACATCAATTCAGTGGATTGCGATGATCGAGTATGCAAAAATTCTATGGGATTGGCTAATAAGTCAAGCAAAGGAAAATGAGTGTGAACAATTTCATTTAGATTCTGGTGTTCATAGGCATGATGCACATAGATTCTACCTTAAAGTTGGATTAGATATTACTTGTCACCATTTTCAAATGTCTCTTTAACAAATGGATGGTCAGCATCGATTAGGTGGAATTAAGTTATATTTAGAAGAAACAAATGCATTCATTAATGTGCCATTTTTAGCTTTTCATTATTTGGAAGATGAGGAAAAGATCAGTTTATTTGATACTATCAACACTAAAGCTAAAGGTATAGGGTCTTCTTTAAGCCGATATCTAAAAAAGGAGAGAAGAAGAATTATGGAGATAACGCCTGTAGTATTAATAGGAGATAGAGTAAAG
This sequence comes from Bacillus sp. FSL K6-2839, assembly GCF_038003365.1. NCBI lineage: Bacteria > Bacillati > Bacillota > Bacilli > Caryophanales > Bacillaceae > Bacillus > Bacillus sp. FSL K6-2839. Next base: position 1,371,075 of record NZ_JBBOOZ010000001.1, on the reverse strand, counting down.
ATACAACCTATGGAAGATTATCACGTACAGGAATTATTTGATGCGGGAAACAATCCAGATATATGGGCACACATGCCAATGAGGGTTCAATCGATTGAAGATATGAAGTCCCTTGTGAATGGAGCACTTCAAGCGAGAGAGCAAGGAAGCGAATTTCCTTTTGTTATCTTCGATAAGAATTCGGGGAAAATTGTGGGAAGCACTCGTTTTCTTAATATATCCATACCAAACCGTAACTTGGAAATTGGTTGGACATGGCTGTCTCCAACTGTTTGGCGAACTAGAATAAATACAGAATGTAAGTATCTTCTTTTGAAACACTGCTTTGAAACACTTGGGACAATTCGTGTTCAGTTGAAAACAGATAGCAGAAATGTGCGGTCTCAGCAGGCAATTGAACGGTTGGGTTTGGTAAAAGAAGGGGTGCTTCGAAATCATATGGTTATGCCTGACGGTTATTTAAGAGACTCTGTGTATTACAGTGTAATCGACCAAGAATGGGTGCTAGTGAAGGACAAATTGGAGAGTATGCTACAATAATCTCGTATTTTCGAAGTGTTGCTTATAAAACTAAAGGGTGCTTTGACTTAACAAAGGAGGTAGCTGCGGCACCTCCTTTTCTTATTGAACAAACGGAGCAACTAACTTTACTTGAACAATTATGACCCTAAAAAATATACATATAATAATAATTGTAGAGGTTTTTGATATTACATACAAAAGAGGCAGTTGGAGATGGATAAGAGGGACTGTACAACAATGGATCCACATTTACCTTCTAGTACATATGAAGCTATGAAGACGAAATCTTATTCATTTCTTTTTATTAGTTTACATAATATATATTCTAGGAAGTTATAAAAAGAATGTATTTCTTTTGTCTCAAATCTAAGTATACTTATCTTATTGAGACAAAAAAGAAAAAATCAAAATCCTTGTTTATTCGCCAGATTTTAATTCACCAAGATATTTTATGATTTTCGCAGGATTTCCGTCAACCACGACGTTTGCTGGAACACTTTTTGTCACAACGGCACCAGATGCTATGACAGCATTGTCGCCAATCCATACGTGGTTTCCAATGGTGACTGGTTTGCCGAATTCAATGCATTTTGCACGTTCTATCGGGTCAAGCGGGTGTTCAGCCGTATAATTATGTACATTCGGACCTAATAAACAGTGATGTCCAATGGTAATTTTGCAAACGTCTAATAATACTGCATCAAAATTTGCAAAAAATGCTCGCCAACCTCGATATTGTATCCGTAATCGCACTGCAGCCTTCCTTCAAAAACGACATCATTTCCGCAAGCGCCTAATAATTCCTTTAAAATGGATGTTCTTTTTTCTGGCTGATTGGTTTGCTGGTATGCAAATGTCAATTGTCTCGCTCTTTTTCGATCTGCAATTAGGGTTTGGTCACACTAGATACATAATGTTCTCCTTGGATCATTTTTTCCTTTTCACTTTTCATGTTGATCCTCTCCTCCCCTTCTATTTATCCTGATACATCATTTGGTAACCAATTGACCATTCGACATATTCCAAATGACGTCTGAACCTGTGATAGCGCTGCCTTTAAGTTTGTTTGTACATTTCTGGCTCAATCCCGTCTCCTTTCACCGACATGCTTCCTCCCCCTTTATGTTTATTTTACCTTCTCGTCAGAAGAATTAGGAAGGCAAGATTCCTTTTGACTAGAATTGTTCATGTTCCTGCCTCAAGTTATTTACGAATCAGCCCATCTCATTTATAATCGAGTAGATTTGTTCAGTAACAGATACATCTTTAAATGTGAGGGATTAGATGGAATTAAAGTGGTATAAAGCGATCATAGTTATTTTCACGATGTCTGGTATTTCCATCTCTACATGGTTTTCACGGACACCGGAAGTCAGAGATTTATTACAAGCCAATACAGGAACGATGGGACTTATTTTACTTGGCTTATCTGTTGGTTCAATTGTTGGGCTTGTTCTTTCAAATGTATTTGTTCGAAAAAAAGGCGGACGAGTGGCGATTGTGATCAGTGCTTTTTTGATGTTCCTTGGTTTCACCACTCTTGCCATTGGTTCAACACTCTCTTCTATCTTTGTCGTCACTGCCGGTCTATTTCTTTTTGGAGCAGGCTCAGGTATGTGCAATGTGGCGATGAACCTAGAAGGGACAGAAATTGAATACAGTATTAAGAAAACCATTTTGCCTATATTGCACGCTTCCTTTAGCATTGGCACTTTAATTGGAGCAGGAGCTGGCATTCTTTTTATCCATCTAGGGGTCTCTGTGTTGAATCACCTACTTGTCATTGCCCTTCTTTTCTTTCTCAGCATCTTGATTTGTACCCGGTTTATTCCGCACGGGACAGGAATGGATCAGCATGAGAAGCAGTCAAATACAATAGATGATACTCAAACGGCATGGCTGAACAAACGAACGGTCTCTCTTGCGATGATCGCCTTATGTCTTGCATTTGTCGAAGGGTCTGCCAATGATTGGATTCCACTTGCGATGGTGGATGGCTACCAGGTTTCACATTCCATGAGTACAGTCATCTATGCTTTATTTTTATGCGGGATGATTAGCGGCAGACTAATCAGCGGACGTTTGATCGATCGTTTCGGCAGGGTGTTATTGCTAAGAATTGCGATTTTATCAGCAGCCGCCGGACTATTTCTGGTCATTTTAAAGATTTCACTTGTTGTATGTATGATATCGATCTTTTTATGGGGACTTGGCGCTTCTTTAGGCTTCCCGCTAACCATTTCTGCAGCTGGCGATGATAGCCGGTACGCCGTGAAACGCGTCAGCATTGTGACCTTATCAGGTTACACAGCCTCTCTTTCTGGGCCGCCTATATTAGGGCTGCTTGCCAATCAAGTAGGACTGCTTCATGCCTTTATTTTTGTTTTATTCGCCATATGTATTGCAGGAATCTTCACAAAAGCTGTCGCGAAACCGCGTACATTACAAGTTCACTAAAAGTGTCTGATCCTCGATCATGGCACTTTTTTTAAATTAAAAAAATAAAATTGAAACCTTTCATGAAGTGAAACAGTCCTATAAATGTCCTGATGTTTATCGCTTTTTTAAAGAGGGAAAGTAAAAAAATAAGACTTTTCAAATAACAGAAAACGTGGTAAGATCATGAAAATAAACAGGAAGGGGTGAGATAAATGAAAAAAAATATGCTGCTAAAATTAGCTGTCTTATTCATAGCACTTGCAAGTTTTCATTTGTTCTCAATGCCTCATTCCGTTCAGGTATACCATCATGCAAAGGTGGTTGCCGATCAAGAATCACATGAAATGAAAATCGCTCAGACAATGGGTGATGAAAAGAAACAAAAACATGTGAGCGCAGTATTTGCCGCATTTACAGTACTGCTGATGATTGGCAGTATGACAGCTGGATTTGCACGCATCACTCATACTGATCAATTTGACCGGAAAAAGAAGCATTTACTTGCAGTATTCTATCAATCTTCTTATTTCCGACTATCTCGTGTTTAACCCAACCATCTAAATCAAAACAAAAATTGGGAGGTTTTACACGATGTTATTTTTCTTAAGAGTATTCATTCTAGGTCTATTCTCTGTCACTTCACTTTCTCTTTTCGTCTACCAAGGAATTGAAGTAGTGCACGCCATTACAAGCATGTTTGGCAACCACGAGAGCTAAATGACCCGTATATAAAAGAAACCCCCTGTTTATCGCAGGGGGTTTTCGTTTGCTTATTTATTGTCATCTGGTGCAGGTTGAGGTGTGACAAGGACATGTGTTACTTCTCCCTGCTCTTCCTCATCTACAATAAATGATCCATTACTATAGCGGTCATTCGCTCTTAAAGTAGAGATATCAAGCGGAATCGTTGCACCCTTCTCCGTATCAATTTCAAGTGTATCGTGCAGTGATGCAGCAATAACAGCCACAATACGGTGCGGGTTTTTCTTTAATTCTCTTAGCATCAGAACTCCGCGTTTGGCTCTAGATGTTTTATCAAATTCAGAGAGGTTCATTCGCTTCACAGCCCCTCTTTGTGTCGTCAGTACGAGGACATCGTTTTTCGGATCAATGATCTGGCCAGAGACTACTTCGTCCCCATCTTTCAAGTTGATACCTTTGACACCGGCCGCTCTCGGACCAACAACACTTACTTCTTCTTCATCAAACCACAATCCATAGCCATTCTTCGTCGCAATAAACAATTCCTGCTGTCCTGTTGTCACATGAACATCCACGAGTTCATCGTCCCCTTTTAGGTTCAAGGCGACAAGCGGTTTCGAATAGCGCTGCGCTTTATATTGAAGAAGCTCTGTTTTCTTCACCATTCCACCTTTTGTAAAGAACAGAAGATACGACGTTTCATCAAATTCTTTAATTGGTATGGCTTTTTGAATTGATTCATCACGATCAATTGAAATGATATTCGTAATATGCTGCCCCATGTCTTTCCAGCGTATGTCTGGCAGCTGATGAACTGGACAATAAATATAGCTCCCTTTATTCGTGAACAATAGGAGGACATCCGTTGTATTCATTTCAAACTGATGAATCAGGCGGTCTGTATCCTTCATGCCAAAGTCCTTACCGTTAGATGCAGCATAGGAGCGCTGACTTGTCCGTTTGATGTACCCATCCTTCGTCACCGTGACGTAAACATCCTCTGAGGCGATCATCACTTCAAGGTTAATCTTAATTTCTTCGATTTTTTCCTCAATGACAGATCGTCTCTCATCAGCATATGTCTTTTTGAGCTTTTTCAAACTGTTTGTAATGACCTTTAGCAACTTTTTCTCGTTACCTAAAATGTCTTCAAGTTCTGTTATACGCACATCAAGCTCACTAGCTTCGTCTCTTAATTGCGTAATATCCGTATTCGTTAAACGATATAACTGGAGGGAAACAATCGCTTCTGATTGTGCTTCTGTAAAGTCATATTTCTCCATCAAGTTGTTTTTCGCATCTCGCTTATCATTAGAGGAGCGGATTGTGGCAATGACTTCATCTAAGATGGAAAGCGCCTTAATTAATCCGTCTACAATATGGTGGCGTTCCTTCGCTTTTCGAAGCTCATATGCTGAGCGGTTCGTCACCACTTCTTTTTGATGGGCAATATATGCATCAAGTATAGTTGTCAGCGTCATTAAAGTTGGTCTACGATTATGTATCGCCACCATATTAAAGTTATATGGAATTTGCAGATCTGAGTTTTTATATAAGAAATTCAAGACACCATTTGCATCTGCTTCTTTTTTCAGCTCTACCACGATTCGAAGCCCAGTTCGGTCAGTCTCATCTCGAACCTCTGAAATTCCTTCAACTTTTCTTTCGATTCGGAACTCGTCCATCTTTTTGACAAGATTGGCTTTATTCACTTCATAAGGAATTTCTGTGATCACGATTTGCTGGCGTCCGCCGCGGATGGTTTCAATTTCCGCTTTTCCGCGAATCATAATCTTTCCTTTTCCTGTTTCATAAGCCTTCTTAATGCCGTCGACCCCTTGAATGATACCGCCTGTTGGGAAATCTGGACCTTTGATGACTTTCATTAAATCCTCAACCGTACAATGCGGCTGTTCGATTCGTTTAATGACACCATCAATCACTTCTCCCAGATGATGCGGCGGGATATCGGTGGCATAACCTGCTGAAATCCCTGTTGATCCATTCACGAGAAGGTTTGGAAACATCGCTGGTAAAACAACTGGCTCCTTGCTTGTATCATCAAAGTTTGCGACAAATTCGACCGTTTCCTTGTCTAAGTCCTTTAATAGCTCTGAAGCAATGGCAGAAAGCCTTGCTTCCGTATAACGCATGGCAGCAGGCGGATCTCCATCGATACTCCCGTTATTCCCATGCATCTCAATGAGCACATTTCGTACTTTCCAATTCTGACTCATTCTCACCATCGCTTCATAAACAGATGAGTCACCGTGCGGATGATAGTTACCAATCACGTTACCGACTGTTTTCGCGGCTTTACGGAAGTTTTTATCTTGCGTGTTTCCTTCTGCGTACATCGCATATAAGATTCTTCGTTGTACAGGCTTTAGTCCATCTCGCGCATCTGGAAGCGCACGGTCTTGGATAATATATTTACTATAGCGACCAAACCGGTCTCCGATCACTTCTTCTAATGGTAAATCATGAAATCGTTCTTGTTGTGCCATGTTTAAACCTCCTCAGCTAGCGACAAGTTTTCATTTTCAAGAATGTTGCTTTCCTCATCAAGTCCAAAGGCGACATTCTTTTCAATCCATTTACGTCGTGGTTCTACTTTGTCACCCATCAATGTCGTGACGCGGCGTTCCACACGTGCAGCATCGTCGATTTTGACCCTGACAAGTGTTCTCGATTCTGGATTCATTGTCGTTTCCCATAGCTGGTCGGCGTTCATTTCACCTAAACCTTTATAGCGCTGAATCGTGTACCCTTTTCCAACTTTCTTCAGTACGTCATCCATTTCTTCATCAGACCATGCGTACTCAATGATTTCTTTTTTCCCTGAGCCCTTGCTGACTTTATATAAAGGCGGTAGTGCAATAAACACTTTGCCATGCTCAATCAGCGGCTTCATATAGCGGTAGAAGAACGTCAGTAGAAGCACTTGAATATGCGCTCCATCTGTATCAGCATCTGTCATGATCACGATTTTGTCATAATTGATGTCTTCTACATTAAAATCGACACCGACGCCTCCACCGATCGCATGAATAATGGTGTTGATTTCTTCATTTTTGAAAATATCAGCAAGCTTCGCTTTTTCTGTGTTGATGACCTTTCCACGAAGCGGCAGCACCGCTTGGAATTTACGGTCACGCCCTTGCTTTGCTGATCCGCCCGCTGAGTCGCCCTCTACTAGGTACAATTCGTTTCTTGCCGGGTTTCTAGATTGAGCAGGTGTTAATTTTCCGCTCAGTGTTGCTTCGGACTTTTTCCGTTTCTTGCCGCTCCTTGCTTCTTCACGTGCTCTTCTAGCAGCTTCTCTTGCCTGCTGCGCTTTAATCGCTTTTTTCACAAGAAGAGTGGCTGTTTCCCGGTTTTCTTCAAGGAAATAAGCCAGCTTTTCAGAAATAACAGCATCAACAGCCGAGCGAGCCTCACTTGTCCCAAGCTTTCCTTTTGTCTGGCCTTCAAATTGAAGCAGTTCTTCAGGAATTCTGACAGAAATAATTGCTGACAGTCCTTCGCGAATATCAGTGCCTTCTAAATTTTTGTCTTTTTCTTTTAAAAGGGCTACTTTGCGCGCATATTCATTAAAGGCTCTCGTCATCGCCGTTTTGGCACCAGACTCATGCGTACCGCCATCTTTTGTTCTGACGTTATTGACGAAAGAAAGAATATTCTCCGAGTAGCCGTCATTGAATTGAAAAGCAAAATCTACTTCGATGGATTGATGCTCTCCTTCAAATGAGACCACTTCACTCAGAACATCTTTTTCTTCATTTAAATAAGCAACGAAGGCTTCAATGCCCGTCTCATAATAAAAGGTTTCTTGTACATCATGTCGTTCATCAATCAGCTCTATTTTTAATCCTTTTAATAAAAAGGCAGATTCTCTTAAACGTTCTGATAAAGTATCGAAGTTATAGGTCGTGACACTGAACATAGTTGGATCAGGTTTAAAATGAATCAGTGTTCCTGTTTTTTTCGTTTTTCCGACTTTTTCAAGTGATGTGGCAGGCTTTCCGCCGTTTTCAAAGCGCTGATGATAAATAAAGCCGTCGCGTTCAATTGTGACAGTGAGCCATTCTGACAGCGCGTTTACTACAGATGCCCCAACTCCGTGAAGCCCACCACTTGTTTTATATCCGCCTTGACCAAATTTTCCGCCTGCGTGAAGGACCGTTAAAATGATCTCAGGTGTCGGTTTTCCAAGCTTATGCATACCAGTAGGCATCCCGCGTCCTTTATCTTGGACGGAAATGCTATTATCTTTATGTATTTTGACAATGATATGATCTCCATGGCCAGCGAGCACTTCATCGACAGAGTTGTCTACAATCTCATAGACAAGGTGATGAAGACCGCGTGAATCCGTAGACCCAATATACATCCCTGGACGTTTACGGACCGCTTCAAGTCCCTCTAGCACCTGAATAGAATCATCGTTATAATCTACTTGCTGCTTTTTAACCAAATGCTTAATCCCCTTTCACTAACAAACATAACCGGCAAACCATCAAATGATCTCTCTAGATTTTAATGATGATCATGCTGCTCATTACTGTCCACTTTAATAAGCTGCATCATCACCATGCATGTGTGAATCAACAAAACATGCTCTTTTGCACGGCTATGAGAATGTTCTACATTCTGCAATCAGAACTAGAAGTCCATTATAAACAAGACTGTTTGATAAGCCAAATGCAATCATATGATGGTTTTCACAAAACAGAACAAACGTTCTACCTTTATCTTATCGCTCTTTTTCTTGATATGCAAGGTCACCGCTATGTCCCTGTCGCCTTATTTTATCGCTTTCTTCTAGAATCGCAAATATATTTCTGCAACAAAAAAGCAAAAATCCTTGAAAACCAAGGATTTTTGACGATTTAATGAGTTTTTGTCATTGCATGAGCCACCTTGATACATAAATCCATGATGGCGACCTTGCCATTTTCCTCAATCAGCCTTTTCGCTTCTTCGTGATAGATGCCTTGCTGCGCCCAAAAAACAGGTGCGTCCATTTCAAGAAATTCTTCTGCCACCTCGGGCAAAAACTCTGAACGTCTAAAGACATTGACGATATCAACAGGATCTTTGATGTCCTTTAAAGAAGCGACTGCTTTCACACCAAGTGCTTCATCAATCGTTGGGTTCACCGGAATGATCTCATATCCGGCATCCTGCATCGCTTTAGACACCATATAAGACGTTCGGTGCGGCTGATCTGATAATCCAACAACAGCAATTCGTTTACTGCTCTTTAATATACGGCCAATTTCTTGTTTCGTAGGATGATTCATCCAAACACCCCTTTTCCTCTATTTTAGCGAACTTCTGCTTAAAAACAAAGCTGAATCCATCTGCTTTTGATTTTTTCAAAAAAAGATCCCCATGTTTTTCATAAGATCATGTTAAAATGTAAGACAAGAGGGAGAATATAAAGGAGTTATGCAGATGTTAATTGCTTTGATGTTTATTTTGGCTTATCTTCTCGGCAGTATTCCATCCGGTCTCATTGTCGGGAAAGCTGCAAAGGGTATCGATATCCGTGAACATGGCAGCGGAAACCTAGGTGCAACGAATGCATTTCGTACACTTGGCGTAAAAGCAGGGTCTATCGTGATTTCAGCTGATATTTTAAAGGGAACCCTTGCTTCTGCTTTACCGTTTTTCATGCAACTGGACATTCATCCCTTATTAGCAGGAGTTGCTGCTGTTATCGGTCACAGCTTTCCTGTCTTTGCAAAATTTAAAGGGGGAAAAGCAGTCGCTACATCTGGCGGCGTGTTATTATTTTATGCCCCATTCTTATTTATTACGATGATCGCTGCTTTTTTCTTATTTTTATACATTAGTAAATATGTTTCACTATCATCTATGCTGACCGGTATCTATACATTCATTTACAGCATTTTCACCAAAGACGTATTCTTAATCATTGTTGTTGCCGTTCTAGCTGGTTTTGTAATCTACAGACACATCGCCAACCTCAAACGAATCCTCAACAAAACTGAACCGAAAATCAAATGGCTCTAGCCGTTTCATAAGTTTCATTATGTGGTAAAAGGAAAGAAAAGCTGTTTTTGCATCCTGCATTTAAAAAAACAGCATGACTTCAAAAAGGGGCGATCACATTGAAATTAACGATAAAAGAAGATGCACTCAATTGGTACAAGGATGAACTAGATTTAGAAAAAGGTGATCAAGTTCGCTTTTTTGTGAGATATGGCGGGTGCAGTAATGTACAAAAAGGCTTTTCTCTCGGCGTCGCAAAAGATGAACCTCAAAATGCCGGCGCAACCGCTGAAATAGAAGGTATTACTTTCTTTGTTGAAGAAAGTGATATTTGGTATTTTGACAACCATGATCTGCATATTGATTATAACGAGTCCGTGAAAGAACCAGAGTTTCATTATGAATAAACAAAAAAGATACCTCATCCCTCGGGTATCTTTTTTGTTTTATCCTTCAATATATAGCCCATACTCATGAATGTTTCCTAAAGACCGCTCCTTTTGCAGGATTCTTTTTTGTGGTTCACCAATCAAGTCAAAGTGTGGAAACCCTGCGCGGTCATGAATCCATTCTTTTTTGAGTCCATGTTTTTCTCCCCACTCAATTAACTGCTTCATATCCTGACAGGCTGCTTTAGTGACGGTATTGGCATGCGGGAAACGGTCATCAAGCCAATAATGGGTTAAAAAGGCCAGTTCTCCTTGCTGGACAGCTGATTTCCACGCATTTAGATCGCTTCTTTTAATACCAAACGCCATGAATTAAACCTGCTTCTTCGACTGTTCGTATACTTTGTGCCAGGCAGGAAAAGCTTTTCTAAATTGAATAGGTCTAAAGGTTTCTTTGTCTACACAAATATGTGAGGTTGTCCCTGTAATCGCTGTTTGTCCATCAGGCTTTTGAATTTCGTAGCCATACACCGTTTTGAGTCCATTGTATTCTTCTATCCATGTATGAACTGTCGCTGTTTCACCGTACAGCAATGGTTTTTTATATTGCACCTGTAAATCTATAACGGGTGCAAGAGCGCCGTCTGCTTCTAGCTGCGCATAGGAAAATCCTAATTCTTTAATCAGTGCTGTTCTGCCGACTTCCATCCAGATTAAATAATTGGCATGATACACGATGCCCATTTGGTCTGTTTCTGCATAACGGACTTCTATTTCTTTTTTAGATACATACACGTTTTCATCGCTCTCCTATCAAAACCTAAGGTCTCTGCCATTTTACCACAATCGAAATGGTTCTTCTAAAAGGAGGCAATAAAATAAACCAGGAATCCCTGGTTTATTCGGTATAGCCATTTTTTCTTGCTGCTTCTTCGTCCTTGATCTCAGAACGCATGGCATCAATACTCATTTTTCTATTTTCATTTTTTTGCTTGATCATCTGTTTTTCTTGATCTGTCGAAAGGGCCATCGCTGCTTCAGATTCATCGATATTGTCAAGAGTGTTTTCGATCATATCTTGCAGCTTTTCAACATTATCAGAACGATCATCTGGATTGGATTGATATGACTTTCCATTCATCATGATACCCTCCTTATTCGCCCTTCGTCTGTATGACATCAGGCTGTTCATTTGATTTATTATGCATCTTTTTTCCTTTATTACGTTTGTATGCTACAGGTTTTGTCCCTAAATGGTCTGGTGTAAACTGCGCTTGTTTATCATGCTCTCTACCCATCATTCATCCCTCCCTCTTCTTTAGGATGAACGAAAAAGGATAATTCATAACTTATTTCTGTCTAAAACGCTCTTCCAACTTTTCTTCAAGCTGGTTTAAAAATTCCTCATTGCTTAATAATTCTTTTTTATTTTCAAGTACAAGCTCTTCAAATGTACGTCGTTTTCTTCTTCTCATTGTACTCACCTCCAGTGTTTGTATTTCATTTTCGCCAAAACATTTAGAAAATAAGCAAAAAAGCTGAATCATTATAGATCCAGCTCTTGCTCAATTTCTTTTTTTGTCAGCATTTGATGCTTTACAGACACGATTCGTCCTTTTTCATCTAATATGTATGTCGTGGGGTATGAAAGCACCTGATATCGTGCTTGAATGCCTTTTTGATCCAATAAAATAGGAAAGCTCAGCTTTAATTCATCTGCAAATGCTGCAACATGATCTACACTTTTTTCAGTGGTCGTCAAATTCACCGCAAGTACTTCGACCTGATCATGTTCGCTTCTAATTGCGTCTAGATCCGGCATTTCTGTCCTGCATGGCTTACACCATGTCGCCCAAAAATTGACGAGCACCTTTTTCCCTTGGTAATCAGATAACGAAGCCGTTTGACCATCAAGGGTTTTAAGTTCAAAATCAGGGGCTTGATCCCCTTTTTCAAGACCGATTGCGGGCTCTTTTGGTCCAAGTAAATTCCACGCAAGTAAACCAATCAACACAAGTAAAACAGCGCTTGCCATTCCTTTTTTCCACATGATTGATCCTCCACTATTTTAAAAAAGAAGAGAAAGCTGTCTAGGCGCCTTCTCTTCTTTGCTGTATGAGTATTAATTGCTTGCCAATTTTTCACGAAGTACCATTTGAAGGATACCACCATGACGATAGTAGTCAATTTCGACTTCACTGTCAAAGCGAACAACCACTTCAAATGTTTTCTCATTGCCATCTGTATCAATTGCTTTCACAGTGACAAGATCACGTGGACGAACTGTTTCATCAACTTCAACTTCAAATGTTTCTGTTCCTGTTAGTCCATAAGTTTCTGCACTTTCTCCGTCTTTAAACTGTAACGGAAGTACACCCATGAAGACAAGGTTACTTCTGTGGATACGCTCAAAGCTTTCAGCTAGAACGAATTTAATTCCAAGAAGGTTTGTTCCTTTTGCAGCCCAGTCACGCGAAGAACCCATTCCGTAGTCTTTACCTGCTAAGATCGCAAGACCTGTTCCATCTTCTTTATAACGCATGCATGCATCATAAATGGATGTCACTTCACCAGTTGGCCAATAAGTTGTATATCCGCCTTCTGTCCCTGGTGCAATTTGGTTCTTAATACGGATGTTTGCAAAAGTACCTCTCATCATGACATGGTGGTTACCACGGCGAGATCCATATGAGTTAAAGTCTCTAGGCGATACGCCTCTTTCTTGCAAGTATTTACCCGCAGGTGTGTCTTTACCAATCGCTCCAGCAGGAGAAATATGGTCAGTTGTCACAGAGTCACCGAACTTGGCAACGACGCGCAAGCCTTTAAGCGGTTCAACTTTACCAGGTTCAACTGATAGGTTTTCAAAGAATGGCGGGTTATCAATGTATGTGGAATTTTCATCCCATTTATACAGTGCATCATCTGTCGTTTTAATTTCATTCCAGCGGTCATTGCTATCAAATACAGTTTCATACTCTGAACGGAAGAGTTCAGGTGTTACTGTGCTTTTCACGACGCTGTTGATTTCGTCCATTGATGGCCAAATATCATCGAAATAAACGTTCTCACCATTTTTATCCACACCGATAGGGTCTTTTGTTAAATCAATATTCACCGTACCAGCAAGTGCATACGCCACAACTAATGGTGGAGATGCAAGGTAGTTTCCTTTCACAAGCGGGTGGATACGCCCTTCAAAGTTACGGTTACCTGATAAAACAGAAGTGATCAGCAGATCATTTTCAGAGACAGCATCCTCGATTTCTTGCGCAAGCGGTCCTGAGTTTCCGATACATGTTGTACAGCCATACCCAACGATGTTAAATCCGAGGTCTCTTAAGTATGGAAGAAGTCCTGAGTTCACGAGGTATCCTGTAACAACCTTAGAACCTGGCGCTAGTGACGTTTTCACGTAGTTTGGCACCTTCATACCAAGCTCACTTGCTTTCTTCGCAACAAGACCTGCTCCGATTAAGACGTATGGATTCGATGTATTCGTACAGCTCGTTATCGCTGCAATCGCAATCGCACCTGTCTTCATCACAGCTTTTTCACCATTTGCTAGATCAAATTCAATTTGTTTATCCAGCTCCGATTTTTCTAAGCCAAAACCTTGGTTACCAGCTGGGCTTTCAATGTGTTGATGGAACGTCTCTTTCATTTCAGAAAGTGGAATCAAATCTTGTGGACGCTTTGGACCAGATAAGTTTGATTCAATTTTAGAAAGATCAATTTCCACAACATCCGTAAAAATTGGCTCTTCTGCATCTGGCGTATAGAATAAGCCATTTGCGCGAGAATATTCTTCAACGATATTAATTTGCTCTTCATCACGTCCAGTAAGGCGAAGGTAAGCAAGAGCTTCCTCGTCTACTGGGAAGAATCCGCAAGTAGCACCGTATTCAGGCGCCATATTCGCAATCGTTGCACGATCCGCTAACGGCAGCTGTGCAACTCCAGGTCCGAAGAATTCAACGAATTTGTTCACTACGCCTTTTTCACGCAGAACTTGTGTCACTTTTAATGCAAGGTCAGTTGCAGTCGTTCCGTTTGGAAGCTCTCCAACTAATTTAGCACCAATGACTTCTGGTACTGGGAAGTATGAAGGCTGACCAAGCATACCAGCTTCTGCTTCAATACCGCCAACGCCCCATCCAAGTACGCCGATACCGTTGATCATGGTTGTATGAGAGTCAGTACCAACCAATGTATCTGGGTAAGTGATGATCTCACCATCTTCTTCAATCGCATGAACAACACTTGCAAGGTACTCTAAGTTTACTTGGTGAACAATTCCTGTTGCAGGCGGAACAGCTTGATAGTTATTAAACGCTTTCTTTGCCCAGCTAAGGAAGTTATAACGCTCTGCGTTACGTTCGAATTCTAAATCCATGTTAATGTTTAAAGCATCTTCAGTTCCAGCTTTATCAACTTGTACTGAGTGGTCAATGACAAGGTCAACTGGAATTTCAGGGTTAATTTTATCCGGATCCCCGCCTACATCTGCCATTGCTTTTCTTAAAGAAGCAAGGTCAACGACGGCTGGTACACCCGTGAAGTCTTGTAAAATAACACGAGAAGGTTTAAATGGAACATCAATTTCTTTGACCTCGGCAGTTCCCCATTTTGCCAAGTTTTCAACGTGTTCCTTCTTGATCACTCTACCGTCTACTTGGCGAAGCACTGATTCTAAAAGTACCTTAATGGAATAAGGCAGCTTAGAAACATTTCCGATTCCTTGTTTCTCTAGTGCTTCTAACGAATAATAGTGATACGTTTTCCCATTTGTCGAAAACGTTTTTCTAGATTGAAAAGCGTCTTGTTTAGCGACTTGCTGCTGTTTCGACATGTCCAAAATCCCCCTTTTGATGATCAAGATCAATTTCAATTCTCAGAAAAATCGTCGTATTTCACCACAATTTTCTCACAATTTCATCTTAAAACAAATTCATACATAAGTAAATAACAATGCTTTTATTAAATTCAATAAGTTTAGCTTATCATCAGGAAATGATTACTCTTCATAAACCAAGCAGGGCGGGATCATACTACAATTGAGGTGATAGAACATGACAAAACGCAAAGCAAATCATGTGATTGACGGCATGAACGCAGCCAAAAGCCAAGGGAATGGTGCAGGTTATATTGAAGATGACCAACTTGTTTTAACAGAAGAACAAAGACAAAACAATAAAAAACGTAAAAAAAACCAATAAGAAAGGAGCAATCACCATGACGAATAAAAACACAGGAAAAGACATCCGTCAAAACTCACCTAAGGAGCATCAAAGCGGACAGCCTGAGCCATTATCAGGCAGTAAAAAAGTGAAAAACCGCAACCATACAAGACAAAAGCACAATTCTCATCACGATATGTAAACATTCACCTCTCATCCCGTGGCAAGGCGGGATGTTTTAGGTCTTTCACACATTTCAGTTCTCAACATATCATTTATTATGAGATGTGATGGAGGAGTGTTTATGGAGAATGAAAAGCAATCGAATTCCTCTGATTTTCTAGAAATAGATGATTGGCTCAATGTCTTAATGGATGATCCATTTGCATGGTATGATGAACACCTCCCAATTGATCTTTATGAAACAAGCCGCGATTATATTATTGAGATTGATGTCTCCACCCTGTCGATCACTGATGTAAAGCTGACCTTCGCTGGACATGAGCTGACTCTCGCTTACACGGTACAAAAGCCAAATGATGAAGGCGAACAGCCAATTGAAAAAAGTGTCATGCTCCCTTTTTATCTGAACGACAAAGATATTGAAACAGAATACGAAAACCGAATCATTTCGATAAGAATTAAAAAAAGTTCTGACCATCCAAGCGGGGCATTTTCCTTTCAAATCCCGCACTTCAAACATTAAGAGCCCACCTTCATTTGGTGGGCTCTCTTCCGTTCGTGTCAAGTCAATACCTTTTGCGAACCACCATGGCCAAATAGTAGAGTCGCTATATGATAATGTATTCTCTTTCTACTAGATGGTTTGGGTTTTTCTAGTAAATGGGCAGTTATGAATGAAAAAAGGCGTTCATAGAGATGAGAGACATACATTTTTGTTATTTTCTTCTATCATCTCTTCATGTAAAATAAGATAGAGAGACGAGGGGTATAAGGAGTGAGAACATGTTAAGCGGCTGGTTTTTGTGGTTCATTTTATTTTGGGGTACGGTGATGATCGGATTACTCGCAATCGGTGGCTTTTTTATGTTTCGCAAATTTTTAAAACGATTGCCGAAGGAAGATGGGAAATCAGAGCTTGATTGGCAGGATGAATATATTCAAAAGAGCCTCCACCTATGGCGGGAAGAAGACAAAAAGCTTTTAAATGAACTCGTATTACCTGTTCCAGAGCTGTTTAGAGATGTCGCCAAAGAAAAAATCGCGGGTAAGATTGGCGAGCTGGCTTTAAAAGAACAAGCTGCCAGCATTAATTTAGACTTAATCATTCGCGGCTATATTATCGCTACCCCAAAGCGGGATCATAAGTTTTTACTGAAGCGCCTTCAAGAAAAAGACATCGATCACACGCCATATGAATCGTTATTAAAATAACCTCCTTTATCAAAAGGAGGTTTAATTCATTTGAACCTGCTGCGGATCTAATTGCTTAGACAGCTTTCTAAACGACAAATACATAGCAACGCGCCAAGGTACGATCATGCCAAAGGCAAGAATCCAAAACATCCCGCTTAGAGAACCATAATCAATAGAAGAACTCAGGATGGTCTTCATCCCGATACGAAGAACAAGAAGTCCAATGAGAATAAACACAAATGCTTTTGATCGCTTTAAATAAATGTCATTCCCTCTAATTTCAAACTTCGATGTTTTGATTAAAAAGATGGAGAAAAACATCCCCACTGTGATCGCCTCTAGAAATTCAGCCCCAGTTACTCGAAACATAGGAACAAAAAACATTAGTGCCCCAGTGCTCATGAAAATAGGAGGTAATATAATTTTTTTCGCGGTTGCCGGTTTTGCAGATGACTTAATGCGAATAAACATGACGGCTACCGCCATACATATCGCAATTATAGAAGAGATCAAGACCATCATATCAAATCATTCCTTTATTCTTTAAGGTCAGCCTATGTATAATATACTCCAATTGACGAAAAAAAACCATTCGCCGCGACTGTAGAAAACGATTTCAAAAGCCTGTAAATCCGCCGAACAATGAGGAGAACATGATGATAATCCATGTGAGAAGATCAAAGAACAGCAATATCCCTACCACAATCATAATGATCCCGCCAATTCTCATGATAAGCTGCTGGCGCTTTCTGATCCACGTCATTTTCGTGATGAAAAAGGATAGAACAAAAAACGGAACGGCAAATCCGAATACATACGCAATCATATATGTGACAGCCGACTCCGGATTGTTACCAGCAAGTGTGATAACAGCAGATAAAATAGGTCCTGTACAAGGTGTCCATCCAGCGGCAAAGCCCATTCCGATGAGAATTGACCCAAAAAAACCAGCAGGACGATTTTGGAACTGCATTCTCTTTTCCCCCATAAGGAAAGAAGGCTGGAAGACACCAAGAATCATAAAACCAAAGAAAATAATGAGAATGGCTCCAACCTGGCGAATTGCTTGATGGTAATCATAAAAAAACTTCCCAACAAACGATGTCCCAAAGCCAATCGCAATAAATATAATAGAGAATCCAATTAAAAAGAATAAAGTATGAAGCAGACTTCTTCTTCTCAGCATCACCTTCTCAGATTTCACTTCATCTATACTAACGCCCGTAATATACGATAAAAAGGCTGGATAAAGCGGCAGACAGCATGGTGAGATAAAAGAAAGAAACCCTGCTCCAAAAGCTAAAAAGTAATTCAAATCTGTCAAAAGAACACCCCCTTCTTACAATATACAATAAGAGATGACAAAATCATTTCATTTTTTTTACATCCTCTCAATAAAGATGGTCTATTCTCTTAAAACCTTATATAATTTAATTTGACATCAAGATAACGAATCCTTTAAATTTGAAAATAAACCTTAAAATGGATATAATAAAATCGATTCTTTTTATCAAGATTTGCATGAAAGGAACATGACTTTGGTAAAAACATCATTATTAACTCAAATCGAAGAAAAAAGAGAAGAGCTGATGAAAGTTGTCTTGCATAATGGGATGACATCAACAGTGACCATCGAACATAGCCAGCAGCTAGATCATCTTCTCTTACAATATCAACGACACTTACACTCAAACTCAGCCAACTAATCATATCTCATGATATCTATCATGCTGCACGATTTTTAGAACAGTTGATATGTGACCATAAACGAAACAAAAACCTCTGATTACAGGGGTTTTTTGTTTTTAACAGGAGGCTGACGCCAAAATAAAAACCACCTTCCCTGCTTTATTCATGCAAGTACAGTGGTTTTAAAGCGTCTGATGAAGGTGAATTCAATAAAGATAGGACAACGCTTGTCCATTCTTTATAACCATGTTCCATCTATGATCATAATATCGTACGTATTATTTCGCTTGGTTGTTCATGGCTTTCATCATTTGATTGATTTTCTTCTGGGACGGTTTCATGCCCATTTGCATCATCATCATTCGAAGCATTTGTTCATTAATTGGTGGATTCTTTTTCAAGTAGCTCATCATATACTTACGAGCAATAAAGAATCCGAGTGCAACTCCTGCAAGCAGTGCAACAACGCCTACAAGGATGACAACCCATAAATCCATAATTCTTCCTCCTTCATGTTGTCTCGTATAAAGTGTACTAAACAAAAGGCTATTATACAACATTTCACGTTCAATTTTATTTTTTTAAACAAAATTCCTCACTTTTACCGGATTGAGCCACCCATGCTTCTTTGAACCAAAGTCCATCGCAAGAAAGCAAGGACTAATTTTTCTCAGCACTTCAAAAAACACCGCTTCTGCCTCGTAACTGCCGGTGGCAGACATTTGGATATAACGGTCTTTTATGATAAATGCAGCCGTTCCTTTTCCATCAGGTAAGGAAGCGCTGTATATCGAGCCAATTTGTGTATAGTGAATGTTCGTTAAGTTGTTCATTAATCGCTGGTGCATATGAAAAGCAGGGATTCGTTTCGTCACGTAATCCACTTGTTTCACAAGCATCACCAATTCATCTTCCGTGCGGTTCGTCCAGTGTAACGACTCAAACAAATGAAACAAAATCGATTCTCTGCCAAAATAATGATGTGCAAATTCATCCTCAATCCAATAAATATAATAATGGCGTTCCATGTCTATCCCTTCCTTTCACATTTCGTCAATCTCGTATATTGCTTGTATTATACAAAAATGCGAAAGAAAGAATTGTCTATATATGAAGCAAGAAGAAACTAGTTTTGTCAAAAAAACAAGAAAAAAGAAAAAAGTTTGCAGAGCGGATGAAAATGCTCTGCAAACAGATGAAAAAAAGCATGATGCTTGGAGACTGGTTATTTGTTCAGCTTCGCTTTCACACGGCTGACCACATTGCTGACCGTAAATCCGTATTTCTCAATAATGGTTTCACCTGGTGCAGAAGCGCCAAATTTATCAATGGCAATCACGTCACCATCAAGACCAGTGTAACGCTCCCAGCCAAGTGAAGCCCCCATTTCAATCGCAATACGTGCCCGCACTGCTGTAGGAAGGACTGATTCTTTGTATTCATCTGACTGCTGATCGAAACGATCCCATGCAGGAAGACTGACAACAGACGCGCGGATCCCTTCTTTTTCAAGTGCTTTTTGCGCTTCAATCGCTAAACCGACTTCAGATCCAGAAGCGAGTAGAAGTGCTTCGGGCTGTGCATCAGCAGCTTCAACGACGACGTATCCACCTTTTTCTACTCCCTCATACGCCTTCTCTGGTGCTTGGTCAATCGTTGGAAGGTTTTGACGAGTCAGTACTAGAGCTGTCGGTTTATCCGTTGAAGATACAGCAAGTTTCCACGCTGCAGCTGTTTCGTTTCCATCCGCTGGGCGAATGACAGAAAGATTAGGCATCGCACGTAATGAAGCAAGCTGCTCAACCGGCTCATGCGTCGGACCATCTTCCCCAACAGCGATACTGTCATGAGTAAAGACATAAGTGACTGGAAGTCCCATTAAAGCAGCAAGACGAATCGCTGGTCTTAAATAATCTGAGAAAACAAAGAACGTTCCGCCGAATACACGAAGGCCGCCGTGAAGTGCCATACCGTTTAACGCGGCACCCATTGCAAATTCTCTGACGCCGAACCAAATATTCTTGCCGGCATAATTATTTTTACCAAAGTCGTCTGTATTTTTAATCGTTGTTTTGTTTGAACCTGCAAGGTCAGCAGACCCGCCAATGAAGAAAGGTACTTGCTTCGCAATGCCATTTAATACTTCGCCTGAAGAAGCGCGGGAGGCAAGACTTGAACCTGCTTCATAAACAGGAACCTCTTGATCCCAATTCTCAGGAAGCTTTCCTTCAATCGCAAGCTTCAGTTGAGCTGCAAGCTCAGGGTATTCTTTTTCATATTGTTCAAATAGTTCATTCCAAGCTGCTTCTTTTTTCTGACCAGCGTCTTTTACAGCTTCTTTGAAATGATCGTACACTTCAGAAGGTACATGGAAATCTTCTTCAAACGTCCAAGAGTAAGCTTCCTTCGTCAGCTTGGCTTCATCGCTGCCAAGCGGTGCACCATGCACACCAGACGTTCCTGCACGGTTAGGCGATCCGAAACCAATCGTTGTTTTCACTTCAATCAATGTAGGTCTGTCTGTACTTTGTTTCGCCTTTTCGATAGCAGCCGTCACTTCTTCAATGTTGTTGCCGTCTTTCACATAGAGAACTTCCCAGTTCATCGCTTCAAAACGATTCTTCACATTTTCAGAGAATGAACGATCTAGGTCGCCATCTAATGAAATATCATTTGAATCATAAAGAACAATTAAACGGCCTAAGCCTAAATGACCAGCAAGTGAAGCAGCTTCAGAGGAAATTCCCTCCATTAAGTCCCCATCTCCGCAAATGCTGTATGTATAGTGATCTACAACATTAAAGTTGTCTTTGTTATACGTTTCCGCAAGATGTCTTTCTGCAAGTGCCATACCAACTGCCATGGCAATCCCCTGCCCTAAAGGACCTGTTGTAGCATCTACGCCCTCTGTATGTCCAAATTCAGGGTGTCCAGGTGTTTTGCTACCCCATTGGCGGAATTGTTTTAGATCATCGATGCTCAGGTTGTATCCGCTTAAATGAAGCATGCTATATAGAAGCATAGAACCATGCCCCGCAGATAAAACAAAACGGTCTCTGTTAAACCAATTAGGGTTTTGCGGACTTACGTTTAAGTGATTCGTCCATAAAGCGTATGCCATTGGTGCAGCACCCATTGGCATTCCAGGGTGACCGGAATTCGCTTTTTCAATTGCGTCTATGGAGAGAGTACGTATTGTTGCAATAGATTTCAATTCAATCGTTTCCATATAAATCCCCTTCCGTATCTTGTGTACACCATTATCATAAATCTACTGTCCTTTTTTCACAACTATTTCACGCTGAAAAAGAGTGATTTTGTCACATTTAGTTTATCGATCACCTAAAAAGTTATGCAAATATGAAAAAAGATGAGAATATACTTCCCATCTTTTCAAAATTTAAGAAATCACAGACTTAGTGAAGGTTTTGATCTCTTTCTCTTTTTAATTTTTCTGGTGTGACATCGTTTCCTTCAGGATCAACGATTTTCACGGTTTTAAGTGTATTTTTCATAGAAGAACGAAAAGCTTTTAAATACTCTTCTCTCAATAGCTTTTGTTCTGTTTTTTCAGCGTCTGATAAACCGGTCTCTTTCGACTTTTTTGAAAGCTCATTGATTCTTGCAAGCTGCTTTTTAGAAATCATGACAAACTCCTTTAAAACATTTTCTCTACATACTACTAAATATCAATCATTTTGACAACAAATCAAGCTTTAGGTGGTCAGACCTTTTTCATATTCTTGATACCTTCTATGGACCGTTGCTTTTGAAATGTCAAAACCTAGTGCCTGAAGAGTTGCTGCAATTTCTGCGAATGTCATGTTGTTTTTTCTTAATCGAACAATTTCTGAAATCGGCACTTCAATACGCTCACGGCCAGGCGCATGATCCTGCTGTTTTAAATTCAGTTCGGGCTGATACCCGCGCTCAACAGCTCTTCTCATTCCCCGCTTGATTTTCAGGTTATGAATTTTTCGTTGATACTCTTCAACTACTCCTACGATCTCAATAACCATTTCATCTGCTTCTGAAAGCTCAAGCTCGCCTCTATGAAACGTACTGTACACCTTTACGTTCTCTTTAAAAAGACAATGAAGAAGCGCAATTTTTGCTTGTCCTCTTCCGAGACGCGTTTCATCCTGGATAAGAACGGCATCAATTGACTCTTCTTTTAGTGCAGCTAGCATATCAAACACACCATCACGATCTAGATCATATCCGCTTGCTTTTTCTTTGATGACTTTCACCACATTCATCTTGTGCATAGCAGCTAAAGCCAGCAGTTCTTCTTCTTGTCTCTTCAGCGAGGTTTCCTGCTCTTCTTTGACAGTGCTTACTCTCGCATAGATGATTGCATTCATGACTTCAATCGACCTTTCTATTGTACTGTTGCAAGTTGATATACGACTGGATGCTCTTTTTTGACTGGTATGACAAGAATGTCACCAGGCTGGATTTCCGTTGAAGCAAGATCATTGTGTTCGGTGACCCAGTCAATAAACGCATTTTTGTCGATTGATTTGCTGTCGTTTACTTGATCAGCTAACCCCCAAAGAGTATCACCTGATTGAACCTCTATTTTAACATACTGATTTGGATCATTATGGCTTGTGACTGCAATAAGTGAGAGAAATATGCCAACGATGAATGAGAATACCCCAATAAAAATAATAGATTCTTTTAACCTCATAATGTCATCTCTCCTAACAGAATATGTGTTCGCTCTTTCTGTCACTCATTATAAATACGAACAAACGTTTCTGTCAAACGTTTTTTTCGAACCTATGTTTGTACTGTTAGGAAAAACATGCTATAATTTCTTTAAAATTGACGTTTTGAGGTGCAAAAGATGACGAAGCTATCAAAAAGACAACTCGATATCCTGACATTCATCAAAGAAGAAGTAAAAAGTAAGGGCTATCCCCCATCCGTTCGTGAAATTGGAGAAGCTGTCGGTCTAGCATCAAGTTCAACGGTTCATGGACATTTAGCTAGACTAGAAACAAAGGGCTTAATTAGAAGAGACCCGACAAAACCTAGAGCGATCGAAGTACTAGATGAAGAGGAAATGAATATTCCAAAGACTGCTGTAATGAACGTACCAGTCATCGGAAAAGTAACAGCAGGCCTGCCTATTACGGCTGTTGAGAATGTAGAAGAATACTTCCCTCTTCCAGAGACTTTTGCAGCACCAGATGAACAAGTATTTATGCTTGAAATTATGGGAGAAAGTATGATTGATGCAGGAATTTTGGACAAGGACTATGTCATTGTGCGTCAGCAAAGCACCGCTAACAATGGAGATATTGTCGTCGCCATGACAGAGGAAGATGAAGCGACAGTGAAACGTTTCTATAAAGAAGATACACACTTTAGATTACAGCCAGAGAACCCATCTATGGAACCGATTATTTTACAGAATGTAAGTATACTAGGTAAAGTGATTGGCGTATTTAGAAATATTCACTAAAAAAAGCCGGTATTTCATCAGCTGCTGATGAGAACCGGCTTTTTCTTTTATGAACAAAAATAGGCAAGGATACGCGAGCTTGGGAAGGAACCAAATGTAAAGTTCGGCCAAATAAAGCCAGTTGTTCTCCCGAAAGGCTGTGAGGATAGGACATACATTAAAAATACTTGACCGTTTCTCATGAACACAATCGTCCATCTTCTATTACATCCCGCTGCAAATTGAACAGATTGCTGGCCTCCACCTGTTTGCCCTGAAATAAGTGACTGCATGCTTTGAGGCTGTGATAATGCTTGCTGATACTGCGAAATGATATGCTGCGGCGGAGCTGGCGGAGCTGGCGGAGCTGATCCGCTTGATCCGGGTCCAGTGCCTCCTCCTCCGATTGGAAACCCTGGAAATCCTCCAACTTGAGGAATAGGGAGCGATGGCCATCCTTCCATCTGCCTGTCATATGAGTACCCATTCCACATACCTTCATACGGATGATACATATTCAACACCACTTTCTTAGACATTCATCACGATAGTATATGTCATAAATGAGAAAGCGTGTTAAACGTCCAAACAGAAATTTTTCCAAAAAACGTTTTGTTCTTCTTTAGAACGGTTAAATACTAGATATAAAGAAAAAAATAAAAAAATGAAAACTTTTTGTCACCCTCAAACGTTATATATATAGAAAGAAAAGAAATAAAAAACATTTAGATTTAATACTTGTAATATCACTGTAATTATTGTAACATTTGTAACATAAGAAGTTTTCATTGAGAAAAGGAGGCAATCGCCTTGAAAAAATTATTCGTTTTATTAACTGCTATTATGCTTATGATCTCATTACAATCTACAACATTGGCCGCTTCTAAAAAACCAGCCGCTTTGACAAATAAAGAAGCGTTACATATTGCCCTTGATGCACGAGAACACTTTTGGAGTGCGATGTCAGGCTACAAAATTAATGAACATTCTGATTACAAATTAAAATCATTTAGCTATAAAGATATGACTTACAACTATCTTTCGAAAACATTTGATACAAAGAAAAAACTAAACAGCTACCTATCTCAAGTTTTCACAAAAGATGCCATCAATCAAGGTTTAAAAGACTACCAGTTCATTGTTCATAAAGGCAAAATGGCTGTTCCAGTCGGTGATGGAGACAACATGCTTAATTGGGATAAAGCCACACCTAAACTTGTCTCTAAAAAACAAACGGTCCGCACCTATGAATTCACCGTCCCAACACTTGATGGACGCAAAGTAAAACGAACTGTTACGTACGAAAAAGTACAAAAAGATTGGAAAATCACAAAAATTGACGCTGTCATCTAAATCAAAAACCAGGCCTTTCAATCGGCCTGGTTTTTATATTGGAGAAAATTCAGTCATGCGATCCAGCGCGTGAGCAAGTGATGATGCCGTGCGAAATTCATTAAAAGGAAGCCCAAGCTGCACGGCTGTTTGGGCAATTTCTGGTCTGATGCCTGAAATGGTCGTCTCTACTCCAATTAACCGAAGTGATGTGACAAGATCAAAGATTTGATGAGCCACCATTGTATCAATAATGACAACGCCCGATAAATCAATACATAAATGCTGTACACCTTTTTGCGAGCACTGTTTCAGCGTATTTTCTAAAATCATCTTTGCTCTCGCTGTATCAATGTCACCTACTAACGGCAATAACGCAATATGATTTTTTAAGACAATGACAGGTGAGCTCAGCTCGTCAATCATGTCTCTTTGTGCCACGAGCTTCCTCGTTGTATTTTTCACATATTGCTGGATAAACACATGAATTGAAATATTAAACGCCTCTGAAATTAAATCATACCAATAAAAGATGCGGTCAATATCAATTTCATCTTGACGCTGTTTAATAAATTCTTTTAAGTAATGAAGGACCACTCTTTGATTGGACATGTATTCTCTCACAACATAATCTAATGGTGTATTTAAATGCTTCAGGTCACTGGCTAAGTCTTCAGACCACTTTTTAAACTCAGTATGTAAATATGTCTTGTCTTCAATAAGAGCACGTATAAAATGCTGGTAATAATCTTGATTTTGCCGTTTCAGCTCTGCTATGATGCTGGAATCTGTTGAACGATATATTGATTCTGGATCATCATCCTCAATTGATTCATACCAAGTTTCAGTCAGTTTCTCTGCATGTTGCATGAAAAAATCGTATAATGCACGGTTCTTATCCATAAGCATATGTCCCTTCACATTTTCTTCTTGTCAGTATTTGTACCTTATAGATCCATTGTACCTCTGAATCTTTTGTCCCTGCTAACTCCAATACGCTCTGATCATCAACAAAAAAGGCACCTACTCACAGGTGCCTCTCTTCCAGTTTTATTTCACAATAAATAAAATTCTTTTCCCATCAGGATAACTGCTAATCTGGTGTCCAACCCATGAGCCTGCTCCCCTATTATCAGATGGGCTGACATATTGAACACTCGCACCTTTTCCTCCCTCAAGACAAACCGCCATCGGCCACTCATCCCGGTCAAAGCCAGGTTTAGTCGGAATTCCTTTTAATGATTCTTGCCTGCGGGCATCTGCTCCATTTCGGTCTATCGTACACACATCTGAATGCCCTTTTCGAATGGCTTCTTGAATATGGCTGCCTGTTTCAGGGTACCGTTCCTTTGGAAATTGAATGACATGATCATATCGATCCGCACCTTTTGCCGCATGTTTCTCCCCAAATCCACCTAACAACGTGCCCATCCATATCACAAAGCATAAGGCGACACCAGTGATCCAGCCTCTTCTCATTTTCAAAAGTGTGAGACCTCCTCATTTTTCTCAAGCAGAATCTTGACTTAAAGGAAATGTGTCATTTTAATGTATGAGCGGTTCACGAATGACATGTGAAAAAAATGATGAGGCTGAGAACTCAATGAATCTCTCAAGCGTAGACAGATAGAAACCAGTGATTCTATCCATATAAAAAAGCTTGTCCCCTATGAAGGAAACAAGCTTTGTGCTCTAACTCTTATTGCGCTTTTGCATAGTTGATAAATTCAACAAAGGCAGCTGTCGCTTTTGGACCGCCATTAATCGTTCCGTTTGAATACCCTGCGTTATGAACCCCAACGATTTGCTGATTTTGATCTAGCATCGCTGAGCCTGAATTTCCGCTAAATGTATCAATCGTATAGTATGCGAGATTTGTATCTTCTCTTGTCACAGAACCTGACATCTCCCACTGCGACACCTTGCCAGTCGATCTCATTTTATCACCTGGATATCCAGAAATTTTAATCGTTGTCCCAGTTAAGTTTGTCACCTGACGGATAGAGCGGTAACCGACCGTATTGCCAATGTTCGTATCTGTTTTGATCACGGCAAAATCATATTGGCTCGCGCCTGTATTGATATATCCGCTTGGTACATAGAACTCCGTCATGTTTGCTGAGCCATTCACCGCAGTACTATCGTTCATGCCTGGATACACCGATCCTTTTGCACTATAACTTCTCGATGCTGTATTGTACACGCAGTGCCCGTTTGTCAAAATTTTGTTAGGGGCAATGAGTGTCCCCGTGCAGCTTGAGCCGCCAAATGTAATATAAGCAATTGAATTATATGGTGCCACTCTTGTGTTTGCTACTTTTGTTCTACCATCGTCTCCAATGACGACTTTTGTTTGAAAGTCTTTTAAATATTTTGATAGTGGTTTTACTTTTTCGCCAACAGTAGAAGAAAGATCATCCACTTTGTCAAAGGATGAGGGGGATTTCGTATCATTGTGGAAATCACTTGAAGAGATCACCTTCCCATCAGAAGTCACCATGTCATAATCAGACGTTAGTACTGAATCCGATGTGGCATGGGCAAAACTAGGCACACTTAAAGCACCAAAAACGAGTAGAGAAGGGAGTAACATTTTCACCTTTTTCATCATATTCCTCCTTTATGTCCTATATCAAAAATCATACGATTGTTTCATATTGGAGTAAATGAGAGAATATTCTTATTTTTTACAAAATATTTCATTTTTAAATTAGGTGTTTTGTATCTTTCCAACCTTCTTTCTATTGATCTCTCTCTGAAATAGAAAAAACCGCCTAATTGGCGGTCTTCCTAATTTTTCAGCTCCACACATCTTTTACATATCTATTGTCATTTGCAAGGGTTGTCAGCCAATTTTCAGCTGTTTCCTTCGAGCAATGTTTCTCGTTTTGATAGAGGTCGATAAGCGTAGCCTCTACGTCTGGTGCCATAACTTTTCCGTCCCCGCACACGTAAAGATACCCACCTTGGTCAAGTAACTTGATCAGCATGCCGCCGTCTTCTTTCAACAAATGCTGGACATATACTTTTTGCTCTTTGTGACGAGAATAAGCCCGGTGGATGTGAACAACTCCTTTTTGCGCTGCAAGCTGCATTTCCTCAAAATACAGATTATCTTCAAGAGGGTGACGGCAGCCAAAATACAGGTGAGCTTCGCCTAGTGGTTTTCCTTCCTTCTGCCACACTTCTCTTGCCTGAACAAACCCTCTAAATGGAGCGATTCCTGTACCCGGTCCGATCATGATCATCGGTACTTCGGATGAAGGTGGCAGCTGGAATCCTGCCTGCGCTTCGTGGAGGAAGCAGGCGACTTCTTCTCCTGCCTGCAGACCGCATAAATAGTTTGATGCGACTCCGGCATATTCTCCGCGGCCGCTCCACGCTTTACCTTTCACAACCGCCACTGTGATACTGACTCTTTTTTCTTCGACCTTTGGTGAGCTAGAAATTGAGTAATAGCGCGGCTTCAAACCTGGTAAAAGTGCTAAAAAGTGCACAAACGGCAGATCACACGCTTCATATTGATCTAATAAGTCCAGCATGGTTACTCGTTTCTTTAAAACGGCTTCTTGATATGCTTCACCAGCCATTTGCTCAAGCTCCACGCGGTGAGGCGGACAAACTGTATATGCTGCGAGCTCTCTTAGCTGCGTACGTGTTGCAGGCTCTTGAAGCTCAACATGTGACGCAAGTAATTCTCTCATTTGAATCGGCTGATCTAAAGGTAAATGACTTGCTTCTTTCTGAGAAGAAAGCTTGATGTGCTGCTTAGGATCAAGATTGAAGCGATTGATCACCTGCTGCACGAGTGCATCACTATTTTTCGGAACAATTCCGATATGATCCCCTTCTTTGTATTGTTTCCCTTCAGGCAATTGCAGTTCAATATGTCTTGTTTGCCGCTCACTTTTTTCAGATTGTAATTCCTCATTTTTCAGTACAACAGCTGAAAAAGCACCATACGTTTTCGCCACAGGACGTTCTACTAGCTCATTTGTATAAACAACTGATAGTTTTGGCTTTTCCTTACCTTTCTCTTGGAAGGTGAGCTTAAATTCTTTTGCAAGCTGCTTGAAGACCGTTTTCTGGAATGTTTCTTTATCCTCATCCATATCTCCGCCTGCATCGCCTTCTCCTAAATCAGCTACACGCTTTGCACTTTTTCTTTCAAGTGCTTCATCAATGAGACGCGGAATACGCTGGTACGTACTCGCCCAATTTCGATCTCCGCATCCAAAAACAGCAAATGTCACGTTTGATAAATCCTGCTCTTCATCCTGCGTGACCCAATCCACAAATTTTTTCGCATGGTCAGGCGGATGTCCATTGTATGAAGCGGTCACGATTAAGACTGCACCTTTATCTGGTAATTGGCGTGTATAGTCATCAAGCGGAGCAGTGGTCACGTCAAACCCTTTTGCTTTCCCGTCTTCAGCAAATTCGTTTGCGATTTGCTGCGCTGTGCCAAGATTTGATCCATATAGAACAAGCAGTGGTGTACCGTGACTGGCCACTTTTGACACATCAGATTTTGTGCTTTTTTTCGCCTCTTCTTTCGGTGGTGCCATAAAGAGTAGCTGCTTCCTTGGCCGCACTTTGATTTTAAAATCGTTTGGCTTAATCGTCAGAGATTCTTTTAAATCAAGTTCATATGATGTGTGATCAATCAATTCCAGATTGTGCAGAACCATCGCTAGCACCATAGTGGCTTCATGAAGAGCGAATTGCATGCCGATACATGCACGCTGCCCATTCCCAAAAGGCTTGTAGGCATGCTGCGGGATCTTTTCAGGGTGTAGAAACCGCTCTGGTTTAAATTCTTCCGCATCCTCTCCCCATACCGCTTGATCACGATGTAACTTAGGGAGCAGCACGGAGACACTTTGATTCTTTTCAATCGAATATTTCCCTCCGATGACGGTGTCCTCTTTCGCATAAAGAGAGAACGTAGGCGCTGTTGGCCAGAGGCGAAGTGATTCATTTAAAACCATACGAGTGTAATTTAGTTTTTGTACCTGCTTAAATGTTGGCAGTCCGCCTTGCAGCACATCATCTGCTTCTTGGACGGCTTTCTTTAATTTTTCTGGATTCTTTAATAAGAAATAAATCGCAAAGGATAGCAGCCCGCTTGTTGTTTCGTGCCCAGCTATTAAGAAGGTAATGATTTGATAGCGGATATTTTCATCTGACAGGCGCTCTCCTGTTTCAGGGTCCTTTGCATGCAGCATGAGGGACAGTAAATCATCGCCCGTTTTATCTTGTTTTTTTCGTTCTTGAATAATGTCATCTACTAATTGCTTCATAAAATCGACATTTTGGTCAAATTTTTTTCTTCTTTTGATCATTAGCTTATCTGCAACCGGCAACCGGCTCGCCTGATCCATCGCTTCGTTTAAACCATTCAGCATACTTTCGATGAATGGATGCTGATTTTCTTTATAAAAGCTGTTAAATCGAAAATCAAAACCGCAAAGTCCGATCGTATCTAAAGTAAGCTTTGTCATATCCTCTGCTACTTCAATTTCTTCATCACGGCCTGTTCTTTGCCATTTTTGTACAAGCTGTGTGGCAATATCGAGCATCATCTCATGATAGCCCTTCATGGCCTGCTGGCTAAACGCCGGCATCAAGATGTGGTGAGCCTTTCTCCAGTTCGGTTCTTCTGTCCAGCTCGTAAATAACCCATCTCCTGCAAATGCTCTTACTTTATTGAGACTGCTCCCAATGTATTTATCAAAACGGCTCTCATCACATATTTCTTGGACAAGTTCATGGCTGGAAACAAAAATACTTGTTGCTTTTGAAAATTCAAACTGAAAGATCGGTCCTAATTCATCTGCAAGACGCCAAAAGGTTTGAGAAAGCTCCCCCTTTTTGATATGGGGAATATTTTTAAAAGGTCCGTATGTTTTTGGTTTTGGAATGATTGATGTTTGTTGCATGTGCCCACTCCCTTTATATCATTAAGAAGCAACGCTAATGGCGCGCCATAAACATTGCTCAATGTCCTCTAGAAATTCAATCGTTGGCTCTATTTCTTCTGCAAGAATTTGTTTATGCAGCTGTACAAAGGCACCAAATACAATCGATAAAATGGTTCTACCTGAGAGATTTGGATGAATCCCATCCTTTTTCCCTTCTTCAAAGATAAGGAATAGCTCATGTAACAAAAGCTGCATTTTCTCTTTGCTCGTCTCGTCTAAGTAATGGGATCGTTTATCAATTTCTAAGAAATATAGCCCGCTTGGATTCTCCTTTGTAAATAAAACCAAGCAATAAAATACATGCTTAAAGTACGCCCGAATACTTGCCTTTGGATCTGGACTGTTTGTGTTCATTTTTTCGATAAATGCAGAAAGGCTGCGCTGGTACAAAATATTAACGAGGGCCTCTTTACTGTCGAAATAACGGTAAATGGTTCCTGCTCCGACATTTGCTCTTTTTGATATCATCGGCATCGTGGTCCCATCAAAGCCCCGTTCAATAAATAAATCTAGTGAAGCCTTCATAATCTGTTCTTGTTTATCAGTCACTGCTGGCACTTCATCCCCTCCTCATTTCAGGAATGAATGTTCATTCCGCATGCGGTATATTATATTAATATTTTAATTCCTTCTATATATACTTAAACACACTTATTTTTCTCCGTCATCACATTTTCTGAAAATAATAATAATAGAGAAATGATGCCTAGTCAGACAGCATCCAAAGGACTTAGAAATATTGGCAGATATGTGTCATGCGGGTGACCTCTGCACTACACGTTCATTCTTGATCAATCGGAGACTGAATATGGCCGTCATATGTATCAATCTGTTTGCTTTCCAAGAAGACGTGCTCCACCAAATAAAATCGCAAAAGCAAACATCGTTCGAAGAATCACTTCAATATGACCAGGCATATATGGGTCTACCTTTCAATTGCATCAAAAAAAGCCTTTTCCTTAGAAAAGACTCATGTTTAGACTATGCATTTATTTCATCATTATTCAATTGGGCAGCATCGCTTTGCTCAAATAGTGTTCGCAGCTCAATAATTGAGCTATTCCTGACATCATTGGCATCTTGCTCAAGAAGCCACGTATAAAATCTAGCTTGCTCCGCTGTTTGCAAAGCGTGCATATATTTTTGCGAGGAACGCTTCTCTGCGACGCGCTGCTTGATCGCGCGCATCTGCTTCCAGAATTGATAATAAGGGAGCTTGAGCTTGGTCATGAATCCGCGATGATCCTCTATGACAAATCCCTCTTCTTTAATCGAGTCGTCATGAGAGACTGCCTGATACCATTTATAAAAAGACGTCCAATCATGGAACACAGCCACTTCCTGCTTGCAGGACATTCCAAGCTGTTCGCTTAACCTTTTCACTTCAGTGAATGGTGCTTTTTCATAGCTTAGCTGACGCTTCACAATATCAAGCAAAATGAGTTGATCTTGATCATATGTGATAATATGTGGGTCTTTCTCTGGTAAAATGACTTCAAACACAAGAGATACTTTGTGGTCACGTACGTATGATTTGATGTAGTCGATCTGCACATCTCCGAAAGTCTGATAGAATAGCTCTTCGACCCAGGAAGCATGCAGATTTTGTTTCACATGAGATGTATACGATTTGGACGTAAACACCAATTCATCATCCATTTCGTTATACCCAACCGTTCCTAAATATCCATTTGCTTTATCATAGACGGTAACAGGGAATTGAAGATGGTTCACTAGATGATGCATTTTTGTCTCTGGACGCTCGTCAATCTTAAAAAATTTGTTGTAGCTTCTTGAAACAATCTGCTTTGACACCATATTGACAAACAAACCTCTTGCCTTCACATTCACATCATCCCACTGCCGTTCACTAAAAGCTTTTTTCGTAAAATTAAAAGATGAAATATGGTGAGGAAGCTTTAATTCATGTACATATTCATGCTGATCTAAGTGAGCTAAAAAGTCATCCAGTGAGATATCTGGTTGAATAGCAGCCGATGGGTTTTTCTCAGAAGCTCTATAGACTGGGTTGTCAATTTCATGAGTCTCAATCCCGTCAGCTGTGATTTTCAAGACCCTCAGCTGCCCCCCGAATTCAACCTGGCCTTCTAGATTATAAGACCTTTCCGATGCTTGAATAGGCAGCCTGTATAAATTGCGATGCCCGTGAATTTGAATGACATCTAATCCAGCGGTGTTTTGAACAAACAAGTGGTCAATGTCATCTGAATATTCACCTACACCGTGAATGAGCTGCTGTGTTGAGACATGCAGAAGCTCTTCTGGCAAATGAGCAAGCCCCCCGTGGGTAACAAGAAATGTCTTGCCATGGTACGTAAAATAAGTAAGCTGATGAAATGTTCTGACAAACTTCCGTACTTCTTTTAAATTAAAGTCTGCTGCTTCGATTTCAGGTGCAGTATGCCGGTTAAACATATTGCTTCTTACTTTTTCACCATGTGCAAACCGGTATAAATGCTGATCATGATTGCCCTCAATCACGATGACATTCCGGCATTCTCTATGTGCGAGCATCCATTCTAATACTTCCTTGTTTTCTATTCCTCTATCAAGTAAATCACCTGCAAAGATATAAAGTTCGTTTTCTTTAATGTCTCCTTGTAAATAGGTGGTCAGAGCGGTATGACAGCCGTGAATATCTCCAAAGACATGAATGGCCTCATATTGATCGAAGGATCGAGGCTGATAGGTCATCACTTGCGGATATTCCTCAGGCTGCAAAACAGTCACCCATGATGGGACCTTTTCTGTTTTTAACCGCTCGTTCATTTGATATAAAACAGACTCCCGCACAACTTTGTGAGGTTCCCGTGAGCGATTTTGCAGGAGAGCTGTTTCAAGCGGCACCTGCGTGAAATCGACAACATACACCCTGTAACGATACGATGTGGCTAACGATTTATATTGAGATATCGATTTGCTTGAAATATGTGTCGCATCAATCACAGTAAAGTCTCCGCGTTCCATACGTGCTGTAAGCAATTCAAATAACAAAGACCAGACTTTGTGGTCATGTTTGCTTGAAATTTCTGGTTTCCCATTGACAGATAACTGCGGCGGCTGGGTCAAAAGACGGATCTGATCCGCTGATAAAGTGTAGGGCTCTAAGCCTTGAGCTTTGATCCAAGTTGATTTACCTACGCCTGGGAGACCTCGTAAAAGGACTAAAGTTCTCATATTGGTTCTCCTTTAATGAGTGATATTTTACCTATTATAGATAAATTATGGATAAATCTCAATCTTTTATTGATTATGGTAATATATAGATAGAAAGGGAGGTTTTACGTATGTCTAATGGAGCGAATATGGCATTCAATCTTGGAGATTTTTTATTTCAAGTGTTCTCTCTTCTATTCATTGCTGTTATCGTGACTATGATTGTCACCTCTTTTCGAATGATCAGAAGAAGACGAATGGAATTGAAGAAGGTTGAGGAAAGATTGAACAAAGTGATTGAAAAAAATGATTTAAAAGAGTAAAAAATCCGGGATTTAACCGGATTTTTTTGGTTTCATCACAATTCCTTGACGCTGCTGCATCAAAAAGAAAAAGACGCCTAAAAGGACAAGAAGACCGCCAAGCATTTGAAACAGCGTGACTTTCTCTCCAAGTAGCCATACAGCAAGAATCGTGGCCCCAACAGGTTCGCCAAGTATACTCATTGAAATCGTTGTGGCATTGACATAAGTTAAAAGCCAATTATTAATGACATGAGACATGGTGGGAATGATGGCAAGCAATAAAAAAATCCCCCACTCTTTACCCGGATAGCCTGTAAAAGGAGTTTGCTGCATTAGGTTGAATAGAATTAAAAAAAGACCAGCAAAACCAAACACACAAAAACTATAAATCCAATGAGATATTTTCCTTACAGCCTGTTGACCTATTAATAAATAACAAACAACCGCGATCACACTTAAAAAGGATAAAATGTCTCCTAGGATGGCTTCCTGGCTATGACCTATGTCTCCCCATCCAATCATGAGTGCACCAGCAATTGCGGCACACATTGTCAAGAGTGCGGGCAGCGTGGTTCGTTCACGGAAAATGAGAAAGCCGCCTAATAAGGAGACCATCGGCTGAAGGGCGATAATAATAGTAGAGCTTGCCACAGTCGTCAGCTTCAGTGAGCCAAACCACAACACAAAGTGGAGTCCTAAAAAGAAGCCTGACATACATAAGAAAAACCAGTCTCTGCGCTTAATCGAGAGAAATTCTTTTTTTCGTGGCAGGATAAACGGCAGCATAAAAGCCGCGGCAAAGATCATTCGATACATGCTTAAAATAGCAGCAGGTGCATTTGACCATTTCACAATGATAGCAGAAAATGAAATGGCAATAATTGAAATCACAAGCGGTAGTGCAATTGATTTCTTTTGAGCAGTTGACTTCATTTCCATAAGCAGCTTCCTTTACATCAGCAGTAGATGAGAAGTTCATCTTGTATGTCGTCATCTTACTATGTCCAATCCGCTAGAGGCAAGATGATTTTAAAACTTGTGTGAGCTTTTTTGCATGAAAAAAAGGCTTTCATCTCGAAAGCCCTACTCATCATCTATCAATAGATAAACGGCCCGAACTGGACCATGAACACCTACCACTAAATTCATCTCAATATCCGCAGAGTTACTCGGACCTGATATGAAATGAATAGCACCTTTCGCCTGCTCCCCCTCTTCTACCGAACGATTAAGAGCCGAAACAGCCTGAATCATCCGCGGAACCACTGTGCTTTTTTCGATACACACAATATACATCATCGGTAAAAAATGCAGCGCTCTGCCTTGGCCTTGATGGGATGAAAGGACGACTGTACCTGATTCTGCAAGGGTGTAATCACTGAATTCAACCGAATATGTCGCTTGTTCTGCCAGCCTGATATTTTCTTCCCTTGATGCCTCAGCATTCCATCTGGTGACTGCGAATCCTTCGTGCTGCAAGCTGTCAAACATCGGATGAAATCCATATTGTTCAAAACGATGATCGACAGGCGTCATCACAGAACCCTCTCCATACTCTGTCATCAATAATCTTAATACAGAGGGCGCTTCCTCTGGTGTTGTTTCGACCACTCTTGTGTGAATTCGTTGACATTGCTTCTTCAGTTGCTCGACTATTTCTTCTTTAGCCAAAAGTCCGTTTGTTTCCCACTGGACTTGATGCTTCCAAGCTGGACGCTGAATAGATGCAGACGGGGAGGAATCTTTACCTAATTGCTTACGGATATGAGCTAAAAACGACTCTCGGTGAGAAATGGTTCCCTTCATCACTGCTCCTCCTTCTGTCTCTTTTTAAACCAATCCCTGAATCTTTCTTTACTTGGAGCTGGCAGGTCACGAATATCTGTCCAATTCTTTAAAGGACCTATTCCTTTTGAAATCTGTCCGTTTGAAGCCACACGATTCATCAATACAGGGGCTGCTTTTGTTCCGAATTGATACATTCCGGGAGTCGATGCGCCCATTCCGAACATTTTCATCGCCATCATTTCAGCTTTAGACGCTCTCCCCTCTTTTTCAACGATGACTTGTCGATGTTTTATTAATAACTCGTGAAGCGGGATCTTTACTGGACAAGCATCTGTGCAGGCTGCGCAAAGGCTTGATGCAAAGGGGAGCTCTTGGTAGTCATCATAGCCGCCAAGAAGCGGCGAAAGAACAGCGCCAATTGGCCCCGGATAAATCGATCCGTATGAATGTCCGCCCACATGCCGGTAAACTGGGCACACATTAATACAGGCTGCGCACCGGATACATTGGAGAACAGGCTGAAAGGCAGTACCTAATATATTGGACCGCCCATTGTCTACAATGACCAAGTGAAATTCTTCTGGTCCATCCACTTCTTCTCCTCCTTTTGGCCCGACGACAGAAATATAACTTGTTAATTTCTGACCAACTGCACTTCTGCACAAAAGACCAACAAGGACATCCAGTTCCTCCATCGTTGGAACAATCCGTTCCATGCCCATAACGGCGATATGTGTCTTCGGGATAGCTGTGACAAGATCCGCATTCCCTTCATTTGTCACAAGGCAGATGGAACCTGTATTGGCGACAGCAAAATTACAGCCAGTGACACCAATGTCAGCTTCGAGGAATTTTTCACGTAATATGGCTCTTACAAAACTCGTCATGTCTTCAGGTGTCTCTGACATCTCATACCCTAGCTTCTCATGAAATACTTCCCGTATTTGTTCTTTCGTCATATGAAGAGCAGGTGCCACAATATGTGAAGGAGGTTCATGATCATCTACTTGCAGAATATACTCGCCAAGATCGCTTTCCACCACCTCACAGCCGATCTCTTCAAGCGCTTGATTCATTTCAATTTCTTCTGTGACCATTGATTTTGATTTAACGATCTTTTTGGCCGCTTTTTTCTGTGCCACATTTTGTATATACGCCGATGCCTCTTCCTTTGTTTTTGCAAAAAAGACATGTCCTCCACGTGCACTAACGCTTTCACTTAATTGGTATAAGTAGTCATCAAGATGCGTCAGCGTATGCTGCCGGATTTCCTCGCCAAGTTCTCGCCACTTTTCCCAGTTGCCAAGCTCTTCGCTCGCAGATAGCCGCCTTTCATACAGGCGTTCCTGCGCTGAGGAAACAGCACCTCTCATGACAGTATCTTCTAACCCTTCCCCGATTCGTTCTTTAAAGCCCTTCTCTCCAATTTTCATACTCATGTGCCGTTCCCCCTCTTAAAGTCAGCGGCTATTTAATACTTCTGCGATATGCATCACTTGAATGGGCTTATCAAGACGATTCAGCCTCCCGCCAATATTCAGCAGACATCCGCAGTCAGCACCAATAATGTATTCAGCGCCTGTCTCCTCTATGCTTTGGACTTTCTCATCGACCATTTGCTCAGAAATAGGTGTCATTTTTACTGAAAAGGTTCCTCCAAATCCACAGCAATTTTCTGCGCGCGGCAATGGTGTCATCGTCAAATCTTTGACATGTGACAACAGTGTGAAAGGTGCTTCCTTAATTCGCAGCAGTCTCGTCATATGACAGGATGTGTGATAGGTTGCGTTTCCTTTCAGGCTCGCTCCTACATCTGTGACGTGTAATATATCAACAATAAACTCGGTTAATTCATATGTTTTCTCAGCAAGTGCCTCAGCTTTTGCAGTCCACACTGGTTCTTCTTTTAAAAGATGAGGATATTCTAAAAACATCGCCTTACAAGAACCTGATGGCGTCACGACATATTCAGCTGATTCAAAGGCTTTGATCATGTTTTTTGCTGCTTTGATGGTTTCTTTTGTATAGCCGCTGTTAAAGGCTGGCTGTCCGCAGCACACTTGTGCCTCTGGAAATTCCACCTCTACACCGAGCCTTTCTAGTACTTCCACTGTCGCCTTTCCTACATTTGGCTGCATGGTGTCAATTAAACAGGTAACGAATAAATGGACTTTCATCGGCGAACTTCCCTTCTTTGCTGCAATTTGAATCATCACTTTGGTCATCTGATGACGAAATAACAGGCCCTATTTTCATTTTAATCCCAAATTTCTGAAATTTCAACGAAGTGATTTGTCTAAATTTGGACATATGGCTCGTGTGGATGAATGAAAAAAACGCCCTTTTAAGGGCGCTTGAGAAGATTTATTTTGAAGTCAATTCACGAATTCTTTCTTCGATAGGTGTTAAGGGCCGGCCTAATAATGTTTCGAAATCACGGCTTTCAACAGCTAAGGCACCATCGCGAATGCCGCTTTGAATGGCTTTGACGAACGGAACAGCTTCTTTTGGTACACCATTTGAAGCTAAAAACTCTCCAAATGTGTCGACATCAATTTGCTCGACTTTGATCTCTTTTCCGCTTACCTCACTGACAATGTGTGCAAGTTCAGTATGCGTCCGAAGAGGTCCTGACAGCTCATATATCTCCTGATCATGTACAGGAAGTGTTAACGCATTTGCGGCCGCTTCTGCGTAGTCATTTCTTGTTGCCCAGCCAACCTTGCCATCACCAATTGGACTTAAAAATGGTGCGCCGCTAACGGCTGCTAGAATCGTATCTTTTTCGTTTTCTACATACCAATTGTTTCTTAAAAACACATGAGGAATGCCAGAGGCCACAATCGCTTCTTCTGTTTTTGCATGGTCATGTGCAAGGACAAGCTGACTCTCTCTTGCACTCACAACGCTTGTATAAGCAATAAAGGATACACCAGCTGCTTTCGCCGCTTGGATGGCAGCCGTATGCTGCTGCACGCGGTCTCCTTCTGCAGTTGAAATCATCAAAAGACGGTCAATGCCTTGAAAGGCTGCCTTAAGGGTGTCTGGCTGAGTAAAGTCTCCGTGGCGTACATCCACCCCAGATTCCTTCAAATGTGCTGCTTTTTGCGGGTTTCGAACACTGACCGCAATTTGTTCAGCCGGTACCTTTGTAAGCAAATGCTGGACGACGAGCGATCCAAGTTGTCCTGTTGCGCCTGTTACTAATAACTTCATTTGTTTGACCTCCTCATTTTGTGATTCGACGGTGATGTTTTGGTACAGTTTTACGTATCCGTTTATTCGTTATAACCATCTCGATTACAACAACTGGTGTAAAAAAAGCTCAAGTTCAGCCTGAGCTTCTTTTATTCTGACTCTGTCAACAATTGCTGGATGGTCACTTGTTTGAGGTGATTTTCAAGCGCTGCCTGAGCTTCTTTTAGTTCACTCCTCAGTCTTGTATCCATTGCTTGACCAATCGGACATGCGATGACTGGCTGATGGAAGTTAAATAATTCTTCATCCTCGCTTACATCGACAGCACGGTACACATCTAACAGCGTGATTTCCTCTGCCGGCCTTTTTAAGTAAGCACCGCCTACTCCGCGGCGTATCTCAATAAGTCCCGCCCGTTTGAGCATTGCCATCATTTTTCGAACAGTGGCTGGATTTGAATTCACACTTTCCGCAATAAAATCCCCTGTACACTCATTTGGAACACCTGCAATATATGACAAAATATGAACAGCAATTGGATACCTGCTGCTAATTTGTTTCACAATCTTTCACCACCGTTGTAATCAATATAGTTACAATTAGTGAATTTGTCAATCAATAAACGGATTTTTCTTTCTATCCCAGTCCTCATATGTCATGATATCGTAGTCTTCTGCTGTATCAAGTTCAAGCGGGGCAATGCATTCAAGCAAATTCTCATCTGGGTCAAGAAAATAGATCGCTGCATGAAATTGCGGCGGATTATCCAGAACTAAAGGCTGTTCCTCTTCTGAAAAACCAAACATTGGGTGAATACTGATGCCTTTTTCAACCAGCCAAGCCTTGATCTGTTCGATACTGGACGTTGTAATTTGAAAGGCAACGTGCCGAGTCGAGGGATGGTATGGAAAGGCATTTATATCTACTTTCCACAAGCCAAGCCAGCTCTTTCCTTTTTCAATCCATAAAAAAGCAACTCGTTCATTTTCGTGAGCAAGTGTCAATTCCAATTTTTCATAAAACGCAATAGATGCCTTCAAATCACTCACAGGTAAATGGGCTTCATACAAACCTTTTATCATCATCAAAACCACTCCTTTTCTCCCTTCTATTCTCCTGGATTTGATGAGATTCCGCCTCAGCAAAACGATGTATTTTATCCCCTTCATTGGTTTGAGAAGAATGATATGTTTGATCTATTGCAGATGGGGGAAGGTGTTCAAATAAAAGAAAGGAGCGGTTCATATGCCTTGGACGATGAACGATTATCCAGCTTCATTTAAATCATTAGACAACGTCATTCGAAAAAAAGCGCTTGAGATTGCCAACAAAATGATACAGGAAGGCTATGAGGAAAATAGAGCCATTCCAATTGCAATCAGTCAAGCGAAAGAGTGGAAGAAAAACGCAACGGAGAAAGAGATAGAGAATTTCTCATCTCATGGTTCTGTCAAACCTTCTGAGGGCAGCAGCTCCGCAAGACCAGAGCTCATGGATCATGCGCAGCATGTCGTCAAACATGAAGAAGGCTGGGCGGTTCAAACAGAGAAAGCAAAACGAGCAAGTGAGGTCAAAGAAACGAAACAAGAAGCAATTGACCGGGCAAAGGAGATTGCATCTAATAAAGGGACTTCTGTTGTTATTCACAGAAAAGACGGGGAAATTCAGGACGTGTTAAAACCGCAATAAGACCGCCCGTAAGCGATCTCAGCGTGTAGGCAAACCCTCGCATTCGTTGTCAGGTATGCGCTTCGGTGCTCACGAATGTCAAATTCGCTCCGCTCCGGTGCTCGTCCTTCCTAGACTTTAAAGGTTTTCTATCACGCTGAAAAGAAGAAAGTGAAGACCGCCCATAAGCGGTCTTTTCTTATGCATTCTTTTCTTTTTTCGCTGGTGCTTTTCTTTTTTTAGGTGCTGCTTTTTTCGCTTTGGCTGGTTTTGATCGATCGATTGAAGCCTGTAGAGCCGCCATTAAATCAGTCACATTGGATGCCGGATCTTTTTTGCCTGTCGTTTCTGGCTGAACCGTATGTTCTCCAGATATTTTATCGCCAA
This sequence comes from Bacillus sp. FSL K6-2839, assembly GCF_038003365.1. Classification (NCBI taxonomy): domain Bacteria; kingdom Bacillati; phylum Bacillota; class Bacilli; order Caryophanales; family Bacillaceae; genus Bacillus; species Bacillus sp. FSL K6-2839. The sequence continues at coordinate 1,329,465 of NZ_JBBOOZ010000001.1, read as the reverse complement.
TTAAATTCATCAGCTGTTCTCTGTATTCATCTTGATATGCCGCTGGATCGAATGTCGTGGTCAGCTGCTCGATTAAAAGGAGCGCTGTATCTAACTCCTTTTTCACAATGTTTTCCTCTTGGGGGATATTCGGTACATCTGATACCTGTCTAATTTCATCGGGGAAATGAATGGTTTCCATCAGCAAAATATGTTCATAGCACCTAACGATTGCTAATTGCTCCTTTGAGCGGATCATAATCTTCGCCACACCAATTTTTCCCGATTCCTCTAAAGCTTTTCTTAATAATGAATATGCCTTCGCACCGCCAGTATCCGGGGATAAGAAGTAACTTCTTTCATAATAGATTGGATCAATCTCTTCTATCTTCACAAAATCAATGATTTCGACGGCTTTTTCTTCATTTTCTTTTCGCAGTTTTTCTAGCTCTTCATCGTCTAATTCAATGAATTTATTTTTCGCATACTCGTACGCTTTGACGATTTGTTCTGGTGCCACCTCTTCCCCGCAGTTGGCACAAACCTTTTTATAGTTAATGGGCGTGTGACACTCTTTATGCAGCTGTCTTAATTTAATATCTTTGTTCTCTGTAGCAGTAAACAGCTTAACTGGAATATTGACTAGTCCAAAGCTAATGCCGCCTTTCCAAACTGTATGCATCGCGTCGCCTCCGTTCTTTTCTCCTTACTATGTAATGTTTTCATCAGACTTATGTATGCGAATGAAAATTTCATCCCACTCTAAGAACACATCATATGAGGAAGTGACATGACAATGAAACCTATGCGATTAACGGCGGCACATGATATTCCTACCGGTTCAGACTGGGTGTATGAATTAAAATATGATGGCTTTCGGACCATCCTGATGTGGGAGGAAAACGAGATTCATTTAGAAAGTAGAGCCGGAAAACGATTAAACGAACAGTTTCCTGAGGTTATTGAACAGTGCGAACAATTAAGGGACCAGTTTGCTCCTTTTTTACCGCTGACGCTTGACGGGGAATTGGTCTTTTTACTGGATGAACAGCAAAGCGATTTTGCAAAGGTTCAGCAAAGAGGCAGGCTGAAAAACAAAGATGCTATAAAGCTGCAGGCTGAACGGTTTCCATGTCATTTGATTGCATTTGATCTATTAAGATGCACAGGGAGATCCCTTGTTGATTTACCGTTGATGGATAGGAAAAAACAGTTACAGCAAGTTTTCCAAGAAGCAAAACTTCCGCCAACTGTTCAGCTGGAGCACCCTTCCCTTCTTCAACTCATTCATACAGACACAAATCATGAATATATGAAAAAGCTGATGACGGAGTATTTAGCGGAAGGACTCGTTGCGAAAAAAAAGACGAGTAAATGGCACGACAATACCCGGTCAAAAGAATGGCTGAAAGTCAAAAACTGGCGCTATGTCTCTGTCATTGTGACTCGTTTTGATAAAGAAAATGGCTATTTCCAAGGCTGTATTTATCAAGATCATCATCTCACCGAGGTTGTCCAATTCAAGCATGGGTTTTCTAAAGAAGAAGAACAAACGCTGCGTACACTCTTTCAAACAAAAGGCCAGCTAAAAGGAGCATCAGGATATGAAATCCCTCCTTCTATCGTCGCCAGCATTGCTTGTATATCCTTTGATGGATCCGCCTTAAGAGAGCCGCGTTTTTCTTCCTTTTTACTAGATACTGACCCAGCAGCGTGTACGTTTCAGCAAATGCTCAAACAGCTGTATCCGCTCCCTGCCGTGATTGACGTCACTCATCCTGAAAAACCGATTGTGCCGGCTCTTCATCTGAACAAGGCAGATTACTTACTTTATTTGAGACAAGCGGCTCCCTATCTCTTGCCCTTTTTACGTGAAAGACGACTTACTTTAATTCGGTTCCCTCATGGCGCTGGGGATGAATTCTTTTATCAAAAGTCGACACCTGATTATGCACCAGATTTTGTGTTGACCGATCAAGCTGATGATATTGCTTACACGGTCTGTAATGACCCTCAGACGCTTCTTTGGCTCGGTAACCAGCTTGCGATGGAATTTCATATTCCTTTTGAAACAAGGGATACGGACCGGCCGGTCGAAATCGTCTTTGATTTAGACCCGCCATCTGTTAACGAGTTTCACCTAGCCATAGAAGCTGCCAAGCGAATCAAAGCGCTTTTAGACGGGCTCTTTCTTACAGCCTTTATTAAAACAAGCGGCGGTAAAGGACTGCAAGTGTATATTCCATTAAAGAAAAATGCCTTCACATACGAAGAAACGAGATCATTCACCGCGTTTATATGCCAATTTTTATGTGAACAAGCTCCTGAGCTATTTACTTTAGAACGTCTTAAGAAAAAACGCGGCAATCGCTTGTATTTAGACTATATTCAGCACGATGCTGGAAAAACAATCATCGCGCCCTATTCACCAAGAGGAAATGAGCTTGGACTTGTAGCGACACCGCTTGAATGGGATGAACTCCATCAAGATGGACTTCATCCTTCTTTGTTTACCATGCCAGCTGTTATAGAGCGTCTAAAGGAAAAAGGAGATCCATTCCGCCGTATGAGGCATCTTGTAAATGATGACACTTTCAGACAAGTTTTGCATCGGCTTGAAGACATCATACCGGCACATAAGATGGACATACGCGGTCATTAAGCGTTACACTTATTCATTAGAGAGTAAGAAAGGGATGACCATTTTGACCGCACATTCATTTCGAAATATAGCACTAATCTTCTTGTGCCTTTCCGCAGGAATTGTAGATGTGATTGGCTATTTGAGCCTAGGGCATGTGTTTACAGCCAATATGACAGGTAATATTGTGCTGCTTGGCATTGCAGCAGGAAGCTCCTTGCAGCTAACAGCCCTTCATTCCATCACTGCACTGAGTGGATTCGTTCTAGGGGTTTTACTTGCTGTTGTGATAGGCGGAAAGCATGAGAAAACATTTTGGCCAAAAGCCGTTACACGTATCTTTATCATAGAAGTCATGATACTACTTCTATTTGCTCTCATGACCATATTCCCTTATACACAAGGTGCTTATTTTATGCTGATTATCCTTTTAAGTATGGCCATGGGTCTCCAGACAGCGGCCGCCCGCAAATTAAATGTGGCTGGCATTTCCACAACGGTTCTAACGAGTACACTCGCTAACCTATTTGAAGATTTGGCTCAGCGCATTTCACACCGGGAAAAAAGAAAAACTCCTATTCAGCATGTCAGTTTCATGCGAATAGGCTCTATTGTCTTTTACTGCCTAGGTGCCGCTTTAGCGGCATACACAGATGCGTACGATCCGTTTATCATCATTTGGCTGCCTATCTCTATCCTTGGGGTGATTGTGATCACTGCTGCATTTAAGAACTTTCACCAATTGAAATAGCCAATCGTTAGATGGCTATTTCAACGTTCACTCATAACTTCTCACATAAAAACCAGGAGGCCGCCCCATAATGAACGTGGAGCCATACGGATATCCAGAAAATGTCCCGAATCCCCCGTATCCAGGGAAACCGCCTAAACCAGAAAACACACCAGGGCTCACATAATACCCGCCAAAGCCGATATGAGAACCAAACGATCCGATATGTGCTCCCCCACCGCTAAAACCGCCTCCATGAAAACCTCCATAAACTCGTGGATACATACAATCACCTGCTTTCGTCTAACAACTCATCACATCATATGCATGACAAATGGAGCGGTGTTCCGACTTTTCCTTTTACTTCTATGTACAATAGACCAATTTGATAAAATGTGAATGAAAAGTCCTGCAAAAAATTAAATTAAGCAAAGAAAGGTGACCTTTTTAACTTGTTGCGCTGCCCTATGTTTATTTAGAATAATGGGGCAGGTAACAAATTTGCACACCCCCTTTGTTGCGAATTCTTCTTATTAAACGTTCTTGTAGCGTTTAATAAGAAGAGCCTATTAACAACATACAAAAAACCCTTGCTGACGATGATCAACAAGGGCGAGAGATAAATGGTGGATTAACCACCAATGATTTTTTCTGCTACTTCGAAAGAACCCGCAACGTTTTGAGTCAGAACTGACGCAGCGATCGCTAAACCTACAACGAATAATACTTTTAAACCTGTTTTCATCTTAAATCAACCCCATTCTTTTCATATGTAAATCCGCTTCTAAACTTTTGTTCAAGTAAAAAACAGACTGCTCATAAAGTGCTTGCTTTTCACAATACTTAGCCGCAAAATGTGAAAGCTCTTTTACTTCATGATATTCATTCTTCTCTTCTAACTTTCTTAATTTCTCATCAATTTGCTGAAATCTTTGTGGTGCATTCGTTAAGTAAAGGTCATGGACGATGCCTATTTTCAGCTGAAACACTTCATGAGAAGCATCTTTTATTCTGGCATACGCAGCCTCTATATATTGGCTTGCACGCTGCTTTTCACCAATCACACAGAGTTCCCGGCTGATCAGATACGTAGAATGGAAAAAGAAATCCGACTCATAATATTCTTGATGGGACAGTGCTTTTTCAAGATGACGTATTGATTCTTTCGGTTTGTTCCAAAATGAATATAAAATGGCTACATTGTGATGGAGCTGAGCCAGCATAAAGTCATCCTGCTCGTTTGTCAAAACCTCTTCCGCTAGGCGATAATTTTCAAGCGCCTCTTCATACCGGCCGATCTCTGTTTGATTCGCCGCAATGAGAGAGTATGAAAGTGCCGTTCTTCTTTCATAATGCTTGTGCCGTTTATAGACGTGAAGTGCTCTGCGGATATAGCTTAATGAGAGCATGATATGACTAAGTCGGTAGTAAAGCCAGGCCACCTTAAAATCGAAATCAGCACGTTCGATCTCACTTGGAATTTTATCTAAGAGCTTTTCAGCACTTTGATACATTTGCAATGCAACCTCGTAATTTCCTTGATGCTGCTCATACACACCCTCATAAAAATCAAAATAGTAGGCAAGTCGGTTAGACAAGTCATCCTCTTTTTTCCCGTGATGACCTTCTATACTTCTCGTTGAAACACTGCCCTTTTGCCCTCTTAAATTGTACATGAGAATGTGATGCCTCTTCTCAAGAAGAGAATAGTACATAAGAATGTCCGCATCGTCAATTTCCTCTACCGCTTCTTTCGCTTTAGCAAATAACCGTTCTGCCTCATCTGCATGATCTTTTTTGATTTCCATGTTCCAGTCATTTAATAATGATGCCAATTCCGCAACAGGAATCTTGCTCATTCTACACCCCCAATCACCTTCAGCTGCATCACATGATTTCACTAAATATGGAACTTCTATTAGCAATTGCTAATTAGTCCATTTGAGATCATTTTAATATGAATCACTTGAATCTTCAATAACCGTTTCCATTGAAAATGCGTTTCTTTCTTCTAGTCAATGATGTTTGTGTAAAAATTCCGCCTTTTTTCGGTTTTAAAGTAACCAATCATCTCGTAATGAAATGAAAAAGCCCTTTTTTGGGCTTTTTGTCCTTGAACGCTTGTGAGTAACGCCTTCATTTTTGTTTGATAGTTTATCTCTTTCAGTTTACTCATCAACAGGTTTGTCACCTTCTATCAGTCCAATTCAATGCTGTATACAAATCCATATGGTCTTTTATCATATGTGCCTTTGACTATTTTGTGCGATTCGCGTAAAGATCAGCGGCAGAAAGAGAACCCATGGAACTAATCGCAAAATTTACCGAACGAAAAGTCACTTTTAAAAGCTGTTCAATTCATCTATCGCATAATACGATATTACGTCATGCTCCGCCAAAAACGACGCCAGTTATACGCAAATAAAAAAACAAATCAATAAAGCTTTAAAAGTGTTAAAAGGTTTATTCATACATTGTGAAAATTATCACCTTATATAAATAGGTAAATTTAAGGTATTTTTACAAAATTCGACACAAAATGCTTTTTCTCTTTGATACTATTGAATTAACCTATTTACAAATAATAGGTTAATTCAAATTAAGGAGTTGTTTTGTTTGAAAAAATCAACATTAAAAAAAGCTGTATTATCTATCGCCTTTTCTGCAACAATGTTATTTTCTATGAATACTGCAAGTGCTGCTCCGTTAGAGTGGGTCAGAGATGCTTATCCTGATCAGTGGGATTACGTATTAATTAAACAAAATGGGGTAAGTTACACTCAAGTTTGGACAAGTAGTAACAGTTATTTCCTTGTAAAATGCGAAGTATTATCTAACGGAAAATGCTTTGTTTCAAAATAAAAATATTTACAAAACGACTTCCAATTTTGGGGTCGTTTTTTACTTCAAAGTCAAACTCCTCTAAACGGGTGCTTTAAATTAAACCTCATTGAGAGCATAATCCAGGTTTAGGAAAGTCTTTGCTTTTAAACGTGTATACAATCTTTCACTCATACCGATTTCATTATATACCTTGTAATAGTTAATTTTGGAGCATATTTTGGTTTAATCTCCCTAATCTCTTTATACATAGGTTTTTCTTTACAATAACCCTATTAGCATTTTACTATATATAATAAGATCAATAACTTCCGCGCCTCAGCAGCTCTAGAAGGCTAGAGCACTGTAAAACGAATTATAGCTGGCGAGCCGCAAGGTAAGGGTTTCAGAAGCATCAAAAAGCACACTGAGACAGGTGAAATTCCGTAGGGAAGCGTGTTGCCCCTAACCTATGCTTACCGGGTTCGAATCCCGTCTGAGACGTATGAGGTCGATGGAATTGGAGGATAAAACATCATGCATGTGTTTGAAGAATATGTAAGCAATATCGGTAATCCAAAGCTGAAGCAGCGCACACAAGACATTTTACAATGGATTTTAGACACATTCCCTCAATTAGAGCCAAGAATTGCTTGGAATCAGCCCATGTTCACAGACCACGGCACATTTATTATTGGGTTTAGCGTAGCAAAACATCACATTTCTGTCGCACCAGAAGGTAAAGGAATCGATCACTTTTCAGCTGACATTGTACAAGCGGGTTACGATCATGGAAAAAAGATGTTTCGCATGAAGGAAAGCTTGCCAGTTGATTATCCTCTCCTAAAAAAAATTATCGAATTTAATATCGAAGACAAAGCGGATTGTTCAACGTTTTGGCGAAAATAAAAAATACCCCGATCTGAGCCATTAACAGATCGGGGTATTTTGCTGCAACATGTTATTTTGTTCTCTTCCTTACAACTTTCTGCTCAAGCCACTCATAACATGACAAAATGGCATTAACGCTCCTTTGGCATATCGGCAAATATACAACAGCGACCGCTGTTAAACACGCTATGACAGCACCTGCTAAGACATCAAATGGATAATGGACACCTACCCAAATCCTTGAAAAACCAACGGCGCACGCAATGATCAGCCAATAAACATGGCGCTTGTGAAAAAGCCAAAAGATCAGACAAACAGAAAAAATAAAGATGGTATGATCACTCGGAAAAGAGTTATTTACTTCCTTTTGAATCAAAAGATTGACATGACTCATTTCGGCAAAGGGCTGCTGGTTGGAATAAAAAATTCCTGCAATTTTGCCAATTAACTCTGCCAATATGAAAGTAAATCCGGCAGATACGACCATCGCCCTATTGCTGCTTCGATTTTGAAACCAAAAGAACAGACACATGAGCGCTGCTAACAGCACTGTATATTCAGCTAGTCCAATGAATAACGGATTCAAGTAACCATGATCGATACTGAGCTGATTCACCCACCTAAATAAATCTTCATTATATCCCTGCATCTAATTTCATCCCTTTTTCCTCGATTTATGACAAGGATAATTGAAATGAGATGACCGCTCCATCGATCGAACGAACAAACCATGGAATCATATGACATGTTTGTCACTTTGCCGTCACCTGAACATCATTCACTAACTGCTTATAGAGAGTGATGTTGCTCCCATTCCTTTTTTAGCAAAGCATATTGGTACGTGTTTTCATATTTAGGGGTGCCGTCCTCATATGTAGTAAATGAAATAAACTCAAGAAAAAGGCCTTCTTTCCGCATGCCTAGTCGCTCACATAATGCCTGCGAACGGACATTATCATCTTCTACATAGGCATAAAGCCGCCTTGCTGCCTTTTCTACAAATAAATAGGACAAAAGAGCCTCAGCACTCTCACGTGCATACCCCTTTCCTTCATATGCTGCATTGAAATTCCAGCCGATTGAATACGTATCAGGCTCCTCTTTTAAATGAAACAACTCACCGATAATCTGTTGGCTTTCTTTTAAACAAACCGTTACATATGAATGGTCTTCTTTTCTCTGTTGCACTTTAGCCACAGCTTCTTCTAATGAAGAAATTCGATCACTAAGAAAACAATTTACTCTTGGATTAGACAAGTATTCAAGCATCCCTGCCGCATCTTCATCGCAAAACGGTCTAAGAACTAAACGATTCGTTTCTAATTGATTCATAGATGACTCCTCTTTGCATACTTTCGTGTTTTCTAGTCTCTCCATATTTTAGATGACATACACTAGCTTTGACAATCAAGTTGTTGTGAACTGTCTTCAATAACTGTAAAGGGGTCATGGGCGCTGGATTAGCCAAACAAATCAAAAGCAAATACCCCAATGTATACAAAGAGTATAAACAATTATGTACAGAACAAGGAGATGACTTGTTAAGCTCCGTTCAACTCATCACAACTAATGACGGAAAAACAATTGCCAACTTATTTGCTCAAACTGGATACGGAAGAAAAAGAATGCAAACTGATTACGATGCCTTACGCAGCTGCTTACAAAGCCTAAAAGATACAGTAACCCATTCACATGAAGAGAAAAACCGAACTTCCATCGCCATTCCTTACGGGATAGGCTGCGGACTGGCGGGCGGCGATTGGACGATTGTTGAAGACATGATTGAAGAGGTATTGGGTGATTGTGAAGTGACGGTTTATTGGTTTAGATAAAGTGAAAAGAAAGATTTAATTAGAAAAGAATATTGTGTTTTTCGATATTTTTGCTTTCGTGAATCGGTTTCTTTGACATGCTAATCAATACACAGTTGATTCCATATGTATTGATTTTTATTTTGTTGCTAAGTGTTGAATAAGAGCACCATTTCTGCTTGGAATGATGCTCTCAATATGTTCTCTAGTCTTTATTTCTTTAATCTATCAAAACGAATTTTATAACATCTCAAAAAGTTACTCCAATGTAGAGAGGTATTTTTCTAAATGTTTTTTACCAGAATTACTTTTAGGTATAATACCTAGATGATTATATTTCCAAATAGTTTTTCTTTCATGAGGGTTTGTATTCAAAAGGTCATCATAATTAAATTCTATATTAAAATGCCCCGTTTCATCAAATATCATTGTGAAGTTTGTCCAAGGTTCTTGACCATTTTGTTCAAACTCTCTCTTAAGTTCTTGGATACAGTCAACTAATTGATGCCATCTTTCTTTGTATTCATGTTCACTCACTTCAAAAAGTTCAGTGATCTCATGACTATATACCAGTTTACCCTCATTTTCTTTAGATGAAAAATAAAAGTAAACAGTTTGAGAACCTTCAACTACCTCACCATATAAATACACCTTTCCCCATTCAATTGGTATTGTTCCCACTACAACATCAACTATCTCTTTATATAAATGTTCTATTTTTTCTTCATTCATTACTTTTTACCTCCATACACATTGTCGAACCTTTTGAATACCATAAGGAGTCTGACACTTTAATCCACTTTATCGTTTTTTAACCAATTATCCTCCAGAGCTGCCTTTTGATGCGACTGTTTGGACATCATCATGTAGAAGTTGAATCAAACCACTTGATAATAGATTTTTATTTTATACAAAGAGTGCTCTGAGTTTCTTTAGACTGTTTTTCGTTTAGATAGAACGTTGTCAACAACAGTGACTACGACAGCAATAGCAAGGGTAAAAGCCCCAATCCAAGGAAGATAATTCAACAAACCATTTTTTACAGCAATACCGCCGATACCAGCTCCACCTGCCATTCCAAGTTGTCCCAAAGCACTGTGTAAACTAAGCACAATACTTGCTGCAGCAGGAGCAAGTCTTATTAGCTGAAATTGTATTGGCGAACCGGAAGACCAAGCTGCAAGCGCCCAGAAAATAAGCAATACATAGAAAAGAAAAGCAAATTGACCGATAAACGGGAATAACAATAGTGCAATAGCGTGGAGTACCATTCCTCCAGTTAATGTCCGAAATGCTCCCCACTTATCTGTACTAAAACCTCCTAATTGGGCTCCAATAGCACTAGCAATACCAAATATAAAGAGAGCTGTCGTTACCCCATGGTTACTCATTCCGAAAATGTCTAGGAAATATGGCGAAATGTACGTAAATACAACCGAATATGCACCTAACCATAGAAAAGTGATAAGCAAGTAAGCTGCGATACGTGGTTTCATAAAAAATTTAAACTGCTCACGCAAAGGTACGGGTTCTTCAGCGACTGTTTTTGGAAGAGCGAACAAAGTTAAGACAGAGAAAAGTAATCCTACTACACCAAGTCCAATGAATATGACATTCCAATCATAATGTGAAGCCACAACTCTACCTATAGGTACACCTGCAACCAAAGCAGAACTTTGTCCCATAATAACTGTAGCAATCGCACCTCCTTGCTTTCCTGGAGCTGCTAAAACTGCTGCAAGGGTTAGAACTGTGACTTGCATAACACCAGCACTAAGGGCAGAGATTATTCTAGCTGCCATTAGCATTTCATATCCTGTAATCATCGCAATAAGAATATTTATGACAGAGAAAACGGTTAAAGCATAGACAAGAAGTTTTTTTCGGTCCATTCGAGCAAACATAGCAATTAGAAAGGGTGTCCCTGCACCAAAAGCTACTGAAAACACAGTGATTAACTGTCCTGCAGATGAAACTGAAATGTGATTGCCCTCAGCAATTTTGTCTAAGATTCCTGCAATCACATATTCTGATGTACCATTAAGAAAACTAATGGCAGCTAATAAATAAATTTTCCACATATTTGACAAAATAATTCACACCTTTTATTTCTATATTTCTAGAACAATAGATTTAAGTTCAAAAACTAACCGCACGTTTAAAAAATTAATGAGAAAGAGCTACTCTTTACACGTGGGTAGATTGACCTTTATAGTTTTTTATTTAATGTTTTAAAAACTGACAAACCATGAATTTAACACGATTATGATAACGATAGGTGATTGCTTTAGTGATTTTTTCTAAAGTACTAGTAATAGATAGACTTAGAAGTCCCAATAAAAAACCGAAGATAGCATACCAAGCAAATCAGCCATAATCGAGAAAAGTGAAACTATACCTTTTTTTGCATATCTCTGTAAGTTCAGAAACACAAAAAAAGAGAAATCACGTCATCACATATGGAGCATACTTTCTGATCAACTCACGGTCTAAGATGTAGTATACATATGTGCTCTCTTTATGAGTACTAAGAAGTCCACAATCAGTTAACTGTTTTAAGTGATGTGATAAAGTTGATCCAGCAATTGATTCAAGTCTTATCCCGATATCCGAACAACATAAATTTGCTTCATTAACAAGCAAACGAGTAATTTTTAATCGTGTTGGTTCACCGAGTGCTTTATATATTTTAACCGCTTGCTGTAAATTCGAGTTATTCTCCATTATTATCACCCCCTTTCTGAATAAATACATCATATGAGTACAAGCTAACCTTACAGTTACAAGAATAGATTTATTTCACAGATAACCCCTCTTCTTTAGCATGAGCTCGCTTCGTAATTTTCCATCCCAGTAACATAACAATGAAACCTAAAAGTATAAGAACATATAATGTCGGAACGAAGCTTCCTAGACAATCATGAAGAAAGCCGATGATAAATGGGCCCACTGCACCAATCATATATCCAATTGCTTGAGTCATTGCTGACCAAGTACTTGCTTCCATAGGGGACGATGCCTTATCTATCGGTAATAATAAAGTTAGTGAGACAAGACCACCACTACCAACCCCTAAACATATACTTGCAACAATAGGTGTCACGTTTGTAAAACATAAAAGGGATAATCCAGTCATTACACTGAGGGTAAAGATTGTAATCCAAAGTCTTCTACTTGGTAGCACCCTCAAGAGACTAGGCAATAAAAGAGTAGCTGGCAACTGTGCAATCATAGCTATTGTACCTACAAGACCACCAAATGCTGACGTCCATCCTTTTTCCTCTACGATGGCTGGCAGCCAAGCTGCAAAACAATAAAACATAAGAGTGACAAGCCCTACAAAAGAGGTTAATAACCACGCCTTTTTATTTTTTAATGGCAAGGAGGCATTTCTCTTTTGTGATGCTGTATGTGTATGAGAATGTTTAATGACCATAAGCCAAAGTGGAACAGCGATTAGAGCAAGAATACTCCAGAATGCTAATCCGTTTTTCCATGAATTATTGAGCCAGTGTTGAAGTGGTGTCGTTAGCCCAATAGAAATGGATGCTCCAACTACCATTGAAGTAGAATATATGCCTATCATGGATGCTGCCTTCTCCGGAAAGTGACTTTTAATGAAACCAGAGAGTAAAGGACTTACAATCCCAATTCCCGCGCCAATGAATAAAGCCGTTATCAATAGATAGACTGACGAATTTGTAAAGACACGCGAAAACGTTACAATACCTATAAAAGCGATAAAGAATGTGATGGTTTTCTCTGATTGATAGCGATTTGCTAGACGACCAGCGAATAACGAACAAAAACCAAAACATAATAAAGGAATAGATGTAAGTAGACTAGCCGAAGCAGAACTCATACCTAATTCATTTGTTATTCCGTGCAAAACTGGACTAACTGAAGTTATACCAGGCCTAAGATTAAATGCAGCTAATATAAGTGCAAATAGAAATAATCTATTACGATTGATCATACTTGTTACCTCCGATACTTTTCTTGATGCGCAATCCTATTTAATGGTACATGAAGTCACAGCATAAATAAAATGCATATTAATCATATAATATATAACAAAATTGATATGATGGTTTCAGTGTAGAAGCAAGCTGCTGTTATGTAATGCAGATGAAAAAAGCTGAAGCCTCCAACGTTAGGAGTCATCAGCTTTTTAAGCTTACTTTTTCTATTCTTCAATTAGGGAAAAGCATTTATCAAATCTTATGGATCTGGCATCGATAAGATTTTAATGGTTCGGAACCTGATATGGGGTCGATCTCATCTGTACCTATTAATTGATTCACATTTGAACCTTCTACTGAAAATGGATCAAATCCAGCTAATTCTAGTTCATCACACTCATCCCACCAGCCCGCTTGAGTATATATCGTACCTACGGGTATACTTTCTGTCAGTCGAGCGACTGCCTTCATCCTGCCATGAGGAGAGGTTAAATGAATCCATTCACCTTCATTTAGCCTATACACTTGAGCTGTTTGGGGATGGATTTCAACAAAAGGATCGGGATGCATTTTCCTTAGTCTAGCAATATTACGATGCTGGCTATGACAAAAACCTTTTAGTTTAAATGAAGAAAGAACTAACGGAAAATCATTAGATTGATTCTGATATTGCGGAACAGTTAATGGTTTTTCAAATTGGGGCAGTGGATCATACCCATGCTCTAACAAAAACTCGGAATAAATCTCCAGCTTTCTTGTCGGGGTAGAAAAGCCTTTGACTCTTTTATTTATTTTTTCTCTATATTTACAATATTTTATTTTTAGGGGCACAGACAGACCTTCAGGATGAGATCGAAGTTGGTCTAATGTTACATTCACTGGTTCAAGATAGTCATTAAACGCTTCCTCAATATTTCCATTCCAAAACTCTTTTTGATAACCCATTTCTAACGCTATATCCATGATTATTTGCAGATCAGGACGAGCTTCCTCAGGAGCCTTTGACATTGCAGGTTTGTATTGAATATGTTGAGCCGTTTGTAAATTCCCCTCAAAACCGGCTAACAGACTCGGGGACTCCCATGCGTGTGCAGCAGGTAACACAATATCTGCAAACCGCGTCATTGGACTATGAAACATGTCAACGTGCACATGAAATTCTAATTTTTTTAAGGCTTTTATCATATTCTCGCTTTCTGGGTTTTGAGTGACCATATTACCCCCAAAACTTAATAACCCTCTCATAGAATACGGAGATTCGTTTAATACAGCATGAACAAAATCATACCCTGAAGCAGATATCTTTGGGGCACCTAAAGGTCTCTTATCTAACCCTAGACGCTTCTGCTCTTGTGAAGGTGGTAATAAATCTTGACCTTTTATTAAGTTTACTGGTAAAGATGGGAGGACAATATTCCCTCCTTGCTTATCAAAACAACCAGTCAGACTATAAAGGATACATAATGCTCGATTGGTTGATGAACTATTTACATGCTGTTCTAAGCCATTCCATGAATAATAGGCGATCGGATTTTCTTGGCATAATAACCCCTTAAGTTCCGTTAATTTCTCAGCTGGAATACCCGTTATTTTTTCTACATGTTCTATTGTAAATGAAGAGACTTGTTTCAATAATTGAGAAAAGACGGTTTCTGAAGAAACATTCTCATTTTCGTATTCACCTGAAAGTAAAATATGTTCTGACCATGTCTCGGGATCTTCCCGAGTATCGATTTTAAATGGCTTCTGTTTCTGATCAAGAGCTAAAAATTCATATGGCTGATGATGTTCCGGGCGAAGGAATTTTCCCGTTCGCTTATCCACTAAGAAAGGGGCATTGGTCCAGTGGAGCAGAAATTGCTCATCATATGAATGGTTCTCAATCAAAAACTGAAGACACCCTAATATTAAAGCGATATCAGTTCCATGATTCGGAGCAATCCATAAATCTGCCGCAGCAGCTGTCGTTGTTCGGCGTGGATCGATTACTACTAGTTTACTTCCTCTTTTTTTGGCTGCCATGAGCCTTTTCCAAGTCTGAAGATTCGTATCTGCTGGATTGTGTCCCCATATCAATATCAAGCTAGCATGTTCAAAGTCGGGTTGAGGCAATCCAACACCATATGTGTATTTTGACCCCTCGTCCCTTGCCCACTGGCAGACATTGGTATGAGAAATATAGTTGGGGGTGCCGTATAGATTCATCAAGCGCTGCAAATATGGCCCCCAGCTAAAGCTTCCGCTTGCACCAATCGTTGGAAAAGTGTAAGAAACAGTTTCTGCCCCTGTTTCAGAACGAATCTGTTTTAGTTTATCTGCAATGGTTTGGATGGCTTTTTCCCATGTGATTTTTTCCCATATCGGGTCTTGTCCCTTTGGGTTAGTTCTCTTTAAAGGAACAAGGATACGATCAGGATGATTGACGATTTGAGGTGCTGCTGCTCCTTTTGGACAGATTCCCCCATTCGGATGATTTTTATCCGGGAGCACCTTTACTAACTGATCATTTTCTGT
This sequence comes from Bacillus sp. FSL K6-2839, assembly GCF_038003365.1. NCBI lineage: Bacteria > Bacillati > Bacillota > Bacilli > Caryophanales > Bacillaceae > Bacillus > Bacillus sp. FSL K6-2839. The sequence goes on along the minus strand of NZ_JBBOOZ010000001.1, from coordinate 1,314,117 downwards.
AATGGATATAACTCCACATTTTGAAACGCATTGCGAACAAAATCCCGCTCTTCTTTTTTCACTAGTACTCATCGTCCTTCTCTCCTTTTTAAGATTGAAGTCATTGGTCAAAAACTAGGAATCTTTTCGGGCGCATGATGAAGCATACATAGGATAATTAACCTCACTTATTGTCTCGGATTAAATCTTGAAGTTCTATTTTCTTTTATGGTACATTAAGTTTCAATACAATTAAAATGCATATTAATCATATAGGAGATATCAAAAAAGCTATGAATAGATCACAAATTCAACTGATTGTCCAAATTTCTGAAACAGGAAGTTTTACAAAAGCCGGTGAGGAATTACACATGACACAGCCTGCGGTAAGTCGAGCCGTAGCAACAATTGAATCGCAACTAGGAACAAAGTTAATTGAAAGAGATAAGAAAAATGGGTTGTTTTTCACAGATGTAGGGGAGCGTATATTAGTTATTTTCAGAAAGATTCTGAGTGAATTACAAAAAGTAGATGAATTAGTTGCAGCTGAACAAGGATTAGAGATTGGGAAGTTACACATTGGAGCCTACCGAACTGCTTGTACTAGATTTGTTCCTAAAATCATACGTGCAATGGAGAATCAATATCCCGGCCTAGAAATCAAACTTTCAGAAGGGAGTGTAGGTCAAGTTAAAGAGTGGTTACGTTCTAAATGCATTGATGTAGGCATTATTATTCCTCCTGATAAAGATTTTGATACCGTACATTTAATGAAAGATCAACTGATTGTACTTATGCATTCAAGCCATCCTTTATATCAGAAAGAAACAATAGGTATTCCCGACTTACAAGGTGAAGATATACTAATGGGAAAAGGGGGTTATGAGGTACAGGTTCATGATTTATTTAAAAAGTATAACTTGACTCCTAAAGTTCGGTTTGAAATGGAGTATATAGAGACAGGATTAAGTATGATACAAGAAGGGTTAGGAATAACCATTACAACTAAAAAAAATATTTGGTCGCTGCCAGACCAAGTCGTTTTTCGTGAATTAAAACCAGATACGTTCAGAGATATCAATATAGCAGTGCTAGATATGAAAGATATATCAAAAGCAACAGATGCCTTTATTCAAACAGCTCTTACGCTTTTTGCTAACAAAGATGTTTAAATGTCGCTCAATATTTTTCAAGAAAAAATTTATAATATAGTACCTAAATAAGTGACCTTTTTCCTTATTTCTGATATTGTTCTATTTCACTGTGTTAGACAACTTAGAACTTTCTGTTCATTTTATGGAAAAGGCAAGCAACTTGGACAACCTACAGCATATAAAAAACCAACACTTATTATATAACCAGCTACCCCTTACCTACTTCAGTAAGGGTTCTTTGCTATTTTTTGATTGGACAGGCAAGCTTACTGCAGTAGCTACATAAATTATAGGTTGACCGTCTCTGTTTGAGTAAAATTCAGCATCATGAAGTTTAATTTCAAGGAAACTATCATTTACATTTTCTAACTCAAAATTCCCTAGATTCTCTTTCTCTGCTGCCCTTCAAAGAAAAGATATTGATTTGAAGAATCGAAACATAAATAAATCACTATTTCCAAAGAAAACCTGGTGAAGAAGCATTCGGGTAACATCTGATATTTATCTCATATCATCAAAAAATTTACAGGATTAAATGAATAAATATGAAGAGTATATCTCCAAGATCATGGAGTGATTTTTTCATCATTTTTTTGTGGGTGAATTGTGGGTGATGCCTGTTTTATTTTAAAATATAAGAAACACCCACAAAAACAAAAAACCCCCTGAAACCAGTGGTTCCAAGGGGTTTTCTCTATTAATACTGAGACATATACTGATCGCGTTCCCATGGGTGTACTTGGGTGCGGAACATATCCCATTCGATTTCTTTTGATTCGATGAAGTGTTCGAATAGGTGATCGCCTAGTGCGTTGATCATGACTTCGTTTGATTTCAGCAGCTCAAGTGCTTCTGCAAGTGTTGCAGGTAGGTCAGAGATGCCGTTTTCAAGGCGCTCTTCTTTGTCCATGACATAAATGTTTCTGTCGATTGGTGCTGGTGCGTCTAGTTTATTTTTGATTCCGTCAAGACCTGCTGCAAGTAATACGCTTAGTGCAAGGTATGGGTTTGCAGATGGGTCTACGCTGCGCACTTCTACACGTGTACTAATGCCGCGTGATGCAGGGATACGGATCAATGGGCTGCGGTTTTGTGCACTCCATGCCACGTAGCAAGGTGCTTCATAACCAGGTACAAGACGCTTGTAAGAGTTAACCGTTGGGTTTGTGACCGCTGTAAAGCTTGTTGCGTGCTTGACGATACCTGCGATAAAGTGTCTAGCAGTCTCGCTTAATTGTAAATCTGCTTTTTCATCAAAGAATGCGTTTTTGCCATTTTTGAATAATGATAGGTTACAGTGCATACCAGAACCGTTTACACCGAACAATGGTTTTGGCATGAATGTCGCATGAAGACCGTGCTTTCTCGCAATCGTTTTGACAACGAGTTTGAACGTTTGAATGTCATCACAAGAACGGATAGCGCCAGCATATTTGAAATCAATTTCATGCTGTCCAGGTGCTACTTCGTGGTGAGATGCTTCAATTTCAAAGCCCATTTCTTCAAGCTCAAGCACGATATCACGGCGGCAGTTTTCGCCTAGATCTGTTGGTGCAAGGTCAAAGTATCCACCTTTATCGTTTAGTTCAAGCGTTGGCTCGCCTTTTTCATCTAATTTAAATAAGAAGAATTCTGGCTCAGGTCCAAGGTTGAAATCACTAAATCCTAGTTCTTCCATTTCCTTTAAGACACGCTTTAAGTTATTACGTGGGTCTCCATCAAATGGCGTCCCGTCCGGCTTGTAAATGTCACAAATAAAGCGTGCAACTTTACCTTTTTCTGCTGTCCAAGGGAAAATAACAAATGTGTTGAGATCTGGGTATAGATACATATCTGATTCTTCAATACGTACGAAGCCTTCAATAGATGAACCGTCAAACATACATTTGTTATCGAGAGCTTTTTCTAACTGGCTCACAGGAATTTCAACATTTTTAATCGTTCCGAGAATGTCTGTAAATTGCAGACGAATGTACTTTACGTTTTCCTCATTTACTAATTTTACGATATCTTCTCTTGTGTATTTTGCCATTTCGTAAAACTCCTCCCCTACAAAAGGTAAAATTGTATAGCAATGCTTTTGCTAATTCGTTAACGGAAGAACCTTGACATATCCCCCTGCCTAAAGGTCGTTCCTTGTTGGAAACGTCCAGCCTGAATGAGTTCCTTCTTCAGTAGCTTCCTGAGTTCATCATCTGTCAAGTTGTGCTTGGCTGTGGTTTTCTCCTCGGTCTTTGTGTCAGACGCTGGATTTTCTGCCTCAGCTTTGGCAAAAAGTTTTTTGATTCCTGCCATGTTTACACCTTGTTCGATGAGGTTTTTAATTTCTAGTAATTTATCAACATCATGGAAAGAAAATAATCGGCGATTCCCATCACTTCTTGCTGGAAATACTAACCCATTTTCCTCATAATAGCGAATTTGCCTTGCAGATAATTCTGTTAGCTGCATGACAATCCCAATTGGGAATAAAGGCATTGAGCGGCGAATGTTATCACTCATCTCAACTGTCTCCTCCTCTTTGCTTAAATTTATTATATGTCATGTTATATTATGTGTCAACACTATGTTAGGAATATTAACATGGATTTTTTATTGAGCAGGTATGTCGATAAAACCTTGTTCCAATAAGGCATCTACAGCACTGCAAATCGCATTTTTCACATGGGCATACGTGAGTCCGCCTTGAACGTAGGCTGTATAAGGCGGTCTGATCGGTCCATCGGCTGACAATTCGATGCTAGCTCCTTGGACGAAGGTGCCCGCTGCCATGATGACATCATCCTCGTAGCCCGGCATATAGCTCGCATGCGGTGTGACGTGACTGTTGATCGGAGATGCATATTGAATCGCCTGGCAGAATGCAATCATCTTTTTAGGATCGCCAAATTCGACGGATTGAATCAAATCCGTTCTTTTCGCATTCCACGCTGGGTAAGTTTGGAATCCGAGCTTCTCAAGAAAACGAGCCGTGAACACTGCACCCTTTAAGCTTTGCCCCACAACATGCGGTGCTAAGAAAAATCCTTGATACATTTCCTGAAGCGAATACAGCGAGGCACCCGCTTCACTGCCGATGCCCGGAGATGTCATTCGATAAGAGCAAGCTTCTACCCATTTTTCTTTTCCAACGATGTAGCCGCCTGTTTTGGCAAGCCCACCGCCTGGATTTTTAATAAGGGAACCTGCCATAAGATCCGCTCCCACATGACATGGCTCTTGTAATTCAGTAAATTCACCATAACAGTTGTCCACAAACACAATGATTTCTTCATTGATCTCTTTTACAAATGAAATCATTTGCTCGATTTCTTCTATTGTAAAGGAGGGTCTTGAAGCATAGCCTTTCGAACGCTGAATGCCGATGACTTTTGTTTTCGAGGAGATCGACTCTTTTACTTTGTCATAATCGACGGATCCATCTTGCCTTAAATCAATGGCCTTGTAATCAATCTGGAAATCTTTTAATGAGCCTGTCCCTTCTTTGCCGCGGATCCCTACAATTTCTTCTAGCGTATCGTATGGTTTTCCTGTCATATAGATCAATTCATCGCCAGGTCTCAGCACACCAAATAACGCAATGGAAATCGCATGTGTGCCGGAAATGATCTGCGGACGCACAAGGCCGCTTTCTCCTCCGAAGACATCTGCGTAGATCTTTTCTAACGTGTCTCTTCCCATATCATCATAGCCATATCCAGTTGTCGGGTTAAAGTGAGAGTCACTGACTTTATGCTTTCGGTAGCTTTCAAGCACCCGCCACTCATTTTGTTCGCTCTTTTGATCAATTTGCTGATGCACGTGTAAAATGTCTTGTTCTGTTTCTGCTGCTACTTTTTCTAAAATACTGCCGTGTTTTAATGTATGAAACATCTTGATTTAATTCCTTTCTTACAACATATACTTCTTGATTTGACCTAAAATGGTCTGCTCCTCACCACTAAACCCGGTGATGTCATAAAGTTCTGCTTCTTTTTGAAATTCTAGTGATTCCACGAGCGTTTCTGATTTTAATGCGGAGATGAGCTTTCCTTCATACGCTGGAATCTTCACATGATATGGCTTTAAAAAGGTTTTTTTCAGTTCAGCCATGATATCCGCTTTTAACCGTTTCACATCTTCTTCGCGTCTCGCACTGATTAACAGATGACGATGCTTTGAAGATGGGATGAAATCTGGTCTGATTTGATCTTCTTTGTTATAAACCGTCAGCATCGGAATACGATCTGCTTCTAATTCCTCTAAAAGCTCATGAACCGTCCGTTCGTGACCTTCGTAATCCTCATTAGAAGAATCGATGACGTGAAGCAAATAATCAGCTTCCTTCACTTCTTCAAGAGTGGAACGAAATGCCGCAATCAGTGTTGTTGGAAGGTCTTGGATAAAGCCAACAGTATCTGAAATCAGCACACTGTAGCCAGATGCTAATGTCATCTTACGTGTCATTGGATCAAGTGTCGCAAACAGCAGATCCTCTTCATGACTATCTGCTTCTGTTAATTGATTAAACAAAGTAGATTTTCCAGCATTCGTATATCCGACAATGGCAATTTGGAACACCCCATTTTTCTTCCGGCGTTCCCGGTATCTTGTACGGTGTTCTTTGACTGTAGATAATTGCCCATTAATTTCGTGAATACGGTTTCGAATATGGCGTCTATCTGTTTCAAGTTTTGTTTCACCTGGACCTCTTGCGCCAATTCCGCCTCCTTGTCTTGAGAGGCTGATCCCTTGTCCGCTTAGTCTTGGCAAGGCATACTGAAGCTGGGCAAGCTCTATTTGCAGCTTCCCCTCTCTTGTACGAGCCCTTTTTGCAAAGATGTCTAAAATCAATTGTGTACGATCAATAATTTTCACATCTAAGGCAGTTGCCAAAGCTTTCAGCTGACTTGGAGACAGTTCATCGTTAAAAATAATGACATCACATTCGAATTCCTCGCAAAGCACTTCAAGCTCTTCTACTTTGCCTTTACCGATATATGTTGCGCTGTCTTGTCTATTTCTCTTTTGCGTCATCACGCTGACAGCTTCACCGCCAGCTGTTTTGGTTAAGGAAGCTAATTCTTCCATTGAGTATTGAAAGCGTTCATCCGTGACATGCGGCAATTGACAGCCGACAAGGATCGCTTTTTCTGTCATTTCATGTTCATTCAACGTCAGTTGTTTCCTTTCTGTACTTAAGTTTTCAGTAGTACCATCATACCAAACACATCACACGTATACCACTATTCGGATGGTTTATTTTAGTATCTCTTTATAAAAAGGATACGCCATTTTAAGAAGGCGTATCCTCTTTCATTTGCAGATCGTGACTTTTAATCGTGAGCAAATCTTTTTTATCATAATGATCCACAAGCAGGAGTCTCATCGCTTGGGTTCGAATGGCCTTTTCAATCGTGTTTCGCACAAAGCGGCCGTTACTGAATTTTGCAGGACTCGTGGTGCTTTTAATGTGCATTAAGTAATCTCGCAGCTTCCATTCAGCTTCTTGGGTAAATATATATTCTCTGTCAGCCATCATTCGTTTGGCAATGTCCATGAGCTGATCGACGGTATAATCAGGAAAGCTGATATTGATTGGAAATCTTGATTGCAGGCCGGGGTTTAATGATAGAAAATGATCCATTTCCTTAGAGTAGCCAGCAAGAATGAGAATGAATTCATGCTGTTTGTCCTCCATATGTTTTACTAGGGTATCAATCGCTTCTTTCCCAAAATCCTTTTCGCCTCCGCGGGCAAGAGAATAAGCTTCGTCGATGAACAAAATGCCGCCTAGTGATTTTTTAATTAAGTCTCTTGTTTTTTGAGCAGTATGACCGATGTACTCACCGACTAGATCTCCGCGTTCCGCTTCAATTAAGTGACCCTTTGAAAGGACATTCATTTCAAAGAAAAGCTTCCCGACAAGTCTTGCAACCGTTGTTTTCCCTGTGCCTGGATTCCCTTTGAACATCATATGAAGCGCTTGTTTGCCTACCTTTAACCCTTGTTCCTGCCTTTTTTGATTGACAAAGATCCAAGCATAAATCTCTTTTATGTTTCGTTTCATTTCATCCATACCGACAAGGCTGTTCATTTCACGCTCTATTTCCCGTAAGATGCTGTGCTTTGCCTCATTTTTCTGCAAGGCTTCTAAGTATTCTGCCTCTGAATCTGCATCAACCAATACTTGCTTTTGTCCGTTAAGTATAATATTGATTTGGCCGTTGTTTTTATATGTGACAGCTCGCTCCAACGTATTCACCTCTCGCTCTTCTCTCTTTATTCTATTCGGGTGGAGCTGTAATCGTGACAATCGCCCGCTTAAGCCCAAGTTTGCTGTCAAAATGACCCGAGATACCGAATATTGTAGGGATTTCTGCGGTTTCCCAGGAAATGATGTGCTATTTCCATTGTATTCATCCAATTTAGGCGGACAAACCAACAATTTGTTTTTTCTTAGAAAAATGTAGCTTTCTCATCACAAATTGTGCAGAAAAGAGTCTCAATGATTTCCGCATATTGTACAGGCAATTCTTCTATTTTCTCATAAAATAAAGACGAGGTGATGAATAGATGGTGAAAATTTTTATTGATCCTGGCCACGGAGGAACAGATTCTGGAGCTGCTGCAAATGGACTTTTGGAGAAAAATATAACACTGCAAATCGCGATTTTACTGAGAGATATGTTGATTAGTGATTATGATGACGTTTCTGTCCGCTTAAGTCGTTCAATTGACCAGTCCGTCACTTTGGCCCAGCGTACAAATGCGGCAAACAGCTGGGGAGCTGACTATTTCGTGTCTATTCATATTAATGCAGGCGGGGGCACAGGTTTTGAAAGCTTTGTGTATCCTGGCGTTTCAGCACCGACCACCACGTATCGCAATGCCCTTCATGATGAAATTGTTCGCTCGGTGGATTTTGCCAACCGCGGCAAGAAAACAGCGAACTTCCACGTTCTTCGAGAAACTTCTATGCCCGCTATTTTAACAGAGAATGGTTTCATCGATACGACAGCTGATGCCAATAAGCTCCGCAATGCGACCTTCCTTCAAGGCATCGCTCGCGCTCATGCCACTGGATTAGAGAAAGCCTTTCAGCTGAAAAAAAAAGCTAGTAATCTTTATAAAGTACAGGCTGGAGCTTTCAAGGTGAAAGCCAATGCAGATGAATTAGCAGCCACGCTAAAATCAAAAGGCTTTGACGCCTTCGTTGTATTAGAGGGAGGTATGTTCCGAGTGCAAGCTGGGGCTTTCCGCACAAAGCAAAATGCGGATGAGCTCGTCGCAAGATTAAAGCAGGCCGGTCACGACGCATTCGTTTTCCAATAAGCTGAAGCTATTATAACGAAACAAACCGGCTCAAGTCTGCTGCTGAGCCGGTTTGTTATTGATTCATTTATGCTAAAATGTTCACGACAAATTGAGACCACGTTTCAAGTCGATCGAAGTATTCGGGCTTTTTCAAATCGGATGCTTTCATCCATTTTCCTGAGATTTGATCTGTTTCTTTCACTTCTACATGAGCACCCGGCGCTAATTCAAGCGCTGATAACAGGCCAATGTGCACACGGCCGACACTGTTGTCATCATCATTAATTAAACCAAGGGTTTTCATCTCAAGTTTGTCTTCTTCTTGAATAGAAAGTTCCTCGTCCAGCTCACGATCCGTATTTTCTTTTAGAATTTCAGCAAAGTTTTTCCCTTCGATGAAATTCATGTGACCACCAAAGCCAAGAGACAACATATGATGCAATCGAGTCTCTCCCCCGCCTTGAAGCCTTTCATATACATACACTTCGTCCTCACGCATAATCACGACATAAGGAATCGGCTGCTTGAAGTCAGGATTTTCTTCCGCATCGCCTCTGCGCATCTGTTCGAAGTGCTCTTCGATTTTTTTCATAATGGTGTTGATTGTTTTCTCTTCACTATTCACACCATTAAACGCAAGCGTTTCGTTTTGGAACACGCGTGTGCGCGGTGCAACTAGTATGATTTCATCCATCTTTCCCATGCTCGGTAACCTCCAGTATGTAACGCATTGTATGAAATGGCAAAAAGCCAAAACGAGTGATGCGTTTTGACTTTTACGCCTTACTTATGATTCATCTCCAAAGAAGAAGTCATCATCTTTTAACGGCTCTACAGTTGCTTTTTTGTAGCCGTTCCCTTTCATTGAGAAGAAGTCATGTGACTTTGTTTTTGTATTGAGTCCGTTCAATACAATTGGGTTGATCTCTTCTTCTTCAAAGTAAGGGGCAAATCCAAGGTTCATTAACGCTTTATTGGCATTGTAACGAATGAACTTTTTCACATCATGTGATAAATTGACTTGGTCATATATATCTTCCGTGTAATGAAGTTCATTTTCATAAAGCTCGTTCAAGAGGTCAATCGAGAAATCATAGAGCTCTTTTTGCACTTCAGGTGTTTGTTTGTTGTAAATTTCTTGCGCTAATAATCCAACGTACACACCGTGAATCGCTTCATCACGCAAAATCAAGTTGATGATTTCACCACTTTGCATGAGCTTTCCTTGTCCATAGAAATAAAGCGGGTAGTAAAAACCACTGTAAAATAGGAAGCTTTCTAAATAAACAGAAGCAACCATTGCTTTAAAGAGGGAAATCGGATCGTCCTTTTGAATCGAACGGTATAAACTGACAATCATATCTGCTTTCTTTTGCAAGAATTTATTTTTCTTGACCCATTCAAACACTTCACTGATCGTTTCAGTTGGTGCGAGGGTCATGAAGATATTTGAGTATGATTTTGCATGTACCGCATTTTCCATCATCGCCATAAAGTTTAATACAGCTTTACGCTGATGGCCGTCTACATGTTCAGCCACAATCGGCATCCCTGTATTTCCTTGTTCTGTATCAAGTAAAGTCAGGCCAGCAAGTACCTTCATGTACGTATCTCGCTCTTTTTCACCTAAATATTTCCATGTTAAGAGATCCCCGTTTAAGGAAATCTCTTCAGGAAGCCAGAACTGCTTCACATTTTGGTTGTAAAACATTTGTGTAAAATCGTCTTCGTGTTTTGACCAGTTGGCTGCATCATAAATTTTTGTCACGTTAAACTCTCCTTTAATCAAACAACACAAGAAAGACAGCCTTCCTGCCCTGTATCCTTCGTTCTTGCATAATAAAGTGTCTTAATGCCTTTATGGTGTGCATACAGATCGATACGGTTTAAGTCACGCGTTGTCATCGTATCTTTCAGGAATAGTGTAAAGCTGATTCCTTGATCGACGTGCTGCTGAATCGTTGCGATCATATCGACCACTTTAAACATGTCCATATCGTACGCTTCTTTATAGAAGAACCAGTTCTGCGCTGAAAGACCTGGCATTGGGTAATAGGTTTTGCTGTTGCCGTATGTTCTTTCTTCGATACGTTCCATAATTGGCATAACAGAGGCTGTGGCCGATTGCACATAAGAAATGGAACCTGTTGGTGCAATACATAAGCGGTAGCTATGGTACATGCCATTTTCCGCTACAAAGTCTTTGAGTGCTGCCCAGTCTTCTTTTGTTGGAATGTGCATGCCTTCAAATAGTGCTGTTGCTTTTTCTGTTTTTGGTGTGAAATCATTCTCCACGTATTTATTGAAGTACTCACCCGTTGCATAGCCAGAGCCTTCATAACGATGGAATGTTTCTCCTTTTTCTTTTGCAAGCTCACTTGAGCGTTTAATTGAATAATAGTTCACCATCATAAAGAACGTATTCGCGAAATCTCTTGCTTCTTCACTTTCATAGGCAATTTGGTTTTGAGCCAAATACCCGTGAAGGTTCATCGCGCCAAGTCCGATTGATTTCATCGCTTTGTTCGCTTTTCGAACAGCCGGTGCATTGCGAATGTCTGTTGTTTCAGACACAAGTGTTAGTGAGTCTGTTGCAAGTTTGACCGTTTTTTCGATCGATTTGTTTTTCATGACATTCATGATATTTAATGAACCAAGATTACAAGAAATATCAAGACCGATTTCATCTTCTTGATCATAGTCCGTGTAAGAAGAGACCTCTGAAGCCTGAAGCACTTCTGAGCAAAGGTTTGAGAATTTCACTCGTGAAATATGGTTTAATGCATGCTCTCTATTCACATTATCTTGGAACATGATATATGGATAGCCTGATTCTGAGCGAAGAACAGCCAATTTTTCAAGAAGCTTTCTCGGATTGACTTTTTCTTTTTTGATTTCCGGGTTTTCTACAAGCTCATCATACATTTCTTCCATGTCCATCTCATCAAGATGCTGTCCATATTCTTTATAGACTGTGTGCGGATAGAAGGTGTAAGCTGTTTTATCTTCTCTTGCCAGCTCGATAAATTTGTCCGGGATGACGACACCGATGGACAATGTTTTCACACGAACATCTTCATCAGCAGAGATTTTTTTTGTATCTAAGAAATCATTGATATCTCTGTGGAAAATATTGAGGTAGGCACTGCCTGATCCTTGTCTTTGTCCCATTTGATCTGCATATCTGAATGCATTATCAAGAAGCTTCATCACGCCGACGACACCTTTTGTCGCGTTTTCAACATCTTTGATCGCTTCGCCTTTTGCACGAAGTTTTGACAGGTTCAAACTGACGCCGCCGCCTAGTTTTGAAAGCTGCATTGAAATATCAATCGCTCTTGAAATATCGTTTAATGAGTCATTCACTTCAAGCAAGAAACAGCTCACAAGCTCACCGCGTCTTTTACGTCCAGCGTTTAAGAATGTTGGTGTACTTGGCTGGTACTCCTGATTGATCATCAGTTCTACAAACTCAAGTGCTTTTTCTTTATCTCCGCCCGCAAAGAAAAGCGCTACAACTGAAATGCGGTCTTCATAGCGTTCAAGGATTTTCTTTTTATCATTTGTTTTCAGTGCATAGTCGTTGTAAAACTTAAACGCACTCATGAATGATGGGAATCTAAATTTCTTCGCATATGCAGCTTCGAATACTTCTTTAATATCTGCCATGCTGTATTGTCTTAAAAATTCTTCCTCATAGTAGTCGTTTTCTATTAAGTAATCAATCTTCTCTTCTAAGTTGTGAAAGAAGACCGTGTTTTGATTAATATAATCTACGAAATAACTATGTACAGCTTCTTTGTCCTTATCAAACTGAAACTTTCCTTCTTTTTGAATCATAATCTCGTTATTTAATTGTATCCACTTTGGAACCTGATTTTGTGACAATTCTTTCTACCTCCTGTGTAAACAATTCAACATCCCTTTTTGTTCCGCTTAGTTCAAAGGTGTGCAAAATAGGAACTTGATATTGTTTAGAAATCGTATCGGCGCTTTTGGCAAAATTATCTCCCCACACTTTGTTTCCACTCACCGCTACACCTAGTAAAAGGTGAGCATTTTTCTCTAAAAAGGATTGAGTGGTACTAGGGACTTGTCCAAATCCTGTCGTAAAGGTGACGAGAATAAACGGCGTATCCAAAAACTCTTCTCCAGTCAATTTTCGTTTGTCTGTAAAAGGGGTCTTGTCCAAAAAGCGTTGAACATTTCCTGTTTTTGAATCAAATACGATTTGAATCAATTCCATCACGACCTAGTTTTTAGTATTGTTGATCATTTCGTTATTCACTATATATAGTATACTATGTTTTTTCAAAACACAACATATAGATGTTCGAAACGAAAAAAATCAACCAACCCGGCCGAACATTCATAGCCGAACTCGTACGTTCAAATAAATAGAGCAGAACAGGATCTAAAAATAGACTGCTCTACTCCCTATTCAACTGAAACCGAAATCTATCATAACACGAAAAAAAATCGCTTAGTAGACTAGACTTTTTGTTTTATTTTTTGTAGGCATCGCACTGTAAATCTTCTGACACTTCTGTAATTTCCACTTCAACACCTAATTCTTTTAGCACCGCTTCAAGCGCAGAGACGATTGAAGCTTCTCTGACTAATTCTTTCCCATTTACAGAAACGCTTGTTCCATATTCGAAACAGGAGTCGTCTTCACAAGTTTGTTCCCAGTGATTAATTTTAATTTTGTGTGTCATGAACTCATCCTTTTCTGTCTAGATGTCTGATGCATGATTATAGTGTAGCGACTTCACATTCATTTGTAAATTTACGTGCTTACTCTTCAACAGAATCATCATCATATTCCTCGTCCCATTCATCTATGTACTTCGTTTTAACGAGGGTCAGTTCTCCCTCTTTTTCATCAAACCGGTACACATGTACTTCCTCATCTTTCACAACAGCAAAGTGATTATTTTTTAGTGCAACAGCTGATTGTAAAAGGCCCTCTATATGTCCATTATCATCTTGATTAGCATAGTTATGCGAGCTTTCCTGTCTCGATTCAATGTTTGAAATGGCGCACGATCCAAATAAGACAACAATCCCAATCAATAGAAGGATCACTCTAATCCTTCTTAATTCAAGCTCTGCATTTTCCATATCGCTTCCCTCACCTTTCTTCATATCCAATAAGGGATTATACGTAAAATAGACAGAAAAGTTTCACGGCATGCAAAATAGCCCCTCTGCACTGACAAAAAACGTAGCGGGTTCCGGCCGGTTTATTCGCAGATGCATGGGGCTATTAGGTCGAACATATCCTATTCTAATTCTAGATTTACATTCTTTTGAGGTGCAAATGTAGAAATGGCGTGTTTATAAATAAGCTGCTGCTTCCCTTCTGTTTCAAGCAGCACCGTGAAATTGTCAAACCCTTTCACTTGACCGCGAAGCTGAAAGCCATTCAGTAAGAATACTGTGACAAAGGTATTGTCTTTACGGATTTGATTCAAAAATTGGTCCTGAATATTAATCGGTTTCATGTTTCGTCCTCCTTGGTTCTGATAACTACAGTTTCGCTTTAAGTTCAAGCTTTCCTGCTATATATGCGAAAATTTCCTCTTTTTTGTCTGAAAAGTGGCAAGGCGGTGTCATGTCGAACCAAGTGACATCCATTTTATTACGAAACCACGTGAACTGACGCTTCGCATACCTGCGTGAATTTTGCTTTAATTGCCGGGTGGCTTCATCAAGTGAGCAGTCACCTTGAAAATACGCATACAGCTCTTTATAACCAATCGCTTGAACCGATTGACAATCCTTCAAGCCAGATTGATAAAGTGCGCTCACTTCCTCAATTAAGCCTTCATCTATCATCATATCAATTCTTTGGTGAATGCGCTCGTACAAAAGCTCTCGATCCATTTTCAGCCCAATGAAGGCTGTATCATAAAGAGGAACTTCTTGATGACCGTTTTGCATCTCCGACATTTTCTGACCTGTTGTATGGATCACTTCCAGCGCCCGGATCACGCGGCGGACATTATTCGGATGAATGGCTTTTGCAGCATCAGGGTCTACTGCCTTTAGCTTTTCGTGCAGCTGAAGGGGGCCATGCTGCTGTTCAAACAGCGCCATTTCTTCTCTAAAAGCAGGATCACTTTTCTCATCGGTAAATGTATAATCATATAAAACAGATTGGATATACAAACCCGTTCCGCCGACAATCATGGGTGTTTTCCCTCTAGCGGCAATCTCTTTGATTTTCAAACGGACCAGCTGCTGAAATTCAGCTGTAGAAAAGGATTCGTCCGGCTCTTTAATATCAATTAAGTGATGCGGGACACCATCCATTTCTTCAGGGGTGATTTTAGCTGTTCCAATGTCCATTCCTTTATAAATCTGCATAGAATCACCGCTGATAATTTCTCCATTAAATGCTTTGGCTATATGAATGCTCAGTTTTGTTTTGCCGACAGCCGTCGGTCCTACTAATACAATCACTGGTTGTTTCGTTTTTTTCATAACATCACTCTCTTTTACAAACTGCCTACAGTATAGCATAACTTCTCATTCTCTCCTATATACGGCCTATCACCAGCCGAGTGGTTCATTTCCGACCACTTCGTATGTTTTTCCTTTTAAACGGTGCGTATGCGTTGGCCGCTCTTCGTCCGGACTATAGACGACTCCTCCATACGGAATAGGGACAGAATCGTTATAGGCAGAAAACGTGACTTCCTCAATCTCGTGATAGTGCGTACCATCCACTCTCGGTATCGCAGGCCCTGTGATGCCGTAGTATCTGTGGAAATGCCCCCTCTCAAAAGAGGTGATCCCGCGATAAAAATGTGTATGCTGATCTGTATTGCTTCCATTGACAGGCTGAGAAATGCCTTCTATTAAATGATAATGCTCCTCTGTTACATCCGTTCGTGCTTTATAGGCATGAGCATGCGGCGGGCATTTTGCCCAATCAGATGGATACAGGCCCATTTTTAACATTCCTCCTTATATTAGGCATTCACCCAAACACATATAGGCCATTCGAATACACTGATGTCAGTTACAGTGATTTTATGTGAGAGGAGCCTTTTTTTATGAATTATTTTGACGCACAGCCATTTATGCAAGAAGACATGAGAAGACCTTTTGGTTTTGGACGCCCGGGCTTTGGGTTTGGGAGACCTGGATTCGGTTATGGTAGACCTGGATTCTTCGGACCTCCATTTTTAGGTGGTTTTGCTGGAGGTCTGCTTGCTGGGTCTCTGCTTGCGCCAGGATATGGATATGGGTACCCTTATCCGCCGCCGTATCCGCCATATGGACCATACCCTTATTATTAAATATGACGTTTTAGTGAAAATATCTGTTCATCAAATGAATCGATTGACACACTCGTTTTTGATGGGTTAACATTTACTTTACCGACCGTTCAGTAAAGTAGGTGTTTTTTTTATGTCTAAAACCAAAAAAGAGCAAATCTTTGATGCAGCTGCCCGCACGATTTTAGAAGAAGGATTAAGCCAGCTTACCCTTCAGCAAGTGGCAGAGCATGCACATATGACCAAAGCCGGCCTGCTTTATCATTTTGCAAGCAAGGAAGAGCTCATCCAAAAAATGAATGAGCACGCGATTCTTTGCTTTCGTCAGCAGCTCGAAACGTATCAAGAAACTTACAAACACGAAAAAGCGCCTTATGTACGTGCCTATATATTGGCCACATTACATGATCTTGATCATCAAAATACGACCCAGCTATGTACAAGTATGATGGCTACCATGTCATTTGATGAAGCGTTATTGAACCCTTGGCGTGATTTTTATGCGGAGTTCAAAGCGAAAGCAGCTGAGGAAATAAACGACCCTGCATTGAGTCAGCTAATTCGACTCGCATGTGATGGGATATGGTTTTCAGAAATGTTTCAGCTTGAACCGCTGAATCGAGAAGAAAAAACCCTTTTACTTCATCGGATTTTACACCTATTAGAGGAGGGATGATCATGATCCTCGGATATCTTTTTCTGGCTGTGGCCATTTTTTCAGAAGCCATTGGCGCCGTGATGTTAAAACTCTCAAATGGCTTTACGCGCTTTAAGCCTAGCGCTGTCGTTGTTGCTGGCTATACACTTGCATTTTATATGCTGTCATTGACACTTAACATCATTCCGCTTAGCATGTCTTACGCAACATGGTCTGGGGTTGGTACAGTCCTCACGGCTATTTTTGGCGTGCTTTTTTTCAAAGAAACCTTGAACCAAAGAGCAGTCATTGGGATGGCGATGCTTGTCTCAGGGGTTGTACTTTTAAATATGTCATAAAGGATGTGGGAGATCATGAAAGGAATGCTCTATTTAACAGGAGCCATTTTGACGGAGGTTTTTGGCAGTACGATGCTGAAGCTTTCACAAGGTTTTTCGCAACTGCTACCGAGTATTGGGGTCCTGATCGGATTTGGCTGCGCCTTTACCTTCCTCAGTTTGGCACTTAAAACGATTGAACTTTCGTCTGCTTATGCGACATGGTCTGGCGTTGGAACAGCACTCACTGCTCTTATCGGACTCGTGCTGTTTAACGAAACCATTCACATAAAAGGCTTCATCGGCCTTGCACTTGTGATATGCGGCGTGATTGTCTTGAACCTGTCCAAAAAACAAAAGGAAGAAAACAAAGAACAAATCGATCAAACCGAATGGACGTCATAAAAAAAGTCATTTTCTCCATTTAATAAGAGAAAATGACTTTTTTGTTTTTACCCGCCAACTTGAATGGTTTCTTCTAAGGAAATGGCCACATTTCCTTGAACAGCTCTTGAGATCATACATGAGCTTTCGGCTTTATGCGCGAGCTTGCGGGCCAGCTCAATATCTTGCGGGGAAGCGGATTGTTTGAGGATGATGACAGGCCGGTGAATGATTTTTTCATATGTAAACACACCATTGGTCACATCTACGACAGCCTCAGAACTCATCGTTAGATCCTCTTTCTCTAATTGGCTCCGCTCCATCATAGCGGCAAGTGTAATAATATAACACGTAGCCGCTGCACCTAAGAGCATCTCATCTGGATTTGTTCCAATGCCGGGACCGTCCATTTCTTTTGGAATTGAAATCTTCGTTTTTAACTGTTCACATGAGATTGTACCCACATCGTTACGCAGACCAGGCCAGCTCGCCTGAAGATGAAAATGATGACGCGCCATATTCGTCTCTCCTTTTGTTATACTTTTTATAGTGTAACAAGAATTCACGCTGCTTGTCTTAACATGTGCACCATCTTTATGTATATTCCTCATCCAGCACTGTCCGAATCGCCCTGACATACCGGTAGAACGTCTCGTTTTTTGTACTCGACCGCCGCCGAAAGTCAAAACTGTCAAATAAAGCTTCACGCTGACTTCTACTAATCTCTAGCTGTACACTTTGCCCTGTTTTTGTAAGATTATTAATATTATGATTGCTTGTTCCGCTCAGGGTTGCGTGTGCGACAGCCAGTTCAGCAGAAAATCCGTTCCGCTCTAATGAGTTCACAATTTTTTCTGCACGGTCGTAATCTGTTCCGCCAACGAGAGTATGGTCAATTCCTTCCTCACCTTTGTATCCATGAACTGCTAAGATATAATCGTGTGCTTTTGCCTGCGCGACGCCGACTGGCTCATCAAAGTTTGTGCTTGTAATATGAAGTTCTGACGCATTCTCTCTTAAGCCTTCAAACAGATACGTAGAGAAATCATTATCGAAAAAATGGACGATCTCGCTCACGCCGCCTTCAATCCTCCCGCCATGGGGTGACATCACTAGAAGACGGCTTCCAGGCACTGGGTTGGCTGTAATCTGATAGCTGCTTGTTGATTCGTTTTCTTCCAGTTCTTTAAAATTGCGATAAATATCATTTGAACCGCTTTCGTCTTCCCCACCTGATGACACTGGCTCATCATGTTCCTGTGCTTGCATTGTATAATAAACGCCCCATCCGATCGCAAGCAGGAGAAGCAAAGCAAAAAACTTCTTCATTCCCGTTCTCCTTTAACAGATTTCTAAGCCGTTTCTATGATTTATATTGAATCATCATTTCTTTTCATTTTTTCCACTTTTTCTCTTCAAATTTGATCATAACACTCTAGATCATGAGATTCCTCAAAAATAAGATAATTGCATTTATATACACAGAAACGCCTCTCCTCTTTGAAAACAGAGTTAGAATAGTATGACAGACAAATGAAGTTATGTTTAAAATGGCCTAGTTCTATCCAGTCTGTTTTCTTTAATTCGGCTTGTATTTATATGGATTTGATTTTTTTCCTCTGTGACAAGTCACATTTGTATGAGCATTGACCCTGTTTATCCCCCCTTTTTTCTGCAAAATCGATTGTTTCACCGGTTCTCTTTGAAGAACTCTCCCACCTATCATCGGCAGATTCTACATGTTTTTCACCTTTTTCTATTATTTTACAAAATGTAAGCGCTTTTCTTTTTAAAGAGAAATCAGTCAGCCGCCAATATGAAGAAAAGGAGGGGCATGAATCCGAACCAAGCAGCTCTCATTCTCATAACGTAATAGTGTACAAGAATGGATAGCTAGAATGGAGGGCATTACATGTTTGGATTTTCTATGGTGCAAATGGTCAGAACACATGCTAGTAAACTGGATCAGCCTTTAAGAGAAACCGTCCTTCACCTTTATAAACCTTTTAAATGGACGCCATGCTTTCTTCATCGTTTCTTGGAAGGAAGATTAAAGAAGAGAAAGAAGCTTCGTGTGATCATTGAATTTAAGGAAGGTGCGGTCGAAGCAGGTATTCAAAGCGCAAAACAGTTCATGAAAAAAAATAGAAAAACAAAAATTAAACGGCACTTTTCACATATCGACTGCTGCGCTGCTGACCTAACACCGGATGCTTTAGAGGAGCTGTTAGCGAATGGTGAGCATATTCGTAAAATTTATTTAGACAGGAAAGTTCATGCACTTCTGGATGTGGCCACACAAGCAAGTCATACTGATGAAGTCATCCGAAACGGTACAACCTTAACAGGGGAAGGTATTACGGTCGCTGTCATTGACACAGGGATTTATCCGCATGAAGATCTAGAAGGAAGAATTCGCGATTTTGTGGATTTAGTCAAGCAAAAAACAAAGCCTTATGATGATAACGGGCATGGCACTCACTGCGCTGGAGATGTAGCTGGAGACGGAGCTGCCTCAGATGGCTTGTACAAAGGACCTGCTCCAAAAGCTAATTTAATTGGCGTGAAAGTGTTAAATAAACAAGGGGCTGGATCACTTTCTACTATTATAGAAGGGGTTGAATGGTGCATCCAGTTCAATGAAGATCACCCTGATGATCCGATTCATATTATGAGTATGTCACTAGGCGGAGAGGCCCAGCGTTATGATGACGAACAAGACGATCCGATGGTGCGCGCTGTCAATGCTGCTTGGGATCAAGGCATTGTTGTATGCGTCGCTGCCGGAAACTCTGGTCCTAACAGCCAAACGATTGCGAGCCCTGCCGTCAGTCAAAAAGTTATTACCGTTGGCGCTTTTGATGACCGGAATACACCAGAATCAAACGATGATATCGTGGCACCATTTTCGAGCAGAGGCCCTACTGTTTATGGTGAAACAAAGCCTGATATTCTCGCACCAGGAGTAAACATCGTCTCTCTCAGATCACCAAGGTCCTTTCTAGATAAACTCGATAAATCAAGCAGAGTCGATGACGATTACACGACGTTATCTGGCACATCTATGGCAACACCGATTTGTGCTGGTATTTGCGCTCTTCTTTTAGAGCATTCACCAGATTTAACGCCCGATGATGTCAAAACCCTGTTAAAAGAAAATACAAGCAAGTGGTCTGGAGATGACCCGATGATTTACGGAGCAGGTGCCATTGACGCAGAAAAAGCCATCAAAGAATAAATTAAAAAAGCCCTTTACGTTGATTCGTAAAGGGTGTTGTTTGTCTGTTATTACGTGTGAAGTCTTTCATCTACTTGAGCAGCTGACATGTTATGCTTCGTTCTCATACATCTCATCTCCTTTTTGAATGTGCGTACGCGCTTCGATCACAATCTCAAAAAAAGTGGAAGATTCCTTGTACATGTCGCGTTCCTTATAATAATTAGCCGCATCAAGTGCTAATTCCTCTAAATCAGCAAACATTTTTTTGCTTCGCAGACCAAAAAGGGCCGACCTTAATTGCTCACAGCTGTCTTTTTCTATATAAAGCGCCTGCAAAAATTGGAATTTCAACTGATAAATTTCATCTTCCAATAAACAAGCCTCGTTCATTCCTTTACGTATAGCCTCGCCCGCCCGCTGGATATCTCCGAGTTTAAAACAAGTAAGGGCAAGTGAAAATAATGATTTGATCATCGTGGATGCTTGATCTTTTTGATAAAGGGAAATGGCTTGTTCAAAAAAGACAGTCGCTGTATGATACGTTCCCATACTATAATGACAAGCACCTAAGTTATTAAGAGCCATCGCTTTAAAATAAGATGTGCATTCTTGCCGTTCCATCGCTTCACAGACCTTTAACGCTTTTTCTAAATAAGGAAGCGCTTTTTGGTGCTGACTCACATCAATCCAATTACCTGCCATGACAAAATCACATTGAATGCTTCTTTTTCCATAAAGCTGATGTTTCTTATAAATGTCTCTCGCCTTTTTAGCATAATGCATGGAGAAATAAGTTTGTTTCATATGATAGTATACTTCAGCGATTTTATAGTAAAATTCCGCTTTTTCAATCTCATCTGTCACTAAGATCAGTTGATGTTCCGCATGCTTGTAATAGGAAATAGCCTCGATATACCGGCGCTGGATAAACGCATACATTCCATGGAAAAAATGAAAGTAATAGCCGAGCAAGCCTGTCATCTCATCTTCTCCATCTTCCATTTCTTTCGGAAAAGACACGGCTTGAAGCGTTTCACTCCCTGCATGGACTGGCGTTAAATGCTGAAGCATCATTTGATGGCGAAAATCCATTAGAGAATAGTATAGAAGTAAATCTTGATCCTCTTCCATCTCATGAATTTCTTCTTCAACAAGGCGCTTCATATCGTTTGCTTGTTCGACTTCAAATTTGCAAATATGCGTGTACCATTGATTGATCTTTACACCTACTTCGGAAGATGGTATTTTGTGTGCCATCCACTTCAGCCCCATTCTATCATATCAAACTGATAACTATCATTTTACATAATTTATGTTTTTAAGGCAAATTGTAAGTTATTACATAATTTATGTCTATTTCGCATATTTCTATCTTTTTTACCAAGTTTAAATAGAGTACTTTTGCCCATCAAAACGGTTTTTCTACGAAGATGGGTCAAATTCTCTTAATACTTCTTTTAAAGCACTGATATAACGTCTGAATGCTTTTTTCTTTCCTTTTCTCGTATCAAAATTGTCAAAAAAGGCTTCTCTCTGCGCCGTACTAATTTCTAGCTGAACACTTTCACCACTCGCATTTCGATTATTAATATTTTTGGGATCTGTTCCTGAAAGCCGTTCGCCTTCTTGCACCATTTCTGCAGAAAATCCTCGATCCTTTAATTCTCGAACAACTGCTCTTTGCATTTTTTCGTTTGTCCCGCCAACTAGCGTGTGTCTTTTATCACTTTTATAGCCGTGGATGGAAATGGAGAAGGGATACGTTTTAATCATTTGAACCAATATCGGTTCATCAAACTTTGTGCTTGTAATATGCAAATCACGATTATTGTCTTGTTTTGTTCCTTCAAACAAATACGTAGAGTACTTTTCTTGAAATGCTTCTACAATTTCACTTGTTCCTGGTTCAATTTCCCCTCCATGAGGAGAAAATACGAGTAAATCACTTCCACCCTTTTCGTGAAATTCTATTTCATAGCCTTCTCTTTCATGTCGGATAAGCTGTTTAAAGCTTTCATATTGATCCCCTTTTTTTCGCTCTTTATGATACTTTTCTACCTCTTCTTGATATTGCTTTTGCTCTTTTTTTTCTTGAACAGAATGGCTGCATTTCACCATTAAAAGAGCACACAGGATCAGAAAGATGAATCCACATATCAGTAGCCTTTTCATTTCACCGCTCCTTTTCATTCTCTTAGGTGTCATCTTATCGCATTATTTTACTATCAATGGCTAACAGAATTCAAAGGTTGTCCGGCTCATTTGAACGAATCAGGAGAACTTACCTGTTTTTTTATGCTGCCCTAGGTATTTCTGACTTCTTTGAATCATTCATTGCTTGAATAAAAACTGCATCGTATGACCTTATTTTAGCTTTAGTTAAAATCACCTACAAAAATGGACATATTCTTCTGATTTCAAACAAAAAAAGCCGTAAACAAAAGGTATGCCCTTCTGTTTACAGCCAATTACTGTATATCCATCATTAAACTCTTAGTTCATTCTCTAAAGCTGAAAGGACTTCATCTTGCGACAGTCCTTGTGCAAGAGAAATCTCACTCACTAACATGCCTCGTGCATCTTCAAGCATCTTCTTTTCACTTGAATTTAATGCTTTCTTCTGATTGCGTCTCATCAGATCTTTGACAACGTCTGCACCATCTTCGATCGCACCTGTTTTTAGCTTTTTCAGATTTTCATCATATCTTTGCTTCCAAGTAAGCGTGTCGTCGTTTGTTTCTTCTGCAAAATTGTTCATCACAACTTTCAGCGTTGCTTGATCTGCTACCGGACGTATACCTAGTTGATTGATTCTGCCTCTTGGGATCATCATCTGCATATTCGGCATTTGAATCAGAAAATATTCCTCCGTCTTACCTAAAATCTCTTTTTCTTCCATTCCTTCAATCACACCGGCACCATGCATAGGGTAAACAATTTTATCACCTATTTGAAACAAATCCGCCACCTCCGAAAGTATTCACATTATGATTATAACACATTTCATCGGTGGATAAAAATTTATATTCTATCATGTTATTTTAGCACTAGTCAATTCTTTTTATTTGAGTTTTTCAGAAAAAGCCTTTTTTTACAAAAAAAGCGCCATCATCCAGTCCCCTTGTCTTATTCTTGCATATACTAGCATTGAGTCACATTTAGGAGGGATGACAATGTGCAAATGCAAGTGCAAGTGCAAACATTCCCACTCAAACTGTTATAAAAAGCATGACGATCATTGCCATGAGGATCCATGTAAAGAAAAAAAGTTTCATCATAAAAAAGATAAATGGTTTGAGAGCGATTTCTGGGATACTTCTAGAAGCTACGATCCCTATTACTGTCCTAAAAGTGTCTGCAGCAGCTGTAAGAAGCGTCGTAGAAGAAGACATGGCTTCTCATATTAGCAATTGACGCTTTCACCTGCTTTTCGTTTTCCCGGCTGAAAAGCCGGTTTTTTTCATATGGATAGGCTCATGAAACGGATCATGCTCATAGGATATGGCAACCTGACATAAAGGATGAGATATCAAATGAACAATATGAATAGCCCAATGAATCATCATCACCAAGAAAATCCCTATCATACATTTGAGAATGTGTATACAGCCAATCATGAGCATGTGGTCGCGCCAAACATGCAGGATCCTATGAATATACCAAAGCATTATCATACCGGTAAAAAAGATATGTACAGCGGACACTATCCGCATCATCATTCAACCTATTCGACGTTTCCAAATCAGCATGATGTCTTTTCACATGTTCCAATGAAAGATCACCATCATCTTGGCCACTATGGTGGATACGGAATGATGCCATATCATCCATCCGGATATCAAGATATGCATATGATGATGCCAAATCAGCAAATGACAGGCCATGGTTATGGAATGAACCAACCAAATGCGTTTTTCCCCCGTTATTACTAAACAAGTGACAAAATAAGGGTATAATATACCATTTAATACCATATAGGAATATGGTAACCTTGTAGGTAAATAATGGGTGTAATCATCTATTATTTACCTATATTCAACAAGGGGGAAGGAAGAAATGAAAAAAACATGGACAATGATCATGATGGGAATGCTTACACTGGTCATGGCACTATCGGTACCGATTGCCGCATCCGCAGAAGGAGTCAAAACGGAGGAAGGCAAAGCATCAACGAATGCAAGACCAGCTGAACTTTATGCAAAAATTACAGGTACAAGTAAGCAGGAATGGTCTTTTTCTGACATTGAGCTGACATACCGCCCAAATTCTGTTTTAAGTATCGGTGCCATTGAGTTCACATTGCCTGCAGGCTTTCAAGCGACAACAAAAGACATCTTCAATGGAAAAGCATTAAAAGACAGCTACATTTTGAACAGTGGAAAAACTGTCCGCATTCCAGCTAGAATCGATTTATTAGGAATCTCACAATATAAATTACAACTTTCACATAAAGTACTTCCTGCTGCAGGTACATACACGTTCCGCGCAGAAAACCGTGCGCTTAGCATTGGTTCTAAATTTTATGCAGAGGACACCCTTGATATTCAAACACGACCAGTTGTGGTCACACCGCCAAATCCTTGTGGATGCTAAATAAAAAAGCGCTCTAATAAGAGCGCTCCAATTGACAAAGGGCTAAAATGATTTTTATTTTAGCCCTTTGTCTTTTTTTCATTTGATCACATGACCCGTTTAAACATTTTTTCCATTTCATATGTCGAGTGATGAATGATGATCGGCCGGCCGTGCGGACAAGTGAAGGGGTCCTTTGTCTGCCGGAGTTCATCTAATAGGGCTTTGATTTCATCATTTCGCAAATGGCGATTTGCTTTGATAGAACCTTTACAGCTCATCATGATCGCCGCTTCTTCTCTCAATTTTTTGATATCAACACGCTTCTCATCTAGCACTTGCTCTATAATCTCTTCGATCAGTTCAGCCTCTTCCCCTTTTGGAAACCACTGCGGATGCGACCGAACAATGTAGCTTCCTGAACCGAAAGGCTCTAAGAAGACGCCCACTTTCGTTAGTATCTCTTTATGCTCTTCAATAATCAGCATATCGTTTTTCGAGTAGTGGAATGTTAATGGGACGAGCATTTCTTGCACTTCCTGCTTGATCTCTCCTACCTTCTCACGATAATACTCATACTTGATTCGCTCCTGAGCCGCATGCTGATCGATAATATAAAGCCCTCGTTCATTTTGAGCCAAAATATATGTGCCGTGCATTTGCCCGATGGGATACATGACTGGAACACGTTCGTTTTCTGAAATGGTTTCTGCAACATCTTCTCTCAGTACCGTCTCTTCATATTCAAGTGAAGCGGCGGATTCCTCTAAATGAACACGCTCAGATGGAGCATCTTCATAAAATACGGGTGATGACGCCTCAGTCTTTTCCTGCTCAGGCGTCCCATATGTACCCGTCTGACTTGTCTCGTATACAACCGATTCGAGAGGCTCCGGCTGATAGGATAGCGGCGTTTCCGACACGCTTGTGTTTATTTTTTTCGCATCAAAGGTTAAGGATTGCTGCTCATTTTTGATAGCTGGCATTGGTGCTTTCTTTGGTACCGAAGCACTTGGAATGAGTTGCTGCTTTTGAAATACTTCCTTAATTCCTTGTTTGATTAGCTCATGAAGTTCCTGCTCTTTACTTAGTCTCACTTCAAGCTTCGAAGGGTGAACGTTCACATCCACTAAAATGGGGTCCATCTTCATCTCAATAAATGTAATCGGATGGCGGCCAATCGGCAGCAGGGTGTGATACCCTTCATGGACCGCTTTCACGAGCGGAAAATGCTTAACATATCTGCCGTTTACAACAGAAGACATATAATTCCGTGATGCCCTTGTCACTTCTGGCAAGGAGATATATCCTTTCACTTCAAAATCAAGTGATTGCACGTGAAGCGGCACCATTTTTTTCGCAACAGCTGTCCCGTAAATGGCCGCAAGCACATGCCGCACATCTCCGTTTCCATTCGTCTGAAGCAGAACTTTCCCTTGATGTCGCAAGCGAATTGATACTTCTGGGTGAGCCAGCGCAATTCGATTGACGACATCCGATATATTGCCAAGCTCCGTATGAACGGTTTTCATGTATTTTAAACGGGCAGGCGTATTGTAAAATAAGTTGGTAACGACAATCTCGGTACCGCGGCGGCCAGAGGTTTTTTTCTCTGAAATGATCTTTCCGCCTTGCAGTACCAGGTGCGTTCCAGCTCCTTCACCAGTACTTGTTTTCATTTCTAGATGAGAGACAGAAGCGATACTTGGCAGCGCCTCTCCCCTGAATCCGAGTGTTCTGACACGGAACAGATCATTTTCATCTTTGATTTTACTCGTTGCATGGCGCTGAAAGGCGAGCTTACAATCTTCAGCATCGATTCCAACACCATTATCAATCATTCTAATAGAGGAAAGACCTGCTTCTTCTACATCGATTTCAATGACTGTACTGCTTGCATCGATTGCATTTTCCATAAGCTCCTTTACGACAGAAGCCGGACGCTCAACTACTTCACCAGCAGCAATTTTATTGGATAGGTCATCGGATAACTGAATAATCTTTGCCATTTTGCTCACCTCACCTTATATTATAATTTCTTTTGCAATTCATATAGCTTTGTCATCGCTTCGAGCGGGGTCATATCCATTAGGTTGAAAGACTTTAATTCCTCGATCACCGCTTGATCTTTCTGTTTTAGAACTGGTTTAGTTTGCGGTTTTTCTTCTACTTCAAAGAAAGAAAGCTGCTGTTTTTCCTCGGTCTTTTCTGTTTTTGGGGCTGCAGATACGTGCGGGGTCACTTCATGTGATCCGCTCTCAAGCTCCGTCAAAATGGTCTGGGCCCTATCGATGATGGCATCAGGCAATTCAGCAAGCTGCGCTACATGAATACCATAGCTTTTATCAGCTGCCCCCTCTTTGATTTGATGTAAGAAAACGACCGTGCCTTCATGCTCTTCAGCACGTACATGGACATTTTTCAGCTCGCTTAATTGAGACTCAAGGACTGTGAGCTCATGGTAATGTGTAGAAAATAGCGTTTTGGCACCAATATGATCGTGAACAAATTCAATGATTGCCTGCGCAAGAGCCATTCCATCATAAGTGCTTGTCCCGCGTCCAATTTCATCAAATAAGATCAAGCTGTTTTTCGTTGCATGCACCATCGCATTTTTTGCTTCAAGCATCTCTACCATAAAAGTACTCTGACCAGAAATCAAATCATCTGCCGCACCAATGCGTGTAAAGATTTGATCAAAGATCGGAAGGGTCGCCTTTGATGCCGGCACAAAGCAGCCAATTTGCGCAAGAATTGAGATAAGCGCCATTTGTCTCATATACGTACTTTTCCCTGACATATTCGGTCCAGTAATGAGTAAGGTTTGCCGGCCTTTTCCCATATGGCAGTCATTTGGCACATACTCCTGATGATCCATCACTTTTTCAACGACTGGGTGACGGCCATCTATGACATCCACCTCATCCTCTGAGAATTCCGGACGGATATAACGGCGCTTTTCACTGACAGTCGCAAAACATTGGAGGGCATCCAGCTCACTCATTTGTTTTGCGAGCAGCTGTAATCTCGGAATATAGACTTTCACTTGTTCCCTGAGAGCTGCGAATAGTTCATATTCCAGTTCGCTTATATTTGATTCTGCCTCAAGAATCAGCGCTTCTTTTTCTTTCAATTCAGGTGTAATATACCTCTCTGCATTGGCAAGCGTTTGTTTTCTTTCATAACGCCCTTCCTCCAGAAGATGCGTATTCGCGCGTGTCACTTCGATATAATAACCGAACACTTTATTAAACCCGACTTTTAAGGAGCGAATGCCTGTGTATTCTCTTTCTTGCTGTTCAAGCCGTGCAATCCAGTCCTTCCCATTTCGGCTGGCATCACGGTATTCATCTAATTTTGCATTGTAGCCGTCTTTAATCAAATTGCCTTCTTTTAACGTCATCGGCGGATTCTCATATAGCGCATCTTCTAATAAATCAAGTAAGTCACCACAAGGGTCAATATCATTCGCTCTTGATTTCGCCATTTCCTCTGGCAATGAATGCACAAGCTCTTTAATGGCTGGTACTTGTTTTAAGGATTCCTTTAACTGAATGAGATCACGGGCATTCACGTTGCCAAATGCGACGCGTCCAGCTAAACGTTCGAGATCATATACTTGCTTTAATCGTTCTCGCAGATCCTCTCGTTCAAAGAGATGATCCATCAAAATTTGCACCATTTCCTGACGTTCCTTAATTTGCGAAAGACGAATTAACGGCCGGTCGATCCATTGTTTGAGCAGCCTTCCGCCCATCGCTGTTTTTGTTTCATCTAGCAGCCATAATAAAGAGCCCTTCTTGCTTTTTGAGCGGATCGTCTCTGTTAATTCAAGATTTCGTTTTGAGTAAAGATCAATTTTCATTGTTTGTTCGAGCTCAAACACTTGAACTTGCTGAAGGTGATCGAGACTTCTTTTTTGCGTTCTTCTTAAATAAGCATATAATGTCAAAAAGGCCGATCTTAGATGCTCGTTCAGGTGGGACACGAGTCGCTCAGCTTCATCGATCAAATCATCACTATCTTCGTATGAAATGGTCGCTTGGCACCGATCCTTTAAGGTCTTGACTGTTTCTTCATCCAGCTGCTTTGACACCACAATTTCTTTTGCACCGACAGAATAAATTTCAGACACGACTTCATCTAATCGATCGATGAAAGCCACCATATTTTCACCTGTAGATAAATCGGAAAGTGCAAGTCCGTATCCATTTTCAAATCTTGTAACAGATGCAATGAAGTTGTTTTCGTTTTCACTTAAGCCTTTACCATCCATCACCGTACCTGGTGTAATGAGTTGAACGACTTCTCTTTTGACGACACCTTTTGCCGTTTTAGGATCTTCCACCTGCTCACAAATCGCGACCTTGTAGCCTTTTGAAATCAATTGTTCTATGTATGCAGAAGCAGAATGATAAGGAACACCGCACATTGGTATTGTCCCGCCATCTCTGCTTGTTAACGTAATTTCCAATTCTTGTGCCGCTTCTTTTGCGTCATCAAAAAACATCTCATAAAAATCGCCTAAGCGAAAAAATAAAAAGGCATCTTGATACTCTGCCTTGATCTTTAAATATTGCTGTATCATGGGCGTATAACTTGCCATATTTCTAATCCCTCACTATATTACATTCGAATTCATACCATCTTTCATTATAGCATAAAAAATCCCCTTTTTTCTCCTAGATAGGACACAAAAAAACTAGGGGGATATGCGCCCTAGTCATCAATTACTCTTCTGGATCACCCGCTAGGAATTCTGGATGAATATCCTCTAACTCCTCATCCACCTCTTCTTCCCACTCGTGATCATCTTTTTCTTTCCAGCTTGAATTGACCTCTACAACAATTTTTGTTTCTCCTACCACTTCAGCAATGAATTCCCGCTCTGCTTGAACGATAATTTTATTGCCGTTTGGAGAAATGGTCACTTCTAAGCAATTCGGCTGCTGCAGCACTTTTGCAATCACTTCATGCTCATCATCAAGGAAATTTTTATCTTTATATCTCAGTTTGATGATGTCTACATATTTCACTCGTTCTGTGACGACTTCTGTTTTTGTGTTATCAGCGTAAGAATACCATACGTTAATATCAAAGGTTCCTTCAATCTCAACAGTTTTACCGACCTTTTCAGCATCATACTTATGATTAATGATCCAACCACCTAGGATGCTGGTTGGTTTTTGCGATGGAGAAATGGTGTGTGTGCTTTGGGTGAATTTCCTCCCTTTTGCAACCACCGCTTTTGTAATAATCTCTCTGTATTCAGACATTCCGGCATGCCTCCTTGTTCTTGATCGTTTTATCTTATGCTGGGCATTCGTCTAGTGTGTCACGATTTTGAACTTCATGTTCAATTAAATTCATTTCTGTTTCAGTGTATGCATGGTCGCCCATAAACTTGCCTTGAAAATTGGAAAAGTTGGAGAGTGAGAGATTTTGGGGTGACGAAGCAAGAGATAGAACGGGAAGGGTGAATTTCTTCTGTTCTTTCAAAAAATGATGGTAGCAAAGCAAAAAACCCCGCATCTGCGGGGTTTTCTCATTTAATGGAGCAACTTGGTGATGAGTTTTTCACTTTTGAACCGGTTTCTCCTAATAAGAGGTCACCGCCGGTTGAAAGAATGATTTCATCTGTTACTTGATTAGAAATCGTATGCGCTACGAGCTGAAGCAGGGAATTGACTTCCACTTGTGATTCTTTGAATTCTTGAATCACCGGGATGTCATCCAGTTCTTCTTGCAGGGCATCGATTTTTTCTTCCACTTGCTTTAAGGCTTCATGTTTGCCGTAATGCTTTAAATTCACAGCTTGTTTTTGAAGCGCCTTAATTTGATTAATAATCGTTGAAATTTTTGTATTTTCATTGATTTGCGCTTCTGCTTTCTTGAAGAAATCAACTTCTTCTGTTTCAGAAATCATTTTAGCGAGCTCTCTTGCACGCTCGACAATCTCTTTTTTTGAATAAAGCGTCATTTTAATTCACCTCGATAGCTTCTCCAACCATTTCTCCGTCAAGAGACCAAGTTTTGGCTTGTGTGATTTTCACTTTGACGATGTTGCCAATCGCTTCTTTTGGTGCTTTAAAATTCACAAGCTTGCTTTTACTTGTATATCCGGCTAGGATTTCAGGGTTGTTTTTACTTTCACCCTCTACTAATACTTCGACAGTCTGCCCTTCATATTCCTTCATTTTTTTCGCGGAAATTTCATTCACGAGGGCATTCAGGCGCTGCAGACGTTCTTTTTTCACATGCATTGGCACATTGTCTTGCATTTTCGCTGCTGGTGTTCCTTCTCTTGGAGAGTAAATGAACGTATAAGCGGCATCAAACTCAACCTCGCGATAGAGGGAAAGTGTTTCCTCAAACTGCTCATCTGTCTCATTTGGGAACCCAACAATAATGTCCGTTGTTAATGAAGCATTTGGCATGGCTTCTTTGATTTTGCGCACAAGATCAAGATAACGCTCACGGTCATATTTTCTCGCCATGAGTTTCAAGACAGAAGAACTGCCTGATTGAACTGGCAAATGAATATGATCGAGAAGGTTCCCACCCTTAGCAAGCACTTCAATTAAGTGATCGTCAAAGTCACGCGGGTGGCTTGTTGTAAAACGGATACGCGGAATATCGATTTTACGCAGCTCATCCATCAGGTGTCCAAGACCATATTCCATGTCTTCAAAATCTTTTCCATACGCATTCACGTTTTGACCAAGAAGGGTAATTTCCTTATATCCTTCTGCCGCTAAACGTCTGACCTCTTGGATAATTTCATCCGGGCGGCGGCTTCTTTCCTTACCGCGCGTGTAAGGGACGATACAGTATGTACAGAATTTATCACAACCGTACATAATATTCACCCAGCCCTTAATTTTTCCTTGGCGGGCTCTCGGAAGGTTTTCAATTACATCGCCTTCTTTTGACCAAACCTCGATGACCATTTCTTTTGAAAGGTAGCATTCAGATAATAGCTCTGGCAGGCGGTGAATGTTGTGTGTACCGAAAATCAAATCAACAAATGGATGTTTCTTCAAAATACGGTTGACGACAGATTCCTCTTGCGACATACATCCGCAGACACCTAAAATTAAATCTGGCTTTTCACGCTTTAATGCTTTTAAATGACCAAGCTCTCCGAACACTTTGTTTTCCGCATTTTCACGAATCGCACAAGTGTTTAATAAGATGACATTTGCATCTTCCGTTGAGTTTGTTGGCTCATAACCAAGCGCCATAAAGATACCAGCCATCACTTCTGTGTCATGCTCATTCATTTGACAGCCATATGTGCGAATATAAAACTTGCGGCCGTTCCCTAAACCTTGAAACCGCTCGTCAATTTGAAATTGATTGTATTCGACTTCTTCTTTACCCCGTTTTTTTGCTTCTTTTAAGGAAGGCGGAATGTACACAGCTTCAAAATACTGGCTGTAGTCCTTCTCGGATTTTTTGTCCGATGAACTTACTTGTCCGCTCGCTTTTCTCTGCTCTTCATTCATGAATTTGTACTCCTTTCAAACCAAGCTCCACCCTACAGTATAGACTATTTTGTGATGAATTGAAAATAAATTCATATATGCCATCACTTTTCAATCCACACGAATTCGGCATGAATATTGAGTAGGTTTCAGATGTAGATCGTCTTTGCCTAAAGGGTTTTGTATTTCTTTGACAATTTTCATCTGCTGTGTACCGACACTCTCAACTAAAGTAATCACATATGCTTCTTTTTCCTCTTCTGCTACCATTCTTTCTTGTTCAGATAAGAAAAATGGAAAGTCTTGATGAGTCAGTTTAGATCCTTTTACTTCTATGAGTTTCTCTTTTCCATCGGGGTAATAAGATTTGATATCAAATCCATGACCATCTTCCGTTTCAGCCACCCAATTGACAGCTTCCGCTAATTGTTCCTGACCCGCTGCTTTTAATTGCTCTACTTCCATATGATAAACAAATTTCTCAGCTATTCTACCTGTCTCTTCGTTTTGCTTTGCTCTTTCTTCTCTTAATTGTTTATAAACATCTCTATGAATGATTCTTTTTCTTTTAAATTTGTTCTGATGTTCCACTTTTGGAGTAAGGTCCTGATCCAAATATACTTCGTAAACAAAATCATAAAAAAACTCGTTTAAAGAATTGATATCTTCTATTAATTGGTGATGGTCAAAATGATCAATATTATACTTTTTAAAGACCAATGAGCTTGCTACATATTTTTTAGGTCTTAATGATTTACCCAAATGAAAATCACCTATATGAAAGCCCTCTAATCTTTTATGGTGCTTTAATTCTGGCTGTAGCCTTTCCCTCCAAACGGCTGCCTCTTCTTTAATTTCAGACAAAGATAAATTTTCAGTTCCAGTTTCAATTGTTAAATAAAAATCTTCCCCGTTCTCAGCAAATAAAATAACAATAAATATTCCTTTTTGTGTCGTTGTTTTTTGGGAATTAGGATTTGTGGTTAATCTCCTGTCTAAAAGTGCAATCCAAAAACATTCTGCAACTTTTCCATTTCCTGTAGATGCTTTAATATCGATCCTATCCAAATTCCTCATATGACGTTTTTCTAATTCACATTGAATTTTGTTTGGTATTTCTTTATTAAACATTTTGTGAAAAGGGTGATTCTTATCTGTTCTTGCATTGTTCTTATAATCTAAAAATTGCTTATAAAACTCATCTTTATTAAATAACATTTCTCTCATCACTTACCTCAATAGATCTTTTTACATACATTATACATAACAAACGGTAGATTTGATGAAATATGGAAAGAATAGTGCAAAAAAAGAGAGCCTGCGCTCTCTCAATCAAGTATGTTCAGTTTTTTTGCTTCTTCTTCGATCACCGTCAGTGCACGGTCTAGTTCTTCTTTTGTGTGCTCTGCTGTGATGATGGCTCTAATTCTCGCTTTTCCTTTTGCCACAGTTGGGAAGGCGATGCCTTGAGCAAACACGCCTCGCTCTATTAAAGCCTTTGAAAAGCGGAAAGTAAGGGCTTCGTCTCCAATCATAATTGGAATAATCGGTGTTTCTGTGGGTGCAACCTGAAATCCAAGACTGACGACTTTTTCTTTAAAATAGGCGGCGTTCTCCCAGAGCGTGCCAATTCGCTCCGGTTCATCTAACAGCACTTCAATCGCTTCTTCACACGCTCTAGTCACTGCTGGCGGATGTGAGGTGCTGAATAAAAACGGTCTTGCTTTATGTTTTAAATAATCAATTAAAACTGCTGAACCCGCTACATAGCCGCCAAGCACTCCGACAGCCTTACTAAGTGTCCCAACCTGAATATGCACTCTGCCGTCGAGTTTAAAATGGTTGACTGTCCCGCGGCCATTTTCACCAAGCACGCCCGAGGCATGCGCATCGTCTACCATCACAAATGCATCATATGCTTCTGCGATCCTCACAATCTCAGGAAGTGGCGCAATATCTCCATCCATCGAGAACACACCGTCTGTGACGATGAGACGCACGCGGTAATTCATAGATTTCTTTAAAATTTTCTCAAGCTCTTCCATATTGGAATGACCGTATACCTTTTTATCTGCTTTTGTTAATCGGATGCCGTCAATGATTGAGGCATGATTCAGTTCATCTGAAATCACAATATCATCTTTTGTCAGGATACTTGATAAGACCCCTTGGTTGGTCGTAAAGCCTGATTGGAACACAAGGGCTGCCTCTGTCTTTTTAAATGCAGCGAGCTTTTTTTCAAGACGTTCGTGCATCGTCATTGTGCCGGCGATGGTTCGTACAGACCCTGTGCCAGCACCAAATTCATCAATTGCCTCTTTTGCCGCTTTCATCAGCCTTGGATGTGAGGTGAGGCCTAAGTAGTTATTTGAGGAGAGCTGTATGACAGATTGTTCATTTAATGTCACAGTGGATGATTGTTTTGAGTCGATCTCTTTCAATGTTTGGTGGGTGCCTTGCTGCTTCATTGTTTCCAATTCATCTTGTAAATACGTGAATTCTTTCATCATTTCTTCCCCCTTTGATTTGATGGCAGCATCAGTACGACCTTTCCGCACGTACCATTTCTCATGAGTTCAAATCCCTTTTCGAACTGTTCAAATGGCAGCGTATGGGTGACAACTGGCTGGACATCGATGGTATTCGTTCTTAATAACTCAGATACTTGACGCCACGTCTCAAACATTTTTCTCCCCGTGATTCCTTGGACGGTTAATCCCCTAAAAACAATTTGATTCGTAATATCAATTGTCACTGGCCGTTCTGGCAAGCTTAGTATATTGACTTTCCCTCCATTTGCACAAGCTTCGAGTGCTTGATTAATGGCAACTGGATGTCCTGACATCTCGCATATCACATCTGCTCCTTCCATCCGTGTGAACTGCTTAATCACCTCAACAGGATCATCTTTTCCAATATCCACGATATGGTCTGCCCCCATTTTTCGGGCAAGATCCAGCCTGTATTCGTTTTGATCGACAGCAAACACTTGGACAGCACCGGAAGCTTTCGCGACGGCGATCGCCATTAAACCGATTGGTCCGCAGCCGAAAATCACCACTGACTTACCTGAAACGGGTGTGTGCAGCACTGTATGAACAGCATTTCCAAGCGGCTCTTGGATAGATGCAAGCTCTACTGGCATTTGAGCTGGATTGTGCCACACATTTTGTTCAGGTACTTTGACATATTCAGCAAAGCAGCCGTCAATGTCTACCCCTAAAATTTTCGTTTCACTGCACAAATGCTGCTGACCGGTTAAACACATATAGCACTGATTACATACAACATGTGTCTCTGCCGATACAAAATCCCCTACTTTTGCACGTGAGACTTGCTTCCCTACTTTGACAACTTCCCCTGTAAATTCATGTCCAAAAATGTAGGGCGCTTTGACTCTTCCTTTTGCCCACTCATCCCAGTTATAAATATGCACGTCTGTTCCGCATATCGAAGTGGCTTTCACCTGAATCAATACTTCATGATCATTGATTTCTGGAATCGGCATCTCCATCAGCACCGCTCCGTAAGCGCTTTCTTTTTTAACAATTGCTTTCATCTTTCCACACATGACGTACAACCCCTTTGTTAAAAAACTTCTCCCAATGAGATTTTAACACGTCTTATTTTAGTCGTAAATACCACTGTCTACTGTAAAAAGACAAATGAACACTCCACATATTTTTTTGGATATTTTTCTAAAAAAAAAGCAAATCCCCGTAGAGAAGGAGATTTGCTTTTTGCGTCACCGTCTTTTTGAAACGGCAATATATAAGGCTGGCACAATGAAGAGTGTGAGAATCGTTGAGAAAAAGACACCCGAAACTATGCAGATTGCCAGCGGCTTAAAGAGCGGATCATTACTTAATGCTACAGGCATAAGGGCAACCAGTGCTGTAAATGCTGTTAGTAAAATTGGCCTAATCCTAGCTCTTCCCGCTTCAATGACAGCTGTCTGTTGATCGAATCCTTGCTTACGCCGCTGCTCAATAAATTCGAACAAGACAACCGCATTTCGGACCACGATACCAGCTAATGAGACAATTCCCATTGTTGCCATGAAGCTGAACGGTGTTTGTGTGACAAACAGTCCTATAACAGCTCCAGATATCGCTAAGTAAACCGTACCTAGAACTAACAATGGAAGCATCAATGAATTGAACTGAAAAGCGATGGTCACATAAATGAGCAGCAAGACAACCCCAAATAAGAGACTAATTTCAATAAAGAACTGGGTTTGATCTTCATTTTCTCCACCTTGAGAAATGGTTAGCTCCTTCGCTGCATCCGTTTTTCCTACTTGATTGACGACTTCTTTCATGTCATCTTTAAACGACTCTGACGTGCCAGGGTACGCCTTCAGCGTAATGGTCGGAATTCCATTTTCATGTGGAATGCTTTCGTACTGCTCTGTTTCTTTTTCTTTTACATATCGGCTAAGCGGCTCGAGTGAAGGCATACCACCTTCATTTGAATTGACAGGCACTTTTATTTCTTTTAGCTTTAATCCATTTTGGTGTGTAGCCATATCCTGTTTGACCACTAGGTCGATATCATTTGATCCTTGTTTAAAGCTGCCTAATGGCATGCCTTCTGTCACTAGACCGAGCTGTTTGCTGACAAACTGAGCGCTGAGCCCATCCTCTGCCATTCGGTCACGGTTTAACTCAAAGGAGATGGTTTTTACCGGCTGATTGACATCGTCAGTGATCAAGCTCGCTCCTTTTTCTTTCATTTTACTTGTGAGCGTTTCTTTGATATTAATGAGCTTTGCAAAAGAGTCACCCGCAATGGTTACTGTCACAGGCGCACCGGTTGGCGGTCCTTGAACAATGGTTTTCATAAAAATATCAGC
The DNA here is from genome assembly GCF_038003365.1 of Bacillus sp. FSL K6-2839. Taxonomy (NCBI): domain Bacteria; kingdom Bacillati; phylum Bacillota; class Bacilli; order Caryophanales; family Bacillaceae; genus Bacillus; species Bacillus sp. FSL K6-2839. Next base: position 1,276,906 of record NZ_JBBOOZ010000001.1, on the reverse strand, counting down.
ATCTTTGAATTTCTTACGCAATGGCTCTGTCATACGATCTATCAATTGTTTACTCGTCATCTGATCATTGTCTACTCTCACGACAACTTGACCAGTATGATCACTTGCATTTGAGATACTTTCATTAAACAGGTTCGGTACACCGCCGCCTGCAAAGATCGCCGTCTCTTCAATGCCTTTCTGCTGTTTCATCTCTTGTTCTATTTTCTCTAATGTTTCATTTGTTTTGTCTAATGTTGTTTCACTTGGAAGTGTGACAGTGACAACCACTTCTTTCTTATTCGCTGCAGGGAAAAATTCAAATGGTGTGACGAAAATCAGTAAAAAGGCAAGCGTTGCAACGAGCAAACCACTTAGGCCAATAAGCAGCGGACGCTTCACAATATTCGTCAGCACACGGTCTGCATAAAAATCAGCTAATTTTTTTAACGGTTTGCCTAGGAATCCTGGCTCTTTTTGAATTTTCTTGTTCTTTCTTTTTCGGTTCACGGTATATTGATAGACTGGCACTAGTGTCAGAGAAATCACCATAGACGCAAGTACAGTCGTGACTAGGACAGACGGTAATGCTCGTATAAATGAACCGTTTGCACCTGATAAGAAAACAAGTGGCAAGAAAGCAAACACAACCGCAAGTGTTGAAGTCAAAATAGACCCTGCAACTTCTTTCACACCTGCAATCGTTCCTTTAAGCGGACTTTCGTATTTTTTCATCTGCCTTAAAATATTATCGTTGACGACAATGGCATCATCGACAAGTATTCCTAGGGCAATGATAAAGCCGATAATCGAAATCTGATTGAGGTCCACTTGTAAAAATGGCAGCGGAATCGTTCCGATTGTGATCGATAATGGGATGGCAAGTGAAACGATGAACGCACCGCCAATGGTAAGACCAAGTGTGGTGACGATAATGACAGCGATGACCGCAACAATGGCTTCTTTTATCAAATCATTAAAAATGGCATCCACATCACTTTTTTGTGAATAGTAGTCTACCCACTCCACACCATTTGGAAGCTGCTTCTCTTTCTCAATAACATCACTGACTTTGTCATACATTTTAGGAATATCAAGCCCTGGTTTGATATTGACTGTAAATGAATAGGCGGGCTTTCCGTTATACGACACAATGTCACTTTTCTCTTTTTCTACTTCTTTTAAGCTGCCAAGCTGACTGATTGTGACCGGCTCACGGTTCGATTTGGAGAAAAGCTCAATCTTTTTCACTTGATCCAAACGATCATAGGCATCAATGGACAGCTTAACCTTCTCGCCACCTGCCCGAATGTCGCCTAGTGGAGATGTGTCAAATTCCTGATTGATGGCATTTGTGACATCCGTTACATTTAACCCTTCATCCTCCAATTTACTTGAATCTAAGTTTAATACCGCTTGTTTGTCATTGAATCCTTTGATGACGACACTGTCTACCCCTTTGATGTCCTCAACCTTTTCCTTCAACGCACGCAGCGATTCCTGACTATTTGCTAAGTCTGTTGATTGACTCGCCACAACCATATAAGAACCAACCGGCACGTTGCCGAACTCATCCTTTACATCCGGCTCCATCACTCCGTCAGGAAAGGACGACGCAGCACTTGTGGTTTCATTCTTAATTTGACTTGCCACCTCTTGAAAGTCGGCTTGATCACCAATTTCAAGCACAATATTTGAAAAACCAATGGCAGAAACAGAGCTCGTTTTCTCTACACCATTGATATCAGATATGGCTGATTCGAGCTTATTGGTTACATCAATTTCCACCTGTTTTGCATCCGCACCAGGAAACACGGTGGAAATCGTGACGATATTCGCTTGGAATTCTGGCAGTTCTCGCTTAGGAAGCTGCGCGAATAAATAGCCGCCAGCAATGAGAACAATAAAAAATAAAATAAAAACAAGCTTTCCTCTTTTCAAAAAAGCTTCAATCATTATTTCACCTACTTAAATATTTATTTTTGATGAAGTATTTTTAACTTAACCTTAATTTATCATCATGGTGAAAAAATGCAAGCTCTAATATGTCATTTTTATCAATTTCATGAACTGAATATGTTATATAAGAAATGTATAGTGGTAAACAAAAACAACCTGCTTACATGATGTAAGCAGGTTGAAAATAATAAAATTAGAATTATCGTGGTTCAACAATCAATTTGATTGCTGTTCTTTCTTCTCCATCGATAAGAATGTCAGTAAAGGCTGGAATGCATATCAAATCCACTCCGCTTGGTGCAACAAATCCCCTTGCTATGGCTACAGCCTTGACCGCCTGATTCAGCGCTCCAGCGCCGATTGCTTGTATTTCCGCTGCACCGCGTTCACGTAAAACGCCTGCTAATGCTCCTGCTACTGAATTCGGATTTGACTTTGCTGAAACTTTTAAAATTTCCATTTCTGCTCCCCCTTAAATTTACAATGGATAAGTGAGTGTTCATTAGAACAATCTTTGTTAGATGATGCTATTTTTTGAAAATCCATCCCCAAAATGTTTTTCAAAAATAGCAGGCTACCTACCATTTTTACTATATTCACGATAGAGGGCGCATATTCCTTCTTTCTGATTAATATTTTTCTGAAATAAATATGTGAACATTTATTCAAAGAAAATATGGTCATCATTTATCAAAATTCGATCAATTTTGACAGCTTTTTTCGACTGTTCGTCAATTTCTACGATTACTGCACTTAATGTTGTGCGTCCTTCTGCAATCTCAAAACGGACTGGAAGACTCGTTTTGAATCGTTTAATAATCGTCTCCCGATCAACACCTAAAATGCCATCATAAGGTCCTGTCATTCCCACATCTGAAATATACGCAGTTCCTTTTGGCAAAACGCGGTTATCTGCTGTTTGAACATGTGTATGCGTTCCAACGACACATGATGCACGGCCGTCTGTATACCAGCCCATCGCTTGCTTTTCACTTGTGGCTTCACCATGAAAATCAATAAAAATGAACGGTGTACGTTTGGATGCTTCCGCAATTAACTCGTCTACTTTTTGAAACGGGCAGTCAATTGGCGGTAAAAAAGTGCGTCCTTGTAAATTGATGACGGCCAGTTCTTTTCCTTGTTTTTTTATAAACGTAAGACCTTTACCAGGTGTGCCTTCTGGGAAGTTCGCCGGACGAACCATGTTGGCTGCGTCATCGATGAAATCAAAAATGTCTCTTTTATCCCATGTATGGTTGCCCATTGTAAGCACGTCAGCTCCTGCTTGCAGCAGCTCATGATAGATTTTTTCAGTTATCCCTTTCCCATGAGCAGCATTTTCTCCGTTGACAATGGTAAAGTGGGGCTGATATTTCTTCTTTAGCTTTGGTAAGTATTCTTTCAGTGTGTCTCGTCCAGGTGAACCGACGATATCTCCAACAAATAATATTTTCATGCGCTTTGAACCCTTTCTCTTATAAATTGACTTCTTATCAGTGTTGCATATTTACACAAAAAAATAAAGCGGCGCTAAGCGCACCGCTCTATTTTGCATACTCTACTGCGCGAGTTTCTCGAATGACCGTCACTTTAATGTGACCAGGGTAATCGAGCTCGTCCTCAATCCGCTTACGAATATCCCTTGCTAGACGGTGAGCTTCAAGATCATTAATTGAATCTGGCTTCACCATAATACGTACTTCACGTCCAGCCTGTATCGCAAACGATTTTTCAACACCTTCATAAGATTCAGAGATATCTTCTAATTTCTCAAGTCTCCGAATGTAATTTTCAAGCGTTTCACTTCTTGCACCAGGGCGTGCTGCAGATAATGCATCTGCTGCCGCAACAAGAACAGCGATAATAGATGTCGGTTCTTGGTCACCGTGGTGAGAGGCAATACTGTTGATGACAACAGGATGCTCTTTATATTTCGTCGCAAGCTCAACGCCAATTTCTACGTGGCTTCCTTCTACTTCATGATCAATGGCTTTTCCAATGTCATGCAGAAGACCTGCTCGTTTTGCAAGCTTTGCATCTTCTCCAAGCTCTGAAGCCATGAGACCTGCAAGATGTGCAACCTCAATTGAATGCTTCAGGACATTTTGTCCATAACTTGTACGGAATTTTAAGCGACCGAGAATTTTGATGAGATCCGGATGCAGACCGTGAACTCCGACTTCGAATGTCGTTTGCTCACCCATCTCGCGGATATAATCATCGACTTCACGGCGTGATTTTTCCACCATTTCTTCAATTCGTGCAGGATGAATGCGGCCATCCTGGACTAGCTTGTCCAGAGCTATCCTCGCTGTTTCACGTCTAATCGGATCAAAGCCCGATAGGATAACAGCTTCAGGTGTATCATCTATGATCAAGTCAATACCTGTTAACGTTTCTAACGTACGGATATTTCGTCCTTCACGTCCGATAATACGACCTTTCATCTCATCATTTGGAAGATTGACTACAGATACCGTCGTTTCAGCTACATGATCAGCTGCACAACGCTGTAACGCAAGTGAAAGAATGTTTTTCGCCTTTTTATCAGCCTCTTCTTTCGCTCGGTTTTCAGATTCTTTCGTCATGACTGCAATGTCGTGGGAAAGCTCATTTTCAACTTGATCCAGAATGATTTGTTTCGCTTCATCTCGAGTTAAACTAGAAATGCGTTCTAACTCGGCTTTCTGCAAACGAATCATATCATCCACTTTGCTTTCCATCTCTTCAATATGTTGTTGTCGTTCATTCAGAGAATGATCTCTCTTCTCCAACAGGGACTCCCGTTTATCTAAAGATTCGTCTTTGCGATCAAGATTTTCCTCTTTTTGAAGTAAACGGTTTTCTTGTCTTTGAAGCTCATTACGTCTTTCACGAACTTCTTGCTCCGCCTCTACACGAAAGGAATGAATTTCATCTTTCGCTTCCAAGAGCGCTTCTTTCTTCAATGCTTCCGCATCACGCTTTGCATCCTCAACAATTTGTTCGGCCATGTTTCTTGCGCCGGATATTTTTGCTTCTGCAATGGTTTTACGAACAAAGTAGCCAACAACTAAACAGATTAGGCTCAGCAAAATGGAGATGATCGTAAACATCGTAGGCGACATATTTTCACCTCCTCTTGCTATGAACTTGGTTTTACAAATAAAGTGTCGGCATGTACATTGTTTTGTGTCTCAACATACAGGGCCTTCACAGGGAATGAGATCCTCACTGCCCTTGTCAAGTTTAAATTAGTTATCAATCATGTTAAGAAAAACAAGTGATACATTCCCATTGTAATTGTGTCGGAAATACTTGTCAAGCTAGTCAGACTGAGGCGTAAGTCGTTATTTCAAGCAAAGACAGAACTTTTGACCTGCTAGCTGTCATGTAAATGTAAAAAAAAGACGCTTTTCAGCGTCTCAGCGTGTAGACAAACCCTCGCATTCGGAGTCAGGTCTGCGCTCCGGTGCTCACGAATGTTTAATTCGCTCCGCTCCGGTACTCGCCCTTCCTAGACTTCAAAGGTTTTCTATCACGCTGAAAAGAAGACAAAGGGCTAAAATAAAGATCATTTTAGCCCTTTGTCAACCATCTAAGACGCTTTTCAGCGTCTTTTAGTTTTTAAATTTCCAATTCCTCTTGTCCTTCTTCTTCTTCAGCTGCTTTCACTCCGTTTGTGTCCAAACCGTAGTGTTCTCTAATTTGTTCTTGAATCATGAGAAGAATATCTTTGTTTTCTTTAAGGAACTGTTTCGCATTTTCGCGGCCTTGCCCAAGACGTTCCTCTTGATAAGAATACCAAGCACCGCTCTTTTGTACGATATCTAGTTCGCTTCCAAGGTCGATGATTTCGCCCTCTTTTGAGATTCCTTCACCGTACATAATGTCTACTTCTGCAATACGGAATGGCGGTGCTACTTTGTTTTTCACCACTTTAATTCTCGTTTTATTCCCCATAATGTCATTGCCCTGCTTCAGCTGTTCAGCACGGCGCACTTCTAAACGAACAGACGAATAGAACTTAAGCGCACGTCCACCTGGCGTTGTTTCAGGGTTACCGAACATGACCCCAACTTTTTCACGAATTTGGTTAATAAAGATGGCAATTGTTTTCGATTTATTAATGGCACCTGATAGTTTACGAAGTGCTTGGGACATCAAACGTGCTTGTAAACCAACATGTGAATCACCCATGTCCCCTTCAATCTCTGCTTTTGGTACAAGAGCAGCTACTGAGTCAATAACAACAATATCAACTGCACCACTACGGACAAGAGCTTCTGCAATTTCAAGTGCTTGTTCTCCTGTATCAGGCTGAGAAAGTAACAGCTCATCAATATTGACACCTAGTTTTTGAGCGTAAACTGGATCGAGCGCATGCTCTGCATCGATAAATGCAGCTTGTCCTCCCTGCTGCTGAACCTCAGCAATGGCATGAAGTGCTACTGTCGTTTTACCAGAACTCTCTGGACCATATACTTCAATAATACGGCCGCGAGGATATCCACCTATTCCAAGTGCAGTATCAAGTGCTAACGAACCACTCGGTACTGTTGAAATGCGTGTATCTGTTTGCTCTCCTAGTTTCATAATAGAGCCTTTACCAAACTGTTTTTCTATTTGTTTAAGAGCCATATCTAAGGCTGCTTGACGATCACTCATTCTATTGTTTCCTCCTTTATCAATTCCACTATCTATACTATACCTTGTTTTACGTCATTTGCCAAGAAAAAAACGAACACATATTCGATTTTTTCTTGGCAGATTTTTAAGAAAAGAGTGATTTCTATTAGAAAAAACACTCTTTTATAAAGGAGTAAACCTAACAAAAAACAAAATTAACTCTCTTTTAATAAATTGAGCAAGTGATGCAGACCGTATTTCACAGCGCGCTTTCGAATGCCCGACCGGCTTCCTGTAAACATCCATTCAAACACGTCTGTATGGTCTTTCGTAGATAGCCCAATGAACACTTTTCCGACCGGCTGTCCCTCGTGGGTATCAGGGCCTGCTACACCCGTAAAACTAATGCCAATATCACTTCCCGCGAGCTTTCTAGCACCTTCAGCAAGCTCTAGAGCACACTCTTTGCTGACAGCACCATGAGAAGACAACGTTTCCTCCCGGCAGCCAAGCACCTGCTGTTTGACTTGATTTGTATAACAAACGACACTGCCGCTTAAAATCGACGATGCACCTTCAAGATCTGTCAGCCATTCAGAAAACATTCCGCCAGTCAGGCTCTCAGCCGCTGCCACTGTTTTCCCGTGTGCGTGCAAGGCCTTGGAAGCTTCACGGACAAGTGATGTATCACCATACCCGTAGAAGTACTCACCTACCCGCGCTAAAATTTTCGCTTCTGTTTCTTTTAACAGACGCTCCGTTTCTTTTTCATCCTCATGCTTAGCCGTGAGCCTAAGTGTCACTTCACCGTCAGATGCGAGAGGTGCAATCGTCGGGTTGGTTTGAGCATCAATTAAATCTTCTAGGTCTGTTTCAAGCTGTGATTCACCGATTCCGAAGAAGCGGAGAACAACAGACACGATTTTTTCCTTTAAACCCAGTTTCTCAGAAATCAGCGGCTTCGCCTCGTTCTCAAACATCGGATGCAGTTCACTTGGCGGTCCAGGAAGCAACATATAAAATGTATCGTCTCCTTGAATAAACATACCTGGGGCCATCCCAAACCGGTTTACGAGCACATCAGATCCTTCTAGAACGAGTGCCTGCTTACGGTTATTCGGCGACATGTCTCGTCCAGTCTTTCGAAAGTAGTCTTGAATGGATTCAAATGCTTCTTCATTTAGCACGAGCTCTTTTCCGAGCGTACTCGCAATGGTTTCTTTTGTTAAATCATCTTTGGTTGGTCCAAGACCACCTGAGAAGATAATAAAATTCGATCTTTCCTGCGCCACTTGAATGGCCCTTTTTAAACGCTCTGGATTGTCACCAACTGCTGTGTGGTAATAAACATTCACACCAATTTCAGCTAGCTGTTTGCTGATAAATTGTGCATTCGTATTCGTAATTTGCCCTAGCAAAAGTTCGGACCCGACTGCAATAATTTCTGCTTTTCTCTCTGACTTCAAAGCGTACACGTCCTTTTTAGTTAGAATTCTTTAAAGCTTCCCAGTTTTTTGCAAAGTAATCCCAGCCTGACACAACAGTGAAGAACACTGCTACCCACATCGCAAGGTCACCAAACGGGAATGATACAAGTTCAAATGGCAGGTTATGCAATAGAAGTGCTGAAATCGCAATGATTTGCGCCCATGTTTTCACTTTTCCAAGCATATTAGCTGCTACCACTTCACCGCCTCCGGCTAATACAAGCCTTAGACCGGTTACAGCAAATTCACGGCTAATGATCACAATCGCCATCCATGCCGGTGTGAGGTTGTATTGAACAAGTATAATTAAAGCAGCTGAAACAAGCAATTTATCTGCAAGCGGATCTAAAAATTTACCAAAGTTTGTCACTAAGTTCAGTTTACGCGCATAGTACCCATCAATCCAGTCAGTTGTCGAAGCGACAATAAACAGGATTGCTCCAACAAGATGTGTCACTTCGATGCTGACGTTACCAAAACGCGCAACACCCCAATCTAAAGGTGCAAGCATAATGATCATAAAAACAGGGATCAAGGCGATCCTAGAAAGAGTTATTTTATTCGGTAAGTTAAACATGAAATTCAATCCTCCAATAAGCCATTTTTTTATGTATATATAATAGTAGGAACAAAAGAAAAGTCATCTACTTGCTTAAGATGACTTTTCCTTTCCTTTATTCACAATCACAATGTTTTGTGTCATGGTGTTTTTAGGGTCTAATTCGTACTTAAGCGTTTCGTCATTCACCTTGATATCAATTCCAGTCGCATTGCCTAGACGGATATCGACCTGAGAGAGCTCAGACAAGTCTGTTTTAAACGATTCGCCATCTTTTAGTTCACCCATCTTCAGCACTTTTCCAGATTCGTCTCTGACGCGCAGCCATGAAGCTTTTGTTGCAGAAATGGTTAACTCCATCTCATCTGCACCTGACACTTCATACGTTGTCGTTGAGCCTTCCGTATTCGTTGCCTTCAAAGAGACCGTTTCATCGTCTTTGGATGAATCCTTTGATGAGTCATCTTTTTTAGATGATTTTTCTTGATCATCTGACGAAGCTTTTTCTTTTTTCTTTTGATCCTTTGCAAGAGATGAATCCTCAGATACTTCATATTTAGATTCTGACTGCTGAGGAGCCGTCTGATTGTTCTTCTGCCCGCTATCATGATTGACCGCCTGCACAATTACATAAATGATCGCGATGACCACAAGGACGCCTCCAATAATCAAGATGGTCGGCAGCAGCTCAAGCACCTTCGAGGCAGGCTTTGGCAGCTCTCTTTGCGGCTTAATATTTGATAATTTATCAGATACTTCATCGTTATACGTGCTCGGTACATCTTTACGAAATTCTTCGAACAATTGTTCAGGATTCAGTCCAACGGCTTCGGCATATTGTTTAATAAACGCTCTGACGTAAAATTTACCTGGAATAATATCATAGTTTCCTTGTTCGATTGCTAGCAAGTAGCGCTTTTGGATTTTGGTCACCGTCTGAAGATCCTCCAGCGACATCCCTTTTTCCTCTCTGGCCTCAATGAGCCGTTTTCCCAATTCAGTCAAAACAAACACCTACCATTACCATATTAAAAATCGAAGCCAGAAAAACCAGAATGATCAAACACTTGTGGTTCTTCAGCGTGCTCATATGTAATCTCTTCATCTGCACTATTACGCAATTCAATGATATAGTCGAAATCATCCATTGTATATTCTGAATTTTGAATAAAGATGTCTGGATGCTCAACCACCTTCGTTGCCGGCAGTCTCATAATTTCTCTTAAAAGCTGCAAGTGCTTCTCAGAACCTCTTCGCGTCGACACAATCCCATCAATAATAAAGACGTTATCTGGGCTGTATTCATCCGCAATCAGCTGACTTCGGATCGTCTGTTTCAAAAGAGTGGACGATACAAAAAGCCATCTCTTGCTGGCACATACACTTGAAGCTACAATTGATTCTGTTTTTCCGACACGCGGCATCCCGCGAATCCCAATCAATTTATGTCCTTCTTTTTTAAATAGTTCAGCCATAAAATCAACAAGAAGACCAAGCTCGTCCCTTTCAAAACGGAACGTCTTTTTGTCATCCGCATCACGCTGAATATATCTGCCGTGACGAACCGCTAAGCGGTCACGAAGTTTTGGCTGTCTTAATTTCGTTACTTTTATCGTTTCCATTGTATTTAAAATTGATTCAAGGCGCTTAATTTGATCTGTGTGGTCACAGCGCAAAAGCATTCCGCGTCTTGATACATCAACACCATTAATTGTCACAATATTAATTGAAAGCATCCCCATTAGAGAAGAAATGTCTCCTAATAGTCCGGGACGGTTTACCTGTATCTCATATTCAAAATACCATTCGAGCTTTGCCAAATGATATTACCCCCTTCATTGTGGCAAATTTTTACCTTCCTTTATCATAAAGCATTTTCACATTTTTAGAAAGCACAATGTTGCTAAACGGTTAAAATAAAAAGAGAGGCACAAACGACCCCTCTTTTTGTTTAGTGCGAGCTATTATTTTCAACCAGCTTGACCATCATATTGGCAATAGCGCGCTGCTCATCTTCTGATGCAACGCTCCAAAGGTCAGCAAGTACTCTTTCTTGCTCGTTCTTTGCTTCAACTTCGTTAGCTAAATATCCGCCAATTTCATACGCAAGGTTATTGATGGTATCATCTTTTAAACCTTTATCCTGCGCATGATTTAAACGGTCACCTAAAAAGTTTTTCCAATGGTCCCAGTTCTCAAGTACTGACATGTCGATTCCTCCATTCGAAAAGATGAATTACAGCCATAGCTTTTGTCATGGAGAGACGAATTATACACGTTTTTTAACAGTACCAGCCGCCATTAACGGATAAAATTTGACCTGTCATATAACTTGACTGCTTTGAGGCGAGAAACCAAATGACATTTGCAATCTCTTCAGGTGATGCAAGCCGGCCAAGCGGGATTTCTTCCTCAAGCATTGCAATATCTTCTTGTGTGAAGCTTTTCATCATGTCTGTACGGACAGCACCTGGCGAAACAGCATTTGCTCTAATTCCACTTGGGGCAAGCTCTTTTGCCAGACCTTTAATAAACGCATTTTGCGCCCCCTTCACCATGCTGTACAGCACTTCACACGATGCACCTGTTTCTCCCCATATCGAGCTTACTACAACAATATGACCTGCTTTTTTTTGAATCATGGCTGGCAATAGGTGTTGGGTGAGCTCATATGGACTTGTGACATGCAGCTGCACCATACTGGCTAATACATCTTTTTCTGTATCTGTCACTAATCCGACATGACTTTTACCGCTATTAAATACAAGAATATCTGGGGATACAGGCAGACGGCTGACGAGCTCATCTGCTCCGCCCATTTTAGCTAAATCCGCTTGAACGACGTGCGTCTGAATATGACATGTTTCTTCCAGCTGAGCGGCAAGCTGCACGGCTGCCTGTTCATTTTTGTGATAATGGAGCATCACGTGGCAGCCTTCATGGGCAAGCTTTTTGGCTGCAGCCTGCCCAATCCCGCCACTGGCACCTGTTATCAGCGCCCAACGACTCATCACATGGATTCCTACTTTCTATTTGAAATATCTATTCTTTTCGTTTAAATGGGAACCAGTTAGCTGATCCGAACAATTTCACCATCACAGGTACGAACAATGGTAGCACAACGAGTGCGTACAGCAAAAGTCCTGTTAGAACAAGTGTTGCAATCTGCAGGAGAGACAGCACTCCTGAAGGAAGCATTGCTGCAAAGGTTCCTGCCAAAATAACAGCAGCAGACATAATGACAGAGCCCATATTCTTCATTGATTCGGTCATAGCAAACTGAATGTCTTTTGTTTTGTATTCATTGAACCGCTCCATTAAGAAAATCGAATAATCAACTCCGAGCGCCATTAATATGACAAATCCAAAGAATGGAACAGCCCAGTTAATGCCCGGGTATCCGAAGAAATGGGTGAAAATAAATTCTGTCATCCCGATAGCTGTAAAGTAAGTCAAAATAAGTGAACCTACCAAGTACAGCGGCATAACAAGCGAACGGAACAGGATCACCAGGATGAGGAAAATACCGATCATCATGTAAAGAACCGTCTTATTGAAATCTTGGTCTGACAGCTGTTTTAAATCAGCGTTCATACTTGATACACCTGAAACGCCGAATGATGCATCTTTTAGGTTCGTTTCAGGAAGTGCCCGCTCGACAGAAGCTTCTACTTGTTTGATCGTCGACAAGGCTTCATTGCCATATGGATTTTTTTCTAAAATGACATCAATTTTTGTCATCTTGCGGTCATCCGACATGTATGAATCAAATACTTGCTTGAATGCTTTATTTTTCAGCACGTCTTTTGGGATAAACCAGCCGGCCATGTCTTGATCTGGTGCATTTTTCAGTTCGTCTAAGTAGTCACCTGCACCCATTAACCCGCTTGAAATTTTCTCCAGGCCACTTGCGCTCTTGTTCAGCCCATCTGTCAGCTTGGTCAGGTCATCACCAAAGCCGCCAATCTTTTCTTTCATTTGTTTTTGACCATCAATCACTTTGCCAGCTCCATTTGCAAGCTTCGGCATATTATCAGCTAACTGTCCTTGACCTTTAGACGTTTGATCAAGTCCAGTTTCAATTGCGTCTAAGCCAGCAATGAGCTCATCAATTTGACTCGTCAAGACTTTCTGCTGCTCTGAAGCTTTTGCGATAAAGGCATCCGCTGCTTCAAGCTGTTTTTTAGCTTCTTTTGCTTGTTTGGCATAGCTGTCTGCCTGTTTCGCTCCTTCTTGCAAGGTCGTAGAAAGTTCATTATATGAAGCTTTGATGGCTTGATACGATTGATTTTCTTTTACCTGCGGAATTTGTTTTTCGAGTGTACTAAATTGTTTATTTGCTTGTGTGATTAATGCTTTTACATCCGCTGCGGCAGAGGATGACGTATCAACTTGCGCTAATGCTGCCTTTAATTCTTTGGAAATGCTTTTATACAGCGACACTTGTTGATTCACTTGTGCGACTTGAGCCGTTAATTCCTTTTTCGCACCTTTGATTTCCTCTTTAATGGCTTCTACACCTTTTTTATTTTGGTCGATTCCATTTTGCAGTTTTCTTAACGATTTCTCGACGTTTTGAATGCCTGTTTGCACTGATTCAGTGCCAGAAATCAGCTGGTTAATGCCTTTTCCAGATGATTTGATCTGCGGCGTTTGATCTTCAATAGATTTACTCATTGTCGTCAGTGCATCTTGGATTTTTTTCAAGCCTTCATTACTTTTATCAAGTCCGGTATTCAACTCTTTGGCTTGTGATTTCACGTATAGATCACTCAGCCCTTTACCGACAGGACGTGTCGCACTTCTCACTTTACTTACGCCATCTGTTTGTTCAATTGCACGGCTGAGCTTTTCAACGGCAATCAGCCCTTTATTGTTGTCTAACAAATCAGCTGATTTGACGACAATCGTTGCCGGAAGTGCTTCTCCTGGCCCAAATTTGTCAGAAATGGTATTGAATGCATTGACTGATTCGTATTTATTACCGATTTCATCTAAGCTGTTATATGAAAGCGTTCCTTTATACATGAGAATGGGCGGAAGCGTAATGATTCCTACGATTAATAAACTAAAAAGTGGTTTCTTAAAGGAAAAGCGTCCTGCTGTTTCCCACATTTTTGACTGCGGATGAGCAATATCACCTTTAATCGGCCAAAATAACACTTTTCCTAAAACCGCCATAAAGAACGGAACAATCGTGAGAAGCGCCACAATCAGCACAGCGACACCAACTGCTACTGCAACAGCTGATTTATAGAGCTGGAATTGCGCCAGACCTATACAGGTAAAACCGATCAGCACCGCAATTCCGCTGAATAAGACGGTCTTTCCTGCTGTTTTATACGTAATCAGAATCGCCTCAATTTTATCTTTACCGTGTGCGATCTCTTCTTTAAAGCGGCTGAGAAGCAGAATGCAGTAGTCCGTTCCTATTCCAAACATGATCGCGACCATGAAGATTTGGGTAAAGGTCGAGAGCGGGAAGTCGAGATATTTGACTAAATAAGCCACGATGGATTGGCTCACCAAGTAAGACAGAGCTACTGCAACTAATGGAACGAAAGGCGCCACAGCTGATCTAAAGACAAGGACAAGGACGATGAGAATAAACCCAATCGTAATGAACTCTGTTTTCTTCAGACCTTCTTGCGAGCTTGTGATCACATCATCGTCAATTAATGGCTGCCCTGTCATTTCAAATGTCAGATTTAAGCTCTTCAGCTTTTCATTGACTTTTTCTTTAAAATCGGAAGCTTTGATTTTGTTTGAGTCATATGTAACTGGAACAAGAAGCGTTGTTTCATCTTTAGAGAGCATCTGTTTTTTGATATCTTTATTGGCTTCAAAATAAGAAGTGATGTCCTCTACATGAAGATCTTGATCTTTTTCTATAATCTCCATTGCCTTTTTTAAAGATGTTTCTCTTTCTTTTACGATGTTCTTTTCTTGAAAGACAATGACGATTGATTTTTCTGTATCGCCGTTTTCTGACATTTTCTTTAATAACTGATTCGCATATGAGGACGGATAGCCGTCTGGTACAGAAATTTGCCCTTTTTCTTTTGTTAATTGCGCCATATTAGGAGCGGTGATGAGTAACACTGCCGCTAATACGATCCATAGAATCGTAATCAGCCATCTACCCTTTATGATTGCTCTCATTAGTACTTTGTGCCTCCTCTTCGATGATCACTTGATAGATCTTTTCATATGTTTGAATAAATGATTCCATTTCTTTTTCTTCCAGCTTTTCAAAATAAGAGCGAACTAGAACCTGAAGCTGCTTTTCCATTCGGCTGACCACATCTTTGCCCTCTGGCGTGACGTATAGGTGAACATTTCTTCGATCGGCTTGATCGTGCTCACGGACAATATAGTTTTTCGTAAAAAGACGATTTGTCATGGAGGTTACAGCACTTTTGTTCACATTACATACATTTGCAAGGTCAGTTGATGTACATCCAGGATGTAAATTGATGTATCGAAGCGAGTAATACTGATCAAGCGTCAGCTCTTTATCAAGCTTTTCCGTGATCATACCCGATACCTTTTTTTCCATCATGAGATAGACGTCTGCATATCTCTGAATGAGCTGTGCAATTTTATTTTGTTCCATACGCTGCTCCTTTTTAGTTTAAGTGTTTAACTATTAAAGAGTTTAACTAACGAACAAATTGATTGTCAATGAAAATTCTCACAATTAACATGCTTTTATCAATTAGACATAAAAAAAGACAAACTCATTTGATTTGAGTTTGTCTTTTTTTATTTATTTTGTTTTCGGGACGACTTTGAAAACGGACATCCGTTCTTCATCAATTTCTTCCTCTAAAATTTGCTGAATGTCGGTTAATTGAATCTGTTCCAGCATGGTCACGACATCAAATAAGCTCATGTCTAAAAATGCATATCGGGTGAATTGGTTCGCAATGTATTCGGGAGAGTTCATGGCTTTTAAAAAGCTGCCGATTTTCTTCTTGCGAGCGAGCTCAATTTTCTCTTCTGACATCAAGTTCTTTGCTTGAAGAAGGGTTTCTTTTAATACTTTTGCCAGTTGATCAGGATCATTTGTATCTCCGCCAACGGACGTGAAGCCAAAACCGCCTTCTTCCGTATAATCGTAGCTGAAGGTTTCATCAATTAAGCCTTTTTCATACATTTGTTCATATTGTAAGGAGCTTTTACCAAACAGCGTCTCTAAAATGAGATTCATACCGAGCTCATGTTTTAGCAGCTGATTCCCTTTTTTATGAGGATTCTTTGTTTTCAACCCGAACATACATTTCGAGCCTTGTACGTTCATTGGAAGTTCGTATTCTTTTCGGTACACACCTTCAGGCTCATTGATGTCTTTTCGTTTGATCTCTGGCTGGTCTGTAAATGGCTTCTTCGCCTGATTCGCTCTGACTTGATCTAATATTTGCTTCGGATCAACGGGGCCGACAACAAATAGAAGCATATTGCTCGGGTGATAGAACGTTTCATAGCATTCATACAAATGATCTTTTGTAATCGGAGCAATACTTTCTACTGTTCCAGCAATATCAATTCTCACGGGATGCTCTTTATAAAGATTTTCAATCAGACCGAAGAATAAACGCCAGTCCGGATTGTCATCATACATGTTAATCTCTTGACCAATGATGCCTTTTTCTTTTTCGACTGTTTTTTCAGTAAAATAAGGCTCTTGAACAAAATCAATGAGTGTCTCAAGGTTTTGTTCGACATTTGAGGTGCTTGAGAATAAGTAAGCTGTTCTCGTAAACGTTGTAAAAGCGTTTGCGGATGCTCCTTGCTTACTAAATGTATGAAATACGTCTCCATCTTCTTTTTCAAACAGTTTATGCTCTAAGAAATGGGCAATTCCGTCAGGCACTCGAATCATCTCTTCTTTGCCAAGCGGCACAAATTCGTTATCGACAGAGCCATATTTGGTTGTAAAGGTCGCATAGGTTTTGTTAAACCCTTGCTTTGGCAGCACATAGACGTCAAGTCCGCTCTCCATTTTTTCGTGATAGACCGTTTCTTGCAGCTGGTCGAATTGAATTGTTTTCACTGTCATGAAGCACCCTCCGTTCCTTTAAGAAAATAGGTCGTATCCCATTCGATTTTCTGACCCACTTTGATGATATCCTCTTTTGTCACTCGATCTAATGCTTCTAAAAAGGAATCAAGGGTTTCCCCTGTTGGCACAACAGCATGCTGATACAAATATTCTGCTGTCCCATAAGATGTATCAATCGTTTCAAGCAGCTGATTTTTGACGACAGCCTTTGTTTGGTCAATCGCTTCATCTGAAAAATCACCCTTTTGCATCGCTTCAAATTGTTCTTTAATGATGTCTACTGCCTGCTGGTAGTTGCCGACTTCAATTCCTGACATGACCATCATCAAGCCTTTAAAGCTCTCAAGTCTAGACACAGCGTAGTACGCAAGACTTGCTTTTTCCCGAACATTGATGAATAGCTTCGAATGCGAGAAGCCGCCAAATATGCCATTAAACAAATGCAGCGCCGGATAATCTTCATCTGCAATCGTCGTATGCGTGCGAAAGCCGATATTCAGCTTGCCTTGCTTCACGTCCTCTTCATCAATGACTTCTTTTGCTTCTTTTTGCGTTCTTGTTGAGTCAGCGTGTTGTTTGACCGGTTCTCTATCACTTGTTTTGAAGTATTGAGAGACCATTCGGCTGATGTCTTGTTCGTCAACATCTCCCACAACATAAAGATCAAGCTGATTTGATTGAAGCGCATGCTCATAAGCTTCAAAAAGCGAGTGAGCTGTGATCGTTTCAATGTCTTCCATTTCTCCATTGACGTGCAGTGCATACGGTTCACCTTTGCACATTTCCTGCACAAGTCTTAAGTTCGAGTAACGCATTTTATCATCATACACTGCTTGAATTCGCTGTTTTAATGTGCGTTTTTCTTGATCTACATATAATTGACTAAACACCCCATCTTCAACATACGGATGGAATAGTAGGTCAGATAGTAAAGCAATCCCTTTTTCTAGTAAAGGGGTTTGATCCTTTAAATATTTTTCATTCGCCATTTCCAGGCGGAAGGTAATGATGTGATTTTCCCCTTTTTTCGCCATGTCTGCCGAAACAGTTGCACCATAAAGCTCATCAAAATAAGCACGCAATTCTCCCGTTTTCGGCATTTTCTCTGTTCCTCTTAACAGCACATGCGGGAAAAGTGAACGCATGGTGACATCATCTTTCGATAGAGGCGCAAGCATTTTAAAAAGGATTGTGACCGTTTTAAATTTTTCTGTTTTGACAATATGAGTATGAAGACCAGGTGTGTCTAGTGTCTTCTCTTGTAAGTACGTCATGAGAAACCTCCTTTGTTCATCCTATTTATTATGTATTAGAACATAGCTGATATATACGTGAAACAGCCATTTAATAGACATTATATCAATCAGAGGAAAGGATAGGAAATAAAAACGCCTCTGCTATAAGCAGAGACGCCGGTGTTATTTCATTCTAAAAGGCCACCAATTCCATTTACCGAAAATACGAACCATGACCGGGATAAAGAGCGGCAATACAACAAAAGCATATAATAAAAGTCCAATGAGTATGACCGTTGCAATCTCAATAAGTGATAATACACCAGACGGCAGCATGGCGGCGAAGGTCCCCGCTAATATCGCGACTGCTGAAATAATGACGGAACCCATATTTCTCATCGCTGATATCATTGATGCTTGCACATGCTCTCCCTTCCATTCATTAAAGCGATCCATCAGAAAGATCGAATAATCAATGCCAAGGGTGACAAGAATGACAAAGCTGAAAAATGGGACAGCCCAGCTGACACCGTCGTAGCCAAAAAAGGTTTTAAAGATCCATTCAGTTAAACCGATGGATGTAAAATACGTTAAAATAAGTGAAAGTGTTAAGTATATCGGCATGACGATTGACCGCAATAATATAATTAAAATGATAAAGATGCCAATTAACATGAAAATGACCGTTCGAATAAAGTCACCGTCAGATGTTTCTTTTAAATCTACATTTAAACTTGAGATACCAGACACACCGTAATTTGCATTCTTTAACCCGCTGACAGGTAAATATTGTTTAAGAGTGTCTTCAATTTTCGCAACGCCTTTCATCGCTTCATTGCTGTATGGATTCACATTTAAAATGACTTCAAAGGTTGTTAATTTACGATCTGGAGACATATACGTCTGAAAGATTTGTTTAAATTCATGACGTTTCAGCACCTCTTCTGGAATAAACCAGCCCGTTATTTCTTCATCTGGCGCTTGCTGAAGCTGCTTTAAGTAGCCGCCCGCCTCTGTGAAGCCGCTTTTGACCTGCTCGAGCCCTTCAATACTTTCATCTAAACCATCTGTTAACAATGTGAGTTTTGATGAAAGCTGGTTAAATCCTTTTTTGATGGATTTTTGGCCGTCTGTCAGCTGATCTGCTCCATCTTCAATTTTAGGCATTTCTTTGATCAATTGTTTTTGTCCTTCATTTGTTTGTTCAAGACCGTCATAAATTTGATCGAGCCCGTCCATGAGTGCTTGCACTTGGCGTTTTACGTCTTTTTGCTTGCTTGATAAGGTTTGAATTACTTGATCTGCTTTTTTGATCTTTTGTTTAAAGTGAGAGGCTTCCTCTTCATACACACTCATTTGGTCCCCTGCTTGATCAAGCATTCCTTTTGTGTCTTTGAATACTTTCTTGATTTCTTTATATTCATCCATATCTTTTACTTCTGGAAGCCGTTTTTCAAGTGCTTCAAACGATACATTTTCATAGGAATTTTTTACTTTTTTAATGGTGGTCATCAGCTGCTGATTCGATTTCGCATGACGTTCCAGCGTACTCACCATTCGCTTAAGCTCTTGAATCATCGCTTCACTGCTGCGATATTCTTGCTCTAATTCCTTTTTCGCTTCTTTGATTTTACTTCGGATGGTTCCGACGCCATCTTTACTGCGCCTTACCCCATCTTCTAAAGAGATCAAGGACTCCCTTACTTCTCCAATTCCGCTTTTGATCGCTTTTGTTCCATCAATCAGCTGGTCAATGCCTTTAGCGGATTCTTGAATTTTTGGTTTTTGTTTGAGAAGGGCAAGATTTGTTTCGGTCAGGCCATCTGAAATTTTCCCGATTCCTTCGTGGCCTTTGCCAAGTTCTCCTCCCAGCTCTTTTGCTTGAGAGGTGACGTAAAGCTGACTTAGCCCGTCTCCAACAGGCCTAGTGACACTGCGGACTGTTTTTACTTCGTCAATGTCATTTAATTTACGGGTCAGTTTTTCAATCATGACAATCTTTTCTTGGTTATCTAACTTATTGTCACTTTCAACAAGTACATTCAGGGGCAGCGCTTCCCCAAAGCCAAATTGCTCTGATATCGTATTAAATGCAGACACTGATTCATACTTTGTCCCAATCTCATTTAAGCTGTTATAAGAAAGAGTTCCGTCGTACATCAAAATAGGAGGCACAGTAATTAGTGCAACTAAACCTAAACTGATCAGCGGCCTTTTAAATGAAAAACGCCCAGCCCATTCCCACATTTTACTTTGCGGGTGGCGAATGTTTTCTCTTTTAGATGGCCAAAAAAGGGATTGTCCGAAAACAGACATAAAAAAGGGAACGATGGTGACTAGGGCAATCAGCAGTATGCCAACTCCAACAGCAACACTAACAGCTGATTGATACAATTGAAATTTGGCAAACCCAATGCTTGAGAAGCCGACTAACACGGCTAAGCCACTGAAAAAGACCGTTTTCCCTGCACATTTATATGTGATGATAATCGACTCTTTGACATCACGACCTTGACCGATCTCTTCTTTAAAACGGCTTAACAGCAAAATACAATAATCTGTTCCTATACCGAACATAATAGCTACCATAAAAATCTGAGTAAAATTAGATAGAGGAAATTGCATATATTCTACTAGAAAAGCCACAATACACCGGCTGACGGCATAAGAAATGCCGATCGTAATGAGCGGAACAACAGGTGCCAAAATCGATCTGAAAACAATGATTAAAATAAAGAAAATAAAAATCATCGTAATAAGTTCAGTTTTCTTCAGACCTTGTTGAGAGCTTTTAATGACATCTGAATCCACAAATTTTTGACCCGTCATTTCATATGAGACATGATAGGGCTTTAAAACTTCCTCAATTTGTTCTTTAATCTTCACAGCTTTTGTTTCGTAGTGGTCGAATTTGAATGGAACAAGAAGTGTACTTTTATCCTTTGATAAAAGTTGTTTTTGAATGTCCGGATCTACATGAAAATACGAAGTAATTCCGTCAATGTGGAGGTCTGGGGCATGAGTCATGAGTGCAGATAAAGCCTTTTTTAATTCCTGCTCTTTCTCAGGGAACAGATGTTGTTCGGAGAATACAATGACACCCGTATCTTTTTTCCCGTTATGATCTGATAGCTTATCCAATAAGTGAAGTGCCTCAGCTGTTGGTGTCCCCTCCGGAACCTTTAATTGCCCTTTTTCTCTTGTTAATTCCTCTAAATTAGGCGCAGTAATAAACAGAATCACAGCTGTTATCATCCACACCACTAATACAATCCATCTTGCTTTAATTATTTGCAACATAGCTGCTTCAAGCTCCTTCTAGTTCATCAATCAATTTGCTGTATTTGAGCGTGTCTGAAGTGCTGACTGCGTCTCCTTCAACGTGCTAATGGCAGGATGACCTATTCAATTGTCTTTTCGTGTTGAAGAAACACATATTCATCATCAGCACGCGAGCTCAATTTCTGCCTGAAGAAAGACAGAAAATGAATGTTTTTGAACACCTCCTATTTGGGATAATTTAAAAGATATTACTATACATTAGTTTAACTATCAAAATTTTACATGTCAATTTATAAAAAAGAAAAAAGATGGCAAAATACCGTCTTTTTTCTAGATTAAACCGTTTTTAATTGTTCACTTTCATCCTTTTCATCTGGCTGGATAAAGAAGAGGACCAAAAATAGTGAAATAAGACTGCAAATGGTCGAGAGAATAAAAACGATGGAGTCCCCTTTATCCATGAGATAGGCGTAAATCGGAGGTCCTAAAGCGACACCGATAAAACGCATACTGCTGTAAAATGACGTAATGGTTCCGCACTGCTCTTTTTCGATTCCTTCTGTGATCAGGGCATCAAGTGCAGGCAGTACAATACCGATGCCAACACCGCCAACGCTTAAACAGATAAACAATACGTAAAAGCTGTGATTCCACCATAAAAACATATAGGAAAGTGATAACAAGGCCATGCCTACGATTATAAAGATTCTCATTTTCCCTTTTTCTTTTCCAATCGTTTTCCCAGCAATGTATGAACTGATGGATAGAAAAAGGAGCGGGATACTAAGCAGGAGCCCTTTTTTGACACCCTTAATTTGATAAGCTGCCTCTAGGTTATCAGATAAGTAAAAAAGCACACCAAAAAGAAGAAACATAATAAAACCGCCAATTGCAAAAATGGCATAAAGCCAGCGTCCCTCATGCTTAAAAATGGTCTTTGTTGATTTTAAAAATTCTTTGAATGTAGGCGGGTCCTCCTCTTTTTTCGCGGACTCTACCATGAACAGTACCATGAGAAAGCTGATGATTGAAAAGAACGGAATAAACCAAAACGGCACAAACCAAAACCATGAAGCTAGAAGCGCCCCAATAATCGGGCTTAATACCTTTCCAGCTGTGTTAGAGGTTTCGATGGCGCCAAGTCCCGCACTTACTTCTTCATCATCATGAAACAAATCTCCTATAAACGGCATCACGACAGGTGCTGCTCCGGCTGAGCCAACGCCTTGAAGGACCCTTCCAAATAGAATCCACATGTAGGGTTCTTTCATGATCGTTGAGGCAACTGCTGCCACAGCCCCACCAAGACCTGCGATTAACAGACACGGCAGGAGTACCTTTTTACGCCCGATTCGGTCCGATAAATAGCCGGCGATTGGAATACATAAGATCGCTACAACAGAGTATACCGTAATAATGAGGGAGACTTGAAAGGAAGTGATGGAGAGTGTCTTTTCTATCTCTGGCAATACAGGTATTAACATCGAGTTCCCAAGTGTCATGATTAGAGGCACTGATGATAATGCAATAATATTCTTTTTACTGACTGTTTTCTCGCCCAACATCATTCACCCAATTCTATATACTGTTACGTATTAGTGTGGCAAGTTTTACGGGTATTATGTATGGGCAAACAAAAAGCAACCGCTTATGGAAGCGACTGCTTGTTAAAATCGTTTACGTATCACATGAAAGCTGAATTTATCCGCTCGAAAATAATTAAGCGAGTATAAGACCGGCTGATCATCCTGATCATAGTGCATTTGTTTCAGTAATAATAATGCTGTTTCAGGGTCACATTCGAGTATCGGTGAAACCTGATCGTGGTAGCCGATTGGTTCGATGTCAGCAACTGCATATTTAATCCCGCTGTGTGGTTCTCTTCCAAACAGCTCAAAAAGAGACTCTTCTTCATGTGTAAAAGAAGCGGGAAGATGCTTGACCGGAATTTTATCTAAACAATATACCACTGGCTGTCCATCTGCCGTTCGAACGCGTTCCATTGAAAAAATCTCATCAGATTCATCACACTGAAAACGAATCACATCATTCTCTGTCGGCTCCCCTTCTTGCGAGGATAAAAAGATGGTACCAGGCGTCATATTGACCTGCTCGATCATTTTCGTGACACTTGCCAGCTGTTCTATGCCTGTTGAAAAGAGTGGTCTTGAGTTGACGAACGTTCCCACACCATGCCTTCTAATTAAATACTTCTCTTCTTCTAATACACGAAGGGCTTCACGCAGTGTCGCTCTGCTCACGCCTAAAAGCTTTGAGAGCTCAAACTCAGAAGGCAGCTTTTCTTTTTCTGCATATACGCCTGTTTGTATATCTTCTTTAATACGGTCAATCACTTTCAAATATAAATGGCGATTGTCTGTTTTGGTCGACATGTTTTCCCTCCGTCTAATCAATGCAAATGATAAGATGAGAAATCTCTATTCCGAGATAAGTTGAACACAACTATATCATGTTTTTGCAAATAAATAAATAGTCTGACTTCCAGTTAACATAATCATACTATCGTTTACTTCTTTTTTAGGAAAGCTCTCTTCGATTTATGAAGAGAGCTCGTCATATTGTTCTTTTGAGAGCAGGACTTCTCTCGGTTTACTTCCTTCATAAGGGCCGACAACGCCTCGCTCTTCCATTGCGTCAATCAGGCGAGCCGCTCGGGTATAGCCGATGCGGAATCTTCTTTGAAGCATAGAGACAGAAGCCGTCTGCATGCCGATGATGAGTTCCACTGCTTCATCATATAAATCGTCATCCACAGCTGTAAGCTGATCCTGCGTTTCTTCAGTTGGAATCATTTCTTCTTGATATTGTGCTTTTTGCTGGGTGATCACATGATCAACGACATGCTCCACTTCTTCATCTGATAAAAAGGCGCCTTGCACACGAACCGGTTTGTTTGCACCTACCGGTAGAAACAGCATATCCCCTCTGCCCAGCAGTTTTTCTGCGCCACCCATATCAAGGATCGTCCTTGAATCTGTTTGCGAGGACACGCTAAAGGCGATGCGAGATGGGATGTTGGCTTTAATGACACCTGTAATGACATCGACAGAAGGTCTTTGTGTAGCAATAATTAAATGAATCCCGGCAGCACGAGCCATTTGCGAAAGTCTTGTAATGGAATCTTCTACATCAGAGGAAGCGACCATCATTAAATCTGCAAGCTCGTCTACAATGACAACAATATAAGGAAGTTCTGGCTGTTTGGCCTCTTCTGATTGATTCATTCGTTTAATGTAATCATTGTATCCTTCAATATTTCTTGTCCCCGTATGGGAAAACAATTCATAGCGGCGCTCCATTTCGCTGACTACTTTTTTAAGTGCCTGTGAGGCTTTCTTAGGGTCCGTTACAACCGGTGCGAGCAGATGCGGAATGCCATTATACACATTTAGTTCAACCATTTTCGGATCAATCATCATCATTTTCACCTCATGAGGTTTCGCTCTCATAAGAATACTTGTGATAATACCATTGATGCACACACTTTTTCCGCTTCCAGTCGAGCCTGCTACAAGTAAATGCGGCATTTTGTTCATTTCAGCCAGAACGGCTTCACCAGAAATATTTCGGCCCAGTCCAATCAGCAGCTTCGCATTAGGACGGTCATTTTGCTTCGATTCTAATACCTCTTTTAAAGAAACCATCGCGATTTCTGCATTAGGAACCTCAATACCGATGGCTGATTTACCAGGTATCGGCGCCTCAATCCGAATGTCTTTTGCTGCGAGAGCAAGGGCTAAGTCATCACTAAGATTGACGATCTTACTTACCTTCACGCCGACATCTGGATAGACTTCATATTTTGTGACCGCCGGTCCTAAGTGAACCTGTGTGACTTTTGCTTTTACACCAAAGCTTTGAAACGTTTTTTCAAGCTTTCTTGCATTTTCGTATATATTTTTCTTGTCTGTTTGCTGCCCTGAGTGCTGCGGCTCTGCCAAAATATCAAGTGACGGCAATTCGTAATCTTTGTTTTCAAGTTCAGTAAATGTCATCGGCGGCGCCTCTTTTGGTTCATCGGGTGTATCTGATGGAACTGGTGCACTTTGCACAGACTCTTGAAGAGGCTCTGTCTCTTTTGCCGTCTGCTCTTTTTGAACGAGCGGGGTGAGAATGTCATCTCTATCAGCAAAGCTTGAGATGATTGGCTGGCTATTGTCTGAAACCGGCGTTTCCTCTTCGATCAAGATCTGATCATCATCGTCCTCTTCCTGAATACGAGACCGTTTTTTCTTTTCACCTGTTTTTTGAGGGGGCGCGCTCTTTTTCGCCTGCCTGATTCCTTTCATATCTTCAACAAACGCTTTCCACTGCTTCACCATAAATTGTGAGACAGGCAGTGTCACTTTTTTCACCATTTCTTGAAGAGAACGATTTGTAATCAGCACAATTCCAATCAGCATCAGAACGATTGCCATAATTTGAGAGCCTGCTTGCGCAAATAAGAAATATGAAGCAGCAAATAATACGGCACCGATCATGCCGCCTCCTAAATCAGGTGACCCAGTCTCACCTTTCATATCCATTAAGAAAAGCTCAAATGTATTTCTTATCACACTTTGAGAGCCTATTGCGCCCGCAGATGAAAGGTGCTGAAAGAGCTTCACATGAGACAAAAGCAAGATACTCGCAATGATGCAGTATAGCCCTGCTTTTCTCCTTGTCAACATATCTGGGATTTGTTTTTTCCAGAAGATGGTCACGCCAAAAAGAAATAATCCGATAAGGCAGAGAATGAACCATTCACCTGCAAAAAATCGGAATAAATGTACGAAGGTTTGTCCAACGACGCCTAGCTGTAAAATGGCAATGATCGCTATGGCAATACAGACTAACCCATTTAATTCATATTTCAGTTTTAGCTGTTTATTTTGTTTTTTTCTCGTTTTCCGTTTTCTCTTTTTAGCCATACTCATCACCTTACTACGAAAGAAAATATAACCTACCGAAAAGATCAGAAAGAAAGCAGCCTGGTTTTGGCTGCATCTTGTTGTAAGTTTTCCCTTTATTATAGCATAGAATCATTCATATGAGTCGGTTTGATTGGTGCCTAATTGTAACTTCAATCGCTTGCCTGGTGCAAGCTCTTGATTCAGAAAGTCCATTGGATTGGTACTCATGACTTGAACGATTTCTGCTTCATCCTCTTTCATTTCAACCATAACTGGCACGCCTTGGATGTTTACCTGCTGAAGTTTGCGGTCTCCTTGTTCCTCCGCGTAAATGGCTTCATATGGCATAGGTGTATATAAAATCATTGGATCAGCCCCTCGTTTTGAGATGCCCTGTCTCCAATCAGTTCGTTCAACTTTTTAATCGCTTGTCCTACGCCGCCTACTTCATTCATGAGTCCGTATTCTGCTGCCTCATGACCAACAACATTTGTTCCAATGTCTCTTGTCAAATTGCCTTTTGAGAACATGAGCTCTTTAAACTTCTCTTCTGTAATATTGGAGTGGCTTGTTACAAAGTTAATGACTCTTTCCTGCATTTTATCTAAGTATTCAAAGGTTTGCGGGACACCAATCACTAGACCAGTTAAACGCACAGGATGAATGGTCATCGTGGCTGTTTCTGCAATATAGGAATAGTCACACGATACAGCAATCGGGACACCAATAGAGTGGCCGCCGCCAAGTACAATCGATACAGTCGGTTTCGATAAAGATGCAAGCATTTCTGCAATCGCTAGTCCCGCTTCAACATCGCCGCCTACTGTATTTAAGATGATCAAAAGACCTTCAATTTTCGGGTTTTGTTCAACTGCGACGATTTGCGGAATGACATGTTCGTATTTGGTTGTTTTATTTTGTGGCGGAAGCTGCATGTGGCCTTCAATTTGTCCAATAATGGTGAGGCAATGTATATTTGTATCTTGCGGCAGCTGTGGTATGGCTGTTTCACCAAGCTGCTGTATTTTGCTCATAATGCTGTCTTTTTCTTCTGGCTTTCGCTCAGGCTGCTGTTCATTCTTTTCGTCCATTTGTCTCCATCCTTTCCTCAAACTCTCCTTCTATTATGAACAAGAAGGCCGTATTCAATCCGCATTCCTAGTGCCACATCAAAAAAGCCCAAAGAGCTTATGCTCCTTGGGCTTTCACATCACACTTCCATAATAATTGGAATGATCATGGGCTTACGTTTTGTTTTTTCATATAGGAATTGATTGAGTACATCGCGCATGGATTGTTTCAATGTTGACCATTCAACAATTGAGTTTTCCGTTTGCTCTTTGACAATTCCTTTGACCATTTCTGTCGCTTTTACAATCAGCTCTTCGGATTCTCTGACATACACAAATCCTCTTGTGATGATTTCAGGTCCAGAAATTAATTGTTTCTTTTGTTTATCAAGCGTAATAACGACAATTAAGATACCATCTTGAGACAATAGGCGTCTATCGCGTAGCACAATGTTCCCGATATCACCAACGCCAAGACCATCGATCAAAATATTGCCTTGGTGAACTTTTTCACCGATTTTTACGTTCTGTCCTCTAAACTCTACAACATCCCCTTTATCAATCAAGAAAATGTCACTTCGTTTCATTCCCACTTCTTCAGCAATACGAGAATGTGCTTTTTGCATACGATATTCGCCATTCACCGGAATTAAATACTTTGGCTTTAGTAAGTTCAGCATCAGCTTTAACTCTTCTTGGCAGCCATGTCCAGAGACATGCACACGTTTTTGCGCAAAAATGACTTGTGCGCCGCTTCTTGTGAGGAAATCCACTGTTTTTGAATATGTGAGTTCTTGTCCTGGAAGAGGTGTAGATGCAATCACAACAGTGTCATCTTTTTCAATATGAAGCTGTTTGTGATTTTGTTTTGCCATTTTTGTTAAAGCAGCAAGAGGCTCTCCGTGGCTTCCAGCTGTCAGGATGACCACATCGTTTTTCGCCATTTTCTTCACTTCTTGAACTGGTACAAATAATTCTTCGTCGGCTGTGACATAACCAAGTTTGATCGCCAGCTGAAGAGTCGTCATCATATTCTTCCCTGCTACGGCAAGCTTACGGCCATTTTGATTCGCTGCATTAATGATCTGCTGCACGCGGTTAATGTTAGATGAAGATACAGCGACAATTACTCGATTTTCAGCATTGTACATCGCATTTGAGATTTCGTCTTGGACGAGCGCCTCAGAAGGTGTATAACCTGGTTTTTCAGCATTCGCACTGTCTGAAAGAAGTGCTAAAACGCCATTGTTTCCAATTTTCGCAATCTCTCCGATGTCACAGGCTTGATTAAGCGCTGGGGTTTGATCAAATTTAAAATCACCTGTGCATACGATTGAACCAAGAGAGGTTTTAAAGCTGATCCCAACTGAATCAGGGATGCTGTGATTCGTTCTAAAGAATGATACCTTTGTTGTTTCAAACGTAATGACTGATTTTGCATGTACCTCACGCAAGTCAGCTTTTTGATTGAAGCCATACTGCTTTAATTTTTCTCGAAGTAACGCAAGGGTCAGCTTCGTTCCGTAAACTGGTACAGACAATTTGCTTAAGCAATGGAATACGCCTCCGATTGCTTCATCATGTCCGTGGGTAAGAAAAATTGCTTTCACCCGATCAGCACGTTCTGTTAAATAAGAGATATCAGGAATAACGACGTCAATGCCTAGCATTTCGTTTTCTGGATGCATCAATCCTGCATCTACCACATATATGTCAGAATCAATTTCAATGACATATAGGTTTTTCCCGATTTCTCCAACGCCTCCCAGTGCAATAATTCTTACGTTCTCTGTATTTTTCTTTTTCAAAATTCTTATCCTCCTAGTCTCAAGCCCGTCCATCATCGCTTAATGCTATTATAACTGAATCTAATTTTAGAAAACAAGATGAAGTCACATTTTAAGAAAGTGTTTATGTATAAAAAACGGTCATACTCAGGGACATCTGAGAATGACCGCTTACGAAATTTTTTGTTTTGATCAGCTGTTTAAGACGCTGCTTAAATCCAGTCTCTCTTCTTCTGATAAAGGTAAAAGCGGAAGACGAACCGATCCGACATCTAGTCCTTTTAGCTGAAGAGCTGTTTTGACAGGCGTTGGATTTGGCGCTGTGAAAAGCTGTTTCATGATTGGGAGCAGCTTTTGATGGATCAATGCGGCATTGGCCGTTTGACCTGAAGCATAGCTTTTCAGCATTTGCTGCATATCAAGTCCTACGATATGAGACGCCACAGAGACCACTCCTTTTGCACCAACAGATACAGCTGGAAGTGTTAAGCTGTCGTCACCTGAATATACATCGAAATCTTCTGGTGTCTCTGCAATGATTTTTGTCATGGCATCAAGATCACCGCTTGCTTCTTTGATCGCGACAATGTTAGGTATTTGCGCAAGTTTAATGGTTGTTTCTGGGGCTAATGACGCAACCGTTCTCCCTGGTACATTGTAAAGCATGACAGGAAGAGATGTAGACTCGGCAATGGCTTTAAAGTGTGCATACATGCCTTCCTGTGATGGCTTGTTGTAGTAAGGTACGACAAGCATCACTGCATCAACGCCCGCTTCTTCTGCTTTTTTCGTTAGTTTGATAGACGCATTTGTATTATTACTGCCTGTTCCTGCAATGATTTTACAACGACCATTTGCTAATTTCACCGATTGCTGAAAAAGAGCGACTTTTTCTTCAGTCGATAAAGTTGGCGATTCGCCTGTTGTCCCTGCAACGACTAAAGAGTCACTGCCGTTTTTTAATAAGTAATCAATGAGAATTGATAGCTTTTGGAAATCAATGTTGCCCTTTTTATCAAAAGGTGTAATCATAGCTGTTGCGATATTTCCGAAATTCATTTTTTTCACCTCATCATGATTCAATCACATTTATCTTGAAAGTTCAAACACTTCGTGCAGGGCATTGACAGCCGCTCTCATGTTTTCTTCGTTCACTAGCACCCAAATGGTCGTATGGCTGTCAGCCGATTGTAAAATCGGAATGTTTTGCTCAGATAGAGCCGATACAATTTTAGATGTGACACCTGGTACACCCATGATGCCTGCGCCAACAGCTGATACTTTCGCACAATTTGTTGTCACAATTGGCGTATAGCCAAGATCTTTTAGGATCGATGTT
This sequence comes from Bacillus sp. FSL K6-2839, assembly GCF_038003365.1. Taxonomy (NCBI): domain Bacteria; kingdom Bacillati; phylum Bacillota; class Bacilli; order Caryophanales; family Bacillaceae; genus Bacillus; species Bacillus sp. FSL K6-2839. Next base: position 1,246,623 of record NZ_JBBOOZ010000001.1, on the reverse strand, counting down.
GCCTTTTCAGTCATTGCACCTGTCACTGTATACACAATCTCACTCGGTGTAATGTTGAAGAAGTCGACACTGATTTGTGCGTTAGCCATAGCCTTGAAGACCTCTGTTTGGACGCTGTACTGCCCTTCTTTTGCCGGGACCTTGATTTGCGTCACATCATTGACATGTGCAATACCTGTAATGAGGCGGTCGTACACATCATGGCTCATTTTATCTGAGTAGTGTGACGTGACGAGTGTGCCCTCATCATCAGAGTATGTTGAACGGACCCTCATTGGTACTTTTGCTTGCATCGCAATTTCGACAGCTCTCGGGTGAATGACTTTCGCCCCTTGATATGCAAGGTTGCAAATTTCCGTATATGTCACGACTCTGAGCGGCTTTGCATTTTCAACAATGCGGGGATCTGCTGTCATGACGCCTTCTACATCTGTAAAAATATCAATAAAGTCTGCCTGTAATGCAGCACCTAAAGCAGCTGCGGACGTATCACTGCCGCCTCGTCCGATTGTGGTCACGTCCCCATTTTTCGCAGCTCCTTGGAACCCAGCAACAACGACAACATCATGTTCAGACAGTGCCGCCTCGAGACGTTCACACTTCATATCAATAATTTTCGCACTCGTATGCTCCTTATCTGTCACAAAGCCCGCCTGTGCGCCTGTCATTGCTACAGCCTTTAGCCCGTTTTCATTCAGCATACTTGAAAACACAACAGCTGAAATATTCTCTCCGCAGGAAACGAGCAAGTCTTTTTCTCGATTTGTCATATGCTGCGCGCTGCCGTAAAGCAGACCAAGCAGCGTATCTGTCGCATAAGGGTCGCCTTTTCGTCCCATTGCGGAAACGACGACAACCGACTTATAGCCTTTCTCTTTTGCCGATAAGATATGTGCAAGTGCCCTTTTTCTACCTTGATCATCTTTGACAGATGTACCGCCAAATTTTTGGACAATTATTTTCACTGTTTTCACTCCAAGTTCATTCTGACGTAACAGAAGAGAGCAGGCGAAAGATGCCTAACTCTCTTCTGTTCGTCCTCATCATCCATTGAATGTTAAACTAATTTTAATGCTTTTAAGCTTTCTGCAATTTGAACTGAGTTCCATGCAGCGCCTTTTAGCAGGTTATCAGATACAATCCACATATGGAACCCGTTTGGACGGTCCAAATCTTTCCGAATGCGGCCGACAAATACGTCGTTTTTTCCAACAGCATCTGCAGGCATTGGATAAATTTGCTGAGACGGATCATCTTGCAGTGTAATGCCTGGTGCATCTTTAAGAATTGACTTAATGTCGTCAACTGTTGCGTCATTTGATTCTAGTTCGACGTAGACAGATTCTGAATGTCCTGTTTCAATTGGAAGTCTCACACATGTTGCCGCTACTTCTAGCTCTGGCATATGCATAATTTTTTTCGTTTCGTTGATCATTTTCATTTCTTCAAATGTATAGCCATTGTCTTGGAATTTATCAATTTGCGGAATCGCATTAAATGCAATTTGATAAGGCATGACTTCCGGCTTTACATCTTCTTTATTTAAAATGGCTTGTGATTGGCAGTATAGTTCGTCAATGGCTTCATGTCCTGCACCTGATACGGCTTGGTAAGTGGACACGATGACTTTTTTCATGCCATACGCCTGACGAAGCGGTTCTAATGCCGCTACCATTTGAATCGTTGAACAGTTAGGGTTTGCAATGATTCCTTGATGGTCATGCAAGTCTTTTTCGTTTACCTCTGGTACGACAAGAGGGATGTTTTCGTCCATACGAAAAGCACTTGTGTTGTCTACAACAATCGCACCTCGTTTGACTGCTTCAGGAGCTAGCGCCTTGGAAACATTTCCTCCAGCACTGAATAATGCAATGTTCACTCTTTCAAAGCTTTCAGGTGTTGCTTCCTGAACGGTATACTCTTGACCTCTGAATGTCACTTTTGTTCCAGCAGAACGTTTTGAGGATAGTAGAGTCAGTGTATCCATTTCAAAATCTCTGTCAGCTAGTGTTTTTAACATTTGTTGACCGACAGCTCCAGTCGCTCCAACTACAGCTACATGCAATCCTCTTCCCATCAGTAAAACTCCTTCCGACCCATCCATGATTCTTTTCTTTCGGATGGCCATCCTATGACTTTTTACATTTTATTTTACCATAGAAAAGCAAGGCTTGAAGCATCTTTTTTGAATCTTTCATGATTTTCTAGTGAATCTATTATTCGTTTGCTCCAATTAAAATCGGCTGAATTTGTCTATGCTGGAGCGCCTCTTCTACTGTTTGAGAAAGCAAATCCATGTTTGCGACCATGGAGGTCGGTTTTTTAAATGGATCATCTTGGCCAAATGGAATAAAGAAAATATTCTTTGTCGACATCAACCTCATCAGATTTGTACCATTTAAGCCTAGCGCATCATTTGTTGAAATTCCTAAAACGACAGGACGATGATTTCGAATGGTTGCTTTTGCAGCCATTAAAACAGGGCTGTCTGTCATGGCATTTGCGAATTTCGCCATCGAGTTCCCTGTTAATGGAGCAATGACCATACAATCAAGTGGCAGCTTAGGTCCGAGCGGCTCTGCTTTAACGATTGAGTCAATCGCCTTAAAGCCAGTCAGCTTCTCAATCCGCTCAATCCAGTCAGCCCCATCTCCGAATCTTGTATTCGTACTCTGGACCGTATATGACACCACTGGACGAACTTCTGCTCCTTCTTTTACAAGTGCTTCGATTTGCGGATAAACAGCTTCGTACGTACAGTGGGAACCAGTTAAGCCAAAGCCGATTCTTTTCCCTTTTAATGTTGTCATGATTCCATCCCCCTTTTTTCCTCTGCAAGTTCACATAAGAGCCCAGAAAGCACTTTTGCAATGATTTGCCCTGCTGTCTTTGGTGCAACAATCCCCGGGAGTCCTGGTGCAAGAAGCGCCTTCACTCCGTGTTTTTGTGCAAAGTCAAAGTCTGTTCCTCCTGGGCGGGAGGCGATATCCAAAATGAGTGTCTTTGGTGTCATGCTGACGATGACAGATGAATCTAATACAAGGCTTGGAATGGTATTGATGATGATATCTACATCCGTTACTTCTTCTTTTAACTGGTCCATTGAAAATGGATCAATTCCCATTTCAAAGGCCCGCGCTAAATGAGCTGTATCTGCTGCCCCTACTTTTACGTCCGCACCGAGTGCCCGAAATGTGCGGGCAATGGTGAGTCCTGTTCTTCCGAGCCCGAGAACAGCAACACGTGATCCATGAATCGTATAATCCGTTTGCTGAATGGCCATCATGATAATCCCTTCAACTGTTGGAATAGAGTTATATATGGCAATATCATCTCGCTCAAACAGCTTCACAAGTTTTCGGTTCACCTGCTTTGCCAGATTGTCTAAGTACGTATTAGAAATACCTGAGTACAAGGTACAATGGGCAGGGGTTCTTTCTAAATATGTTGCTTCCAGCAAAACCTGCTCATTTGAGAAAACTGTCGCAACAACACCTTCATCCGTTGCCCCTGATACTGGCAGGATCATACTGTCTACCTGTTCGAATGGAAGTTCTGACATTTTCAGCTTTTCAGCACCGATAAATCCGTGATCCAGCTGATCAAATCCAACCAAAAACACTTTGGCATGCTGCTGTGACAGCTTGCGAATAATTTCAAGCTGCCTTGCATCTCCCCCGATCACCGCAACCGTTAAACCGCTCAACATACTGACCGTTCACCTTCTTTATTTAAAAAAGTCTGTAATATTTTCTGAATCTCCCTTCTAGCATATGAGGAGAGGATTCAGCCTGTGAACAAATCGGAGAGAGAAAAGAAAAAGAGCACCCATTTATGATGGATGCTCTTTTTCTCCGGGTGGCTGAAGTGCTTCAGGCACATCGAGAATGATCATATCTGATCCTATTTTTTGAATGTGATTCCACGGGACGCGGATGTCATTTCCTTGCTTTCGAAAGCCAAACCACTTCACCGAAGGTATGATGAGTGCTGTTATTTGACCGTCCTGTTCATTGATTTCAAGGTCGGTTTGCCCAAGCACGCCAAGCCGCTCCGCTCTTTTAATATCGACGATCTCTTTTCCTGACAGTTCACTCAGCCTCAAAATCGCATCACTTCCCTTCCGTATCATATATGCAGCAGGCAAAAGGAATAGACCAGATCTCTTTAATGACTAGTTTGGAGAGGAAGCCGCGTCCCTTTCATGTAGTGATCATGCCATAATTCCAAGTTGTAAAGCATCCAGACTTTTTGATCCGCTCCATTTTTGTTTTTCTGATTCGGATCATTTCGTAAAAATTGCTCTAGTGGCTTTCTTTGAAACAGTTCTGTTGCAAAGCTTTGTTGATCAAGAAGCTTCTCTTCGATTTCTTTCATCCTTTTGCTCATCCAATGATACACTGGAACCGGAAAACCCATTTTTCTTCTATATAATATACGCTTATCCACCGTTTGCTCCATTGTCTTTTTTAACATATATTTCGGAATGTCTTGTACCTCACTTGTTTTGAGACTCGACTGAAAAAATGCTTGCAGCCTGCTAGGCAGTCCCTTATAAGGAAGCTTATATTTGAAGGGCATGTCATTGACAAATTGGATGATGCGATGATCCAGAAATGGAACACGCGCTTCTAGTCCATGTGACATCGTCATAATATCCAGCCGGTCTAACAGATTTGGTAAATGAATCTGCTGAAATAAATAGAGCAGTTTATTTTCATACGACGCACCCTCCATCTTTTGAAAACAATGGGCGATAAACTTGTTCATGTGCGAGTTAGGAGGATCAATTGAATCAGCGTGACGACTTAAAAGCTGCTCTTTTTCGCCAGCAGTAAACCATGCATACCTTTTTTTGTAATGATCCATCTCACCTTCAAGGTGGATCAATTGATGCACCTGCTGCTGAAAGGATGGTTCAAATAATACCTTTGAAAGGATGGAGGACAGTTTTCGGTTTTTTTGAAGCCATAAAATTTTCCGCCAATCTGCTGGACTCCTAAAGACACGTCCATAACCTGCAAACAATTCATCCGCTCCTTCACCACATAAAACAACCGTCACGTGCTTTTTTGCTTCCCGTGACATATGGTAAAAAGCGACTTCATGAGGAATAGAAAGAGGATGATCTCTTCGCTTCACAACTTCAGGCAATAATTGAAAGTACTCTTCTTCACTCATTCGATGTGAGTGAAGCTTGACATTGTATTGATCTGCCGCGAGCTTGGCATAGCTTTCTTCAGAAAAGCCTTCCTCTTCAAAGCTGGTCGAAAAACAATGAATATTCTCGTTTGCATATTTGGACATCAAAGCGACAATCGAAGTCGAATCCACCCCCCCACTCAAAAAAGCTCCCACAGGCACATCAGACATCATCTGTTTTTGCACACTATCTTGAATTAATTCAAACAATTCCTTTTGATAATAACGTTCTCCCCGATCGATCCTATCAGCAGGGAGAGGATATTGCCAGTAGGCCTCTTTTGATATGCCTGTTTCATCTATTTTCAAGATGACACCTGGGGGTAATTTTTGAATTCCTTGAAAGAAAGTCTGCTCGCCGATCGAATAACGGAAGGATAAATAACTAATAACAGCCTCCGGCTGAATAGCAGTTTGTATATCGGGATGCTGAAAAAGAGCCTTCATTTCCGATCCAAAAATAAGACCTCCCCGACATTCTGAAACATACAGCGGTTTAATCCCAGACCGGTCTCTAAACAAATAAAGTGCTTTCTTCTTTTTATCCCATATCGCAGCTGCAAACATTCCGTTCAATTGCTCAACAAAGGAAATTCCGTATTCTTCATAGCCATGAACAAGCACTTCTGTATCTGTCTGCGTACGAAACAAATGGCCTTTATTCCATAAGTTCTCTCTTAATTCTTTGAAATTATAAATCTCTCCATTTAGAATCACACATATAGAATCATCTTCATTTGTTATTGGCTGCGGCCCAGATTGAATATCAATAATTGAAAGCCGCGTATGAACCAAACCAACTGAGTCATCTTGATATACACCACTATCATCAGGTCCACGCACAGCAAGTGCGTTTTTCATCTTCAGTAAGATGTGAGGATCAAGTGGTGCTTGGTTAAAATGACAATAGCCTGCAATGCCGCACATAGACATGGCTCCCTTCCATTAATGATCTGACTGCTGAATCGTCATTGCGAAAATATGCATAAATGGATTATCTTGAAAGCGAATTTCATCAAAAACTACTTTTTGCGAGAAGGTGAGCGAATCAAGCCATAGGTTTGATGTCAAATGATGATTAATGCCGGATACCGTATGAATATAATCAAATGCATATGCCGCTCGATCATGAAATGCAGGTTCACGTTCAATCACATCCGTTAATGAAAGCCGAGTCTCACAGACAACGTTCCCCTCTCGTAATAATGAAATCTCTTCGTAAAGATTGCCATTGGATGAACAGCCAACGACATGAAGCGCTTCTGCTTCAAGTGGCGGAAAATGAATAGACTGTCCCTCTAATTCAATATTGTCTCCTTGATCTTGATATATGAACTGAAAAGGAATCCCTTCGATAAAAAGATCTTGCACGTTCATGATTAACTCAGCCGGCAAAGAAGCTCCGCCAATTGTTAATTGGCCTTTTTCATATTCATTTTGATATGTGATGCCTCTGTTATTGACATAATCATGAAGAGAGAGAGTTTGATAGGTCTTCATTTTGAATCACCTCTTTTAGTTCTGTGAGAAGACTGGTCTCCACTTCTAATGTTTTTTGAAACCGATTCGCCGTCCTTTCTATCATACTGCGAGGTTTTTTACTGAGGCCTACTCTAGCCGTAAAATTGGCGAGCACTGTCCAGCTTTGATAAGCATCTTCAAAAGCTTGAATAAGGGAATGTAAAAGCTCATTTTCATAAGAAGATAAGAATGTCACCATATGTTTTCTGGAGTTGGCCACATCCTTTAGTCCTTCAAAATAAACATTGTCTAATAAATTTCCATTTTCATTGTCTTTGATACTATCAATATAATCCCTTTGAATCACTGAAATAGCGCCTAGCCCTGTGACAGCTCCAGGCAAATCAAAATGCGGCGGTGCTCCTTCTAAGATGGCGGCATGCTCCTTTAATATCATCAGCACATCTGGTTCTTTCTGAAGTTCCACATGTTTGATCCACTTATAACGATTTTCGGTTCGAGGTGTATGTTCATATACAGAGCGGGCAGCTTTCATCAAATGGCCTTTGCTCAATGTGCCATGATAGGAGTAAGCATGGTCACTGATCACTGCATGATCATCATTCACCTCAAGTACTTCCAATGTGTGATACCCATGTTCTCTTTCGTAAAATGGACAGTACGGTAAATCATATATATCTAAGGAAACAGACACAGTCCCTCTGCTTGGATGCTGTTTAAACACACGGTTGATATAAAGGTCTAATTCCTCTTCCGTGTAAAAAATTTCTTCTAAATGAATGCCATTATGATGTAGAATATCATCACGAAAATGTTTAAAGGAACCGATCAAAACAAACCCTTGGTCTTGAGATCTATAAACAAGGCCTGCCTGCCTCCAAATCCTATCAATTCCAATCCCTTTTCTAAGAAGCATGGCTGCAATCGTTAATTGAGAACAGTTTAAGTAATTGTTCCGGTAAATAGGTGCTGCAGTAGCCACATATGTCTCCTCCTTTTTCTTGCCATCATACCCAGCGATTTTTTAACGGGATAATGCCCAGCTCTTTTTTCGCAATCACTTCTTTTAATAAATCTTCAGAAGGCGGATGAAATTTTGCCGCTTTCACATCTCGGCTTAAACGCTCGAGCAAAGATCCTTGCTGTAATGAAGAAAAACCCTCTACCTGAGAAGCTAGCTGCACGATTTCTTCTGCTGCTTGCGTCACAAAATGTTTTGTAATCAGCGTCTTTGTATACAAATCACTTGAGTAATGATTTTGTTTCTTTTCTTGATCTGCTTGCTGGGCACAGGCCATAAGCTGAGAATGTGCAACATCTAATTTAATTTTCATATCTGCAATACGAAATTGTTGACCTGGTAAAAAGGCTGATTTTTTCTTGGAAATTCGATCATTTCTTTTATATGTCATACCGAGGGCATGTTCATATGCTGCTTTTGCAATGCCATAATAAACAGCTGTAACAGCTAGACGAAACCAATAGATTAAATTTTCAGTATCTTCTATTGCGTAGCCTTCCCGCCCGATGAGCTGATGATCGGGTATAAACACTTGATCAAAATGAATGTGATGACTCATCGATGCTCTCATGCCCGAATAATTCCACGATTCCTCAATCGCAGCACCTTCACTCGGTAATGTCATTAAGAGCGCAGTCATTCCATATTGAGATGTGCATGACGACGGAGCATACTGACAATAAATCGGTAAATATTTAATGCGCGGTGCACCAGTCACTGTAAATTTAGTTCCACTCACAAGATATCCGCCATCTGTTTTTTCTGCGGTAATGGTCGGAATTCCGTCCATTTGCTTACGCTGATAAATAAAAATCACATTCGGATCGCTAACAGAAGCGATTAGCTCTCCTGAACGCCGAATATCGTCAAAAACCATGGCCTGCTGCTCACTTGTAAGCACTTCAGAAAATGCGCCGAGCGAATAGTAATGCATCGCCATAATGAGTCCTGTCGACGCGCACCCTTTAGATATGTGTGACAAAAGAGTCACCGTTTCTTCAAATCCATACCCAAGACCCCCGTCTTGTTTCGGCATATTGGCGACATGTAATCCACAATCAATCAGCTCATCTAGATTCTGATGCGGGAACTGAAATTCGTCATCAAGCTGACTCGCTCTTTCTGAAAATTGGAAAATGAGACGATCAATCGTTTCTTGACGAAGCTCCGTCAGTGTCATATTCATCCCTCCTTTGTCTAAAGAATAATCTATTTTGTTTCAATAAAAGATCATCCGAGGTCCCTCTATCTCGAATGACATAATCGTTTCCTTCAAACAAAAGCAGCTCTAGCGGAGAAGGATGACCTAAAAATAAGGTAGGGCTGTAGCAAAGTCCATATGCCCCAGATTTCTCAATACAAAGAAGATCACCTACATCGCCTTGCGGAAGCTCCACCTGCCTGCCAATTAAGTCTTCCGGGGTACAAAGTGGACCAACAATCGATTGTTTCACTACAGCCGAGGGTTTGCTAGAAGGTTTAATGAGCCGCATCGGATAATTATTGCGGAGCAGCCTGCCTCTAAACGTCATCGCTTGATGATGATGCATTCCTCCATCTGCAATTAAAAACGTCTGCCCTTTTGATTCTTTTACATATTGTATAGTTGTTAAATAAACACCACATTCCGCTAAAAGGAATCTCCCCATCTCAATAATAAACCTCGGAAATTCCAGCTCAGTTTCATACGCTCTAATCAATTCCGCTACGTTTTGAAATAACCTTTCAGCATGAAGGGGTGTCTCATGCTGAAAATACGGAATTCCAAACCCACCGCCTAAATCAACCATCTGGCATGTTAGTCCAAATTCATTCTTGATTCGAACAGCTGTGTTGAGCGTGTATTCAAACGATGATAAAAGCGATGTTTCATCAAGAACTTGAGTCCCCAAATACATATGAATCCCTTTAAATAAGAGCGAATGATCATACTTCTGAAATAGGTCAAATACGTCTTTCAGTTTGGATTCATCTATCCCAAATGGACTTGGAACTCCGCCCATTTTGATTTTTGCTAGTGACTCAATGGATTCAGGATTAATCCGAATGCCTACTGATGCCTGTTTGTTTTGATGCTTTGCAGACTCAGCGATATAGATGAGCTCTTCCTTTGATTCGGCGATAATACAATAGATCTCATGCTGAATAGCGACATCGATCTCTTGCTTCTGTTTACCAGGGCCAGAAAAAATGATATGTGTCGGCGAATAACCTGCTTTTACAGCCATAAGGAGCTCTCCTGCAGAAGCCACTTCTATACCAGCCCCAAAAGACCGTAACAATGACGCAATCGAGACATTTCCATTGGACTTAAATGAAAAGAACACCTCAGCTGATTGATGGAGCCATGCTGTAATGTGATCATAGTGATCTTTCAATGCATCTCCATCGTATACATACATCGGCGTCCCATAACAATTCGCTTTCTCTAAGAGCGTAGAGTCATTTTTCGGCAAATTTTCTCCCCCTTTCTGCTGAAAATCCCATATCATCAAACATTGTCAGCATATGAATCTGCTTGTCCTTCTTCATATGGTAAAACAATATAAACAGTCGATAGTGCCACATATCATCCGCTCTCGTTTTACCGAAAGTATAAATAAAAAACCCACCATCTTCTCCCGGACCGAGTGCTTCTGTTACCTCCGTTAATACATCTTCAAATGGCAGGTCGGCACTGCATGAGAATCTTTTAAAGCGGCTTTCAATATATTCGTAGGTTGAAAAAAAACGGCAAATGATTGGGAGTAAATAAGTAACCTGCGTGAACCGGGCATTTATTTCAATGATCGGTATGAGCTGTTCATTTGTATCAATTATCGAATCAACGCCAACCACGCCTCGATACCCTTCTTCATATAGAAGCTCTATGATTCGATGCATGATTACTTCATATTCACGTTTTTTGTCCAGTTCATAAATAGGCGCAAAATCGGTCCCTAAGTAGATGCCGTCTTCATTGATTTTCTGTTCTGTAATTGAAAGTAAGTGTGATCCTTCCTCTTGAATGAGCAATTGGGCATTTAAAGATCGCTTAATCGGATGCCACCCCTCTAAGAGGAGGTCTGTTTGGATTTTTCTTCTTTCGATAAAGGTCACTAGCTGCATGAATTCTCTCTCGTTTTTTAAAATACGAAGTCCCTTCCCAGATGATCCATAAGGTATTTTCAGAACCATTTTTGAGAAATGATTCGCCCTTAATTCTTCATACGTCTGTTTTAACTCGTCAGCATTTTGACAAACAGCACCACACGTGACAGTAAACTGATGTTCTTCTGCCCATTTTCTAGTCGAAACCTTATGATTGAATCGCTTTACGAGTGTTGAATTTGAGCCATAAATCTTTCTTTTTTCAATTAATGATTCTTGTTCAACCGATTCATCTAAAAGATAGGGTACAATGAGTCCCTTTAATTTCAAGGCATCTTCTTTTTGAATCATATGCGGAAGCTTGACACCTTTCTTTTCCAAATAGGCTAAAAAAGCAGGTTCAGGCTGATGATGCATGATGACATGATGATCCTTAGAAGCAATCAAAAGCAGTTGTTGTTCTTGCTGAAGAACCAGTTCATTTTGAACATGGTCTGTCATGACAGGTAAAGCTCTTGTTTGTTCCCAGCTTTGTTCTTGATTCATATTCCCAAACCATATCACGTCGTTTCTTCCCTTAAAATCAAATAGCGCTGCCGGATCTTTCATCACACTACTCCTTATGAACAGAATGCTTTTGTATTTCTAAAGATCGATTAATGTGAAAGAATCGTTTACGTATGGGCTGATTCCAGGTATGAACGACATCATTTGCATCCAGCACTTCAGATAAATAAGCAAGCGATTCAGGCTGAAGTGCATCCATGACAAGATCAGGAATCGTATGAGGAAAGACTTCATTCACATAATGCAAAGCAAAATAGACCATCTTTTCAAAGCCATACGCTTTCGTTCGACGGACAAACAAATCCACATCCAATAGGTCTTCTCTCATAAACATGCCATATATATCAAGCAACTTATAAAGCAGTAAGTCTTTCATTGACTCCACTTCATTTAAATAAATCGCCTCTTTGTAAAAATGAATACATAAGAAAATCAGCATATCCTCTTCTTTTAATGACCATACAAGGTGTTGATCAACAGACGTTTGAATTCGTCTAGACAGCATTTCTTGGACAATTGAATCTGTCCGGTTTCCTGTCATGAGGTCAACTGAAAACTGAACATCAATTTTATGACAATCAATAAAGCGGCATTCTGGTGTAGGTTTCATATAGGTGTAGGTTTGATGTGAGTTCATGATGAGGTAAAGAATGTCTTTTCGTTTCGCAGGTGTGACTGTCTCCGTTTCATAGTTCCAAGAACCTTGAATATAGCCTAATTCTTTTAATACATGTCCAGTTTCTTGCAGCTGATCTTGTGAGATAAAGAGGTCGTTGTCCCCAAATAAGCGAAGCCCTACATCGTCGTATGCCCACTGGCCAATCACACTTCCTTTTACAATGGCATACTCAATTCCTTTTTGATCAAGTGCTTGGAATAACTGATCGTTTAATGTGATATTGTCTCGTGCCGTTTCTAATTGACCCTTATACATAATCTCTAATGACTTTAAAAAATAAGTTGCTTTAAAATCTTTTCTTAAATGAATGGCATGACGTTTAATATTCTTCCATGCAATACCTGCTGTCCGATGAACATGCAGCATTCCGAGAATGACATTCCAGTCTTGCTGCTGATACAGAAGCTCCTGCATCTCTTCTATCTGACTGTCTTCTAAAAAAGGAGTAGATAAAATGAGGGCTGTGTGCTCTTCTTGAGTCAGATTACTTTGCAGCATAGTGACCCTCCTTTATAAGAAGCATTTCATCCGGCCAATTCTTTCGATTTCGACCGTATGTTTGTAAAAATACTTGAACCCATCGATCGATACCAAATGCGGCACAACCCGAATAAAGCGGCATACCATCTTCTCCCTTGATCTGGAACCTTTCACAAAGCATTTCTCCACAGTCATTAAAAGAAGCGATCGAAACGTCTTTCTTTTCTGTCACAGCAACTAACTCATATTTGCTGTTCGCCATTAATTGATAATTCGCTTTATCCATATCATCATAAAAGAAAAAGGGGTCATTTGCGGTCGTGACCTTTCCACTAAGGCCAAGCTGATGAAAACATTGCCATGTGTGTTCAAGAAGTGTTTTTCTTGTTTCGTTGATGTATTCGTTATCACCGATAAAGACAATTTCACGCATACTAAATTCTAGTTTCCTTAGAGGGTCTACTTTCCAAGAAATTTCATGTCTAAAACACTGCCCCGCTGCTGTCATCATTTGATTGTCTGTATAGGTCTTCCCTTCCCATTCCTCATAGCAGTGATAACAAATACACGGCTGTAAAAAACGGCCTGCTTGCTGGAAGTGTTCAGGCAGAAAACCATGATGCTTTTCTCGAATGTCATCAATAATCTGGTAATCATGTGGTATTTCAAAAACAGAATAAATATTTTGCGGAAAATTCGTATGGTATTTACATTTTTCCATTAATTCTTTACTCATCGTAGAAGGGTATCTTCTTAATTTGGCTCCAAGTGAAATCCCCATATTTAAGAATAATTGATCAAAATAGTGTGAGAGTTCCATTTCAATTTCATCATAGAAGGTTCTCTTTTGGTCATCGTCGCTTAGTTTCGAATGAACAAGTTCACTGGATAAATGAATATTTGATTTCATTTCCTTTTCACGAAACCTCCGCAGTTGAGCTACATTTGACGATAACTTTAAAAACGCAGCTGATATCGCCTCTGCATCTCCCGTATGATCTACTGTTACTTCAATAACAGATTCCTCTTCAAGAAGATCAACGTGCACAATATGGGCAGATAGAAAAGAAACTCTTTCCACAAAATCCGGTATCATTGTATCTTCTAGTGCATCTGGTAAAGGCAGCTGAAGGGTTCTCAACTAAATACCTCCCTTTTCATTGATAACTTTTGGTGCTTCTAATGGTTGTAAAACTTTATCAAGATAGTCATAAATAGACTCTTGTAAATGAACATCACATAACTCAATCGCCGATGGATGGCTATCTTGAACTGCCAGCCCCCACTTGGCCTTCTTCAGCAGCAGTCTGTCATTATGACCATTTCCAAAAGCAATCACACGATTTAAATCACTTTCTCCAAAACAATCTAATAAATGGTGCCCAAGCATATCTGCCTTACAAATTCCTTTCGGGGATATCACTTGTGCATTTAAAAACTGGGCATCCGCAACATCACAATGACAATCTCTTAATAGATGAGCGATATCTATTTTTTCTTTCGGTAAAATAAATAGTTTTGTCACACGGTCAAATCTGAATTCTTTCTGATGACCAACCTCTATTTTTTCTCGTGGAAATGTGTAAAGCATACAATATTTCAACTTAGCGCTTTTACTTGATGCTACATGCTTCCCATGTGATTCCATGACAAATTCAGCTTGACCATCAAGTGACGAGATGACCTGCCGGCATAAAGCAGCATCTAGATATTGTTTAACGTCAAATGTTTTCTTTTGATGGTGGCAAATCACATTTCCATCATTCAGCAAAACATCATGATGAAATAAATCGAGTAAAGATGGATCTAAGTTCAGAGAGAAGAAAGAATCATAGGTTCTGCCTGTGACAATAATTGAAATAATGCCTCTTTGGCGCAGCATGTTCACTGCGCCATGGACATCACCAATAAGTTGACCTCGGTCATCAATTAATGTTCCATCCAAGTCAAAAGCGGCAAATTTCATCTCGCAAAAATTTAGTTCTGCTTCCACTGATCACACCTTTTTCAGCTCAGCATTTGCTACATATTCATTGAATAGACGCAATGATTCTGAATCTACTTGTCCAATTGGAGGGCTTTTGAATAAGAATGGGCAGACGTCATGTATGACACCGCTGTGATTCATGTCTTTAGCTGCTTTTGCTACACGCATTGCGTTAGCGATAACACCAGCTGAATTCGGAGAATCTTCTACTTGTAAACGGATTTCAAGCGAAATGTCTGAATCCAAAACAGAATTTCCTTCCAATCGCAGGAAGCAGACTTTATGATCCCCTAAGTAGCTGACATAGCCATTCGGACCTGCTGCCACTTCGCTGGCATCAATACCAGAGGCAAATAATGCTTTTCTCTTCGATTTTTGCTTACTCGTTGATCTCATTGGGTTGGCAAGGTTTAAAAAGTCTGTATTGCCTCCGACATTCAATTGGTACGTATTGGTAATATCAACCCCTCGGGATTTTAATAGTTCAATTAACGCTGTATGCAGTGTTGTGGCACCTAAATGACTTCTTAAGTCATCTCCAAGGAGCGGGGTATTCGACTCTTCAAACATTTTGACAAATTCAGGATCATTTGCCACCGGTTCAGGTGTCGCATTAATAAAGGCAGTTTGAGCGTGTGCACACGCCTCTGCGTATACTCGAACTGCTTCAAACGAACCTGTCGGTAAGAAGCAGACTAGTACATCTGCCTGAACGTCCTTTAATCTTTGCGTCACATCATGTGTGTTCATTTTTAATGAGTGTTCATGCGGCTGAATGCAGTTGGACAAATCTCCTTCAAGACCATCACATAAAGGACCTGCTTCAACGGGTACTTGGAAAAACGGAACATCTATATGTTTTACTGCAGCCGTTGGTTTAGTAAAAATAGCCTCTGATAAGTCTTTTCCTACTTTATTTTGATCTACTTCAAAAGCTGCAACAAATTCCACATCAGACAAGTGATAACCTCCAATGACATCATGCATAACACCGGAGAGGGTACCCATCTTTTCCTTTGCCAATTCTACAAATTGAACAATACTTGAAGCGCATGATCCTACTCCTGCAATTGCTACGCGAACTTTTGTCATTTTCATAACCCCTTTTTTTAGAATTTATAGAACCAATTTTCGCTTTTGACGAGATTGAAAGATATACCATTCTCGATAACCTAATTCCTTCAGTGTCTGTTTTACTTTCAGCCAATCATCTGCTACGCGAGCTGGCTGATGTGCATCTGAGCCAAACGTGACATCCACACCATAAAATTTGGCTCGCTCTAATAGATCCATTGATGGATACCAGCCGCCGCAGTCTTTTGTTTTGCCAGAGGTATTCACTTCAATGACAGAACCACTCTCCGCAATTGCTTGCAGTGCATCATCGACAGCTTCTGTTTTGAGATGAGCAATCTCTGGATAAAAACCTTTTAAGGCGTCAATATGGCCTAAAACGTCGAACATTTGACTCTCAGCAGACATTTTAATCAACTGGTAATATGTTTCTTTTTCAATGATTGCTTGTTGCTCTGTGATTCGTTCCCACCGTTTCCGGTTAAATAGGTCATATCCATTACTGACATGAACCGAGCCAATGATATAATCAAATGGATAATGTCGATACACGTCTCGGTAAAGGGCCTCGTGTTCTGGAAAATAGTCAGACTCGACACCTAACAGCACGTGAATTTTTCCGTCATATTCCTTTTTCAACTGCAGGACTTCCTCTATATATGATTGAAAATCACTTTTAGCCATCGCTACCCAGGGTTTAAAGTGGTCAGCCTCTTCACCAAAGAACGGGGAGTGATCCGATATTCCAATAAAATCAAGACCTAATTTGACAGCCTCATCGATATATTCTCTGATGTTCCCTTCCGCATGACCACAGCGTTGATGATGTGTGTGCAGATCAAATTTCATGCAATTTTTACTCCTCTACATGGCAGTATAGCCGCCGTCAACCATCAAATTTTCTCCTGTAATAAAACTCGCTTCATCTGAAAGAAGGAAGATGACAGCAGATGCGATCTCTTCTGGATCAGCTGTTCGTTTCAACATGTGCATCCCGCCAATATCAGGATGCTGATTTGCTTGCTCTCTTGTCAATCCAAGTTCTTCCAAATGGAACCGCTCGTTATTTTTGTTCCACACCGTACCTGGATTCACTGCATTTACACGAATACCTGCATCCGCCAAATCCATTGCCATGCACCGCGTCATATTGACAACGGCTGCTTTTGTCGCGTTATATGTTAAATATTTCGGCTGGGCAATGTGTCCTGAAATGGATGCAATATTTACAATCGACCCTTTTCCTATTTTCTCCATGTAAGGTGCGGTGTGTTTGACACAAAGAGCTTGTCCCATAATATTCAAATCCATGATGCGCCGCCATTCTTCAACGGTTGCTTCAAGACCCCGCATGATAAAAATGGCTGCACAATTCACCAGCATGTCTATTTTCCCAAAATGATTGACTGTTTTTTCTATCATTGAAACAATTGATGCTTCATCAGCAATATCAGCCTCTATAAACAAAACATCATATCCGTTTGCTTTGAGCTGTTTTTCTGCTGCAATTCCGTAATCTACATAGTGATCAGCAATGGCGACTTGTGCGCCTTCTTGTGCGGCTCGTTCTGCGACCGCATATCCAATCCCCTGAGCTCCGCCTGTCACAATAACCGTCTTTCCTTTCATACCTCGCATGTAGCTGCCTCCTCTTACCACTGAAGTCTTTGACCGTCTCTCAACAATTCTCCTGTTGGTCCATCTCGGGGCAGCTGTGCCGCCCACACTATTCCTGATGCACCTTCCTGTATGGTTTTAACAGCCTCTGAGGTCCCCATGTCCGTTTGTACCCAGCCAGGACACACAGCATTTGCAAGGATAGAATAGGGTGACCCCTCTAAAGCTGTGACTTTTGTGAGAACATGTAGTGCCGCTTTTGACATCCGGTAGTAAGGACCACTTTTACCGTCACGCCTGACATCACCTGAAGCGTAGATCGCGGATAGCCTTCCCATACCGCTAGATACATTGACAATCCGTCCATATCCAGCCTCTTTCATGTAAGGGAAAACCGCCTTGGTCATTCTGACTGCGCCATATACATTCACATTCATCGTTTCTTGGAGTGTCGATACAGGAAGATCTAGAAAAGATGGAAATGTGTGATCCTTTATGTTGTCATGAAAGACACCGGCATTATTAATGAGCACATCCACTCTCCCGAACGAATCTTTCATAAATGCCGAGAAACGTTCAACCGATTCTTCATTTGTTACATCCAGCTGAAATGGCACAACATGCTCTGTCATTTCAGACGCAGCTATTTTGGCACTTTCAAGCTGCCGTGCAGTTAAAATAACAAGCATTCCACACTGCGCAAGCTGTCTGCATACTTCTTTGCCTATGCCCCTATTTCCACCAGTGACAACAGCGACCTTCATATTCTCATCTCCTTTTGGAGATACCAATCTTCCTTCAGCTGGTTCGATGCAGATTCTAGTGCTTGAAAAGACCAATCAATATACCATTTCAGTAGGTGAGGTGTATAGGTATGCAGCAGTGTTAAATACCGCCCTGTTGGAATATATAAAAGTCTGATAAAAGCAGATATAGAACGCCATTCATATTCGGATAAGTCATCTGCATATGCCTTTAAAAATTGAATCGTTTTCACAATATCTAGTTGAAACGTTCCTCTCTTGATTCTCGTTAACAAAAAAGCAGATATGGCTGCATCATATATCCGCGGTCTAAAGCCTGCTGTATCAAAGTCAAGAACCATGGCAAGCTTTTTGTTACGAATTAACAGGTTGCCAGAATGAAAGTCACCATGTGTAACAGCATGAGGTAATGCTTCATATATACTAGGGTTTAGCAGCGTGATGATATTCATTAGTTCCCGTTCATACACTTTGAGCAAAGCAGCAGCCTTTTTAGAAGAAACAACCTTTTTTAGTGCGTAAGCCGTCTTGCCGAGCGTTTCGTCCGGAGAAGTAATCCAGTTCTTCAATTCGCAGTTTGGATTCACAGGCCCTTTCGGTAAGTTCTTCAATGAATGGAGCTGTTTTAATACCCGGATGGCTTCTTGTTCATCTGAACGATTTCCCATTTCATATGGTCTTCCTTCGAAATAGGGCCGCAGCTGCCAAAAGTGTTCTTTGAATAAAATGGTCTTACGACGGTCTTCTGCCTCCATCATAGGTTGAATCGGGAAGCCATGATCAAGCAGAGCATCTGTTAAATCCTCTAAATATTGAAGCCACTCCGCATCATGATTTCTTGCACATTTTTTTAAGACAAAGCGGTTTTTGATCGTTTCTACAAGCCATCCTTCATTAGGGCTTCTTCCGTTTAAAGGTGTTAAACGGATCGGCTGTTCCGAAAACCAATATTTCAGGACATTATAAGCATCATCTAATGTCGTCATGTCCTCACCCCTTTTTCTCAAGGTTTTTGATTTTCATAATCACCTGGTCTGCCTCGTCCCGCTTGTCTATGCGCAGGCATTTCACATGTGATTCTTCTTTTAATTTGTGAAAAAGCTTTTCGTTTTGATGAATCACCTCTGGATAGACTTGAAAGGCATATGAGAAAAATTGGAGCGCGTTACCCATTCTCTCCTTATTTCCATTCCAAAGTTTCTCCCTTGTGATGAGCCGTTTGAATGTCCTTTTCATGAGACGGGGGAATGTCTGTCTTCTCTTTACATCAAGCCAAATGATCGTATCAGCATATTCAGCCAATATGTGGTGAACAGATGAATATTGACCATCAACGACCCATTTCTTTTGTTTGACAATTTCATGGACGTTATCGATAAACACCGTCTTATCTGTTTTTTTCCAGTTCGCTTGCCAGAATAGGGCATCGAGCTCATAGTGAGGTAACGTTAACTCCTGCTTCAATTGATGTGCAAGGGTCGTTTTTCCAGATCCAGGTGGACCGACAATCCAAATTCGCTGGCTAGCTCCTTTATTGTTCAAGTTGTTCCCTCCGTTACAGAACACGTTCATGCTTTTGAATGTCGTTTCTCACTTTTACTAGCAGATCAAGTGCTTCATCCCAATTTAGGTTTTCTGTTAATTCAAATACGGGCGTTTCGCTTGAATGAATGGACACATCTTTACATAATAGATCTAATGCTTCCGCCGAAAAGCCATTTTCCTTTAACAGCTGGCCAAAAAGTGTATGCGCGGGAGTCATCCTTGTTTCAGGTGTACTAAAATAGTGAATCATTCCCGCCATTGCTTCTACAGGACCCGGTGACAGGTGAATGCCATTAAACCGAGTACACACGTTAGATAAACCAAACCGTTTTTGCTCCGACAGCAGCGTGTGTTTAAAAGAACCCGCTTTAGCCTCTTTAGGGTCCGTTGCACCGATGAAATCTTCTCTCAACATCCTCATTGGCTGCTTTGAAAAACATTCAATGACGATAATAGACTTTGCAGGTGAAGTGAACCACTCTATTTGACAAGGGTGGAATGAATTGAGCAGAAGCATTTTTTCTCCATCCACCTCGGCCTCTATGGCGTATGTGCCCGCACCCAGCTTGTCTACCTTGACGTTCCGGGTTAAAAGCTCTAAACCATACGGCGTGAGCTCTTTGTACTCTTGTAAAAATTGATGGCCTCCATATATGAAATGTTCCTTCTTTTTAAACTCTGGGTATTTCATGTCGAGCATCTTTTTTGCTGCATCTGACACTTCACTCAGGCCATTTTTAGAAATTTTATTTAGCATCCCATATTGATTCTCAATTATTTTCTTTTCTTTCAAATATAAGGATGATATAACACGCACGGCTCCTATTTCTACATCACGATCATCTAATCGTTGGAGAAGTTCATCTAGTATTAAATCCAACTGTACACCTTTATTGATGCTTGTTAATTCAGGCTTTAGCATCAACAGAAGATGATGTTGATTCAATTGTTGTTGTTTTTCAATTTCATATGGATGAATGGTCACTGCCATAGGTTCTTTTGTATGAATACATGCATGAACGGCATCAATGACTCTTTTTTTCATCCTTTTTACCACATTGTCACGCCTTTAAAAATTAAATCTGTTGTCACATCACCCATTGAATGAACCGCATTCATGATGAGGTCTTCAATTCTTTTTCTATCAACTTTATTTCCATCCCACTGCTGAATACGGACGGCAATTTCATCCGGGTTGTGGAGCGGTGCCTCTTTTGAAGTAAAGATATGCACTTCTGTTGGCTTTTGAATGGTCTCAAAAATTTGATCTGCCAACCGTTGTGCGAGCACCCCATATAATTTTCCTGTATGATCAAGCGGGTTTTTCCCAGCCGGCGCTTCAATACTCATAGACCGCATTGGGGTGATCAGTCCATTTAATCTATTTCCTCTTCCAACAACTCCTACATCGCCGGTATCTGCTACAGAACCTAGCGCTGTTAAGTACGGACGGCCATTACGATCTGTTGCATTCAGCATGAGATCAGGCGTGAGGCCTAACGTTTCATGAATATAGCGAGCGATTTGATCTTGGCATTCTTTTTTGCGGGCAAAATACTCCTCAAGACTATGAATATCTTTAGCTAGAAAAGGCATGTTCACAATGAGTTTAAAATCTTCATGACGTCTGCTTCCAAATATTTTTACATCCCAGCCGGTATCTGGATTGACCTTTTTAAATTCTGGGCCATTCACATAACGCTCTGTATAAAGAACCAGCTTCTCAAGACGGCTTAATGGGGCATGAGCATGCAGTAAGTTACAGTCGTTTGACACAAGCTTTGGATCACCGATTTCAATCATGTCCGTTTCAACCATCGGACGATATCGTGAATTTTTGCGGCCTGCCCCCTGATGATCAACGATTCGGCAGTCAATGACGAGATGTTCTTCAGGATCAAATCCTGTTGTCACCTCTGATAACACATCCTTTGCCGCATCAAAAAGAATCTTTTTAAGAGGAATGAGCTCATCGCCGTATGCGTATGCCCCTTTTCCAGCAAACACAACTTGATACGGTTTGACCATTGTCCCTTTCCCATACGTGACATCAGCATCTCCGCCAAGAAGCATGACTTTGTCAAACCAGTGGTGTGCCACTCTGCCGAAATGCTCCATGCAATATTGAGAATAGTATTGAGAAGCTCTTTCTGCTATGGCGTCACACATCGTATCTGGATGACCTACACCTTTACGTTCCACAAGCTCATATGGAATTTGTTCTATATCTTGGCCATCACCTTTTAAAATATCAAGAATGGTTTTTTGAATTGTTTTCATCATCTATCGCCCGCTCTCTTTTAAAATATAAAAATATTGATCGTTCATCTTAAAACAATATGAAACATTTGGTAATATATATATATTCTGTATGAAAGAGGTGTCTATTTTGATCAATGAATCGATCCTGCAGCGTCTGCAAGATACAACCACCGATATTAGGAAATTATTAGAACAACATCAAATTCCCGGCTGTTCCATTTGTATTTCACATGAAGATGAGCACATTTGGTCGTGGCATGAGGGCCTCGCTGATATTGAAAGCGGCACCCCTATTACAAAAGACACAACCTTTCGAATTGGTTCTGTGACTAAGCCTTTTACTGCAATGGTCATGATGAAAATGCGAGAGGATGGATTGATTCAACTCGATGAACCCATTCATACTTACGAACCATTACTTTCTTTCATAAGAAGTCACTTGTCTGAATCAATTCCACTCACTTTCCGAATGATTGCCTCTCATATCTCAGGCCTGCCCAAAGCACTCGACAAAGCAGCTCATTTACGAGATATGACTCTAGCTCAGTGTATTGAAATACTCACTATTTTCACACCGCCTTGGTCTATCATCAATTATTCCAGTCTTGGTTACTCTATATTAAGTAAAGTGCTAGAAAAGGTGAGTCATCAGCCATATAGAGAATTAGTGCATACCCACATACTAAAACCGCTCGATTTGAAGCAAACTGGATTTATTGAAACAGCATCCACAGCCAAAGGGTATACAGTTTCTTCCTCAGGCCTGTCTGACGTATCCTATCCAAGTGCTGAAACACCATCTTGGGAGGACGGTTCAAGCGGACTAATCTCCACAGCAGATGATCTGATTCAATTCATTCAAGCTCAATACGGTGGAAACAGCCTGCTTCCTCAGCATTCGCTAAAAGAAATGCAAAGCCCCGTTATGGTTGAAGAAGATTTCAGCAGAGGTGTTGGTCTTTCATGGTTTTTGAGACCTTTTAACGGCTTCACCTTAGCTGAACATAGCGGAGAAATTAAAGGGTTCACCTCCTATATTGGATTCATTCCAAAGCGAAAATTAGGTGTTTGCATTCTAATGAACTCTGACGAAAGGCTCGCACGGCCAATTGCCGAAATGCTCTTTCAAATTTTGCTGCCAGCAGATCACGAGCAAATGAAAAAACGTGAAGACCGGCTCAAACGAATGTTTAGACAATCGTCTCTTTAAATCGAACTGACTTTTTTGTTTAACAGATCTGGAATTGCTTCTTGCAGGTGACGCGGATCACCCTCTAAATAAAAGCATGGCATGTTAAACAAGTGATGGATAAGCTCAGATGCCTTTTGCTTGAGAAAGGTATCTGACACATGTCGAAGTCCGAGCCAGCCTTTTAAATAGTCGGGATCTTCTGGTTCTCTTATATTTGCTGCCATAATTTCTTTTGCTCTTTGATCATCCTTTTTTACCGGCACAAGCCTAATCTCACCTGAACCTATTTTAAGTGAGGGGAAAATCACCATATCTACTTTCGTAGAGCTTCTAATCGTTGTTCCTGTCATTTCAGCAGCTTCTTTTGGTGTAATTTCAAACTTACAGCCGCTGGCCCATTTTTCTTTTGCCTCTTCCTCTGTTGATATGGTTTCATCCCATATTCTTTTATCTTGAGACCGGCTGAATTTTTTGTTTTTCAGTTCCTGTATATTTGTTGTGGCTTGGACAGTTCCTACTCCAAGCGCCAAGCACATCGGCCATCCATACACAGTAAGTTCCTGATCTTCAAGCACTGAAATGGAACGATCGTTTGTGATAAAATCTGCTCCTCCATGATGCAAAAACTGCCACATAGTGGTTGACTTGCCCGCACCTTTATCGCCGATAATGAGCGCTCCTTTTTGGCCATCTTCAAAAGAGACAGCTGCTGCATGCGTAAAGCATCCACCTTGATTTTCTAATGTTCTAAGGGCAATTTCTCGAACGATTCGCAGTGGACAGCGTATCGCAGACTCATTTTTGTTTTTTCCAATCACAGCATAACGCCCTTTATTGACCGCCACACTGTGCGGCTCGTCACCTTCATGTGAGGCAAATAATACTTGATCGTCTAATTTTAATCGTTTATAAGTAAACTTCCTTTTTGCTGTAATGGTTTCACCCTTTTGAAAGCAAGCACTGCGAACAGACTGTTCGACCTCCGGATCAATGATAAATCGTATTTCAATCTGTGAAGGTATCCCCCCCTCGCGGCGATCCAATTCTTTTGGGATATAATGTTCAATATCTTCAATCGCCAGCGATTCCATTGAAAGAATATTAAAATGGATACCTGCAAACACAAATGATTTTTCATAAGGAAAATCGTTCTTTGGCTTTTCAAAAAGCGCTTTTATATCCATATAGAATCCTCCTCTTCAATTTGCTATTGCCTTTCAGGAAATAGCTGTATGGCTGGTTCCTCTTCAAGCTCATCGCGATTATCCAAGCTGAAAAAACGTTCAATAAAGGATTTTTTCCATATTTTCAAAGAACCGAAATCATTCTCTCCATAGGCTTCTAAGAATGATTGGTCACTCATGTCTAGCTGCTTCAATTGGTCAATATAGTTCGTTTGATACAATAAATCTAGAAACGTAAACGTGTAAAAAAGTGCTTTCTCGGCCCCTAATTCCTTCGCTCTTTCTTGCAAAGCATGCCAATCAAGCTGATTTTGCTCTTCAGCAAACATGACGTACTCCCTTACATCACAAAACTTGATCAAATTAAGATCTGCATGTAAGTAGACATACTGTACATTTGTTGCCTCCTTGTATAGATGGAAGGCAAGATGGATAAGAAAATCTAACGGCTTAAGCAAATAGACATCTGTTTGAAAAAAGGACTTTTCTTCAGCAGCATCCAGCAAGGCATTTGTTGCTTCGTAGTTTTTTTTCAGCTCAACATCATAAGAAAAATCGACTCGGTGTACCTTCAAAAAATCTTCTCCGCTCCGTTTAATATGTGAATAAAGATTCCCGGCATTCATTCTCCACATCATTTCTTCTTCTCTGGCAATCGGTATTTCCTGATCGGCAGCCCAGTCATATTTCCCGATGATAAACCCTTCCTTCTTGAGCAATGAAGAGGCACTCTTTCGATCATCTGGATGAATTAAGAAGTCAAGGTCTGACATCATTCGCAGTCCATAATCTTTGTACACAAGCGGGGTTAAAATGGCACCTTTTAGGGGAACCGCTTTCAGCTTTGCATTTCGGAATGTTTGTAAAAGACGCTTGAATTCTTTGAATCTCTCCATATTTTTTTGACGATTCCCTATATAGTGATAGTGAAGCAAAAATTTGTATGTTGTCGTAATGTTTTTTTCATCGTCAAGGCGAATCAAATGAGGCGTAATCAGTTGAAGCACCTTATGTCTTGATGCCAGTCCAATTAATTTAGGCATATCGATGCCATCTTTCAATAGAGCTCTAATAGACTCTTCTTCTTGTTCATTTAATTGAATACGTGAGCTAAGTAATAACAGCCTCTGCTCGTTTGAGAGAGTAGATTGATCCAAAACAGCCCGCATGTTTGACTACTCCTTCCCGTAAAACGATTGAAATCTAGTAATAAATCGAGAACGCTTCCCTTTTCGATTGACTGGCATGTCCAAATCATCAGTTAGTGTATGAAACAATTGATCTGCCTCATATGCTTTTTCACTGTCATATTCAATTTCCAGTTCATAATCTGTGATGCCAAGATAGCTGCTTTGGTCCAAATCCACTTTGATGCCTTTCTCAATGTAAAAGGTTGTTCGTTCAGTGACCAATAGCCCTAACAATTCTGGCTGTTGAGTGATTGTAATAGGTAAAGACGTCATGATGTTCTGTACATCTAGTTTTTGCGGTAACTCCTCAATAGGTAATGACGTTTCTTCTCTTACTCTTTTATAGCCAGACGTTTGACTGGGGCGTTTGATTTCAAGTGTTAGTTTGCCGCTGATTTGACGGATACGTACGGTATAACCAAATCGTTTCAATAAAAAATCTGGTGTGTCGTAATAGTAATTGAAATTAAGTACATAAGTAGGTGTATGACTTTGAATTAACATGTCGTATATGTACTGAAAATCTGTTTGTGACAACAAATATTTATACTCCTGCTCAACCATAACTCACCTCCAAAAAGTCTTACACGACAATGTCAGATTGTTCAAGAAGCTCTTGAATGAGGACAGTGCCTTTCTCTAAAGAAGTAAATGCCTGCTTTAATGAATAACAAGGCACCTTTTCCGCTAGTGCGTTAAGAAATGGTTCTAGCTCTTCAGGTGTCGGCAATGTGAAATACGGTAATAAGAATTCATTATGTCTTCCAGGATTAATGACTGCATGCTGCTTCAAACGTTCCGCTGCTTCCTGCGGAGTCATTTTCGAAAGTTCTGCACCAGTTTGCCCGTGAGGTAAAAATTCAGGAAACACAATCACATCGATTTTCCCCATTGTTTTGACTTCACGTGAAAACCATTTTTCTAACTCTTCTGGATATACAAAATGATAGTTTTTATCATCCTCGTTAAATGGATGACTCGATGTTTGGAGTCTGTATGGGGTACCAAGCTTTTCAATGGCTTCAAACGAATCTTTCCGAATACTCATAGATCTCGGCCAGCCAGTTCCTGTGTACTCGGTGTTCGTACATGAAACACCTATATCATCGTTTGTAATATAACGGGCCTCGGTTAATGATAACATGGATAAGATGGTGGACGTTTTCCCCGCCCTTGATCCCCCTACTAGGGCAATCCCCTTTTGATTCATCTCCATCATGCCCCCATGCAAATAGATGAGTCCATCCTGATAACACAAAAGGCGAAGCAAAACTCTTATTAACCGGAGTGCATGCTGGGCTGCCCATCTGACATCTTTTGGTTCATCTATCACAATCACTTTTTTCTCTCCGTGATACAGGTAGCGGCAGCGGGGTTCCATCTTCGTTTGGTAAAAGACTTCTTCAAGCGGTACTTCTTTTTGAATTTCTTGTGCATATTTACTGGTTAAAATCGTCCAAACGTCTCCTTCATGTCTTTCGGTTATTTTTCTGCAATCAATATAGGGATGCACTTTACTTATGACTAAATTCTGAATTGATTCATCTGCACCTAATACCACACGAACATCCTTTTTTTGATAGCTTACATATGACAATGAATGCCACCCCTTATGATAGATTTATAAAAACAATTGCATTTTTTTCCTTAATCAACCAAAATGTAACATATATCAATCTCTTAGAAAGGAGCCGCGACATGAATGAACTGACAATAACTGAAGTTGAAGAAAAAATTGTCCAACTTGTAATGAATAAGTTATCGCTCAATGAGCAGCCAAGTCGGGATGATAGTTTAAAAGCTTTAGGACTAAATTCTGTCCAAATCGTCTCTTTTGTTATTTCATTAGAGGACACCTTTCATATTGCCTTTGAAGACGAAGAATTACATCCGGACCACTTCCGCACCTTAGATCGACTCTTCACTTTGGTTAAAAACAAACTGACTAAGACGCTGTAATCACCTGCGCCATAAATAAAGAGCGGTAATGCGAGGAGGCTTCCATCAGCTCCTCATGTGTACCGCAGCTTTGAACAGCACCGCCTTCAAGTACATAGATCATATCTGCATTTTGTATGGTCGATAATCTGTGCGCAATAACAAGCAGGGTGCCGCCCCCTTTGGCATCGTCTATCCCTTTTTGAACCTTCCTTTCTGTCTGCCGATCAAGCGCGGAGGTCGCCTCATCTAATATAAGTAAATCAGCCTGTTTTAAAAGCGCTCTGGCGATAGCTAAGCGCTGTCTTTGTCCTCCTGATAGGGAAATTCCCCTCTCTCCAATGACTGTGTCAAAACCTTTTTCAAGCCCTTTGATGAAGGAAAGAATTTGTGCAACTTCACAAGCCTGTTCAAGTTGTTCTTCGGTAATATCATTTAATCCCATGATTAAATTCAGGCGTATAGTGTCTGGGAAAAAATAGGGCTCTTGCGGGACAACGGCTATTCGCTTTAATAAATGAGATGGCTTTATCTCTGATAGATCAACCCCATTCACTAAAATTCCCCCGCTATCCGGCCGGTAAAGTCCAAGTGTGAGCTTTGAGATCGTCGATTTCCCGCTGCCGCTCGCTCCAACAATAGCCACTTTCCTTCCCTTTGGAATATGAAGATTCAAGCAGTCTAAAGCCCCTTTAGATGTTTGTTCATAAGAAAAGCAAACAT
The DNA here is from genome assembly GCF_038003365.1 of Bacillus sp. FSL K6-2839. Classification (NCBI taxonomy): domain Bacteria; kingdom Bacillati; phylum Bacillota; class Bacilli; order Caryophanales; family Bacillaceae; genus Bacillus; species Bacillus sp. FSL K6-2839. The sequence continues at coordinate 1,218,626 of NZ_JBBOOZ010000001.1, read as the reverse complement.
CTTCAAACACCACGTCTTCTACAGCATCTATTCGTTTTGTTCCTTTTTCTTCGTTTTCCATTTGTAGCACTTCTGCGATTCGATGAACGGATGCACGCTGTTGGAAAAATTCAAATACATACTGGAATAACTCCTGATAACTCTTCATTAATTGAGATGCATATTGGTAAATGACGACAAATAAACCGATTGACATGTTTCCTGCTGCTACTTGATATGTGCCAAACACTAGAACTGATAGTATTCCAAACCATTTCAATGGTTCTGTTAAAAAAAGAAGCTTATTTTGAAACTTACCTTCCTTCATGACACGATCCATCATTTTGTTAAATAGCTTTTCATACAAACCGATTTCCCACTTGCGTCGATCAAATGCGACAACTTCCCTTGTAGAAGAAATTCCTTCTTCTACATGCACGAATAGGTCTGATTTTCTCTCCTGCACATCTTTTGCTATGTTTGTTGCCGTTTTCGCCATTTTTTTACCGACAATGAAATAACAAGTGCTTGCAAAGAGAAGCAAGAAAAATAAGACAGAACTCACAGATAGTAAAATGATAGATAAAACAACGGCCATAAAAATCGTTTGTACAATTTTCGGTATATGTAAAGCAGCCGTGACAGCAACTGTCTTTACATCTTGATTAAGCTTGTGTAAATAAAAACTAACTGGGTGAGTTTTATATGATCTCATGGATACCTGCTGAAGCTGATCTAACATCTTTTTCTGCAATGAATGATGGATGATCAGATAGTTTTTATGCATCACATATGGGCTGGCAACAAACATTACAACATATACGAGAAATATAATGGCAAACAGCATCAAGATCTGGGAGAAATGTTGACTGTCACCACTATTCAAAAGAACATCGTCAATGAGCCACTTTTGCAGTCCTATCATGGCTAAATTAGCTGCTGCTTCAATCAAAACGAGTAAAAGAGCAAGGATGAGCATCCATTTTTGCCTTGTGATCAAAAGAAACAGCCAATTTTTTCTCATGTTACACCTGCCTCCTTTTCTGAGCGGTCAGACGCCAATTGATAAAAATGCCCCTTTTTCCTCATCAATTCATTAAATTGTCCAGCTTCTAACACACAACCATCTTCTATAAAGATAATTCTGTCAAAATGTCTTACCGTTGATAAACGATGAGCAACTGCAATGACAGTAGACTCCTTAAATGTTTGGTGTAATGCCTGCTGGACTTTTTGCTCACTGACATTGTCAAGAGATGCTGTGGCTTCGTCGAGTAATACAACACTTGGATTCTTAGCAAATAGCCTGGCAATAGCTATTTTTTGTTTTTGCCCGCCAGAAAGTTTTAATCCCCTTTCCCCGAGTATGGTGTCGTATCCATCTTCTAATTCTCTAATAAATGAATCACAATCTGCTTTTTTTGCGGCTTCAATGATCTGTTGATCTGAAAGACTTGTATCTCCAAAACGAATATTGTCCTTTACACTCATATTAAATAAGAACGTTTCTTGAAAAACAAACCCCATCGCATCTCTTATTTGACTAGTAGGTAAACGGCGCAAATCAACTCCATTCATTGTAATCATCCCGGATGAGGGATCATAAAAGCGTCCAATTAGCTTAAGAAGCGATGTTTTCCCTCCGCCGCTCGTACCGACCAGAGCTACTTTTTCACCCTGCCGAATATGTAGATTCATCCCTTTTAATAAAGGAGGATGCATTGGATAATGAAAATCGACGTCATGAAACACGATATCGCCTTCTACATGATCAAGGTGCACCGGCTGCTGAGGCTCTCTAATATCAGGTGTTTTTTTCATAAAATGATATAAAGGTTCAATTTGAAAGGTTAATATCCGTTGTTCTGTTAAAAGTGTGACAATGGAAGTAAGCATATGCATCGCTGAAAAATAATATAGTATATATGCCACAAAACCACCTGTCGTTAGCTGTCCAGTCTTTACAAGATGGATACCGATACCAAAAGTGGCAAGAGCGCCAATATAATAAGTCAGCCTGCGATTGCTTCCTCGTAAATAGGCGAAAAAAACATTTTTCTCATGATCTTGGCGCACTTTTTCATGCAGTGTTTGAATCCGTTCCATATCCCATTTCATATAGCCTAAAATTCTAAGCTCTTCCATCGAAGCAAGACTTTCATATAATTTTGTTTGTAGCGTGCGAAAACCTTCCGCACTTTGTCTACCGTAAATAGTTGCCTTTTTTTCAAGCCATGGTCCAAAGACATAGTAGAGAATAAAACTTGGAATGATGATGAATGTGAGTAAGATAGAAATGTTTATCATAAAGTAAAGTGAGATGGCGATAAATAATATCTGATTGATAAATTGTGGGAAGTATCGTCTGTAAATTTCTTGTACAGCTCGTGTCTGTGTGTTAACAAAGGAGAGTGTTTCACTAACAGAATGTTGTTCGTAGTATGAGAAACCAAGTTGACGGATTTGCTGGAAGGCAGCAAATTGTGAATCTCTTGAGGCTTGTTCAATTAATTTTCTTTGCCATAAATTTCTTGCGGCTGTCAGTATAATACCAAGTACAATTAAGCCAGTCAGTCCTAACAATAAACCATTCATTTTTGAAAAGTCTTTTGCTGGCAAAATGGTCTCAATAAAATATTGAATAAATTTAGGTATAATGAGCTCGCTCAAGGTAATAACGAAACCACTTATAATGACTAGAATCACTTTACCTGTATAAGGCTTTAAGAATGAAAGTGTCCATAAATAAACACGCCATAACTGCTTTGAATCCTTGTCGATTTGTTTCAATCCACCACCAGCCTTTTGCTCTTTTCCAACAAAAAACGGAATTTTTTTACATCTTTTTCGATCCTTGTTTGGATTATATAAAATGTTTTTAATCATGACAATGTGTAATTTGTATCATTATAACAAAAAAGACAGCGACTTCCATCACTGCCTAATCGTCCTATATTTCACTGTTATCTAGTGATACGCGCATACCACTGAGGCTCTATTTGATCAAAATAATCATGATCTTTTAGCACATTTTCTAGTCTTTCAATCATCTCATCCATTTGACCCGGATCGAATTTAATAACCCACATAATCGATGAAAAGATACTCATTGCGACATAAACAGAGTAAAGCAGCCAAAAATCATCTGGAATGTTCCCATCAAAATATCCATTGATTTGACCAGCCGAAAAGGCTTCACTTGTTTCTCTGCTGAAAAGAGCTACTTTATAAAAATCGTGAATGGGATCTCCCCAATCAAAATTGTTAAAATCAATGACACCTGCATATTTATTATTGTTTACTATAATGTTCCCTAAATGAAAATCATCGTGCTGAAATTGATTAGGTCTACCTTTCACAATATCTAAGTGCTTTGCTATAAACTGAGCCGCTTTTTCATCACCTTCAAGGGAGATGCCGCTTTCCCGATAAGCAGCTAAATATCGATGATGCTTTTTAATGACACGATCTTCCCAAGGTTCGATGTGTGAAGGTGCCGGATATCTATGCATATTTCGTAAATCCTGACCTGCACCTACCCCGATAGCATACTGCTTTTCTTCAGTTAACTGACTCATGATTTCTTTTGCTTCCTGGCCTTCTATAAACGATAAAATATAGTACACTTGCTGTTTTGCTTCTAGTACACCGAGGTTCACTGGATCAGCACACTGAACACCGTGACGTCTTAATTCATATAGCAGCTCAAACTGCGTCTTTATTTTGTCATACTGGTCTTGATCTGAGAATCGAAGGACATAATTTTCGCCTGATACGGTAGTCATGACCCATTTTTCATCCCGAGAATACCCTTTATTAATCTGGTCTATGCTGACCGCTTCTTTTAATAAGGGAATGTGCTGCATAAGGTCTGTTTTTTTCATGGATTGATTCATCCTTCCCAGTCTCTTTTCTTCTCACTCTACCAAATATTTCATTTGAATAGAATGATCAACAATTCCTATTTATGTCGAAACTGCTTTACAATGTTTTTCCATTCTAATATAGTTAATTTATGTAAATGATAGAAAATTTGTAAAAGGGAGCGTTGCAGATGAATGAAACGACGGATGTCCTTTCACTTTCAAGTCAAGTAAAAGATTTGGTTCTGCGTTCTTTGGAAGATAGCAGCAAGATTTCTATTGGTGCAGATGAAGAATTAACAAATCACGGTCTCGATTCAATTAAGGCAGTTTCACTCATTTTGGAATTAGAAGAGGTTTTTGATATCCAATTTGCAGATGAGGAGTTACTGACAGAGCACTTTTCGACAATCAACAAAATTGTTCATCAGCTGCAAAACAAGTTAGCTGATTAATCTTTTTTGCATGAAAAAAAGGCATCTCTTTAAAAGACATGCCTTTTTTGTTTAAGCAGAAGGTACATCACCCGTCGGACTAATAAGCGAGAGCGCATAATCTTCTGTGAAGATTCGTTTTGATAAGTTATTCACGCCGTCTAATGTGACGTGGTTGATTTCGTCAATAATTTCATCGAGTGTACGATGTTTGCCAAGGAGCAGTTCATTTTTACCGTTTCGGCTCATCTTGCTGTTTGTGCTTTCAAGGCTGAGCATGAGGTTCCCTTTCATTTGCTCCTTAGAGTTTTCAAGCTCTTTTTGCGTGATTCCCTCACGTTTTAAGACGTCTAATGTTTGTAAGATGGTTTCAGAGAGCAGGTTTAACTGCTTCGCTCCAGTCCCGCCATAAATCGTCAGCATGCCGTTATCTGCAAATGAACTGTGATAGCTGAAAACGGAATAAGCGAGTCCTTTGTCTTCTCTTACATCCTGGAACAAGCGGCTGCTCATGCTTCCGCCAAGAACATTGTTTAAGACGATTAAGTCGTAGATGCCTTTATCTCCAGCTGGGAGGCCATTAAAGCCCATGCATAGATGCGCTTGCTCTGTTTCCTTTTTGCGTGTGAGCTTGTCATAGTGAAATTGCGGCGCTTCTAAAGGCTGTTTTTTTCCTTTCGTTTCATACGAACCGAACAACTTTTCAACCTCTCGAATGAAGGTGTCATCCACATTCCCTGCAACAGAGATGACGACGCGGTCCGGCGTGTAGAATTCATCCATATAAGCTCTAAGAGAGTCACCGTTAAAAGTAGAAAGTGTTTCTTCTGTTCCTAAAATCGGGAACCCTAAAGAATGATCACCATAAATCGCTTTGCTCAACAGATCATGAACGATATCATCAGGTGTATCCTCATACATTTTGATTTCTTCATAGACTACATTTTTTTCTTTTTTCAGCTCTTCTTCATCAAAAGCGGAGTGGAAGAACATGTCGCTTAATACATCGAGGGCGTAGCCAGCATGTGAATCAAGCACCTTTGCATAGTAGCAAGTGTATTCTTTTGACGTAAAGGCATTCACTTGACCACCAATGCGGTCAAAGGATTCTGCGATATCACGTGCAGATCTCGTCTTTGTCCCTTTAAAGAACATATGCTCCAGAAAGTGTGAGATTCCATTAATTTCTGGTGTCTCATGTCTAGAACCAGTTCCAATCCAGACGCCAATTGCGACAGATCTTACAGTGGGATTGTTTTCAAGTACAATTCTTACTCCGTTTTGGCATGTATACGTTTTGACCAAGTTTTGCTCCTCCTATTCAACAAACAGATCGGATCACGGATGTCTTTTTTCACTTAGGAGGTCTGAAACCGTTCCTAATTCATATCCTCTTTCCTTGATTTGAGTGATAAGTGCGTCAAGACTTTTCGCCGTCGAATCTGTTGGATGCATTAATATCATCGCCCCATTGTGAATTTTCCCAAGCACCCGTTTTTGTAATATGTCTGGTGACGGTTTTTGCCAGTCAATGGTGTCTACCGTCCACATAATGGTTTCCATTCCTTCTTCAGCAGCGAGTTTCACTGTTTCTTCTTTAAAGCTGCCGCTAGGAGGGGCGAACCACTTCGGTTTTTTTCCAAGGGATTCTTCAATTTGACGATTCGTTTTGGTAATCTGCTCTAATGCTCGTTCTCTTGTCAGTGTGCGCATATCCGGGTGATTGTATGAATGGTTTCCAATTTCATGACCATCTGCCACGATTTTTTTAGCAAGATCCGTGCTTTTTTTCACCCATTTGCCCTCTAAGAAAAAGGTCGCCTTGACCCGATGCTTTTCCAGTGTCTTTAACATCTTGATTAAATGCTCGTCACCCCAAGCCACGTTGATGAGGAAAGCATTCATTTTTTTATCTGGATGTCCCTTGTAAATGGGCTCAGCACCAAGTTCGTGTAAATGAATAGAAGGTTTTGTTTCATTGAAAACAAGCAGCTTTTCATCAAATGACCCTTGTTTTTTCATTTTTTCATAAGAGGCATCGATATTGACTGTCTGTCCATTTAGACCAGGCATCTTTTTCCACACTTTATCAATCTTAGCATTTTGCGCCTTCACTTCATAGTCAGAAGACTTCGATTCAATCTCTTGATATAAAATATCTTTTGAAACAGATGCAACCTCAGCATGTTCTTTCATTGATTCAATATATGTAACAGCAGCCGGCTGCTTCATCGTTTGATATGACACGAGCAGTAAAAATACAAACACAATGAATGGTAACGTTTTTTTCAATGGCTGTCCCTCCCCTTTACCACAAATTATGATGGGGAGAAACAAGCTAGAACTATTGTTAACGCAAGAAAAGAAAGAAGCCTGGTACGGATACCTGGCTTCTAGCACATTTCATTAAGACTGTTTTTCTTCTTTTTCCTTTTCTTCACGTAAAACAGCTTTGCGAGAAAGGTTCACACGGCCTTGTTTATCGATTTCAGTGACTTTGACAAGTAATTCATCGCCAATCTTCACGACATCTTCTACTTTGCCTACACGGTCAAGCGCAAGCTCAGAAATATGAACAAGTCCATCTTTGCCGCTGAAGATTTCAAGGAAAGCACCGAATTTTTCAATGCGTTTTACTTTACCTAAGTAAAGTTGCCCCACTTCAACTTCTCTCACAAGATCTTCAATGACTTTCTTCGCTTTTTGGTTCATGTCTTCTTCTGTAGAAGAGATAAAGATTGTACCATCTTGTTCAATATCGATTTTCACACCGGTATCTTCAATGATTTTATTGATTTGTTTACCGCTTGGTCCAATGACATCACGAATTTTATCAGGATTGATCTTCATCGTTAAGATTTTTGGTGCATAACGAGACAATTCTCCTCTAGAAGCAGGAATCGTTGACAGCATGCTTTCTAAGATTTCCATTCTTCCTTTTTTCGCTTGTTGGAGAGCTTCTTCTAAGATGTCTTTTGATAGACCATCGATTTTGATATCCATTTGAAGCGCTGTTACACCTTTTGATGTACCTGCAACTTTAAAGTCCATATCGCCAAGTGCATCTTCCATTCCTTGAATGTCTGTCAGCACTGTGTAGTATTCACCAGATTTCACAAGCCCCATTGCAATCCCTGCAACTGGTGCTTTAATTGGAACACCCGCATCCATCATCGCAAGTGTGCTTGCGCAAATACTTGCTTGTGAAGTAGATCCGTTTGATTCCAATACCTCAGAGACAAGGCGAACCGTATAAGGGAAATCTTTTTCAGATGGGATCACTGGTTCTAATGCCCGTTCACCTAGCGCACCATGTCCGATTTCACGACGGCCTGGGCCACGCATTGGACCTGTCTCACCAACACTGAATTGCGGGAAGTTGTAATGGTGCATGAAGCGTTTCGATTCTTCAACGCCTAGACCGTCAAGAATTTGCACATCGCCAAGTGCACCTAATGTACAAATACTGAGCGCCTGTGTTTGTCCTCTTGTAAATAGACCTGAACCGTGCGTTCTTGGCAGAAGTCCTACTTCTGAAGAAAGTGGACGGATTTGATCTACACCGCGTCCATCTGGACGTACTTTCTCTTCAGTGATCAGACGACGAACTTCGTTTTTGACAAGCTTGTTTAATACATCCTTCGCTTGTTTAATCGTCGCTTCGTCGCGATCTTCTTCTTCAAATTTCTCAACCACAGCTTTTTTCACAGCACTGATTGCATCCTCACGTGCATGCTTCTCATGTACTTGAATCGCTTTCAGCAGGTCTGTTTCAGCAAGTGCTTTTACTTCGTCTGCTAACGTTTGGTCTACTTCATATAAAGGAATATCGATTTTTGCTTTACCGACTGCCTTGACAATTTCCTCTTGGAATTCGATTAAGCGTTTGATCTCTTGATGACCATACATGATGGCTTCAAGCATTGTTTCTTCTGGTACTTCATCAGCACCAGCTTCGACCATGTTGATCGCATCTTTTGTTCCAGCGACTACAAGGTTGATGTCACTTTGTTCAAGCTGCTCTACATTTGGATTGATGATCAGCTTTCCATCAACTCGTCCTACTGTAACGCCGGCGATTGGTCCCTCAAATGGAATGTCAGACACACATAATGCTAAAGATGAGCCAAACATTGCAGCCATTTCAGATGAACAATCTTGATCCACACTCATGACGATACTAATGACTTGTACTTCGTTTCTAAATCCATCTGCAAATAATGGACGGATTGGTCTGTCAATTAAGCGGCTCGCAAGGATCGCTTTTTCACTTGGACGGCCTTCTCTTTTAATGAAGCCTCCAGGAATTTTACCTACTGCGTATAATCTTTCTTCGTAGTTCACAGTGAGCGGGAAAAAATCAAGTGGTTTTGGTTCTTTAGAAGCTGTTGCTGAGCTAAGCACAGCTGTATCTCCGTAGCGTACGAGGACCGCTCCGTTTGCTTGCTTTGCAAGCTGGCCAGTTTCAACTGTCAGTTGACGTCCAGCCCAGTCTATGGTGAAGACATGTTTCTCTTGTCCCATTCTGAGAAAAACTCCTCTCTTATCTTGAAATTTTAGTTAATTCTTATTATGAACAAAATGATTTTCACATATCAATGTGAAAGGTGTATGTAGAAGGGTTTTTGCCATTCTTTCAACATTTTAACCATAAAATATTAGTGATTATACGATAAAAAAGCGGGAATCCTCCCGCTTTTTACGATTATCGACGTAAGCCTAGTTTGTTAATTAACTCACGGTAACGAGTTACGTCTTTATTACGTAGATACGTAAGAAGATTACGACGTCTACCTACCATTTTCAAAAGACCGCGACGTGAGTGGTGATCTTTCTTATGAGTACGTAAATGCTCGTTCAAGTTGTTAATTGATTCTGTTAGGACAGCGATCTGAACTTCTGGAGATCCAGTATCAGATTCGTGTGTTTTGAACTCATTAATTAATTGAGTTTTACGCTCTTGAGTAATAGCCATCCTGTTTCACCTCCAAATCATGTTAGCCCCATCTACCTCGCAACCGTCGGTGAAGTCGGCCTGCCAAGTAAGTGGTTTTAAAGCTACAGGAATAATCATACTAAAAATATGCTGAATTTGCAAATGGTAGAGCTGTTTTTCTAAGAATTTTTTGTTTGCCTTAGCTGATCTTGAAAAAACTGAATCGCTTCTTCTTTATCTTGACTGATTTGAGCCGTTAACTCCTGGATTCCGTTAAATTTTTGTTCACTGCGAATGCGTTTGAACCACTGTAATTTAATCGGTTCACCATATATTTCTTCGTTAAAATCAAAGAGGTTTACTTCAATGGCAGGCTGATCAGGGCGCTTTTCATAAAAGGTTGGTTTATAGCCAACGTTACAAACACCGTCATACACTTTGCCTTTGACTTCTGCTCTTACTGCATAAACCCCTGTTGGCGGAATAATGTATTCAGCAGATAAACCGACATTTGCAGTCGGAAAGCCGATCGTCCGTCCTCGCTTATCTCCATGAATGACAATACCGCGCAGCTGATAAGGTTTTCCTAAAAGCTCACTCACATATTCAACATCCCCATTTTTCAATGCGGAGCGTATGAGTGTTGAGCTGACTTTTCGGTCTTGATTGGACAACTTAGGAACGATGGTGGCCGTGATACGCCCTTTACCGTACTCATCGAATGTTTCCATTGTGCCTGCACCAAAACGGCCAAACGTAAAATCAAAACCGGCTACTGCGTGCTTCACATTCAGCTCATCCAAATATTGATCCACAAACTCTTGAGGAGACAGCGCTGCAAAGCTTTCGCTGAATTGCACAATGTATAAATAGTCAGCGCCCAGCTGTTCGATGAAATCAATTTTATCCTCAAGCGGTGTAATTAAGTCCTTTGGTTCACGTGCTTTTTGCAAAACATGTGATGGATGCGGATGAAAGGTCATGACTGCTAAAGCCAATCCTTCTTTTCTCGCAATGCTTTTCGCTGCGTCAATAACTTTTTGATGTCCGAGGTGAACACCGTCAAAATACCCTAAAGCCATAACAGAAGGGTCTTGATCCTTTTGATTCAATGTATGTGGGTGTGAAATATGTATAGTCTTCACGAGATGGTCACCTTTTCTTTAAGATTGCTTGTCCTGAGATAAGATCTTCGCCGGCTTCATCAGATTCTGTTTGGTCGGGTGCTTCATATATATCGCCATACAGCGACCTGAAGGAGCAAAGACAGCGACACGATCTTCCTCTGCGAAATGAGCGAATTCATCAGGCATTGGCAGGACTGCACCGTTTTCCACTTTACTTGCTAATGTATCATTTATCTCCCATTTCGGCAAATGATTGAGCGCGCGCTCGATCGGGACAAGGTGCTCATCTACTGCTCCTTCCTCGCTTATATTTCGGAGCTCATCAAGGGTGATGCATTCATCTAGTGTAAAATCCCCTGACCCTGTGCGAATGAGATGTGACATATGGGCTGGAAACCCTAGTTTCTTTCCAATATCAACCGCTAAGGTTCTGACATACGTTCCTTTTGAGCATAAAACGGTGAATCTAAATGATACCTTTCCATTCTCAAATAAAGCAGGTGTTGTCCGCTCGATACGGTGAATCGTAATTTCACGGCTCGGCCGCTCAATTTCAATGCCTTCTCTTGCATATTCATAGAGTTTTTTTCCGCCAATTTTTACAGCAGAAAACATGGGAGGAATTTGTTCAATGGTTCCTTGAAACTGTTTCAGCACAGCATCAATTTCTTCTTCTGAGATGGGTTTTTGCACCTTTTCTTCTTCTACGATCTCACCTGTTTGGTCTTCTGTTGTGGTAGAAAAGCCAATCGTGATTTCTGCATCATACGTTTTCGATTTATCTGTTAAGTATTCGACAATCTTCGTTGCTCTTCCGATACAAATGGGCAGAACACCTGATACCTCCGGGTCGAGAGTGCCTGTATGTCCGACTTTTTTTGTATGCAAGATCTTTCTCACTTTGAACACACAGTCGTGAGAGGTCATTCCTCTTTCTTTATGTAATAAAAGAACACCATTTATCATCTGCGTTCTCTCCTTTCATAAACGATGAAAAAGGACAGACGATCATCGCCTATCCTTATTTCAACGTCTTATTCATGATCTTTTGTGTTTAGTTCAGCAATCAGGCTTTCAATTCGATTTCCGTAATCTACGGATTCATCGAATTCAAAGTGCAGTTCTGGTGTTTTGCGAAGTCTAATTCGATTGCCAATTTCAGAGCGGATATACCCTTTAGCCTTTGCAAGGCCTTTTAAGGTTTCCTCTCTTTTTTTCTCGTCACCGAGAACAGAAATGTAAACTTTCGCAATTTGCAAATCACCGGATACTTCAACATCGGTTACAGTCAAAAAGCCAATTCTTGGATCTTTTAGCTTTCTGCCTAGGATGTCACCTAATTCTTTTTTCATCTGCTCACCCACGCGGGTTGCTCTCATACTCATGATCTTATCACCTCTAATTAAAACCACTCAGTTTTCGTGATCGTTCGTTCAATTTCAGGAAAAGAATCAATAAAGCTTAAAACACGCTGTAGCTCCTTTTCCACTTGAACCCGAGAGGAGGAAATCACGGCGATTCCAATTGATGTACGCTGCCATGTGTCCTGGTAATCCATTTCAGCCATGGTTACATTGAATTTATGGCGCGTTCTTGTCAATATACGCTGAAGAACCGCACGTTTTTCCTTCAGTGAGGAGGCATCATAGATGATGCACTCACATTCGGTATAACCGATCATTTTCTTTCGATTTCTTGCATAACGAATGATTCCATGACATCACCTTCACGGATATCATTGTACTTCTTAATGGTAATACCACATTCATAGCCTTGTGAAACTTCTTTCACGTCATCTTTGAATCGTTTTAATACGTCGACTTCGCCTTCAAATATCACGACGCCGTCACGGATTAAGCGGATACCACTATCTCTTGTAATGGTTCCTTCAGTGACATAGCCACCAGCAATTGTACCGATTTTAGAAACTTTGAACGTTTGACGAACTTCAACTTGACCGATGACTTTTTCTTCATATTCAGGGTCAAGCATCCCTTTCATCGCAGCTTCAATTTCATCGATGACTTTATAAATAATGCGGTGTAAGCGGATATCTACGTTTTCTGTTTCAGCTGTGCTCTTCGCATTTCCATCAGGACGTACGTTAAATCCGATCACGATCGCATTAGAAGCACTTGCTAAAATAATATCAGATTCTGTAATCGCTCCAACACCCGTATGGATGATTTTCACTTTTACGCCTTCTACTTCAATTTTTTGAAGAGCGGCCGTCAGTGCTTCAGCAGAACCTTGTACGTCTGCTTTCACGATCAAGTTGATATCTTTCACTTCACCTTGTTTGATTTGCTCAAATAGGTCATCTAGAGATAATTTTGCTTTGTCTGAACGCTGTTCATCAAGCTGTTTCGAAGCACGCGCCTCACCCACTTGACGAGCTGTTTTTTCGTCTTTGAATACGAGGAACTGATCCCCTGCATTCGGTACATCATTTAAACCAGTGATTTCAACAGGTGTAGATGGTCCTGCTGTTTTCACGCGGCGTCCGATGTCATTAACCATTGCACGAACGCGGCCAAATGTATTTCCGACAACGATTGGGTCACCTACATGAAGTGTACCAGTTTGAACAAGAAGGGTTGCAACAGATCCTCTTCCTTTATCAAGCTCAGCCTCGATGACAGTCCCTTTTGCCGCACGATTTGGGTTGGCTTTCAGTTCTCCTACTTCACTAACAAGAAGGATCATTTCGATCAATTCGTCAATGCCTTCACCTGTTTTTGCAGATAGAGGAACGAAGATCGTTTCGCCGCCCCAAGCTTCTGGTACTAAACCATGCTCAGTTAATTCCTGCATCACACGGTCAGGGTTCGCTGTTGGTTTGTCAATTTTGTTGACAGCGACAATGATTGGCACTTCTGCCGCTTTCGCATGGTTAATGGCTTCAATCGTTTGCGGCATCACGCCATCATCTGCTGCAACGACCAGAATTGTCGTATCTGTTACCTCAGCACCACGTGCACGCATCGTTGTAAATGCTGCGTGTCCAGGTGTATCAAGGAACGTGATTTTCTTGCCGTTTTCTTCAATTTGGTAAGCACCGATATGCTGCGTGATTCCACCAGCTTCGCCTTCGACGACTTTCGTCTTACGAATGCTGTCAAGAAGCGTTGTTTTCCCGTGGTCAACGTGTCCCATGATTGTCACAACTGGAGGGCGTACTTGCATATCTTCTTCTTTATCTTCAACTTCATACTTTTCAAGTTCAGTTTCTTCTAAAATAATGACTTCCTCTACTGGAACGCCATATTCAGAAGCGATTAATTCAACTGTATCTTTATCCAGCTCTTGGTTAATGGTTGCCATAACACCCAGCATCATCAGCTTTTTGATAATTTCAGCTGTTTCTTTTCCAAGCTCTTCAGCCAGCTGGCCGACTGTCATTGAATTTGTAAATTCAATTTTTTCAGGAAGCTCTTTCTTAGGCTTCACAGGTCTAGCTTGCTGATGCTGCGGTTTGTTATTCCCACCGCGTTTATTTTTGTTTTTGTTTTGGTTGTTGTTTTTTTTGTTTTTATTAAATTGATTATTCTGCACGTCATTCTTCTTTCTATCATTGTTTTTGTTAGATGATTGTTTTTTTTGTTCTGCGGGTTTCTCGTTAGCTGTCTCTTTTGCTTTGGCTTTTTTATAGATAGCGTCTAGCTTTTTCACAGTGTCGTCTTCAAGCGTCGCCATGTGGTTGTTCACTTCCACGTTCATATCCTTAAGCGCTGCTATAATATCTTTACTTGAAACATCTATGGCTTTTGCGTATTCATATACTCTCACTTTAGCCATTCGTTCACCCCCAAATAAATTAATCGAGCAAGCTTATCAGCTTCTTAGCGAAGCCTTGGTCAGTGACAGCGACAACTACGCGAGCTTCTTTCCCAATAGAACGTCCGAGAACGGAACGGTCTTCAACTTTTCTAACCGGAACATTATAAAATTTGCATTTGTCAGATACCTTTTTCTCTGTGTTCGATGAGGCATCTGCTGCAAGAAGAACCAGCTTAGCACGCGCATGTCTAATTTCTTTGATCACAAGATCTTCTCCTGACACGACTTTACGAGCTCGATTTGCTAGACCAAGCAAAGGATACCATTCAGATTGAGTCATTTGGTTTTTTCACCTTTTCAGCTAGTTCTAGTAATTCTTCAAATATGTGTTCGTCAATCTGTGTCTGAAATTGCTGCTGTAAACTGCGTTTGTTCTTTGCCGCAAGAATGGTTTCTTTATCGAGAGAAAGGTAAGCTCCGCGTCCGTTCATTTTTCCGGTTGCGTCAACAGACACTTCACCTTCTTTAGAACGAACAACACGGATCAGTTCTTTCTTTGGTTTCATTTCTCCCGTCACGACACATTTTCTAAGCGGGATTTTTTTTCGGCTATTCACCTTTTACATCACCTCTTATTCGTCAGATTCCTCAGCTACTGGTTCAGCCTCTAAGAAAAGAGATTCAGAGTCTTCAGTTCTTGGGAAAATACCGAGTTCCCTTGCATCTGTTTCGCTTTTAATGTCAATTTTCCAGCTAGTCAGCTTTGCTGCAAGACGAGCATTTTGACCTCTTTTACCAATGGCTAACGACAGCTGATAATCAGGGACAATAACTGTTGTCGCCTTATCTTCTTCATTTACAATGACATCAAGTACTTTTGATGGACTTAATGCATTGGCAACAAATTCAACCGGGTCATTAGACCAATGGACAATGTCAATTTTTTCGCCTTTTAGCTCGTTGACAATTGCTTGTACACGCTGACCTTTTGGTCCAACACAAGAACCAACTGGGTCAACATCAGGATCATCTGTACGAACAGATATTTTAGAACGGTCCCCAGCTTCTCTAGCAACCGATTTAAGCTCTACAGTACCATCATAAATTTCTGGCACTTCAATTTCAAATAAACGCTTTAAAAGACCTGGATGTGTTCTAGACACATAAATTTGTGGTCCTTTTGTTGTTTTTTCGACTTTTGTAATAAACACCTTAATGCGGTCATGTGGTTTGTAGTCCTCATTTGGCATTTGTTCGTTGACCGGAAGAAGGGCTTCGATTTTGCCAAGTGACACGTAAATGAATTTACTGTCAATTCGCTGAACGATTCCCGTCATAATGTCTTCCTCGCGATCGATAAACTCAGTGTAGATCACACCTCGCTCTGCTTCTCTCACTCGCTGCGTCACCACTTGTTTCGCTGTCTGAGCTGCAATGCGTCCGAAGTCTTTTGGTGTGACTTCAATCTCAACGACGTCACCTACCATGTAATTCGGGTTGATATTGGCTGCATCATCTACAGAGATTTCAAGGCGAGAATCATACACTTCATCTACAACATCTTTTCTTGCAAATACACGAATCGTTCCCGTTTCGCGGTTTAAATCAACACGAACATTTTGTGCTTGATTAAAGTTACGCTTATATGCAGAAATGAGTGCAGCTTCTATCGCTTCAATAATAATTTCTTTACTAATACCCTTCTCTTTCTCAAGAACAGTCAGGGCATCTAACAACTCACTACTCATTTTTATGGTTCCCCCTTATATCAATGAAAAGGTTAATTGAACGAAACTGCTAATCTTGCGTTAGCTATTTTTTCGTATGGAATATTGATCTCTTTCTTTCTTGTCTTGATCTTCACTGTCACTGTTGCAATCTCACCATCAAAGCTTGTAAGCTCACCTTCAAATGCTTTTTCACCATCAATTGGTTCATATGTTTTCATGAAAACATTTTTTCCAAGTGCTTTTTCAAAATCAGCTTTTTTCTTTAATGGGCGCTCCGCTCCAGGAGAGGACACTTCAAGAAAGTAGTTTTGGCTAATCGGATCTGCCTCATCAAGCTTTTCGCTCAAGGCTTCGCTCACTTTGGCACATTCTTCGATATCGACGCCTTTATCAGAGTCAATAAACACGCGAAGGAACCAGTTTTGACCCTCTTTGACAAATTCAACATCAACGAGTTCAAGCTGTAAGCCATCTAAAATTGGCTGCACCATTTCGCTTACGACATCCACTACTTTTTTGCTCATTCTCTTCCTCCTTGTGCTTTCGATAAACGCTCTTATCAATCATTCTGCATAAAAACCCTGCTTTATGTGAGCAGGGGGAGCAGAAAACGGATGAATAATGTCGAGACAAAAATTGCCTGTTCAATACAAAAGAGCGGGTTTCCCCACTCTTGTCTCGGTAATCGTTAGCATTTCCATAAAAACTATACCATATCCAATTTTTTTATGCAAATGAAGTTCCTTATTCAGCAGGCATTCGCCATCAGTTCTTTTCGTTCATTCTTTTCGCATGTTCACTGATAAGTGCTGCCTCCCTGCTCCCCTTTATGATGCGGAAACCGTCATAATCCGGATAGAGCGAATCATCGTCCTGAATACTTGTTAAAATCCAAAATTGACTGCCAGCTCCTCCGAGCCGCTCAACCGCTGACAGCCAGCTTTGATATACGTCAGGACGCGCTGATTGATTTTGAACGCCAAACTCTTCTAACACAACTGGTTTTCCGATTGACTTCCCGCGGGTGATATGGTCTTCGATCCATTTCACTCCCCAAGCAGCTGACTTGTTCCAGTGATCTGGGTACAGATGATAGGTTCCATAATCGATATTAGAGAGAGCCGTCAAACGATCCCAATCAACGCCTTCTCCGCCTCCATAAAACCAGTCTTCATGTCCTGGTATGCGAAAGAACCCTTCATCTCCTACTGCAACAAGATGGTGACGATCCAGCGATTTGATCCACGTACTCATTTCATCTGCCCATTTGACTAGTATATTTCCCGTTGGATCTGACTGCACACGCGGCTCATTAGCTAATTCCCAAGTCATAATAGCTGGATCGTCCTTATATTGAACACCTGTGTACGTATTGGTTCTTTCTAATACATAGCGCACATAATTTTTGTAAGCTTTTTGTATACGAGGATCTGTATAAAAGGCATCATGCGCTCCTGCCTCGAACCACTTTACGTATTGATTCATCCCGCCAAAATCATCCCAATTGTTCACTAGTGGGATGACAAGTTTTATTCCTTCCTGTCCCGCTTTATAAATCGCATAATCTAGTTTTTGAAAACCCGATTCTTCATAGACCCCTGGACTAGATTGTAAGACTGAGTTTTCTTGAGGGGCCCCATCGTGAAATCCCCAAATACGTATGACCTTTAAATTCATTGCTTTCATATCATCGAACACAGCATCTACCATCTTTTTAGATTTGTAATGGAAATAGTAATTATTTGTGCCAGCGAAGTAAAATGGTTGATTGTTCAGCGTAAATTGTGTACCAGACGTCTGTACATAAGAGGCGGCCATAATCGTAAGTGAAAACCACCCGGCCCATATAGCGGCCACAAGTATGAAGCAAGACACTCTTTGAGTCCATTTCTTCATTTAAATTCCCCTCACAATCTAGCCTTCTTCAGGTACGATCACATCTAGCCGAAGCGGTGCTTGTTCATTTGAATCAAGTTCAATTGTCTGTTGTTTTAACAGTTTACTTTCTTTACCGATTCGAATCTCATATGTCCCGTGAAATGCTCGACATGTCACATTGCCATTAGCATCTGTTTTTTCAACTCTTTGTGTCGTCCACTCATTTAGAAGCTTTTCGTAACGTCGGCCTGCTTCATTTAAAGACCAATCATAATTCACGATGGCCGCATGCTCACCTCTCCAATGGGCACCTGCCCAAAATCCCCACATTAGCACTCCTTTTACGGCTGGATGACTAAATGCGACGCGATATAAAGCCTCTAGGTTATCCGCTCTTCTATTAGCGTCAGGGTGAACAGAATCGTACTCTGTAACCCATATAGGAAGACCAAGCTCAGCAAGCACATCGAGCCTCTCTTTTACAACGACTGGATCGACCCGTTCTTCAAAATGTCCTTGAACACCAATCGCCTCAATAGGTGCGCCTAACTGACGCAGTTCATTGATATGCGCTTTATAAGCGTGGTGCTCACCATATGAGATCACATTATAATCATTCACAAACAATAGTGCTTGAGGGTCAATTTTTTTCGTTTCTTCATACATCCACTTCCAAATATTTTTTCCGAAGCGATCTTTAAAAAATGAACCATGCATCATTTCATTGTTTACATCCCAATGACGGAATCTCCCTTTAAAATGATTACCCGCATGCTCAAGCCGGTTTTTCATGGCTTCATACACTTCGTGATTCGGTAGTGACCTCAGCCAGCTTGGATTCGCATCCTCTACCTCCCAAAATAAAGCGTGCCCTCTCACTGGAAGTTGATGTTTATCTGCAAAATTCAGCATCGCATCTGCTTTTTCGTAAGTGATTTTCCCTCTTTCAGGCTCATTCGCATACCATTTTGCCTCATTTTCAAAAACAGCCCAATTAAAATACTTCACAAAAAAATCGGCATATTGTTGATTAAACAACACTTGGTCATTCATCGCTGAACCAAATGCGAATTCATGCCTATTTTGCTTAATCTCAACCTCTATACCTGCTATTGGCTTTTTTTCGTGATTTGTGACATTTATTTCAAGATCTCTTTGTCTATGCTCTGAAATTCGATCATTCGCCTCTTTTTTCCACATCAGATTTATCTGCCCATTTTCGCCCTTGTTTAATGATTGATGAAGAAAACTTCTTTCTTTGACCATGTAAAAACACCCTTATCTTCACTGGATTTATATTTCCTAATCAAACTGCCGGCTCAAAGAAACCGGCAGCTTAAATTTGACCTGCTAGTTGATGAGACGATGATATTCAGCGTAGGCAGTGGCCATATCCACTTGAGACCAGAAACGGTGATAGGTGAAAACCGGTGCCCCATTCTCCCATTTGCCTGTTGCTTCATTAAATGAAGACTGATATTTACTCTCGAGTGAAGACCATGCTGGATCTTGTTTAATATTTGGACGAAGATCAGCAAAACTCGTATAGACCCCATTACCTCCTCGCTGCGGATCAGAAGGAATAGTGCTGGCTCCAGGAATCTGATTCACTTGACCAAATGTCCCGTTCCAACCATTTGGGAAATACACTTCTTTTTTAAAGAAGCGGTCATAGTCCTCTCTTTCTTCTTCTGTTACAATGCCTACGCCATCATTGTAATTCCACGCAACCTCAAGGAGCTGTGCGGCAGCATCTTTCGCTCTGACACCAAGCGCTGTATAATCCCCTGTTTCTAGCTTAGTGGCAGCAGCAAAGAAAGTTAAAGCCTTGACTAGACTCCCTAGTACGCCCGTATCCTGAGTTGGATCTTTTGTTACAGCTGTTAAGTTTGGATTTCCTGTTGCAGACTGGAACCCATTCCAAGTGTCAGGCTGTCCGCTCCAAGCAATATTTCCAGGAAGCCAAAACTCGCCAGGTGCACTCGTTGTAGCAACAGCAGCATTTGTTCCTCCTAGAATTCTTTGTCCTTGGTCATCTAAGAAATAACCCTCTTCATCCGACACAGGACGGCTGCCGATAAAAATGTAATCTAATGCATAGTTGACCCATTTTGTGATGCAAGATTTGGCCATTTGGACATTTTCAGATGTTTTGTCTCCATCTTTCACAAAAATGTAATAAAGCTCTGCTACGCGCTCCATCGGCCATGCCTGCATCCCAAACCAGTTATTAGAAGGCGGGTCAAGATAAACAGGTGCATCCTCATATGCCATATCGTAAAAAGTACTTCTTCCCGCCGGATAAGCACTATAGTCTCCATTCCAGCTATTGGTTGCACCTCCTGCAATCGCTCCCTCTTTAGATTGAAGCCATACATAAAATTCAAGCTGCCTTTTTAATGTTTTTTCCCAATCGCTTGCACCAGTAGCGGAAGATGGCTTTAAGCCTCCTTTGTCTGAGGATAAAGCATAAGCGGCGACAGGGTTTTGATACCCTTGGTGACAATGGCTAGCTCCAATACGCCATGACCAGTTGGCATGGTCGCCAAGTCCTCCGCCCCAAGAGGTATACCACGCCATTAAGTAATGACAGGCACCCTTTCCGTTTCCAGGGTACGGATTCCCCTGTTTGCCGCTTCCAATCGTTTGAAAATATTTATCGTACATACCGTAACGAAGAAAATCCCCCATTTTTTTCGCTTTATCAAGATAGGCTGACTCATTATAGCCGAGTTCCTTCGCCCAATACATCACTTGTATTGCACGCGCATCAGCATCCGTCGCATTGGTATAGCGCCACTGAGCAGCTGGTGCTTGATTTTCTTTTGTGAACAAGCTCATAAAGCCTTCATTCGGCTTTCCAAAAGATTTATCATCTTGTGAAGGATGAGGGATGGCCTCCCATACGGATTCCTGCGGCCCGCGCTGGAACGTGTTCACATATGCAGCTTTATGTGATGGGTTGAGCAAGTTTCCATATTTATACCAGTTATCGACATCAAGCAGCCAGTGCATTAAATACGTTTCATTCGTTCCATAGGTTGATTTCAATTCACCATCAATCGGATCTTGACCCGCAGGACGAGCACCGCTTAACTGGCTAGGGTATTGATCCGGGTATGGTTTTTCTGCTGCGTATGTGGCTGGGCTAGAAGGATTGTAGGCGCTCATATGCGGCTGCTCATCATTTCCATCTTCATTTACTGGGATGATGTACTTCTCCATATTGTCCCAGGCTGCCTCTAATTTGCTCCAATCCCCTGTGTAATGTCCGTACAACACCTCAAGCCACAGCCAATAGCTATACGCTTCTGAAGTTGTCATATGCCCGTAATCAGGCGCTTCGCAAATGAGCGTCTCGATTGAATGATACGGAATTCCTTCTGATGAAAAATATCCATTCGCATCACTTTTAATTTGATGATAAAGCGTTAAAAACCGTTCTTTGTTTGACAAGTTCTTCACCCTTTCAATACATCTTGATTTTTATTTGTCTGGAAGTGCACCAAATACCAAAGCACCATCATCAAAAACAGGAATCCTCGCTGTTTTTTGCATATTGGAAGTTAAGCCTTGAAAGGAATAATCATTTGAGGCATCCCATATATTCGCCCCATTTGGTGCAGATAATCGAAATTGTATTTCCTTCTTATGCTCTGATTCTCCTCCAGGAAAAATCGCTACGCCCGTAAAATCAATTTCTGCATAATATACGTGGGCTGATGCGTCATATACCTTCAGCGGAGATAAGGAAGCGCCTTCATTGTAGGCTGCTGTCACTTGAATATCTTTTTCAGTGAATCCCTTTGCAAAGACCTCACTCAGATTGACATAATATCTAAAGGACAGCGTTTGACTGCTTCTTGCCGGCCAGCCGGACCGATTGTATAGAACCGCCTTCACCTGAGTTGATGTTGTATCGTTATTCATCAGAGCTGCCTCTACAAAAAATTCATCCTGAGCCTGTTCTTTAGGCGGGAAATTTGGAAGCTTAGATTGCCCCTTTCCAAACAGCTGCACCATTTTGGCTATATTTCCAGTAAAGGCGGCATTATAGTCCGTCGCCACCTCGTTTGATACATAATCAGAGATGTCATCGTCATATTGATCCTGTGCATTAGGCCCACCAACAAGCGCTCCATAAAGAGTGTGCCGATGATACGGAGGATTTGTCAGCTGGTTAGACCATGAGCCATGTGCAGTTCGATGGTGTGGATGCTTCGGCGGGTTCTGGCCAAACCCAACGACATAGCTTCTATTTAGCGGATTATCACCTAGCATATAGTGAGTTTGCTTGATCGCAAACGTTTGATATCGATTCTTTTTTTCTTCATCTGAAACCCAATCAGCATAGACAAAGGCTAAAAATGCTGCATTTGCTGTATAACGAAGCGATCCCCATTGATCTAGCCATGCCAAACCGCCAGGCGTATAAGTGATTCTTTCGACTTTTCCATTTTGAACAAAACCCGTCGTCCAGTAATCGAGATTACGCTCTGTCGATTCTATAAATCGATTTTCTTTCGTGATTCTGGCGAGTAAGATTTGCGAAGCAAAAAAAGTATTGTCCCATGACATGGTAAACGTATAATCCCAATCCTTCGGCCATTCCTCTACTGCTTTTAGTGCTTGATTTAAATAGGTTTCTTCATTTGTTGCCAAGTACAGCCAGATTCCGCCCCAAATGAGTTCGTCAATATAGCCGCTCCAGGAGTTGTAAAACGGCTGAGCGTTTGTGACACAATCTGTATACTCGCCGCGATACCTGTCAGCAAATGCATAAAGCTGTTTCGCGTGGGTCAGAAGCTTTGCTGCATAAGGGGCATCTGTCTCTTTAAAAATGATAGAACCCGCTGCTAAAGCTGCAGCAGTTTGTGCGGCTACTTCTGTTCCTGGACAATTTTCATCAATTTTAAAAGCTGGCCGGCTCATCGGCATCACTTCTGCCGGTCCCCACCAAGCATGATCAGCGTTCCCATCACCTACCTGCGCCCAAAACTCGTTCGGACCTGTATGTGCTTTCAAAAAATAATCCGTTGCCCACCTGATTTGATCGAGGATGTCATCTAGCAGTTCTGCCTCTTCATAGGCTTCTCGGTATTCATATACTGTCCATGCAAGCACAGCTGCTGAGTAGGCCATCGGAAGCCCAAATTTCACATGATCACCTGCGTCATACCAGCCGCCAGTTAAATCATGCCCTACATCCTTCCCGTCCTCTAGTCCAGAATCTCCCCGCCAGTTGAGACGGCTGCTTTCGGGAAGCTTTCCAGACCGCTGCGCTTCATAAAACAACAAGGATTTTTGAAGAACCTCTACATAATTATAAGATGCCATTTCCGTATGACTCACTCCTTCTTTTTAGTCAAACATGAATAGACAAGCCACCTCCTTTTATTCAGAACGTGATTTGAACAGTTTTGAAAAGAATCAAATACGTTTCAAAAATAAGCATAGTAAACAGCAATCAGCTTTACGCTCATCGAAGGTTTTTTCTCTTGATTCTTTTTGTGACTGTACCCAGAATGATCATATGTCGCATGAGAACATTTCAGACGGCGAAATTCTCTTTTTTGCTCTATTTGGGTAGAAAGAATGACATACAATCTCTTCTCTTAAAACATCACGTTAAATCAAGGTATATGAATGAATAAGAAAATGATTCCATTTGGTGGAAAATCTTTATTAGTTAACATAATAAAATTATTGTATATGAAAAAAAGAACGCCCCTTTAAGGACGCTCTTTATGAATCGCATTAAAACAAAGAAAGCTGGTTTTGATCGGGAAGTGCTTCTAAGCAGCCTTGACGATCTAAATATTCTAGGATCGTTTTCGACACTTTTCCGCGTTTTTGTAAATCTTCTTTTGAAAGGAATTCCCCGTCTTGTCGTGCGCGAACAATATTTAACGCAACGTTTGTTCCGAGTCCAGGGATCGAGTTGAATGGCGGAATTAATCCATCTCCATCAATGATAAACTCTGTTGCACTTGATCGGTAGAGGTCCACTTTTTTGAAATGGTAGCCTCTTTCACACATTTCAAGTGCAAGCTCTAGTACAGTTAATAGGTTCTTTTCTTTCGGTGATGCATCTAGACCTTTTGAGTTAATATCGTCCATGACTGCTCGAATCGCATTCGATCCTTTTGTCATTGTTTCGATATCAAAGTCATCTGCACGAACGGTAAAGTAAGCCGCATAGTATAAAAGTGCATGATGCACCTTGAAGTAGGCAATCCGTACAGCCATTAATACGTAAGCAGCTGCGTGGGCCTTAGGGAACATGTATTTGATCTTTTTACAAGAATCAATATACCAGTTCGGTACATTATTATTCTTCATTTCTTCTTCCCATTCAGGGGGAAGCCCCTTTCCTTTACGAACAGACTCCATGATTTTAAATGCGAGTGACGGCTCTAAGCCCTGATAGATGAGATAGACCATAATATCGTCACGACACCCAATCACTTCACTTAGTTCACACGTTTTATTGTGAATGAGTTCTTGCGCGTTTCCGAGCCATACATCCGTCCCGTGTGATAGTCCAGAGATCTGAACGAGCTCTGAGAAGGTCGTTGGTTTTGTATCCTCAAGCATTTGCCGAACAAACCTTGTCCCAAACTCCGGAATACCGAGTGTACCTGTTTTACAGCCAATTTGCTCTTCTGTTACACCTAGAGGCTCTGTTCCTTGGAAAATTTTCATTACTTCAGGATCGTCTGTTGGAATCGTTTTTGGATCAATTCCGCTTAAATCCTGAAGCATACGAATAACCGTTGGATCATCGTGCCCTAGTATATCCAGCTTGAGCAAGTTGTCATGGATTGAATGGAAATCAAAATGCGTCGTTTTCCAATCAGAACCTGTCGCATCTGCTGGATATTGAATTGGTGAGAAATCATAAATGTCCATATAATCCGGCACTACGATAATACCGCCTGGGTGCTGGCCCGTTGTCCGTTTGACCCCTGTACAGCCTTGGACAAGCCGGTCGATTTCTGCGCCCCTCATATGAAGATTATGATCTCCTGCGTAGCCTTTCACGTAACCATATGCTGTTTTTTCTGCAACAGTACCAATCGTACCTGCTCGGTATACATACTCTTCACCGAACAGCTCTTTCGTATAGTTATGTGCAATCGGCTGATATTCACCTGAGAAGTTCAAGTCGATATCAGGGACTTTGTCTCCTTTAAAACCTAAGAACGTTTCAAACGGAATATCATGTCCATCTTTTTTGTACGGCGTACCACATTCTGGGCAGTCTTTGTCAGGAAGGTCAAAGCCTGAACCAACAGATCCGTCATTAAAGAACTCCGAATGCTTACAGCTTGGACATACATAATGCGGGGCAAGTGGGTTCACTTCGGTAATCTCTGTTAATGTTGCAACAAGAGATGAGCCGACAGATCCCCTTGAACCAACAAGATATCCATCATCAAGTGATTTCTTTACAAGCTTATGAGAGATTAAGTAAATAACGGCGAATCCATGGCCGATAATACTTTTTAATTCTTTCTCAATACGGTCTTCTACAATTTTCGGCAAATCATCTCCGTAGATGCTGCGCGCCATTTGATAGCTCATTTCCCGTATTTCTTCATCTGCACCTTCAATTTTTGGTGTGTATAGGTCATCTTTGATTGGTTTAATGCTTTCGACCATCTCAGATACTTTTTTCGTATTCGCCACGACGATCTCTTTCGCTTTTTCGTCTCCTAGGAAGGAGAATGCTTCAAGCATTTCATCTGTCGTTCTAAAATGAACTTTTGGCAGTTCGTGACGGTTAAGCGGATTTGCTCCACCCTGTGATGAAATTAAGATTTTACGATAAATTTTGTCTTCTGGATGCAGATAATGCACATTTCCAGTTGCCACGACTGGTTTATTGAGCTTTTCGCCAAGCTTCACAATGTTTGTGATGATTTCTTTTAACGCACGTTCATCTCGAACAAGCTCCAGCTGCAGCAGATGCTGATACACTTCTGGCGGATGAACTTCTAAATAGTCGTAAAATGCTGCAATGTCTTCCACCTCATCAGGTGATTTTTGCATCATCCCTTCAAAGACCTCACCCTTATCACAGGCAGACCCGATAATTAAACCTTCTCGATATTTCTCAAGCTGTGAGCGCGGAATGCGCGGCACCCGGTAGAAATAATGAATATGAGAAAGAGAAACAAGTTTGAATAAATTTTTCAGACCGGTCTCATTTTGTGCGATCAGAATGGCATGGTAAGGACGTGAGCGCTGGTAGGCATTAGACTGACCCATGTTTTCATTCAATTGATCGTGATAGGCAATTTCTTTTTCAGCCGCATCTTTTAGCATCTTCAGCATGAGGTAGCCTGTCGCCTCTGCATCGTAAATGGCCCGGTGATGCTGCGTCAGTTCTATATCGAACTTTTTACAAAGTGTATTGAGCCGGTGATTTTTAAATTCAGGGTAAAGGAATCGGCCAAGTTCAAGTGTATCAATCACAGGGTTTGACGCTTTATCTGTTTTTAACAGGCGTTTGTACGCTGCATTTAAAAAGCCCATATCAAAACTTGCATTGTGCGCAACAAGGATATCTTGTCCAATCCATTCTTTGAAATCGCGCACGACATCGACGACATCTGGAGCATCTCTGACCATATCATCCGTAATACCCGTTAATTCGATCGTTGTCGCTGATAATGGGTGATGAGGATTTGCAAATGCCTCAAAGCGGTCAATGATTTCCCCGCCTTTTATTTTCACTGCTGCCAGCTCAATGATCGTGTCATAAACGGCTGAAAGTCCAGTTGTCTCTACGTCAAATACGACATACGTCGCGTCATCTAACAAACGGTGCTCCGGATTATAGGCAATGGGTACTCCGTCGTCCACCAAGTTGATTTCCACACCGTACATCATTTTGATGTCATGCTTTTTACTTGCTGCATACGCATCTGGGAAGGATTGTACAACCGCATGATCCGTCAGAGCAATCGCTTCATGTCCCCATTTTTTTGCTTGTTCCACCAGCCTGCCAATGCCAGTGACAGCATCCATTTGGCTCATTGGGGAATGCAAATGAAGCTCGACACGTTTTTCACCCTCAGGTGCCGTATCCTCTTTCAGCTGAGGTTTCATTTCATTGACGTCATTGGCAATCATGACAAGGTCTCTGACAAACGTATCGTTTTGAATGCTTCCTCTTGCTTTGACCCACATGCCTTTTTTCAATGATTTCATCAGCTGGGCATCTTCTTTTTCTCTTGCAAACATTTTGATTAAAATACTGTTTGTATAATCTGTAATCTTAAAGATACAAAGCGTTCTGCCGCTTTTCAGCTCACGCGTTTCTGCATCGAATACGTAGCCTTGAACGGTGATTCTTCGTTCCTCATCCATAATACTATCAAGCGTACGGATTTCTTCATTGTCTTTAATTTGATAGCCAATCATGAGAGGACCAGACGGAGCTTCATCCTGCTCCTCACTTTCCTTCTTCTCCATCTCAGTGAGGGCTTGCATCGCTCTTTCTTGATCTTCAGCAAGCTTTTGTTCTCTGAACTTCTGAATCTCTTGATCTGATACAAAAATTTCTGTATCGAATTGCAGCTCTGGAAAGCCCACTTGTTTAAAAGCAGCCTGGAGCATTGGGCTGTACTTCTTCTTGATGGCCAAAGCCTCTGTTTCGCTTTTCGTTTTGATGATGATTTTATGTCCAGACAGCGATGGTTTTTGCTGCTGAAGCAAGCTGATGATTGGAGGAGAAATTCCTTGAAGCTCTTCCACACAATGTGACCAATACGATTGAACGAGCTCTTCAGAGATGTTCGGATCATTGACTTCAATCGTACAAGTGACTTGTGCAATATGAGAAAATGCATTTGTCAGCCTGCTGAGAAACATCGCATATACCTTGTAAGGCAGAAGCGCCTTAAATTTAAAAAGGAAATGCCACGTTTTCGTCGCCTTATGCACCGTCAATTTGACGATTTCTCCTTCTTCAAAATAACGACTGAGGTCATCATCTGTCATTTGAATCTGATTGAGTAATATATGAAATTGCCGCCGTGTGATCGGTAATTGTTCATCCAAGACAGAACCCTCCTTTTGTCAATCAGAAAGGTACCTCTTTTCTACTGGAGGTACCTTCATTTTTTTGTTCGTTTTTATGCTTGGCGTATAAATGAAATCAGCTCATCAACAGATACTTCATGTGATTCACCTGATTTTCTAAACTTCACTTCAACAATGCCTTCTTCTGAACGTTTTCCACAGCTAATGCGAATTGGCAGCCCAATTAAATCACTGTCTGCAAATTTTACTCCGGCACGCTCTTGGCGGTCATCGAAAAGTACGTCAAAGCCCTCATCTTCTAAGCGCTCGTATAACGTTTCAGCCAGCTCTTTTTGAGCATCGTTTTTCATATTTAATGCAAGGAGATGAAGGTCATATGGCGCAACAGTTTCGGGCCAAATGATTCCTTTCTCATCGTGATGCTGTTCAACAATTGCTGAAAGAGTTCTAGAGATACCGATACCATAGCATCCCATAATCATTGGCTGCGCTCGTCCATTCTCATCGAGGTACGTCGCATCCATTGACTCAGAATAACGAGTGCCTAGTTTAAAGACTTGTCCTACTTCAATCCCTTTGGCAAACTGGATTGTGCCTTCTCCATCTGGAGAAACATCTCCTTCTTGAATTAAACGAAGATCTGTGAATTCTTTCACTGATACATCACGCGCAGGATTGACATTGACATAGTGATAATCCGCTTCGTTTGCACCTGCGACAGCATTTGTCATGCCTTTAACCGCAAGGTCTGCATAAATATCGACTTCTGCTTCCAGCTTCACAGGACCAACAAACCCAGGCTCTGTTCCAATGACTTCTAGTACTTCTTCGCGAGTAGCAAGCTCTACAAGCTGTGCTCCTACCAAGTTTTTCACTTTCACATCATTTACTTCATGGTCGCCTCTAGTCAGGATTAGAACATATGCATCATCTGCTTTAAACAAAACAGATTTGATACAAAGAGAAGGATCAACTTCTAAAAATCCAGCGATGTCTTGAATCGTTTTTACTTGCGGTGTGTGGACTTTTTCAAGTTCTTTGAAGTCCGCAGGATTTGCTTCTTCTCCGTGATAAACTGCTTCAGCCATTTCAATGTTCGCAGCATAGGAAGATGTGTCAGAGTATGCAATTGTATCTTCTCCTACTTCTGACAGTGCCATAAACTCATGTGTATCTTTTCCTCCCATTGCACCAGAATCTGCAATGACTGGTCTAAAATTAAGACCTACTTTTGAGAATACATTGGAGTAAGCTGTAAACATCTTGTTGTATGTGTCATCAAGGCTTTCTGGTGAAGAATGGAATGAGTACGCATCCTTCATAATAAATTCACGTCCGCGCAGCAGCCCAAAACGCGGTCTCTGTTCATCGCGGAATTTTGATTGAATTTGATAAAGAGTTAAAGGAAGCTTCTTATACGATTTTACTTCGCTGCGTACGAGTGATGTGATCACCTCTTCGTGCGTTGGGCCAAGTGCGAACTCGCGGCCATGACGATCTTTCATACGCATCAATTCTGGACCGTATGTATACCATCTTCCTGACTCTTGCCACATTTCTGCCTGCTGCAGCACTGGCATTAACAGCTCAGCTGCTCCTGCCTTTTCCATTTCCTTGCGAACAATGGATTGAATATGCTGGATGACTTTATGAGCAAGCGGCAGATAATGATAGATTCCGCTTGTATTTTGTCTAATGAACCCAGCTCTTACTAAGAGCTGATGACTTTTTGCCTCAGCATCTGCCGGCACCTCTCGAAGAGTTGGAATGAAAGTCAGGGATTGTCTCATGTCGTTACACCTCATTTATGAAATAGGACTTCTCACAAAAACTCTTGTTTCCCGTAATGAGAAACAAGAGACATTGGTTTTTATAAAAATAATCGCTGGATGTCATTCCACGTAACCACTAGCATTAACAGCATGAGGAATGCAACACCGATAAAGACAACAAGTGCTTCTTTCTCACGATTAATTGGTTTACCACGAATGGCTTCAACAAACAAGAATAGTAAACGTCCTCCGTCTAGTGCAGGAATCGGTAATAAATTCACGATGCCTAAGTTGATACTAAGGAACGCCGCAAACTGCATTAATGTTAACACACCTTGCTTGGCTACTTCTCCTGTCATGTCATAGATCCCAACAGGACCCGCTAACATATCTAGTGAAAATTGTCCTGTGACAATTTTTTGCAAGTTCGTTAAAATCAGACCTGCTGTTGAAATCACAGTCGTTCCTGAGGATGAAATAACCTTCAGAAATCCATTTTCCGTTGGCGGATAAGATCCGAAACGGCCAATGCTTTTTCCGTCTGCTTTCACAGCTTCTGGTACAACCTGCACAGTGCTTTCTTTGCCGTCTCGGTCAATGACGACATTCATTTTTTTCTCAGGGTTCTTTTGAACGGTTTGAACGACGTCTGTCCAAGAATTCATTTTATCCCCGTTAATGGACACGATGTGGTCACCCTGCATGAGTCCAGCTTCTGCCGCTCGGCCGTCTTTCGTCAGCTTGCCGAGTACAGGATCATCAACGGTTACCCCTTGAATAAAGCCTAAAGCAACCAAAATCACATATGCCAGGATAAAGTTCATAATCGGTCCAGCTGCGATCGCTTTAATACGCTGCCATACCGTTTTTGATCCAAATTGACGATTGTATGGTGCGATTTGAATTTCTTCACCATCTGCAATATAAAAGCTTGTTTGACTGACATTGTAGCCAGTCAAAATATCTTCATTTCCAGCTTCATATCCTGAGATTCTCATGGCATGATCTAAATCAATCTGCTCAACTTCGATGACAAGTGCATCAGGATATTTTTCTTTGTCATTTAAAATGATTTTTTCTACTTCATTTTGCTCATTGAATAAGAGCCCCACTGTATGACCTGGTTTAATTTCAATGACTTCAGGGTCCTCTCCTGCCATTTTAACAAATCCGCCAATAGGGAGCAGTCTAATGGTATAAACGGTTTCCTTTCGTTTAAAGGAGAAAATCTTCGGCCCAAAACCAATTGCGAACTCGCGGCATAAAATCCCCGCTCGCTGCGCCATAATTAAATGGCCAAGCTCGTGGAAAAAAACGAGCGTTCCAAAAATAATAATAAACGCAATCACTGTATTCACGAACATACCACCTTATGTGAGGATTGATTGAACAAAGTCTCGTGTATCTTTGTCCACTTCATGGATATCTTGCAAACTAGGCGTTGAAATCACATGATGTCTATTTAGTGCCTTTTCAATCAATTCTTCAATTTGCAGGAACGTTACTTTGCCTTTCAGAAATGCATCAACTGCCATTTCATTTGCTGCATTGAGCACAGCAGGCATTGTCCCTCCTATTTTACCTGATTCATAAGCAAAATGTAAGCAGCGATACCTGTCAAAATCCGCTTTTTGGAAATTCAATTGTCCAATCTCCCAAAGGTTCAATGATTTCGCTTCTGGTAATGGCGCCCTGTCAGGGTATGTGAGTGCATATTGAATGGGCACTCTCATGTCTGGTGTCCCTAACTGAGCCATGACGCTTTTGTCGTGAAATTCCACCATCGAATGGATAATGCTCTCTTTATGTAACAGCACATCAATTTGTTCATAAGGTATATCAAACAACCAATGTGCCTCAATCACCTCGAGCCCTTTATTCATCATCGTCGCTGAATCAATGGTAATTTTCGCTCCCATTGACCAGTTTGGGTGGTTCAGCGCTTCTTCAACCGTAACACCTTCAAGTTCAGTTCGTTTTTTATCTCGGAAACTACCACCTGAAGCTGTCACGATTAAGCGTTCAATGTTTTTAGCTTGTTCACCTTGCAGGCATTGAAAAATAGCGGAATGCTCACTATCGACAGGAAGTAAAGGTACATCATATGTTTTCGCGTACTCTTTTACTATATGACCAGCTGTGACAAGTGTTTCCTTATTTGCGAGTGCAATCGTCTTTTTTTGTTCAATGGCCTTTAATGTTGGAACAAGCCCAACACTTCCTACAAGTGCATTGACCACAACGTCCACTGCATCATAGGTCGCTGCCTCGATGTTGGCTTCATCACCAGCAGCCATCTTGACATCGTATTCAAATGAATGACCTTTTAGCGTCTGATAAGTCTCTTCACTTAAACATCCGACAAATTCAGGCTGAAACTGTTCTATGATTGGAATGGCCTTATCTACATTTCGGCCAAATGTCATGGCTTTCAGCTTAAATTTGTCTGGGTGCTGCCTAATCACATCTAATGTTTGTTCTCCAATTGATCCTGTTGCGCCTAATAGCGAAATATATTTCAAATTGCCACTCCTTCTCTCGTTCAATAAGTTTCTATGAGGTTAGCTGGCAAACGTTGCGAGCAGTAAATATAAAAACGGCAGAACGAATAAAAAGCTGTCAAACCTGTCCAAAATCCCGCCATGTCCAGGGAGAATTGTCCCTGAATCCTTTACGTGATAATGACGCTTTAAAGCAGATTCCACAAGGTCGCCCAGCTGTCCAAAGATACTGAGCAAAAGAGTAATAAACATAACAAGCAGATATGATGGCAAAAATCCTGTAACCGCCTGAAACACAAATGACAACACGACCGCTGTGACGATTCCGCCGATAAATCCTTCTACTGTTTTGTTTGGGCTGATCTCTGGCCAGAGCTTTCGTTTCCCCATAGATTTCCCAATAAAGTAAGCACCTGAGTCAGTGGACCAAATAATCACTGCTGCGAAGAAGATCGCACTCATGCCATATAAGCCTCTAATTTGGATGAAATAATAGAAACTGACGCCAATATATAATGTCGCTAATACAACAAAAGCAACCTCATCGAATGTGAAAGAGTTTTTGCTCAACACTGTATAAGTTAAAAGGATTAAGACTGCAAATAAAGCAATTTGCATTTTTGATGCGTCTACGTTTGGGAAGAGGCTGTTCTCTCCGCCCATTAAAAGCCAAAGCAATATTAAGCTGACAATACCAGGAAAGCTGAAAATCGATATCTTTTTCATTCTTAGAAGCTCAAAGAGAGCGACACTTCCCATTAAGTAAATCAGCAGGGTAAATGGCATCTGTCCATATATAACCGCAAGTAAAAAGACTGCAGCTGCCAAAACACCCGTCAAAATTCTTTGTTTCATCTGCACCACCCTCTAAATTCCACCGAACCTCCGGCCGCGGCGCTGGTATTCTCCGATAGCGCCTATAAGATGCTCATCAGAAAAGTCAGGCCAAAGCACATCCGTAAAGACAAACTCGCTGTATGCAATTTGCCAAAGCATAAAGTTACTTAATCTAATTTCTCCACTTGTGCGAATAAGCAAATCCGGATCTTGAAGAGATTCTGTCATTAAATAAGCTGAAAACATCTCTTCTGTGATGTCTTCTGCTTGAAGCTTACCTTCTTTGACTTTTTCAGAAATTTGTCTGCATGCGGAGACGATTTCTGTGCGCCCTCCATAGTTGAGCGCAAAATTCAAAACGAGTCCGTCGTTATTCGCCGTACTCTTTACTGCGTTCTCTACCGCTCTTTTCGTATGCTGCGGGAGGCCGTCTGGATCACCTGTTAAGCGCACACGGACATTTTCCTCGATGAGTTCAGGCAGGTAGATGTTCAAAAATTCTTCAGGAAGCTTCATTAAAAAGTCTACTTCTAGTTTTGGACGTTTCCAATTTTCCGTAGAGAAAGCATACAAAGTCAGCACTTTGACATTCAGCTCATTTGCAAGCTTTGTCATGCGCTTGACGACTTTCATTCCTTCATGATGTCCTGCTACCCGTGGAAGAGCACGTTTTTTCGCCCATCTTCCGTTCCCATCCATGATAATGGCGATATGTTCAGGAATTTCTCCATTTAATATGTCTTCTTTTGTCAGGCTTTCTAAGTTGGAAGCAGCAGTTTGCTGATTCTTCCAATTTTTGAGTATATTGAGCATGAGATTCCTCCATCACCCAAAAAGGTTGCGTTCCCGCTAATAATATAGTCACCAACAGTATTAACAAAAAAACCCCCTGTAAACATGAAGAGGGTCTTTTCACTATTATCTATTGTACATAGTTTTTTCTTAAACTTCCATGATTTCTTTTTCTTTATCTTTCGTCACGTCATCAATTTTAGCGACATATTCATCTGTCAATTTTTGAACATCCTCTGTCGATGATCTTAATTCATCTTCAGTGATCTCACCATTTTTCTCAAGCTTTTTCAACTCATCGTTTGCATCACGACGAACATTACGAACAGCTACTTTTGCTTCTTCTGAATATTTTCTTACCACTTTCACAAGCTCTTTACGTCTTTCTTCTGTTAGTGCAGGAATCGCAATGCGGATCACATTTCCGTCACTTGTTGGCGTGATGCCAAGATCAGACTTTTGGATCGATTTTTCGATATCACCGATGGCTGTTTTATCATAAGGTGTGATAATCAGCATACGTGCTTCTGGCACTGTGATTGACGCGATTTGGTTGAGTGGTGTTTGTGCACCGTAATAATCAACCGTCACTTTATCAAGCAATGAAGCATTTGCTCTGCCCGCACGAACAGTTGCTAGTTCACGTCCGTATGCTTGAACGGCTTTTTCCATTTTTTCTTTCGTTTGGTTCAATACTTCTTTTGACACGTTATTTCCCCCTCACAATCGTTCCAATTGATTCGCCATTGACGGCACGTTTAATATTTCCTTCTTCCATAATGGAGAATACGATTAATGGAATGTCATTGTCCATACATAATGAGGACGCAGTAGAATCCATTACAGCAAGCCCTTCTTTTAACACGTCAAGATATGAAAGCTTATCATATTTTACTGCATCCGCATCTGTACGAGGATCAGCACTGTAGACACCGTCTACATTATTTTTCGCCATTAAAATGACATCTGCTTCAATTTCTGCTGCACGAAGTGCTGCCGTTGTATCTGTAGAGAAATAAGGGTTACCAGTACCTGCAGCAAAAATCACGACACGTTTCTTCTCAAGATGACGGATCGCTTTTCTTCTTATGTATGGCTCTGCAACCTGTCTCATTTCGATAGAGGTTTGTACCCTAGACTGAATGCCAAGCGTTTCTAGGCTGTCCTGTAGCGCGAGTGAATTCATCACTGTTGCCAGCATGCCCATGTAGTCTGCTGTTGCACGGTCCATTCCTAAGTCACTGCCTGTCTTACCGCGCCAAAGGTTTCCTCCGCCTACAACAACTGCAACCTCAACATCAAGCTCTGCAATTTCTTTTACTTGCTTTGCAATTGATTGAATGACAGTTGGGTTAATTCCATTTCCAGCATCACCTGCTAGTGCTTCGCCACTTAGCTTCAGTACAATGCGATTATATTTCGGTTTGCTCATGATAACCTCCAAGTGTAAACTATACCGTCTCTTATTATGCGTAAGAAACTGTCTTTTGTAAATCAATATCCTCTAAAAAATAGGGAACACAGTGCTTGTGCTCCCTAAAAAAGCCCCAGAGAGCTTTTCAAACATTATTTTTTCACTTGGCTCATAACTTCTTCAGCAAAGTTGTCTTGACGCTTTTCAATACCTTCGCCCACTTCATAGCGAACATAAGTTTGAATGCTTGCGTTTTTCGCAGCTACTACTTGTTTCACTTTTTCATCTGGGTTTTTAACGAATGCTTGGTCAAGTAAGCAAATTTCTTCGAAGAATTTGTTTAGACGGCCTTCTACCATTTTAGCTACGATATTTTCAGGCTTTCCTTCTTGAAGCGCTTGCTGTGTTAATACTTCGCGCTCACGATTTGCTTCTTCTTCTGACACTTGGTCACGTGAAATGTATTTAGGGTTTACAGCAGCAACGTGCATTGCAATGTCTCTTGCAAGCTCTTCGTCAGTTGTTCCGTTAAGAACAGCTAACACACCGATGCGTCCGCCCATGTGTAAGTAAGAACCGAATGCTGCGTTATCTTCTTTCGTGATAACAGAGAAACGACGTAGAGTGATTTTCTCTCCGATTTTTGCAATTGCAGATGTGATATGCTCTTCTACAGTTGAACCGTTTTCCATTTTAGAAGCATGAGCTTCTTCAATTGTTGCAGGTTTAGCAGCAAGCAAATGATCAGCAAGTTCGTTAAGAAGTGATTGGAATCCTTCGTTTTTCGCAACGAAATCAGTCTCAGAGTTCACTTCTAGGATCACGCCTGTGTTGCCGTCAGTTTTGATAAGAGTTAATCCTTCTGCAGCAATACGGTCTGCTTTTTTCGCAGCTTTTGCAATTCCTTTTTCTCTTAGAAGATCGATTGCTTTGTCGATGTCACCATCAGTTTCTGTTAACGCTTTTTTACAGTCCATCATACCTGCACCAGTTTTTTGACGCAGTTCTTTAACTAATTGAGCAGTAATTGCCATTTTACATTTCCTCCTTCTATGTTAAAACACGGATTACTAGGTGAAAAAAAGGTGATAAAAGGCATTTCCCTCTTATCACCTTTTGAATAGGTTACGCAGTTGTTGTTTCAGTTTCTGTCGTTTCTTCTACAACAGCTTCTTCTTCGCCTTGTTTAGACTCAAGAATCGCATCTGCCATTTTAGCAGTTAGAAGTTTTACAGCACGGATTGCATCATCGTTTGCAGGGATCACAACATCAATTTCGTCTGGATCACAGTTTGTGTCAACGATACCGATGATTGGGATATTCAATTTACGAGCTTCTGCAACTGCAATACGCTCTTTACGAGGGTCGATAATGAAAAGTGCATCCGGAAGACCTTTCATGTCTTTGATTCCGCCTAGGAATTTTTCAAGACGCTCTAATTCTTTTTTCAGTTGAACGACTTCTTTCTTAGGAAGAACATCGAATGTACCGTTTTCTTGCATTTTTTCAATATCTTTTAAACGTTTGATACGTTTTTGGATTGTTTCAAAGTTTGTTAAAGTTCCACCAAGCCAGCGTTGGTTCACATAGAACATACCAGAACGGATTGCTTCTTCTTTCACTGAATCTTGTGCTTGCTTTTTCGTACCAACGAAAAGGATTTTTCCTCCGTCAGCAGCAAGGTTTTTCGTGAAGTTGTAAGCTTCTTCTACTTTTTTCACCGTTTTTTGAAGATCGATGATGTAGATACCGTTACGCTCTGTAAAGATGTAACGCTTCATTTTTGGGTTCCAACGGCGCGTTTGGTGACCGAAGTGAACACCAGCTTCTAGCAATTGTTTCATAGAAATAACTGACATTTTGTTGCCTCCTAATATAATGGTTTTTTTTCCTCCGCTCAAGTCATGTTCACATAAAACTGCGCCACGGCAGCACCTTCATACGAATCATTAAGCGTGTGTATTTAACACCAAGAAATAATATAACACATGATGGACTGACAATCAAGAATCCTTTACAGCTTTCCGCTAAATTTTAATAAAAGCTCAATTTCTGTCTTGCCAGTTTTCAGTTCTTTCGCTATTTCTTCTAGCGAATGCCCTTTGTCATATAAGGTCTTCACTTGGTCCTCGAATGTTTCTTCTATTTCACTTTCAGAAGGCACAGAAGCTTCTGATTCAAGATGTGGAACGGGTTCGTTTACCTTCTCTTCCTGCACTTCAACTTCACTAAGGAGAGCCGACAAGTGCTCTGGTACTGGATCTTCACTTTCTACCGATTGCTGGGATTCAATTGGTGGTTGTGGCTGCTTTGGTGTCTGAAAATCCGATTTCAGCTCTTCAGCAGAAAAATCAGGGGAAGCGGCTGCCACTTTTGATAGTTTGTCATTCTCTTCTTTGACTTCCATCAAAAATGCAGCCAGGGTATTTTCCGTTTCTTCTAGAAGTTCTCGCTGCTTTTGTTCAGTTGCCTTCAGCGAATTCATTCTCGTATATAAAATGATCACAAAATAAATAAGTGCAGCATGAAGCATGAAGCTAATCAGCCATAACATATTTTTTCACTCACTAACTCTTTAAGATTGAATGGCTTTATCAAGCAGATGCTTAAGCTTGAACAATGCCTTTGAATGAATTTGCGAAATGCGCGAGGTCGATAAATTGAGCACGTGACCGATTTCTGTTAACGTCAGTTCCTCTTTATAGAAAAGACTGATCACGAGCTTTTCTTTTTCCGATAGCTCGGTCATTTTTTCAGCAAGCTGTTCTATTAATTCATCTTTCAGCATCTTCTCTTCAGGTGTCACTGTTTTCTCGTCGCGAATCATGACTTGGACGTTTTCACCGTCTTCTTGATCATGCAGCTTCTCGTCGATTGAAAGCAGATTCGCAAAGAATCCTTCATTCATTGTTGTGACAACATCCTGTTCACTCATGCCAAGTTCCTCTGCCACTTCTGTCGGCGTCACATTTCGTAAATAGCGCTGTTCAAGCTTTTCAATAGCCGCTTCTACTTTTTTTGTTTTTTCTCTTGATGTACGAGGCAGCCAGTCCTCTTTACGAAGACCGTCGATGATGGCCCCGCGGATTCTGAAGGATGCATATGTATCAAACTTCAGATCTCTTCCGGGGTCGAATTTTTCAAGGGCATCATATAAACCGAGCATCCCTAGACTGATCAAGTCTTCTTTATGCACTGACTTCGGGAGTCCGATGGAAATTCTTCCAACATGATATGTGACGAGCGGCATATAGCGGCGCATAAGATCATCTCCAGCAGCTGGGTCCTTCCACTCTTTCCATCTAGCCCATAGCGCCTGATCTTCGTAATTTAAGGATTGCATCTTTCTCCCCCTATACTTCCTTAGTTATATCTTCATAGTGCCTTGCTTCACAGTGCGGATCTCAAGCTCTGTCGTAAGCGGATCAAATTCAATCGTACGGCCATTGTTCCCGCCCGTATCCTCACTAATGATCGGGATGCGATAAAGAGACAGATGTTCTTTAACAGCTGATACGTTTCTAGGTCCAATTCTCATTAGATCATTGGTTGACTTAAACTTAAACATTTCTGCGCCGCCAGCAAGTTTTGCCTTTAGCGCATGTTTGCGTGCTCCTTCTTTAAGAAGCAGATCAATTGTATGCTTGACACCTGTATCTGCATATTTAGCCAAGTTCTCCACTGCCCCTTTTGCAAGGGATGAGTCTGGAAGCATGACATGGACAAGACCTGCCAGTTTTTTTTCTTGATCAAACAGAACAAGTCCTACACAAGAACCAAGTCCGGATGTCCGAATGCGGTCCGGTGTTTTCACAAGCTGAACATCCGCTATACCAACCTTTACAACTGCCGGAATCTGAACGTTCATTACAGGTTACCTAATGCTTTGAATAGTTTTTCAAACGATTCAAAGTCTGGTAATAGAAACATATTTCCTTTCAGCTCTTGCTTATTTTGATCATCAAAAATCGATGTATCAATCACAATTGCCTGATCCCCTAGAGGGCTGAATTGCATTAACCCTTCACTAATGACAGCCCCGAACATATCGAGCGTAACATCTGGAACACTTGGGTGAAGCTGCAATTTTGTTAAATCAGCAAGGGCTGATAAATAAGAGCCTGCTAAAATATTTCCCAGCTCGTGTAGTGCTGACGTCCCCATCACATGCTCGTGAATGGTATCAATATCAAATGCCGGATCCTGTACAAGCTCTCTTACAAATTGCTCTGCTTGCTCAAATGGCATAATGAAAAAGATAGAGCCGGATAAATCTCCTTCCATGCGCAGGAAAATGCTTGCAACTGGGAGGTCTGCACCGCCAAAGAAATCCATTAATTCTTCAAACGAGAGAACCTTGACAAACGGAACAGCCATATCTATTTTGCGATCCAATAGGCTGGCAAGAGCAGACGCGGCGTGGCCTGCTCCAATATTCCCAACCTCTCTTAATACATCCAGCTGTTCATCTTTTATTTCATTGAAAATGCTCATTTCACATCCTCCTTAATGAACAGGTGCATCTTGAACGCTCTTGTCGAGGACGGCACCAGGATGAATGATATTAAATAGACGCTGATCATGCTTAATGATACCTGTCACCCATGATTGTCCTTCTTTTTCAGCTGATTCAGGAGAAGATTCTACTTCTTCTTGATGGACTGTAATGACATCATTCGCTTCATCAACAATCCAGCCGACTTCAATGTCACCAACTTGTACAATAATCATTCTTGTTTCATCTGTAATGTCGTTGTCAGTTGATCCAAGTCTGACTCTAAGGTCGATGACAGGTGTCACGACACCGCGCAGATTAATAACACCGCATATATAAGGGGCAACGCCAGGGACTCTTGTCGGCTGCTGCCATTTTTCAATGGACTTTACTTCTGATACTGAAATGGCGTATTCTTTTTTGTTTACGATAAACACAATCATCTTTTCGCCAGTTTTGATATCTGTACTCATTTCAGACCGCTCCTCTATTGTTTTTTACTTGATCAGTGCATTACAGTCAACGATGAGTGCAACTTGACCGTCGCCTAGGATTGTTGCGCCTGAGATCGCAAACACGTTTGGCAGGTAATCTCCTAGTGATTTCAATACAACCTCTTGCTGACCAATAAATGAATCGACCACAAATGCTGTCAGCTTATCTCCTTTACGAACAACGATGATGTGCAGTTCTTCCTCTAATTCATTCGCATTTGGTACGTGGAATTGTTTCTTCAAGTACACGACCGGTACGATAAATCCGCGGAAATCAATCACTTCACGATCATGCGTTTGAAGGATGTCGCTTTTCTTAATGACAGCCGTTTCAATAATAGAAGAAATCGGAATCGCAAATGTTTCCTCTTCCAATTTCACAAGAAGAACGGAAATAATCGATAATGTAAGCGGAAGCTGGATCGAGAATAGTGAGCCCTGTCCTTCTGTTGAGTTGATGCTCACAGATCCACCTAGTGATTCCAGCTTGTTTTTCACAACGTCAAGGCCTACACCGCGGCCTGAGATGTCAGAAATCGTATCAGCTGTAGAGAAACCTGCTGCAAAGATCAATGAATCAATTTGATGATCTTCAAGCGTTTCCGCTTCTCTTTCAGTAATAACCCCGCGCTCTAATGCTTTTTCAAGCACTTTCTTACGGTTAATTCCGCCGCCATCATCTTCTACTTCAATGAAGACGTGGTTTCCGCTATGATACGCCTTTAATAGAACGGTGCCTTTTTCTGGCTTGCCTTTTTTCACACGTTCTTCTGGCGATTCAATTCCGTGATCTAGACTGTTTCTAAGTAAGTGTAAGAGCGGATCTCCAATCTCGTCGATGACTGTTCGATCAAGCTCTGTCTCAGCACCTTCAATGATCAGTTCAATTTTCTTATTCAGCTCTTTTGTCAATTGACGAATCATACGCGGGAATCTGTTAAACACTGTTTCCACAGGTACCATTCTCATGTTCAGGATGATCGATTGCAGGTCTCCAGAAATACGTGTCATTCTTTCAACGGTGTCTGTGAGTTCGTTATTTTCTAATTCTTTGGCAATCTGCTCTAAACGGCCTCTGTCAATCACTAGTTCTTCAAATAGATTCATTAGAGAATCGAGACGGTCAATGTTGACACGAATCGTTTTTGTTCCGCCAGCTGCACCGTTATTGCCATTTGCTTTTGGCGCATCGCTTGCTGGTGCTTTCGCAGCAGGCACAGATACTTCTTCTTTTTCCTGTTCAGGTTTTGCCTCTTGTTTTTCAGCTGGAGCCGCTTCTTCAAATGCAGAGACTTCTGAGATCTCAACATGTTCAACTTCTGAGATCGCCATCACGATTTTTTTCACTTCATCCATCGGTTGTTTAGATAAATAAGAAATACTGAATTCAGATTCGAAATCTTCTGATTCTAAAAGTTCTGCATTTGGAACTGTTTTGACGACCTCGCCTGCTTCGTTCAGTCTTTCAAAGATCATATAGACACGAACGGCTTTTAATAAGCATGCGTCACTTAATGTCACATTGAGTTCATAACATTTAAAGCCTTGTTCCCTCGCTTCATCAAGCACTGTTCGTTCAAATTCGTTATATTCTAAGTCGTTAGCAGCCGCAGCTGATACATCCGCTGTCTCAACACTAGGAGCTGCCTCAGCATGGCTTCCTGTCACATCTAGCTTTTTACTAACCTCTGTGACATCGCGTTTCCCATCTCCGCCTTCTGCAATTGATTGAACCATTGCTTCGAGGTGATCAAGTGCTTCAAACATCGTGTCCATTGACTCAGGTGTGACAATCATTTGTTCATTTCGAATGGCATCAAACATGTTTTCTAAATGATGTGTGAGCTGAGCCATATCAGCGTAGCCCATCGTTGCACTCATACCTTTCAATGTGTGAGCCGCTCTGAATATATCATTCACTAGCTGCAAGTCGGTTGGGTTCTTTTCTAAATCAAGAAGTTTTTCATTACAAGTTTGTAAGTGTTCTCTGCTTTCATCTAAAAAGATATCTAAGTATTGGTTTACATCCAACGTGTTCACGCCCTCTCTTTTTTCATGGAGCTTATAATTGCATGTGCGATGTCATCCACATGCCTTGTTTCATGTGCAAGGCCTGCTTTAATGACTGATTTAGGCATTCCGAAAACAACACATGATTCTTCTTTTTCTGCAATGACTTTCGTATGACCGCTTGCGACCATTTTTTTGACACCTTCTGTGCCGTCACTACCCATGCCTGTCATAATGACAGCAATTTTCTCGTAACCCTTTATATTGCTGATGGATTCAAATAAATAGTTAACAGAGGGTTTGTGCCGGCTTTCCGTGTCCTCTGGAGACAGCCTG
Source organism: Bacillus sp. FSL K6-2839 (assembly GCF_038003365.1). Classification (NCBI taxonomy): domain Bacteria; kingdom Bacillati; phylum Bacillota; class Bacilli; order Caryophanales; family Bacillaceae; genus Bacillus; species Bacillus sp. FSL K6-2839. Next base: position 1,176,194 of record NZ_JBBOOZ010000001.1, on the reverse strand, counting down.
ATGACTAAGGATGCCCCTTGTTCATGAAGTGACATATTCATTCCACCAGGAGCTATGTAAGCCACTCCATTTTTAGCGATATCTCCATCTTGTGCTTCTTTAATCGAAATTTGAGATAAATGGTCCAACCTAGTAGCAAGTGATGCCGTAAATCCTGCCGGCATATGCTGCACAATCAAAATGGGTGCTTCTATGTCCTTTGGCAGCTTCGTGACGACTCGTTGAAGTGCTCTTGGCCCTCCCGTCGATGTTCCGATTGAAATAATCTTTCGGAGTGAGCTGCTTTTTACTGCTTGCGGGCGAGGAAAAGCCACTGGACTTGGCGTCTTCATCACCGGCTTAGGAGAAATCTGCACTTCTGTGCGTTTCCTTGACATCCCTGCCGCAAGCACTCGCTCTACAATTTGGCCTCTTACTTTGTGCAAATCGAGCGAAATACTTCCTGAAGGCTTTGTCACAAAGTCAAACGCACCAAGTTCTAAGCAATGGATGGTTAAATCTTTCCCTTGCTTTGTCTGGCTTGACACCATAATCACGGCAAGGTCGTGTTCAGCCAGGATTTGTTTTAATGCTTCTGTTCCATTTAAAACAGGCATTTCCACATCTAGTGTGACAACATCTGGATTCAGTTCCTTGATCCGTTTTAAGGCATCTTCCCCATTTCGCGCCGTTCCGACGACTTCTATTTCTTGCTCGGCACTTAGGAAATCACTAATGAGCTTTCGCATAAAGGCCGAGTCATCTACTACAAGCACTCTAATCATGAGTCCACCTTCCTCCTTTTAAAAAAAGAGGACAACTTATCTATAAACGTATGCTGCTCTCTCTGTGCCTCTCTTATCTGCTGTTGATAAAGTGTTTCTGCCAGCATCTTGATCGTTTTACTCAACCTTGAATGAGGCTGCTTGATATAAAATGGAATTTGTTCAGCCACTGCTTTTGGAACCGCAGGATCATCTGGCACAGCACCAGTAAATACTAGTTTTCTGTGTAGAAATGATGTGACCACTCCTGCTAATTTCCGGTAGGTTTCAGACCCTTCTGACGGGGTTTTACACCGGTTGACAATGATTTGCACAGATTGTTCAAACTGATGAATAGCTAAGTGTTTAATTGCGCTGTAGGCATCCATGATCGATGTTGGTTCTGGCGTTGTCACAACCACAACTTCTCCTGCTGATAAAACAAAAGGCAGTTGATCTTTTGACAAGCCGGCACCCATATCAAAGAAGATACAATCAAAGTCGTGCATCATTCTTTCCATTTCCTCTAGAAAGAACGACCATTGATCTTTATCTAAAGAAAACAGCTGTTCAAGTCCGCTTCCGCCAGAAATGTAATAAAGGTTGTTCGTTCCTTGTGTCATAGCTGCTCGGATAGATTTCTTCCTGACAAGAACATCTAATATAGAGCTAGTCGATGTTTTTCCTAGTAAAATATCAATATTCCCCATACCAAAATCAAGGTCGATGACTAACACTCGCTTGCCTGCATTTGCGATAGACAGTGCCATATTCAGCGTCAAATTTGATTTTCCTACTCCGCCTTTACCGCTCATGACAGCAATAGTTTTTGCCTGTCCGCTTATACCAAGAGGAGCCGGTGTGATCGTTTGATTCTGCTGAACGAGCTTTCTTAAACCTTCCGCTTGGTCGGGCTTCATCATTGTAAGACCATCCTTGTTAATTCAAGAGGAGAGCCCTCAAGAATATCCTCAGGTACATTTTGACCATTTGTTAAAAAGCCAAGTCCGATTTGAGAGTCTGTAATGATTTGAAAGATTGTTCCCATCGTGTCTGTTTCATCTACCTTTGTAAAAATGAATTGGTCGATTGGAACGTGTTCAAATCGTTTAACCATGGCTCTCATGTCCTGATACTTCGAGGTCGCACTCATCACTAGGAAACTTTGAAAGCTTTCATCAAATGGAATAATGTCTGTCAGCTCTTTGATATACGCTTCTTCTTTAAAGTTACGACCGGCTGTGTCTACGAAAATATGATCATACTCTTTAAAGGTCTCTTGAGCTTTCACAAAATCCTCTCTCGAATAACAAACCTCAAGCGGTGCATTGAGCAGTTCCGCGTATGTTTTCAGTTGTTCGATCGCTGCAATTCGGTACGTATCTGTTGTAATAAAAGCGATTTTCTTTTGCTTCTGAATGGCAGTTTTGGCAGCCAGCTTTGCAATTGTTGTTGTTTTACCAGCCCCAGTCGAACCAAACAGCACAATGTATTTTGAACGAATCATCGGCTCATCAGAGGTGTGAGCCGGCAGCATATCTGTCAGCAGTTGTTCAAGTTCTTTTTGAATTTGATCTTCCTTGACAGCACCTTTCGTTAAAAGACCTTTTAGGCATTCGTCCCGAATGGCATCATCAAGACCTTGATCCTTAAGCTTTTGATCGATTGCCATGAGAGGATCAGGCAGAATACCAGCATGCCGCTCATTCCTCGCATATTCTAAAGGCTGAGCATGAGAAGGTACTGGTTTCACTGCCTCAGGAGCAAAGGATGGCTCTTCAGGCCGGTGTTGAACCTGCTCCTTTTTCGGAAATACTGGAAGAGGAGGCGCAGGATGTACACCTTTACCCGCTCTTTCTTCAAAATCTTGATCCAGCACAGCTATTACTTCAACCATTTGCTGTTTCTTTAAACCGAATAGCTTTCGTTTAACAACGGTTTTGGAATTTAAAATGACGGCATCTTTCCCAAGCTGCTGCCTAATTTGAATTGTTGCCTCCTGCATTGAATTCGCTGTGATTTTTTTCATTTTCATTAGATATCCACCACTCCGATGCTCTGTACTTCCACATTTGCTTCTAGTTCGTTATAAGATAGTACCGGTAAATCCGGGAAATATCTTTCTAACAGCTGCTTGACGTACATTCTTATAGGAGGTGAGCACAATAGAACCGGCGTTTCCTGACGAAGCGAAAGCTGTTCAATTTCTCTCGCCACTGATTGAATCACACTTTCAGAGGATTCTGGATCTAATGATAAGTAGTTGCCATGCTCTGTCTGCTGTACGCTGTCAGCAATCACCTTTTCCACTCGGCCTGAGCATGTCACGACTTTGAGCGATTCATTTTCTCTTGCATATTGTGCGGTAATCTGTCTTGCCAGCGCCTGTCTGACATACTCTGTTAACAAATCTGTATCCGTCGTTAATTTTCCGTAGTCTGCAAGCGTCTCAAAAATGGTGACAAGATTTCGAATAGAAACCTTTTCTTTCAACAGTTTTGCCAACACTTTTTGAATATCACCAACTGCTAGTGGATTTGGGGTCACCTCATCCACTAACACAGGATAACTTTCTTTCAGATGATCGATTAATTGCTTCGTTTCTTGACGTCCGAGCAGTTCGTGTGTGTTTTGTCTAATCTTCTCTGTGATGTGAGTAGACACAACAGATGCAGGATCTACAACCGTATAGCCGAGCATCTCAGCCTGATCTTTTTCTGCTTCTGAGATCCATTTAGCCGGAAGACCAAAGGATGGCTCGATTGTTTCAATTCCTTCAATCGGATCATCATCAGGCGTAGGAGACATCGCTAAGTAGTGATCAAGCAGCAGCTCACCTTTTGCCACTTCGTTCCCTTTTATTTTGAGTCGATACTCATTTGGGTTAAGTGCAATGTTGTCTCGAATTCGGACAACTGGAATCACAAGACCTAGTTCAAGGGCAAGCTGCCTTCGGATCATCACAATTCGGTCTAACAGGTCACCGCCTTGATTTGCATCGGCTAGCGGAATCAAGCCATAGCCAAACTCAAATTCAATGGCATCCATTTGGAGAAGGTGAATGACACTTTCTGGACTTTTCATCTCTTCTACCTCTGCCTGTTCCTCTAGTACCTCTTCTATTTCTTCTTGATCCTGTTTGTTTTTTGACATCAAGTATGCACCGAGGGCAAGTAAACCTGCGATCGGTCCTGTCAAAAGTACGCCGATTGGAGTAAACAACCCAAGAAGGAAGATCGTACCTGCTGTGACGTAAAGCATAGCTGGGAATGCAAACAGCTGTTCAGTGATATCTGACCCAAGGTTCCCATTAGAAGCAGCCCTTGTGACGACAATCCCTGTCGCTGTTGAAATGAGAAGTGCAGGAATTTGTGAAACAATCCCGTCTCCTACCGTTAATAATGTAAAGTGGGAAGCTGATTCTTGAATCGACATTCCTTGCTGAAGCATCCCAATAATAATCCCAAAAATAATATTAATAATGACGATGATAATACCTGCGATGGCATCTCCTTTGACGAACTTACTTGCCCCATCCATCGCACCATAAAAGTCTGCTTCTCTCGCTACTTTTTCACGGCGATTTCTCGCTTCACTTTCTGTCAGCATCCCTGCATTTAAATCTGCATCAATACTCATTTGTTTCCCTGGCATCGCATCGAGGGTAAATCTTGCCGCAACCTCTGAAACACGCTCAGCCCCTTTGGTAATGACAACAAATTGAATGATGATCAGAATAAGGAAGACCACCAGACCAACGAGTATATTTCCTCCAACAACAAATGAACCAAACGTTTCTACAACCTTTCCAGCGTCTCCAGTTGATAGGATAGATCGTGTTGTAGAGATGTTAAGCCCTAAGCGGAACAGCGTTAAGAGCAAAAGCAATGATGGAAATATTGAAAATTGCAGTGGTTCTTGCATGTTCATTGTGGTGAGAAGCACGATAAGCGCAAGAGATATATTAATAATGATTAAAATACTTAATAGCATTGGCGGAAATGGTATGACCAGCATCGCCACAATTAAAATAACACTGAATAAAACAGATAAATCTCTTGCTGCCATGCCTGTTCTCTCCTTTTAAAACCAAAAATTCATAAAATCTTTTGTTTCGTTTTATATACGTAAGCTAAAATTTCTGCGATCGCCTTAAAGTATTCCTCTGGCACCGCTTGGTCGATGTCGACCTGATCATATAGTGCACGAGCGAGCGGCCGGTTTTCTACGGTCATGATATCGTGCTCTTTCGCAATCGTTCTAATTTTCAAAGCCAAAATATCTGTTCCCTTTGCCACAACAAAGGGCGCGTCCATCTTTTCTTCGTCATATTTTAAAGCAATTGCATAGTGGGTTGGGTTTGTGATGATGACGTCCGCTTTTGGGACTTCCTGCATCATCCGTCTCATGGCCATTTCCCGCTGGCGCTGTTTAATCTTTGATTTTATGAGCGGGTCACCCTCAGATTTTTTATACTCATCTTTAATGTCTTGTTTAGACATCCGCAAGTTTTTTTCATAATCAAATTTCTGATACATATAATCAAGCCCTGCTAAGACCATTAGAGCGCCTGCTGCATATAGACCCATAATCAAGGTCATATTTGCGACGAAATGAAGGGTTTCCTCTGCTGTTAATAAAGGAAGCCGCAGAATTTCGTCAAAGTGCATCCAAAGTGCAATAAATGTCGCAAAACCAACAAAACCAATTTTCAAAATAGATTTTAATAGCTCTACGAGGGCTCGAATACTGTATATCCGTTTAAACCCTTTGATAGGATCTAGCTTTTCTAATTTCGGTTTGATGACTTCTGTTGAAAAGAGAAAGCCAACTTGTAAATAGTTACTGATGACACCTGCCAGCATACCAACACCAAGGATTGGCATGAGAAGGAGCGCTGTTTCCTGAAGCAATTCCATGAATAGTTGATGAATATTAGATGTGCTAACCTTCATTAGCATGGTTGTTGAATAAAAACGTTCAATAAGCGCAATAATACGCTCTTTCATAAAAGGCCCAATAAAAAAGAATGATAAAAAGATTAATAGAAATGAGATGGCTGTATTGACGTCGGTACTTTTGGCAACCTGACCTTTTTTACGTGAATCTTGTCTCTTTTTCGGCGTTGCTTTTTCTGTTTTTTCACCTGCGAAAAATTGCAAGTCTAGTCTAAGCCTTGTCATCATGACGAACCACCGACCAATGCTAAGAAATTCCTCATGGTGAGTACAATCGTATCAAATGTATTTTGGACAACACCGAAGATGACGCCCATACAGATGATGATCATAATAAAACTCACACCCATTTTAATAGGAAGTCCGACCACAAATACGTTCATCTGCGGAACTGTTCGTGCCACAATGCCCAGTGCCAAATCGACCAAAAACAAGCTGGCGACAACCGGTGCCGAGATTTGAAAGGCAATGATGAACATTTGGTTGAAACTCTTTGCAATAAAGTAAGCAAAGGATTCACTGCCGAAATTCAGTGCGTACTGATCAACTGCAATATATTGAAAGCTGTAATAGATTCCATCAAGTAGCAGGTGGTGTGCATTGGTTGCCAGCATCAATAGCAATGTGACCGTATAAAAAAACTGCCCCATCAGCGGCGTTTGCGCCCCTGTTTGTGGATCAATTACATTGGCGATCGCAAAGCCCATTTGAAAATCAATGAATGAGCCGGCAATTTGAACAGCGGACACCATGATATATGCAATCAGTCCAAGCAGAAGTCCGACCATTGCTTCTTTCACAGCAAGCATCATATAAAGACCGTCTACGTCGAGTGCTGGCGGTTCCTTAATCGTGCTAAAACTAATCACGGCTAAAAACAGTGAGAAGCCAACTCTGTGTACAGCTGGGATTGTTCTATGCGCTAAAAGCGGTACTGTCACAAAAAAAGCGGTGATCCGAATAAAAACTAACAGAAAAGCAGGGAATAATTCTATGATTGACATCGCTGGTTAACCTGCAAATCGATCTAAATTCGAGAACAGCTCTGTCGTAAAGGACACAATGGTTGACAGCATCCATGGACCAAACACAACAAGCCCAATAAGAACTGCAACAATTTTAGGAATGAACGCAAGCGTCTGTTCTTGAATTTGGGTTGTCGCCTGAAACACACTGACAATCAGTCCCACAATAAGAGCGAGCGCTAGAAGCGGCCCACTGACAAGCAATACCACATACACTGATCTTTCAGCCATCGTAATGACAAATTCTGAACTCATGTTTTAAGCACCTACTCTAAAAGCTTTGCAGCAAAGATTTAACAATCAAATACCATCCATCGACTAAAACAAATAACAATATTTTGAAAGGGAGCGATATCATAACCGGAGGAAGCATCATCATCCCCATTGACATCAGGACACTTGCGACCACCATGTCAATAATTAAAAATGGAATAAAGATCATGAAACCAATTTGAAATGCCGTCTTTAATTCTGAAATAGCAAAAGCGGGTACCATCGCCGTTAACGGAATATCTTTTATCGATTCAGGTGTATCCATTTTTGCGTAACTAAGAAATAAAGCCAAATCCTTCTGTCTCGTATGTTTACTCATAAACTCTTTAATTGGCACTTCGGCTTTTTCATATGCCTGATTTAGCGTAATGTCATCATTTAAAAGCGGCGTCAGTGCCTCTTTATTAATCTCTGAGAACGTGGGTGCCATGATAAAAAATGTGAGAAACAAAGCAAGCCCTACAAGCACTTGGTTTGGCGGCATTGAGTTGGTTGCAAGTGACGTTCTAACGAATGAAAGTACAATCACTATTCGTGTAAAACATGTCATTAAAATGAGAATGCCTGGTGCAACCGAAAATACGGTTAAAAGTAAAAGAAGACGGACAGACGTGCTAATGTTCCCTGCACCGCTGGAATTAAATAAATCGATAAACTCATTCATTTTGTTTCGGGCCTTTCTTTCTGACTTCTGCTTGGGTCTTTTTCAATTCGGCTAGCTGCGCCTTCAAATTGGCTGAAAAAGAAGAAGTGGTTGGCTGATTTTGTTTCTTTACCTGCGATGTGAATTTTTGAACGATTTTTGGTAAATCTGTTTTGCTTTCCATCGCTTCTTCATATTGTTTCACGATCGCTTCACATTCTTGTTCATCATCAATTTCTTTTAGCAGCTGGATTGAGTCCGCTACTCCAACAACTAATACTCGTCTGCCCACTTTGATAAGCTGGACTGAACGGTTTTGGCCAACCGTCGTTCCGCCAATATTTTCAACATAGCGAAATGGTTTAAGTAAGCGGTTTTGCTTACCAACAAATCTCACCAATCCATATATGAGCAGGATGACAAAAAGTAAAGCACCAATCATTTTGACAAAATCCATAATGGAGACAGAAGAAGAGGGAACTTCTTCTGCCGGATTCGTTTGATTGTCAGTGGTTGTCTTTTCTGTATCCTTTTTGCTGCCTTTCTCTTCTTTGAGCCAGTCATTCACTGTGCCATTTTCAGGATCTTTCGTTTCAGCAAACAGTGAGGCAGGCTGCATCGTCAAGAAAAGCAAAAAACTGATCATTGCTATACATATCAAACGTTTTTTCAACAAGTCTTACACCCTTTTTTAGCCTAACGTTTTATTAATTGCTTCAAGTACACGGTCTGCCTGGAACGGCTTCACGATAAAGTCTTTTGCACCTGCTTGGATCGCGTCAATAACCATTGACTGCTGCCCCATTGCAGAACACATGATGATTTTTGCAGAAGCGTCGATTTGTTTAATTTCTTTTAGCGCTGTGATCCCGTCCATTTCTGGCATTGTGATATCCATTGTGACAAGGTCTGGAGAAGTTTCTTTGTATTTTTCAACTGCTTGAGCGCCGTTTTCTGCTTCTCCTACGACATCAAATCCGTTTTTTACAAGAATATCCTTTATCATCATTCTCATGAATGCTGCATCATCTACGATTAATACCTTAGTAGCCATTTACTTATTCTCTCCCTATATGTTTGTTTATTTTAAATTAGAAAGTCTTTCTGACTGACTTAATATATCAGTCACACGAACACCAAAGTTCTCATCAATGACAACGACTTCCCCTTTGGCGACAATTCGTTTGTTCACCAGAATGTCTACTGGCTCCCCAGCAAGTTTGTCCAGTTCAATGATACTTCCAGCTGAAAGCTCAAGGACTTCTTTTACACTGCGCTGAGTTCTTCCAAGTTCCACCGTAATGGAAAGCGGAATATCCATCAGCATATCAAGATTTCCAAGCTGGCTTGTTGTATGCTGAGGCTCACTGAACGCTTCAAATTCAACAGGTGCTACATTTACAGGTGCTGCCGGCTTTGGCTTCGCCTGTCTTTTCGCCGGAGCTGCTTGCTGCGCTGGTGCAGACTGCGTTTGCGGAGCTGCCGGCTGAGGTTCAGGTGTGCTCACTTGAGTGTCTTGAACCGGCTCTTCCTCTTGCGCAGGGTCTGTTAATTCTGCGATTAAATCCTTCGCAAATGTAATAGGATAAAGCTGCATAATATTTGAATCGATGAGTTCACCTATTTTTAATCTGAAGGATACTTTGACAAGCATTTCTTCAGCTGGAATGCGGTCTGTCCCTTCTCCTTCTTTCACATCAAGTAATTCGACGCGCGGCGGAGAAATATCAATCTTTTTATTAAAGACCGTCGACATGGATGTCGCAGCAGAACCCATCATTTGGTTCATTGCTTCTTGCACTGCACTTAAGTGAATCTCGCTTAAAGAAGGGTCAGCATTTGTCCCGTCTCCGCCCATCATTAAGTCCGCAATGACTGCTGCATCTGTTTGCTGGACGACAAGCAAGTTACTTGCGCTGAAGCCTTCTGTATAATTCACTTCAATAGCGACATACGGATGAGGAAATTCCTCATTCAGCATACTTTTTTGAATCACTGTAACAGTTGGAGTAGTAATCTCCACTTTTTGATTTAATAGGGTTGAAAGTGCTGTTGCAGAGCTACCGAATGAAATGTTTCCGATTTCCCCAATGGCATCTTGCTCCATTGCAGAAAGGATTGTATCAGGCTCTATATCGTCATTGCTGCCTCCTTTAAGGAGCGCATCGATTTCGTCTTGTGATAATTTACTTCCGTTATTCTCCATCTTCTTCACCTCTTATGTCGTGATCTAGAATTTGAATCGCCTGTTTCCGATTCACGCGGCCGGCCTGTCCCAAGAATTTCGGTTTATTTCCGACCATAACAGTAAGAGGCGCATTTACTGGTTTGTCCAAGGCAATACAATCACCAATTTCCAAATTCAAAAACTCTTCCACCGTCATTTCCGATTCCCCTAGCTCTGCGACTACCGGTATTTTTGCCGTCATAATCCGTTTTTCAATGGCCTTTGTTTCTTGTTGTTTTGGTTCATTTCGTTCAGACTGCATCCAGTAGTGTACAGACAGCTTCGGAATAATAGGCTCCAATACAACATGAGGAATACATAGGTTAATAACCCCGCTGACCTCACCAATTTGTGTATTAAGAGAAATGACGACAACTGTTTCGTTTGGTGACACCATTTGAACAAACTGGGGATTTACCTCGAAATCTGCCATTTCAGGCTCGATGTCGGTTATGGACTGCCACGCTTCTCTGTAATTTTCCAAAGCTCCCTCAAACATGTTTGAGATAATCTTTGTTTCGATTTCTGTAAGTGATTCTGTCTTATTATGACTAATGCCAATCCCGCCCATCAGCCTGTCCATCATGGCATAGCCGATTGTTGGGTTCACTTCAAGCATGATTCTTCCTTCAAGCGGGCTGACGTAAAATAAGTTTAATAATGTCATATTAGGAATCGAACGAATAAATTCTTCGTATGGTACTTGGTCAACCGAGCTGACAGTAATTTGAATATATGATCTTAGCTGAGCTGAAAAGTGCGTGGTGAGCAGTCTAGCGAAGTTATCATGAATCCTTGTTAAACTTCGAATCTGGTCTTTCGAAAAGCGCAGTGCACGTTTAAAATCATACACCTTCACTTTTTTCGTCGTTTCTTCTTTTTTCAGCTCTTCTGCATCCATTTCGCCTGTAGATATGGCGGATAATAATGCATCGATCTCATTCTGGGAAAGCACTTCTCCTGACATTTCTTCACCTCCATCGTGTCAATTAATCGCCTCTATTGCAGATTAAAGGAGGTTATATATACTTCTTTCACCTTGCCATCTTGCAAATAGTTATTCACTTTGTTTTTGACTAGTGTTTTAAAATGTTCTCTGCCTTTTTTGCCATCAAGTTCATCTGCATTCGTGTCTGATAAAATGTCGATTACGGCGTCTTTCACTTGAAAACTTCTTTTCTCGAGCTCTTCTTTTGCTTTTTCAGAGTCCGTTTCAATATTCAATACAAGTTTGACAGCATTTCCTTCAGACTTTAAATTAGTAATAATCTCAGGAATTTCAACAGAAGCTTTTACGACTTCATCTGCTGTTGGCTCTTTTTCTGCTTTTGCTTCGTCTGACCCATTCAGCAGAAAAAAGATGCCTGCTCCAATTCCGACGATGGCAATAATCATGATTAGCATTACTACGACTAATTTCTTCTTCATTCAAACTCCTCTATTCCTTGATTCAATGAAATGACTTGGATTTTTCTGTAGAAAGAAATGATTTTCTCTTGAAGCTGCTCTTTATCTTCTTTCACAACGAATTTCTTTCCATTGGCTAATGTAATGGTCGTGTCTGGAAAGCTTTCGATTTGCTCGATATGGAGAGCGTTCAGCATAAATCCTTTGCCATTTAATCTTGTCACTTCAATCATATTAAGCAGAGAAGCGATAAACCGCTCCCCCTACCTCCTATCGTTTCAGATTCACAAGCTCTTGCAGGATTTCATCAGATGTTGTGATCGTCTTTGCATTCGATTGGAAACCACGCTGTGCGATAATCATTTCAGTAAACTCGTCTGTTAAATCAACATTTGACATTTCAAGTTTACCTGTTTGGATGACGCCCGTTCCTTGTTCACCAGGTACGATAGGGTTACTTGGAGCACCTGAGCTTAAGGTCTGGCGGTAAAGGTTGTCACCAACTTTGTCTAACCCTCCTGCGTTACGGAAAGATACGAGTGATACTTGACCAACGGTTCTTGATACATTGTTTTCAACAACCGAAACCGTTCCATCTGGACCAACACTCACACTCGAAACGCCGTCTGGAATCGTTATCTTTTGTCCATTCATTCCAAGCAGATAATTTCCATCAGGGGTGACTAAGCTTCCCTCTGAATCAGTGTCGAAATTCCCTGTTCTTGTATAAAGAATTTCTCCTTGACTTTCAATCCGGAAAAACCCATCTCCATTGATATAGAAGTCGTAAGGTTCATTTGTATTTTGAGAAGATCCCGCTGACATAATTTTATCAATAGAAGATAAAGATGATCCTAAACCAATTTGTTTTGAGTTGATTGAACCAGAGTTGTTCGTTGGTCCACCAGAACTTCCAATGGTTTGGCTGACCATATCTTTAAAAGTGATACGGCTTTTTTTGTATCCGTGTGTATTGACGTTGGCTACGTTGTTGGCTACAACATCTAATTTTGATTGGAAGTTTTTCATTCCGCTAATTCCTGAGTAAAGTGAGCGTAACATTTATTTTCCTCCTCGAATTACTTCGTTTTTTCTCCAACTGCTGTAACATCCCAAGGGCTGATTTTCGTTCCATCTTCTAAATACAGGAACTATTCATTGTTTATGTTTTTAACAGACTTCACAGTGCCTGATATCTCTTTATCATCTTGTTTACCGGATACTTCTTTACCAATCCATCCTACATACGTCGTAAACGGATCTTGGTGAGCAACAAATGTAGACATAAGCTGATTCAGCTTGGTGATAGAATCATTCATATTGGTTTGCTGTTCTAAAGATGAAAATGTTGCAAGCTGTGTGACAAACTCACGGTCATCTAGTGGGTTTGTCGGATCTTGGTTTTGAAGCTGTGTAAGCAATATTTTCAAGAATTGATCTTTGCCAAGCGTATCTGTTTTCTTTTCTGCCTTTGAAGAAGTGTCTGTTTGTGCGACTGTTCTATTTGTAGCATCAACTGTTGCCATTAGATTTCCTCCTCTTCTTCATCTGACCCAACAAGAGCATCCAGTACATCTTGGAATTCTGCTTCCTGTTCATCAGGCTTCTGGAAATTCTGCCCTTTTGACTGCTGCTGCTTGTTTTCTTCATTAAACTGTCCAAATAACGACTGCTCATTTGATTGAAGCGGTATATGGAAACGGTCCACTTGAACCGACATATTCGGAAGCGCCTGTTTGAGCTGCGGCAGGTGATGCTCTAACAGCTCTTTCGCTGCTTGTGTCGAAGCTGTAATTTTACTCGCATACATACCGTTTTGCTTCGTCAGTTGAATCGTGATAAATCCGAGATTTTCTGGATTTAATCGAACTGTGAAGCGTCCGCTTGAGTTGCCAAATGGCGTGAATTTCATTTGCTTCCACGTATTTAGTATTTGCTGATCAACCGTTCCTGGCTTTTCATCAGTTGTTTGTGTCTGCTGAACAGGAGCTACTGATTGCAGTTGAAAAAACTGCTTATGACCTGGCAAAAGCGTATGAGTGATGTTTTTTTCAGAAGCAGGTGCAGCAGTGCTTTGTCCTTTGACAACTTCCTTTTTGATGAGCCATTCAAGGGAGGAAGCACCTTTTGCCGGAGAAGCAAGAGTAGATTCTTGTCTTGGAGAGACCAATTCTTTTAACTCTCCTAAAGCAATTTTCAACTCTTTGTCTGATCCTTTTGCGTTTGCCATCATATGGTCGATTAACTGATTAAAGTGTTTCAGCTCACTTTGAGACATCGAATTCAGCTTTGGTGCTGAACCCTGCGAGAAAAACTGCTCTTTTACTTGCTGAATCAGTTTCTCATCTACCCCATTTTTCGAAAGAAAGTGAATGAAGTCTTGACCTTTTGCTTCAATATCCTGCACTAGCTTTGCATCAAAGCTGAGCGGCTGTTGATTGAGCAGTTGATATAAGAAAAAGTGGACTTGTATGAGCTGCTCACTATGTTCAGAAGCTGGCTTATCAGCTTGATCATCGTAAATGGATGATTCCATTTTTTGAAATAACTCTTCTAGTGACTTGAGATCAGACGAATCAAGCGTTTGACTTTGAAGTGTTTGAAGCGCTTCAAGAAGGTCTCCGTCGATCCCTTCTTCAGGTGATTGCATCCATTTTTCAATGATTTGCATCGCATCATTGATGGAAAGAGAGGCACCCGCTGTCTCAGCATTAACAAGACCGCTTTGTGCGCCTGCCCCGCTAAGTAATTGTTTAAACAACCCGCGTGCAGATGCCACGCCGCCTCCCTTTGGCCCCGAAAGACCTTGAGACGATTGCTGTAAGGCTCCAATATCCAATAGCTTCACTTATTGTCCACCCCCATTTTCACTTTCTTCTTTTTTAGCAAGCTCTTTCGTAAATGTAGCTGCCTTCTGAGGTGTCAGTTTTGCTAATATATCTGTTAGTTTATTTTTGCTCAGCTCTTCAAGGATCTTCAATGCCTCTTTATCACTTAATTCTGATAAAATTTTGGCGGATTTCCCTGCGTCCATGCTTTCATAGATACTGACAATCTTCCCTTTAGGTTTCTGGTTAGAGGCTCCTGCCCCATCAGAAGTTGTCCCTGACGCATTATTACCTGATGTATCGCTTGATGAGCTGTTGTTTGTTGAACTATCACTCGCTGACGTATTATTCGCATCATTTTTAGATGTTTTTTCAAGCGAACTGATTTTTTGATTCAGTCTTTTAATCTCTTCATCACTTGTTTTTAAATCTTTTTGTGCAATTTCAAGTTCATTTTTTTGCTCTTTAATGGTCTTTTTCAGTTCCTTCAATTCTGCATCGCTTTGATCATTATGTGAAGATGACGTTTTTGAGGTGTCATCTGAACCAACCAAACTGCTGATCACAGGAATGTTTTGGAGCGGTTTCTTTAGATCAAAACCCGCAATATAAAGGATTGTGCCAGTCACAATCACAAGCACAATCAATGGGATAATGACAATAAACAAGATCCATTGAAATTTACCGCCGCTTGATTCCTTCGTTTTTTCCTTCTTAGGCATTCATCTCGACTCCTAATGTCCTTGAAACATGAATTGGCTGATAGAGATATCATCCATTTCTTTCATTTCAATGGCCTTATGTTCAAGGGAAAACTTTTCATACTGCTTTTCTTTCATTTTTTCAAACTTTTTAAACTCAATGTTTTTTTCAGTTAAATCAGATTGTTTTTCATTCATTTGATGGCGTTTCATGATCACAAGCTGCTGATAGTGCTGAATGGTGTTATCTAAATTGGTCACAAATTGCTGGTAATGACGCATTTCTTGAACACTCATACCACTTCTCAGCTTTTCTTCTTTGCTTTTTTCCATTAATTCTTTTTTACTCATATTTTCATAGAGTTTTTCAGCGACTTGCTCAAATGCTGAAACGGATTGTTGGTACGCTGCGAGTGACTTGTCTTTTTCACTTTCTTTCAGTTCTAAGAGCTTTTGAAATTTGTATTGATATCTCACTGTTTTTGTCAATCCTCTCTATTCATCAAACGGAGCAATAAATTCACACTGTCTTCAATAGATACAGCCTCTTCTACATCCTGCTTCAAAAATGAAATCAGATGAGGATAAGCCTGCATGGCCTCATCAATGTCTTTCGAGGAGCCTTTTTTATAAGCTCCAATGTTAATGAGGTCTTCAGCGTTTTGATAAGTGGATAAAAGCTGGCGGAACCGGTTGGCCGCCTCCTTGTGATCATGACTTGCGATATTGCTCATAACGCGGCTGATACTTTTCAGAATATTGACAGCAGGAAATTGTCCTTTGTTGGCTAAAGCACGATCAAGTACAATGTGGCCATCTAAGATCCCCCTGACTGTATCAGCAATTGGCTCATTCATATCGTCACCATCAACAAGCACTGTGTAAAACGCTGTGATGGAACCAAGCTGATTCGTTCCAGTTCGTTCAAGTAATTTAGGCAGTATAGCGAACACCGAAGGTGTATATCCTTTTGTCGTTGGCGGTTCGCCAGTTGCAAGCCCGATTTCCCTTTGTGCCATAGCGACCCGTGTAACAGAGTCCATCATGAACATGACATTTTTCCCTCTGTCTCTAAAATATTCCGCAATAGCTGTTGCTGTATAAGCAGCTTTCATTCTCGTCAGTGCAGGCTGGTCAGAAGTTGCGACAACAACAATCGAACGCTTCAGTCCTTCAGCACCTAAATCCTTTTCAATAAACTCACGAACTTCACGGCCACGCTCTCCTACAAGGGCAATGACATTCAGATCTGCTTCTGTCTGCTTTGCAATCATTCCCATTAAGGTACTTTTTCCAACACCACTTCCAGCAAAAATCCCGATCCTTTGACCAGTGCCAACTGTGAGCAGACTATCGATCACTCTGACACCAACGCCCATCTTTTCTCGAATCGGCGGCCTGTCCATCGGATTTGGGGGAGACTGTTCTGTCGAAACAGGCGCAAGTCCCTTTGGAAGCATACTGCCGTCCAGCGGATCACCGAAGGCATCAACGACTTCGCCGATTAATCCAGTCCCAACTTTGACCTTCAGCGACTCACCTGTCGCTTCAACTAGACTTCCTGGTGAAATATTGGATGCTTCTACATAAGGCATGAGCAGAATGTTTTCATCTCTAAACCCTACGACCTCTGCTTTTATCGGATCGTGCCTACGCCCTTTTTTATGAATGAGACACACGTCCCCGATAGAACTCTCCGGCCCCTTAGATTCAATCATCAGCCCAACAACTCGATTGACTTTGCCAAATCGTTTATAAGGATCGGCGGTTTCAATTGTTTCTTTTAACACATCAATGTTCATTTGTGATCACCTGAATCAATGACTTCTAGTAACTTTTCTTTCAACTGATTCATTTGGGTATCAACACTCGCTTCCACTTTTCCAAAGCTTGTTTCTACGTAACAAGTCCCTTTTGGCGCTTTTTCATCCGAGTAAATGGCAAGGTGTGTATCCTTTTGAAGGATTCTGATTAATTCGTCTTTATACTCCATCACATGATCGTAATGTTCAGGGTCAACATAGATGGAAATATCGTCATATTCTTTCACTTCTGAAATGACCTGCTTCACGAGAGCCAAAAATTGATCTTTCGTGTCCTCAGCCGAGTACCAAACGCGTTTGGCGAGTTCGAAAGCCAGTTCCACAATTTTTTCTGCGGAGCTTTCAATTTTTTCTTCGTAATCCTGCTTGGCAAGACTGACAATGTCATTCGCTTGATCAAGAATCGATTGGTACTGCATATTCGCATCTGTTTCACCCTTTTGGAAGCCATCTTGGTAACCTGCTTGTTTCGCTTCTTCAATGAGCTGCATTCTTTCTTCTTCAAAAGCAGCGCGGCGCTGATTGATTTCAGCCATTGTTTTTTCAAGCTCACTATTTGCTTGTTCTACTATACGGCTTGCTTGATCTTCAGCATCACTTAGTACAAGCTGCGATGCTTCTGTTTCATTGACAAGCTCTTCTTCGTGATGTTCTTTTTTAAACTCCACTTGCTGCAAAGGAATCGTTTGCCGGCCTTGCTCAGGAATAACAGATGTTTCATGTTTGATAATCCTAGACAATGATATCGTCTCCTCCGCCTCGAGCTATGACGATTTCTCCAGCTTCCTCGAGTCGTCTTACGATGCTGACAATACGAGTTTGTGCTTCCTCGACATCTCTAAGCCGGACAGGTCCCATAAACTCCATTTCTTCTTTGAACGTTTCGACCATTCGCTGTGACATGTTGCGGAAGACAATTTCTTTGACCTCTTCGCTTGCCACTTTGAGCGCGAGCAATAAGTCATCATTTTCAACATCTCTGATCACACGCTGAATCGCTCTACTGTCAAGAGTGACAATATCTTCAAAGACAAACATACGTTTCTTAATTTCATCAGCAAGCTCAGGATCTTGAATTTCAAGTGTGTCTAAAATGGTCTTCTCGGTCGCACGGTCTACACCATTTAGTACTTCTACAACCGCTTCGACCCCGCCCGTTTGCGTATAGTCCTGCGTAAAGGTTGAAGAAAGCTTTTGTTCAAGAATGCGTTCCACTTCATTGATGATCTCTGGAGATGTGCGGTCCATTAAAGCAATACGTCTCGCAACCTCTGTTTGTACTTCCTCACCTAATTCAGATAAAATCTGCCCAGCTTGGACTGGATCTAAGTAGGAAAGGATGAGCGCGATGGTTTGTGGATGCTCATGCTGGATAAAGTTTAAGATTTGTTCTGGGTCAGCCTTTCGAGCAAAATCAAACGGTTTCACTTGAAGCGAGGATGTTAATCGGTTTAAGATGCTGTCCGCTTTGTCCTCACCAAGCGCTTTTTCAAGCACTTGTCTTGCGTACATAAGACCGCCTTGTGATATGTAGTCCTGCGCGATGGCGATGCTGTGAAACTCTTCGATGATTTCATCTTTTTTAGCAGTATCTACACTTCGTACATTGGAAATTTCTAATGTTAATTTTTCTATTTCGTCTTCAGACAGATGTTTGTATACAGATGCTGACACGTCTAGCCCTAAGGAAATCATTAGGATTGCTGCTTTTTGTCTGCCTGTTAGTCGATTTGGATCTTTTCTCGACATGTGTATTCCTCCTAATCCTCGGACAGCCAGCTGCGTAGCAATTTAGCAAAGTCTTCTGGTTTTTCTTTTGCCATTTTTTCAAGCTGATTTTTTCTCACCATTTCTTCTGTTTCTGGTTCAGTGTCGATATCAGGAACATGGATTGGTGTACGTTCATCAAACTCAAACTCTTCTTCCTCTTCTTTTCTGCGTTTACGCACAAGAAGAATAATGAGAGCGATAATTGCAAGTAGTAGCACACCGCCTACAATATAAACCCAGATTGGAATATTGTTTGATGGGTTTTCTGCTGCAGTTTGCTGTTTACCGTCTAATTTTGATACAGATAAAACAATTTTGTTATCTAAGTCCGCTTGAGTGAGCGCTTGACCATTTGTGTATTCTTTATCAATTGAAGTGCTAATGATCGTTGAAAGAATCTTTTTGATATCATCTTGCCTTTCAGGTGTTAAAGAGTTCACATCGTTTGCCGTTGGTGGTTCGACCAATGCTTGAATGCCAACATCTCTAATTTTATAAGGGCTCTCTTTGATATCTTTATGAATGCGGTTGACTTCATAGTTGATACGATCTTCGCTCTTTTCGTAATCTCCGCTACCGTTCGCTCCATCGGCGCCTTGATAATTTGTGACATCATCGTCGCCTGTTCCAGCGGTACCACCAGCTGCTGCACCATTTCCTGAATAAGTTTCAGCAATCTTTTCAGCACTGACAGCAATGCCTTGCATGTTTTCTTTATCAACTGGTTCTACAAGATCTTCTTTTCTTTTCTCTTCAGTAAAATCAATGTCTGTTGTGACCGATACAGCCACTTTTTCTTGACCCATCATTGTTCCGAGCAGCTGTTGAATTTTTCTTTGAAGGTTCTTTTCAATCTCTTCTTTTTTCTGCTGCTGTGCATCCATTCCACTTGCATAGGAATCGGAACTGCTGTTTAAGTCGTAGTAGTTGGAATCTTGGTCCATAATGACAATGTTTTCTGTCTTTAAATTCGGCACACTTTTTGAAATAAGATGATAAAGGCCTTTTACTTGCTGCGGCGCGAGCGTGTAGCCAGGCTCAACTTGCAGCACAATGGATGCTGATGCATTACTTTGCTCTTCTCCAACAAAAACGGAATCTTTTGGCAGGTTAATCATAACTTTTGAATCTTTAATCCCATCAATCGTGTTGATCAGATTGGATAGTTCTGTCTGAGTTGCGTCTACTTTCAGAACATCAAATTCATTATCTGTTAAACCGAAGCCGGAATTGTTCGCAAAGAAGGAATAATCAATATTCCCTGTCTTAGGGAGACCCTCAGATGCGAGTGTTACTTTTAAAGTGTCAGCCTGCTTTTCTGGAACGAGAATCGTTGTTCCATTATTCGCAAGTTCCGATTTAACGTTTTTGCCATCCAGTTCCTGTTTGATTTGTCCAGCTTCTGCCTCAGACAAATCTTTAAACAATGGAACCATTTTTTCAGAAGAAGCAAAGATGCTAACAACCGTAATAATGATTGCTAGGGCAGCAACGCCGCCAATCATAAGTATTTTTTGTAATTTTGATCGATTTCGCCAAAACTCAACTGTTTTTGTTCTTAATTGCATTAAAGTACGATTCATCTTAACCCCCGGTCATTCCATTCAGTCTTTTTTTGTCCGTCAGCACCTCCTACATCTGCATTCTCATAATCTCTTGGTACGCTTCGACTGCTTTATTTCGAAACTCCGTTGCAGCTGTGAGTGTCACACTCGCTTTTTGCGAGGCAATCATGACTTCATCGAGATTGACATCTTTTCCTTGTGCAAGAGCATTTGTATACTGGTCTGATTTCAGCTGTGATTGATTTAATGCCTCAATGGAATTTTTCAGCACATCAGAGAAATTCGTTTGACTTTTAGGTGCAGCCGCCTGAACGGACGATGCATTTGTCAATTCACTTGCTTGCTGAGCGGTTTGAAGCTGGAAAGGAGATATTGCGTTAACCAATTCTTTTCACCTTACTTTCCTATTTCTAAAGCTTTCATCAACATACTTTTATTCGCATTTAGTGCAGTCACGTTTGCTTCATATGACCTTGAGCTGCTGATGAGGTCAACCATTTCCTTTAATGGATCAACATTAGGTGTTTGAACATATCCATTTTCATTGGCATCGGGATTTGTAGGATCATATTGAAGGTTGAATGGAGTTTCGTCTTCTGTAATCTTCGTTGCTTTCACGCCGTTTCCTAATTTGCCGCTCGAATTCATGCTTGAGTTCAATATAGATGAAAACGATTCACCTGACGGCTGTAATGTGACGAGCTTACGTCTATAAGGCTCCCAGTTGCCATCAACCTGTTTCGCTCTTGTTGTATCCATATTTGCAAGGTTAGAGGATACAACGTCCATTCTGAGCCTCTGAGCTGTTAATGCTGAGGCCGAAGCGTTAACGCCTGAAAAAATTGACATCACTTACCTCCTGTCAAAACTGTTTTAAGAGAATTGAATTTTCCACTCATTCTTTCAACCAACGCATTATACTGAATTTGGTTTTTAGCGAGTTCACTCATCTCTTGATCAATATCGACATTATTTCCGTTTTCTTGATATGAAGTACGGTTGCTCGAAACAACTGAATAATTAGACCCTGTTTTAGAAAAATCAATGTGTCCTTGGTATGTTTTTTTAGCATCCAGCTTGATCGACGCATCGTTTAGCATATCATGAAATGTGACGTTTTTCGACTTGTAGTTCGGTGTGTCTATATTCGCGATATTATTGCTTATGACTTTTTGCTTAACATTCGCTCTGCCCAAGGCATTCTCAAGGTTGCTTATCGTTCCAGAAAATATATCCAAAACCATATACCTCCAATCATATGTATTTCATTCCATTTAATCATGTCGAGATTTGTAAAACCATATGTTCATTGTAAGAAATAATAGGATTAAAGTCTATGATGTATATGTAAAAAAAACTCGTAATATATATCTATTTTACGAATAGGTACAAAGACCTAGATTTAAAGAACTAAGAATTGTAAGGGTTTTCTTGGAAAAAAGAGTGTCATTTTTCGGACAAATCCTCTTTTTTATAAAAAAAAACCCCTTTTCAGCTTGTATTTTGGCTGAAAAGGGGTTTTGATTAATGAGATTTTAAATTTTCAAGTTCGATTAAAAATTTGTTGTTTAACACTTTGATATACGTTCCCTTCATTCCAAGAGAACGAGATTCGATGACGCCTGCACTTTCTAACTTACGTAAGGCGTTCACGATCACTGAACGAGTGATTCCTACACGGTCAGCAATTTTACTTGCCACAAGGAGCCCTTCGTTGCCATCAAGTTCTTCAAAGATGTGCTCAATGGCTTCAAGCTCACTATATGAAAGAGAACTAATCGCCATTTGAACAACCGCTTTACTTCTTGCTTCTTCTTCGATTTCTTCTCCTTTTTCACGAAGGATCTCCATTCCAACAACTGTTGCTCCGTACTCAGCAAGTATTAAATCATCGTCAGTGAATGTATCTTGCAAACGAGACAGGATTAACGTTCCTAAACGATCTCCTCCTCCGATAATTGGGACAATTGTTGTCAAACCTGATTCGAATAAATCACGGTTCTCAATTGGGAAAGCTGTATACTCACTGTTAATGTCAAGGTTTGAAGATGTTTCAGGGATGTTGAATAGACTCTTTGTATATTCTTCAGGGAACTGACGGTCTTCAAGCATTTTCTTCATACGCGGATTTTCAATCTGCTGGTTGATCGAGTAGCCTAGAAGCTTCCCTCTTCTACTCAACACAAAAATGTTTGAATCAATGACATCTCTCAGTGTTTCCGCCATTTCTTTAAAATTAACTGGTTTCCCTGCTGAATCTTGCAGCATTGAGTTAATAATCCTTGTTTTTTGTAGTAACGCCATTTTAATGATCCTCCTAGATTACTTTATTCATTTGTTAAAGTATAAATTGACTTAAGTCTTTGTTATTTGCAATCTTTCCTAGCTTCTCTTCTACATACTGAGGGGTAATGGTCACTGTCTCCAGTGTAATATCAGGCGCCTCAAATGAAAGCTCTTCAAGCAGCTTTTCAAGTATGGTATGAAGCCTTCTTGCACCGATGTTATCTGTCTCCTGATTGACATGATAAGCCACTTCGGCAATCTTATGAATAGCATCGTCAGAAAATTCAAGAGATATACCTTCTGTTTCAAGTAAAGCTTTATATTGCTTTAATAATGCGTTATCTGGTTCCGTTAAGATTTTCACAAAGTCTTCGATATTTAATTTATCTAATTCTACACGGATTGGGAAGCGCCCTTGAAGCTCTGGAATCAAATCTGATGGTTTCGCCATATGAAATGCACCTGCTGCTACAAAAAGCACATGGTCTGTTTTCACTGCCCCATATTTCGTCATCACAGTTGAACCTTCTACAATCGGTAAAATATCACGTTGAACCCCTTCACGAGAAACATCTGCAGATGATGCACCACCGCTTTTGGCGATTTTGTCGATCTCGTCGATAAAAATAATTCCTTGCTGTTCTGCTTTATAGACGGCTTCTTGACTGACTTCATCCATGTCAATCAGTTTTGAAGCTTCCTCAGCAGTTAACGCCTTTCTTGCTTCTCTGACGGTCAGCTTTCTGCGTTTTTTCTTTTTAGGCATGAGATTGCCGAGCGCATCCTGCATGTTCATGCCCATTTGCTCCATACCCGAGCCCTGAAGCATATCAAACATGGATGGCTGCTGCTCTTCCACTTCGATCGTGACGTAATGATCTTCAAGTTCGCCCATAGCCAGCTGATGAGTGATTCGCTTTCTTGTCGATTCAAGTTCAACTTCTTCACTTGATTGATCTCGATCACGGTCATCTTCATCAGAACCGCCAAACAGCATCTCAAAAGGATTTTTCACAGACTGGCTTTTTTTCTTGCCAGGAACAAGTAAATGAACAAGACGTTTATTTGCTTGTTTTTCTGCTTCTTCTTGAACGTCTTTCATCTTTTCTTCTTTGACAATTCTGATCGCTGTCTCAACTAGATCTCTGACCATCGATTCTACATCACGGCCGACATAACCAACTTCAGTAAACTTCGTCGCTTCCACTTTAATAAAAGGCGCACCAGAAATTTTTGCAATTCTGCGGGCAATCTCTGTTTTCCCCACACCTGTTGGGCCGATCATTAAAATATTTTTCGGAACGACTTCATCCTTTAGCTTATCATGTAAAAGGCTTCTTCTGTAACGGTTTCTTAAAGCCACCGCCACTGCTTTTTTCGCATCAAGCTGACCAATAATATATTGATCAAGCTTTTCAACTATCTCTCTTGGGGTGAACGGCTTTTTCTCCATACGTCTCATGTCCTTTCTATTCAAGCTCTTCTAAAGTGATTTGATCGTTCGTGTAGACACAGATTTCTCCGGCGGTTTCAAGAGCAGCCTTTGCAATATCTCTCGCTGTGAGGTGATCACCTGCATGTGTTTTGAGTGCTCTCCCGGCGCTAAGCGCATAATTGCCGCCTGAGCCGATGGCCAAAATACCGTCATCTGGTTCGATGACCTCTCCTGTCCCAGAGACAAGCAGAATGCTGTCTTTGTTCATAACGATCAGCATGGCCTCAAGCTGTCTGAGCATCTTGTCACTTCGCCATTCTTTCGCTAGTTCTACAGCTGCCCGCTTTAAGTTACCACCATATTCTTCAAGCTTCGTTTCAAACTTTTCAAAGAGTGTAAATGCATCTGCTACTGAACCTGCAAAACCTGCAAGCACCTTGCCTCCGAAAAGACGGCGCACTTTTTTTGCCGTGTGTTTCATCACGACAGCCTGCCCGAAAGTGACTTGACCGTCTCCAGCCATCGCACTTTTTCCTTTATGTTGAACGGCAAAGATGGTTGTTGCATGAAATGATGACATGAAAAAACCTCCTTTTAGGATCGTTTAAAAGCCCTTGGGTGATGAGACATGTATGTTTTCCTTAAAGAATCTTTTGATACATGCGTGTACACCTGAGTTGATGATAAATTCGAATGACCGAGAAGTTCTTGAACACTTCTCAAATCTGCCCCCTCATTTAAGAGGTGTGTGGCAAAGGTGTGCCTTAACATGTGAGGATGGATATGTAGTGTGCCTGACGCCTTTTTCATTAATTCAGTGAGAATGAATCGAACGCCTCTGTCTGTAAGAGGCGCCCCGCGCTGATTCAAAAACACATATGCATCAGCACGATCATTCCCCTTAGCTTTCAGCTTCTGCCTTCCATCCTCTAAATAAGTGATGAGCGCTTCATGAGCATATGAACCGAAAGGAACATACCGCTGCTTGCTGCCTTTCCCATGAACAAGCACTGTATCCAACGATAAATCAAGATCAGATTCTTTTAATGAACATAACTCACTGACCCTCATACCTGTTGCATAAAGAAGTTCTAAAATCGCTTGGTTTCTTTGCCCAAGCGGTGTGCTGACATCAGAAACTGTAAAAAGCTCTTTGAGTTCCTCTTCATACAAAAATGAAGGAATTCGCTTATCCTGCTTTGGTAAGCTAACGAGTAAAAAAGGATTTTCTTTCACAAGCTGTTCTCTTAATAGAAATTTATAAAAGCTGCGAAGCGCAGAGACTTTCTTACTAATCGTTCTTCTTGTCAGGCCTTTTTCATAAGCTTCTGTTAAATAAATTCTCGTATCTTGATAGGATACCTCTTCAAAACCGTCTATTCCTTGAATGTTCATAAATCTGACAAACTCTTCAATCGCTTCTGTATATCCTGAGATTGTTAAAGCAGAATAGTTTTTTTCAATTTGCAGATATTCAATGAATAAGTGGACAAGACGCTGTTTATTCGTCATTTTTACACCTCTTTAAGGCTTTTAAATGGTATCACATATCTTGCTTTCCGTGCAATGTTTTACTACAGAGATTTCGAAATAGTTTGAATAGTTTCGATTGCGCGCTTAGCGTACTCTGCATAACGCTCTTGTTTGTTTTTAATCCGAACACCAAGATCTTTCAGCAAGCCAAAGTTCGCATTCATCGGCTGGAAGCTTTTCTTGTTTGTCGATGTGATGTAATAAGCCATGCTGCCGATCGCCGTTTCCTCCGGAAGTGTCACAAGCTCTTCTCCTTTGACAAAACGAGCGGCGTTAATTCCAGCCACTAGTCCGGAAGCTGCGGACTCGACATAGCCTTCAACGCCTGTCATTTGTCCGGCAAAGAATAGATCCTCTCTATTTTTAAACTGATACGTTGGTTTTAAAAGACTTGGTGAGTTAATAAATGTATTGCGGTGCATTACGCCGTATCGAACGATTTCTGCTTCTTCAAGACCTGGAATCAAGCGGAATACTTCCTTTTGGTCGCCCCACTTCAGATGTGTCTGGAAGCCGACGATGTTATATAAAGTACCTGCTGCATCATCTTGTCTTAATTGAACAACAGCGTAAGGTCTTTTTCCTGTTTTCGGATCTTCAAGTCCTACTGGCTTCATCGGACCAAACAGCATCGTTTTCTTTCCTCTTTTCGCCATGACTTCAATTGGCATACAGCCTTCAAAGAAGATTTCTTTTTCGAACTCTTTTAATGGCACAGTTTCAGCAGAAATGAGCGCCTCATAAAAACGATCGAATTCCTCTTCTGTCATTGGACAGTTTAAATAAGCCGCTTCTCCTTTGTCATAGCGTGATTTCAAGTACACCTTATCCATATCAATGCTATCTTTCTCTAGAATAGGTGCCGCTGCATCGTAGAAGTACAGATACTCTTCACCCGTTAACGATTTTAATTCTTTTGAAAGTGCTTCAGATGTAAGCGGGCCCGTTGCAATAATTGTCGGACCTTCAGGAATGCTTTGCACTTCTTCTTGAAAAACCGTCACATTCGGATGATTTTTCACGCGATCGGTAACGTTTGCTGCAAATTCATGACGATCTACTGCAAGCGCTCCGCCAGCAGGGACTGAGCTTTCGTCTGCTGCTGCGATAATCGCTGAATCTAAATGACGCATTTCTTCCTTTAATACACCGACCGCATTCGTCAAAGCGTTGGCACGCAGTGAATTACTGCATACAAGCTCTGCAAATTTATCTGTATGGTGAGCTGGCGTTTGTTTGACAGGTCTCATTTCATACAAGTTGACTTTAATTCCGCGTTTGGCAATTTGCCATGCCGCTTCACTTCCGGCTAAACCTGCTCCGATCACATTTACAAATTGACTCATTGTACAACTCTCCTATTTCGTAAGTTCTGTTTGATGACATAAAAAAGCAGGTGAACAAGGCTGTTCACCGCTATTTTTGTTGTTCCTCTTTATAATCACAGTTCACACATTGAACTTGAATGCCTTTTTTCAGCTTTTTCTCTACAAGCATATTTTCGCATTTTGGACACTTTCTTTCAATTGGTTTGTCCCAAGAGACGAATTCACACTCTGGAAAACGATCACAGCCATAAAAAATGCGGCGCTTCTTAGATTTTCGTTCAACAATGTTTCCTTCATGACAAGTCGGGCATTTCACACCAATATCTTTGACAATTGGTTTTGTGTTACGGCAGTCAGGAAAGTTAGAGCAAGCCATGAACTTACCGTATCGACCCATTTTGTACACCATCGGATGTCCGCACTCTTCACAGTCGACTCCGGCGTATTCAGGCTCAATCTCAACTTCTTGCATCTCTGCTTCTGCTTTTTCTACCCGTTTTGCAAAGTCTTGATAGAAGCTGTCGATAATGCGAACCCATTCGATCGTACCTTCTTCAACGCTATCAAGTTCTTTTTCCATTTTCGCTGTGAATTCCACGTTAATGATTTCAGGGAAGAATTCAATGATTAAGTTAAGAACAATTTCCCCAAGCTCTGTTGGGATAAACCGTTTATTATCAAGTGCGACATAGCCGCGCTTTTGAATCGTATCTAATGTTGGTGCGTACGTAGACGGACGGCCTATACCCAGCTCTTCAAGTGTTTTGACAAGTCTTGCCTCAGTGTAGCGCGGAGGCGGCTGCGTGAAGTGCTGTTCAGGTTCGATATCTTTTGAAAGAACCGTATCACCTTCTTTAAGATCAGGCAGCATTTTGTCCTTTTCTTCTAGCTGGTCGTCTTTCCCTTCTACATATACCTTCATGAATCCAGGGAATTTCACTTTGCTCCCGTTAGCACGGAATGTAAGCCCGTTATTGTCAAGGTCTACACTCATTGTATCAAGAACAGCCGGCGCCATTTGGCTTGCCACGAATCGTTCCCAAATCAATTTATACAGACGCAGCTGATCTCGGCTTAAGACATGTTTGACATCTGCTGGTTTTCTTAGCGTAGAAGTCGGCCTGATGGCTTCGTGAGCATCTTGTGCATTTTCATTCTTTTTAGCGGTTCGTTTTGTTGTATTTAAGAAATTCTTACCGTACGTCTGATCAATGAAAGCAGATACTTCTTCAATCGCCGTATTGGAAATACGTGTTGAGTCCGTTCTCATATATGTAATGAGTCCGACTGTACCTTCTTTACCAAGATCGATTCCTTCATATAATTGCTGTGCAATCATCATCGTCTTTTTCGCACGGAAGTTTAATTTTCTTGCAGCCTCCTGCTGTAAAGTAGATGTTGTAAACGGAACAGCTGGGTTGCGTTTACGCTCTTTTTTCGTCACTTTCTCTACAGAGAATTTGCTCCCTTTTAGTTTCGAAAGGATTTCTTTTACATCTTCTTTTGTTTTCAGTGGATGCTTTTTGCCATTGACGCCAAAGAAGCTCGCTTCGAAGCTTTCTTTTCCTTTTAGGAATGTACCGTCAATTGTCCAGTATTCTTCTGGTTTAAATTCATTAATTTCATTCTCGCGATCAATAATCAGGCGGAGTGCAACTGATTGAACACGACCGGCACTTAAGCCCTTTTTCACTTTCTTCCATAAAATCGGACTGATTTTATACCCGACGAGACGATCTAAGATCCGTCTTGCCTGCTGTGCATCAACTAAATCCATGTTGATCATACGTGGATGCTTAAAGGAATCTTTAATGGCATCTTTTGTAATCTCATTAAAGACAACGCGGCAGTCAGAAGAGAGGTCAAGGTCAAGGCTATGCGCTAAATGCCAAGCAATCGCTTCTCCCTCTCTATCGGGGTCAGCTGCGAGATAGACTTTCTTTGCTTTTTTCGCAGCTGTTTTTAATTCTTTTAAAACGGGGCCTTTCCCGCGAATCGTAATATATCTCGGTTCGAAGTCATGCTCAGTGTCAACACCAAGCTGACTTTTCGGTAAATCCCTTATGTGCCCCATTGAAGCCTTTACTTTATACTTTTTACCTAAATAACGCTCAATCGTTTTCGCCTTGGCTGGCGACTCAACGATGACTAAATAATCAGCCATACTCAAAATCCCCCTTAAGAGGTGTTCTCTCTTTATACATTTCACAATTCATATTTATGTTAATTGCACTTATCTAACAGGCAATCATTAAAAATTCTTTATGATGAACATCATTATAAACACGAAAAACAAAGTGTAAACTTAAATCCTCACTATTATTAAATATTCCTATGTCTTTTGTCAAACGATATTTTTATGAGAGTTCAGTATATTGAACGCTGCGGAAGGAGAATTCCTCTAAAATATCCTTCGTTGAATGAACAAGCTTTGCTCCCTGCTGTATAAGTCTGGCTGGACCTGTGGAATTAGGATCAAAGATAGATCCTGCAACCGCAAATACCTCTTTTCCTTGCTCAAGTGCTTGATACGCTGTAATGAGCGAACCGCTCTTTTCTTTGCACTGAATCACGATGGTTCCACTTGTCAGCGCACTAATTAAACGATTCCTCATTGGGAAATGCCACTTTTCTGGTTTGACATAAGGCGGATGCTCGGATAAAAGCAAATGATGCTCTCCCATGTATTGAGCCATTTGCACATGTTCCTTTGGGTATAAGTGCTGAAATCCGCCTGCTATAATACCGATGGTTTTCCCTTTATTCCTAATGCATTCTTTATGTGCAAGTCCATCGATTCCTTTTGCTAAGCCACTGACAATCGTCCAATCTTCCTTTACAAGCTCACCAACAATTTTCTTCACACATGCTTCTCCATAAGACGATGGAACTCGTGTGCCTACTACACCTAAACTTTTTTCTTCATTTAAATATGATATGTTTCCTTTTAGGAATAACACAGGGGGAGGATCATAAATATGTTTTAGTGTGCTGGGATATAAGGGTGATGTGATGGGTATCATGTGAATGTTTTGCTTTAAATAGGCTTGAACGATGTGTTGAAAAATGGGGAATTCCTTTTCTTCGGCTTGTTTTAAGCGGGTAAAGTCGATCGTTTGTAATGATCGATCCTGTTTGAAATGTTGTGTTTCTTCATTTATATATAGCTCAGGATCGACTTTCCACCATTTTGTTAACAAAGAGGGTGAGATGAGGCCTTTTAAGCGGTGAAAAATCATTCTTTCGGACACGTTGTACATACCATTCCTCCAGTTTAAGATAGAAAGAAGAAGACTTGTCAAAGAACAAGTCTTCTTGTGTCATTAATGCGTTTTACAAGCTTCGAAGAGATTCTTCTCTTTTAACACTTTAATCAATGTTTCTCCCATGACAGATGGTGTCTCTGCCACTTCAATTCCACATTCACGCATTGTTTTTACTTTTTCATCAGCTGTTCCTTTACCACCAGAAATAATGGCACCAGCATGTCCCATGCGTTTTCCTGGAGGCGCCGTTTTACCGCCAATAAAGCCAACGACTGGCTTTGTCATATTTGCTTTTACCCATTCAGCTGCTTCTTCTTCAGCCGTACCGCCGATTTCACCGATCATAATCACAGCATGTGTATCAGGGTCTTCATTGAATGCTTTTAATACATCAATAAAGTTCGTCCCATTGACAGGGTCTCCGCCGATTCCTACAGCTGTCGATTGACCAACGCCAGCTTCTGAAAGCTGATGTACCGCTTCATATGTAAGCGTTCCAGAACGAGAAACAACACCCACATGACCTTTTTTATGAATGTAGCCAGGCATGATCCCAATCTTACATTCTTCAGGTGTAATGACACCTGGGCAGTTAGGGCCAACAAGTCTTGTCTTTTTCCCTTCCATATAACGTTTCACTTTGACCATGTCAAGCACTGGAATATGTTCTGTGATACAAATGACTAGATCGACTTCTGCATCAACAGCCTCTAAAATGGCATCTGCTGCAAATGGTGCTGGTACATAGATAACAGAAGCATTTGCTCCAGTTGTTTGAACAGCTTCAGATACAGTATTAAATACAGGAACTCCTTCTACTTCAGTTCCACCTTTTCCAGGTGTGACACCGCCAACAATATTTGTTCCGTACTCAATCATTTGTTTTGTATGGAACAATGCGGTTGAACCGGTAATCCCCTGAACAATTACTCTCGTATTTTTATTAATAAATACACTCATTTAGGTTCCCTGCCTTTCTGCTCTACTTGACTAAAGATACAATCTTTTCTGCCCCGTCAGCCATAGACTCAGCAGAAGTGATATTTAAGCCTGAATCACTCAGGATTTTCTTCCCTAATTCAACGTTTGTTCCTTCAAGACGTACAACGAGTGGTAATGTTAAGCCGACTTGTTTCGTCGCTTCAACGACACCTTCTGCAATGACATCACATTTCATGATACCGCCAAAAATGTTCACGAAAATCCCTTTTACATTTTGATCAGATAAGATGATTTTAAATGCTTCCGTTACTTTTTCAGCTGTTGCACCGCCCCCAACATCCAGGAAGTTTGCAGGGTCACCGCCGTAATGCTTGATGATATCCATTGTAGACATCGCAAGACCTGCACCATTGACCATACAGCCAATATTTCCATCTAGAGAAATGTAGCTTAGATCATATTTAGATGCTTCAATTTCTTTTGGATCCTCTTCATCAAGGTCACGGTATTCTAATATATCTTTTTGTCTATATAAAGCATTGCTATCAAAGTTTAATTTCGCATCAAGTGCCATGACTTTTCCATCGCCTGTTACAACAAGTGGATTAATCTCAGCAATTGAACAATCTTTTTCAATAAACGCATTGTAAAGACTTGTCATAAACTTAACAGCTTGGCCAACTAATTTTGTTGGAATATTAATTTTAAACGCTACTTCTCTTGCCTGATAGCCTTGCAAGCCAATCGCTGGGTCGATGACCACTTTGACGATTTTCTCTGGCGTTTTTTCTGCTACTTCTTCAATTTCAGTACCGCCTTCTTCAGAAGCCATCAATACAATTCTTGATGTCGCTCTGTCCAAAACAAGTCCAACGTAGTACTCCTTTTGAATATCGCAGCCTTCTTCAATAAGTAAGCGTTTTATTTCGCGCCCTTCAGGCCCAGTTTGATGTGTGACAAGTGTTTTACCGAGCAATTCCTCTGCAAACCCTTTCACTTCATCTTTTGTTTTTGCAATTTTTACCCCGCCTGCTTTACCACGGCCGCCTGCATGAATCTGTGCTTTTACGACATATACAGAGCTTTCTAGCTCTTCTGATGCTTTCACTGCTTCATCAGGTGTAAATGCTACTTTACCATTTGGAACTGAAACCCCATATTTTCTTAGGATTTCTTTTCCTTGGTACTCATGGATATTCATTTCCCATCCTCCCAACATATGTAGAAACAAAAATTATAAAATAGACTGCGCTTTCATTTTAAAGAATAAAAAAGAGAATGTCTAGGGTTCTATGTAAAATCGTAAAATCCTTCTAAACATTCAAACTTTTATTTTATTAAAAATATAAATTTTTCAGCCAAATCACTTATTTTTCCTTATTTTTTCATTTTTTGATCTAATCTATAGATAAACGAAAATATTTCTGCTACAGTATCGTATAACGCTTCAGGGATCTCCTCATCCAGCGTTAAGTGGCGCATGAGTTCGACTAAATTACGGTCTTCTTGGATAGGAACTCCCGACTTTTTTGCTTCTTCAATGATATGGTCTGCCACATAGCCGCTCCCTGTTGCGACGACTTTTGGCGCCTTTTGTTTTTCTTCATCATAATGTAGAGCGACCGCCCTTCTAAGCGGTTTTGAATCCTTCATACTCGTAAGTCCAGCCCTTTCTCGCTGATTTTATGAAAGTGTTCATCTAGAAAGTGAGACGGATCTACTGGCTCTTGTCTCTTCTTTGCTGTAATTCCCGTTAAACTGTATCCTAAGGCATTTAAATTCTCCCGAACAGCTGGAATCATCGGATTAATGGTTCCTTGAAGTTCATGACCGGTTTCAACTGTAATTGCCATGACCTTTTGCTGAATCGTACAGTCGATTAATGTCTCTTCGAGGTTTTCCATGTTTAAGTAAAACATGAGACGGCACTGAGAAATATCAATAGAGCCATCTTTTTTCTTATGTCCTTTTAGAATAAAGGTTAAATCTTGAACACTATGTTTTGAAAAGAGCGGATAAGAGACCATCATTTGGCTGATGGTTTGGTTCTCCTGCTGCACAAATAACTGCCCGTTCAATCTATGAAACAATTGATCGACTTCTTTTTTTACGGGCTCTGGTAAATCAGCCTGCCTCACATCATTTAAGACGAGCTTTAATTGGTGAAGCTCCTGACTTTTTACATCCTGGCTGCCTTTTTCGAGTAGTTTCAGCATACCGATTTCATCTCGTACACCTATTGCCTTTTTCATCGTCATGAGTAAATCGAGCACATCGGTTTTATTGCTTAATGCGGGTTCCGTCTGCTGCACCACCTGAGCCAATGCTTTCGCCTCTGTTTTTGACAGGAACGGAAATTCTTTTTGAAGCACGGATGCTTTTGCGTCAGGCTGAGATCCTGCCTGCAGAAGCCCTTGCAGCAATGACGTGAGCTGTTTTAAGCTAGGCTCTTGCTGCCCGTCTGCACCTTGCTTCGTCAAACTTGCCATTATCCGCTCAATTTGCTGAAGCGGGATTTGCAGCTCTTTTGGACTTGTTGACTGCTGCACGTTAGTTTGAAGAACTTGGGTCGTCTGACGCTCTTGAGCGATTGGAGTTTGGCTATTTTCTTTTGGCTGAGACAGATTGGGCTGAGGCGTTACAGGTAGTAGACTGCCTCCTTGCTTCGCCGCCCCTTCTCTCGCTGCTAGAAGGACCGATAAGAGCTTTTCTGCATGGACGGTCGTCTCAGCATCTATGACTGATCGAATGGCTTGTGTAAGGGCCTGTGTGGCGTCTGAGTGCTTCGGGAGCTGTGTTAATCGTTCTAGCAACGCTGTCATATCCTGATGAAGAGCAGAGGATGATTTCACGGCTAAAATTGATTGAAGCACTCCTTCCTGGATCGGCAAGTCTTTCTTTAAAGCAAATAGGAGTGCCTGAAGACCTTTTTTCACATCAGCTCCTTGAAGCTGTTCGATCCACTTCACTGCCGTTTTTAACTCTGCTTCGTTGATAACGGATTTTTCTTTTAAAAAAGCTGTGGCTGTTAGGATGTTTTCAAGTCCGTTTTTAAGTGAGAGACCTTCTAATAGTTTGGCAGCTGCATCCTTTAATGTCTTAGGGTCTTGATCAAATTGCTGTACTGGCCTTAGTTTATTGAGGCTGTCTCCACCCTCTTGTTCAAATTGGAACCAATAAAATGCGTCTGCTTTGAGCTGAGCCGCTAGCTGTGCTTTTATTTTTGTTGAGCCTATTTGAACAAGGGCTGTATCATCTCCAAGCATTTTCAGTACTTTACCGAGGATCAGCCGATGCACATTTTCCTTTCCTTCGGTGTTTAATGGAACAGATTCTGCCGCACTTAACCGGCTATTCAGTGCTGTATGTATGTCCTCAACTCTTGTCATCACAGGCAGCCTCCTTGGTCAAAAATTTATGATATAACGGATTTCACTGGCGCAAACGATAATCGATGGATTGGGACAGCTCCATGTGTTTGAATGGCAGCCAGATGCTCTTTTGTTCCGTACCCTTTATGTTTTTCAAATTGATACTCAGGGTACTTACGCCCGTATTCTTCCATCATCTGATCCCTTGTCACTTTTGCAATACATGCACCTGCTGCGATGGACGCACTTTTTGCATCTCCTTTGATGATATTCTCCTGGTGAATAGGAAGCGGGAGCGTCATGGCATCTATGAGTAGATAATCAGGTGTATGAGTTAACTGCTCCACAGCTCTCACCATCGCCAGTCTTGATGCCTCGTAAATATTGATTTCATCAATCGTAGCCGCATCAACAATGCCGATTCCGATATCAAGTGCTTCTTTTTGGATCAGGTCATAATACGCCAATCTTTTTTTCTCAGATAATTGCTTTGAGTCGTTTAAACCGAGCAGGACTGTATCTTCCTTTAATATGACAGCTGCTGCGACAACGGGGCCTGCCAGCGGTCCTCTTCCTGCTTCATCTATTCCAGCAATACATGTGTATCCCTGCGCCTTAGCTTTGTTTTCAAATTGCAGCATTTCATTCCATGCTGCACGAAGTTGCTGCTGCTTTTCTCTCTCTTTGTGCCACTTCTCTATCAGTTTTTGGACACTTTTTCTCGTATCATCTTTTACAAGCTCACGAATGTATGACTCGTCTTGCGAATGCTTTTCTATCAGTTCTTTTATTTGTTTCACCGTGTACATCAGCTTTTCGTCAGCCTCCTTCTTTATATCGGCAGTTTTCCGCAAAAAATAAAGACCCGCATGAGCTGCGTGTCTTTTAGCTTTCGGGCTTCTCAAAAGTGAGGGGACCAAATTTTTCTGTTCGAATATCCCGAATAATGATTTCGGTGGTTTTGTCGTAATTAATAAATCCACCGCTCATGAGACAGCCGCGCTTTGTACCTATTGCATCAAACAGCTCAACCGTATCTTCAGGGATCTCCGCCAGGTCATAGCGTTTTTTTAATCGCTCTGGATAGTTCTCTTCTAGAAAGCGAAGTCCATACACAGCGACATCCTGTAAGTTGATGATAGAATCTTTGATCGCTCCAGTCACCGCTAGCCTGAGTCCTACTTGCTCATCTTCAAACTTAGGCCAGAGGATTCCAGGTGTATCAAGCAGTTCAAGTTCTTTCCCTACCTTCACCCATTGCTGTGAGGTGGTAATACCAGGCCGGTCTCCTGTTTTGGCAATGTTCTTTTTCGCTAAACGATTGATTAAGGTCGATTTCCCGACGTTGGGAATCCCGATAATCAGCGCCCGGATTGCACGCGGTTTGACACCTTTTGCTTTCATGCGGTCGAATTTTTCTTTTAAGATTTCTTTTGAAGTTGTGATGATCTGATTTAACCCTTGTCCATCGACAGAGTTAATGGCAAGTGACCGAACGCCTTGCTGCTCAAAGTGCGCCTGCCACTCCTTTGTCATACGAGGATCGGCTTTATCTGCTTTGTTTAATAGCATGATTTTGGGTTTGTTCTGAAGGATTTCTTCGATCATTGGGTTTCTAGAGGACATCGGAATTCTAGCATCGGTTAATTCAAATACGATGTCGATGAGCTTTAATTTTTCTGTGACTTCACGTCTTGCTTTTGCCATATGGCCTGGAAACCATTGAATCGTCATATGTGCACCTTCTCTTCTATCGATTATCTCTATACATTGTACAAAAAAAGAGCCTGTTACAGGTAACAAGCTCTTTCCTTTGATATCATTATCGTCTGATTTCTTTGATACGAGCCGCTTTACCGCGAAGTTCACGTAGGTAGTAAAGTTTCGCACGACGTACCTTACCGTGACGTACAACTTCGATCTTAGCGATTTTTGGTGTGTGTACAGGGAATGTACGCTCAACGCCTACACCGTAAGAAATCTTACGAACTGTGAAAGTTTCGCTGATTCCACCACCACGACGCTTAATTACAACACCTTCAAAGATCTGGATACGCTCACGAGTACCCTCGACAACTTTAACGTGTACACGTAAAGTGTCACCAGGACGGAACGCAGGAAGATCAGTGCGTAATTGTTCTTTTGTGATTTCTTCAATCAAATGTTGCATCGTTTTCAACTCCTTCCAACAGATGCTCATGTCCTCTTTCTTCATTGCAGCGGAACATCGTTTTCAAACTTGAATCGGCAAGCCGTCCAAGTCACAAGTAGTATCATACCATACCTCTATGCAGTGTGCAATACAATCTAGTCATTATGAAGCTGCCAAAGCCATCTTTTTTCTTCATCTGTTAACGTTTTGCATGAATCGATCAAATCTGGCCGTCTTGTATAGGTTCTCTTCAAGGATTCTTTGCGCCGCCACTCTTCAATTTTTGCATGATTTCCAGAGAGGAGCACATCCGGCACTTTTAGTCCTTTATAATCGGCAGGTCTTGTATAGTGCGGGTGCTCTAGCAGACCTGTACTAAATGAATCTTCAATGTGAGACGCTTCTTTTCCAAGCACATGAGGCAAAAGCCTGACCACACTGTCTGCAATCATCATCGCTGGCAGTTCTCCGCCTGTGAGAACGAAATCCCCAATTGAGATTTCATCTGTGACAAGATGCTCCCTGATGCGCTCATCGTAGCCTTCATAATGGCCGCAAATGAACATAAGGTGTTCTTCTTTTGCAAGTTCCTCTGCCTTCTTTTGTGTATATCTTTCCCCTTGAGGACAGACAAGAATGACTCGGGGCTTCTTGCTTGCTTTCTTCGTCAAATCTTCTACCGCATCGAATACGGGCTGTGCTTTCAGTACCATACCAGCACCGCCGCCATACGGATAGTCATCCACTGTTTTATGCTTATGATCCGAGTACTCTCTAAAATTGACAACATTGAATGAGACAGCTTCTTTCTCCTGTGCCTTTTTTAAGATCGATGAGTGAAGCACACCTTCGAACATTTCAGGAAAAAGCGTTAAAAAGTCGATTTTCATTCGTCAATGAGTCCTTCCATCACTTCAATGTGTACGGTTTTGGATGAGATATCGATCTTTTTGACAACAGATGGGATATAAGGAATCAGGGCATCTTTTTTGCCTTTTCTTCCAACCACCCAGACATCATTTGCCCCTGGTGTTAAAATCTCTTTGATTTGGCCGACAAGCTGATCTTCTTCATCGTATACTTCACAGCCAATGATTTGATGGAAATAAAATTCTCCTTCGCCCAAAGAACCGAGATGTTCTTTTTCTACTTTTAAAATCGATTCTTTCAACTGCTCTGCTTCATTTAAGGAGTTAATTTCTTCAAATGTGAGCAAATCAAACTGTTTATGCTGCCTATGTGATGCGACAGTGACTTTCAGCGGCTCCCCTTGACCTTGCTTAAAAATATAGAGGAGGCTTCCTTTTTTGTAACGCTCTTCTGGGAAATCTGTCTTTGACACGACGCGTACTTCTCCGCGGACTCCGTGTGTATTGACAATCTTTCCAACATTCAACCATTCTCGTTCCATGTTCTCAATCACCCCTGACGTATTTCCACAATGGTGCCGTCTTTCACGACGATGACATTATCTTGCATCTTGTCATCCCATTTATCACCTATTTTCACTTCAACCAGCGCATCCACTTCTGTCTCTTTCATTTCACTTCCAAGCGGCAAAATATGCAGCTGCTCTACTTGAAAATCAATTTGCCGGATCTTCTCCTGGCGTTTATCGATGGCTTTTTGAAATTGAGGGATGGCTTCTTGCTGATGTGGTTCTTTTTCATGTTTTTTCAGTTGAAAATATAGTTGATTGCATTCACGTTCTAGTCTTTCTTTTTTCTCCAAAAAAGTCGTTAACAGTTTGTCCTTACTGCTTTCAGTTAATACTTGCATGACGGTGACATGTTGAATGATCTGCATCTTCCTTTTTGTCCCCCTATCCGAAGGCATTTGTCCTCTACAGTATAACGAAAAATAGATTTAAACGTGTAAAAAAAGGGGAGGTCCTAAGCCCTCTCCCTTTTTAGTCAGCAATCTCAAGTTGAACTTTCTTAGAAGACTCTGCACTTGCTGCAAACATGACTGTTCGTATCGCTTTTGCTGTACGTCCCTGCTTTCCGATCACTTTTCCGGTATCTTCAGCATTGACAGACAGTGTGTAAATCACTTGCTCATCTTTTTCTAATGAAGATACGTGAATATCTTCAGGGAAATCAACAAGTGGCTCGACGATGGACACAATCAATTCTTCCAAGGACAGCTCATTCATTATTTGCTGTTTTTCGCATTATGAAATTTTTCAAGAATTCCTTGGCTTGAGAAAAGGTTGCGAACTGTATCAGATGGTTTCGCACCATTTTGAAGCCATTTAAGCGCTAATTCTTCGTTGATTTTCACCTCAGCTGGTGATAACACTGGATTGTATGTTCCAACTGTTTCGATGAAACGACCGTCACGTGGTGAACGAGAATCTGCTACAACAATACGATAGAAAGGAGATCTTTTTGATCCCATACGTTTTAAACGAATTTTTACTGCCATTTTACTAGCACCTCCGAAAATATTTCAACAAGATAGTATATTAACAATGATAAAAGGGTTTGTAAAGTGTTTTTTCTTAACAACGGTTTTATCATGTATAACCAATTACATAAATGGTAATTTAAAGCCTTTTTTCTTCCCTTTGGACATGTTGGTCATTTGCTTCATCATCTTTTTCATTTCGTCAAATTGCTTTAAAAGGCGATTGACTTCCTGTACAGATGTTCCGCTTCCTTTTGCAATCCGTTTTCTTCGGCTTGCATTGATGACCTCTGGCTGTTCTTTTTCCTCGGTCGTCATTGATTTAATGATCGCTTCGATGTGATTGAGCTGCTTTTCGTCTACTTGGACGTTTTTGAGCCCTTTCATTTTACCGGCTCCCGGCATCATTTGGATCAATTCATCAAGTGGACCCATATTACGAACTTGCCCAAGCTGCTCGAGGAAATCATCGAGCGTAAAGCTCATGGTCCGCATTTTTTGTTCAAGCTCTTTCGCTTTATCTTGGTCAACGTTTGCCTGTGCTTTTTCAATAAGTGTAAGCACATCTCCCATGCCAAGAATTCTTGATGCCATCCGCTCCGGGTGGAATGGTTCAATCGCATCCAGCTTTTCTCCTAGTGCGGCGAATTTAATCGGCGTATTGGTGACAGCTCGAATGGAAAGTGCTGCCCCGCCTCGTGTATCCCCGTCTAGTTTCGTTAGAACGACACCTGTCAAACCAAGCTGTTCATTAAAGCTTTTTGCTACATTGACAGCATCTTGACCTGTCATAGAGTCAACAACAAGGAAAATTTCTTCTGGATTGGCTACTTCTTTTACTTTCTGAAGTTCATCCATCAATTCTTCATCGATATGAAGGCGTCCTGCTGTATCTAAAATGACATAATCGTGGTGTTCTTCTTTCGCTTTTTCGATTGCCTGTTTGGCAATGTCGACAGGACTGACTTGATCACCTAATGAAAACACAGGCATATCAAGCTGTTTCCCCAGCGTTTGAAGCTGCTGGATCGCTGCTGGTCTGTAAATATCTGCAGCCACCATCATCGGCTTGCGATTATGTTTTTTGCGAAGTAAATTGGCAAGCTTCCCAGTTGTGGTTGTTTTACCTGCCCCTTGAAGACCAACCATCATAATGACTGTCGGAGATTTTTTCGCTACAGCGATTTTACTCTCTTCCCCACCCATTAATTCAGTGAGTTCTTCTTTTACAACTTTAATGACCTGTTGTCCAGGGGTAAGGCTTTTCATCACCTCTTGTCCAACTGCCCGCTCGCTTACTTTTTTCACAAAGTCTTTGACTACTTTAAAATTGACGTCAGCTTCAAGAAGGGCAAGGCGTACCTCGCGCATCATTTCTTTTACATCTTGCTCTGACACTTTTCCTTTGCCGCGGATTTTTGAAATCGTCTGCTGCAGTCGGTCGGCTAATCCTTCAAATGCCATACTGTGCCGCCTCCTAATCTAATTTCTCAAGCGATTCAATTAAAGCTTCTGCTTCTTCCGTCTGAGCGGAATCTGCTACAAGCTCTCTCATTTTTTTGAGAAGTTCTTTACGCTCTTTAAATTTCTTAAACAAGAGCAGCTTTTCTTCATATTGTTCAAGCATCGCTTCAGTCCGTTTAATATTATCATAAACAGCCTGTCTTGATACTTCATATTCATCCGCAATTTCACCGAGGGAAAAATCGTCTAGGTAGTAAAGCGACATGTAGCTCTTTTGCTTTGCGGTTAACAACGATTGATAGAAGTCAAACAAGTAGTTCATTCTCGTTGTTTTTTCAAGCGTCATGGGCTCTCTCCCCTTTGTTAAGTTCATTCCCTTTACATCAACTAAGTTTACACGGTTCTCTAATGTGTGTCAAGTTTTTATCTTGTCACTTCATGAAGCGGTGTATAAATAAAAATGCCAGCAGTTTTTGCCGGCATTTTTGTTAGTCCTCTTGATCAATGACGTCTGAGAATAATCCATACACATACGATTCTGCATCGAACTCTTGCAGATCGTCTACCTTTTCACCTAAACCGACAAGCTTCACGGGGATGTTCAGCTCATTGCGAATTGCAAGGACAATTCCGCCTTTTGCAGTACCGTCAAGCTTTGTTAAAGCAATTCCTGTCACATTCGTCGCTTTAGAAAATTCCTTCGCTTGTGCCATCGCATTTTGACCGGTTGTTGCATCAAGAGCGAGCAGTACTTCATGAGGTGCATCTGGAACCTCGCGTTCAATGACTCTCTTGACCTTCTCCAGCTCTTTCATCAAGTTGACTTTGTTTTGCAGTCGTCCTGCTGTATCACAGATGAGTACATCCGCATTTTTCGCTTTTGCTGATTGAACGGCATCATAGATCACCGCTGCTGGGTCAGAGCCAGCCGTCTGTTTGACAACAGGGACACCTGAACGCTCTCCCCATACTTCAAGCTGCTCAATCGCACCGGCACGGAACGTATCACCTGCTGCTAAAATGACGGATTTCCCTTCATTTTTCAGCTTATTCGCAAGTTTGCCGATAGTCGTTGTTTTCCCAACGCCATTGACGCCTACAAATAAAATGATATTTAATCGGCCGTCTTCGATGTTCAGCGCAGAGATTTGTTCCTCTCCGCTATTGTAGATTTCAACCAGTTTTTCAGAGATGACCGATTGTACTTCACTTGGGTCTTGAATGTTTCTTAATTTCACTTCTTTTTTCAGCTCATCAATCAGTTCCATCACCGTTGTGAAACCGACATCTGCTCCGATCAGAACTTCTTCTAATTCTTCAAAAAAGTCTTCATCGACTTTACGATAGCGTGAAATTAGTTCGTTTACTCTTCCTTGAAAGGAGTTTCTCGTTTTTTCAAGTCCATCTTTAAACTTTTCTGATACTGAATCGGTTTGCTGCGTAAATTTTTCTTTTAATTTCTTAAAAAAGCTCATTTGGTTCAAAAACCTCCTTTAATTACTGGACAAGCTCTTTCGTTTCTTCTAGTTTGACGGATACAAGCTTAGAAACACCTGACTCCTGCATCGTAACGCCGTAGAGCACATCTGCTTCTTCCATTGTTCCTTTACGGTGCGTAATGACAATGAACTGTGTTTCCTGGCTGTATTTCTTTAAATATTGCGCAAAGCGGAAAACATTTGCTTCATCAAGCGCCGCTTCGACCTCATCTAACACGCAGAATGGAACAGGTCTGACTTTTAAAATAGAGAATAGTAAAGCAATCGCTGTTAATGCTCTCTCTCCGCCTGAAAGCAGGCTTAAGTTTTGCAGTTTTTTCCCTGGCGGCTGCGCGACAATATCAACGCCAGAGTTTAGTAAATCGTTTGGATCTGTCAGCTTAAGATCTGCTCTTCCGCCGCCAAATAATGCTTGGAAAACTGATTCAAAATGCCCGCGGATTTGCGAGAATGTTTCAGAGAAGCGCTTTGTCATCTCTTGATCCATTTCTTCGATGACTTGGAATAATGTATTTTTCGCTTCTGTCAGATCGTTTCGCTGTTCTGTTAAGAAGAGATATCGTTCATTTACTCGTTCATACTCATCAATGCTGCCTAAGTTCACTGTTCCTAGCTCTTCAATGGCTAATTTGATCAGCTTCACTCGTTTTCTTGCTTCATCTGGTGATAACGTCAGATGATACATCTCTTTTGCCCCTTCAAACGAAAGGGCATACTCTTCGTTCAAATAAGCGATGAGGTTGTCGAGCTCAACTTCCATACGGCCAAGCTTAATCTCTTCATCTTTTAAGCTTGTGGTGAGCTGCTTGTAAAGGCGCTTTTGTTCTTTCAGTTCACGTTCAGCAAATTCTAACGTTTCAGAAAGAGCCAGGCGCTGTTTACGCCGCTCTGAAATAAGTGCAGTTGTTTTGTTTTTGTTTTCCAGTTTCTCTTTCGCCGCTTCTTCCAGCTGTTCTGCTCCGCTTGAGCTAGACGTCATTTCACTTGTTAAGAGTGACAGGTCTTCTTTTGTTTCCATCAGCGTTTGTTCAGCCTCTTCTAATTCGGCCATTAAGCTCGAAAGCTTTTCTTGTTCATTCGCTAAGGACTGCTCTTTTTTGGCAAGTGTGATTTTCAGCTCTGTTAATTCGGCAGAAATGGTTTCTTTCGTTGAGCTTTGAGTCTGCTTACGCTTTGTTAATGTGTTGATCTCTTGATCAAGCGTGGTCAGTTTCTCCCCTATTGAAACTTCAAGGGCTGCCTGCGTTTTGTCCTTATCTGTAAGTTCAGTAGAACGCTGCTGCAATTCTTCTTTTTCTTGATCATAGAGTTCAAGGTGAGCATTAATATTTTTTTCGGCTACTTGCAGTTCGTATAGCTTCCCTTTGAGCTCTTGCTGCTTTTCTCGAAGCGTTTCTCCGCGCTGACGCAGTTCGTTTAATTGGCTTTCGTTTGCTGCAATCAATTGCTTCGTTTCTTTTGTTTCTTTTTCAAGAATCGTTGTTTTTTCTTCCATTTCAACGAGCTGCTTTGTTAATGTTTCGATCTCACGGTTTCTTGAAAGAAGGGAGTTGTTCTTTTTCTTTACACCGCCACCGGTCATTGAACCGCCGGGGTTCACGACATCTCCATCAAGGGTCACGATGCGATAACGATGACCAAGCATTTTTGCCAGTTCATTGGCGCCTTTTAAGTCTCTAACGATAAGTACCGTTCCAAGCAAGTTCTGTATGACTTTTTGATACTTTTCATCAAAGGAAACAAGGTGACTTGCTACACCGATAAATGCTGCATGCTGCTCAGCTGTTTGGACGTCCCTATGCTGAATGGTTCGTTCTTTGATCACATTCATTGGCAGGAAGGTCGCACGTCCAAAGGAGTGCTGCTTTAAGTATGCAATTGCTTGTCTCGCAGCTGCTTCATTTTCTGTGACTACGTGCTGCGTTGCTGCGCCTAGCGCGATTTCAATCGCTGTCTCATGCTGCTGATCTGTTTGAATCAGCTCTGCAATGGCACCGTGAATACCGCCTAAACGCTCTTTTGCCTTTAAGACCTCTTTCACTCCTTGGAAAAAGCCTGAGAAGTCTTCCTGCATGGATTCTAGCATCTCTTTTTTCGATCTTGCCTGTTGCACATATTGATAGGCTTGGTAAAGAGCCGTTTCTTTTTTCTCGTATTGACGTTTCATTTGGTCAAGCTTTTGTTCCGCTTCCCTAAAGCGCTTGACCTGACCCAGTATGTCTTCTTCTAGTGAGGAAAGCTGCTGCTCAGCTTCTATTTTCTTTTCTTTGACAGACACACGTTCTTCAATGTGTTTTTGGTTGTTTTGCGTGAGCCGCTCCAGCTGCATGACCGCTTGGCGCTGCTGTTCTTCTAGTAATTTACGTTCATTGCGGATGGTAGCCTGTTCATTAAGCAGATCAAAATAATCGCTTTTCAGCTGTTCAATTTGACCTTCCACATCTTCACTATAGAGCGACAGTTGATGCTGCTTTGTTTTCACTTCATCTTTTAGCTGCTGCACTTCTTTTTGAAGGCTGTCCCGCGTGATTTTCTGCTGCTGAATCTTTTCGGTTAACTGCGCCTGCTTTTCAGTTAAGCGAATGAGCGTTTCCTCTAGCTGCCCTTGGTTTGCTGCTGCATTTTTTTTCCGTTCTTTTAATACTTCTTTTTTTCCTTCAAGCTTTTCTAATTCCTCACTTGTGAAAAGAAGAACTTCTTGCAGGTCATTAATTGATTCGTCAAGCGCTTGAATGCGGTCTCTTGACTCTTCAATTTTGGCTTCTTTTGCTTGAATATCTGTGGACTGCTTCAT
Source organism: Bacillus sp. FSL K6-2839 (assembly GCF_038003365.1). Taxonomy (NCBI): domain Bacteria; kingdom Bacillati; phylum Bacillota; class Bacilli; order Caryophanales; family Bacillaceae; genus Bacillus; species Bacillus sp. FSL K6-2839. Next base: position 1,131,752 of record NZ_JBBOOZ010000001.1, on the reverse strand, counting down.
TTCATCTTGTTTGAAGCGCTCGACAGCTTCACCAAGTGTTGTCCATTTTTCATGAAGTGCTTCGATGTCATGAACAGTTAAGGCAATTTCGACATTTTCAAGCTCTTCTTTTTTTTGCAAATAGTCCTTTGCAATAGATGCCTGCATTCTTAATGGTTCTACTTGCTCTTCTAGTTCATGCAGAATATCTTCTACTCGGTTTAAGTTGTCCTGCGTTTCAAACAGTTTATTCTCGGCTTTTTTCTTTCTTGTTTTATATTTCAAAACACCAGCCGCTTCTTCAAAGATGCTTCTCCTCTCTTCTGCCTTACTTGATAGAATTTCCTCTACCTTTCCTTGGCTGATGATTGAAAAAGCTTCCTTTCCAAGACCTGAATCCATGAAAAGGTCAATAATATCCTTCAAGCGGACAGATTGATTGTTTATGAGAAATTCACTTTCTCCTGAACGATAGACTCTTCTTGTCACACTGACTTCGTGAAAATCGATCGGTAAAAAGTGATCTTCGTTATCTAATGTTAAAGTCACCTCTGCTAGATTGACTCTTTTTCTTGAGTCGCTTCCTGCAAAAATGATGTCTTCCATTTTCCCTCCGCGGAGGCTTTTCGCTGATTGTTCTCCAAGCACCCAGCGGATGGCATCGGTAATATTACTTTTGCCGCTTCCGTTTGGTCCAACAACAGCTGTGACCCCTTTGACAAAGTCCACGGTCACTCGCTGTGCAAAAGATTTGAATCCTATCACGTCTAAACGTTTGAGGAACATGAGAGTGATCCTCCTTATGTATTTAAAGTACTATCATCTTACCATATGAAGTGAAAAAAGATGATGGAAAACAGAGTGAAATCCCCCTGAATGACGAGGGGGATTTTATTGGTTCATATGATGTTTCTGCAATTTAGCAAGTGCTTCCTGTGCAGCATGCTGTTCTGCTTCTTTTTTAGAGCGGCCATTTCCAATTCCGAGCACTTCTCCGCGCAGGGATACATTTGCTTCAAATTCCCGGTTATGTGCTGGTCCTTTTTCATGCAGGATGTGGTATTCCAGTACACCTTTTCCATCGCGCTGAACGAATTCTTGCAGCTGGCTTTTAAAGTCCATGACATGCGAGAACGCTCCATCGTTAATTTTCGGATAGACATAGGCTTCTAGGAATCGTTCCACTGGCTCCAGCCCCTGATCTAAATAAAGTGCGCCGATAAACGCCTCGAATACGTCCGCTAAGAGTGCTGGTCGTTTTCTCCCGCCTGTCATTTCTTCGCCTTTTCCTAAAAGAACAAGGTCACCGAAGGACAGCTCATGTGCCAGAGACACAAGTGACGGTTCACATACGATTGCCGCTCTTAGTTTCGTTAAATCTCCCTCGCTCATCGCGGGATATTTCGCAAATAAGAATTGAGAGATCGTCAATTCTAAAACAGCATCTCCTAGAAATTCAAGTCTTTCATTATCCTCGTATGGCTTTTTCCGGTGTTCATTCACATAAGAGGAATGCGTAAAGGCTTGATATAGAAGCTTTTCATTTTGAAAGTGTACAGAAATGCGCTGCTGGAATTCCCTAAATTGCTCTAGCTTTTTGCTCTGTTTCTGTTTGTCTTTATAGTGTTTTGGCATAGCAACCTCCAGGTAGGCTTAATCGCCTTTAAGGATACTGATTATATGGAGTCTCTCTTTCTACATGCAAGGAAACATTGCTCCTTAGCATCTGAAAAAGGCTGACAATTGATCAGCTGAATGTGTTGAAACTAACATAAATTTTCAAAGTCCCGTCATGAAAATAGACGGGACTTTGTTACGCTTATTGCTGGCTATTTATGTAGTTCACAGCGTCACCGACTGTTGCAATTTTTTCAGCATCTTCGTCAGAAATTTCCATATCGAACTCATCTTCAAGTTCCATAACTAGCTCAACTACATCAAGGGAATCAGCGCCTAAATCTTCTTTAAATGAAGCTTCCATTTTCACGTCAGCCTCATCAACGCCAAGGCGGTCTACAATAATTTTTGATACACGCTCTAATACGTCTGCCATTGCCTTTCACCTCCCCTCAAAGTATTATAGTTGATTCGTTTTTAAAAAACTAGAGAAAACCTAATGAAATTTTGATATTTCTTAGGACATAACCATTCCGCCATCTACTTGGATGGTTTGGCCTGTAATATAACCTGCTCCTTCTGAAGCTAAAAAGACAACGACGTTGCTAATATCTTCAGGTGCACCAAAGCGTGCAAGCGGGATTTGTTTGAGCATTTCAGACTGTACATTCTCATCAAGCTTGTCTGTCATATCTGTCGAAATAAAGCCTGGTGCTACTGCATTGACTGTAATATGACGGGTTGCCAGCTCTTTTGCTGTTGTTTTCGTTAATCCGATGACACCAGCTTTTGCTGCAACGTAGTTTGCTTGTCCAGGGTTTCCACATACGCCAACTACTGAAGCCAAGTTGATGATTCTTCCGCTGCGCTGTTTCATCATTTGACGTGTCACGGCTTTTGTACAGTTAAAGACCCCTTTTAAGTTTATGTTAATGACGTCATCCCATTCATTTTCTTTCATTCTCATGAGCAGGTTGTCCTTTGTGATCCCTGCATTATTGACAAGGATGTCAATTGAACCAAATGTGTCAATTGCTTGTTTCATGAGCGCTTGTACTTCTTCAGCATTTGAAACATCAGCTTTAACGGCAAATGCCTGCTGGCCAAGTGCTTTGATTTCGTCTACGACTTCATTTGCTTTTGCTTCGTTTCCAGAATAGTTGACGACAACATTTGCACCATTCTTCGCTAAATCGATCGCGATGGAACGGCCAATCCCGCGTGATGCACCTGTTACAACGGCTGTTTTATTTGTCAGCATCAAGAATCCTCCTTCAATGTTTGAATAGCTGCTTCAATTGTTTCCTGATCTGAAACAGAAATGGTTGTCAGGCGGCGATTGACCTTTTTCACAAGGCCTGAAAGTACTTTGCCCGGACCAATTTCAATAAACGTTGTCACGCCTAAATCAATGAGGCGTTCCACACTTTCTTCAAATCGAACAGGAGAATACAATTGTTCAATGAGCTTTGTCTCAATAGCATCACGAGATGTGACGATGTCTGCTGTTACATTTGAGATCACTGGTGTTTTGGCATCCGAAATGTCTAGCTTTGACAGAACATCTGTGAATTTTTCAGCGGCTGGTTTCATTAAGGCAGAATGGAAAGGTCCGCTCACTTCAAGGGCAATCGCACGTTTTGCGCCTTTTTCTTTCGCTTTCTCTGAAGCTAGTTCTACACCTTTTGCTGTACCAGAGATGACGATTTGACCAGGACAGTTTAGGTTAGCGAGTTCTACAAGGTGACCGCTCTCTGTCACTTCTTTTGTCACTTCTAGAAGCGCCGTTTGATCTAAGCCAAGAATCGCTGCCATGGCGCCTTCTCCTGCTGGAACAGCTTCGTTCATTAATTCGCCGCGCTTTCTTACTGCATAGACAGCATCTTGAAACGAAAGTGCGCCTGCTGCAACGAGGGCCGTATATTCACCAAGGCTATGTCCTGCTGCGTAATCTGCTTTGATTCCGCTCTCTTCAAATTTCTTTAAGATGGCGATACTTGTCGTTAAAAGAGCTGGCTGCGCGTTATAAGTGAGCGTCAGTTCTTCTGCATCTCCTTCAAAAATCATCGAAGATAAGTCAAAACCGAGGGTCTTGTCTGCTTCTTCAAATACAGCTTTAGATACTGCTTCTTGGTCAAATAAATCTTTTCCCATGCCAATTTTTTGAGAGCCTTGGCCAGGGAATAAAAATGCAATTTTAGTCATGCTGCTTTACCTCCATTAAGACTCGTTCGTGGTTTCTTTTTGGACTTCTTGATGAATGATGGCTGAAACGTCTTTTTCTACGATATCACGCGCCTGACGAATTGCATGAAAAATGGCGTTTTCATCAGAGGAGCCGTGTGCTTTAATGACAGGTGCCTTTAAACCAAATAAAGCGGCACCGCCATATTCGGAGTAATCCATTTTAGACTTCATCTGCATCAATTTCGGCTTCATCATCCCAGCTGCTATTTTTGCTGTGAAGCTGGATGTTAATGTTTCTTTCAGCATTTTAAATACAGAAAGGGCTGTGCCTTCAATCGTTTTCAAGGCGATATTTCCTGTGAAACCATCTGTGACAACAACATCAGCAACACCTTCTAGTAAATCACGAGACTCCACATTCCCTACGAAATTCAAGTCTGATGCTTTTAATAACTCAAAGGTTTTTTTCGTGAGATCGTTGCCTTTTTTATCTTCTGTTCCTACATTTAACAATCCAACGCGCGGATTGCTCTTTGGAAAGACACGCTCTGCGTAGATTGATCCCATCATGGCATATTGCATTAGGTGTTCTGGTTTCGCATCAACGTTTGCGCCGACATCCAGTAATAAAAACCCGCTGCCATCAAGTGTTGGCAGTGTTGGAGCAAGTGCCGGTCTGTCTATGCCATCAATTCTTCCTACAATAAACAGTCCTGCTGTCATGAGAGCTCCAGTATTTCCTGCTGAGATGCAGGCATCTGCACGTCCCTCGGATACTTCCTGCGCCATTTTCACCATAGATGAATCCTTTTTACGTCTAACTGCACGCACTGGTTCATCTGTCGGTTCAATGACTTCTTTTGCATCTAAAATCGTGATGCGCTCGTTATTTGTTATGTATGGTTTGATTTTGTTTTCATCGCCGACAAGTGTAATCTCGATATCTGAAAATGCCGTTAAGCTTTTTTTCACACCGTCAATAATGGCTTTAGGGGCATGGTCTCCCCCCATTGCATCGACTGCAATTCTCATATTACGTGCCACCTTTTACTTTTGTTTTGAGCGATACATGACGAAGTCACCTGAGAAGACAACTTCCTCACCGACATAGCTGTTTACTTCAACTACAGTTCTGCCTTTTTCTTTATCATGTGAGGCTACTTTAGCTTTCGAGACGACTCGTTCGCCTTGTTTAACCTGCCTTGTAAATCTAATATTCGCTTTTGCTGTTAAAGCCAGTTCATCGTCAATGACGGCTACTGCCAGCGAATTTGCCTGGGCGAAGAGATGATGTCCCCTGGCAATTTGATTTCGGCTAAATACATGCTCTTTTCTCACTTCTAAAATGGAAATGGCTTGGTCATCAAGCTCTACATCAATCATTTCTCCAATCACTTCATCCAGCGGAAGTGACTTCACTTCATCCTCTAATGTCTTTTCGGCCACATGCTTAATTCTTTCGCGTAATTCAGGAATCGACAGTTCCAAACGATCAAGACGAACCGTTTGAATGCTTACACCGAATTTACTTGCCAATTCTTCATCAGTAATGAACGGAGTCGAGCTGATCGTTTGCTGGAGAAGCTTTTGACGTTCTTTTTTATTTAGTTTCATATGCAGACACCATCCGTACATTTATGACTAGGTACTAATAGTAGTATATAATCTCATAGATGATAAATCAATCCTTGTTTCAAAAAGACAAGAAAATTCCTCCAGCGCTTGATCAGCTTAATTTATCTCCGCTCAGCACCCCGCTGTCTACCAGCGTTTGCCGAAGTTCTTTGTATTCGGGATCTGTCCAAAATGCGTCTGATTGCACAAGTTCTGCCGCATCTTTTCTAGCGGTTTCCAGCGCTCTGTAGTCATGAACCATATCTGCTACTTTAAATTCAGGCATTCCGCTTTGTTTTTTACCGAAGAAATCGCCGGGTCCTCTTAGTTCTAAGTCCTTTTCTGACAGCTCAAAACCGTCGGTTGTTTCGGACATGATCCGCATCCGCTCTTTCCCCGTTTCTGATTTTGGATCCGCCATTAAAACACAAAATGATTGATGCTCTCCGCGTCCAACCCGGCCTCTGAGCTGATGAAGCTGAGACAGTCCGAAGCGGTCTGCATCGTAAATGACCATGATAGTCGCATTCGGCACGTTGACACCGACTTCAACGACTGTGGTTGAAACGAGAATTTGTACTTCATTTGCTGTAAAGTCTCTCATCACCTGATCTTTTTCATCACTCGCCAGTTTCCCGTGCATTAAGCCGATCGACCACTTACCGCGGTATGCCTCTGTCAGCATGCTGTGGACATCTATCGCATTTTGCACATCCAGCTTGTCTGATTCTTCTATGAGCGGACAAATAATATACGCCTGTCTTCCTTTTCTCAGCTCTTTATCCACAAATGCAAGAATCCTCTCAAGCATGTCATGCTTGACCCAATACGTTTCGATCTGTTTTCTGCCGGCTGGTAATTCATCAATGACGGATACGTCCATTTCTCCAAAAACAGTGATCGCAAGTGTTCGCGGAATAGGTGTGGCAGTCATAAACAAGACATCTGGATCCTGCCCTTTACTTCTTAGTTTTTTTCGCTGTTCTACGCCAAACCGGTGCTGCTCATCTGTGATAACAAGACCGAGCTGCTGAAATTCGACTTCGTCTTGAATGAGCGCATGCGTACCGACTAATATATCAATCTCGCCCTCTTTTAAACGTTCCAGCAATTCTCTGCGGCGCTTTCCTTTCACAGAGCTTGTCAGAAGGGCGATATTCAGTCCCCATTTTTCAAACAGCTGGTAAAGTGAATCTGCATGCTGTTCTGCCAAAATCTCTGTTGGGACCATCAATGCACCTTGATAGCCGGATAAATGAGCGGCATAAAGTGCAATGGCTGCAACAGCTGTTTTCCCTGAGCCAACATCTCCTTGGAGCAGACGGTTCATCCGGTACGGGGATGCCATATCAGACATAATTTCATCAAGCACTCTTGATTGTGCCTTCGTCAGCGGAAATGGCAGGCTGTGAACAAACTCAAAAACAGCCTCTTTGGAAAACGGATGCTGGATGCCTGATGTTTTTTCTCGCTCTTTCTTTCTGATTGCCTGCATCTTCAATTGAAAGATGAGAAATTCCTCGTACACAAAGCGGCGTCTTGCTTGCTTGAGCAAGTCTCTTGTTTCTGGCAGGTGAATGGTTTTTAACGCTTCCTGATAGGACATGAGTTTATAGGCAAAGGCAAGCTGCTTTGGCAGTGGATCTTCGGCTTTGTCTACATAAAGTGACAGGGCCTGTTTCACAAAGCGTCTCATCATCTTCACGGTTACATTTTCTTTTACTGAATAAACAGGCTCTATACTGCCATCTTGCTCGTGCGTCCCTTTTTTAAATTCCTGCACCATGATGGATTGACGGTTTTTATCCCATTTCCCAGTGACGGATACTGTATCACCTAAAACAAGGCTTCGTTTTAAATAAGGGCGATTGAAGCAAATCGCTGTGATGAGAAAACGCCCGACAAGCAGCCTGAATGTCAGCCTGCTTCGTTTTTTTCCATAATAGGTGAGGACGGGCTCACTGTGCACTTTCCCTTCAACTGTGACACGTTCATCATGCTTAACTTCTTCTAAATTACGAAGCTCATAGTCGTCATATCGATAAGGAAAGTAGCCAAGCAAATCGGCTACTGTATAGATTCCAAGTTCATTGAGTGTTTTTTCGGTTTCTTCTCCAATCCCTTTGAGGACAGAGACGTTATCTTGCAGTTTCTGTATCACGAGATGAGGTCACACCTCCGAAAATCTTCTTTTCAAGCTCTCTTGCTGTCGGTGTTGCAGCAAGTCCGCCTTGTGCTGTTTCACGAAGTGCCGTTGGCATGGTTTGACCGATTTTATACATCGCATCAATGACTTCATCACATGGAATACGGCTTGTGATGCCGGCAAGTGCCATATCTGCTGCGATCATCGCATTTGATGCACCCATTGCGTTTCGTTTTACGCACGGTACCTCGACAAGTCCAGCTACTGGGTCACAAACAAGTCCAAGCATATTTTTCAGTGTAATCGCCATCGCTTCAGCAGATTGCTGAGGTGTACCGCCTGCCATTTCGACAATGGCTGCTGCCGCCATACCTGATGCTGAACCTACCTCTGCCTGACAGCCGCCTGCTGCACCAGAGATGCTCGCATTATTGGCCACAACAAAGCCAAATGCGCCAGAGGTGAATAGGAATCTGACCATTTGTTCCTTAGTTGGCTTTAATGTTTCTTTTACTGCAAATAACGTACCCGGCACAACACCTGCTGAGCCTGCTGTAGGCGTTGCACAAATCGTCCCCATTGCGGCATTGACTTCATTCGTTGCCACTGCCTTACTGACAGCATCTAATATTGTATGTCCAGACAGCGTTTTGCCTGATGCGATATATGCTTGAAGCTTGACCGCATCTCCGCCTGTTAAACCTGATAATGATTTCACACCTTTCAGCCCGTTTTCTACGGCCTGTTCCATCACTTCTAGGTTGCGGTACATCTGGGAGAAAATATCTTCACGTGACTTCCCTGTCACTTCCATTTCTTGCGCGATCATTATTTCTGAAATGGAGGTATTCCGTTCTTCTGTTAGCTGCACGAGTTCTTTGACGTTTTTAAACATCATTCATAACCTCCTTGTTGTTACTCTGCAATTTGTGTGACTTGAATAATGTTTGGCAGCGTTTCAAGCTCTGATAGGACAGCTGGGTCAATATTTTGATCCACTTCGATGGTCATCAAAGCCTCTTGCCCAACATCTTTACGTGCCACTTCCATATGACCGATGTTGATGGCGAATTTCGCTAACACATTGGCCACTGCTGCAATCGTGCCGTAGCGATCGTTATGAACCACAAGAATGGCAGGATGATTTCCTGAAAGCCTGAGCTCAAAGCCATTCAGTTCAGTGATTTCAATTTTACCACCGCCGATGGAAATCCCGATTAATTCAAGCTTTCCATTTGCATCTGATATCTCTACTTTTGCTGTATTCGGATGCGCTGGCACCGCATCTTCTTCTTTAAATTCAATGTCGATCTCTTTGCTTTTTGCAATATCAATCGCTGTTTTGATGCGTTCATCAAATGTATCAAAGTCAAGAACACCGCCGATAATGGCGACATCTGTACCGTGTCCTTTATACGTATCTTTAAAAGAGCCATAAAATGAAACGACAATTTGTTTCGGTTCTCTTCCAAATAAGCTGCGAGCCACTCTTCCTATACGAGCCGCACCCGCTGTGTGCGAACTTGATGGACCAATCATGACGGGTCCAATAATATCAAACACACTTCTAAATTTCATAGGTCTTCCCCTCTCATAACCACTCACATATTGGTTTGGTTCTTTCTTTAGACTAATGGATTCATTCGTTTCCCGCAACTCATTTCACCGTTGAATCACTAGTAAAAAATTGCAAAAGAAGAAGAAGGGCTTTATTTGCCCTTCTTTCGTTATTCAACAGCCAAAATATATGAATAAAGCGGCTGTTTTCCATCGTGGACTTCAACTTCTACATCTTCAAATGTTTCTTCAATAAAGGCTTCTAACGCATCCATCTCTTCAGATGATGCATCTTCCCCTTTAATGATCGTGACAATCTCATCATCTTCTGTCACCATTTTGGTCAAAAGCTCTTTTGCTGCATCTAATTGATTTTTCGCGGTTAAGGTAATTTTCCCGTTAAAGAGACCCATATAATCGCCTTTGGCAATGTCGATTCCATCAATTTGGGTATCTCTCACTGCAAAGGTAATTTGGCCGCTTTTCACGTGGTCAATCGCTTCTAGCATTGCTGCTTCGTTGTCTTCATTTGAAGCTGCTTCATTTAGAGAAAGAAGTGCCGACATTCCTTGGGGAACGGTCTTCGTCGGAATGACAACGACCTCACGACTTGAGACAGTTGCCGCCTGTTTCGCTGCCATGACAATATTAGAATTATTAGGTAAGATAAAGACGGTTTCGGCATGTACGCTTTCAATTGCTGTGACAATGTCTTCTGTGCTCGGGTTCATCGTCTGTCCGCCTTCAATGACGACGGAAGCTCCGATACTTTTAAACAAGTCAGCAATTCCTTCTCCCATTGCGACACTGACTACTCCAAAGCGCTGTTTTTCAGCAGCAGGTGCCTTTGGTGCAGCGGGCGCGTGTTCTCTTTCTTCGTTCACAATCGAGCTATGCTGCTCTCTCATATTTTCAATTTTCATATTGATCAGGCTGCCGTAGCGCTGTGCATAGGATAAGACATCTCCAGGCTGCTCTGCATGAATATGAACTTTCGCCAGCGTTTCATCAGACACCACAAGAAGTGAATCTCCGAATTCGCTTAAGTCTTCTCTGAAGGCATTCTCATCAAAGGACTGTTTGTCTTCTTCAAATTTCACCATAAATTCAGTACAATAACCAAATTCGATATCTTCAGTGTTCATATGGCTTTGTGCACTTTTATGATGCTCTGCACTGACAAGTTCTTTTAACGTTGGCAAAGAGGCCGCTTTCAGATGGAGGTCCTCTCCTCTTAATGAAGCAAGGAAACCTTCATATACGCATAGAAGTCCTTTACCCCCACTATCGACAACGCCCACTTCTTTTAAAACAGGAAGCAGATCCGGCGTTCGATCAAGTGATGCTCTCGCTTCCTCAATCGTTAACTCAAGAACGCGGTCAATGTCATTTTCTGCTGCTGAAACAGCAACCGCTTTCTTTGCTGCATCCTTTGCAACCGTTAAGATGGTCCCTTCAATCGGTTTCATCACGGCTTTATATGCTGTATCAACACCTGCCTGTAAGGCAAGGGCAAATTCTTTTGCATCAATCGTTTCTTTTTGTTCAATATGTTTACTGAAACCTCTAAAGAGCTGTGAAAGGATCACGCCTGAGTTTCCTCTTGCGCCCATCAACAGCCCTTTTGACAGGGCCACGCCGACCTTCCCAATATGATCGGTATTTGTTTCTTCAACTGCTTTTGCCCCTGAAGTCATCGACAAATTCATATTTGTCCCCGTGTCTCCGTCTGGCACTGGAAAAACATTTAACGCATCAACAATTTGTGCGTTTTGAGAAAGATGGTGAGCACCTGCAAGAATCATTTTTGCAAATGAGCGGCCATCAAGATTTCTAATAGACAATATATTTCCTCCTTACTACGGGTTCGTAACTCTTACTCCTTGTACATAAATGTTGACCGAATCAACAGAAAGTCCAACTGTGTGAGAAATCGTATATTTGACTTTCGTTTGAACATTATGTGCGACTTCTGATATTTTTGTACCGTAGCTGACGATGATGTACATATCAATATGAATGCGGTCTTCTTTTTGACGCACAAGAACACCCCGGCTGAAGTTCTCTTTGCGGAGAATATCCGTCAAGCCGTCCTTGATTTGATTTTTGGACGCCATCCCAACAATACCATAGCAATCGATCGCAGCGCCTCCTGCCACCATTGCAATGACTTCATTTGATATATCAATTTGTCCGTATTTCGTTCTAAGTTCAATGGACACATTGGTTCCCCCTTTTTGAGAAATTGCCCTGAGTTATCACTATTTTACTATAAGACCCTTCTTTTTAAAAGAAATCATTCAATCCGACCCAATCCTACTTATACTATAGCCTTGATTTTTTATCAAGATGTCAAGGTATTTTTCTTGAAAGAGGAGTAAACAATCCTTGCAAACCCCTTGAAGCTGTGGTAAATTATTAAAGTATCTTGAGGAATCTCTAAGTACGTATATGAAGAATATGATGATGTTTTCGCAGTTAGGAGGGAAACAAATGGCACGTAAATGCGTTATTACAGGCAGAAAAACAAAAGCTGGGAACAACCGTTCTCACGCAATGAACTCTACAAAACGTACATGGGGCGCGAACCTTCAAAAAGTTCGTATTCTAGTGGACGGTAAGCCTAAAAGAGTATATGTATCAGCTCGAGCTTTGAAATCTGGTAAAGTTGAGCGTGTATAAGCAAGAGTAAACGCCTGCTACAATTCATTGTAGCAGGCGTTTTTATGTGGAAATAAAGGAGATTACTCATTAATCTTTCTTAAATGAACCAAGCATCGCACGGACAATGCCGCCAAGAAATCTAGGCAGTTTGATTGTATAAAATTTCATTTTGTCCCCCTCCTAAAAGTACCGCTTGCAGCACAATTGAGCTTAATCAGCCATCCACATTGATAGGTTGGTCAATCTTTGCTTCTTACCATTATTAATATGCCTTCATGAAAAGAAAAAGTACCATTTGAGTGGATGAGTTCGTTACTAATACATAGTGTGGAACCAGGCTCAATATGACAATTTTTCAGAGGATATTTGAAACCTTTTAATGTCAGCTTTTCAACGGGTGTTCCAAAGGGTAGAAACGACACATATTGTTTATCCTGATCTTCTTTTATTTCGTATGTACCAGGTTCAAACATTTGAATGATATTTTGTTTGTCTACAAGGGTGATATTCTGCTTGTGCTGAATCCCTTTGTAAAGAAGATGGATATTTCCTAGAAAATGATCAGCCCTTCCTCCCGTAATACCGTAGATGTAAATATGTGCTGGATGCTGACTCAGTGCCCAGTTCAGTGCAAGCTCTAAATCGGTTTCATCCTTTTCAGCTTGAAATACATTCAGGGCAGGCAATTTTTCTTTCAGCTCCCGAAGCTCTTCTTCTGTCACACTGTCAAAATCACCAAAGGCTTTGGCAGGGATGATGCCTTGCTCTAGTAAGAAGAGGGTTCCACGGTCTACGCCAATCCAGAGAATATCCTTCTGTGATGCTTCATGTTCAAGTGGCGGAATGTATTCAAAAGGACCGCCGGCTACGATATGTATGTGCATGATATACGCTCCTGTCTATATAAAAAGAACCAAAGATCACAATGACTTTGGTTCCTTTCTTTACGCTTCTCGAATTGCCTGGATAGCTGCTGCGCGGTTGTCTTTACCGTATACCGCAGAGCCCGCTACAAGTAAATTAGCGCCTGCTTCTTTGCAATCCTTTGCAGTCTCTACATTGACACCGCCGTCTATTTCTATCAGTAAATCGGTTAAGCCCTTTTGTTCACTCATTGCTTTTACTTCTTTTACCTTCGTGAGGACAGATGGAATAAATGCCTGCCCCCCGAAACCAGGGTTCACTGTCATGAATAATACAAGGTCCACATCTTCTAATACATGCTCAATGTGAGAAACGGGTGTGTGCGGATTCAAGACGACCCCTGCTTTTACACCTTGTTCTTTCATATGTTGTATTGTTCGGTGTAAGTGCGGACAGGCTTCCACATGAACAGAGATAATATCAGCGCCTGCTTTTGCGAATGCAGGAATATACCGATCTGGCTGCTCAATCATTAAGTGAACATCAAGCGGAAGACGCGTATGCGGTCTGATCGCTTCGACGACATTTGGCCCAAATGTCATATTCGGAACAAAATGACCGTCCATGACATCGATATGAATATAATCTGCACCGCCTTGTTCCACATCACGGATATCTTTCTCCAAATTGGCAAAATCTGCTGATAAAATGGAAGGGGCAATATAAACCATGATTTAGTACCTCGGCTTTCTGTCTTTGATTTCAGTTAAAAACTCTAAATAATGCTGATAACGATACTCTTTGATTTGATCATGCTCGACCGCATCTTTTATCGCACACCCAGGCTCTTTCACGTGCAGGCAGCCTCGAAATTTACAATCTGCACTTCGGTCTCTAATATCTAAAAAGTATAGACCTAGATCTTCTGCTTCGATGCCAGTAAATTCGAGCGAGCTAAAGCCCGGAGTATCTGCAATGAGCCCGTCTGCTGTTCGAATGAGTTCGACATGTCTTGTCGTATGCTTTCCTCGTCCGAGATGGGATGAGATATCATCTGTTTTCAGCGCCAATTCAGGACTCATCGCATTTAAAAGAGAGGACTTGCCTACACCAGACTGACCGGCAAATACCGTAATTTTATTGTGAAAGTGCGGAGTCAGCTTCTCAATGCCATCTCCTTCAATCGTAGAGGTTAAATGAACCTCATAGCCAATTTGCCGATAGTCGTCTGCATATGCCATGATCGTTTCACGCTCTTCGTCTGTTTTCAATAAGTCCATTTTAGTGATGCAGATAATCGGCTCAATATGATTGGCTTCAACAAGCACTAAAAATCTGTCTAAAAGTGATGTACTAAAAGTTGGTTCTGCTGCTGAGAAAACAAGTACCGCTTGATCAACATTACTAATAGGCGGACGAACAAGTTCGTTTGTCCGTTCTTTTACTTCTAATAAGTAGCCTTCTTTATCGTTGTCTGCTTGATACACGACGTAATCGCCAACAAGAGGTGTAATTTTGTTTTTTCGAAAGATGCCTCTCGCTCTGCACTGAACCACTTTTCCACTCTCTTGCGATTCATCCAGCACATAGTAGAATCCGCTTAATGCTTTTATAATTTTGCCCTCAGGCATAAAGTCCCTCCTTTATTCATCATCAGGGTATTCGATCGTTTTCGAGCTGACGACTTTATCATCAACCGTCACTTGATAATATCCTTTTTGACCTGGTTCAATCTTAAATTTAATGGTCCGTTCAGTCGGCGCAGTGATTTTAAAGCTTTCGTATGAATCAGAGATGCTATGCTCCGCATCATCAATGGAAATTTGGACATTCATTTCCTGTCCTTCCGCTTCTGGTTCATAAGGAATGGCAATCTTTTCAGTTACCGTTTTGGCTGGTTTTTCCTTCGGTCCAAGAGAGAATGTAATCTTGACCGTGTCACCTGGTTTAACAGCCGTTCCTGCTCCTGGTTCCTGCTTCATGACCTCGCCTTTTGGCACTTCGTCAGAATGCGCTTCTTTTTCATCAAGCTTTAATCCGTTATCCTCTAAATAATTCGATGCCGCTTGCTTACTATACGTCGTTAAATCACGTAATGTAATATCGGCAGGACCTATGCTGACAGTCAACGTGACCTCTTCATCTGCTGCTACAAGCTCAGTATTCGCTGAAGGACTCTGTTCCATGACAATCCCAGATTCGGTGTCATTATCATTCACTTCCTCCACAACGACCTGTTTAAACCCTTTTTTCTCTAATATTTCTTTTGCTTGATCGACCTTTTCGCCTGTTACATCAGGTAATTCGGTCTTTTCCTTGCCAGTACTTTCGTAAAGCTGAATCTCTGTCCCTTCTTTTACCTTTGTGCCGATTTTAGGGTCTGTTTTGACGACGAGACCTTTTTCAATTTTCTCATCAGCGATCTCTATTGACTCCGAAGCGACGGTAAACCCAGCTTTCTTCAAGGTATCTTCTGCTTTTTCAACCGTCATGCCAGATACATCCGTGACCTCCACATCTTTTGGAAAAAGCAGCCCTGGAAACACAGTGATGGCTAAAATCGTCGCAGCGGTCAAAATAAATAAGATGGATGCCACAATCCATGGCCATTTTTTTCGTTTCTTTTTCGGCTTTTGTTTCTCTTTTTTCTTCGGTTTTTGAGCCGGGTGGACAGCTGTTTTTTCATTGTCTTGATCGATTAGATGATCTTGAATGATTGGGATCGCTTTCGTTGCTTCATGGTCTTCTTCAATGACAAAGCGTTTTTCTTTTAATCTGGCTGGATCGAAAGCGGTTTTTAAGTCTTTTTGCATTTCAGATGCATCTTCATATCGATAAAATGGATCTTTGGCCATCGCCTTTAAAATGATGTTTTCCACGCTTTGTGGAACAGAAGGATTCCATCTCCTCACAGATGGAGGCTCTGATTGCAAATGCTTCAGTGCGACACTGACAGCCGATTCCCCTTCAAATGGCATGCGTCCTGAGATGAGTTCATAAAGCACAATCCCAAGCGAATAGATGTCTGACTTTTTCGTTGCAAGACCTCCGCGTGCTTGTTCTGGAGACAAATAGTGCACGGAGCCTAGGACAGAATTTGTATGGGTAATGGTCGCTGAGCTGAGTGCCATGGCAATCCCAAAATCAGTGACTTTGATATTCCCCATATTGTCTATTAATATATTGTGAGGCTTAATGTCACGGTGGACGAGCTGTTTCGCATGGGCTTCTTCCATCGCCGCAACGACTTGCTCCATGATGCGAACAGCTTCTTTCGGATGAAGCGGGCCATTGGCGTGTATGTATTCTTTCAGCGTCATCCCCTCGACATATTCCATGACAATATAATAAATGTCATCTTCTTCCCCTACATCGTAGATGCTGACAATATTCGAATGATCTAAGCTTGCAGCTGATTGCGCTTCCCGCCGGAATCGTCTAATAAAATCATCATCGCTCGCAAAGTCAAACCGCAAAATTTTAATCGCTACTTCGCGATCTAAAATCATATCCTCCGCCAAATAGACGTTTGCCATTCCGCCTCCGCCTATGACGCGAAGAATCTGATAACGGCCGCTGATCCTTTTTCCGATCAACACTTGCTGTCACCCTCCTCTGGCTGGGAGGAGATTTCTAACAGTACTGCTGTAATGTTATCTTCACCGCCGTTGTCATTCGCTGTTTGAATTAACTCTGTTACTTTTTCATCTGGTGCGTTCGTTTGCGTTAAAATATGAATCAAATTCTCTTCTTCTACTTTATTCGATAGACCATCTGAGCAAAGCAGGATTTGATCTCCTGGGTCCACTTCAAAGGTGCGTGCATCAATTTGAACACGTTTATCTGTTCCTAATGCTTTCGTGAGCACATTTTTTCTTGGATGATATTCTGCATCCGCTTTTGAAATTTCACCTGTTTTCACAAGTTCATTCACAAGTGAATGATCATCCGTTAATTGGGTCAGCGCTCCTTCTCTTAGCAGGTAGCAGCGGCTGTCTCCAATATGCGCAATTGTGACCGTTTGCAAATGAACGAGCGCACACACAATGGTCGTCCCCATTCCTTGGCACTCCTCATTGTTTTTCGCATGTTCATATACTTGGTCATTAATGTCACTGATTTTTGAGATTAACCAGCTTTCTTGATCGGCTGGCTTTTCTGGAATTGAAGATGTTTTTTCCCAGTATTCTTTCAAAGAAGAGACTGCCATCTTGCTGGCGACATCACCAGCAAGATGACCTCCCATGCCGTCTGCTACAACAGCGAGAAGTGAGTCTTCTTTTGCTTCAAAAATACCTGCATCATCTTCATTATGCTGACGGACTTTTCCTGTATCGGTAAGAAAGGCTGCCCTTATCAACATTCGTCACCTCGTCTCTTCCTGACGCTCCTTCGCTCTTAGCTGACCGCAAGCAGCATCAATGTCATGGCCTTGCTCTCGTCTAATCGTTACGTTTACGCCGCGTTCTTTCAGCGTTTTTTCAAATAGGAAGATTTGTTCTCTAGGTGTTCTCACATAATCTCTCTCTGGTACATAGTTCACCGGAATGAGGTTTACGTGGCACTTGATTCCTTTTAATAGGTCTGCAAGTTCTTCCGCATGGTGAACTTGATCATTTACTCCGCCAAACAGGCCGTATTCAAAGCTGACACGTCTACCCGTCTTTTGAATGTAGTATTCAATGGCTTCCATTAATTTTGGCAGCTTATATGCCTTATTGATCGGCATCAGGCGGCTTCTTATCTCTGTGTTCGGTGCGTGCAGAGATACAGCAAAGTTGATTTGCATTTGCTCATCAGCGAATTGATAGATCTTTGGAATGATTCCGCTTGTCGAAACTGTAATATGACGTGCACCAATATTTAAGCCGTTGTCATGGTTGATGATTTTAAGGAAGGCAAGCATTTCTTCAAAGTTATCAAACGGTTCGCCAATTCCCATGATGACAACAGAGCTGACTCTCTCATCTGTTTCGTCAAGTGCCTGCTGCACTTTTAATACTTGTGCAACGATTTCTCCCGCTTCAAGGTTTCGTTTTAAACCGCCAAGTGTAGATGCACAGAATGTACAGCCAATTCTACAGCCAACCTGAGTTGTGACACAGACAGAGTTTCCATATTCGTGACGCATAAGCACTGTTTCAATTGTATAGCCATCATGCAGTTCAAATAAAAACTTGATCGTTCCGTCCTGAGACGTTTGTTTGATCACGGTTTTTAAAGTTGTGATTGTAAATTGATCTTTTAATTTTTCTCTTAAATCTTTGGAGAGGTTAGACATTTCATCAAAGGATGTCACACGTTTCTCATAAAGCCACTCAAAAATTTGAGCTGCGCGGAAAGGCTTTTCGTCTTGTTCTTTTAACCATTCTTTCATTTCGTGAAGCTCAAATGAATAAATCGACGGCATATCTGTTTTCAGTTCTTTTCTTACTTTTTGTTCTGTCATTTTTTATCCCTTCTTTCTCATGCTGCAAATAAAGAAACCATCTGTTCCGAAATAATGAGGAAGAATTTGTACACTTCCGTTTTGAAAAAACGGAGCAACCTGCTCAGGCAGCCGTTCATTAAGAGATAGATCGGGTTCGAAGTCTTGGTGTTCTTGTAAAAACGCATGAATCACTTGTTGATTTTCTGTTGGGTCCATTGTACATGTACTATATACAAGGGTTCCGCCAGGCTTTAAAAGCGGAGCTGCTTCTTTTAAAATTGCCTGCTGAATAGCAGCAAGCCTTGCTGAGTCTTCTGGAGACTTAGTATATTTCATATCTGGTTTTCGTCTGATGACGCCAAAACCAGAACACGGCGCATCAATCAGAATACGGTCAAATGAAGCTTCGCTGTAATAGTCTTTCGCTTTCCTTGCATCAAGCGCTTTTGCCTCAATCTGAGTAAGGTTCAGGCGTTTTGCTGCTTGTTTGATGAGTTTCACTTTGTGTTCATGTAAATCAAGTGAAACAATTTGTCCTTCGTCGTTCATACGCTCTGCGATATGTGTTGATTTTCCGCCTGGAGCCGCACAGGCGTCAAGCACTGTTTCTCCCGGCTGAGGGTCTAGTGCTCTTGCGACAAGCATTGAGCTTTCATCTTGAATGGTCACATAGCCTTCTTGAAAAGAAGGGGTTGAAACGATGGACCCTTTCATCAGCTTGAGTGCATCTTCAGATAAGTCGCCGAGCTCCGTTTCGATTCCGGCATCCAGCAGTTCTTGCTGCAATGCCGCGCGGCCGGTTTTCATTCGATTGACACGGAGGGTTTGCTTTGGCGGTACTAAATGAATGCGGCACATGCTTTCTGCCGCTTCAAATCCGTACGACTGAACCCATTCCTGCACGAGCCATAATGGGTGGCTTGTCTCAATTGAAAGCCGCTTGACCGGATCTTTGATGTCATCAAAAGCCGGAACACCTTCTCTTTGCACGGAACGAAGAACGCCGTTCACAAGTGAAGAAATGCCCTTGTGCCCTCTCTTTTTCGTTAGCTCAACTGCTTCATGGATGGCTGCACGGTCTGGAATCTTTTCAAGGTAGACCATTTGATAAAGAGACATCCGCAAAAGCTGCATGACCCATGGAGCCACCTTTTGCGGTTTTTTCACAAATGGTGCCAGCATATAATCTAATGCCAGCTTATTTTGCAGTGTACCGTACACAAGCTCTGTTAAGAGCGGTTTGTCCTGATCTGCCAAGTCTTTGTCTTTCATGACTGACTGCAAAAGCAAATTACTGTAAGCTTGGTTTTGTTCAAGTTTGATTAAAGCGTCCAGCGCTACTTCTCTCACATTACTTTTCTTCATTCATTAACCCTAATTTCTGTCCAATTTCGATATTTGCGCCTCTTAAGAAGTCTTCGCCGCTCATTTTTTTCTTACCAGCTGGCTGCACACCTGTTAATAAAAGGCCTTGCTTATTCCCAGTTCCAATGACCGGACCTTCTTTTTGAAGCTCAATCACTTTCCCAGGTTCTTCTTGCACTTGAAGTGGAACTTTTTTCGCTTCCCATACTTTTAGATGAGCCCCGTTCCATTCAGTATAGGCAACTGGCCATGGATTTAAGCCGCGAACTTGGTTGTAAAGCTCTTCTCCGGTCTTTGTCCAGTCTAACCTTTCTTGCTCTCGCTTTATATTAGGTGCGTAGGTTGCCGCTTCTTCATTTTGCGGAATTGGAGAAATAGATCCGCTCAGAACATTTGGCACAGTATCTTTCAGCAATGCGGCGCCTGCTACACTTAATTTGTCATGTAATGTACCGACATTGTCTAATTCGTCGATTTCTACTTCTACTTTACTGATCATGTCCCCTGCATCGAGTCGTTCCACCATGTACATGATGGTGACGCCTGTTTTCTTTTTACCTTGAAGGATCGCATAATGGATCGGCGCGCCGCCTCTTAGTTCTGGCAGCAGTGAGGCATGAACATTGATACAGCCAAACTGAGGTTCATCCAGTAATCGTTTTGGTAGAATTTGTCCAAATGCCGCCGTTACAATTAAATCGGGCTTTAATGAAAGCACTTTATCAATTTCTTCATCAAGACGCACCTTTTCAGGCTGCAGTACAGGAATGCCGTGCTTTAAGGCTTCTACTTTCACAGGAGGCGGTGTGAGTACTCGTTTTCTGCCTTTTGGGCGATCTGGCTGCGTGACGACCCCGACAACTTCGTATCCTTCTGTTATGAGTGTTTGCAGCACAGGTACTGAGAAATCAGGGGTTCCCATAAATACAATACGTGCCATTTTCTTCACCCTTCCATTTCCGCAAGTTCTTTTTCTGTATAGGTTTGAATGATTTTCGACGTGAATAATATGCCGTCTAAATGATCAATTTCGTGCAATAAGGCTCTTGCTAAAAATCCTTCTGCTTCTATTGTAAATGGTTTGCCTTTCTTATCAAAGGCTTTTACCTTCACATAGCTCGGTCTTTCTACTGTGCCGTATAAAGATGGAAAGCTCAGGCAGCCTTCAATATCTGTTTGACTTCCTTTCACTTCAAGAACCTCGGGATTCACTAAATCAATTCTGCCAGGTTCTTCTCCGATATCGACAACAGCCATTCTTTGTGAAATGCCGATTTGTGGTGCTGCTAGCCCGACTCCATCTAGCTCAAGCATTGTATCATACATATCATCAAGCAGTTTTTTGAGCTTTTTATCGAACGTATCAACAGGCTCTGCCTTTTGTTCAAGTACTTCTGCCGGATGTATGACTATTGGTTTTACTGCCACTTAAAGCCCTCCGTTTTACATCATCATATATGGATTCATATCTATTGAAATCATCAATTGTTTTTGTTCCATTTCCTTTTGATAATGATCTTGTATTTTCCGTAGTAAACTTGCCAGTTCATTTTCCCTTTTGTATTTTATCACGCATTGATATCGATATCTATCTTTGATCTTAGCGATTGGTGATGCAGCCGGACCAAGGATTCTTGTGTTCGGTGCACAGTTCATTTTTAGGAACTGGACAATTTGATCAGTGACATGCGCTGCCTTCGTCACTTCCTCGTGTGATACCGTCACCATTGCCAAATAGTAATACGGCGGATAGGACTGGTGGCGGCGATGCAGCATCTCCTGTTCATAAAAGGCTTCATAGTCATGCTGCTTCGTTAATTCAATACTATAGTGAGAAGGCGTATACGATTGAATGATCACAGAACCCGCTTTTTCATGACGTCCTGCCCTGCCGCTGACCTGCGTGAGAAGCTGAAATGTTTTTTCACTTGAACGAAAATCAGGAATATGAAGAGACGTATCCGCACTGAGAACACCAACAAGTGTGACATCTGGGAAATCTAGCCCTTTTGCTATCATCTGCGTCCCGAGCAAAATGTCCGCTTCTTTATTGCCAAAAGACGTGAGGAGCTTTTCGTGAGCACCTTTACGAGACGTTGTATCCACATCCATTCGGATCACTCTTGCCTCAGGCAGTACTTTTGTAAGCTCTTCTTCTACACGCTGCGTACCCGTCCCAAAATAGCGAATATGCTCACTATGGCATTCTGGACATTCAGCAGGCACCGGTGCTTCGTGCCCGCAATAATGGCATTTCAGCCGTTTTTGATAGCGGTGATAGGTGAGAGAAATTTCGCAATGAGGACATTGCTCCACATATCCGCAATCACGGCACATCACAAAGGATGAATAGCCCCTTTTATTCAGAAATAAGACGGCTTGTTCTTTTCTTTCAAGCACTTCCTTTAATCTGAGCATTAATTCTTCTGAAAACATGGACCTGTTGCCATTTCTCAATTCTTCTCTCATATCAATTAACGAAACGTGCGGCAGCTGCTGCTGGTTGACGCGATGTTTAAGCGTCAGCAATGTAAACACGCCTTTTTTCGCACGCGCATAGGTTTCAAGTGAAGGGGTTGCACTGCCTAATACGACTGGGCATCGATGCCTTCTGGCTCGTTCAATGGCGACATCCTTGGCATGATAACGAGGCATTTCTTCTTGTTTATAAGAAGATTCATGCTCTTCATCTATGATAATCATGCCTAGATTTTCAAATGGAGCGAAAACAGCAGATCTCGCGCCCACGACAAGCTTGACTTCCTTGCGGTGGATTTTCCGCCATTCATCATATTTTTCCCCTGTCGATAAGCCGCTGTGAAGTACAGCCACATTTGAGCCGAACCGTTCTTTAAACCGCTGAACCATTTGAGGGGTTAACGAGATTTCAGGAACGAGGACGATCGCTTCTTTTCCTTTTTGAAGGGCATGATCAATCGTCTGCAAGTATATTTCCGTTTTACCGCTTCCTGTCACCCCGTGCAGCAGAAAGGTTTCATGCCGGTCATCACTGACTGCTTGATGAATATGTTTTGCCGCTTCTGCTTGTTCTGGCATGAGATCAAGTGAAGCAGATGGTGTAAACGCCCGGTCACGATAAGGATCACGGTAGACCTCTTCATAGCTTTCTGTTAGCAGCCCTTCTTGAATAAAGGTTTTAAGCGTTTGAGAACTCGCGCCTGTTTGCTGCTGCAAGTCTTTCGCTAAAAAGGCCGTCTCACTCGCTTGAAGCAAAAAGGAGAGCAGTGCCTTTTGTTTCACCGCATTTTTCTTAAGCTGCTGTTGTTTTTCTTCAAGCTTATCTTTCGATACAGCTAGATGGAGCATGCGCACCTTTTTCTTTCCAGATTTTTGCGAGACGTGATACCTTACCTCTAGATGACCTTTTTGGACATGCTTTTGAATCTGTTTTAGTTGTTCGGCCGGGATGTCAGCGTAAAGGATGCTATCTCGCTGACCGAAAAGCTCTTTCAATGACTGCGGAAGTTCTTCATCTGACAGCACCTGAATTTCTTTTTCATACTTCGCCTTCATGGCTGCAGGCAGCATCGATTGAAGTGCCGTAATGTGATAGGACAATGTTTTTTCCGTCAGCCAGTGGGAAAGCTCCAATAGCTCATCTGTCAGAACAGGTGATAAATCAAATAAATCGACAATGTCCTTGATGTTTCCTGTCTTTATGTCTGTTTCGTCTTTGACTTTTGTCACAAACCCTTGAATCTTCCTTGGGCCAAAGGGAACGACCACCCTCATTCCCGCTTTGACGAGATCTTTGAATCGATCTGGTACACGGTAATCGAATGGCCGGTCAATGGCTTTCGTTGTGACATCCACGATGACTTCAGCAATCATGCTCGATCACGCTCTTTTGGCAACAGCTGTTTTGCCTCCTTTAAGATTTCAAAAGCGAGGTCTTTTTTGCTCATCATCGGCAGCTCTTTTGTTGTACCATCTGCTTTGATGATTGCTGCTACATTTGTGTCTGTGCCAAAGCCTGCACCTTCTTTTGTGACGTTGTTGGCCACAATCATATCTAAATGCTTGGATTCGATTTTCTTTTTCGCATAATATTCTACATCCTGCGTTTCAGCTGCAAAACCGACAAGCACTTGATGCTCTTTTCTTTTCCCCAGCTCTTTTAAAATATCTTTTGTCCGGGTGAATTCAATCTCTAAGGCGCCGTCCTGTTTTTTCATTTTATGAGGATATGATGTCACAGGGGTATAGTCGGCGACCGCTGCTGATTTAATGACAAGGTCCGCTTCCTCGTACACATCTAATACGGCTTGATACATGTCCTCTGCCGATTCAACGTGCACCACATGTACATGGTCAGGTGCCGTTAAAGAAACAGGTCCTGAAATGAGCGTGACATCAGCCCCCATTTGCTGCGCAGCCTCTGCAATCGCATAGCCCATTTTTCCTGACGATCGATTTGTAAAGAAACGCACAGGATCGATGACTTCTCGTGTAGGACCTGCTGTCACCACGACTTTTTTACCTGAAAGCGGTAAGCTTTTTGGCTCTTCAAAAAATGCACGGATGTGCTCAACAATTTTTTCAGGCTCCTCTAACCGCCCTTTTCCAATGTAGCCGCAGGCTAAATAACCTTCACTCGGCTCAATAAACCGGTAGCCGTCCTCATATAATGTGCGAATGTTCCGCTTTACAGCCGGGTGATCATACATATGCACATTCATTGCTGGTGCGATCCATACAGGAGCGGTTGAAGCAAGTAAGGTCGTCGTGAGCATATCATCTGCAAGCCCTGCCGCCATTTTACCAATCGTATGTGCTGTTGCAGGGGCAACAAGAATGAGATCGGCCCAGTCAGCTACGTCAATATGCGCAATGACTTTTGGATTGTTTTCTTTAAATGTATCCACATACACCTCATGTCGAGACAGAGCTTGGAAGGTAAGCGGAGACACAAATTCACGGGCAGATTCCGTCATAATCACTCTTACATTTGCGCCCGCCTGTACGAGTTTACTAGTAAGAGCAGCTGCTTTATATACGGCGATTCCTCCGCTGACGCCGAGCAAAATATTTTTTGACTGTAACATTTGTTTGTCCCCCTTAACGGCCTTTTTCACAAATTCGTCTACAATTCAAAAAAGTCAAAACCAATCATAGTTTTGACTTTTTTGAACGTATCGTATCTGCATAGCAGAAGCGATGTGTTATTCTTGATCCTCTTTTTCAAATGTCAAAAGACCGGCATCGATTTCTTCCAGTGCTTTGCCTACGAATTTGTAAGACTTTGTATTTTCAATTTGCTGATCTTGGTGGATCTGCATTTCACGTGCACGGCGTGCAGACACTGTCACAAGTGTATATTTTGAATCAAGTTTGTTCATCAATGAGTCAATTGAAGGATCTAACATAGTTTATTCTACCCCCAGCATTTTTTTATATCTTGGTGCGACTCTGTCTCTGCGCAGGTGTTCTGCAAGGACGATCGCTTTGATTCTTTCACAAGCAAGCTCGACATCATCGTTTTCCACGACATAGTCGTAAGCATCCATCATTTCAATCTCTTCTTTTGCAGCAGCCATTCGATTGCGAATGAGCTCCTCAGACTCTGTACCACGTGTAATGATGCGGTTTTGAAGTTCTGAAAGACTAGGCGGTGCAAGGAAAATAAAAAGACCTTCTGGAAATGCTTCTCTTACTTGAAGTGCACCTTGCACTTCGATTTCAAGGAAAACATCTTTTCCTTCGCTTAATGTCTGTTCTACATAGTCAACAGGCGTGCCGTAGTAATTCCCGACATACTCTGCCCATTCTAACAGCTTTTTGTTTTCAATCATATGTTCAAATTCTTCCCTGGATTTAAAGAAATAATCGACACCATTTCTTTCACCTTCACGCGGTTTACGTGTCGTCACAGAAATAGAGTATTCAAATTCCGTATCTTCCTGGGAGAAAATGGCTTGTCTGACCGTTCCTTTACCAACTCCCGAAGGTCCAGAGAGAACGATTAAAAGTCCTCTTTCTTTCATAATGGCGTATTACCCCTGCCCTTCATCTATGATTTCTTCTTTTACAGAAAGTCTTTGCGCGACAGTCTCAGGCTGAACGGCAGATAAGATGACATGGTCACTGTCCATAATGACAACAGCACGGGTTCTTCTTCCGTATGTAGCATCTATGAGCATGCCTCGATCTCTTGCGTCTTGTATCATTCGTTTAATCGGTGCTGATTCTGGACTGACGATCGAAATCATCCGATTCGCTGAAATGATGTTTCCAAATCCGATATTGATCAACTTTATGGTCATCTTCTAACGTCCCCCTGTAATATAAACGTCTCTAGTCTCGCCGAAAGAGACGTACTGTAAACAGCATACACAATGACTATTCTATATTTTGCACTTGTTCTTTTATTTTTTCAATAGCACTTTTCATTTCAACCACCAGCTTTGTTAAATGATGATGGTTCGCTTTTGAGCCAATGGTGTTCACTTCACGGTTGAGCTCCTGTACAAGAAAATCAAGTTTCCTGCCGGCAGCACCGCCTTGCATCAAGATTTGCTGGAACTGCTGAAAGTGACTTTTCAATCTCGTAATCTCTTCTGTAATGTCACAGCGGTCAGCAAAGATGGCAGCCTCTGTTGTCAATCTGCTTTCGTCAAGCGCCTCTCCGATCCATTCTTGCAATCGCTGATTGAGCCTGTCTTTATACTGAGTCACAACCTCTGGTGCAAAGACTTTGATTTCTTCTGTATAGGCCTCTAATTCAGAAAGCCTCAGCTCACAGTCTTTTTGAAGTGATGTCCCCTCCTGCTCTCTCATGAAGCAAAGCTCCTTGACAGCCGTTTCACAAGCATCCATCAGCAATTGCTCTAACTGCTCATTTCGGCTGGCCGACTCTTCTACTTGAACGGCATGCTCCAGCCCCAGTAAGTCATGTACATGCTGAATGCCTGAAATGTGATAGCGCTTCTCGAGGTCTTTTGCGGCTTTCATGTATTCATCAAGCAGCGGCCAGTCGATCTGCAAGGACCGGCTTGCTAGTTTACCGCCTTCAATCGTGACAAACAGCTCAATTCTACCGCGCTGCACGTGACGAAGAATGATTTTTTTTAATGTGTCTTCGAAATATAAAAGCGGCCTCGGCAAACGGGCATGAACCTCTTTAAAACGGTGATTGACCGATTTTAGCTCAACTGACACTGTCAGTTCTCCATCCGTTTTACTCGCTTGGCCGAATCCCGTCATACTGCGTATCATGTCAAAACACCCAATTCTTTCATATTAATAAAATGAAAAAGGTAATAGCAGACACTATTACCTCAAAATTATACCATAACGAATTATTTTTTTCTTGTCAAAAGTGATCCTGCCAGTAAAAAAGTTGGCAGTGCAGACATACCGATGATCAGCAGCCAATCAATTGGTGCAATGGCCACCGTTTTGAAAATCGGCTGAAGCGGCGGATAATAAATGACCACAAACATAAGTAAAAGTGATGACAAAACCGCACCGATCAAGTAAAGATTCCCGAATGGATTGCGTTCAAAGATGGACCGTTCACTGCGGCAGTCAAATACATGAATGAGCTGCGCCAAAACAAGCGTACTAAATGCAACAGTCTGTGCATATTGCAGGTTGTTTGGATCGCGGTGATACACAAACATAAATGCTAAAAGGGTCGCAAGCCCGATGAGGAATCCTCTAGATACAACCTTCCAGCCGAGCCCTCTAGCAAAAATGCCCTCTTTCATGTTCCTCGGCTTTCGCTTCATGACATCGCCTTCTGGCTTATCCATGCCAAGTGCCATCGCTGGAAGACCATCTGTGACAAGGTTGACCCATAAAATTTGAATAGGAACGAGAGGAAGCGGAAGCGCTAGAAGCATCGCAAACAGCATAACTAAAATTTCTCCCACATTTGAAGCCAGCAAATACCGGACAAACTTACGAATGTTTTCATAAATATTCCGGCCTTCTTTAATGGCCGATTTAATGGTCGCAAAGTTGTCATCAAGTAAAATAAGAGAAGATGCTTCTTTGGCTACGTCTGTTCCAGTGATGCCCATGGAGATGCCGATATCTGCTTGCTTAATCGCAGGCGCATCATTGACCCCGTCACCTGTCATCGCTACAATATGTCCATTTTTTTGATAGGCCTTCACAATTCTCAGCTTATGCTCTGGTGATACCCGTGCAAAGACGTATACATTTTCAGCCGTTTGCTCAAGCTCTTTGTCACTCATCTGATCCAGCGCTTTTCCGTCGAGTACCTTTCCTTGCTTTGGTAAAAGGCTCAAGTCTTTGGCAATCGCTTTGGCTGTTTCCACGTGATCCCCTGTAATCATGACTGTTTTTATGCCAGCATCCCTGCACTCTTTAATCGCTCGTCTGACTTCAGGACGAGGTGGATCGATCATGCCCTCTAACCCGATAAATGTCAAATCGGTTTCAGCCTGCTGGACAGAGTTGATTTTTTCTGTCAGACCGACTTTTTTATACGCAATGGCAATCGTTCTCAGCGCTTGTCTTGCTAAGCCTTGAATCGCAGCCTCTGTTTCTTGCCTGTGAGTGGTTGAAAAAGAAGCTGTGCGGCCGCCGTGCATGATATGACTTGAACGGTTCATCAGGACATCCGGCGCACCTTTTGCAATGACATACCGCTCTTTTTGATTCGTTTCGACGACGACTGACATCATCTTTCTTTCTGAATCAAAAGGAAACTCCTCTACAACGTGAAATCCGGCTTCGATGAATTGCTCTGTAAACCCTGCTTTACGTGCTGCGGTGAGAAGTGCCCCCTCTGTCGGATCTCCATCAAGCCTCATTTCGCCATCTTTTTCAATGATGGTCGATGTATTACAAAGCGCCCCGTATAATAACACCTTTTGCAGACTTGGATGTTTGTCTACATGGACAAGTTCTCCGTTTAAGGTGAAATCACCAGATGGCTCATAGCCCGTACCAGAAATATTCCACGTTTTGCCCTCTGCCCATACATGTGTCACAGTCATTTTATTTTGCGTCATTGTTCCTGTTTTATCTGAGCAAATGATCGACGCGCAGCCAAGTGTTTCCACCGCCGGAAGCTTTCTGACAATCGATTTTTGTTTGATCATCCGCTGCACTCCTAAGGAAAGTGCGACGGTAACAATCGCCGGCAGTCCTTCAGGAATGGCAGCAACTGCAAGAGATACTCCCGCCAGGAACATATGATACAAATCATGTCCTTGTACAACGCCAAGAACCACAACGAGCACCGTTAAAAATAAAGCAGCAACAATCAGGATTTTTCCCAGCTGTTCGAGACGTCTTTGCAGCGGTGTTTCCATATTCCCTGCTGCATCCAGCATGCCGGCAATTTGTCCCATCGCTGTATTCATTCCTGTACCAATCACAACGCCCACGCCGCTTCCTCTAGTAACAAGCGTCCCCATAAAGGCCATGTTCGTCAAATCTCCAAGCGAGACATGGTCTCGTGAAAGTGGACTTGCGTGTTTGACCGCAGGGATGGACTCACCAGTGAGTGCGGACTCTTCAATTTCTAAACTTTTGGTTTCTAGTAATCTAATGTCTGCCCCAATCCGGTCTCCACTCGAAAATTTCACAATATCCCCTGGCACGAGATGTTTAGACGGGATCTTGACCCATTCATTATTTCTCCTTGCATACACATGCGGGGTTGATAATTCCTTTAGCGCTTGAAGAGATTTTTCCGCGCGGCGTTCTTGATAAAAGCCGAGCACTCCATTAATCAGAACAATCGCTACAATTGCTACAGCATCAATGTATTCGCCTAAAAAAGCAGAAATGATCGTTGCCGCAAGCAAAATTAACACCATAAAATCTTTAAATTGCGCTAAAAAAATGATCAGAGCCGACGCCTTTTTCCCTTCCTGCAATTCATTTGGCCCGTGTTTTTCAAGCCGTTTTTGTACATCTTTTTCTGACAGTCCGTCACCTATCGATGTATTCATTGTTTTTAATAAATCGGTTTGGTTCAGTTCATGCCAATTCATTTGACCTCGTCCACTCCTCTTTTGTTCTCTCTCATATGCAGTGTTCTATAAGCCAGTTTATTCAGACTCGTCCTAAATCATGCTATAATAATAAGACTGCCTAAAGAACGAGAAACGGAAGGTTCTTTCAGTAGATTTGTGTGAAAGAAGAGGGTGTATCCAACATGTCATTTGACGGCATTTTTACATATGGTATGACAAATGAATTGCAAGAGACATTAACTGGCGGAAGAATTTCAAAAATTCATCAGCCATATAAGCACGAGCTGATTTTTCATATCCGGGCAAACGGAAAAAATCACAAGCTCCTTTTATCCGCTCATCCGAGCTACGCTAGAATTCAGCTCACAGAGCATCAATATGACAATCCAAGCGAACCTCCAATGTTTTGTATGCTCCTCAGAAAGCATCTTGAGGGCGGATTCATTGAACGTTTTGAACAGATTGGATTTGACCGGGTAATCGTACTTCATGTACGAAGCCGCAATGAAATTGGCGACGAACAGACTCGAAAGCTCTACATTGAAATCATGGGAAGGCATAGTAATTTGATTCTTGTCGAAGATGACACGCAGCAGATCATCGATGGCCTAAAGCATCTTTCTCCATCTGTGAACAGCTATCGAACAGTACTTCCTGGTCACGAATACCTTCTGCCGCCTGCACAGCAAAAATTGAATCCGTTTGAAGTGACGAAGGATGATATTTTAAAGCATTTACGCTTTCAAGAAGGAAAGATCGCAAATCAAATTGTCGATACATTCTCTGGGGTTTCTCCGCTGTTTGCAAAGGAAGCTGTACACAGGGCCGGTCTTGTCAATCAGGAAACGATTCCAAATACACTGCTCGACATGTTCCAGCTTATTCGCATGCACTCCTTTACCCCGCAGCTCACAAGAAAAGACGGGAAAGAATATTTCTATTTATTAGAACTTCAGCATGTCCATGGCGAGATGAAGACATTCGACTCTCTCAGCCAGCTGCTTGACCGCTTTTATTTCGGAAAAGCTGAGAGAGACAGAGTTAAACAGCAGGCGTCTGACCTTGAACGGTTTGTCGTAAATGAAAAAAAGAAAAATGAAAACAAGCTCAAAAAACTGAAAAGAACTCTTGAAGAATCTCAACATGCATATAAATATCAGCTCTATGGCGAATTGTTAACAGCCAATTTATATGCCATCAAAAAAGGGGATAAAGAAGCGACTGTCATCAATTATTACGATGAAGATGGCGGAGAGATCACGATCCCGCTTAAAACAAACAAAACCCCTTCTGAAAATGCACAGGCATATTTCACAAAATATCAAAAGGCAAAAAATGCAGTAGAAGCGGTCAATGAACAAATTGAGCGAACGCATGAAGAGATTGCTTATTTTGAAGAGTTGATTCAGCAGCTATCCTCTGCCTCACCGAAGGATTTAGAGGAAATGAGAGAAGAACTTGTTGAAGGAAAATATTTACGCGCCAAACAAAAGCGCAACGCCAAAAAGAAAAAACAGGCGGCCATTCAGCTTGAAACGTATGAATCGTCTCAAGGTATTCCGATTTTAGTCGGAAAAAACAACAAACAAAACGAGTATTTAACCACAAAGGCTGCTGCCCGTGACGACATTTGGCTGCATACGAAGGATATTCCTGGATCACATGTCGTCATCCGTCATCAAGCGCCTGATGAAGAGACGCTGCTTGAAGCGGCTCAAATCGCTGCCTACTTCTCGAAAGCAAAAGAGTCGAGCTCCGTTCCTGTCGATTATACGAAAATCCGGCATGTGAAAAAACCAAATGGAGCAAAGCCAGGATTTGTGACGTATGATCAGCAGCAAACATTATTTGTCACGCCTGACGAAGATGTGGTCCTAAAGCTGCGAAAATAATAAAAGCCGATAAAATCCCTTAAAGAGATTTTATCGGCTTTTTCTTTGTTGTTTTTTTCTTTCGATATAGAGAGCGTCAAGTGCATCTACATCCTCTTGTTCAAGCAACGCCTCAATTTCCGCAGCCAGTTGTTTTGTCCGGGCTGGGCTCGCACCGCTTGTAGAGACTGAAATCGTCACTTTCCCTGCTTTGACCACCTTTGGCACGATCACATTGCCAAGCTCTGATTGGCTCACACAATTCACAAGCTGGTGAGGCCGGGCTGTTTGTGCAATCCATTCATTTACCGCTGGATCGTTTGTAGCAGCTACAATGAAAAATGCACCCTCTAAATCTTCCACGTCCACTTTCTTTTCCTTCCAATTCAGGTTGTATGTATCAATGAGACGTGCCATCTCTTTAGAAATATCAGGACTCACGACGGTTATATGGCAAGGCTCTATGCATAGCGCCTCTGCCCTTCTTGCGGCTATTCGTCCACCGCCGGCGATGAGCACTTGTTGATCGGTTAAATCAAGATGGACTGGAAGCATGGCTTTCTCCTTGGAAATGAAACGCATCGTCTTTGTTTAAAATGGTTTCTTGCACGCGTTCAATATAAGCCGCTTTTACATGCGGATGAAAGCCAATATACCGGCATACCCGGACATCTTTCAGCCTCTTTCTCGCCTGAGCCGCTTCATTTTCAATCTCTTTCATTAAAATACCCGTAAACAACAAGTAAGGAACGAGATAAACAGGCGCATCATCATCTGCTGTTAATTGCACAAGAACATCTCGGTAATTTGGCTCACATGCCGTAATAAAACATGGCAAGACCTCTGCGAGAGGGAGCAGGCGCCGGACATCGTCTGCAATGCCAAACACATCCCGCTTCACATCGGGGTCAGAGCTTCCGCGGCCAATTAAAAGAATCCGTGCTTTCCCGCCTTGATATCCTGCCTCTTCAATTCTTGCAGCAACCGCTTTTGTCACTTCTTGATTGACCCCGATTGGTTTTCCGTATGTGACCTTCACTTGCGGATATCGCTTTTGTACTTTCTCAATCTCGACTGGAATATCTGATTTGGCATGCATGGCAGTTAAAAGGAGGAGCGGGACGATCGCAATGTGTGTAGCTCCTTTTTTCACACAGGCTTCAAATCCTTCTTCTATAGAAGGGGCTGTCAGTTCTAAAAAACAAATTTCTTGTATATCTGCTTCTACTAACGGCATACAGCTTTTCATAAAAGAAATGGCTTTATCTTGTGCTTCTTTTACTCTGCTTCCATGCCCAACATAAAGTACAGCTTGTTTCATGTGGCTTCTCCCTCTACTTGTTTTGATCAGACGAAAAGACACGATCGATGTACGTGTCTTTTCTTTATCATTCTCATTTCTCGATTAAGGCGGGTTCAAACCAGCTCAGTTTTTGGTGAAAATGAACGACATCTCCAACTACAATTAAACTTGGATGCTCGATGCCTTCTTTTTCAACTGTTTCAGACAGTGTCGCCACAGTGCAGCAAGTCGTCTTTTGCCTCGTCGTAGTTCCCCAGTGTATAAACGCTGCTGGCGTTTCAGGATCGCGTCCATTTTTTAAAAGAAGCTGCTGCACTCTTTCCACGTTTTTGACGCCCATGTAAATCACAAGGGTATCAATCCCTGTAGCCAGCGCTTCCCACTTTTCTTCAAAATGCTCATCCTTTTGATAGTGACCCGTGACAAAAGCGACATTTGAGCTGAATTCACGGTGCGTCACGGGAATGCCTGCATAAGCGGCCGCTGCAATACCAGAGGTAATTCCAGGGACGACTTCATACGGAATTCCGTGCTCAGCTAAGCATTCGATTTCTTCACCGCCTCGGCCGAATACAAAGGGGTCGCCGCCTTTCAGCCGAACGACAACGTTCCCTTCCTTTGCATGGGCCACAAGGGCTTCATTGATGGCTTCCTGTCTCATCGTATGATGATTTGGCAGCTTGCCGCAATAGATTAATTCCGCCTCGGGTTTGGCGTGGGCGAGTATTTCTTGATTGACAAGGCGATCATATAAAATGACATCTGCCTGCTGTATTGCCTTATGGGCTTTTAATGTAATTAAGTCTGGATCCCCAGGTCCAGCCCCCACAATGTATACTTTCCCCATCGTGCTTTTCTCCCCCTGCCATCAGGCGATTATTTCGCTCTTCCCTTTACATAATCAACAAGACGCTGTTTGGACTCTTCACGAGATAATTCACCTGTATCTAGAACGAGCTCAGGTGCTGCTGGTTCTTCATACGGTGAATCAATTCCGGTGAAAAATGGAATTTCGCCATTTCTGGCTTTTTTATATAACCCCTTTGGATCACGCTCTTCGCATACGTTCAGATCACATTTTACAAACACTTCGTGAAATTCTCCCGCATCAACTAACTGTCTGACAATGCGGCGGTCTTCTTGAAACGGAGAAATAAAAGCCGTGATGACAATCGTTCCTTGTTCAACAAATAATTTTGCCACTTCTCCGATGCGGCGGATGTTCTCTTTTCTGTCATCATCTGAAAACCCTAAATCTTTATTCAGGCCATGCCTTACATTATCGCCATCAAGAACGGTGACTTGATAGCCTTGTTCAAACAGCTCTCTGGCCGCTGCATTTGCGATCGTTGATTTACCTGACCCACTTAGACCCGTGAGCCAAATAATGCCGCTCGTATGATTGTTTTTCTGTTGATATTCTTTTTTTGTAATAGATGAATCATGCCACACGATATGTTCATTGCTCATGTCATACCCTCCCATTAAGATACCGTCGTTTTTAATCCTTCGATTAATGTTTCAATAACTTCTTTTCGGCTGAACGTGCTTGGCGGTAATTCACCGTTTCTCAGCATCGTTCGAACCTTTGTACCTGAAAGAATGACATGCTCGCTTTTATCGTGAGGACATGTTTTTGGTGTTGCCATTGCTTCACATGTATTACAGTAGAAGCTATGTTCAAATTTTAACGGGGTAATGCCAATTTCTTCACTTGTAAATTGTTCAAATAGCTCCTGCGCCTCGTATGTGCCGTAATAATCACCAACACCCGCATGATCTCTTCCCACAATAAAATGAGTGCAGCCGTAATTTTTACGAACAAGCGCGTGAAAGATTGCTTCCTTTGGTCCAGCATAACGCATTGCCGCAGGAAAAACACCTAAAAAGACGCGACCCTTTGGATAATAACCGTTCAATAACACTTGATAGCTTTTCATTCTCACGTCTGCCGGAATATCGTCTGATTTTGTTTCACCGACAAGTGGATTTAAAAACAAACCATCGACTGTTTCAAGTGCTGTCTTTTGAATATATTCATGGGCACGGTGAACAGGGTTTCTCGTTTGGAAACCAACAATGGTTTTCCAGCCGTTTTCTTTGAAATGCCGTCTTGTTTCTTCTGGCTCATACGTAAATTGAGGGAATGGTTTTTCACTGCGTTTCGTCAGTGTAATTTTACCACCAATGTATATGTCACCGCGTTCAAATAATTTTTTCACGCCTGGATGATTGCGGTCATCAGTTTTATATACATTCACCGCTTCTTTTTCCTTATCTGGTGTGTATTGATCCTCTACTTCAATCACCCCATATACAGTTCCATTATACGATAGACGCACAATATCGCCTTGATGGATTTCCGCTGCCTTTTCCTTTGTCACTGGCAGTGTAATAGGAAGAGACCAAACGACACCACTTGCTAACCGCATACTGCTCACAACGGCTTCATAATCAGCTTTTGTTAAAAACCCTTCAATTGGACTATACCCGCCAATTGCTATGAGTTCAAGGTCTGCAAAGGAGATAGCATCTAGTTCAATTTCCTTTGCAGCCGTGCTGAGATCATACTCTTCATTTACTCGATTAATTAATACGCCACCATGTGGTGTTAAACTCATTTGTTCATCTTCCTCTCAATGTTCATATTTATTAGATGTAAATAGTCGGATTTGTCGTTAAATCCCGCCGCCCTGTTCATGAATCGAGCTGCTTTCATTTTTGACTGCCTTCATCAGACTCAGCGCACCAAGTGAGGCAAGCAGTACACTCATCATGATAAAGATAGAATAATAGTCTCCTTTTAAGAAAAGGCTCACCAGCAAATACGATAGGCTAAGTGATAAAAAGGGTGACACTACCCACACTTTCAGCATTTTTTTCACCACATGTTTATGAAAAATATTTGGTCCGCCTTTTGCCATTCCAAGCCCAATGATAGACGAGGAGGTGATTTGGGTAAGTGGAACTGGCAGCCCAAAAATAGAGCTGACGATGACAAGTCCAGCACCGGTACTCGAAAGCAAAATCCCTTCACCTGTTTGATAGCGAGTGATTTTCTTTCCGTTTGTTTCAAGCACTCTTCTTCCTAATAAAAGGGCACCCAGTGCAACGAAAAGTCCGCCGTAAAGCGTTCCTTGCCCAACGGATAAAATGCCTGAAGCAACAAGGGGGCCTACAGCATTTGCGACATTGTTCATCCCAGCAGAAAACGCTTCTAGAAATCCACTGATGATCAAAACGATCGATAAAATCATGGTGCCTTTTTTTGAAAAGGTTCGTTTCGGGAACATTCTGATGATTTTGACTACAACGAATGTAAAAAGAAAAGCAACAATAGGAATGATGACCCAAAATGACACAATGACTAAAATGGATTTCACATACAATACTTTATACGCTACCGCAACTCCAACGACAGCACCTACTGTGACCTCACTTGTTGATAAAGGGATGGCCATCAGATTCGCTATAAAGAGTGATAATGCAGCAGAACCAATAATAATACAAACAATTTCAAGTGTAATGACGGATTCAGGCATAATTCCAGAGCTAATCGTTTTGACGACCTCACCGCCGCCAATGACTGAACCTGCTAAAATCCCAACTGCACATACGCTAAGTGCATAGATAGGCTTTTGAATAGCACCTGACCCGTACGCGATGCCCATCGAAGCAGCTGCACCACTCGCGCCAATGTTTAGAGCGAAAAATAAACTAAATAAAATTGCGGCGATTTCCATACATTATGCTCCCTTACTCATGTAATCCGCACTCAGTCTTAGCTGTGCCTGACCATCTGCCAGAACGAAGATCCTCGGCAGTAAATGCCGGCTGTGTACACGGGGCACAGCCGATACTTGGATATCCCTGATCATGCAGCGGATTATAAGTAAGTTCCTCTCTAGATGCATATCTCCATATGTCCTTCCACGTCCAGTGGATAAGCGGACATACTTTCACTGATTTGAATTTTTCATCCTGATTTAAAAAGTTCGTCCCTGCTCGCTTGGGTGACTGCTCTCTTCTTAAGCCAGAAAGCCATGCCGGATAGCCGGATAGCGCTTCTTGCAAAGGAATGACCTTACGCATATGGCAGCAGCTTTGAGGGTCCGTTTTCCATAGCTGATCACCATGCTGATCGTTTTGCTCCTCAACCGTCAGCTCAGGGGTTTTCAGCACAATATCTAAACCAGGGTATCTTTCCTTTACCGCATCAATTGTGTCGTACGTTTCCTTAAAATGCAGACCTGTATCTAAAAAGACAATTCTTGCATCCTTTTTTACTTTCGCAATAAGATCAATGAGGACGATGCCTTCAATACCAAAGCTGCATGCATAAACGAGTTGATCACCATAATGACCGTATGCCCATTTCAGCACAGATAAGGCCCCTTTATACAAATCATCCTCTTGAAATGTAATGGACGGCTCTTGCCAATTTTCATAAGTTAACATTGTTTCTCCCCTTCCGGAGTATCACTACTCTCCGCACTACGTCAACCGACTTTTTCTATTTTCTTCCACTTGAATCACTTGACCGTCCTGAACAATCAGCGTAACTGAACCGAATTCATATCTTCCTTCAGTTTCTGCATACGCTTCAATAAGTCTTCATACTGATTTCGCTTCACTTCCATCTCGTCTTCCTCCTCAGCGTTAAAATAAAAAAACTTCCTTTCAGTCCGAAAGAAAGATGAGGAAGCTCATTTCCTTATCTTTCAAAATAGAATCATTTTGCAGGAAGTAGCACCTTGCAAATCGCAGGTTGCCGGGCTTCATCGGGCCAGTCCCTCCACCTCTCTGGATAAGTGTTTTAATTTGTCTTAAATATTAACACAATTCAAACAAAAGTCAACCCGACTTTATTGATAGGATTAGTTTTTATTTGAATTTGAGTCTATTTTACTATTTTTAACCAAATAAAAAAGCTGTGCGGGTACGCGCAGCTTCATATTGTATTCAGCGTGATAGAAAACCTTTGCAGTCTAGGAAGGACGAGTACCGGAGCGGAGCGAATTGAACATTCGTGAGCACCGGCACGCAGTTCTGACAAAGAATGCGAGGGTTTGTCTACACGCTGAAAGCTGTGCGGGTACGCGCAGCTTTTTAGACGGTTTCTTCCATCCAAGATTCAGAGGAAGGATCTTGTCTCCAGCGTTTTAGTTTATTCATAGCAGAAGGCTCGATCGCTTTCAGCTCAAGTGCCACGTCTGTCAGTGTGTCATAGTCTGTTAGGGTGACATATGGAATGTTTTTCTCTTGAAATGCTGCCGCAGCTTTTGGCAGTCCGTATGTGAAGATCGCGGCAACTCCTAGTACGTCACAGCCCGCTTCTTGAAGAGCAGCGACCACTTCAAGCACACTGCCTCCTGTTGAAATCAAGTCTTCTACGACGACCACCTTTTGACCTTTTGATACGGCTCCTTCAATTTGATTCCCTTTTCCATGTGCTTTTGGCTTACTTCTCACATAACACATCGG
The DNA here is from genome assembly GCF_038003365.1 of Bacillus sp. FSL K6-2839. Lineage (NCBI taxonomy): Bacteria > Bacillati > Bacillota > Bacilli > Caryophanales > Bacillaceae > Bacillus > Bacillus sp. FSL K6-2839. The sequence continues at coordinate 1,093,693 of NZ_JBBOOZ010000001.1, read as the reverse complement.
CACGTTCAGACGGTCTGCCGCTAATGCCGCATGCGGGATGCCTGCTGTTGCAGTACCAGCAACAACCTCCGCTCCTTCAAAATGGGTGAGAATCAACTCTTTAAGACCTTCAGCAATGTCGTGTCTGACTTCTGGGTAGGACAAGGTAAGACGGTTGTCACAATAGATCGGTGATTTGATACCGCTTGCCCATGTAAACGGTTCGTCTGGTTTTAATGAGACCGCTTTGATTTGTAATAGGTGTTTAGCGATTTTTGTTTTCATCTGGCAGTCACTCCCACTCTTTTAAAATTTGATGATAGGCTTCCAATGGTTTTTCAGCTTTCGTGATTGACCTTCCGACAACAATTTGTGAAACACCTTGCTCTTTTGCATAAGCAGGAGTCGCCACACGCTTTTGGTCATCGGTTTGATCATTTAGTAAGCGAATCCCCGGCGTGACAGTGAGAAAGGCAGGTGAGATGTGCTCATGAAGGGCTTTGGATTCATGAACAGAGCAAACAACACCGTCTAGTCCACTTTCATATGCCAATTGACCGTACCGGATGACAGTCTCTTGCAGCGGACGGTCTATGAGTAATTCGCTTCTCATCATGCCTTCTGACGTACTCGTCAGCTGAGTCACTGCAATAATGCCCGGACGTCTTTGTCCAGCAGGCGTCCCGCTTTCAAGCCCTTCTAACGCAGCTTGCATCATATGTTTCCCGCCAGCAGCATGCACATTGACCAAATCAACACCAAGTGCGGCAAGCCGGTTCATTGCTTTTTGCACCGTTGTTGGAATGTCATGTAATTTGAGATCGAGGAAAATGCGGCAGTTTTTTTCTTTGAGCTCGTCAAGGATAGCAGGTCCTTCTTGGTAAAACAGCTCCATGCCGACCTTCACAAATAATGGCGTCCCTTCAAAGGGTTTTAAAAAGGCGAGCGCTTCCTGCGCTACCGGAAAATCAAGCGCGATGATGGGCAAGTGCTTCATGTTTCCAGCTCCTTCCGATACATTCCTCTACAGATGAATAGCCATATGCTGCTAACACTCTTGGCAGTTCTTCAATGATTTCTGGGCAAATAAACGGGTTCACAAAATTGGCTGTGCCAACAGCTACTGCACTTGCACCTGCTAGTAAAAATTCAAGTACATCTTCAGCACTTTGCACCCCGCCCATTCCGATAATCGGGATAGACACTGCTTGACTGACCTCATGTACCATGCGCACAGCGACAGGTTTGACAGCAGGGCCTGATAATCCGCCTGTTTTATTGGCAAGAATCGGTTTCCCCGTTTTTAAATCTAAACGCATACCGATTAACGTGTTAATCATCGTGAGTCCATCCGCTCCAGCAGATTCAATCGCTTGAGCAATCTCTACAATATTGGCTACGTTAGGAGACAGTTTGACATAGACAGGAACGGAGGAGACGTCCTTCACCGCTTTTGTCAATGCTGCTGCCATTTGAGGATCTGTACCAAAGCCAATTCCGCCTGTTTTGACATTCGGACATGAAATATTCAGTTCAAGGGCATGGACATTTTTTGCTTGGCTGATTTGCTTGGCTACTTCGACATAATCATCGACCTGTGAGCCAGCGACGTTTGCAATGATCGGCGTATCAAACTGCTCAAGCCAAGGCAATTCATTTTCCAGCACGCCTTTTAGGCCTGGATTTTGAAGACCGATGGCATTGAGCATACCGGCACCTGTCTCCGCTACCCTTGGTGTCGGGTTGCCAAATCTCGGTTCAAGGGTTGTGGCCTTGATCATGATACCGCCCAGCACTGATAAGTCATATAATGAAGCAAATTCCCTTCCGAATCCAAAGCAGCCTGATGCAGGGATAATCGGATTCTTTAAAGATAAGCCGGGTAACTCAACGTTTAGCATGACAATGCCACCTCCTCTGCTTTAAATACAGGTCCATCCAGACAGACTTTGACGTAAGGTTTTTCGTGCTGGTCGGTATGACAGACACATGCAAAGCAAGCACCAATCCCGCAGCCCATTCGTTCTTCCATTGAAATGTAGACAGGCTTATCGGGATAAAAGTCTTTTAGTGCTTTTAACATAGGTGTCGGTCCGCAGGAAAGCATGACATCAAAGCTCAAATCATTCTCTTCAATGACACCTGTCACGAAGCCCTTTGAACCATATGTCCCATCAACTGTCGCGATAAACGTATCTCCGAGTGCTTGGAATTTCTCCTCGTAAAATACATCCTTTTTCGATTGAAAGCCAAGGACATGCTTGACGATGACACCTTTTTTCGTTAAACGCTTGGACAGTTCATATAAAGGCGGTACACCAATTCCACCGCCGACTAGTAAGGCTGTCTGACCTGGCTGAACAACTGAAGGATCGTACCCGTTGCCAAGCGGTCCTAATACATCGATGGATTCCCCATCCCGCTTTTGGGAAAGGAGCTTTGTGCCCTCTCCCTCTGCGCGGTAGATGATGGTTGCTTCTTGTTTCTCGGCATGAATATTGGCAATACTGATCGGTCTTCTCAGCAGCGGTGTCATGGACTCGCTGACCTTGATATGAAGAAATTGTCCAGCCGTTTGAAAGGAGTCCACAAGGTCACCTTTTAATGTCATTTCGTAAATATGATCAGCGATCTCTCGGTTTGAGACGACCGTCAAGTATGCTTTTTTCATATCGTTACTGTCACCTCAGCATTCGTTTTCACTTCTGGCATTTCGTCCGCTCTAAATGTCATGCTTTCCAGCACTCTTAAAATGGCTTCTGCTGTATCTAGCGACGTTAAGCAAGCTACGCCATTTTCAACAGCTTCACGTCTGATTCTAAAGCCGTCTCTTGCCGGCTGTTTTCCTTTTGTCAGAGTGTTGATGACAAATTGGGCTTCCCCGTTTCGAATGACATCGAGAAGGTTTTTGCCTTCTTCTCCTATTTTGCCGACAACACTTGATGGGATGGAGGCTTGTTTTAAGTAATTCGCCGTTCCTTCTGTCGCTAAAATATGATAGCCGATCGAATGGAATCTTCTTGCAATCTCAAGTCCTTCTTCTTTATCCTTATCAGCAACTGTTAGAAGAACTGTTCCGTCTTTAGGAATTTGAATGCCTGATGCAATTAATCCTTTGTAGAGGGCTTTTTCAATTGTGACATCTTTCCCCATGACCTCACCTGTAGATTTCATTTCAGGCCCGAGTGTAATATCCACTCTTCTTAGTTTTGCAAAAGAGAAGACTGGAACTTTGACGTACACCCCTTCTTGCTCTGTGTGAAGTCCTTCTTCGTAGCCATAGTTTTTAAGCTTGTCACCTAAAATGACTTTTGTCGCTAGATTTGCCATCGGGATGCCCGTGATTTTACTTAAGAAAGGAACTGTCCGGCTTGAACGAGGATTCACTTCAAGTACGTACACTTCACCTTTCGAGAGAACAAATTGAATGTTTAGCAGCCCAATAATGTTGAGGCCTTTTGCAAGCTTGATCGTGTATTCTGCGATCTTCGCTTTGATCTCATCAGACAATGTTTGCGGCGGGTAAACCGCAATCGAGTCACCGGAGTGGACCCCGGCTCTTTCAATATGTTCCATAATGCCTGGGATCACGACAGTTTCCCCATCAGATACGGCATCTACTTCAATTTCTTTTCCCGTCAAATATTTGTCAATTAACACTGGGTGCTGCGGATTGACTCTCACCGCATTCTCCATGTAGTGAAGAAGCTCTTCTTCTTGATAAACGATTTCCATCGCACGACCGCCTAATACATAGGAAGGACGGACAAGGACTGGGTAGCCGATCTGATTTGCAATCGCTACAGCTTCAGGCACAGACGTAGCTGTTTTCCCTTTAGGCTGCGGCACGCCGAGTGCTTCTAATGTTTGTTCAAACTTGTCTCGGTTTTCGGCGCGGTCTAGGTCTTCAAGAGAAGTGCCGAGAATCTTCACCCCTCTATTTGATAATTCATCTGCTAGGTTGATCGCCGTTTGTCCGCCGAACTGGACGACGACTCCTTCAGGCTGCTCAAGATCAATGATGTGCATCACATCTTCTACAGTGAGTGGTTCAAAGTAGAGCTTATCTGAAATACTAAAGTCTGTTGAGACCGTTTCAGGGTTGTTGTTAATAATGATTGCTTCATAGCCTGCTTGTTTAATTGCCCACACAGAATGAACCGTCGCATAATCAAATTCAACTCCTTGACCGATTCTGATAGGACCTGAGCCTAATACGATGACGCTTTTCTTGTCTGTGCGTTCTGATTCATTTTCATCTTCATACGTGCTATAGAAATATGGCGTCTCGGATTCAAATTCAGCCGCACAAGTATCTACCATTTTGTAGACAGGTACGATGCCTGCTTCTTGTCTTAGCTTGTAGACATCCGCTTCATTCATATTCCACTCGCGGCTAATATAGATGTCTGAGAAGCCTTTATCTTTCGCTTCTTTTAATACGTCTGTATTGCCTTTGTTTTCTTTTAATGTCTTTTCAAATGCGATGATGCCTTCCAGCTTATGAAGGAAGAAGTAATCAATTTTTGAGAATTCATGTATTTGTTCAACCGTATAGCCTCTTCTAAGCGCCTCGGCGATATAGAATAATCGTTCGTCTCCCGCCTTGATAATCCGCTTTTCAAGTACTTCGTTTGTGATATCTGCTTCATCTTTTAATTCAATGTGATGCACATCAGCTTCAAGTGAACGGACAGCCTTTAGAAGAGACTCTTCTAATGTACGGCCGATCGCCATCACTTCACCAGTTGCTTTCATTTGCGTCCCAAGACGTCTGTTGGCAGATTCGAATTTATCAAACGGCCAGCGCGGGATTTTAGACACAATATAATCAAGTGCCGGCTCGAAGGCGGCATAGGTTTTACCTGTAACTGGGTTCATCATTTCATCAAGCGTTAAGCCGACAGCAATTTTCGCTGCAAGTTTGGCAATTGGATAACCAGTTGCTTTCGACGCAAGTGCAGAAGAACGACTCACGCGCGGGTTTACTTCGATGATATAGTATTGAAAGCTGTCTGGGTCAATCGCCAGCTGTACGTTACAGCCGCCTTCAATGCCAAGTGCCCGGATCAGCTTGAGCGACACATTGCGAAGCAGCTGATATTCACGGTCACTTAATGTTTGGCTTGGCGCCACAACGATACTGTCACCTGTGTGGATACCGACAGGATCAAAGTTTTCCATGTTACAAACAACGATCGCATGATCACCGCTATCACGCATGACTTCATATTCAATTTCTTTAAAACCTGCAATGCTTTTTTCAAGTAAGCATTGTGTGACTGGGCTTAACTTCAGTCCGTTTTCGACGATTTCCTTCAGCTCTTGCTCGTTTGTACAAATTCCGCCGCCTGTTCCGCCTAATGTATAAGCTGGTCTCACAATGACAGGGAAACCGATTTGATTCGTAAACGCCATCGCTTCTTCAAGGTTATGGATGATTTCACTTTCTGGTACAGGCTCATTTAGTTCATTCATCAGATTACGGAATAAATCTCTGTCCTCTGCTTTTTGAATAGCTGACAGCTTTGTTCCTAATACTTCAACACCGCATTCAGCTAATACGCCAAGGTCTGATAATTCAACAGCAAGGTTAAGTCCAGTTTGTCCGCCAAGTGTTGGCAAGATCGCATCAGGACGTTCTTTTCGAATGATTCGTGTTAAGAATTCTGGTGTCAGTGGTTCGATGTATACCTTATCGGCCATTTCTGTATCTGTCATGATGGTCGCTGGATTGGAATTCACAAGAACGACTTCATAGCCCTCTTCTTTCAGTGCTAAGCAAGCCTGTGTGCCTGCATAGTCAAACTCCGCTGCCTGTCCGATGATGATTGGACCTGAACCGATGACTAAAATCTTTTTGATGTCTACGCGTTTTGGCATACTTCTTCCCCTTCTTTCTCAGTTGTATGAATCATGTCCATGAACTGGTCGAATAAGTAGTTCGCATCTTCTGGACCTGGTGACGCTTCTGGGTGATACTGGACAGTGAATGCTTGTGCTTCTTTATGTTTTAACCCTTCAATCGTATTGTCGTTTAGGGCGATATGTGTGACTTCGAGCACGTCCTCGTTAATTGCACTAACTGTGTAGCCGTGATTTTGAGATGTCAGTGTCACCTTGCCGGTGGCTAGTTCTTTGACTGGGTGATTCGAGCCTCTGTGACCGAATTTCATTTTTTCAGTACTTGCGCCGCACGCAAGAGCGAATAATTGATGTCCAAGACAAATGCCAAAGAGCGGAACCTTTCCAATCAATTGCTGAATCATCTCGACTGCTTCTGGTACATCAACAGGGTCTCCAGGGCCGTTTGAAAGCATGATCCCATCAGGCTTTAACTGCAGCACTTCATCTGCCGTGATATTGTACGGCACCACGATGACATCACAGTCACGTTTATTGAGCTCGCGCAAAATGCCATGCTTCATGCCGAAATCGACAAGGACAATTCTTTTTCCTCTTCCCGGGCTTGGATACGCATTTTTCACAGATACTTGACTCACTTGATCAGTCGGCAGCTGCATTGTTTGAAGGCGGCGAACTACGTCTTCCACTTGTTCATCCGGTCCTGCAAACGCCCCTCTTAAAGTCCCTGCACTTCGAATCATTCTCGTCAGCTTCCGTGTATCGATTCCGCTAAGACCTGGAATGTTTTTCATTTTTAAGTATTCATCTAGTGAGTATGAAGAGCGCCAGTTTGAGGGCTTTTCACAAAGTTCCTTCACAATCAGCCCTTTTACAAACGGTGTGATCGATTCAAAATCATCACGGTTAATGCCATAGTTGCCGATGAGCGGATAAGTGAGTGTGACAATTTGTCCGCAGTATGATGGATCAGACAAAATTTCTTGATAGCCCGTCATCCCTGTATTAAAGACGACTTCTCCGACTGACGATTCTAAGCTGCCAAAGCCTGTTCCTTCGAATACTGTTCCGTTTTCTAGCACTAAGCGTCTCTTCATTTTACTAGTCTCCCCTCTTCATACACGACTTTCCCAGATGCAAGCGTCATGACCGGCCATCCTGATACAGTCAATTTGTCAAACGGTGTATTTTGCCCTTTTGATAAGAAGCTTTTTTTATCGATTGCCATTTCTTTGTTTAAATCAATGAGTGTGATATCAGCTGTTTGTCCTTCTTCCAGCTTTCCATATGGAAGAGAGAAGGCTTCTGCTGGCTTGATTGTCATATAATCAACGAGTTCTTTTAATGTCCATTCGCCAGTTTTGACAAATCGTGTATACAGAAGCGGGAACGCTGTTTCAAGCCCGACAATTCCAAAAGGTGCACGCTGCATCGTTTCGTTCTTTTCTTCTTCAGTATGCGGCGCATGGTCTGTTGCGATGAAATCAATCGTTCCATCTAAAAGTCCCTCGATCAGTGCCTCGCGATCCTCTTTTCCTCTGAGCGGCGGGTTCATTTTATAGTTTGTATCAAGACCAGGGATGTCCGCATCACATAACAGCAGGTGATGCGGTGACACCTCAGCTGTCACACGGATGCCTGCTTTTTTTGCATCGCGAACGACTCGCACAGATTCTTTCGTACTGATATGACATACATGATAATGGCAGTTCGCTGCTTCTGCTAAAAGAACATCTCTTGCAATATGCACCGATTCACAAATGGACGGTATACCGTTTAATTCATTTGCTTTTGAAAATTCTCCTTCATGAACGCATCCGCCGTAAATGAGCGAGTTATCTTCACAGTGTGCCACAATCGCTTGATCAAGACTTGCTGCCTTTTTCATGGCTTCGTACATCATGCCTGCTGTTTGGATGCCGACTCCGTCATCTGTAAAAGCGAAGGCGCCTGCTTCTTTTAGTGCTGCAAAGTCCGTCATTTCTTCCCCAATCTGTCTAGTTGTAATGGAGGCGTATGGCAGTACTCTGACAGAAGAGGTCTCTTCGATTCGATCCATGAGCCATTCCATTTGCTTTTTTGTATCCGGAACTGGACGTGTATTCGGCATAGCTGCAATCGTCGTATATCCGCCTCTTGCGGCTGCTTTAGAGCCTGTTTCAATCGTTTCCTTTTTCTCTCCACCTGGCTCTCTTAAATGTACATGCAGATCAATCAAGCCTGGTGAAACAAATAGCCCTTTAGCATCAATGACCTCTTCTCCGTCTTCTCTTTCTAAGTGACCAATCGCTTGAATCACTTCTCCTTCTACCCTAATATCCTGCTGCACTTTTTCGCCTGTGCTTGTTAAGATAAAACCGTTTTTAATGAGATATGACATAGACAGAATCTCTCCCTTTTTGATGTAGTCTGCTATTTTGAAAAGCTCTTTTTAATACGGCCATTCGGATATAGACTCCATTTTCCATTTGCTTAAAAATCCTTGACTGCTTTGACTCTACTAATGAATCATCTATTTCAACACCTCTGTTCACTGGTGCTGGATGCATAATAATGGCTCGTTCTTTCATGTTGTTTGCCCTGTTTACTGTTAATCCATAAGTCGATAAGTAATCTTCATTGCCCATTTTTTCAGCGTGCCGTTCATGCTGAATTCTGAGCAGCATCACCACATCAGATTGTGTGATGGCTTCATCTACTTGGACATACGTTCCGTGAGGGTTTTGCTCATCTTGGAAGGAAGCAGGCCCTGAAAAAAGGACTGTTGCTCCCAGCCTTGAAAGAACCTCAGCATTTGACCTTGCCACCCTGCTGTGTTTGATGTCTCCATGAATCGAAATCGTTAAGCCCTCAAAGCCGTCAAACTCTTCATAGATGGTCATTAGGTCAAGCAGTGATTGGGTCGGATGCTGCCCGCAGCCATCTCCAGCATTGATGATGGGAATCCCAACCTTCCCGATTAGCTCGTTGTAATATTCATCAGTGCTGTCTCTGATCACACAAGCTTTCACACCGATGGATTCAAGCGTTTTTACCGTATCGTATAGGGTTTCGCCTTTTTGAACGGAGGTGCTTGCCGCATCTAAGCTCAGTACATTCATCCCCAGTTTCTTTTCGGCGACTTCGAAGCTAAATCGTGTTCTTGTGCTTGGTTCAAAGAAGAGGTTTGCTACAAATTCTCCCGCTAAGCCAAGCTCTTGTTTCCCCTTTTTGAGAGCCGTTGCTTCTTCAATCAGCTGTAAAATCTCTTCTGTAGACAAGCTGCTCATTGTCGATAGATCATTCATTTTTTCTTCCCCCTCTAGTTTTTCATCACTTTCAGGTTCAAAAAAACCCTAAGCCTCGGCAGCTTAGGGTTCTCCAAAAGAAGCAGCGGCACTTTCGTGCATTCTGCTCATTTTAGAACCCTTGTCAGCCTCACTGGACTTCTTTTAAAAGGTTTTCTGTATTCGATTCATTTGACTCGTCATCCTCCGCTTTTTGCTGCGGCAGGATCAGGTTTAACAGGACACCCGTGATGGCAGCAAGTGCCATTCCAGATAGTGTGAGGTTGATTTGTTTCACCTCAATGAATGCCCCGCCAATTCCAATGACTAAGATGACTGATGCGATAATGAGATTACGCTTTTCTTCAAAATTTACTTTATGATCAATCAGGATTCTCAGACCGCTTGAGGCAATGATCCCAAAGAGCAGGAACGAAACGCCTCCCATGACCGCGGACGGCACTGTACTGATTAATGCTGAAATTTTTCCGACAAAGCCGAAGCAGATCGCAAAGACTGCTGCTCCGCCGATGACGAAGATACTGAACACTCTTGTGATGGCAAGGACCCCAATGTTCTCTCCATACGTTGTTGTTGGCGGTCCGCCAATGAGTGAAGCGAAGATCGTCGCTGCACTGTCTCCTAAAATGGAGCGGTGAAGACCAGGTTTTTTAATAAAATCTTGCCCTACAACTTTACTTAACACCACTTGGTGGCCGATGTGCTCAGACATTGTCACAAAGGCAACCGGCACCATCACTGTGAGAATGCTTAAAGTCACAGCAGGTGTGTAGTCGGCAAATGGTACGACGAAGTCTGGTACAGCAAACCAATTCGCGTCAATGACCGGCTGGAAGTTCACAATGCCTTGTGTTAAAGCAAAGAGATAGCCGCTAATAATTCCGATTAATACTGGGATCAAGCTTAGGAATCCTCTTAGGAAGATCATGCTGATAATCGTGACAGCCAGAGTAAAGCCGGCGACCATTAGGTGCTTAAGGCTGTAAACAAGCTCGGTTGCATTCGGATCAACATACATCGCCATGTTGACAGCTGTTCCAGCGAGTCCGAGTCCGATGACCATAATGACTGGCCCTACGACGACCGGCGGCAGAAGTTTCATCAGCCAGCCTGTGCCGAGCCATTTAATAAATAGTGCAATGAGTGCATAAGCGACACCCGCCATGAAGGCACCAACCATTGCGGCTCCAGGGCCGCCTGTTGCTTTGACATTCAGTATGGGGGCGATAAAGGCAAAGGACGATCCAAGATATGCCGGAATTTGTCCTCTTGTAATGATTAAGTAAACAATGGTTCCAACACCACTTGAGATGAGCGCGACGGCCGGACTCATATCAATGATTTTTGGTACAAGAATGGTCGCACCAAACATGGCAAACAAATGCTGAAGGCTAAGTGACAGCCATGTGAACGGTTTTGGGATATCTCGAATGCCTAAATTGGCTTTTTGCTGACTCATGATTTTCCTCCTAGATGTGTCCTTTTTCATTAAAAAAGCCTCTTTGCGAGTATGCGCAAAGAGGCCTAGAAAAACCGTACACGTCACTTAAGCCGTGTGCTCGGTGTCTCTGTTATTGCCCTCTTTGCAAACTCTCTGGAATGCATTTAAAAAGGTTATTTTTCATATATAGCGACAAGGTCGTTTTGATCTACTTCATTCAGTTGAACCATGACGGTCTCTGCTTTTGATGTCGGAATGTTCTTCCCGATATAATCCGCTCGAATCGGAAGCTCTCGGTGTCCCCGGTCGACGAGAACAGCAAGCTGAATGGAAGATGGTCTTCCTACATCCACAAGGGCATCCATGGCCGCTCTGACGGTTCTGCCTGTAAACAGGACATCGTCAACGACGATCAGTGTTTTGTCATTAATGTCAGCTGGGATGTCTGCACCCTTTACAAGCGGGTCTTGGTTGTCTGTCTTTTTTGTCAGGTCATCACGGTATAGCGTAATATCAAGTTCACCCACTGTGACTGGATTTCCTTCAATTTGCTCGATGCGCTCTGCAAGGCGCTTTGCAAGATGAATGCCTCTTGTCTTGATCCCCGCAAGGATGACATCTTTCATCCCTTTATTGCGCTCAATCATTTCATGTGCAATTCGGGTAAGCGCTCGTCTGATCGCTTGTTCATCAAGAATGACTGCTTTTTGTTCCATCTTTTACACCTCTTTTTGACAAATAAAAAGCCCCTTCTGCAAAGGGCAGAGAGGGGCGTTCATTTGTGCATACACGTGCACAAATTGATCCGTTATCCTTCTCAGCCTCTCTGGACTGTTTTAAAGAATCTTCATTTCTTCGTTTATTATTTCAAAAAAAGAACTGCCTGTCAATCGTTATTTCTTAATGAATCGATAAAAGCTTGCATATCAGCAGGAATCGGTGCTGTGAACTCGATATATTCTCCTGTTCTAGGATGATCAAATCCTAGAACACCTGCATGAAGCAGCTGTCCATTAAAATCGACTGTCTTTCTCGGTCCATATTTCGGATCTCCTGCAAGCGGATAGCCGATATATTTCATATGAACACGAATTTGGTGTGTTCTTCCTGTTTCAAGACGGCACTCCACAACCGTGAAGTCCTGAAAGCGTTCAATCACATCAAAGTGAGTGACTGCTTGTTTTGCACTTTCTTTTGTAACCGTCATGCTTTGGCGGTCTTTTTTGTCTCTGCCAATTGGGGCATCAATTGTGCCTGTATCATGCTGGATAATGCCATGGACAACGGCTGTATATTTTCTTGTGACGGTCTTAGCCACGAGCTGATTGACGAGTGATTCATGCGCCATATCGTTTTTCGCGACCATTAACAGTCCAGACGTGTCTTTATCAATTCGGTGGACAATTCCAGGACGCATCACACCATTAATGCCTGATAAGTCCGTGCAATGTGCCATCAGGCCATTTACAAGTGTTCCAGAGACGTGACCTGGCGCTGGATGAACAACCATTCCTCGTGGTTTATTCACCACTAGCACATCTGCATCCTCATAATAAATATCAAGATCCATTGGTTCTGCTTCTACATCTAGTACTTTTGGGTCTGGAATCTCGACTTTAATCTGATCTCCAGCTTGTACTTTGTAATTGGCTTTCACTTGTTTCCCGTTTACTTCGATCAGCCCATCCTTTACCCACTGCTGGACTTGGGTTCTTGACCATTCTGGTTCTGTCGTGCTTAGAAATTTATCAAGCCGTTCACTCGTTTGTTCTTCTGAAACGGCAATATTTACTTGATTCATGTAGTTGACTCCTTAGTTTTCTTTCCATCTAACAGCATTTGAATGAAGAGCAGAATAACCCCTACACATAGAGAAGAATCTGCAATATTAAAGATTGGGTAGTGATAATTCCCAAAGACGAAATGAGCAAAATCTACCACTTCCTGACGGAAAACGCGGTCGATAAAGTTTCCAATTGCTCCGCCAAGCATTAAGGCCAGTGCTACTCCAAGCAGCTTGTCCTTTTGCCCATGCTTTTGCAAATAATAAACAATTCCCGCAATAACAACGAGTGTGATCACATAGAAAAACCACATTTGTCCTTGGAGAATTCCCCATGCGGCTCCTGAATTTCGGTGAGACGTGATATAAAAGAAGCCATCAATCACTGGATAAGAATCTCCGAGCATCATATTTTTGACAATGAGCCATTTTGTTAATTGATCTAAACAAATCATCACGAATGCGATTATGTAATAGAACACACACGTTCCTCCATCTTCATACTTTGGTCTTTAAGCATTTTATCAAGAAAACAGGAAGGAGTAAAGAAACTTTAGTTGACAGACAAAAACCTCCCTACATGTGGAAGGCTTCAAAATGAGAATCATCTGATTCATGAGGATAAGGAGTGAATGCTTTTTTCTCGTATTGCTTATGATATAGAAAGTCGTCAGCCGTGCGGGCGGTAGGAAGAATACTCATTTGTTCAAGCGGAATGGCATCACCTGTCGCCTCACATATACCATAGGTTCCCTGCTCAATTTTTGCAATAGCGAGAGACACATCTTGCAGCTCTTCTTTGATGTGATAAAGAAGCGTGGTCGTTTGGACCTCGTTCATTGAGACATGCTCAGCGGGTGAACGAAATGATGCGTATTCAAACAGTTTAGATTGCAGCTCTTCTTTCATTTGAAGGAGTTCCGTGTAAATCGTCTCTAGATCGCCATTCATGTCGCTATTTCAACTCCTGCCCTGTCGTGATAATCATATTGTTGCCCCGGCTGCTCACTTTAAAGCCATAAGATTTTTCCTTTCGTTCTAAACGCTGTCATTTTCGCAAAAAAGAAAACGCCCCGCATATGGCGGGGCGCTAGTTGGTCATATCACCCTGTTAATTCTGGTAATATTTTTCCACGATTTCAGCATTTTTTAGTGACAATGTTGGGTATTTCGGATTTGCACCAACATCTTTTGAAATAATGCGGGAACGTTCGCACAGTTCTCCTTCTGCTTTTTGAACCAGAATCCGTCCTGATGTGTATCCAGGTGCTGATACGTCAGCATTTTGCTCATCTTCTACCGTTAATTCAGAGATGATAAAGAGCTGCTTCACATCTTCTTTAATGGATGCAAGAAGATTTTTCACTTCTTCTGTCGCATAAAGAGTCACATTTGCTTCAAGTGAACGTCCGATGACTTTCTCATTACGCGCAATTTCGAGCGCTTTTAGAACATCGTCACGCACTTCCATAAAGCGGTCAAACTTCACTTCTGTCGCTTCCGCTTGAGGAACAGTCACACCTTCTGGCATATCTGTTAACTGAACACTTGGCTCTTCAACAAAGCTTAAGTGGCTCCATAATTCATCTGCTGTATGCGGAAGAATTGGTGCAGTCAGCTTCACTAATGCCATTAATGTTTCGTAGAAGACCGTTTGCATGCTGCGGCGGTCTGGATGATCTGCATGCTCAATGTACACGACATCCTTTGCAAAATCGAGATAGAAAGAGCTTAGCTCAATCGTACAGAAATTGTGAATCGCATGATATACGATTGCAAATTCGTAATCATCATAGGCCTTTTTCACTTTATCAATCAATTTGTTTAATTTGATCAAGATATATTGATCCACTTCGCGAAGCTCTTCTACCGGCACCGCATTGACTGCTGGGTTAAAGTCAAATAGGTTTCCATGCAGGAATCGGAACGTGTTACGGATTTTACGATAGACCTCTGCTACTTGTTTCAAGATATCATCAGACACTGGGTGATCGGCTTGATAGTTGACAGAAGATACCCAAAGTCTAAGAATCTCCGCCCCAAGCTGCTTCGCTACCTTTGTTGGGTCAATCGTATTGCCTAATGATTTACTCATCTTGCGTCCTTCTTTATCAAGCGTAAAGCCGTGACTTAGAACACCTTTATACGGTGCTTTTCCAGTGACAGCAACTGCTGTTGATAAGGAAGAGTTAAACCAGCCGCGATATTGGTCAGAGCCTTCAAGGTAAAGGTCTGCCGGACGGACAAGGTCATCTCTTTCTTCTAAAACGGCCTGGTGAGAAGAACCTGAATCAAACCATACATCCATGATGTCCTGCTCTTTTGTGAATTCACCGTTCGGGCTTCCTGGATGTGTAAAGCCTTCTGGCAATAGTTCTTTCGCTTCTTTTTCAAACCAAATATTAGAGCCATGTTCTCTAAATAATTGAGAGACATGCTGAATCGTTTCATCTGTGATGATCGGCTCGCCATTTTCCGCATAAAAGACCGGAATTGGAACGCCCCATACACGCTGTCTTGAAATGCACCAGTCGCCTCTGTCTCGCACCATGTTGAATAGGCGTGTTTCGCCCCATGCTGGAACCCATTTCGTTTCTTTAATATTGTCTAATAGCGCTTCTCTGAAATCCTTAATCGATGCAAACCACTGAGCTGTCGCACGATAAATGGTTGGTTTTTTCGTTCTCCAGTCATGCGGGTAAGAGTGCGTGATAAAGTCGAGCTTTTTCAGTGCGCCTTTTGCTTCAAGCTGTTCTGTGATCGCTTTATTGGCATCCTCGTAGAATAATCCTTCAAAACCAGGCGCTTCTTCTGTCATCACACCTTTTTCGTCTACTGGACATAGCACATCAAGACCGTATTTCATACTGACAATAAAGTCATCTTCCCCGTGACCTGGAGCTGTGTGAACACAGCCTGTTCCTGCATCCGTTGTCACGTGGTCGCCAAGCATGACAAGAGAATCTCTGCCGTAGATCGGATGCTCTGCAACGATGGTATCTAATTCTTTTCCTTTTAATGTTTTCACGACTTCATACTCTTCAAAGCCAAGTGTTTTTGCCACTTGTTCAACTAGCTCAGATGCGACAACATATCGCTCAGCACCCACTTGAAGAACGCTGTACTCTAGGTTTGGATGAACACAAATCCCAAGGTTTGCAGGAAGTGTCCAAGGGGTTGTTGTCCAGATGATGAATTGTTCGCCGTTTTCAAGTACGCCTTTGCCATCTTTCACTTTAAATGAAACGTAAATGGATGGTGAACGTTTGTCTTTATATTCAATTTCCGCTTCAGCAAGTGCTGACTCACTTGAAGGAGACCAGTTAACAGGCTTTAGTCCTTTGTAAATATAGCCTCTCTTCGCCATTTCTCCAAAGACAAGAATTTGCTGCGCTTCGTACTCAGGCTTTAACGTGACATATGGATTATCCCAGTCTGCTCTTACGCCTAATCGCTTAAATTGATTGCGCTGACCCTCGATTTGCTTCCAAGCATACTCTTCACATAATTTACGGAATTCAGCTGTCGACATTTCTTTACGTTTGACTTTTTTATTTTTAGTGAGTGCTGTTTCAATTGGCAAGCCGTGTGTATCCCAGCCCGGTACGTACGGTGCGTGGAACCCATTCATTGATTTAAAACGGACAATAAAATCTTTTAGGATTTTATTGAGTGCGTGCCCCATATGAATGTCACCATTCGCATATGGAGGTCCATCATGCAAAATAAAGGTTGGGCGTCCTTTTGTACGCTCTAAAACCATTTGATAGATGTCTTTTTCTGCCCACTCCTCTTGGATTTCAGGCTCTTTGTTCGGCAAGTTCCCTCTCATTGGGAATTCTGTTTTCGGCATTAATAAGGTGTCTTTGTAGTTCATACCCATTCCTCCATATGCAAATTCTGATTAAAAAACAATAAAAAAAGCCCTCTCATCCCATAAGGGACGAGAAGGCTTGTCTCGCGGTACCACCCTTTTAGACAAGCGATATGAAACAGCCGCTTATCCACTCTAAAATCGTAACGTGATCAGACGCCTTTTCTTACTCATTCATTTCAGAAAAGGAACTAAAGGGGTGATCTCATTGCAGCGTCTCGTAATGTCAGGCTTCCACCATCCCTGATTCGCTTTATTACGCATATGACAACTGCGAGTGTCCCTTTCAAACGTTTATCTCTTGTTAATTTATGATGGTATTATATGCAACATGTGCACGCCATGTCAAGATGATGCGCTTATTCTTTTTCGTCAAAGACAGCGTCAACTTCATATTCCAGTAAATGATCCCAATCGTCATTTTTTAGAAGATCAAGCTGAGCTTCGATGAGCATTTGGAAGCGAGTTCTAAAGACCTTCGACTGTTTCTTCAGCTCTTCGATTTCCATCGCAATCTTTCTTGATTTTGATAGCGCTTCGTTGATAATACGATCTGCATTTTTCTCCGCTTCACGAATAATCAATTTCGCTTCTTTATCAGAATGACGTTTGACGTCTTCTGCTGCTTCCTGCGCCACAAGAATTGATTTGTTTAATGTCTCTTCAATTGTCGCAAAATGACCTAGTCTTTCGTCAAGCTCGTTTACTTTTTCTTCAAGTTCGTTCTTTTTGCGAAGCACGATTTCGTAATCTTTACGTACTTGGCTTAAAAACTCGTTTACTTCATCTTCATCATAGCCGCGAAAGCTTTTTGTGAACGTTTTATTATGAATATCATTAGGTGTTAATGGCAACCTCGCCACCTCCAGATTCAAGTTCGTTATGTCAGAAGCTCAAATGTTACTTTAAATTTATCTTTTTTGGTCTTCCCATCAATCGTTTTCAAGCTAAATCGGCCAAATCCCCGTACAGAGAGCTGATCGCCTTCGCCGATTGTAAAGGAAGGGTCCTCAGTGACTTTCCAGTTAACTTTGACAAGCCCATTTTTGACCAAAAGCTGTGCCTTTTGCCGAGACTGACGGCTGATTGCAGCACATACCGCATCAAGCCGCAGTGAAGAAATAGTATCTTCTTTGATGTCAGTCTTGCTCATAACCGGTTTTAAATCTGTCTGCGTGATTTCCTCTAATGAAACGGAGGCTCTGCCAACATGCGTCAGCTGCGCCCGCACAAAATCAGCGACATCACTTGTACAAATAAACTGCACATCTTCCTCTGAAAATAACAGATCTCCGAATTTTTGACGCTTCAAGCCTGTCCCAATCAGTGAGCCGAGAAGCTTCGGGTGTTCTAAGGAAATAAACTTTTTCGCATAATTCACCTGAAAATAAGACAGCTCAGCATCCTGAGTAGCCGGTTCTAAATATTCAGGATAAATGAGAGCTCTTTTGCGCTCCGCTCCTTCATACCCGCCAAAAAAAATGATCCCAAGCTCATCAGCATGCTGGATGACGGACTCGGTAATAAACTGCTCACGCGGATCAAGAAAGTCTGTTAATTTCATTCGATACTGGTCGAGTGCGATTTTTTTCCAGCCTAACACTTGGTCGACAAATGGCTGTTCGTCTTTTCTAAAATGTTGATAAATATCGCTCATTTTGTTCCCCTCTTATGTAAAAGAGCCTAGCAGTGCCAAGCCCGGCAGCCTGTCTACATGAAGCGTACAATCATATTGTAAAGACCAGTTAGTCCATATGATGATGCAAAACGAATCACAAGCAATGCCACAATTGGCGAGATGTCAATCATGCCAATTGGCGGAATAATTTTACGAAATGGTTCTAAATACGGTTCGCAAATATTTGTCAGAAAACGGCCAATCGATGTTTCTCTTGCAGATGGCACCCATGACATAAAGATGTAAATAATAATCGCGAATGAGTAAATCGTTAATACCGTTCCTAAAATATTAAAAATGAAATTTAGAATCACTATGATTTACCACCTCTGAGGTTCTTCCTCTGTCAAAAGTTCTGATATTGTGCCAGATACATCCACATTATCAGGTGTGCAGAGGAATATATTCGAGCCAATGCGCTGGATGTCTCCACCGATTGCATAAACAGTTCCGCTTAAGAAGTCAATGATTCGCTTTGCTTGATCGTGCTGAATGCGCTGCAAATTCACGACGACTGCACGTCTGTTTTTAATATGGTCTGCAATCTCTTGCGCTTCTGCATAAACACGCGGCTCACTTAACACCACTTTAGAGGATTTTTGCAAGCTTTGCAAGCTGACAACATTTTGTTTTCCAGTCTGCGGACGCTCTTGAAATGCCGCTTTGTCCTTCGTTCCTTTTTCTTCTTGGACTGGTTCTCTTTCTTCATCAATATATTCGTACTCATACTCTTCATCGTCGAGAGTGAAAAAGCTTTTAAACTTATTTTTTATGCTCATGTCACGCACCTCCTGTTTCATTTCCAACAAGTGAAGAGCCAATCCGAACGAATGTCGCACCTTCTTCAATTGCGATTTCAAAATCATTTGACATGCCCATCGATAAATGCTGACAAGGTGCATTTACTTGGTTAAGATGTTTTACTTCTTCTTGAAGATTTTTTAATGTTTGAAAGCAGTTTCGTATCACAGTGTGATCATCTGTAAATGGAGCCATCGTCATCAGTCCAGCAATTTCAATCTTTTTGAAATCAGCGAGCTGCTTCACAAATGGAATCACGTCTTCACTTTGTAAGCCGTGTTTTGACTCCTCCAGCGATGTGTTTACCTGTACAAAACAGCGAACCGTGTGATCCGCTCTTTTTTCAATTTCATTCGCAAGAGACATCCTGTCGAGCGAATGTAAGTAGTCAATTGTTTGAATGACAGATTTTACTTTTCGTGTTTGTAAACTGCCGATGAAGTGCCAGCTAATGCTTTCATCGGTTATGGCCGCTTGTTTTTCAAGTAACCCTTGGTCACGATTTTCTCCAAAGTGCAAAATTCCTGCTTCCTTGGCTTCTTGTGCTCGCTCAATCGAGACATACTTTGTGACAGCGACGACTGATACATCGTCTGGGTTCCGACCGGCTCTTTTACATGCTTCGTTTATTTGTTCATTTATTTGTCTGAGATTCTCTCGTACATTCAATTGCACTTATGCCTCCTTAAACCCGACAAAAGACATCATACGTCCTGTTTTCCCTTGATCACGCCGGTGCGAGAAGAAAAGCTGATCACAGCAGCTTGTGCACATCGAACTGACATGTATGTTTTCTTCTTTCATCCCTGCATGAAGCAATACGTTTTTGTTTAATGTTTTTAAGTCTAATTTATATTGTCCTTGTGAAATCTCGGAATACACATCCTCTGTTGAAAAGGGAAGCTGTTTCACTTGATCCATGACCACGTCATCGACTATGTAGCAGCAGCTGCCAATGGATGGTCCAATGACGACTTGTATTTGATCGATCTTGGCACCTTCTTGGTTGACCCATAGATCTACCATCTTTGCACCAATTTGCTTGACGGTTCCTTTCCATCCGGCATGGGCTGTTCCGATGAGTCCATTTTGCGGAGCTAGAAAATAAAGCGGAACGCAATCGGCGAAACAAAGAGCGAGCATCATGTTCGGTTCAGACGTATATAAGCCGTCTGTTCCAGGCAGTGCCTCATGATAATGAAGACTTCCTCTTCCTCTTTGCTCCTTGGTGACTTTCTTGATGCGGTCATCGTGTGTTTGGTCTGCAAACACCCAATCAGAGAGCGGCACAGCAGTAGCATCTGCTATGACTTGACGATTCATTTGGACACTAGAAGCATCATCTCCTACATGGAGTCCAGTGTTCAATGATTGATATGGAGAAAGGCTGAAGCCGCCATTTTTTGTCGTAAATCCGGCCAATACCTCTTTACCAGAACATGTCATGTTCGTCCAATCATGAATGGTCATTGCATAAGGTGATTTCTGCTGAAAGGGGTCATATTTGTGTGTCAAAGCTGCCCTCCCACCTTTCATTCATCTCTCTTTATTTCGCTCCTATTTTACCACAAGACATGCGTAGACAGTTAGTGGGATTCATTAAATATTACACTCAAATGTGCCCTTTCTACAGGTTTTTTTTCAAATTGATATGAAAACGTAATCTTTTTACCCGAAAAAGACATTGTTTGCTAAGAATGGAGAGCTTATTTTAAGGATCATTGAATGATTCATTGAGGAGTTATACGAATTTTAAGAAGACAATCGGACAAGAATCACATCTTCGCCAATTTTTACTATATTTCGCCACGGCACAATCATTTCCTCTTCTTTTCCGAAAAATCCCATCATTTTACCTGTACCGCCGATAATGATCGCTTGTATTTTACCGCTCGTGACATTAATATCAATGTCCCCAATGGTGCCTAGTTTTTTTCCGCTCGACACATCGACGACATCCTTGATTTGGAATTCAGAAATACTGATCATCCGTCCTTCCCCGCCTTTCGTTTTCTACTATAATATGTATGATGGAAAAGCAGGGATACAGACCAATAGTTTCTTTCATCTACAATTTACTTAAGTGAGGACGGCCATTTCTCCACATCACATCTACCGGACATTCAAAGAAGGAAGAAAGCAAATCGCTTGTCATCATCTCTTTTGTTTCTCCTTGATCAAAAACAGTCCCATCTTTTAATAACAAGGTGTGCTGAAAAACAGGCAAAATCTCTTCTGCATGATGGGTCGTATAAAGTAAAGTAGGCGCATCAGGCTTTGAAGCAATGAATGAGATGGTCTCCAGCACCTGTTCTCTTGCTAAAAAATCAAGACCCGTCACAGGCTCATCTAAAATCAGAAGCTTGGGATCATTCATTAAAGCCCTCGCAATCAGGACTTTTTGCTTTTCTCCTTGTGAGAGTGTTTCATATGTCCGGTTCGCATATTTGAATGAACCAAATGCTTTTAATAGATCAATGGCTTTCTCTCTTATCTCATCTGTCGGGGTTTCATAAAGCCCGATAGATGCAAATGCCCCGCTGAGAACAATTTCAAATGCATTGTCGTCTCTGTGCAGTTTCTTTTCAAGTCCCGCAGAAATGAGGCCAATTTTCTTCCTGAGCTTTTCGCCAAGCGCCTCCTTGCCAAAGACATGTCCCAGCACGGTCATCTCACCTGACGTGGGGAAGTAATATGAGCAGAGCATATTTAATAAAGCGGTTTTTCCCGCACCATTTAAACCGTAAAGCACCCAGTGCTCCTCTTTGTTCACCTGCCAGTCAACAGATTGCAGCAGCCATTTCCCATTTCGTTTTAAAGAAACATCCTTCAATTCAAGTGACACCATCATTTCCCCCTGAGTAAAAATTCTGAATAAACAAATAATGAATGTTTACAGCATATCGCAATTGCTCTTTCTGGTAAACCTCACATAAAAAAAGCTGCTCCTTTTACGGAACAGCTTTTCTTTATCGTTACGAAATTTCAATTCGTACGCCTTCTTTTATATCAGGAAACGTGTGCGGGGATGCAAAGACAGCTCCCGGTAATACATCATCAAACGGCTCTTGGAAGTAGATCGAAATATGGCCGAGTTCTTTAAAGTTGTCATTTGCTTTATTGCCGAGGGCTGTGATCGTGTACGTTTGATCGCCCACTTGAATGGTACCGCCCAGTTTCAACGGCTCTTCTTCTAAATGTTCGAACTCATGAATGACGGACATATCTCTTAATTCTTGCGGCGCTGCGGGTCCAAATAAAACAATCAGCTTATCTTCTTTAAATTGCGGGACTAAGATCCCAATTTCTTTTACGACAGATTGTGTTACCATGTATCTCGATTCCTCCTTTAATACGTTTAATACATACCGAAGCTGGCAACGTATGCGATCACAACAGATAGAACCCCTGTAATGAGACGGCTATACAAAACAGCTGGTACCCCATATTGTACCGTTTCCGGCTTCGCTTCACCAAGTGACAGCCCAACTGGAATGAAATCACACCCTACTTGACCGTTGATGGCAAATAGTGCAGGGAGTGCAAATTGAGGCGGGATATTCCCTAGTGCAATTTGACTACCAATCAGAACACCGATAACTTGTGCAATGACTGCTCCAGGTCCTAAGACAGGCGATAGGAACGGCAATGTACAGACCACGACGAGCAGTAAGAGCCCCCATATAGATCCTGCCAGTGGCGATAGAAAATGAGCAATCAAGTCACCAATTTTTGTATAATTGATAATTCCAATTAACATACTGACAAATGCCATGAATGGAATAATGTTTTTCAAAAGCATATCAACGGAATCACGGCCGGCCTGGTAGAACGTACCGGTGACTTTTCCGATTCCTCTTGAGAACCTCATCAGGAAATTACCTTTTTCCTGACGCTCGAGATTTTCCTCTTTCAGTTTTGAATAGGTTTCTTTGAAATTCTCCTTGTCAAT
This sequence comes from Bacillus sp. FSL K6-2839, assembly GCF_038003365.1. NCBI lineage: Bacteria > Bacillati > Bacillota > Bacilli > Caryophanales > Bacillaceae > Bacillus > Bacillus sp. FSL K6-2839. Next base: position 1,071,033 of record NZ_JBBOOZ010000001.1, on the reverse strand, counting down.
CGGCTCACTGTTTTCTTGACCTTCTACTTTCGCCTCACCATCAGATGCTTCCGCAAAGGAAATATCCTTTTCTGTTACGCCTGATACGAAGATATCCTCTGTAATATGTTTTGCAAGCGGTCCAGAAGGAGAGGAAGCCAAAACGTCTACAGTTGGAATGCGCTTCATTGGATAAAGTCCGATTCGCGCGGTTCCACCGCAGTCAATGACAACACACATCATTTCATCTTCTGGTATCGAGTTTTTAAAGCCGTCACATGCTTCTGTCCCTGTCATTTCTGCAATTTTACGAGCAACTGGGTGAATACCTCCCCCTGTAATGGAAACAACCTTTCTTCTTTTACCAGTCGGTTCAAGCTCTAAGCCTTTTCCCCATCCGCCAGCACCTTTTGCAACAAATACTTTGTGGTTTGTCATGTCTAACCCTCCCCTATTGTGAATTCGCTTTCATTTTTCCTGCTAAGTATTTTGTAATCCATTCAGTAATAATACCGCGAAGTAAAATGACGACGATCCCGACTAAGAAGTAACGAACAGCAAGTTCTGACATTGAATATCCTGCTTCTTTAATCCCGTTTGCAATCCCTAAGTAGACAAACAGTTCTCCTGCGTTGGCATACGGGAACAGTGATGTCACCGGATGAACAAATGAAACAGCTGAATCATAGAATGCTGGTTTTTGTTTTTCAGGTAAGAAGCGGCCAAACGTATAAGCCATTGGGTTTGTCAAAATAAGAACAGATAAGATCGGCATTAACGTGTAGCGCAAAATCGTATATTTCGCTGCAAACTGGATCGCTCTATTCACTCGCTCTTCTCCAATAAACTTCATGACAGCATAAGTGAAAGTAAGTAACACAACAAGCGTTGGAACGATGCCTGTAACAAGACCCATGAACTGCTTTCCGCCGGCTTCAAACATTCCGATAAAGTGCTCTCCAAACCATTGAATCCATTCCATGTTTCATCTCCCCTTTCTTTAGTTCACATTTGTTATATTTTTTTTCGAAATCGAGACAAGTGCTTGTTCAGCCGCCATGGAAAGTGCGTGCATGACAGCTGGCCCCTTTTTGCGTTTTTTCAATGTCTGCTTCATCATATGGTGCTCGTCTAGCACTGCACCAACATGCTTTCCTTCATATGAAGGAACTTCTTTAAATTTAGATAAGATCGACACACCGCCAAGCACATGGCATTTTTGAATGATATAAGATTCATCCACAATGATGAGCGCAATGGCTCCAGGGCCAACTTTGCGCCGTTCCATTCCCGAAAACAAGTGATAGCCTTGCTTCCCTTTGTAGTCATCAATAAGTGAATCCATGCTCTTGCGGTAGTACTTGATTTGAATAAAAGATAACCCATACTGCACAATGAGAATGATACAAAGTACGATTGCTAATTTTTCCATAGCTTCACGCCCTTATGATTGAAATAAATGATCTTGTAATGAACGCAGCTTCCAGACCGTTGTGTTTGAATCAAGTTCTACATCATCATGAGTCAGGAATTGTCCTAATTTGATGTCTTTTTTCGCTACGACTTTTCCGCTGATTAAGCCAATTGGAATGTGGCCGTTCGTTTTCATGTCTTGATGTGTTTCAAGTACACCTCTTACGGAGTACCCGCCAATTCCGTCAAGTGATTCCCCTGCTTTAATCTCTCTTTTCGCAACAGCTACTGTTTCTGACACTGGTACACCAATTGGGTGGATGGATGAATCATGCTGTAAGACCGCTTTTGCGATGGTGACAGGTGTTTCAAGACTCGCTAAGTGGAAAGGACGGTAAAGTGTATAGTGCGGACCTTTTCCAACTTTTAAGTAGCGCAGTTCTTCATCCACTGGCTCAAGATCACTCTTGACGATGACAAATACGCCTGGTGCAAGTCCATTTACATATTCAACGACTCCGAAGTTATTCAGCACGCCGCCTTGCTGTTTTTGATTCAATTTATCTGCTACATTCTCTAAATTCGCTTCGACTCCGTGCATACCGACTTTATCAGGCAGAAGCCCTGTCGCATTACTTAATAAGTTCATTTCGGCCATTGTTTTTGTGCCGTCCTGGAATGCAGCCAGCATATGTGCACTCATATGTTTACTATCTGCTTCGGCTTTACACGTATCTGGATTTGCTTCTGGGAAGAATGGGTTGTTCTTTCCTTTCCCAGCAACGAGCACCTCAAGACCCATTGTTTTCGCAAATTCATATAATTCTAGTGTTGCTGCTGGTTCATCTCCAGCTGATCCTGAGTAAACAAGCCCTGCATTTGTGAATAACTTATGCATGACCAAACCGATAGTAATATCCACTTCTACATTTAAAAGAACGAGATGTTTTTTCGAATTAAGCGCTTCCAAAGAAATGTTTGCTCCGACCTCTGGGACACCTGTTGCATCTACTACAACTTCCACGAAATCTGATTGAATCACTTCTCTGTAATCATTTGTGACAACCATTTGATGCGGCTTCGCATGCTGCTTGTAGAAATTTGCTGCCTTCTCTGCTGCACTAAGGTGAATATCACAAACACCAGCGACAATCATGCCTGGAATATTAGAAATTTGTGAAATGAGTCCAAAGCCCATTTGGCCTGCTCCAATAATCCCTACTTTGATCGGATCTCCACTGCGTTCTCGAGCTAACAACTGTTGATAGATTGACATCTAAATCATCCTTTCAGGTTTTCTTGCTTCTCAATAGATTGCTAGAAATATAATCTGAAACTTTTAACAAATGTTATAAAAATTAACAAAAATCTTTTTCTTGTAACATTTGTTATTTTATTTATCATTTGTTATGAACTTAGTTTATATGATGTGTCAACTTTGTGTCAAGCTAAAATCGATAAAATTTTCAATCTTTTTGAGTCTTTAGACTCAAAAAAAAAAAAACTACCTAATGATATTAGGTAGTTACAGATTGTTGACAAAGGGCTAAAATGATCTTCATTTTAGCCTTTTGTCTTCTTTTCAGCGTGATAGAAAACCTTTGCAGTCTAGGAAGGACGAGTACCGGAGCGGAGCGAATTTGACATTCATGAGCACCGGCACGCAGGACTGACAACGAATGCGAGGGTTTGTCTACACGCTGAAACTACCTAATGATATTAGGTAGTTACTTTAATAAGGCATCTCCAGTTCGTTCATCGGTAATTAATACATGAATTAATCCACCTGCTAATGCCGCCCGGATCGCTTCAATTTTTTCTTCGCCTCCGGCGACACCTATGACCAGCGGAATTTCTTTCAGTTTTTGCGGGCTTATGCCCATCACCCGGTCGTTCCATGGGTGGGGATATACTTCCCCTTGATGATCAATAAAGTTATAGCAAATGTCACCTGCTACACCCTTCGCTTGAAGGATGTCCTCTTCGCCGCTTGTCATATAAGATTTCACCATCGTTGAATGCTGCGGAACACCGCCAATTCCGACAACCGCAATATTTGATGATTCTCCTAGTTCAATCACTTTTTTGATCGACGGCTGTCTAATCAGTACTTCCTTCGCTTCTTTCGTATCAAGCATGACGGGTACATGTAAAAACTCACATTTAGATTTGAGTGCCTCTGTGCATCTCGCAATAATATAGTTGGCATGGATATCGACGTCTTCATTTCCCACACCTCCGACAAGCGGAACAAATGTCACGGATGGATAGTACTGAACAGACGTAAGCGCTTTCGCCATTTCATGCAGCGTTGTCCCTGAGGAAAAGCCGATGACTTGACCATCTTTCATCACTTTTAATAAAAAGCTTGCTGCCGCGGCACCGATTCGGCTTTTGGTTGTGTCTTTGCTGAGTGTTTCCACACAGACGACTTCTCGCAGCCCATATTTACGCTCTATCTTTCTTTCTAACGATCCATACTGTTGATTGACTTCATCATGAATAATGATTTCCACGATTCCTGCTTCACGTGCTTTTGCCAAATATTTCGATATGAGCGAACGGCTAACCCCGACAGCTTCTGCAATGTTAGATTGAGTGGCGCCTTCTTCATAATACATATGCGCAACCTTAATGAGCAGCCTTCTTTCATCATGGAATGTCATAATAACCCTTCTTTCCGCTTAAGTGTTCCCTAACAAATGATATCTAAAATAACATTTGTTAAAAACAGATTAAATGAAAAAAATAACCGAGTCAATACTAGGGACATGTTCTCTCACAAGAATGAAAAAAGCCGCACATGAAGCGGCGGCTTTAAAAGATGTTTTTATTCATTTGTTTGATGGCTGCTTTTTCAAGCCTTGAGACTTGTGCTTGAGAAATCCCGATCTCTTCAGCGACTTCCATTTGCGTTTTGCCCTGGAAGAAGCGTTTGCGAAGAATCATTTTTTCCCTGTCGTTCAATCTGCGCATGCCCTCTTTTAAGGCCAATTCTTCCACCCATTGTGTGTCTTTGTTCCGTTCATCACTAATTTGATCCATCACATAAATCGGATCTCCTCCGTCATTATAGATCGGTTCAAACAAAGATACAGGATCTTGAATCGCATCTAGGGCAAAGACAATTTCCTCATGAGGCACTTCGAGCACTTTGGCAATGTCTTCTGCTGTTGGCTCCTTGCTTGTCTCACTAATCAGCCTCTCACGGACCTGAAGTGCCTTATAGGCAATATCTCTTAGTGAACGAGACACCCGAATCGGGTTGTTATCACGCAAGTATCGACGGATTTCTCCTATGATCATAGGAACCGCATAAGTTGAAAATCTGACATTGTGGCTTAAATCAAAATTATCAATTGATTTCATTAATCCGATACAGCCTACTTGGAAGAGATCATCGACATACTCGCCTCTGTTGTTAAAACGCTGAATCACACTTAAAACCAACCGTAAATTGCCATTGACTAGCTTTTCTCTTGCTGTATCGTCACCCTCATCTTGCAGCTGTCTGAACAATTTTCTCATCTCGTCGTTTTTCAGAACAGGCAGTTTGGAGGTGTCGACTCCGCAGATTTCCACTTTATTTCTGGACACTTTTTTCCCTCCCTACAGGAGCTGTTGTACAAAGTTCAGTATCTCCTTGGGATGGAAAAATATGCACGAGCGATGACGAGAATCATGTGAAAAAATGGTTATCCCTTTGGCAGTACAGGGATCGAGCTTTCAAAAAATTTTTTTAGACCATTTTATTAAATTCTTTTTGTAATCGTTTAATGATTCTTTTTTCAAGCCTCGAAATATACGACTGGGAAATCCCAAGCATGTCAGCGACATCTTTTTGGGTTTTTTCCTCACCGCCGACCAAGCCAAATCTCAGTTCCATGATCTGCTTTTCGCGGTCATTTAATTGCTCCAGCGCTTTTTTCAGCAGTTTTTTATCTACATTTGCTTCAATATCCCGCGTGATAATATCATCATCTGTTCCAAGTACGTCTGATAAAAGCAGTTCATTTCCGTCCCAATCAATGTTGAGCGGTTCATCAAACGAGACTTCTGAACGGATTTTATTATTTCGCCTCAAGTACATCAGAATCTCATTTTCAATACATCTCGAAGCATATGTTGCCAGCTTGATCTTTTTTTCAGGGTTAAATGTATTGACTGCTTTGATCAGGCCAATGGTTCCGATACTAATTAAATCCTCGATATTAATACCTGTGTTTTCAAATTTCCTTGCGATGTAAACGACTAAACGCAAATTTCTTTCGATCAGAATCGCCCTTGCGGTTTGATCACCTTTTGGTAATTTGACAAGCAGTTCCTGCTCTTCATCCTTTGATAATGGAGGCGGCAGCGCTTCACTTCCTCCAATATAATAAATTTCATCACTCTTTAGACCTAGCTTCATGAGGAGTTTATACCAGTAGTAAGTGAGTTTAAATTTTAATTTTTTCATCTTCTTCTCCCTTCTAAATGTCAAGTTGACCTCGTAAGATAAAAGACATCACCAAAAAACTACGACACCCCCTGGATGATTTTCCCGTCTAACATATCTGGATGAATGATGGATTGAAATTCCTGATCTGCTGATAAACCGCTCAGACTCAACCCTACAAAACACTTGGCCGGCTGAATCATATGCGTCTTTGAATAAATGACAACAGTATCTGGTTTTAGGCATAGTAGAAAACCGTGATCATGACCGACTGCTCGATATGGAACAAGTCTTAATCGATCAAGAAGGGGAAATTGATCATCGATCTTTTGCATCACTTCAACAGGATGAGACTGTTTCATGAGCTCTATAAATGGCTCTCCGCAAATGGCCGTTAGCTGATCGGCCTGGACGATCATGACAGGTGTTTTTGTCATAGGATCATACAGCTGATTGCCAGAATCGACGAGTCCATTTAAGCGGATGGTCTCCCCGTGAATGTGTATCTCTACAAGCACTTGTTCATCATACTGTCTTTTTTTCGCACCAACCTCTCCTAATCTTTTCTTTGAAAACAGCCATATTGCAGGAAAGCCGGTTAAAACAAAAAGCCAGCTAATGGGATCACCAAAGCCATCATTTTGTGAAATGAGCAGGCCATCTTGGATCACTGTGTTGGTTTGCAAAAACGAATGAACCCCGATCATGCCTCCTCCCATCAAAAATGTTACAAAGTAAAAAGCAAACAGATTTTGAAAAAAGGAACGAAATCTTTGAAAACCAAAGGTTGCAAGAACGATGAAGACAGAAAAAAATAGTTTGCCTAAAGGGTGTGACACAACCATTGCAAATGGTGTAAAGAGCAAGAGAACAATGCTCGATCCAATGAGAGCTCCTAACATATATCGCCTTTTTTTTACTTGTCGTTTGAGAATAAATGCAGTGAGTAAGAGAAGCAATAGATCAAAACAAAAGTTTAACAGCCAGATCACATCTAAATAAATGACCACCTTCTGCTCCTTTCATCTGAAACAAAGAATCAAAAGCAGTACTTGCACTTGTTTGTACCAGTATAAAACAGTCAAGAGATGGAAGTCTGTCAATTCTTGTTGGGGATGATAGAGAACTTTTGGTGGATTGTTATTGTTTTTGTCGAGGAATGAGAGCGCCAAGCAAGAGAGTGTTCTTCTGGACAAGCTTTCAAACAATTGCTCGAAAAAAAAGACACGCTCCTGGAAATCGTGTCTTTTGTTTAAGTTACTTTTCATTGATGTTTAATGTGCCTGAAGCCTTTTGTCTTGTGACATTTCCATAATCATCTCGCACAATTACTTCAATGACCGCACCTTTTGCTTTGGCGGTAGAAGTAGCTGTCCAGTAGCCTTCATATGTTCCGCTAGATACTTCGCGAAGCGGCAGCTCTGTTGTATTTTGAAGCTTTGATCTCGCGTTTGTCAGCGGCATGTGAATAACAAACGTTGCGTCTAGCTTTTCCCTGCTGTTAAATGAAATTTTAACAGACTCTCCTGATGATAGATGGACATTCTCTGCTGGAGTCAGCTTAGAAATTTCAGGTGCCTCGTATTGGACATCGATATCGACTTTTTTAGTCGTTTTGTTTCCTGCTGCATCTTTCGCTGTTACTTTTATTGTATTTTTCCCGTTCTCAAGCAGTATTCTTGCGGAATATTTTCCATCTTTTACGGTTGCCTTTTTTCCATTTACAGTGACTTGATCAAGATGATCATCTGTGACCTTTCCTTCTACAGTGAGTGATTCTTTATTAGACTTCCCCCCTTTTTTAGGTGTATCTATGGTGAGTGCTGGAGCTGTTTGATCAATGATGACCTTTACTGGTTTTGATCGTTTCGTTGCGCCTTTATCCGTAACAGTCGCAGCCGTGAATACATGCTCTCCACTTGAAACTGTGACCTTTTCTTTGAAAGCGCCTGACTGACCTGCTTTCACTTTGGTAATCTCTTCATCGTTTTGATAAATCGCTACATCAAGCCCAGGGGAGGCTTTACCTTCAATCTCCAGTTCACCTTTGTTCGAAATGGTTCCGGCCTTCGGAGATATAATCTCTGGCACATCTGCTTCATAGTCAACAAGCGCCCGAATCATATAATTCCCTTCTTCTTTTGGAGAAGGAGAAAAAGCACCGCTTGTCAGCTGCCAGCTTCTTTCAGCATTTGGACCATCTTCGTCCGTTGCAAGTCCTGGAGACTCCGTATTCTTTTTCGTTTGAATATAGACAAGATAGAAATCTCCATCCACCGTAATGGCTTGATCTTCTAAATCTACTTTTGTCCATTCACCATTACGCAGCGCATTCGCTTTTAGAGGTCCTGCAATTTTCTCCCCTGGAGCTCCATTCTTCCCAGAAGCATCATACACTTCAACCGCAAATTCATTCCCGCCAGGAGCTGGCCACTCTGATGACCAGAAACGGAAAAGCCCTCCTGTGAGTTGCGCTTGTTTCTTCCCCTTTTCTAACGAAAACTTCACAGCCCAGCCATTGCCAGGATCATAGAAGGCTCGCGCATTTTCAGCTGTTCCGTCATCGTAGCCAATTTCACCAGCAAAACCGATGAATGGCTCTAGCTGAATGGCTTTTTCAACCGGCTTTTCTGTCACATCTGCTGTAAAAGAATATCCTTTAAACCCTTTCACAAATACTTTGACGGTATAGACACCGCTCAATGCCTCTAGAGAAAATTCGCCATCTTCATCTGTTTTCACCGGCTTAATTTTCGCATCCTCTACAAGATAAACCGTGGCATCCTTTACTTTTTCACCCGTTGCTTCATTGACAATTGTACCGGATATCGTTCGTTTCTTTAGTGGCTGTAAGGCGAAATTTGCCTCAGCCGTTTCATTTGAAGAAATATTGACTGTTTGTTTGCGTGATTCAAACCCGTAAGCTTCCGCTTTCACCGTGAATTCCCCTGCACTGTGAGTAAGCTGATATCTCCCTGTCGCTTCATCTGTGTAAGTTGATTTTCCGCTTTCAAGAACACTGATTTCCGCTTTCATAGGAAGAGCTTTGATGGACGGAGCATCAAGATTTTTTTCCTTTTTCAATTCTTTTGTTTTTGCAGGCTTCTTATGTGGATGTACAGCCTTTTCTTTTTGAGTCAGGGCTTGATCTGTTATTTTCATATCACCTAAATTAACATCTTCGTTTGTCACCTGTCCTTCAATCGTGCCAATTCCATCTGTTAATGCCGTAATTGCCTCTTTTGCATCAACTAAACCTGCCCCATAGCCATTGTTAGGGGATTCCGGGAATTGCTGATCAGTCAACGGCTTTGCTGTATCAATGAGAATTTGTTCAATCTCTTCAACAGAAAGATCTGACTGTACTTGGCGAAGAAGAGCCACAACAGCTGAAACATGCGGACCAGCCATCGACGTCCCATTCCAGCCGTCCTCATACCCTTTCCCAGGAATAGATGAACGAATGTTTACCCCTGGGGCCGCAATATCTGGTTTCATGACGCCATATGGAGACGGACCTTGCAGCGAGAAAGACCCCAATTTGTTGTCTTGATCCGTTGCACCCGTTGCAAAGGCCTCCTGATAGTTCGCAGGATTTGCAATTGATCCCTCACCACCAGGGTTAAATAAATCGGTATTGCCAGCTGAAAACTCTGGGAAGATGTCCGCCGCTCTCCAAGCATTGACCACATCTTTATACCAATCATCAAGACCAGGCCCACCGCCCCAAGAATTATTGACGACATCTGGTGCCTTTTCTGGATGTGGGTTTCCGTCCTCATCTTTTGGTGCTAAAATCCACTCTCCTGCGTCAAGCAGATCAGCATCTGTACCACCATCTTCTGAGAAAGCTTTCACCGCAACCCATTTTGCGCCTGGTGCGACTCCGATTTGATTCTTTCCATCTGGCTCAGAGCCAACCATCGTTCCCGTCACATGTGTACCATGCTCTAAATCGTCGTATGGCGCTTCAGATCCTGTTGTAGCATCGTACCAATTGAATTCATGAGATGGATCATTCGGGTGTGCTGGATCAAATCCGCGGTATTTTTCCTTTAAAGCAGGATGATCCCATTCCACTCCTGTATCAATACTTGCCACAACAGTACCAGTACCGTCATAGCCTAAAGCCCACGCTTCTGGAGCATGAACCTGAGAAATGTTCCACTCGACTCCATCTACTGCTTTCATTTGTTTTTTCTGCTTAGACGTCTTCAAATCAACGGGGCGATGAATTTGACGGGTTTCATTCGGCAGCACTTGATCTACTTCTGGGAAGGAAGCCACCTTTTCCATGACTTCTTTCGTTCCCGTCACCGCTAGACCATTCACAATATAGTACGAATGAATCTCCTTCACTTGCTTTTTCTTTTGTTCCTTTTGTAAATACGTAAGCAGCGCTTGCTGCGTCTCCTCAGACGTTGCTCTTAATTCTGATACGACAGCTGATCTTTTTGTGTACTGCGTTTTAGCCGCTGTTAATTTCTGTTTTTTGGCTCTGGACACAGCTTCCTTCGCCACTTTTTGCGTATTTGTTTGCTCCTTCATTTTGATTAAAAAGGTCACCTTGTCATCCTGCTGAAACTGCTTCATTAATCTTGATGAGATCTTTGCTTTTGTTGTCTTAGAGGAAACAGCTTCCTCCTGATATGAGGTAGAAGTCGATTTTGCTTGAACCATCCCAAAGCTTGTCATCGTTAAAGTACCAATCACCATAAGACTCATCAAACGATAGCCGGCGGTCTTGCGAAACTTCAATTTCAATCAAATCCCTCCTCCTCAAATGGCCAAACAGAGTATATGTCTCACTCCTTTCCTTCTTTTGTTCATGACAAGATTCATGGTGTTCTTTTTAATGTAGTCAAATAAAGTTCATCATCTTGTCGTTTTTTGTAAGAGGGGTTAAAAATGATTCTTTTTTCTTAATCACCTTAAGTCAAATTACATATGAAAGATGAAGTGGCTCTCACACATTTAAGACTTTTTGATTAGAGTCCCCTTATACGTTGAGACATGAAAAAACCCCTTCCAATGGAAGGGGTTAAGCTATACTCGATTAGCGTTTATTGCGGTTGCGTAAGAACGTTGGAATGTCCAGCGTGTCATCACTTGATTGTGTATTTTGTCTCGGCTGAGATGATGGCTGCTGATGTTCCTCACGTTTTACTTCACGTTTTTGAGGAATGGATTGATTTTGCTTTAATCCTTGTCCTAGTGGATTTCTTTGTGGTTTTGTCACTTCTGGCTCTTGCTCAATAAATCCAGTTGCGATCACAGTCACCACAATTTCATCCTTCAAGTTATCATTGATGACAGACCCGAAAATCATGTTTACATCTTCATCAGATGCAGAAGCCACAATATCCGCTGCTTCTTGCACTTCATAAAGACTTAGGTTCGTGCCACCCGTAATGTTCATGATGACGCCTTGAGCACCATCGATCGCTGTTTCTAGAAGTGGTGAAGAAATGGCTTTCTTCGCTGCTTCAGCAGCACGGTTTTCACCTGTTGCAACACCAATACCCATAAGAGCCGAACCTTTATTGGACATGATTGTTTTCACGTCAGCAAAGTCAAGGTTAATCAGACCTGGTGTTGCAATTAAATCGGAAATCCCTTGAACACCTTGTCTAAGCACGTTATCTGCCGCGCGGAATGCTTCCAGCATTGGCGTGTTTTTATCAACAATTTCAAGCAAGCGATCGTTTGGAATCACGATTAATGTGTCAACTGCTTCTTTCATAGAAGCAATTCCTTCAACTGCTTGAAGCTGACGCTTTCTTCCTTCAAATGTGAAAGGACGAGTCACGACTCCAACTGTCAATGCACCAGAATCTTTAGCGATTTTTGCAATGACAGGTGCAGCACCCGTACCAGTTCCACCGCCCATACCAGCTGTAACGAAGACCATGTCTGCGCCTTTTAGTACTTCTTCAATCTGCTCTTTGCTTTCCTCAGCAGCCTTCTTACCGACCTCAGGATTCGCACCTGCTCCAAGCCCTCTTGTCAGCTTAGCACCGATTTGCATTTTAGTTTCTGCTTTTGATAGATTTAACGCCTGTGCATCTGTATTGACTGCAATAAAATCGACACCTTGTACGTCATTTTCGATCATTCGGTTGACAGCGTTATTCCCGCCGCCACCTACTCCGATTACTTTAATTGATGCTAGGCCGTCTATATTTGTTTCAAACTCCAACATGCTGAATCCTCCTAATCCGTCGAAAATCTAATTCTATTCCCAGAACATATTAAATAGTTTTTTCATTTTGCCCGGTTTTTTATTTGTCTCTTGTTGTGCTTTTTGTTTTACTTTCGGTCTTGGCTGCGCTTCTTTCACTTGTGGTGCAGAAGAAACCGGCTCCATGGATGCGCCTACTTCATGAAACGCCTCATCTGGCATTTGGAATCCAACCTGTCTGCCCTGAATCTTTGCATTGCGATAAGCAAAGTGGATCAGACCCACTCCTGTCATATATTGAGGCTCTCTCACCCCGATATAATTCGGACTTGCAATCCTGACATTGTTTTGCAAGACCGTTTGTGCAAGAGAAAGGATACCTGGTATGGCTGCCTGTCCACCTGTTAGAACGAATCCACCAGGCAAATCATGGACACCCATATTTCTTAATTCCTCTGCCACAAAGAGCAGGATTTCCTCCAGCCGCGCTTCAATAATGTTAGCCGCATCAAGTTGTGTATACGTTTGTTTTTGATCGGTACCGATCACAGAAACTTCAAATGTCTCCTCAGTCGATGCCTCATCATAAAACGCATGCCCAAATTGTTTTTTGATTCGTTCAGCTTCTTCAGTGGAAGTTCTAAGTCCTATAGACAAATCTTTTGTAATGTTCTCTCCGCCCAAAGGGATACTGTGAGTAGAATAGAGATGCCCGTTTTCAAATACGGAAATCGTTGTAGATCCGCCGCCAATATCGACAAGAGCTACCCCGAGATTTTTTTCATCTTTCGATAATGCTGCTGAGCCCGATGCGATTGGCTGCAAGCAAATATCCATAATTTCAATTCCAGCTCTTTCTACACATCGGAGCCAGTTATGTAGAATCGTTTTAGAACCTGTAATTAACGATCCTTCCACCTCTAGCCGAACACCAAGCATTTTTTTCGGATCTGTGATCTCATCTCTTCCGTCGACGATAAATTGTCTCGGAATCACGTCTACGACGAGATGTTCTTGAGGAATAGATACTACTTGTGCTGCATCTAAGACACGTCTCACATCTTCAGCATGTATTTCTTTGTTTTCACTAGATACTGCGACCACGCCGCTCGTATTCTGAATATGAATGTGGTTTCCGTTAATTCCGACAATAGCCTTTTGTAAAGGAAATCCTACCATTCTCTCAGCCTGTTCAAATGCTTGTCTAATAGAATGAACTGTCTCATCTATATCAACAATCGATCCTTTTTTTAACCCCTCTGAAGGGACATTTCCAACACCTATAATGTTAAGCGAATCATCCGCCATTTCTCCGACGATGACTTTTATATTGGATGTACCGATGTCAAGGCTGACGTAAATTTCATTGTTGTTCATTCTATGGCACCTCCTCACATATCAATACTTTCTATTCTATTATTTGCTGAACAACAATACAATGAATGTGTTTTTACAAGTGTGTAACAAAACTTAAAAAATCAACATTTTTTATTAGGATTACTGAAAATATTCGTTACATCATATGTATATCCTTTTTTATGACTCACTTTTTTTCTTTTTTTCTCTTGAAATTGTCCATTTTGTTAGTAGAATTCTTCTGATAACTGCTATATTTTGAAACAATCTAACGCCGAATGCAAACATTCCGACTAAGTACAAGTCTACACCAAGATGGACGCCCAGAAAAGCTAAACTTATTGCGAGTATAATATTAAAGAAGAAGCCTGATACAAACACTAGTTCATCGTATGCCCCTTGCAGATGTGCCCGGATTCCACCAATCAATGTATCAAGCGCAGCAAGTACAGCGAGGGAAAGATAATTAGAATACTCATTCGGTATCGTAAAATTTGTTAAGAAACCGATCGCAACTCCTATGATTAAGCCAAGTACAGGAAGCCACATTAAGATTTTCCCTCCTTTACATCTTCAAGAGGCTTCAATTCGTTTACTTGAATTGCACCGTCATATGCTTTTAAATGGATTTTTTTCTTCGGCTGGCTCATACTCAAGCTGAAGTTTTCCTGAGCAAACAAATCACCAATATCTGATACATTTAAACGGCTGTATAATTTGTCGGCCTGCTCACTAATCATTTTAATGGTGACTTCATCACTATCTAAGCTGTAACCATCTATTTTTGTCGTGCCATTAATATCTCGAATCACACTTGTATTAATTACACGGCGATCATTGATGGAAATATGTTTTGCCCCAAACATATTGGCTTCATTAATTAACTTTTTCAGAAGATCAGGCGGGATATTTTTCACTTCTTCTCCGGTAAGGTCCTTTGAAAAAAGCTGAGAAATTTCAATTTCAATCCCCTCCCCTTCCACTTCTGTAAAACCAGCCTTTTCTTTTAAATCTTTTAACGTTTTTGTTAATTGTGCTTCTTTTGATTGATCTCCTTGATGACCATATTTTTTTAGCATCTCGTCGTATTTATCAATTTCTTTGAGCAAATCCAATTCCTTACTTTTAGATGCAGATAAATCCTCTCTCAGTTCCCAAACATCACGAGTATCACGAACTTTGGGCTTTTGTAAAGAATTAAACTGGATGGAGACCATGATGCCAAATATGATCATTAAAGCTGTTAAACTAAGTAAAGGCTTCTTTTTCCTCAACACCACTCACCTTTTCACTTTTAATCTTTGTTTCTTAAAAGAGGGTTCATACGAATATCCGTTTTCTCAATCGTCATTGAAATGTGATCACTTGTCAGCTGATCGACCACTCCTCCTGCAATATTTAAAGCAGGTATTAACACAGCCGGATCTCCAATACCAGAAATGACAAATGGTGCTGGATGCTGAACACCATCAACTGTGACAACTGGACCGTTACAATGTATGTATGATTGGTGTGTGATTCTTTGCCCATTAATAGATACAGCAGAAGCCCCTGATATAAATAGTTCGTTTATCACATGAAAAATGTGGCTCTCATGCACAATGTAATTATTGACATTTTGTCCACTCGGGATATAAGATGCATCTTCAAGAGATACTTTGACCCCTTTTCCTTTTACACCAATCTCTCCTGTAAACATTCTGTATTTCTCAACATCTTCCAGTACATTAAAATACTGCTCTTTTTCATTTTTCAAATTGGACTCTGTCGCTTGAACCTTTGATTGAAGACTATATAATTCTTTTTCGAGTTTCTGATTCGCCTTTTCTTGCTTTGTGAGCTGACTTTTCAGAGAGTATTCTTTTTTCCATTGCTCGGTTCGAATGACATCTGCCTGATGCTGCTTTGTATATTGGTATGAAAAAGAAATCAGAAAACCAAGAACAAGCATGACAATTGAGAATATAACTGTTTTGCCTCTCAACGCTCATCTTCCTTTTTCTTAGATTTAAACGCTTCAAAATACGTAGCGACTTCCATATGGATTGTGCCTTTTTCAGAAGACGAAAGTTCTTTTACAATGGCTGGATAGGTTTTCATTTTATCACCGAATGTTTTAATTGATGCAATCACAGTGTTTCCGTCATTCATATAAAATTTAACTAGCCACTGGTTTGAATTTGTCGGCACATAATATACTTCTGAGATGAGTTCCTGAATAGAGGCTGGCAGCTGATTTAAAGATCTAACGGTTTGCTTCAGCTTCTCCTTATTGTCCCAATCGACAAAAATAGGTCCTGCATGACTCGGTGTAACTTCTTCTGGTAAAGCGGTCCCATTTTCAAGAAGCTCATAATATAGATTTCCCTTTTGAAGATACGCAATATTTGCATATTCTTTGACAGCAATACTGACCTTATTTGGGAAATGTTTTTTGATCCTAACGCTTTTAATCAGTTTATTTTGTTTAATATGATCTGCTGTTATATCTTTATTTAAATTCCAAAACTCTGTTTCGCCTTCTTTAATTTGTGAAAGTTTAACAAGCTGTTTTGTAGAGACATGCTCGTTACCTGTGATGGTTAAAGAAGAAATTTTGCTGATTGGTGTTTGCAAATAAATAATAATTAAAACCATGATAAAAAACAGTAGTATAAAAGAGATCAGTCTACGATTCGCTTTTTGCTTCCTTTGTTCTTTAATTTTAGGAATTCGCTCTTCTATATTGACGATCTTTTCATTTTCATGATCAGGCCGCATATATACTCTTCACCTCATTCAAAGCTGCTTGTCCACACCTTTGGGTCATCATTTTGATGAGAAAACAAACGGCATTCTTTCATGCCGTTTGTTTTCCTGTGATGCCATCATTCATAAAAACTAGCTGTTAATTTTCTTCACCGATAATTTCTACCTCTGTATGCATATCTACGTTGTAGTCTTCTTTAATTTTCTTTTGGATGTACTGAATTAAGTCCAGCACGTCTTGAGCAGTAGCTCCACCAGCGTTGACTATAAAGTTGCCGTGCATATCAGAAATTCTAGCTCCGCCGATTTGGTATCCTTTTAAATTCGCTTTTTCTACAAGCTGTCCTGCATATTCAGGCAGCGGATTTCGAAAAATACTGCCAGCACATGGCCGGTTATAAGGCTGGGTTTCTTTACGATAATCTTTATTTTGCTGCATTTTCTTTGTGAGTTTTTCGCGATCATCCTGTTTGAGCTTAAACACGGCTTCGAGAACAATGCCAGGTCGTTCCTTTTGAAGGACTGATGTTCGATAGCTGAAATTCATCTGTTCATTTGTGAGCCACTCGATGCTTCCATCTTCAAATAAGATTCTAGCTTTCACAAGAATCTTACTGATATCAGATCCATGTGCACCTGCGTTCATATAAACAGCGCCTCCAATAGACCCTGGAATACCAGCTGCGAATTCCAACCCTGAAAGACCCTGCTTACTAAGAGATGTCGCGAGCCTTACGACAGAATAGCCGCCGCCAACTGTAATTTCTTCATCATTTACAGTTAGGTGATCCAGTCCAGCACCTAGCTTTAGGACAACTCCACGAATTCCTTTATCAAGTACAAGTAAATTCGATCCTCTTCCAATGACCGTCCAATTCGTATGGTGTTTTTTCACCTGATCCATGATCGTTTTAACTGCATCGATATCTTTTGGGATGATCAAAAGATCTGCTGGTCCGCCTATTTTCATTGTTGTATGATTAGCAAGCGGCTCATTTTCAAGTACTTTACCAACTTGCGCTTCTAATAATTCATTCTTCAAGTTCTCCATATTACCCTCCGCCTTACCTAATATCATTCCATCATGTAGTCGTAATTTCTTTTAACACATTATATAAACGTGCAGCCGCATCTGGTACTCCGAGTTCTTTCGTTAGACGGCTCATTTGGTTGAGTTTTTCTTCATTACCGGCAATTTCATCAATTGCATGCAGCAGACGATCTCCTGAAAGCTCTGATTCTCTTAAAACAATCGCAGCCTCATGTTTTTCAAGTGATCTTGCATTGATTTCCTGATGATTTGCCGTCACGTATGGGCTCGGAATAAAAATGGTTGGGATTCCAAGAGCCGTTACTTCAGCAATTGTTGTAGCTCCCGCTCTTGCAACTATCACATCGATCGATTTCAGGTACTCCGGCATTTGATGCAAGAAAGGTTTTGTGATCATATTAGGTGCTGCACCTTTTTCCTTTAGCTCATTCAACACTTTTTCATAATGAACCTCACCTGTGATATATAAAAGCTGGTAGTTTTTATCCTTTAAATCATCTTGCATTTCGATCACTGCTCTATTGATAGGAGCAGCACCTCGGCTCCCGCCGAAAATAAGAACCGTTTTTTTCTGTTCATCGAGCCCAAATTCTTTAAGAGATTTCCCCTCTTTTATAGAGACGACTTCAGAGGCTCTAGGGTTTCCCGTAAATACAACCTTTTCAGAAGGAAAATGTGCCTTTGCTTCGTCAAAGCAGATGGCTACTTTATTAACATATCTCGCTAGGAACTTATTTGTAATACCAGGCAGGCTGTTTTGTTCGTGTATAATAGTCGGGATCTTCAGCTTAGAAGCCGCATAAACTACAGGCCCACACACATAACCGCCTGTTCCAATGACCGCATCAGGCTTGAATTCTTTTAAGTAAGATTTGCTTTTTTGAACGCCTTTCAAAAATCTCATCACCGTTTTGACGTTATCAAAGGAAAGCTTTCGTTTAAAACCTGAAATTTCTATCGCCTTGAAAGGGATATTTTCTCTTTCTACAATTTTCTTTTCAAGTCCATTTTCAGTACCGATATATAAAAATTCCACATCAGGATGCAGTCTTTTCACTTCTTTAATAAAGGCTAAGGCCGGATAAATATGTCCGCCTGTTCCGCCTCCACTGATTACTATACGCATTATACCATTTCCCCTCAATTTTTTTCTGCTCTGAACAAAGTATAAACCCTGTTTTAAACAACAGGGCTCCGTTAAAACCTGTAAAGAAGAGTCAAAAAACACGTTTTCGAAACAAAAACTGTCATTTTCACTCTTCAAATCATTTTTTTGTACTTTTGCAAAATAAACGTCAACATGGTTTCATGAGCTTCAGCACGTTAATATCTTGCGTACCTGCTTACATTCAAAAGTACGCCAATCGCCATCAGCATTAATGTCAGTGATGAGCCGCCATAACTAAGGAATGGGAGCGTGATACCTGTCACAGGAATAAGTCCAGTGACAACTGCGATGTTAATCATTACTTGAATGGCAACCATTGAAATAATACCAACTGCCAGGAAACTTCCATATAAATCTGGGGCTCCAAGTGCTATTCGTATGCCTCTCCATAATAGAACACTAAAGAGGAGTAAAATGAGTGATCCCCCTATAAAGCCAAGCTCTTCAGACAATATCGCAAAGATGAAGTCCGTTTGGGGCTCAGGTAAATAGAAGAATTTTTGTCTACTTTGACCAAGTCCCATTCCGAACAGACCACCTGGACCAACAGCGTATAAGGATTGAATAATTTGAAACCCACTGCCTAGCGGATCTTCCCAAGGATTTAAGTACGATGTAATTCGTTTTATTCGGTAGGGTGCTGATAAGACAAGTGCAGCAAACCCGCTGAGTCCTATAAGACCGAGAAATATAAAGTGAGCAATTCTCGCACCTGAAACAAATATCATAATAATACAGGTTCCAACCATCACCGTTCCTGTTCCCAGATCCGGCTGAAGCATAATGATGGCAAATGCAGAAAATACAATGCCTAAAGCTGGGGCAAAACCTTTGCGAAAGGATGTGATATTTTTTTGTTTTTCAGATAAGAATTTTGCAAGAAACGCAATCATCGCAAGCTTCATAAATTCAGAGGGCTGAATACTAAACGCACCGACACCGATCCAGCTTCTTGATCCATTTCTCTCCATACCGATACCAGGAATGAGTACAAGCAGCAAAAGGAGAAAACAAACAGCAATCAATATCTTTGACCAAGTCCGCCACGTCCAATAATCGACTCGCATAATGAAAAACATTGCGATAACTCCGATTCCGGCAAACAAAAGCTGTCTTTTTGCAAAATAAAACGAATCATCAAATTTATACGATGCCCACACAGCACTAGCGCTGTACACCATAATTAAACCAATCGTCAATAAAAGTAACGTAATGACAACAAGCAAAAAATCCGGAGAAGTTTTCTTATTCGTCAAGAGACCGACACCCCAAGCATAATTTCATTTGGGCTGTCAGTCATATGAGAGACAAGCCCTTATTTAAGCATATGCACGGCGTTTACAAACATGTCTCCACGTTCTTCAAATGTTTTATGTTGATCCCAGCTTGCACAAGCCGGAGATAATAAAATCACGTCTTCTTCTTCAGATATGTTAAACGCCGCAGGTACTGCTTGTTCAACATTATCGACATGTTTTACGTGATGTATTCCAAGCTCTTCACCAAGCTTCACAAACTTAGGTGCAGTCTCACCAAATGTGATAATTCCTTTTACATTTTTCATGAAAGGTTTCAATTCATCAAATTCATTGCCGCGATCAAGTCCACCTGCTAATAAAATGGTCGGTTGTTCGAAGGCTGACAATGCTTTACTTGTTGCCAAAATATTGGTTGCTTTACTATCGTTATAAAATTTCCGACTTTGAATTGTATCTACAAACTGCAGACGATGCTTCACTCCACTAAATGTCGTGAGAACGTGTACGATTGCTTCATTTGAGCAGCCTGCATTTTTCACAACACAAATAGCTGCCAGAATGTTTTCTTGGTTATGCTCACCAGGAAGGACAACATCCTTTACATCAATGATATGTTCATTCTTGTAGTAAATTGCACCATGTTGAATAAACGCACCATGTTCTACTGGCTCTTTCACTGAGAAAAACACTTTTTTTGCTTTTGAACCTTCTGCCAGTTTTACGACCGATGGATCATCTAGGTTAATTACTGCGATGTCATCTTCATGTTGATGTGCGAATACTTTCTGCTTTGCTTTTTCATATTCATCACGAGTGTGGTGATAGTCTAGATGTGCATCAAAAATATTTAATATTAAGCTGATTTTAGGTCTAAACTCAACTGTTCCCATTAACTGAAAAGAAGAGAGTTCCGTTACGATCCACTCATCGCCAGCTGCATTTGCAGCGACTTCGCTGGCAACTGTTCCAATATTACCCGCCACTAATGTTTTTTGGCTGTCTTTTTTCAGCATTTCATAAATCAAAGTCGTGGTAGTGGTTTTTCCATTCGATCCAGTAATCCCAATAAAAGGGGATGAGGTTAAATGATACGCTAATTCTATTTCCGTCCAAACTGGAATTTGGCGGCGAAGCGCTTCTTGAACCATCACATTTTCATATGGAATTCCTGGATTTTTAATTAAAATCGTAATTTCTTTATCTTCGAATATACGAAGAGGATGACTGCCACAAACGACATCAATCCCCTTTCCAGAAAGTAGCTGAGCAGGTTCGTTTTCTTCAAACGGTTTTTGATCATTTACCGTCACATTTACTCCATGTTCATGAAGAATTGAAGCTGCCGCATATCCGCTTTTTGCAAGACCTAATACTAGTACATGTTCGTTTTTTAACATTTGCATCTTATTCAATTATAACCACACCTCGATGTAAATTCCTAAAACAGCAAGTAATAAACCAGCTGTCCAGAAGGTGACAACTACTCTCCACTCTGACCAGCCAACTAACTCATAGTGGTGGTGAAGCGGACTCATCTTAAAGATTCTTTTGCCGGTTGTTTTAAAGGAGATCACTTGAAGAATAACGGATAGCGTCTCAACAACAAATACTCCACCAATAATGACAAGTAAAATTTCAAGCTTCGTTAAAATCGCAATTGCTACAATGGCTCCGCCTAATGCTAGAGAACCTGTATCACCCATAAATACTTTTGCAGGATGTGCGTTAAACACAAGGAAGCCAAGGACGGCTCCTGCAACAGCTACTGAAAAGATCGCTACATCATACTGGGATTGATTCCAAGCCAGTATGGCAAAAGCTCCGAAAGCAATAGCAGCGGTTCCAGATAAGAGACCATCCAGTCCATCCGTTAAGTTCACGGCATTAGAACCTCCGACAAGCATGAAAACGACAAGGATAAAGTAAGCCCATCCTAAATCAAAGCTGACGTCTGTTCCTGGAATGCGAATCGTCGTTGCAAACTGATAATAATGGAAAACTGCATAAAAGATCACTGCGATCACAATTTGACCGATTAATTTCTGTTTCGATGTTAATCCAAGATTTCGTTTCATCGCTACTTTAATATAATCATCTAAAAATCCTAATAGGCCGTAACCAAGTGTGACAAATAACAGTAAAAACATTTCTGGACTAATCTCAGAGAATTTGTTGATCATCACAATCGTTGTAATGGTGATAGAAAAGATAATCATAATTCCGCCCATTGTCGGAGTACCAGATTTCTTTTGGTGAGACTGCGGGCCTTCTTCTCTAATACTTTGACCAAATTTAAGTCTTCTTAAAAACGGTATAAAAATCGGGGATAAAAGAACACTGATTAAAAATCCCATTATGATTGTAAACAATATCACCTGTTCAAGCATCGTTCTTTACTCCTTCCGAATTTCCAAAGCCGTTTTCCATCAGAAAATTGCATTCATTATTATGGTATTCATTCGCGTTCTTCGTATGTTGTTTTTGTACAAAATGCTTCATTTCATTACACTCTTTTCATCATTTTAAGATTTGTTTAGATCTAAAATAGCGTCAACTGCAACCTTTGCATCATCAAAGTCATAGACTTGATCGCCAATGATTTGATATGTCTCATGGCCTTTACCTGCTATTAAGACTGTATCGCCTTTTTTCGCATTGGCAATGGCAAAGAAGATGGCTTGTTTCCGATTCACAAAGCTATGATAATATGCGTCTGGCACCCCATTTTCCATATCTTTTAAAATGGCTGAAGGATCTTCGCTTCTTGGGTTGTCTGATGTAAATACAGGTTCATCTGCATATTTCACAGCGATTTGGGCCATTTGAGGGCGCTTTGTTTTATCACGGTCGCCACCGCAGCCAATCACACAGAAAATTTTGCCCTCTGTTAATTCTCTACACGTTGTGAGGACATTTTCTAAACTGTCAGGTGTATGCGCGTAATCGACGATGACAGGGAAATCTTGATCGCAGTTTACAAGTTCAAATCTGCCTTTGACTCCCTCCAGCTCTTCAATCGCACTAACGATCGACTCAAACGTTAAGCCAGATACGATCCCGACTGATACAGCTGCCAGGATATTATACACATTGAACTTTCCGACGAGGGCAACCGTCACATTCTTGGTGCCAATTGGAGTGACCAAATCAAATTGAGTTCCCTTTGGCATAATTTGAATATTCTTTGCCATGACATCTGCTTTTTGCTCTAAGGCATACGTCATGACTTCAGCAGCTGTGACTTTTTCAAAATAACTCGAAGCCTCATCATCTGCATTTAAAATCGCATGCTTGGGTTTATTGTGATGAAAGGCGCTTCCGAGCTGAGAAAACAGCAAGCTTTTCGCATGTTTATATTCTTCCATTGTGTTGTGGTAGTCAAGATGGTCCTGCGTAAGGTTTGTGAAAACAGCAATATCATAATCACATCCATGCACCCTGCCAAGATGGAGGGCATGTGATGATACTTCCATGATGGCTGTGTCTACATCTTGATCAAGCATCTGTTTAAACGTTTTCTGAAGTGTGACACTTTCAGGTGTGGTGTTTTTCACGTCGAGAATGTCATCATTTACCTTCATATACATCGTACCGATTAAGCCTGTTTTCTTCTCGGCTTTTCTCATCATTTGTTCGATCATGTGTGTTGTTGAGGTTTTTCCGTTTGTGCCTGTGATCCCGATAAGATTCAGCTTATGAGTGGGCTGTTCGTAAAACGCATCAGCTATTCTTGCAAGTGCTCTTTGAGAGTGTTTCACAATAATGACTGGTACATCTGTTATGTTAAGAGGGTGTTCCGCTACAATTGCTGCAGCCCCGCTTTTCACCGCTTTTTCAGCATAATCGTGTCCATCTACTGTATAGCCTTTTATACAGACAAAAAGGCTTCCCTTTTTCACCTCTCTTGAATCCATTTCAATGGAAGTGATATCAGGATTTTCGTTTATCAATTCGTTGTTTTCACTTTTAAAGTATGTAAGCAGTTCTTGTAATTTCATTTTCATATCAAACCTCTCAAATTCGTTCACGTGCATGTCTTGTGAAAAAAACACACAGTCTATATTTTATCGTAAAAAAAAGGATACATCCAGCGTATTCCTTAAGTTTCTGTTGGAAAAAACACACTTTGGACTCTTTTTTTCAAACGGTCCTTCTCTTTCAACAAAAAGAGGCAGCCGAATGAGTGCGGCTACCCTCTGTTCATTCTTTATTATTCATCGTTTAAGTATAATCTGATCGTGGAGCCTTCTTTAACCTTTGTCCCAGCAGCAGGTGATTGCTTCACTACTTTACTGCCAGTTCCTGAGGCATCGATCTTAAGGTTGATCAAAAGGGATTCAAGATCTGAAACAGATCCCCCTACAAGATTCGGTACTTCAATGGTTTTTGTGTCCAGCCACTGATACTTCTTTTCAATTTGGCCTTTTCTTTTTTTCACACCCATCTCAGGCAGGCTGTCCCGCATAATATGACCAACAATTGGTGCGGCCACGGTACCACCAAATTGAATGGTGCCTTTTGGGTTATCCACAGCCACATAGACTACAATACTTGGGTCATCTGCAGGCGCAAATCCGATAAACGACACAATGTGGTTATTCTCCATATACTTTCCGTCCTTTACCTTCTGTGCTGTTCCTGTTTTTCCGCCGACCCGATACCCTTCAACAAATGCATTTCGGCCAGTTCCTTGGGCGACTACACTTTCAAGTGCAAACCTGATTTCTTTAGATGTCTCTGCTGAAATCACTTTCTTTTTGGCAATCGGTGATTGCTTTTTCACGACCTCTTTTGTGATTGGATCTATCCATTCTTTTGCAATATAAGGCGTGTAAAGTGTCCCGCCATTTACCGCAGCTGCTACTGCAGCTACTTGCTGAATAGGCGTAACAGATACACCTTGCCCAAAGGCCGTGGTCGCCTGCTCTACAGGACCTACACGATCAAGCGGGAACAAAATCCCCCGCCCTTCCCCTTGAAGGTCGATTCCTGTTTTTTGGCCAAATCCGAAATTTTTAATATAGGAAAATAATTTATCTTTCCCAAGACGGTCTCCTAGCTCTACAAAGCCGGGGTTACAGGAATTTTGAACCACTTCCAAGAATGACTGTGATCCGTGCCCGCCTTTTTTCCAGCACCTGAGTCTTGCACCATCAACTGTCACAGATCCGCTGTCAAAAAATGAATCTCGTTTTAAATTAACTTTCTTCTCTTCTAATGCTGCTGCAAGTGTAATAATTTTAAACGTCGAACCCGGCTCATATGTGCTCCACACCGGAAGATTTCGGTTAAACACTTTTGGGTCAACTGATTGATAGTCAGCTGGATCAAAATCTGGTCTGCTTGACATTCCCAGCACTTCACCATTTTTCGGATTCATCGCAATCGCAATCATACCATCTGGATTATACTTTGCCTGCGCATTGTCTAATTCCCGTTCTATAATGGTTTGTACTTTTGAATCGACTGTTAATTTCATATCAAGACCATCTTTAGGTGGTGTATAATCGTCTGCTTCATCTGGCATTTTCTGCCCTTTTGCATCGGAATAAAACTTTACAGAGCCTTTTTCGCCTTTTAAGTCATCGTCATAGTAGGCTTCCAGTCCAAGTAAACCTTGATTATCGATTCCAGCAAAGCCCAGTACATGTGAAAGAAAGCTGCCAAACGGATAATGTCTGATGCTGTCTTCTGCTACATACACACCTTCTAAATCAAGCTCTCTTACTTCTTTTGCTTTTTCATGAGATACCTTTCTGCCCTCAGGAGAAATTCGTTCAATTGATGTTTTCTTCGTGACATGCTTGTACGCTTTCTCTTCAGACATATTCAGTACTGCTGCCAATTTCTTGCTTGTTTCTGCGGGATCTTTAATTTGCCGAGGGACGACCAATATAGATGGGGCACTTTTGTTCGTCGCAAGCTCTACCCCATTCCGGTCCAAAATATCTCCCCTTTCCGGTTCGAATGGAAGGTTTCGGCTCCATGAATCTTTTGCTAAGCTTGTCAGCTTCTCGCCCATAATAAACTGCACATATCCTAATCTAGTATCTATGATGAAAAAAATGATCACCCCAAACAGCAGCACGAAAAGCAATCGTTTTCTCACTGTTACACTTGACACTCGCACGCCCGGTTCACTCCTTACATATGGCTTGTTTTCATCATATGCAGGCCCGTCCTTTTGTAGAACGCTACGTGATATTCAGCTGGAGCAAAAGAAAAAACCTAGCAAGCGGTTTGCTAGGTTTAAAGTTAATTTGGGCTTTTAAATGTCACAGTGACGACTTTGTCTGAAATCTCCGCTCCACTTTTGACACTTTGTTTTACAGCATATCCTTGTCCATTTGTTTCTATATGCACACCGGAAATCGAAGCATATTGAAGGACTTCCCTTCTGGACCAGCCTGTCATGTCAGGCATCTTAATGGTTTTCCCTGCTGTTTTCAAGAAGACTTTCTGGCTTTCAGAGAATTCAGAGCCCGCACTCGGCCACTGGCGTTTAATAGACAGGCCGTCGCCGATGACAACAGGCGCTAAGTGTTTATTTTTGGCTTCTGTTTCTGCCTGCTTCACTTCTAAATCAAGGAATGAAGGCATCGTTTCTTGTTTCACTTTTTGTTCGCCTGATTTTTTATCGTCTGTTTTTGTTGGTGCAATATTTAAATATAGCAGACTATTTTTCATCACAGGGTTAAAGATTTGAGAAACCGGGGCAGACCCTGTTTCTGTTTCAGACAGCTGCGGCTGCTGTACAGCTACATAAACAAGCAGCTTCGGATCATCTTTTGGCGCCATTCCCATAAATGAAAAGACGTAATCGTTTCTTCCTTGGAGGTAACCGCCGGCACCCCCAATTTGCCCCGTTCCTGTTTTTCCAGCAACGTCGAATCCTTTGATTTGGTAAGGCTGACCTGTTCCAATTTTTGAGGAAACAACCTCACCTAAAATGTCGCGAACTTGCTTCGCTGTATCAGATGAAATCGGTTTTCCTGCTGCTGTTGGTTCGTGCTGCAAAATCGTTTTGTTTGTATTCGGGTCTGTAATATGGTCAATGACATATGGCTTCATCATTGTTCCGCCGTTTGCTATCGCTGTGGCTGCTTCGATTTGTTGAATCGGTGTGATGGCTGACGCTTGACCATAAGCCGTCGATGCTTTGTCATATTCGTATCTATAATTGATTTTGCTAGACGCTTCGTTCGGCAAGTCAATCCCCGTTTTATCATAGAAATGGAACTTCTGCAAATATTGTTCGTATCGTGTGAAGCCTAGTTTTTCTTTCGCCAGCTTTGCAAAGGCCACGTTTGATGAACGGAGAACCCCTTGATGAAAGTCAATTTTCCCCCAGCCATTTCCGTTGTTGTGGTCTCTCACAAGGCCGCCGCCTACTTTATAAGTACCAGATTGATATTTGTCACTGCCTTGATAGACCCCTTCTTGGATCGCCGCAGCGAGGGTAAAGATCTTCATCGTCGAACCTGGTTCAAACGCATATGAAATGACATCATTGTTATAATTCGTAATGTTTAGTTCATTTAAATTAAAGCTTGGCCGCTGCCCCATCGCGAGAACCTTTCCAGTTTTCGGATCAACGACTGTGGCAATGATTTTCTCCGGCTTATACTTTTTGGCAACCTGCGTCATACTTTCTTCAAGAAACGCTTGAATTTTTTGATCGATGGTCAGCGTGACATTTTTCCCGTCTTTCGGGGCGACAATGTCTTCTTTACTATTCGGCAAGGCCCATCCGCTTCTGTCACTGTTATATGTCACATAGCCGTCTTTTTCTTTTAAATATTTGTTCAGTGCCTTCTCAAGTCCCATTGCACCTGACATGTCCTTTGTCGCCTCATCTAATCTGGCATAACCGATCAGGTTAGAAGCAAACATGCCGTTTGGATAATATCGCTTCGTGTCTTTTTCAAATGCGACCCCTGGAAGCTTTAGCTTTTCAATTTTTTCCTTCGTTGAAAAACTAATATCTTTCCCCGCTTTACCAAACTCAACTTGGAATGCATCTTTTGTATTGAGACGCTTTAAAATTTCGCTTTCACTCATATCGATGACTTTTGAGAGCTCTTTTGCCGTCTTTTCTTTATCGACGACATGCATTGGATGCTTAGGGTCTACTGTCATTTTCTTGCTCATGACCGCAATGAGCTTATACACCGATGTATCCTCAGCAATCACATTTCCATTCCGGTCTAAAATAGATCCTCTTTTGGCTTCAAGTGTTTTCTTCGATTGATATTGTTCATTAGCCTTGGCAGCTAACACTTGTCCATCAACCGTTCCTGTAATCTGAATATAAATAAAACGTGCTAGGATGATAAAGAAAAACAGGGCGAAGCAAATACTTGCAATTGCCGCGCCTCTGTTCATCATTTTATTCTTTTTAGGCATCGCCATGTTAATCGACCTTCTTAACATCTTTCGATATGCTTAAGCCTGCTTTTTTCGCGGCTTCGATGATTCTTTCTGGTTCACTCAGCAAGTCTTTTTCCTTTTGAAGCTCAGTGATCTTCTTCGATTCTAAAGATACTTGCTGTTCTAATTTCTGCACTTCAATATTGGCGTGATAGACAGCAAAGGCTTTAGAAATGATGAGAATGGAGCTGCACATAAGAGCCATGACAAACATGACAAGTAAGATTTTTTCACCAAGTGTGATAGAACCTCTTCTTTTAATGACAACCGATTGGCCTTGCTGCTCTGTTTGATGTTGCTTCACTTCTCTTTGATAAGCCAAATTACTCATAAGAAACCTCCTTTTTATCATCATCTATGGTGTCGTTTTACTTTTTTTCTGCAATTCGGAGCTTCGCTGAACGGGCACGGTTGTTATGTTCCAGCTCTTGTTCTGATGCAACGATCGGTTTTCTCGTGATCAGCTTCAGCTTTGGTTCAAGTCCTTCTGGAATCACTGGTAGTCCGTGCGGAAGTTCTGGAAGAGAAGACATTTCTCTAAATGTACTTTTACAAATCCGGTCTTCAAGTGAATGGAATGTAATGACAGAAATTCTCCCCTTCGGATTGAGTAACTCTATTGCTTGTTCTAGTGCTTCTTCAAATACTTTCAATTCATCATTTACGGCAATTCGGATCGCTTGAAACACTCTTTTCGCTGGATGTCCGCCAGTTCGTCTTGCAGGTGCCGGAATTCCTTCTTTGATAATGTCGACAAGCTCACCCGTTGTTTCAATTGGCGCTTTTTTTCTTGCTTCTTCAATTTTGCGTGCGATTTGCTTGCTGAATTTTTCTTCCCCATATTTGTAGAAAATCCGAACTAGATCTTCAAATGGCCATTCATTCACCACTTTTTTTGCCGACAATGCGGCTGATTGATCCATTCGCATGTCAAGAGGTGCATCATGGTGATAACTAAAGCCTCTCTCTGGTGTGTCGAGCTGAGGAGATGAAACCCCAAGGTCAAAAATCACACCGTCTACGCTTGTAATACCTTGTTCATTCAGACGTTCTTTTAAATATCGGAAGTTGCTTTTTATGAAAAGAATGTTCGCTTTAGCATCCGCGAGCTTCTCTCGTGCATGATCCAGTGCAGCATCGTCTTGGTCAAATCCAATCAATGTTCCTTTTTCTGATAATTGAGATAGTAAATATGAGCTATGACCTGCTCCGCCTAGCGTGCAGTCCACATATGTACCGTCTTCTTTTACGTTTAAACCGTCAACTGTTTCTTTTAATAATACTGTCTCATGTTGAAACATGATGTTATGGTCCCACCTTTTTCAAATAGAAATGAATGTGTAGAAAGCTTGCTGCACAAGGGATTATTATATATCAAATCCAATCATGTTTTCAGCAATTTCAGCAAAAGAATCTTCTTGCTCTTCTGTATATTGTTCCCAGATCGAC
Source organism: Bacillus sp. FSL K6-2839 (assembly GCF_038003365.1). NCBI lineage: Bacteria > Bacillati > Bacillota > Bacilli > Caryophanales > Bacillaceae > Bacillus > Bacillus sp. FSL K6-2839. Next base: position 1,041,561 of record NZ_JBBOOZ010000001.1, on the reverse strand, counting down.
TTACTCCACAACTCAATTCGATTTGAAACGCCGATGACCACACATTCTTTTTCGAGTTTTGCATATTGGAGTAGGTTTGATGCGATGTTTATACGCCCCTGCTTGTCCAGATCGCATTCGACTGCGCCAGAGAAGAAGAACCGGGTAAACGCACGTGCATCTTTTTTCGTTAGCGGTAGTGCTTTGAGTTTCTCTTCGATTAGTTTCCACTCACTCATAGGGTAGCCAAATAAACATTGATCAAGCCCTCTCGTCAGCACAAACTGTTCTCCGAGACCGTCTCTAAATTTAGCAGGGATGATCATGCGCCCTTTTGTATCAATCGTATGCTGGTATTCACCCATGAACATGATAATCAGAGCCCCACTTTCTCACCCTTACTCTCCACTATCCACCACTTCTCTCCACAAAACTTATTCTACACTGTTTCTACATAAAAAAAAACCCTGAACTAGTCAGGGTTCATTAAAACTTTATTTCAAAGTTTGACAATTTGTTGCTTGTTTTGAAATGAAAATGGCAGATTTTTGAACGTTTTGAAGAATTCTGGTCCATATTTGTTTAAAAAATACATGATATTCCAAATTCTTTCTTGCGGGGCGTCCAGTGGTTTTAAACTATTTTCAATCCGTTCAAAGTCTCGAAGGATATATCCTTCCTTCTCTTCCACACGCTGCGCCACCTTTTGATAAACAAATTGAAGCTGGTCTTCGATAAATTTGGCATTTTTATCTAGCAGCTGCTCGAAGTTTGGTTCAATCTCCAGTGCTTCTTGTCTCATCACACCATGAGCATTCGCTAATTCACGTTTAGCCTGTTGAACTGCTTGAACAAAGCTGTCCGGAAGACTTTGCTGAAAGTGCGCTTCTTTCTTTTCATTCACTCCGCTTGTCAGCACTTCTTCTACCGACAGTTCTCTAACCGGCAGTTTCTTGTTGATGTGCCTTTCAAGAATGGTCACATGCAGTCTTGGAAGAACAGGCGCCATCTTCAATTTAAAATGCTCAAAGATTCCTTTCAGTTCTCCCCAATAGTTAACCTCACCGTGTCCTGCCATAAAAGCAAGTGTTGGGAGAAGGGTTTCCTGCATCAAGGGACGCGTCACCACATTGTTGCTAAATCGTTCTGGGTGCTCCTCGACTTCCTGCAGAAGCTCTTCCTTTGTCCATGTAAGCCCCACTTCTGATATAGAAAACCGGCCGTTCTCTTTCTCAATTAGGAAACGTTCCTCATCATATTCGTAAAATAGGTTTGCCTGATTGTCACCAGCTTCAATGATCGGCTGATATCCTGCTCGTTTCATGGCGGCCTGCGTGTCTTTTAAGCGAGCAGTGACTGCATCATTTGTCTCGACAATGTGCTTGAATAACGCACGCTCAAGCGGTTTGACACCTAAGTCGCCTGAATTAAATAAAAGCAGCCCATCTTCTTCAAAGAGGTCACTTACAATCCATTCAAAGAAATCAGTAAAGGTTTGTGATTTGCGTAAACATCGAAGAAGCTGATCGAGCAAGTCATTGGTGTACTCAGATTCTTCATACGTTGAAAACACATCACGGAGCCATTTCTCGGTTTTTTCTTGATCAAGCGGGATTCTTTTCGCAGCCGCTTTTTTGACGTTATGTAATGGCAGCTTTTGTTTCACTGGTCCTTTTTCGCCAGATGTGTATACAAAATTAATTTCATCTACGTCATGATCCTCACCGGCTACCCAAAAGACCGGAATCACAGGGACCCCAAGCTCTGTTTCTTTTTCTTTTGCAAACTGAATGATGGATATGATTTTATGTATGGTATAAAGCGGTCCTGTTAATAGACCAGCCTGCTGTCCTCCAACCACCATGACACTCCGTTCATCACGGATCTTTTCAATGTTCTGACGCATCGCTGCCGATTCAAACTTTGCATGGTATGCGCTCATATAATCCGCTAAAGCCTCGCGCGGGAAGCTCATTTCCATGAGATCGTCGTATCTCTTTTTCCATGTGTGCTCAGAATGTATATCATAATCAAAAAAAGTCGTCATCTCTTTTTTTTCTTCTATATAATCACGTATGAATAAATTCTGACTTCGGATGGAAAGTTCAGTCAATTGCATGTTTAGAACTTCCTTTCTTCAATAAATAGTTAGTTTCCCGAAAAAAGTATAGCATGTAAATGATCTCACTCAAAAGATTTTGTTTGCTTTTTTTCCAATACTTCCAAGCTTCGATCAAAGAAAGTGAGATGTGGCGCCGCAACACCTTGAGCTTGAGCCTTTTTTAAAAGATAGCCAATGATGGCTTTTCTTTCGGTTTGGCGGCCTTTCACAATATCTTGAAGCATAGACGACTGATTAGCAGCCGTTTTCTCACAAATAGAGATAACATAAGGCCAGAGCCGCTCTTTTTCAGACAATCCCAAGATGGATACCGCTTCATCAAATGCACATTTCATCATGTATTCATATGAGGGGTTTGCGATCAATTCCCCGTTTCTCACATGCAGCAAAGCCGTCAGCGGATTAATACAGACATTGACAAGCAGTTTTTCCTTCAGCACCTTTTGCCATTCATCCGTATAGATCATCTGAAAATGAGATGATGTCTCATTCAATGCATTTTTTACATCAGATACTTCTTCATGCTGAAATGCTCCCCACTTGATGACACCGATACCTGTATGGTTCACTGCATGATCTGACATCTTCATAGCCCCGTGCTCTACCACACCTATATATAATGAATGTGCCGTTTTCCAATTCTCCAAATCTAATAAGTGAGCCATTCCGTTCTGTAAAAATAAGATACGCTGACGAGGTAATAACGATAATTCATCGAGCACATCTTGCAAATGATGATATTTCACCGTCACGATAAGTAAATCAAATACTCCTGTTATTCCTGTCTGCGCATGAACAGCCGCCTGACATGTTTCTCCTTTTACTGTTCGCTGAATGCCTGATGCTCGAATCTCTTCTGCCTGCTCTTTTCTTCTTGTAAAGACCGTGATGTCATGATGCTGTGATAAATAACTAGCACAAAGCAGACCAATCGCACCGCCGCCAATGATTCCAATGTTCAACTGCCGCACTTCCCTTTTTCTGTTTACTTCATTATATCAATTATTGTAACAGGTTCATGTCGTGATGCAAAAAGCAAATGGCGCGCTATGATTGAATTTTTTTAATTTAAAAACTATAATAATAAGTGTAAAAACTTTTCGAGGCGGATGGGATGAAAACGCCTTCAATGACATCACTGTCGACATTATGTGTGTAAGGGGGAAGATCATATGGCACAAGTAAAACGACTTCTAATTAATTACAAAACTTTAGAGGAATTTAAACAATTTAAGGAATACGGCATACAAGAGCTATCCATGCTTGAAGACCTTGAAAGCAATATGATTGAAAATGACAGCAACTCTCCATTTTACGGGATTTATTTTGGAGATAAGCTAGTGGCACGTATGAGCCTTTATCAAGTGGACGGCTCAACGACAACGTATTTTAACCACAATCATGATTATTTAGAGCTGTGGAAGCTGGAAGTGCTTCCTGGGTATCAGCGCAAAGGGTACGGCGAAGCACTTGTTGAATTCGCCAAATCGTTCGGATTGCCAATTCGGACCAATCCGCGCGTCAAATCAGCCGGTTTTTGGGATAAAATGGGCTTTGAAGCAGTAAAATATGATATGGAGCGTGATAAGGGTGAAAATCCACTCATCTGGGAGCCCGCTCATATTCAAAAAAATACAGGTGAATCTGCTTAAAGACTGATCACAAAACGCCCCTCCTTTCTCTGTGAGGGGCGTCTCTTTATTTAGCATATTCTTTTAAGCTGATATTCTGTTTGACTCTTTCAACAATACCAATGAGTGCCCGGTAATCTTCTTCTGTCATTTTTAATTGCCGCTTCAAGTGTTCATTTTCTTCTGTAAGTGACTTCAATTGATGCTGTGCATCTGCCAGTTCCTCGCGTAAATGAGCAGGTCCATCAGGTTCTTTTTCAAGCTGCTCTAAAAACTGAATCACTTCTCGAAGGGTCAATTCAGCCTGAATTGAAGATGTCTTCTCTTCTATGGTTAACGCATGCTGTGGTAAACCAGAGGAATGAATACCTATTTTTTTACGCAGTTCTTTCCGCTGTTTTTTCGCCAGCTCTATGCCTGCCTGATATTGTTTTCTAACGTATGAGTTCCACCTGAAACCACATGCTGCAGCTGTTCTTGACAATGCTTTCCCGACTTCCTCAAATGCGGAAAGCTGCGTTCCTCCATCTCGAATGTGCCTTAAGACGACTTCTGCTAAAAGTAAATCTTCATCTTGTGTCCATGCGTCCTGCCTTGTAATCGTCAATTGATCATCCCCCCTGAATCTGAATACCACATCATATGCGCCTACTAGAGTAGATAGACTATTTGCAGGAGAGAAACCTAAAAAATAGACAAATAAAAAAACGCAAGGGAAGATTCCCTCACGTTTTTTTATCAAGCATTAGTTGCTTTTTACGTCTTTGCCTTTGTATGTTCCGCAAGATTTGCAGACACGATGAGAAATTTTCATTTCACCGCATTCTGGGCAAGCTACCATACCAGGTACTTGTAGTTTGAAATGCGTACGACGCAATCTTTTTTTCATTTTAGAAGTTCTTCTAAAAGGTACAGCCATTATTCCCACCTCCTTAAAGAGTTAAGATTCATTATTTTCTTCTAAGAGCTTCTTCAAGCCTTCCAGACGCGGATCAATTCGGTTTTGATGTGCATCTTCCGAAATGACCGCCCAGTCATTCCCTTCTTGTGGTGCAGCACCTTTTACATCCGTTTGGTCGCAAAAGATTTGCATCGGCACTTCAAGAAGAATTTCTTCCTTGACTATAGGCGTTAAGTCGATGATGTCGTCTTCTACAATAGAAACGTCTTCATCTTCTATATCGTCTGTCTTATGAAGTACAAATAGTTCTTTCGTTGAAATCGCAAATGGATAATTTACATCAACAAGCGTTCTTGAACAAGGCAATGTCATTTCACCTGTGATGGTTAAATCAAATGCGACTTGCTTTGATTCGATCACTCCAGTCCCTTTCACCTCTACCGGTGAAATGCGACGTATATCTGAATGAAGGCTAGTAAGTTCATTTAAGTCAACCGTCTCATGAAAATCGAAGCTGTTTTTAGCTTTTTGATGTAACTGATAAACTGTCCATTTCAATTGTATCACCTCTAAGAGCAACAAACATGATTATAGCTTTCATCATGTTATTTGTCAATATTTTTTCTTTACAGTCCTTTGTGATGTCAGAGGGTTGTTTGACATCAGTTCGCGGAATGCCTACACTGAAAAAAATGGGCTTCATTTTTCCCTTATGCTACTGTAGCATAGACCATTTAACCATAGCAAGAAAGGCGGAACATCTATTGAAAGCAACAGGAGTCGTTGTCGAGTATAATCCATTTCATTATGGACATGCCTATCATGTTCGTCAGGCGAAAACACATACCTCCTCAGATGTTGCCATTGCCGTCATGAGCGGTTCCTTCCTCCAGCGCGGTGAGCCTGCCATCGTCTCAAAATGGGCGCGGACAAAAATGGCGCTGCAAAACGGTGTAGATATTGTGTGTGAGCTTCCATACATATACGCAGTGCAAAAGGCAGAAACCTTTGCAAACGGTGCTGTGGCGATTCTAGATGCTTTAAAATGCCGCTCCCTTTTTTTCGGCAGCGAGGATGGTGACATTAAAGCATTTGAGCGAACGGCTCATGCTTGGCATGAGAAAAAAGGAGAAATTGACCTTTTCACAAAAGAAAAGGTGAAAGAAGGCCTTAGTTATCCAGCAGCTGCAGCAGCTGCGTTTCAAGAGGTGATTGATCCTAAGCACTTACTGGATCTGTCCAAGCCAAATAACATTTTAGGTTTCCATTATGTCAAAGCCATCTTGGAGAGATCCCCTCACATGCAGCCCTTTACCTCTCAAAGGATTTCATCTGGTTATCATGATGAAGAACTTCCTAAAAATCAGAAAATCGCAAGCGCAACAAGTATACGAAAAGCCTTAAAAGATCACGGCACATTTGAAACAGTCGCCCCATATCTCCCAGAAGCTACGCTCAAGCAATTACATGACTATCATTCTTCTTATGGTCTTTTACATACGCAAGAAGCCTACTTTAGCTTCTTAAAACAAGTCTTTCACACAATGGATACAGCAGAACTAGAAGGCATCTATGAAATCGAAGAAGGCATCGAACACCGCATGCAAAAGGCGATTTCACATGCGTCCTCCTACGAGGAATATCTATCTCTTGTGAAAACAAAACGATATACGTGGACAAGGCTGCAGCGGATGAATACACATCTCTTAATGAGGGTGAAAAAAAGTGCCATGCATGAGCTGCTGAAAGAGAGAGAAGCGCCTTACATTCGTTTACTTGGTATGTCAAAGAAAGGGCAGCAATACTTATCTCTTGTGAAAAAAGAATTGGACGTGCCGCTCATAAGCAAGCTGTCTGCCTTTTCACATCCCGCACTTGATCTTGATATTCGCGCGTCCCGCGTCTTCAGTCTGCCCGTTAGTGAGCCAATGCAAACGGACTTAACGGAAGCGGAGTTTAAAACCTCACCGATCCGATATGATGAAGAGACTGGTCTCTTCCAGTCTTAACAAGAAGAGCAGCCTTGATGAAGGCTGCTCTTCTTTGATTAAGATGCTTTCTCTTTTAATTTGTTTAAATAGTTCAGGGCATCTTGCATCGTATCTACAGGCACAATTTTCATATCACTTTTAATATCTTTCGCTGTTTTGACAGCATTTCGGTAGTCTGAATTTGAATCACCTTTATCGTTTGGTGCAAAGAATATATCTTTTCCGGCTTTATCTGCCGCCACGACCTTTTGATCGATTCCGCCAATTGGACCGACCGTTCCATCGGCGTCAATCGTCCCCGTTCCCGCAATCGCATAGCCATGTGTTTCGTCTTCTTTTGTCAGCTGGTTATAAATTTCAAGTGACATCATGAGACCTGCTGATGGGCCGCCGATATTTTCAATATCCACCTTAATGGAAGGCGAGACTTTCACATTTCGGTCTGTAAATAATGATACACCAATTCCAACTCGATTCGGCTCTTCTTTAAATGGTTTTAACGTCACTTTCTCCGTGATGTCTTTGCCATTTCGTTCAAGGACAAAACGGACAGATGTACCTGCTTTTTTGCTGCTGATATACGAAACCATTTTATCAGCAGAATCATAGGTCTTGCCATCAACGCTTTTGATTCGGTCGCCCACTTCAATTTTGCCGTAAGCAGGCATTCCTTTCATCACGTAGCTTGCATATACCCCGTTAAACGTATAATCTACTTTTTTGCCTGCTTTTGTATACGCTGCAATCATGGCATTTTCTTGAGAGCTTTTCATCAGCTGAAGCTGCCTTTTCATATAATCTTCATCCGACTCCCCGTCCGCTTTAATATTTTCTTCCGGGACGATCTCGTCATATTTATTCATTTTCGCAAGCAAATACGTATACGGATTGGCTGGACCTACTTTTATCGTCATAAGTGAGAAGCTGCCCTTCTCGCCATATCCGCCGTCTACTTGAATGTGGGGAGCAATCTCGGTTGCATCACCCGGCTTTGTCACGTAATATGGCAGTTTGACAAAGGTTAAGCCAAATAATACAAGGATAACGACAAAAAAGCTGAGCCAGCGAATATTCAATTTTTTCATTCGATTAACACTCCCATTTATCAATGACATCTTTCAGTTTACCTGTTAGTTGATCTGCGGCGAGCTCACCTGCTTCAATCATCTCCTGCACCTGTGTAAATGCACTCGAGCTAAATGTTTCAAGCCTCGGCCGGATCATGACATCAGCGTGAATGGTTTGATGACGGACCAATTCATTTTGAAGGATGTCCAAACTTTGCATAATCACATCCGATAATCTCGTCGCCTTTTCTGTTTTTTTCACCCTTGATACATCAGAGGCGATAATGAGGTCCGCGCCCATTTCTTTTAAAACAGACACAGGAATGCGGTCAACAACCGCTCCATCGACTAGCTGTCTGCCGCCCATTTCATGAGGAACAAACACGCCCGGAATGCTGATGCTTGCTCTGACTGCTTGTGAAACAGACCCTTTTTTAAACACGACCTTCTCCCCTGTCTCGAGGTCACAGGCAACCACCGCAAGGGGCATTCTTAATTCTTCAAATTTCTTCCCATATGTAAACGTGTGAATCAGCTGCAACATTCGATTCCCTTTTAAAAGACCGATTTTTGGCAGTGTATAGTCAGCATAATACTTTCTTCTGAAGACAAGTGCAAGTTTTTTCATTTTTTCTACGTCTTGTCCTGCCGCATAAAAGCTCCCAACAAGTGCGCCAATACTGCTGCCAGCGATCATATCTACCTGAATTCCTTGTTTCTCAAGACTAGATAAAACTCCGATATGCGCCATTCCCCTCGCACCCCCGGAGCCTAACGCAAGTCCAATGACTGGTCGCCTCATGAAAATCCACCCTCCTCTTTTCTATGCATATATACGAATCTATTGGTCTAAACATGCCCCTTCTGCTCGTATAGTAATAGAAGACAGGCTCGGCTAGTGTCTTTCTTTTTTGATCACGAGCTCGCCAATAGATCATAACAGCAAGGGGCGAAATCTCCATGAAAAAATGGAACACTCTGTTCATCGCTGCTTTTTTTATCTTTTTAACAGCCACTGTGATTACACATCCACAAGCCTCTTTGCAAGCGTCTAAAAATGGACTTGCAATGTGGTGGGAGGTTGTATTTCCATCATTGCTTCCTTTTTTTATTTTGTCCGAGCTATTAATTAGTTTCGGGATTGTCAGATTTGTCGGGGTATTATTAGAGCCATTTATGCGCCCCATCTTTCGAGTGCCTGGTGTAGGGGGATTTGTCCTAGCAATGGGAATGGCATCAGGCTTCCCTTCTGGTGCAAAATTAACCACAAGACTCAGGCAGGAAGGACAACTGACACAAATCGAAGCAGAGCGCCTCGTTTCTTTTACAAATTCATCGAATCCATTGTTTATTTTCGGTGCGGTGGCTGTTGGTTTTTTTCATCACCCGGCTTTAGGGATTGTTTTGGCATGCGCACATTATTTAGGGAATCTCGCTGTTGGTGTGACGATGCGGGGATATAAAGCGCGGCATGATGCACATCTGAGAAGCCGTAAGCGATTTTTATTCCCACCGTTTCAAGAGGCATTCAGCGCTCTTCATACAGCAAGACTCGCAGAGAAAAGACCGCTCGGCCAAATTTTAAGTGATGCGGTGATGTCATCAGTCCAAACTCTCTTTATGATTGGCGGCTTTATTATCTTATTTTCTGTATTTAGTAAAATGCTGTCAGTTGTTCATGTGACGGACCTCTTATCCATAGGGATCGGATATATGCTGCAAACGATGCATCTTCCGCCAGAATTAGATCTTGCGATGATTGCCGGTTTATTTGAAATCACATTAGGAAGTCAGCTGACAGGGTCACAGGAAGTCACCCTTCTTGCTAAAACGATTGTCGTCAGCTTTATATTAGGATTCAGCGGGTTTTCTGTTCAAGCTCAGGTCGCCGGCATTCTGGCGGCAACAGATATACGCTTTAAACCGTTTTTCTTCGCTCGTTTGCTTCACGGAATTTATGCAGCTGTTTTTGCCTTTTTATTGTTCAAGCCTCTTTATGTCTCTCGTTCTGACATGGCTCTCCCAGCAGGTGCCTTTGAAGCAAGCCAGCAGGTCGTCATGTACAGCAGTGTGCTTTGGAATCAGCTTGTGACAGCTGGCCCATTGATCACGCTATGCAGCTTGATCTTGTATATCGCGCTATACTATCAGAAATTAAAAAAAGGATGAGTGCACGGTGCACTCATCCTTTAAATTTTTCTTTCAGCGCTGCTTCTACCTCTTTTGGGACAAGATCTTTGACTGATCCATGATATTTCGCTACTTCTTTGACAATGCTGGAGCTTAAGAAGGAATATTGATTGTTGGTCATCATGAAAAACGTTTCAATTTCATCGTTTAACACTTTATTCATTGATGTGCCTTGCATTTCATATTCAAAGTCCGTCACAGCTCTTAATCCGCGTAAAATGACTTTGGCTTCTTTTTGTTTCGCATAATCAATAAGCAGACCGTGAAAGGATTCAACTTTGATATTTGGCAGATCCTTCGTCGCCTGGCGAATGAGCTCACACCGTTCTTCAACGGTAAATAACGGTTGTTTGGATGAGTTATTTAGTACACATACATACACTTCATCAAAGATCTTTGCACCTCTTTTGATGATATCCAAATGGCCCAATGTGACTGGATCAAAGCTGCCCGGACAAACGGCTATGTTTCCCATGCTTTAATTTCCCCGCTTTCTATAGATCGTAATACCAGTCAACCCGTACAGTTCCTGTCTTGATATGTAAAGCTGTCCAGCTTCCTCTGGCAGTGTGACGTCCTTATCATGCTCACACACGATCACGCCGTCATCTGTTAATAAGGCATGCTCGTCAATCATTTCAAGAAGTGCTTTCAGCTGTTGATCTTTATAAGGCGGATCAAGAAAGATCGCTTGAAAGGATTCGTCACGTTTCACAACGGCTGAGAGTGCACGCTTTGCCTCGTTTCGAAACACTTCACTTTGATCGAGCAGCGACAATTGATTGAGGTTTCCTTTAATCGTCTGAATTGCCTTCATATCTCGATCAACGAAAATGCAATGATCGAATCCTCTGGAAAGCGCTTCAATTCCTAAACCACCGCTTCCCGCAAATAAATCAAGGGCCCATCCGCCATCAAAATAAGGGCCGATCATATTAAATATCGATTCTTTTACTTTATCTGTCGTCGGTCTTGTTGATTGACCTGGTACCGCTTTAAGTGTGCGGCCTTTTCTCGTTCCAGAGATGACTCTCATTTTCCCACCACTTTTTCTGCTTGCTTCTATTGGTTATTGTTTATGACAAAAAATTCAACATTATCTTACCACAACACTCCGCAGGGGACAATCAAGGATTTTCATTCATTTTCTATGTATAGATCAAGGAATGCGGGGTCATACTATTTATAACAGCATCTGATGTGGTGCTGTTGCCAACCGCGGAGAAGACTTACGTTTCCCCATAAGTTCTTCCTCCGGTTTCTCCTCTCCCTTTGCCTTCTCCTTAATGAATCATTAAGAATAGAAGGACCCCGCGGGTGATGCCGCGGGGATTTTTTTGTGTCTTTAAAAGCCCACTTTATAATCATACTCTTTTGCTTTGTCCAATTTGGATTCGTACTCTAATTTAATAAAAGGTTTATATGAAGGCTCAACACGCTTCACAAATGGCAATGAGCTGAGCTTAGCCATATGACGCTCGAGATCATTCTTATCACAATAGATCACTGCATACTTCATTTTCCTTGAAATATAGTGAACATTTCCAAATTTTCTTAGCGCCTTTGACTGCTTTAACGAATGCAGCCAAACGACCATCCCTTGACGTTTGGTTTCCATCTTTTCACCTGCCGCTTTTTCAATTCTTTTCAGTCATTATGTAAAAGACGAGACATTCAAGTCTCGTCAAGATACTTTACAGCCACAGCTGCCACCTGATCCACAGCCACCGCCGCATGATGATAGACCATCAAAATATGGGTTCCCTGTTGGAACTTTGATATATGCTGATACAGCTTGACCGATTTCAATACTAATCTCATCTAAGATGGATTGAATCGCTGTTTCTGCTTTTTTGAAATCAACCACTGTATCGTGAAGATCTAACTTTCTTTTGACCTCACGCATTTCCTTTGAGATCGTTCTATAGTCCGGATGGTATTTGCCGAACCGCTGCACATCCTCATATTGCTCTTTTACTTTTGTAAAATGGGCAATAATTTGTTGGGCTTCTTCGTCTTGCTGGAGACGCTTAAAGCAGTTGCGGTAATGTTCAGCCTCCTCCGACTGAAGAATCATGGCAGCCAATTGATTCGCTTCCTCTTGGAGCTCCACAGATTCGATTGTCGCATACATAAATGTTGCACCTCCAATTCATAGTTTACCACGAAACCTATGGATCAGAAAATGCTTTTACGTGACAAATACATCCCATGTTTCTCTTTTATGCTTATATTCTGGATGACGGGAATTGAGCACAACGGTCATTTTATGCTTTCCTTTTGAAAGATGCTTGACCACAAATGCAGCAGTATACTCATTGCCTGCACGTTTTCCGTCTACATACACTGTAAAATATCCCGTCTTCTCATTCTTTTTTAGACGCGAAGGTTCAAGATGAAAATCTTGTAGTGTACTTTCTATATAGACAGAAGACCCCTGCACTTTGTATTTTAAAAAGCCTTGCTGCTTCATTTCGCTTTCGGCTTGCTGCATCACTGGTACAGCTGGATCTTGCTTCATGACTTGCTTCTCTCCATGTTGACTTTGACACCCGGTGACAAGAAAAAGCAATGCGCATATTGACAGCATCCATTTCATCTTCTGATTCTCCTTTCATCTACTTTTATAGGATGCTCAGGAAATAGACATCTTAATCAACTCAAAAAAGCCTCACCCGGCTCCATTTTGATTGCGCATTGCTTGGAACATTTGAATCATCATTTCAGCCATTTGAACACTGTTGCTCAACTGACTCACACGATGAGGAATGGTTTTTTCGTAAAAATTCATTTTATCTAATTCAAAGGACGATAGCTTTTCAGGATGTCGAGTCAGCTGTCTGTACCAGAGTGGACGCTGTCTGATGAATTTGATTCGATCCTCTTCGGCCATGACAAACTCCTGTACTTCTTTCCGCACCAAAAGCATCCCCTTTCAATTAATCTTTCCTGAAGGAGAATGGGTGCTGACTGCCTCCAGATGAACCTTTTTTTGAGCCATTTGATGAAAATTGTCCGAGTAAGCTTTGTAAAGAGGAAATAGACTGGCTCATTTTGTTGATTTGTTCATTCATTTGATCAGCGTCCATTTTTTTCACAGCAGAAACCATTTTAGACATAAAATCTGCTTTTCCCAATTCACTTGGCTTAGAGGCTTTTTCTTCTTTACCGCCTTTAGATTGCGTTTGCCGGTAAGGAGACCACATCTCGTCTTCTTCACCAAACATGATCCAATTTTCGTATACACTTTGCCAGCTTTTTTCTTGCGTTTGCACATCTTGAATTAACTTCGGATGGCGTCTGACGAATTGTTTAAATTCATCAATGGATGTTTGTTTTTGTTTGTTTGTCATATCCTCACCCCCCATACAAATGCCTACTATACTATATACACCAGCAGCTATTTTGGTGAGCCTCTTTTTCAATCAAAAAAACAGCTGCGATTGTGCAGCTGCTTTCGTTTAAGATGTTTTCTTGATGAAGTTTTGGGTGTAATATTTTTCTTTCACACCTACGCCAAGGTGTGTGTAATCTTTATTTAATAACGCCTTCCTGTGACCTTCACTATTGAGCCAGCCTTCTACCGCTGCAGGTCCATCTACATAATTATAGGCAATGTTTTCACCTGCGAGCTGAAATGCCACCTCGCCTCTTTCTAACCGGTCTTTCAGCGTACCGTATTTTTTAGATTCATGGGAGAAATAATGACTCTCTTTCATGTCCTCACTATGCATGAATGCCACTTCAGAGGTTTCATCATCCCACCTTAAGGTCGGCAGTTTGTACTTATGACGGATAATATTGGTCATATCAAAAATTTGTTTTTGACTGGAAGCTTCGATCTCTTTCCATTTTTCACCTGATATTGCCTCAGGTTCTATCAATTGACCACGATAGACGACCTCATATGGCTTTTGTTTCACAAATGTATCTGCGTTAAACGCCCTGATACTTGAAAGAGTGCTTTCAAACTTATCCATGTAAAGCTGAACATACACATCATCTGCCACTTTCACAGTGGGTCTTGTATTCATATCATCTTCTGAGAATTCAAAGCGGTATGAATTTTGTTCATCCTCTACATGAATGTAAGGTGCAATTTGTGTTTTTTTAAATACTTCACTTGTGGCTTGACCGATTTTAAACGGTTCGACATTGAGCCCGTCTCCTGTTGCAAACAGGGTCACCACTTTACTATCCTTTACCCCTACTTGAATATAGTGCTTCTTCGATTGGTTGTATATCCACCAGTCATAATCATATGCGGAAGGATCAATGCGATCTGGTTCTCCCAGCTGTTTAAGCACTTCGTTTGAAGATTTCCCCATAAAGGACATGAGCCCCTTTTTCGGGATGTTGATCGGCTTATCGCTAGATGTTTCTTCATTAGACACCTTCGGTTCATTGCTGTTTTCTTTTTCTGGTGAAGATCCATATTGAATAAACAGAACGTACGTTCCAGATATAATCAGGAGGATGAGGAGTGTTTTGAGCACAGTTTTCAAATAAACACCTCCGTTAAATTGGCAAGGTACAAAAAGTACCTTCTACTGTCATTTAAACAAAACTCGCTTCATTTATCAACGACAATACAGCCTATTTAACACGAATTTAAAATATGCCCCTCTTAATGAAGAAATCCTTGCCCGTGATCTTGATCCTGTTGAGAGATTTCTGTCAGTGCATCTCCCGCGCGATCATTTGATAAATCTTCGACTGATAAATCTCCAAGAGCGACAATCCCTGTTAATGCGCCATTTTTCACAACAGGAATGCGGCGGAGCTGGTGCTCTGACATCAGCCGGACAATTTCTTCAAGCGTTGCATCTTCTTCAGCTGTCAGTACTTCCTTCGTCATCAGCGAGCCCACTTCCTGTGAGTTTGGCTTTTTTTCTGCAATGCCTCTGAGTACAAGGTCACGGTCTGTCACTATGCCAACGAGCTGATCTCCGTCAACCACCGGAATGGCCCCAATGTCCGCGTCTCTCATTTTGACTGCCGCTTCATACGTATTGTCGTCTTGCTGGCATGTCACTACTTTTTTTGTCATAATATCTTTGATTTTTTTCGTTTTCACATCGATTCCTCCATCTGTTATTTTCTTTATTACTGTAACCAGGTTATAAAAGAACATACCTTTCACAGTTGAAAGTTTAACGCTTTCATACTATGATTGTCAGTAAAGGGAATTTTTATAAGGAGGGGTTTTGGGTGAAGTTTGAAGGTACGGGGATTGAAAAGGTAGCAGCTGACTTAAATAAATTAGATTTCATCATGGAAAGTGAAGGATTTGTACGAGCCGATCAATGGGATTATGAGCGTGTGACGTACGACAGAAAGTATAACATGGTAGAGGGAACCTTTTATTTACGGATTTCCGGCTACGCCACCGAAGGAGATGTTGGTTCCAAAAGAGCACACATACAGCTTCTAACACCTTTACTTGGAAAACATTATTATCCGCACGGTGTTGAATACGGCGAAGGCGAAGATTTCCCTAAATCTCTCATCCAATCAAGCAAGAAAACGCTTGAACAGCTGAAAGATAAACTAGAAGCAATGACTGCTGAAGCATAAAAAAAGACAAAGGGCTAAAATCAAGATCATTTTAGCCCTTTGTCAACAATCTGAGCACAGCCATACGGCTGTGCTTTTTTCATTCATATTTCGGAATCAGCGCATCTGGTACGGCATCTTTCGCTCTTTCTTTTCTTGCCCAGTCAAAGAACACAACAGCAAGGATCGAGCCGTACACAATCTCCTGAATAATTTTCATCAAAATCGCGCCTAGCTGCTGGTCCTCTAGCAGCGGCAAGGTATGGAACATTTCAGGACCTGTGAGCGCAAGGCCTGCCAGCATATCACTTGGCACGCATAAGTGCAGTGCCTGTATCCAAGCGCCAGCATCAGAATAGGTTGCATAGATCGGTGCCTCACTAAACATGATGAGAGCACACGCAGGAGTCATCAATATTCCGTCTGCCATGATATAACCAAGCTTTAAAATGCCTGTAATCTGCGGCTGACTTTGGACTTTATGAACGAGCGGCCACCACATGAAAAAGGCAGCGATAAAAATGACCACCGTCATCAACGCATGATAAAACGGATCTGTTTTCACAAAATCAAACACAAGCGGAATGTGATACATCGAAAACAAGCCGTTAAATCCAAGCAATGCAATTAAAGGCTTGGAAAACAAACGAAAAATTTGCTGAATGCCTGGTGTTTGTATGATCCGCTCCCAAATGGCCGCAGGTAATCCTGTAATAAGGAGAGGCGGAATGACTAAATAGAGCACCGCCATTTGCGCCATATGTGCACTAAACATAATATGCCCCATTAAATCAATTGGGCTTCCTTTCACGGCGTATAACAGGACAAGCCCCGTCAGAAACAACGTTTTCTCTTTCACCGTCGCACGGTGCTTTCCCTTTGTCACAAGAAGCAGATAAAGAGCAGCTGCTATGACAATACTAGTCAAATAGTAAGGGCTCCATAATGCCCGAAATCCGAATATTTCTAAGTTCTCCATTGCTGCGCCTCCTTCAAGGGCAAAGCGGGCTTACCACCAAATAATGGTCAAAAAGGCTAATACGGTAATAAACGCGACAAACACACCTGAGTAAAGAAACAATGCGGGTGTTTCATGCCCTTTTTGGTTCATGTGCATAAAATAATAAAGCTGAAAAGCCACCTGAATAACTGCAAGCAGTAAAATAAATGGTACTGCGAACCAGTTCCCAACGTCTTCAGAAGCGATTGTTAAAAAGGCAACAAAGGTTAATCCAATCATCAAGCCGAAAGAAATGAGCTGATGCTTCATTTCTTCGGCATTTTTCTTTTTACGGTATACAAGATCGACTTTAGACTGATTTGTGTTTTTATTTCCCATTCTTATCCCACCATTCCCATTAAATATACAACGGTAAAGATGAAGACCCACACAACATCAATGAAGTGCCAATACAGACTTGCCACATAATATTTCGGCGCATTGTATAAATCGAGTCCGCGTCTCATATTTCGAATCATAAGAGCGGTAATCCAGCAAAGTCCGAAGGCGACGTGAGCCCCGTGAGTTCCGACAAGTGTATAGAAGGAAGAACCAAGAGCTGAGCTGGTAATTGTAAATTCATACGCATGCACATAATGATAGAACTCATAAATCTCAACCCCTAGAAATGAAGCACCTAATAGCACAGTCACGCCAAGCCAAAGCTGCATCTTTTTAAAGGCAAAGTTTTTCATATGATACATTGCATACACACTCGTTAAACTGCTCGTCAGCAGAAGCATCGTGGCAATAAAGACAAGTGTGAGATCAAACATATCGGTTGTTTTTGCTCCGCCTGCATTAGAGTTTTTCAGCGCCAAATAAGTGGCAAAGAGCGATGCAAACAGAACGGTTTCTCCCCCAAGAAACAACCAGAACCCGACGAACTTATTCTTTCCTTCTAACGTGGCTTTCTCAGGAGAAGCCGGAAAGGTTTCTGCTGTCATTTTTTGTGGTTCCATTATGCTTTCACCCCTTTATCATCGTCATCGGTCAAATCTTCTTTGTGAATATGGTACCCATGATCATCTTTAAGAGAGCGAACCAGCATGGTCGCAAATGTAATGCCAAGACCAATGAAAATCACTGGAAGTCCCCAGCTGTGCTCTTGACGATACATGAAGCCAAACGCTGAAACAAATAGACCGAATGAGATAATGACAGGTAAGATGGAATTATTCGGCATGTGAATATCATCAAGCGGTTCAGATGCTGTCATTCCTGTTTTACCATCCATTTTTTCAATCCATAAAGGATCTAGTCCTCTGACAAGCGGAAGCTGTTTAAAGTTGTATTCTGGCGGAGGTGAAGACACTGCCCATTCAAGCGTTCTTCCGTCTCCCCAAGGATCGCTCGATACACGCTCTCCTTTTGCTGTAGTCCAGATGATGTTAATCAGCATGATGACAACAGCTACAAACATAAACAGTGCCCCAATCGTACTGATCAAGTTCCCAAGGTCTAGCCCCTGACCTGGCAGGAATGTAAAGACTCGGCGCGGCATGCCCCAAAGCCCGAGAAAATGCTGGATAAAGAAGGTTAAATGGAAACCGATGAAAAACAGCACAAAGCCAATTTTCCCAAGCTTCTCATTCAGTATTTTTCCAAACATCTTCGGCCACCAGTAATGCACACCAGCTAAAATACCGAATACGACCCCGCCAATAATGACGTAGTGGAAATGCGCCACGACAAAGTACGTATCATGGAACTGATAATCTGCTGCAGCTGCTGCAAGCATGACTCCGGTTACCCCGCCAAGTAAAAACGACGGTATAAAGGCAACGGAATACAGCATCGGCGTTGTAAACTTCACATTACCGCCCCATATGGTGAGCAGCCAGTTGAATACTTTAATTCCTGTAGGCACCGCAATCGCCATTGTGGCTACAGCAAAGATCGCATTGGCAATCGGACCAAGTCCTGTTGTGAACATGTGATGCGCCCATACCATGAATCCAAGGAAACCAATCAATACAGTAGCGAACACCATGGACGAATACCCAAACAACCTTTTTCTTGCAAACACTGGAATGATTTCAGAGAATATTCCGAATGCTGGCAGGATTAAGATATATACTTCTGGGTGTCCGAAAATCCAGAACAAATGCTCCCAGATGATTGTATTTCCGCCGAGCTCTGGATTGAAAAAGCTCGTATCAAACATTCTATCAAGCATCAGCATCGCAAGCCCTGCTGTAAGTGGCGGGAATGCGAATAAAATCAGTGCTGAGGCGACAAATGTCGTCCATGTAAAGAGCGGCATTCTCATATACGTCATACCAGGCGTTCTCATATTAATAATCGTTGCAAGAAAGTTGATCCCGGCAATCAGCGTACCAATACCCGCTATCTGCAAACCTAAAATATAGAAATCCATGCCGTGCCCTTCTGAATTCAGCGTGAGCGAGGCGTATGCAGTCCAGCCTGCATCAGGTGATCCACCCATAAACCATCCAAGGTTTAAGAAAATTCCTCCGAAAAAGAACAGCCAAAAACCAAGTGAATTCACAAACGGAAACGCTACGTCACGTGCACCAATTTGAATGGGTACAACCGCATTCATTAATGCAAATAAAAGCGGCATTGCTGCAAGGAAAATCATCGTTGTTCCATGCATCGTCATGACTTCATTGTAAAACCCTGCACTTACAAAATCATTTTCAGGGATGGCTAGCTGAATACGGATAATCATCGCTTCCAGGCCGCCAATTAAAAAGAAAAATCCCCCTGCCACTAAATATAGTACGGCAATTTTTTTGTGGTCAACCGTCGTTAAGTAATCCCATAAGACAGCGCCAAACCCCCGCTTTTTAGCTATTGTACTCACCATGAAATCCCCCTCTTATCTCCCATTTGCCCCTTTTCATATAGATGTCTATCTTAACTTTACACAGACTGTGTCTGACAGATGGCTACTCTCGGTTGTAGAGACATATTCGGGAGCTCTTAACAAAAACTTCACATCGATCACATACCCTCTTGCACATTCGCATTAGAAATTACTCGATTTTAAGTCCTTTTAAATACTCATAAAGTGCATCTGCTTCTGAGTCATTTAATTTAGGGTACGTCCCTGTCATTTTATTCCCTGGTTTAAAGCTCTCTGGATCTTTCAGCCATGCTTTCACATTTTCTTTGTTCATATCTTTGATTCCAGCTACTTTCGTTCGGTCTCCGAAGGTCGCAAGGTTTGGTGCCGTCCTTGCCGCTTCCGGCCGTTCGTCACCAGGCTCTACTGCATGACAGCTCAAGCAGTTTTTCTCTTTAAATAATTTTTCACCTTCAAGAGCGAGATCTTTTGTGGATGTAGGCTTCTTGTAATCAGCCATTTTTTTCGTCCATCCTAAAAACTCATCTTGAGAAAGCGTTTTAACTTTAAAGTCCATTAAAGCATGCGAGGGACCGCAAAGCTCTGCACATTTCCCGTAGAAATATTCTCCTGCATCTTTCGTTCGTTTTGAATCAAAGGTTAAATAAAACTTGTTTTCATTTTCTGTGTTTGTATCAATTTTACCGCCAGCCGATGGAACCCAGAAAGAGTGTTTCACATCGGATGCTTTCAGCTTAAAGTACACCTTTTGATCTGTCGGTACAATCAATTCCTGACTTGTGACAATCCCATAATCAGGGTATTCGAATTCCCACCAATATAAACTGGCTCTTACATTGACAACAAGTGTCTTTTCAGGATCTCGTTTTTTCTTATCCATAGCGCTTGTATCCCCAAGCTCAAGCGTGTATGCCACAACAGGCACAACGAGAATAATGAGGAGAAGAATCGGAATCGCTGTCCACGTAATTTCTAGGTTACGGTTCCCTTCCACCTGCTTTGGAATCGTATCTTCTCCCACTTTAGAACGTTTGAATTTAATGATGACGTAAAAGAAAATGATCGATACAACAATGACGACAAGAACCATAATGAGTGTACTCAGTACCGTTAGGAAAAACTGTTTATCTGCTACTTCCCCAACTGGTTTGAGTGTTGATAAGTATGGTTCACCACAGCCCGCCAAAACGAGCGTCAGTAAGAGAAACAGTGAATAAACACGCCATTTTCTTATCATAATTTGTCCCAACCCCTTTTGCTTGATCTCCTTTGCCTTTCGCTTTTTACCTCTTATTTATAAAATCACTTTTCACCCATTCATAACCCCCGCCTCTTATAAAAGCACTTACATTTCCTCTTTTCATAAAAAAATGATGTTTTTACTCAAAATACCATCTATGTATAAACAGAAAGCCGCCTAAATAGAACTGAATATCAGGCGGCTTTCATAGTTGTTAGAAAATGTTGTGTTATAAGATATAGCCATTGTTTTGATGTGTTCAAAGTGTATTTTACTCTAGAATAGTGTAATGATAATCATCGCGACGAAAAAGATGGTTAAGTAGTTTAATGAATAAACGAACATGAGCGTTGACCACTTCATGACGTCTTTCATTTTAAAGCCCATAAGGCCAATGACGAGCCATCCAATATTCAGCAATGTGCCAAGTGCGACAATCGGCCATCCTAATCCACCTAAGAAAAATGGAAGTGGAAGAAGACATGCTGTCCAAATGATGATTTGGCGTTTCGTGACTTCAAAGCCATAAACGACTGGCAGCATTGGAATACCTGCCTTACGGTAATCTTCCGTTTTCTTAATCGCAAGTGACAGGAAGTGCGGGATTTGCCAAATGAACATAATCATAAACAAAACCCAAGCCGTTGTGTCAATTGTACCTGTGACAGCTGTCCAGCCGATTAATGGCGGCACCGCACCAGATACACTTCCAATAACGGTATTGATGGTGTAATGACGTTTAGACCACATGGTGTAAAGAACTGCATAAGTAAAGACTCCGATAAAACCAATCACTGCTGATGTTATGGTTGTCATCAGAAGCATGATGAGTCCAAGTACAACAAGCAAAATACCAAATGCATACGCTTGCCCCGGCTGAATCTTACCTGTAACCGTCGGTCTTGTTTTTGTTCTTTCCATTAATATATCAATATCACGGTCAAACGCATTATTAATGGCGCATGAACCGGCAATAATAAGAGAAGAACCAATCATTGTTAACAGCACAATATCAAGATTCCCAAGGAAACTCATACCTGTAAAATAAAAAGCAAGCCACATTCCAGTAAATGTTGTAATGAAGTTGGAATTGACGATGCCCATTTTAATCAGAGCAAGAAAATCTTTCCAAGCTGTTGTTTCTTCTATTTGTCCATGAATAGCTGCTTCCGCGGCTGTTTTGGAATTTGCCAATGTGTATAACCTCCCTTGCCCAAACCTTCAAACGAACAAATGAAACGTAAATTCGTTACAACTCTATCATACAAGATAAACAGCTGTAAAAAAACATCCTATTAAATAATAAACGACAATCTTGAAGTTATTTGTGAACTTTTCGTGAATTTATAAGGATTTATGTGTGTTTCAGAAGGCGGTGCAAAATGAAATATTCTCTCCTCTATTTCTATCAGACTGTCAAAGAAAGATCAAGCACTCTAAATCTGTAAACTTTGTGAACTAACATATCATTTTTTTGTGAACTTTGGTCATTATGAATTGCAACAGAACACGCATTTGGCTTAAACTTGAGAGCATATGAGGTTTTTCATTTAGATCAGAAGTTTTTTAGAGAAGGTGAAATAATTTGATGAAATTTGCTTTAAGGTTATTGAGCGTGATCACAACGTTTGTGATGCTGATCGTTTTGATTGGCGGTGCGCTTGTGACGAAAACCGGCTCAGGTCTTGGCTGCGGCCGGCAGTGGCCCCTTTGCCACGGACGTTTCTTCCCTGAAATGAACCCTGCTTCCATCATCGAATGGAGTCACCGCATGTCAACAGGGGTTTCCACCATTCTTGTTCTGGCACTGGCGGTCTTATGCTGGAAAAAGATTAGTCCAGTATTCCGTGAAACCAAATTTTTGGTCATCATGTCGATTATATTCTTACTGCTTCAAGCGCTTTTAGGAGCTCTAGCCGTCGTGTTTGGTTCTAACGCCCTTGTGATGGCACTGCACTTCGGTATTTCACTCATTTCTTTTGCTTCAGTGTTACTGCTTGCGCTTCTTGTATTTGAAGCAACCAGATCTGAAACAAAGCTTGTGAAGCCGCTTCATATCGGCAAAAAAATGCAGTTCCATATTTATGGTTTGATCACCTATACGTATATCGTGGTGTATACGGGTGCTTATGTGAGGCATACAAAGTCAAGCCTTGCTTGTTCTGTCTTCCCGTTTTGTTCAAAAGACGGTGCACTTCCAGCGTACTTTAATCAGTGGGTGCAAATGTCTCACCGAGCAGCAGCACTTCTTTTATTCGTCTGGATATTTGTTGCGATGTTCCATGCCATGAAACATTATAAAGAACAGAAGCAGCTGTATTATGGATGGATTATTTCAGCCATTCTGATTACACTTCAAGCCATTTCAGGTGTGATGTCTGTGTATTCTCAGCTCGCACTTGGTTATGCGCTGGCTCATTCATTCTTTATTTCCGGTTTGTTTGGAGTACTCTGTTACTTCTGCTTACTCATTGCCCGGTTTAAATATGAAAGCAAAGAGCCATTCAAATAAGAATTTGTATCCCCCTTTCATGCGGAATGGGGGATTTGTTTTATTGTTGTTTTGCTTCTTCAAATAGCTAAATGGCTTTTTTGCGTCTTTCCTGATGATCAACTGTCGGCAGCGGGTATGTATCACCTAGCACACATTCCGATTTCAGTTGTTCATCTAATGGCATTTTAATTGGTTCATGTATCCACTTTTCATCGACATGCTCTAGCTCTGGTACATATCTTCTAATATATTCCCCGCTCGGATCAAATCGCTTCGACTGGGTCGTTGGGTTAAAAATACGGAAGTACGGCACGGCATCTGTCCCGACAGAGGCAGCCCACTGAAATCCTCCGATATTTGACGCCTCATCATAATCCACAAGTTTTTTTGCAAAATACGCTTCGCCCTTTCTCCAATCAATCAAATAATCCTTTGTTAAAAATGAGGCTGTGACCATTCGCAAGCGGTTATGCATCCAGCCCACCTCATTTAACTGTCTCATCCCTGCATCAACGAGCGGAAAGCCTGTTTCCCCTTTACACCAAGCTTCAAACAGCGCCTCATCTTCATTCCATTTCATTCCTTGAAACGCCGAATTGATTTCTTTTTCTTTCATCTCTGGATAATGTGCATAAATCATATGGTAAAAATCGCGCCATGCCAGCTCTTTGATAAAGGTCTCTCTGCCCTCGTCTTCAAATAGTGCTTCTTCATACATCGCATGAAAAATCGTTCGGATCGAAATAGTGCCTGTTTTTAAGAAACGCGACAGCTTGCTCGTTCCAAAAAGAGACGGAATATCTCGTTTCTCATGGTAACGCGTTAATCTTTTTTGGATAAAGTGATGCAGCGTGTTCATCGCTTTGTCAGAGCCGATTTGATCAAACTTCCTTGAGCAGCCCTTTAACAAGTCTCGCAGTTTGTCATTTCCTTTTTGCGAAAGTGACTCATCACAAATCGTATGCTCACTGCTGAAAAATGATTTGTCAACTTTTATCACAGGCTGCTTCTCTTGCTTCCGCCATGATTGATAGTATGGGGTAAACACTTGATAATGTGAGCCATCTGCTTTTAAAATATCTCGTGCCCCGTGAAGTTGTGTATCTTGCCACGTTGACACATGAATGGCCTTCTTTTCTAAAAAATCGGTTACTTGCTGGTCACGCCTTTGGCCGATACCCACTTCATCTTCATTAAAAAAGACGGCTTTGATGTCATACACATCCATGACCTGCTGAAAGGCGCGCAGGACATCCTCATGGAGAAGGTGAACATAAATTTGAGATTCTCTCGCTTCCTTGACGAAATGCGCCAAGTTTTGAAAGAAATGTTCGTTGTTTATATCCAGTTCCATTTCAGTAAAAAATGGATCTAGATGATAAAGAGCCAATAATTTGTACTCGTGTTTTTTTGCATATGTGATCGCTTTTGATAAGGCGATATGATCATCCAATCGCATATCTCGGCGAAACCAAATCACAACAATTTCCAACTTTCTTCACCTCACTCTATAGTGTAATTACTCTCGCAGGCTGCTGCACATTTTAATGCGCTCAAAAAAAGACACATCACGATGGATGTGTCTCACTTATTATTCAGGCTTTAACACAATCAGCAGATCACCGGTTTGAATCGGTTCTCCATTTGTCACATGTATTTCATCTACGACCGCAGTGAATGGCGCTTGTACAGTCGTTTCCATTTTCATGGCTTCATTGATCATCAAATGCTCACCTTGCGAGATTTTCTGTCCTTTTTCCACGAGCACTTTGATAACAGTGCCTGGCATTGATGCGGCAATGTGATTTGGATTTGAACGGTCCGCCTTCATCTTTTCTTGAACGGATGATTTGATGCTTTCATCCTTAATCACGACTTCACGCGGCTGTCCATTTAGCTCAAAGTAAAGAACTCTTGTGGCATCTGGATTCGGTTCTCCAATTGACACGAGTTTAACAATGAGGGTTTTTCCTTTTTCAATTTCTACCTCAATCTCTTCACCAAGCCTCATCCCATAGAAGAACGTTGGAGTGTCAAGAACAGAGATGTCCCCATAGCTTTCTGCTGTTTGGACAAATTCAGAAAAGACTTTTGGATATAAGGCATACGCAATCGCGTCTTGCTCTGTCAGCGTCAGGTCATGAGATTCTTTGAACTGCTGCTTAATGTCTTCAAAGTCCACTGGCTTCAGCTTCTCACCAGGTCTGACAGTGAGCGGTTCTTCTCCTTTTAAAATCAGCTTTTGTAATTTTTCAGGGAATCCGCCATGCGGCTGGCCTAAATAGCCTTTAAATAATTCCACAACAGAATCCGGGAAGTCTAATGTTGCTCCTTTTTCATAGACATCTTCCTCTGTTAAATCATTTTGCACCATATAAAGTGCCATGTCTCCAACTACTTTAGAGGAAGGTGTGACCTTCACAATATCACCAAACATGTCGTTCACACGTCTGTACATTTCTTTTACTTCGTTCCAGCGGTCGCCAAGTCCGACACCTTTCGCCTGCTGCTGCAAGTTACTATACTGACCGCCAGGCATTTCATGCTCATAAATTTCTGTATGAGGTGAGTTCATGCCGCTTTCGAACTCACGATAGTATTTTCTGACAGAATCCCAGTATTGAGAAAGGTGTTCGACAGATTGGACGTTCATGTCTGGCTTTCTTTCATGTCCATCTAAAGCATAATACAGTGAGCTTGCACTTGGCTGCGATGTGAGTCCTGCCATAGAGCTGACGGCCACATCCACAATATCAACGCCTGCATCAATCGCTCTTGCATAGGTGAACAGTCCATTTCCACTCGTATCATGCGTATGAAGATGGATAGGGATCGTGAGCTCATCTTTTAAAGCAGAGACTAACTCATAAGCTGCCTGCGGCTTTAATAATCCCGCCATATCTTTAATACCTAAAATATGTGCACCGGCAGATTCAAGCTCTTTCGCAAGAGATACATAATACTCAAGATCATATTTCGGACGAGATGGATCAAGAATGTCCCCCGTATAACAAATGGCTGCCTCTGCCACTTTGCCTGATTCACGAACAGAATCAATGGCAAGCGTCATGCCTTTTACCCAGTTTAAGCTATCGAAAATACGGAACACGTCAATGCCTGCTTCGGCCGACTCCTTTACAAATGCTTTAATCACATTATCCGCATAGTTTGTATATCCGACAGCGTTTGATGATCTTAAAAGCATTTGGAACAACGTGTTTGGCACTTCTTGGCGTAGCTCTTTTAATCGTTCCCAAGGATCTTCTTTTAAGAAACGGTACGCAACATCAAATGTAGCGCCGCCCCACATTTCCATACTAAACAGCTCTGGCCATAAACCTGCTGTTGGCTGGGCAACTTTCTTTAAATCATGTGTTCTGAAGCGTGTCGCAAGCAGAGACTGATGTGCATCCCTAAAGGTTGTATCTGTTAAAAGGACGCTATTTTGTTCTTTCACCCAATTGGCAAGGCCCTCAGGTCCATGTGTGTCTAACAATTGTTTTGTCCCAGACGGAATCTCTTGATGTAGAGGAAGCTTCGGTACAATTGGCTTGTCAAAATGAGGCTTCTTTTTCTCCGCTATACCAGGGAACCCATTAATGGTCACGTTACCAATATAAGTCAACATCTTCGTTCCACGGTCTTTTTGCTTAGGGAAATTAAATAGTTCTGGCGTTGAATCGATAAACGACGTATCGTATTCCCCTTTTAGAAACTTCTCATGCTTTGCCACGTTTTCAAGAAACGGAATGTTTGTTTTAATCCCGCGAATCCTGAATTCCTGTAAGTTTCGAACCATTTTAGCAGCCGCTTGGTCAAATGTGAGCGCCCATGTGGACAGCTTGACCAATAGTGAATCGTAATAAGGTGTAATGACTGCACCTTGAAAGCTGTTCCCTGTATCAAGTCGTACACCAAATCCCCCACCTGAACGGTAGGCCATAATTTTTCCTGTGTCTGGCATAAAATCATTTAAAGGATCTTCTGTTGTGACCCTTGATTGAATGGCAAAGCCATGTGTAAAAATATCTTCTTGCTTTGGTATACCGACTTCCTTGCTGTGAAGGTCATGACCCTTTGCGACAAGAATTTGGGTTTGGACGATATCGACACCTGTGATCATTTCAGTGATCGTGTGTTCTACCTGTACCCTTGGATTGACTTCAATAAAGTAAAACTCTCCATTTGCGACAAGGAATTCTACAGTCCCTGCATTGATATACGATACATTCTGGGCCAGCTGAACAGCCGCTTCGCAAATATCTTCACGCAGTTGATCTGTAAGAGACACACTTGGCGCCACTTCAATGACCTTTTGATGCCGCCTTTGAACAGAGCAGTCACGCTCATATAAATGAATGATATTGCCGTGATTGTCACCAATCACCTGCACCTCAATATGTTTCGGATTTTCAATCAGTTTTTCAACGTATACTTCGTCATTTCCAAAAGCAGCTTTTGCCTCTGACTTCGCACGGTCATAGGCTTCCTTCAGCTCCTCTTTCGTTCTGACAATCCGCATACCTCGGCCGCCGCCGCCTAGTGAAGCTTTAATAATAAACGGGTAACCGTATTCTTCACCGAATTTTTCGACTTCTTTGACCGAATCAA
This sequence comes from Bacillus sp. FSL K6-2839, assembly GCF_038003365.1. NCBI lineage: Bacteria > Bacillati > Bacillota > Bacilli > Caryophanales > Bacillaceae > Bacillus > Bacillus sp. FSL K6-2839. The sequence continues at coordinate 1,013,946 of NZ_JBBOOZ010000001.1, read as the reverse complement.
CTGGTCCGTCACTTCCTGGAATGACTGGAATTCCAGCTTTTTTCGCTTCATCTCTTGCCTTTACTTTATCTCCAAACATATCTAAATGCTGAGAAGTTGGACCGATAAATTGAATGCCTTCCTCTTCGCATCGTCTTGCAAAATGAATATTTTCAGATAAAAATCCGTAACCTGGATGGATCGCATCCACGTCATTTCGTTTTGCAATTTCGATGATCCCCTCGATATCAAGGTAGGCATCAATCGGTTTTTTCCCTTCTCCAACTAGATATGCTTCATCTGCTTTATAGCGATGATAAGAGCCCGAGTCTTCTTTGGAATAAATGGCCACTGTACGTAAATTGAGCTCCGTACAGGCCCTGAAGACTCTGATAGCAATTTCCCCTCTGTTTGCAACTAGAACCTTTTGAATTGTTCTCTGTGACATTTCTCACTCCTCCATATCCCTTAAAATTTTATATGTACTCTATAATAAAGGAAGAAATGAAAACTGTACACTTTTGTTTTCTAAAGATTCAAAGTTTTCTGCAATCCATTTTTTTGAACTGATGGCTTGCTCATTGATTTTTTCTTTTTGTAACGCTCTTTATATTCAGTAAACATGCTGATATTCAGCAATATTCCCATACAGCCGCTAAGTAAAATGATGGACGATCCCCCGTAGCTGATAAATGGAAGTGTGACCCCTGTAATCGGAATCAGACCTGAAACACCGCCTAAATTAATGCATGTTTGGATCGCAATCATGGAGGAAATTCCTATTGCAAGCAAACTTCCAAATGGATCTTCACACTTTCTTGCAATATAAAAACCTTTCACGACGATGAAGCCAAGGAGAGCGAGAACAAAAAATACACCGAAAAAGCCAAGCTCTTCTGAAATGATCGCCATGATAAAATCTGTATGCGGCTCTGGAAGATATCCGTACTTTTGAACGCTTTCTCCTAGACCCAGTCCAAAAAAGCCGCCTGATCCAATAGCGTAATAGGAATTAATCAATTGATGTCCAGTCGCCCCTGCATCTTTAAATGGATCTTGGAAACTCTCAAAACGCCCGAGACGATTTTGCGTGAAAATTTTATCCCAAAAAAGAATAATAAATGGGGTCACGACGACCATCACGGCACTAAATAGCGCCAGCAGCTTCGCAAGTGTTTTCCCGCTAAACCCTGAGCATAAAATCATCGCGAGAGCAATCATGCCAATGATAAAGGCTGTCCCATAGTCTGGCTGCAAAATGATAAATCCGCATAAGATCGAGACAATCACGATGGGAGGTGTGACTCCTCTTAAAATATGATCAATATAATGCTGCTTTTTTGCATACACAGCAGCAAGATAGATAATGACGACAATCTTCACAAATTCCGCTGGCTGAAGACTAAATGGGCCTATTTTGATCCAGCTTCTTGCGTTCCCTGCAATATGACCGCCAAAGTACACATAGATGAGTGAAAACACTGATAGCAGCAGCATACCGATCTGGAATTTCTTATTTGAAAACAGCTGATATGGAACTAGTGCTGTAAAGAACAAGATGACCGCTCCAACGATCATAAATAAAAGCTGTTTCTTAAAAAAATTATCTGGTGCGGCATCGTATCTGATCACAGATGTAATCATACTTGAGCTATACACCATGACCAAACCGAATGCGCTAATTAAGATAATGGCGAACAATAATGAGTAGTCATACGATTTTAGCATTCTCTTTAACATATAATCCTCTTCCTAACGTCTGTTTCTACTGCTTGATATCCTCTTAGCTGTTTTTATTCTACTACATTTTCTCCGTTTGATCTCGTTTTACCTCTTTTATATTGTTCGTCATTCATGAAAGAATCAAGTCCGTTTGACATCAATCAATGAAAAGAAAATAGAGGACAAAAAAACTCAAACTTATGTTGAGGAAGTTTGAGTTTTCAATCATTATTTTTTTGTGAACGCATCATGAAGTGCGGAAAGCTCTCTCTCAAGTTTATCGAGTAGTTTCTTACCTTCATGTTGATCAACTAATCCAAGCCGGACAGCAAAATCAATTTCTCTCGATAATCCGAACATTTGAGTATCTAAAACCTCTTCATAAAGAGGACATTGCGGCATCGTTAAGTTGTCCATTTGCACTTGGATCAATTTTAAAATTTTATCTGCATCCAATTTTAATAAAGCCAGTGCTTTTTGCCGATGATCGACTAAAATTTCTGACGCCAAAAGTATCCCTCCGTTCCCCAGGCGAGTACCTAATTCTTCTATTTATCATAAAGCGAAACGCCCAAAATTGCAAGCAGATTTGTACAGTTCGCTTTGTAAAAATAAAAAGAAGCCTTCCTTCATTAAAAGATACTCATCTCATATTTTTCACTCATCAGCTCAAGCAGCTTAATCCCAGCAATACTATTCCCTTTTTCATCCAGAGCTGGACCGAAGATACCGATCCCGAAATCATATGGTGCCGCCCCCATAATCCCGCCTGAGACACCGCTTTTAGCAGGAATTCCGATGTTAATGGCAAATTCTCCGCTCGCATTGTACATGCCGCACGTCACCATAAAGGTTTTACAAATTCTAGCGACATCTTTCGAAAGAATCTGCTTACCCGTCTCTGGATGTCTGCCGTCTAATGAAAAAACACAAGCAATTTTCGCCAAATCCAAGCTGTTCATCATGATGGCACATTGTTTCGTATAGACGTCCATGACTTCTTCTACGTTCCCTCTAATAATATGATATTGCTTCATATAATAGCACATCGCCCGGTTAATCATGGATGTCTCAAATTCGGAGGCAGCTGTTTCTTTGCAGTATGTAATGCTTTTGTCATTTGCAAGCTCTCTAATGAAGCCAAGCAAACGGCTCAGCTGATCTTGCGGAGTCGCTCCTCTGATTAAACTCGTGACTGCGAGCGCCCCTGCATTAATCATTGGATTCAGCGGTTTATTCGGGCTCGCTGTTTCCAGTTTGATCATCGAATTAAACGGGTCACCTGTTGGTTCTTGTCCAACAAATTGAAATACTTTTTTTGGTCCTTCTTCTGAGAGCACGAGCGCAAGTGCTAATACTTTTGAAATGCTTTGAAGAGTAAACCGTTTATCTACATCTCCTGCCGAGTGGCACGTATTACTCACATGATACACAGCCACAGATAAATCCGTCTGATCCGCTTTGCCGAGTGCGGGAATATAGGATGCTACTTGACCATCTTTGGCCACTTTTTTTGCTTCTTCTACAAATCGCTGAAGCTCTTCATTGTCGCGACATGCCATGCCTAATATCCTCCCTATCCTTCATGTAAGATTAGTGTGTACAAGGAGACGCATGTTTATGAAAGTGACAAAGCGGGGGAAAACTTCTATAATTTATGTTGGAAAGGGGTTGTCTTGAACATGAGCATCATTCAAATCAAGGGGAACGTACAGTACAAGATCACCATTGATCCAAGTGTATGGATTTTTGATGACCGTAAATTTTTAATGGATTCATTCTTTGAAAAAAGTGCAGAAAGTGAAGAGAATCAGCTAGATCAGGAGCTTGACCAAGAGCGGGTCATAAGAGAAGGTCAGACACTTCCACCCACGTTAAAAACAGAGAAGAAGTATGAAAAGGAAAGACTCGTCACAGGCAGCTTCGGGATGAAGCTTGGCGATATGCTAAAAAATGCTGAGCCGCTTGAACATGCGGATACATGCGAATTTGTCACAGAAACAGGTACAATTGCTGTGCCGCTTTCTCAGGCAATGGAGAGCATTGCTCATTTCAGTCAAAATGGTAAGCCAATCACAGAAGAAGGACCAATCCACGTCTATTTCGCGGATCAGTCCAACCTCACTCAGCCGATAAAAGGTGTCAAAGAGCTGATGATTACATAAGTCAGAGGGTCTGGACTATAGCAAATCAGCGGCAAGCTGTGCAAGTCCAGACCTTTCTCCTTTGACAAGCTTGACATGTCCAGAGATTTGCTGTCCTTTGAACCGCTCGATCACATACGTAAGCCCATTATTTAAGCTGTCTAAATAAGGATGATCAATCTGCTCTGGATCTCCCATCAGCACAATTTTACTTCCTTCTCCGACTCGCGTTAATAATGTTTTCACCTCGTGCTTTGTTAAATTCTGCGCCTCATCAATGATAATAAATTGATCAGGTATACTTCTTCCCCGGATATACGTTAATGCTTCGACTTGAATAGATCCAATTCCCGCCAAAATCGCATCAAGCTCTCCAGGCTTTTTTGTATTAAATAAAAACTCTAGGTTGTCATAGATCGGCTGCATCCATGGTCTGAGCTTTTCTTCCTTTTCTCCTGGCAAGTAGCCTAAGTCTTTCCCAACAGGTACGATTGAGCGCGCCACGATCAATTTTTTAAACATACCGAGGTCCTCTGTCTGCATTAATCCGGCAGCAAGTGCAAGCAATGTTTTACCAGTCCCCGCTTTTCCGATCAGCGTCACGAGCGGAATATCACGGCGCAAAAGCAGCTCGAGTGCCATCGTCTGCTGGACATTTTTTGGACGGATTCCCCAAATATACTCTTGATCATAAACGAGACGTTTCACATGCTCTGCCTTTTGATCAAGCATTCCTAAAGCAGAACCGCCTTCATTTCCCTTCATGATGACAAATTGATGAGGGTTGAATGGTGCACTTGTGACCTCTTTTATTGGTAATTGATTTTGCTTATAAAATGTATTCAATTGCTCAGTCGGAATGTAGAGCTCATGATAGCCATTATCGATGTCTTCATTTTGCAGAACACGGTCACTTAAGAAGTCTTCTGCTTGAAGCCCTATAGCATCCGCCTTTACCCGCACTAAGACATCCTTGCTGACCAAAATGACAGGCCGGCCATGAGGTTTTGTTTCTTCCTCTAAGCTCAAATTTTTCGCGACTGCCAAAATCCGATTATCGTTCGTTTTTTCAATAAAAATTTCTTGAAGCTCATGGAAGGAGCGGTGATTCAGTTCAATGCGCAGCGTCCCTTTTGATTCTAGTGTAATTTTTTCATGCAGTTTCCCTTTCGATCTTAAACCGTCGATTAAGCGTGAGACACGCCGGGCATTTTGCCCAACCTCGTCCATATATCTCTTTTTCGAGTCTACTTCTTCTAACACAACGGCTGGTATGACGACCTCGTTGTCTTCAAATGAAAAGATTGAATTCGGATCCTGTAATAACACATTTGTGTCTAATACATAAATTTTACTCAGGTCCTTCGCCTCCTGATCGGGGTTTCATTCATCCTTGTCTTTCCCAAAACGATTGTTAAAATATATGTTTTCATGAATAAAGTTAGAAGGTTAATTCAACAATAAAATAAATCATGCAGTTTGTGAAGGAGGGAATATAGATGCGACTATTTATGACATTATTCATGATTCAAGCCATCATTCTGTTGGGCGCTTGCCAGCAGCAGGAAAAGCCAGAAGCACTGGACAAGCAAGATGGACGCCAGCACGTAGTACGGGTGTCAGACTCAACAAAGAAAAAGACCAATCAAGCCCGGTCATCCACAGATGTTGCGCAGCATCTTGTCAAAGTGACAGAGAACGTAGCAGATGTCAATGATGCAACGGCGATCGTCATCGGCCGCTATGCTGTTGTTGGTATTGATGTAAAAGATGATTTAGATAGAAGCAAAGTAGAAACCATTAAATATTCAGTTGCAAAAGCGCTGAAAAATGACCCAGAAGGTGCGAATGCTGTTGTAGTCGCTGATCCGGATACAGTCAGCCGGTTAAAAGAAATGGGCAAAGAAATACAAGCAGGCCGTCCTGTAAGTGGTATTATGGATGAACTAGCTGCCATTGTCGGCCGCGTGATGCCAGAGATGCCGAGAAATGAAATCGATCGTCACGAAAAAGACCCGACGAATGAGCCAAATGATCAGCTCAAACAAAACGATCAAAAGCAGTTAGACAAACATCAAAATGATCAATCAAACCATCATATGAATCAGAAGAAATAAAGAGAACGGCTTATATCTCCTGTGATATAAGCCTTTTTCTACGCTGATTTCAAGTGCTTAGAAAACATGCTATAATAAATGCAATAAGTGAGGTGAAAATGATGAGAGTGAAGTGCTCATTATGTGAGAAGCTTGAAACCATTGATGATGATACACTCGTTGCTAAGCGGTTAAGAAATCGACCGATTCATACATATATGTGCGATGACTGTCAGGAACGCATTAAAGTAAAGACAGAAGCACGCATCAAAACTGGCAGATTCTCTCTTTATCAAGATCCTGCGACGAAAGAGAAAAAGAAGAAAAAAGGAAAAAAAGAACAAAAGACATAAAAAAGACCTGACACATGTTCAGGTCTTTTTTTACGTATTCACTGTTCCTTCTTTTTTTGCACGATGCAGCCGTATTTTATAAATAATCAAAATGGCAGCTGCCACGACTAGGCCTTCCGCTACTGGCAGAAAGATTCCTAGAAATGTGAGAAACGTGCAGCCAAAAATCAAAAACAAGTAAATCACGAGTGCTTTTAAAATCGGTAAACGTCTAGCAAAGCCGAGCTTAAAAACAATAATCGCTAAAACAAGGATGGTACCATATAGGAGCCACATCCCTGTATGCGGATTTTCATCGACACGAAACAGCATCGCGAAAAAGGATAGATTTTCACTTACTTCCTGATCATTCAAAAAGATTCCCTCCCCTTATCTTTCAGGGTTCTATCTTTTTAATTCTTCATGGAATTACGATAATCCTGCTAGCTTTTTCTTCTTCGCTGCTTTCTCACGTTCGTTTTTATCTAAAATTTTCTTTCTTAAACGAATCGATTCAGGTGTAACCTCACAGTATTCGTCTTCATTCAAGTACTCAAGAGACTCCTCAAGTGACATAATACGTGGTTTCTTCATGCTCACCGTTTGATCTTTCGTCGCTGAACGTACGTTTGTTTGTTGTTTCATACGGCTCACGTTGACAACAAGATCGTTCTCACGGTTATGCTCACCAACAATCATTCCTTGGTATACTTCAGTACCCGGCTCAACGAAGATCACACCGCGCTCTTCAACGCCTTGGATTCCGTAAGCAGTCGCTTTACCTGTTTCCATTGAAACAAGTACACCTTGACGGCGTCCGCCAACTTGGCCAGACTGCATTGGCTGGTAGCTGTCAAACGTATGGTTTAAAATACCAAAACCACGAGTTAATGAAAGAAATTCAGTTGTATATCCGATTAAACCACGTGATGGCACTGTAAAGATCAGGCGAACTTGACCGTTACCATTATTGATCATGTCAATCATTTCACCTTTTCTTGCGCCCATTGATTCCATGATAGAGCCAGTGTGCTCTTCTGGTACATCAATTTGAACGCGTTCAACAGGCTCACATCGAACACCATCAACTTCTTTTACAATAACTTCTGGCTTCGATACTTGTAATTCAAATCCTTCACGTCTCATATTCTCAATAAGAATGGATAAGTGAAGCTCTCCGCGTCCAGATACAACCCAAGCATCAGGTGAATCAGTTGGATCCACACGAAGACTGACGTCTGTTTGAAGCTGCTGCTCTAAGCGCTCCTCAATTTTACGTGATGTCACGTATTTTCCTTCACGGCCTGCAAATGGGCTGTTGTTTACAACAAACGTCATTTGAAGTGTCGGCTCATCAATACGAAGGATTGGCAGGGCCTCTTGGTGTTCTACCGGACAAACCGTTTCACCTACGTTGATGTCTTCCATTCCCGATACAGCAACAAGATCTCCTGCTTTCGCTTCGTTGATTTCCACTCGTTTTAACCCTTGGAAACCAAAAATCTTTGTCACACGGAATTGTTTCACACTGCCGTCAACTTTCATTAAGGCCACTTGCTGTCCTACTTGCATTGTTCCTCTGAAGACACGGCCGATCCCGATTCTTCCAACATAATCATTGTAATCAAGTAGTGCCACTTGGAATTGAAGCGGCTCTTCATGGTTATCAACTGGGCAAGGGATATGGTTAACAATGGCTTCAAACAAAGATTCCATGTTTTCATCTTGCTTGCTCGCATCGTTACTTGCTGTACCATTGATTGCTGATGCATAGACAACTGGGAATTCAAGCTGTTCTTCAGTTGCATCCAATTCAATGAACAGGTCAATTACTTCATCGACTACTTCAGCCGGACGAGCAAAGTCGCGGTCAATTTTGTTGACAACAACGATTGGTGTTAAGTTTTGCTCAAGTGCTTTTTTCAGCACAAAGCGTGTTTGAGGCATACAGCCTTCATAAGCATCCACAACGAGAAGTACACCATCTACCATTTTCATGATACGCTCAACTTCACCACCGAAATCGGCGTGTCCTGGTGTATCTAAAATATTAATGCGTGTATCTTTATAATGGATCGCAGTATTTTTAGCTAAAATCGTAATACCGCGCTCTCGCTCTAAATCATTTGAATCCATGGCTCTCTCAGCGATATTTTCATTCGCACGGAAAGTACCAGCTTGATGGAGCAATTGGTCAACAAGCGTCGTTTTACCATGGTCAACGTGGGCAATAATTGCGATGTTGCGAAGATCTTTTCGAAGTTTCACATTTTCATCTCCTAAAATAATTAGATAACTTTCATATTATATCACAATCCCCTTTAAATGCCGATCGTTTTTCTGTAAACTTATATTAACTCTAAAAAAAGGGATGGAGACAAATGAAACAAATCAAATGGCTTCTATTATTATGTGCATTACTTGCAGTTGTCAGTATGGCGTTTATTGGGGTATCTCTTGCAGAAAAAAACGTGCTGGGTATTTGTCTAAGTATTATGTTCGCCATGATTTTCATGGGCACAGGATTTACATTAAAAAGAAAATTAAACGTGCAATCATAAAATTCCTCAAAAGCCTTTTACATTCTACATGTAGAAGGCTTTTTATTTTGAGTAAAAATAAGACCAACCACCTATGAAAGCTCGAGTGTAGAGACAAAACATATCATATAGAATTGGCAAAAGTAAGCAATCTGAACCTCTTCATTTTTCGACAATAACGTTTATAGTTCTCCAAAACCAAACATAAAGTTACAATTTTCCTATTCTTCCACAAAGTTTCTCATGGTATGCTGTTCTTGCAACAAAATTTAACAGAAAAGGGAGAGAAAAGAAGCATGAAGAAGTTTTTGAGCAAATCGCTCAGCTCTGTTGTATTTTTCGCTTTAGCTATTATCCTTACTTTCACAACAGTAGCTCCTGGGCAAGCAAGTGCTGCAACTTTCAAAGGGATTCCTTTTGAACAGCAGCAAATCATTAAAGAATTATTGGAGAAAAACGAGCGCGTCATCAACATTCTCATCAATTCATTTGTTGAAGAAGACAACAGCTACACATTTGATGTGAAAAAAGCTGTTGAGCTCGGACTAACTGAAGAAGAAGCGGCGACTGCTGAGAAATTCTTAGATCGCGCAGCTGTTCTTACAATCGTTTTCAGTGAAAGCATCACTAAAAACGAAAAAGGGAAATTGATCTTTGATGCAGCAAAAGCTGTTGAACTTGGTCTTACGAAAGAAGAAGCAGCTAAATTCGAAAAACTTTTCAAATCAGTGATCAGACTTGCTGATCTTGCTGGTGATGCACTTGTTTTAGACAAAAAAGGAAACGTTGTAATTGATTCAAAAATTGCAAAAGGTCTTGGATTCAGCTCTACTGAATTACTTGTTTTCAACCAAATGCTTAAGAAAATTCCTCAAGAGCAATTAAAAACGTTCTATGATGCAGTTCAAATGGCAAAAGAAAAATTAAGCTAAGCAAAAAACCCCCATCTGGTTCGCCCAGATGGGGGTTTTTTATTTCAGCCAATAAAGAATGATCACTTGACTTTTTCTTATCGACAACTAGTCATTTGTTACCAAAAAGTTTCATCAAACACAAAAAATCACTTCATTCTCATGAAGTGATTTGGTTTATTTTTTTTTATTTCCACTGCCTTTTATGTAATCGTGTAAAATCTTTTCACAAACGGATCGATTTCCGGCGACGATACTGTTTTTCTCTAGAAAAGTTAGGCGTTCTCCATGTATATTTGAGTAGACAGCCCCTACTTCATCTAGAAGCAAACACCCTGCTGCATAATCCCACGGCGCAAGCCTTAACGTAACGTATGCGTCACTTCTGCCGCTTGCGATATAAGCGAGCTCAAGGGCAGCTGATCCAATCGTTCTCGTCCCTCTCACATCACGCACGAGACGGGCAAACGGTTTAGCATCAAAATAAGGGCTTTCGATCGCCCAGGTCGGGTTAATGCCGACAATGGCTTTTTCAATCGCTACATCTTTTAATGGCGGAAGCAGGGTATCATTCATATAGGCCCCTTCCCCTTTGACCGCATGGTAAAGCTCGTCATGAATGACGTCATAAATGAGACCGATTTTCCCTATGCCATTTTCAAATATCCCGATGGAAATGGCAAAGTTGCGTTTTTGATGGACAAAGTTCATTGTGCCATCGATTGGATCAATGATCCACACAATCCCATCCAGCGAGGTCACCTCTTCCCCTTGTCCCTCTTCTCCTAAAATGTGATGATCTGAAAATGTCGATTGTATCTTTTCAATGAAAAAACGTTCTGTTTCTTTATCGATATTTGTGACAAGATCATTTGGATTTGATTTTGTTTCAATTGATAGACCTTCCTGCATGGACGCTTTAATACGGCTTCCTGCTTCTTTTACCCAAAGCTTTGCAAGACGGTCAATTTCCACCCAGTTTGTCATCAGACTGTAAACCTCTTTTCTATGTAATACCTATTTGTTTTAGCATACTGATATTATGTACGTAAAAGCAAGAAAAAAGCAGCTTCATACAAAAACGAACCGATGAATTGGTTCGTTTTTACCTCACCTTGTTTTACCCTTTAAGCTGCTCCCATTCTTTTCTTAGGCGCTCAAGCTTTCGTTTGCTGCGTTCGATTTGGATGTCATCTTTTTGCTCGATGGCTTCATGAAGCGTAGAAAGCTCATAATCCACCTCTAATCTCCACACAGCGATGCGATTCTTCTTCTCCTGTCTATACCCCTGCTTCACGATTTGCTTCATTTGGTCAACGCCCCTTCCAGAGAATGATTCATTCCTTGTCAGTTTTCATTGATAAAAAATTCAATCGATAAGAGAATTGGTTCTTGCTTATATCGTATGAAGCGATCGCATAACCGCAACGACATTCTAAAAATTGTGTCTTTACCTATTTGTTATGTACCACAAAATCGTTGTTTTTAAACGCTGCCCTATTTCCTCTACAATCTTTGATCTGTTGGTGCATCTTTTTTTGAGCTTAACCCAAGCTATGATAAAATATGATCAGCGAAAGAATACAGGAGGCATAATATGAGTGAAATGCGTTTTAGAGATGAAGATTTTGAGACATTTACAGTTGACGGTTTAGATGAACGAATGACCGTATTAAAAGAAAGAGTCCGTCCAAAGCTTGAGGCACTTGGTGAACACTTTGCACCACTTCTTTCTTCTATTACAGGAGACGAAATGTTTGTACACGTCGCAAAGCATGCTAGAAGATCAGTCAATCCGCCAAATGATACGTGGGTTGCTTTTGCAAACAGCAAGCGTGGGTATAAAAAACTCCCTCATTTTCAAATTGGGCTTTGGAAAACTCATGTCTTTGTATGGTTTGCGCTCATTTATGAATCTCCTGTGAAAGGCGAGTATGGTCAGCTATTCGAAAAAGAACTAGACACCATTCAGAAGAAAATACCGCAAGATTTTGTTTGGTCTAAAGACCATATGAAACCAGATGTCATGCGTCACAGCGAGCTCGATGCAGAACAGCTGAAAACGCTGTTTGAACGTGTCCAAACGGTGAAAAAAGCCGAACTCCTTTGCGGCATTCAGCTGCCTAGAGAAGAAGTCGTTCAAATGAATAATGAAGAATTCTTATCAAAAATTGAAGATGCCTTCCGCACGTTGACTTATCTATACCGCTTTACACAAAAAGAATCTGTATAAAAAAAACGAGCCCCATGCAGGCTCGTTTTTTCTTACATACGTATAACGGCTGTCTCTTCTGCCTCTCTTGCAGATTTCACTGTACGATAAGGAGAATACCCGCTTTCCTTTTCAAACGCTGCACAATGCGTCTTTTCTTCTGCTTTTGATGGCACAACCTCTTTAAATCGTTTATAAGTATCTAATAACTCCTGCTTCGCAATTCCTTTTTCATAGGCTTTTTCAACAGCTTGAAAAAACGAAATAACGGCAATCTTTTCCTCTGTCGTCCAGTCGACATCCATTGGATATTGATATTCCATTTACTTGTCCCTCACTTTAACACTCATTTCTTATTTGAACTTTTATTATAGCATCTGTTCGATCAGAAACCGATTGATTTTATGCTTTACATTCCGATCAGTTCATAATATAATTCTTTTGTTTTATGCAATGAAATCTGCCGTTATTGGCACAATAATAGCAGGTATTTCGATGAAGGTGGGAAAGCAATTGTCACAACATGATACACCCTTATACACTGGACTAAAAAAGCATGCAGCAACCAATCCAGTCCAATTTCACATTCCAGGCCATAAAAAAGGAGCCGGAATGGACCCTGAATTTAGAGCATTCATTGGCGACAATGCATTAAGCATTGATCTCATTAATATAGAACCTCTCGATGATTTACATTCACCTCGAGGGATGATAAAAGAAGCACAGGAGCTCGCTGCTGAAGCATTCGGTGCTGACCATACATTTTTCTCCATTCAAGGAACAAGCGGCGCCATCATGACAATGGTGATGACCGTATGCGGACCTGGAGATAAAATCATCATTCCGCGCAATGTCCATAAATCGATTATGTCCGCCATTGTATTTTCTGGCGCAGTTCCTGTTTTTATTCACCCAGAAATAGACAAAGAGCTTGGCATCTCTCACGGCATTACACCAGAATCAGCGAAAAAGGCGCTCAAGGAGCACCCAGATGCAAAAGGTCTGCTTGTGATTAATCCGACGTATTTTGGGGTTTCAGCAGACTTAAAATCGATTGTAGACATTGCCCATTCATTTCATGTGCCTGTCCTTGTCGATGAAGCACACGGCGTGCATATTCATTTTCACGATGAGCTTCCACTATCTGCGATGCAGGCAGGTGCCGACATGGCAGCAACGAGTGTCCATAAACTCGGCGGTTCCCTTACCCAGAGCTCTATTTTAAATATGAAGGAAGGGCTTGTCTCAAAAGATCGCGTACAATCGATTTTGAGCATGCTGACGACAACGTCTACTTCTTATTTGCTCTTGGCGTCACTTGATGTCGCTCGAAAGCGATTAGCCACTGAAGGAAAGGCACTTGCAGATGAAGCCATCCGTTTGGCTGAATCAGCGAGAAACCGTTTGAACCAAATTGATGGCATTACGTGTATTGGCAAGGAAATACTCGGTTCAGCTTCTACGTACGATTATGACCCAACGAAATTAATTATCTCAATTAAAGACCTTGGGCTAAATGGCCATGATGTCGAAAAATGGCTGAGAGAAAGCTACCGGATTGAAGTGGAGCTCTCTGACCTTTACAACATTTTATGTATTGTGACCCCTGGTGATTCTGATGAAACAATCGATACGCTTATAACGGCTATGAAGGAAATTGCCGCAACCTCTACAAGTGAGAGCGGCACACAAGCGGTCACAGAAGTCCTGCTGCCTGAGATTCCATCGCTTGCCATGACGCCGCGTGACGCCTTTTACGCCACAACAAAAGTGGTTCCGTTTAAAGAAGCAGCGGGCCGCATCATCGCAGAGTTTGTTATGGTGTACCCGCCAGGCATTCCTATTTTTATACCAGGAGAAATTATCACAGAAGAAAATATCTCATATATCTTTAAAAACATAGAAATTGGTCTCCCTGTCCAAGGACCAGAAGATTCAACGCTTGAAATGATCCGTGTGATTAAAGAACAAAAACCAATTTTATAAAAAAGAAACATGCAGCTCCATTTGGGGCTGCATGCTTTTTTATTTATTCAGAGGCTTCATCACAGCAATGACAGTGACCACACGTTCCGTATAGCGTTGTCACTTTTTCATTTTCAAATTGATCAATGGTTTCATTGCAATCTTGACAAATAATTGTACCCACGTACATTCCCCTTTTCTTCATTCATAATTTGAAAGCGTTTAATCTATTTCATATCTCTATAATATGATGTCACATTTAAGTTGTCAACGGTTAATTGTATGACACATTTAAATATTTTTTATGATTATGTGCTTTTTTCTCATCATATTGAGGGAACGTTTCAATTGTATTTTGCTTCATATCAATTCTGTAACAATTGAGTAACAATCGAAAATTGTCAAAAAGGACATGATACACTAGAGTGACTAACAGGTAACCAGCTCCTAAAAATGTTGGGACAACCCCAAAGGATTTTGAGGTGAATAGATTGAATTTTATGAGGTCACTTCTCATTATATTCCCCATGCTCTTTGTACTTAGTTCATGCTCATTTGCGTATATCATACCGAATCAGACCGACCAAGTCAGTCATATTCAGAAACCAAGAATTCTCTTTTTTACAGATGCAGAAAATCTTGATAAAGAAAGTCCTTATTATGATGCAGTCCTCGATTTAAAGAATGAATATCCGAAGGAAATGTCAAAGATGATTGTGAAAGAAGATCGTAAAGGCTGGAAAAATGAAGTAGACGAATTGCCGGCTATTTTACTTGTAAATAATGAAAAAGTCATTGTGAAGGTTGAAGGAAATGTCAGCAGCAAAGAGGATATTTTATCGCCCTTATGCCACGCTTTAGACCGCGTGAATACAAATTAATGGCCTAACCTTGCACTTATATATCCATATGAAAAAGCCCCTCATCTCATGAGGGGTTTTTCATATGGGAGCGCTCAAAAAAACCCTCTCCATCAAGGAGAGGGTTTTAATAGGTTCATTATTTTACGATATGAATTGGGCTTCCAATTGCTACTTCAGCCGTTTCCATTGTAATTTCACCTAAAGTTGGATGAGCATGAATTGTCATTGCGATATCTTCAGCAGTCACTCCAGCTTCGATTGCAAGGCTAAGCTCTGAAATCATATCAGAAGCGCCAACACCTGCGATTTGTGCACCGATAACAAGACCATCCTCTTTACGAGTGATCATTTTCATGAAGCCATCAGTTGCATCAAGAGAAAGTGCACGTCCGTTCGCTGCGAATGGGAATTTCGCTGCAACGATTTCGATTCCTTCTTCTTTTGCTTCTGCTTCTGTGTACCCAACAGTTGCAAGTTCTGGCTCAGAGAATACAACAGCAGGAATACCAAGGTAATCAATTTCAGCTGGCTCTCCAGCGATTGCTTCAGCTGCAATTTTACCTTCGTAAGAAGCTTTGTGTGCAAGTGGTGGTCCATCAACGATGTCACCAATTGCATAGATGTTAGATACGCTTGTACGGCATTGTTTGTCTGTTTTGACAACTCCACGGTCAGTCAATTCAACACCAACTTGCTCAAGACCAAGCTCATCCGTGTTTGGACGACGACCAACTGTAACAAGTACGTAATCAGCATCAACTGTTTTTTCTTCACCTTTTACTTCGAAAGTAACAGTGACACCATCAGATTTTTCTTCAACGCCTTTTGCAAGAGCGTTTGTATGGATTTCAACGTTTCCTTTTTTCTTCAGGTTACGTTTAACCAATGAGCTCATTTGCTTTTCGAAACCTGGAAGGATTTCGTCTCCACCTTCAAGGATGACAACTTCTGTTCCAAAGTTTGCATAAGCAGTTCCAAGCTCAGTACCGATATATCCACCACCGATGACAACTAACTTTTTAGGTACTTCTTTAAGCGCCAAAGCACCAGTTGAGTTGATCACGCGGTCTGTGTATTTAAAAGTAGGCAATTCAATTGGACGAGATCCAGTTGCAAGAATTGCATTTTTGAAAGTGTAAGTCTGTGCTGAATTTTCATCCATTACACGTACAGAGTTGCTGTCTACGAAATAAGCTTCACCTTTAACGATGTCTACTTTATTTCCTTTAAGAAGACCTTGAACTCCACCTGTTAATTTGTTAACAACAGAAGCTTTCCACTCTTGAACTTTTGTGAAATCAACTGTTACGTTTTCAGCTTTGATACCCATGTCTTCAGAATGCTTAGCATTTTCGAAACGATGGCCAGCATTGATTAATGCTTTTGAAGGAATACAGCCAACGTTTAGACATACACCGCCAAGTGTTCCTTTTTCAACGATTGTTACTTTTTGTCCAAGCTGTGCAGCACGAATAGCAGCTACATATCCACCAGGACCTGCACCGATGACAAGAGTATCTGTTTCGATTGGGAAATCTCCTACTACCATGACATTACGCCTCCATTAAAATTAATTGTGGATCATTCAATAAACGCTTGATGTGGTTAAGGGCATTTTGCGCAGTAGCTCCGTCGATCATACGGTGGTCAAAGCTAAGGGAAAGAGCTAAGACTGGAGCTGCAACGATTTCGCCATCACGAACAACCGCTTTTTCAGCGATACGGCCAATACCAAGGATCGCTACTTCTGGGTGGTTGATGACTGGAGTAAACCATTGTCCACCAGCAGAACCGATGTTTGTGATTGTGCAAGATGCACCTTTCATTTCAGCTGGAGCCAGTTTACCATCACGTGCTTTTGTTGCAAGCTCATTGATTTCGTTAGACACTTCGAAAATTGCTTTGCGATCTGCATTTTTCACAACTGGAACGAGCAGGCCTTTTTCAGTGTCAGCTGCAATTCCGATGTTGTAGTAATGCTTTTGAACAACTTCATCTGTTTTATCATCGATAGAAGTGTTAAGTACTGGGTACTTTTTCAAAGCAGAAGTTAGAGCTTTTACAACGTAAGGCAAGTAAGTTAACTTGATTCCTTGATCAGCTGCAACTTGTTTGAATTGTTTACGATGTGCAACAAGGTTCGTTACATCAACTTCATCCATTAATGTTACGTGAGGAGCTGTATGCTTAGAGTTCACCATTGCTTTCGCGATCGCTTTGCGGATGCCGCTCATTTTCTCGCGAGTTTCTGGGAATTCTCCTTCAAGAACTGGAGCTGCTGCCGCTTTTGGAGCTGCTTCTTCTTTCGCACTTTCAGCTGCTTGAGGTGCTGCTTCTTGAGCTGCAGAACCACCATTAACGAAGCTGTCGATATCTTCTTTTAACACACGGCCGTTTTTACCAGAACCTGCAACTTTGTAAATTTCAACGCCTTTTTCGCGAGCATATTTACGTACAGATGGCATAGCGATGACGCGTTTGTTTGGATCAGCATCTACTTGCTCTTGTGCGCCTGCACCAGTTGCTGCTGCCGCTTCTTCTTGTGCCACTTCTTTCTTCTCTGGCTCGTTACCAGCTTCAGCAGTACCTTGTACTTGAGCTTCAGTTTTTGCTTCGCCTTCTTCTTCGCTGCCTTTAAATTGAAGATTTTCGTAACCAGGTGCATCAAACGTAATGATTGTTTGTCCTACTGTTGCAACTGTTCCCTCTTCAACTTTTAATTCTAATACTTTTCCTTTAACAGGTGAAGGAATTTCTACAACTGCTTTATCGTTTTGTACCTCTGCTAAAACGTCATCTTCATTGATTTCGTCGTTTGGTTTTACAAACCACTTAACGATCTCACCTTCGTGGATACCTTCTCCGATGTCCGGAAGTTTAAATTCAAATGCCACTGTTTTTCGCCTCCTAGATTTTGTTGAATCCTTGTTGTGTATATTTACACGGTCATGTAATTGATAAAGGGGAAGAGAAATAAATTCTTTTCCCCTCTGTCATTTAATTAAAATTCAAGAACTTTCTTAGCTGTTTCAAGCACGTCTTTATGGTTTGGAAGCCATACGCTCTCAGCTTGAGAGAAAGCAAATACAGTATCAGGTGCAGCTACACGAAGTACTGGTGCTTCTAGGCTAAGGATTGCTCTGTCATTGATTTCAGCTACTACGTTTGCAGCAATACCAGCTTGTTTTTGTGCTTCTTGAACAACGATCGCACGACCTGTTTTTTCAACAGAAGCGATGATTGTTTCAATATCAAGCGGGCTTACTGTACGAAGGTCGATCACTTCAGCAGAAACGCCTTCTTTTTCAAGTTCTTCAGCAGCTTTAAGTGATTCGTGAACCATTGCACCATAAGTGATGATTGAAAGGTCAGAACCTTCACGTTTCACGTCAGCTTTACCGATTTCAATTGTGTACTCTTCTTCAGGAACTTCCTGACGGAAAGAGCGATAAAGTTTCATATGCTCAAGGAACACAACCGGATCGTTGTCGCGGATTGCAGAAATTAATAGTCCTTTTGCATCGTAAGGTGTTGAAGGAATGACAACCTTGATACCAGGCTGTTGTGCGATAAGACCTTCTAAGCTGTCAGCATGAAGCTCAGGAGTATGAACCCCTCCACCGAATGGAGAACGGATTGTCACTGGAGAATGCCAGCGTCCGCCAGAACGGTAACGCATACGAGCCATTTGTCCAGAAACAGAATCTAATACTTCGTAAACGAATCCGAAGAATTGAATTTCCATTACTGGGCGGAATTCTTGTAGTCCAAGGCCAATTGCAAGACCGCCAATACCAGATTCAGCAAGTGGAGTATCGAATACACGATCCTCACCAAACTCTTTTTGCAATCCTTCAGTCGCACGGAATACGCCGCCGTTTTTACCAACGTCTTCTCCGAAAACGAGAACGTTTTCGTCATTTTTCAGTTCTGTGCGTAACGCATCAGTGATCGCTTGAATCATTGTCATTTGCGCCATGGCTTACTTCGACTCCTTCTGTTTGTAAATTTCAAGCTGTTCAACTAAGTTGAATGGTTTCACATCGTACATGTTTTCAATCAAGTCAGTGACTTTTTGCTTAGGCTGTTCGTCAGCTTCTTTGATCGCTTGTTTGATTTGTTCTTTTGCATCTTCGATGACTTTATTCTCTTCTTCTTCAGACCATAGGCCTTTGTTTTCCAAGAATCTGCGGTAGCGTACCAATGGATCTTTTTGCTCCCACTCATTTTCATCTTCTTTTGTACGATATCTTGTTGGATCGTCACCAGCCATTGTATGTGGACCGTAACGGAATGTAAGAGTTTCGATTAATGTTGGACCTTCGCCATTTACAGCACGCTCACGAGCTTCAGCAGTTGCTGCATATACAGCTAATGCATCCATACCGTCAACTTGTACGCCTACGATACCAGCTGCAGCTGCTTTTTGTGCAATTGTTTGTGCAGCAGATTGCTTCTCAACAGGTGTAGAGATCGCATATCTGTTGTTTTGGACAACAAAAATCGCTGGCGCTTTGTAAGCCCCTGCAAAGTTGATACCTTCGTAGAAATCACCTTGTGAAGCTCCGCCATCACCAGTGTAAGTGATTGCAACAGCATTTTTACCGCGCTTTTTCAAACCAAGAGCTACACCAGCAGCTTGAATGATTTGTGCACCGATAATGATTTGTGGAGAAAGTGCATTCACATCTTCAGGCATTTGGTTACCAACAAAGTGTCCACGAGAGAACAAGAACGCTTTTGTTAATGGAAGGCCATGCCAGATTAATTGTGGTACATCACGATATCCTGGAAGAATGAAATCTTCTTTCTCAAGTGCAAAGTGAGTTGCAAGCTGAGAAGCCTCTTGTCCAGCTGTAGGCGCATAGAAGCCAAGACGTCCTTGACGGTTCAATGAAATTGAACGTTGATCTAATACACGTGTAAACACCATACGGCGCATTAATTCTTTTAATTGGTCATCTGAGAGATCCGGCATTGCCGCTTCGTTTACGACTTCGCCTTTTTCGTTTAAAATTTGAAACGTTTCAAACTGCTTTTTGATGGCATCAAATTGCTTTTTGCTATCAACAATTGCTTTTTTTGTTTTTGCAGCCATTCTAAAGTCACCTCTTCCTTTCTTTTAACAGTCAATTTGTCGTGAATCCATTTATACATACAGATATAGGATAACCCAAAATACTCATATGACTCCTGTATTTAATAGCCACTAGGATCGTTGTCGAAACATTGAATGATCGCTCGTTTTTGAGTTCTTCTAACTGTATTAACGATAGTTCACAAAAAACTAATACAACTTCTGTTAACAAGGACTAGTTTACAACAAGAAAAATAGTCCGTCAATTGATTTAACGGCTTTATTTAAATAAATGTATTCGCTTTACTTTTTATGGTGAGCTGTATCAATCTGTTTAACAAACACCTCAAACTGTACTAGTATAGAGTATACTACTGTACTACAATAGAAAATGTTTGTTTTTGTCGAAAAATAAAAAAAGAGCTGTTTTTTCAGCTCTTTTGGGGCTCTTGATCTGCCGCTTTATACAAAGCCTGTTTATGCTCATTCAATTGCTTTGTATATTGATTGAACTTCTTACCTTCTTTTCTGACTTTGCTATAAGAACGGTTCACCGTCTTCAGCTTGGATTTCAACTCTTCATATCCTAAGTCCTTCTTCTTTATAGATTGATACAAATGCTGATCTTGTTTCAGCGCCTTTTGATATTCCTTGTAAAGCTGGTCATACGACGCATATCTTTTCTCAAGCGATTTGACCGTTTCATCTGCTTTTTCTTTTAAATCCGTATCTTTTATACGTCCGGCAGATTCCTTTACCGTTTTCAATTCTTTTTTCGATTCATCCATGCTGTCTTTTTCTGTTTTTAAATGTTCTTTTCGTTTCGCTGCAGATGCTAACGCCTGATCAGAAAGGCTTGACACTGTTTTTGTATGATCTTTTGTGGTTTGAATCATTTTTGTATAGAGCTGCTGCTCTTTTTTCTCATAGCTTTGCAGTGTACCTTGCTCTTTTTCAAAGGATGCCTCTTTTTCGCTCATTTTCGTCATCGCATCTTGCATGTCATGAAATGGACTTTGACCTCCGCATCCCGCCAGCAAAAGGGTACATATCCCCGCTAAAGCAGCACATGCTTTCATGCTTCTTCTCATCTGTCTCATCACAAGGTTCCCCCTTTACATCTCCACATACCACTATAATTTTTATAGGCGCTTGTGACAAGGAAAGAGGTCATCCTGATGAGCCGGAGAAGATTTTTTTCAAGTGATAGGCGCATGACTATACAAATAGTGCATTCATACATAGTTTATATTACACGCTTCGCCTTCACTTCTGAGAGGCCGAGTGTATTTCCAAAGGAGGTCAAAAGTATGTCTAATTATAGTCATGGAAGTATGTATGGTGGATACGGCGGTCACGGGTATGGATACGGTGGTGGATATGGCGGTGGCTGTTGTTACCCAAGTTATGGCGGTGGCTACGGATACGGCGGAGGACGGACATTCGCTTTAATCGTTGTCCTTTTCATCCTATTAATCATCGTTGGCGCAGCATTCTTAGGCGGCGGCGGTGGCGGCTGCTGCTAATGGCTGTTTAAGCCTCTGACCGGTCTCATAGGACCGGTCTTCTTTATTTCATTGCATATGTTGTGTATCATTTTATATACTTTACATACAAAGGAAATAGGAGTGAAGATTTGTGATTACCATGGAAGATATCGTACGGGACGGACATCCCGTCTTAAGACAAACAGCTGAAGCGGTCGAGCTCCCGCCGACAGAAGAGGAAAAACAGCAATTAGCTAACATGATTGAATTCGTCAAAAATAGTCAGGATGCTGACATGGCTGAAAAGTATGGACTCAGACCCGGCGTTGGACTAGCAGCTCCGCAAATTAATATCAGTAAACGGATGATCGCTGTTCACTGTGAGGACGAAGATGGAGAGGAATACAGCTATGCCCTTTTCAACCCGCGCATTGTCAGTCACTCGGTCAAAAGAGCTTATTTAGCTACTGGTGAAGGCTGCTTATCTGTTGATGAAGCCATTCCTGGATTTGTCCCTCGATATCAAAAGATCAGGGTGAAGGCCACAACGCTTGAAGGAGAAGACATTGATATTCGCCTAAAAGGGTTCCCGGCCATTGTTTTTCAGCATGAAATCGACCATTTAAACGGCATTATGTTTTATGATCATATTCAAAAGGATCAGCCCTTCGCTGAGCCAGACAACTCTGTTGAGATCGGCAGATCATAAAATAAAAAGAAGACCCATTAGCCTAAGGGTCTTCTTTTTTTACTCTTCAATAAGGCCTAGATGAGTCACTGCATGGAATATGCCGTCTTCATCTACTGGCTTTGTCACAAAATCAGCCAAATCTTTTAATTCATTCACAGCATTACCCATGGCAACGCCAGTTCCAGCAAATGAAATCATCTCTCGATCGTTCAGACCGTCTCCAAAGGCAACGGTATCCTTTTGATCATAAGGCAGCCTTTCGATGACTCGTTTAATGCCTTCAGCCTTCGACCCGCCTTTTGGCAGGACATCTGTTGACAGCTCGTGCCATCTGACAAGATCAATTTCTTCGCGGAACGCCTCGTATTGGACTTCCTCTTCAGCCTTACAGAATAACAGCATTTGAAAAATCTCGTTTTCTTTAAAGTAAGACAAATCATGCTCAGGATGCTCTGTTTTTAAAGTCCCAATCCCCTCATGGATAAACGGATGATTTGGCACAGAAGCCTTCATCGTTTTTTCCCCCATGAATACAAGCGGATGATCATGACGATCCGCCGTTTCATAAATTTGCTCCATCAGTTCCAGTTTCAGCGGATTGCCGTAAATGACCTCTCCCTCATACATGACATACTGACCGTTATAAGCAATAAAGGAGTCAAGCCCTAATTCCTCTAAAATAGGCTGAATCAAAAAAGGCGAACGCCCAGATGCAATAAAGAGATGATGGCCTTTTTCTTTTAATAAGCGAACCGCTCGCTTCGTTGATTCAGGTATTTTTTTATCATGATCATATAAAGTACCGTCGATATCAAAGAAGATGACTTTTTTATTCATATCCCGTCTCCTGTCTCTTGTTATGTATACCCACTCCCTTTCATCATACAGAAAGATTTCCGCTTTCGAAACCACTTCCTATGAAAACGCCTATTTCCCACATATAACCATGTAACATTCAATGGAATCGTCATATAATACAAGTATAAAGAGAGAACGGAATACATGGTCTAATCTGACTTCAAACCGAAAGGAGGCGACCTGTGATGCTTCGTCGTCTGCGCAAGAAAATTAGAAGACAATGGAAGGACATGCTTCGTAAAAAATCGATCGCTTAAAAGGATCTTCCGCACATTTGCCGAAGGTCCTTTTTTCTCAGAGACTTTTCTTATGCGCGTTTTTTTAATATAATAGAATTAGCGAGTGTAACATACGGTATTTAAGGAGAGATTTGGATGATATATAAGGTATTTTTTCAGGCAAGTACTACTGAGGTACCTGTAAGAGAACACACAGATTCACTATACGTTGAAGCGGTTTCTGAAAGAGACGTACGCGATAAGTTGAAAAAACATAGCTACAACATTGAATTCATTCAGCCTGTAGACGGTGCTTTTTTAGACTATGAACGAGAAAGTGAAAATTTTAAAGTATTGGAGCTATGAGAGGAATGAAATTTGTTAAAAACGATCAGGCGGCAGTTTTTGCGCTCGGCGGTTTAGGCGAGATCGGTAAAAACACGTATGGCGTTCAATTTCAAGATGAAATCATTTTAATTGATGCTGGTATTAAGTTCCCTGAAGATGAGCTTCTTGGAATTGACTACGTCATCCCTGACTATACGTACTTAGTTAAAAACGAAGATAAAATCAAAGGTCTTTTCATCACTCACGGACATGAAGACCACATCGGCGGTATCCCTTACCTTCTCAAGCAAGTGAATATTCCAGTTTACGGCGGCAAACTCGCAATCGGCCTACTTCGTAATAAATTGGAAGAGCACGGCCTCTTGAGACAAACAAAACTTCACATTTTTGAAGAAGAAGATACCATTAAATTTAGAAAAACAGCTGTGTCTTTCTTTAGAACAACACACAGTATTCCAGATTCTTATGGAATTGTCGTGAAGACGCCTCCTGGTAACATCGTACATACAGGTGATTTCAAGTTTGACTTTACGCCTGTTGGCGAGCCTGCCAACTTAACAAAAATGGCTGAAATCGGGAAAGAAGGCGTTCTATGTCTTTTATCCGATAGTACAAACAGTGAAATTCCAGAATTTACGATGTCTGAAAGACGCGTAGGCGAAAGCATTGATGACATCTTTAGAAAAGTCGACGGACGTATCATCTTTGCTACGTTTGCTTCAAACATTCACAGACTTCAGCAAGTCATTGAGTCCGCTGTTGCCAACGGCCGAAAAGTTGCTGTGTTTGGACGCAGTATGGAGTCTGCCATTGATATTGGACAAGATCTTGGCTACATTAAATGTCCGAAAAACACGTTTATTGAACATAATGAAATCAACCGTCTACCAGCAAACAAAGTGACCATTCTTTGTACTGGGAGCCAAGGTGAACCGATGGCTGCTCTTTCACGTATTGCAAACGGCACTCACCGCCAGATTTCGATTAATCCTGGAGACACTGTTGTCTTCTCATCTTCACCGATTCCGGGTAACAATATTAGCGTAAGCCGCACCATTAACCAGCTTTATCGTGCTGGCGCTGAGGTCATTCATGGCTCACTCAATAATATTCATACATCTGGTCACGGAGGACAAGAAGAACAAAAGCTGATGCTCCGTTTAATTAAACCAAAATTCTTTATGCCGATTCACGGTGAATACCGCATGCAAAAAACGCATATTAAACTTGCGAATGATTGCGGAATTCCTGAGGAAAACTGCTTTATCATGGATAACGGTGAAGTTCTTGCACTAAAAGGTGACGAAGCAAGTGTCGCTGGCAAAATTCCATCAGGTAACGTGTATATCGACGGAAGCGGAATTGGCGATATCGGGAATATCGTCTTAAGAGACCGCCGCATTCTTTCAGAAGAAGGTCTTGTCATTGTGGTCGTCAGCATGGACATGAAAGAATTCAAAATCTCTGCTGGTCCTGATCTCATCTCAAGAGGCTTTGTCTACATGAGAGAATCTGGAGACCTCATCAACGACGCACAAGATTTGATTTCAAAGCATCTTGAAAAAGTAATGGAACGTAAGACAACTCAGTGGTCAGAAATTAAGAACGAAATTACGGACACACTTGCACCTTTCCTTTATGAAAAAACAAGACGCCGCCCAATGATCTTACCGATTATTATGGAAGTGTAATAACAAAAAGAGACACGAGCCGACTGGCTGTGTCTCTTTTTTTCATCAAGCATTGAAAAAAACCGCACATATACAAGGTATACATGCAGTTTCTCATTCTTTTATGATTGAATTGGGAGGTGCTGAAAGCTTCTGACATCAAACAAGCCCTTTGTTGTCATTTTCACATCAGGAATGACTGGAAGTGCCAAGAAGGACAGCGTCAAAAACGGATTAAAGTCTAAGGAAAAACCAGTTTCTTTTAGTGCTTCATGGAGTTCATGGAGGCTTTCATTGACGAGATGTGCCGGCTGATCTGACAATAAACCGGAGATCGGTAATGGCAGCGTATGAAGAGACTGGCCTTCTTTGACAACGGTCAAACCGCCGCCTGCTTCTTTTAACGCTTCAATCGCTTTAATAATATCGGCATCATTTGTGCCAACTGCAATTAAGTTATGTGAATCATGTGCAACCGTTGTTGCAATCGCGCCCTGTTTGATGCCGAAGCCGCTGACAATCCCTACCCCCATTTCAGATAAACCTTGATGACGTTCGACAAGCACCATTTTTAATACATCTCTCTCTGTATCACTTGTAAATTGTCCGTTCGTTTCTGAAGGAGTGACTTGTTCTAACTTTGTTTCAAGCTGATTCGGAATAATACGGATGACATTCATTTTTTGATCGTCTGTGATAGGCAGTGCAATATCTTGCTCTTGAACGTCTACTGCATGAACAGATTGTAATAATGCTGGGCTCGGTGCAATCTTTTCGACACTCGGTTTGTACTCTCCATGCTGCGCAACCAATTCTCCCGCAATAAATACGCTTGAGATGTCTACATGATGAAGGTCTGAGACGAGCATAAAATCAGCATCATAGCCTGGTGCAATGGCTCCCTTTGTTTTAAGACCAAAACACTCTGCGGCATTTAAGCTTCCCATTTGATAGGCTAAAAATGGATCTAAGCCTGCTTTTATGGACATCCGTACTTGCTCATCAATACTTCCCTGCGCCATTAAATCATCTAAATGTTTATCATCTGTACAAAAGAAAAAACGTCTCGCATTCTTCTCATT
The DNA here is from genome assembly GCF_038003365.1 of Bacillus sp. FSL K6-2839. Lineage (NCBI taxonomy): Bacteria > Bacillati > Bacillota > Bacilli > Caryophanales > Bacillaceae > Bacillus > Bacillus sp. FSL K6-2839. The sequence continues at coordinate 987,751 of NZ_JBBOOZ010000001.1, read as the reverse complement.
CACAGCAGGTAAAACATTTTTCACGTTTTTGGCAACAGATCCCTCTCTCAACATGACATACATGCCCCTTTTCACACGTTCAAGGGCTTCCTCTGCTGTTGTCACCTCATGGTCTGTTTGGACATTGGCCGTCCGGTAGACGTTTATTAATCGGTCTGTTAAGCCTGCTAGATGGCCATCAATTAATTTATTCTCGTTTTGAGCATCAAGCAGCTTTTGAAGCATATCTTCTTCTGCCTGCTCCACACCGACATAGTCCATCACCTCAGCAAGACCAAGCACTTCCTTCTCTTGATAAAGGGGCTTTAAATCTTTCGCTTTTAATATAGCACCTGATCGTTCAAAACTGACTGCTGGTACACAGGATGGCAGCATGAAATAAATATGTAAGGCAGCTTTTCTCGCTTCTTCCAGCATAAAACGGATGCCTGTTATACCTGACACATTGGCGATTTCATGCGGGTCTGTTACGACAGTTGTCACACCGTGCGGAACGACAGCTTTGGAGAATTCAGCAGGGGTGACCATAGAGGACTCGATATGAACGTGGCCATCAATAAAACCAGGTACAAGCATTTGACCTGCTGCATCCAGCTCCTGTTCTCCCTCGTACTCCCCTATCCCGACTATTTGTCCATTTTCAACAGCGACATCAGCGTCTATCCATTCCTGGTTAAACACATCCATGACTTTCGCATGTTTAATCACGAGGGCTGCTTTTTTTCTCTTTGCTGCTACCTCAATTTGATGTCTGAAAAGCTCCTTATCCAACGACACTGCCTCCTCCAAGTAAACAATATAATGTTTCTTATCGTAAACGAATCTGTTTGCCCAGTCAATGACATTTAGAGAAAATCAACCATCTCAAAACACTGTTTTTTATTTCTGAATAGTGATAATTGCACGAAAAATATGATGACTCATTTTTGAGGTTATACATGAACAAAGCAACCCTTTTCAGTGTCTATTTCCGTCTCAATGTCCACCTGTCATGTACATATTCATATAAAAAAACACCCCGTCATCGGAGTGTTTAATAATCGTTCTGCATTTCTCGTTTTTCAAAGCGTCCTATATCGGCTACTGCCCCTATGACAATGAGGATATCTTCTTTTTGAATCATTTCATCTGCCAGAGGGGAAACGATGACTTCTTTTCCGCGCTTAATCGCCACAATGTTGATGCCGTATCTTGCCCGAATATCAAGATCTAAAAGAGAATGCCCCGCAAGCCTGTTGTTTGCAACAATCTCAATCAGGCTGTACTCATCTGACAGCTCGAGGTAATCGAGCACGTTATTTGAAATAATTTTATGTGCAATTCGTCTGCCCATATCTCGCTCTGGATGAACGATGCGATCCGCTCCAATTTTGTTGAGCACCTTTTCATGGTAGTCATTTTGCGCTTTCACGGTGACCATTTTGACGCCAAGCTCTTTCAGCATAATCGTTGTTAAAATACTTGCCTGAATGTTTTCGCCAATTGCAACGATGACATGATCAAAATTACGAATACCAAGATTTTTTAAAACGGATTCGTCGGTCGAATCGCCAATGACCGCGTGTGAGGCAATTTTCGCGTATTCGTTCACTCGATCTTCATTCATATCCATGGCCATGACTTCAAGTCCTTCTTCGCTCAGCGCCTTGCAAATACTTCCGCCAAAGCGTCCAAGACCAATGACTGCATATTCCTTTTTCATGTTCAGACTCCTTTTATCTCACTTAACATGCATTTTACTACGGTTTGATTAATGAATCCATATGCGAACGAATTTTTTTACGGAACGCTTCACTTAAGTAAAGGTCTGCTCCTTTTTCAATTTCACTGCGATAATGAGCTGGCGGAGCGATTTCTTCGCTCTTTTGAAGCACAAGAAAGGTTAAACAGTTCTCATAAATTTGATCACCTATTTTGACATCGACAAAAGCTGGACGATATGTACCTTCATATACTCCTTCTCGTTTATACAAATAACGAATGGCATCAAAAGGAACTTCATATAAAACACCCTCTGTTTCGCCGCCGTCTTCTACCATATCAGCTCTTGATCCATCTGGCCTCACCAATGTAAATCTCGTGGTAAAACCGCTTAGTACTCCTCCGCCGATGATTTGTTTGAAGTGATGATCGACTTCTGCCAGCTTAAATCTTGCATCATCCATACAGGAGCCATAGGCAAAATAATAGAAGGATGACGGCTTCTGCTGCCACAGTCTATAAGCTTTCCAGCTCCCTCTCTTTATTGCTTTCAGCGCTGATGCCTTCTGCTCTGGCAAAGTGTATGTCATGGCTGCTACCTGACCTTGATCCGTCATGACATTGATTTCCTGCTTGTCATACCCTTCCTCTAGTACGTCTATCTTATTCAACGTGTCAACAGTCACCTCGTACAATTCCCCGTATACAGTGCCTTTTTCTGAGTGGACGCACGCTGGATATCCTTGACCTGTATCGTAGATCCTTCCACTCATCCAAGCTGATTTAGCTAATAGCCTGCTTTCCTTCATGTACGCTTCGTGGTGCTCTTCATGCTGCAATAGCGTCCCATATACAAATAAAGCTTTCATCGTCATGACTTCACGTCCTCTCAACTTGCTGCTGTCTGCTTTTTTGACACACAGGCAAATAGATTTGAAAAGCTGTGCCTTTTCCAAGCTCACTGGATACGTCCATTCTTCCTTGATGATCTTTTAAAATCGTCGCACAGATGGTCAAACCAAGCCCTGTCCCTTCTTTTTTCGTTGAAAAGAAAGGATCATATATTTTTTGAATATCCTCTTCAGACATCCCATTTCCTTCATCTTGAATGGTAATCTTCCATTCATTCAATACTTTTTCTGTAGATATGTATATGCTGCCACCTTCTGGCATTGCCTCAATCGCATTTTTAATTAAATTAATGAACAGCTGCTTCATTTGGTTAGCGTCTGCTAGGATTGCACCGGCATCCTGCTTTTTAAATGGCTGTTTGAGATCAATATTTGAAAGAACGGCATTTGTTTTTAATAAGGTAATCACCTGTTCTAGTAGCTCATGAAGCTGGACTTCTTGAAAATGGACCGCTTGAGGCTTAGCCAATACAAGCAGCTCACTTAAAACAAAATCAATCCGTTTAATTTCGGAAAAGATAATGTCAAAATAATCGGTTCTTTCAGGATATTGTGTCTTCATCAGCTGCAAAAAGCCATTTACTGATGTCAGTGGATTTCTGACTTCATGCGCGATTCCAGCGGCTATTTGTCCTGCAACAGCCAGCTTTTGCGCCTGCATTTGCAATTGCTGGTTGGATCTTTCAAGCTCAAGCTTTGCCTGCTTTTGTTTCGTAATATCAGCAACCGTTCCAATCCCTCCAGTAAACTGGTGATGCTCATCAAAATAGAGCTTGTAATGAACGTCTCCCCATACCTTCTTTCCCTCTTTATGGAGAAGCTGCAGTTCTACCCGCCCCGCATCCTTATGCTCCTTGATCACAGATAACAAATGCTGGACCACGCGCTCCTCTTGATCAAAGTACTGATTGTACATCGTGCCTAGACATTCCTCTATGTCATAGCCTGTCATTTGTGTCCATGCTTGATTTAAGAAAATAATTTCACCTTTTTCGTTTGTTTCAAAGACGATTTCTTGCAAGTTATCTGTGATTCGATTCAGCCGCTCTGTCAGTTCGTGTGCTTCTTTCTCTCTCGTATTTAAGTCTGACACAAGTAGGTTTAAGCGGTCTACATAGCCTGAGACAACCCAGATCCCTGTTAAAACCAAGACTGTAAAGGCTAGATCGAGCGGCCAATTAATTTGATAGCCGCCTAGATAATAAAAGAAATCCCAGCTTAAAATTAAAATAAATGCAAGAACAGATAACACGATCCGCACTTGATATGTTTTGTTCAAATGATTCCACCTGCCGCCCTGAGATTCTTTGTCAATTGTACCATTTTCCACTTATTTTTTGAGGGTGATGGGGCATTTTTAAGGAACTTTTCCAGAAAAAAATAGCCTGTTCTCAGCACAAAGGAAGAGAGCAGGCTATTTTAATTACTGCTGAAGAGCTTCTTGCAGCTCTTTTAACAGTAGTTCTGCGCCTTCAGCGCTTAATGTAATTTGACCATTTCCATAATCATGGTTCTCCGATGTAATCTCACCAGTCATGAGGCAAACGCCCTCTGGCTGGTATTTTTTCAAGACGATTTTCTCCCCATCTATAAAAAATTCCATACTGTCTTTAATAGCAATATCAAGTGCTCTTCTTAATTCGATTGGCATCACAATACGCCCTAGTTCGTCTACTTTTCTTACGACTCCGATAGATTTCAATTTCGTTCCCTCTTTCTTTCATTAGCTCAAGATCAATCTGTTTTGCACCAATTGATATATCGTAGACGTAAGAGATTCTCAAAAGGTTTCTCCTCTATAAAAATTTTTTCATAAAAGAAAAAACAAAGGGAAAATTTATTGTGATTGTCAAAATGATACTTGAATTTTACAAGTTCATTTCAAGGTCATCACAAACCCCCACAAATGACATCAACCCTCTGAACTTTTAAATGTAAAATTGTTTAAAACAGCAAAAATAGAGATTGGGTGAAAACATGTTTCAAAATGCCGAAATTGGAATTGATTTAGGAACAGCTAACATATTGGTTTATAGTAAAAATAAGGGAATTATTTTAAATGAACCGTCCGTCGTGGCAGTCGATACAGAAACAAAAACTGTACTTGCAGTCGGAGCAGAAGCAAAAGAAATGATTGGGAAAACACCTGGTAAAATTGTGGCGATCCGTCCGATGAAAGACGGTGTCATCGCTGATTATGATATGACAACAGATTTACTCAAACAAATCATGAAAAAAGCAGGGAAAAATATCGGGTTTACCTTCAGAAAACCAACGGTCGTAGTATGTACACCTTCTGGTTCAACAGCTGTTGAACGCCGTGCCATCAGTGATGCTGTGAAAAATTGCGGTGCAAAGCACGTGCATTTAATTGAAGAACCTGTTGCAGCTGCAATCGGCGCTGATCTCCCGGTAGATGAGCCTGTTGCAAACGTCGTGGTCGATATTGGCGGAGGAACAACGGAAGTTGCCATCATTTCGTTTGGCGGCGTTGTCTCTTGTCATTCCATTCGAATTGGCGGAGATCAACTAGATGAAGATATCATTACGTTTGTCCGAAAGAAATATAATCTATTAATCGGCGAGCGGACAGCCGAGCAGGTTAAAATGGAAATTGGTTATGGTCTCATTGAGCATGAGCCGGAATCATTAGAAGTACGTGGACGTGATCTGGTGACAGGTCTTCCAAAAACGATCACACTTGAATCTCATGAAATTCAAGGTGCCATGCGAGAATCACTTCTTCATATTTTAGAGGCGATTCGTGCCACATTAGAGGACAGCCCTCCAGAGCTTAGTGGTGACATTGTAGACCGCGGCGTGATCTTAACTGGCGGCGGCGCTTTGTTAAATGGGATTCAAGAATGGCTCTCACAGGAGATTGTCGTTCCAGTTCATATTGCAGCAAATCCACTTGAATCTGTCGCAATCGGAACAGGTCGTTCACTAGAAGTCATTCATAAATTGCAAAAAACATTAAAATAATCTTCTTGTTCTACTTCTTTTTTTATCATTTCGATCATATCGTGAGAAATGGATAAACATGAAGGAGGAAGAACATGTTGCTTGATTTAGGTAAACGGGTCGTTGTCACAGTTATTTTAACGGGTATTATTTTAGGAGGAATGAGCCTGTCGTTTTCACATATGCCCCCTTCTAATGCACAGCCTGTGAAACAACTGAACCGCTAAAAAAGCCGCACGAAAGCGGCTTTTTTATTTTGGCTTGAAACGTGCTCCCCATTTTCCTTTTCGGTCTTAAATCTGATATGATGAACATGACTAAAGGAGGGTTTTTTATGAGTACATTTGAAAAACAACTAGATCAATATGCGAAGACGATCGTTGAAGTCGGTGTGAATGTTCAAAAAGAACAGGAAGTCGTCGTATCAGCATCTACTGAATCTGCAGACCTTGTTCGTCTTGTGGCAAAACATGCGTATGAGCGCGGGGCGAAAAACGTACATATCCGCTGGAGTGATGGTATTCTTGCCCGTTTAAAATATGAACATGCACCGCAGGATGTGTTTGAGCAATTCCCAGAATGGGAAGCACAGATGATGGAAACCATCGCAAAACGCGGTGGCGCTTTTATCACGATCTTGTCAGAAAGCCCTGACCTTCTGCGAGGCATTGACTCGAAAAAAATCGCTGCACAGCAAAAGGCCGCTGGATCAGCCCTTCATACATATCGCCAATACGTTCAATCAGACAAAGTTGCTTGGACGGTCGTAGGCGCCGCATCAAAAGAATGGGCGAAAAAGATTTTCCCTGACCAGACAGATGAAGAAGCTGTCGCTTTATTATGGGATCAAATCTTTAGAGTCGCACGCGCTGATCAAGCAGATCCTGTTGAAGCTTGGAAAAAGCACGATGAGTCACTAAATGAAAAGGTCAAAATACTAAATGAGCGCCACTACCACAAGCTGCATTATGATGCCCCTGGCACAGATTTAACGATTGAGCTCCCAGAGCAGCACATTTGGGTAGGTGCCGGCAGCGTGAGTGAGCGCGGCGTCTCTTTCATGGCCAACATGCCGACAGAAGAAGTCTTTACCGTACCTAAAAAAGACGGTGTAAATGGGACTGTCTCAAGCACAAAACCGCTCAGCTATGCAGGAAATATCATTGATGAATTTACATTAACGTTTGAAAATGGCCGAATTGTCAATGTGAAAGCGAAGGAAGGCGAAGACATTTTAACTTCGCTCGTTGAAACAGATGAAGGCTCCCATTATCTAGGTGAGGTTGCTCTCGTACCAGATGATTCACCAATCTCAAACTCGAATATTCTCTATTACAATACCCTTTATGATGAAAATGCATCGAATCACCTTGCCATCGGCAGCGGGTATGCGTTCAATATCGAAGGCGGAAAAGAGATGAATCGTGAAGAATTGGAAGCAGCTGGTGTGAACAACAGTATTACACACGTCGATTTCATGATTGGTTCAAAGGAAATGAATATTGATGGCATTACAAAAGACGGAAAACGCGAACCGATCTTCCGTAATGGAAACTGGGCGATTTAATCAAAAAAAGACATCCGCTTTTGGATGTCTCAGATTGTTGACAAAGTGCTAAAATGATTTTTATTTTAGCACTTTGTCTTCTTTTCAGCGTGATAGAAAACCTTTGAAGTCTAGGAAGGGCGAGCACTGGCGCGGAGCGAATTTAACATTCGTGAGCACCAGCGCGCAGACCTGACAACGAATGCGAGGGTTTGTCTACACGCTGAGACATCCACTTTTGGATGTCTTTTCTTATTTACGCATAAAGCTCATCGAGTCTCTTTTGAATGTCTTGATCTGATAAGAACTCATCATATGTTGTTTGTTTATCGACGATGCCATTTGGCGTCAACTCGATGATACGGTTTGCCACTGTTTCAACAAACTGATGGTCATGAGATGAGAAGAGCATAGCTCCTTTAAAGCTCATTAAACCGTTATTCAGCGCTGTAATGGATTCTAGGTCTAAGTGGTTCGTCGGCTCATCCAGCAGCAGTACATTCGCTCCTGACAGCATCATTTTCGATAACATACAACGAACCTTTTCTCCACCTGATAAGACGCTTGCTTTTTTCTTTACTTCTTCCCCAGAGAAAAGCATACGTCCTAAGAACCCGCGTAAGAAGCTTTCGCTTTGATCATTAGGAGAATATTGACGTAGCCAATCCACTAGATCAACATCGTTTCCTTCAAAGTATTCACTATTGTCTTTCGGGAAAAAGGCTTGAGATGTTGTAACGCCCCATTTATATGTCCCGCTGTCTGGCTCCATCTCACCAGCAAGAATTTTAAATAAAGTGGATACAGCAAGCTCATTACGGCTTAAGAACGCAATTTTATCCTCGCGATTCATGATAAAGCTGACGTTATCAAGTACTTTCACACCGTCAATTGTTTTCGATAAACCTTCTACTTGAAGGACATCATTTCCGATTTCGCGCTCTGGCGCAAAATGAACGTACGGATATTTACGTGAAGATGGCTTAATGTCGTCTAAAGAGATTTTATCAAGCAATTTCTTTCTTGAGGTCGCTTGCTTCGATTTAGAAGCGTTCGCACTGAACCGGGCAACGAACTCTTGAAGCTGCTTAATTTGTTCTTCTTTTTTCTTATTCGCATCTTGGCTGAGCTTCAGCGCTAGCTGGCTGGACTCATACCAGAAATCATAGTTACCGACATATACTTGAATTTTTCCGAAGTCTAGGTCCGCAATATGTGTACATACTTTGTTTAAGAAGTGACGGTCATGCGAAACGACAATCACGGTATTTTCAAAATTAATGAGGAACTCTTCCAGCCACTGGATTGCTTGTAAGTCCAAGTGGTTCGTTGGCTCATCAAGAAGAAGAACGTCAGGCTTACCAAATAAAGCTTGGGCTAGTAGTACTTTTACCTTTTCAGAACCACCAAGCTCAGACATTTTCTTCGATTGAAGGCTCTCTGGAATGCCAAGACCTTTTAATAAGATCGCTGCTTCACTTTCTGCTTCCCAGCCGTTTAACTCAGCGAACTCACCTTCAAGCTCTGCTGCACGAATCCCGTCTTCATCTGAGAAATCAGGTTTCATATAGATCGCATCTTTCTCCTGCATCACATCATATAGACGTTTGTGACCCATCATGACGACTTTTAATACTTCAAATTCTTCGTATTCAAAATGGTTCTGTTTTAAAATCGCTAAACGCTCACCAGGGCTCATATGAACATCGCCCGTCTGAGCTTCAATTTCACCTGAAAGAATCTTTAGAAACGTTGATTTACCAGCTCCATTGGCACCAATTAGACCGTAGCAGTTGCCAGGAGTGAATTTAATATTTACTTCTTCAAATAGTTTACGATCAGCAAAACGCAAACTAACATTATTTACTGCAATCATTTATTAATCCTCCATCACTCATTCATCATTATGAAGTATAACATGAATAACGTTTGATAGAAACGTCTCTAGCTAAGAACGAAGGCAATTTGTCCATTATGGTATAATAATTGGGAATGATTTATTGAAGGAGTTCGTGCGATTTGAGATTACTTACACTTATGGAATACTGTTTATTGATTTTCTTTATGGGTATTTATTTATCTGCAACAGGCTTTAATGCGAGGGATTTGGGCCTTTATATTGGGCTTGTGCTTATTTACACACTGGTACACATCTTTTCGAAACGCTTTTTACAAAAGCGAGGGAAAGAAAATCAAAAGGTCGGATTATTTCGGTCCGTTTTAGCCATTACTGGGTCTGTCTTCGCTTCTGTGTTGGCGATTGTGATCATTGTTACGGTGCTCACGCCAAATTAAAACGACCCTTCTTTTAAAGGGTCGTCCACAAGCACTTTTCTCACACACCTGAGAAGGGTGCTTTTATTTTGTTTGCCGAATGTCGCCAAATGGGAAGAAAACAAATTCTGATGTCCCGACAACCCGATCCTTTTCAATGAGTCCAAGTCCATTTCTGCTGTCCATGGAATTGAGTCTGTTGTCCCCCATCACAAAGTAATCGTTTTTCGGTACTTTCACTGGACCAAAATCCCCTGTTAAATGCACTTCATACTCTTTCGCATGTGCCTTGTTCTCTTTTAAATAAGGCTCATCAACTTTTTTACCATTAATGTAAAGCGTATCATCCTTCATTTCAATCGTGTCTCCCGGAAGGCCGATCAATCGTTTTACATAATGAATCTTCTGGCCATCTTTTCCATTAATAATCACGATGTCACCTCGTTTGACACCACCTAGATAGTTAATGGTTTTGTTGACAAACAGCTTTTCCCCATCATGAAGAGTCGGTTCCATTGACTCTCCTTCCACCACATACGGCTCAAATATAAACGTACGGATGAGCAGGACGAGCGCAAGTGCAATTAAAATGGCTTTGATCCATTCAAACAGTGAACTTTTCTTCTCTGTTTTGTCTTGCTTTGCATCAGATTGAATATCATTTTCGTTTTGTTTGTTTTCTTCGTTCAAAATACTGCTTCCTCCTAAGACTTTCTGCTAAAAGACTTGAAACGTGAATTGAATAACTTTACTTTATCACATGTCATTTAAAAATTCACAAGACAACCATTCAATTAGATATTTTTTCCTAATTTGTTCATGATTAAACAAAAAGAAGCACCGCTCTTCACGATGCTTCTCTTCTGAATTACGCTTCTAGTTTGACTGGTTTTTTCAAAATACCCAGTAAAATCGCTGTTACAACGGCACCGATTAAGATGCTGATGATATAAAGAACCGGATGATTTGTTACCCAGAAAACGAATAGTCCGCCGTGCGGCGCAGGAAGCGTGACTCTAAAGAATTCCGTTAATCCGCCAGCCACTGCTGCTCCAATGACAGCTGAAGGAATTACGCGCAGAGGGTCTGCCGCTGCAAACGGGATCGCCCCTTCAGTGATGAAGGCAGCTCCCATGAAGTAGCATGTAATCCCTGCTTCTCGGTCACGTTTTGAGAATTTATTTCTAAAGATTGTTGTAGCAAGTGCAATACCTAATGGTGGTACCATTCCGCCTGCCATAATGGCAGCATGCGGTGCATAGTTTCCAGCAGCAATCATCGCAAGACCGAATGTGTAAGCCGCTTTGTTAATTGGGCCCCCCATATCAATCGCCATCATACCTGCCAAAATAATGCCCATTAAGACAAGGTTTCCAGTACCTAAAGTTTCAAGCCAGTGAGTTAATCCATCCATCACCATTTTTACCGGTGTGTTAACAATGTAATGCATGATGATGCCTGTGAAGAAAATACCAAACAATGGATACAGCAGAACCGGTTTAATCCCGTCGAGTGACTGCGGTACGAATGTGAATACTTTTTTAAGTAGCACAACGACATAACCTGCAAGGAAACCGGCAATTAGTCCGCCTAAGAATCCTGCACCTGCTGCCGACGCCATAAATCCACCGACCATACCTGGCGCAAAACCTGGACGATCTGCAATACTCATTGCAATAAATCCGGCTAAAACAGCAACGATTAAGGCAAGCGCATTATCTCCGCCAATTCCTTTTAATACAGCTGCAAATGAATTAAATGAAGGGTCCTTAGGATCTGCTGAGTTAATTCCCCAGAAAAATGAAATTGCAACAAGGATACCGCCCCCGACAACAAATGGAAGCATGTTGCTTACACCACTCATTAAGTGCTTGTAGAAACCACTTCTACCTTTGCCAGATGACTCATTTTCGTCTTTTGAAGAACTGCCGCCTGAGCCTTTATAAATCGGCGCATCTTGATTGACTGCTTTTTCAATTAATTCCTGAGGACGGCGGATTCCAGCTGTCACAGGTACTTCAATGACATGTTTGCCTTTAAAGCGTTCCATTTCAACTTGCTTGTCCGCTGCCACAATGATGGCTGGTGCTTCTTCGATTTCTTTTGCCGTAAGGGCGTGTTTAATACCGCCAGAGCCGTTTGTTTCGACTTTAATGTCAACGCCCATTTCTTTTGCTTTTTCTTTCAAAGCATCTGCTGCCATAAATGTATGCGCAATACCTGTCGGGCAAGCTGTTACCGCTAAAATCTTAGCTGGTTTACCTGATACAGCCGGCTCTTCTTGAACTTCCTCTTCTTCTTCTTCATCGTCCTTGTCATGCGTATTGATGATATCGATGATTTCATCTTCAGTAGCCGCTTCAAGAAGCTGCTTTCGGATTTCTTCACGCATGAGAAGTGTTGATAAACGAGAAAGTGCTTCTAAGTGCGTGTTGTTTGCGCCTTCAGTTGCTGCAATCATAAAGACAAGATGACTCGGCTGCGCGTCTAGTGATTCATAATCTACACCAGCTGTCGAGCGGCCAAATGCAATGGCAGGCTCTTTTACACTTGCTGTTTTAGCGTGAGGGATAGCAATTCCTTCGCCAATACCAGTAGAGCTCTGTTTTTCACGGTTGATCACTGCTTCTTTGTAGCCCTCTTTATCATTTAGCTTGCCTGCTGTATCTAAAACAGTGACTAGTTCTTCAATGACTGCTTCTTTCTGCTGGCTGTCTAATTGAAGCTTAATTGTCTGCTTTGTGAGTAGTTCTGTAATTTTCATGATGACTCCTCCTTTAAATGCGTGTGACTTTTACTTGTGGTAATAGTGTGTCGACAAGCTCTTTTGTTCCAAGCTCCTCAGAAAATGCTGTAGCGCTGCCTGATGTGACGCCAAGCTTAAATGATTCTTCAATCGAAAGGCCTTTCGAAACGCCGGCTAAAAATCCTGCAACGACTGAATCCCCTGCACCAACTGAATTAACAAGCGTACCCTTTGGAACATTGGACTGATAAACCCCTTCCTTACTGAATAAGAGAGCTCCATCTCCAGCCATTGATACGATGACATGCTCAGCACCTTGTTCTAACAGCTTCTTCCCATAAGGAATGGCTTCTTCCGCAGATGAGATGCTCGTCTCAAACATTTCACCTAGCTCATGATGGTTTGGCTTCATTAAGAACGGTTTCAAGCCTGCTGCTTTTTTTAGTGCTTCCCCGGAAATATCAAGGACAACTCTGACACCTTGCTTTTCGCACACCTCAGCAATACGTTCATACGTGTTATGAGGCAATGAAGAAGGAATACTACCAGCTAAGACAACGACATCTCCTTCAGTCAATGAAGAAAATTGAGACAGAAACGACTCAAATTGCGTTTCAGTAATAGATGGGCCGAGTCCGTTGATTTCGGTTTCTTCACCTGTTTTTAGTTTCACATTAATTCGTGTATCTTCTGACACCTCGTGAAAGGCTGTTTGTAATTGTTCGTTTTGTAAAAAGTCTTGAATATACTTTCCTGTAAATCCGCCTATAAATCCAAGCGCTTTTGATTCAACACCGTGACGTTTTAAAAGCCTTGAGACATTGATCCCTTTTCCACCTGGATATTTTTTGTCATAGGTTGAACGATTCAAACCGCCGACTGCGAAATCCTCCACGTGTACGATGTAATCAACTGATGGGTTTAAAGTAACTGTATAAATCATGTTTTCACTACCTTTATAACCGTTTTTTCATGGTAATTATCGAATGAATCCTCTTTTGCGTCGTTTGTGATAATGGTGGCTTCCTGTAAACTAGCAAAGGCTGAAAACGATATTTCGCCAAACTTAGAGGCATCTGATAAGATATAGGTTTTTTTCGCCTGCTTCATGGCTCTTTTTTTCATGAGCGCTTCCTCTGGATCAGGTGTTGTAAACCCCGCCTCGGGATGAATGCCGTTCGTCCCAACAAAGCTTTTGTCAAAACGGTAATTTTCCATCGCTGTCAAAGCTGCGGCTCCCACCATGGCTCCTGTTCGATGTTTCACTGATCCGCCTATCAGGTAAAAAGAAATGCCTTTTCTCATGAGTGCTTCAATGTGCATAACACCGTTTGTCACCACAACAATATCTTGATCGGGATCGATATATTCAATCATTTGCTGTGTGGTCGTACCAGCATCTAAATAAATACAATCGCCTTGTTTTAAAAGTGAAGCAGCTGCCTCTGCAACCAATGACTTTTCTTGAAGGTTTTTGGCAGATTTCTCAAATACATCTGGTTCAAGACGGATACTTGATATCTTGGCTGCTCCCCCATGGACTCTTTTAAGAAATCCTTTTTCTTCAAGGGCTGATAAATCTCTTCTAATTGTAGATTCAGAAGCATCCGTCATAATCGTTAAGTCCTGTATTTTGATGACATCATTTTCTTCTAAACAGTCGATAATGAGTTGATGTCTTTCCGGTGTCAACATGAAAACACCCCCTTTTGAAAACGTATTCATTTTGCGCGCACCTTTATTGTAATCGCTTTTTTCAACATTATCAATACAAAACAATCAAATACATTCAATAACTATCAAAATCTTTCACCATGGTCATCTTACCTTTATATGTACCATTTGTAAACTGAAAAATATGTGACATTAAGATGAAAGTCATGATCTTAGCATTTCTATCATTTTTCATTTCATTCAATGGAACTAAAAAAAGCTTTTATGCGATGTGCATAAAAGCTTTTGATGGTGGATTACAGGCGAATTCACACTGTTTGTATGCTTTTGTTCTTCTCCAAATTATTCATATCTAAGAGAATCAATAGGATCTAGTCTTGCTGCTTTATTCGCAGGAATTAACCCAAAAACAATCCCAATAAGCATACTAAACAGCACACCGCCACAGATGACTTGCCAAGATACTAAGGACGGCCAGCCGGCAACTAGTGATACTAGCGCGGCGCCACCTAAGCCAAGTGCGATCCCCATCAACCCGCCGATCAATGTTAAGACGACAGATTCAATTAAAAATTGAACGAGTATTTGAGCCCTTGTTGCTCCAATCGCCTTTCGGATACCGATTTCCCTTGTCCTCTCTGTCACAGAAACAAGCATGATATTCATCACACCGATACCGCCGACAAGCAAAGAAATCCCAGCTATTGAGCCAATGATTGTTGTCATAACAGATGTGATTTGACCAATGCCTTCTGCGATTTCTTCCATATTGATCATTTCATAAGCATCTTCTGTATGATGATTTTCATTTAATAATGCAGCCGCATTCTTTCCTACTTCCTTCATTTGATCAGCATGTGCGACTTGAATTGACAACTTATCATATTCATTGATCCCAAATGTGGAGGTTAGCATAGCAAACGGGACATATATTTCATTCATATCGAATGAAAACATCCCTTTCTGTTTTGCTAAAACACCGATGACTTCAACAGGCTGTCCGTTCATCCAAATCATTTCGCCCAATGCCTTCTGTCCATTAAATAATTCTTTTTGTAAGCCTTCAGAGATGAGAGCGGCTCTTCTGCCGCTTCTAAAGTCAACATCTCTTAAATTCTGTCCTTCTGCTATTTGTAATGAATGGACATTCGTATACCCTTCATTTATACCGTTAACTGTCGCATCCACTGTCGTATCTTGAAATCTCAGCTGCATTCCTTGTGCAGTCGAAGAGGCGACCTGATTCACCCCGTTGATTGTCTTAATGCTTTTTATGTCTTCCTCAGTAAATGTGGCGTCGAATAAAGCGTTTGGATTTGCATTTAACTCTTCGTCAGAAGGCGTATATGTCATATCAATGGTATTGTTTGGACCTGAAATCGACCCTTTTAACATTTGCTCGCCGCCTTGACCGATAGCCACGACCGCAATGACCGATCCAACACCAATAATAATCCCAAGCATCGTTAAAATAGAACGTAATTTATGAGCTAAAACAGAATTCATCGCTATTTTGATATTTTCAAAGAGTTTCATTCATAGCGTCCCCTTGTGTCAATCTATCTTGAACGAGCCGTCCATCTCTTACAACGACCGTCCGATTTGTATACGCAGCCATTTCTTCTTCATGGGTGACAAGCACAATCGTTGTCCCCTCCTCATTCAGCTTAGTAAACTGTTCCATGATTGAGAAGCTTGTTTTTGAGTCAAGAGCGCCTGTTGGTTCATCTGCTAAGATAAGCTGCGGCTTATTGACAATTGCACGAGCAATTGCCACCCTTTGCTTTTGCCCTCCCGACAACTCACTTGGCATATGTTTCATTCGGTCTGCCAAACCAACCTTTTCAAGTGCCATTTCTGCGCGTTCTTTTCTTTCCTTTTGACTGATACCAGCGTAAATCATCGGAAGCTCAACATTACGCCTCGCATTTAACCTCGGCAGCAGGTGAAATTGCTGAAAGACAAATCCAATGAATTGATTTCGAATCACTGCAAGCACTTGATCCTTTGCAGCTGACAGCTCTCTTCCTTGAAAATGATATTGTCCTGTGGTTGGTCGGTCTAAACAGCCAATGATATTCATTAACGTCGATTTTCCAGAGCCGGACGGGCCCATAATGGACATATACTCGCCTTTTTCAATGACAAGATCGATCTCACTTAATACATCAAATGTTTCTTGGGCGACCTCATAGCTTTTTATCACGTTTGAAAGCTGAATCATTCAGCATTCACTTCCATTCCGTCATACATGTCATCTGATGGATGAGCAATGATTTGATCCTCTGCCTTGACACCTTTTGTCACTTCAAGGTCATTACCTGACGTTTCCCCTAGCACCACTTTTACTTTTTTAAGTACATTCTTTTTGACAACATAAACGTATTGTCCATCATCCTCTTTTTTTACAGCTGATTCAGGAATCGTTTGGGCTTGACGCTTATCTGTTTCAATTTCCATGACCATTTTAAAACCAGGTTTCGCTTCAGGTTTTTTTCCCTTTATTTCGATTTCAACAGGATATTGTACCGTTTGATCACCCGCAGTTGTTTCGGATGCTGCCTGAGCAGGTACAGCCCCCACTTTTTTCACGACCCCTTGCCAGCTCTTTCCTCGAATGACATCAGATGTAACCTTTACTTTTTGTTTCTTTTTCACTTTTATGGCGTCATACTCAGAAATCAATCCTCGCACAATCATTTTTTTCTCATTGCCAATATGAATGATCGGCTGTCTTTCTTCCGGCTTTCCTGCCCCTTCTTCTTGCTCAATGGAAATCACTGTACCGTCAATTTTACTATGTACGGTTAAATCTTCTATTTGTGCTTTTACTTTTTCTTGGCTGATCTCTGCTTGTTTTTGTTCTAATTCAGCCGCTTTCAGCTCTAATTCGAGCTGGTCTCGCTCGTTTTTAGGATGGGCGACTGAGTCGCCTGCTTGTTTTTCATCTAATTCGCTCAGTCTATTTTGTAATTGTTCGCGTTTTAGCGTACTTGATTCAGCCGCAAGAGCTTGCTGCTGCTCCTCAAGCTCCAGCTCCCTATTTTCATATGTAAGAAGCGGCGTTCCAGCCTTTACCTTTTCTCCTTCTTTCACAGAAATCCCCTTCAAGTGTCCTTTTTCCTCTTCTGCATAAATGAACTGCTCTTCAGAGAATGAAAGTGTCCCTGGCGTCATTACCGTAGTGGTGATTTCTTTTTGCGTGGGTTTTACTGTTTTAATAGCTGCTGTCGAAGCAGGCTTTGATTGATTTTTCGCAATGTTAAAGCCAATAAATAGACCGATGACAATAATAAAAATGGATCCGATGATGATTTTCTTTCTCATAAAGACATTCTACCCCCAGCTTACTGATATGTTGATTGCGGTTCCTACATATTGAAGAATGAAAGAAATGACATAAAAGACTCCTATCATGATCCAAGATATTCTTGGAGATATATGACCGACTTTGATCAATAAAAAGCCTGTTAAAACAAGATTCCAGATCACAAAGAGATCAATATTAGCAAACACACCGTGCCATGGACCAGAAGTTTGAATGAGTGCATTTAATGAGGTGATTGTGATGTTTTTTGGCACATGGAACAGGATGACGGACAGATGAGAAATAATCGTACCAATGATCGTAACTGGTGTAATAAACAGGACCGCTGAAAACAGCTGCTGAAACGATGCATCACCCTTTGCTAAAAATACGATGAACTTATATATAGCAGCATTAATCACAAGCCCGAGAATTAGACCAATTAGCGTCACCACATAAACGACCGATACCGGCAAGCTTATATCTGCCCACATTCCTTCATTCACTAGCTCTGACAAATAAGTCACAATCACTGTTAAAAGAAGCACACAGGATAAAGGCCACCAAACCACCGGGTTTTCCCATACTCTTTTCAGGTGCTCTGAAGGTCTTGTGCTCACTCCAATGATCGTGGGCTTTTGCATATTTTCTTTCATCAAATGTCTCCTCTCTATGTCATGCAAGTATGCAAACGCACATGTTCTCTCTTGTTCTTTCTATTTTATCAAAAGATTGCCAATAAGTGATGGATGATTTGATTTTCTTATTTTCATTGAGGAAAAAATTTATCTATTATTCTATTATCACGAATGACATCCTCCAAATGACACCATGACCAGACCATATTCATATCAAAAAATAGAGGTTTTACTGACCTAAAAACATTTTATCAAAAAACCACATGTCTTTCGGAATAAATATCCTTTTCCTTTGAATTCGGATGGTCTTAGTTAGACACAACAATTTTTTGTTAAAATAATCCTAGTAATTTCGACAAATCCCGGCTTTATAGGACTATGATTGGTTTCTTTTATAGAACAAATGAGCCTTTAGTATCAATACTTTCATATTAAAAAATGAAAAATATAAGGTTTTTACTTGATCAAAAGTTATTTTTTCATATAATGTAAAATAGAGGTAGGTTAAATGATAGTGGAAATGGAGTCAAGTGAATGTTAAGAGAAAAATTGAAAACACAATTGATTTTACTTTATGAAAAGGAACAAGAAGCATGGCAATACTTTCGAAAGGAAAGAGAACTAATTTATCATGAGCTCAAATTACTTGATATGAAAGAAAGCAGACCCTCTAATGACAAAATATACTACGCTGCTAGATGCGTAGATATTATTAAAGAGAAAAAGGGAAGCATTGTGAGTACAAAAGAATTAAAAGAACAGCTTCAAGCCCAGACAGATTTCAATGTGAGACGAATTAGCGAATTGTATGATCTGATCCAGCAGCTCGACCCTCACATTTCTAAAGCACGAAGGGGATGTTTTATTTACGAAGATCACACCCAAATACCTCTACAATCTTTTCACACATAAAAAATTGGTTACAGCCGCTGGCCATAACCAAATCCTCTAATATCTATTATCCACCGCTTACAGGAGGAATGAATGCAACAGTGTCCCCGCTACGCACTTCAGCGTTTTCCCTCGTATATAGTTCGTTGACTGCAACCATCACGTTTTGTGCAGCATCAACACCATATACCTCCTGTAATTCTAATTTAATCTCATCAACCGTTGTTTGATCTTTTTGAATGATGATTTGTTGTTTACCGGCCTTCTCAGCAAGGCCGGCGAACAATAATACACTAATCAAGCTGATCACCTTCTTTCTTTGCAAGTTGAAGATCGCTAGGTTTCCCCTCTGGATATGAAACCGTTTCAAGCTGATCACCTATCCAGGCTTCCCCGTCTTCCCAATATTCTTTTTTCCAAATTGGAACGATTTCCTTAATTCGCTCAATGGCATATTCGTTCGCTTCGTATGCAGCCTTCCTATGAGGAGATGAAACGGCTATCACAACAGCAATATCCGTTATATCAAGTGTCCCGATCCGGTGCACAATGGCTGCTTCAGTTTCAGGCCACCGTTTCTTGATTTCTTGTCCAATTTGACTTAGCATGCTTTCAGCCATTGGTATGTATGCTTCATAAGTTAAACGCAATGTTTTTTTGCCGTTTGTCCACTCTCTGACCGTCCCGATAAACGTCGTAATGGCCCCTGCCTTTCGCCTTGTCACATGCTGAATCAATTCGTTTACATCAATCGGCGTTTTTGTTATTTTAAAAAATTCACTCAAGCAGAGACGCCTCCCTTCAATAAGTTAAAACCAAATGTGACTGCGCCCTTTTCAAAGGCTGAAAACACTGGAAACGAGTAATTTTCGATTAATTGAAACTCTTGAGAAAAATAAATAGCTGCTTGTATATTGGAAAGAGTTGAAAGATCAATGAGCTCCTCTTCATTCTTTACACAAACGATTTTACGATAAGGTGCCTGTTTATACCCTTCTATCAGGACAGCGTCTAATGGAAGATGCTGACACATGTTGAGCAACTGCTCTAACGTGATGTGCTGCATTGAAAAGTGAAATTCACCCTCTCCTTCCACGCCAGCGGCAAATGCACCTGCCCCGACATATCGATCGGTGTCTTTTTCTTTCAAAAGACGATCTGGTTTACCGCCATGTCCATGGTGTTTAAAGCAGCCTAGCTTCAGCCCGTCTAGTACAGCCAGCTGACAGAGCTTTTCAATCAACATAGTCTTGCCACTGTTTTGATAACCGACCACCTGTAATATGCTTAATGTGTCATCCAGCATGGGGAACCCTCTCCTTCGTGCTGAAACAGCAGAACATGGACCTGATCACCGGCCTTAAAACCTCTTGTTCCTCCGGGCAGCACGATGAAACAGTTAGCATCTGCAATAGAGGTCACGGCACTTGATTTATCAAGACCTGTTGGGGTCACACTGAGCTGACTGCCCGTGAATTGTAGTGCCGCTCTGACAAATCGAGTGAACGGATTGGCTTTTGGAAAATCGTGTGTCAGCTTCGCCTCAGCAAAAGCAGGAAACGGCTGCTTCTTCAAAGACCATTTATAGATCATCGGTTTCACAAATAATTCAAAGCCAACAAAACAGGCAGCGGGATTTCCTGACAGCCCAAACAGCAGTTGACCATTTGGCATTGCAGCAACCGTCGTCACACTTCCGGGTCTCATGGCCACTTTATTAAACAGCACCTCAGCTCCCAGCTTTTCATAAATCGCAGGGAGAAAGTCAAAATCACCTACTGACACACCGCCTGTTGTGATTAAGAAATCTACCTTGCTTAAGGCTGCTTTGACTGCATGATAGCTTTTGTCAAAATCATCAGACACACCGCCTAAATCAAGCGGCTCTCCCCCGGCCTCAAGTATCTGGGCATAAACCATACTAAGATTACTGTTTCTAATCTTACCGTCCACCATCGCATCACTCACTTGAAGAAGCTCTGTACCTGTTGAGATGATGCCGATCACTGGCTTTTTGACAACTGGCACTACACCATATCCAAATGTCGCCAATAGGGCCGTAACGCCCGGAGTTACTTTGGTTCCTTTTTTGACCATCACATTTCCTTCAAGTACTTCTTCTCCTTGACGAGAAATATTGTCCCCTTTTTTCAGCGGTCTTTTAAGTGACATGTATGATTTGCCGTCTTTTTCGAAGGTCTTAGTCAGCTCAAGCATGATGACGACATTTGCTCCATCCGGGATTTTTGCTCCTGTCATGATACGGATGGCTTGAAAGGGACCGATGGTTTTTGCTGAGACCATTCCTGCACCAATATGGTCAATGACCTCAAATTCAACCGGATGCTCGCTTGACGCTTCTTTTGTATCTTCTGCCCGAAGTGCAAAACCATCATACGGGGAACGATCAAATGCAGGAACATCATGATCTGCTAAAATATCTTCTGCAATGAACCTTTCAAGACTATTTTTTAAAGGCACCCATTCTGCTTCTCCATGCTTTTCATATTGATGGACTTTCTGAATGGCTTCTTCTACTGGAATTGGCTGACGTCTTTCCATCACACTTCACTCCTATATCCCTAGCAGTCTTGCTAGTAATGAATTGGCTGCTTTTTCATCATTCGTCCCATGGATTAATGCACGTCCACCTTTGAAAAAGACAATACGATAAGATTCATAGCGGACATGGATTAAGAAGTCATTCACTTCCACCTCACAAATAGATGACAGCCTCTCTTTCACATGCTGAAATGATAGATTTGCTAAATCTTTAGATACAACTTGAACTGTATCCCGTCCGCAAAGAATCGTCGTTTTTTTACGTTGCTCATGTAAATAAGGATAGGTTCTTTCTTCACCGCAGGATGGGCAGTTCTTCTGCTTAGTACGAGACAAATCCATTTTAAACGATGTCGCCTGCCAAAGATCAAATGTGACAAATTTCCGTTCGATTTGATCTTCATGTCCTGTTAAATATTTTAGCGCCTCTGTTTGCTGATAAGCAGAAACCATTTGAACTGCTGGAGAAATAATCCCCGCTGTATCACACGTCAAGCCGCCAACAGGCAGTTCTGTAAAGACACACGATAAACACGGCGTTTTATCCGGCAAAATGGTCATATACATCCCCTGGCTGCTCACACAAGCGCCATATATCCACGGCGTCTTCGTTTCCTGCGATAAATCATTCATCACCATTCTCGTCTCAAAATTATCCGTCGCATCAATGACAATATCTGCGCTCTGAAATAACGGTCTTAACAGCCTCGCGCCTGCATCTTCAATCAGGGCGTGTATGATCACTTCATGATTGATCTCTTGGAGACGTTTTTTTGCCGCAGCTGCTTTTGGCACATGTGCCTTTGCATCATGTTCTGTGTACAGCTGCTGCCGCTGTAAATTTGAAAACTCTACATAATCACGATCAACAATCGTCAACGTGCCGATCCCAGACCGGACAAGCCCTTCAGCGGAGGCAGTGCCAAGTGCACCGGCTCCAACGATCAGAACATGACTGTCAGCAAGCGCACGCTGACCCTTTTCCCCAACCGGAGGGAACAAGATTTGTCTTGAATATCGGTCATTCAATGCTGTTCTCTCCTCACCATTTTTATGTATCATATCATACCGTTTTCAGGTAAATCGCTTCTTTTATTGATATTTCGAAATTCATTTGGTGTTACGTTCAGTTCCTCCTCTGGAACGATGCGCACCTTAAGCCTTTGAAGTAACTCTTTGATGGCTAATTGATTCTCTTTTAAACACGCATCAATGGACGGCAGACAGCGGCGGTGATAAAGCGCAAATAAAGGCTGTAATCTGCCCTGAACAAGCGGGATGATAGCATCTACGTGCTCGCTGCAATAGGTCGATAATGCTTCGGCGGTCTCCCTCCGTATGAAGGGCATGTCACATGCCATCACCAAATACCATGCTGCTTCTTGCTTTTGCATCGCCGTATACATGCCGGCAAGCGGCCCGCATCCGCGCACCTGTTCATCATCTAACCACACACTTCGTTCACCTCTTTCTTTAAAAAAGGGCAGAAGTGATGGATGGCTGATGATGACCGTCTGTCCTTTCAAAAGCTGATTTTTCACATGCTCATATAGTGGTTTTCCTTGATACATATAACTTGCCTTTGGCTCTCCAAAACGTCTGGAAGCTCCTCCAGCTAAAATGACATTCACTACATCCATTCTCTCACCCTCCTTGGATATGGTTGTTCTAATCGCACTCATTTCGCATACTTTATTGGTAACATGAATAAGGAGGGTCTATCTATGAACAGGCGCCATGCTTCTCCCCTATTCCATGACCTATCTCAAGAGAATTTATACTTAAAAGCTGAAACAGCCAAATATCAACAAATGATCTCTGATTTACAGTCCTCATATACGTATTCTAAAAATAAGAAGTTAACTCAAGAATATCATGAGATGAAAAAGGATTACACGCTATTAAAACAACAATTGGATGAAATGACCATTGATCAAGACGATGCATCCTCAAAAATACAGGATCTCTCCTACAGCAAATCTGAATTATTACATAAAATAGTCCTTCTTCATGAAATGCTGCAAAAGGAAACCTTTCATAGAAGAAAAGAAACGGAAGAAAAACACCGGCTGCATTTAAAAGTGATCAAATATAAAGAAATCTCTCAACAATTAAATGAACGGATGCAAGATCAAGATCAACGGCTTGCAAAAGAGGAGAAAAAAGGAAATACTTTATCCGCTGTGATTGAGAAACTGCAGCAAACATTAAGTGATAAAAATGCAGAGCTTCATCTATTACAGGAAGGCGTTAGACACCTGCAGGAGCGTTTTTATGAAACACAAGAGAAATTACTGCAAATTGAAAAAGCAAAGGAAGCGATTTTTTATGAAACGCTCACAAGCTATCAAAAACAGTTAGCAGAAAGCGAGGAATGGATCGCATCTCATTTTGCTGATATTGACCAGTCAGCTCAAACAAATTCACAGCCACTCTCTCGAGACAGCGTCCTGCAAACAACGGAAGAAATTGAACCCATCTTGAAAAAGCTGAACGAACAAGTTCAAATACTCCAAGCACAAGTCGATGCGGTGCAGCGAAATGGAGAGGTCATGACAGTGAAGATCGATGGCTTCAAAAAACAGCGTGATCACTTGTCAAAGGAACGAAAAATTGTCTATACAGTTGATCAAAAAAAGTAATTCTCGCAATAAAAAACTGCTGGCTTTTACGTCAGCAGTTTCTTTTATTTATTCGTCTTCTGTTTGAATGTCGCCTTCTAAAATATACTGTCCGCGATATGGCTTTTTCACTTCAGGGTACATTTTAATTAAGCTTTGCATAAACGTTGTCATATTTGGAATTTCAAGACCGCTCTCTTTTTCAATCTCTTTTTGAAGCTCAGAGCTTTTAATCGCCGCATTATGACGCTTTAACGTTTTAATCGCAGCTTCACGAAGCTTAGCTGCCTTTGAACCAGGGCGGGCTGTGCCTCTTCTGCGTCTTGTAGATCCTTCAGGAATACCTACAGGTACACCGTTTAGCTGTCCTGTTCCTAAAGATGATGCAGGATTTGATTGTGATTGTGCCGGCGGCTGGTAGCTTCTCATTTCTTGTGCAGCCAGTTCAGCTAATACAGGCAGCGAATCCGTCTTTCTTTCTGTACGCACTTCTTTTTTTGTATCTGACACTAGACCTGTTCCTTGACGGTCTAATTCTCTTAATTTTGCATAAATCGCATCTCGCTCAATTTGATATTCACGGATGACCTTTACTTCTGCTTCGTTTAGTTGTTCCAATCGTAATCGTAACGCTTCCCTCTCATTAAACAATGGATTTCCCCCTCATCATATAAAAAATATTCTATAGTAAATATTAGATTAGAAAACTAATTTTATCAACTATTTTTTTATCATTTTACAGTTTGCTATCAGATAGGTATTTTCAACTAAAATTTTGCCAAAGAGGAGCAATCGGCATCCATTTCATTGCCACTAAAGGCTTTTGGCAAACTTTAAAATATTGTAAAAAATTTGAATAAACACTTATACTACTTGATTTACATCGTTATTTACCAAACTGAAATTTCTTTTGTGCAAAAACGTTCTGAATAGTAAAAAGTTAAAATCTTTACATTTTCATTTCAAAACAAAAATGTAAATAGGTCTTAATACCTTTTTATTTCAGGAATATTTTTTAATAAACTCCCTCAATTTCTCTTTTCTTAGGAAGGACACGTACATAAAAAGTCCATTCCGTGCAATAGGTCGCCTATTTTTGTCCATGAAAAAACCCCCATTTATGGGGGAAAGCCTATTCTGCAGCCTTTTCAGACTCAGAAAGCACTCGATTGACACGTTTCTCAAGCATTTTCATTCCGCTTCCGCCAGCTTGGAAGTGGCGCAGAGCACCTGTTTTATCAAATACATAATATGCTGGTACATATTCATTTTCAAAGGCTTCTGTTAAGTGATGATCACTGTCCACAAAAATTGGCTGCGTGATTTCATGCTCTTTCGCAACCTCTTTGATTTTATCTAGATCTAGGTCATCCTCTGAACGCGGCATATGAACGGCTACAACGTTTAGTTGATCCTTGTATTCATCACGGAATTGATTGACTTGAGGCATGGCCTCTTTACAAAGATGACAGCTGACTGACCAGAAATGAATCAATGTTGGTTTGTCACCAATTAGATCTTCTTTTGTTACTTCTCCATTTAACCATTCTTTTGCACCAGTTAGTTCTGGCATTGGTTGACGTAATTTCATTTTGAAGCGCCTCCATCCATTGTATGTGTCGAAACAAAAAGGTCTAACATCAGTTAGACCCTCCTGTTTCTTCAGCTATCAATTAAAGTGTTTTTTGACCAGGCTTCCAGTTAGCTGGGCAAAGTCCACCAGTTTGTAATGCTTGAAGAACACGTAATGTCTCATCTACATCACGACCGATATTGTTGTGGAATACTGTTTGATATTGAAGTTCGCCTTCTGGGTTGATAATGAATAGACCGCGAAGTGCAATACCTTCTTCTTCAATTAAAACGCCGTATTCTCTAGATACTGTGTGGTTTGTGTCAGCAGCTAGCGGATATTTCAATTCACCTAGACCATTTTCTTTACGGTCTGTGTTGATCCAAGCAAGATGCGTATGGATTGTATCTGTAGATACACCAATGATTTCTGCATCTAAATCTTCGAACTCATCATAACGATCGCTCATTGCTGTAATTTCAGTTGGGCAAACAAATGTGAAATCCATTGGATAGAAGAAAAGAACTGTCCATTTGTCATTCTTCATGTTTTCCTCTAAACTCACTTTACCAAATTCCTTGTTAGCAAGTACTGCTTCCATTTCAAAACGTGGAGCTTGTTTTCCTACAAAACGCTCTGCCATATGTAAATCCCTCCAAAAAATAATATCTTTATACAGACTTCTAAGCTGTATATAAAATGAGAATCAAAAGTTGAAATTCTCATTTAGTTAATAACTTCACAATTACAATTATAATACTTAAGCGGTTTTTAGTCAATATTAATTAATAATAAATTTAATTAACGATTTGTCACAATCTCTTGCTCCACTTAACAAAAGTTTAACATGTCTTGCATAAGGGAACAAATGATTAGCTTCTCTATTAGAGCATACATAGAAAGGTTTTGAAGAACATGAAAGCATTTGAACAAGTAGATTGGGTTTCCATTATCCTCAATAGCAGTATGATTTTGCTAAAACTAATCGTTATTTTTGCGATTTATTTTATCATCAGAGCCATCGGAAACAAGATGATTAGGCGTGCCTATTCCACATTCTCTGAAAAGCATGACGTCTCTTTATCAAGAGCTCAGACGCTGCAAAGTCTCACGTTAAATATTTTCGCCTACATATTGATTTTTATTCTAGTGGTCATGATCCTCGACTTATTTCATTATAACCCGACCGCTTTGCTAGCTGGCGCAGGCGTTGTGGGGCTTGCGATCGGTTTTGGCGCTCAAGGACTAGTGAGTGATATTGTGACAGGATTCTTTATATTATTAGAGAAACAATTCGATGTGGGAGAATATATAACAGTTGCTGGCTTTGATGGGATCGTAGAACAAATTGGACTTAGAACCACTCAGCTTCGAAGCTTTGACGGCACCCTTCATTTTATCCCAAATCGAAGTATATTGAACGTGAGCAACCATTCAAGAGGGACGATGCAGGCACTCGTTGATATCGAGTTATCTCCAGAAGAGAATGTGGATCAAATGATCACAGCCCTTCAAGCTGCGTGTGATGAGGTACGGGAAGAAATCCCTCAAATTATCGAAGGACCTCAAGTTGTCGGCGTGGAGGCGTTCGGCTCCTCTTCACTCGTACTGCGCATCATAGCTAAAACCGAAACAATGGAGCAGTGGCGGGTAGAACGAATCTTGCGCAAAAAAATGAAAGAAGTACTCGATATAGAAAAAGAGCAAAAAGAACCGGGATTATAATCTACCGGTTCTTTTTCTTGTTTGTTTTATTGAACACGCTGTTCTACTTCTTGACAAATTTCATCAGCCGTCATACCTGACGCAGTAATCACAGATGCTTTTGTCGTTGTGTCTGAAATGCCAAGAACATTTGAATCTAGCCCTGTGACCACATAGCAGTCACACTGATCCATTTGCTGCTCATTTTGAATGCGTACAACGTCATACCCTTTTTGCTTCAGTAGTTCTTCTACATCGGATAAAGATGGTTCTACACCAATTCTTGTCATAATCAAGAACACCTCCTGTTCATAAGGTGTACAGGAGGCAGCTTGATTATTCATTCACCTGCTTGCTTTTTGAAATAAGCTGTCATAACGTTTACAGCTGTTTCTATCGCTTTTTCATCAGGCATGAGTTTTGCATGATGCAGGCCATATTCTGAATCGACCCCTAACCAAAACATGAATCCAGGGTATTTTTTCAACATGTAGCCAAAGTCTTCTCCTGTCATGGCTTCTCTGCATTCAACCACATTCGCAAGCCCTTCTCCGGCAACATATGACATAAATTCCTCTGTCAGATCCTTTGAATTGTCCACTTCGTAATAAGATGAAGGGTATCGCACGGTTGCCTTGCATTCGTAGCCAATTTCAATCCCTTTTGCTAGTGCTTCAATTCGCTTTCTCACCTTATCCATAGACTCTGGTGAAAGTGTACGAATAGTGCCGTCAAGCTTTGCATGCTGGGCAATGATATTTTGAGCCGTTCCGCCGGTAATTGTGCCAATCGTAATGACCGCACTATCAAGAGGATCCACATTACGAGAAATAACCGATTGCAGCTGACCTACAAGTGCACTCGCAGCCACAACCATATCATTCGCTAAATGAGGGTAAGCAGCGTGTCCGCCTTTTCCTTCAAGATCAATCACAAGCTCACTCGTATTAGCAAATAACAGCCCTGTTTTTGTGGCTATCGTTCCGACAGGATATTCAGGTGCAATATGAAGCGCTGTAATAAAGTCTGGCGTCCACTTTTTCAGCACATCGCTTGTAAGCATCGGTTCAGCTCCGCCTGGACCTTCTTCTGCCGGCTGGAAAATAAATAATAGATCTTCTTTGATTGGCTCATGAACGAAATGATCAATGATTCCAAGTGCGATGGTCATATGAAGGTCATGTCCACATGCGTGCATGTTCCCTTCATGTACTGATTGAAATGGATACCCTGTCTCCTCAGGAATAGAGAGGCCGTCCATATCTGCACGATAAGCAAAAACGCGCTCAGGATTTGTTCCCTTTACTTTGACAAAAAGTCCAGTGCGCCACGTTTCCATCTCAACTCGATCTTTTGAATAAGCACCAAGATGCTTGATGAGATACGCTTGTGTTTTGAATTCCTTAAAACCAAGCTCAGGGATTTGGTGTAAATCTCTTCGAATGGATATTAATTGCTCACGATTTAACAAGTGAACTCGCTTCCTTTCCTCTATACGAATAAGACGTGGATATATATCATCCACGTCTATGTCTTCAACTGCGAATTATGTGAATTAAAGCTGACGCAGTTCTTGTTTGATTTCCGTTTTACCTTTTGTTTTTTCATCAATGTCTTTGATTTTCTTTGCAGGTGTACCTGCTACAACTGTGTAAGGCTCCACATCGTTCACAACGATCGCACCAGCTGCTACGACTGCACCTTTACCAATTGTCACACCTTCTAGAACTACAGCGTTCGCACCGATGACAACATCATCTTCTACAACAACTGGTTTAGCAGACGGCGGCTCAATGACACCTGCAAGAACAGACCCAGCACCGATATGACAGTTCTTACCTACTGTTGCACGGCCACCAAGCACCACGTTCATGTCAATCATCGTACCTTCACCGATCACAGAACCGATATTAATAGAAGCTCCCATCATGATGACTGCATTATCACCGATTTCTACTTGGTCACGAATGATAGCACCTGGCTCAATACGTGCTTTAATCTTCTTTAAATCTAACATCGGGATTGCAGAGTTGCGGCGGTCATTTTCCACGACAACATCTTCAATTTTGTCTTTGTTCGTTTCCAGCGCTTCTTGGATTTCGCTCCACTCACCGAAAACAACTCCAGTGTTTCCTGTGATGAACGTTTTTGCATGTTCACCAAATTTAATACCTTCTAAATCACCTTTGATGTAGACTTTCACAGGTGTTGATTTTGTACTATTTTGAATAAATGAAATAATTTCATTAGCGTCCATTTGTTTCATGTATGTATGTCCTCCTCTTAATTTATACTTCATTACTGTACCAAAGGAGAGTTTTAATGACAAGTGAAAGAGTTGACTCTTCAATGGAAAATAAAACAAGCGGGACCGATTACCCCGCTTCCTGCTGGTGAAGATGAACAAATTGTTTGCCAAAAGAAATCAATTTCTCTTCTTCTTCTCCTTCTGGATTCAGCTCAATCTTGACTGATGGCAAGACAATGTCACCGCCAAGTTCCTTCACTTTTTCTTCGATTAGGTCAACAGCTCCGCAAAAATGCTCATAAGATGTATCCCCAGAACCGAATACAGCAAATGCTTTTCCCGTTAAATCAAGCTCTTCCATTTCTTCATATAAATCAATAAAATCATCAGGAAGGTCACCATCTCCCCATGTGTACGCACCTAACATAATGTGCGTGTAATCATTGAGAAGCTCTGCATCAATATCCATCGCTTCATGCCGGTCCACGCTAGCTCCCGCTTCTGTTATTCCTTTTTCAATTAAATCTGCCATCGCTTCTGTATTCCCAGACATCGTGGCATACACCAATAAAACCTTTTCTGTCACTTTTTCTTCCTCCTTATCAATGAATCAATGCCGGCTCCTCATATGGCCTCACAAACTTGCTTTCATATAAACCAGCACAGAAAAAGTTTTCATTTTGATTGGCTACACGAAAACCGTGTCCTTTGATCGTATCAAACCATTTGAGCTCTTTTTGCTCAATATCAAGCTGATACACTTTAGAAAATCCGTGTTCGTCTTGTGAGGTGGTCACATATACAATGCCATTATCCTCTGACACATCCAAAAATGATTCCTCTCTAGCAAAGGCCTGTGATTGAATATCATGCAGCATATTTGTATGTAAATCTAAAATTTGAACAGACCCCTTTTTTCCTTTTTTTGATCCTAATGCGCAAACAAGAAGATGTTCCTGACAGAGCAGCATAGAAGCTGTCATCCGGTGCTCCTCTCTGTTTAGGAGGAAAACCTGCTCACTCTCCAAGTCATACATCCATATTCCTCCGTGAACCTCATGAATCTGTGTTCCAATATAAAGGTGATCACCTGCAGCACATAAAGAACGAATAACAGGCGGGTGGTTCACATGAGCAAATGGCTTCATAATTTCCCAGGAAATCCCGAAATCATTTGACACATAAATACTATGTTTTCCATGTGCACACACAAACCCGTCTTTGCGTCCTGTAATAGACCAAACGACTGCATTTGTTGGAAATGATGATAGCGCCCATGTATTGCCTTCATCTCCTGATCTAATCACTGTGCCATTTTCACCAACACCGAATAAATAAGGTCCGATATAGCTGATGGCATGAATTTTATGCTTGAGCTTAAAGAGCTGCTGCCACCCGCTCTCCACACTGTAGTGAAAAATACCTTCACGTTTTACAGCGACAAAGTATCCACCATTTTTAGAAGCAGCAACAGCTGTCGCTCCTTTATGAAACATGATTTTCAACTCGTTTCTCAGACAAAGTGGCCCAAGTTAAGAAGCTCATGGCAAATTCCTGACAGCACGCCACATCCTCATCTGTATCTGGCGCAAGCTCCATTTTCAATGTCTCAGGAAATACGGATGCCCCGGTTGATTTGAGCATGTTATGAAATGTATGGACAGCCTCACAAAACTTCGGGTAGCTGTAATCTCCAGATCCGAACACAGCTGCTTTGATGTCACTTAGTTCAAGCGTAGAGACCTCTTCATAAAAGTCCTCAGCTTCATAAGGTAAATCACCATCACCCCATGTATAAGAACCGATGAACACATAATCGTATGAAGAAAGGTCCTCTGCGCTTGTATCATCAAATTCCATCATCTTCGTATCGATCCCTTTTCCTTCTAGTGTTTGCTTTATGATCGCTGCCATATCTTCTGTATTACCAGACATACTCGCAAATGCAATTAGTGCTTTCATCTATCGGTCACCTCATCTAAATGATAATCATTTTCAATTATTATATGTACACTTTAAATGATAATGATTTTCAATTATTATATGTACACTTTAAATGATAATGATTTTCATTGTCAAATGATTTCATAAAAAAAGCACCTTCCTCTTCCAAGAAGGTACTTACACCGCATCACTTTCAAGCATTTCTTTGACCACACCGACAAATGCTTGCACCTGTTTTAATTGAAAAGAAGCTTCATAGCCTAGCAGCCATGTGTCACGTCCGATTTGCTCTCCATTCACGTCAACAAGCGGTGTTTTATGAACACTTTTTTCGTGGTCATATAAGGTGACTGAAGGCAAAATGGCGTAGCCGATGCCGTGGTAGGCCATTTGTTTACATGTCTCAATCTGGTCCACTAGAATCGTCTGCTTTGGAGACACTTTAAATTTTTGGTGCCACCAGTGCTGGATTTCCTGATAATACGTGCTGTCGCTTTTAAATTGAATAAACGGGCGTTCTGTCTCGATTAACTCGTCCACGTCTTTGATGACAGAATCGACTAAATATAAATGATCTGTCATCAAATATTCCTTTGTTCCCTTCCAATCAGGGTTTCCGCGAATAATCCCAATGTGCACGTGGTCCTCGTATAAGCTTTTGAGCATTTCACTACTCCAGCCGGTCACAAGTGATACCTTCGCATTTGGGTATTTTTCGACATACCGCTTTAACACTTTCGGCAGCCAGTGCTGTCCAATAATGGATGCAACCGCAAGCTTTAGTGTACCGTGAATTTCCCCTTCAAGTTCATCGATTCGTTCTCTCACTCGATCTTGCTCAACCGTCACCTCTTTTGCAAATTGAATGATCTGTTCACCTGCCGAAGTCACGGTGAGCCCTTTCTGAGAACGAAAAAAGATTTTGGTTCCCCACTCTTTTTCGATCGTCTGCAATCTTTGGGATAAAGCAGGCTGAGAGACAAAGAGCCGCTCCGAAGCCTTTCTCATATTCAATTCTTCACTAAGCACAACAAGCATATGTAACTCCTGAAGCTGCATGGGCGTCCCCTTTCTCTCTATAAGATTTTCTTATTCCATATGGTCATTATATAAATTATAGCTTATGAAGGCAAAAAAAATAAGCTGGGCTTCAGCTCATTTTTTCGCGGCATGAATCACTTCATTTAAGCGCTTTAATACAACACGTCGTGTAAATATTCCTTCAAAGACTTGCTCCTCATTTTCTACACAAACAAATCCATTATTCGTCACAGCGTGAACGCCTTTTAGCACAGGGTCCGTTGTTTTAAGTCTTGGAATATCAGTCAGCATGACCTCTTCTACCTTCAGTTGGTCCAGTTTTTCGAATTCAATTCGTTCTAAACCAAAGATCTTATCCATGATCATATTCGTTCCAATTAACCCATGCAGATGATAAGAAGGATCTAAAACCGGGATGGCTGTATATCCTGTTTTTGTTAGGACCAATAAGGCATGCTCAAGGTTATTTCCAATTTGAACATGTGCCACTTTATCTGCATCAATCATATGCTCGGCTATTGTTGACTCAAGCAATTGAGTTGGTTCTATCTCTATCATGTTTCTTCGACCCCTTTTCTCTCGATCATCAATCATACATTCCCCTTTACCATTAAGCATAAACTAAAACGAAATTTGTCGAAAGATTTTTTCTGCATAAAAAAGATACTCAGCTCCCGAGTATCTAATAGAATGTTAAATCAATATTAATTCTCAAACCTTACTCTGTCATACAATGTGATCAATTGCTTATACGTATTGTCATCGACATTTTTTGTTCCACATTCTATATCATTGATCTCACTGCTTAGTAATTCGACAGCATATTCCTGATTCAGCAATACGTTTAATAATAGCTTTTTCTCTTCTTCATTAAAACGATTTTCGATGACGCTCATCCAACATCAGGCCCCCTGTTTCATATATGCTTTTATATTGATTAGCAGGCTTTTGAATGTCTGCTTCCTCTCTATACAGCTAGAATAAGGAACTAGAATCGAATCGTCAACCGCACGTTTCGACAAGGTTTGGAGAAAAATGACGGAATTTATTTTGTGTATCGATTGGCATAGCAAAATGCTGCGTATGAGTCGGGTTTTATTTTAGCTTCAATTCCCATAGCTGTGATCATTCCGGTCATTTCCTGGATCAGCTCTTTCGTACTTCCTTTTTTGCCAATATCTAGATGGGCTTCAAAACGGAGGTCTGCCCCTTCCTCAGCAAACGGAAGAAGCAAATCCATCAGTTCTGTTAAAGGTCCCTCAAGGATGTCTGCACATACCTTTTGGCTAAACGCTGTCTCTAATGAAATTTTTTCTCTAAGACTTTGCACAGGCCTGCTGATCACTTGTTGTGTGAGGCAGCCCCAAGCCCCTTTGCCAATCCGGTGGAGATGAATTGCAGTCATAAATCTTGTGACATTTTGATTGACCTGAGAGTCCGTACCAATTGATAACACATAGGCGGATCTAGGGTCTTTTCGAATAAAGTCTTTCATTCTCATGACGACATCAGAAAACGCTAAATAATCTTCAGAAAGATTGTAGTAAAAAGAATCACTCACAGAAAGGAACTCCTTTTTAATGGTCTCTTATCCGAAATATGCGCTGATTGATCATCTTCCATTTGTACACCGCCAATAATGACACATGTATATTGCCGCAAATAAACGAAGGAATCCTTAGAAAAAACATTTCATACGATTCAGCTTAGGATTGTAGAAGCTCAAAAATCTCAATCGAAATCATATCAATGTTGTCAAATGGGAAAGTATTTGGCTTATCCCCTTGTTGAAAAACAGTCAATTCAAACGTTTGATTCTTTTCGAAATACTTAACACTACAGATTTTCTCACCGTTCACTTCGAAATAACGCTGTGCCGGTTCGTTTGCAGCTTCTGCTGTCTCTTGAAGACTTTGCAGCCTTGTAATGATACCCATTAATTGTGACATTCTAAAAAAAGACTCCTTTCAAAAAAACAACTCAAGATGAACCCGTATTGATTATACACAAGTCCTACAAAGCATCATACCATAAAGTGTTCTCAGATGATATTTTTCCTCTTGAATTCAAAAAAAGAAAAAGAATCTGTTTTTTTAGTTTGAGTCTTTTTTCTGATCTCATGCACCATGTTTTTTATAAACCCGCAGATCTCATCAGCCGTTTGGCAATTTCGTCAAAATCCTCTTTGGAAATGCCTGGGGCAAACTCTTCCGGTAATTCTCTATAATCTGGCACAGGTGCTCCTTGAGGCGTACCCTCAATCACTGTGAGCGGCTTTCCATCAATCGGATGGCTGCCTTTCCAAATCTTATTAATGTCCTTGTAATCCGTATCACTAAATGTGTACAGTTTTGTATGAACATTTTGGTCTTCAAATTTCCTCGCTGAATCAAAGTATTTGTTGTCGAGGTTTGGGATCGGCAGCATCTTTCCTACATCTACTCCTGTGGCTACCTCAAGCGCCTTTGCATATGCCACAACATGCACACCGCCTCGCACAAGTAAATAACCGATCATCTCTCTTGCTGTAGGATGATCTGTCATTTCATATACGCGCATTTTGTGCGTACGAGCTCCGCATTCAAGGAAGAAGTTATGAAGGAGGTCAAGAATCAGGTTGCCGCTTGAGAACACATTCTCCCCGGTCCAAGGTTTTGCCATGGAATCAAACGGATAGCCTGTTTGAGCCGTTTGAATAAAATGCTGTGTATTTCGTTTATCGACAGCCGCTTTCATCGGTGTCGTATCTGGATCTCCGCCATGGGTGGTCCCTGTAATCATAAGATTCACAGCTGTGGTCACAAGTTCTACATGACCGAATTCTTCAGCCGTAATACTGGATACGAGGTCATAAAACGGTTTGAGTTTTCGTTTTCCTCTAAAGTTAAAGGATTGAAACATGTAATTATTTAATGTGGACATTTCACCGAATTTTCCGCCGAGTAATTCTTGCACAGCAGCAGCACCATTTGCATCTGGGTGATCTGGTCTTGGCAAATCAATCAGCAGCCGCTTGTCGCGTTTGATCATGACGTTCCCTCCTACCGTCTAACTATCATCACTTAAGATGTATGGAAGGATTGGGATGTCCTATGCATGAGGGGAAGATGAAAAGCACAAAAAAAACTTGGCGGGGGTAGCGCCAAGTTTTTTGGATCTTGATCTGATAGAGGGGTTGGGGAACAGAGAGTAGCTTCTCTCTATAACTAAATGATAATGATTATCAGTTTCATTGTCAACCATTTTTTATTTCTTTTTTCTATTTAAAAAAACAGCCTAAACGGCTGCTTTTAAATTAATCCATCTTGCTCATATAAATAGGCATACGGAAGGTCTATAAACAAATACATGTCTCCCTCTAACGGATAAGAAAACGTACGTATCCTCTCACCGGTTTCTAAATCGCTGTAAATATCACTGAAAAATCCTTTCCCGCTCATTCTCATTTGGAGAATATTCGCTAGGAAATAAGGGCGCCAGCTCCAGTTTTTCTCGATATATTCAGGCTGAAACAGCCATTCTTTTTCTTTTTTAAACACATTTCCAGTGATTTGAAAGCCTTCTTCATTACACATATAAATCCGAAAGCTGCAATCCGTTAATTCTAATGCCAGCTTTTGTATAAGTTCATCATTTGTGCTGCATGATTTTTTTAAGGTCGTGACCGCTTGATGAATTCGCTTATAAAATGTTTCAGAATGTTCATAGACAGTTTGAAGTTTCTTTTTCTCATGGGCAATAAATTGCTGAAATTCTTCTCGAAGCTGATCTTTTCGTTTATTGCGGTCGATTAATTCCGCCGCAGGCTCGTGAAGATAGAACCCTTGAAAATATCTGCCGCCATTTCTCCAAGCATACTGCAGTTGGAAATTTGCTTCAATGTCTTCATAAATTAAAGCCGCCCCTATTTTTCTCGCAAGCAATGAAATGCTGTACAAGACATATTCATAGGAAGGAGAAGGAGCCGATGCCCTTAATGCGTGTAAATCTATTTTTAATAGATCGGGTGAGAGCAAGGCAATCCGGTCAAGATTGCTGCTTTCTTTTCCGATATTCGATATGGCGATTTTAATACCATATGTACGAAAATACGTTAACGTATGGTAAAGCTGTTCAATATCGCCGCTAAACGTATGCTCTGTAAATTCGATAACAAACCGATTAAGCTGAATGCCCCTTGCTTCATATTCCTTCAAAAGTTCTAAAAAGCTTTCACCATGATCAAGCATCAGGATATTGGCATCATGATTAATAAAAATGAGCAAATCATCATCTGCTGTTGTGAAAAGATCGAGTGCTTGCGTCAGTACTTTATGATCTACTTCCACTTTATATTCGTCAGGAATAGATGAATCCGTAAAGAAGGAGCCTAGGCTAACTGTTTCAGACTCAAGCTTCATTCTTCCTAAAATTTCATAGCCTATCACTTTTTGCTCTTCCGCACTGAATATGGCTTGATAGTGCGGGAAAACATCTTCAATATTCGTTAAAATATCCAATGGATCGACCATTTTCATCACCTGCTTCTCTCTTTGTGTGATTATAACACATCAAAAGCAGGTCTTACATCGTCATTCAAAATGGGGATTGGTTAAGCCATTGACCCCCATCCATTGTGATACAATCTCCATTTATATATGAAGCTTGCTCAGATAATAAAAAGCTCGCAAGCTCTGCAATTTCCTCTGGTGTACCCAGTCTGCCAAGAGGAACACTATCTAATGTTCTTTGCGCTGCCTCTTCCGATTCCCACAGTTTATCCGCACCGCCTGTTCTCTCGATTGGTCCTGGTGCGATGGCATTGACGCGAATTCGATATTGCTTTCCCCACTCCACTGCAAGCGTTCGAGTCAGAGATAAAACACCTGCCTTTGCTGCCGCTGAATGCGCCACACCTACACCAGCACCCCATGCATAGGTAGCCACCATATTGATCATACTTCCCCTTTTCTTTTGACGAATCCAGTAATTGCCCACTGCATGACTGCAAAAAAACGTTCCATTTAATACAATATCAATGACAGCCTTCCAGCCGTTAGGAGACAGTTTTTCTGCTGGAACCAAAAAGTTTCCTGCAGCATTGTTAATCAGAGCGTCCACATCACCAAATGTATCTACCGCAAACTTGACCATTTGATCGGCATCCTCTGGATTTCGCACATCCATTTGGAAGTAAGCGATCGAGCCGCCATTCTGCTTTATTTCATTTGCCGCCTTTTCTAACGTTTCTTCCGTTCTTCCAGTAATCACGACATTCCAGCCTCCGTGTGCCAAATGGGCAGCCATCGCCTTCCCCATTCCGCTTGATCCCCCTGTGACAATCACTGTTTGTTTCGTCATTTGTTC
This sequence comes from Bacillus sp. FSL K6-2839, assembly GCF_038003365.1. Classification (NCBI taxonomy): domain Bacteria; kingdom Bacillati; phylum Bacillota; class Bacilli; order Caryophanales; family Bacillaceae; genus Bacillus; species Bacillus sp. FSL K6-2839. The sequence goes on along the minus strand of NZ_JBBOOZ010000001.1, from coordinate 950,060 downwards.
TCCCCCTCTGTGGTTTTGAATGACTATTCATTCATTATTTTCTATCATATCATGATTGACCCTAGATGCACCATATGGGAGATTCATCAAATATGATGCTATACTTAATTTTATTTATAAAGGAGTCTTATATGAAGCAACTTTCTCGGAGACAGTTTTTAAAAGGAGCAGCTGGCGCGAGCATTCTCGGTTTTTTAGCTACAACATGTGGATACGGATATGCCAGATACATCGAACCACGCATGATCGATACCGTGTCACTGACCATTCAGGATGCTCAACTTCCAGCTTCATTTGACCAGTTTAAAATCGCTCAATTTAGTGATGTTCATTTAAGTGATACATTTCCTGCGAAAGAATTAGAATCCGTCGTCCAGCAAATCAACGCTGAGTCTCCAGACCTCATTGTGTTCACAGGTGACCTCGTTGATTTTCAAGCATCGATTGAAGAGCATGAAAAAGCGAAAGCATATTTGACCAAGCTCCATGCCCCGTTTGGTAAGCTCGCGATATGCGGAAATCATGACTACGGACCATTTGGCGTTGATCTTTATGAGAAAACGATGAAAGCTTGCGGTTTTACAATATGTAAAAATGCTGTGTTTCAATTAGAAAAAGAAGGGGCGCATATTCAGATTGCTACATTGGATGACCTGATGATGAGTGTGCCGGATTATGACCTGATTAAGCGGGAAGTATCCTCTGATTTATTTACGTTACTGCTCGTACATGAGCCTGATGCAGCATTGGAGTTAAATACAACTCCCATTAACTTGCAGCTTTCTGGACATACCCATGGCGGACAGGTGCAGCTTCCTTTTTATGGCCCCATTCTCACAGCACCTTACGGCCATACATATGTGGAAGGTTTATATGGAAGTTATCAGCACCGAATCTATGTCAACCGCGGACTTGGGACAACAAGACTGCCACTTCGATTTTTAGCCAAACCTGAATTAACCTTTTTCACCCTCTCCTCTCGCATTTAGACAGAAGCCAAACCGCTCCTTTTTGCATATGTATAATCAAAGATCTTTCTCATGACAAATGTTAGGAGAAACCTTCCTTCGCCTGATTCCGTCCATATATATATCTAGTGACGGACATCATGGCTTCTTTTATTTGAGTGAAAGGAGTGTCCTTTGGTGCTGCGATATACGGTGAAAAATGGAGAAACCCTTGCTTCTATAGCGCTTGATTTCCGAACAACAACAGATGCCTTAAAGGCTGCAAATCCGTCACTTCAAGGTCAAGAGCCTGTACAAAATGAGGTCATCATCATTCCTGGTCTGCCCGATCCTAATACGATCCCTTACCGCATCTCTGTTTCGATTTCAAGGAAACGTCTCGTATTGTTTTCTGGATCACAGCTTATTCGGTCGTATCCGATCGCAACAGGAAGAATTTTAAATATGACACCGACAGGTTCTTATTATATTGTCAACAGACAGCCAAACCCAGGAGGTCCCTTTGGCGCCTATTGGCTGAGCCTCTCGAAAATTCATTACGGCATCCACGGTACGAATAACCCGTCTTCAATTGGTAAAGCTGTGTCTAGAGGGTGCATTCGTATGTATAATCAGAATGTCATCGAACTTGCTTCAATCGTTCCAAACGGAACACCTGTGACCATTAGCCAGTAGGAGAAATCAATTGTATGAATGCTTAAAATTTTATATGATATAAAGTGGGATCTTCAGGTTAAGGAGCGTATTTATGGATATTTTTAAAAACAGAAATTTTGTTCGTCTCTTTTTTGCAGCACTTGCTTCGCAAATGGGGACAACAGTAGGCAATATGGCGTTTGCCTTTTATTTGCTCGATCATTTTAGTCATCAGCCCGCCTATGCCACATTAGCAGAGCTCATGTATTCACTTCCAACGATCTTTGTCTTTTTTATGGTTGGTGTAGTAGCAGATCGTTTTGATCGTAAAAAAGTCGCAGAGAATTGCGATTGGATACGAGCTGGGCTGACGATTGTTTTATTCATTGTGATTTATTTCAATTCACTTCCACTTATTTTCTTGATCTTGTTTATACGAAGTGCCATTACGAAGTTCTTCTATCCAGCTGAAGCCTCTCTCGTTCAGGCGATTTTAAATAAAGATCAATATGCCAAAGCCGCTGGCTTAAATCAAATGCTGTTTAGTTTATTCATGGTATTTGGTGTTGGAATCGGTGCTATTATGTATAAGACAATTGGACTTCACGGTGCCATTACCATTGATTTGATCAGTTTTATTGTTTCAGGCATCCTGATTCGTTCATGTAACATTCCAATTGAAGCACGTCAGCCAAATGGACAAGCAGGCTGGAGAGGCATGACCATTAAAACGTCTCTAAAAGATTTTAAAGAAGGAATTCTTTACATTATAAAAAATAAATTGTTGGCTTCTTTAATTTTTGGCTTCTTTGTTTTTGGTCTAGTCAATGGCGCATTTGCTGTACTTCCGATGTTTACAATGAAATATGGCCTTTCACCGGACCATTTTGAACTGCATACATCCTTCTTTACAATCGCGATCGGTGCAGGCCTGCTTGTTGGCAGCTTAATGGGCTCTGTTCTCGCTAAAAAAGTAAAGATGCAATATCTCATGTCGCTTCCAATTCTGGTTGCAGGCATTCTGATTTTTGTACTTGGTTCCACCCATACACTATGGTTGTTTTATGTCACATCATTTGTCATTGGTACATGCATTGGCCCAGTCAACATTGTCATTGGCGGCTGGCTGCCGAGAATCGTCCATCCTCGTCTGATGGGACGTGTGTCAGGATGGGTTGATCCGCTTACAATGTTTGCTCAATCCATGACATTAGGTTTGATTGCGGTACTATTTCCAAAACTCATTGCAAACGTTTCTTATATTTATTACGGAATGGGCGTTATTATTTTACTCGTTTTCCTTTTTTACTTCATTACACTGCCGAAGTTCAGCAGAGAAGCTGCCGACTTAGATGTGCAGCGTGAACTAAAAGGCCAGGGAGCGCAATAATTGAACAGGAAAAAGGGCTTTCTTTAAAAGGAAGTCCTTTTTTTCATAGCTGAAACGCCCTACGACGTTATTTACTCTGTTGATTGAAGCTATTTGAAGCAACAACAACCAATAGAGGAGTCAACATGCCCTTCAATCGATCCATTCTTCTCTTTTAACTTTTACCTCTTACATCCATTCTATCAATCCCTTTCATTATATAGCCTTTATTTCTTTTTTTTCAAAAAACAGGAACGTGTATAAAATTTCTTTACATCTTTGGAAGTTTTATAGTAGGATAGTCAGGTTGGAGGTGAGGGGTATGCTAAAAAGTTATTATTTTATTCATACAAAAGATGATCAAGGACAGTATGTTGTACATACAGAGGATTGTGCATTTTTAGGTGATGCTGCAAGCCGTAAATTGATTGGTCTGCACATGAGTGGCGAGAGCGCCATTGATGAAGCTAAACAAATGACGAATGAAACTGTTTTTAATGGTTGCTTCTATTGCGCTTATTCAAGTCATAAGAAATAGACCATGTTGTTAAACCATATGTTCGACATGTTGTCAGGCATATGGTAAAGTTTCAGAATGAATCCAAATTGAGAAACTACCCATTTATTTAAAATAGGTAGTTATCATGAACTAATAGTTCACTTCGTATATATTTCATTCAGTCAATTTTTCTGCCCTTCTTGCAATGAACGTCTCTTCTCCTTTGCCCACCAATGACACCGTCAGCAATGGATTCGCCAACATTATCGAAAAGATGCTACTTCAAGATATCCCTCATGCTGGTCAGCTAAGCCGCTCTGAATGCTGCAGATCCTTCAATTAAAGAAGTTTATAGAAGTTACCTCCTCATTATGTGAAAGTTCAACAAAGCCTCATCCTGCTTCAAAAAACGGAATTCAATACAGAATTTGCTTACCAATGCAGCTTCAACTATGCTTAAAAGAATGAATATACAACACCTTTAGCATATAGAAAATGAAATGCGCCGCATTCTTTCCACCTGAAACAGATAGAAGAAAAATCATAGTGAATAGATGCTGTGTCTTTGCTGATCATTCTGCCATTTTTATATTCAACCACGTTTTAGAACCTTCCTGAATGGCTATTGTAGATAAGAGGGCTAGGAATCCTATCGCTTTTACAATAACTCTATTTGCAATTTACTAATAAAAACGTATAATTTATACTAAGCACAGGAAGACGAAAGACAAAGGAGAGAAAAAATGGACGATTATGCTCATACTAAAGACATAGAACCTACAGCAGAAAACATCGCAAAAGCCATTTATACCGTTAACCGCCATGCTAAAACCGCACCAAATCCCAAGTTTCTTTATCTTTTGAAAAAACGTGCGCTGCAAAAACTATTGCAAGAAGGTAAAGGAAGAAAAGTGGGCCTACATTTCTCTAACAATCCCAAATATAGTCAACAACAGTCCGACGTGCTGATTGAAATTGGAGATTATTATTTTCACCTGCCACCAACCAAAGAAGACTTCGAATTTTTGCCACACTTAGGAAATTTAAATCAATCATATCGCAATCCGAAAGCGAATATGTCATTAAACCGAGCAAAGCAGCTACTTCAAACGTATGTCGGTTTAAAAGAAAAACCTACCGCCACAAAACAAAAATCACATTACACAAAGCCCGTCTTCAAACGACTCGGGGAAAGTTATTTTTAAACAAAAAACCACTCATGCCGAGTGGTTTTTTGTTTAGATAATAAAGTGATCGACTTTTTCAATCAGCTGATGAATTTCTGGTTTACTAATTTGATCATCTGCACCAATTGTTTCCCCTTTATGCCGCAAATCTTCAGTGATTAACGAAGAGAAGATGAGAATCGGAATGGAACTCGTTAAAGGATTTTCCTTCAACAGTTTCGTTAATCGGTGACCATCCATTTTTGGCATTTCAATATCCGTAATAATCATATCAATTTCTTCTGTCACACTGATTCCTTTGCTGACAAGGTCCATGACGTGATCATATGCCTGTTTGCCATCTTCAAAGGTCACAATGTTTTTATAGCCTGCTTCGGTTAATTCATTTGTTAATAAACGCATGAGAAGCGGAGAGTCTTCAACGACATAAAGCTTCTTCCCTGTTCTTCTCTCGTCTTTCTCACCGTCAAACATATGATACGTTTCTACTCCAGAAGCGGATTCAATATCATAAATGATTTTCTCGTAATCTGGAAGGAAAATCATTTTTTCATCAAGCTTAATGATGCCCGTTAAATGACGGTCCATCCCTTGATTGAGTGCAGTTGGCTTTTCAATTTCTTCCCAGCTGACGCGGTGAATTTGTGATACCGTTCCTGTATGGAACACAAATTTCCGTTGGTTGAATTCAGTCACAATATATTTCTCTTGTTCTGACTGATCTGACTCGACATTAAAAAAGGAAAATAGATTGATGACTGGTAAAATCTCGCCTCGTAAACTAATCATCCCTTCTACATCTTGATGAGAGTGCGGTACAACCGTCACCTCAACCGGCTGAATGATTTCTCTTACTTTCATGACGTTAATGCCGAATTGATTTGAACCAATTTCAAACTTCACAATTTCCAATTCATTGGTACCAGAGTCAAGTAAAATTTCTTGTTTGTTTAAAGCCACGGAAATCCCTCTATTCTTCAATATAAGATTGTACTTTTTATATCGGCAGCATAGGTAAAAAGTTGACGTTTCTTTACGCTTTCTCTCGTACGAATTGATGAATCACAAGTCCTATCGCTGCAAGAATGAGTAAAGACGCTAGTGCAAGGCGGCTTGCGAGATTTCCGTGCTCTGCAAACAGCAGAGTGACTGAGCCATAAATGATGGGTCCAATAATGGAAGACACCTTCCCTGAGAATGCAAAGAGACCAAAGAACTGTCCTCTCTTTTCCTTCGGTGTCAGCTCAATTATCAATATTCGTGATGCCCCCCAGCTTGCGCCGAGTGAAATTCCGAATAAACTGCCGGCCACCCAGAAAACCCATTCCGTTGTGGCTGTAACAGCCAGAATCAGGGCCACGATCAAAATCACATACACGACTGTAATCGAGCGCTTTGCCCCAATCGCCTTTGTGATATATCCAAATAGAAAGGAGCCAATGATACTTGAAATGGTCGACACCAGATAAAGCAGAATAAATTGCCCAGCGGTAAAACCAATGATGATTTTGGCATAAACAGCCATCATCGCAATCGCTGTCTGTAAGGCATCATTCATAAAAAAGAAAGCAATCATAAAGATAAAAGCCGGCTTGTATTGCTTCATCTCTTTAAACGTGCGAATAATTTCTTTATACCCGCTGAAAAATGACGCCTTTTTCTCTTGCTGCGGCAGCGGATGAGGGTCTTTTACAAAAAAGAGAAAGGGCAGGAAAAAGAGAAAGAATAAAAGCGCTGTCGGAATAAATGCTTCATGAAATTGGTCATTGCCAACAAGTAAATAAACTGAGAGACCGACAAGTGTCCCTAAATAACCAACGGCAATGCCAAACCCAGAAATAAGCGGTATTTCATCCTTTGTCCCAAGATCGGGCAGAATGGTGTCATAAAACACTAGGCTCGAGTGATAGAAAAATTTTGCGATCACAAACAAGGTGACCACTACTAATAAGGAGACAGGCAGCCCAAACCATTCGCTTGAGAAATCAATTCCAGCAAAGATCCCCATCAAAAACGTACAAGATATACATATTAAAGTAAACACTGTGATGTAGCGCTTCTTTTTTCCTGTACGATCGATCAGAACCCCGTATAATGGTGTAAACATGACGAGAAAAATGCTGGCTAGTGCGTTTGCATAAGAAATAAACGTACTGGCGATCTGATCCATTCTCGCACTGTCTCCAATCGTTTCCTGCAAGTAGAACGGGAAGAAAATGGTGATCATATTGGATGAAAATATCGTATTTGCAAAGTCATACAATGCCCAGGCCAAAACGGGTGCTGTCAAAAACAACCCGAAGCCTGCCCCTTTTTTCTGCATGGTCTTTTTTCCTGTTCTCAATCGTTTGTCTCCCTTCCCTGCCTGATTTTTCACTATCATTCTATTTTATGTCATGCTTCCCTCTTCCATACAAGCAATCTATACAAAAAGCACCCCTTACTATTGAGCAGAGGTGCTTTTTTTCTTTATTTCTTCACAACAATCGTACTTGCAATTAAATCGTGAAGCGCTTGTTTTTTCTCTGTGAAAAAGGCAATGATGTACCCAATACATAAGATTGGAGACAAAAAGACTTTTGCAAAAAAGCGGCCAGTTGCTCGTCCGAATGTTACTTTTTCGCCTGTTACTTTTGTCACTTTGATCCCAAGAGCCATCTTACCAAGAGTTCCTTGCAGTTTTGATGCTTCCATAATAGCGTAATAAAGCCATGTCAACACGATACCGATTAAGATCGATGCTACGTAGAAAAAAATAAGTCCCATAATGACAGCCCATTCTTCATCCGTCATGACGGTTGTGGAATAGTAATAGCTGTCATCCTCTAGCATAAATGCTGCCTCTGGGCTTGAGACAAAAAAGAGTGTGAACAAAATAAACATGATGAAGGCATAAGGAACACTGATAATGACGCCGTCCAAAAGGTGGGCAAGAAAGCGGTAGCCCACGCCTGCTAGCTCAGGATGCTTCTTTTCTTGAATGTGTGGTTCTGTTATGTTTGTTTCCATCCTATTTCTCCTTTATTATGTATGTTTTCTATAAATTTCTTATAATCATTCGTTATTATATCTTATGAATATAGTAAGATCAATGGAGCTGTATACTTTTACATATATTTTAGATCAGTTTGTTCTCAATTTTTTATGAGAATAAATAATGAAAATTTGTGAAAATCATGGCAATTCTAGTTCTTTTACCTCCTGATTTTTTAACATTTTGTGATATTTTCGTCTTGTTTCCATTCTGCTGTTGACAACCGCTCTTCACATGGTACAATAGTCAAGGATTTTTTAAAGAAAGGTGTTCATGATGGGAACTGTCGTACTATTAAAGAACAACGAAATGACTGTGATTGAAGATATTTGCGAAGCTGATTTTTTGGACATGAAGCATGATTTGTCAAATGATGACGCAGCTTATATCTCTTGGTATGAAGATTACGATACTGCTTATGGATATTGATTTCATTTCATAGATGAAGCGTAAAAAAAGGCGATACAACCTAAGTTGGTTGATCGCCTTTTTTACGTTTGTGATGTTCTTTCACTTTCAGGTTCTACATGAATAAAGATTTGTGCATGCGGAAATTCTTGCTGAATCTTCTCTTCAATTCGATCACATAATTGGTGAACATCTTCAATCGTTGTCTTACCATCTACAATTAAATGGAAATCAATATATTCCTCTGCACCGGATCGTCTTGTTCGAAAGTCATGATATTCGATGAACTCTTGACTGAATCCTTGAATGATTGCTTCTATCGATTGTTCTTCCTCGGGTGTTAGCCGGGCGTCTACAAGCGGCGGGAAGGCTTCTTTCATGAGTTTAAATGCTTCACGCATAATAAAGAGAGCGAGTATCATTCCAATGATCGGATCTAAGAAATACCAATCGGTTAATGCTACAAGCAATAAACTGAATGCGACCCCTAGTGACGTATACACATCTGTTAACAGGTGCAATGCATTCGATTTCATGGCAACAGAATGCACTCGCTCCGCCTCTTTGTTCACAACCTTCGATACGATAAAATTGATGAGCGCGCCTATCAGCATCACCACAATGCCAAGCACAGGCAGCTTGACTGGCTCTGGGTGCATTAATTTGTGAACACATTCGTATATGATCCAAATGCCAGCAACGAAAATCAGCAAGGTCTCAATCGTTCCTGAAATATTTTCGACTTTTCCATGTCCATAAGGATGTTTAGAATCTGCTGGCTTTCTTGAAATACGAACAGAGATAAATGCAATAAAAGATGCCATTAAATCGAGAAAAGAATGAATGGCTTCTGATAAAACCGCAACAGATCCAGTCAACAGCCCCACAATGATTTTTAAGATAACAACAAATGTGTTACTCATCACGGATAGAAACGCGATTTTCGATGTCTTCGCTGATTGTTCCATCTATCGTCCTCCTTTAGGAGATCGTATGTCTATGAAAGCAATTCCCATGACTTGATTCTCACGTTCTTTCAGTTTACACAGTTGTGACGTTTTCTAATCCTGTTCACCGCAGCCTGTATTTTCTCGTGAGGTTACGCTATAATAAATGTTGCTCTTTCTTCAATATATCACTCATGCTGAGATGAATAGGAGAATAGACTACAGATAATGATATCCAGTGCCTTTCGCGGGTGACATTTATGCAGTGAATGGTAAAATAGGATAAAAACATAAATTTTTAAGGTGATGAGAAATGGAGCATTTGCTGAATCCAAGAGTAAAGGATATTGAAATTTCAGGCATTCGAACATTTTCAAATCTCGTATCGTCATATGAGGATGTTGTTTCTTTGACGATAGGCCAGCCCGATTTTTATACGCCGCATCATGTCAAAACAGCTGCCAAAGTAGCCATTGACGAGAATTTCACCTCGTACACTCATAATGCTGGTTTCCTAGAGCTAAGACAAGCAATCCAGCACTACATCAAGAAGAAAGTCAATCTTGATTATGATGCAGAGTCAGAAATCATTGTGACAACAGGTGCAAGTCAAGCGATTGATGCTGCGTTTCGAACCATTTTGTCAGAGGGTGACGAAGTCATTTTACCTGGACCTGTCTACCCTGGCTATGAACCGATCATTCGAATGTGCGGCGGGAAGCCCGTACATATCGACACAACGAATGCTGGCTTTAAATTAAATGCCAAGCTGATTGAGGATGCATTAACGGAAAAGACAAAGTGTGTTGTACTTCCTTATCCTTCGAACCCAACTGGTGTCACACTTTCGGAAGAAGAATTGAAAGAGATTGCCCAGCTCCTTGAAGGAAAAGACATCTTTATTTTATCAGACGAAATCTATAGCGAGCTGACATTTGACCGGCCGCATCATTCAATTGCCTCTTTCTTAAAGGAACAGACCATTGTGATTAACGGACTGTCTAAATCTCATAGCATGACCGGTTGGAGAATTGGCTTTTTATTTGCTTCAGCTCCAATTGCTAAACATGTATTAAAAGTACATCAATATAACGTGTCTTGTGCCTCGGCTGTCTCACAAAAGGCGGCACTTGAAGCTGTGACAAATGGTGTGGATGATGCACTCATCATGAGAGAGCAATATAAGAAAAGACTCGATTATGTATATGATCGGCTCATTTCTATGGGGCTTCCGGTCATTAAGCCTTCTGGCGCTTTTTATATTTTTCCATCCATTGAATTGTTTGGGATGAGTTCCTTTGATTTTTGTATGGAGCTGTTAGAAAGTACAAGACTCGCTGTTGTACCAGGGTCTGCTTTCTCTCCGCTCGGCGAAGGGTATGTGCGTCTGTCCTATGCTTATTCACTTGAAACACTGAAAGAAGGACTTGACCGCCTAGAACAATTCGTCCTTGAAAAACGTTCCATTCATTTAACAGACTGAAACAACGGCTCTCTTGCCGTTGTTTTTATTTTGCAGGAAACATGATGTGAAATACGGTGCCCTTTTCGGGATGACTATCCACACGGATCGTCCCATTGTGATTTTCTAAAATATTAAATGTCACCATGAGGCCAAGTCCAGTGCCTTTTTCCTTTGTCGTTAAAAAGGGCTCGCCTATTCGCTTCATGACCGATTCAGGAATGCCAACCCCTTCATCACGAATGGTGACGAGAATCCCATCCCTTTCTGCTTTGGCCGTGATGTCTACCTTTCCTCCGTCCGGCATGGATTCGACGGCATTTTTGATTAAATTGATAAACACCTGCTTGAGCTGATTTTGATCCCCGTTCATCAGGAGATCCTCTTCTATTTCACTTGTGTTCATTAAAATGCCATTTAAGTTCGCTTGTGTTTCTAATAAAGCCGTGACTTCACTGATGATTTTTTTCAAATCAAGTGTCTGCATCGAAGCCGTTTGCTGCGGTTTTGCCAGCATGAGCAGCTCGCTTAAAATAATTTCTATCCGGCTCAGCTCGGAAAAAACAATCTCGAAATATTGATCCCGATCTTTTGTTTTCGGTTTAATGAGCTGTAAAAAGCCTTTGATGGCGGTCAATGGGTTCCTGATTTCATGTGCGATGCCAGCAGCCAATTGACCTGCGATCGATAATTTTTCAGACCGGAGCATGAGCTCTTCTGTCTGCTTGCGTTCGGATATATCTCTTAAAATAATTTGAACGGCTGTTTCTCCAAAAAACGTAGTTGGGATACACACCATTTCTGTATAAATCAGCTTGTGTTTAAACGTATGACAGCTCATCGTGACAATCTCGGAATCTGATGCTCTTTCAATAATACGCGACAAGCTCTTTTTGACTTTTTGCTGGTCACAGGAATGGATCTGGTGGAAAATATCCTTTCCTATTAATTTATCGTAATGCTCGGCTTCAAATAATTTAATGCCTGATTCATTCATAAACACCCATTTGTGATCGTGAATGACCGCAATCGTATCAATGGAGTTTTGGATGAGCAGCTGATACCGCTCCCGGCTTTTTTGCAGAACGGTTTGGAATTTCTTACGGGATGAGATGTCTACTAACAGCAAAAGCTCTGCCCGCTGATTTTGATAGATCGTTGGTGATGACTTCACTTCGATATGAATGCTGCTTCCATCTTTCCGCTTCCAAATCTGTTCAATCATTCCGACTGGAAGACCTTGTTGCAGCCTTGTAATTCGGCTTCTCACAATGTCATGGTACTCCTCAGCAATAAAGTCAAATGCAGTTTTGCCGATCATGTCATCTCTTGTACATACCCCCATTAATTGAAGCATCGCATCATTCGCATAAACAATTTCCCCTAAAATCGTAATACATAACGGATTTGGCAGCATGGCAATCAATTGTTCAGCTTCACTGACATGTTGGAAAGCCGGCAGACTGCCTAACGACTGTTCTGACACTTCTGATGTTGTTTGAAATGCTGCTTTTTGCGGTTCAGCGTCCAGCACCCTCATTTTTAGGATCATTTCTCTACTTAATTCACTGTCTAACTCATCACAAGCGACAAAATCAATACTAGCTTCAATCCATACAGCTGTTAGGTCACTTCTAAGCAGTCTAAAGTGGCAAATCTCTAGCATGTGCTGATTGTAGAAATAACTTTCGACGAGAAATTGATCTTCGGTATGAACAAAGTCTTTCAAAAAACACCCTAGTAAATCCTTTTGTTCATAGAGCAAAAGCTGCTTACAGTTAGAAGAAATGTAGAGAAAGCGGCCATTAGAAGAAAGAACGGCATGTAAATCGATATTCGAATAAAGCTGATTCGAATCTTTCATTTTTTGTTCCATCGTCGTCCGACCCTCCTTTTCATTTTTTAGGGTTGTCCTTAGATTGATGTATAAAAAAGATTCGCTAGAAAACCCGTATTTTCCTTCCGTCATCGAGGGAAACGTCCATCTTTTCAGCAAAAAAGAGCACATTCACTTGCTGTGCTCTCTGATGTTTACTGCTTTTCGTATTTCTTTTGTAATTCAACGTACTTATCAATAATCTTACTTGGGATGGTTTTAATGACAGGGTCTTTATCTGAGACATAAGGTGTCACGACACTAAAAGCCACCTTCGGATTGGACGATGGATAATATCCCCCAAAGGTTAAATTGTACGTGGGATTTCCCCACCAGCTGCGGTTGGCACCATAGTAAAAGGTTTGGGCCGTCCCTGTTTTTCCTGCGACATCATGCTGACCAAAGCGGCCAGCGGCAGTACCGCCAGTCGATGTGACCATTTTCAGCCCCATTTTGACGCGGTCAATATCTGCTTTCGAGTTGTTAATCGTGTTCAGCACCTTCGGCTCATATTTTTTCACGACTGGGCCTACTTCATCCTTCTTCGTTGGAAGGTGAACGCTTTTCACCACTCTTGGCTGAACGCGATTTCCTCCATTAGCGATCGTTGACATATACTGGGCAACTTGAAGCGGTGTATACGTGTCATACTGCCCAATTGCTTCATCAAGCAAGAGTCCGCCGACCGTCTTAGGATGTGTCTGCATCCCGCTTGATTCCTGCGGCAAATCGATCCCTGTTTTCACGCCAAGACCGAATTGCGCATAGTAGTTTCTCATTTTTTGCAGGTGCTCAGGTCTTGCCGGTAACGGCCCATCCTTTTGATAGGTGATGCCCGCCATTCTCATCGCTACTTGGAACATGTAGACGTTGGAACTTTTTTGGAGAGCCTGAAGGTCATTGACCCATCCAAGAACTTTGTAAGACTGTTTCGCCTTTCCATTACTTCCTGCAAAATAAAGCGGTGTATCCATATAGGATTGGTTGTGTGACATCCCGTCCTGATAACCGCCAAGTACTGTGGCTCCTTTGACAACAGAGCCCATTTCGTACTGGGTCGTAAATGTTCCGATGGCATAATCTGTGACGTCTCTGCCATCCATTTTCTTGCCAGACATTGCGAGAACATCCCCAGTGTTAGGGTCCATCATCACGACAAATGCGCGGTCCATCATATAGTTTCTCGCACTAGCGGATCTAAGCTCTGATTCGACGATCTTGTCGACTTCCTTTTGCAGCTCCATATCAAATGTCAGTGCAAGATCAAGTCCTCTTCGCCCCTCTGTCCGTTTGATTTCATCGAGCAGCTTCCCGCCAACCTGTGTATATTGAACAGTCGCTTTCTCTGGATTCAGAAAATCTTCGTATTGATACTCTAAATAGCTCTTCCCTACCCGGTCATTTCGCGAGTAGCCTCTTGCCATATAGTAATCTTCACGCTCTTTTATAATGCCTTGCTCTGGTGTGGTCACACCGCCAAGTACATTATAAAGGGTCTTTTCATACGGATATTTTCTTGTCCAATCATTGATGACATTTACACCATGCAGTTCATCCAGATGCTCTGACACAAGTGAAATCTCTTCATAGGTCAAACTCACGGATGACGTCTGCTTGGATTCTTTTGTTTCATCAAGCAAAGCCACTTTTTCGTCCCCTTTTTTCTCTTCGTTCGGGTCCATTGCTTTCACAATTTGAGGCTCAAAGGCATATCCGCCTGTAAATCTACGATAGATCGCTGCAACTGCTTTTTCCTCTGCATTTTTTTCGATCGCCTTGACCTCTTCCTTAGGCACACGCTCTACTTGAAGCGGATAGACATCCTTTGCTTTAAGATCCTTTTTCTCTGCTTTTGAAAGGAGCTTATCTGCTTTTTCCGGGTGGCTCGCCAGCCAAAAATCTCGAATGTCACGCTCTCTCAAAAAATCAGTATCCATTTTTATATAAGTCGCAAGTTTTCTTGCTACTTTAATCTTATCCTTCGCCTTCACACCGCTTTCTGATGTATAAACGATGGCAGGTACACTTTCGTTATCAACGACGACTCTTCCTCTCGCGTCATACATTTTTCCTCTTGGGGACGGGTATGATGCTGTTTTGACCTCTGTTCGGTTTGCTTGCTTTTTATAATCCTCACCATTGACGATCTGCAGCACACCAAGCTTGATCACAAGTCCAGCAAATAAACTAAAGACAGCGAAGAAAAAGAGATTAATCCTCCAGGCGTTCCGGCGCTTGATTTTTTTCTGCTCGGCACCACCTTGATGCTGTTTCTCTCCCACTTATGTAGCTCCTCTCATCCTTTCAATCTTTTACAATTACCACTCATTATTGTAACACTTTTGTAATAGTTGTTACAGCGAAACAAGTGAAAAAAAGCTGTCAATCCCTATTATGCAAAAAAATATACTAACACTTTAAAATATTGGTATGTTTATGTCGTTTTCTTTAAATGGAAGAATTCCCTATCCTTTGATATGAGGCGGATTTTTTTATGACTTTAACAAAAATGACAAACAGGCATTGTCAATGGAGGATGCTGGTACGTTTATAACAAAAAGTCCATGTTATGATTTTCTGTGAGAAAACAAAACAAAGATTTTAGGAGGAGTTACAATATGAAGAAGAAATCATTCTTTTTTTCAGCGCTAACGGCTGCTGCACTCATCACGTTCACTGGAGGACATTCAGCTGATGCGAAGGAGCTTAACCTGAAACAAGTGATACATGTACAGCATCAAACCATTGATCTTCATACATTAGCTGCAAAATTACATATCTCTTCAGATGTAAACAAGCTAAGCAAGTCGAATCAAAAAGAGATCGAAGCTCTTTTAAACAAGCTGATCAAAAGCGGTCAACCTGTTACTGGCACAAAAGTGGTGAAAGAAGTAAACAAAGCAAAAAATGAACAAAAACAAGAATCAGTGAAAAAACCAACTGCTTCTAAACCAAGTACGCCAGCTAAACAAAACACAAACAACAATAACAACACAAAAGCTGACCAAAAAGACACAACGGCAGCAAAAGCAGACAGCAGCTTGAATGCATTTGAAAAAGAAGTCGTTGAGCTTACAAATAAAGAGCGTGCAAAACAAGGGTTAAAAGCACTTTCTGTTGATTCAAAACTAAGCAAATCTGCTCGCGCAAAATCTCAAGATATGAAAGATAAAAACTATTTCTCTCATACAAGCCCAACTTACGGATCTCCATTTGATCAAATGAAGCAATTCGGTATCACTTACAAAACAGCAGGTGAAAACATTGCCCAAGGTCAAAGATCTCCTCAAGAAGTTGTGACTGCATGGATGAACAGTGAAGGCCACAGAGCCAATATCTTAAACAAAAACTATACACATATCGGTGTTGGTTATGTGAAATCTGGCAACTACTGGACGCAGCAATTCATCGGAAAATAAGATATCTAAAAAACCTGTCCCTAAGTGGGACAGGCCAGATTGTTGACAAAGGGCTAAAATGATCTTCATTTTAGCCTTTTGTCTTCTTTTCAGCGTGATAGAAAACCTTTGCAGTCTAGGAAGGACGAGTACCGGAGCGGAGCGAATTTGACATTCGTGAGCACCGGCACGCAGGACTGACACCGAATGCGAGGGTTTGTCTACACGCTGACCTGTCTCTAAGTGGGACAGGTCTTTTTATTTTACCCATAATTTATATATACTCTGTGTGCCGCTGTTTTCTTCGCCCTGTTCGCTCAGCTTTTCATAAAGTGACTTTGCAAGCGCGAGTCCTGGCATTTCTTCTCCCATCAGTTCTGCTTCCTCAAGTGCAATGCCCATATCCTTGATAAAATGCTTCACGTAGAACCCTGGCTCGAAATCACCTTTCAGCATTCTTGGTGCAAGGTTTGACAAGGACCAGCTTCCTGCCGCGCCCGTTGTAATGCTTTTGAGCACATGCTCTGGATCAAGTCCTGATTTTTCGGCATAGGCCATGGCCTCTGCAACGCCTACCATACCTGCTGCGATCGCAATTTGGTTACACATTTTGGTATGCTGACCGCTTCCTGCAGGTCCTTGATATTGAATGTTTTCGCCCATTTGCTCAAATAAGGGCAGGCACGCTTCATAGGCTGATTTTTCTCCGCCAATCATAATCGCAAGCGTTCCATTTTTTGCCCCTACGTCTCCGCCAGAAACTGGTGCATCTAATGCAAACAACCCTTTTTCTTTTGCTTTCATTTCAATTTCTTTTGCCAGCTGAGGCTTCGATGTAGTCATATCAATCAGATAGGTACCAGGCGCAGCATGTGCCACAAGCCCTTCTTCACCTAAATAGATTTCTTCTACATCTGATGGATATCCTACCATTGTGATGACAGCATCTGCATGTTCTGCAATCTCCTTCACTGCCGGCTTCCATGATGCGCCTTTTTGAATGAGTGCATCTGCTTTCGCTTTTGTTCTTGTATAAACGAGAACTTCATATCCGGCATCCATTAAATGTCCTGCCATACTGCGTCCCATTACACCGATTCCAATAAAACCAACTGTTTGGATTTGTGTCATCACTTGTTCCTCCTTAAAGAGACTTTGTCAGTCCACCATCAATGATGAGTGTTTGACCTGTCATATATGTATTGGCTTCAGATAAAAGAAAAGCTGCATATGCTGCAAATTCCTCTGGCTGTCCGTAACGGCCAAGCGGAATCGCACGTTCGGCCTGTGCTTTGATTTCTTCAACCGTTAAGTGCTCTGCCTGTGCGCGGTGCTTGTCCAGCTGTTTGACGCGGTCTGTTTCAATTTTCCCTGGGGCTAACGTATTGATTAAAATGCCATCCTTTGCAAACTCCTGAGCGGCTGTTTTTGTCCAGCCGGCAATAGCCGGTCTAAAAGTATTTGACAGCATCAAGCCTGGGATCGGTTCTTTCACTGACATAGACGCAATGTTTAACACGCGTGCGCCGTGTTTTTTCAAATAAGGCAAGGCCTCTTTTAATAATCGAATATAACTGAGTAAATGAAGCTGAAATGATTCCATCCAGTCTTCATCTGTTAAGGTTTCAAGCGTCCCTGTTTTAGGCCCGCCTGTATTGTTCACAAGAATGTCTAGACACTTCTCATCTCCAGCTGCCGCTTGAACTAGCGCCTTGATTTGCTGCGCGTCAGACACATCACATACTTGATAAGTCAGCTTTCCTTTTACAAGCGGAGATAATTCTTTGACTGTTTCTTTCAGCGTGTGCTCATGCCTTCCTGAAAGCATCACATCTGCTCCCTCTTTTGCTAGAGCAAAGGCAATGGCTTTTCCAATACCTTGACTGCTTGCAGCGACCAAGGCTTTTTTTCCAGATAGATTGACATCCATGTCAACACCTCCTCTAGCTTTATTTTATCATACAAAAAGAACCTTGCTCACGTCGCAAGGTTCCTTTCCGCTTGATTACAGCTTAAACCGATCAACCGCCTGACGTAATGCCTGGCTTGATTCGTTCAGCATTTCAGTCGAAGTTTTCGTTCTTTCTAAAGCTTGGACTTGTTCATCTGTAGACGCATGCACTTCCTCAGCTGAAGCCGCAGATTCTTCTGAGATCGCAGCAATGCTTTGAATGGAGTCATTCATTTTCTGCTGTTCGTCTGTCATTTCATTGATCTGTGTATGAATGCTGTCAATTGAGCCGACAAGTGCCTGCATTTCCATTGTGATGCTGCTCAGTGCCTCGCCTGTTGCATTAATGGCTTCACCTTGTTCCTCATTCATCTTACTTGCTGCCGTCATCGCTTCAGCCGCCTTTTTCGATTCATCTTGAATGAGTTTGACGGTTTCACTAATGTGTTTGGTTGATTGCGCAGATTGTTCAGCAAGCTTTCTGACTTCTTCTGCAACAACAGCAAATCCTCGTCCGCTTTCTCCGGCTCTCGCTGCTTCAATGCTTGCATTCAGAGCAAGTAAATTCGTTTGATCAGAGATTTCAGAGATGGCGGTCACAACGTTTTCAATATTTTTCGTTTTATGTTCAAGGTCAAGCAGCATTTGCTCCACTTTCTTCGATTCCTCGTTCGCTTGTGTTGATTTTTGAACGAGCATACCTAGTGCATCGAGCCCTCTATAGCCTGCATCTTCAGATGATTTTGAGTTGGCTTGCATTTGCGTGGCAAGCTCACCCATATGACGTACTTTTTCATATAAATGCTCTGATTTCTCATTAATCGTTTCTGCTTCTGAAGCCTGCTTAGACGCACCTGTTGCCACCTCTTGAATGGCCGTTGCAATCTGTTCGCTCGACAGTAAGGTTTCATTTGAAATTTGCGTGACTTCATCCGTAGATGTCACTACTTGGTCTGAAGCCCCTTTTACTTTTTCAATTAACTCTCTGATCCCCTCGGTCATTTGATTAAAGCTCTTCGTGAGGAAACCAATCTCATCTTGAGATTTCGTTTCAAGTGAGCTGGTTAAATCACCTTCAGACACCTTACGCACATGCTCGATCAGACGCTTGATTGGCGTTGTGATGCTTCTTGCTAATAAGAAACTGAGAATGATCGCAAGAACAATGGCAATGACTGAAATCATGATGCTTGTCTGATTCATTTGTTCTGTGATCCAAAGCAGTTTCTTTTTCTCAAAGCTGACACCTATTGTCCAATCGGCCTCTTTGATTTTAGATATGACCGTCAGTTCTTTGTTATCATCAAGACCGGAATTGTCGATCGCTTTTTTTACAGAAGCGACTTTTGATATGTTTTTTCCTTGCTCAGTTGGATGTGCCAAAATCGTTCCTTTGCCATCTACTAAGAAAGCGTTTCCCATATAAGGAATCTTTTGTTCCTTTATATACGATTGAATGGAAGACAGCTTCAAATCAAGTCCTGCGACTCCAACAACCTTTCCATTTCGCACAATTGCCTTGGTGGCTGAGACAACCATTTCATTCGTTGCTTTATCAATATACGGATCTGTCCAGATGACTTCATCAGTCTTTTCAGCCGAATTGATAAACCAATCTCGCTTAGTTGGATCATATCCTTCACCAAAATCAGACTCTGGGAAGGCAAACATTTTACCGTCACTTGTTCCTATATAGGCAAGTGAGATGAGTTCATCCTGCTCCTGCAAGACTTTTAGTTCATCGTTTTCAAAGGCTAATGTTTGTTTTGTTTGCTTTTGTGCAAAATCTTCAGTCAGTGTACTTGTTGCCAGTTTGTTAATTGTACCCCCGTAATTATCAAGCTTTTGTGCAATAATATCTCTCATGCTTTCTGCTGTTGCCGCTGTGGTGGTTTTTGCATCCCGTTCAATGAGTGGTGTTAATACTATGTTGGAACCCACTTGAACGGCCACGACGGTTAAAATTAAAATAACTGAGATGAAAACAGCTATTCTCACTTGAAGTTTCTTAAACATCTCATCACCCCTACATCCTACTTTCGCATCTTATTTTGTATATCGGCAAAATTGGTACCGCATTCAATAGTTGTAAGAAAATTTAAATAGAAAAAACAAGCCATAAAGGCTTGCTTTAAGTAAAATATTCAATTTTTGCAGACGGAAAGTACTGATCGATATATGATTCTAACGTCTGTCTTAGTTCTTGTTCCTCATCTTTTTGGTAGATATATTTCCCAATTCCATATCTACCCCACTTGTATCTTCTTTTTTCTTCATCCAATTCTAATTTTGATTTCGGATAGTTTTTTTGGATCACACGCTTCGCTGGTTTTGTAAAACGATGCTGAATCATTTCAAAGGTGATATCGTGCCTGACATCTTCAGTTAGGGCTGCATCGAGCTTTTCAAAAAGAACTTTATATCCTTCCTGCCAGCCTTCGTGAATGTAAATTGGGGCAATAATAAAGCCAAGAGGATAGCCTGCTTTTGCGACCTTGACAGCTGCTTCAATCCGCTGATCTAACGGTGATGTTCCGGGTTCGAAATATTTAATGACATAATCCGCATTGATACTAAAGCGGAATCTTGTTCGGCCGTTGTGCTTTGCATCAAGTAAATGATCGACATGATGAAATTTGGTGACAAAGCGAAGCTTACCAAGATCAGTCTGGCCGAAGTATTCAATCGCTGCCTTTAGTGTATGTGTCAAATGGTCAATTCCTACAATATCTGAAGTACAAGAAGCTTCAAATCTCGTGATTTCAGGCGCACGCTCGTTCATGTACTGCTCCGCCTGATCTAATATTTCTTCAACATTCACATATGTTCGAATGTACGGCTTACTTCCCATTGTCGTTTGCAGATAGCAATAATGGCAATGCCCCATACATCCTGTCGCAAATGGGATCGCATACTCTGCAGATGGTTTAGACGTATCAAACTTCAACGTTTTCCTCACACCAATGACAAGCGTTGATTTCGCATTACGATACTTTTGCAAGTCATTTTTACCCGGAATATTTCTTACTTGGTTATGTGAAGTCGTTTCTCTTATTTCAATACCCATACCCTCGAACTTTTCCTTCAGCTCTCGTCCTAACGGGTACTCTAACGCCCTTGGTTCAATGTAAACAAGCTGGGGCACAAAAGGTTTGATCATATTTAGCACATCCTTACCTTATAGGTTTTCATACGGTTACTTTAACCGCGCAGGATGGCTTTTATCCTTTCTAAAATCTCCCTTATTCAAACAAATCTTGATAAAGAGCTTCTGCTTCTTCATATGTCGGAAAGACCGCATCATCTGGAGCTAAAGGATGATACGTTTCAAGTAAAAATAGGGCAAGCTCCTCTTCGTTATATGGATGTGAAACAATTTCTGCTTCTTTGATTTGTGCTACGTTTGCTGCATGTGGATTTCGATAAATCACATATACTTGATCACCCGGTTTATAGTCTGAGAAAGGCAATCTGGTCACCTCCATTTTTCTTATAGGATGCCCTTCTCTCTGCCGGATATGACCCAATATGATAAAATTCGACAAAAAAACCAGACAGGGTTACTGTCTGGTTTGAATTCACTTAGTGATGTTGAAACGTTTTCTTCACGAAATCAACCACTTCTTCTGTTGTGCTAAGTGATAAAATATGCTCTTTAAATGATGCAGCTTCTTCCTTAGAAAGCTTGCTTAGCTGTGTTCTTGCTGGAAGAATAGATGTTGCACTCATTGAGAATTCATCTAATCCTAATCCAAGTAGAAGTGGGATTGCGATTTCATCTCCTGCCATCTCACCGCACATGCCAACCCATTTACCTTCTTTATGCGCTGCTTCAATAACAAGCGTAATCAAACGTAAAATCGCTGGATTGTAAGGCTGGTAAAGATAAGACACTCGTTCGTTCATTCGATCAGCAGCCATTGTGTATTGAATCAAATCATTTGTTCCAATACTGAAGAAATCAACTTCTTTTGCGAATTGGTCTGCGATGACAGCGGTTGATGGAATTTCTACCATTATACCGATTTCAATGGAATCGGATACGTCTGTACCAGCGGCAACCAATGCTTCTTTTTCTTCAAGTAAAATGGCTTTTGCTTCTCTAAACTCTGATAATGTCGCGATCATAGGGAACATGATTTTCAAGTTTCCATATGTACTTGCACGAAGTAAGGCGCGTAGTTGTGTTCTGAAAATCTCCTGTTCTTCGAGGCAAAGGCGGATCGCTCTAAAGCCAAGGAACGGGTTCATTTCTTTTGGAAGCTGCAAGTAAGGGAGTTCTTTATCGCCACCAATATCAAGTGTGCGGACAACAACCGCTTTACCTTCCATCTTCTCTAACACTGTTTTATAAGCATTGAACTGTTCTTCTTCTGTTGGAAGCTGATCTCTGCCCATGTATAAAAATTCTGTACGGTACAATCCGACTGCTTCGCCGCCATTTTCAAGTACACCTTTTACATCCTCAGGTGTTCCGATATTTGCAGCTAGCTCTACGTGAACGCCGTCTTTTGTGACCGTTGGCTGATCAACAAGTTTCGCCCATTCCGCTTTTTGAGCTAAGTAGTCTTCATGCTTTTTTTGATACGCTTTCACTTCATCTTCAGAAGGCTGAATGATGACGTCTCCGCTAATACCATCGACAATGATCAGATCATTGTTTTTCACCGTTTTTGTTGCTTCTTTTGTTCCAACAACTGCTGGAATCTCCATAGATCTTGCCATGATCGCTGAGTGAGAAGTACGGCCGCCGATATCTGTCGCAAAACCTTTGACGAATTGTCTGTTCAGCTGAGCAGTATCAGAAGGTGTTAAATCTTCAGCGATGATGATGACTTCTTCAGAAATCATGCTTGGATTTGGAATGTCAACGCCTAGCAAATGTCCAGTTACACGTTTTGTTACGTCGCGAATATCCGCTGCACGTTCCTTCATGTATTCATTGTCCATTGCTTCGAACATGGTGACAAACATTGTCGCTGTTTCTTTTAAAGCAAATTCAGCATTTACTTTATCAGAGTTGATTTTATCCTTTACTGGGTTTAGCAGCTCTGGATCACTTAACACAAGAAGGTGTGCAGAAAAGATATCTGCTTTGTCTTGGCCAAGCTCTTTTAGCGCATGTTCTTTAATTGCTTCAAGTTCTTGTTTAGAAACATGAATTGCTTCTTCAAAACGCTTCACTTCTGTCTCTGGATCGTTGATGTCTTTTTGGTGAACTGTTAAATCTGGTTCTTCCAGACGGTATGCTTTTGCAATCGCAACGCCTGCTGAAGCACCGATTCCTTTCAGTTGTTGCATTACTCGCCTAGGCCTTCACTTTTCATTGTGTCTTTAAGCGCAGCAAGTGCATCATTTTCATCAGAACCAGAAGCAGAGATTGTGATTGTAGCACCTTTCGCAATTCCTAGAGACATTACACCCATAATAGATTTCAGGTTCACTGTTTTACCATTATATTCTAAGTTGATATCAGCATCATATTTACTAGCAGTTTGTACAAGAACTGTTGCAGGACGTGCGTGAATTCCAGAATCTGCAGTTACTTTGAATGTTTGTTGAGCCATTTTTATCAATCTCCTTTTTATACAATTAATACATCCACAATATTATATCATACTGCCGAGCTTGTCATCTAACAAGAACGGCAGTTATGAAAATTATTTTGAAATTTTCATGATGTTTTCTTGACCAGCTTTGATTTCACCGGATTCTTGAAGGTCAATAAATTGTCCTTCACCTAAGTTGGTAAATACAATTGGTGTCATCAAAGATGGTACTTCAGACTTAATTTTATCAATATCAACCTCTAAGAGTTTTTGACCGATTTCTACTTGATCTCCCTCTTGTACAAATGCTTCAAATCCTTCTCCTTTAAGGCTGACCGTATCAATACCGAAATGGATTAAAATTTCAAGTCCACCGTCAGATTGCAGGCCAATTGCGTGTTTCGTTGGGAATACATTTAAGATCTTCCCTTTCACCGGTGAAACCACCGTTCCATCTGTTGGCAAGATGGCGAAACCGTCACCCATCATTTTCCCTGAGAATACTTGATCTGGTACATCTGTAATCGGATGAAGCTCCCCTGTAATTGGTGAAGCAAAAATTTCTTCACCTAGCTCGTTTTGAAGCGGTTTTGCAATGACTTCTTCGACCTGCTGGCTGACTTCTTCTTTTGCAGAAGGGTCTTTCGCTGGACGAGGCGTGCGGCCTGCAATGATGTCCTGCATTTGTGTTTTTAAATTATCAGAGCGTGGTCCAAAGATGGCCTGGATGTTGTTTCCTACTTCGAGAACTCCTGAAGCACCAAGCTTTTTCAAGCGGTCCTTGTCCACTTTCTTCTGATCATTGACAGTGACACGTAAACGCGTAATACAAGCATCAAGGTGTTTAATGTTTTCTTGGTCACCCATTGCTTCAAGAATTTCATAAGGTAAGTCATTACCCTTTTCAGACTTAGCACTATCTGCACCGTCAGCTGCTTCATCCTCGCGGCCTGGCGTTTTCAGATTAAATTTGCGAATGGCGAATCTAAATCCGAAGTAATAAATAGCAGCAAGTACGAGACCAACTGGAATCACAAGCCACCAAGCGGTTCTGTTTGGCAAGATACCGAATAAGAAGAAGTCGATTAATCCCCCTGAGAAGGTCATACCGATTTTCACGTTTAGAATATCCATAATCATAAAGGATAATCCAGCAAATACACAGTGGATTGCAAATAACACTGGTGCAACAAACAAGAATGAGAATTCAAGCGGTTCAGTAATCCCTGTTAGGAAAGAAGTCAGGGCTGCTGATCCCATAATTCCAGCGACAAGCTTTTTATTCTTTGGTTTTGCTTCATGGTAAATCGCAAGTGCTGCTGCTGGCAGACCAAACATCATGAACGGATATTTCCCTGTCATGAATGTACCAGCTGTCAGCTGAACACCATCTTTGATCTGTGCCATGAAGATACGCTGATCACCACGGACAAGCTCACCTGATAAGCTCTTATAACTAAAGAACTCATACCAGAATGGCGAGTAGAAAATGTGGTGCAGACCAAACGGAATTAATGAGCGTTCAATCACACCGAATACAAAGGCAGCAAGCGGCTCATTCGCTGCGAGCAGTCCTGTTGAAAACGAGTTCAGTGCACCTTGAATTGGCGGCCAAATGACTAGCATCAAAAGCCCTAAAATAAGTGCTGAAATAGATGTAACGATTGGAACAAAACGTTTACCAGCAAAGAAACCGAGATATTGCGGGAGCTCAATTTTGTAAAATTTATTATACATATAAGCTGCTAATACCCCGACAATAATCCCGCCGAAGACGCCGGTAGACAAGGTCGGAATGCCGAGCATATTAATATACGCTGGATGGCTTTCCTTAAAGAACTTAGCCAATTTGATGGAATCGGATGGAATCGATCCATTGGCCATTAATACGGCACTCATTGTCACGTTCATGACAAGATAACCGATAATTGCGGCAATCCCTGCCACACCGTCTCCATTAGCAAGACCGATGGCAACCCCTACAGCAAATAAGAGCGGAAGATTCGAGAAGACAATGTTCCCCGCATTTTCCATGACACTTGCAACAAGCTGAATTGTATCATTGCTTAAAAATTGAGCCACATCAATCAGCTGCGGATTTTGCATCGCATTCCCAAGTGCTAGTAAAATACCAGCAGCAGGAAGGATCGCAACTGGAAGCATAAGTGCTCGTCCAATTTTTTGCAACACACCAAAAAGTGATTTAAACACTGGTTGAACCTCCTTTTGTTTTCACTTACAACATACATGTGGGACGCTCCCTGACGTACATTTCATAATTAACCGTTTACATTTCACCTTCAAACACAAAAAAAGGCATGGTGATATAAGGTTGCGCAAATAACAGGATCTTATCCTGTATTTACCTTAAGTCACTCATGCCTGATCGAATCAGTTACACGTTTCAAGGAAACTATGAAATTTTATTTGTCAATCTGTACAGATGAAGTGTCAGGTAGACAGCCTCCGCATCCTGTACAGGCTTTTTCAATGCATGTTGTAATATTTTGATCATTTTCCAAGCAGTATTGTAGCATAAAGGATATTCATTTTTCAATAGATGAAGCAATTTTTCTGGCTCCTCTAATGATTCTTCCCGTTTAATGCGCTCAATCGAAAATGTAATATGGCGCAATAAGCGTAAATAATGAATACTTTCTCGATCTACTTTCATATGAAATGAATCTTCTATGACTTGGACCATCTGCGTAATAAGCTGCGAATGACGGTTCACCTCAGATAAGGGCCGATTCGTCAAAGCCGAGTGAATATGGAGCGCAATAAAACCAATCTCTCCTTCTGGCAGCTTTGTTTCGACATCTGAACGCTCGTTAATCAGCTCAACGACTTCCTTTGCGACCTCGTATTCTTTCGGATACAGCGATTTAGTCTCAAGCATAAAGGGATTGGTGATATCATATCCTTGCTGCACCCGCTTAAAACTAAAGGCAATATGGTCAGTCAGGGCAATATGAATATGCTCATTCAAACGGTGCCCCATTTTTTCTCGTATATGATAAATGACGTCATTGGCAAGCTCGATCATGTTCTCATCAATGTGGTGAAGCAGCTGTTTATATTCTGTTTGTTCCTTTGTATTTTTAAGTACAAACATTTTTTCAAATGTGTCTTGATCGAGAACATCACCCGATTTTTTCCCGAAGCCGATTCCTTTCCCAATTAGAACCACTTCGCCCCAAGAAGGGTGTCTTGCGATGATGACATTATTATTTAACGCTTTATCAACGGTGAAGGATTCCATGAACATCCCCACCTCCTTCTTATTCAATCCCTCTTATCGTACAAAACAGATGAAACGTGCGTCAACGATTGTTTTTGAAAACGGTAGTTGAACGCTCGATCAGGCGAAATGGCAGCATTCTTTTTTCTGGTGCCTCTCCCTTTACGGCCCGGTCGAACAAGTCAAACGCTTCCTGACCCATTCGTTTAAGTGGAATATCAATGCTGGAAATCCCCAAAGCCTCACTCAATTGATCATTTTGAAAGCCGAGTATGGCTGGAGATTCTCCTGCTTTTATATCATGACGCTGCGCCTCTAATAAAAAGCCTGCTGATACGTCGTCATTTGTGATGAATAATGCTGTGGGGCGATTCTTCATCTCCTGCCACTCTGTGAATAATTGTTTTCCATCAAAAAGTGTGAGCTTCCCTTCGATGATCCATTCTTCATCAATCTCCTGCCCGAGCGATTTCATCATATCTTGATAAGCTTGAAGTCGTGACTGGCTGTTTGCGCCTTCTATTCTGGCTAGTACAATCGCGATTCGCTGATGCCCGCATGCTGCTAAATGATGCAGCCCTTCTTTAAATGCTTGATCATGTGCGATCGACACCGTTGAGCAGTCTTCAAAAGGCGCCGGATGGCAAAAAATAATAGGCCCGGATTCCTGCCACCTTAAAATGTCTCGATCACTTAACGCATTTGAGCAAAAGATTAACCCATCCACGCGGCGCTCTTTTAAACTCATCAATGCTTCTTTTTCTTTTAAAGGATCATACCCTGTTTGAAATAAAGCAAAATGCTTACCGCGCGCCTGTGCTTTCTCGGCAATCCCTGTGACAAGTCTGCTGAAATAAGAATGATCAATCGTTGGAAGAACGATGCCAAGCATATTTGAATAGCCCTTTGCTAAATGTACAGCCTGAATGTTTCTCGTATATTTGAGCTCTTTCATCGCATGTAGCACTCGTTCTCGTTTTTCTTCTTTGACATAAGGATGATCATTCAACACACGTGATACAGTTGTCACAGATACGCCCGCTCTTTTCGCAATCTCCCTTATGTTTGGCATTTTTTCTCCTACTTTCTCTTGATATGGTAAGCGTTTCATACTTTAAGATGTATGTGAGCTGAACAAATCACTGGATGGAAAGGGGAATTCAAGATGGGTATCATCATATGGATTATATTATGTATGACTGTTTTGTTTTCTGCTCGTTTTGCACTACATCCTTTAGGAAAAGAACATAAAATCAAACCGTTTGAATCAATTGATGATTTTTTTGTTGATAAGGATCGAAAAGAGTGACAAAAAATCACGATGACACTTCCAAGACATGGACGTTCATCGTGATTTTTTTATTACTTGATGATCGTCAGCTCTTTCGGATAATTGGTTAAAGTGACTGGACCATCTGCTGTGATCAGTACATCATCTTCAATTCTGACGCCGCCGACTCCTGGGACGTAGATCCCCGGTTCGATCGTATACACCATGCCTTCTTGGAGAAAATCATCATTTGCCTGGCTCATAGAAGGAAACTCATGAACAGACACCCCTAGACCATGCCCAAGGCGGTGAGGGAAATAGTCCCCATATCCAGCTTCTGTGATCAGCCCGCGTGCTTTTAAGTCCAGGTCTCCAATTCTCACGCCCGGCTTACTCATTTCAAGTGCCGCCATTTCTGCGTTCAGGACGGTTTGATAGATGTCCTTTTGCTTGTCAGAAGCTTCCTGATAGATGAATGTTCTTGTAATGTCTGAGCAATAGCCATCAACAATGACACCAAGGTCAAATAACACAAAATCGCCTTTTTTTAAGGCTGTCTGCCCTGGATTTCCGTGAGGCTCTCCTGATTTTTCGCCAAAGAGAACCATCGTCGAAAAGGACATGCCTTGAATGCCTTTTTTCTTTAGCTCATATTCAATGACAGCGAGCACTTCTGTTTCGGTGATTCCTTCTTTTAAGGCGTCCACCCCAATTTTTACACCTTCATCTGCCAATTGAGCGGCTTTTTTCAGTGTAGCAATTTCAGATTCATCTTTAATCAGTCTTAGCTGATTGAGCTCTTCTTCTGCCCGGACAAAAGTTTCTGCCCCAGTGGCAGCTTGAAGCTGCTCTGCTCTTTGAAGCGGAATCGACTCTTTTTCAATTGCAAGTCGAGTCGCTCTTACACCGCGTTTTTCTACTGCTGACTGAATGAAATCAAATGGATTCTCATGGTCTTCATAACCAATGATATCGCCTGACCATCCAGCATTTTTCGCCTGCTCGACTTCCATTTTAGGCAAAACAAAAAATGGATCTGCCTCTTGAAACACAAACAGCCCCATTACTCTTTCATGCGGCTCTGTGAAGTATCCAGATAGATAAAACACATTTTCCTTTGTATGTATAAATGCACCTTGAATGTCTTTTTCCTTTAGCCAAGAAGACAAGCTCTTCATTCGGTTCATCGTGATCCTCCTCACACGTTTTTCTACTGATCTATTGTATCAGTTTTTGCTATATTTCGCACAAAAGCGCACTGGCAGAAGCCAAGTGCGCTATGATGATTCGCTTAAGATGCCCGAAGAAGACGCAGTCCATTTAAAATGACCAAAATCGTACTTCCTTCATGCCCGATGACGCCAAAAGGCAAATCAAGCACTTGTAAGAAATTCGCACAAATTAACAAACAAATCACCGTTAATGAGAAAATAATATTTTGCTTAATGATTCGATTCATCTTTCTTGAAAGACGGATCATCTTTGTTAAGTTATTTAAATTGTTCTTCATTAAGATCAGATCTGCTGTTTCTAAGGCCACGTCTGTGCCTCCGCCCATCGCAACCCCTACATCTGCTGTGGCGAGTGCCGGTGCATCATTGATTCCGTCTCCTACCATGATGATGGAATTACCTTGTTTTTTAAGTTGATTGACCTCATGTACCTTTTCATCTGGAAGGCACTCAGCGACAACCGTTTGGATGCCGGCTTCCTGCGCAATGGCTTCAGCCGTTTTTTGCTGATCTCCTGTCAGCATAACGGTTTGGATGCCTAAATCATTCAGCTCTTGAATCATTTTTTTAGCTTCAGGTCTAATTTGATCCTTAAGACCAAGGCAACCAACGACTTCTTGATCCTTTTGAACATACACCACTGTGTATCCTTTTTCAGAAAGATAATCTTCCTTCTCTTCGATCTCGCGGTCCATTGAAGCCTTGCCGGCAAAGTCTTTCTTCCCAATCCGCCACGTTTCTCCATTCAATTGTGCCTTTACACCAAAACCAGAGGTTTCTTCAATGGTGACATGAGCTGATCTTTCTATGTGGTGCTCTTTTGCCATATCAGAGATCGCTTTCGCTAACGGATGGTTTGATTGACTTTCAATTTGATAAAGCGCCTGATAAAAAGCAGCTTCCTCTTGTCCTTTAGCTATCACAACTTGATCTACAGCCGGCTTTCCGCTTGTAATCGTCCCCGTTTTATCAAAAGCAATCATGCTGCTTGTGCCTAGCTTTTCTAAAAAGACGCTTCCTTTGACAAGCATTCCGTTTCTTGCGCCGTTTGAAATCAGTGACAAAGCAGCTGGCATAATGGATGCAACAAGCGCACAAGGTGATGCAACAACCATAAATACCATGGCCCGGTAGAAGGTTTCACTCATGCTCCAGCCTAGTACAAAATGAGGTAGAACCATTAAAATCGCGACGGTGATCAGTACACCTTTTACATACGCACCTTCGAATTTTTCAATAAATGCCTGGCTTGGCGACACACTTTCTTGAGCCGATTCGACAAGCTTAATAATTTTATGGAAAAGCGTTTCTTCATTATGTTTGGTGACTTCTACCGTTAAGGAACCATTTAAGTTCACTGTTCCTGCAAACACGTCTTCGCCCTGCCCTTTTTCTTGTGGTACAGACTCGCCCGTGAGCGCAGATTCATCTACACTTGTTCTCCCGCTTAAAATCACACCATCTGCTGCAATACGTTCCCCAGCTTTGATCATGATACGGTCACCTGGTGTTAAAGATGAAGCAGCGATTTGAATGGTCGTGCCATCTTCTTCAATTATAGTCGCTTCATCTGGTGCGATGCTCATTAAAGCTGTTAAATCCTTCTTGCTTTTATTTGACGTATACGTTTCAAGCGCACCACTTAGTGAGAAAATAAAAATTAAGATAGCGCCCTCTGCCCAATATCCAATGATAGCTGAGCCTATGGCTGCGAAAATCATTAAAAGTTCAACATTCAAGCTTTTAGACGAAATGGTTTCTTCAATTCCTTCCTTCGCCTTTGCAAAACCTCCAATCATAAACGCAAGGATAAATAAAGGAATACTCCACATGCTCTCATCCTTTAGAATCCATCCAATCAAAATGAGAATCCCCGAGATACCTGCTGCTATTAATTCTCCGTGCTGTGCCCATTGATGAAGGGACCATTTCGATTCCTTTTGATTTGTTGTTTGATAAAGTGCTGTATTCTCATTCATGATTGTTTTCTCCTCTCTAATTGATAATGGTTTTC
This sequence comes from Bacillus sp. FSL K6-2839, assembly GCF_038003365.1. NCBI lineage: Bacteria > Bacillati > Bacillota > Bacilli > Caryophanales > Bacillaceae > Bacillus > Bacillus sp. FSL K6-2839. Next base: position 919,019 of record NZ_JBBOOZ010000001.1, on the reverse strand, counting down.
ACATCATCAATCGTTGCCCGTTTCCTTTTTTCATCTATATTTTCTGCTATTTCAAGCTTTTTATAGGTCTGTCATTCATTATAACAGGTTCTGATCAATTTTCAATTAATAATTATTATAATTTCTTTTTGATAATAATTATCATTATTGATGTGGACCATTCCATCTCTTCTGAGCACAGTTTATTCAGATGAAAAGCAATTGAACACAAAAAAGAACCAAAGGAATGAGCCTTGGTTCTTAACAATAAGGTTTCGTTCTAAAAATCCGTCCACTCTTTGATTTGTTTTTTCGTCAGTGGACCTACATGATTTTTCACTATTTCCCCTTTTTCATTTATCAAAAAGGTGGTTGGAATGGTGATGATTTGGTATTTCTTCATCATTTCTCCTTGCTCATCTAGAATGACCGGGAATGTAAACTTTCTGTCTTTCACAAATTCGGCAACCGCATGTTTACTTTGTTCAGCCCCTAGTAAATTCACGGTTAAGATATCAACATCACTCTGATTTTCTTTCACGATTTGGTCAAATACGGGCAGTTCCATTTTGCAGGACGGACACCATGTTGTCCAAAAATGCAGGATCGTTCGTTTCCCTTTCGGCGGAACGATTTGCGTTTCACCAGTTAATGTAGGAGCCTCTATCCTTGGCGCCATAACGGATTCTTTTGCTTCAGCATCGTTGCCTATGAGTAATAGAAGCAGGGTCATCATGAGAAGACTGGCGGGTAGATATTTACGATTCATCAGGATCTTCCTTCCCAGTTTTCTTATAGCTTGCCCTCTCGATCACAATGACATTCAAGCTTTTTTCATTCTAAGAAACATGGAAACGCCGAGCTCCTTACATATCGTCGCATAATGCAGTGCAGTCAGCAACAGCATCCCCGTATTCATCCCTAATATAACCCCCATCATATTTAAGCTTTCAATTGAACCAAGAAAATAGACCATAGAAAACGAGACGACATGCACCCATATATTATGTAGGAACACATCTTTAATGAGCCCCATACCGATTAAACACGCTTGAAATGGCATCACAAACAGGTGGCATAAAAAGTACGGCCAAAGCAGCTGTAAATAGACAGCAGCTTGCGGTGAATCAAAAAAGAGATGTGTGAGCGGATAAGCAAAATAATACATCACCATCACTGCCGGCACCCCGTACCCAAACGTAATGAGTATTGCCTGCCTGACACGTTTTTTCACAAGATCATACTGACCTAATGCATAGGCTTCAGATACATTGGGAATCATCACAATCATGATGGAGTGGGCGATAAACGCTGGGAAAAAACCAATCGACATCGCGACACCAGCCAGCATGCCGTAATGATCAACAGCAAGTGTGCCAGAGATGCCTGCTGCAATAAGCGCTCCTTTGATTAAAAACGGTTCAACCGCATTGGCGATCGCATGAAAAATCCGCATGCCCGTTGTCGGAATGGAAACGGCTAAGAGGCGCTTTCTCACGTCAATCCCTCTTAATTCAACAGACCTGACATTGACAGCATTTTTCGCCATGACGTATTGGGAGTATAAATAAATAAAGACGACGAGATCACTCGCGACAATGACACCGATGGCAATGAGTACCGCTGTTTCAATATCAAACGAATACCAATGAAAAAACAAAAACAAGCAGATAAGCTGGATCGTTTTCTTCAGCATATTGGCGAGAGCGATCCTGCCCATTTGCTGCTTTCCCATAAAATAGCCGCGTGCGATAGAGGTAAACGCAATAATCGGAATAAGAGACAGCACCAGCCCTTTCATGAGCGGATGATATGACTGAAATACAGGAATGAACGGCAGTACAATCGCTGCGATCCCCGTTGTTGTACATGTCACCACAAGCGTCATTTTAAACGCATGGCGGAGCATACTTTTGTGGAGCCGCTCATGCGATTCTGCAATGAATTTAGAAATGGAGACTGGCAGCTCTAAGCTGGCGATCACAAGGACAAGCATGATGATTGGAAGGATACTCATATATAGACCCATTCCATGTTCTCCAAGCTCTCTCGCTAAAATCATATTGACTAAAAACTCTATACACTCCGCAATGAAAGCTGCGACAGATAGCAGAATGACCCCTTTTACAAATCGATTCATGTAGCCTCCCCTTGTCTAAAGCAAATTCTTTTCACATTCTATGAGACAAGTCCAAAAAATATTTTAATAATTGAAGACAAAAAAAGAGCAATCTCATTGATCGCTCTTTTTCTCTATACGGCAAACACGTGACGTCCGATGCGTTCTACAATTTTGCGGGAACGAATCCAATGATCTGTTGCCGTTTTTGGATTATAAAAATAGATAGCCTTTGTTGTTCTGTCATGTTCTTTTACTACCTGCTTCACCGCTTTAATGGAATCTTGATCTGCCTTATCATGAATACTTCCATTCGATACTGGCTGGAAAGCATTTCGCTGATAAATCACACCTTTCACGCTGTCAGGAAAAGAACGATGCTCTACTCTGTTTAAAACAACGCTTGCCACCGCTTTTTTCCCTTCGTAAGATTCACCTTTCGCTTCAGCGTGAACCAACCGAGAAAGCAAGTCCATTTCTTCATTAGAATACTGTTTACCGCTTGCCTTATTCGTCGTTTCAGATTTTACTTTTTTCTTTTGCTTCGGTTTTGAAGACTTTTCTTCTGTTGACGTACTTAGCATTTTCACTTTTGGCTGACGCTTCTCTTCAGAAAATGCTGGGATGACTTGATCGTGATCTTGCTCTATATATGAAAGCTGATGTTTAACAGGTGCTTGTGAAAGTTCGTGACTTAATGTGCCTTGCTGCTCTTGTATATTGTCCATCTTCATTGCTGCAACGAGCATAAGGATGACAAAAAGAGCTGTATGAATTTTAATCATTCGCCTTTTTCCTCCTTTAATCAAAGTAGGCTGTAAGATACTTGTCCACTCTAACAAGACCTCATTCTATTTTCACGCACAAAGATTTACATGCCTGTCCAAATTCCGTCATTAAATGGCATGTCCTTGTTTTGCGCACATAAAATGGAATTGTTAGCGCTTAAAAAGATCCCTTTTTCACCTATCATCATCCTTATGCTCCTGATTATGGGTTATTACATTTTCTTTTCATATGTATCAGAGTGGTTTGAAGTGTGACAAAAGAACGAAAATAAAAAAAGCTTTCTCTCATCAATGAGAAAAAGCTTTAGCTTCTTGCTTCTGTAAGATATTCAAAAATAACATCTCCACCATGTTTGGCGATCCCGCGAAAATGTTTAAAATCATCTTGATTCACCAAAACAGAACGAAACGTTAAAAAGTCATCTTTTTGGATGGTCACCTGTTTTTCCGTCCCATTCCGTAAAGATTCGAGGATTGTGAGGATTTGTTCTTCAGTCAAAAAAACCGCTCCTTTTCAGCCATGATCAATTATTAAATATACCATTCGTTAGAAGAGCATACAACGAAAACAAAACAAAAACGTCTTTATCCTTTACATTGGTATGAAAATATTGCAAAATACTTTTTAATAGGGAATGAAATCTGTTTTTAAAGGAGAGGGATCGGTTGAAGATTGCAAAAATTGGAAATGTGATCGAATTTAGAAATGGTTTAACAGGTGTAGTTGAAAAAGTGAATGAAAACTCTGTCATTGTGGATGTCACCATTATGGACAACTATAGAGATTTAGAACTGGATTCACTAACAGTCGTTAATCATAAAAACTATAAAATCATCAAAGACTCCGTACATTAATTTGCAATCCTCAATTCAGACGATCGGTACATACGTATATATAAAGCAAATTTAATCACGATTTGACCAAATGGTGATTTCTATTTCAATACCCTTCTTTTTCATTTTAAAAAAATGATAAGATGCCGTATTAGCTCTAGACAGGAGAAACTAATATGCAATTCCAATGATATCATTGTACGTTTTGGAAAAATGGAAGATGCTGAAATGACTTTAGAAATACAGAAATCAGTTATTGCTGAATCAGATTATCTACTTACATCACCTGAAGAAAACAAAAAAACCCTATTAGAACACAGGGAATGGATACAGAAAAGAATTGAAAATGAAAACGAGACGTACATAGTTGCTCAAACTGATGAGAAAGTCATTGGATGGATAGCCTTTGAACATTCATCAAATAGAAAAAGAACTTCTCATACGGGTTCATTCGGGCTGATGGTGCATAAGAGATATAGAGGTTTAGGCGTAGGGGAAAAGTTACTAACAGCGTTATTACATTGGGCAGAAAAGAATCCTTCAATTGAAAAGGTTAGTTTAGCCGTTTTCTCTACAAATCAAAAGGCCATTTCTTTGTACAAAAAGATGGGGTTTATAGAAGAAGGACGTAAAATAAAAGAATTTAATATAAATGATCATGAATACTGGGATGATGTTTTAATGTATAAGCTGGTTTAATGCTGTGAAAACGAATTGCAGAAGTAAGGACATAATATCAATTGAGTCATCAATTTGTTATGTCCTTTTCTTTTTCTCGCCATACATCATATCAGTAAGCATCAGTCTTTTTGCGTATGAAAGGTTTGCATTTCCGCCTTCGTCTTGTACATCTCGACTTCCTCGGGTGTGATCACTCCTTTATCAATCAAGAGGGCAATCACTCCAAGCAATGTGGAGGCACTCCATTGATACCGTTCTTTGTTTTGATGTTCAAGCATTTGAAGCTCTTCCTTTAGCTCCATTAGCAGCTGCTCTGTCTTCTCTTCTTTGTTTGCCAACTCAAACGCCTCCGTTTATCATTCATTGCCTTTATTTTATCTTACATCAAATGAAATAAGCAAAAAAAGCATGATCCCTCTTTACAAACATACGTTCTGTCATATATAATATATTTACGAGCTGGTAGCCCCCAGCCGTCCTAGCAAGTTCTATTCCCATTCGTATGAGAAGAGTGACATGACTCTTCTCTTTTTTTATGGTTGATTCGCAAAAAAAGACATGCATCCGGCATGTCTTTTCCTTTTTTCTCATTTTACATATCCATCATCAAAACTTAGTTTGCAGCATTTGTGGTTACTCAAGGACATAAGGAAAACGACTTTTTTATACGACTCAAGTAAATCCCCATTAACTTTTTTTGGGGACGATTTGTAATCCCTTGGCAGTGACATTATACCTGTGCTAGCCCGCCATCTACGAACAATTCAACACCCGTCAAGTAACTGCTTTCGTCTGATGCAAGGAAAGATACAGCGTTTGCTACTTCTTCAGGTGTCCCAACTTTTCCAGCTGGAACAGTTTTTCTGGCATTTTCCATCGCTCCTTCAAGTGCATCACCAAAAAGCTCATCGTATGCAGGTGTAAGAATAACTCCTGGACTTACCACATTTACACGAATTTCAGTACCTTTTAGGTCAAGAATCCAGTTGCGAACTAGTGCTCTTAATGCTGCTTTAGATGCTCCATATACACTAAATGCTGGGTTGCCAATTGATCCAGCAGTAGAGCCCGTTACAATAATAGAACCTACTTTGTCCGGGAATAGTGATAGCGCTTTTTGAACAGTAAAAATGGTTCCTTTCACGTTAATGTCGAACGTTCTATCAACCTGCTCTTCAGTAATTTCACCTAATGGAAGGAAGTTGCCAATGCCTGCATTAGCAAAAAGGATGTCCAACTTACCTTTTTCCTGCTTTATCATGTCATATAGTTTGTCTAAGTCTTCAAGCTTAGAAATATCACCTTGAACACCGGTTACGTTCTTGCCAATTTGGTTAACAGCTTTATCAAGTTCGTTTTGTCTACGTCCCGTGATATAAACATATGCACCTTCGTTTACAAATTTTTGTGCTGTAGCAAGACCAATCCCACTTGTTCCACCCGTTACAAGCGCTATTTTACCTTCAAATTTACCCATACTTAACACTCCTTTAGAATTAATATTATTTTATGTCTAGTACCTTTAAGTACTTGAAGAACAACTTACAAGATATAGTATCCTTCAGTAAGCACATTATCGGAAGTACCCACTTTTTTGTGATATAGTAACTAAAAAGTAATAAATGTGGAATGGAGAGCTTTAGACATGAAAAAATTCAGCTGTGGGTTTGAAGTGACTAAGGAAGTGATTGGCGGAAAATGGAAAGGGCTTGTATTATACTTTTTAATGAATGGACCAAAGAGAACGAGTGAATTAAAGCGTATTATCCCAAATATCACTCAGAAAATGCTGATTCAAACACTTAGAGAGCTTGAAGCCAGTGGACTTGTGACCAGAAAGATGTATAATCAAGTACCGCCGAAGGTTGAATATTCATCCACTGAACTTGGAGAATCTCTTAAACCTATCTTGCAGGAGCTCTGTCAATGGGGAGTGCATTATGCGGAGCAAGAATATGCAGAAGGTGAATATGAAATTGTACAACCAGAACAACTAAAGTTAGGATTGAAGTAGCTGCTAAAGTAAATGCTAAACAACATCAATACCATCACCTAACAGATGAAGAACAGTCAGAAATAAATGAGATAGTCAATTTTGAAAGTGAAGTTCTAATCAGAAGTGTCATGGACTATATTCAGGAGAACTTCAAAAAAGAGCTGTTTCAAATGTTAGAGAAGGTTTAGAAACTTAGCCAAAAAATGAATGAAGATATGATAACAATATTTAATGCCTCTGATCTCTAGATAAGCATTTTTTCTTTCGGATAAAAAAAGACGTACAAATTGTACGCCTTAATCTGCTTCTGAACTATCAATTTTTCACTGCATAAAAGTCACAGTTCAGGTTGCACCTCAGGTCACACTTTATCATACAATTCCCATGAGTATTTTCAGGTGTGACTTTTTCCACTTTTACTGTGACACCAATTCGTTTCACACTCCGTCTCACACAGCGGAATAATTACCGATTATCAATCGTCTCCGGATACATATCATGGTTCATCATACGGTATTCTGCCATTTCCTCATATTTCGTGCCGGGTTTTCCGTAGTTCGTATACGGGTCAATGGAAATACCGCCTCTTGGCGTAAATTTGCCCCAAACTTCAATATACCTTGGGTCCATCAATTCAATCAGGTCGTTCATAATAATGTTCATACAGTCCTCATGGAAGTCACCATGGTTACGGAAGCTGAACAAATATAATTTTAGCGATTTACTTTCGACCATGATTTCATTTGGGATATAGCTGATATAAACTGTCGCAAAATCCGGCTGTCCTGTTTGCGGACATAGTGATGTAAATTCTGGGCAGTTGAATTTCACAAAGTAATCTCTATTTGTATGTTTATTTGGAAACGTTTCAAGCACTTGTGGTGCATAATCAAACAAATAATTGGTTCCTTGGTTTCCTAGTAACGTGACACCTTCTAATTCTTCTGGTTTTCTTGTCGTCATGTCATCTCTTCCTTTCTATACGCCTCGTTTATTTCCCCACAATAACGTGTGCAGCTGCGGCAGCACTCTTACGCGGTTTAAGTCTGGATCTTGCGCGACTTGATCGACAAGCGCTTCATATTTCTTTAATAAATGCGTCAATAAGTACGCATCATCACCTGTCGTCGTGTCATCATTTCCTACCTGCAAATAAAACGGAAGCTCAGGGTATTTCGCATGAACATCCTTCGCATACGCTAGATCACGATCGTCAAAAATCACGACCTTCAGGCTAGCATGCTGCAACCTATTTCCGTTTTTCAGCTCATCTATGATACGTGTTAGTTTCGTAAAATCTGTTTTCATATTCGAGCTTGGCGGCTTAGGAGAAATGGTTAAATCATCAATTTTCAAAAACCATTCCTGATACATCGTCCCTTGTGTTTCAAGCGCTGTATCAATTCCCTCTTCATGCAGTAAATCAATGAGGGATTCCATTTGTTTTAAAAGCGCCGGGTTTCCCCCTGAAATGGTGACATGAGAAAAAGCCTGTCCGCCTATTCTTTTTAATTCTTTGACAATGTCTTCTGCCTCAAGCCACTGAATGTCATGCTTCGCTGAGCCATCCCATGTAAAGGAGGAATCACACCAGCTGCACGAGTAGTCACAGCCAGCCGTTCTGACAAACATGGTTTTTTGTCCAATGACCATCCCTTCTCCTTGAATGGTTGGACCAAAGATTTCTAATACGGGAATCGCTTTAGCCATTGATTTCAACTCGTTTCGGACGGTAAATGCAGTAGCTTGTTGGTGTTTCTCTGACAAAGACCTGAACACATGTCGGCTTGTTCGATAAAGTTGATAAATACGCTGCGACTTTGTCATGTACGGTCTTTGCCACAACCTCTGTAGTAGGCATCGCGTATGGATCGGTTGATGAGAATTCCTCATGATCATTGAGCAGCGTGTGATCGTACTGACCATGAATGAGCTTCTTCAATGTACTGAAATTGACAAGGAAACCCGATTCATCTAGCTCGTCTCCCGCAATGGTTATATTGATGGTGTACGTATGACCATGTACGCGGCTGCAAGCACCTGCATCTTCTCTTGGGATGAAATGGGCAGCCGATACATGCATATCTTTGTTCAATTCAAATGAAAATGGATGATTCGTTTGTGGATAGATTTGAGAAAGCATTTATTTTGCCTCCTTCATTTCCATATAAGTGTCATAGCCATTTTTCCGAAGCTTACACGCAGGACATTCCCCGCAGCCATCAGAAATGATGCCATTATAGCAAGTGAGCGTTTCATTTTTTACAAAATCCAGCGCATTCAGCTCATCCGCAAGCTTCCATGTTTCTGCTTTATTGAGCCACATGAGTGGTGTATGGATCACAAATGGTTTTGCCATCGCCAAATTCACTGTGACATTACAAGACTTTACAAACTCGTCACGGCAATCTGGATAGCCGCTAAAGTCTGTTTCACATACACCTGTGATAATATGTCTTGCTCCGATTTGATACGCAAGAATAGAAGCGAAGGATAAGAACACTAAGTTTCGTCCTGGTACAAATGTGGAAGGCAGCTCTCCTTCTTTTTCCTCAATGTCAATGTCATCTCTTGTTAAAGCATTTGGTGCAAGCTGATTCAAAAGAGACATATCTAATAGATGATTCTTCACACCTAACTTGTCAGCAATTCTTTTGGCGACATCAATTTCTTCTTGATGACGCTGATTATAATGAAAGGTCACGGTTTCTACCTCTTCGAATTGTTGAAGTGCCCATAATAAACATGTCGTACTGTCTTGTCCCCCGCTAAAGACAACGACTGCTTTTTCATTTTTCATTTTCTGTTCTCCTCCTTTTGCAGATCTATACAATCGTACAAAGCTGCATCTGAAAGGCTCTTGAAAACCCCTATTTTCTCAAAAGAAAAGACACCTTTACAAGTGTATGAGGTGTCCCAGCCATAAAAAATAAAAAATGCCACATCCAAGGATACGGCAAGTCCTTAGTTTTTTATAGAGGGTTTTGCTAGAACCTCTCCCGTTTTACACGGATTTTTGTTCAATTTTCACAGAGGATAGTGTACCACATATTTTTCATGCAGGCTATCCCTTCTTTACTTAGTCAAGAGATGCAGGCACTTTTTTTAGACAAAGAAAGAGGATAAAAAAGATGCTCACATATCCAAAAATAGGATAAACCGTTGATATCAATGTACCGTAACCGATTTTACTAATCACATAGCAGCATAAGAGAATAAGGGATATTGTCAAGACACTGTTCATCCGAATATACGCCCTCACTTGTCTCTCGAGTCCATATAAATTGCCTATGACGGATGTAAAGACTTCGCCGAAGATCACAAATAAATAAATGAGGTGAATGGAGTTTGCTACTTGATACACTACCTGAGCCATTGGAATATCAAACGCCTCCAGCATATTTAATGAAGAAAGAGATAAAAAGCATGCCAGTAAAATAAGGGTCAGCATGACGCCCCCAAGCACAGCTCCCTTTTTAATCACCGCTTCAGAGGTCATTTCATTTGCGACGGGCACTAACACTGCTTGAGAAAGTGCTAAATTAAAAGCTCCATATGAGATAGCTGATAAAATCCACTCTCCCTCACCCATTTGAAGCGCAAGAACATAACTTTCACTACTGCTAAAAACGAATGAATCAAGAAATACGATCAATGAAAAGAAAATAAGCATTGGGACGACGAGAACATTGACACCAAATAATCCTTTTGAACCTTTCAAAAGCACAATGACGCTCAGAATGATCGTCAAAAAGATTCCATATTCCTTTGATATGCCAAGCTGCTCTTCAAAAATAGCCCCTGCGCCAGAAATCATCACTGAAGTGACGCCTAGTAAAATAAAAAACATGACGACATTAATATACCTGCTTGCAGCTGCGCCAAATAGAAACCGGTTCATATCTTGATAAGACTCTGCTTGAATTCGTTTAGAAATGAGCATCATTTTTGCACCAAGTCCAGTAAAAATAGCGCCGCTAATCAAGATTCCGAATAGTCCAATCCAGCCAAAACGAACAAAAAATTCTACGATTTCTTTTCCTGTCGCAAACCCAGCTCCAACCACTGTTCCTACATATAAAAAGGCAAGCTGAAAAGCGGATTCATTTGAACGTTTCATGTGACCCCTCCGCACCCATCACTTTCGATTGTCTTTTTTTATCCTATGAGACGAGTTCCTTGAAAAGAAGGACAAACCATGATTAAATGCAAAAAAGGATTTTCAACTGCCTTTGAGCAAAACAGTTGAAAGTCAAAATAGGTCAGAGTATACTATAGTCAAAGATGGTCAAACAACAGACCATTTTCTTTAACATTCATTGGTCAAATAAAGTCAAACTTTATTTTAAGGAGGTTATGGCAAATGCGTTGTCAACATTGTCAAGTAAATGAAGCAACTATTCGCCTGAATATGCAAGTGAATTCGTCCCGGAGCCAAATGGTTTTATGTGAAGACTGCTACACCTCTTTGATGGAGCAATCAAAAATGAAAATGGGACCTCAATTGTTCGGGGGAAGCTCATTCTTCTCTGAGCAAGCAGGACATGCACAAAGCGGAGAGCAGCCAAAGCAAAAAGGTTTACTCGATGAACTTGGCCGGAATTTAACAGATGGCGCAAATGCTGGTTTAATTGATCCAGTCATCGGCCGTGATGAAGAAGTCGCAAGAGTCATTGAAATTTTAAATAGAAGAAATAAAAATAACCCTGTTCTGATTGGTGAACCAGGTGTTGGGAAAACAGCGATCGCTGAAGGACTCGCACTGAAAATTGCAAGTGGCGATGTACCAAATAAATTAAAGAACAAACAAATCTATTTATTAGATGTCTCCTCCCTTGTAGCGAATACAGGGATACGTGGTCAATTTGAGGAAAGAATGAAGCAGTTAATTAAAGAGCTGCAAAGCCGTAAAAATATTATCTTATTTGTAGATGAAATCCATCTTCTTGTAGGCGCAGGATCTGCCGAAGGGTCAATGGATGCTGGAAACATCTTAAAACCAGCCCTTGCACGAGGCGAGCTTCAGCTAGTAGGTGCGACGACATTAAAAGAATATCGTCAAATTGAAAAAGATGCCGCCCTTGAACGACGCTTCCAGCCCGTCATTGTAGATGAACCAACACAAGATGAAGCGATCGAGATTTTAAAAGGCATTCAAGATAAGTACGAAAGTTATCATGGCGTCACTTATTCAGACGAAGCTATTCAAGCGTGTGTTCAATTATCTTCCCGGTATATTCAAGACCGTCATTTGCCGGATAAAGCCATTGATTTAATGGATGAAGCAGGTTCAAAAGCGAACCTCTCCATTGATGCAGCAAGTGAAGATGAACTAACGAATCGTCTGACAGAAATCGCTGCTGAAAAACAAGCTGCTTTAAAAGAAGAACAATACGAAAAAGCAGCGAAGCTTCGAGATGAAGAAGAAGCCATTGAAGCAAGACTTCAAAACAAAACAAATGACAAAGAACATGTCGTCACAGCAGAAGCCATTCAAGCCATTGTGGAACAAAAAACAGGCATCCCTGTCGGCAAACTGCAAGCAGACGAACAAACCAAAATGAAAGAAATTGACGTCCGCTTAAAAGCACGGGTGATTGGTCAGGAACATGCGGTTGAAAAAGTGGCGAAAGCTGTGAAAAGAAGCAGAGCCGGCTTAAAATCGAAACATAGACCAACAGGCTCCTTCCTATTCGTTGGACCAACAGGTGTCGGGAAAACCGAATTGTCAAAAACGCTAGCTGAAGAATTATTCGGTTCAAGAGATGCGATCATCCGTTTAGATATGAGTGAGTACATGGAGAAACACTCAGTATCCAAGCTCATTGGTTCTCCTCCTGGTTATGTTGGACATGATGAAGCGGGTCAGCTGACGGAAAAAGTGCGCAGAAAACCATACAGCATCATTTTGCTGGATGAAATCGAAAAAGCACATCCTGATGTGCAGCATATGTTCCTTCAAATCATGGAAGATGGCCGGTTAACAGACAGCCAAGGCAGAACCGTCAGCTTTAAAGATACGGTCATCATCATGACAAGTAACGCAGGCAGCACAGATAAAACGGTCAAAGTCGGCTTCCAGTCTGATCAGGAAGAAGCGATTGAGGAACAATCACTCATTGATTCACTCAGCGCCTATTTCAAGCCAGAATTCTTGAACCGTTTTGACAGCATCATTCAGTTTGACTCATTAGATAGAGATGATTTAGTGAAGATTGTGGATCTTCTGCTCAATGAGCTGTCAGAGCAATTAAAAGAGCAAAATTTAACAGTCCATGTGACAAAAGAAGCGAAAGAAAAAATTGCAGAACTTGGATATCATCCTGCATTTGGTGCTCGTCCACTGCGAAGAACCATTCAAGAGCATGTTGAAGATCAAATGACGGAAATATTGCTTGAAGAAGAAAAGCTTTCAGGATTTACTGTAGATGTTGAAGATGACGAAATTGTAGTAAAAAAAGGATAAGTACATCCTAAGAAGGATCTACAGTTCCATCATGTTGCGGTGTCTAAGTTCCATCCGCACGCCGACGCCCCCTCCGCCTCTTTTCCTTTACGATAAAAGAAAAAGAGGTGGATCACATGATGAATTGGAGCTATGATCTTGTCAAAATCATGTATGAAGAAAAATTAAAAGAGCTGCTTTTAGATGAAACTGCTCAAAGAAATTAAAAAGAAACTCCCTTTATATCAGAGGGAGTTTCTTTTTTAAGGTAATAGAAAACGCTTTCATCAAAATTTCTTCACAGAAACTGCCTTAATTTTATATTCTGACTAAAACCCTTCTAGAAGACACCGATATTAACTATAGAAAAAGATAGTTAAAGGATTTGGTGAGATAATGGACAAAACATCGTTAATAGGTATTATTTTAGCATTTATTGCACTGAGTGTCGGTATGGTTTTGAAAGGTGTGAGTCTAACCGCTCTTATCAACCCAGCGGCTATATTGATCATTGTGGTTGGGACGATTGCAGCTGTTGTCATCGCATTCCCATCTAGTGAAATTAAGAAAACACCAAAATTGTTCGGCAAAATTTTCAAAGACAACCAGCTTCCAACGATTCAAGAAATGATCCCTCTTTTTTCAAACTGGGCACAAATTGCGCGTCGTGAAGGTCTTTTGGCATTAGAAGCTAGCATTGAGGAAGTAGATGACGATTTCCTTAAGAACGGCTTAAGCATGGCCGTTGACGGTCAAAGTGCAGAATTTATTCGCGACGTCTTAACAGAAGAGGTTGACGCCATGTCTGAAAGACATCAGTCAGGCGCATTAATCTTTACACAAGCAGGTACATACGCTCCGACGCTTGGTGTACTTGGCGCCGTTGTCGGACTTATTGCCGCACTTGCAAACATGGGAGATATTGAAGCACTTGGACATGCAATCAGTGCAGCCTTCGTTGCCACACTGCTTGGGATTTTTACCGGGTATGTGTTATGGCATCCATTTGCCAACAAGCTGAAGCGTAAATCAAAGGAAGAAGTAAAGCTTCGTCTGATTATGATCGAAGGGATCCTTTCTGTTCTTGAAGGTCAATCTCCAAAAGTGATTGAACAAAAACTTCTCATGTACTTACCAGCGAAAGAACGTGCAAATCTTGTCATTGAAGAAGGAGAAAAACAAAATGGCTAGGAAACGTAAAAAACATGATCACGATGACCATGTAGATGAATCTTGGCTGATCCCTTATGCCGATCTTCTGACGCTTCTACTCGCTCTCTTCATTGTGCTTTTTGCATCTAGTTCGATTGATGCGGCAAAATATGAACAGATGGCAAAGTCTTTTAATGTCGTCTTTACGGGCGGTACTGGTGTCATGGATCAAACCAGCATGCAAAGCACTGAAGAAACTGAAAATAGCAACCAGACCAAGAAAGCAGCCGAAGAAGATGAAGAAGCCAAAGCGAAAGCTCGAGACCATGCCGTTCTCACAAAGGTCAAAAAGCAAGTGGACTCCTTCATTGCCAATAAGAAACTTGGAGCTAAGCTCGAAACAAAGCTCACGGATGAAGGTTTGCTCATTACGATAGAAGACAGTATCTTCTTTGATTCTGGCCGGGCGGTTATTCGCCCTCAAGATGTCCCGTTAGCAAAGGAAATCTCAAAACTACTTGTCATAAACCCCGCTCGTGACATCGTCATTAGCGGACATACTGATAATGTACCGATCAGAAATTCAGAATTTGAATCCAACTGGTATTTAAGTGCCATTCGTGCTGTAAACTTTTTGAGTATTCTTCTTGAGAACAGCAATTTAGACCAAGAGAACTTTAGTACAAAAGGTTTCGGTGAATTCAAGCCGGTTGCTTCAAACGATACAGCAGAAGGCAGAAGTAAAAACCGACGCGTAGAAGTACTCATTTTACCGATTGAGAAAAAAGCGAAATAAAAAAGGGAGCCCTCGGCTTCCTTTTCTATTTATTCTGTATGATCATATAAATGCTTTGCACGCAGTCCCACATGTTTGAGCATATCAATGCAGGCATCCTTCTCTTCTTCGCTCAGGACACTGATCATCTCATGAATTTCTTTCGCATGATCCGGGAAGATATCATCAAGCAAAGCTCGTCCCTGCTTGGTAATATGCGCAAATGTCACCCTGCGGTCTTCTGCACAGGCCCTACGACTGAGGAGTTCTTTCTTCTCCAATTTATCGACCACATACGTGATGCTACCGCTTGCAAGTAAAATCTTATCACCGATTTGCTGAAGCGGCTGATCCCCTTTATGATACAGTAATTCTAATACTGCAAATTCAGTCGGATTCAGCCCGTGCTTCACAATATGTTTGTTCATGTGATGATTAATTGAGCGATAGGCACGTGATAATACAATAAATAATTTCAAAGATTTCTCAACATTATGATTTTCCATTTTTTTATCATCCTTTATGAAATGCAACCCACTAATGTGACATTAATAAACAATAAGTAAAATGTCAACATCTTGATCCATCTTTAGCATGAAAATGAGACCAGAACGAATCACCTAATTTTTTAAAAATCACACAAGTCATCGTAATAAAGATAGGTTCAATGCTATAATAAGTCTATTAGGTAATACGTTGGAGCGATGAATGATGAGTATACTGAAAGGGTTTTGGAAGAAGATCAGGCTGTACCTTATTTTGGTCATGATTCCAACCCTAATCATTAGTTATTTTATCTACGAAAAAGAAACGGAAAAAATCGACTTAAAAAACAAACAAACCGCTACACTTATGTTAAATATTCACAAAAACCAAATGAATTATTTAATTAGCGAGACAGAAGCGAGATTAACTTCACTTGCCATGGGATTTGACCAGCCTCTTGAGACGAAAAAAGTAGAAAACATCCTAGAGAAAATCTATAAACAAGAACCTCGTTTTTCAGGTCTGTATCTCCTAGACAAAAAAGGAAATGTATCAGTAAGCACCACACCGTTAAAGGAAAAAATCAACCTGTCATTTAGAGATTACTTTAAGCGCATTCAAGTGACCAAGCAGACGGTGATCACAGATAACTATGTGAGCCGAATTACAAAACAGCGGATTCTTTCCATTTGTGTGCCTGTACTGGATGAAAACGAAGAAGTCACCAATGTGCTAATTGCCGCCATTCAAATTGATTATTTAAGAAATATTATGAATGTATTGAACCCTGATCTTCATTTTAAGATGCTGAATCAAAATGGACATGTGGTGTTTACAAGTGGTCCGCAGCCAGCATCAGAAAATGGCAGCACCGTGTCTACATATTTAGATGAAAACAGCTGGAAGCTGGAGGTCTTTCCGCAGCGCGCGTCTACAGGTGAAGTGCTGTCTGTTATGCTGATCCCTTTATCCAGTGCTTTTATTTTATTAAATATTTTATTCACACTTGTTCAATATATCATTTTAAGGCGTCAAACCCAGCAGGAGCGTCACCAAAATGAAGCGCAAAAGCTTGAATTAATCGGAACCCTCGCAGCAAGTACGGCACACGAAATTCGCAACCCATTAACAGGGATCAGCGGATTTATACAGCTTTTGCAAAAGAAGTATCATTCAGAAGAAGATCAGCTCTATTTTTCTGTCATTGAAGAAGAAATTAAACGAATCAACCAAATCGTCAGTGAGTTTCTTGTATTAGGGAAACCAACGGCAGAAAAATGGCAGAATAACTCTGTAAAAGAAATTGTAAGTGAGATCATGCCGATCGTTTTCTCTGAGGCGAACCTTTATAATGTTGAGGTTGATTTGCAAATTAATACGATTCAGGATGTTGGGGTATATTGCACAAAGGATCACATTAAACAAGTCGTATTAAATGTAGCGAAGAACTCGTTAGAAGCGATGCCAAATGGCGGTCATTTGAAGATTTTGATTGAGGCTGAAAAAGAACATGTCATCATTAAAGTGAAAGATACGGGTGAAGGCATACCAGAAGAAATGTTAAAGCATATCTTCCTTCCTTTTATTACGTCGAAGGAAAAAGGGACAGGTCTTGGGCTTGTCGTGTGTAAACGAATCATTTCGATGTATGGCGGGACAATTGATATCGAGAGCGAAGTGAATAAAGGAACAACCGTCATGATCATGCTTCCTTCTGCTCACTCAGCATAGCTGAAACATTCAGCCGGTTTTGCTTAGGCAAGACCGGTTTTTCATGTCAATAAGAAGGACGGTTCACAGATAGAAGACTCATTTGAGATACAAGATCATGAAAGGAGGGGGCAGATTGTTTCTCATGAAAAAGGAGATACTGATACTCATTCATCAGGTTGTCTAGTTCTTGACTATATTTAATTGTCGTCTCACCAGTGTAGCCTTCCGCTTGAGCAGCTTCTACCATCTGTTTTCTCTTCTCATCAATGGACATCAGCAATTGTTCTTTCCTTACATAAATATTCATGATCTCAGCTCCCGCAATGAATTCGACTGTCTATGCTCAAAATGATCCGACACCAAAATTATACTTTATTTGTAAATTAAATTAAATATGCTTATTTTATTTAATTTTTTACAGCCTAAAGACCTCTTACCCAATCTAATTTGGGGGTAAACTTCAAATTTGGACAGGACTGACACATGGATTAAACAGAATTTTATCCTATGCGGAAGATCAAAATCAACTATTTTCTTTCTCATTTTATGCCTATTTTCCTAAAAAAAAGCTGATCATCCGCCTCATGCGGAATGATCAGCTCCTGTCATTAAACCGTTTCTTCCTCGTAAATTGGCACCCAGCCCTCAGTTGTGACAAATATGCGAACTGCGACCACTTTGCGATCCTCTTGAAGTGTAAAGTAGTGACGAATATGTGGCGGGACAGAAATTAAATCGCCTGGATTCAGTCTCACATCAAAAAAGACGCCATCCTTACCCTGAATGGCAAAGATTCCATGCCCGCTTACAATAAAACGTACTTCGTCATCTGTATGATGATGCTCACGCTTAAAATTTTGGAGCAACTCATCTAGATTTGGTGTGGCGTCAGATAATGAAATCACATCCTGCGCTTTGTACCCTCGTTTTTCAGATATACGCTGGATTTCCTTTTGAAAAACAGTCAAAATCTCTTCCTTTTCCTCATCTGTTAAATCATACTTTTCTGATAACCGGTTTGGCAGCTTTGCAATATCCCAATGTTCATAAATGACCCCTTGCTTTTCTAAATATGCTGCTACCTCTTGCTCGCTTTCAAGTAATGTGTTCTCTTCGTTATGAATCAAAATCGTCGCCATGTGCTTTTCCTCCTTTTATCTGACAAGCTGCTTTTGATAAAGCGTTAATTTTAAGTGGTAGCTAAATAAAAATTCATACGCCTCCAATACTCGTTTTGCTTCAAAGGCTGTTTTTCCCCAGACAGTGATGCCGTGATTTCGAATGAGCACCGCACCTGATTCTGACTCTTCAGTGAGATGCTTTGCAAATTGTGCTGCAAGATGCGGAATATGGGCTGGATTTTCAATAATCGGTATCGACACTTCTGCATCCTCTTCCCAGTAACCAAGCGCCTTGATGATTTCGTTTCCTTTCAAACGAACCTCGCCCTTATCCCCATACAGCTCAGACATCACATTATTATCAATCGTATGGACATGGAGGCAGCAACCTGCTTCCGTCCGCTCATACACGTATGTGTGAAGCAGTGTTTCAGCTGATGGTCTAAGCCGTTCGTTCGGATCATCAGGCTGGCCTTCTGCATTTACTAAAACAAAATCCTCATCCGTTTCTTTTCGTTTATCTTTACCGCTTGCCGTCACCAAAAACGTGATTGGATCATCCGACACCTTGATCGATAAATTGCCGCTTGTTCCGTAAAACCAGTCTCTTTGTGCCAGTTCACGTTTGACGTCTGCTAGCTCCTGCCAGCGCTTGCTCTTTGCGTCTGCCATTCCTTCACTTCCTTTATTTGATCAAATTGCGCTTTAAGATCAATAAATGTTTCATACTCTTGATATACAAGCCCAAGCTCCTTACATTCATTCAGCAAGTAGTCGCGCGCAAATGTGAGATCCGCATGCTTTGCCGCTTCCACATCGGTGACTGAATCTCCGATCATGATGATGAAGTCATTCTCATGGGTCAGCTCTCGAATGATTGACGGCTTGCAGCATCCACAGCCATTTTGACATTTCGAATCGCAGGCATGCGGCCATTCAATCTGAATATGATCTTCCCCAAATGAGGCATGATTGCAATAAATATTGTCTCGGCCCACAATGCCCTCGAGTATGGGATAGACAAAAAAGTCCATCCCGCCGCTTAGCACATAGAAAGGGATATCAGCCTTTTTCACATAATCAACAAATTGCTTGAATCCTTCTCGAATCTCTGTATCTTCTAAAATAAACGACTGAATGGCTTCTTTTTGATCACTCGTCAGTAATTGAAACATCTGCCCGACGCCTTCTTGAATGGTGATCTCCTTTGAGAGAACATCATCCTTAAGCTCCGTCCATTCACTTGGTGCAAAGTGTTTCATGATGCGAATGATATTATCATTTTTCGTAATTGTTCCATCAAAATCACAACATACTATTGGCTTTTTCATTTATTCCGCTACCCTTCCCCATAGTTCAAGTGCTGCTTTTAAGTCTTGGCAAGAAGCTGCCTTCTCTTGGATCGACTCTCCATGTATCACCGCATCAATGATCGATCGAAATGCTTTCCCTCCACCGATGGCTCCACGCGGATGTCCGTGAATTCCTCCACCAGCATTAATCACATGATCGAGTCCAAAATCTTTAATCAATACTGGAACCATTCCAGGATGAATCCCTGCTGACGGGACTGGGAACGTTTTTTGAACCAAATCCACTTTTACACAAGCTTCATAGATTCCAAAGGCATCTTTTTTCGGAAGTGCAACCGACCCATAAGGTGAGGGGAAAAGACTCAAATCAGCGCCAGCATATCGATTTAATTTACCTAAAAGAAGAGAATGCGAGAATCCATATTCAGGCGATGATGTCAAAGCGCCGCTTACTGCGGGATGGGCCATGATAGGCAATGGAATATCTGGATCCTCAGCTAAGCTTTGCATGACATCTAGTCCGTAGGCAAAGACATTGAATAAGAGTGCATCCGCTCCGAGTTCAGCTGCCTTTCTTGCTCGATCCTTCAGTTCAAAGGTTCTGCCTGTTAAATTAACGGCATATAACGTTCGGTGCCCTGTCTCTTCATATGTTTCTTTTAATATCTTTTTTCCTTCTTTGATTCGTTCTTCAAAAGGGGCTAGCGGGCTCTCAAATAAAATTTCATCGTCTTTGATAAAGTCAACGCCGCCTAATGCTTGTAAACGGAGCTGCTCTTTTAAATCCGCCATATCACGGCCAATGACACCTTTAAAAATACTCATCAACAACGGACGATCAAACACGCCTGCTTTTTTGCGTATGCCATCAATTCCAAATACCGGTCCTGGCAGGCTTCTTTTAAATCTATCCGAGAATTGTATGTCGACTAGCTTCACTTTTCCATCAAGTGAAAGCTTTCCAAAGATCGTCGTCAAAACGGCCGGTATATCAGCTGAAAAGTTAGCCTCAGGATAAGCAATGGTCACCTCAGATTGATATAGGCCATTTTCGGCTGAAGCAACCTTTTCTGATACTTTTTCTACCCGTCCTTTATGTTTTTGAAGCTGCTCCTTTTTGAGCTGCGGCAAATCTGTCCATGATCCCACTGTTAAACCAAGTGCGATCTGCTCCGCTTTTCGGTTCACTTGTTCATCCTCTCGATGTGTTAATACGTATGTTGCCAGTAATTCACTCACTAGGAATCCCCTTTCGATTGCGTCATGCATATGGTCAATAAAAAACCTCTTCAAGTGCTTTGTCAGCGCCTTAAAGAGGTTGTTTCGTGTCATTCATCCGAATCTTATCTCTCAGCGCTTGCTGCAAGAATTAGCACCGTGCTTCATAGAAGTCGGTTGCCGGGCTTCATTGGGCTAGTCCCTCTGCCTACTCTTGATAAGAATATTCAATTTTCTTAAATATTGTCTGAATTATCGCACCATTTTTTTATGTTGTCAATGGCTTATTTTCAAACAGATTCAAGGCAGCGATACGCCGAGCGGCTTCTTGTAACCGCTCCTCACTTGTTAAAAGCCCAACTCTCACGTACCCTTCACCGTGAGTACCAAACCCATTCCCCGGAGCCACAACAACATGTGCTTTCTCTAATAATACGTCAGAAAAAGATTCAGATGTATATCCTTCTGGCACCTTTAGCCAAGCAAAAAATGACCCCTTTGGTGCTGTGACCTCCCAGCCAATCTCCTTGCAGGCAGCGATCCACACATTTCGCCTATTTTCATATCGATCATTTTGCACCTGTACGCACGTTTGGTCACTTAATAGGGCTTCCGCTGCAGCATCTTGAGTTGCTTTAAACAGTGAAACAAACAGGTGATCCTGATAAAGCTCAATTGCTTCAATAACAGACGGGTTTCCTGCTGCAAAACCTACTCTCCAGCCGGCCATATTATACGTTTTAGACAATGTATAAATTTCAATACCCGTCTCTTTCGCTCCATCTGTTTGCAAAAAGCTGATCGGCTTTTTCCCATCAAACCCAATGCCGCCATAGGCAAAATCATGGACAACACAGAGCTTGTGATCTCTCGCAAATGTAACGGTTTCTTCAAAAAACGCACGACTTGCCGTGGCACCTGTCGGATTGTTGGGATAATTTAAATACATCAACTTTGCTTTTTTCTTATCATTCTCAGGCAATCGATCATAGTCAGGTAAAAAATCATTTTGTTCAAGAAGCGGCATCGTCACCATCTGAGCTCCAGCAAGCACGGCACCTGACCAATAATCAGGATAACCTGGGTCTGGGACAAGGAGTGTATCTCCAGGATTCAGCAGGCATTGCGGCAGCTCAACAAGTCCCGCTTTCCCGCCAAATAAAATCGCAATCTCCTTCATCGGATCAAGCGTGACACCATATTCTCTTTCATAAAAGGCGGCGGCAGCCTTTTTTAATTTCGCTGTTCCGCGGAATGACGAGTATTGATGATTTTCAGGTTTTAATACCGCTTCCTGCATGGCTTTTACAATATGCGAAGGGGTTGGCTGATCAGGATTTCCCTGCCCTAAATTAATGATATCTGCCCCTTCCTGCACCTTTTTCTGCACCTTTTGGACAAGAGACGCAAAAAATTGTTTCGGTAATTGTTTCAATACATCTGATTGCTGGAATTCCATTTCTTCACCTTCTATTCAAGTTACGTAACAATACAAACACTGTAATGGATTGTTTTATGAATTGTAAAGCAATTTTGAAAAAAGATTGACATGTGAAGCGCAGCTCTGATAATATCTTGAATTAAGAAATGCAAACAGGCACGAAATAATTACATATTGATTTCTCTTATCGAGAGTTGGGCGAGGGATTTGGCCTTTTGACCCCAACAGCAACCGACCGTAAATACCACTGTGAAGTGGGGCGCAGCAAGTAAGCGCCAAGACAATTGTCTTATAGGGCACGGTGCTAATTCCATCAGACGTATGTGCTGAGAGATAAGAGAGGCTTTGAGCATACACGCCATCAAGCCTCTTTCTCTCAGGAGAAAGAGGCTTTTTTATATGATTTGGAGGGATAGCAATTGGTTACACTTACGGCATCATATGAAGAATTAACAGAAAGCTCGGCAGTTGCACTCGCAATTAGACTTGGCTTGATCCAAGAAAGCAGTCATTTGACATGTACGGAAATCGGTGACGGGAATTTAAATTACGTCTTTCATATTTTTGATCACAAACAAGAAAAAGGATTGATCATCAAGCAGGCTCTGCCCTATGCCAAGGTGGTCGGAGAGAGCTGGCCGCTTACATTAGACCGCGCGAGAATTGAAAGTGCTGCCCTGATCAAGCAGTCAGAATATACGCCGCACCTTGTACCTGCAGTCTATTATTCAGATACAGCTCTTGCTGTGACGGCAATGGAGGATCTATCACACCTGGAAATCGTCAGAAAAGGGCTAATTGCCGGAAAACAATATCCGCATTTATCCGATCATGTCGGAGAATTTTTAGGAAAAACACTTTTTTACACTTCTGACTTTGCCACAAATCCTAAAATCAAAAAACAATTTGTGAAGCAATTTACGAATCCGGATCTTTGTGACATTACCGAAAAGCTCGTCTTCACAGATCCTTTCTTTGATAGCGGCACAAATGATTTCGAAGAAGAATTAAGAGAAGCTGCCGAAGCGCTTTGGGCAGATCTTGAAGTGCAGGCCAAAGCAGCCGAACTGAAGCGTATTTTCCTGACATCTGCTGAAACACTCGTTCATGGAGATCTTCATACAGGCAGTATTTTTGCAAGTGAGACGGAAACAAAAATCATTGATCCAGAATTCGCCTTTTACGGTCCCTTTGGATTCGATATTGGCCACTTTATCGCTAACCTGTTCCTGAATGCTTTGTCTCGTGAGAATGAACACGATCAGCAGTACCTCTTTGACCATGTCATCAATGTATGGGCGACCTTCAAAGAAGTGTTCGCAAAAGCTTGGAAAGAAGACAGCATTGAAGCGTTTAGTGTATCTGACAGTTTTTTAGCAACAACCTTTGACCGTATTTTAAAAGAAGCGGCAGGCTTTGCGGGCTGTGAGCTTGTCCGCCGAACAATCGGCCTTGCTCATGCCGCTGATCTCGATGCAATTCCATCACCATCTAGACGGATTCAGCAGAAAAAAGCAGCACTAACGCTCGGAAAAACAATGATCAAACAATATTATGCAGTGGAAGCAGCGTCTGACCTCGTCGCATTATTCCAGCAATCTGTAAAGGAGTGACGGGTTTTGTCTAAAGAATTTGAAGTCCCCCGTTCTGTCGAATGGGAAGAAAACCATATTAACATTTTGAATCAGCAAAAATTACCGGCCGAAACTGAGTTTGAGCATTTATATACAAAAGAAGACGTGTATGATGCCATTGTCACGTTAAAAGTGCGGGGAGCACCTGCCATTGGCATTACGGCAGCTTTTGGACTGGCGCTCAGTGCCCAAGACATTGAGACAGAAGAAATTGATGTTTTTAAACAAGAAGTCATTCAGATAAAAGAATATTTAAACAGTGCTCGTCCAACCGCTGTGAATTTAGCCTGGGCTTTAGAGCGATTATTGCAGCGCATTGAGCGTGCAGCTTCGGTCAATGCAGCCAAAACAGACCTTGTCCATGAAGCCATTCAAATTCAAATTGAAGATGAAGAAACATGCAGACAAATCGGTCAAAATGCACTCCAGCTCTTTAAATCGGGTGATCGTATTATGACCATTTGCAATGCAGGCTCCATCGCCACGAGCCGGTACGGAACAGCCCTTGCTCCATTTTATTTAGCCAAAAAGAAAAATCTCGATCTTCACATTTATGCCTGTGAAACACGCCCTGTTCTTCAAGGGGCTAGGCTGACAACATGGGAGCTCATGCAAGGCGGCGTAGATGTGACGCTCATCACAGATAACATGGCAGCCCATACGATGAAAGAAAAGAAAATTTCTGCTGTCATTGTCGGAGCTGATCGTATTGCCCGTAATGGAGATACGGCGAATAAGATTGGAACGTTAAGTCTCGCCATTTTAGCTAAGCATTTTCAAATTCCGTTTTTTATAGCTGCACCGCTTTCCACCTTTGATGTATCAACCCAAGACGGGGCAGATATTCCAATTGAAGAGCGTGATCCGCTGGAAGTAAAGGAATTAAACGGCGTCCAAATTGCACCGCCTGATGTTCAGGTATTCAATCCCGCCTTTGATGTCACTCCTCACCATCTCATTTCAGGTATTATTACAGAGAAAGGGATTATCACGTCGAACTATACAGAAGAGATTGATGCTCTGTTCGCTGAAAGCACCTCACTCTAATCATAAAAAAAGCGCCGTGTACTTATTATTTAAGAGCACCGCGCTTTTTTATTTCATTCGTTTTTGCTAAGATTTCTTTTTTCTGTTCTTCTGTCAAAACGTTCATTTTGACACATAGTGATGTGACGGCATACATTTTATTCTTTTTGCCCCAAAACATTCCCTAGCGCCCTCCTTTTTCCCTTAACCAACTTTTTTAGCTTAATAAAAGGATATGTCGCTTGACAAACATTTGGAACAGGTCAATCGATTTATTTTTGAACAAATGGGATACCTTCTAATTCTAGCAGAACCGCTTTCATGTCTGTTTTTGTTCCTGCATAGCCCGTCAGAGAGCGGTCTTTTCCAATCACTCTGTGACAGGGAATAAAAATAGGTAATGCATTGCGTCTGTTCGCTTGTCCAATCGCTCTTACAGCTTTTGGATTACCAATCGCTTCTGCAATGTCTGCATAGCTTTTTGATTCACCATATGGAATAGTCGAAAGTGCTTCCCACACCTGCTCTTGAAACGGAGATCCCTTTTGCTTGAGCGGGAGATCGAATACTTGGCGCTCTCCCTTGAAATATTCATCTAACTGCTTTTTCGCTTCTTGTAATACAGGCGTTTCTTCTTCTTTTAGATCGGCTTTCTGCTTTTTTACTAAAAATGGCTCATCATCAAACATCACCTCGATGATGGCATCGTCTTTTTCTAGTATGTATAATGCCCCAATTGGTGCGTGATAGACGGTATAATACACGTTAGTGCTCTCCTTCTTGTTTCTTCTGCCTCAGTGGAAGCGTGAGATGGAAGACGGTTCCTACCCCTTCCTCACTTTCTACCTCAATCGTTCCTTGATGCTCTTCAATAATTTTATAACTAACCATTAAGCCAAGTCCAGTTCCTCTTTCTTTTGTCGTATAAAATGGTTCCCCTAGACGCTTGAGCTTGTCCTCTGCCATTCCGCAGCCTTCATCCCGCAGTGAAATGACAATATGCTCTTCGCCCTTCCGCTGAATGCTCACATAGACATTTCCTTTTCTCGGCATGACTTCAATTGCATTTTTCAAAATGTTAATAAAGACCTGTTTTAATTGGTTTTGTTCACAATAAATGAGCGGAATCTCATCCAACACATTGAGATGCATTTGAACGTTGCCGAGGTTCGCCTGTGCGTGCAAAAGATCCATCGTGTCTTTCATAATTTGCACCACATTTTTTTCTTCATATACGATGGCTTGCGGTTTCGCTAAAATCAAAAATTCGGTGATGATGGATTCAATTCTTTTCAGCTCTGAAGTGATGACATTGAAATAGAGCGAATACTCTCCTTCAATATTTCCTTTTAACAGCTGTATGAAGCCTTTTAATGCTGTCATCGGGTTTCTAATTTCATGAGCAATTCCAGCAGCAAGCTCTCCCACCACATGAAGGGTATCTGATTTTCTCACCCGCTCTTCTAATTCCTTCCGCTCTGTCACATCTCTAAAGATCGCCAAATTCATATTATGAATAATGTTGCGTTTAAAAGAGAATTCCAATATACGCTGATCTGGATGGTTCAGCACAAACGGAACTTCATTGTCCATTTCATCTAACGACATCGCCTGAGCAGGCTGTGCCAAATGTTCAATTTGATAAGGCGCAAGGATATGGAAAAGGTTCATTTCCGTTAAATGATCGTCTTTCAATCCGAGCAGCTCGCTTGCGGATGGATTGACTTCGATAATGCGGTACTGGTTATCAAAAAGAACAATGCCGTCCATTGATCCATTAAATACTTTACGGAATTTGAGCTCACTTTCGCGCAGCTCCTCCTCCATTCTTTTTCGATCACTCACATTACGTAAAATGGTTAAGTGCTGTCCTTCTAATACCGCATGCTTTGATGTAAACTCGAGCTCTTTAAACTGACCATTTGCCATTCTGAACAACAGCTCTTCCCTTATTTCATGATTCCGAATATAACGTCTTCTAGTCGGCCTATATCTCTGATCAGATTTCACGAGAAAGTCTGTGAGTTTCTTGCCAATCAGTGAGTGCATAGGCAATTCAAAAATTCGGCAGGCTGATTCATTTGCTCTCACAATCTCTCCATCATCTGCCCATATGATGATCGCATCCATTGCATTTTCGAAAATTTCTCTAAAGCGTTCCTCACTTTTTAACAGCTTTTCTTCCATTAACCTTTTTTCTGTAATATCCCGCATGATGGACATATAAAAACCGCTCATGACATTTGATGTAATCGTGAGCTCGAATAATTTTTGCTGGCCAGATTGAAGGGTAACGGGAAGCTCTCCCTTGGCTTTCCCTGTTTCTTTAAGTGACGTTAAAAGGTGCTGCAAGGCTGGAAGATTTTCATCTTCGACAAATTCATTTAAATAACGATCGGTTAAATCGGTCTTTTGCAGCTCAAAGCTCTGACAAAAAGAGTGATTGGCGTCGATCATGCAGCCATCCTGATCAAAAATGACCATCCCGTCAATGGCTCGGTCAAACAAATCTTTGAACAGCTGCTCATTCATGGAGCGTTCTCGTTCTAGTATTTTCTTTGAGGAAATATCTCGCATGACCACGATATATTGCTGATTCACGACGTCATTCTCTGCAACAAATTCAATGTATTTTGTTTCCCCGTTTTCAAGCTGAATGGAGATTTCTCTTCTTAACTTTCCTTTTCGAAAAAATAAATCAAGGGAGCATTCAATTTTGTCTTTCGGGATGCCGTATAGGAAATCTAGAACGGATTTATTGAGGAGGTCTTCTTTCGATGTCTGTACAAGCCTGCATGTCGCTTCGTTGGCTTGGATAATATTGAGGTGCTGATCAAATATGAAAATGGCATCTAACGTCTTATTTAACAGCCTCTTTTGCTGCATCAACTCTGTTCGCAAATATTCGTTCTCTTTTTCTAATTTTCTGATATCTTCTGCGCCATCGAGCGTTTCAGTCATTCTCTTACACTCCTTTTCCAGCCTCATTCCTCTACAATATTTCTACAATATTTTCATTGTTCCTTCATTCGACTCATAAAAAAAAAACTTTTTACACGAAGACTGTCTCTTTTATTTCATTTGGATGACAGGATCGAACTGCGATTCTCTTTTCTTACGCTTCTTTTACAACCGTTCTACAATTTCACATCAAATAGCGAAATGAGCCAAAATGTATTTTAAAATGGGGCAAATACGGGAACAGTGCACATAGAACATTTATGTTTGAAATCAAGCAGGAAAGGTGATGTTATGGCATCTTCACGAGATAGTTATTTTGATAATGCGAAATTTCTTCTGATTTTTCTAGTTGTTTTTGGTCATTTGTTACGATCATTCATTCATGATAATGATTGGATGCTCTATTTATACAAGTTTATTTATACTTTTCATATGCCCGCCTTTATCTTGGTTTCCGGCTTCTTTGCAAAAGGCTTTAGAAAGCCAGGTTTTATGAAAAAAGTCGCCGTTAAGCTGATCATCCCATATTTAATTTTTCAGGTGATCTATTCAGTTTACTATTATCTCTTGCAGGATCAAAGCATGGCCAATTTAAATCCAATTGATCCGCAATGGTCTTTATGGTTTTTAATTAGTTTATTTTTTTGGAATTTGCTGCTCATTCCTTTTTCTAAACTTCCGTTTCACTGGGCGATGATCGTCAGTTTGTCGATTGCGTTACTTGTCGGTTACGTGGACAGCATCAGCAATACGCTCAGCTTATCGCGTACGTTTGTCTTTTTGCCGATGTTTTTAGCTGGCTTCTATTTAAAAAAGCAGCATTTTGAATTCATCCGTACAAGCAAAGGAAAGCTGGCAGCACTTCTTGTATTAATGGCTGTATTCCTGTTTTGCTATTTCTATGAATTTGATTATTCCTTCTTATTTGGGTCACAGTCATATGCTTCTCTTGGAGATGAGGGATTGATTGCGGCAATGAAACGAATGGCATGGTACCTGCTTGCATTTGGCGCTACATTCAGCTTCTTTGCATTAGTGCCAACACGCCGTTTCTTCTTTACAAAATGGGGCACAAGAACGTTATATGTGTATTTACTACATGGCTTTGTGATCAAGCTGCTTAGAACGACTTGGTTTGACGACTGGGCCCTGAATGCAGCAAGTGTACTGATGTTATTGCTGCTGACCATTCTGTTAACCTTTACCCTGTCTAGCACCTTTGTTAAAAACGTTGCACAGCCAGTGATTGAGCTCAAAATGAACAATCTTTTGCGTACAATCACCGGCAGACAAGGCAGTTATATCAAATAAAAAACGATCCCGCGAGGATCGTTTTTTCTATTTTTCATCCATGTGTCCATTGTGACATTCAGCATCTTTCTTAGGTTTTACAAGAGTATCAATCCATTTGCTGCTGTTGATATCTCCAAGCTCACTGCCAAATTCCTCTTCTAAGATATCTGGGTCCATTGGCCTCTTATGGTCTTTCATGTCCTTGCTCTTCACATGCTTTTTAGTCATGAGATCCTCCTCCTTGTTTCCCTTTGTGAGAATTTCGGTTTGCCTGACGATCTCTTGATTGTTCATCAAATTGGGTTTGTCCTTGATCATGTGCCATGCTTTCTGTCGGCGTCATATTATTTGTCAGTGCTTCATTTTTCGCTGCTTTTCTTTTCATCTGAAATCAGTCCTTTTTTAACATATTTAGTTCTTCTCTTAATTGGTCTAGGAGTTCCTTCATTTGTTTGACCGTCACGGGCTTTTCTTCTGGCTTTAACTCATAGCCAATTTGTCCATTGGCTTCTAGGGTGGCTTTTTTGAGACAGCTGATGTCTGTGATGCCTTGCTGCTTTAAGCGCATTTTGAATTCATCCCTAGTGAGCCTCGTTTTCTTCAGCTTGTGATCAAGCATTTCTCCATCCTGCAAAATGACCACAGATTTCCCTGAAACCAATTTTTCAAAGAAATCAGATTGGATAGACAATTTTTCCATGATGACGAGTGCAATGATAAATGTAGCAGCGGCATAAATCGTTTCAAGTAAATTGTGCTCAATAAAGGGTTGGATAATAATCGATCCGATTGAAATCATGATCACTGTTTGTTGAACAGTTAATTGACTAATGGATTTAGGCCCTGCTATTCTCAGCAGCAAGGTACCAACTAGCAGCATGACAATTGCTTTCCATATTACATCCAGCACGTCTCGTTCACCTCTTACCTATAGATTGCGAACATCTCGCGTGATTTAGCCAGTTAGATAATGGAAATAAAAAAACAGCATTCGCTCGGAATGCTGTTTAGCCGATGATGACACGCTCTTTCGGATAATGATAATTCGCTTCGCTTTCTCTTCGGCCAATTAAGTACAAGAAGCTTGGAATGCCGATCCGTCCAATAAACATGACCATCATAATGATACACTTACCGAAAACAGAGAGCTCAGAGGTAATCCCTAGTGATAGCCCTGTTGTTCCGAATGCAGAACAGACTTCAAATAAATTTTGAAGAAGCGTATTTTGCTCGGATAAGGTTAATAAGAATGTAGCGCCAAACACCAATATAAAGGCCATCATCGTCACCATTAGAGATTTGTTTATATCCGCTTGATGCAGCTCTCTTTTGAAGATTTTAATGGACTTATTTCCCCGAGCAAAATGAAACAGTGCGAGTAAATTAAGGGCAAAGGTGGTTGTCCGAATTCCGCCCCCAACCGAGCTTGGAGATGCCCCGATAAACATGAGCAGACATAAAAATAACAGCGTCGGTTCTGTCAATTGAGTAATATCTAATGTGGAAAGTCCACCACTTCTTGTGGCGGTCGATTGGAACAATGAATAAAACAAAACTTCGTGCCAGCTCTTCCCTAAAAACGTAAACCGGGCTTCAAGGGCATAAATCCCAATAGCGCCAACAATGACTAAGCTGCCAAACGTAATCGTTGTGATTTTTGTAAACAATGAGAACGATGCGTGCTTTCGGTCCTGATTAAATAAGTAATCCTTTACTTCTACGAGGACAGGAAAGCCAATGGCTCCAAAGATGATCAGCAGCATCGTAATAAATTGGACAAAATAATCATCTTTGTAAGGGATGAGCGAGTTCCCTGTAATATCAAAGCCCCCATTGGTGGTCGCACTAATACTTGAGAAGAAGCCATGTAAGAATGCTGCCTGCACATCGTAATATTTGAGAAAATACATGCTTAAAATCAGACCGCCTACAAACTCAATGAGCAAAATTAAATATAAGACCTGCTTCATTAATTTCACAATTCCTGATAAATTGCTCTGGTTTTGATCTGCCATGATGAGCTTTCTTTCTTTAATCCCGATCCTTTTTCGCATGACAATCCACACAAAGGTACCGAGCGTCATAATGCCGATACCTCCGATTTGCAGGACAAACGCAAGGATCCACATACCTGCCACACTAAATGTTTGGGAGGTATCAACAACGGTGAGTCCTGTGACACTTACCGCACTCACTGCCGTAAATAATGCATCGATAAATGTCCACTTCACCACCCCATCTTGATGAGCGACTGGCAAACTTAGAAGAATAAATGAGACGGTCACAGCAAGAAAATAATAAAGGGCAATCAGCTGGAAAGCCGATAGCCGGTCAATTAGCTTTTTAATTGGGTTCATTGTCATTCCTTCTTTTAACTTTCAATTTTCAATACTTATCATTTTAATGAAAAGAGACATGATTTTAAAGGTATTTTATGCTTTATTTACTTTTTCATCAAAAAAGAAAAGACATCCTGTAACAGAATGTCTTTTCGTCTCTCTTATTTTGCTTCTAGTCTTCTGATTCTTTCGTTTAAATCAGGGTGTGTTGAGAAAAGAGAAGCTTTTCGTTTACCACTGATTTTAAGCGTAGCAACTGCTGTTTGATCATCATCTTTGATTCTTGACGTATACGCCTCAAGTGAGCGAAGCGCATGAATCATTTTATCTTTACCGGCAAGGTCAGCTCCGCCGCGGTCTGCATGGAATTCACGGTGTCTAGAATATGCAAACACGACAAGGCTTCCTAAGATAGAGAAAATGATTTGGAAAACAATCACTGCGATAAAATGAACAATCGGCACAAGCTCTTCACGCGGAACAAAGCGGCTTGCGATCCATGCCGCAATTCTTGAAAGGAAGACAACGAACGTGTTGACGATCCCTTGAAGCAGCGTCATTGTCACCATATCACCGTTCGCAACGTGAGCAACTTCGTGAGCGATTACACCTTCAACTGCTGCATCATCCATTTCATGAAGCAATCCAGTGGAAACCGCAACAAGTGATCTTCTCTTAGAAGGACCTGTCGCAAAAGCATTTACTTCAGATGATTGATAAATACCAACCTCAGGCATTTTAGAAAGGCCTGCTGCTCTTGATAATCTGTGCACGCGGTCAACAAGCTGCTGCTCATCATATGTTAATGAATCCTTTTCAGGGTTTAACACACGCACACCCATCATCATTTTTGCCATCCAGCGAGACATTGCAAGTGACATGAACGAGCCAACAAAACCAACAACTGCACTGAATACTAGCAATGCCACAAAATTAATTCCACCATCTGCTCCTATATAAGAACCAACACCAGTTGCTGCACTAATAACCGATAGTACAATACCAATCGTAGTGATAACAAGAATGTTCGTTAATATAAACAGAAATATTCTTTTACCCATACATAACCTCCGCTGTCATATTAAGTTCATTTGAACTTATTAATAAAATTATAAAAATAAACGTCTCAAATTGCAAGGAAAAAGGAATCATTTCCTATGTTTATCATAACGGCTTAAGCCCCGTCACTTCAATATTTACGACATTTGCTACAGCTGAAAAGTGAACAAATTGTGACGCCGCTTTCTGGATTTTAGTTTATTTTGCATTTTCATCAAAAAGAGATTATGATGTTGAATTAGATCAATTATGACGTTTTTGACGTACAAACGAGGTGGAATAATGGGTGCTTTTAAATTAACGAGAATTGACATGACAAGTCTTCTCTATTCTCTAAAAGGAGAGGGAGATCTGACTCCGCTTCAGCTATTAAATTTATCTGTAAAAAAAGACAAACATCACGAACATGACGAGCTAAAAATCCCTTCTTTTTTTGAGAGGCTTGAACGGCGGAAACACAAATCAGAGCATGGACTCTCCACAAATGAAATTGTAGAATTAGGAAACCTATGCGAACTGACTTCTCTTAAATCGACAGCGATTCAAAACTGGATCAAACGTGATATTAAAGATATGATTGGCCACCCTGAGCTTGGAAAGAAGTACTCAATTGATCAGGTCGTTATTTTATTAATTGTTAGAGATTTAAAATCAGTTTTTGACTTTGATGCCATCCGTACCATCTTATCTGCCTTATTTAACACAATTACGGATCGAACTGATGATATTATTAGTCCACTGCGCTTTTATGAAGCATATGCGCATGTCCTTGATTTTATTTATCATCATACTCTTTTTCCGTTAAAAGAAACAAACTTACGGGAAATCACAGAGGAACAGACAGATAAGCTCCGTGAAGAATTTTCTGAATTGACACAGCACCAATGGCATTTGATCAAAGGCATTATCAGTTCAACCGTTTTTTCTGTCTTTATTTCACACTTGCAAAGTACGGCACAAGAAATGATGTTTCATACACTGCAGCATCAGGATACAGAAGAACCGAGGTGAATCATCACCTCGGTTTTTTGTGCAGCAATTGCCAGCATAATTGTACGCTGTTTTCTTCAAAATAAGAAGGCGCAACAAACATGAGGTGAAAGGAGGAATATGGACATGGCAAACCGAAATCAACTTCTTGTTCCTGGAGTAGAACAAGCATTAGATCAATTTAAATACGAGATCGCTCAAGAATTTGGCGTGACTCTCGGTTCAGATACAGTCGCACGTGCAAACGGTTCTGTTGGCGGTGAAATTACAAAAAGACTCGTTCAACAGGCTCAATCACAAATGGGCAATCAATCTAAATAAAAACATGGTGAAATACGCCGGAGCTATTCTGGCGTTTTTTTATTGTTCATATGTGTGCTCATCCCGGTTCTCACGATAAGGGGACGGTACACCTTTTCCTTGCTTCATATGTTCTCTTTTTCGTTCAGCGGACGGCCGTTTCTGATCCCTGTCGTTTTTTTTTGTGTGCTTTTCAGCGCCACCACGTGATGTGCCGTTTGGATTTCTTTTGTCATCAGGTTCCGTTGAGTGATTTTTTTTTTGTTCTTTATCGATAGAACGATCCTTTTCTTCCTTTATTTGATTGTCTTTGCTTTCATCATCAGGTTTTGTTTGGTGAGGCTTTTGAATAGATCCTTGCTCTTCCCTCTCTTGATCCTTCTGCTCTTTGTCTTCAGCTTCAGGAGCCTCTTGATCTGGCTTCATCTCTTCGCTATCGTCTGTCTTGACGTCTTCTTGTTTGTCTTTGTCTGCTTGATCTTCATCATCTTTTTTAGGGTCTTCCTCTTTGACAGCATCACTCTCTGCTGCGTCTTCATCCTTTTGAATGTCTTCTTGTTCTTTGTCTTGCATTTCTTGATTTCTGATATATGTGCCTGTTGAAATGCCTGCCTTTTGAGCTTTTTCTCTTGTTTCCAGGTCACTTTCTACAGTTTCTAGCTTGTAATCGCGCTTTTGATATTCACCAGAGATGGTGTTAATTTTACTTTTGACGTTGGTTTTATATGTATGGTCCTGCTTGTTTTCATAAACCGTTGAAATATAAATGCTCTTAGAGTGGTTCACGTAACCTTTTTTGTCACAGTCGTCTATGATTTCCTGCACGACTTTGGTCATGTCGTTTTTTTCCAAATCCTTCATACTGGCCAGTACTTGTTTCGCATCTTTATTCAGTGGTGTGACACCGATCACTTGATAATCGTGATCAAGCTTCAGTTCAAAGCTTGGGTTAATGTCAATTGTCATATATGCATATGCTTTTTGACTTGAGAAAGATGGCATCATAGTAAAAATCACGACAATAATCGCTGCGATTGATAGGATTCCTGCATTTAACGGACGTAAACGAAGCAGGTCAAAAAAACCGGCTCTTTTTCTTTCGAGACGTGATTCATTCGGAAATGTCACTTCTTGACCGATTTCATAGTCTTGCTGTTCATATTTTGTCCGCAGAAATTGTCCATCAGGGGTCAGCAGCGTGACATATTTTTTGTTTTTCTCTACTATAATGCCTCTTCTCATGAATTAAGCACCCCTTTAAGGTAATCTTTCAAATACACATAATCACCCGTCATAATGATCGCCATCGCAATGATGTATTTTCTATTTCTCTCAATCGTTTTGCGGCTGACTTCCACTAGCTTTTCAAGCTGTTTGACTGGTAATTGTTTTTTTTGAAATAAAATGGTTCTGAGCTCATCGTGTTCAACGAGGGTGTGGGCTACTTTAATAGCATTTTGCCTGGCATCTGCATGCTTTGGTGAATGTTCAAGCAGCTCTTGAAACGTGAGACCGTATACTTTTAATCGTTCTTTAAAATGTTCTATTTCTTCTCTTCTATGTTCTTGTTCAATTAAACGTCTATATTCATTTGTAGACAGCTCTGCTTCAATCATGCTTTGAGAGTACTCGCCATTTTCACTTTCTTGCAGGTCCATTTGAACCGTTGGCGCATTTCTCGCTTCTTTTCGAATATAGTCGATCACTTTTCTTTTAATAATTAATTCCGCGAAAGCAAGGAGTGAATTTCCTTTTTCGGCGGAGTATTTTTCTATCGCTTCATTAAAGGCAATTAAGCCTATGCTGAATTCATCATCTTTTTCATCTATATATCGTTTACAAACGGATGAAACCGTCTTAGCGACAAATGGTTTGTATTGCTCTATTAATGCATTTTGCAGCTCGATATCACCTTGTTGAATACTGATAGCCGACTGCTCTAATGTTTGCTTTTTCTTTCCTTTTTTAAACAAAAGGCTAAGCAATGGTTTCACCTCAGTTCTCCCTATATTACTCATTTATGATAGCTAATTTATGAGGGAAGCGCAAAGGAAGAAATGAGGAATTCATTTCCTGTTACTCAATTATGACATGTATATCATCATCTACTTTACAATGTTTCGTCTAAAAGCAAAGAAATAAGGGGGTATCTCCCCCTTATTTGTAATATACGTGTTATGAAAATGAAATGATATTTCTTTCAAAAAACCTACTCTTCTAGGCGTCCCTCTTGTTTTTCCTTGTTTTCTTGCCCGCCTTTTCTTGATGGGCTTGATAAAAACCAGCCAAATGCTGCAATTGCGAGAAGCACTGTCCAGAAAATCACTTTCCATAATGCTGAATGAATAAAATGAGAGGACACGATACCAATGGCTGGATGTGACAATGTATAAAGCGTGAGCTTCACACCAACCCATCCGACAATGACAAAGGCTGCTGTTTCTAGGCTCGGTCTTGTTTTGAGCAGTTTCACAAAGACAGTAGCTGCAAATCGCATGATGATAAGACCGATGATACCACCTAAAAGAATGACAATAAATTGACCGCCATCGAGTCCGCCGATTTGCGGAAGACTCGTTTTCGGCAATGTCACGGCTAATGCGACGGCCGCTAAGATGGAATCTACAGCAAAAGCGATGTCGGCAAGCTCGACTTTTACGACTGTTGCCCAGAAGCCGCTTTGCTTCATGTTTGTGTCTGATTCCTTTTTCTTAAATACGTGCGATTTTAAAATATGGTGAATGGAAATATAAAGAAGATAAATTGCGCCAATGGCTTGAACTTGCCACACATCCACTAAAAACGAAATAAGAAACAGGGAACCAAATCGCATGACAAACGCACCCGCAAGTCCGTAAAACAATGCCTTTTTTCTTTGCTTTTCAGGAAGGTGTTTAACCATCACAGCCATGACCAGCGCGTTATCAGCTGCTAAAATCCCTTCTAATCCAATCAGTACGAGAAGAACCCACCCGTACTCTAAAATAATTGCTGCATCCATCATCATTCCTCCTTGTTTTTATCTATTGTCCCACAACAGACAAAGGCTTATGAATACAAAAAAGACCTTTGCCTGTAATGGCAAAGGTCTTGCTAGACATGTGATATGTAGAATCATGCCAACAAAGCCGATGGAACGTAAGTCCATGTAATGACGACTTTGTTTCCGGTAAAAACCGGACGCTACTCCCCTTTGGTGGGATTTAAGAATATTTAGATTACTTATATCATAATCAATAGACACTGGATTGTCAACAGGTGACTTTCAGTGATTAGGCCGTTGGTGTTTCTGTTTTTCTTTTTCTACGTTTCAGCCATATATAAACAACGAACAACAACACAACCCCGATCCCAATCGGTAAAAGATATGGATCTAACATAGCGCCAACCTCTTTCCAGTTCTCCCCGAGCACAAACCCAAGATACACATACACAAATGTAATGGGCGTAATCGCCAAAAACGTATACAAGCAAAAGACCCACACATTCATCTTGGCAATACCGCACGGGATGGAAATAAGCGTTCTGACCCCTGGAATAAACCGGCCGCTAAAGGCGACGAAACCACCATGCTTTTCAAAGAAAGCATCCGATTTATCAAGCGACTCAGGTTTGACAAAAAAGTACTTCCCATATTTATTTAAAAAGGGTCTGCCGCCATAACGTCCTAACCAGTACAAGGTCAAAGGGCCAGCCACGCCGCCAATGGAGCCGGCAGCCACAACACCGATGAAGGCCATGTCCCCTTCTGAGATCCAGTAACCCGCAAGAGGCAGAACCACTTCAGCAGGAACAAATTCAATGCATAATGCGAGGAAGATGCCAAAGTACGACAAGTTCTTAAAAGCATCAGCTAAAGAAATAATAAAATCTTCGATGTTTATCAATCCCTTTCACACATAATCGTTTGAATGATTCTATCTCTTTTAGAATCACACCATATATTAAACGAATAAAACCGAAGAAACGATTCACTTTTCGTCGTTTTTTTACATTAAATTTGATTTTACTATAAAAGACACGTGAAAAAAACGTTGATTGTGGTATTTAAGTGAAGGAAAAGTGAACACAGAAGCCATTCGATCCGATATATTAAGTATATGTCTGTTTTAAGATACTGGAGGTTTTCTCACATGACCCAATTAACAGGAAGCTACAACGGATGGCTTGTCTTTCTGTCAGTCGCTGTCGCCGCTGTGGCCTCCTACTCAGCTCTTCAGTTAGTCAGCCGAGTGATACAGTCAAGCGGTGCAAAGAAAAAGGTATGGCTGGTCATTGGTGCAATGATCATGGGGATGGGCATATGGTCGATGCATTTTATTGGCATGATGGCATTTCACATACAAACCGGCATCACATATGAAACTCCCTTACTGATTTTATCGATTTTGGCGTCTTTTGTCGGTTCTTTGATCGCATTCTCGATATGCATTCAAGAGCAGCTCTCCATAAGACGGCTGCTCATTAGTTCAATCACCATGGGCTCAGCTATTTGCAGCATGCATTATCTTGGAATGGAATCAATGGCCAATGTCTCAATCAGCTATGATCCAGTCCTCTTTTTTCTTTCGTTTTTCATTGCTGCGCTGGCATCTTTCTTTTCACTGCATCTCTTTTTTCGGCTCCATCGATCCGAGAAAAAAAAGGAGGATCATCTGTTAAAAATAGCTGGTGCACTCGTGATGGGTGGGGCTATTTCTGGCATGCATTATACTGGTATGGCTGCTTCTACTATGTTTTTTCATTCAGATGGACAGTCCGCTGCAGGCGGCTCTCTTGAAATGTCGCCATTCAGTCTGTCGATTTTCATCGGCTTGATGACACTGATTGTCCAAACACTGATGATCTTTGGTGCCTATATAGATCACCGAATCATGAAGCAGTCAGATCAGTTAAAGGAAAATGAACAGCGGTTTCAATCGCTCATTAAACATAATATCGATGGCATTATCGTGTTATCTGTCGATCGAAAGGTACTTTCTGCGAACGACTCAGGTAAACAAATCTTAAAAATGTGCAATTCTTGGATTGGTGATGATGTCAGTCAATACGTGATGCCGACTGAGATGTGGGAAGAATTTATTTCCCGGTCAAAAAAAGCCATCACACGTGAAGCAGAACTGAAAGCAGCAGATCGTTTTTATTATTATCATGTCACTTACATACCTGTTCATGTCAACAATACACTTGACAGTATTTATCTTGTCTTAAAAGATTTAACGCAGCAGCGGATTGCAGAAAAAGAAATTCATGTCATGGCACATTATGATGCGTTAACTGAGCTTCCTAATCGGCGCCACGCCATCAACCATTTAAATGATGTTCTCTCCGCTCAAGAAGAGACAGGAACATCGACGGCTGTTCTGTTTCTTGACTTGAATCGTTTTAAAATTATTAATGATGCACTTGGTCATAACATAGGAGACTTACTACTTAAAGCTGCTGCAAACAGACTGACACAATGTTTACCGGACAATGGCTTTATTGCAAGACTAGGCGGGGATGAATTTTTAATGATCTTCCCTCACATGGGACATGACACACACAAAATTGAGCAGCTTTCTCAAAATATCATTCGGCAATTTGAACGTCCTTTTTCCATCCAGAATCATCAGCTCATTACATCTATCAGCATTGGGATCGCCATCTCACCTCAAAATGGCAAAGATGGGATGGAATTGATGAGGAAAGCCGATATGGCGATGTATTTATCCAAAAAACATAAGCAAAGCCGGTATGAGTTCTTTACCGAATCAATGGAAAGATCAAGTGAAGACAGGTTAAATCGAGAGCTTGAGTTGCGGGATGCCATTCAGAGAGAACAGTTTGTGCTTCATTACCAGCCGCAAGTCAGTGCGAAAACAAGAAAGATGACTGGCGTAGAAGCTCTTCTAAGAATGAAGGCACCAGATGGTTCCTTAAAGTCACCTGAGGCTTTTATTGAGCTGGCAGAGGAATCAGGGCTGATCATTGATATTGGCAGATGGGTCATTGATACCGCATGCAGGCAGGCTAAAACGTGGTATGACAACGGGCTGAAAATTCCTGTGGCTGTCAATTTATCTGCGAAACAATTCAATTCTGAAGACTTAATTGATTTGATTAAGCTGACACTGAAAAAATACAACCTGACATCGTCACTGCTCGAGCTTGAAGTGACAGAAAGTATGACAATGGACAATATCAAGCAATCAAAACAGGTGCTGACGTCGCTGAAACATCTGGGCGTTCGCATTAGTATTGATGACTTTGGTACAGGTCATAGCTCCTTAAGCTATTTAAAGGATTTGCCCATTCATCGACTGAAAATCGACAAATCCTTCATTGAAGATATTTTAAATGATTCGAAGTCTGAACAGATTACAGGTGCTATTATCGCGATGGGACATCAATTATCTCTCGAAGTCATAGCAGAAGGTGTTGAAACCTTTGCGCAGGCGCAGCTTTTATCTGCGCAAGGATGTGACGACCTGCAAGGTTTTTATTATGCAAAGCCCCTTCCAGCAACCGATATCGAAAAATTCATTGCCTATCCGGCGCATCAGCTGGACACATAAAAAAGGTGCCAATCATGGCACCTTTTCGTTCTATCTAAATAATAAATGTTGACTGTGAATGCCTGCTTTTTTCAATAGACTAATCAATTGTTCTTGTTCTTCACGCGAGAGGCCAGAGAACGCTCGCGCAATCCGGAGAGAATGAATCGGGTAAATCTTATCAAGATAACTGCGCCCTTTATCCGTTAAATGGGCATAAACCGACCGTTTATCCTTTGGGTCCTGCTCTCTTTCAATGAAACCATTTCGTTCTAATTTGTCAATTACGTACGTCACATTCCCGCTGACAAGCAGGAGTCTTGAGCCGATTTGCTGAAGTTTTTGAGCACCTCTTGTGTACAGCAATTCAAGAACGGCAAATTCAGTTGGATTAAATCCATGCTCTTTGCTGTCTCTAATGCTGTGTTCTGAAACGCTTTTAAATGCTCTTGCAAATACCTTGTAAAGTGTCATTGAACGTTCTACTTCTTCTTCATTAAACGATAGTCTCATCACATATCTACCTCTTATAATATTTTTTTAACTTCAAGGCTTTCTTGCGGTGCAGTTGGAGCCTTTCGTAAAAAATAGAAGTACGTTTTTGAAAACCCTTTCAACCACATAAGTGACTCCATTCGTGTTATGTATAAGATTTCGATATAAACTTTTAAAATCCTTCTTATTTTTCACAATCATCTCGAAAAAAAGCTTTATTAGCAAACCATCAAGATGCGACATAGTTTAACATAATCTGTAAAGGAACTGCGTTTCCTTACACTGTATTCGTCAAATTTCTACAAAATTCAATATTGCTATAATATTAAGCACGCAAAAAAAGAACCCTTTATGTGACATACACACATTTCAAGGGATTTTCACAAATTACGCTCTGTTTTGTTGAAAAAGAAGTGATACTCTTTTTTTAAGTCACTAATTGTCATGTTCTTGGCCGCATCAGGGCTGTAAACTCCTAATGAACAGAGCTGCTTCGTATAATAATGTCTTTCCTTTGCTAAAGCTTCTGTTAAGATACGCCGCACCGATTATCCCCTCCTATCAAGTGATCTGGACCAGGTGCTTATGAAGATCTTTTATACAAATCATTTTGTACGGCTCTTAGAAGAGCATGTGCATTCTGACCTGCCGCCTGCATGAATCGCTCCAGTAATTCATCCCTCTTCATATCTAATGCGATGATTTCTTTTGCCATACAGATGATCTGTGTTTGCTCCATCATTTGCTCCTCCTCCTTGTTCAACTCATCATCATTATATGCACGCGCAACACTCATTTCACATTTGTTGTTACCTTTCCTTCCATGGTTTTTTCATTTTTTCGTTTTTGTGTTATATTTTCTGACAAATGATAGGTTTTTTTCCTT
This sequence comes from Bacillus sp. FSL K6-2839, assembly GCF_038003365.1. Classification (NCBI taxonomy): domain Bacteria; kingdom Bacillati; phylum Bacillota; class Bacilli; order Caryophanales; family Bacillaceae; genus Bacillus; species Bacillus sp. FSL K6-2839. The sequence goes on along the minus strand of NZ_JBBOOZ010000001.1, from coordinate 877,439 downwards.
CTCGTTCTGTATAATATGAAGAAAAGACTTGCAGGGGTGAGTATATGACGCAGGAAGATGTATCTTATAAAGATAAAAAAGTCATTTCAATCGGGATTGTCAGTGAATTAACAGGGCTATCCGTCAGGCAAATCCGATATTATGAGGAACGCAGACTCATCTACCCCCAGCGCTCAACAAGAGGCACGCGTAAATATTCTTTTTCTGATGTAGAACGTTTAATGGACATCGCCAACAAACGAGAAGACGGTGTGCAAACAGCCGAGATTTTGAAAGACATGAAGAAAAAAGAACAGGCATTAAAAAGCGGACAATATAAGAAAAAAATGCTGGAAGGCCAGATTAACGCACACTTCCGGTACAAAAATCGATAAACAAATAAAGAATCGCTTACTCTTTAAAATTAAAGACAAGTGAATGTATGATAACGTAGTAAAAAGAGACAGCGATTGCATCACCATGATGACGAGGATGAAAAAAAGAGGATAGATAGAGCGAAGTTCTTTCAACTCTTCTATCCATTTAAATAAAATCATTTTAGATTATACCTTATCTTTTAATAAAATTTTTCATTGAGAGGAAGCATCAGTTCCTTCAACGACCCCTACAAAGTCAATCCGTACACCGCCTTTTTCAGGATCTTCTATTACCCGCAGGGCAAGTGCCTTTTTCTCCCCTGTTTTTTCATCTTCGTAATTCGCATGAAAGACGTGAATGCTGGCTTCTTCTAATTGAAAATCTTCATAAGAAAGCGTCTCTATGCCCCATTCCTTTTTCAGCTTTAGAATGTCATTTGGGCTTGGGACAGCGCCTTCAACATAGATGTTTTCTATTTTTCGTTTATTTCCTTCGGTAATCGCTTCAATCATATGCTCTGCTGCCACAAGTCTTCTGTCTTTCCCCTCGTCTTCCCTTGAACATGCACCTAGCAAAACAATGCACATTAAAATGAATAAAAACTTCTTCATTTTTCTCTCCCACCTTCTCCTTAAAATGTAAAGGATGGAAGCGCTATATGCAATCTTTATTCAAAAAAGACTGTAAAACGTAACGTTTTACAGTCTTCTTGCTACATCAGTGTATGAAGGAATGCTGTTGCAATTCCAAAATAGATCAGTAAAGATAGAATATCATTCAATGTTGTGATCAGCGGGCCAGATGCAATGGCTGGGTCCACGTTTAATCTGTGTAAAATAATCGGCACGACCGTACCTGCCATTGTCCCAATAATCAGTGTTGCAAGCAGTGAGGAGCCGACAACAAAACCTAAAATCATATTGCCCTGCCACACCATTGCGACGACTGTAATAATAATGGAACAGACGATCCCAATGTAAATACTTGTTCTCAGCTCTCTAAAAATAAGACGCATAATGGTTTTTTTCGTTAATTCTTCTTTTGAAAGCCCTCTAATGACGACGGCAAGAGACTGTGTTCCTGTATTCCCTGTCATTCCGGCAATCATCGGCATGAAGAACGCTAAAGCAACAACTTGCTGGAGGGTATCTTCAAAATAATTTAAAATACTGCCTGAAATCAGCCCAATGAACAAGAGCAAAATGAGCCATGGAAGACGGCGGTATGCCGCCACAAATGCCGGCGTGTCGAACGTAATATCTTTACCAGAGGCAGCAAACTTCTCATAGTCTTCGCCTGCCTCTTGAATGACAACATCAATGATATCATCGACTGTAACGATTCCGACTAGGACATTGTTCTCTTCCACAACAGGAATGGCAAGAAAATCATACCGTTCAATCAGCTTTGCGATTTCCTCCTGATCTTGAAAGGCTCCAACAGCAATGACTCTTGTAAACATGAGATCCTGCACCTTTTCATCCGGTTCACCTAAAATAAGGTCACGGTATGAGAGAACGCCTACAAGCTGTTTTTGATCATTAATCACATATAAATAGTTGATTGATTCTGCAATTTCAGCAAAGCTTTTCAGCTTCACAACGGCATCCTGCACCGTATAATGCTGAGGAATCCAAACGTACCGGTTGGTCATGATCCGTCCCGCTGTCTCAGCAGGGTAATTCATAAGAAGCTGGACGGCCTTTGATTCCTCTGCTTCCATGTTAGATAAAAGCTGATCCTTTAGCTCATCCTCCATCTCATCAAATAAGTTGGCTAGATCATCGTTATCCATTTTGTTTGTGACGAACGTAGCTTTGTCTTTCCCTACTTTTTCAAGAACGATTTCTTGGTATTCCCGCTCCAGCTCACCCATCATTTCTGTCACGTCATCGACTGGTAAAAAGCTAAGGAAGCGGCCGCGGTGTTTTTCTGGAAGCTCTTTAAATAAGTAGGCCATATCATATGGCTGAAGTTCTTCCATGATGTTTTTAAATTCTTTGCGTTTTCCATCTCTTAGTAAAATAATGATGCGTAAAATGAGTTCATCATACGTAATATTTTGTATCATCGCTGTTACCTCCCCAAAGTCAGGAGATACCCGAATCCCTTAGAATGTGCGGGGGTCAGGATCTCCTCTATCTGATGTCTCAATCTGATCTTTTGACATATTCTCTATGTGTCTCGAATCGGGATGATCCATCCCCACACCTCCTTTTCCCATAAAAAAGCACCTTCAACCGAATGAAGGCGCTTTGTAAGCATAACAAAATAAACACTTGCTCCTTCAATCGTAGAGCTTTAGCACTGTATGGCATAGGAAAAATCCAGCTGCATTAAAAATCACCTTATGTCGATGATTTCTGTTGACCCATTGGCGTCTTTGGACATTTTTGGGCAGCAGCGTATCTCCATACAGGAGCCTCACCTAACGAAGTCTCATATTGTTGACACACTGAGATTACAGAAAAAGCGCAGTGATGTCAATAAGCAAGATGCCAAGTTTCCTCATGTATTCGCTTACTTTTGAAAAAAAGAACGATAGACAAAGTTGACCATCGCCCTTTCATGTCTTTTATTCCTCTTCTGGCTGATTCATATCCTCTTGGGAGAGGAGATGAAAGGAATCATGCAAAAACAAAGCATATCCTTCTCCGTCAGGGTGCGGAACATATTCCGCATGGTCCATTGTCTGCTCTTCTTCTTTTTTCTTCATATTCTCTCGCCTCCTTTCCCGTAGTTTGTCCCAATGAAAAAACCTTACACATGAAAGTGTAAGGAGTGATTAGTATAAAACAGCTGAACTCATGAAGGTGCGGCGAATGTCACATTGACAATGCGCTGACAACTGTCGCTTTAGCTAAAAATGAAATATTGTTTACAGAAAAAAAGGATCTCTCTGATTAGGGTACAACCATTGATTGATAACACAATGTATAATACTAAGTATAAGAATTGAATATTGGGGGATAAGATGATGAACCAAACTAAACTGAACATGCACATTTCAAATGATTTATTAAAAAAAGTAAGAGAACAATTTTTATATATTGATGAGGACCCTATCCTAAAAAAGGAACGACTTTTTTTTGATAATGCAGGTGGTTCTCTTCGTTTAAAACAGGCAAATCATATATTTTCAATCATTGATGGCATCCCAGATTGTTCTGAAAGAAATCATAAAACAGCAAAACACTTGATTGATATCCAGAAAAAGGGGATTGTTGATCTTCAAACCATTTTTAACGTGAAACAAGGAAGCTTCGCTACATATCTGACAGCGTCACAAGCTATCTTTGAGACTACGGGTATCATTGCAGAACATATTAAAGGAACAAATATTGTCACAACATCCTTAGAACATCCAGCAGCTTATGACGCAGCTAGTTTTTATGCAAATAAATTAAACAAGGAGCTGAGAGTGGCCAAGTCTAATCCTTTAACAGGTGGAGTGAACGTAGAAGACATCTTGGCATTAATCGATCAAGATACTGTTCTTCTAAGCGTCATCTATGCTTCGAATATCTCTGGTGCTATTTTAGACATTGAACAAATTGTACAAGAGGCAAGAAAAAAGAAGCCAAACTTATTTATCATGGTTGATGCCGTTCAACATGCACCTCATGGTTTAATTGATATTGAAAAAACCCCTGTTGATGTGATAAATTTTGCCCCATATAAATTTTTTGGTGTTAGAGGCTGCGGGGTTGCTTATTTATCGGAAAGAGCTGCTCTTCTCCCTCATCATAAGTTAAAAGGAAAGAAAGAAACTGAATGGGGTCTAGGAACTCCAGCACCTGCGCATTATGCGGCTATTAGCGCAATTGTTGATTATGTGTGCTGGCTTGGAAGTCATTTTACAACAGTGAATGCCAGACGACAGTTATTCGCAGCAGGTATGGAAGCTATCGGAAAACAAGAAAGGGCTTTATTAAAAATAATGCTAGACGGGATACCCAACGTAAAAGGGCTAAGAGAGATCGAAGGAGTGACCGTGCATCTTGATTACCGTGATTTATCAAAAAGAGATTTCATCGTGGCCATATCGTTAGAAGGAACAAACCATGAAGATGCAGTAAGAGAATATGAACAGCACGGTGTGATCGTATATGAAAGGTTGAATACAAGCATTTATTCTAAAAGGATGCTGGATTCCTTTGGAATTAAAGGGGCTATTAGAATATCACCTCTCCATTGTCATAATATTCAAGATATTGAGACATTTTTAAGAACAACTGAAATGATAAGCAATCAACATAAAAAGCATTAACATGCTTGGTGTACAGATACATGGAAGTACCCTATTCAGTTTAAAAGATGATATTCATTTGTACTTGTATACAATCATTTAAGCAAAAATAGCGGTCTGAACCAGCTATCCATGATGGATAAATGGTTCAGACCGCATACAAATTTATCTTAGGATTGCTGGCGGCTTAATCATCCCATTCTTGCTTCAGGATTTTGCCTGTTTTAGCGGAAATCTCAAAATCAACTTCCTCGCCGTTTGGTGTGGTGATTTCGACTTCATACAAGTACACACCATTTTCTTTATCTAAATCAGAATCTGTGACTGTTCCTTTTACTTTTGCAAGGGCAATTTTTTCAGCCTGCTTTTTAGTGATTTTCACATTCTGTTTCTTTTCTTTGACTGGATCATTCAGCGCTTTTCCTGTTTTGGCATCGACATATACTTTATATTCAAAGCCGCCTTTTTTAATCTCGACCTCATACACCCATTTTCCTTTTTTACGCTCAAGATCGACATCGTCCACATACCCTTTCACCACTTTTAGGGCTGCTTTTTCAGCTTGTTTCTTTGAGACAAACGATGATTTCTTTTGCACCACCTGCTCGGCGTGTGCTGTTTGATTTGTATTTTGCGCTTGAAGTGTGAAACCACCTGCGACAAGAGTTCCTGTTAATGCTGTAGCTACTAGTACTTTTTTCATCATGTTCATGTCCTCCTCTGTTTGATTTCTCCTTTATCTTAAAGAAAGAAGATGATAAAGGAAGGAAAGAAACATGAGAAAATCATGAGAAAAGGATTAGTTTTCGTACGTAATACCTTCAATGTCTCCTGTATATGCGTTCACAAGCACCTCTGCCTCTCGCCCGTCAGGCAAATCCAGCTCCACCTCAAAGACGAGCATACCGCTAAATGTTTCAAGATCTGCATCATCCACTGTCCCTCCGACTTCTTTTACCGCAATTCGGATGGCTTCTTCGACCGTGATTTTTGTCATTTTCTTTTCTTTAGAGGTTGGGCTTTTCTTTTCTGCTTCAAGCACCTTAAACGTTTGCTTGTCGACATCGACTTGATATAATTCTTTTTTTGATTGGATCGTAAAAATAAAACGATCGGACTTTTCTTTCTTTTGAATGACAGTCCCGCTTACTTTTTTAACAGCCGCTTCCTCTGCCTGGAGCTCAGCATTTTTTTCATTTGGCTTTTGATAGCTTTTGATCTGTCTGATTTCTTTCATTTGACCGCTTGCAGAAGATGCAATGATTTGATAGATACCATTTGCATTTTCCAGCGTCAATGTATAGTCCTGTTTATGATTGATTAAATCAATATTTGTAATGTTTCCATTGTAGTCTTTTGCGATGATTTTTTTGATTTCTGCTTCACTTAATATTTTTTGATCAATGGTTTGAATCATGAGCATTGCAAAGGCAGCAAGAACGACGAGACATCCTGCGAGCGCAAGCACCATTTTCGTTTTTCTAGACATGCAGCGCCTCCTTCCTATTTCCTATTTTATAAGGAGGAAATGAGAAATTGATGAGAAAAGACCTATTTTATTTCTGAAAAAGAATGGTCATGGTTGTCCCTTCGCCGATTCGGCTGTCTACCTTCAGCTCAGCTCCATGCTCTTCTGCAATTTGCTTCGCAATTGAAAGACCAAGACCCGTTCCGCCTGTCTCACTGTTTCTTGCTTCATCCACACGGAAAAAGCGGTCAAAGATTTTCGGCAAATCCTCTTCTTTTATGCCAATCCCATGGTCAACGACTGAAATAAACGGCTTCTCTCCCGCCCATCCGCATGTCACATCAACTGGCTCTGTACTATATTTGACCGCATTATCAATCAAGATGGTCAAAAGCTGCTTGATTTTCTCTTCGTCTCCTTCCGCAATAAGCGGCTGATCTGTTTGCACATGAGTTTGAATGGTTCGATTGGTGGCTACTTCAAGTGTATGGCATATCTGCTTGCACAAATGACCAAGATCGACTGGCTTCTTATTCACATATAGAGGCTGACCATTTTTCGCCAGTGTCAGCAATTGATCTGTCAGTCTTTTCATTTTTTTCGCTTCATCATGAATAGCTTGGGAGGATTCTTCTACAACCTCTGGACGTGTTTGCCCCCAGCGCTTCAGTAAATTGCTGTAGCTCATAATGACCGTAATCGGCGTCTTTAACTCGTGTGAGGCATCATGCAGAAATTGCTGCTCTTTTTCATAATGCTTCTCGAGGATTTCTGACATTTCATTAAAGGTTTGGCCCATTTGATACAATTCATCCTTTGAATCGCCTGCTAGTTTGATTCGCTTAAACGCCTTCTCCTTCATACTTGCCTTCATGGTGCTCGTCATTCTACTAATAGGGCGTACGATTTGTTTTGTTAAAATGTGGCCAGCAAAATAGGAAAGCACTATAATTAAAACGCCAGCAGCGATTAAAATCATTCTTAATAACGCCAAATTTTCTTCCGTATTTTCGATTTCTTCATATACTTGAAGCGACACAATCTCTCCATTTGTCCAAATGACCGGAATTGCAGCGAACGCAGTCATATGCTTGTTGTATTCTTTGATTTCTGCTGTCTGCCCAGATTCATATGTAAAAGGCAGTGAACTAAACATTGACTCCTTTGTAACAGTCAGCTTTGATTCACCCGTTTCTGTCACGACACGGATCATGCCATTTTGGGGCAAGTACGCTTTCAGCAGCTCCGAAGATGGAAGACCTTCTTCTTCTGATTTTTTTAAAGCAATGGCAATATTTTCAGCCACCTCAGACAGCCGGGACATATCTTTTTGCGTCAAGGTTATCGAAAAAATAAAATAAATGGCTGTATGAAATAAGAGCACCATTAAAAACAAGGACAACGACGTATAAAGCTGGATTTTATTTTTTAATCTCATTCTTTATCCTTTCATCACATAACCCACACCTCTCACTGTGTGAATCAGCTGTTTTTCGAATGGGTAATCGACTTTTTTTCTTAAATAACGGATATAGACATCCACCACGTTCGTATCACCAAAATAATCAAAGCCCCAAACGGCTGTTAAAAGCTGATCTCTTGTGAGCACTTGCTGCTGATGCTTCAGCAAGTGGACAAGCAGGTCATATTCTCTCGGTGTCAGTTCAAGCATTTGGCCTGCCCTTTGTATGTCTCTTGTTTTCTCGTTGACGGTCAAATCTGCTATGCTAAGCTCTGTTTCCTTTTCTTCTTGCGCCTTTATATTCAACCTTAGCTGCGCACGAATTCGCGCTAATAATTCTTCTATGTCAAAGGGCTTTGTAATATAATCATTCGCCCCAAGATCGAGCCCGCTTACCTTATCAGGTACACTTCCTCTTGCTGTAATCAATATAATAGGTGTCGCTGTATTTGTCTTTCGAACCCTTCTCAGCACTTCAAGACCGCTTAATTCTGGAAGCATGACGTCAAGCAGCACCAAATCGAAGCTTTCTTCTTCAAGAGCCTGAAGTCCATCCATTCCAGTCTCTTTGACTGTCACCTCATATCCTTCATATTCAAGCTCTAGTGACAGCACCCTTGCAATTTTCTTTTCATCTTCGACTACGAGTATCTTCCCTTTGTTCATCTCTATCTCTCCTATCTGAAAGGCAAGCTTGTCTTTCCACTATTATATGTTGCCTTTCGCATTTGGAACAGTCACAATCTTCACGTCTATTTTTTATGAAAGAAACATTTATTTTTGAACAAAAACTTTTTATATCGCATCTAATGCTTGATTTCCTTGTTTTTTAGTTTGCCTCTTTTAGTCCTTTTCACCCATTTTCATCTGGACAGGTGCAAGCTCACTATGCAGCATTTCTTTCTTTTTCATATGATATCAAGAGTTTTCCTCAAAAGCTGAGTTCTTTCGTCAAGAAGTGAGGGGAACTGCACTTTTGATAATAGATTGATTATTTGAAAAATTATTACAATTGACCCTTTCCGATCAAAAGTTTCTTTTATACAATAACATTACGCAGCCTGAATCTACTTTGAAAACAAAATAAGGAGGGCTTTCTTATGAAAGGTGAAATTCGCTTAATTCCGTATGAAGTAAAAGCCAATGTGATGGAAGCGAAAGAGACGCCGGAAAGTATTCAGGAGATTAAAGCACCCGAACTTTGGTCAAGTGGCTTCAAAGGAAAAGGCATAACCATTGCTGTCCTCGATACAGGTTGCGACACGGAGCATCCCGACTTAAAAGATCAGATTATCGGAGGCAAGAACTTTACCGATGATGACAACGGAGATGCTGAAAATGTGAAAGACTACAACGGACATGGCACCCATGTAGCAGGGACTATTGCAGCAACAGATCAAAATGGCGGAATTCTAGGGGTTGCCCCTGAAGCCAAGCTGCTGATCGTGAAAGTTCTTGGCGGTGAAAATGGCAGCGGGAAATACGAATGGATCATTAATGGCATCAACTATGCCGCTGAGCAGAAGGTGGATATTATCTCCATGTCTCTCGGTGGTCCAAGCAATGAGCCCGCCTTACAGGAAGCCATTCAAAACGCTGTGAAAAGCGGTGTACTTGTTGTGTGCGCAGCAGGAAATGAAGGGGACGGGGACGAGCGTACGGAAGAGTTCTCCTACCCAGCAGCATACAATGAAGTCATTGCCGTCGGCTCTGTTTCCCTTGCAAGAGAATCCTCTGAATTTTCTAATGCCAATAAAGAAATCGACCTCGTCGCTCCAGGAGAAGACATTTTATCCACTCTCCCTAACCATAAATACGGCAGACTGACAGGCACCTCAATGGCCGCCCCTCACGTAAGCGGTGCACTAGCCATTATTAAAAATGCCGAGGAAGAAGCGTTCCAGCGCAAGCTGACAGAGCCTGAGGTCTATGCTCAGCTTGTCAGAAGAACCCTTCCATTGAAGCAGTCGAAAGCCCTCGTAGGGAATGGATTTTTATATTTAACTGCACCTGATGTCCTTTTAGAAAAAACATTGGAAGCAGATCTTTTATCTCTATAGCTTGAATAGAGGTCCTGAGAATAGATTGAATTTTCTCAGGATTTTTTTAATTAAAATTATTCAAAATTTACTTTGACGAAATGAAGTGGACGTTATATAATCGAACACAATAAATTCATAGTTTGAGAGTCGGTAATTCGATCATACGTCGAATTTTAATTGGGAAGACCGGTGAAAATCCGGCGCGGTCCCGCCACTGTGAGTGAGGAGAGCTTTTCTCATGAATCCACTGTCATAAGGATGGGAAGGATGAAAAGCTTGCAGATTCACCAGCCAGGATACCAGCCGCTCTATCACATCAAACCCCCTACGGTTGATAGGAGATGTCGGAAAAAGCGTCAGTTATGCTCACGCCTTATTTCGCACACACATTTTGTCTTTTTAAACCAGACATTTGCCCTCATCAATCTTCGCCATGAGTGTAAATGTCTTTTTATATTTAGAGGAGGAATTGGAATTGACAATTGTTAAAACAAGTAATCTAGGTTTTCCGCGAATTGGTTTAAACAGAGAATGGAAAAAAGCACTTGAGTCTTATTGGAAAGGTCAAACAGACCGCGAAACCCTCTTAAGCACACTGGATGAACAATTTTTAACGGCCATTAAAACGCAAATTGACCAACAAATTGATGTTGTTCCTTCTGGAGACTTCACCTTCTACGATCACGTGCTCGATACTGCTGTTATGTTCAATTGGATTCCAGAGCGCTTCCGCAGCTTAAAAGACCCGCTAGATACATACTTTGCGATGGCAAGAGGAACAAAAGATGCTGTCTCAAGTGAAATGACAAAATGGTTTAATACAAACTATCACTACATCGTTCCAGAATACGAAAAAAGCACCGAATTCAAACTCACACATAACAAACCGCTTGAAGCTTACGAAAAGGTGAAAAAGGCGTTTGGTGTTGAAACAAAACCTGTTGTACTTGGTCTTTATACATTTGTCTCACTTTCTAAAGGCTATGAACCAAATGAAGTAAAAGAGATTCAGCAGCGTCTCGTCCCGCTTTATACTCAGGTTTTAAAAGAACTTGAAGAAGCCGGCGTCAAATGGGTTCAAATTGATGAGCCAGCACTTGTCACCGCTTCAAATGAAGACGTGAAAGCCGTAAAAGAAATCTATCAAACAATCAAAGAAGCCGTACCTGCCTTAAACATTCTTCTTCAAACATACTTTGATTCAGTAGATGCCTATGAAGAGCTTGTCACATATCCTGTTGAAGCCATCGGTCTTGATTTTGTCCATGATCAAGGGCGAAATCTTGATCAAGTGAAAAAGCACGGCTTCCCAAAAGATAAAATTTTAGCAGCAGGCGTCATTGATGGAAGAAATATTTGGAGATCAGATCTTGGAGAAAGATTGTCATTCATTTCTGAGGTCATTGCTGACGCTCAGCCGAAGGAAGTATGGCTGCAGCCATCAAGCAGTTTGCTGCATGTACCAGTTGCAAAACACCCAAGCGAGCAGCTTGAAGAAAAACTATTAAACGGACTATCTTATGCCACTGAAAAGCTGGCTGAATTAACAACATTAAAAGAAGGCTTAACAAAAGGAGCCGCAGCGATTGATGCCGACATCAATGAAGCCACGCAAGCACTTCTTACTTTAAAAGAATTTGCAAAAGGAACCAATGCGGATTTCACAGCAGAACGCAACAATCTTTCATCGAAAGACTTTAAACGATCAGCTGCCTTTGAAGAGCGCCTTCGTATCCAAAACGACTCTCTTGAACTGCCGCTTTTGCCAACAACAACTATTGGCAGCTTCCCGCAGTCTGCTGAAGTGCGCAGCGCTCGTCAAAAATGGCGTAAAAATGAGTGGACAGATGCCGAGTATGATGAATTTATTAAGAAAGAAACAAAAAGATGGATTGATATTCAGGAGGAAATTGGCCTGGACGTTCTCGTACACGGAGAATTTGAGCGGACAGATATGGTTGAATACTTTGGTGAAAAGCTAGCCGGATTTGCCTTTACGAAATTTGCTTGGGTCCAATCCTACGGATCACGCTGCGTGAAGCCGCCAATCATTTATGGAGATGTCGAGTTTACAGCGCCAATGACCGTGAAAGAGACGGTTTACGCACAAAGCTTAACGGAGAAAAAGGTCAAAGGAATGCTGACAGGACCTGTCACCATTTTAAACTGGTCTTTCCCAAGAACAGATATCTCCCGAAAAGACATTGCCTTCCAAATCGCTTTCGCATTACGTAAAGAGGTAGAAGCGTTAGAAGAAGCAGGGATTCAAGTTATTCAAGTGGATGAACCTGCGCTAAGAGAAGGTCTTCCACTCAAAGAAAGTGATTGGGCAGAATATTTAAACTGGGCAGCAGAGTCGTTCCGTCTATCAACATCATCTGTTCAAAATGAAACGCAAATTCATACACATATGTGCTACAGTAACTTCGAGGATATTGTCGATACGATCGAAGACCTTGATGCCGACGTGATCACTATTGAACATTCACGCAGTCATGGTGGATTCCTCGATTACCTAGAGAAGCACCCGTATTTGAAAGGACTTGGACTTGGTGTATATGACATCCATAGCCCGCGCGTTCCATCTGTCGAAGAAATGAGTCAAATCATTGATGATGCGCTGAACGTATGTCCGACAGATCGCTTCTGGGTGAATCCTGACTGTGGTCTAAAAACGAGACAAGAGCCTGAAACCATTGCTGCTTTGAAAAACATGGTGACGGCTGCTGAAGTCGCTCGTAAAAAGCTGGCGCAGCATGCATAATTGATTCCCTCTCCCCTGCCGAACATGGCGGGGGTTTTTATGCGCAGATTGTCCTGTTTGACCATCTACTAGGATGTTTCCTTTTCTAGCATGATTCGTTTATACTAGAGAAGTCAGTCGAACAAAGGGAGGAAGACAATGAATCACGAAGATTTTTTACAACGCGCAATTGATCTTGCAGTAGAAGGAGTCAATAGTGGTACTGGCGGCCCTTTTGGAGCAGTCATTGTCAAGGATGGACAGATTATTGCCGAGGGAAGCAACAATGTGACAACAACGAATGATCCAACCGCACATGCAGAAGTCACAGCCATTCGAAAGGCGTGCCAGACGCTGAATACATACCAATTAGAAGATTGTATTTTATATACAAGCTGTGAGCCTTGCCCGATGTGCCTTGGCGCTATTTACTGGGCTAGACCAAAAGCCGTGTATTTTGCTGCTGGACATCAGGATGCAGCGACTTCTGGTTTTGATGACTCGTTTATTTATGAAGAAATCAACAAGGATTACGAATCAAGAAATATTCCATTTTACCAGCTGACACTTCAAAAAAACCTTGCACCGTTTGAAGCTTGGGAAACATACGAACAAAAGAAAGAATATTAAAAAAAGACACCTGCTGGTAAGCAGGTGTTTCTGATTCAGCGTGATAGAAAACCTTTTTTATTCAGCCACTTCAAGCTCTACTTCGATGTTCCCTCTTGTTGCTTTTGAATATGGACAGAATTCATGCGCAGCCTCGACAAGCTCTCTCGCTTTGTCATGGTCAAGGCCTTTTGCAGACACAATCAGCTTGACACCAAGCTTAAAGCCGCCATCACTTTCATCTTTTAAAAGACTGACATGTCCCTCTACTTCCGATTCAATGTCTATCCCTTGCTTCTTCGCTACTTGTTCAAGTGCCCCTCCGAAACAAGCTGCATAGCCGGCTGCGAATAATTGCTCTGGATTCGTACCAGTCTCTCCGTCTTTCTTTGCATTAGGCATGACAATGTTATGATCGAGTACACCATCTTCTGAACGAACATGTCCAGCTCTTCCATGCTGCGCCTTTACTTTTGCTGTGAATAATGGTTTCATCTTCATCTCCTCCTTTATCTATTTATTCCTTTCACGTTCTATCCATTTCTCAAACATTTATCGCACATTAAAGAATTTTTCATTTTTGGGCTGTATTTATTTTAAAAAGGAAGAAAATCTTATACAATGATAAGTATGACAAAAAATAGTTGGTGACTGACATGACAAATGAATTCGAGCATATGAAGCTGGAAAATCAGCTTTGTTTCTTGTTATATGCAAGTTCAAGAGAGATGACGAAGCAGTATAAACCGTTATTAGAAGAGTTAGACATTACGTATCCGCAATATTTGGCACTGCTTTTATTGTGGGAGCATGGGACATTAAATGTGAAAACGATGGGAGAGCTTTTATATTTAGACTCCGGTACACTCACACCTATGCTGAAACGGATGGAGCAAAACGGACTCATCATCCGCGAGCGCTCGAAAGAGGATGAACGTTCTGTGCAAATTCGTTTAACGGAATATGGTGAACAGCTAAAAGAGAAGGCTACTGCGATTCCATTTCATATGCTGTCTGGGACAGGCAGATCGGAAGAAGAGTTAAAAACACTGCGCGCCTCTTTACATGAGCTTTTGCAAAAATTAACACAACCAAAAGGCTGAGGGAACATTCCCTCAGCCTTTTATGATGTCAATTATTGTGCGACAGCTACTAGTTCTACTTCGATATTTCCTTGAGTTGCTTTTGAATATGGGCATACGCCATGTGCTTTATGAACAAGCTCATCTAATGCTGATTGCTCGATTCCAGTTCCTTTTACTTCTAGCTTAACGCCTAGTTTGAAACCGTCATCTGAACTATCTTTCACTAAGCTCACATGTGCTGTTACTTCACTTTCAAAACGGATACGCTCTTGTCTCGCGACCATTTGAAGGGCTGAATCAAAACATGCAGAGTAGCCTGCTGCGAATAATTGCTCTGGATTTGTTGCTTTTTCAAGTTTTTTCGCTCTTGGTGTTCCAGGCATTGCTACATCATGCTCAAGCACACCATCGGTTGAAACAACCTTTCCTTCTCTTCCTCCGACAGCTGATACCGTTGCAGTAAATAAAACGTCTGACATGAATATAACCCTCTTTCTCTCTAATAATATTTTCTACAATTGAATTGTACACAATTTAAATTCAAGAGTCAATGAATATACACTCTTTTTTTAAGATTTCCTTCTCACCTCTATTTTATGAGCATGTCACCCAGATTCATTTTTAGACAGTAAAAAAAGCCCTTGAATAAGGGCTTTCATATTGTTGACAAGAGCTTTTAGATGATGTCATGCTGCGCATTTGGTTGTTCTAGCGTATGGTTTCTGTTATCCGGGTCAGCATTTGCTGCTGCCAGCCATAACGCCAGGATGGTGATGCTTGTACAGACGACTGTCCATTTTTTAAAATTCATATAAACAATCCCCTCTCTGAATATAGATTCGAGCATGTTCCGCTTCTCCGTAGAACATGGAAGATTTTTCATAATCCTCCATTTCATTATAATACTTTGCGGTGTCTAATGCCAGTTCCTCTATATCAGGATATGCATAGGCGGACTCTAAAAAATGAAAAATTCGTTTAATATGCTCCGCATCTTGCTTTAAGTACAATGCTTCTAAAAATATCGTCTTCTGAATATGGATGTCATCCTGAAGTGCTTCTGCTCGCTTCATACATTCTTCTCTGTAGTGTAAGGCTTCTTCGTGTTTACCTTGTTTGTATAATATCTGAGCGGCGGTATAAAGAGGGTCTATAGATCGACGAAGGTGATCGGATTGATTTTGGTCAAATAACGAGATGGATTCTTTCATTAGTTCGAGTGCGCGGTCAAGATCTCCCATTCGGTAATAACTGTTGCCCATATTAAACAAAGAGGAAGCAATAAAACGCACATTCTGAAAGTCTCTTGATCTCGCAAGCGCTCTCTCGAGATGTGGTAATGCCTTTTCATGCCTTCTCATATCATCATAGTTACCGGCCACAATAAATTCGCACTGGATCGTGCGAAGTGCATATAGCTCATGCTGAATATAGACATCCAGCGCCAGTTTGGCATGGTGCATCGAAATATGTGTTTGTTTCATGTGATAATATATTTCTGACATTTTAAAATGAAATTCCGCACGTTCAATATCATCTGACACAAAAGAAAGCTTGTGCTCTGCCTTTTGATAAGACGAGATGGCAGCAATATACTGCCTACGGCCAAATTCATACATGCCTCTGAAAAAATGATAGTAGTATTCAAGCATGCCTGTGACATGTGTTTGATGCTCATCTATTTCTTTCGAAAGCTCGGAAAAGTTGGCGCGAAGCTTTCCTTCCTTTAATGGCTTTAAGTAATCGAGCATGACCTCATGCCTGAATTCCATTAAAGAAAAATAGAGAAGTAAATTCTGATCTTCTTCCATTGAATCAAGAGAGGTGCGAATTTCCTGCTTTAATTGTTCTGCTTGTTCTGAATCAAATCTGCGGATTAATTCATACCACTTGTTGATTTTCACTCCAATATCCGAAGAGGGAATGATTTTCGCCATACGTTGCCTTCTCCAATCTTCTCAAAATATAAAACATTACCATATTTTATCATACTTGACCGAAGAAATACAAAAATGAAATGAAAGGAAAAAGAGAGCCTGCTGTCACAAGACTCTCTTTTGAATTCGTTATTCTCTTATTTGTCCTTGACCACGAATGACAAATTTTTCAGAGGTTAAAGCCGGCAGACCCATCGGCCCTCTTGCATGCAGTTTTTGTGTGCTAATCCCTATTTCTGCTCCGTAGCCAAATTCAAAGCCATCTGTGAACCGAGTAGAAGCGTTGTGATAGACAGCGGCAGCATCGACAGCTGTTAAGAAAAGTGAAGCATGCTGATCATTTTCCGTAATGATCGCTTCAGAGTGCTTGGAGCTATACGTTTGAATATGCTGAATCGCTTCTTCTATGCTCTCTACGATTTTAATACTGACAATCGGCGCTAAAAACTCTGTTTCATAGTCCTCTGTGGTCGCTAATGAAGCACTAGGCGCAAGGGCACATACGGCTTCATCGCCCCGTATCTCTACCCCATTTGCATGCAGGGCTTCAAATAACGAAGCGCCATATGTTTTTGCCCATGTTTCATGAATGACAATGCTCTCAATCGCATTGCAAACAGATGGTCTTTGGGTTTTAGCATTCAGCACAATCTGCTCAGCCATTTCGTTTTTCGCTGTTTCATCAATATAGATATGACAGTTCCCTGCACCTGTCTCAAGCACTGGCACGGTAGACTCTCTCACGACAAGATCAATTAAATTTTTCCCGCCGCGCGGAATAAGGACATCCAGATATTCATTTAAAGTGAACAGCGTTTTCGCCGTTTCACGGCCTGTATCTTCAATCAATTGCACACTGTCTACTGGAATATCCGTTGTCTGAAGCGCTTCATGGATCACCTTGACAATCGCTTTATTACTATGAATGGCAGAGGAGCTCCCGCGAAGAATAACAGCATTCCCAGTTTTGAGGCAAAGGGTGGCAGCATCTACTGTCACGTTTGGCCTTGCTTCATAAATCATTCCAACCGTTCCGAGAGGCACACGCACCTTTTCGATGAACAGACCGTTTTCTTTTTGAATGGTTTCTAATGTTTCACCAATTGGGTCTTTTAGGTGAATCAGCTGAAGAGTAGCGTCTGCAATGGCGTCAATTCTCTCTTCTGTGAGTGTAATCCGGTCAATAACAGAAGGCGTGAACTGATTTTCCTCGGCAGCCTGAACATCCTTTTTATTCTCCTCCAATAAATAAGCGGAAGATGCTTTTAGTGCATTTGCGATGGCATGTAAAGCAGCATTTTTTTGCTCCGTCGTTTTTAGCAGCAGCTGATCTTTGGCTGTACTTGCTTTTTTTGCTTTTTCAAGAACTTCATTCATCGTATTCCCTCCTCAGTTTTGTACATGCTGTACCCAGTGATCTCTGTGTATAACCTCAGGCTTCTCATTTGAAAGCTCATCACTTCGCATCCCTTTAATGCCGAGAAGCTCATCGGATGCGTACAAGGTTTGTCCCTTACCTACTAATCCGTTCGGACCGACCACTTCAACGACCTCTCCTTTAGAAAAGTCACCAGCGACATCAATGACTCCAGCCGGAAGAAGGCTTCTGCCGTTATGCAAAATCGCCGCTTCCGCTCCTGCATCTATCATGATTTTCCCAGAGACGGGTGAGTGGAATTGAATCCATTGACGGCGGTTGTTGACGGCTGATAAGTCCTGTTCTCCGATATACGTTCCGTCACCTTGACCCGCAAGAATGTGAAGCAGCTTGTCTTCTCCAGTACCTGTGCCAATGAAGACTTTCACGCCAAGTGAAAGTGCGGTTTGTGCAGCAGACAGCTTTGATTTCATCCCGCCTGTTCCCACTTTTGAACCAGTGCTCTTCGCATATGAAAACAATTCTTCTGAAATGTGTGTCAGTACATCAAAACGCTTCGCCTCAGGATGCTCATTTGGATTTGCATCATATATTCCGTTAATGTCCGTTAAGATGATCAATTGGTCTGCATGGATTAATCCACTGACAAGAGCTGAAAGCATGTCATTATCCCCAAAGGTAAGCTCCTCAATGGAAACAGAATCATTTTCATTAATGATCGGTAAAATTTTTCTTTCCAGCAGCTCCATCATCGTAGCGTAAGCATTTCGATATCTTGTTCGATCTGAAAAGTCATTACGGGTTAAAAGCATTTGTGCAGGTGTCATGTGAAACTGTGAAAATAGCTCTGTATATTTCTGCATTAACAAGCCCTGTCCAACCGCTGCTGCTGCCTGTTTCCCCTTTAAAGTCACAGGTCTTGATGGATACCCTAAGCTGCCAAACCCTGCTGCAACGGCTCCTGACGAAATTAAAATGATTTCATGCCCAGCCTCTTTCAGCTTTGC
Organism: Bacillus sp. FSL K6-2839; assembly: GCF_038003365.1. NCBI lineage: Bacteria > Bacillati > Bacillota > Bacilli > Caryophanales > Bacillaceae > Bacillus > Bacillus sp. FSL K6-2839. The sequence continues at coordinate 859,102 of NZ_JBBOOZ010000001.1, read as the reverse complement.
TATCGCTTTCACATGATCCTGCATTTTTTGTTCATCAATGGCTCCTTTTTGCTCTGTTAATGAACTGCTGCCAATTTTGATGACGATCCTTTGCTTTTTCATTATTGATTCCCTCCGCTATACCTTTAGGCACAAAAAAATCCCTTTTTCTCCTTATGTAAAGGACGAAAAGGGATTTTCCGTGGTACCACCTTCATTGAATAAGCATACATCTAGCTTATTCCACTCAACTCCTGTAACGCCAGGCACGCGCTTAGATTTTTCCTCTAAGGCTCAAAGGGCAGGTTCAGCAGCTGTCTGCGGCAAATGTTTCAGCATATCATTTGCTCTCTTTACGCATCAGTTCCTGCTTACTATTCCTTTTCAACGCTCGTTAATTTTTTTATATTATCACCAATTGCTCAGGAAAAGTCAAGCCGTCAATTAAATACAATCGTTTTATTCTCATGCACAATTATTCGATCTTCTAGATGCCATTTGACGGCACGTGCAAGCACACTCCGCTCAATTGTTCGGCCAATATTTTTTAATGCTTCCGCATCATCACGGTGATCTACTCGCTCAATATCCTGTTCAATGATTGGCCCTTCGTCTAAATCATTGGTCACATAATGAGAAGTCGCGCCAATTAATTTGACTCCTCGCTCATATGCCCGCTTATATGGATTTGCACCAATAAACGCTGGCAGAAAAGAATGATGAATATTAATGATTTTGTTCGGGTGCTGTTCAATAAATTCAGGCGTTAAAATTTGCATGTATCTAGCAAGCACAATGGCATCAATATCATACTCTTCTAATAATGCGAGCTGCTGTTTTTCCGCTTCTTTGCGAATGTCTTTGTTCGCCTTCACAAAATGGAACGGGATTCCAAGCGATTCTACTGTATCTTTTGCCGTTTCATGATTGCTGATCACGACCGCAATTTCAGCCATCAAATTGCCGCTTTGCCATTCCCATAGCAGCTCATGTAAACAATGAAGCTCTTTTGACACAAAGATCGCCAGCTTTTTAAGCTCACTTGCACGCGACATGCTCCACGTCATTTGAAATGATGCTGCAATTGGCTCAAACTGATGTTTCAGCTGATCCATATTTGCCGAGATGTCTTTCCAATCAAATTCAATTCTTAAAAAGAACCGGCCGCTTTCATGATCTGTTGTGTATTGGCTGGATTCAATGATATTCGCTCCGTGCTCAAATAAAAAGGAAGAAACAGCTGATACAATTCCAGGCTGATCCGGACAGCTGACAAGCAACCTTCCTTTTTGCTCATGCTTTTGTCTGTGTAATTCAAGTTTCTCTGTTATCAAAGTTCTCATGTATCATGACCTCATTTACGTTTTCATTCTAATGAAATATTATACTGGACTGGAAAGAGAAAAAGCAATGTAGAGTCCTATTTTTTATTGAATATTCATTCAATTCTGCACCTGGCGTGATATAATGTGAATAGACCTTTTATCATAAAAGGAGTGATGGAGATGAAAAGTATGACTTTGTTTGGTAAAGTGAGCTTTTGGCTCGGCATCGTTTGTCTGATCACAGGTATTTCCCTTTTTATAGCCGGTGAAAGACTCATTCCTTTTCTCACATTTGGTGTGTGTTTTCTGCTTGTGAGCCAGCTTTACCGCAAAAATGAAAACGATTCCAATCATCATTCAATGTAACAAAAGGCTGGCACCTATCTGCCAGCCTTTTCTTATTCAATGATTTTCAATCCTACTGCCGCAGATAAAATCAGGGCGATGAAGAAAATACGTTTTGCGTCTTTCGACTCTCCGTAAAACAGCATACCGACCATGGCGCCTCCAGCAGCTCCGATTCCAGTCCAAATGGCGTACGCCGTTCCCATCGGAATCGTATTCATCGCAAGAGACAGCATCAGAAAGGACATCGAAAAGCCAGCTGCAATGAATAAAATCCATTTGACATGCCGGTCTTTTTGGAATTGATTCATCATGGTCACACAAAGCATTTCTAAGATGCCTGCTCCAATGAGTAAAAGCCAGCTCATGATTCAGCCTCTCCCTTCTTTTCACCTGTTGTCAGCTTCAGCCCTAATACACCGCACAAAAGCATGACAATCAAAAGCAGTTTGACAAGCTGAACCGGCTCACCAAGCACCATGCCTATGAGGACGGTACCTGCTGTCCCAAGCCCGGTAAAAACGGCATAAAGTGTGCCAACTGGCAGTACACTTGTTGCTTTCATGAGTAAATAAAAGCTCACGATAATACAAACGATGGTTGCGCCCCATTCTATGAGCGAGTGAGCATATTTCAGCCCCATCACCCAGCCGACTTCAAATATGGCCGCAATAAAGACATTTCCCCATTTCATCTGATCTTCTCCTTTCTGAACGATTCCAACCAACAAAAAAAGCCTGGAAATCGATCGTTTGATCAAATCTCCCGGGCTTTTATCCCTCCGTGTCCATATGGCCTCTTCTAAGACCCTATGTGTTTTCTCTCGGACCAGACTGCACCAGCGCACGGAACCCTAGAAAACCAATTCATGATATACAGACCTGACTTAGAGCAGATTCTGTATTAAAAATCTTATCACACCCCGATATGCCGGTCTACCAGTTTGCTCTCCCTCTTCAAATATACTTGTTCATTTTTCGAAAGAAATGATATGAGACCGGCGTATACTAAATGATAGACAGAGAAATGATCACATCGCTGATATAATGAAATAAGATTGATGTGATGAACGATCCAAGATGACGCTTTGTTTACCAGCACAAAGTACGCTGAATCACATTTTATAGGAAACCAAGAGGTGGATCGTATGATGATAACCGACGAACAGAAACATGAATTTTATCAAGCACTGGTTGACAAGAACCCGCAATATGACGGCACATTCTTTGCCGGCATTAAGACCACTGGTATCTTCTGCCATGCCACATGTACCGCTAGAAAACCAAAATATGAGAACTGTGAGTTTTTCTTTACAGCAGAGGAAGCACTGCTAGCAGGATATCGTCCGTGCAAGCGCTGCACACCATTAACATATCCTAACAGCATTCCGGAAGAAGTCAAAACACTCGTTTCTGCAGTTGAAACACACCCTGAAAAACGCTGGAAAGAAGAAGACTTTCATCAATTAGGGATTCACTCTGCAACGGCACGGCGGAAATTCAAAGAAATCTATGGTATGACCTTTGTTCAATATGCGAGATCACGCCGAATGGGACTTGCCTTTAAAGAAATTCTGAATGGAAAAAAAGTGATTGATCAGCAGGTCGCCTTGGGCTATGAATCTTCGAGTGCCTTCAATGATGCATTTACGAAAATTATGGGAAATCCCCCTAAAAAGACGCAAACCAAGATTCTCCACGCTAATTTTATTTCTACACCGATCGGGCGGATGATCAGCGTGACAGATGCGACGCATGTGTATTTACTGGAATTTGTGGACAGGCGGGGACTCGAAAAGGAAATTGAGAACATGAGAAAAAAGCATCAAGCCCGTATTTTAGTCGGGGAAACAAACGTCCATCAGCAATTAGCAAAGGAATTGACCTTATATTTTGAGAAAAAACTCACGCAGTTCTCGGTACCACTTTCCTTACATGGCACCCCTTTTCAAATGAAGGTGTGGGACCTGCTCACGCGCATTCCATCAGGCGAAACAAGTTCTTACCGCGAGCTTGCTATGATGCTGGGCGATCCTCATTTGGTCCGGGCGGTTGGTAATGCAAATGGTGCCAACCAATTAGCGATTATCATTCCATGCCACCGCGTCATTCAAACAAGTGGTGAACTCGGGGGCTACGGCGGCGGGGTTGAACGGAAGAAATATTTGCTTCAGCTAGAACAGCGTATATAAAAGAAAAAACGGCTCTGCTTATTCGGTAAGCGAGCCGTTTTCTTCGTTACGGATGATGCTGTATACATCAATGATTTGGTCCCATTTTGAAATGGTTTTTTCTTTTTTCATACCCATTTTTAAAGCGACCTTTACAGACGATTCATTCTCTGGGCGTATTAAGCTGACCATTCGTCTGACCTTCATTTCTTCAAAGCCATAGGTGAGACAGCCTTTTGCGGCTTCAGCAGCATAGCCATTTCCCCACGCTTCTTTCTTTAGCATGTAGCCGATTTCAAGTTCGGTTTGTCCTTCAATGTTTTGCAGAACAATGCCGCTTTGTCCAAGTGGTTCATTCGTTTCTTTGTCTTCAATGATCCAGAGGGAAGTATGATACATACGGTCATTCTTTTGATTCCATGCAATCCACTCTTTCGTCTGCTGCTCATCCTTCAAAGAAGGATAATACTTCATTACTTCTTCATCTTGGAACAACATATCATATAAAAATGGCGCATCATGTTCATTCATCGTTCTTAGCCTGAGCCGCTCTGTTTCAAGCACTGTCCGTGTTTGATGCTGCATTTCTCATCCTCCCCTTGCTTACTGACTAAATATATCTCCGAACAATCCATTTGAATCTGGGGCAAAGTAATGGAATCCCGCACCGGTTAAACTAGCTGCCAGCGCTGTCCACATCATTAAACTAACTGTCATCCACACTGCGACTTGCTTTCTTTTTGTTCCAAAGCTCATGCACATAAACGCCGCTAAATGACTGCCGATGATAAAAGGACCGACGAGTGCTAATCCCGGGAGACCATATCGTTCCCAAATTCTTCTGGCCCGCAGCTGCTTTTTCTCTCCTTTTTCATCACTTTTGTCCTCTTTTCTCTTCAACCGCCATGCTTTGAAGCGGTCTACGAAAACAATGAGAAGTAAAACGGTAAAAAAATTGCCGATGAATCCAATAACTGCTGCCGGTACAGGATGCATGCCACTTAAAATGGCCAACGGAACGACCCCTACCACTTCAAAAAAAGGCAAAGCAGCCAATACAAACACAAGTACATATCCCCATAAAATATCCAAGCACAGAACCCCTTTTCGTTTTTGTCCTCTTCCCATTGTAATGAAAAACACGATACCATTTCTACATTTTTTTAGAAAAAGAAAAGCACATCTTATAGGATTATAGATGTGCTCTGTTTTTTACAACGTATTTTCATTTTTCTTATTCGTCCGGCGTAAAACAATGAGCACAAGCCCTATTAAGATCACAATAGATAGTAGACTTTGCAAGAGAAGCACGCTTGGTGATGTCCAGCCAATCCATTCAAATAGGAGCTGCGGTCCGAAAAAGATGATCGGAATCAATGAAACGACATTCGCCTTTAAGATTGCATTAAAGACAATGATACATAGCAGCATGAGCAGGATGACGCCCCATCTTTGACCTGAGGTCAGGACAAGTAATGGTGTGCCGAGTTTTTGATCCAATAGTTTGATTGTGACCATCGCGGTCAGCTGAAAGATCCCTAAGATCCAAAAGTAAAGAAATGCCCGGCGGCTTGTCTGAAAGGCAGACGCTCTAAACATCACAATGATCATGATGACATTGGCCACTAAAACGAGCGGATAGCCAATCAAAGCATACCAAGAATACGATAAACTTTGACTGATCGCATCTGATAAAATCATGTAGAAGAGAGACCCGATTAAGAAGGCACTGATGAATGGAACCCAGTCTTTATGGTGTCCTGACAGCTCTTTTGCGAGTTCATCAGCATAGCTCCGCGGATCTCCGCCAAACACAGCCTCCCCTGTTTTACCATCTTTTTCAGCCTCGACCGCGTGTGTCGTCAATTCATCCATCAGCTCATCAATTTCGTCCACATTTTTTCCCTTTGATATGAGATATAATTTCAGCTCTAGTAGGATGTGTCTTGTTTCTTTTGATACCATAATCTCACTTCCCTTTTTGTAGTAAACAGTTTACATTTTTTGAAAGCTCACTCCAGCGGGTAATAAACCCTGTGAGCGCTTGTTCTCCAGCTTGTGTGAGCGTATAGTATTTCCTTTTCGGTCCGCTCGCTGATGCTTTTGTGACAGTGGTCACGAGCTGTTCCTTTTGCATACGCAGCAGGATCGGATAGATACTTCCTTCACTAATTTGATCAAACCCGTAATGCGCGAGCTTCTTTGTCATTTCATACCCATAAATCTCACCCTCAGAAATAATCGACAGCAGGCAGCCTTCTAAAATTCCTTTTAGCATTTGTGTGGATGTTGTCATCTTTGTTCCTCCGATTCCAGTACCTTGCATCACAAGATAGCATCATCTTACCACACACTATCTTGTCATGCAAGATACTATCCTAGAAAAAAATCACCGCTGAAAGGGTGATTTTTACGCCCATGGTTTATCTGTTCCAAGTGCGTCAGCCAGTGCCTTGCTATGCTTTCGGCGGCTTTTTCTTTCTTCTGCCCGCTGTTTTGCTGTTTGATGCAGCATGATTTCTTCCTCTGTTTCCGGTACGACTTGTGGAACTCGTTTTGGCTTTCCGTTCTCATCTAGCGAGACAAAAGTCAGAAATGAAGTCGCTGCAAGTCTGCGCTCTCCAGACATCAAGTTTTCTTTCATGACTTTGACGAACACTTCCATGGAAGACGTGCCGACCCACGTCACATAGGATTCCAAGCATACTGACTCTTTTTGTCCAATCGGCTCTAAAAAGTCAACAGAATCCATCGACGCCGTGACCGTTTCACTGCGGCTGTGTCTTGCTGCCGAGATGGATGCAATGTCATCTATATAACTCATTAATTTCCCGCCAAATAAGGTTTGGTGGTTATTCGTATCGAGAGGGAATACCCTGCTGGTTTTAACAACTTTCGATTCCTTGCAGTATTTGAAATTTTCTTCACTCATCATCATAGCTCCTTCTTGCTGTTTTCGTGAATGCGGAACGACTTTTATTAAACACTATTCTTTTAGGTTTGTCTAAACTTTTTGCTTTAGTCTCTTGTGAGAGATTTTCTTTCGGAAATGTTTCAACCTTGACTAGAACGAGGAATAATAGAACTATGAACAAACAAGGAGGCCATTTGATGGATTCTATGAGAGCAGAACAAATACACAAAATGCCGCAATGCATGAGTGAATATGACGATTTACAAGAAGTCCTTTTATGCAGTCCCATCTATATGGAAATCAAACAGATCATCAACGAAACCCAGAAACATTTTGCGAGAGAAAATATTTCTCAAATGAAAGCCGTTGTTCAGCATAAGCAATTGATCCAAACCCTAAAGAACCATCAAGTACGCCCCATCATGCTTCCGGCAAATGACCGTTTTCCTGAGCAAGTCTTTACTCGGGATATTGGGTTTACGATTGGACATACACTCTTTGTTTCAAGCATGGCCGCTCCAGTTCGGCAAGGAGAAGAACAATTGTTAAAAGAGTGGGCACAGGGAAATGGATTGAAAACTGTTACCCTGACAAATGGAACGATTGAAGGCGGCGATGTACTTGTGGATCAAACACGCGTATTTGTCGGAACGAGCAAGAGAACAAACCCAGCCGCTATCCATGAGCTTAAAAAAGAACTGCCGGATCATGATATCATTCCCATTCATCTTCCTCCTCACATTTTGCATCTCGATTGTGTGATGAATATTCTGTCTCATGATGAGATATTAATTTATCCTGAAGCGTTCAAAAAAGAGGATCTTCACCTGCTCAAAATGCATTATGATCTGATTGAAATAAGCGAACAAGAGCAATTCACACTCGGACCAAACATTTTATCCATTGGGCAGAAAAAAGTGATCAGTTTGCCCATCAATCAACAAACAAATGCTGCATTAACCGCTCACGGATACACTGTCATTGAAGTGGATTTTTCAGAAATCATTAAATCTGGCGGCTCTTTCAGATGCTGCACATTGCCGATTCGGCGTTCATCCACTAAAAAAGCCAGCGTGTAGAACAGCTTGTTCTACTTGCTGGCTTTTTATCTGCCTATTTTTATTTCCGATCGTATAAATGACAGGCGACATCATGCCCTTCTTCTACTGCTTGTAATATTGGTTTTTTTTCAGCACACACATCCATCGCTGCAGGACACCTTGTTCGAAATACACAGCCGCTTGGCGGGTTCACTGGACTTGGAATTTCTCCTTTTAAAATGAATCTTTTACGCTTGTCCTCCACGTCAGGATCTGGAATGGGGATCGCAGACAGCAAGGCTTGTGTATATGGGTGCAGCGGTGTTTGATATAACGTATCACTGCTGGTCAATTCGACGAGATGACCTAAATACATGACACCGATTCGGTCGCTGATATATTTGACCATCGACAAGTCATGCGCAATAAAGAGAAATGTCAGCCCTTCCTCCTTTTGTAGTTTCTTCAGCAAATTCACAACCTGCGCTTGAACGGAGACATCTAGTGCAGAAATTGGCTCATCTGCCACAATAAATTTCGGCGCTAAGGCGAGTGCTCTCGCAATACCGATTCTCTGCCTCTGTCCTCCGCTGAATTCGTGGGGATAGCGAGTGGCAAAATCATAGCTAAGTCCTACTGCTTCAAGCAGTTCTTTCACTCGGGCAATCCTTTTCTTTTGACTTCCGTAAAGGTGGTGAATCTCCATTGGCTCCAGCATAATATCTTTTACAGACAGCCGCGGATTTAAGGAGGAATACGGATCTTGAAACACCATTTGAATTTGCCGATTAAAATCAAATGATTCTTTTTGAGAAAGGTGATGAAGGCTTTTCCCTTCATATAAGGCTTCCCCATCTGTCGGTTCATAAAGACGCATGAGCACTTTTCCAAGTGTGGATTTTCCGCAGCCAGACTCGCCAACGAGACCAAACGTTTCGCCTTGTTTCAGCTGAAAAGAGACACCGTCTAGCGCTTTTAACGTTCTTCCTTTCGATAGATGAAAATATTTTTTGAGATTGTTTACTTGTAAAAGTGGTTCAACTGCCATGACCATTCCTCCTCTCGCTTGGCAAATATCGTCTTGCACCTGCCCACTCCTTTTCATATGAAGAGCCAGATAGGGAAAGCAGCTCAATTTCCCTGCCGGTTTTAGGCGAGTGAAGCATCATACCGTCACCTGCGTAGATCCCAACATGGCGGACAGCTCCCCTTCCGTTGTCATTTGCGAAAAACAGTAAGTCGCCTGGTTCTAAATGGCTTGATGCGACCGGTGTTCCTTGCACTACCTGGTCACTTGCGTCTCTCGGCAAAAGATATCCGCACGCTTTGTACATGCTGTAAGCAAAGCCCGAACAATCATAGCCAAAGCTGCTCATGCCCCCCCATAAATACGAAAGACCAATAAATTGTTTCCCCGTGTCTACAACATCTTTGCCGGTCATAGAGGAAATGGATGAAACTGGCTGCACATCTGCTTTGTTAATTTCTCTTGTCCCTGCTGGGGTCACCACATGAAAGCGATCACTCGTTTCTTCTATAGCTGCCAGCTCTGTTAAAAAACTAATCTCCATGTCCGCTTGCCCGTTTCGATAGAGCATGGCTTTTTTCTGACAAACGATATGAGATGCAGCTGGCGCACTTCCTTCTGTAACTTGCTGTAGTTGGTTAGCAGGTATATAGCCAGGATAGCCTTGCGGATGTTTCCGGCTGGCCTGCTGCGGAATGACGACTTTCATCCAGCCGTCTGTCTCTTCTAATCCAATGACTCGTTCGCCGAGCAGTACTTGCGACTGGATCAGATTTTCTTCACATAAAGCCAGTTTTTCTTCATATGTCTGCTGGTCAATCCACTCTTGGATCTTAAAGGAACCCTGAAGTACCTTTTGATCGATTTCTCTCGGTGACTGCGGCGCTGTCCATACGTTCGCAACTGGAACCTTTGATTCAAATACCATCATGAGACTCCTTTCACCCCTTGAATGCCTAACCCATGTTGCGGCGGAAAAAATATATCTTTTCCTTTGTACACGATTCCACCTTCTATCATGTCCTCTTGCAGCATCAGCGGGGCATCAAAATCGTAGCGGGTGATATTCGGCTGGCTTGCGGCGAGATGAGCGGCTGCTGTAATGCCAAGTTTTGACTCAATCATACTGCCAACCATGCACTTTACGCCGTATGCTTCTGCTAGAGCATTTATTTTTAGGGCTTCTTTTATGCCGCCTGATTTCATTAATTTTAAATTGATCAGATCACAGCTTCTCGTTTCAAGCACCTTGATCGCATCATGAAAACTGAAAATGCTTTCGTCTGCCATAATCAATGTATCTGTTGCTTCTGTCACACGGCGCAGGCCTTCGATATCTTCTTTCGGAACCGGCTGCTCTACTAGTTCGATATTCAGCGCCTCCATTTTCCGAATGGCTATGACCGCTTCCTTCCACGTCCATCCTTGGTTCGCATCGAGCCTGATCTGAATATCCGGCCCGACCTTTTCTCGAATTCGCTTAATACGCTGAATATCCGTGTCTATGTCATCTTTTCCCACCTTGATCTTTAACGTCTGAAAGCCTTCAGCTGCGTATTGCTTCGCATCTTCCGCCATCTCAAGCGGCCGGTTTACACTGACCGTATAATCGGTTTCAAGCTGACTGCGATATCCGCCAAGGTATTGATAAAGCGGAAGTCCTGCCTGCTTCGCTAAGCCATCATAAATGGCCATGTCAATCGCTGCCTTTGCGCTTGTGTTGCAAGCGAGCACGCGGTTCATACGAGAAAAAATTTGTTCATACCCTGACAAGGAAACCCCGAGCAAAATCGGTCTGATCACTTCGCAGATGGCATAGTCGATGCTTTCCAGCGTTTCACCTGTAATCACCGTTGTCGGGACTGCCTCTCCGTAGCTGACATCACCTTGATCATATGTGATGATAACGATCAGAGATGCTGCATCATACACCGTTCGTAAAGCGGTTTTAAAAGGCTTTTTTAGCGGTACACTCATTCTGCATGTACGAACATCGACGATTTTCATTTGATCGCCTCTTTCGCTGCAACGCCTGGAGAAATGTGCAGTTTTTTTCCTGTCGCATCTAGTGCAGCCTGCGTGCCCATTGGAATGGCAAAGTTCGGCGAAGAATGACCGATCCGGAAGCCCCCAAGTGCAGGTTTCTTTTGCGGCACAATATAGGTGTCCCATACTTGATTCAATGTGAGGGACTGATCTTTCTTTTTTGGCTCACATTGATGAAAATCTCCAATGATGAATCCAGCCGCATCATCCAATTTTCCAGCAGATGTGAGGTGCTGCATCATTCGATCGATTTTATAGGGCTCTTCGTCAATATCTTCAATGAACAAAAGCTTTCCCTTCGTATCGATTTCAAAAGGTGTACCAAGTGTTGTCACGATGACGGCAAGATTCCCTCCTACAATCTCACCTGAAGCGGTGCCAGGATAAAAGGTATGAAGGGGTGACAAGTGATGTGCATACGTAAAGGCTTTCGGTGTGAACAGCTGCAAAAAGGTATCCTTCGTATACGGATGGACCTCTTCAAGTCCCACATCAGAGGAAAGCATTGGACCATGAAAGGTCACAAGACCGGTCTGCTGCTGGATGGCCGTATGTAAAAACGTAATATCACTATAGCCCCAAAAGATTTTTGGATTCCGGCGAATGAGGTCATAGTCAATGGCTTCCGCAAGTCTTCCAGTCCCGTATCCTCCGCAAGCACAAATAACCGCCTTCACTTCTGGATCTTGAAACATGCGATGAAGATCCTCCACTCTTTCATGATCATAGCCTGCTAAATACCCATACCGGCAGTCGATATACTTTCCTTTTTTCACCTTTAGCCCGAGGCTTTCTAAAAAGGCAATCCCTTTTGCTAATTTCAGCTCATCAGGCGGGCTTGCTGGTGCAATAATCCCCACCGTATCCCCTGTTTGAAGTGCCACTGGCAGCTGGCTCATGCCATATCCCCTCTTTCTCTTTGTTTCTTTCAATCTATGGGTTTCTGCTTCATAACATGAACGAATAAAGGAACAGACGCTTTTATCTAAAAGCGTCTTTTGATCCTAATATCACTCTCCATCTACCTGTGCCCATTTCAAATCGATATACCCAACGGGGTGGCGGACAATTCCCTTCACGCCTTCTTTTTGTAAATGGACTTGGTTATAAAAATGAATCGGAATGATCGGTGCTTCTTCAATGAGAAGTGCCTCTGCATCATGAAGGATGCTGTTTCTCTTTTGTTCGTCTGCTTCCTGGCTCGCTTTTTTGATCAGCTGATCATAGGTATCATTAGACCATCCTGTCCGGTTCATGGCATTCCCTGTTTGGAAGCTCTCTAGGAAGTTGATCGGATCTGCATAGTCTGCTAAAAATGAACTTTGTGAGAATTGGAATTTCAGCGCCTTTTGATCTTCTGCAAATACATTGGCTTCCATGTTCGCAAGCTTCACATCTACACCTAACGCTTCTTTCAGCTGCTGCTGGATAGCTTCCGCTTTTTTCTTGTTCTCAGGCTTTGTACTGTATGTTAATGTGACGGCTGGCAGTTTCGAATAATTCTCTTCTTTCAGCCCTTTTTCTAATAGCTTCGCAGCTTCACTCTTATCATTCTTCACAAGATCACCGCCAGCTTCTCTGAAATCCTCACCCTTTGAATCTAGGATGCCTGGCGAGACGAAAGCGCGTGCAGGCTTCTCTTCATTTTTCGTCACATAATCCACAATATCTTGCGGGTTGATCGCCATTTGAAAAGCTTTGCGAATGTTCTTATTTTGAAATGGTTCTATGTTCACATTCAGACGATAAAAGAACAATCCAGCCTGGTCTTCAATTTGTACATCTTTATTTTTCAGCAGATTTTCACTTTGCTCTGCTGGAACAAAGGCAGTATCTAAATCTCCTGATTGATACATTTGATAGTCTGTGTTTCGATCACTGATCATCAGCCACTTCACTTGATCCAGCTTGACTGTTTTTTTGTCCCAATACGTCTCACTTTTTTCCATTGTGAAACTCTCATCATGCTTCCACTCTGTCAGCTTGAACGGTCCATTTCCGACAAAGGTTTTGGCGTCTTTTGCCCAGTTTGGATCCTTCTTAGCTACCTGTTCATTGACTGGGAAAAAGGCAGGGTTTGCGGTCATATTTAAGAACGATTTCTGCGGATAAGCCAGTGTGACCTTAAGCGTTTTGTCATTTACAGCGCTGACTTTCACGTCTTCTTTCTTGCCTTTTCCACTGTTAAATGCCTCTCCGCCTTCAATCATGTACGCTAAGAACGATGCAGAAGAACCTGTTTTCGGATCAAGCAGCCGCTTCCACGCATATTCAAAATCACTCGCTTTTACTGGATCACCATTTGACCACTTGATGCCATCTCTTAAATGAAACGTGTACGTTTTTCCATCCTCTGATATCTCCCATTTTTCCGCCATTGCAGGAGATGGTTCGTGCTTTTCATTCAGTCTTGTTAACCCCTCCATTAAGTTATTGAGTCCTTGCCACGATACATTATTAAAACCAATCGGCGGATCAAACGACGTCGGTTCGTTTTCGTTATTTAAGGTTAACACTTTCTTTTCACCCTGATTGCTTGATGATCCTTTCCCTGCTTGCTCATTGGCTGTACATCCTGCGAGCAGCATGATCGTGAACAAACATACACTGATGATCCACCCTTTTTTTCTCATCAAAAACTCCCCCTTTGTGTTGAAGATAAAACCGTTTGATTCGCTCGCTCATCTTGGAGCCAGCAATGCACTGTATGGGTAGGTGACCGCTGCGTTTCGTGCGGCATGATATGATCACACACCTTCATGGCGGCCGGACATCGATCTGTATACGGACAGCCCTTTGGCGGCGCAAATAAATCAGGCGGGCTTCCTTCAATTGGAATGAGTTTATCTTTCATATCAAGTCTTGGAACGGATTGTAGAAGTCCTTTTGTATAAGGATGCTGCGGACTGTAAAAAATATCTCGCCTCGTTCCGACCTCCACCATTTTCCCTCCGTACATGACCGCCACTCGGTCTGCGACTTGGGCGACGACCCCTAAATCATGTGTGATTAAAATAATGGTGACACCTGTTTTTCTCTGAATCTCTTTAAACAGCTCTAATATTTGTGCCTGTATGGTCACATCCAGCGCGGTCGTCGGTTCATCTGCAATCAGCACTTTTGGCTCGCAAATCAGTGCCATGGCAATCATGAGCCGCTGCCTCATTCCCCCGCTGAACTGGTGAGGGTATTGCTTTAACCTTTCCTTCGGCTGCGGAATGCCGACCAAATCAAGCATTCGAATGGCGGCTTCTTTCACTTCTTTTTTCGTCAGCTTTTGATGCTCCTTTGCCGCCTCCATGAGCTGGTCGCCTATTGTCAAGGTTGGGTTCAGTGCGGTCATTGGATCTTGAAAGATCATCGAGATATCGACACCTCGTATGGCGCGCATTTCTTTTTCAGATAATGACAGCAAATTGCGGTCTTCAAACCAGATTTCTCCCTGATCAACATGAGCGCTGTAAGCTGGCAGCAGCCTCATAATGCTTTGTGAAGTCACACTTTTCCCGCAGCCTGATTCTCCCACAATAGCAAGGGTTTCTTTTTCATATACATCCACATTCACTCCGCGTACCGCTCGAACTGAGCCGCCATATGTCCGAAAACTGACGTGCAGATCGATGATTTGTAGAACTTTTTTCAAAGCGCCATCACCTCTTCATCTTCGGATCAAGCGCATCTTGCAAGCCATCACCTAAATTGTTAAAGCAAAACATCGTGAGTGAAATAAAAAACGCAGGGAAAAATAAACGCCACCAATGTCCATTATCTGACAGCACTGTCGGCAGCGCATCATTGGCCATCACGCCCCAGCTTGCAAACGGTGCTTGAATGCCTAAACCAAGAAAGCTTAAGAACGCTTCAGCAAATATCGCGGTCGGCACAGTCAAGGTCATCTGAACGATAATCGGCCCCATCGTATTCGGCAGCAGGTTGCGGCGAATGATACGCAGGCTCTTTGCACCAAAGGTTTTTGAGGCAAGGACATATTCCTGGCTTTTCAGCTGAAGAACTTGACCTCTTACGATTCTTGCCATTCCAATCCATCCGGTGACAGTGAGCGCTACAATAATGGTGACAAGCCCTGGCCCCATCAGGACCATTAATAAAATGACAACAAGTAAATAAGGAAGACCGTAGAGCACCTCGACGATTCGCATCATGACATGGTCATATCTCCCCCCCTTATAACCGGCAATCCCTCCATAAATCACGCCGATGGCAAAATCAATAAGGGCTGCCATGACGCCTACAAATAACGAAATACGTGCCCCGTACCATGTACGAGTGAACACATCTCGTCCAAGCTCATCCGTTCCGAACCAGTGAGCAGCGGATGGCGGCAGATTTTGCATCGAAAGACGCTGTTCTGTCACGCTATTAGGTGCAAGCAATGGACCTAATAGCGCCATGATAAAAAGAAAAATCAATACCGATAGACTAAACATCGCAAGCTTATTTTGCTTCAGTCGTCTCCATGTGTCTGCCCAATACGAAAGAGAGGGTCTTTTAATGGCATGGGCCTCCGTTTTCTTTTGCTCTCTCGGAGAAAACCATTCGTCCGGCACTTCATGATGCGGATTCGGTTGATCCTGCTGTAGGTGTATACTCATGCCTTTCCTCCTTTCTGATGCAGCTGAATCCTTGGATCAAGCAGGCGATACGCCACATCGACAATGAAAAGAAGTGTGATTAAAATAATGCTGTAAAAAACAGTGGTCCCCATGATGACAGGATAATCACGGTTGTTAATACTCTCGACAAAGTATTTTCCCATTCCAGGAATCGCAAATATTTTTTCAATGACAAAACTTCCAGTTAAAATGCTTGCGACAAGTGTCCCAAGAATGGTCACAACAGGCAAAAGCGCATTCCGAAGCGCATGTTTAAATACAATTTTAAAGGGAGAAAGTCCTTTTGCCTTGGCGGTGCGAATATAGTCCTGAGACAGCACTTCAATCATGCTCGATCTTGTTAAACGGGCAATAATAGCCATTGGACCGACAGCAAGAGCGATGGTTGGCAGCACCATGTGCATCGGACTTGTCCACATCGCTGTAGGAAAGAGTTTCAAATTCACAGCAAGCTGCTGAATTAATAAGGTAGCAAAGATAAAGTTTGGAATGGATATACCGAAAACAGCAATGGTCATGGCGATATAATCAATCAAGCCATTATGCCGGAGGGCAGCCATGACCCCCAGCAGGATGCCGGAGATGACAGCAATCAATATTGAGATAAGACCAAGTTCTAATGAGACTGGGAAGCCTCTTGCCAATAGATCATTGACACTTTCTGAAGGCTTTTTAATGGAAGGACCAAAATCAAAGGTAACGATGGATTTTAAATAGATGACATATTGAACATACAGTGGTTCATCTAAGTGATAGTAGCTTTCGAGGTTTCGCTGGACGGTTTCGTTTGTATTTCGTTCTTCATTGAAGGGCGATCCTGGGATGACCTTCATTAAAATAAACGTTAAAGTCGTAATCGTTAAGATCGTGGCAATCATCGCAATAAAACGCTTGAGCATAAAGCTGGTCATCTGCCGTCTCCCCCTCGCTTAACAAAATGTTGTACGTGCGGCAAGCTCTGTCATGACAAGCATCGCTTGGTAGGCTTCTAATATATTCTCTGCTTGATACGTCACCGTTGTTGTTCCTTCTATGATGGCAGTACCCGGCATTAAATTCGCCCATTCAGCTTGTCCATAATTGGCAAACTCAATCTTCAGCAGCGGCTGATCAGGAGGCGTCAGTGGCTTGATGTGATGAATCTGTTTCATTGCGGCTTCCACTTGCTGCGAGATTTGTTGATTGACTTTGGCAGGCGTGAAACATTTCACAGCAGACCTTGATATGGTCTCTTTCACTGCTACTGTTTTCACACCAGGCATCAGCTTTTCCGCTTCAAGTGCTGCTTGATCATCTCCGCAAACAAGAATCACCGGCACACCATAGTAGCCTGCGACATACGCATTAAAGCCCATTTCACCAATTGGGTGATCATTTATGTAAAAATGTCTGACACCAAAAATCATACTGTGAGACATCACGCCTTTCATAGATGCCCTCGCATGATAGCCTAAAAAAACAGCAGCGTCATAGGTTTGATCTAATCCTTGCACCATGGAATAAGGCTTGACGTCACCAGATATAAGAGCAGCCTCTTCATGCAGCTCTTCGATCAAAAGATTATTCATTTTAGAATGACTGTCATTGACCAAAATATCGGTTGCGCCATGCTGAAGAAGTGCCTCTACACAGGCATTCACTTCACCCGTCATGATCTTTCTGCCCCGTTCATAATTGTGCTGACGGGCATCGACAAATGTATGATCAGCTAGACCAGTAATCCCCTCCATATCGACAGATACATAGAGCTTCATCCCCATCCCCCTTTAATTAAACTTAAAATTTGTGTATATTTTTCTAAATTTTCTAAAAAATTATATGATTACTTGATTGATTTTTCAATACAATGTCTGAAAATAAGGAAATTAGACTCAGATAATACAGGTCAAAAGGCTTTATGACAAAGGATTTTTTTAACAAATAAAACACCACTAACTATGTCTTTAGTGGTGTTTGTCAGCTTCGTTAATCTGTGATTTCAGCTGTTCATATTTCTTCATGGTTTGTGTAAATAGATCATCAAACATCTGAGGTGCCTGCTTTTGAATGACCTCAGCACCTTCACCTGTAATGCCCCCTTTTGTCGCCACTCTATCGACGGTTTCAGCAAAGGTGAGGCCGCGTTCTACAAGGACTTGACCTGTGCCTAAGAGGGCATACGTTAAAAATTCATACGCTTCCTCTAAGGAAAGCTCACTATTTCTCACAGCCGCTCTCGCCATTTCTTCAAAAAGAGCAGCGATAAAACCAGGAGAGGAGCTCGTCAAGTTACTCGCCGCATCAAACCGGTCTTCCTCTACTTCACGGACGATGCTAAAAGCTGAAAGGAGACGGTGCAAACGCGCCTTTTCTTCCTGACCTGCGGTTTCACCATGCGCAACGAGGGATACGCCCGTTCCAACAGCTGACGTGAGCGTTGGGATGTATCTGGAAACTGGTTGAGTCGTATGCTTTGATAACTTGTCTAACGTCACAGCCGCGGCTACTGACACAATATGTACCGATTTGGCTGCTGAAGGCAGTTGATCGAGCACATCAAGTACAACAAGCGGCGGCACGCAGACAAAAAGTACATCACATGAGGCAGAAAGTTCGTCTAATGAGCAGATATTTATTTCTTGATGCTTGTCTTTGAGCTGATGCAGGCGGTCCGTTTCACTTCTTGTATGGATCATGATTTGATGGGCATTGAGTACCTCTTTTTCCAGCCATTTTTGCACCATCATATCAGCCATGCTTCCATATCCAATCATTCCAATTGTCTCCACAGTTTAATCTCCTCTATTTTGCTTAGATTCACTACTTATTTTAACAATTTCCCACATTGTTTTCATTTTTATCCCACACTTTTTTCTTACGATATAGTCAGTATCCACCACATAAGGTAAACCCCATCGAACCATACATGAAAAATTGAAGAAAGAGAGTGATTCGAATGACACATCACAAAAATGAAAAACACCCTTCTCATGAACTTCAAACAATTGAACAGCCACAAAAACAAAAGAAGAAGCCCAGTGGCTGGTTTAAGCCATTCGTCAGCGGCATTGTGGGTGGTACGCTAGCATTAGGTGTCTACATCCTTACGCCATATGCCCAGCACGCATCAGACAACACAGCAAACAATTCAGCAGCAAAAACAGAAGCTGTATCGACAAATGATACAAGTGCCAAATCGTCAAAAACAACCGCCGTCCAAACATCACATTCATCAAGCAACATCTCAAGCATGGTCGAAGATGTAGCGCCAGCCATTGTCGGCATTACAAACTATCAAGCGCAAAGTCAAACAGACATGAGCTTTGGCGATTTCAATACACCTTTTGATGAGTCACAGCAAAATAAAAGCAGTCAAGAGGAAAAAACAGGTACAGGCTCAGGAGTGATTTTCAAAAAATCCGGAAGTAAAGCCTATGTCTTAACAAACAACCACGTCATTGAAGGGGCAAATAAACTAACGGTCTCCTTGCACGATGGCAAAACCGTTGAAGGTAAATTAGTCGGAGCTGACCCGCTGACTGACCTAGCAGTTGTAGAAATTAGCAGCAGTCATGTGACAAAGGTCGCGGCATTAGGCGATTCCTCCTCGCTGCGTGCTGGGGAAACCGTCATCGCAATTGGAAACCCGCTTGGTGAAGATCTATCAAGAACCGTGACCCAAGGAATTGTCAGCGGTGTCGACCGAACAGTCTCTATGAACACATCAGCAGGCGAAAGCAGCATTAATGTCATTCAAACAGATGCAGCCATTAACCCAGGTAATAGCGGCGGCCCGCTTCTTACGACAGACGGAAAGGTTGTGGGGATCACGAGTATGAAAATCTCTGAAACAGGTGTTGAAGGCATTGGATTCGCACTTCCAATCAATGATGTCAAACCAATCGCCGATCAGCTTCTCGCAAAAGGAAAGATTGAACGTCCATATATCGGCATCAGCATGCTGGATCTCGAACAAGTCCCAGATGTGTATCAGAAAGAAACACTCGGGCTCAAAAATAGTCAGCGGGATAAAGGTGTGTACGTCAAAGAAATCGCCGCAGGCTCACCTGCCGCCAAAGCTGGCTTTAAGTCAGAGGATGTCATTACCGCCATCGATGGGAAACAAATCAAAACCGGAAGTGAATTACGTCATGAGCTATACACGAATACAAAAGTAGGAGACACCGTGAGCATCACACTCATTCGAAACGGAAAAGAAGAAACAAAGAAGGTTACATTAATACAATCTGAATCTAAGCAGGTAAGTTCCTAAAGCAAAAAGCAGCTCATCATGAGCTGCCCAGATTGTTGACAAAGGGCTAAAATCATCTTGATTTTAGCCCTTTGTCTTCTTTTCAGCGTGATAGAAAACCTTTGCAGTCTAGGAAAGGCGAGCACCGGAACGGAGCGAATTGAACATTCGTGAGTACCGGAGCACAGCCCTGACAAAGAATGCGAGGGTTTGTCTACTCGCTGAGCAGCTCATGAATGAGCTGCTTTTTTTATGATGACTGAATTGGCGTTAATCTTTGTTCTATTTCTGCTCGTTTGTGCTCTAGAAATGGCGGAAGGGCTAATTGATCACCAAGCTCATCTATCCCTTCATCGACTGTAAACCCAGGGCCGTCTGTTGAAATTTCAAATAAAATACCATTCGGCTCTCTAAAGTAAAGGGCTTTAAAGTAGAAACGTTCCACAACACCTGAGTTCGTGAAGCCTGCTTTTGATATTTTGTCATACCATTTTTCCAGCTCCTCTGCATCTTCCACGCGAAAAGCTACGTGATGCACACTTCCTCTGCCGGAACGCTCAGAAGGTCCTTCAGCTTTTTCGATCACATGAATTTCTGTTCCAGCACCGCCATTTCCTGACTCAAAAATGGTCACGATCTCACCGTCATTTGATTGTTCACGCGCTCTTTCAGTGAAGCCAAGGATGTCTGTTAAAACACGGATCGTTTTGTCCGCTTCTGCAACGGTTAATTCAACTGGACCCAAACCTCTAATTGCAAACTCTGCCGGAATATCGTCATGCACTGGCGGTGAACCCGCTTCTTGTGCGTTCGGTTCTACTGTTAAAAATAGCTGCTGCCCTTCTGGATCTTGAAAACGCAAGGCAGGTCTTCCGCCTCTCAAGGAAGCCGTTTCTTGCTGCACACCTGTCTCATCAAACCGCTTTTCCCAAAATGAAAGTGCTTCTTCAGAAGAAACGAGAAGGCCTGTGCTTGTGATGGCGTTTGTTCCTTTCAAACGACGGGCAAGCATTGGAATTTCAAAGAAGGTGAGCTCCGTACCCGGTGAAGCAACCTCATCTCCATAAAACAAATGATACATAGAAGGGTCATCCTGATTGACAGTTTTCTTTACAAGTTTTAAGCCAAGAATCTGGCGGTAGAAATCAACATTTTTTTGAGCATTGGCTGTTAATGCAGATACGTGGTGAATCCCATTGATTTTCATTACGTTCACTCCTATTTCAAAATATCTCGAATTCAAGATAATACCCTTATGAATAAAATAGGTCATTTTTCAAGAAAAGTCAACCATTTGGCTAGAAGTTCGGTTTCTGACGGTAAAATTAACATTAAATCAAAAATAATCTTTTATCGTTCGTTTTTAAAGCAACGTTCATCCTGATATCTCCAATAAACGAACACTTTTAAATACAAATGCGAAAATCAGAAAATTTTTTTAATTCTTGTTTTCCTAAAATCGTATTACAATGAACAAAATACATGTCACAGTAACGTACGAAAGTGATGCAGGAGGTCGTGTGTAATGAACAAAGAACAACCAGCGTTAAAACAGGACATCGGCTTATTTTTTGCCCTATCTCTTGTCATCGGGACCATTATCGGGTCCGGCGTCTTTATGAAGCCAGGCAACGTCCTTTCCTATTCAGGAAGCTCAGACATCGCCTTATTTGCTTGGCTGCTAGGTGGAATTTTAACCCTTGCAGGCGGACTGACTGTTGCTGAAATTGGTACACAAATCCCTCGGACTGGCGGATTGTACGCTTATCTTGAAGAAGTGTATGGTGAGTTTTGGGGCTACTTATGCGGCTGGGTGCAGATTATCATTTACGGACCTGCCATCATTGGTGCGCTCGGTCTTTATTTTGGTTCATTGTTAGCCAATTTATTTTCTCTTTCTTCTTTATGGTCGACAACAATTGGCATTATTACTGTTTTATTTTTATGTTTGATCAATATTATGGGAACGAAATACGGCGGTTTTGTACAAGGGCTGACCACCATCGGAAAGCTTGTCCCGATTGTCGCTATTATTGTGTTTGGCTTATGGAAAGGAAACGAAAATATCTTTATGGCTGTCAACGAGAGTATCGCTCAAATGAACTTCGGTGCAGCGATTTTGGCTACGTTGTTTGCCTATGATGGCTGGATATTGCTTGCAGCACTTGGCGGTGAAATGAAAAACCCAGAGAAGCTGCTTCCTCGTGCAATGGCAGGCGGGATTTTAATCGTCACGGCTTGTTATCTCTTTATTAATGTCGCTCTTTTGCACGTGTTACCAGCAGATCAAATCGTCCAGCTAGGTGAAAATGCGACAAGTACTGCTGCAACAATGCTCTTTGGACCAATCGGCGGTAAGATCATTAGTATCGGAATCATCATTAGTATCTTTGGCTGTTTGAACGGAAAGGTTCTTTCATTCCCACGTGTGATTTTCGCGATGGCTGAACGAAAGCAAATTCCTTTCGCAAACGCGATTTCGCGTATTCACCCTACCTTCAAAACACCTTGGATTGCTGTATTTGTGCAAATTTTGATCGCCATTGTGTTTATGATCGTCAGTAATCCAGAAAAGCTGTCAGAGGTTTCGATCTTCATGATCTACATCTTTTATGTCATGGCCTTTTTCGCAGTCTTTAAGCTGAGAAAACAAAATAGCGGAATGGAGCGTGCTTATAGCGTACCACTTTACCCGCTCACACCGATCGTTGCGATTATCGGTTCTTTATTCGTCTTAATCAGCACCATGATCACCGACTGGAAAAGCTGTCTAATCTCCATGCTGATCGGGATTGCTGGACTGCCTATTTATTATTATATGAAAAAAGCAGAGCGCTAAACAGCGCTCTGCTATTTTTTATATTGCTTGATCACTTTGTATGATTCGTTTAAATATCTCATGAGCCGGTATGGCTTACTAAGCACGCGGATTGGGAGTCTTGAGATAAACCCATTCAAATTCGCCTTATATTCCTGCGTCATCCGCTTCGGCTTTGTGGCAATTTTTTCGTATACTTCTTTGTAAAATTCCTTCATGATGTCGACTTGCACACTGATCTTCTGATGACACTCTGTACACTCAACGCTTTTCATCTGATCATTCACATAAACGATGCTGTGGAGGGTCTCTTCTTGGCACCGAGTACAATGTAGGTTTGCTTCCATTTCGGTTTTCTTCAAGATACACAGCTCCTTTCTCGTTTGATGTTGCTCTTTTTATACAATTCGATTGCTATCAGCCGTTTATTGGACGGAAGCTTCCTTTAAAATGGCTGCCGCCGTTAGTTCGTCTGTCACCAGCACTTGAATGAATCCGCCATTTAAAGCCCCTAAAATACTTTCAGCTTTATGGGTTCCTTCTACAACAGCGATGACCGTTTTGACACTCTTTAACTGCTCCAGTGATAAACCAATGACCTTTTGGTTCAGTTCATCTTGGACAGGTTTGCCTTGACCGTCAAAGAAACGAAAGCCAATATCACCAACAGCCCCTGATTGCCTTAAACCAGATAAATCCTCTTCTTTTAAGTAACCAACTGTTTTTAACGTTGAACCTTTATGCGGGTTGCCAATACCGATGAGGGCAATATCTACATTTCTACCTTCTTCAAGCACAGCTTCTATATCCTGCATTGCCATAAGCCGCTCTTTTAATTCTTCTGTTTCTAAAATCGCTGGGGCATATAAATAGGAACACGTGCCATTCATTTTCTTTGCCAGCTCATATGCCAGCTGATTGGCATGAATGTCGACTGCCTGCCTGCCCATTCCGCCCTCTAAAGGAATGACCTTCACATCGTTTCTTCGCTCAAACGGGTATTCCTTTACAAGCTCAGCCAGTGTGGTTCCCCATGAAATGCCGATTTTCTCCGCATCTTTCATGTTTTTAGATAGATAATAGGCGCCTGCTTGACCGACTGCCCGTTTCACCATCTCAGACATTGTCCCGACACTTGGGACAACGACAGCATCTGTTAATTGAAACGTTGTTTCTAACTGCTTTTCCAGCTCCACCGTATGAATACTTTCGTCTTTAATGTACACCTCAACGATTCCCACATCTTTTGCTTTTTGTAAGAGCTTTGAAATGACTGGTCTTGAGACATTGAGCTTTTTTGCGATTTCCTGCTGCGTCCACCCGTCTGTATAATAAAGATGAGCAACTTTGACGAGCTGTCGTCTTTCTTCCCAATTCAGCATGTGACATCATCCTTTTAATATACTATGATTCCCAGTATACCAAACATTCGTTTCTAATTGGAACAATTGTTACGAAAATGACAAAAAGAGCGATTACCTCTCCGCTCTTTTTCCCTCCGTATATTTCGGCTGATACGTTCTCCCGCCGTCTAGCAGGATAATTTGTCCGTGCAAATAGCTTCCCTCGTCACTTGTGAGAAATAAAGTGAGTCCTGCGATATCCTCAGGTCTTCCTAATCTCCCAACAGGTATAAGCGATTGCAGCTGCTTTTTCTCCTCCTCAGTAGGATAGAGCGTATCAAGCATTTGAGATTCAATCACACGGGGTGTAATCACATTGATACGTACATGGTGTGCCCCTAATTCCTTTACAAGCGAACGCATCAGGCCAAAAGCACCTGCTTTTGAGGCGTAATACTGAATACCGCCGCCTGAGCCAGTTATAGCAGATCCTGATCCAATCATGACAATGCTTCCTTCTTGCCGCTCACATATATAAGGTGCCGACGCTTTGATGCAATAGTAAAGACCATACAAGTTCACAGAAAGTGTCTTTTTCCAAAGTGAAAAATCAACTTCTAAAAAAGGAAGTGATTTTGTCATCCCTGCTGAATACACAAGATGAGCAATGCCGCCGAGCTCCCTTTCAGCTGCTGAGATCATCTGCTGAACACTTTCCCACGATGAAACGTCAGCTTGAAATGTCAGCAGCTGAGAATGCTGTTTTTTTAAAAGCGAAAGTCCTTGTTCATCTATATCGGACACAGCGACTCTGTGCCCTTCTTTTAAAAAACGCTCGGCAATTTCCTTTCCAATCCCTTGGGCACCACCAACGATGAGAACTGGTTTTTGATCATTAGCCAGCACTCTCACCCCCATCAAGCATAATCGCTGCACCATCTGTAAAAGCGCCATATGATGTACTTAAAAAGACCGTCATATGGGCCACAGTCTCCTTGATTTGCTCTGTGTCAGGAACCAAATGGAGAGGAGGCGGCAATAGGGCGAGCACACGGATACCTTTGTCTTTAAATTCTCGCGCCAGCCCTTTTGTCATGGCATTCAGCATAGAATTCGATGTAGCATGTGAGATCCCGCCATCACCTGTAATACTGCCTGATGACGATATATTAATAATACAGCCTTGCTTCTGGTCCACCATGTGCCATACGGCGGCTTGACTGGAAAGAAAGACAGTATTCACAGCTGATTCCACTTCGTCCACCCATTTATCAGGGTGAGCGGCATCAAGCTCCGCTTCCGCTCCTTGCGCTGCTTGATTGACCAAAATATCTAGTTTCCCGCATGTATCGATCACTTGCCTCAGCATACGCGTGGCATCACGCGGTGTTTCTAGCGGGTTCATGATGATACTCGCCTGACCGCCCATTTTTTGAATGTCTTCATAAATGGATCTAGCCTTTGATTCATCATAAAATGTGTGTAAAAAAACATGTGCACCTGCCCGGGCTAAAGCCAGGCAGATGGCTTCTCCAAATCCATCTGTGCTACCTGTCACAAGTGCCGCTTTCTGATGAAGCTGGACGTGCACATGCATCTCCTCCCTATCCCTTGTTTGGCATTTATTTTCTCAGCTTACTCACGATATCAAGAGCTGCTTCATAAAAACCTTCTGAGATGGTCGGATGCGGATGAATCATTTTCGCCATCTCTTCTGCTGTTCCTTCTAAATACATAAAGGAGGAAGCTTCTGAAATCATCTCTGTGACATGCGGACCAACCATCGTCGCGCCGATCACTTCACCATATGCTGTATCGTACACCAATTTAATAAAGCCTGATTGAACACCTGCCGCTAGCGCTTTACCGCTTGCCGCTAAATCAAATCGTTCTGTTTGTACGTGAAGCCCTTTGGCTTTTGCCTCTTTCTCCGTAAAACCGACACTTGCTACCTCTGGTAATGTATAAATACATCTAGGCATAATATAAGCATTCATTTTTTCAGACACGCCGCAAATATTGCTGACTGCAACGGCTGCCTCTGCCATCGCCGCATGAGCCAGCTGATAGCCGCCAGCGACATCCCCAACTGCATATACACCCTCAGCACTTGTCTGCATATGTTCATTCACCTTGATAAACGGACCATCCAGTTGAAGATCAAGCTGGCTAACAGCTGATACATTCGGTCTTCTTCCAACGCAGACAAGCAGTCTTTCCGCCGTAAAGATGTGTGTCTCCCCTTTATCATCTGTTGCATGAACCGCTTTGACTCCTTCGCTTTCCGTTACCTCTGTCACAGTGGTTTTCTTCGCGATATGGATGCCCTTTTTCTTCAATTCTCTTTCTAGCAGCTTAGATGCTTCTTCATCCTCTTGCGGAATAATGGACGGTGCTGCTTCAATAATGGTGACTTTTGATTGAAGACTCTGGAAAATACAAGCAAGCTCAAGCCCAATGACACCTCCGCCAATGATGACGACAGAAGCTGGGATATCTGAGATGTCAAAGATCGTATCACTTGTATCAAATTGAATCTCTCTAAGCCCCGGTATTGGCGGAATGGCCGGTGTAGATCCGGTGGCAATGATCAGTTCTTTCGTTTCAATCGATTGTGATCCACCTTGTTTTTCAATCTCAATCCGATGCTTTGTCACAGCTGTGCCTCTGCCGTTATACACATCAATCTTTCCTTGCTTTAATAAAAAGGCGATTCCGCCTCTGAGCTTTTCAATGACGTCATCTTTGCGCTTTCTCATTTTATCGAAGGAAAGGATCATGTCACCTGTTTCGATTCCCCAGCTTTTCGCCTTTTCAATGGATTCAATCACTTCTGCATGTTTCAGCAGGGTCTTTGAAGGGATACAGCCTCGATTTAAACAAGTACCGCCTAAAAAATCCTCTTCAATCAAAGCAACCTTCCGTCCGCGCTCAGCTGCTTGAAGGGCGGCAGTATACCCGCCAGGTCCTCCGCCAATGACTGTCAGATCATACGTTTTCGTCATCCGATTCATCTCCTACATTAGCAATTCAAATGGTTGTTCAAGCACTTTCTTAAGGTCTGTTAAAAAGGCAGCCGCTGGTGCGCCATCTACGACTCGGTGATCAAACGATAAACTGACCCCCATCATTGGCCGCACCTGAATTTCTCCATCCACTGCAACAGGTTTATCTTGAATCCGTCCTACACCTAAAATCGCCGCTTCCGGCTGATTAATGATCGGGGTAAAGGTATCAATGGCATACATGCCTAAGTTACTAATCGTAAAAGTGGAACCTTTCAGCTGGTCTGGCAGCAGTTTTTGATCACGTGCGTTTCGGCCAATTTCTTTCGCTTCTTTTGTCAGTTGTTTTAATCCTTTTTGATTCGCATGAGAAATGACTGGTACCATCAAGCCGTCTTTCACTGCAACAGCGAGACCAATGTGTACATCTTCATGGAAATGGAGCTCATTTTGTTCAAATGTCATATTGATATGCGGGTGGCGCGTGAGTACATGGCTGACCGCATGAATGATGATTTCTGTAAACGACAATCGGTAGCCTGTCTCTTTTTCAATCGCTGGCAGTAGCTGCTGACGCACTTCTTTTGCTTTCGTCATATCAATTTCACTTGTTAATGTGACGTGCGGTGCTGTAAAGGCACTTTGTGACATGCGATCAGCAATCACTTTTCTCATCCCAGCTAGTTTTTGTGTTTTCACAGGCGAAGCCTCTGCTGTTTGTGCTGCTGCTTTTACATCACTCTTCATGATTTTGCCATGAGCGCCAGATCCAGAAACTGCTGCTAAATCGATTCCTTCACGAGCAGCGACTTTTTCTGCAAGAGGTGAGACGCGCTGGTCTTTCTCGCTAGAATGAACGACTGCCTCGACGTCCCGCTTTTGGACTCTGCCTTTTGGCCCTGTGCCAGATACCTCTTGAATCGCCACATGATGATCCTTTGCCGTTTTTCTCGCTGCGGGCGTGGCACGTACTTTATCATTAGATGTTTTTGGGGCTTCAGTAGAACTGGATGAAGCCGTGTCTGGTGAAGACGATTCGCCGCTTTCTGAGGAATCTTCATCTGCCTGTGCTGGCGGCTCGCTTGGTACCTGTTCATTTGCCTCTCCGATATATCCAATGACAGCATTGACTGGAATTTGATCATCAGCTTCGTAGTATTTCTTTAGAAAAATGCCGTCATCATAGGCTTCCACCTCGATGTTGATCTTGTCTGTCATAATTTCAAAAAGAGGCTCACCGATTTCAACCGAATCTCCTTCTTCTTTAAACCATTGAAGCAAGGTTCCGATCTCCATCGTACTGCTTAGCTTCGGCATAAATATCTCTTTTGGCATGATCTTCTCCCCTTTATTTAAGAGCGTACAAGCTCTTTTGCTGCTTCAATAATATCTGGTACTTGTGGAATGACCGCTTTTTCCAGTGTCGGGTTGTATGGTATTGGGACTGCAAGACCGCCAAGTCGTTTAATCGGCGCATCTAAGTAGTCAAAGGCTTCACTTTCCGCTATCATACTTGCAATCTCTCCGCCGTAGCCGCCTCGTTTGACCGCCTCATGAACCACGATACATTTACCTGTTTTCTTCACAGATTCGATTATGGTTTCTTCATCTAATGGGACGAGTGTTCTTGGATCAATGATTTCAACATCGATTCCCTCTGCTTCTAGTTCCTTCGCCGCTTCTAACGCTTTGTGTACCATAATCGCTGTTGCTACAATCGTGACGTCCTTCCCGCTTCTTTTCACATCAGCTTTCCCTAAAGGAATCGAATAAGGCTCTTCAGGCACTTCGCCGATTGTTTTATATAAAAGCTTATGCTCGTAGAAAATGACAGGGTTGTCATCATCCATTGCTGCTTTTAAAAGTCCTTTGGCATCATAAGCTGTTGAAGGCTGAACCACCTTTAGTCCCGGAATATGAGCCATCCACGCTTCTAAGCTTTGTGAATGCTGCGCTGCGGCACCCGTCCCTGATCCTGCTGGTGTTCTCACAACGAGCGGCACTTTTCCTTTTCCGCCAAACATGTATCGTGTTTTGGCCGCTTGGTTTACAAGCTGATCCATCGCGATTGTAATAAAGTCAGAGAATTGAAGTTCTAAAATCGGACGCATACCGGTCAAAGCCGCTCCGACTGCGCCTCCTGCGATGGCTGCCTCTGAGATCGGTGTATTACGTACACGCTCTGGACCGAATTCTTCAATCATGCCGCGCGTGACCCCAAAAGCGCCGCCATATACGCCGATATCCTCACCTAAAATGAATACATCTTGGTTCTCTCTCATTTCCTGACTCATAGCCTCTCGAACGGCTTCTAAATATGAAATCTCTCTCACTGTTGTTTTTGTCACGTGATTCCCCTCCTAATTAGGCGTATACATCCTCTAATAGTGTATCGATTGACGGTTCTTTACTGTTTTTGGCGAATTCAACAGACGCTTCAATTTCCTGTTTCGCTTCTTCCTGTAAAACCGCTGCCTGCTCTTCTGTCAAAACATTCAGTTCAATCAAGAGAGACTTAAAGCGTTTGATTCCGTCTTTTTGTCTCCACTCTGTTTCTTCTTCACGTGTACGGTATTTTTTCGCATCACTCTTAGAGTGGCCCTTCCAGCGATACGTTTTCATTTCAATAAGTGATGGACCTTCTCCAGCTCTTGCGCGGCTGACTGCTTCATCTACTGTGTTCATAATCTCGACCATGTCATTTCCATCAATCGATTTTCCTGGTATTCCGTAGCTTTCTGCTCTTGTTGAAATGTCTTCAATGTTGATCATTTCTTTTACAGGGCCAGACATGCCGTACTGGTTGTTTTCACAAATGAACACAACAGGCAGATCCCAAATGGATGCAAGATTTAACGCTTCGTGAAAGCTGCCTTCATTTGTGGCACCATCTCCGAAGAAACAAAGAACAACAAAGCCTTCCTGTTTCATTTTAGATGTAAGTGCCGCGCCTGTTGCCAGCGGGATACCGCCGCCAACGATTCCATTTGCGCCAAGGTTCCCTTTTTCTAAATCAGCAATATGCATCGAGCCGCCTTTTCCTTTACAATAGCCAGTCTCACGTCCGAATAGTTCTGCCATCATTTTATTGACCTCTGCACCTTTTGCAATACAGTGACCATGTCCACGGTGTGTGCTGACGATCTTATCTTCATTCTTTAATACGGCAATCGATCCAACAGCTGACGCTTCCTGTCCGACACATAAATGAGTGGTTCCATGGATAAGTCCTTTGGCAAAGAATTGATCGACCTTTTCATCAAAATATCTCACTAACCACATTTGTTTATATAAATCTGCTAATCTCTCATGACTAATCTGTTCAGGCAAAGTGATTTGTTTTTGCATTTATTCTCTCCCCTTTACATTTGTTCTTATATGTTACATTTGTAATTATCATACGTTTAAGTATCATTGAAGTCAAGCAATTCTCTTTCATTTTTAAGCGTTTTCATTTTTTGTCAGAAAAAAGAGAAAGGCAAGCCCTTTTCTAAAGAACTTCTCTTTCTCTTCCAATCTCCCATGTTCTCATTCATCTGGATACATCATGATTTTGACACTTTCTCCTTCAGGGTGCCTTGCACATTCTATCGCCTGAAGCAGCTGACTTAACGGATAACGGTGCGTCACCATCTTTTCTGTGTTGACTACTTTTGCCCTTAGAAGCTCAAGGGCTTCGAGGTAGTGATAAGGATGCGAGGAATAGGCTCCTACGACTTTCACTTCATCATGGAAAAACCGATCAGCCGGAATGGAGACGTCTCCCTTTGGAAAATGAGCAAACACTAAAATCGTTCCGCCTCTCGCTACCGCTTGAAACGCTTCTTTTAAAAGCGCACTGCTCCCAACAGATATCATGACGAGGTCTGCTCCCTTTCCATTTGTTTCTCTCATGACCCGGTCTTCCACCGGCTCAGAGGCTGGATGAAAAGCAACATCTGCACCTAAATTTCTCGCTTGCAGCAGCCGGTTCTCATTCACATCCGTTATCATCACTTTTCCAGCTAAGTAATGTTTGGCGAGCTGTAGTTGGATACAGCCAATTTGCCCTGCTCCAAGGATCAGCACAGAATCTCCTGGATGAACAGGTGCTCGTTCAAACCCGTGGAGGCAGCAGGCGACTGGCTCCACCATTGCCCCTTGCTCATATGAGACGTCCTTCGGGAGCTTGCCCATTGTGTGCTTGACATGCAATGCAGGTACGCGGATATACTCTGAAAACCCTCCTGGCTCTACATTAGTGGCTGCAAACTGCGGACACATTGTATAAAATCCCTTTTGACAAAAGTCACAGGTAAAGCAAGGCACATGGTGCGCAACATAAACCCTGTCTCCCGTTCGGATATTTGTCACATGCTTTCCGGTTTCAACAATATCACCAGCGATTTCGTGCCCTAGCACCGTTCCAGAGGGTACCGTCTCATGTGTTGCCTTGTAAATATCTGTGCCGCATAAGCCGCAGGCACGCATTCTTAATAGCACTTCATCATCACCAATCGCAGGCCGGTTCCGCTCCTCATACCGAATGTTCTCTGAAGAATAAAAGACAGCTGATTTCATGTAGCTGCATCCTCCTTTTCATCACCCTTCGCAAAATCCTGCAACGTTTGCACAAGCTGCTTGTACTCACTCATCTCACTGGATATCCAGTAACGTCCTCCGAATATGCGCGATGGGCCCACCCTGACATAGACTTTCCCGATATGAGGATATGGCTTGATAAAAAGCTTTCCTTTAATATCAGAGACCGCATATGTGTGCCATCTGCCAAAAGCGCCGATTTTCAGCTTATCTTCACTAATGATGACGTTTGTCGGCTGGTTCAGTCCAGTAATACTAGAAAGCATGAGGATAGGCAGCGTATAAACGCCTAACACAGCTAACGGCTCAGGTCCTGCTGACATTAACGTATAAAGAGACCAGAGGAAAAACAGACAGATGAGCACGGCTGGAAGAAAAATAGACAACACTGCAGACGTTCGGCTATAAGCATGATGCTGCATGAGACGTCCTCCTTTCAGGTAAATGGAAGGAGCCGCGAAAGCTCCTCAATGAAATGAGTGTTTACTTAATATGATCTATGATTTTTTCAATATCATCTTCGATGCCAAATCCGGTTAAAAAGGATAATGTTTGAATCACAGGCGTTCCTTTTGTGTCACTCACTGGCGTGGTCGTCACGATTAAATCGGCGCCCTCCGCTTTTTGCGGGACTTCAGATGCCTTACACTGTTCCACCACGACATCATATCCTTTTTCCTTTAAAGTCTCTTCGACCTTTTTTGCAACAACCGTTGATGTGGCAACTGCTGTTCCGCATGAAACCAATATTTTCTTTGCCATGAGAATCCCTCCAGCTCGTTTATTGTTCTTTCTGATCTAAGCCCATTTCTTTTGCATACTGCTTTTTAATATCATTTCGCACCCAGTACCATAGAAGCGCATAAGCCAGAGCACAGATGATGGCTGCAATAAAGTATGGATTGCTCGGATCAAGAAGTCTCACCATGATCCAAGGAATGACGTGGGAACCAAGGTCAATACCTGAAATCATGTTGGCCCCTTCTGGGAAATCAAAGCCGACTGCTTTCCCCATTGTTGTCGCAAGCGGTGCGAGATTCGTTGCGATAAAGAAGACAATCATCAATGTAAAAATGCTGTTAATAAGACCGCGAATAATATTTCCACGAGCGGCTGCTACTGCCCATACAACTGTAAATGGAAGAACCGATAAGTCTGCAAACGGGAGCATGCCATTGTAAGGCAGAACGACAGCAAGTAAAATCGTAATCGGCACCATGAGAAGGGCTACCGCCATATTCGCCGGATGACCAATCACAATCGCTGTATCTAAACCAATATAGACATTTTTCCCAGGGAAACGCTTTTGAATATAAGAACGAGCGCCCTCAGAGATTGGAATAAGACCTTCCATTAATAACGCAACCATTCTTGGCATTAGTACAAGAACTGCTGCCATTTGAATACCAAGCGTCATGACGCCTTTCGCATCATAGCCGCCTAGAAGACCAATAATGATACCAAGTATGAGACCCATCACAAGCGGTTCGCCAAAAATGCCAAAACGTTTCTTCAATGTTTCTGGATCAGCATGAATTTTGTTTAAGCCAGGAATCTTATCAATGACGCGGTTGGACGCATACATAAGCGGCGCGAAGTTGACCGTTTCAGCATGAGCCATCGATACGCCTTTCAATGCGAAATGGTGTTCAATTGTCGGTGCCGTCCAATCGGCTAATTTAAGCGTGATAGCAGAGACGATCAAACCAACAGCAAGGGCCAAGAACATATTATGATAAGCGTAGTAAGTCACAGAGGCTGCGAAAATCAAATGCCAGAAGTTCCAAATATCCACATTCAGCGTTTTCGTAAAGTTAACGGACAATAAAATGACATTTAACAAAAGCACAAGAGGAATCATCAAAGGGGCAACGGGTGTACCAAAGGATATAGCAGCTCCAATCGGCCATCCAACATCCAAAATATCGAGCTTTAGCCCAAGAGAATTAACCATGGCTTTTGCTGCTGGCCCAAGGCCGCTCACAAGCAAATTAATGACAAGATTGACACCGACAAAGCCAATGCCGATCGTAATACCGGCTCGGAAAGATTTCTTAAAGCCTTGCCTTAAAATCATACCGAAAATCGTCATAATAATCGGGAGCATAATAGTTGGCCCAAGGTCTAATATAAAATCGACAGCTTGCTTGATCATACATCCACCTCCTGAATTTTTCAGATAAAGCGCTTACATTTTTTTGTGAAAGGCTATTGGTTTAATTCTTTCTCAAGTACGTCAACCGCTTCTTCATACGATGTAATGTGAGACAGCTTCGTCATCACTTCTTCTTTTCTAAAAAGTGTCATGAGCTTCTCTAACATCACGAGCTGCTTACTAGGTTCAGAGATTGCTAGGACAAACACAATTTTGGCTAGCACAGTTTCATCAGGGCTCCCCATCTTATGAAACATAACAGGTTCCTTTAAAGTGGCTACACTAATCGCAGGTTTGTTCACATGCTCAGGATCTGTATGTGGAATCGCTACCCCAAAGGTCGCAAGTGGAAGCCCTGTAGGATATGTTTTTTCTCTTTCAAGCACTGCTGGTAAAAAGCTCGACTTAATATATCCTCCCGCTTCTAATCGCTCTGCTAAATATGTGGTCACCTCCTCTCTCGAAGATGCATCGTACTGCAGCTTGATCAGCTGTTCATCTAACTCAAACAAGTTGTTCAAACAACCACCCCTTTCATTTGGCATAAATATGAACACATGTAACAAAAAGAAAGAACATTTTGGAATAGAACCTTATATAAAGCGCTTACAATTACACATCCTAAAAAATGTTCAACGTTGTTACCTTTGTAAAGATATTATAATATTCGAAATTATAAGTCAATGTTCCTAAGAAAAATTTTATAAAAAAAGATGCAGTCTTTGCTTCATCTTTCTTCAAATCTGCTCTACTTCTTATTAAATGTGACTTCCTCTCTCTAAAAGCTCATGTACTTGCTCTTTGATGTCAGCAACAACCTTGTCATTCATACGCAAAAAAGGCCCTTAGCCATTGAAATACATCACAGTCCTGTACTTCAAATGGCCAAGAGCCTTCGGTTGTCTGATCAGCTATGTATGATTCAAACTATTCTCAGTTTTCTACTGAAAAAGAAACGCCATCCTCAAGAGGCGCTTCTTTTCCCGGGAAATGTTCTTAATCGGCAGAGAGCTTTAAATTGACGCCAACAGCAGTCCCGTTTCTCGAGGAGTCAGCCACTCCAGTAAAGGTTCCTGCTTTTCGATCAATGAGTAGAGCTTGAACATTTCCTATATCAATAGGCGAGCTGCCAAAACGATGCCCCATATCATTAAGCTTTGTTCTCACATCGAGAGGGACACCTACTTCATAACGATAAGAAGTTGGGCTGTTTGTATAAATCCTTGGTTCTTCAACTGCATCCTGAAGCTCCATGTCATATTCAAGCAAATTCAATATGGTTTGTGAAACAGAAGCAATGATGGTCGTTCCTCCCGGTGAACCTACTGTCATGACAGGTTCGTTATCTTTAAATATGATGGTCGGTGTCATACTGGATAATGGACGTTTATTCGGCTGAACTTCATTTGCTCCGCCAGGTCTTGCATCAAAATCTGTTAGTTCATTGTTTAAGAAAAATCCATATTCCGGGACGAGAATCCCTGTACCAAATAACTGTTCAATGGTTGTTGTGAATGACACAACATTTCCCCACTGATCGGCAACAGTAAAATGTGTGGTCTCACCAATGGTTTTATCTTCTGGCTGCGGAACAATAGGGGATGGGGTTTTTTCATCCTCATACGCCCATGGATCTCCTTCTTTCGGGTTACGATTCATTTGATCTAATTCAATAAGAGAGGCTCTTTCTGAAATGTAATCATCGTCTAATAGTCCTTTTAGTGGAACATCTACGAATTCGGGGTCGCCGGCATATGCAGCACGGTCAGCATAGGAGAGATGCATCGTTTCAGCAAGCAGCTGATATTTTTCGAATGATTTGGGGTCATATTGAGATAGGTTAAAGTGATCAAGTATTTTGAGCATTTGCAGCATAAACACCCCGCCTGAGCTTGGTGGAGGCATACTTGCAAGCTGATATCCTTTATAGTCTCCCCAGATAGGCTTGTCAGTCTTGACCTCATAACGATCAATGTCATCAGTTGTCATCGTTCCGCCAAAATCTTGGACTGTATTTGCAAGTGCCTTTGCTACTTTTCCTTCATAAAATGCTTTGCTTCCTTCTTTCGCAATCAGCTTAAATGTTTTTGCAAGACCTGGCTGAACTAGGAGGTCCCCTTCTTTGAGCGGCTGACCATCTGGAAGAAAAATTGGTGCAGCGGCCGTTTTTTTCAATTTTCCTTGATGATCATCAATGGCTTTTGCCAGGACAGAATCGATTTCAAATCCATCCTCAGCAAGCTGAATGGAAGGCTCAATCAATTCCTTCATCGAGCGGGTTCCCCACTTATCTAATGCCGCCTCAAGACCTTTCACAGTCCCTGGAACACCAACAGCATTACCGTGTGTGGATCGCTCAGCGAACGGGATGACTTCCCCCTCATCTGTTAAAAACATGTCTGGTGTTGCGCCTTGTGGTGCTCTTTCTCGACTATTGATGATGGATGTTTCTTTAGTCTTCCCATCATAAACCATCATAAATCCTCCGCCACCAATTCCAGACATCATTGGCTCTGTCACATTCAGCGCGTACTGGATGGCAACAGCAGCGTCAACAGCGTTTCCACCTTTCTTTAATACATCTGCCCCCACTTCTGATGCGAGCGGATGGGCAGTAGCCACCATGCCATCTTTCCCAACAGCTACTTTATTCCCATGAGTTTCGGTTGCAGTGACCTGACTGACAGGCAGAAAAAACGAGAAAACCAGCAGACATATGGACAAAATAGTTAAAGAAATGCGTTTCATACACAACACCCCTTCCATATTCTTACTTTGACCATACCGACTTCTTGACCAGAATACAATAGATTATTCTAAAATTTCTAAAATTTTCATTCTATCATCCTATATTCATCAAATATAAAGCGGATTTTCAAAACATATGACATACTTACTCAGTAGGGATAAAGACACTATACTTCCATGTATTTGATTTCACGGTATAATAAACACATCACAAAGGGGGAAGAATGATGAATCAGAAAAGCACCTTATTTTGGGAAACATATTGGGAAGAAAAATCAGAAAGTGCACCAATTGACGCGTCTGTTTCCGCTTGGGCATTTGGAGCAGACCCAGATCATTTGCTTGACCTTGTTCTGCAAGGGAAAAAAACAGCGACTTGTTCTGGACACCTTTTTTACGAAAAGGAACAGGAGCCGCTTCCAAAGGCAGGACAATATGCGGTCATTTTGGACAGCCATGACGAACCAAAAGCCATCATAGAGATCACGCATGTAGATGTCATGCCAATGAATGAGGTTCCAAAATCATTTGCACAAGCAGAAGGTGAAGGCGATCTTTCATATAACTATTGGTACAGGGCCCATCAAGAATTTTTTACAGAAGCACTCAAACCGTACGGATTAGAATTCAAAGAAGACATGCTCCTTGTTTGCGAGCGATTTAAACTTATTTATTCAGCTTCTTAAGCTTTAAGCGGCGCCAAAAATGGACCGCTTTTTTCATTTCTTTTCTCCTTTCTGAAAAAGGTGTGTTGAGAACACATCTTTAGGTCAGAATAAGATCAAATAGAAAAAGTGAAGAAATTTTCGACTACACCTGTTTTTTTTCGACAAAAGAATATATAATTATTTGATGTGTGCATTGTCTCATTTATACAATGGAGGGTTTTTACATGTTAAAAAGGAAAAAAGACAAGTTTTCCGTCTTGTTAACGGAAATTGCTAAAAATTTAGATGAAACTGCTGAGTATTTTGTTAGCTATAAAGTAACAAATCAAACCACTCTGAAAGAATTTTCTGACACATTGAAGGAATATGAGACAAAAGGTGATAATCATGTTCATACTATGATTAAAGAGCTGAACAAAGCCTTTATTACACCGATTGAACGTGAAGACATTCTTCAATTGACGAATAGCCTCGACGATGTTTTAGATGGAATTGAGCATTTTTCAGCGACAATGGAAATTTATTCAATGACAAGCTCTGACGAACATATCGACAAATTCAGCCACTACATCAGAGAATGTGCAAAGGAAATTTTAATTACAATTGATTTACTGGCTGAAAATCGCTTAAAAGATATTCAACCACACGCAATCAAAATCAAAGAGATCGAGCATAATTGTGACAATCTTTATCGTAAATCACTAAAGAACTTGTTTGGAAAAGAAACTGATCCAATCAAGGTCATTCAATACAAAGAAATTTACGAAACACTTGAAGAAATCGCTGATTCCTGTCAAAGTGTTGCCAACAATCTAGAAACAATCATTATGAAGAATGCGTAACGGGGTTAGTTAAACATGGACACATTACTCATCCTTACCATATTTATTGTCATTTGTGCACTTGCTTTTGATTTCATCAACGGATTTCACGATACAGCAAATGCCATTGCCACTTCGGTTTCAACAAAGGCGTTAAAGCCTAGACATGCTATTATTATGGCAGCGTTCATGAACTTCTTAGGAGCAATGACATTTACAGGTGTGGCAAAGTCCATCACAAAAGACATCGCAGATCCTTTTACACTTCAAAACGGTTCTGTTGTCATTTTGGCTGCTTTAATTGCGGCCATTACTTGGAACTTGCTTACTTGGTATTACGGGATTCCGAGTAGTTCTTCACATGCACTGATTGGATCAATTGCAGGAGCTGTTATTGCCTCTGCTGGTTTTGGCGCTTTAAACTATTCGGGATTCATTAAAATCATTCAAGCACTATTGCTTTCACCTATCCTAGCTTTCGTATTGGGATATATCGTGTATACCATTATCAAATTTGTATTCAGAAACAACAATCTCGCAAAAACAAATAAACAATTCCGACGTGTTCAAATTTTAACTGCTGCACTGCAATCGTATACCCACGGAACAAACGATGCGCAAAAAGCGATGGGAATTATTACGATGGCTTTAATTGCAGGTAATTTGCATACAACAGACGACATTCCATTCTGGGTACAATTCTCTTGTGCGCTTGCAATGGGACTAGGTACTTCTATTGGCGGCTGGAAGATTATTAAAACAGTCGGCGGTAAAATTATGAAAATTCGTCCAGTAAACGGAGTATCTGCCGATTTAACGGGTGCAGCGATTATCTTCGGTGCGACATTTATTCACTTACCTGTTAGTACCACTCACGTGATCTCATCTTCTATTCTAGGTGTAGGTTCTGCACACAGAGTAAAAGGAGTAAACTGGGGTACGGCAAAACGCATGCTTGTCACTTGGGTGATCACATTACCGATTTCAGGAACTCTAGGGGCTCTTATATACTTTGTGTTAAATGCGATTATCTAATATCAAAGACCTGTCTGACAGGTCTTTTTTTATTTGCCCGCACACTTCAACACCTTTTTCCTACAAGCCATTTTTTCATGAAGCAGGGTTTCCAATCATATCCATAGAAATAAATAAGTATCCATCTGTCTATGGGAGAGAAGAACATGCTATTATTTTTTCAATTGACCGTGTGGTTATTGCTAGGTGCCCTTGCTGTATATGTATTTGCCGTATGGCGTTTTGAACAAAAAGTAAAAGAAAAGATGTTTGCCATTCGTAAAACGTGGTATTGGATTTATGTAGCTGGTGCTGTTGTGTACTGGACAAATGACCCTTCTTCAATCTTCACCGATTGGATGCACTACTTGATTATTGCTGTTTTTTTTGCATTAACCGATGCATTCATCTTTCTCAGCTCCTATATTAAAAAACTCGGAAATCACGAACTGGAAACCGACACCCACCAACTCCTAGAACAAAATAACGATCTACTTCATTCTTACCTCAATAAACTAAAAACGTACCAATACCTATTGAAAAACGAACCGATCCATGTATATTATGGAAGTGTAGAGGCATATATAGAGGGAATTGAACGGCTCATTTATTCTTTTGCCGACAAGATGAATATTCAAGCGGTTCTTTGTCCATACGATACGCAGGAACAAAAAGATGACCTGCTGCGGACACTTGACCAGCGAGCTCTTATTCAGGCGAAGCTTGACAGGCAGGAAGTCTATTACGATGATTTCGGCAAATTGGTGCTCATCCCGTTTTCTGTAGCAGATGATCACTTTGTCATTAAGCTCACCTCTGATGAGATTGTCACTGAGTTCGACTATTTATTAATGACGTCACTTACAACAATTTATGACCTAATCTTGCCTGACGAAGAGGAAGGTGATGAAGATGGACCACGCACTTCAAGGGAATAACAACAATCGCAAGAAAAACCCTTTTAAGATTTTAAAGAAAAAGCACCATATCAGTATGGCGGATTACAAAGTAAGCCCCCATACAGAGCGTATTTTCAAAAAGAATGAACAGCTCTTGGATGAGTATAAAAATAAAAGGGCTTGATTACACTAAAGGACGCGGAACAAAATCCGCGTCCTGCTTCCATTTTTACATAAATTTGCATACAATAATCTATACGCTGCAACGATTGAGGTGCCAATAAATGAAAAAGAAAATCAAACAATTGAGATATGTTCAG
This sequence comes from Bacillus sp. FSL K6-2839, assembly GCF_038003365.1. Lineage (NCBI taxonomy): Bacteria > Bacillati > Bacillota > Bacilli > Caryophanales > Bacillaceae > Bacillus > Bacillus sp. FSL K6-2839. The sequence continues at coordinate 819,019 of NZ_JBBOOZ010000001.1, read as the reverse complement.
TTTGCTGAATATAAGTCGTCGCCTTATATTCGTCGATTAAATGAACAAAGTGAAACAGTCATCCAATCATACAAACAGAAACACTCACTTATTTAACAGCTCCAGAAGCTTCTCCTTCGTTTTAGGGCCGTATACCCCATCACTTGTCAGACCATTCATCAGCTGAAAACGCGCTACGGCGTTCGCCGTTTTTTCTCCGTAAATTCCGTCGATCCCTTTATTTGCAGCTGCTTTATCAGGATAAAAATAAACAGCAGCAAGCGCTTGTTGAACGAGGCGTACGTGCTCTCCCTTTGTCAATGGAGACGTCACCTTTAAAACCCCATCTGGCAGCTCATACATGCTCTTTGCATCGTTACGATAAATTTTGAGAACCTGTCCAATTTGAATCTTATTCGGATCACTAATGTCATTCCACTTCTGTAAATCTTGAACTGTGACCCCATGAGCTTTCGCAATACTCGTTAACGTATCTCCGCTTTTAACGACATACGTGATGACCGGCTCCGGATCTTCTGCCGTTTCAATCCCTTTTTTAAATTCATCCCATGTAGAAAGAAGCTGGCGTGGACATGCTTTTCCAGACCAGTACTGATGTGTGACCACGTTTGCTAGCGGCATGTGATGTTCTTTTAATAGCTTTTGAATAAGCCATTGTGCATGTTTGACCGCTTGCTGAAAATTTCCATCTTCATTCTCACAAATTTCAATTCCGATCGACTTCCGGTTACCATTCCCATGTCCATCCCCTGCATGCCAGCCATTTTCATTTAACGGCAGATGCTGAAAGATTTCATGATCATCCACTGTAAAATGCCAGCTCACCTCTGTCGCTGGGCGTTTTACATAGGCCGCATGACTTTTCGCATCCGCTCCCTTTGACGTGTTTGCTGTGTTATGCACCGTCACATACTCCGGTGTCATCGCATATCCTGGGCGGTTTCCGTTTCCAACTGGAATAAAATCTTGATAAATTTGTACCATGTTCTGCACTCCCTTTTGCTAGATTGAATTGATCTTTCTCATCAATCGGTGGCGTTCGTAAGACAATACTTGTTTGTTTTCATGAGAAGACTATGGTAAAATTTGAATTCAATCACTCTTTTTAGTAGTGGAAAGTGCAAAAATACAGAAAAAAACAGGAATTACTTCCATTTTTCCTTGAATTTATGTTAAAATTGTTAAAAATAAACCGATATAAAAAGTAAGTAATAGCTCAATTAGCTATTTAGTCCTATATGGACTTTTCTTTTACGCCAAAAATAGAACATACGTTTGTATGGAGGTTTTTTAAATGACTGGTTTTTTAACCCATTTAGAAGAAGATATTAAGCGGTTATATGCTCAATTACAAATAAGCGGTCCTGCTTATAGAGAGATGCAAAGGATCGCTTCTGAATTTCATGTATGGGTCCACTACGAGGAGAGTGGCAGCATGATGATCCAACATCAAGGTCTTTACAGTATTATATTAAACAGATCCCTATCACCTGAAGAACAATGGCAGGATTTTGCCCACGAGCTTTGTCATGTGCTAAAGCATACAGGCAATCATTTCAAAATGAACAAACTTTTTCGAGAACTGCAGGAGTTTCAGGCAAAACAATTCATGTATCACTTTTGTGTTCCAACCTTTATGCTGCTGCAAATGAAGCTTCCAACCCTTCGGCAGCAAGCCATTTTGCATATTGCTCAAACGTTTCACGTCACCAGAGCTTTTGCTGAAAAGCGGCTTGCCTTATTCGAACAGCGAAAAGCAGGCATTCGCTTTCAACAGGAGTTTACGTCTTATTTAATGAAAGCAGAAAGGGTCGCAGAAAAAGAAGCCGTTTATCAAACGTAAATACTCGGACATAAAACGATAAAAGTTTATTCATAAAGGGCTAATACTTGTTTGAGTACATTTGTGTACCGGTAAAATTGTTCAGTTTGTGTATCACGCCGATAGCGACGCCTAAAGTCTTGAAAAAATGCTCTTCTTTGCGCCTGACTAATTTCAAGTTGTACACTTTTTCCCGTCAGACATTGGTTATTAATATTATCAGGATGTGTTCCAGAAAAACGATCAGATTCAGATAGCAGCAATGCGTGAAAGCCATTTAGCGTTAAACGTTTCACAGTTTCTGCCGCTCTTTCTCTATCCGTACCTCCCACTAACGTTTGAAGCACCTCTGTTTCTCCGTAACCATGGAGTGCAAACGTATAATGATGGGTATGCACCTGTGAAAGGCAAACCGGCTCATCAAAACGTGTACTTGTAATATGAAGAACATGATTGCCTTTTACTTTAAGGCCTTCAAATAAATACATAGAATAATCACTAGATATTTCATGAATGAGCTCACTCACGCCGGATTCAATTCCTCCGGCATGAGGCGACAAAACCAGAAGCTGGTCACCTTTCCGCTCGTGAAGAATTCGATAATCAATTCCTATTCTTTCATGAGCGGAAAGCTCTTCATAACTTTGATACGTATCGATGATTTGTCTCATGTCATCTGCCCCATTTCTCTATATGAGCATAAGTCTACTGATCCCTTATTCTTTTGTAAAGAGGTTTCGAATCAAATACACCACTTGAATTCTTCCTTAAATTTTCCTTACATTTACGGCTTTCTGTTGAATTTTGAGAAAAAATGACCGATAATTGAAATGAATAGAACTTTTGGACTATATGAATCTTTTTGTATTCTCTCTCATAAATTAGAAATATTGTGATCTACATCTGGAGGAATTTTTCATGTTAAAAAAGAAAACCACCCTCATCCTTATCATCTTACTCCTTAGCTTCGCTGGCATTATTTATTGGAAATGCTTCTCTCTTCAAGGCGTGTCTCACGGAACATTCATCCGCTCGATTTCATCACCTGACGGAATGTACATCATCAACACCTATCAGCATAGCGGAGGAAAGCTAAAGGAAAACGCAGTTAGAGCAGAAATTGAAAACAAACTGACCCACCGTAAGAAGACGATTTACTGGAAATACCCTGACAAAGACCCTCTCATCAAATGGAAAAACGGACAGCTTGTTCAAATTGGACATGAGTTTTTAAATGTGGTGAAGGGCGACACGTATGATTATCGCTTTGATCAGAACAAGAGAAAATAGCGCATCAAAAAAACGAATCCCTCTTGGATTCGTTTTTTACGTTGACATCACATGCTGCATGAATTCTTTCATTTCTTTACTTACGATCGTCAATCGTTCCACAATTCCGCTAAACTCTGTTACAAGTAAAGCCTGTTCCGATGAAGAACCTTTCATGTGGTCCATACTTTCAAGTAATGTATGTATATTGGAGGAAATTCCTTGTAATGAGCTTTCGATGTTTTCTGTTGCACGTGAAGTTTCACTTGAAAGCTTTTGAACCTCACTTGCTACAACACTAAAACCAGCTCCCTCTTTTCCTGCCCTGGCCGCTTCAATTGACGCATTCAATCCTAGCAAACTCGTTTGTTTCGAGATGCCTTTAATCATTTTTGTAATATCGGCTGTTTGTTTCGAGCTTTCAAGTGTTTGCTGCGTTTGAAAGGTCATCTCCTCACTTGTAGCAGAAAGCTCCTCTGAATGTGCCGCCACCACGTGCACCTTTTCTTGAATACTTTGAATAATGTCATTTAATGATTCCATATACGCTTCAAGCTCTATTTGATTTTTGAGCGGAAATCCTAAAGCGAGGGCACCAATCACTTGCCCATTTTCATCAAAAATTGGCAATCCCATTGCATTTAATGGTACTCCATACACTGATTCAGGTACAAACATACTTGATGTCTCACCTCTCAGCGCTTTTTTCATATTCAGATCATCTGGTTTAATATGTTCACCAGCTCGAATTTGAAAATCAACATCTTTCGATGGCAAATACAGCAAAAATTTCTCTCGGTCAATGATACCCATCGTCACTTCATTTTTTAAAATCTGCATCATATAAGGTGCTGCTGTCACAATACTCTGTAGTATATCCAATTTCTCTACCCCTTTATGTTATTTATCGGTCGTCCTTCTTAAAATAATAGTTATTTTTTAAAAATAATGATGATGATTAAAATTATTTCTCATATGTACGAGTAAAAAGAAGGAGATTCCCTCTCTATATTCAACAAAACGCAAATTTGCTATAATTTAAGCATCAACATATGATGAAATGGTCATGTAATCATTTTACATATTCATTGGAGGCGCATGTTGTGAGACAACCTATGACATATGAGCGGGCGATCGTCATTGGCGGCGGTATGACGGGAATGCTCGCTGCAAAAGTTTTATCAATGTTATCAACTTAGAACAGCTGCATGTCATGATTCAAGCCGACACTTCTGGAGAAACTGCTGAATGGTGGAGTCAGTGGGATAAAGAGGATGATGAAAGCAATCGAGCTTTTTCCATGAAGCGGTTCCTGACTTTCGTTTGCAGCACCTGCTTTCATTAGATTGAAACAAAAAAAGCCCCTTAGTGGGGCTTTTTCATTAACGTAATAATTGAAGAACGTTTTGCGGCTGTTGGTTTGCTTGAGCTAGCATCGCTTGAGACGCTTGAGAAAGAATGTTGTTCTTTGTGAACTCACTCATTTCTTTCGCCATGTCAACGTCACGAATACGAGACTCAGCAGCTGTTAAGTTTTCAGCAGAAGCACCAAGGTTGTTGATTGTATGCTCTAGACGGTTTTGTACAGCACCAAGTGCTGAACGTTGTTTAGATACTGCGCCGATTGCTTCATCAATTTTTGCTACTTCGACGTCAAAGTCAAAACCATCTTCATTCACTTTAATATCTTTGACAGTCAAGGTTTCAGCGTCCATTTTGCCGATCTGTACGTTGATATTTTGCTCAATGTTTGCGCCAATTTGAAATTGGAATCCATCTTCAACGCTACCATCCAACAGATTCTTTCCGTTGAATGCTGTACGCTGAGAAATCCCATCAATTTCATCTACCAAAGCAGTGAGCTCTTCTTGAATCGCTGTTAAATCTTCTGTTTGTTGAGTCCCAACGTTACCCGCTTGAACTGTTAATTCACGCATACGTTGAAGGATCGCATGTGTTTCAGTTAATGCACCTTCAGCTGTTTGAATAAGAGAGATACCATCTTGTGCGTTTTTAGATGCCATTTCTAATCCGCGGATTTGTCCACGCATTTTTTCAGAGATTGCTAGACCTGCTGCGTCATCTCCTGCACGGTTGATGCGAAGACCAGAAGACAGCTTCTCCATGTTCTTTTGCCCTGCTCCATTGTTTGCAGACAAACGGTTCAGTGTGTTAAGTGCTGCGATATTGTGGTTAATTCTCATTTCCTATTACCTCCATGTGTTTGAACCAATTGAACATCCTTGTCCAAAAGTTCTAAATTAGAATTTTTTTGTAAGCCTTACAATCCATTTATCGAACTTGAATGGAATTTGTTTAACAAAAAAGGAATAAATAAGGTAAAAGTCTCATTGGTTATGATCGTTTCGCTAGAGTATGCCAAATTTAAAGGTCATTTTTCATGATTTGTCAGAGGGATTTAAGAATCATAAGACTGGAGAAAATGCGAAAAAAACAGCATAAAAAAAAGCCCCATAAAAGGGGCTCTTCATTAACGTAGTAATTGAAGTACGTTTTGTGGTTGTTGGTTTGCTTGTGCAAGCATTGCTTGTGAAGCTTGAGAAAGAATGTTGTTCTTTGTGAACTCACTCATTTCTTTAGCCATATCAACGTCACGGATACGAGACTCAGCTGCTGTTAAGTTTTCACCAGAAGCACCAAGGTTGTTGATTGTGTGCTCTAGACGGTTTTGAACCGCACCTAGTTTAGAACGTTGATCTGAAACTTGTTTGATTGCATTATCAACGATATCTAATTGATCATTGAAACCACCTGCAGCACCTGCAGCAATAGTTGCAAAATCAGTTACTTTAAGAGCTGAAACTGTTTTAGTTGCATCAGTTGGATCTGTTCCAAGTTTATCAGCTGACATTGCTTTGATATTTACATCTAATTTCTGTGCTTTGTTTGCACCAATTTGGAAAGTTAATGTAGCTGTTTCAAAGTCACCATTTAACAATTTTTTACCGTTGAATTCAGTACGATCAGAGATACCATTTTTATCAGTACCGTTACCAATTTCTTGAACTAGATTATTGATTTCCTCTTGAATCGCACCAAGATCTGTATCGTCTTGTGTACCCGTGTTTCCAGCTTGAACCACTAGTTCACGAACACGTTGAAGGATTGAGTGAGTTTCAGTCAATGCACCCTCAGCTGTTTGGATAAGAGAGATACCGTCCTGTGCGTTTTTAGAAGCCATTTCTAATCCGCGGATTTGTCCACGCATTTTCTCAGAGATTGCAAGACCTGCTGCATCATCTCCTGCACGGTTGATTTTAAGACCAGAAGAAAGCTTCTCCATGTTCTTTTGGCTCGCACCGTTGTTTGCAGATAAGCGATTCAATGTGTTAAGTGCTGCGATATTGTGATTAATTCTCATTTCCTATTACCTCCATGTATGCGGGACCTGACAGACATCCTTGTCTGAAAAAAGTCCTTGATTCTAGGGCTTAACAACCCTGACAATTCTTTTATCGGATTGTTTTATAGGAAGTTTAACACTTTTTAATATTTATTTATTAAATTATCAGTCTTAATTCATGATTTAGTTCTATGGAAAAGACGTATTGTGTGCTCCTTTTAAAATATTAGTTCTTCTCATCATATTATTTATTTAAAAAACAAGTGCGCACCAAGTGTGTCTCACATTGATATAATCAATATCTGCTTTTTTCAATCATCAGTAGACATAAAAAAAGCCCCATAAAAGGGGCTCTTCATTAACGTAGTAATTGAAGTACGTTTTGTGGTTGTTGGTTTGCTTGTGCAAGCATTGCTTGTGAAGCTTGAGAAAGAATGTTGTTCTTTGTGAACTCACTCATTTCTTTAGCCATATCAACGTCACGGATACGAGACTCAGCAGCTGTTAAGTTTTCACCAGAAGCACCAAGGTTGTTGATTGTGTGCTCTAGACGGTTTTGAACTGCACCGAGTTTAGAACGTTGGTCAGATACTTGTTTGATAGCTCCATCAACGATATCTAATTGATCATCAAAAGAAAGTGCACCAGCAGCAGTCGGATCAGCAAATTGTGTTACATCGATGTCAGCTACTGCGTGGTCTGCAATAAGAGCACCAGTAGCGGGGTCAACTGCACCAAGTGCTGTAGAAGACATTGCTTCGATGTTCACATCTAATTTTTGTGCTTTATTTGCACCAATTTGGAAAGTTAATGATTTTGGTGTAGCACCAGCTGCGCTGAAAGAACCGTCAAGTAATTTCTTTCCGTTAAATTCTGTACGATCAGAGATACCGTTTTTGCCAGAACCGTCACCAATTTCTTGAACTAGGTTAGCGATTTCTTCTTGGATAGCACCAAGGTCTGTTTCATCTTGTGTACCCGTGTTTCCAGCTTGAACGACAAGCTCACGTACACGTTGAAGGATTGAGTGAGTTTCAGTCAATGCACCTTCAGCTGTTTGGATAAGTGAGATACCGTCTTGTGCGTTTTTAGTAGCCATTTCTAATCCGCGGATTTGTCCACGCATTTTCTCAGAGATTGCAAGACCTGCTGCGTCATCTCCTGCACGGTTGATTTTAAGACCAGAAGAAAGCTTCTCCATGTTCTTTTGGCTCGCACCGTTGTTTGCAGACAAACGGTTCAATGTGTTAAGTGCTGCGATATTGTGGTTAATTCTCATTTCCTATTACCTCCATGTATGCGGGACCTGACAGACGTCCTTGTCTGAAAAAAGTCCTTTATTCTAGGGCTTATCAACCCTGACAATTCTATTATCGGTCGTGGTTATAGGATGTTTAGCAGATTCTTTAAAAGATATCACATTTTTATCATGACGATGATCCTAATTTTAACAATTTTATAAAGACAAAAGCTGCTGATCTATCATCAGCAGCTTTACCATTTTATAAATATCAGTATTGCTTGATATCAAACATTAAGATATTTTGGTACACCACGTAATCTTTCTTACTAGTGAATGGTCCTTTATTATGTTCATCATTGATTTCATAGAAGTTCATCCCAATTCCAAAGCTTCTTTCTTTGTACCAATTTAGAAAATCATTAATCTCTTTCATTGAAAGCAAATAATCCTTTTGCAGCCCGTTTATCATGGTAATTGAAAGTATACCTTTTGTTGCTTCTTCACCAGGTTTTGTTCCATCCTGATCTTTTGGTTCTTCCGTTGACCCATCACCAGGTTTTGTTCCATCCTGATCTTTTGGTTCTTCCGTTGACCCATCACCAGGCTTCGTTCCATCCTGATCTTTCGGTTCTTCTGTTGACCCATCACCAGGCTTTGTTCCATCCTGATCTTTTGGTTCTTCTGCTGAACCATCATCTGGTTTTGTTTCATCCTGATCCTTAGTGACTTTTTGCAGATCTTTTAATGGAATTGAGATAACAGATTTAAAAGTGTTTTTGACAGAATGACTACCAATTGACTCAGCATAATCTCTTCCACCAATGACATATAATTGATCATCAGCAATAACTGCTACAGATCCAACTCTGCCTTCAGGAATTTCATATAAAGAATCTTGGACTTGTCTAGTTTGTGGATCAAATATCTGAACTTGTTTTAATAACTTACTTGATCTATCTCCAATTTGCTGACCGCCAATCATAAATAATTTATGATTGTATGTCGCATAAGCAGCTTCATATGCAAAAGAATTTAACTGAACATCCTTTAACCGTTGCCACTTCCCTAGCGTCATATCATATTCTAATATATCTTTATCATTCGCTCGGCTAACGTTAGCCTCACCACCAGCAATATATAACTTTCCATTTATCTCCGAAATACTTCTACCCTGACGAGAAGCTAATTGAGAATTATCTAAACTTTCCCACTCTCCACTTATCGTATCATAGGAATAAAAATTTACTTGAGAGCTTGATAAAGATGCTACTATATAAATTTTTTCTCCAACTGTAACTGCTCTTAAGGAACCAGTTATATATGATGTATATATAAATTTTTCAGGCATCTTAATTGGTTCTTCTGTCCATTGATCTAGTTCTGTATCATAAACATCGATGGTTTTGTGAACTGTTTTAGTTGTATCAGTAAGGCCGCCAATGACATAGATTTTTTTACCTACTGTTGCGTAGGTAGCTCCTGTTCTTAATCTAGGCATACTTGTTTTTTCTGACCACAAATCAATTTTAGGATCATACATATATGTTGAATTGTTGAATTTAGACTGTTGACTTGCTCCACCGAATACATATATTTTCCCATCAACTACTCCTACACTTGCTCCGATTCGCTCTTCCGGTAAGTCTGCTCGCTTCGTCCAGCCATTTGTCTCTGCTGCATGAGCTTTTAACGGATGAATTGTGACCATCATAAAAATGGTCAAAAGCACTAAAAATAAACCTTTTTTCATCATTTTTTTCCTCCATATCTTAAATATCCCTCCTTTTATCGACATATTTGTAATAAAATTTAATTTTTATCATAATAAGCATTTCCTTCTATTTACCCTCATACATACATCACCGGCGTCGATATTTTAATAATCTTCCCGCCTCGACGATAAAATCTTGGGACGCGGCGGCTTAGAGTGGCGATGACTTCGTAGTTGATTGTATTGAGCATTTCAGCGATTTCATCGACAGAAATTTCTCCGCCCTTTTGACGGCCGTAAATGACGACTTCCTCGCCTTGCTTTGCTTTCATTTCTCCTAAACTGATCATCGTCATATCCATTGTGACTCGGCCAGCAATCGGCATTCGTTTTCCGCGGAAAAGCATAAATCCCCGATTTGATAAAGCACGTGAGTACCCATCTGCGTAACCGATCGGTATGGTGGCAATGACTTCATTAGGTTTTGCTACATATGTTGCACCATAGCTGACGGTCCTTGGCTCTGTCACCATTTCCTTCACGAACGCAATCCTTGCTTTTAAACTGAGAGCGGGCTCTAGCTGAACAGCGTCTAAGCTTTCAATGTATTGCGAAGGATACAGCCCATATAGCCCGATGCCTAGTCGAATCATATCGGCGCTAAATTCAGGAAACGCGATGGCAGCCGCTGTATTGTTCATATGTACGGTCGGCAGCTTAATTCCTTGTTTTTTCAAAAAACGAAGAAAATCAATAAAAATGCTGTGCTGCAGCTGCGTAAAATCAGGGTCAGGCTCATCTGCAGTGGAAAAATGCGTAAAAATCCCATCCCATCTAAGGTTTTCACTCTTTTCAAGTGCTTCCACCACTCCTAACAGCTCTTCCTTCGTCCGTACACCTAATCGCCCCATCCCTGTGTCGACATTGACATGAATACCAAGCCGGCGCTGACTTTCTTCTTCCGCTAAGATCTCATTTGCTTCAACAATCCAGTCTTCACGAAGGCCCGATAGATCAATTCTCCAGGCCGCAGCCCTTTTCACACAGTCGAGCGGGGTAAATCCAAGAACCAAAATCGGTGCTTCAATTTTTGCTCTTCGCAGCACAATGCCTTCTTCCAAGCTAGCAACTGCGAGCTCCGTCGCACCGCTTTCTAGTGCCTGCCGGGCTACCTCCACTGAACCGTGTCCATAAGCATTCGCCTTCACGACAGCCATGATCTTACTTTTCCTCGGAATATGCGCTTGAATGGCCCCGATATTTCTTTTAATCGCGTCAAGGTTGACTTCAATCCAAACTTCCCTACAAAGCTTTTTCATTTATTTTTCCTCCTCATCACATGAGAGTTATTTCTATCTCCATGTTCGCTTTCGCGTCTAGTCTATCTTTATTCATTTTTGAGAAAAACATTCAACTACAATGACTGGACCTGCTTTGTCTTGTTACACATAAAAAAAGAAACCACATCAACTGTGATTTCTTCTCTATGAGCGATGATATTCAATTTCATCCGCAGATTTCATCATTGCATCAATATCATGATAAATCTCCTGCAAATTTTCCCGTTCAGTTAAGTATTGAGCATTGCTCTTACGAACAGGCACATCAAATTGCAAGAAGTTGATTGTAATCGTGGATGATTCTTGGTCATTCATAGTTAATCTTAATTCAAGCGTCGAGACCTCTTCTTTATCATCACTCTCAGCTGAATATTCAATTGGCACACCATCTTCTAACATCTCAACTTGTTTCAAATCTTTCAAGGATAGCTCAGTGACTGCAAATCTATTTTTTCTAGTTGACCCGCCAGGTTGATGTTCAATAAAGCGCATTTTCTTTAACTCATCATCAATCGCAAATCCCTTATCAACTTGCTCTGAAAAGATATATGTAGATGCCTGAAATCCATCTTCGTGAAAAAGCATCATCATCTTATCTAATAATATGTTGGGATCATTCTGTTCTTTTCGTCTTTGTAATCTACCGGCTATGAATAAAATGACCAGTCCTCCGATGATGCTGAGAGCCGTCCCCAATCCATTCCCTACATCTACTAAAACAGTAAAACCTAAAATAGTAATCATAAAAGCAATGACAATGCCTATGATGAATATCACACAATGCTCCTCCTATCATGACCCTTCATTTATAGTTTAGCCTTAGTATAGCATTTGAAGCAACGAGTCCTAGATGATTTAACCATAAAAACAGACCATAAAGGTCTGTTTTCATTGACGTTCGATAAATTGTCTAAAAGATAGGCAGTAAGAATTCACACACCTTATCTTCGCCTTCCTCTTCTCTATATCGCTCTATAGTAGGTGCCTGACGCATGTTCAATTGATTGTTCTGAATATAGTCAGGTAATTGACTCCAAAACAAATTCACTTTTTCAGTTGTATGCCTCACTGTAAAAACAGCATACTTTCCGCCTTCAAAATAACCAGTCTGAACCATTTGATCATTAGAGAAATCTCTATTTGTCATGATCATGAGGTCATATCTGCATTTTTCAGGTAAAGTCCTTGCAGGATCATCTTGAGGAACCCCGTATATGCCATGTTTCTTTAATTCATCATTTAATTGATGTTTATTGATCCATTTTTTAAAATGCTTCATCATTTCTATATTCATTTTGCTTCCATACGGTCCTATATTCCTCATATACACCATCTTCATATTGCTTAATATTTCAATTTTGCAATTCATGATTTCCCTCCAACTCTTATTGGAAGATTGGCCAATCATTCCTTACATCCAACGGTAACACCCTTTAAAATATAATGCAGTAAGTTATTAAAAATAATTGAATGTATGATGGAAAAACATAACAAGATTTCAATCTTTTAAAACAAAAAAGAACGGACATTGTCCGCCTAGTTGCTTTTTCTGAAGACTTAACATTGAGAAAAGCGACAATTAAATAAAAAAAGCCATTGAACAGGCTTTTTAAGTTTAAGCAAAATAACCGATACTTGATGTATGTCCTCTTTGGGCTTCATTATGGATATCGTTTGATGAAACATAACTAAAAGCACCTAACACACTGACAATTATTAATACGGTTGCTACTGACTTAAATTTCATAAAGACAGTCTCCCCTTTTAATTTGGTGTTGGAAATATAGAATCTTCTCATAAAATTCGTTTGAGCGTTCTATATCTCCTGCTTTATTATAATGCTTCACTGCATCTTTCGCTAAATCTTCAAGATTTGCAAAAAAAGACTTTGATTCCAAATAAGCCATTGACTCTTTTATACGATTTTCATTGTTATCAATATAAAGTGATCTCAACATAACGAATGTATTGATATTGATAAAAATATCATCCTTTAATTTTTCAGCTAATTCAAGTCCATAGTTTAATGCATATAAACCTAAATCTCTCTGATCATTTTTAAAATATGATTTTGTCAACATGACCAGCGGATCAAGAATTTTATTTAAATGCTCATATCCCTGTTCTTTAAACGAATGAATAGATTCATTAAAATATTTAATTGCAGTTGAAAGATCATTGTTATAAAAATAACTCAACCCTAAATTATAAAGTGCTGATCCTTTTAATCGTTTTGTTGAGTTGTCGGCGGCTTTTTCTAGTGCGTGTTGAAAATGGGGTATCGCTTTTTCGGGGCAGCCCATATCTATATAGTTTAATCCAATAACAAAAGAACATTGAATTTCTCTGACTGTGTATGTATCTTTTTCTCGGTAACATTCTATCGCCTGCGCGATATGGTGCATCGACATGTGGGTTTGTTTCATGTGGTAATAGATTTCTGCCATCTTGTAATTGAACTCGGCACGTTCAATATCGTCGCTGACAAGAGACAGCTTTTTTTCTGCCCGCTTATAGAAGGTAATCGCATTGAGGTATTCGTAGTTTTCAAATTCGTACATGCCGTAGAAAAAATTGAAGTAATACTCGAGCAATCCTGTTAATTTCTCTTGATCCCTTTTGATCTTCATTGCGAGTTCCCTAAAGTTCGCCCGCTCTTTCCCATTTTCTAAAGGATTCAAGTAATCAAGCATTAATTTATGTCTGAACTCCATAAGTGAGAAATACAATAATAAATCCTGATTCTCTTCCATATGATCAAGCATTGATTTGATTTCTTCTTTATATGCCTCGGCGTCCGGTACGTTAAATCTTTGAATATGATAATACCATTCATTGATTTTCAAGCCGACGTGAGAAGAAAGCACTTTCTCCATCCGCCCTTACCCCTTCCCCTATTTTCCCTACAATGACATATATTATCATTTTGTGAATCGTCCGACACCGAAAAGAAACCGCAAAAATAAGAAAAAAAGCTCCTGTAAAGAAGCCATGTGAGTGATCGTAATTTTGATAAGGAGGAAAACTGGGCTCGAATCAGCGCCCCCCTGTTCTCTCTGAAATAAGATGATACAATCAGGTTTAGTTCTAACGAAATATGTACATCTAGTATATCCTTCACGTCATACTTGTTTTAATCGTTTCCATTTACGAATTTGAGTACGGAAATTTTTAAAAGGGGCAACGGTATTCACATGAATAAATTTATAAACTGGCCAAACAGCCTTTGCTGTAGCGTCATCCGCCCATTTTCGTTGATGAGGTTCAAACAATTCCTCTTCACTCATACGATCCAACATATCACAAATAGTTAAAACATTCTGTTTGAGCTGAGCTCTTAATGAGACTAGTGATTGGCAGGCATACTTCTCATTAAAAAGAGAATATAATATGCCAAGCTGATTCCATTTATAACCTTCTGCTGGCGTATGGACAACCTTTCCTTCAGTTTCGTCTTGCTCCCATTGAAGCAGCAGGGTTGTCCAACCAACTTGATAGGCCAAATTTTCTGCAGGAGTTCGGCTTACATCCTCTATTCGATCATCTTTCATTTCTTCTGGAATCATATCGAATTCTTCATCGTATTGATTGTACGTCTTCATGATTGCTTGCTTTAAAATATCCTTCGACTCATAGGTTGTCATATTATTCACCTCTAGTTCTTTTTGTGCAAATTTTTCTCGGAACATATCTTGCAAAAGTACAAAAAATAACTTGAGCTCATGATACTGAATTATTCTATCGACTTCTGTTTTACAGTCTCTATATAATCAAACTCTTAATCGAGCAAAAAAGCAATAGCATTTCTGGTTAAATGAAAGTATCACTCGTGTTTACTCCTAAAACAACAAAAGAGAGACAATACTTGTCTCCTTTAGGTGACTCTATTATTTTGTGAAATATTCCATTATTGCGCAAACTCAATAAAGAAAAGCTATAAAAGCGGCTGCGAAAAATGAAGACATTCCTTACGTTCCATCATAAACAAGCACCCAGTATCTCTCCCCAGGCTCCCCTTCTTAAGCAATAAAACCTCCCCGTTTTGATTGAAATGTGAAGCAGCATGATTTAACTCGACACTTCTTCCTCTTTTCTACCTAATTTCATTGATAACTGAACGCCAATCATCAATGAGACAATGACGAGCATTGCGACAATGGAAGCTTGAAAATGTCCGCTTAGATCGAAAACCAAGCCAATGAAAAACGGACCAAACCCGCCCATGATGTATCCGCCCATCTGCGACATAGCGGACCATGTACCAGCTTCCTCCGGTGTACGCGTCTCAATAATGGGCAGCATAAGTGCTAAGGGAAATAATCCACCTGCCCCAATCCCTAGAAAAATGACGGCTGGCAAAATAGGCATTGGAAGTAGAAGGAAAATAAGGCCGATCAGCTCTGACACGCTGCATAAGATCAGAAATAATTTCGGTTTTCCTAAGCGAGTGACGACTCCTGGAACGAGTAGTGCCACCGGAATCTGAATCAGTGTAAATATCGTTAGCAGCATGGCGGCATACTGTGGACTATTTCCAAAACTAAGGGCGATGGGTGAAATCCATGCTGTTAACGAATAGAACATGCTGGACATAAAGCCAAAAAACAAGGTGAATTGAATGGCTTTTTTGTTTCGCAGCGGTAGCCTTAGCGGTAAAACTGCATGATCAGCCTGTTGTTTTTTCCGAGCCAGCCCTAGCCATAAGATTAATGCGATCATCCCTAAAACCGCCCAGCAAGACAAGGCGAACGGAAGGTTATGCTCACTGCGAAGATAAATCGGAATGGTGAATCCGGAAGCAAGTGCTGCCCCAATCGTCATCGAAATAGAATAGACACTCACAATCCCCGGGCTTTTCGGAAAATACTTTTTGATAAAACTAGACAATAAAGGTCCTGCAAAGCTAATTCCAACTCCTCCTGCAAATGCAGTGATGAGAAGGATGGCAACCGTTTGACTCGTCCCACGTAATCCAGTAGCGATCGTGATGAGAAGAATCGAGAAAAAGAGGGTTCTCTCTAAACCAAAACGGCGGCTTAGTTTAGTTGCTACAGGTGCAAAGACCCCCATGCACAAGACCGGTAAAGTAGTTAGAAGACTTGCTGTCAGTGCACTGACACCAAGGTCTGTTTGGATCATGCTCATCATAGAAGCCACGGACGTAATAATTGGGCGCAAGTTTAGTGCAGCTAAAAATAAAGCGGCTAAATAAAATATTTTTTTCATCAATGCTCTTCTTCCTCTCTCATCTTGTTGAAGTTACTTTGAGTATAAATCTGCCGCAATCATTGATCAATACAATAATTCGTATTATGATGATAGTAAAAAACTATTATTCATGAAAGGATGACAAATGGATACTCGTCATATTACATATTTCATGGCTGTATTCGATCATTTACATTTCACAAAAGCTGCTGAGCAATTAGGGATATCACAGCCTACATTAAGCCAACAGATCCGTCTGCTTGAAGCTGAAGTTGGGATGCCGCTCTTTGATCGAATCGGTAAAAAAGTCGTTGCAACCGAAGCTGGTTCTCTGCTTTATCAATATGGTATGAAAATGCTTCAAGCTGAAAGAGATGCGAAAAATGCGATGAAAGAACTGTTATCTGAAAAACGAGGAACCGTACGACTTGCAGTACTCCCCTCCGATCTTGACTTTCAGCTTGTTCCGCTATTTGTAGAATTTAAAACACTTTATCCCGAAACCAATCTGAAAGCATATTCAAATATCTTCGTGCGTGAAGAAGTCCTTTCACATAAAGTGGATCTCGGCATCGGGCTGCGAGGGCCTACGGATAAGCGCCTCGTTCAAATTCCACTTGGAAGTGAGCCCTACGAATTATTTGTTCATTCAGAAAGTGATCTAGCCCAAAAGAGTGAAGTGACATTGGAAGAGCTGATGCAGCATGCTTTGGTCATGTATCCGAAGGGATATCTAGGAAGGGATTTAGTAGATGACGTATGTAAAGAACAGGGTGTTGAACTAGACACTGTCATGGAGGTTGGGTCCGCATCTTCATTATTGCAGCTGGTTGAAGCCGGCATCGGTGCAACCATTCAGCCGCGAGGGTTGCTGCAATACCATTCGACGTGGCCCAATATTGTTTCGATTCCTATTGCTGATCCGGCACCTGTTCGTCACTTGGAATTAACTTATTATGCAGATCGATTTGTCAGTAAAGCACAACAGCAGCTATCTGAATGGCTGATAGACTTTTTCAAATCAAAAACAAACTAAAAAATGAGGGTAAAACATGAAGAATGCAAACAGCATATTCACAAGGACAAACCGGTAGTTATTCGTCAATTTGATCTGCAAGATATTGAAGCATTTTATCAGTACCGAGCAAATCCCTCTATTGCAACATATCAATCTTGGGAAAACTATACGTACGAAGAAGCTGAATCATTTGTTCAACATCAAATGACGCAAAAACCTAATCAACCGGGGACATGGTTTCAATACGCCATTGCCTTATCTGAATCCAATCAGCTGTTAGGAGATTGCGCCATTCACACACTTGCCAGTGAGCCTAGAAACGTTGAAATCGGATTTACTCTCCCACCTGAATATCAAGGAATGGGACTATCGTTTCTTCCTCATCATTGCGTTAGAAATGAGTTAGAGCAAGGACCATTAAAACAAATTTCGATAGATCCATCCATCAATTTCAACATCAATATCGAGTTCATTTATAAAAAAGGAAAATCCAAATAAGTTTTCATTGATCAACTCAAACAGTTTTTTCAAGAATTAGATCAAGCTACTTAAAAAAAGCCCTTTTTAGGGCTTTTTTTTCACTGGATGAATGTCTTCTCCCAAAAAGACGGTACGAGGCTCTCCACTATTCTCTAGAAACTCAGCAATTTCTTGCAGCTCTTGATTGATACGGTCATTCCTTGGCATATCTGGATTTAACAAAAGGATGGAGTGAATCGTTGTGGCTGCTTCATACAAGACATTTTGATCTTTTATCTGTATAATGCATTTTTTCATACGATCAAAAAACCATTCGATCTCTTCCATTTCTTCCATCGGATAATGTGCCATTTTGAAGAGATTCTGCTGACAAAGGTCTTGCCTCTCAAATATGAGATCAAGCTCTTCTTTACTGACATACAAATCCGAAGCTTCCTCCTCAATCTCAACTACCTCGACCATTGCATCTTCAGCTATATATAACTTCTCAATAAAATCATCGAAAGTAGCTGCCAGCTTAAAATCTACTTCCAGCTCTAAATCAAAATAGTGAATAGGAGGACGTTCCTTCGTTTCTCGGTAGTCCATTGCGATCCATGTATCTTCTTCCCCGCTGATGAAAATAAGTCCCTCAGGCAGATCCAATTCATCACTTAACTGAGGACTGTTCATAATTCCATCACCTTTGGCGATTCCTCTTAGATGGTCAAATTGAACATGATCCTCTGCCCAAGAATTTGGCCGTTCGGTTGGAAAAGCATTACGAAATGTAAAACCACCATTCCATTCTAAAATGAGCTTTTTATATGTATCAGGTAAAGTGACTCCAAGTGTTGCCTCTACTTTACGAATTTGTTCCTCATCTATCTTTTCTAACGTAAAAGGACTCTCTTCTTATTTCTCCCAGAATGATTTCAAAGTGGATGCCTCCCCATATCTATTGATCTAAGTATAACATTGACCAACTATTCGTTCGCTCATTTGATGCGATTGATTTTAAAACGAATTGAAGGAGCTGCAAGTGATGAAAAAGGCGTTTTTCTTATGCTTCACGAGTATGCAGATTGGGAAGGTCTCTTATTTAGCATCTCTTAAATCAAAAGGAAGATTGGTCAGTTCATACTATTTCTTTAGAGCAAATGGAAATCCACGTGTTTAATTTAGGTAGAAGATATCCGTGAAAGAATTCATTCCAAAAAAGAAAACAGACCCCCTTAAGGTCTGTTTTCATTTCACCTATACGTTTTGAGATGTTGCATTTCGGTCGATCACAGTCGTGTTTTGATTGATTTTTTGTTGTTCTTCCATCGTTGTATTTCGAATGGACTTTGTTTCAATGACCTTCAAAGTTTCTACAGCTGATACACTCAATAATACAATGCTTAATATGAATAGTACCCTTTTAATAATCATATAGACATTCTCCTTTTTGAATATCATTTTGAGCCTTAAGAGCCTTTCTGTAATATTCGGCAGCTTTTTCAAAGTCCCCTTTTTTTTCATAAAATAACCCGATACTTTGAGCAAATGCTTCCTCATAGACATGTAGTTTCTTTTCTTCAAAAATATCCAACACTTCTTTAAACGCTTGTTCATCAGTATCCATATAAATCGCTTTTAATGCTTTAAATAACAACACACTTAGCGAATCATTTACCTTTAAGGAATACATAAGACCATCTTCAACTAGCAGATCTGCTTCATCAGTTTGATTAGACTTGTACAGCGACCAACACAAACTAAATAGAGTGATTGGCTTTATGTCATTTTTTTCTGAGGATATTAAATCTAACACTTCTCTATAATGCTTTATTGCCTCTGTATATTTTGATTGCCTATCATATGTATTACCAATATTTAATAATGTTTTTGCTACTAAACGTTGATCGTTTGCGCCCACAGCAATTGAATAAGCAGTTTTTAAGTGTTGCAGCGACTTTTCATATCTTTTGAAATCATCATAATTTCCTGCAATGACAATTAGACTTTGAATTTGGCGAACTTTATACTGCTCATGTTCTTTATAAATATCTAGCGCCTTTATGATGTGATGCATAGAAACATGCGTTTGTTTCATAATATAGTAGGCTTCAGCCACCTTGAAATGAAACTCTGCTTGCTCAATATTATCGACAACCAATGCAAGCTGCCTTTCAGCGATCTTATAATATTGGATAGCCTGTATGTATTCTTTCTTACTAAATTCATGCATTCCTCTAAAAAAGGCATTGTAATATTGCAACATACCGGAAAGTTGATGATTAGAATTCTCAATTTTATCAACTAAGTCTGCTATCGAAAAAGAACGCTGCTTTGAGGGTTTAATATAATCAAGCATAAGCTGGTGGCGAAAGCACATCAATTGATAATAAATGAGTAAATCTTGATCCTCTTCCATTCGTTCAATTTCTTGTTCTACCTCAGCTTTCAAAATCTCTGCATCAGGTACACTGAATTGCCGAATCATTTTATACCATTCATTTATTTTCACACCTACATGTGAAGAAAGAACTTTCTCCATCCCTTATTCCCCTTCCACTAAACTCCCTTATATTACATTTATTATCACATGCAATAATTTACAAAGCACCGAAAAGAAACCGCAAAAAGAACAAATGTAGCATCGTAAACCTTTGGCACATTTCATGATCATCACAAAACAAAAAGGCAGACTCATTTCAGTCTGCCTTCATCTTCTAGATTTCCATGAGAACACCTTTTGTCTTCAGGTAATCTGCAATGAATCATTTAACCACTCTTCACAATGTTCTATAAGCCACCTCAAATATTCCACATATTGACCGACGTGATAGCCATCACAAACACCATGATGTACTTGAATGGCGACTGGCAGGATGATTTTTTCTTCTTTCATCTTAAATTGACCTAACGTAAATATTGGCAGTAAATAAGTTTCATCTGTAGATATATTAAGATGAAAAGAAGTGAAATCAATCCACGGTAGACTTGAAATATTGAACATGTTTTTTGGCATATTAGGTTTTGGAAATAGTTTGCTGCTTTCGCTAAATGTTTCAATGTCCGCTGCACAGCTTTTATAAAACTGAGCAAAGTTTTCGTCATAAGGCGTCCAAATACTTGAAAATGTCTTCGTTTCTTTATTTAAAATCGTATAACTAGGATGGAGAAGTTCCCAGTAGCCAAGTTCATCGTTCACTTGATCCATTCGAAACTCCGGTATTTTTTGCACAGCTCTTGCTAACAAATAAATTTGCACAGGATATACTTTTAGCTTTTTTTCTTTCAATATGGAATGCAAATTCGTGATGTCTAGATCGATCACAAGGCTATATGAGCATTGGGTTAACGTCATATAATGATGAAAGTGCTCTTTTCGCGGGTAATTTTCGTCTATTTGTTTAAACATTTTTTATCTCCTCCTGAATGTGATTTCATGTATTCAGGAGGAGACTTTATCTGTTTTCACCACCACAATCATCCTTTCAAGAGATATGTCATGTTTCTGTCTATCACTACTGTGAGTTATAACGTTTTCATTCAAAGGCTACCATAAGCTTAACCTACGATAAAGCCTCCAGCAACTCTTCGTAAGTAATCTTGCCCAACGTGAACTTTTCTAGTGCTATGTATTTTTTCTCCGCTGAGGTATTCATTCTATTATGACATTCATTGACTAACTCATTTTCATTTGGTAATGGCTCATGTATATGTTCTTTTTTTCGAAATGCTTCATAGTATCTTATACCAAATATTCTCTGGGACATCGCATTGATATGAATTCCGTCTGGGTTAGATATAAGACCTTTCGCAGTAACATAATAACAATTTTCATTATGATGTGCATATTTTTGTAGTTCCTCATTAATACGTTGATATTCCACACACCCTGCGCCAAATGCCAACTTTCCCAAGTAATCGCCCAAACCTCCTATTAAAAGCGGAATGTTAGGTACAGATAATTCAGTTCTTAGTTCATGAAATAATCTTAGTATTTTTTCATAGTATTCTTTGTATTTCCCATCTTGGCTGTCACTTTCTCCTTGATGCCATAATATCCCGACCAATTCGCTATTTTCCTTTGCAAATTTAGCTTCATTTATTGCATGACGAAATAATGCTCCATCTAGCGACCACTCATCAATGGAACTGCCACCTTCTGCACATGGAATAAGACCAATCTTCTCTCCCTCATGATCCTTGCACCAAGCCTCCGCAAAGGAAGCCGCCAGTCCTACGCCAGCTACCGGCCTATCAAAATGAATGGGTTCAGTCATCATTTGCCATCTACCATTTCGCAACATCATGATTCTTTCATTATAAATCGGAGGCACTTCATGCTTGAAGCCGCGCCCCGCCATATTTGATTGTCCAATTAGTAAAAGTGACTTCATATCTTTCTCCCCTCCACTGAATATTTTATCAAATGTGTATTCTCCTGAACGTTATTAGTTTATCTTTCCTCTGTTATTTCTAGATTAGGGCTTCTTTTAATTTATTCGAAAAGTGCATAAAGCTATTAATCTACAATTTTTAAAACTGAACTTGGAACAACCACCTATACCTCTAACAAAGAGACAGGTAATATTTCTGTTTCTAGTAATTAACTAAAATCTTACGAAATAGCCGCAATTGAAGAACAAGTAAATAAGATTGCAAATAGCATTGTATTAGAAAATCAAATGAATAAAGTTAGTAATTCTCTTGAACAGTTAGCGAATAATAATTTCACAACACAAAAACAAAAGGGAAAATGGGCGTGGTCCAAATATGATCATTACCGTGTTACAGTAGAGGGAAAGGCAGCTGGGAGTAATTGCAGCAGCAATTTTAAACCATATTCCTTATGTTGGCTGGATTGCTGCTGCCGCTGCTCAAGTAATGATCCAATTGAAAATGAAAACAGGTTACTTCTCCGCACGTTGGGGAACACGTGCAGACACTGACATTTGTTACTTATGGAGAAAGAGACATTTAAAAATGTTCTCAGACAGTAAACGTAAAAATAAAAAACTGGACGAAATAAGTTCTCCAGGAAAAATGTATATGTGTGGAACTGGTTGAAAAAAAATAGCCCCATTCTAATGCAGACTAGGGTGTCTTTTATTGCTGTTTTTGTTCTTTTAGTTTTTTGAAAATCACAAATTGATATACTCCAAATAGTACGATTAGGATGATGATTGCAGTAAATATTTGATCGACTGGAAGCAAGAAATATACGACAATAAAAAATAAAAGCAAAACAAAATAACCTATATTGAACGCTCTTTTAAATGTCATCATATTACCTCCTTTTTACAATCATATCACGTTTTACCTACCCTTATAACCAACTTTTCCCAATTAAAACACAAAAAACCCATATCCAATAAAGGACAGGATTTACTTATTTCGATGCTTTTTGAAGAGCTGCTTTTGTCTTCGGATCATAGATACCTTCAGCGCTAAGCCATGCATGAGCTGGGACCGCATTTTCTGTTTTTGGTCCAAAGTAGCCGTCTATCCCATTGTTTTTGGCTTCCTTTTCAGGATAGAAAAATACAGCAGACAGTGCTTCCTGTAGAGCTTTTACTCTAGCACCCCTTGTCAAAGGCTCGGTCACTTTAACGATGCCAGATGGTAAGTCGAACACTTTAGTCGTTTTGATCCTAAAAATACTGAGAAACAATCTGGTGGATAAAGTTCGTCCCCAATTCGTCCCCAATCAAAAGAAACAGAACAAATATTCGTTGTCAAAAAAACAAAAAACCCTTGCTTAGCAAGGGTTTCAACGATGATTCCGACTGGGCTCGAACCAGCGACCTCTACCCTGTCAAGGTAGCGCTCTCCCAGCTGAGCTACGGAATCGGGTTATGTATCAGTTCTGGGCTTTCTGTTACTGACATTCTCTATTATATAACCATCATGATCAGTCGTCAATGGTTTTGTTCAAAAAAGGTCAAAAAGCCGGTAACCGGACCGGCTTTTTTCTCTCCTTTATGATTGGTTCACAAGAACTGGCTTAAGTTGATCGAGTGCTTGTTTGAAGTCGCGTTTAAGGTCTTCTCCGTTTTCGACCCCTACACTTAATCGAAGCAGGCCATCTGTAATCCCTCTTTTTTCTCTTTCTTCTTTTGGCATAGCGGCATGTGACATTTTGGCTGGGTATGACAGAATGGATTCGACGGCGCCAAGGCTGACGGCGAATACAGGTAATGTGACAGCATCCACCAATTCTTTGACAGCTGCTTGGTTTTCTAATTCAAATGAAAGAACAGCTCCTGCTCCGCTTGCCTGCTTTCGCTGAATGTCCGCCCCTGGATGGTCATCTAAGCCTGGATAGTACACTTTTTTCACCGCAGGATGCTCTTTGAGAAATGAGGCCAGTTCGAAGGCCGTTTGGCTTGCTTTTTCTAATCTGACCTGAAGGGTTTTTAACCCTCTTAACACAAGCCAGCAATCCTGCACGCCAAGCACCGCACCAAAGGAGTTTTGCAGCGAATAGAGTTCTTCTCCCAGCTTCTCGTCTTTCACGACAGCTAAGCCTGACAGTACATCACTGTGACCGCTCAAAAATTTCGTTGCGCTGTGCAGGACTACGTCAACGCCAAGGTCAAGCGGACGCTGAAGAGCGGGTGTTAAAAATGTATTATCTAAAAAAGTCAGACAGTCATGTTCTTTCGCAAGCTGGACGACGCCCTCAATATCCGTAATACCTAGAGTCGGGTTTGACGGTGTTTCCATGTAAATGACTTTTGTATTCGATTGAATGCCTCTTTTGACTTCATTCAAATCCGTCATGTCCACAAAGGTATGCTCAATGCCAAATCGAGAAAGTACTTGGGTGATCATCCGAAATGTACCACCGTACACCTCTCTTGTGACAAGGACGTGATCCCCCTTTGATAATAGAAGAAAAGCAGTTGAGATGGCTGCCATGCCTGATGCAAAAGCAAGCCCTCTTGTTCCTCCTTCTAGCGCCGCAATCGTATCCTCTAATGCTTGACGTGTAGGAGTCCCCGATCTTGAGTAGTCATATTGACCAAATTCATCGAAGCTGCTTTGATGAAAGGTGGATGCATGCTGAATTGGCACACTGACTGCACCTGTTGAACGATCTGTTTTAAACGCATTATGAACGAGTTGGGTTTCGAGTGTCCAATCGTGTGTGGTCATTTGGCGTGTACCTCCTCTTTCACTTGTGATAGTGCCTGTTTCAGGTCTGCTTTCAGGTCATCTACGTGCTCAATGCCAACGGAGAAACGGAGCAGTTTGTTACAAACGCCATTTGCAATGCGAATCTCCTCTGGGATATCCATATGCGTTTGCGTTGCAGGATACGTAATAAAGCTTTCGATTCCGCCAAGACTTTCAGCAAAACAGATCGTTTTCAGCTGCTTCAAAAATGGATTGACCCAGTCCTCCTTGGCTACACGGAATGACAGCATTCCTCCCTTGCCTGGGTAAAGGACATCTTGAATTTCTGACTGTTTCTTTAAAAACTCTGCCAGCTCCTTCGCATTTGCCTCGTGCTGGCGCATTCTAAGAGCCAGTGTTTTCATTCCTCTCATTAAAAGCCATGAGTCAAACGGAGATAAAACGGCTCCAATTGCGTTTTGATGCTGGAACATGTCTTCAGACAGCTGCTCTCCTTTTGTCACCACAAGACCGGCAAGGACGTCATTGTGTCCGCCTAAATATTTGGTTGCGCTATGGATGACAATGTCCGCTCCAAGTGTAATCGGCTTTTGCAAAACGGGTGTGTAAAAGGTGTTATCGACAATGACCAAAGCGCCATATTCTTTTGCAATCTTTGCTATTTTTTGAATATCTGCTTCCTGCATAAGTGGATTTGTCGGCGTTTCAATAAAGACCGCTTTTGTGTTTGGCGTGATTTTAGAACGTAAACAGTCTTCATCTGAAAAATCATCGTAAAGAAAACGTAAGCCGTACTTTTTCCATTCGTTTTCAAACAAACGGTATGTACCGCCATATAGGTCTGATGAGACGATGAGTTCATCTCCGCTTTCAAATAATGCCATGATCGTTTGGATCGCAGCCATTCCCGAACTGAAGGCAAAGCCGGCCGTCCCTTCTTCGAGTGAAGCAATCGCATCCTCTACAAGCTGCCTTGTTGGGTTTTTCGTTCGAATGTAATCAAATCCGGTTGATTCCCCTATGCCTCTATGTCTGTATGCTGTTGAGAGATAAACGGGGGGACTGACCGTGCCAGTCGCCTCTTCGCTGCGGTTTCCAATTTGCGCTAATGTCGTTTCCACATGTTCTGTCATTTGACACCATCCTAAGTAAAAATCTGATTTCAAAACAGAAAACCCCTTCTTCATAAGAAGAAGGGGTTTTAATCGCTTCCTCTTATCTTCCAAGCAAAAAAGCTGCTTGCTGGATTTAGCACCTTGGTACATCACATGAAGTGATGCATACCGGTTGCTGAGGTTTCAAAGGGCCAGTCCCTCCACCTCTCACGATAAGAATGTGTTGTCTGTCTGTTCTAATTCTTAATACTGTAACGCATTAAATCTCATTTTTCAAGAGGAATCGGACCAATTAATTAAAATTTTCTGTATTTTATAACAGATTCGATGTCAACTGAATGGATTGCATGTTAGCATATAGGAACAACGCTGTTTTTCATGTTACAATGAATGGAAACGTTTCACTTTGTGATGAAATTGGTTAGCTGGAGGAATGGATTATGGTGAAGAAAACAGGCATTATTCAAGAAGAAACCTTACATTCAAAAGAACTTGGGGCGGATATGACCCTTTTGATCTATTTACCAGTCAATTACTCCCCCCTTTATACATATCATGTCATCATTGCCCAAGATGGTCATGATTATTTCCGCTTAGGCAAAATAGGCAGACAGGCGGAAGAATTGATGCAAAACAAAGAAATGGAACGCTCGATTATCATTGGTGTCCCTTATGAAAATGTCTCGGAAAGACGGAATACGTATCATCCAGATGGCACAAAGTTTGAAGCATATAAACGCTTTTTAGCAAATGAACTTGTCCCTTATATTGATACGCACTATCCAACCTATCAAATTGGATCAGGACGCACGTTTATTGGTGATTCGCTAGGTGCTACGATTTCTCTTATGACAGCGATTGATTATCCTTCTTTATTTGGCGGGCTGATTTTGCAGTCTCCTTACGTTGATGATTCAGTCCTAGAAGCCGTTAAACAGTCGACAGCCCTTTCTCCTTATGCCATTATCCATCAAATTGGGGTGGAAGAAACGGCTGTGAAAACGACAGATGGCCAAGTGCTTGATTTTATTCAGCCGAACGAAGATTTAAAAGCCCTTCTTGAACAGTCAGGTGCGGATTATTTATTTGAGACATTCGAAGGGGATCATAAATGGACGTTTTGGCAGCCGCTCATTGCGCCTTCGTTAAAAAGAATGCTCCCATATTCGTTAATCAACTGAATTTTGTTATAATAAACAATAATAAATACTTTCTTAATCAGGAGGGAACACGATGAAATACGGAGTTGTTTTATTTCCATCAAAAAAATTGCAAGATATTGCGAACTCTTACCGGAAGCGTTATGATCCGAACTATGCACTCATACCGCCTCATTTAACATTAAGGACACCTTTTGAATTAACGGATCTAGAAGCGGCTGAGGTCGTCTCAACGTTAAGAGAGTATGCAAAAAATGCTTCTCCTATTACGTTACGTATTAAAAAATTCAGTTCATTCGCTCCTGTAAACAACGTCATTTATATGAAAGTAGAACCGAACGAGGAAATCATGGCGCTCAATGAAAGGTTGTACGCAGATCCACTTGCTGGCACACCTGAATATGCTTTTGTTCCGCATGTGACAGTAGCTCAAAAACTATCAGATGATGAGCATTCAGACGTACTTGGTACATTAAAGCTGAGAAAGATTGACCATGAAGAAACCGTGGATCGCTTCCACCTTTTATATCAGTTAGAGAACGGATCTTGGACCGTCTATGAAACATTTATTTTAGGAGAAGAGGGTTAAGGACATTTGAAAACAGTCATCGCAACAGCACAAACACAACGAGAAGATGCATACTACGTTCGAAAAGAAGTGTTCGTCAAAGAACAAGAAGTCCCGTTAGAGATTGAAATAGATGAACTAGAAGACGAGGCTATTCATTTTGTCATTTATAATGATGAAATGACGCCTCAGGCAGCCGCTAGACTGCGGATCATTGAAGGGCCAAAGGCAAAGCTGGAACGAATTTGTGTGTTAAAAGAGGCGCGCGCTTTCGGCCTTGGCCACAAACTATTAGAAGCGCTGGAAACAGAAGCCATTGCTAATGGAGCGAAGGAAGCGGTTATGCACGCACAAGTCCAAGCTCTTCCTTTCTACGAAAAGAAAGGCTACAAAGCCGTTTCTGAACCGTTTGAAGAAGCAGGGATCACACATGTCAAAATGACAAAAACACTATCTGTTTGACCAAAAGAAAAAGCGAGAGCATCCATGATGCCCTCGCTTTTCTTTATCATCGTTCGTCAAGGGAAGAAAGCGCAATCATTTATATATACGCATTAATATGAACGCCTTTGCCTTCTTCCATAAACATATCTCGTACAAAGCGTTCCCGCTTTTTTTGCTGTACTTTCGTTTCTGCTTCTGTCACTAAGTCCTCTTTTTTCTCCAGCTCTCTGTATACCTTGTCATGAAAGGTGCGAGTAACCTTTGTTACTTTCGCGTAGTCTTCTTTATCCTGAGGAGCAGGACGATTGATATATTGAAAATACAGATCCGGCTGAATCGGGGCTATATATCCCATCAAGAACGCCTCCTTTGCTTCTCTTCTACTCTACTATTCCCTAATTATGACTGTTTGAAACACGTCTCATTTGATATGATTAGATGTGTTTCTTTTTAAGATTGATTAACTATTGGAGGACTAGCTTTGAAATGCGCACGACGACATGATCGAACGATCTCATTACATACGTATTCGAGAGAACATTATCAATTCCTCCATGACGAGGGAAAAAAAGGGCACTTATCCTGCCCATATTGCGGACAACCAGTCTTTTTCAGATTAAATATACATGAAGAACCTGCCTTTATTCATAAACATATGACTCAGCAAGAGATGTGTGAACAAGCAGAAGAACAAGAAGATCAGAAAAAAAATGCAGAGCAAGAGGAAAGTGCTTCCTATAAAGAACTTGGGGGCTTCCGTTTTCCAACAGGTAAACAGATCATCTCGCAAACGAATGAATCATATGACTGGCAGGAACCAAGGTCGATTCAATTTAGCGATGCGTTACATTTACAAGAGAATGAACAAGCACATACCATCGATCTCTTTCCGCATATTACCTTTAGCACACCGCAGCTTCAAGCTGTCACACATAAAGACGGTCCAATGCTGGTGCTGGCTGGCGCTGGCAGCGGAAAAACAAGAGTCTTGACAGCAAGAGCGGCATATCTCATGTCACATCATCATATTCCTGCTCACCATATCTTACTCGTGACTTTCACCACAAAAGCCAGCAGTGAAATGAAAGAAAGACTGCGCAAGCAATACCAGCTTCACCCATCACAAGCAAGCCAAGTGGTGACAGGCACCTTCCACAGTCTTTTTTATAAAATGCTGCTTCATGACGATGCAAGCAAATGGAACGGCCAGCACCTGATCAAGTTTGACTGGCAGAAGGAACAGTACATTCGAAAAGCCATCATGAATGAAGGACTTGATGAAAAAGACTACCCTACCGATCAAGTACTGCAATCGATCGGCTTTTGGAAAAATGCTTTTTTACCAGGCGAGCTTCCTGATTTGAAGGATGAAAAGGAAAAACACATGTGGACGATCTATCAATCTTATGAACAGCAAAAACGAGACAATCAGCAATTTGACTTTGATGACATGGCAATCGCCTGCTTGCACATGCTGACAGAACAGCCTGAATTGCTGAAACGATATCAAGAACGGTTCAAGTATATTTTAGTGGATGAATTTCAGGATATTAATCCAGTTCAATATCAATTGATTCAGCTTTTAGCTGGAGAATCTGAGCAGCTATTTTGTGTAGGTGATGATGATCAAGCCATTTATGCCTTTAGGGGCAGCAATCCTGCTTTCATTCTTGAATTCAAACGGGACTATCCTTCGGCTCAAATCGTCCATTTACATGCGAATTACCGGTCGCATCATACGATTGTCGCAAGTGCGGATGCCATTATTAAGAAAAATCAGCATCGTTATGAAAAAACGTTAAAAGCCGTCCGTGCGGAGACAATCCCGCCTACGCTCTTTTATCCATATGACGAGGAAGAGGAAGCGACCATGATCGTGGCAGATATTCAGGAGAAAATTACAAACGGCGCAAAGCCGAATGATATCTGCGTGCTCTTTCGCACCAATACAGGAGGCCGCGCGATTTATGAGCGTCTGCATCAATCCGCGATTCCGTATGAGACGGAGGCTGGTGTCAAAGCCTTCTACAGCAGACGAATTGTTCGGGTTCTTCTCGCCTTTCTCTCTTTAAGTCAGGATGCCGATGATGTGGCTGCTATGAAACAGCTGCTTCCGGTTTTCTTTTTAAAGCAGCAGACCTTGAACACGATGAAGGCACTGACCATCACGGAAGATTGTTCAATGGTAGACGCACTCGGAAAACTAACAGATATTCAGCCGTTTCAACGGAAAAAGCTGCAATCCATTGTTCCTCTGTTCCGCACGTTACGAACGTTAAAGCCGTCTGACGCTGTGGCGTTTATTGAACAAAAGATGGGACTTGGTGATTACTTAAAAAAACGAGTGAACGATACGAATGTGCTTGAAAAAGGGGCGGATGATGTACGAGATGTAAAAACCGCCGCCAAACGCTTTGAAACGATTGAAGCCTTTCTCGCACATGCCGAACATATGAAATCTGCCGAAAAGGAAAAAACAGATGAACCAGGTGTTCAGCTAATGACGATTCACCGCGCAAAGGGACTTGAATTCCAAACGGTGTACATCACTTGCGTGGTCGACGGAGCACTGCCTCATGATTTCTCACTCGATGAACTAAGAAACGGTGATGAAGAAGCCCTAGAAGAAGAACGCCGTTTATTATACGTGGCCATGACAAGAGCTGAACAATCTCTTTATCTATCTGTTCCATCATTTAGGCGAGGAAAAACCGCTCATCGCTCGCGCTTTTTGTATCCCCTACTAAAGAAAAACCGAGAATTATTCACAGAAAAACAACAGGCCCCCCTTTAAGCGGAGAGCCTGTTGTTTATTTTTTGTTGTTCATCATTTTAGCGATTGTATTGAAATCAAGCTTTTCTTTTCCACTTGTAATCGATTGAACGATTTTGTCTTCCATTTCTTTAGGTACACGCTTATTCGCAAGCTGCGCTACTTTTTTAATGACGCCTCGAACCGTTGCTTCATCTTTAAAGTTGGCATTTTGCAAAGAACCTGCAAGCTTAAAAACATCATTCATATTCACACCCGTTTTATTTTCAACGCTTTTAAAGAATTTATTATCCATTCATTTGCCTCCTCTTTGTGGAGTAATCACCTTACTATATGAAAATAGGCGAGATATGTGCCTATCCTAAAGCCTTGTTTGCCCAAAGAGAAAGGAAAGCAAAAGGCTCCCCCATTGCTTCCCTCACCTTCTTACTGTTTAGTTAAAGAAAGAAGCACCAACGATGATTAGAAGGATGAAAAGCACGACGACAAGAACAAATGTTGATCCATATCCGCCGCCATAACCTCCGCCGTAGCCGCCGCAAGAACCGCCACCGTAACCGTAACAACTCATATATAAGCACCTCCTCTTCTCCCTTACAAAATATGAAAAATACTACAAATGGTTTGGACGATCACATAAAAAAGTGCGGAATTTTTATTTCTGCTGTTTAAAGACGTAATCTGCCTCTCCATGACGCATCATGAATGCTTCTGTTTCTTTCGCAAAAGCATCCATCTTCTCGCCAAATACCTTTAAGTGCTGCTCAAGATCATTCGCTTTATCCGCTAGATCCATTTCACCCTTTTCGTGCGCTTGTTCTTTTCCATCATGAGGTTTAGTGAACAAGGAGCCGATTAATTGTTCGAATGCATCCATTCTGGTCACCCCTTCTCTCTTACATATGCATCACTCAAAAAAAGGGCAACAAAAAAACCGGATAAATCCGGCTTTTGTTTTTTCTTCTATTGAGGTTTCTTTTTCTTTCCACAACCGCAATCTGCTTTTTTGATTTTCTTCGTATAAACAGATTGTTGATTTGACTGCGCTGGATAACCTTGAAGCATATGTGACGGTGTTTCAGTTGGTTTCATCGCAACCCTTCCTTTCCTATTCCATGATAGTATATGCATTTTTTGAAAGCGTGTCTGATCAGTATGCCTGTTTATTTCACCAGCTTTGAGACGATCGCTTCAATAATGCCTGCTGCCGCGGCAATTGCTAATAGTAAATTAAGCCACATGCTGATGACAGGAAATAGTATGTATATCAGAAGTAAAGCAGCAGTGCACCACATGCCAGTACACCAATAACAGCTTAACAGCTCTCCTACCCAAGACCGCAGCCCTTTACCTTTAATGATGATATATGTCTCCACTTCACCTTGTTCATTGACCTCTTCCTGTTCTTCATGAAATAAACGGCGGAAAGGAGCAGCAATGGTATCAAACACAATCAGCCTCGTCAGTCTAAAGGATGCGAGGGCAAACACGACAAATGACAAAGCACCACTCAGGAGCCTCCACCTCCTTTTTTCTTCTTTTTTGCGTCCTTTCTTTATATATGCAAAAAGAAAGACCGCCATGATGAATCGAGCGGAAATAAAATTGGGTTGTACTTTTTCACGCTTTCCGATTCCACCTTGAGCCTCTGCTGCATTAAATAATGTATAGATAAGAAAGGAGTGAAAGTATTGTCTATTGAAGAAAGTGCTGATTTATTATACACACAACTGTTAAACGAATTAATCAGCAGTTATGATGATTTCATTGAGATCAAAGATTCCGAAAATGTCACAATTCATAAAACAGATGTAACAGCTGCACTCTCCCTTCAAGCGACCGTAACGACAATCATTACTCTTTTAATTCAACTTCTTGTACCAGACGATGAATTGGCTGCAGACATCACAGATCAGCTTTTATCCACACAACAAGTGACAGTCCAAAAGAAAACTGTGATTCAAATCATCAACTGCTATAACATTACGATTACATTATCAGATGCATCCATTATGAACTCCGTCCAAATTCTCACTCAAACATTGAATGTACTCTTAGTTGAAGCCGGCATTCTTTGACCCTTTCTTTTCTAACATGACGTATGAAAGAGGTGAAATCATCGTGGCTGAAGAGAACGAAAAAAAGGAGTTTCAAATCAATACTGATGTTGATCCATTAACGAGTCTTCTTGTAAGTGATGTGTTAAACAAAAACAATATCACAGATGATCAGAAAGCAAATATCTCAGATGATCAAAGAAGAATGATTTTGAAATTAGTCGAGGACTTACAAAAAAAAGCAAATGATTTCGTAGAACAGCAGCAGGAGAAAAAAAGGCAGGCTGAGGCAGCAAAACATGCGGAAGAAGTACAGCCTGAACCAAAAGTACGTCCAAAACGAAATTCACTTCGAGATCGTATTCAGCAGCGCCGTGATGCGCAGCGTAATAACGATTAAATAAAAATGGGTTGCCTGCTAGGGTAAATGCCCGAGACAAAACCACGCATTCCAGCATTTAATAAAGTAAACGGAAGGAGGAATAGAAATGGATTCTAAACCATATTCTTGGGTCGCTCTAGATCGTAACTGTACACACCACGGACACCACGGACACCACGGACACCACGGCGATTACAACTATGAAAGAAAAGCAGTTTGTGATGGCCACTATTATGATGATGAAGATGTCTTGCAAGACTTTGATCAATTGAGTTTTACAAAGCAGACATCTGAGGAAGTCATTATCGTCAGAGACTCTTGTGACATTAACGTCTCTTCTGTTGATGCACAGGTTGCAGCATCTATCCAAGTAGCTGTTCAAACAGCGATCATCACCATTACAAATATCTCAATCGCAGACGGTGATCTGGCTGACCGCGTCACACAAGATCTTTTACAAGCCGCTACTCACAAACAAACAAACCGCCAGAAACTTGTCATCGAAAATTCAAGAAACGTTACAGTATCGACAATCGATGCGGATATCTCGATCGCGATTCAAACACTTACTCAAACACTTGTTGCGACAATCGTTGCA
Source organism: Bacillus sp. FSL K6-2839 (assembly GCF_038003365.1). Taxonomy (NCBI): domain Bacteria; kingdom Bacillati; phylum Bacillota; class Bacilli; order Caryophanales; family Bacillaceae; genus Bacillus; species Bacillus sp. FSL K6-2839. The sequence continues at coordinate 785,351 of NZ_JBBOOZ010000001.1, read as the reverse complement.
ATTGGTATCCTCTAATGTCCAAAAGCAGAGCGAAAAGCTCTGCTTTTCCTTTTATAAAAATACAACAAATATAAATAGTCATTTACCCACACCAACTAGAGGGCGCATACATATGTTGTTAAGGACTAAAGTCAAATACCTTGTTAAAGGAGCTGAAATCCATGAGCTGCGGAAAACACCATGGCCGACATGATGAAAACTGTGTATGCGATGCGGTTGATAAGATTTTAGCAGAGCAGGAAGCTGTAGAAGATAAGTGTCCTACGAGCTGCTACAGTAATTTATTAAGCCCGACAGTTTCTGGAAAAGATACAATTCCGTTTTTAATTTTTGATAAAAAGGGCGGATTGTTTTCTACTTTCGGAAACATTGGAGGATTTGTTGACGATTGCCAATGCTTCGAATCCATTTTCTTCCGGGTTGAAAAATTACACGACTGCTGTGCTACGTTATCTGTATTAAGACCAGTTGATGTACACGGACATACGCTAAGCGTGTGTCACCCTTGTGACCCTGACTTCTTTGGTCTAGAAAAAACGGACTTTTGTATTGAGGTTGATCTAAACTGCTTCTGCGCGATCCAATGTTTAAACCCAGAGCTTGTCGACAGAGTCATGCCATCGAAAGATAAAAAGCATCATCATCACGGCTAAACCAATCGTCCGTTGACCTAACTTGTCATGAGTCAAAGCATCCCCTTCCTTACGAATGACAGCCAATCATGCGGAGCAGTCAGCATAAGAGCTGCCGCTTCCGCATTGATTGAAAGTAGAAGTATCAACTGGCAAAACAAAAAAGCTTGTAGATGATGACAGTGCTCAAACACTCAAACAAATTTCCTAGTATAGGAGGGTTGAATATGAGCCGCAAACATTCATGGAGCTGTGTAGCAGAGGCTGTTGAAAATATTAACGACTTACAAAGTGCCGTCGAAGAAGATTGCCCGACCAGCTGTTACAGCAATCTCCTTTCTCCATCACATTCATTAGGTGACACTGTCCCGTTTGTTCTCTTTACATCCAAATCAAAACCATTCGTCGCATTCGGAAACGTCGGAGAAGTAGATGCAGGTCCTTGCTTCAGCACTGCATTTTTCAGAGTCGAACACATCTGTGATCACTGCGCAACACTCAGCTTGCTTATTGCATTTGACAAAGACCGTCATATTTTAGATTTTACAGATAAAGATTCCTTATGTGATGTGTTCCGATTAGAAAAATCGAAGTATTGCATTGAAGTAGATCTTGACTGCTTCTGCGCAATCGAGTGCTTAAATCCACGACTCATCAACCGTAACTGCTAACAAAAAAAGTCCCTCTATGGGACTTTTTTTATTCGTTAAAAGCCAAGCGGATGAATCGAGGAAATTTCATCTATTGCTAATTCAACTGGATTTCCCCCGCCCGCTGTTCGAATGACCACTAGATCTTCTTTTCGATCCATGATAATCCCTCTATATGTTTTACCATCAGCTTCAATCAGGCAAAGGGCTCTTGGCATATTATGAGGCAGGCTTGTGAGAAAATCGACTTTTTCGTCAATACTCATCTGACTTAAAGGCTTTTTCACTCGTTTTCTTCTACGTTCTTCTTTTGTTTCATGAAATACACCTTCTGGCGGCTTTTCCTCTTCTCGCTGGGGTTTTCGTTCTTGTATAAGTTCTGGTTCTTGTGTGATGTCTTGTTCTTGTGTAAGCTCTGCTTCTGGCGTGATGTCTTGTTCTTGTGTAAATTCTGCTTCTTGTGTGATGTCTTGTTCTTGTGCAAGTTCTGCTTCTTGTGTGATGTCTTGTTCTTGCTGAAGTTCAGGCGGCCCGACTTCTTTTTTCTTCTCTATTTCTTGAGCCACGGGTTCCTCGTGCGTGCTTTCTTCGATCACGTCTTTTGCACTCTGATGACTTTCTTGCGGTTTTTCTGATTTCTTTCGTTTTCTCACGATATTTTGCATGGCCGGCATTGATTCATCATAGCTCGGCTGAACAATATACATAAGCGGCTTCTGGTTCTCATCACCTTTATTTGACATACTAATCCCTCCCGAATGATTCATTCCTTATATATATGAGCGGATGTCTCAAATCAGAAGAAAAATAAAAAAACAGCATACCCATCTTTGGTATGCTGCAATTCAATGATTCGTTTAGCGGGCAATGATATGGAAGCCAGAATCAACATGCAGATTCTCACCTGTCATGCCGCGTGATAGATCACTGAATAAGAATAGAGCTGTATCGCCAACTTCTTCAGGAGTCGTTGTACGGCGAAGCGGTGCACGTTCTTCAATATCCTTCAGGATTGTATTAAAGCCGCTGATGCCTTTTGCAGACAGCGTACGAATTGGACCAGCAGAAATACTGTTCACACGGATACCTTCTGCGCCTAAATCAGCTGCTAAGTATTTCACACTTGCTTCAAGTGCTGCTTTCGCTACACCCATTACGTTGTAGTTAGATACCACACGCTCTCCGCCTAGGTATGTAAGCGTGACGATGCTTCCACCTTCTGTCATCAATGGACGTGCTGCTTTTGCTACAGCTGTTAATGAGTATGCACTAATATTGTGCGCCAAAAGGAAACCTTCACGGTTCGTGTTTAAGTATTCACCGACAAGTTCTTCCTTGTTTGCAAATGCAATCGCATGCGCAACGCCATGAATGACTTGTACTTTTTCTTTAATTGTAGCGAAACATTTTTCAATCTCTTCGTCACTTGTCACGTCACATGGAAGAATGATTGAATCATTGCGCTCAAGTGTGCTTGCAAGTTCTTTTACAGATTCAGCAAGACGATCTCCAACATAAGTAAAAATCAAACGAGCTCCAGCTTCGTGAAGTGAGCGGGCAATTCCCCAAGCGATGCTTCGTTTATTGGCAACACCCATCACCACGATATTACGGCCTTCTAAAGAAAAGTTCATATGTAATAAAGCCTCCTATTTTTTCAAGACATAGTATTAGTACCTGATCATAATATTATCACAGATCATGAGAGAATGACAATTTCCGCTGAAAGAAAGTTTCTTTTTCATCAAAAAACCGTCCTCGCAAGTGAAGACGGTTCGATTCTCTTATCGTTTGAGCCTGTTTTGCTGATAAGCAAAATGGTTGGTAGGTCCATGTCCAGCGCCAATATTCAAAGGGAATTTGATGGCTTCATGGACAAAGGTTTCTGCTGTTTCAAAAGCCTCTCTCATGGAGTATCCTTTCGCAATTTCAGCTGTTAATGCCGCTGCAAACGTGCAGCCTGTGCCATGTGTATGTGGGGTATCAATATGTTCGTTTGTGACTTCTATAAAGCCTTTTCCATCATACAACAGATCTGTTATCATACCGCCAGAGGGGCCGTGTCCCCCTTTGATCACGACATGTTTCGTACCAAGCTCATATAGACGTTCCGCTGCTAGATAGCGATCCTCTTTTGTCTGAATGCGCATGCCTGTCAGCACTTCTGCCTCAGGAAGATTCGGCGTTACGGCATAGCTGACAGGCAGCAAGTGTGTTTTCAACGCAGAGACCGCATCTTCATTTAATAAAGAAGCCCCTCCCTTTGCGATCATGACTGGATCGACAATCAGCTTCATCTCATATTGAACCGTTTTTTCAGCAACCGTATTGATCATTTCGGCACTCCACAGCATTCCTGTTTTGACGGCATCTGGCCGTAAATCTTCTGCCACTGCATCTATTTGGCGCTCTAACGCCTCGATTGAAAGTGGATATATCCCGTGAACGCCAAGTGTGTTTTGCGCTGTAATCGCTGTAATCGCAGACATTCCATATACACCGAGCTCCTGAAAGGTTTTCAAATCTGCCTGAATGCCAGCTCCGCCGCCAGAATCAGAACCCGCGATGGTGAATGCTTTTTTGATCGTCATTTCATCACACCTCTCATTAGCCAATCCATTGATGATAAATGGTTCTTGCTTTGGCCATATCATTTGTACCATGTACAAGTGCTCTGCCATCTTTAAATAAAACAAGCTTATATTCATCCTTTTGACAAGAAAGTAAATACGGATTTTCAAGCACATCCATTCCTGCTTTCTTTAAGCGAATAGCCACTTCGTGTAATGGTGGCGGGATTTCAGTAGCACTGCGGATTTGTACCGTATTGCGGCCGCATAGTACATCTGCCTTCGCTCTCTTGTCATAGGAGAGAAAAGGATATGTCTTCAGCCCACAGCTTGGACATTGCTTCTTCTTTAAGGAACTGGCTGATCGGATGTCAGATCGTTCATTGGTCCATAAATCAAAGGATCTTAAAATTGGCGTCACTTGATGGCCTGTTAAATATTTAAGGGCATCTGCCACTTGATATGCCGCCACCTGCTGCACCACTGGACTAATGATACCGGCTGTATCACAGGTCATGCCTTGTGCGGGTAAATGTTCAAGCAGGCAGTGTAAACACGGGGTCTCACCAGGAATCACAGTGAATTGAATACCATAGCTGGCTACACAGGCTCCGTAAAGGAACGGAATTTGATGTTTGACAGCAGCATCATTTGCAATCATCCTCACCTCAAAATTATCCGCTGCATCCACGATAATCGAAGCCCCGCTGACCAGTTCATCAATGTGTTCAGCGGTCACATCGACGACGATTCCTTTGACATGCACGTCTCTGTTCACCTGCTTGAGTCTATTTTCAGCCGCCACAGCCTTTGGCAGCCGATCATGCACATCTTGCTCCGTGTAAAGCTGCTGACGCTGAAGGTTGCTCCATTCAATATAATCTCGATCCAAAATGGTGACAGATCCAACGCCAGCACGAACGAGCATTTCAGCACTAGCTGTTCCAAGCGCCCCTGCACCAATAATGACGGCCTTTGAGTCATTTAACCGTTTTTGCCCCTCTGTGCCGATTGGCTGAAAGAGCTCTTGGCGTGAATAACGTGTGCTCAAAATGCCGGCATTCCTTCCTGCGGACTGCTTGCTGTCCCATAGTTTTTCAAAGGAATCCGTCCTGCCTCGAAGCCTAGTCTTCCTGATTCAATCGCCAGCTTCATGGCTTTTGCCATTTTCACAGGGTCCTTTGCACCTGACACAGCTGTGTTCAGTAATACAGCGTCAGCCCCTAGCTCCATCGCATAAGCCGCATCCTTTGGAGAGCCTACACCAGCATCAATAATCACCGGTACCTTCGCCTGCTCGATAATAAATGAGAGATTCAGAGGGTTTAGTAAGCCTTGCCCTGAACCAATCGGTGAAGCCCCTGGCATGATAGCATGGACACCGAGCTCTTCTAATTTTCTCGCCAGCACCACATCATCAGATGTATAGGGCAGCACGATAAACCCTTCTTCGAGTAGCATTTCCGATGCTTTTAACGTTTCGACTGGATCTGGCAGAAGAGACCTTGAGCAGCCAATGACTTCTACCTTGATCATGTCACACAGTCCAGAAGCCTTCGCTAAACGAGCAATACGAACTGCCTCTTCCGCAGTACTTGCACCAGCTGTATTCGGAAGCAGCGTATATTTTGATAAATCAAGCTGCTCCAAAAAATTAGGCTGAGATGCTTCGAAAATGTTCATTCTTCTCACAGCAAAGGTTAAAATTTCTGCTTCCGAAACGTTCACGGCTTCTTTTTGAACTTCAAATGATGGATACTTCCCTGTACCAAGTAATAATCTTGATGTGAATGTTTTTCCGCCAATGTGCAGCATGTTGTCATCCTCCTCCTACAAAGTGAACGATTTCAATCGTGTCATTAGATTGAATTTTTACTTGTTGAAACGCTTCTTTGTCAATAATTTCTTGGTTCTTTTCCACGATCACTACTCTATTTTCAAGCTGATAGGCTGATAGCAGATCATAGATCGTTCCATTCTCTTGATCGAAATCAACGATTCTGCCATTCAATTGAATTTTCATACAAACAGTGCCTCCTTTCGGCCAATACGAAACGCGTGAAGCCATTCCTTTTTGACCGGTTCACCTAATATCAGGTCGCGAATGATCTCTCCAGTAATCGGGGCAAGTAAAATGCCATTTCTGTAATGCCCTGCAGCAAAAAGAATACGCTGATCTTCTGGATGTCTTCCAATGTAGGGATGCCGGTCGCTTGTCGCCGGGCGAAGACCGGCCCAGCACTGATCAATCGGCATCTCCTTGATCGAAGGCATAAGCTGAGACGCCTTTTGAATCACAGCTTCGATGCCGCCAAGCGTTGGAACAGCCTGCCATTCGTTTGGCTTCATCGTTGCGCCAACGACCAGTTTGCCGCTATCTCGTTGAACGATATAACAATGATCATGGTAAATGGTGTGTGCGAGTGCTGGGCCATTATTCCATACAGACACACACTCCCCCTTTACTGGATAAAGAGAATGAGATAATCCAAGCTCTTCAAAAAAACGGCCAGACCATACACCACTCGCTACAGTCAGATCATCACATGTGAATGTTCCCTTCGTTGTTCTAATTGCTAACGCTTCTTTCTCCCGCTTCACTTCAATCACAGATGTACACTCTTTCACATCCGCCCCGTACCGGACCGCCGCCTGCCAAAATGCCCGGCATACCGCATAAGGTTCGACATGAACATCCTCTTTAATCAAACCTGCTCCTAGAATGTTATCTGCCATTTGAGGCATGCATTTTTTTACGCTGCTTGCGTCAAGCCACTCAAATGTAGACAAATGCTGCATCCGGCAAAGTGCTTGTTTCTCTTCTTCTGTAAAAGCTACCTTCATGATACCGCCCGCTGATGTCCGAATATCAATGCCAGATTCATGCTGTAGATCGACTTTTAACTTCTCGTACAATGCCTGGCTTGCTCTGCCTGCTTGGAAAAAAATATCCTCATGACCCTCTCCTTCAGCATGTGCACCGAGCATCCCAGCAGCCGCACTTGTCGTTTGCTTCCCTACCTCATTCGCCTCAAATAAGACGACCTGCTTTCCTGCTTTTGCAAGGTGATAGGCAATGGACATTCCTATGATTCCACCACCAATGATTGCAACGTCATAATGCTTCTTCATAAGGATGCTCCTTTACCTGTTTAGAAAATGCTTGTGCCATCATGCGCGGCTGATGATGAGTAAAAATCCCAGACATGACAGCAATCCCTTTCACATTCGCGTGTTTCAATTCTGGAATGCGGTCAGGTGTCAATCCACCGATCGCCACCACTGGAATAGACAGTGAAGATGTCAGTTCTTTCACAAGCTGTACGCCTCTTGCCTGAAGTCCTGGTTTACAAGTGGTGTCATATACGTGCCCAAACATGACATACTCTGCTCCATTTTTCTCCGCTGCTTTCGCTTCTTCTATCGAATGAACAGAGACACCCGCATGAAGGTGAGGGAATTTTTGCCGCAGCTCTTTTGGCGAAAAGCTATGGCCTGGGAGATGTACCCGGTGAATATTGGTGAGCAGTGCAACGTCTACTCTGTCGTTGATGATGAGCTTCTCTTTCGGTACACCTTCTAAAAAGAGTCTTTTCACGAGATCAACAAGCTCACTTGCTGTTTTAGACCGTTCCCGGATATGAATAAAATCCACTTCAGGTGCGATGGCTTTTATTTGTTTGATCAGTTCATCCACAGGAAGCGAATCATTTGTCACTGCGTGGAGTTCCATTTGCACCAACCCCATCTAAGCATGCTGTTTGCCATGTTTCTTTTTGATACGCCATTTCCCAGAAATGGTACTCGTAATAGCTTGAAATCACAAAATTTTCTTTCATATTGGCCCGTACATGTTCTGGTGCTTTCTCGGCTAGTTCATCAAAGCGGTTGACCTGTTCAAAGACGAGCTCCTTAAACCAATCCCCTCCATATGTCAAAATCCATTCCTGATAAATCGGATGGTCAGGTGTGGTTTGTTTCAGCTTTTCACCCACCTCATAATATAGCCAGTAGCACGGCAATAATGCGGCTAAAATCTCTTCAAATCGTCCGCTTTTCACAGATCGGTACATATGAGAGGTATACGCATAAGCAGTCGGAGAAGGCTTAAAGTTCTCGATGGCTTCATCTGAAATCTGCAAAAGCTCTGTGAACTTTCTATGCAGCGACAGCTCTGCTTCATACGTACCCTGCGCATGATACGCCATTCTGCCCGTCGTATGTAAGTCCTCACTAATCGCTGCGCCATATGCTTGCACCTTTGCAAAATGAGTTAAATAATATGAATCCTGCATCACATAATACGTGAAACGATCGAGTGAAAGCGTGCCATCTCCAATCCCTTTGACAAATGGGTGTGTGAAGCTTCCATTCCACCATGTTGCTGCTGCTTCTTTACATTCAATTGAAAACGTCATGTTTCTCTCCTCCTGTTTCTCCATATAAAAAAGCCACTTTCCGCGTGGAAAGTGGCTTGGAATTTGTAAAAAGCATAGTCAAAAACCGCACCACTTCCCTACGCAGGTATGAACCTGTTCAGGTAATGAGGGTCTAAAAGTCGACACTTTTATCTCAGCCCTTTTAAAGGACTCCCCTAGTGGATCAAATATATGATGTTGTACTTCTATCTTAATCAGGAATTGTTCATTGGTCAAGGGTTCATTCTTACTCTAATTGGGCTCTTAGTCCTGCCACATACTCACGAGAGCCTGACACAAGCACACGGTCGCCGCTTTTAAGCGTCGTATCTCCATGTGGTACTAAGCTGTCTACCCCTCTGAAAATACGGACAAAGACCAAATCACCGGTAAACGGAAATTCCCTCAGCATGACATTGTGATAACGATGATTGTTCATTTGAATTTGATACAAAGAAGTATCCTCATTTGTTAATAATCGAATCGCATCCGGTGCTTCAATCAAGGCTCTTAGCACCGTTTTAGATGATAGGAAATTAGAAAACGTATCAATGCCTGCTTCCTTCAATGTCAGCTCTGTCTCAGCTTTGTTGACACTAGCAATGACTTGTTTCGCTCCTTCTTCCTTTGCAAATAAAGCAATTTCCTTATTTTTCGTCTCACTGCCTGTTGCGACGACGAGGACATCCTCCTGGCCAACGCCTGCCTTTCGCAGCGTCTCATCGTCGTACTCTTCAATCGATTCGACTTCAAAGATGGAGTCAGCAAGCAGCGCTTCTTTATTTTCTTGAAAGACATGCAAAATCCGAATATCATATTCATCCTGATGTAAATCAAGTGTGACAGGTAAGGTCAGCTGATTTGCACCAATAAAGGTCACACGTTTTTTATGGCTCGCAGCTTGTTCTTTTTTAAACAGCGCTTTAAACCAAACAGGCGTTAAAATACTCGTGAGTACCGCGACTAGAATCAGCGCTCCAGACATTTTATGGTCAATGACTCCGAGCCGCTCCCCTATCGTCGCAGCTGCAATGACGAGTGATAACGTCGATGTTAATAAAAAGCCAGAACCGATCACTTTTTTCATGTCATACCATTTTTTCAAATAAAGAATCGGGATGAGCTTACTAACCAGTAATGCAATAAACAGCAGCGGGATCATGATCATAATGGTTGGGTCCTTGAACAGTGCCCATATATTTAAATCCACTCCGACCATCACAAAGAAGATGGGGATCAAAAATCCGTAGCCAAATGAATCCAGCTGCTGGACAAGCTCTTTATTCGGCGAAAGAAGGGACACAAGTACGCCCGCTAAAAACGCCCCAAGAATATTTTCAGCACCGAGTGATTCAGATAAGGCAACTAAGACTATAATGAGAGTAAAGATCGCCCTTGTCCCAATTTGCACGGTCCCTTTTGACATGGACTGAAAAATCGACTTTGTCTTAAATACGCGGCCAAATAAATAAAGCAGAATGCCCGCAGCAAATAATAAGAGCAGAAGCCACATATTCCCTGTACCATCGCCATAAATGGAGGAAAACACAGCAAGTAAAATCATCGTCACCAAATCAGCAATGACGGCGACAAGCAAGATGATTTGACCGATATTCGTCTGCATTAACTTTTCCTCTTTTAAGGTAGGAACCACTACCCCTAATGAGATGGTCGATATAATGAGCGTCATTAAAAAGGCATTTTGGATAAACCCTGCAAGTACAAACGCATAGGACAGGATAAAAGAAATACTAAATACGCCAAGAAAAATAATCGTGGCTGCCTTAAACGTATTTGGTTCTTTTAGACCATTTGGCAGTTCTCGTGCTTTCTTCTTTGACTCAAAAGAAGAAAAATCTATTTCAAGTCCACTTAAAAACATCAAAAAAATAAAACCGAGCATGGATAACGTGTCTAACCATGCATCATGTTCAACTACCAGTTGAAGACCGCTTTTTCCAATGATGAGCCCCATGATGATTTCAGCAACAACGACCGGAATGGTCAGCTTAAACCGGTGCAATAAAAGTGGGGTGAAAAAGGCGACAATAATAACGACAACGAGTGATGAAACAGATGTATGCTCCATTGGCTAAAGCCTCCTAACATTGATGTTTAATCTTTTAAGTTTTACGTTAAAGCATTGATTTTAACAATTGCCTAAATGAAAAGAAAGCCATTCGTTATATGTTCTAAAATTCAAACTTCTTTAACCCCGATGAATGGATGAGAAAGATCAGGAGGAAATCTTATGAAATTTGATATCATTGGAGATATCCACGGCTGCTACGAAGAGCTGCTTACCCTCATACACAAACTAGGATACGAACTCAAACATGGATTACCCGTCCATCCTGATAAAAGAACGCTAGCCCTTGTCGGTGATTTAACAGATCGAGGCCCTCAGTCAGTAGATGTGATGCGATTTGTCATTCATGCCTACGCACACGGCGCGATCCGCTACGTACCTGGCAACCATTGCTTTAAGCTTTATCGCTATTTGAAAGGAAATCCCGTGAAATTACTTCATGGCATCGAAACCACAGTGAACGAAATAAAAAAGCTGCCCCTTCATGAACAAACCAAATTGTCACATGAATTTAAGCAGCTATTTGAGAAGGCTCCGCTTTACGATGTACTCATTCCTGATGAACTGATTATTGCTCACGCAGCGATGAAGGAAAAGGACATTGGAAGAAAGCCGAACAAACAGATGCGATCCTATCTATTATTTGGCGCGGTCACAGGAGAAACATGGCCGGATGGACGACCTGTGCGGAAGGATTGGGCAAAGGAATATCGCGGAAAACCGTGGATTGTCTACGGACATACACCAGTGAAAGAACCCCGATTCGTTGGCAGAACCGTCAATATTGATACAGGCTGCGTATTTGGCCACCGGCTGTCTGCCCTCACATATCCTGAGCTTGAAACGGTCTCTGTTCCTTCCTCTATGCCTTATGACGATTCAAGGTTTCAGCATTTCACATCATAAAAAAACCCGGTCCTGCGCTTGCAGGTAGCCGGGTTTCTCTATTTAAAGCAGCAATGATTTCATGTCTTCAGGAAGCGGAGCCGAGAATGTCATTTCCTCCCCAGTCATCGGATGAGGAAAGACAAGAGTCTCACTATGCAGTGCCTGCCGGTTCATCCGCTCACTCGTTCCGCCATATAGCGTATCTCCGATGAGCGGGTGACCAAGATACTTCATATGAACACGAATTTGATGTGTTCTCCCAGTTTCAAGCGATAGAGCCACATCTGACATGTTCAACTCAGCGTCCACCGCTCGCACTTTAAAATGCGTCACTGCTTCCTGTCCAGTATCATCGACCATTCGCTCGATGATACTATCTCCTTTTCGGGCAATTTTTGCACGAATGGTTCCATACTTTTCCGAGATCATGCCATGTGTAAACGCTCTGTATGTTCGTTTGACCGCTCCACTTTTTTGCGCCTTTGATAAAAGGCTGTGGGCAAAGCGATGCTTTGCCACGAGCATGACGCCAGATGTATCACGATCAAGGCGGTTCACCAAATGAACCGTCAGCCGAACAGACTGCTCTGCATAATGGTGCAGCAATCCATTCGCAATACTGTGCTCTGGGTGCTCCCGAGAAGGAATGGACGGGATATATGGCTTTTTATTCAGCACAAGGACATGCTCATCCTCAAATAAAATATCAAGCGGAATCGGAGCAGGCTTCAGCCCTTCACTCACTTTTTCCTCTGGGAATAAAATGGTGAGCCTGTCTCCCTTATGCAGCTTGTATCTCACAGTCACATGCTCTCCATTAATGAGGAGATCACCGCCATCAAATTTAATATCCGTCAGCATCCTTTTCGAAATGCCAAGATCTATTAAATAATCCTTTAAAAGCAGCCCTTCTTCTTTGGCTGTCATGGTTTTGTTTAGCGTAAAGTATTCCAGCGAGAACGACCTCTTTCTTATTCTCCTTTTCCGATAAAGGAATCTTGCACCCTTTTCCAAAACGGAAAAGGTCTAAATCGGGCAAAACGGACATTCTCGTCGGCTACCCGGCATTGAATGGATTTAACGTCCTTATGAAGCAACGTCAGATGATCAATGGTTACCTGAAAATCGACATCATTCATCGGTTTAATGACACAAGTATGGTGGTCTGGCAAAATAAGCGGTGAACCGACCGTTCGAAACACTCTGTTGTTGATTGAAGCCATTTCTGCCAGCTGAATGGCTCTAATGGAAGGATGAATAATGGCGCCTCCAAGTGCTTTATTATAGGCTGTACTGCCAGACGGTGTAGACAGACAAAGACCGTCACCTCTGAATGTTTCAAACAGCTGACCCCTAATTTCAACATCTGCCACAAGCGTCCCTTCCATACTTTTAATGGTACATTCATTCATCGCTAAATATTTCTCTTCTCTGCCGCCGTCGTTGTATCTGACAATGACTTCTAAGATCGGATATTCCACAATGTGATAAGGCGTTTTCGCAATAGCTAAGACGAGTTTTTCAATTTCACTTGGCACCCAGTCAGCATAAAAACCAAGATGACCTGTATGAACACCGACAAAAGCTGTTTCATTCAGACGGTCGCTATAACGGTGAAACGCATAAAGAAGGGTGCCGTCTCCACCAACCGTAATGACAAGATCCGGTTCCTCTTCATTGAGTTCCATCCCAAAATCCAATAAGTAGGTCTGAATTTTATTTTTGAGTGTGTCAGATACAGAATTCCCTTTCGAAGAAACTGCAAATTTCATGAATTCTTCTCCTTTTCCACCTTGCTGCTATGAGAGGGCAGCATCATATTTGATCAAGCTCAGGTCAGCTGTCATTTTTCTTTTTCCGGGAAAATGCCACTTGTGCTTCTTGAATTTCCCCTCTAATTTCAGACATCTCATCATCAAGAAGAGATGCTGCCTCAGAAGCTCTTTGAAGGCGCAGCTTGACTTTCTCCGGGATATTCCCGCTATATTTATAATTCAGAGAATGCTCAATGGTCGCCCAAAAGTTCATCGCAAGTGTACGAATTTGGATTTCGACGAGGAGCTGCTTCTCTCCGCTGATCGTTTGCAGCGGATATAACACAACAAGGTGGTACGAACGGTATCCGCTTTCTTTATGTTCTGCAATATAGTCGCGTTTATCAACAACCACAAAGTCTTTTCGTGACTGGAGCATTTTTTTCACGACTTGTATGTCTTCTACAAACTGGCACATAATGCGCAGCCCAGCAATATCCTGCATCGTTTCAATTTCATGCATCGGGATGTTTTTACGCTTTGCCTTTTCTAATATGCTGGCAACAGGTTTCACTCGGCCTGTGACAAATTCTACTGGTGAATGGTCATCCTCGAATTCATACAGCTTTCGAATGCCTTTTAGTTTCACTTTTAATTCTTCGACTGCTTGTTTATACGGTGCGAGGAATTGATCCCATTGTTTTTTGTCCATGAAACTTCCCCCAATTCCATATACCTAATTATTTCAGAGGAATGTGCTCTTCACTTTCTCTTCCATATCTCCGTAATTGGCATTGTCTTTAATATTGTCGATTAAATAATGTAATTCTTGATGAAGCTGAATGAGTTCTAACGAAAGTTCTCCCGCTGCCAAATAGACAGGGATGTCAAGATTCATTGCTTCTTTTAATGGAGCCCATGTATGTTCCCCTAAGATAAGATACGAAAAGGACTCCTCGTTTTCAAGTATGTAAACGAACGCAAAGTGATCAGAATCAACAAGCATTTGTCCTGACGCTTTTGCTTTTTGGATTTGCTCTTCTGACGTGGTCGTCAAAATTAGCCTGTCTTCTTTTAAAGTTGCTTCTGTGATTTCAATTCGGTTTTGCATCATGATCTCCTTTACAACAAAGTACAGCTTTATTTTATCATATCAAGTTCAATATTGATAAACCGAACTTTTTGAGAAAATCCTATTTTCTTCTTATAAATGATCCTTTCACATGATTCTCCATTTATTTTGGCACATGTGGAAAGAGAAATAAGAGATAAAAACAGCCTTTTACATGATGAACACACTTCATGTACAATAATCATATTTCCTCTAAATGAAAGGTTGATGTCAAAATGGCACAGGAAATTGAAATAGAGCTAAAGCAATTGTTAATGAAAGAAGAATTTGAACAACTGATACAACATTTTCAATTGAAGGATTCGGATTTTCACACACAAACCAACTATTACTTTGATACACCTCAATTTGATATAAAATCTCAATTCGCTGCACTAAGAATGAGAGAAAAAGACGGTCAGTGGGTTCTCACGTTAAAGGAACCACACGAAATAGGCTTGCTCGAAACCCACCAAACGATCGCTCCTCCTTCAAGCCTTGACGATTTTCAGCTGCCAGAAGGTGAAGTAGCTGACAGGTTAGACCATCTGAACATTCAAAAGGATCAAATTGTGTATTTTGGTTCACTTGAAACATCAAGGGCTGAAAAAATGATCAAAGAAGGCTTAATTGTTTTGGATTACAGCCGATATTTAACAGTAGAGGACTATGAACTTGAATTTGAAGTGAGCGACCTGGAAATCGGACAAGCCGCATTCTCCGCATTGCTCCAAAAATTCCAAATCCCTGTACGAAACACGAAAAACAAAGTCGTACGTTTTTATGAAGAGAAAATGAAAACACAGAATAGATGAATTCCTTGAAGGAGGAACATGATGAACGTCAATCAACTTCAATCCTTTATGCAGCTTCAAGCGCTTAAAACGTTACAATCAGACCCTGGACAAACACAAATACCGGCCGGCCAAGAATCGAATGCACAAGCTTCATTTCAGTCGCTGCTGCAAGATTTTTTAGGCGGATCAGAATTATCACGCCTGCCGCTTTCTATTTCTGCGTTTATGGGAACGGACCCATCAACGGCTCCGAACACGCAATACGCGCGTACAAACCCATACTTGTCTGCTATCGCTGGCAGTGAGCAGCTTCAATCTCCATCTTCATATGCGAATGACGCTCAATTGAATACAGCGAACGGCATTGGGAATGTCTTAAACAACAGCTACACGCCGCCGCTTCAAAAGGCTGTTTCAAACGGCTCATCATCAAAAGAAATTAATCAAATCGTGTCACAAATGGCTCAAAAGCATGGCGTTCCAGAGAAGCTGATTCATGCGGTCATCAAGCAAGAATCCGGCTATCGTACGAATGCGGTCAGCCATGCAGGAGCACTTGGCCTCATGCAGCTTATGCCATCTACTGCTAAGTCACTTGGTGTGAATAATGCCTTTGATGCGGCCCAAAACATCGAAGGCGGCACAAAGTATATAAAACAAATGCTTCAGAAATATAATGGAAATGTCTCACTTGCCTTAGCTGCTTATAATGCAGGCTCAGGAAATGTTGATAAATACGGTGGCATTCCACCATTTAAAGAAACACAAAATTATGTAAAGAAAATCACAGCACAATATTTCGCTTAAACCGAAGAGAATAACCTCTTCGGTTTTTTGTATGTCGCTTTTCACCCTTTTTTGACTGAATGTGTTATGATATGGTCAATTGATCACGGAACCCGCCTCTCCCCTTATTTCCAATAGACCAAAGCGGTTTGTTTGTGGAATTGAGTTGAGGTTGTTAAAATAAGTATACAAGAATAGAAACAATAAAATAGAACAAACTGAATATCACTTTTGAAATAAATGAATTCACAATAGGGCGCTTCATCCTATTAACTACGAGTAAAAGGAGTAGTCAACATGGTACAATCGTTTAACGCACCTTACGAAGCGGTTGGAGAGGAACTTCTATCGCAACTTGTTGATACTTTTTATGAAAATGTAAAGTGTCATCCTTTGCTTCATCCTATTTTCCCGGATGACTTAAAAGAAACAGCAAGAAAACAAAAACAGTTTTTAACTCAATATTTAGGCGGACCCCCGCTTTATACAGAGGAGCATGGTCACCCTATGCTGCGGGCGAGACATCTCCCTTTCCCGATTACTGAGGAGCGGGCTGACGCATGGCTTGAATGCATGGAGGATGCGATGGATCAAGTAGGATTAACCGGCGATATTCGTGACTTTTTATTTGAGCGGCTTTCTCTAACGGCTCGTCATATGGTCAATCAAACACCCGAAAAGGATGGACGATCTTGAGCTGCAATACGCACGATCAATATTTCTCACACTGTCACGGACATCCTCAAAAGCCGATTGAAATCTATGTATTCATTGACCCTCTAAGTCCAGACTGCTGGTTATTAGAGCCATCCATTAAAAAATTGAAAATGAAGTACGGCCGTTTTTTCACTTTACGAACGGTGACAAGTTCTAGTATTAATGCATTGAATCGAAAACGAAAAAAGCATTTACTGACCGAAGCATGGGGGAAATTTGCTACCAAAACTCAGACCAAAAAAGAACAAATGCTGTCCGAACAAATTGTGACTTCACCCTACCTCGCCTCGCTTGCATTAAAAGCGGCTGAGCTTCAAGGCAGAAAATGCGGAATGAAGTTTCTGCGTCTCATTCAAGAATCACTTTTTTGCCATCAGCAAGATGTGACAAGTGAACATGTGCTGCTAGAAAATGCAAAAAGTGCTGGACTGGACATCGAGGAATTCCAGCGCGATATTCATTCTCAAAGTGCTGTTAAAGCACTACAATGTGATATGAAAATTGCAGCTGAAATGGACGTATCTGAGCTTCCGACCTTTGCCTTTTTTAATACAGTAAACGGGGATGAAGGTTTAAAAATTTCAGGTGCGTACTCTTATGATGTATACGAGGAAATCCTTTTTGAAATGATTGGTGAAAAACCAACACCTTCAGAACGGCCTCCAATTGAATGGTTTATTGCTTACTTTCAATTTGCATCTGCAAAAGAGATTGCTGTCGTTTATGACCTGACACTTGAAGAAGTTGAACGAGAAATGAAAAAGCTGGCTTTCGCTAAAAAGGTAGAACGTGTACAAGTACATCAAGAAATGTTTTGGCGCTATAAAGTAGATGATCATCATTCAGATCTTGATCTCTACCGCTGTGAGAATGAACATGGGTGCTGACCCATGTTTTTTCTTTACCCTAAAAAGGAACATCCGTTCTATTTTTAAGCACGAAGAAACCGCGCCGGGATAAGCGCGGTTTCACTATGTCTTAACGACAACAAAGGGGATGGGAGAAATTTTTCACGGTCAAACAAAGGGGTAATGTTTGTATGTGATTAATTTCACATCTGTAGTATATCAAATTTTGTCGACTTATGACAACAGATATACTATAAGTTCATATTTTTGTCACAAAACATAAGAGGGTTGTCACTTTCATATAGTGAAAGTAACGAAAAAATGGAGGGATCTGCATGCGCAGCACAACCATTGGACTTGTTTCCATTGGCTTATGTTTCTTTTTAAATATATTAGGCTTAATGAAAATGCTTCCTCTTTATCTAACATCCCCACTCTTATTTGCTTCTATTCTTTTTACACTTTATCGAATGAACCACCGGAAGACCTTTAAGGGATTTAAAGGTTGATGATAAGAAGCGGCCTCTACATGCAAAGAGGTCTTTTTTTATGAGAAAAAAACTCCTGTCAAAAGATGAGTTTGCACTCACGCGTCTGACAGAAGTCTTTTCATCACTCACCCGTTTTAGAGATGAGCTCTTCCATTTCTTTCAGCTTTTCTTCGAACAATTGACATGCTGCTTTGATTGGTTCTTTGGAAGCCATATCAACACCTGCTTTTTTCAACACATTGATTGGATAATCAGAGCTTCCTGCTTTAAGGAAGTCTGTGTAGCGCTCCACCGCAGGTTTTCCTTCTTCTAATATTTGCTTGCTTAATGCCTGTGCAGCACTATAGCCTGTTGCATATTGATATACATAATAGTTGTAATAGAAGTGAGGAATTCTCGTCCATTCTAATCCGATTTCTTTATCCACAACCATGCCGTCTCCAAAATACTTCTTATTCAGGTCGTAATAAAGGTTCGTCATAAATTCCGGCGTTAAAGCCTCTCCTTCTTGCGCTTTCACATGAATAAGATGCTCAAACTCAGCAAACATCGTCTGTCTGAATACCGTTCCTCTGAATCCTTCTAACAAGTGATTTAACACATACAAACGCTGCTTTTTATCATCTAGATGATTCAGCAGGTATTCGCCAAGTAACGCTTCGTTTGTCGTAGAAGCCACTTCAGCTACAAAGATACTATAGTTTCCATACGGATATGGCTGATGCTTTCTTGTATAGTAGCTGTGGACAGAGTGCCCAAATTCATGAGCCAGTGTAAATAAATTATCAATATTATTTTGCCAGTTCATGAGGATATATGGATTTGTACCATAGCTTCCAGATGAATACGCACCGCTGCGTTTCCCTTTATTCTCATAAACGTCTACCCAGCGATTGCTCAGTCCCTCTTTTAACACGGACACATATTCTTCTCCTAATGGCGCTAACCCTTTTAGCATATAATCTTTTGCTTCATCGTAGGTTAGCTTCATACCAGCATCTTTTACAAGTGGTGTATACAAGTCATAATTGTGCACTTCATCAAGCTTTAATACCTTTTTACGCAATTCAATATAACGGTGTAATAACGGTAAATATTGATGAACTGTATCAATCAGATTGTCATATACTTCTTCTGGAATACTGTTCCGAGATAGTGCCGCTTCTCTTGCTGATTTATAATTTCGTACTTTTGCATAAAAATTATCCTTTTTAATCGAACCGCTCAGTGTCGAAGCAAGCGTGTTTTTATACTGATCATACGTTTTATACACAGCTTTAAAGGCATTCTTTCTCACTTCACGGTCATCACTGTTTAAAAATGTGATAAAGTTGCCGTGGGTAATCTTCTTTTCTTCCCCATTTTCATCCTTTACAGAAGGGAACGAAATATCAGCATTGTTAAACATACTAAAAGTAGTAGATGAAGTTGAGAGTGGTTCAGAGGCCTCAGCTAATAAAGCTTCTTGCTCCTCACTTAAAATATGTGGACGCTCTTTATTAATTTCTTCGAGAGCATGGGAATACAGTTTTAATTCTTCTTTTTCCAGAATAAACTGCTGCAATTTATCTTCTTGAATCGATAAAATCTCTGGAACAATATAAGCAGAAGTACTAGAGAGCTGTGTAAATAAATTCGATGCTTTATCATTCAGCGCTTGAAATGATGAGTTAGTTGTATCCTCATCGTATTTCATGTGCGCATATGTATAAAGCTTACCAAGCTTTTCAGAAAGCTGATCCTGAAAGGTTAGGGCTTCATACAGTACATCAGCAGAATGGGCCAGCTTGCCTTTAAATTGGGCTAGCTTAGGAATTTCTTTTTTGACCGCTTCGAATTCCTTGTTCCATGCATCAACGCTTTCAAAAATATCTTCAAGACGCCATTTGTTTTCTTCTTTTACTTCGCTTCTGTCTGGTAAATGGTTATTTTTGCTTTGTGAAGTCATATGAATCCCCCTTGCATAAGTTGTGTTGAACCAACCTTTCGGAAAGTGAAAGAAATTGGTGTTGTATTTATCTTCTTTGTTTTGAACTATATTTGTCAAATCATATGCAGAAATAAATACCAAACAGACTAAAAAAATGAGAAAAAAGCGTTTCTTTCTATTCAATCGCAGCACCACCTTTTTCTTATCATGATCAAAGTGGGCATGAAACATGCTAATGAAATAAGAAAGCATCTCGTTTGAACGCTTCATCTACTGTTCGTATCGGCATTTGATTCGACGCTACTTCATAATTACCCTCTTTCGTCATGTGTAAAAACCCTTGTTTGACAAGCGCCTTAACATATGCAGTGATGACCTCTTGTATTTCTTCTATTGAAACATCACCGTATCGGAGCTTTACTTCTTTCATCTGGACACACCGCTTGATTTCTTTCATCAGCAGTTGAACCGTTACTGGACTGCTTCCTTTTTTCCTCATCATCCAATCATACAGACACCCCTGCCAGACATAAACAGGACTTGTAAAAATATACGTTTCTTTCAGCGGGATAAATAATTCAGTTGGCAGAAAAGGGAAAGCCATTTGATGATGCTCATAGAAAATGTCTCTCAACCGTTTGCTTTCATTTGATAAAATGCGGGGAGGCCGCTGCCTAAATTGCTGTATACATCTAAGCCATTGCTTGAAGACTGGACGCTTGCTTGAGGGCTGAGATAGGAGCGCCGAAAGTTCGCGGTATGCTGTTGGCGGTCTGACAGTCATGGCGGCACATATTTTCGTTGGTTGAAATACGAGAAGTTGAGCAAGATGGATGAATCTATTCTGGAGCGGACAGTAAAAAATCAGACTCCCTTTCTGTGATTCCCTTAACATTCCCCAATGAATGGAGGAGAAGGAAAAGAGCTGGGCAGATATTCGCTTTAAACGATTTGCCCCTATTACCCATATAGGGATGAGCCCCGCTTCACGGAGTCCTGCCGTTCTTTTACGCAGCTCTTGCCGGGAAATATTTGAACATTGATATTCAATTGCATAGCTTGTTCCTCCAATAGAGACGGCCACGTCAGGACGCTGATGAACTTTTGACACATACTTTTCAAGCACCGGTTTATGTCCCAGCTGCTGAAGCCAATTCATGATGGCTTCTTTCCCCGCCTGATGATAAGCCGTTTCGCCTGAGGCTAGTGGACATGCTGTCAGCTGTTTATGTGCAAAATGATACACACGTTGTTCACCAAGCTTTAATTGCACCTCCTCCCTGCAATCAGGACAATAAAATTTGCATGTCGTTCTTACATGCTCCAGCCGGTTTTTCGATAAATGATGTGTAATTCGAATAAGCTTTCCATTATCCATGATCGCTGTATTCATTCAGCTCGCCCCTTACTCTTTGATGACCGTATTATAGCTTGTTCGTCTATTAAGAAGCGAATAGGCAAAATGAACTTTTATCATGTCAAAACATGATTTTACTGATGTTTTCCTGAGGAAAATAAAAAAACCCCCTGATAAAAAGGGGGAAAATACAATCTTTATAGTAATGGTGATAATAATCTTGCTGTGGATTCAAACAGTCTTACCCTTAACGGTCTCTTTGCAAATTCTTCTGGGACAATTTCATGCGACTGCTCTAAATCACCTAAGAAGTCGTTCACGAGCTTCTCTGTGCTTTTCGTTTTATATAGGAAGGCATTCACTTCAAAATTCAAATGAAAGCTTCTCATATCCATGTTGGCCGTTCCTATCGAAGCCAGCTCGCTATCTACAATGATAAATTTACTATGCATAAAGCCTTGATCATACTCATACACCTTTGCTCCTGCTTCTAAAAGCTCTGGGAAGTATGAACGGGACGCATGGAAGACGATCCGTTTATCTGGATTCTTCGGAGCAATAATCCGTACGTCTACTCCGCTTAATGCAGCAATTTTCAATGCAGACAAAATATCATCATCCGGCACAAAATACGGTGAAGCGATCCAAATAGACTTTTTGGCAGAGATAATCATGGAGAAAAAGAGATTTTTAATGACCTCCCACTGTTTATCAGGACCGCCAGCAATCATTTGTACGCCTTCTGTTGTGCTCTCAAGGTGGCTGAAATCTTTGAAGTAGTCCACACCTGCGCATCTCTCATTCGTCATATAGTACCAATCCTGCATGAAAATCTGCTGCAGGTCACGAACAGCTTCCCCCTTAATCATCAAATGCGTGTCACGCCAAAATCCATATTGTCTGCTTCTGCCCATATATTCGTCTCCAATGTTCAGCCCGCCGACAAATCCGGCTTCTCCATCAATCACGACAATTTTTCGGTGATTTCGGAAATTGATTTTATTATTTAACAGGGGGAGCCTGACTGGTAAAAACGGAACGATCTGAACGCCAGCCTTTTCGAGGTCAGCAATATATTGGCGAGAGAGCTTTAAGCTTCCTACATCGTCATATAAAAAGCGGACAATCACGCCATTTTTCGCTTTATCAATTAGAATATCCTTTAATTCTTGCCCAAGGTCATCGTGGCGGAGAATATAATATTCTAGATGAATGTGATGTGTCGCTTTTTTGATTTCTTCAAAAATATGAGAAAATGTTTCTTCTCCATTGGTCAGGACTTTAGAGGACGTGCGATACGTAATAGGGGTATGTCCAAGTCTGTGGGCCAGCTTAAATAAGAGCTGCTGATGATCACCCATATGCGTCATTTTCTCAATCGCTTCTCTATGAATATGTTCATCTTCCTGGATTAACTGTTCGTCCAGGATGGCTTTCTTTTCAAACAGCCGGCGCTTTTTGATATTGCGTCCAAAGAAAATGTAGAACAAAAAGCCGAATAACGGAAAGCTGCCAAGCAGGACAAGCCACGTAATCGTTTGAGATGGATTCCGGTTCTCCAAGAATATGACAAACCCGATGAAGATAATCGATAAAGTGAATAGAACACTGACAGAGCTTAATACACTTACCGCTAAATCACCGGCAATTATTTGAATGACTAAATAAGCACCTATCGTAATGATAAGAAAAAATAGAACTTTGACTAAATTTCTCATTTCATTTTCTCCTTGCCGATCTCTTTATTTACCTATTCATTCAGATAAAAAAGCCGATTCCTCTATAGAAATCGACTTTTGTTGGTTACGAGAAGTGCTGTTGAATCGTTTCAAGGGCGTTTCCTTCGATAATCAGCTGACCGTATTCTTTCAGTCTGTAAATGCTGACCACTGATTCATGAGCATATTCAAGCAAAATGCTGAGCTTATTCTCCACTTGCTCATCTGACAAATCCTCGTGGAAGTCAACATATAGATAATAACGGTTTTCAAACGAATATAAACTTGTGGTAAAATCCTGCATATTTAATTGAGAAAGTGCAATCAAATCTTCAAAGTCATCCATTTTCAACACAAATTGAAGTTGAAGTTTTTTGTCTTTCTCATTATGGTCTTCTTGATCCTGCTCTTCTTTTTGAAAATCATCGAGCAGTGCGTCTAGACTTTCTTCATCTGTTTGATCTTTTTTATCTTCTGGAATCGGCAATTCGAGCTTTTGTCCATCTTTAGAAAGTTGGGCTTTCGTCACGACAATTTCAAGACCTTTGTCAAGTGCCTGCACTTGAATCCAAAGCGGTCCCTCTACTGCAAATTCTTCTTCTTCGTGCACTTCGTCCATTACTTCCCAAAACAGCTCTTCACTGCGTTCACGATTATACCAAATCTCTTCACGGTCAAATCCGCGATCTTCAATATCACCGTAAGAAATATAAAATTTCACTGTATGTTCATTAATTCTTTCAATTTCCATTTTGCCAACCTTCCCTTCTATATAAGATGTTGAAGGGACATACAAGCTCCCAATTAATAGTACTTTACTACACTTTACCCGTTCCGTCTACATGTTAACCGTTTAAAGAATTGAGGTATTACTTCGTACTATCTATTTTATGATAAAACATGAATAAAAGAAATAAAAACGCATTTTTTGCAGAGAAAACTTGCAGAAACATATATTTGAATTGTCTTCATATATTGGTTGTACGAGCTCTATTAGACATGAGGTGAAATGGATGGAAACAGAGTGGATCGTATCCTTACTAATGATTATTGGCATAGATCTGATTTTAGGCGGGGATAACGCGTTGATCATTGCGATGGCTAGCCGCAGCTTGTCAAATGACAAACGCAATAAAGCCATATGGATCGGCACACTTTTGGCAGTGCTGATGAGAATTATGATGACGGGTGCCGCAGTTTATTTATTGACCATCCCTTATTTGCAATTTATCGGCGGGCTTTTTCTCCTTTATATAGGATACAATTTGTTAATTGAACAAAAGAAAGAATCGATTCGCATTAAAAGCAGCGGCTCCCTTTGGCGTGCGGTTCAGACCATTGTGATTGCAGATCTCTTTATGTCACTTGATAATGTGATTGCAGTTGCAGGTGCGGCAAAAGGCAACATGCTGCTGACCGCTTTTGGCCTTATGATTTCAGTACCGATTATTATTTGGGGAAGTAAGCTAATTCATGCCGCTTTAACCAAATTCCCGTTTCTTTTATACGGAGGAAGTGCTCTTTTGGCTTTTACTGGCGGTGAAATGATTGTTCGTGATGTGAAATTGAATGAATTTATGGCTCAGCATGCGACTCTTGAATTCATGCTCCCGTTTTTAACGGTCGTAATGGTCATTTTAGCCAGCCTATTTTACGAACAAACGGCTGAAAACAAATAAAAAAAGCTGCCAAATGATCGGCAGCTTTTCGTTTTTCAATTAGTTAGCAAGTCGCTGAGCTTCTCTTAGTTGGAATGTACGAACCGTTCTTGGAAGGAAACGTCTAATTTCATCTTCATTGTAGCCAACTTGTAGTCTTTTTTCATCCAAGATGATTGGACGTCTTAAAAGACCTGGATGCTCATTGATCAGTTTATACAATTGTTGAAGAGGCATTGTCTCAACATTCACATTTAGCTTTTGGAATACTTTTGAACGTGTTGAGATAATTTCATCTGTACCGTCTTCAGTCATTCGAAGAATTTCTTTAATTTCATCGATTGAAAGAGGCTCAGAAAAGATGTTTCTCTCTTGATACGGAATATTGTGCTCTTCTAACCACGCTCTTGCTTTTCTACATGATGTACAGCTTGGTGATGTGTATAATGTTACCATAAATCTTCACTCCTCAATTTGTAGAATGAATATTGATCTGTATTCTTAAATTAAAATTGTTCTAAATAAGTAATCTTTATAGTGATTATACTATAAAAAAGTAAGTGTGAACAGATTTTCTTGCAACTTTTGTGACAAAAACTAGACAATTTCATTCATTTTGTGGTGCTGCTTGATGTCTGAACATTCTCATTTAGTCGAGATGATCGAAAATATTTTTTTGTTTTCTATTTTCAATGACCTTCAATACATCATCAACATCCTCATACGACTGCCCATACCATTCTTCATCTTTATACGTATGGATTCGTTCATAGGTCTTCTTCATAGCCTCCATCATTTCTTCCTCATTATCTGTAAGAGGCGACCAATAAAGGATTTCCATGCGGTTCACTTCATTTGTTGCAAGTGACCTGCGTTTATAACCGATTGATTCTGCATGCTTGAAGTGCTCTCTTTGGTAAAACTTTAGGCGTTTTGCAGTATCTGCATCATCTTCATCTACAGGCTCGACCTCAAGCAAGATCGGTTTCTTTTTTTCCTTCAGCTTATGAATGAGCTTTGATCCGAGGCCTTCACCTCTTGCATCTCTGGAAACAAATAAATAATCGATAAAGATGAAAGAATCAAATTCGGCGTACATCATCACGTGATGAGGTCCTTCCTCCTTATGATAAATATCACTTCTTTCCTTTAATAAAGCTTCCATATGCTCTTTTGACTTCATTTCTTCTATCGGGAAGTATTCACTGAGCTTTTCATACCAATTCATGGATCCGCTCCTTATGATATCGTTAAGAACCACTTCCTTAGATATTCCCGATTTCCTGCTATTTAAACGCCTGTACTAGTAAGACGCAGCAAAGTCTTCACTAGTTTCACTTTTTTTCAAACAACAGAAAAAAGTTTTATATCGAACGGTCCATGTGTAGTTGAAAACAGACAAACAGGATGAGTGTCAGCGCTATTTGAAACATGATGAAATAAAGATACTTCATGCGCGGTGCTTCTTGCTTCTGATTGCTTGTCTTTCGGTTAAGCATATATTCCACCGAAAAAGACACAATGCCAATGAGCACCATAAACACGAGCATCCACTGTCCTCCATTTGGTTTTCTCAAAAAAGACGTTGAAAAAAGCATGAATACGATCAGACAATGAAACAATGAGTAGCGAAACGTCTTCCATATCGACATCTGATTTCCTCCTAGAAACCGCTTGTTGTTATCTAGAAATTACCATCATCTTATTTTTTGTAAAATAAAAAAAGAAGCACTGACATAGCAGCGCTTCTTTCTTCTTTCTTCTTATGATTGTTTAGCTTGAAGCTCTTTGAATTCTTCCTCTGTGCAGCTCACAAAGTGACCTGGCTTCACTTCACGGAACTCTGTGTTTGTTCCTTTGTGAACAGATGGATCATACTTGATTCGTTTGCGGTTACGCTCATAATCAGGATCTGGAAGCGGAATCGCAGATAGTAATGATTTTGTATATGGATGAAGCGGATTTTCGTATAATTCATTCGCTGGTGCCAGCTCAACCAATTTTCCGAAATACATCACGCCAATACGATCGCTGATGTATTTTACCATGGACAGGTCATGAGCAATGAATAAGTACGTTAAGCCTTTTTCTTCTTGAAGTTCTTTCATTAAGTTGACGACCTGCGCTTGGATCGACACATCTAATGCAGAGATTGGTTCATCGGCTATGATAAAATCTGGTTCAACTGCTAATGCACGGGCAATCCCGATACGCTGCCTTTGACCACCAGAGAATTCATGCGGGTATCTGTTTGCATGCCCTTTGTTCAATCCAACGGTTTCAAGCAATTGGTATACACGCTCTTTACGTGCTTGCTTTGTTTTCGCAAGGCCATGAATGTCGATGCCTTCTGCAATGATATCAAGCACTGTCATTCTTGGGTTGAGTGAGGCATATGGATCTTGGAAGATCATCTGCATTTGACGGTTGAACTCAAGCATTTTTTGTCTTGATTTCTTCCCGTGTACACTTTCCCCTTTATAAAGAACCTCACCATCTGTCGCATCATAAAGTCTAATGATGGAGCGGCCCGTAGTGGATTTACCACAACCAGACTCCCCTACAAGGCCAAGTGTTTCACCTTTATAAATATCAAATGAAACTCCGTCAACTGCTTTCACAGTCCCTCTTGCTGTATGGAAATGCTGCTTCAAATTTTTGATTTCTAACAGTTTTTCTGCCATGCTATTCACCCTCTTTTACTAATACAGGTTTTTCGTAGCTACCTTCTAGTTCACGCATTCTCGCCTTTACAGAAGCAGGCGGTTCAACTTTAGGTGCATTTGGATGAAGTAGCCATGATTTCACATAATGCGTATCTGATACTTTGAACATTGGCGGTTCTTGTTCAAAGTCAATTTTCATTGCATAATCGCTTCGGAGTGCAAATGCATCTCCTTTCGGCGGGTTTGTCAGATCTGGTGGTGTTCCTGGGATTGCAGTCAGCTTTCCTTCATCTCCGCCATCTGTGTCAAGGCTCGGCATTGATGCTAAAAGTCCCCACGTATATGGATGTTTTGGATTGTAGAAAATTTCATCAACAGTCCCTGTCTCCACAATCTGTCCTGCATACATAACGGCTACACGATCAGCGACGTTGGCGACAACACCTAGATCATGCGTAATAAAGATAATAGATGTTTCCACCTTTTGCTGAATTTCTTTCATTAATTCTAAAATTTGCGCCTGAATCGTTACATCTAGTGCTGTCGTCGGCTCATCGGCAATCAATAGCTTTGGATCTGCTGCGAGCGCCATCGCGATGACAACCCTTTGTCTCATCCCGCCACTAAATTCGTGTGGGTATTGCTTTATTCTTTTTTCAGGCATTGCAATTCCAACAAGTTCCAGTAATTCAATAGCTCTTTTTTCAGCCGCTTCTTTTGAAATTTGTTCGTGCTTGAACAGTACTTCTGTAATTTGCTTCCCGACTTTCATCGTTGGATTCAAAGAAGTCATCGGATCCTGGAAGATCATTGAGATGTCTTTTCCTCGAATGGTTTGCATTTGTTTTTCTGTTTTCTTGACGATATCTTGCCCATCAAACAGGATCTGTCCGCGCTTGAAATAACCCGGCGGCATCGGTATTAATCTCATGATGGCCTGTGATGTCACACTTTTACCAGAGCCAGATTCACCTACAATAGCAAGTGTCTCGCCTTTATTTAAGTGGAAGTTCACACCACGAATGGCTTGAACCTCTCCACCATATGTTTTAAATGAGATTGCAAGGTCTTTCACCTCTAGAATACGTTCACGTTCCATCCTAATCACTCCTTATTTACGCAACTTCGGATCTAAAGCGTCTCTTAGTCCGTCTCCAACCACGTTAAAACCAAACATTGTTATACAGATAAATGCGGCTGGGAACCATAATCTCCAAGGATAGTACGTCATGGCCGGAATTCCGTCAGACGCCATTGTTCCCCAGCTCGCTAATGGAGCCGGTACACCAAGTCCAAGATAGCTTAAGAATGCCTCCGTGAAAATAGCTGAAGGAATGGTGAGTGTCATTGTGACAAGAATTGGTCCCATTGAGTTTGGAATTAAGTGTTTAAATAAAAGTCTAGATGTTTTCGCACCTAATGTTTGTGCAGCAAGAACGTACTCTTGACTCTTTAATTGTAGAACCTGTCCCCGAACGATACGTGCCATGTTTATCCAGCCTACGACTGTCATGGCGAGGATAATTGTTAATAATCCTTTTGGCAGAACAACCATCATTAAGATAACCATTAATAGTGTTGGAATTGCCCATAAAACGTCTGCGATACGCATCATGACTTCATCTGTACGGCCGCCTTTGAACGCAGCAATACTTCCCCAGATAATACCGATGATCACGTCAAGGACCGCTGCAGCAAGACCGATGAAGATCGAAATTCTTGCCCCGACCCATGTACGGACAAACATGTCACGTCCTAAATCATCTGTACCGAACCAGTGCTCTTTTGAAGGTGGCTGGTCTGCATTCAGTAAATCGGTCGTCGAGTAATCATATTTAGAAAAAATCGGAACAAAGATGGCCAGCATCACAATAATAAAAATGATTGAAAGGCCAACCATTGCAAGTTTATTTGCACGGAAGCGAAGCATAGCATCCTTCCATAAAGATAGACTAGGTTTAGAAATTTTTTCAGATTCTGCTGCGTCAGCTGTCGCAGGAACAAATAAATCTTTTCTCATCTCTTCCATGTGTTAGACCCCTTTCTTCGCCTTCGTCAGTTTAATTCTAGGATCGATAATACCGTAGAGGACGTCAACGACTAGAATACTGATTAATAGAATAATACTGTAGAAGACTGTGACACCCATGATGACGGTGTAATCACGGTTTGTAATACTTGTGACAAAGTGAGAGCCTAATCCAGGAATACCGAAAATCTTCTCCACGACAAAACTACCTGTTAACACTGAAGCAGCCATTGGTCCCATATATGTAATGACAGGTAACAATGCGTTTCGAATTGCGTGTTTAATCGTCACAGCTGATTTCGTTAATCCTTTCGCTCTAGCCGTTCTAATGTAATCACTGTTTAGAACTTCAAGCATACTTGACCGTGCAAGTCTAGCGATAAATGCCATAGGCATGAAGGAAAGTGCAATAGAAGGTAGTACGGTGCTGGCCCAAGACTCCCATCCTGCAACTGGGAAAATCGCTATAACGCTTGCCTCAGATGCAAATACATATTGTAGTAGCGCAGCTAAAATGAAACTTGGAACTGAAATTCCAAAGATCGTTAAAATGGCAATCGTATAGTCCTGCCACTTGTTATGATAGAGCGCTGCAAGGACCCCAAACAATACACCAAATGCTAATGCGAGGAGAATTGCCTCAATTCCGAGGGTAAAGGAAACGGGGAATCCAGAACTGATTAAGTCATTTACAGTTTGTCCTTTATATTTAAATGAGGGACCAAAATCTAATTTTGCAACTGAACCTAAGTAGTTTACATATTGAACAAATAAGGGCTTGTCCAACCCGTAGTGCTCGTTTAGGTTTGCTTCAATTTCAGCAGGAAGTTTCTTCTCACCAGAGAATGGACCACCCGGTGCTGCCTGCATGAGAAAGAAAGTTGCAGTTACAATAACAAACAGTGTGATTAAAATATATATTAATCGCTTACCGATATATTTAAGCAACGGAATTGCACCTCCATGATTTTACAACATTTTCTCTAATCAGCAAGAAAGGTATATGGAGAGACATCCTCCATATACCTTAAGATCCTTGCCGTAGATCTCTTACACTATAATTCTTACTTTTCGAAATGTGCCCATTTGTATTGAACATCACCTAGTCCAGATACAACCACACCTTTTAGTTTTGGATCTTGTACCCAAAGCTGAGTGTAGAAGTAAATTGGTGCTATAGGCATATCGTTGATGATGATTTCTTCTGCTTTTTTCAGCATTTCTTCACGTTTCGTTTTATCTGTTTCTTTAGCAGAATCATTCAACAATTGTTTGTACTCTTTGCTTTCCCATCCAGTGTCGTTGTTTCCACCGTCTTTATCTTTGTAAAGCTCAAGGAAGTTCACTGGATCGTTGAAGTCACCTAACCAGCCCATACGTCCGATTTGGTAATCTCCGCTGTGGATTTTGTCGATGTATACGTTCCACTCAGAGTTATCAAGTTCAACTTTCACGCCTAAATCCTTTTTCCACATTTCTTGAATTGCTTGAGCAATCTTTTGGTGGCCTTCATCTGTGTTGTAAGAAAGTTTCAATGCTGGAAGATCAGAAACTGACTTATAACCTAATTCTTTCACACCTTTTTCAAGAAATTCTTTAGCAGTTGCTACATCGTGATCTTTGAAGTAGCCAGTTTTGTTATCAGTGAATCCTTCCATTGTTGGAGGAACGATTGCCATAGCTGGCACTTGCTCACCTTGCGTAATTTTGTCAACGATCGCTTGACGGTTGATTGAGTATGCAAGGGCCTTACGGATGTTTGCATTGTTTAAAGGTTTAACTTCTGTGTTGAATTTGTAGTTATAGATACCTGCGATCGTTTGGATTTTAAGACCGCCTTCTTTTTTCAATGTTTTTAAAGACTCAGTTGGAAGGCTTCCAGTTGGTGAACCAGCCCAGTCAAGCTCGCCTTTTTTGAACATGCTAAGCTCAGTGTTTGTATCTTTGATCATAGACATGTTAATCTTTTTCAATTTCACAGTATCTTTATCCCAGTATTCATTGTTCTTTTCAAGCGTGATAGAACCGCCATGTTTCCATTTAGAAAGAACGAATGGTCCGTTAGATACGTAGTTTTCACCAGCATTTGTGAACCAGTTTTTATTCTTTTCAGCCACTTTTTTGTTGACTGGCATATACGTATAGAATGCAGTTAGTTCAGTAAAGAACGGTGTTGGGTTCTCTAGCTCAACTACAAGCGTTTTGTCGTCTTTAGCTTTAATGCCAACATCAGCAACTTTCGCTTTCCCTTTGTTCGCTGCTTCAGCACCTTTAATATAGTAAAGCTGGTAAGCATATTGAGATTCATTTTTAGGATCTAATGCCCATTTCCAAGCATATTCGAAATCTTTAGCTGTGACAGGGTCACCATTAGACCATTTTGCATCACGAAGTGTGAATGTGTATGTTTTACCATCAGCACTTGTTTTGATATCAGAAGCCATTGCATTTTCTGGCTTACCTTCAGCGTTAATTCTTGTTAAACCCTCAAAAGTCTGACGGATGACACTTCCTGAAGTTGAATCATTTGCCAATCCCGGATGTAGAGAAAAAGGCTCAGTGGAGATATTCACATTTAATGTTGTTTTAGCCTCTCCAGAACTGCTCGTGCTGTCGCCTGATTTGTTTCCGCTGAAACCACAAGCGCTTAATACAAGTGTGAAAATAAGCATTAAAGTAACAACAGACCAACGCTTTTTCAACTGTATTCCCCCTTATAATATGTTTTAGTTCAAAGGTCTCGATAGAAGATGAGATTCAGATTTAAGAAATAGCGTAAAAAAGTCCCTAAATAGCTTACTTTCTATTTCTTTTGTTTTTTCTGAATTTTCACTATGTATAGAGCCTAGCACAAACGTGTGAACAAATTAATTATAATGAATAGAATAATTTATTGCAATATCAATTTCATATATTTTTAAAAAACGTAAATGGGGATAAAGAGGGATTTTTATAAACTAAAGTCTCAATCACTTCAACAAATTAAAGCGTAAATTGATTAAAATAATTTAACAAATTCAGCAGGAATAATGTTTTATACATATAATTAATCATCCTTTTTTAAAAAATTCTGACAGATAGTTGGTTTTTTATCTAAAATTTCAGATGTCAAACGGCATGATGAGAAGGTCACATGAGGGCTTCGTGACTTTTTTATGGTCATCCTTTATAATAGATAGACATACTGTTGCGATGAAAAAGAAGAGTACATATATTCACCATTTACAGAGAGTCTGCGGCTGGTGCGAGCAGATAATGGCATGTATGGAATGGGCTTTGGAGCAGCTAACCGAACACTTTTGAAAGTTAGTAGGCTTAGACGGAGCAGTCTCCGATATCAACGTCTTGAGTGATTTCTATGTGAAATAACAAGGGTGGTACCACGGTTCATTCGTCCCTTTTCTGTTGAAAAGTGACGGGTGGGCCTTTTTATATTGAAGAAAAGAGGTTTTAGTATGACAAAGAAGACAATTTTTTCAGGCATTCAGCCGAGCGGTTCTGTGACTTTAGGGAACTATATTGGAGCAATGAAGCAATTTGTCGATTTGCAGCATGATTATCATGGCTATTTTTGTGTAGTCGATCAACATGCGATTACGGTGAGTCAGGACCGGCTAGCTCTTCGCCAAAATATTAGAAGCTTAGCAGCTCTTTATTTAGCAGTTGGACTTGATCCAGAGAAGGCAACATTGTTTATCCAATCAGAGGTACCTGCTCACGCCCAGGCAGGATGGATGCTGCAATGTGTTGCTTATATTGGGGAATTAGAAAGAATGACCCAATTTAAGGACAAATCCGCTGGTAAGGAAGCGGTTGTTTCAGGCCTATTAACGTATCCCCCATTAATGGCTGGCGATATCTTATTATACGGTACTGATTTAGTCCCTGTCGGAGAAGACCAAAAGCAGCATCTTGAATTGACTAGAACGCTTGCTGAACGTTTTAATCGAAAATACAATGACATCTTCACTGTACCTGAAGTGAAAATTCCAAAAGAAGGCGCTCGGATTATGTCTTTAACAGATCCAACGAAAAAGATGAGCAAATCCGATCCGAACCAAAAATCCTTCATTACCTTATTAGATGAACCAAAGCAGCTTGAAAAGAAAATTAAAAGTGCTGTGACGGATTCTGAAGGCATCGTCAAGTATGACAAAGAGAACAAGCCTGGTATTGCCAACTTGCTGACGATTTATTCTGTATTAGGTAACGTATCGATTTCAGAGCTGGAACAAAAGTACGAAGGCAAAGGGTATGGTGAGTTTAAAGGAGATCTTGCGAACGTAGTCGTTGATGCTTTAAAACCAATACAAGATCGGTACTATGAACTCATTGAGTCAGACGAGCTTGACCGCATTCTTGACGAAGGTGCTGAAAAAGCAAACCGCGCAGCAAACAAAATGCTGAAAAAAATGGAGAATGCGATGGGTCTTGGCAGAAAACGCAAATAAAAAAAGCTTGCAGCACATCACGCTGCAAGCTTTTTCTAATTCACCTTTGATTCGTTTTCCATTTCCCAAAGCTTTTCAAAAAACGGCTGTCCTTTAATCATTTTTTCACAGAAAGCTAAATGATTCTCTGACCATCCATCAATGGTTTCATTGTAAAGCATGTTCCAAATCTCTTCGAATGACATTCGTTTGATTTGGTTGTACATGCGCGGGTTCCATTCCGTATACCAATACGCAATCTCCGCCCTGTTTTGAAGACCTTTTAATTGATCGAGCGCCATAAACATGAGCTGCTTCAGCTGTCTTTCTTTTCTCGTTAATCCACTGATGTGCTGCGGCGGCAATGACAAAATATGATACTCCTTCGCCGACTCAAGGCTGCCCTGAGAGAATTCATATTCCTCAGCCTTCACATCTTTCACCATTTCATACACCAATTGCTCCTGCCTTGGGATTAAACGGCTTTTCCTCACAGGAATGGAGTACCCAATCGTATCCACGGCAATGATTCGAATGCCGTCCGTGACCACAAAGCAATACTCTAATTTACGCCGTTCATGATTTTTTCGAATATATGATTTCTCAAATACAGATTCTAGCAGCGTCTTTGGCAGCTCTGAAAGATCATTCTCTATGTAATCAAACAAAGGACTCTGCACCTTGAGTAAAGGCACTTGATCTAACAGCTCCACACTGTCCTCCTTACGCCACTCATGAAAATGACACACATTGTAGCCATTTTCTTCCCCTTCAAACCAATTCACCCATACGTCATGAAGAAATAACATAACCAATCCCTCACTTTATAAAAACTGTTGTCCACAGTATGGGCAAGGGATAGAGAAATTATTCCAACTTTATTAAACTTCAAGCGGAGTGAATGATGGCGTGCATTTTTTTATTTTTATAAAGAAAACAAAGTGCGTGTCGCAGAGTCCCTTTCATCTTGTCATAAAAAATGAGGCATTACTTTAGCTTTTTAGGATCAAGCGCATCTCTCAGCCCATCTCCTAAGAAATTAAAGCATAAAACGGTCAGCAATATCAGTAAACCTGGGAAGAGCGGATACCACCACGCTTGCACCATAATCGAGAAGTTTTGTGCATCTTGCAGCATGTTGCCCCAGCTTGCTGTTGGCGGCTGTATGCCAAACCCTAGATAGCTCAGCGTTGATTCGGCTAAAATGACGGAACCTACTTTAAGTGTAGCTGACACGATAATAGGACCGATACAGTTCGGTAAAATATGCGAAAAGATGATGACATGGTTTTTCGTTCCAATGGTTCTTGCCGCAAGTACGAATTCTCTTGTTCGTAGTGATAAAAATTCACTGCGGATCAGTCTCGCGGTTGTGGTCCAGCCGGTCAAAGCAAAGATTAATATCAATTTATCAATGCCCGGTTTGAAAATGGTGACAAGCGTGATCAATAGAAAAATGTCAGGAATCGACAATACCACATCAACAAATCTCATTAAGATAGAATCAACCAACCCTTTGAAATACCCTGCTACCGCTCCAACGACGGTGCCAATGGTGATCGCCCCGACCACTGAGACGAAGCCAACTAACAGAGAGACCCTCGCTCCATAAAGCACCCTTGAGAAAATATCTCGGCCAAACTTGTCAGTTCCCATCAAATGCTCAGCACTTGGCGGCTGGAGCCGCTTCAATAAATCTTGCTGCTCTGGTGCATAAGGGGCAATCACTGGAGCGAAAATGGCTGAAAAGATAATGACCAATAAGATCACGGAGCCGGCAACCGCCAGTCTATTTTTGAAAAATTTCTCACAAAATAAACGCAGCATCGTCTCTGGCTTTGGCGGAAGACCCTCTTTTAATTTGAGATCAACAGGAGGTGTTCCCATATTAAGCTGTGCCAATTGTGCTTCAGCTCCCTTCTAATATTCAATACGCGGATCAACGATCGCATATAGAATATCCGCTATTAAATTTCCAACCACCACGAGCACTGCGGAAATAACAGTCATCGCCATAATGACCGGATAATCTCTCGAAAAGGCAGAATCGATGAACAGCTTTCCAAGCCCTGGCCAAGTGAAAATTTGTTCCACCACGACTGCGCCGCCAATAAAGGATGGAACCATCAATCCGAAAATCGTAATGACAGGCATAAGACCGTTTCTTAACCCGTGCTTGAAAATGACTTTGTTTTCTCGAAAGCCTTTCGCTCTTGCGGTGCGAATATAATCCTGCCTCATGACATCAAGCATACTCGACCTTGTGTACCGGGTGAGCCCTGCCATATCAGCAGTTGCTAAAACAAAGGCTGGTAAAATGATGTGATGGAGCCGGTCAAACACATTAAAATCGGCATTTAAGGTAGAAACACCGCCTGTCGGGAACCATCCTAGATTCACAGATAAAACCATAATCAGAATGAGTCCAAACCAAAAGTTCGGAATAGCCAGTCCGATAAAAGATGTAATCGTAATGCCATAGTCAAGCTTTGTATATGGACGTTTTGCTGAAAGAACACCAAATGGGATGGCGATGATCAGTGCGACTAATGTAGAAAAGATCATGAGGATGAGGGTATTTGGCAGCCGGGCAAAAATCAAATCAGCCACGGGCGTTCCCTTTTTAACAATGGAGGTGCCAAAGTCACCTTGAAGCATATTGCCAAGCCATTTCATATATTGCACATATTCAGGATCGTTCAAGCCGTACTTATCAATAAAGGCTTCCCGGTCTGCGGCACTAATGGTCGGGTCCATCATGAGTGACATCGGATCGCCTGGTGCTGCTTTCATAATGGCGAAGGACAAAATGGTAATCCCAAATAAGATGGGAATGGAAAGCAGTGTCCTTCTAATGATATATGTAACCATATGCACAACTCCTTTTTCATCGGATCGCCATACTGTGATGAAAAAGGGCTAAAATGGTCTTTATTTTAGCCCTCTGTCTTCATTGCAGCGTGATATGAGAACCCTTTAAATCTAGCTGGTGCTTGGTGAATGAAATCACCGTGAGCACCAGCGCGCCGGACTGACACCGAATAGAAAGGTTTGTCTTCACACTGAAAGGGGAGAACCCTCCCCTTCTTCAATAGCAGCCTACTGTTCAATCCACCATTTCTCGATTTTGTAATACTCATCTTTCGGGTGGTAAGAGTAGCCTTGGAGATTAGATGGCATCGCGCGATGTGAGTTGGCATAATAAAGGAACGTATATGGCTGATCTTCTGCGATCAGTTCATAAATTTTTTCATATGCCTTTGAATATTCTTTTCGATCGCTTAAGTTCTTAGCATCCACTAACAGCTTATCGACCTCTTCATTTTTATACCAGATGTTATTCAAGCCTTTTTCTGACTGGCTTGAGTGGAAGATGCTGAATTGATCAGGGAATGTGGCAAGGCTCCAGCCGAGCAGCAGCGCATCGTAATCCCATTTAGGCGGTGTCGTCTGCTCAATGAGTGCACTGAATTCCACAATTTGCGGCTTCGCTTCAACACCAATTTCTTTGAGTTGCTGCTGGACAACGACAGCGATGTCTTCACGGACTTTGTTTCCTTGGTTGGTCTTTATGACAAAGGAGAATTTTTTGCCGTTCTTATCAAGATAGCCATCTCCATCTGTATCCTCCCAGCCCTCTTCTTTCAGCATCTTTTTCGCTTTTTCTTGATCAAACTCAAATACTGGAACACGATCATTCTTCGGATAGTTCCATGACAGCGGACTTTCTGGAATGTTGGCAACTTTGCCGTCTCCATCTAACACTTGATCGACAATCGTTTGGCGATCAATGGCATGTGTCAGCGCTTGGCGGACCTTTTTACTTTTAAAGAGATCATTTTTCTGGTTCCAGCCAATGTATGAATAATTCAGTCCTAGATCAGATTCAATTTTAATGTTGCTGACTTTTTCAGCCGTTTGCAGCTCTGCTCCCGGTACAGCAAAAAAATCAATATCGCCTGCTGAGAGCTGAGCGATAGCTGCATTTTCATCAGGAATCGTTTTAATCGTGACGGTATCAAGGTATGGACGTCCATCCCAATAATCGTCAAAGGCTTCTAGTTTGACGTAGTCTCCTTCTTTCCACTCTGCAAATTTAAATGGACCTGAACCGATTGGTTTTTTTCGGTTAAATTCATTTTCACCGAGATCCTTTACAGGCACATCACCTAAAATATGCTTAGGCAAAATGCCATAGCTTCCTAGTGTGACATTATAGAAATAGGGATCTTTTTTATTGAGCTTGAATTCGATTGAGTAATCCCCTGTCTTTTTAACGGAATCTAATACTTCAAAGCCTGAACCGCGCTCTCCATTGTAGTCCTTATTGATCGGAATGCTGTATGTAAACACAACATCATCAGCCGTCAGTTCTTCACCATCATGAAACTTTACGCCTTTTTTAATGGTCACATCAAACTGCTTGCCGTCATCAGATTCTTTAATATCCTCTGCCAGCGATAGCTGAGGGTTCAGCTTTCCGTCAGTTTGAAGTAAGAAGCTGTAGATTCTTTCCTCAATATCAGAGCTTGCCACGTCTGTTGAATACAGCGAGTTAAATAACGTAGGCTCTGCAATTGAACCGATGACAAGGTCTCCGCCTTGTACAGGTTTTCCAGTTGATTTCTTTTCACTATCTCCAGATGTTTTATTTCCACTAGAGCAAGCCGCAAGCATGAGTGTAAAGATCAGCAGCAAACTGACCAAAATGGGTTTTCTATTTCTACCTTTCATATACAATTCCCCCTATCCTTTTTTAGAAATGACGACAGATGCCGCTTCATCCCCCCTCTCAAAGATGAGATCTTCCAAGCTGATTAAGCGTCGTAGAGGTGGCAGGCAACGAAGTGGTTTGTTTTTAATTCCTGAAATGCTGGTATTTTTTCTTTACAGATTTCCTTCGCATGCGGGCATCTTGTGTGAAATACGCAGCCTTTTGGCGGATTCGCAGGACTTGGCAGATCTCCTTGAAGCATGATACGTTCTCTTTTGATCTGACCCTTTTTACGGGTAACAGGAACAGAAGAAAGCAGTGCCTGTGTATATGGATGGAGCGGTTCATCATACAGGCTGTGCTTATCGGCAAGCTCCATCATTTTGCCCAGATACATCACGCCGACTCTATCACTAATGTGCCTGACCACACTTAAATCGTGAGAGATAAATAGATATGTCAGGTCAAATTCCTCCTGAAGCTCCTCCATCAGATTAATCACCTGCGCCTGAATGGATACATCAAGTGCTGATACCGGCTCATCTGCGATGATCATTTCGGGATTCATGGCAAGCGCACGAGCGATGCCGATTCGCTGCCTCTGCCCGCCAGAAAATTCGTGAGGGTAGCGATTTGCAAAGCTTGGATGAAGGCCCACCTTTGATAAAAGCTGTTCTACTTTTTCATTTCTTTCTTTTAAGGAATATAAGTGATGTGTTTTGTAGGGTTCTTTGATGATGCTTCGAAGTGTTTTTCTAGGGTTGAGTGATGCAAAGGGATCTTGAAAAACCATTTGGATGTTTTTTCGTGTTGATTGTCTTAGCTTTGATTCTGATACGTGGGAGATATCTTGCCCTTTAAAAAAGATTTGACCGTCAGTTGGCTGATATAAGCGAATCATTGTCCGGCCTAGTGTAGATTTACCGCATCCTGACTCCCCAACAATGCCTAACGTTTCACCTTTATAAATCTTCAAGTCTATGCCGTCAACAGCTTTGACTGCACCGACTTTCTTCTGAAAGACGCCCGCTTTAATCGGAAAATGTTTTCGGATCTGTTTCAGTTCAAGGATGGTGTCTTTCTCTGTTAGATCTGTTGGCTGTGGTTGATTTTGAGCAAGGGTCATGTATGGTCTGCCTCCTCATATAAGAAGCATGTGACGCTTCTGCCATTCTCAAATGTCCTCAGCTTAGGCAGCTCTCCTAGACACCGCTCCTTCACTTTCGGGCATCTAGGAGCAAAGCGGCAGCCAGCCGGAAGCTGATCTGGCGCAGGGACATTCCCTTTTATCGCCCTTAACGGCTGTATGTCTCCGTCAATGACAGGAATCGATTCAAGCAGCCCTTCTGTGTAAGGATGAAGCGGCTGATCAAATAATTCTTCGACGGTCCCATTTTCAACAACCTGTCCGCAGTACATGACAATGACTCGATCTGCCACTTCAGACACGACACCTAGATCATGAGTAATGAGAAGAATAGATGTACCAAATGTCGTGCATAAATCTTTCATCAATGTGAGCACCTGGGCTTGAATCGTTACATCTAGGGCAGTTGTCGGTTCATCTGCAATGAGAAGCTTCGGATCGCAGCTTAGCGCAATGGCAATCATCACTCTTTGCCGCATGCCGCCTGATAAACGGTGCGGGTAATCTTTGATGATTTGTTCCGGTCTGGAAAAACCAACAAGCTTCAGCAGATCAATCGCTTTTTTGGTCGCTTCTTTTTTTGAAAGTTTTTTGTGATAGATGAGGATTTCTGTTATTTGTTCCCCGATGGTTAGGACGGGATTAAGTGAGGTCATGGGTTCCTGAAAGATCATAGATACGTCATTACCACGAATGCTGCATAATTCCTTTTCACCATATGTAACTAGGTCCTTGCCATCAAGCTTGATGGAACCGTCCATAATTTTTCCACCAGTGCCGTTTATCAACCCCATAATGGATAAGGACGTAATGCTTTTACCAGATCCAGACTCACCGACTAATGCGACAGTTTCTCCTCTGTTAATGCTGAAATCAACGCCATCAACAGCAGGTATCGGTTCTTTTTTTCGAAAAAAATATGTTTTTAAGTTTTGCACTTCAAGCAGCTTGGTCATTCATTCGCCCCTTTCTCCATAGACAATAGAACTGAATAAAAAATTCCGTATTTTTTGAATAAAAAGAATTATCAAAATTTATATTTGTATATTATTACATTGTTATGACGAAATCAAGAAGAATTTAGTAAATTTGTAATATCTATCTTTTTATGTCAATCATTCACTTTATGAGTCTACCGCCTTTAAAAAAGTTTCGGACGGCTCTGCGATCATAGACTCCTCGCTGATTCGGTGCTCACTGAAATACTTTTTCACGATATAAAACCCGGTGGCGTAACCAAGCATTTTGGGGTAGTTCCCTTTTCCATAAAGGAGGTTCTGTATCAGTCTTTCGTCGTCCTGCACTTTTTGATCAAGATGACTGGATACCCATTTCTTATACAAGTGCTGAAGCTGCGTTTCGTCATAGAGAGTGGTCCATTTTGCTGTATAGCTTTCTCCGTATCTATGATACACAGCATATTCAGCGAGCCCTTCCATCATGATTGTATCAAGGAATGTAAAATCTTTTTCTTCTTTCGTGAGAAAATGCAACCTGCATACATGGTGATATTCATGAGTCAGCAATGTACCGATACGTTCTTTCGGAGTATTTGGCGACAAAAAGAGAAAGACCTTGTCGTCAAATGCCATGCCGGATTGATAAAAAAATTGTTCTCTAATTTCTTTGCTGCTCTCATTGACTGGCAAAATAAAGACAGGAATGTCAGGGCCTTTCCACTGCTTTTGCAGCGTTTTGTATTCTTTCATGACGAGCTGGAAGTACCCTTTTTCTTTGAGCTTGTCGATCATGTCTTTGCATGATCTAAAAGACCGAATCATTCCGTGATGCTGCAGGTGGGAGAGAATAGAGGACCATTCTTTTTCCTCTGCCCCTTTAAAATAAGGAATAAAGCGCGATGCCAGCTCCTGAAATGATGATGATTGATGAATGAGATATTGTGTATTGACTAGACCCATACCGCTAAACACCTCCATTTTCATCATATGCAAAAAAGCGGCGATCTGTTTATAGATCGCCGCCTTCTTAGGAAATATTACGCTTCGTATTTTTTAAAGATAATTGTCGCATTATGTCCGCCAAAGCCAAGTGAGTTACTTAGAGCCACTTGTACTTCTTTTGAACGTGCTTCATTTGCCACATAATCAAGATCACATTCTTCATCCGGTGTTTCAAGGTTAATGGTTGGAGGAATGACGCTGTCTTTAATCGCAAGAACAGAGAAAATAGCTTCTACTCCGCCTGCTGCGCCAAGTAAGTGACCTGTCATTGATTTTGTCGAACTGATTGCAAGCTGATTCGCATGCTCTCCGAACACTTCTTTAATGGCCATTGTTTCAAATTTATCATTGTAAGGTGTGCTTGTTCCGTGGGCATTGATATAATCAATTTCTTCCACAGACAAACCAGCATCTCGAATCGCTTCTTTCATTGCGCGGACGCCGCCTTCTCCGTTTGGAGCCGGTGCTGTAATATGATACGCATCTCCAGTTGAACCATATCCAACAATTTCTGCATAAATCGTCGCCCCGCGTTTTAACGCATGCTCGAGTTCTTCAAGAACAATAATCCCTGCACCCTCACCCATAACAAATCCGTCACGGTTTTTGTCAAATGGACGGCTTGCTGTCTCTGGATCAGGATTTGTCGAAAGGGCTTTGTTCGCACAGAAACCTGCAAACGACATTTTTGTTAACGGCGCTTCTGTTCCGCCTGTGATCATCGCATCTGCATCTCCGCGCTGAATGACTTTAAATGCATCACCAATTGAGTTTGTCCCTGTGGCACATGCTGTCACTGTACAAGAGTTAACCCCTTTTGCGCCAAGTGCAATTGAAATTTGGCCTGTTGCCATATCTGGAATCATCATTGGAACGAAGAATGGGCTTACGCGTCTTGCTCCTTTATTTGAATACACTTCAAACTGCTCTTCAAATGTTTCAAGTCCGCCAATACCAGACCCAACCCATACACCAACACGCGGTGCGATTTCATCTGTGATTTCAAGACGTGAATCTTCTAGCGCCTTTTGAGCAGCAACGACTGCATATTGCGTGAAGCGTGCCATTTTTCGGGCTTCTTTTTTCTCCATGTAATCTTCAATGTTAAAATCTTTTAGTTCTGCTGCTACTTTTGCGGTATATTCACTTGAATCGACACGTGTGATTGGTCCAACTCCTGATATACCTGCTACAGCATTTTTCCATGTTGACTCTACATCGTTGCCAAGAGGTGTCAAAGCACCTAATCCTGTAACAACTACTCGTTTTTTATCCATTAATTTGTGCACCTCACTCTTTTATCGGCCCCATCGCATAGCGATTGCGCCCCACGTTAATCCGCCACCAAAACCAACCATTACAATCACATCGCCGTCATGAATTTTTCCGGCTTCGATTTCTTCACATAGTGAAATTGGAATAGATGCTGCTGATGTGTTTCCATATTTATGGACTGTCTTCGACATTTTTTCAACTGGCAGCTCTAGGCGTTCGCGGGCTGCTT
This sequence comes from Bacillus sp. FSL K6-2839, assembly GCF_038003365.1. Taxonomy (NCBI): domain Bacteria; kingdom Bacillati; phylum Bacillota; class Bacilli; order Caryophanales; family Bacillaceae; genus Bacillus; species Bacillus sp. FSL K6-2839. The sequence continues at coordinate 742,486 of NZ_JBBOOZ010000001.1, read as the reverse complement.
CCATAATGCGAATATTTGCTTGATGCGGAATCAAGAAGTCAACGTCTTCTTTTGATAGTCCAGCTTTTTCGATGACGTTTACGCTTGACTCGCCCATTTGTCTTACAGCAAATTTAAATACTTCTCGTCCATTCATGATTGTATGATCTTTTTCATCTAAGTACAAGTGCTTCCCGCCTCTTCCATCGGCTCCAAGCTCAAATGAGAGAATTCCTTTCCCTTCGCTGACTTCTCCTAACACAGCAGCACCTGCTCCATCTCCAAACAGAACAGCTGTATTGCGGTCATCCCAGTCGGTAATGCGAGAAAGCTTTTCAACGCCAACGACGAGCACGTGCTTGAAAGTTCCTGATTCGATAAATTGTTTTCCAGTAACAAGCCCATACATAAAGCCAGCACACGCAGCGCTAATATCCATTGCACATGCTTTATGTGCACCGAGTTGCTCTTGAATCATACAAGCGACTGTCGGAAATGCTTGATCTGGCGTGACTGTCGCCACAAGAATCATATCGATATCTTCTGCAGCCACATCTGCGTCAGCTAATGCTTTTTTTGCAGCAGCAAGCGCCATATGAGATGTATTGACATCATCAGAAGCAATTCTTCTTTCTTCTATACCTGTTCTAGTACGAATCCATTCGTCAGAAGTTTCAACCATTTTTTCTAAATCAAGATTTGTTAACACTTTTTCAGGTATATAGCGGCCAAGGCCAATAATTCCAGCATTCATTGAATAAGACTCCTTTTACTCATACGAGCATGTGATATTGTGATCTTATATTAGTATCTGGTACTAATTTTACCTTATTTTTTTCTCCTTGGCAATACAAACGTCTAACCTTTCCTCTCACTTTTTTCATAGATTATTGATATACCGATAGTAGAAAGGAGCATGTGATATGGCGCAAAAAGATATTTTTTCGGCTATGATGTTTGGCCAGCCGCTTGAAAAGGAGAAAAGCAAGACAGAAGCAAAGGAGGAACGTGAGGAGACATCTCCAAGTGAAGACTCAATTGATTACATGCATGTCATGAATCAAATTGGGAACATTATGAACTCCATCGATGAGCTGAAGCCTGTGTTTAAAGATGTTGGCCCTATGATTAGTGCCTTCAAGAAAAAATTATCATAAAAAAAGCCACTATTCTGTGGCTTTTTCTGATTCTGCATCTGCTTTCCCAAGCTCATATGCCTCTTGCATGACAGATGTAAACAATGATAAAAGCGGCTGAAGAGCTTCGGGCTCAAGCTGAATACCCGCTTTATCTAATTCTTCTTTTGCCTGCGGAAAATACTTCATGGCAATTTGTAAAAACTCCATCGATTTTTCGTGCTGCATCGTCGTATCCTCACTTTTCATTTGGCAGTTTGCCAGTTTTTTTGTAAGTCGCAATATCACTTTCAATATCTTTCACAAAAGCACGGTCAATGGTGGAACTAAATTTCCCCATTTCGATCACTCCTTCTTTAAAATCAAAGGAGTAGTCACCTTGTTCGTTTAGCTTGCCTTCATTAAATTTCTTCGCAATAATAGTGTACGCTTTATCCACATGCTGGACTGTGCTTGTTAAGACGGTATGACTGCCGAGGTTGGATTGATCAGTGACATATCCGATCGCTGATAAATTATCGGCTTTGATTTGTTCAATGACAGGGATATTATAACCATCGCCTGCTGGATATACAACATCTACGCCCTGCTTTTTCAATTTTTGATAGAGCTCCACGGCTTTGTCCGCATCATCCCAGTTTTCGACAAACTCGGCAAGCACTTGTACATGTTCATCTTGATATTTTGCACCTTTGATAAAGCCATCTACTTCGCTTTGCCAATCATATGTAGCAAGAATACCAATCTTTTTTGATTTTGACATATGTGCTGCTGTCATGCCTCCGAAAAAGCCCATCGCTTCACCTTTAAACGTCACATTCGCGACATTATCCGCCTGAGGCTTGTTTCCATTTACCGTGATAAATTGTGTTTTCGGATAATCTTCACTAATTAAGTTGAAAATTTCGCTGTATTCATTGCCATGGCCAATAATCAAATTGACTCCTTTTTTGTGAAATTCTTCAATGGCATCAACGATTTTCTCTTTGTCGACCATTCCTTCCTTATAATAAACATCTACACCAAATGTTGATTGAATATTTAATAAGCCTTTATAACCTTTCGTTCCCCAAACTTGATCATTAATTGTATCGGGGACGAGTAAACCCACCTTCTCAATCTGTCCTTTTAAAGGTGCCTGTGAGCAGGCAGATAATAGGAGAAGGAACGAAAAGATCATGACAAGCCGCTGATACTTCATGCCATGTTCAACTCCCTTTGCCACATGCAGGCATGAACCTGTATGTTAAATATAGGTTTATTTTATACTGAAAAAAGATAAGATGGAAGATCATTCTTGCTTTTTGTCGAAAAATGTTGAGTTTTGTCTTTTCCATTCTACCATCATTTCTTCTGCTTGTTTGTCATCCGTTTGTCTTTCTACCTTCAATTCATATATCATTTCCTGTCTTTGTTCAGTGCCCGATGCCCACTTGAACAAATCCCTTACCACATCTTCTACAAAAAATGCTTCATCACGCTTAGTTCTTTCTTTATTAAGTGCCCATGGTCCGAACATGCGAGGGAGAATAACAGCCGGCACATTCTGATTGGACGATTCGTCTTCGGTTTTTTCGTAAAGAACCTGGTACATGCCATGCTTCGCTTTCATGTCTTTGTATCGTTTATCTGATTCCTCTGATTGAATAAAGATGAGGTCATACGTGTCTTTTCCATCCTGAAGGTCAATGACACGGAAGAGATCATTTCTGCCGAGCCACATCATTCGCTCTTCTAATAACATCTTTTGCTCTTCTGTATGATCATGAGGACATGTGATATCCACTTGAATGCCCTCTTTCATCATATATTCACACAGCGCTAGACCAAAAAATTCATCTGCCCCTATGATCAGTCCTGTTTCCATGTTCATGTCCCCTTTTTTAGCTTATCGAATAAAAAGAAGAGCCCTTTCCATGAAGGGCTGTTATCATCCTATTCATCACAATTCTCTTTCATGCGATTTATAAAACTTGTGAATGGATTGAAAGATTCTTCTCGGATGATCAAACATATGCAAGGTGAGATCGATCTGACAATGCTCTGGATTCTTCATATGCTGATCTATAAAAGGCTTTGCATGCAGTTCATATGCATACGGTGCGCCGTTTAGTCTTTGCCATATGTGAATCGGTACATGAGCAGAATGAACAGGGCAAGCAGGGAGCGGGTACGTTTCCGCTTCCTTTTCAGAGCAGCCGTAGCTTTTCGCTAATTCTTTGATCAGCTGTTTATAAAAGAATTTGTGTTCCTTTTCTCTTTCTCGTTGTGCATAGAGATGCAGACATGGATTCACGAGCGCAATGGACCTTAGCACTTCTGGCATCTCTTCAGCAAGGCTCATGGCAACGAGTGCGCCCATCCCCTCTGCCAGCACATGAATTTCCCGGTTTAATATTTCTTGTTTTAATGTGTGATGAACGAGCTGCTTTGCACTAAAAACAGCATCTTCGCATCCCCAGTGATTCCCATGAAGATGACTATTAAACAATGTATATCCTTCATCCTTTAAGGCAGTTAAAAGCTGGTTTCTTCCATAGTGCTGAAGCCAGAATGATGTATTTTCCTGCACAAAGTGATTTCGGTCACCGAGGATAAGAATGCCAAAGCCATTTGGTTTTTGAGGAAGGTGAATGACGTTCCACTGGGAACCAAGCTGGAAAAACCGTTCGCTTACACCCATATGGCCAGCCTCCTTTCAGTGATTCTGCTTTCTATGATATGAACAACAACTCTTGTAGGAATAAGGAAATCCCCTAAAGAGAGAAGAATTCTTTTTATTTTTATAGCAGAAGGTCTTAAAATGGTCACATAAAGGCTAAAACAGTCTTTTCCCCTCACTCGTATCTATGGTATGATAATCAATAGATTGTTACATAAAGGACGGTGGGATTATGCATTATATTATCACCCTCATTTGGACTTTTCTGCTGACACATATGGCTGGCTACATCGTTGCCTCGATGAATGGCGCTGCTTATGACTTTACTTTGACTTCTATTCTTGCAGTGGTGTTTACGGTTATTTTATTCATCTTTGCTGAAGTAAGTCCAATGAAAGAAACGGAAAGTTCAACAAAACACTCTTAATACGTAAGACTTGATTGCTGAGGAAGAGCTAAAATGATGTTGATTTTAGCTCTTTTTCTTTTTGATTGAAAAGCGGTACGCTAAAACCCCCTGCAGCCACAGGGGGTTTTTTATCGATTACACCTCGACGGTTTCGGACTTCTGTTTGTCTGCTGTCAAATGGCTTTTCGCAAGCCCTGTAAACAGGAAGATCGCGATACCAGATAAAATTTCAAGGACCCCACCGCCAGCAATGACAGGTCCTGCTCCAAACCTTTCTGCCAGAACACCTGATACGACAGCTGCAAGCGGGAGAAAAACATTTGATGAAGCATTGATCACGGCGTATACTTGCGGCTGATCGTCTTGGTCGACAGACGTTTGAATAATGACCATTTCCGGTACATTGATCGCACTAACGGCGGCACCGAATATAAAGGATGCAAGTAGAACGACCGGCAGCCATGTACTCATCCCTGTGATAAAGAACGCAGCTCCTTCAATCATACCAGCGACAATAAAGAACAAACCAAATCTCTTAATTTTCACTTTCGCTAGAGCAAAGCCCATCATAAACGCGCCGACTGCGGCAACACCTCTTAAAATGGAATACACCATGGAATCGCTTTGCAGTGCTTCTGCTACGTATACAGCAGATAGTGCCTGCCACGGTGCTGCGGCGACATTCATTAAAATACAATACAGCGTCAGTGCAAATAAAATGTGATGATTTTTGACGACGAGAAAACCTCTTTTTAAGTTATACAAATATGTATTCTTTGCTTGTTTAATGCCTGCTGCTTTTTCTTCATCGGTTTTCTTTAGTTTGACGCCGATAATAAACAGGCCGGATATGATGAATAAGGCAGTGGTGATGAGAAGGGTATCTGCAGGTCCGATTAATTTGACCAAGAGACCAGCCACCATGACTGCTGCAAGTGCGACAATCTCAAAAGAAGATTGCAGGATGGCATTTGCTTTTTGAATCAGATGCTTCGGAACAATCTGCGGTAAAATGGCCACAGAGGCTGGATTATATGCTGCACCTGTTGCCGATTGAATAACCATTAATGAGATCAATAACCATAAAGGCAATAGATGTGAAAAATGCAGAAGCGGAATAATGAGTACAATTGTTGCTCGAACGACGTCTGAAGCGAACATCCATTTAGACAAATGGTGCTTTTTCATAAGAGGTCCTAGTATTGGGGCCAACAAAGATGAAGGAAGAACGGTTACTGCTAGGAGAAGTCCTGTACCGAGTGCTCCATCCCCTCTCAAAATCAATAGCCAAAGGACGGATGTAAAAGCAAAACTTTCTCCTGTGTTTTTAATCAGTCTTGATATGAATAATGAGGTGAAGCGTTTATTCCAAACACTTTCACTGAGATTCGTCTTTTCCATCACACAAATCCTTTCAACAATATATTCCAATTACATATTTTACCTTAAATTCTCTATTTTTCATACTATTTTTTGAAAATTGGAACTTAATTGATTTTTATTATAAAGAAAAAAGAGGCATGACACATGCCTCTAAAGACTTATTCCTTCTGACTCTTAGTCAATTGCTTATGGCTTTCTTTGGTAGGTCCAAACACGATTATGGTTCGAGTTATCCGGAAAGACGTCGCCTGCTTGAAGCTTAATCTTTAAAGGATCTTTCACCATACTGCCGGTTTCACCGATCTCGATATACACACCATTATTCGGTGCTTTATTCCCTGATTTAAATTGATGCTTCTGACCCATTCCCATCCTCCTTTCTCGATGATGTTATTATGTCCCGTCACTTGCCTCTCCAATCCTTTATGCAAAAAGTCCCTGCTCCTACGAGTCAGGGACACTTTTCATTTAATTGGTTTGTTGATACATGAGCTCTTTGATTAACGCTTTTTGTACATGCAAACGGTTTTCTGCCTGCTGAAAAACTTTTGAGTGCGGCCCGTCAATAATGTCTGCTGTCACTTCTTCTCCGCGGTGTGCCGGGAGACAATGAAGGAAAATATAATCCTTTGCTGCATAACTCATTAGTTCGTCATTGACTTGATATTCTTTAAATTCAGCAAGGCGTTTCTCTGTTTCTGCTTCCTGCCCCATGCTTGTAAACACATCGGAATAAATAACATCTGCATCTTGGACAGCAGCGACAGGGTCTGTCGTAACGATGACTTCTGCGCCTGATTGTTTTGCAAACTCACGTGCCGTGTCTGTTACTTCTTGGAGCGGTTCATAGCCTTCTGGTGATGCAACAGCAATGTCACAGCCTAGCTGGGCACAGCCAACCATCAAGGAGTGAGCCACGTTATTTCCGTCACCAATATAGGCTACTTTGATTCCTTTTAATGTTCCTTTTACTTCTTTGATTGTCAATAAATCAGCAAGTGCCTGACATGGATGGGAGTAGTCAGTCAGTCCATTGATGACAGGAATAGACGCGTATTGTGCTAGCTCCTCGACCTTCTCATGTTCAAAGGTCCGAATCATAATGCCATCTACATAGCCAGACAGCACCTGCGCTGTATCACTGATCGTTTCTCCTCTGCCAATTTGCAAATCATTTGAGCTGAGGAAGAGCGCATGTCCTCCTAGCTGCGTCATTCCCGCTTCAAACGATACACGGGTTCTAGTTGACGATTTTTCAAAGATCATCGCTAACGTTTTCCCTTTGAATAAATCCTGATAGGGATTTTGTTTCATTTCTTCCGCTTTTTCAATTAAATAAGCAATGTCATTGATTGAGAAATCTTTTAACGATAAAAAGTCTTTTCCGTATAATGCCGGTTGCACGTCGACTTGACTCATGCCGTCACTTCCTTTTTATATAGTTCTTTGAGCGATACTGGTGATACATCTCCATTTTTCCCTTGCAGGAATGCTTGAGCTGTTTCATCTTCGGTTAGAACTTGGACGCCATGTGTGAGTGCTTTTACACGCTGCTCTTTTGCCTCTTCATCTTCCCCTAAATGGATATGAAGCGACTTATCTTCGTTTTGCAGCCAAGTTTCAAAGCTGTCCGTCCAGACGTCAAAGCCTGCATGTTTCGCTTTATCTACCAATTGTTCACTGCCTTTTATAAAGAGGCTGCCTTTCTGATGCCAGATTGACGCAAACACTTTTTTCAAGGCGCTTTCGGCGTTCTTGCCTACACACATTCCTTCTCCTGTCGCTTTCATTTCAGGTGTCAGCTTTAAGTCAATATCTTGAATGGCATGTGATGAGAAGACTGGGAATTTGACCGCTGTTCCCCCTTTGTTTTTCGTTGCAGGGTTCAGTTCTTCAAGCGTCGCACCTGCTAATAATTGAGTCGCAAGCGGAATCAAGTCAATGCCCATTACTTTGCTGACGACTGGAACCGTCCGGCTTGCCCGCGGATTTACCTCTAGTACAAGCGCCTGATCCCCTTTGATCACAAATTGAATATTCATAATGCCCTTAAACGCTAATTTCTTCGCTATTTGTTCGGACGCAGTATGCACCTGCTGTTTGATGTCTTCGCTGATGGAGACACTTGGTAAAATGGCAAAGCTGTCACCTGAGTGGACGCCCGCTTTCTCTATATGCTCCACAATCGTTGGAATGAAGGTCGTTTTTCCGTCAGAAATCAGATCCACTTCAACTTCTTTTCCAGTGACATACTCATCAATTAAGATCGGGTACGGCAAATGATCTGGCTGATCAAGCAATGATGTCAAATGTGCTTCTGACTGGACAACGATCATCCCCATTCCGCCAATGACATACGATGGGCGAATTAACACAGGGTAACCAATGATTCTGGCATGTGCAAGTGCTTCTTCTTTTGAGTCAGCCGTATTTCCTTCTGCATGAGGAAGATTCAGTTCATCAAGAAGCTGATAGAACAAATCACGATCTTCGAGCGCATCTAGCGTGTCAAAGGATGTACCTAACAACGTGACGCCGGCTTTTTCTAAGCCTTCTGCTACATTGATGGCAGTCTGTCCGCCAAATTGGACGATGACGAAATCAATTTTTTCTGCTTCGACAACGTTTAAGATGTGCTCTAATGTAATGGGTTCAAAATATAAACGATCTGCGATCTCATAATCCGTACTGACCGTCTCTGGATTGTTGTTCATCATGATGGTTTCAAAGCCAAGCTTTTGCAGGGTAAGAACGCCATGAACTGCACTATAGTCAAACTCGACTCCCTGCCCAATTCGAATCGGACCAGAGCCAATGATGAGTGCACGCTGCTTTGTTTTCTCCTGATGCTCTCCATCACTTTTGCCAAAGTATGTGGAATAGAAGTAGTTCGTTTTTGCATCAAATTCTGCCGCACATGTGTCGACAATTTTAAATGAAGCCGTAATGTCATATTCTTGACGAAGCTGTCTAATGGCCTCTTCACTGTGGCCTGTAAGAAGAGCAATCGTTTCATCAAGGAAGCCCTTTTCCTTTACCTTTTTCAAGGTGTCTTTTGAGAGCGTTCCCTCATGGTTCTTCAATTCCTGTTCGAGAATGATCATATTCTTGAACACATGTAAGAAGAATAGATCAATTTTCGTCGCTTGATGAATCGTTTCGACCGTTTCTTGTCTTGAAAGAAGCTCCATGACAGCGAAGAAACGTCGATCGTCTGGTGTTTTGATCAGTTCAAATAGTTGTTCAGTCGATTGGCCTTTCAATTCTGGCAGGTGGAAGCCCTTTGTTTTGATTTCAAGGGAGGCGACGGCTTTTTGAATGGCTGACTCTAAATTACGGTCAATCGCCATGACTTCGCCAGTCGCCTTCATTTTTGTTCCTAATTGACGATCTGCCTGTTTAAATTTATCAAACGGCCAGCGTGGGAATTTCACGACGACATAATCGAGTGCCGGCTCGAAACTAGCATAAGTTGTGCCTGTGAGCGGGTTTTTGAGTTCGTCTAGTGTATAGCCTACCGCAAGCTTTGCCGCCATTTTAGCAATTGGATAGCCTGTTGCTTTTGAGGCAAGAGCAGATGAACGGCTGACCCGTGGATTCACCTCAATGACAAAGTATTCTTTACTGAGTGGATCAAGGGCGAATTGGATGTTGCATCCGCCGACTACATCCAGTGCTGAAATGATTTTCAGGCTCGCTGAACGAAGCATTTGATAATCCTGGTCTGTTAATGTTTGGGAAGGTGCAACGACAATCGAGTCTCCTGTATGCACACCAACTGGATCGATATTTTCCATATTACAAACCGTAATACACGTATTTTGACGGTCTCTCATGACCTCATATTCGACTTCTTTAAAGCCAGCGATGCTTTTTTCAACTAAACACTGATGAATCGGGCTCGCTAAAAGGGCTCCTTCAATGAGCGGTTTAAACGCTTCTTCTGTTAAGGCAATTCCGCCGCCCTTTCCGCCAAGTGTGTATGCTGGTCTTAGGATGACTGGGAAGCCTACTTCTTTTGCAAATTGAAGGGCATCTTTCGCATTATCCACAATTTCACTATCTGGCACAGGTTCGTTCAACTGCTTCATGAGAGCACGGAATTTCTCTCGATCTTCACCGTTTTCAATTGTTTCAACTGACGTTCCGAGCAGGGTTACCCCATGCTTCTTCAGCACACCGGCTTTTTCTAGCTCGACAGCAAGGTTTAAAGCGGTCTGTCCGCCAAGGTTGGCTAAAAGACCATCTGGTTTTTCCTTTTCGATGATTCTTGTCACTGAATCAACTGAAAGCGGTTCAAAATAGATTTCATCAGCAAATGATTCGTCTGTCATAATGGTTGCTGGGTTGTTATTTACTAAAATGACTTTGTAGCCCTCTTCTTTTAGGGCCATACATCCTTGTGTTCCTGAGTAATCAAATTCTGCTGCCTGACCAATGATGATTGGACCAGACCCGATGACTAGAATGGTTTGTATGCTTTGATCTTTAGGCATGTGCAACTTCTCTCCTTGCTTGTTTCACTTTCTCAATAAAATCATCGAATACCCATTCACTTTCAGCAGGACCTGGGTGTGCTTCTGGATGAAATTGAACTGACATAATTAGCTTCTCTTTATGAATGAAACCTTCTACAGATCCATCATTGACATGAAGGAATTTCACGTCCACTTCTTTGTCATTCATGCTTTTTTCATTCACCACATAGCTGTGGTTCTGACTTGTCATGAAAACACGTTTGGATTCTGTATCTTGTACAGGGTGATTCGCCCCGCGGTGGCCAAATGGAAGCTTATACGTATCCCCGCCAAGTGCGAGAGCGATTAATTGATGACCTAAGCAGATTCCAAGTGTCGGGAAGGTCATCATGATGTCATGAATGGTTTTTAAATATGGCTTCATTGTTTTGGGATCACCAGGTCCATTTGACAGCAGAATCGCATCTGGCTTGATCTCAAACACCTTTTCCAGCTGTTTGTACGGAATGACGGTTACTTTACAGCCACGCGCTTCAAGCGAATCTGCAATTGATTTTTTAAAGCCAAAATCAATGAGCGCTACATGTTCCTCGCCGCTGCCTTGTGTGTAGATCTCGTCCTCTGTCACCTGTGCGACCACATTGTCTTGTTTCATGGCCGGCGGTGTTTCGTTTTCGTCTACACTGATCACAGCGTTCATCGTCCCATTTGCCCGGATGTTTTGCACGACTGCACGTGTATCTGTATGCGTCAGAAGCGGAATGTTCCACTTCTGTAAATAATCTTTTAAGCTAACCGCTGCAAGATGATGAGAGAAATGATCAGCTGCTTCATAAACAACAACAGCTTTCACTTGTGGTTTTTTGCTCTCAAAGTCTTCATGATTAATGCCGTAATTTCCGATGAGTGGATATGTGAAAACAATGATTTGTCCCTTATACGAAGGATCTGTGAGCACCTCTTGGTAACCTGTCATCCCTGTAAAGAAAACCACTTCACCTGTCATGCCAGCTTCTCCTGTCAGATCTCCTTCAAAAGAGGCTCCATCTTCTAAATTTAAATAACCTTTCATGCTTGTGTCACCCCAAATTGAATAATTAGTAATATAAATGCATTTTTATGCGTTTTGGTGTAAAAAAATTTAAACCGTCACTGCTTCATTTGCTAAAACCTGAGTAATCGCTTCTATTGCATGATCTATTTCTGCTTTTTCTACATTCAGCGGAGGTAATAACCGAATCACATTTGGACCAGCTGGAAGTACCAGCAGCCCTTGTTCTCTAAGAGCTGTGATATAATCACCGACTGGCTGATGACATTCAATCCCTGCCATCAATCCTTTTCCGCGTACTTCTTTTACGATATTCAGTTGTTTCAGATCTTGCAGCTTTTCTAACAGATAAGCGCCTTTTTCTTTGACTTCTGAAAGAAACTCTTCTTTGAAAATGACATCGAGTGTTGCATTCACTGCGGCCATGGCAAGCATGTTGCCACCAAAGGTTGTTCCGTGTGAACCTGGTGAGAATGCATCTCCTAAAGCCTTTTTCCCGATGACCGCACCGACTGGGAAGCCGTTTCCTAAGCCTTTAGCAGAAGAGATAATATCAGGATCAAGTCCCGTTTGTTCGTATGCAAACACTGTTCCTGTACGTCCAATACCCGTTTGAATTTCGTCTACGATCAGCAGTGCTTCATGCTTTTGGCAAAACGCTTGAACGGCTTCTAGAAATTCTGTTGTTGCTGGATTTACTCCACCTTCTCCTTGCACAACCTCAAGCATCACCGCTGCCACATCATCGACTTCACACGCGGTAATAGCGTCCGGGTCATTAAACGGTACATAATGAAAGCCTTCCAGCATAGGGCCAAAGCCAGTTTTGATTTTATCTTGACCTGTAGCAGCCATACCAGCATACGTGCGCCCATGAAAAGAGTGCAAAAATGTCACGATATTTGTTTTCCCTGTTGCTTTACGCGCTAATTTGATCGCACCTTCATTTGCCTCAGCTCCGCTATTGCAGAAAAACACGAGGTCTCCTGAAGTGTTTGCCGCAAGCTTTTCTGCTGCTTTTTCCTGCAGTCCATTTTCAAATAGATTCGATACATGCCAGACGTGATCAAGCTGCTTCTTGATGGCTTGATTGACCTTTGGGTGATTGTGGCCTAGATTTGTAACCGCAATGCCTTGTATAAAGTCTAAGTATTTTTTTCCATTTGTATCGACTGCCCAAGAACCTGCTGCCTCTTTAATTTCAACATTCCACCGTCCATACGTTTGAAAGAGATGACTCACAGGACCGCCTCCTTTTGTTTCACAATTCTTGTTCCTTTAAAGGTTTCCCCTGTAAAGATACTGCCTTTGCCATTCACGATCATGACTTCATCCACATCTCCTGATAAAGCACTCAAAGCGGATTGCACTTTTGGAATCATTCCCCCGGAAATAATGCCTTCATCAATGAGTGAAAGGGCTTCTTGTTCGGTGACGACATCTAAAAGCTCACCATTTTTTAAAATGCCTTCCACATCTGTGACAAACATGAGCTTATCAGCTTTCATGGCTCCTGCGACAGCTGATGCTGCTAAATCAGCGTTTACGTTTAACGTTTGGCATTCTTCTGTCATAGACAGCGGTGCAATCACAGGAATAAATTGTTTTTCCATTAATGCTTCTGCCATCTCTGGATGGACTTCTTTGATTTCACCAACGTATCCGTACACGTCTTGATCGAGGAAATCGGCGACAAGCATCTGCCCATCTTTCCCAGACACGCCGACAGATGAGATATCATGCTTTGCGAGCTCTGACACAAAGTATTTATTGACCGTTCCCGAGAGGACCATTTCGGCTACCTCTAACACAGGCTTCGTTGTTTTGCGCTGTCCATCAACAAATTCTGTTTTCACTTCTAATTTTTGCAGCATGCTAGTGATTTCAGGACCTCCACCATGGACGATAGCCAGCTTAAATCCAGCAGCTTGAAGTGAGCGGACATTTTCATAAAAGGTATCTGAAAGTTCTCGAATGACACTACCTCCACACTTAAATACGATCGTTTTATCCATGTCTATCTCCTTCATTATGTGCGATAGCTCGCGTTAATTTTCACATAATCATAGGTAAGGTCACAGCCCCATGCTGCTGCTTTACCATTTCCCTCATTCATTTGAATCAAAATCGTGATCTCATCCTGCTCTAGATACGCTTTTGCTTCCTCTTCTGAGAATGGCTGCGGTTCATTATGTTTAAACAGACATTGTCCGCCTAAATAAACTTCTACCTCTTGTGGTGTGACGGAAGCTGCACTATGACCAATGGCTCCAACGATTCGCCCCCAGTTGGCGTCGGTGCCGTAGACGGCTGTTTTCACAAGACTTGAACCAACGATTTTCTTCGCTATGATGCCGGCTTCTAAATTATTTTTGGCGCCAGCAACTTGCGCTTCAATTAATTTCGTTGCACCTTCTCCGTCTCTTGCAATCTCTTTGGCAAGATCCTCACAAGCTAGCTTTAATCCTTCTTTGAACAATGGCCATTCTGGATGCTTTTCATTGAGTGCTTCATTTTCTGCCATGCCATTTGCCATTACGAGTACCATATCGTTTGTCGATGTTTCCCCATCGACGGTAATTTGATTAAAGGTCACATCGGTAATGTCACGAAGTGCGTTTTGCAGGGCTTCCTGTTCGACATTTGCATCCGTTGTCACGAAGCCAAGCATCGTTGCCATGTTCGGATGAATCATGCCAGAGCCCTTTGCTGCACCTGCAATTAGAATCTCTTTGCCGTTTATCGTCAGGGTGTATGTTGTATTTTTAATGACTGTATCTGTCGTTAAGATTGCCTCTTCAAAATGACCATTTCCTGCTTTTGCTTCTTTCAGCTGTGAGATGCCTTTTTTGACTTTATCCATATCGAGACACTCTCCAATGACACCAGTAGAAGAAACAGCAATGTAATCAGGTTCTACCCCTAACATATCTGCGCAGGCTGCCTGCATTTCGTATGCGTCCTTCAAACCTTGCTCACCGGTACATGCATTGGCGATGGCACTATTGACAATGACACCTTTTAATTGCCCTGTCTTTTTTAAGCTTTTCTGAGTGACTTGTAGAGGTGCAGCTTGAAAGTGACTTTGTGTGTATACCGCTGCACTCGCTGCCGGCACCTCACTGACAATCAGTCCAAGGTCTTTTTTTGAATAGCGTAATCCAATATGAATCCCCTTTGCTTCAAAGCCTTTTGGTGATGATACGTCACCGTCTATTTTTACAATGCTTTTTTCATTCAATTCGATCATGTTTGTTGTCTCCCCTGTTCTTATGGATAGAGAGGTGTCATTGTGAGGCCCGCCTCTTCATCTAAGCCTTTGATGATGTTGAAGTTTTGAACCGCTTGGCCGGCTGCGCCTTTCATGAGATTGTCGATCACAGACACGATCGTGAGTCTGCCTGTACGTTCATCTAAATGAAAGCCAATGTCACAGAAATTACTGCCGTATACTTCCCTTGTTTGCGGATACACGCCGTGATCTCTCACTCTGACAAAATAGGAATCTTCATAAAAGCCTTTCATATGCTTCATCAATTCCTCTTTTGTGATATCTGATTTCAGCTGTGTATACATCGTCGCCATAATCCCCCTTGTCATCGGGACAAGATGCGTTGAAAATGTGATGTTCGCCGTTTGCGGATTCCATTCTCTTAATATTTGCTCTATTTCAGGTGTATGTTGATGTTCATTTACCTTATAAATTTTGAAATTGTCGTTTAGCTCTGAAAAATGTGTTCCAAGTGAGGCAGATCGTCCTGCACCGGACACGCCTGTTTTTGCATCTATTATGATCATAGATTCATCGATTAGATTCTGTTTCATCAGCGGTGCTAAACCGAGAAGAACTGCGGTAGGAAAGCACCCTGGGTTTGCAATAACTTCAGCCTGCTCAATTGTTTCACGATTTAATTCAGATAATCCGTACACAGCTTGTTGAACAGATGCTTGATCAGCTGCCCTTCGTTTATACCAAGCTTCATAGGTTGCGCCATCTTGAATGCGCAAATCACCTGATAAATCAATAATGGGCACTCCTTGATTCATGAGCTTCGGCGAAAGTTCACTTGATACGCCTGCTGGTGTCGCTAAAAACACAGCATCTGTTTCTCGCACAATGGAAGCTGGATCAATGGCTTTTAATGTTTGATCAGTAATAGTTGTCAGATGCGGATAAGATTGACTGTATAATTGCCCATCACCACTTGATGAATACAATATACATTCCTCCACATGTGGATGATGCTTGAAGATACGAACCAATTCCGCACCACCGTACCCTGTAGCACCTATAATACCTATTTTCAACGTCAATACACCCTCTTGATCTTTGTGAAATTATTTAACATTATAACATGTATAAAAATTAATTCAATTGTATATTTAATATTTGTTTTCATTTTTTTTCAACAAAAAATCCGCATATCTTCATGAGACATGCGGATTTATCTTTCGTTTTTGATATAGATGACCATGAGCGCACTGCATAAATATAATATGGAGCTTGCATAAAAAATGAAATGAACGGTAAAGAAATCAGCAAACAGGCCGCCAAGCATAATCGCGATGGATGAAAAAAGAGCTGTCCAAAAATGATAGTGGCCAACCTCCTTCATTCTTTTATTACCTGTTGTCAGTTCCGTGACGAGCAGTTTTTCCCCGTGTTTTTGAAAGCCGCCTAACGCACCAAGTGCAAGCTGAATCATATACACTTGCTCCACTTCTGTTATATGCGGAAATAGCAGTAAAAGAAACGCCATACCGAACGAATGAATGATTAAAAAGAGACGCCTGTCAGTAGTTTCGGGTAGTTTCCCTAAGAGTAAATGAATAAACGCTCCGCTTAAACCAAACAAGCCATAGGCAAGACCAAACTGTGAATAGCTTGAACCAACATTTTTAATAAAAAGAATGTAAAAAGGGAAAATCAAACTGCTGGCGAAAAACAGCAGGCTTTGTGAGTAGACGAACCATTTCATTGCTTTTGCATTCATTGTGTATTGTACCTTTCATAAAAGTAATTGATAAACCTACCATCTGGATCTGCTTTCTTTTTCTTTCGGAAGAATACATCGGTTTTAGGATACGCCCGCTTCATTTGTGCCTTCGTTTGATAAGGCATGTACGGTAAGTAATAGCTTCCATGGTGCCGTAGCGTGATATCTGTCATTTGCCGGATGATCCGCTCTGCTTCTGCCTTCTCTTCTTTCTCAAAACCATAATTCACTAAAAGAACAAGGGCAAACATATCTTCTTTCGCATATGAGAGATCCGCTTTTTCATTTTTTTGTACGTAGCGTATCGTGATGTTCATTAAATTCAATTCTTCCTGTTGTAAAAAGTCTCTCATTTCATCGATATACGCACGAAAGCGATCAACTGGGACGAAATATTCCTGAAGCACATCTGTGTCTGACTCATTTTCATATTCTAAAAAAGCAGAATCTGAACGCATCACATTGTTTCTTGTGATCAGCTGATCATTTTGACTTTGGAAATACTTTTTTTGCAAATTCCAGAGCAGATCTTTCCCCATATCAAATCTTCTTGAAAGGCCGAGCATAAATTTCAATGGCATGACGAGCTGATCTTCCTTTAGCTCTCGGTATGGTTCGAGCTCTTGATGAGTTGAGAGGGAATAGTTCGTTACATACATCTCCTTCAAGCAGTTTGTTTTCGCTGTTGAGATTCTTGCGAGATGCATGCGTACTTCTTTATTGTGTTTGACATGCTTTTGAAAATAATCGGTGTATTCACGATAATCAAGAGAGGTTGTCTCCATTTTGTATAATTCATCTCTCGTTAGCGAAAGCTCAACATCTAAAATCACGCCGAACAAACCATATCCGCCAATCACGGCTGTAAACAAATCATCGCCTGGCTTCACTGTAACGATCTCCCCATCTGCCTTTCAGCCTAAAGGAACGAACCGTGTCAATGAGTGATCCGTAGCGAATGTCACGTCCATGTGCGTTTGCACTGAGAGAACCGCCAATCGTGAAGATATTCTGTGATTGCATGACCTTCACGGCAAGATCGTAGGGGTTCACATATGTTTGTATATCATCCCATGTAGCGCCGCTTTGGACACGGATGGTTTTCTTTTTTTCATCAAATGCTAAAATCTGACGGAATTCTGTCATATCGAGCACGATGCCATTTTCATAATACGTGTGGCCGCCCATGCTATGCTGTTTGCCGGCAATTGATATCGGCAGGTTTTTTGCTTTCGCTTCTTCTAATACTTCTTTTAAAGTGTCTATTTCTTTTCCTTGAACGACTTTTTTTATTTTGACAGGCATGAGATGACTGACATCTGTAAAGGCTTCAAGATCTTGTCTTTTGTTTGCTTGCTCCTCGCGAATGGTGATTGATGCAAAAAATGCAGCAGCATATCCCATCAAAAGAACGATCCACAACCATTTTCGTTTCATTATTAGGTACTCCGTTCTATAAAATTACATTCATTATATCAATCCATTCTCTTCCTCTACCTTAATTTTTCATAAAAAAACTGGCATGAGTTCAACTCATACCAGGCATTTTTCATATGTGCTTATTGAATACCGAGCGCAATTTTTGCGTATCTTGACATTTTGTCCCGTGTCCAAGGCGGATTCCATACGATGTGAACTTCTGTTTCTTTTACTTCTGGAAGATCACTTAATGCTTTTTTGACTTCATCCACGATAATTGGTGCAAGAGGACAACCCATTGATGTTAAGGTCATGGTGACATCCGCTTTTCCATTCTCATCAAGATCGACATCATAGACAAGTCCAAGGTTGACGATGTCGACATTTAGCTCAGGGTCAATCACCTGTTCTAGGGCGCCTAAAATATTTTCTTTCAATGCTTCATCCATGATATCCACTCCTTTTCCATTAGTATAACGTACTTTTTCCTTTGACTAAACGTTTGTGCTTTTCAGATGTGTCACAAACCAGTCAATCGTTTCAAACATTGCTTGTCTTGAGACCTTATGGCCAGCTTGTCCGTCTGTGATAAAACGAATCAGGTGCGGGTCTTCTTTATATTGGGTTGCTGCTAACTCGTCATAAAGAGCCTTTGCATGCCGGTAAGGGACAACTGGATCGTTTTCTGCATGCCAGAATAACAGTGGTCTTTTGTTTAATCGATCTGTTTGCAGCGTTAAATCATAAGGGCGCAGGGCGTCTAACTGCTGATGAACCTCTTCGTCTGTTATCTCTTTCATCAACCCTTTGTGCCGCATGTCCATGATTTGCGCTTGTAGAAATGTCGTATATTTCGGACTGCCCATCAAGCTGACTGCTGCTTTAATCCAATCATGCTTGGCCAGTGCACCAAAGGTGGTGATACCGCCCATGGAAGTACCCGCAACACCTATCAGATCGGCTTCAATCAATTGTTTTTCTTGAAAGTATGTTTTGAGTATATCGATTTCACGTATTTCGTTCAGGACAATTTCCCAGAACTTTGATGCCAGTTCCTCTAAGCTGAGGTTTTCTGATCTTACACCATGATAAGCACAGTCAGGCAAAATCACTCTCATGCCTTTTTCTGCCAAATGAAAGGCGAAGTGTAAGTTGTGCTCACGTGCACTTGTAAATCCGTGTATGAAAAATACAAGCGGCAGCGGTTTGTCTTTATTTTCAGCTTTTACGATATGTAAAAATGGAATATCGTGTTCAGTTTGCTCATCAATGGTGATCACAGCCTATGAATCCTCCTTTATCATTCCCGTCTTTGTTTATTTTAACATGTAGACAACAAAGATGTGATAAAGATACACTATAGATAGAGGCGCCGCACGAACTGCCTCCTATCACTTACAGATCAAAGGAGATTTTATGGAGACTAAACCTTATCTAATCGCACTTGACCTGGATGGCACGTTATTAAAAGATGATAAAACCATCTCTACACACACGCTTGACGTCATTCAAAAAGTGAAAGACAGCGGGCATCATGTCTGTATTTCAACCGGCCGGCCATTTCGTTCCAGCTCTCCTTATTATCAGCAATTACAGCTTGATTCACCCATTGTGAATTTTAATGGAGCGTTTGTCCATCATCCTCTTGATGAAAAATGGGGCAGATTTCATACGTCACTTGATCTCCAAGTCGTTAAACAGCTTGTAGACATTAGTGAGGAGTATAAAGTGCACAATGTGTTAGCTGAAGTGTTAGACGATTTGTATTTCCATTATCATGATGAGAAGCTCATTGATATATTTAATATGAATGCAAATAAAGTCACCGTGGGAGACCTTCGGGACAACCTTGGAGAAAATGTGACGAGCGTGTTAATCCATGCAAAAGAAGAGGACGTCGGAGCCATTCGAAGCTATTTATCAGATGTTCATGCAGAAGTGATTGATCACCGGCGATGGGCTGCTCCGTGGCACGTGATTGAAATCATTAAAACAGGCATGAACAAGGCCGTTGGACTGCAAAAGATCAGTGATTATTACGGCGTTCCACAGGAGCGGATTGTGGCATTCGGAGATGAAGACAATGATTTAGAAATGCTTGAATTTGCTGGATGCGGCGTGGCAATGGGCAATGGAATCGATGCGGTGAAACGTGTTTCAAACGAAGTCACTGATACGAACGAACAAGATGGGATTGCAAAGTTTCTAACGAATTACTTCTCGCTTTAATTTTTCCATTCATACATAACCGAAGGAAGCGGGCATACTACCGTTAGACAGGTTGTCCTGTCAGCTTGTGTAAAGGGGCGGATTCCGAATGGGTAAAAGAAGCAAATCGAAACGCTTTATACAACAAGGTAAAGATTCAGTCAGTCTGCATGACGCACGTTTTCCTTATCGTTCGACACTTGAAGAAGCGGCAGCGGACAGGGGAAATATGAAGACTGATGCTTCTGGAGGTTCATTGTGAGAAACGAACTTTTTGATCAAGCCAAATCATTTACTGAAGAAGCCCTTACTTCTTCATTTTCATCTGGGTTAGAGCGTCAACAGGCGGTCAAACGAGCCAAAAATGCCGTATCTTCTGCATTTGCCAATTCGACAGATGCAGAAAGAAACCAGCTGCATACCTTCCAAGACTTGCTCGATGATCTCTAACATAAAAAAAGCTGTCCACCATTGGACAGCTTTTTCTGATTCTCATGAAGCAGGAAGCACTTATTTCACTTGGAACGTTTTCTTTTCCGTGATTTGCTTCAGCCCTTCTGCTTTTCCTTTAAATGTGACGATCGCTTCATACGTTCCCGGCTTGACACCGTTTGACCACGTATCTTGAAAATCATAGGCTTCGCCTTTCTTCAGCACAAATGATTGGATGGCCTGTGTGAACATACGGTCTTTCGAATAGCGGTATTGTTCATTTCCGTTTTCGTCATACACACTGAGCTCGAATTTCTGGCTTGTGTTAAAAGTAAATTCAATATCTCGATCTGATTCATTTTTCAGCGACATGTTAAATTGAACCGAAGAACCTTTCTGGACGGGGTCTACTGTGAGTACAACCGTTTTTTCTCCCATTTGACCGGATACCTCCTTGTCTGGTTCATCCTTTTTTTGTTGTCCACAAGCGGCTAAAATCAATAAAACGAGAAGAAGCACCAACCCTTTTTTCATTTGCTACCCACCTTTTAATCTCGTCTGAAAAATCCTAGAATATTGGTTGTTTGCACAATATTTGTAAAGGCTTTTGGATCGACTTCTTTAATAATTTGTTCAAGTTCATACAGCTCATACCTTGTAATGACGATCACCATCATTTCTTTTTGCTCGTTGGTAAAAGCTCCTTTTGCAGGTACAGTCGTAATGCCCCTGACCATTTTTCCATAAATGGCTTCTTTGATTTCATCAGCTTTCTTCGTCACAATCATCGCGGTCAGCTTCTCATGTCTTGTATGGATGGCATCAATGACCCTTGTGGTCACATATAATGTGACAAGGGTATATAATGCTTTCTCCCAACCTTGTAATAATCCTGCTGTAAAGATGATGATTCCATTTAAAATGAAGAAATATGTGCCGACTGGTTTATCCTTCCACTTCGCTAAGATCATGGCAAGGATGTCGAGCCCTCCTGTTGATGCCCCGTATTTGAGGGTGATCCCAATCCCGAGTGCAGATATGACGCCGCCAAACACAGCATTTAGTAATATATCCTGTGAAACACTCGTTTCTGGTAAGATGCCGAGGAAAATGGTCGTCAGTGCAACACTGATGATGCTGTATAACGTAAAGGAACGGCCAACTTTCATCCAGCCTAAAATGCCGACTGGAATATTTAAAATAAATAATAGGATCCCTGTTGATATATAAAATGGCGCATATTGATCCATTAAGCTGGATAACAGCTGGGCTACCCCTGTAAACCCGCTCGCGTATACATCAGCTGGGATTAAGAATAAGTTCAGTCCAATCGCATTGAGCAGTGCACCAATGACGACGACAATGAGTTTTTTTGCTTCTCCAATGAACATATTGTCATTCCTCCACTTACCATTCTCTCTATGGTTTTCCCTAAAATTTAGAATTTGAACACGAAAAGATGATTTCTGTGATATAGTTAGGCTAAAAAGATGTAAAATATGGCTGATATTTTTAGAAAGAAGGGATTTTGATGACTGTTCATATCATAGCAGACAGTGCTGCTGATCTGCCTCTTTCTTATTATGATGAACATAACATGACGCTCATTCCGCTGCGTGTGTTACTTGGCGAGCAGGAATTTGAAGATTTGATCACCATTGAACCAAAACAAGTATTTGATGCGATGAGACAAGGTGCCAGCCCAAAAACGTCACAAGCTTCACCAAACCGAATCAAAGAAGCCTTTGTTTCTGTCGCACAAACCCATAAATCTGCAATCTATGTTGCCTTTTCATCAGAGCTTTCCGGTACATACCAAACAGCTGTGATGATGGCAAACGAAGTGAAGGAAGAATACCCTGATTTTGATTTGCGAATCATTGATTCTAAATGTGCTTCACTCGGCTACGGGCTTGCTGTCAAACACGCTCAATCACTTGCCATTGACGGAAATACAATACAAGAAATTGAAACGTCTGTAAAGCATTTTTGCGAATCTTTACAACATATTTTTACTGTAGACGATTTATCGTATTTAGCAAGAGGCGGAAGAATCAGTAAAGCGTCCGCATTTGTTGGCGGTTTATTAAGCATTAAGCCCATTTTACACGTCGAGGATGGAAAGCTCATACCACTTGAGAAAATCCGCGGACGTAAAAAGCTGTTGAAACGCATTATTGAACTGATGAAAGAACGTGGAACGGACTGGCCAAATCAAACGGTGGGCATTAGTCATGGTGATGATCCTGCACTTGCAGAAGACATGAGACAATTGATTGAAGCCGAATTTCATCCAAAAGAAATTGATATTCAGATTGTCGGCGCGGCTGTTGGGTCCCATTCTGGCCCAGGCACGCTTGCCATCTTCTTTACAGGCAAACCATCATAAAAAGCACCCTTCCCTGACACATCACGGGAAGGGTGCTTTTCTTATGACTTATGAAAGTTTAAACCGATGGACGGTTTCATTTAGCCTTGCCGTCATACTCATCAGTTCTTCTACCTGTTTGTTCATTTGATGGAATGATTGCAGCTGTTCATTGGCAGAGGCAGAAATTTCTTCGCTGCCAGCTGCTGTTTCTTCTACAACCGCACTAATATTTTCAATCGAGTTCAGCACTTGTCCGCCAAGCTCTGTTGATTGAACAATTTGGTCATTTAAGACAGCCATTTCTTGTTTAATGTGCTGCGCTTTTGTTTCTATATCTTCAAAGGAGTGTGAGGTTTTGTCCATCGCATCCTGCTGTTGAAGTGAAAGCTTGACTCCTTCTTTGACAGTTTGACTAATGGATTGAATGCCTCTTTCAATATGACTGACCATATCAAAGATTTGTCTTGTAGCGTTAGATGATTCATCGGCAAGCTTACGAATTTCATCTGCAACAACAGCAAAGCCTTTTCCAGCTTCACCTGCTCTTGCCGCTTCAATCGCCGCATTTAGCGAAAGTAAGTTTGTCTGATCCGCAATGTCAGAAACAGTTTTGGCCATGGCCGAGATGCCGCTGGCGTATTGCGTGAATTCTCCTGCAGACTGCTCGATTTGCCTTGTGGCATGTGTATTTTTTTCAATCGCCGTTTTTGTTTCTGTTAACGTGTGCTTTCCACTTTCCACTGCTTCTATCGCATCCTCAGTACTTTGGATGACTGTTTGTGAACGTTCGGAATTTTTACGTCCATGCTGATCCATCTTTTCAATCAAACTGACGCCATGCTGGAGATCCTCTGAAATGGCTTGTGACCCATTTGCCATTTCGTCTGTCGAGACAGATACTTGATTTGCAGATTCCATCAGCTTTTTGTTTTCATCATCTAACTGGATCGAGAATGTCTCTACTTGACTTGAGACATTGCTGATTTCTTTAATCAGACTAATCAGCTGATCTGTCATTTGATTAAAGGATTCATTCAAGCCGCCGATTTCATCCTTGCGCTGAATGTCCATCCGCTCGACAGCAAGGTTGCCTTCTGCGATCTGCTTCGCTCGGTAGGATAGTGATTTGATAGGGGTCACGATGGATCTTGTTAACCCAATATTTAAAAAGACAGCAATGACAATCAGAGTGAGGGCTGCGACGAGTGCACTGGTGATGATCCATTGCACATTATCAGATGTATTCTCTTGATTTTGTTTATACGCTTCTTCTGCTCTTTTATTCATTGTATGGACGTCGTTTAAAACACCATCAATTCTTGCAGCGACCCGTCTTGCATCCGATGCGTTTTTTTCACCAATGGCATTATTTGCTTCCTTGGTCCACGTGTCATATTTTGCATTTAACCTTGTTAATGCATCTTTGTTGATATTTCCTGCATGTTTGTTTAACGTTTGCAGCTGTTTTTTTGCTGTAGAAATATCGGTTTGAACAACCTCTAGCTGTTCATCAGAAAGTGTCATTGAATAATTGGTCATGGCTTGTTCGACGCTTTCAAAGCTTGCTTTTGTTTTTTGAACGTTTAATAAGGCTTGAACTTCTGTTTCATTTGATGATTGGATCTTTGTCATACTGACAATGATAAAGGCGATGACGCCAACTGCTAAAAGAAGTGAGACGAGTGAGTTGAGTAAAATTTTGATGCGCAAGCTCATGATGCGTCCCCCTCTTCTTTTAGAAGTTTCTGCTTCAGTTCATTTACTTTTTTGGTCAATGTCTCAGCATTCTTCAGCACCCGAATTCTTGCCATATCGATTCCGTCATTGCTTAAGTCGTAGACAACATGCCCACTTTTGATCTGATTGTTCTTGACGAGCTGTTCGCTGACTTGATAGACCACTTCATCGACTTTTTTCACCATGGACGAAATCACTGCTTTTTCAGCGGTATAGTACTGATCACTATCTACACCAATGGCATATTTGCCCTGCGCTTGCGCTTCTTTTAATACACCGACACCTGTATAGCCAGCTGCGGCATATAAAACGTCTGCTTTCTTTTTGATCATGCCTTTGGCTATTTTACTGCCTTTGCCCGCATCACTAAACGTATTAGCATAGGTGGATAAGATCTTGATGTTCGGATTTACTGATTTGGCGCCTTTTTGGAACCCTTTTTCAAAACGATGGATCAAATCCGCATCGACACCGCCAACAAATCCAATGACATCACTTTTCGTTGTCAAGGCAGCAAGTGCGCCCGCTAAATAACTGCCTTGCTCTTCTTTAAACGTCACGGAGGTCACATTTTTCAGCTCAGATACGGCATCGATGAGCAAGAAGTGCTTCTTCGGATATTTCTTTGCGACTTTTTCTAAATCTTCTTGCATACTGAAGCCTACTCCGATGACGAGGTCATTGCCATCTTTTACAAGCTCGGTCAGTCCTTTTTCATATGTATCGGTTTCTGCAATTTCTCTATAATCAAATTCAATCCCTAGGTCATCACGTGCTTTTTCTAATCCTTTAAATGATGAATCATTAAATGATTGATCACCAAGACCATCATCTGTGAGCATAACGCCAATATGCTTCGCATTTGATGCCGGTGGTTTCCCTTGTTGATTGCTGCATGCGGCGAGCACCATAAGCAGGGCTGCCACCAGAAGCAATGAAATTTTCACTTTCATCCACACACACACTCCTTTTATCATCCTTACTCCTTTCTTATCGGATTTGAGAGGCGTTGTTTCAATGATTAAGTGAAGGTTTTTCAGCTTTTTTCATGACTTTTTTCACTGAAAAAACCCATTATTTATAACAAATATAAAAAAAGGGATAAAATCATGATGATTTTATCCCTTTTTCTTCTTTTCAGTGTGATATGAAAACCCTTGAAGTCAGGGTTTGGATTCCACGCTGCTCATTTTTTCTCGTATGTCCAGCCCTCTTTTTGGTAAACTAAGTCATTTTTCATCAAATGGCCTAATGCTCGTTTAAAGGCTGCCTTGCTCATTTGGAATCGTTCACGGATGTCTTCTGGATCACTTTTGTCCCCATAAGGCATGGCACCATTTCTCGTTCTCATATAGGTTAAGATTTCTTCTGCATCGACAGATAACGCTTCCTGTTTTCTAGGGAGCAGAGAAACGTTCACGGTTCCATCCTCTTTCACGGCAATGACGCGTCCTGTCACGCTCGATCCTAATCTTGGTTCTTCCTTTCGTTCCGTGCGGTGGATAAACCCTCGCACGCCTGTATCTGTCAGCATAAAGGAGCCTGTCGCAATTAAGCGATAAATCGTCCCAGTGATTTCTTTGTTCATTAAGGTTTCGGGTGCCTCAGTAAACAATTCACTAATCACATCTTCAGTGGCTGGCTTTGCGAACATTCTGCCGTAGCTTGTGACTTTCAGCATACAGTAGAGTTTGTCTCCTTTATTTGGCCATGCTTCCTCAAAAGGCGGGAGGTGTTCTATTGCAACAAGTGCATCCTTTGACAGCCCGACATCGACAAATGCGCCCATGTCTTCTACCACGTCTACGACTTCTACCCAGCCATATGTATGCGCATTGATTGTCGGTATTTTCATCGTCGCAGCTAGTCTTTCTTCATGATCTACATATAAGTAGACCTCTACTTCATCTCGGTCACCAATATCCTCTGTCATCTCACTGCGGTGCAAGAGGACCGAATCTTCACCATCTGTCAAAAAGTAGCCGTATTCCATCTCGTTCTCTATTTGCAAGGTCAGTTGCTCACCTGGTCTCATGTTCTCTTCCTTCCTATCTGCTCATAAAAGAGCGTTCGTTCATCTTTTGATTCACTTTATTCTACTATACTTCTCCCCGCATGAACATCTCTAGTTCTGTTAGCTAAAGTGGACAAACTGGACTCGATTTATACCGCTGCCGGCAGAACTCTTTGACTCGTCTCTTCGATAAAGTTTCTTCTTCTCCTATTTGCATGATAAAATAGACGCAATATCTATACATGGAGGTCATGTGTTATGGCAAAAGAAAGCTCATTTGACATTGTATCGAAGGTAGAACTGCCAGAGGTGCAAAACGCTGTTCAAGCAGCGCTGAAAGAAATTAAAAACCGTTATGATTTTAAAGGAAGTAAAAGTGATATTTCTCTTGAAAAAGAAGAGCTCGTTCTCATCTCTGATGATGACTTTAAGCTGGAGCAGCTAAAAGATGTGCTTGTGACAAAGCTGATCAAACGAGATGTTCCAACTAAAAACATCGACTACGGAAAAACCGAGCATGCCCTTGGCGGAACAGTACGCCAGCGCGCGAAGCTGATCAGCGGGATTGATCAAGACAACGCCAAAAAGATCAATGCACTCATTAAGCAATCCGGCATCAAAGTGAAGTCACAGTTTCAAGATGACCAAGTGCGTGTAACAGGGAAAAATAAAGATGATTTACAAGAGGTTATTTCTCTTATGCGCAAGGCAGATTTGCCAATTGATGTTCAATTTATAAATTTTCGATAAATTTCAAATTTTCCATTGATTATTTTCGATTTTTTCGATACAGTTGATGGAAGTTCAATTCATTGACATGTTCATATCACTTTCTTATCAAGAGAGGCAGAGGGACTGGCCCTGTGAAGCCTCAGCAACCGGTGTAGTAGAAATATATTTTCTATGACCAAGGTGCTAAATCCAGCAAGCAACTGCTTGGAAGATAAGGAGAAGAATTACGATACAGCCAAAAAGTCTTCTTCTTATCAGAAGGCTTTTTTTGTTACATAGAAATAAGGAGGAAACCAATGGGCCTATTACAAGACTTACAAAACCGCGTACTGATTGCTGACGGTGCAATGGGAACACTTTTATACTCTTACGGCATTGACCGCTGCTTTGAAGAATTAAATTTATCGAAAGAAGAGGAAGTAAAGCGCGTACATGAGGCATATGTGCAGGCTGGTGCTGACATCATCCAAACAAATACGTACGGTGCGAATTATATTAAACTATCCCGCTACGGCTTAGAGGAAGAAACGAAGCGCATCAATACAAAGGCCGTACAAATCGCAAAAGCAGCCGCAGGCTCCGCTTATGTACTCGGAACGATCGGCGGCATTCGAACATTTAACAAAAATGCCTACTCTATTGAAGAAATTAAACGAAGCTTTAGAGAGCAGCTGTACATTCTATTAAATGAACAGCCTGACGGATTATTGCTAGAAACGTACTATGACATGGAAGAAGCGAAGGCCGTTCTCCAAATTGCACGCAAAGAAACGACTCTCCCGATTGTCATGAACGTCTCCATGCATGAACAAGGTGTTTTGCAGGATGGAACCCCGCTCAAGGATGGTTTATCTGAATTGTCCTCTCTTGGCGCAGATGTCGTCGGCATCAACTGCAGGCTGGGCCCTTATCATATGATTCAGGCACTCGAAGGCGTACCGATTTTAGAAAATTCCCATTTATCAGTCTATCCTAACAGCAGTCTTCCCTCTCTTGAAGAAGGCAGACTCGTCTATGATACAGATAACGATTATTTTCGAAAAAGTGCACTTGAGTTTAGAAATCAAGGCGCACGTATTATCGGCGGCTGCTGCGGAACAACACCTCAGCATATTCACGCAATGGCTGAAGCGGTCAAGGATCTAGCGCCGATCACTGAAAAAGAAGTGAAAGTATTAAAAGAAGAAATCATTTCGATCCAAGATCAGCGGACTGAACCAGGTCTTGATGAGCTGGCTGCGGAAAAACGGACGATTATTGTAGAACTTGATCCGCCGAAGAAGCTGAACTTCGAAAAATTTCTTGTCGCTGCAAATGAATTAAAGAATGCAGGCATTGATGCCTTGACATTAGCTGATAATTCTCTTGCAACCCCGCGCATTAGCAATGTGGCTTGCGGCGCCTTATTGAAACAGCAGCTTGATATGCGTTCACTTGTCCATATCACATGCCGTGATCGTAATTTGATTGGGCTTCAATCCCATTTGATGGGTCTCGACACGCTTGGTTTAACTGATATTTTAGCCATTACAGGCGATCCATCTAAGATTGGAGATTTCCCAGGTGCAACGTCGGTTTACGATTTAACCTCCTTTGATTTGATCCGGCTGATCAAACAGTTTAACGAAGGCCTTTCTTTCTCAGGGAAACCGCTTGGTAAAAAGACCAATTTTTCAGTAGCGGGCGCGTTTAACCCGAATGTTCGTCACATTGATAAAGCGGTCAAACGTCTTGAGAAAAAAATCGAATACGGCGCTGATTATTTTATTTCACAGCCTGTTTATTCTGAGGAACAGCTTGTGAAAATTCATGAGGAGAGCCGTCATTTGGATAAACCGATTTATATTGGCATTATGCCGTTAACAAGCAGCCGAAATGCAGAGTTTATTCATCATGAAATTCCAGGCATTAAATTATCTGATTCCATTCGTGACATTATGGCCAAGGCTGGCGAGGATAAGGAAAAGCAGCGAGCAGAAGGCTTAGCGATTGCCCGCTCTTTATTAGATACAGCCTGCGAATTGTTTAACGGCATTTATTTAATTACCCCTTTCCTTCGATCAGATTTAACAGCAGAACTGACCACCTACATTCATCAGAAAGAAAAGGAGTCAAACATCCATGCCAACTATCACTGAACAGCTAAAGAAACGCATCCTCGTCCTTGATGGCGCAATGGGGACCATGATTCAAAATGCCAATCTCACAGCAGAAGACTTTGGCGGAGAAGAGTATGAGGGCTGTAACGAGTATTTGAATGTGACAGCCCCTCACATCATCCGCGCGATTCATAGGGAATACCTTGAAGCAAGTGCCGATCTCATTGAAACAAATACATTCGGGGCTACAAAGCTCGTCCTTGATGAATACGGGCTTGGCCACCTTGCCTATGAACTCAATGTACGGGCTGCCCAGCTGGCAAAGGACGAAGCTGACCGTTTCTCCACGCCGGAGCAGCCTCGATTTGTTGTAGGCGCAATGGGTCCCACAACAAAAACATTATCTGTGACAGGCGGCACAACCTTCGGTGAGCTCGCCAGAAACTATGAGGAGCAGGCCCGCGCATTGATTGATGGCAAATGTGATGCGCTTCTTTTAGAAACAAGCCAAGACATGCTGAATGTAAAAGCTGGATTCAAAGGCATTCAGGAAGCCTTCCAGCAGACAGGCATTCAATTACCACTCATGGTATCAGGTACAATTGAACCAATGGGCACCACCCTTGCTGGTCAGGATATTGAAGCCTTTTATATCTCTCTTGAGCATATGAAACCAATTAGTGTTGGCCTTAACTGTGCGACTGGTCCTGAATTTATGACAGACCATATCCGCACGCTCTCCTCCATCGCCAAGTCAGCGGTTAGCTGCTATCCAAATGCTGGTCTTCCAGATGAAGAAGGTCAATATCACGAATCCCCTGTTTCTCTTACTAAAAAAATCGCCGCTTTTGCGAAGGAAGGCTGGTTAAATATTGTTGGCGGCTGCTGCGGAACAACACCTGCACATATTCAAGCTTTGTCAGATGAAGTACGCACAATTCAGCCGCGTCACATCACGCATGAATCGTCTCAGCATACCGTATCAGGAATTGAGCCCCTTATGTATGAGGAATCAATGCGTCCTCTTTTTGTAGGAGAACGGACCAATGTTATTGGTTCACGCAAGTTCAAACGACTCGTTGCGGAACAAAAATTTGAAGAAGCGTCAGAAATTGCTCGCGCACAGGTAAAAAACGGCGCTCACGTGATTGATGTGTGTCTCGCTGATCCAGACCGTGACGAGGTAGCTGACATGGAAGGCTTTTTACAAGAGGCCATGAAAATAGTCAAAGCCCCTTTTGTCATTGATTCAACAGATAAACACGTGATTGAAAAGGCGCTCACGTATTCCCAAGGGAAAGCCATCATCAATTCCATTAACCTTGAGGATGGCGAAGAACGGTTTGAAGAAATTCTCCCTCTTGTGAAGCTGTACGGCGGTGCACTTGTTGTCGGCACGATCGATGAAACAGGGATGGCCGTAACAGCAGAACGAAAGCTCGAGATTGCCGTACGCTCTCATGATCTATTAACGAAGAAATATGGAATTCCCGCAAGTGACATCATTTTTGATCCACTTGTCTTTCCAGTAGGCACTGGAGATGAGCAGTATATTGGGGCTGCCGAAGAAACGATCAAAGGCATCAAAATGATCAAGGAAAATCTGCCTGAGTGCCTGACGATTTTAGGCATCAGCAACGTGTCTTTCGGACTCCCGCCTCTTGGCAGAGAAATCTTGAATGCCGTCTACTTGTACCACTGCGTCCAAGCAGGACTTGACTACGCCATTGTGAATACAGAAAAGCTTGAACGCTTCGCTTCCATTCCAAAGGAAGAAATCAAGCTGGCTGAAACGCTGCTCTATGAAACAAATGATCAAACCCTTGCTGAATTCACCCAATTTTACCGAGGTAAAAAGAAAACGGAGAAAAAACCAAAGGTCTCCTTATCACTTGATGAAAGACTGGCACTCTACGTCGTCGAAGGAACAAAAGAAGGACTTATCGATGATTTATCTCTTGCTCTAGAGCAATTTGAATCACCACTTCATATCATCAATGGTCCGTTAATGCAGGGAATGGCTGAGGTTGGACGTCTTTTTAATCAAAACGAGCTGATTGTGGCGGAAGTGCTTCAATCGGCAGAGGTGATGAAGGCATCTGTATCGTATCTCGAGCAATATATGGAAAAGCAGCATGCAAGCGGGAAAGGTAAGATTCTACTTGCAACTGTAAAAGGAGATGTCCATGATATCGGGAAAAACCTTGTCGACATCATTTTGAGCAATAATGGCTTTCAAGTGGTCGATCTCGGCATCAAGGTGACACCTCAAACATTGATCGAAGCTGTGCAAAAGGAAAAACCAGATATGATTGGATTATCAGGATTGCTTGTGAAATCAGCTCAGCAAATGGTACTCACCGCTCAGGATTTACAAAAAGCGAATATTTCCGTTCCCATTTTGGTCGGCGGCGCTGCACTTTCTCGGAAATTTACGAAAATGAAGATTTCGCCTCATTATGACGGACCGGTTCTTTATGCAAAAGATGCCATGGACGGCTTATCTTTAGCCAATGAGTTAAAAGCGAATCCTCTTCAGTTTCAAACAAAGTCCGGAGAAGAGCCAGCGGCACCTTTTAAAGAGAAAGAAGCAAAGCAGCCACAAGCTGTCATTGAATTACTAGAAAAACGTGCGGCACTCCCGCAGGCACCTATTTTTACGCCAGAGACTACGGCACGTCATTATGTGCGGGACATCGATTTGCATCACATTATGCCTTATGTGAATGAACAAATGCTCATTGGTCACCACCTCGGATTAAAAGGAAAGGTCAAAACATTATTAGCTAACCAGCATCCAAAAGCATTGGAATTAAAGCAGCTTGTCACAGACCTTCTAAACGAAGGCAGAGAGAAAAACTGGTTTGCCCCTGCATTTGTATATCAATTTTACCCTGCCAGTTCAAACGGAAATGATCTGCATATTTATGATCCCGCAGCGCCTGACAGCATCATTGAAACGTTCCAATTTCCAAGACAGGAGAAGCTCCCGTACCGGTCCATTTCTGATTATGTGCGGAAAAGCGGCGAAAACGAAAAAGATTATATTGCCTTATTTGCCGTCACAGCTGGTGCGCGTATACGTGAAGTCGCGCAGCAATTTAAGCAAGAAGGAGATTATTTAAAAATGCATGCGGTCCAAGCTCTGGCGCTTGAGCTTGCAGAGGGATTAGCCGAAAGAACCCACCAAGTGATTCGTGACAAATGGGGCTTCCCCGACCCAGTCGATTTCACAATGGAAAAACGATTCCAAGCGAAATATCAAGGGCAGCGCTATTCCTTTGGTTATCCCGCTTGTCCAAATCTTGAAGACCAAGAAAAGCTGTTCAAGCTGCTTCAGCCTGAAAAAATTGGCATCCACTTGACAGAAGGGTTCATGATGGAACCTGAAGCATCTGTTTCAGCGATCGTTGTTTCTCATCCTGAAGCTCGATATTTTAATGTTCATTAATGCAGGACCTCCGGGTAGGAGGTTCTTTTTTGATCGTAAACACCAATTTTTACACTATGCTTCTTATGGTACGATACATATAGATGAATTCAGCTAAGAAGGAGTTGCGTGTCATGACAAACGTTGTTCAACGAGCATTAACAATTGATGACATACCAGATCTCATCGCATTGTCCCAAGAAGTAGAATGGCCTGATTACAATGCGGAAGAACTCACATCTCTTTTAACAAATGGATATTTCACAGGTTTTTCAACAACGGACGGACAAGTCATCTCATGTGCAGGACTTTTCCAATATGATCAAGTGGCGTCAATTGGTGCCGTCATTGTATCTGAGACACATCGCGGCTTAGGTCTTGCAAGGAAAATGATTGATACCCTGCTAGATCAATGCGATCAAAGCATTCCTGTCGTTTTAACCGCTACTGTCCAAGGGCGGCCTGTTTACGAAAAAATCGGGTTTCACACGGCTGGTTACATTCATACTTACAAAGCGCAAAAACCGAACCCAGAGGCTCTTCGTGTGTCAGATGACATTCACCTGTCTCCTGCCGATGAAACGCACCTTCCGTCCATTGAAGCACTTGATGAAAAAGGCGCAGGTACAAATCGATCAAGCTTTTTAAAAAACCGGATGAACCGGGCAGCACGGCGTATCATTGCAAAGAATGAACATCACGAAACAACTGGCTTTGCATTTGGCGTTGAAACGCCTGCCAATTTAATGATTGGACCGCTTACAGCAAATGATGAACTTACAGCTCTTTCGCTCATCCATTCGCTCATCTCGTCTTATTCGGGTGCGATTCGTTTAGATATGCAGGAGGAAACAGCTGAGCGCCTGCACGCAACACTTGTTGAAGCAGGTTTTACGAAAACAAACAAAGCGCATTTTATGATGATTCGCGGAAAAGAAAAGCAGAATGATCCCGCACTTCTTTATTTCCTTGCCTCTCAAGCATTTTCGTAAAAAAATAAAAAGCTGTAGACAGTTGATGTCTACAGCTTTTCTATTACTTCTCACAGGCGGACGAAAGAACATGAGCGAGTGCATTTTTGACCTTCCCATGCTCTGACGCATGCGGGCGGTCATCTCCATCTCCGTACCCATAATCAATCATTCGATTACGATTTAAGCACAGCTTTGTCAGCTTCGGCTGGAATAAATCAAATAGTTCAAAACGGTCCTTCAGCTGCGGGAATTGTTTTTGATAATGCTGAATTTCTTCTGCAAGCAAGCGCCAAAGTGTCGTTTCATCTAACAGCTGATGATTGTCTAACACGTTTGAAACGTAACGCAGGTTACAAATAAACAGCCCTGTAAAGATAAACTGCACTAACCCTTCCGGCGGTTCACTCCGCAGCACTTCTTTTAAATCTTCTCCTAGTGAAGCCAATTCAGGCAGCGGCTGATCACTAATATTCACATCATCAACGAAATCTTTGATCGCCAAACGATGCGGCTGATGATCTTTTAACACAAGAATCGTATTTTGCCCGTGTGGTGAAAAGACGGTGCCATATTGATACATAAAGTGCAGCAGCGGCGGCATTACCACATGGAAAAATTTCTCCATCCATTCCTTTGCTGAGAGACCAGATTTTTCAATCAGCTGTTTCACATATGGCTCACCTTCATGATCCTCATAAGTGAGTGCTGCAAGTGTAACAGGGCTCTCTCCTTCATCTAAATACGTGTAAATGCTTTCTCTAAAAATCACACCGAGCATCTCAAGATATTGATACGGCGCACCAGGCAGTTTGCTGTAGTAAGGATGATCGACATTGATACTTGCGTTCTCACCAGGTAAAATCACGCGGCAGACATCCGATAAAAATGAGTCTTGATCCGCAATCCCTTTAATATGCGCTGTAATACGAGGGGCAATGACTGTCCGTTCTGACGGAAGTCCCCGGTACACGAGTGTATTTAAAATACTCATTGGCAGTTTAATATGATGCTTGCCTTTATTTGAGATGTTTGTAAAGGTTCTGATGGACTGCTGCGGGATATATTGATCCAGTCCCTCTCCTACATACACAATCCGGCGCAAGGCCAAATCTTCCGGGAAATGCTGAATAATCATATGCGTCCACTGCCACTTATGAACAGGCATCAAATAATAATCAGCTGCATTCAATCCTTCATCCTTTAACACGCGGTGAAATTGACGGATCGTGACTTCATCTAATTCTTTGGCGATCACCTGCTCATAATTTTCATGATCGACCGCATGGAATGTCGCAAGGTCCCGGTGAACAGCAATCCAAGACAGCTGCACACTTTCTTGCCTTTCAGGTGCATAGGCTAGGTAGTCATCGTAACTGAACCCAATGCGTCCTTTGTTGTACACAATCCAAGGATGGCCTGTCATTTCTCCTTCAATCCACGCGTAATCTGTATCTGTCAGTTCATCCGCACGAAGTGCTTTTTTCGACAGCAAATGTACATCTGCTAACAGGGTATGATGAAGCTCTTTGATAAGATGGCCTGTTGTATCAGAAGACATTGGAATGAGCGGCTGAATGTCTAGTAAAAACACAATCGCACTGACATCCTTTGACCATTTTCCGTCTTGATAACACTCGATTGATTCAGCGATTGTATCAAAACTATCAAACAAACGAGGTTTTGCGAGATAGCGATATTTCTTATGTTCGTGAATGATTAATTCATACTGAGCGATGCCATCCTTACGATCTAGCTGCACGGGATGAAGCATGTCCTCATACATGTATTCAGACAGCATTTTTGCCACCATTCGCTGGTTTGCCTTTTTCCAAGCAGCAGGATTCACCGCTTTTTTCAATTCATCTTGTACACTCATCGCTTCATCCTCCTTAACCTTTGATTTCTTCAAATGTGTTGACGTTCTTGTGTGTACCAAATGTCTGGAAGACGTGCTTTTGATAAAGTGGATACACGGTTTGACGAGCAAGTTCATTGATAATCACACTGTTTCGGTAAGCGCCAAGCCCTAAATCCGGAGCTCCGACCCCATGTGTATGAAGCTCAGCATTTTGCACAAAAATATCATTTTCACCCATTGTATTAGTTTTCAAGCGATATTCACGTTCGACCTGGAACCGTCCTTGATCGTCCCATTGAATGTGATGAGAAATTGGGTTGATAAACGGCGGCAGTACCGATTGATAGCCAGTCGCCAGCACAACAATATCGGTCTCATGGGTAAAGGTGTCCTCTTTGACCCATTGCATGCATGAAAGGGACAAGCCGTCCGCTGTTTCCTCAATCAAGTTGACCTCTGTCATCGCTTGAAGCACTGTGTTCAACTGCTCTCCGCAGGCAGAACGTTCATAAAGCAAATGGTAAATATCACGGATCATTGCAGAGCTGATGCCTTTATACAGCAAGTCTTGCTGCTTTAACAAAGCATCCTTTTTTGTTTGCGGAAGCTCATAAAAGAAATCAATATAATCTGGAGAGAAATATTCAAGACCAAGGTTTGAATATTCCATTGGAAAAAATCCTTTAGAGCGTGTGAACCAGTGAATATCCTTTGCCTCATCATCTGATAAAATATCATAAAACACTTCTGCCGCACTTTGGCCAGAGCCGATAACTGTCACAGATTTCCCTTTGAAACAGCCTTCTTTCTTTCGTTTTAAATAGTCAGCAGAGTGAAAAACTTTCTCTCCTAAAGCTGGCTGGAGCGATGCTGGTATCGCCGGCTGTGTACCAATTCCTAAGACGAGATGCTTACTTTCAAACACCTCTACCGTTTGGTCTTTCACATGACGAACATGCACTTCATATCGCTTTTCTCCTGCTTTCTCAATCAATGAGACAGATTCGACGTTCATGCCAAATCGGCAAGAGTCTAACTGATCTGCGACCCAGCGGCAATAATGACTATATTCCTTGCGCGGGATATGAAAATCCTCTAGAAAGTAAAATGAATACAAACGGTTTTGCTCCTGCAAATAGTTAAGAAAGCTATATTTGCTTTTCACATCTGCCATGCTGACAAGGTCCGCTAAAAAGGGGACTTGCAGTGTCGTCCCTTCAATGAGCATACCTGGGTGCCAATGAAAGGCTTCACTTCTTTCAAAAAACAAAGCGTCGATTTCATTTACCTCTTCAGATAATGCGGCAAGTCCCAGGTTAAACGGACCAATGCCGATTCCAATTACATCCACTACATTATTTTGCTTGTTGAACCGCGTCATGGTTATACTTCCTTTCGAATCGTTCTCGATCACAAAACATCAAAAGACCTGTTTTATCGGGTAAATTGACTGGTTTTACACGTTCAAATCCGCATTTTTCAAATACATGGATCATTTTTTCATTGCGAATATCCGGCTCAGCGACGATTTTTTCTGTTCGTTTGTTCTGCTCAAATTGAAAGGCTGTCATTGCCTGAAGCAGCGGGGCCGCAAATCCTTTTCCCACATAATCTGGCTCCCCTATTAATAGATGGATTCCTTGATCATGCGGAGAAGGCTGATAGTAGGATTCAATAATGTCACCTTTGACGTTGTATGCCTCAAAATAACTCATTGGCGTCCCATCAATTGTTCCTAAATAAAGGGTTTGATGTGGATCATGAATCGCCTGATAAAAATGCTTTTCAAAAGCAGGAAACGGAATATTCAAATGCCAAAATGGGTGAACATACTCTTCTTGCATCCACTTGTGGACAAGACGGACATCCCTTTCATATTCAGCGCGAATAAACCTAATACGATGCCTCATCCAATCAGCGCCTCCTTATGTAAAAAGAGCGGATTCAAGACAGCTGTGTAACGAGACTGTGTTTCCAGAGATCCTGTCAGCTCATCCATATCTTCAAACCGTGTCAGCAAATTCGCTTTTGAAGGCAGTTCCTTTGAGCGGAGAAGGCTGTTTGTCAGTTCAGATGCCCCGTATGTTTCCTCATGAGCGAGCAATGTGTCTCTCACGAGTGCCAGCAAGTCTTCTTCCTTTGCCAGTCCTTCTGTGCCAAAGCCGTTAATGAGACCAAATAAATGATTAAAGAAGAAATAATAACGCAGTCTCTCAACGGCTACATCATCTGCACAAATGGTTTCACTTCTCACGCTCAAGTTTTGGACAAGGTTTGCGAGTTTATCCTTTTTCGATTCACTATAATAGTAGCCTTGGTTGTCACGATAATAGAAGGTGTCCGGGTAACCAGCCTTCATTTGCACAACAGCATTTTGCTGATGGGCTTCCAGTGCAAGACCATATGTTTCAAACAGCCAGAGCATCGGTTCTAACGAAATGGTTAAATATTGCTTAAACCAATCTTGGCTCACAGCATCTGTTGATCGGCCTTCTGCGTCTGCAAGGTCATGAATGATCCCTGCTAATCGCGATTTTCCACCATACGCATGATCCTGACATAATCCAGCAATTAAGCTTGCCCCTTTTTCACGATGCAAAAATGGATTTTGACGAATGACTACTTCAAAGCCAGATTCCGCCTCTTCTCCTTGAATGGATAAATAGGCAGGATCTTCAATGACCCGGAATCCAGAGAATTTATCGTATAAAGAAATGCCTAATTCTGTTTTTAAAATGCGAGACATCTCAACTCCGCGATCCAGTTCCTTTTGTTTATTGACACGTAAGGAGTTTGTAATTTTCACAGGAACAGAGAATTTGAGCATGTAAGCAGAATCTTTTTGATAGACAGTTCTAAAGGATGAGGTCGCTGTGTATTCAGACCCCAGCGGTCCTAAATAAGTCAGTTTCCCTTCCTCTATATAACGCTGGACGAACGCTTTCTCCATGACCACTTTGACTTGCAGCGGGTGAATCGGAATGAGCACATATTCTCCGTTTTCTGTTAACGTATTCAGTCTCTCTGTTTCTTCTGGTACCTGGCGCAAGAGCTCTTCTAACATGAGGCTTGCCGCAGACTGTGCAATAGACGAATCCTGAAGCACAATCGAATGGTGCGCTTTAAAGTAATGAAGCTGGAAAGCCCCTTTCAGCTCAGGAGAATAGACCGATTCTTCCTCCTCCGTCATCCCTTGTCTGCTTTTTGGAGTGGGATGCGTTAAATGTCCAAGAAGAAGTGACTGCTCAGCCTCGATATACTCAAAATCGGCCTCGGAAAGAGCTGCTCGATCACTTTCTCGCTCCTTTAAGAATCGTTCAATATTTCGGCAGCTTAAAATGATGCGAAGCATGAATTCATCCTCTGCATCTGTGCGGCCATATTCAATGAGAAGCTCCTTTGAACATAGAGCAACAAGTGTCGTGTAATCGGCGATTGCGCCCTCTTGTTCACTGCCTTGCGGACGGAAGCGAATCGGAAAATCAAAGAGATGGCGGCCAACAGATGAAACATATCGGATCGGAATCACAAGCTCTAGATTTTGCTTTGCTAGTTTTGCGATGAATACAAGCGAGCCATCTGCTCTCGTCTCTTTTTTTGCAGATCGATCGATTCCTGTTTCACGTAAAAAACAGTTTAAAAAGCTTTGCATAGTTGCATTTTCAGCCATTTGTTTATATTGACTCAACGTAGTACCCTCCCGGATTGAATATGAGCGATCCCGATATCAACGATGTCAGAAAGGATTTCCTCAATATGTGTGATTGTCGTTCTCGGATTTAACAAAGTGAATTTTAAGCATGTTCGGCCATCAACCACTGTTTTCGCAATGACAGCAGTTCCCGTTTTGAACAATGTCCGATGAATGATTTTATTGATGTCATCTGTTCGGTGCTCATCCTTAAATCGGAACACAATCGCATTGATTTCTGGCTCAGGATTGATTACTTCAAGGTGATCATTTCTCTCAATAAGCGCGGCCACATCCTTCGCAAAATGAATGGTATGGTCAATGATGTCACCAAATCCTTCTTCTCCAATTAGACGAAGAGAGAGAAGTAACTTCAGAGCATCAAACCGGCGCGTCGTTTGGATAGATTTATTGACGA
Organism: Bacillus sp. FSL K6-2839; assembly: GCF_038003365.1. Lineage (NCBI taxonomy): Bacteria > Bacillati > Bacillota > Bacilli > Caryophanales > Bacillaceae > Bacillus > Bacillus sp. FSL K6-2839. The sequence goes on along the minus strand of NZ_JBBOOZ010000001.1, from coordinate 703,008 downwards.
GATGTAGAATACCATCTAGTTCATCTTCCTTTGGATTAAGATAATCTGCATGATAATCGATCAAACCAAAATGTCTTTTATCCTTCAGCAAAAATGCCCCGCAGGAAATCGGCTGATAAAATTGCTTATGAAAGTCGATCGTGATTGAATCAGCAAGCTCCATACCGGCTAATTTACTTCGGTAGGTTTTGCTTAATACAAGTGCTCCGCCGTAGGCAGCATCTGCGTGAATCCACAGACCGTCTGGTTTGACGATGTCATACACATCTCGAACCGGGTCAATACTTCCAAAATCAGTTGTCCCGCAAGTCGCTACTACCGCAAAAGGAAGCAGGTTCTGATCCTTTAATTCAACCATCTTCTTCTTCAAATCATTGAGGTCCATTCGGTGATGCTCATCCGTCTCGACCAGTACAACAGCCTGCTCCCCTAAACCGAGCTGGGATGCAGATTTTTTCACCGTAAAATGAGCATTTTTAGAGCAAAGAATTCTCATGCGGTGAGCTTCACTTGGTAAGCCTTTCTGCTGAACATTCCACTGCCATGTGTTTTCACAAAAGGCATCTCTCGCCAGAAGCAGCCCCATATAGTTAGATTGGGTTCCACCGCTTGTAAATGTCCCATTTGCTAAGCCGCCATAAGAAAACTTTGCACATAGCCACTTGAGGATTTCCTCCTCAACCAAAGAAGCAATACCGCTTTGATCAAAGGAATCCATTGATTGGTTAAAGGAACTCACTATCACCTCTGCGGCAAGTGCAGGAATGAGCGGAGGACAATGCAGATGTGCCAAGCATTTAGGATGCGATACATCAATCAAATGCGGCAAAAGATGTTCTTTTATATCTTGAAAGACAGATTCAATTGATTCTCCAGACGGTTGAAATCGGAATAACGATTCGACACTAGCCGCTAATTTCCCAGGCAATATTCCGCTGTATGGTCCTGTGTCTTTTTGCCACTGCTCCAGTAAGCTGTCGATAGATGTATGAAGAGCCGCTTGGAAGGACTCTCTTCCAAGCTGGCTTTGATTCATAAATAATGAATCTACAGAAGCTTTAGTTGATTGCATCGTACACGGCCTCTTTAAAAATAGCGATGACTTTTTCAAGCTGTTCTTCTGTCATAATGAGTGGCGGCAGGAAACGAATCACACTTCCGAAACGGCCTCCTGTCTCCACAATTAAGCCTTTATCGAAGCAATTCTTTTGAATAAGACTGGCCAGCTCTGGATTCGCTGGATAGCTTCCGTCCACATCCTGTTTCTCATTTGGATTGACTACTTCAACGCCAATCATTAAACCTCTTCCTCGAACATCACCGAGAGCAGGTACTTGTTTTTGGATGTCTTTAAGGTGAGCCTGCATACGATTTCCTAACTGTTCTACATGATCAAGCAGGTTGGTTTCTTTTATAAATTTAAGCGTAGCGGTTCCTGCAGCCATCGCCATTTGATTCCCTCTAAATGTCCCGATGTGTGCACCTGGATTCCATTGATCTAAATCTTTATCATAAATCACAACTGAAAGCGGCAGGCTTCCACCAATGGCTTTTGACAGCACAATGACGTCAGGTACAATTCCTGCATGTTCAAAGGCAAACATCTTACCTGTTCGGCCGATGCCTGATTGAACCTCATCAATAATGAGCGGAATCCCTTTTTCTTTTGTGATTCTTCTCATTTCCTTCATCCATTCAATAGATGCTGGAATGGAGCCTCCCTCGCCCTGCACTGCTTCAAAGATCATACCTGCTGGCGGAAGAATACCACTTTCAGGATCATTTAATACGCGCTCAATATACGAACTTGAAATGCGGTGCGAATCCTTCCCTCCAATTCCAAATGGGCAGCGATATTCATATGGGTAAGGCATAAAATGAACATCAGGTATTAACCCTTGCACTCTTTCCTTTGGAGATAAATTCCCGCTTAATGACATCGTGCCATGTGTCGCACCGTGATACGCACCGTGGAATGAAAGAATAGAACGATTACCTGTCGCTGTCTTGACTAATTTAATAGCTGCTTCTATGGCGTCACCACCAGTTGGCCCACAAAATTGAATTTTGGCTCTTTTTGCAAACTCTTCTGGCAAGTGAGAAAAAATTTCATTCACAAATTCTTCTTTAATTTCTGAGGTTATGTCCAGCGTATGCAACGGTCTTTTTTCATGAAGCATACGTTCAATAGCTTCTATAACAACTGGATGATTGTGACCAAGTGCAAGTGTTCCTGCGCCTGCCAGGCAGTCATAAAACTCTCTGCCATCCGCATCTGTCACGATCATACCCTCGGCTTTTTGCATGGCTAATGGGAACCGTCTCGGGTAAGACCTTGCATTAGATTCTCTTTGACTTTGCTGCTCTAAAAATTGCTGATTTTTAGAAACGGTTTTGATGGACATAATAAAACACTCCTCCAATTGATAAAGATTATCATTTTCATTTACTAGCCTAGAGGATGTGAGATATGAAAGTCAATTGTATTCAAAAAGATGATTCGAAAAGCATATGAATGCTATATTCTCTTTTTAGCGAGTATTTTCGTGTAATTTTTACAAACCTCTACTGCCATAAGGAGATCAAACGGATGAGACGGAATGATGTAGAAAAAAATTACAAATCATTCTTCCTGGTTCTTTTGTTCTACTCATGACGAAGCTCTTATTTTATACAGGACACTGGATGAAAGTGATGTAGAAAAAGAAAGAAATAAACGCCTTTCTATATTGATATAAATGGTTATAATGGTATAATTTCTCTGAAACAAAAGGGAATGGAGAGGGATCTGATGATTTTAACGAAGCACGATCTTCACCACTACTTGGCACAGGATAAGAAAGCATTAGCCATTAAGCGCAAAAGACCTAAGTGGTTTGGGGATGATATATGGAAATATCAAAGGATTTTACGAAAATATGAATACTTTTCTAATAGCGGCGCTACACTTCGCAAATGGTTTTATCGCTATTTACATAAAAAGAAAGGCATGCAGCTTGGCTTTGATATTCCGATTGGTGTCTTCGGCCCTGGCCTTAGAATCAATCATACGGGTCTCTTAATTGTGAACAAGCATGCAAAAATTGGGGCATTTTGTGATATTCATCAAGGGGTGAATATTGGTCAGAACCATTATGAAAAGGATGTGCCAACCATTGGGGATCATGTATGGATTGGCCCTGGTGCTAAGCTGTTTGGGGACATCTATATTGCAAATCATATTTCAATCGGAGCAAATGCTGTGGTAAACCGTTCTTTTCACGAGGAGAAGATTGTTATTGCAGGTGTGCCTGCGCAAAAGGTAAAAGAAAAAAGCCCTTCTTCATGAAGGACTCACCTGATAAAAAAGAATGATACCGATCAAAACAGAGATGAGCAGCATGAGATAAAACAAGATCGTTAAAATGAGAATTGTCCAGCCAAGTCCCTTCCTCTCTGTCTTGATCAAATAAATACCGAGAACGATGGTACTAAATAGGACACCTAAAATGGCCCACAGCCATTTGTCTTTATCATGCTTTGGCGCATCAAACCATAAATAAATGGCAACAGCAAGTGAAACGAATAACCCCGTAATTCTCACGTTCAAACTCCTCCTTATGTAAATTACATGTTCTCTATTATGCTTTTTAGCCCCCCTTCTTCTTCAGTTTATTCAAACATTCGATCCTTTTGTCCTAAAATGATTCATCATTGTTAAGTAGCATGTCGCGGGAGGCTTTTCCATTCCTCTCTCAGCATCCCATAGCGCATCGAATCATAATATTCTCCTTGATAGTAACGAACCTTTCTCAGTCTCCCCTCAAGGACAAATCCGCATTTCTCTGCGCACCGCATCATCCGTGCATTTCCCGACCATGTGGTAAGACCAATTCGAGGGATATCAATATGGGCAAATAACTCATCAGTCCATAGACTTAACGCCTTTGTCCCAACGCCACCGCTCCAAAAGCGCGAGTCATAAATGAGAATGCCGCATTCAAGCCACCGTGTACGTTCATTCTCCCAATAATATGACACGGTGCCTTTGATTTCGCCGTCTATTTCAATGCCATATAGCTTTGGCGGAATGGATGTATCCTGTAAGTATCGTTTTTTAAATGCAGCAAGCGGGATTTCGTGTTCATAAAAATATGGAGCATTCCACTTTCGATAGGACTGATCTGGTGCTTTGAATTTTAAATGCCATACCAGCTCTAAATCGGCTTCGTTTAATGCTTGTATGCTCACATGCTCTTCCTTTTCCCTTTTCATCTGTTCACGTTCCTTTACTTTGTCGTTCTTTTTGCTAGATGACGGTACTCGATAGGCGTCATGCCTTCGTTTTGCCGAAACAGTTTAGAAAAATAAGTAGGGTCGTCAATGCCTACGTGATCAGCAATAGCTGCGATTTTATCATTCGTTGAGGCAAGCATGCTTTTGGCTTTTTCGACCTTGAGACGATTGATGTATTGGTTTGGCGTCAGTCCATATACAGTCTGCATGCACCTTGTCATGTAATCAGGATGATAATGCAGCTTCTCTGCAAGCTCCTCCATTTGCAGTTTCTTCATAAAGTGACGCTCAAGATAATGAACCACTTCTGAGGCGACATTCTCCTTTGCACTTGGAATATGAAATGCTTCTTTTTGTAAATGAATGAGCATTTCCTCAAACTGAAGCTGTTTTTTCAGCGGCAGTTCAGACGCGTCATCATTTAGTGCCCGCATTGCTGAAAGATGTTTTTCGAACACATTTCTTCCTTTCACTTTTCCTATACGAGGCAGGCTAAATTCATATGTTGCCGGCTTTTCAAAGGTGGCTTGATTTTGTTTCATATCAAACCAGTGTTCTCTCAGCCGATTCGTCAACTCAAATGGATCAATTGAAAAATGCAGCCACTCATAGTGAGTTTCTTCTTCGCATGGCAGGTGTCCCCCATGAGACAAGCCAGGTGAGAGAATGATATATTCTCCTTCTTTTACGTGATGAGCCTCTCTGTCTTCTGTGATCCATAGTTCCCCCTTTGTGACATAAAGAAGATCAAACACAGTGAAGGTTCTAGAGATATGTCTTTCTCCTTGATGAAATACACCTTTGCCTGAAGCAATATAAACCGGGAACGGCGGTACAGTAAATGTAATAAATCGATTCATATTCATCCCCTTATGAAGTCGGATTTCTCCAATAAGTTTCGGTTTCATCTCTTCTTATTATAGTCGATGCAAGGTACACTATAAATCGGATTTATACGAAAGGAGGTTTATTGATGAAACCTCAATCACTGCCAATTCAAAAGATTCAAGCTAGGGGGAAGAAAACCCATCCTTCATTATTTGCATTAACTTGGCCTATTTTTATTGAAATCTCTTTATATATGCTCATGGGAAGCGCGGATACCCTCATGCTCAGCCAATATTCCGATAATAGTGTTGCCGCAGTTGGTGTAAGCAACCAGCTCCTGAATTTATTGATTGTCATGTTCAGTTTCATTACAACTGGAACGACGATTGTGATTGCGCAGCTTTTAGGAGCAAGCCGCAGACAGGAAGCGACTCAAGTCGCCTATGTCTCACTAGGAACCAACTTCTTGATTAGCTTTGTCATTAGTCTTCTCATGTTTGTATTAGCTGTTCCCATTTTACATCTGATGGGCCTATCAAGTAAGCTCATGCCGGATGCGGCGGTATTTTTACAAATTGTCGGACTGCTTTCTTTTATTCAAGCGCTCATTATGACGTATAGTGCTATTTTAAAAAGCTACGGATATACAAGAGATACGATGTATGTCACCATCGGAATGAACTTGCTAAATGTTGCCGGTAACTATCTGGTCATTTTCGGTCCGTTTGGCTTCCCCGTATTAGGTGTGATGGGGGTCGCTTTTTCTACCTCACTTGCTCGGTTGATCGGATTAATGGCAATGATCCTCATTGTACGCCGCCGAATTGGATTACGCTTTTCACTGAAGAAGATGTTTCACATACAGCGGACACATTTAAAAAAGCTTCTGAAAATCGGGATTCCTTCTGCTGGAGAGCAGCTTTCTTATAACGGCTCTCAAATGATCATTACACTGTTTATTACGTTTATGGGGACGCAGGCATTAGCAGCAAAGGTCTATACTCAAAATTTAATGATGTTCATTATGCTGTTTGGTGCAGCCATTAGCCAAGGGACACAAATTTTAATCGGGCGCCATATTGGGGCGAAAGAATTCGATGCTGCCTATCACAGATGCATGAAAAGCTTATACTGGGCCATTGGCATCTCCCTTCTTTCTTCCACTGCTTTATCTTTATCATCGACGCATTTGCTTGCTTTCTTTACTAGCAACAGCGAGATTATCCAAATTGCCGCCACACTCCTCCTATTGACAATTATTTTGGAACCTGGCCGTTCTTTTAATATGGTCATTATTAATTCCTTGCGGGCTGCTGGTGACGCGAAGTTTCCAGTGTATATGGCGATGATTTCAATGTGGGGCATTGGGCTTCCGATCGCCTACTTGTTAGGCATTCAGCTTGAGATGGGTCTCATTGGGGTTTGGATTTCTTTTATCGTGGATGAATGGGTAAGAGGCATCTTTATGTATAGGCGGTGGCGTTCAAGGGTATGGACAGAGTATCGCTTTTCTTCCACATAAAAAGGACTGCGGGTGCAGTCCTTTTTTACGTAATATCTTCTAAAATAAGTGCTTTTTCCTGATTTGAAATAAATAATCGCTGTGTAAACACGCGGTATTCATTTTCTCTTGTTTTATCTAAAATGGCTTTATAAAAGTGAGCAGCTGCTTTCACTGATATACGTGAATAAAGCGGGAATTCATGAAGATGGTCAAAAAACTCCTCGTAGTATGCCTCTGCCTCAAAAGCAATGTACTCCCATACGTGCTGAAATGCTTGATTGACAATGCCTTCTTGCAATTCTTGCTCTGTATATCCGAATTGATCCATGACTTGCTTTGGCAAATAAATGCGGTCTCTTTCAGCCTTATCCTCGCCGATGTCACGAAGGATGTTGGTCAGCTGCAAGCCAATCCCTAATGAAATGGCTGCTTCTTTCAGCTGTTCTTTTTTACGCGGTGCAATAATGGGAAGCAGCATAAGCCCAACGGTACTAGCCACATGGTAGGAATAGATGAGCAGTTCATCTAACGTTTCATACCGGTGCTGCTCTAAATCCATCTCTTGACCTTGGAGCAAGTCACGGAACGGGGCTTCATCCATACGAAACTCTTGAAATGTATGTTCTAGCGCCACCCACATCGGATCATTCCGATCTACCTCACCATGTAAAAATCGATCAAACGTCTCTCGAAAGGAGGCAAGCTCCTCTTTTGGTGAGGGGGACTCATCTACAATATCATCTGCTCTCCGGCAAAAGGAATACACAGCCCAGACGGCCTGTCTTTTCTTTTTAGGCAGCATGGAAAAGGCACGGTAAAACGTTTTGGAATGGGTTTGAATGGTCTCCTCACACAATTTCAATGCTGTTTGTACATCAACCACTTAGTTTCACTTCCTTTCTGTCATTCAAATCTTTTAACAGCACAGAAGCCATCAGCTTCGCACTTTGCATCACGATCGGCACCCCGCCGCCAGGATGGATGGAAGCACCTACCTCATAAAGATTGCCCGTCTCAGCTACCTTCACTTGCGGGCGGAAGACACCTGATTGAAACAAGTTAGGCGCAAGTCCAAAGCTGCCGCCTTCAAACAATCCTTCTCGCAAGGAATCATTTGGTGTTCTGATTTTTTTCCAGACAATCGACTCTCGCAATCTTGGAAAGCCTCTTTTCTCAAGACGATCGGCCATTTTCTCTACAAAATCCGTCTCCTCTTCCCAGTTGATATGATCTCCTGAGGGAACGGGAATCAGCATATATAAAACACTACAGCCTTCCGGGGCAAGAGATGGATCAATAATCGATGGATTAAACGTATAAAACGACGGATCTTGAGCGATCGTCTTCGTTTGAAAAACCTCTTTCATATGCTGATCAAAGTGTTCGCCCATAAAAAATTGGTGAACAGGCGCATCATGGTACATCTTGTTTAACCCTAGATACACCATCACACAGCCAGAAGACGGCACGTATTTACGCCGATCTTGTTCGTCTAAACCAAGCTGTTTTAACGCAGCTGGATAATCTCCGTTGATCACAAATGCGCCACGCGCTTTCCCTCAAACTCTAGCTCCGTGACTTCTTCATTTTTTCTTATATGCACACCCATTTTTATGAGCTGCCTCTCTAGTATATCTACTAAGCTCGCATAGCCGCCTTTTAAATAGTAGATTCCATGTGCGTGCTCACTATATGAAACGAGCGAATAAATAGCAGATGCTTCATACGGGTTCCCTCCGACATAGAGGGTTTGCAGTGCGTATGCATCTCGCAGGCGTTCGTCTGAGAAATACTTTTTCAGAGCACTTTGAACCGTTCGATACGCCTTTAATTTCATTAAAATCTTCATGTTTGCTTTTGTAAAAAATGTACGTTTTTCATGAAATGATTTCTCTAGAAAGGCTTGCTGCCCTTCTTGAAAACGGTCTGTCATTTCTTCCATAAACCTTAGAAATCCTTGATCTTCCTTTGGAAATACACGTCTGATTTCCTCTAGCTGACGAAATGCATCAGAGTACTTCGTGTAGAAGGTTCCATCTTGATATTGAATCGTATACAGCGGATCAAGCTGCAAAAGATCAAGAGATGCTTCGTCCATTCCAACCTCATGTAAAATACCTTTTAACATATCAGGAAGTAGGACAATGGTCGGACCTTCATCTACTTTATATCCTTTCTCACGTACAAAAGCAAGTCTTCCGCCAAGTCGCTCATTTTTTTCGACAAGCGTGACATCATGTCCAGCTTTTTTTAAATAAAGTGCTGAGATCATCCCGCCAATCCCGCCACCTGCAATCAATATATGTTTTTTCATGAGGCGCTCCCCTTTTCTTGGTGCGGCAATGTTTTGTGCGTATGTTTCTCTTTTGAATGAATCGCATTTGTCGTGATACGTGCTGATTCTAAAATGGTCGGCAGCCCGCTTCCTGGGTGCGTCCCTCCTCCTACGAGCCAGCAATGGTCCAATTCATCAAATTCAATTGTGCGGCCTTAGGACCATCATCTGCGTCAGCTGGTGGCCAAGGTTAAATGTAGCTCCTTCGTATACGTAAAGGTCTTCCTCCCATTGCTTCGGTGTGATCATCCCTTCGACTTCTATATGCTGTCTCACATTCTTAAAACCGGTTTTTCGTTCAAGTGTGTCCAGCACAAGTTCTCTAAATTCATCTTGATGCGCTTCCCAGTCAATACCGCTTTGATTGTTGGCAACAGGTGCCAGCACATAAAGAGCTGACTTTCCTTTTGGCGCAAGCGAGTCATCTGTGACACTTGCATTTTGAATATAAATAGAAGGATCATCTGGCAGATCATACGTTTTCGTTATGCCTTTAACAAATTGAGCATAATCATCGGAAAATACGATGGTATGATGCGGCTCCTCATACATGGTATCTAATCCTAAATAAAGCATAAAGGTGGAGCATGAGAATTTTTTCTTTTTTAATTTTTTCTCGCTATATTTCTTTAAAAGTCCTGGCTCTACAAGCTTTGTCATCACATGTGCAAAGTCTCCATTTTGCGCTTTGTATCGTTCATAAATCGTAAATACCCTTCGCCCTCACCAGGTGCAAAGGCTTCTAACCGTCTATACATTTCATCACGATCTCGAATCATATCTAGCTGATCGTCTTGAAAAATCAATCTATACATTTCTTTTAATTCGATCACATCAATATAGTCATAAAGATTTTTACCAGCAAAGGTGAACAGCTCCTCTGCAATATGAATCATGCTGAGAAAGGTAGGACCCGTATCTAACGTGAAATCACCGAGTTGAAACTTAGAGTTACGTCCGCCAACAAAGGGCTGTTTTTCGTATACCTGAACATCATGTCCTTTGCTTTGAAGCATCATAGCTACCGCAAGTCCCCCTGGTCCTGCTCCGATCACAATGATTTTCATTATCCTTTTTCCTCCAAATTAATTCACTTTAAGTTAATTATACAAATTAGAAAGATTAGATCAACTTTTGATGTGCTCTATTCGTCTCTTGTTATGTATTAAAAAAAGCCGGCTTCCCTTCAACAAATGTAAGAAAGCCGACCCTTTATTACGCTTCTATATCAATTCGATACGTTTCAAACCAATGATGAATCTGCGCCAGATGAGCGATTAACTGCGGGCCCTTCATGAGCTGGCCATACCAAGGCACTTGAAAGGAGGCTCCTTCCGTTTCAATCAGCTGGTTTAATTGATGTGCATCTAGAAATTCGTGAAGGACAGAATCCTTTTGCGCAAGGCAATCTGTTAACATCTCTTTCACAGCCTGAGTATAGGCTGGATGATGTGTTTTCGGATAAGGACTCTTCTTGCGATAAAGCACTTCATTCGGTAAAATTCCCTCTAATGCTTTTCGTAAAACCCCTTTTTCACGATTTCCATGCATTTTCATTTCCCAAGGAATATTCCACACATATTCGACAAGGCGATGGTCTGCAAATGGCACACGTACCTCAAGACTCGCCCCCATACTCATTCGGTCTTTTCGATCTAGCAGCGTTGTCATAAACCAGACCATATTTAAGTAAAAAAGTTCTCTTCGGGCTTTATCCACTCCAGTTTCTCCATCTAAAAGAGGCGTTTCAGCCACGGTTTCTTCATATTTGCTTTGTGCATATTCTCTTAGTGACAGCTTCTTTTGCCACGAATCTTGTAAGAGCTGCGTTCTGGCTTCCGTCGATCTCATCCAAGGAAAACCATTCGTTTCATTTGCCGCATGGAACCAAGGATAACCTCCAAAAATTTCATCCGCACATTCACCTGACAAACCGACAACAAAGTCCTTTTTAATTTCTCGGCAGAACCAAAGCAAAGAAGAATCAATATCTGCCATACCCGGTAAGTCTCGGACCTCAACCGCTTCCTTCAAATAAGCAGCCAGCTCCTTTTGTCCAATGACGCAGCTGTGATGATTCGTTTGAAACGCCTTGGTCATGCGGTCAATCCATGGACCGTCAGCATTCGGCTGGAATTGACTTGCTTCAAAGAATTGATCATTTCCTTCGTAGTCAACCGAATACGTATGAAGCGGTGCTTTCCCTATTTTCTCAAAGTGCTTAGCGGCAATGGCGGTAATGGCACTCGAATCGACGCCACCCGATAAAAATGTACAAACAGGCACATCAGAAACGAGCTGTCTTGTGACGGCATCTGTAAAGAGATGCTTGACGTGCTGGGCGGTGTCATCAAGTGAGTCCGTATGCGTCTTGCTTTTGACATTCCAGTATCTCCACACACGCAGTCCGTCTTTTGAAAAAGTCAAAGCATGAGCAGGTCTCAGCTCTTTTACCCCTTTAAACACTCCTTGCCCTGGTGTTCTAGACGGTCCTAAACCAAAGATCTCCGATAATCCTTCATGATCGACTTTTGCTTTCATATCAGGGTGAGCAAGTAGCGCTTTGATTTCCGAACCAAATAAAAAGGAATGATGACGTTCTGTATAGAAAAATGGCTTGACGCCGAGCCGGTCTCTCCCTGCAAATAATAATTCACGCTCACTATCCCAGATCACAAATGCAAAAATACCATTAAAATGGGACACACACTCTTCCTTCCATTCTGTGTAGGCGTGAAGAAGAACCTCTGTATCAGAATGTCCAAGAAAGCGATGGCCCCTTTTTAACAATTCTTTTCTTATATCTTCTGTGTTATAGAGCTCTCCATTGTATACAACGGTATAAGCATGGTTTTGATGTGTATATGTCATCGGCTGTTTTCCGCCTTCTACATCTACAACCGCTAACCTTTTATGCCCAAATAGAACGTGCTCACTTTTCCACGTATTTGTATCGTCTGGCCCTCTTTTAGATAATGTATCTGTCATTTGATTGATTACATGATCCTGTTGGATGAGCTGCTTTTTAAAGTCTGCCCAGCCTGTTATTCCACACATCATCATCAGCTCCCATCCGTTTTTCCTCAAGTGTTCTCATTCAGCCTTTCTTAGTTTATGCATCGTCTCCTTGATAGTTGATTTGTCCTTTTTTTCTCGGGCGTATAGGACAAGCATGATTTGGTAAGAAAAGAAAGAGGAAAGGAGCTTTTGCAAATGGAAAAACGAATGAAGCAGCTTGAACGCTGCAGTCGAAGATGGTGCAGCGGGTATTTACTGATTGAAAACGGGCATTGCTTGATTGAAGATGAAGAAGGAGACATCATGCTGCCAGAAAGTCTTCAAAGCACGATGATCTGTTTGAAGGAAAATGGCAGGTGGACCAAAGGGGAACTGCTCGGATCCATGATACTTCATGAAAGTGGGCAGCTAGTAGAAGTACAAGGCGGTGAAGTGATTCAATATACGGCATCACTTGCGAAAGGATGGCTTGACCTACTGATGTTCGTTCCTGAAAACGTTTTTTTTGAAATCATTGCACAGGTAGAGCAGCTTGGTTTTTCCGTCTACGATTGTGTTTTCTCCTCCTTTCATTCTTTTCAACGAGTTTCTTTCTTTCAGTTTTCGACAGATTCACAATCACTTGCCCTTCAATGTCACCATGACTCCGCCGCAGGTCAAATTCGTTTTGAATGGACCACTTCTGACGGTTACCGGTCGGTTTCGCAATTTGATGGCATATAAAAAGGACACTGCTTCGTATAAGCAATGCCCTTTTTATGTTAAAAGATATGGAAACCGATCGGCAGACGTAAACCGAGAAGAATGGTCACAATCGCGAACACGATAAAACCAATCAATACACCAGTCACCGATTTTCCTTTTTTCTTGCGTACAAGAACCATTTCCATGAAGCCGATCACAAAGATACCGAGAATCATTTTACCGATATACTCGCCACCGAAACCTGGAATTTTCATTCCTGTGCGAACATACAGCTCTACGCCTGTTGCGATAATGATCAAGTACAATAGTCTGACAATCATGTGCACAATTTTAGCACCTTTGTCATTTTTACCTGCTAGAGCAAAGGCAACGAAGAATAAAATAATCCCTAGCACCCATGCTGTAATATGTAAATGCGTTCCCATCTGTTATTTCCCCCTTTATCAGAACAATTACCTTCTCATCGTACCACGAAATAAGTCGAACACAAAGCGACAATCCTGTGTCATCGCACTCTTTATTTGACGCGATTCGATAGCGTTCCAATAGGCTCAATCGTGATGTCAATTCGATCCCCTGAAGCTAAGAACTTAGGCGGTTCAAAGCCTTTGCCAACCCCAGAAGGTGTTCCCGTTGCAATGATGTCACCAGCTTCTAGTGTCATCCCTTTTGAAAGAGTAGAAACAATATTCTCGATGGAGAAAATCATTAATTCTGTACTGGCAGACTGACGAACCTCTCCGTTTACCTTTGTTTCCACATGGAGCGCACCATGATCCTCGACCACTGACTTATGCACAATATAAGGTCCTATCGGGCAGGTTGTATCTAAGCTTTTACCTATGAAAAATTGTTTGTGTTTTTTCTGCAAATCTCTTGCCGTTACGTCATTTAAAATGGTGTAACCGAATAGATAATCACGGACCTCTTCAGGTGCAATATTCTTCCCTGATTTGCCCATCACGATCGCAAGCTCCCCTTCATAGTCCAGCTCACTGGTCACATCTTCATGAAGGAGAATATCCGCTTCATGTCCAACGACTGAAGTAGGTGCCTTTGTAAAGATCATCACATCTTTAGGAATATCCGCTGCACTTCCCATCTCCATGACATGATCTTGATAATTCTTTCCAACACACATGATGTTTTTAGCTGGCTTTGGAATCGGCGCATGGAGTTTCACTTCCGAAAGCGGATATACATAAGAACCGCGGTCTTCTTCTTTTTTCTCAGCCCAGTCAAGGAGCTGTTTGACATGCTCAACAAACTTGTCCCCCATATGAATACATTCAGCTAAAGAGTTTGGCAGTGTCTCAAGCTCAAATAATTTGGCTTCTGCCTTTTTGACGTCCATGACCCATTCATCATCAATCACTACCCCAATAAACATTCTGCTATGTATCTCACCTGTAAAAAACTTCATGTCTTCCCCTCACAATCTTCATTTCGCTAAGTGATGATGTCTCATTTTATTTCTCTATGAAATAAAAAAAACCCTTTTTTATCATACTCTCTTTTAAAAAGGGTTTCAAAAAAGATGATCTGATGTTTAGCGGTAGCGGCGATACTCCCACATGTTCCCTTGGTCCCATTTGCGATCAACATTTCCTCTGCTGTGGGAATGATGCTTTTTCTTTCCACATCTTTTGCAAGAGCGGCTGCGTTTATGGTGATGAGAACGTTTAGATCGATGGCAGCTTCTATGGTGATGAGATCGTTTAGATCGATGGCTGCGATGTGACTTGCGGCAGCTTTTCTTATGATGGGATCTGTGTTTGCTGCGGCATGATTTTTTCGGTTCACTCTTTTTACTTCTGCAAGATTTCTTGCTTTTGCACGACTTTTTACTTTTGCATGGTTTCTCACTTTTCACGCTTTTCTTTGAACAGCGACTTTTTTTCGAACGATAGCTCTTGTAGCTTTTTTTACTGCGGTGTGATTTACGGCATCCGCCTCCACCAAAGAACCAATGACGGCGTTTTGAATGGCGAGAACGTGCTGACTTGTGCGATCGTCTCGATTCTGGTTCACGATCTAAGTGATGATCACGTCCTTCACTTCGAAGTGAATCCACTGCATGTTCAATATGTGAATGATCAAATGTGCTCACGAACGATTCCCCTCCCAGTCTATACTTTGACAAAACAAACAGATCAAGCTGTTTATCTTCTCTGCTTTATGTTACGAGACTTGGTAGACAAGTGTTCTTGGCGGATGCCCCTTTCTTTTAAAACTCCATGAATACCTAACAAGCGGGTACAGGACATTCCTTCACTTTCATATCGTAAAGAAGAGCATAGGAGGCTGATGAACGCATGACCACAGAACCTTTAAAGCAAATAGATATTTGGATTCATCCAAAGGACTTGATTGAATTAAGAAAAGACATATGGAACGATGAACCTGTTGAGGCCATTTTGAAAACCGGCCAGACCAAATCACACATTTATGCTTCATACCGCGGGTCTCACATTAGAAAGCTGAAAAAAAAGTCCTATCAAATTGAATATCGAAAGCCAAAGCAAAGACAAGGCGAATCTATCTTTCATTTAAATGCAGAATACAATGACCCCTCGTTTATCCGAAACAGACTGTCCTTTTATTTCTTCGAGCAGATAGGGGTGCTAAGCCCTGCTGCTTCTCATGTGTTTCTCACTATAAACGGAAGAAAAGAAGGCATTTATTTAAAAATAGAATCTGTTGATGAGCACTTTTTTCAGAAAAGGCAGCTTTCAGGAGGCGGCATTTATTATGCAGTCGATGACGATGCCAACTTCTCCCTTTTGAGTTCGTTTGATAAAAAGCCCAAAAAACACCTCCTCCTCGGGTACGAGAAAAAAACGGGGACTTCTCAACACGATCAGCAGCTGAGTGAATTTATTTACTTTCTCAACACAGCAAAAGATGACATATTTGCAGAAAAAATTGAGCAATACCTAGATGTAACACAGTATTTCCGCTGGCTCATTGGTGTAGTGTGCACACAAAACTTTGATGGCTTTGTCCATAACTACGCTCTTTATGTGAATGAACAAGGAAAATTTCAAGTACTTCCTTGGGATTATGATGCGACATGGGGCCGTGACATTCATGGAGAAGAAATGGCATTTGATTATATTCCAGTAAACGGCTTTAATACTTTAACTGCTAGGTTACTAGATATCCCTTCTTTTAAGAGATCCTATTACACGCTTTTTCAGCATGTACTCGATACACATTTTTTAGAAGACCGGCTTTGTCCAATCATCGAGAAATGGCATGCCTCTATCGAGAACCGAATTGGAGATGATCCTTATACAAGAGATCGAAAAGACATCCTACAATCAGAACGAGAGGTCATCCGGCAGTATATCAACAAAAGACGACGTTATTTACAGGCTGAAATAAGAAAAGAGATATATGGCAAGTAAGGACGCTTTCGAATTTTGTCACTTTATTACTCATATTGACGAAACAGCTTTTTTTATAGAAAAATAGGGTATACTAACCATATCCTTCTATTATATAAAAAATGTGAGAGTTGGCGTCCGTTATGATCAATTATGAAATTGAACAAAAAAGATTACATTTAATTGAGACAGCAAAAAAATTCGGGATGAATGCCGAAGAAACCATCAGGTGCAGTCAAGAGCTTGATACACTCTTAAATAAAGGCATCAAATACACCTCGAATGAATGCTCTAAAAAAGGGTAAACCATACACCTAATTCCTCTCATCAAAAGCTTTCAAAAAGACAATCACACATTAAAAGACCCATCATAAGCTATGGTGAAACGCCCAAAAACAAAGTGCCTTATTTTTATAAAGGATGTGCACCGCTATGCCGGCTATTGTTGGAGCCTTTAAAGTAAATGCCGTCGGAACGAGCGGAGTCGTTCATGTTGGAGACTGCATCACCATTTCTCCAAATAGTCAGGTTAAAACGTTTGCTGGCGCAGGCAGTTTTAACACTGGTGATCAATTGCGCATTAGCAACTATAAAAGTGTGACAAATACGTACGACAGTGATGTCATTGATCAACCGCTTGTTGGTAACTTGTAAGGAGTGAGAATCCGTTGAACTTCTATATTAATCAAGCGATACAAATTAATTATTTGCGTGTAGAGTCTGTAAGTAACTCCTCTGTGCTGCAAATTGGGAGCGCTGGTTCAATTAAAGCTCTTTCTAATCTGTATAACACGGGCAGCTACGTAGAAGCAGCACCTGCCGCAGCAGGCACACAAGGAATTGAAGAATCCCAAGGCGCAAGCACAACACCTTTTGTACCGCTTCAGTCACCAACAACTTAAGTTCATCTGCAATCCCCGGAGGTGTATGTCAATGTATGATTATCAAAGCAACGCTTCACAGGTGCATGGCATCATTCAAAAGCAAACACAAAAAATTATGATGCTTGAAAAAAGGCTTAACGAGCTTCAGCAGGAAATGCAAATGATCAAAGATAAACCGACAACGACGATTGAACGGATTGATTATCAATTTGATCAACTGAAAATCGAGCGGCTTGAAGGCACACTGAACATCGGCCTCAATCCATCTGATCCAAACAGTGTTCAAAACTTTGAAGTGGGCCAAACAACAACCCCGGGCATTGGAATGATGCAGCAAGAAATGGCTGATCAATTTTTCAATCAAACACGCCAGCTTGTCGACGCATTCTTAAACGAAGAAGCGCCAGAACTTCTTGAAGAGCTAGAGCAGCGATATGAAGGGTCTCTTGATGAGAGCAACAAACACCACATCATTGAGGACATTCGCAAGCAAATTGACAGCAGAATCAAATACTATGCAGGACAGCTCCCGCACCGGGAAGATATGACCCCGCTGCAGCGTTCAGAGCAAATTGCTGAATATGTAAAGCATGATGTCAAACGGGCGATTGAGCACTTCTTAGCCCATATTCCAAATGAAACGAAAGGAGAGGAAAACGGATGAATTTCACAGTCGTCAACCGCAACATCGAGACCGGAAGCATTAAAGTAGTTGGGGTTTCGTCCTCTTCCCTATTTATCATCGGGGACACAGATCATGTACAATTATCTTCCATTTTTGATACACCGCCAGAATCTCTTATCATTGGCCCGTTTGTTCCTCTGGCACCTCGATAATGATAAAGCGCACATCTCAAGTGAAGTTCACGAAGGTGAATTCTGTCGGGATTTCAAGTGTTGTTCAAATCGGTGATACACAGGAGCTATGCCCGAAGGTCAAGGTGTTAGCTGTTCAACGAACCATTAGTTTGTTTTATGGCAATGAAGCAGAAAACTTAGATGCGAAAGAATTTGAAGTGTATTATGAGCCTATTCCATTGATGCTGCCGGAACGATTCGTCAGAACAGCTTTTTACCATGAAAAGCCTGTGATTAAAGTGTCTTCCGTCATTGTCGAAGGGGTTTCGTCCTCTTCTATTTATCAAATTGGCTCTACGTGTGGAGTGAATGGCGTTGCAAGAGTGAAGCATATTCGAGAGTTATTTAGCAACGACGAAAGTCCGCCAAACTCACAAATGGACCTACCTACGCATATGATGGTGATATGACTTCGAATAAAGGATGTCGATTATGCCAGCAATTGTCGGACCCATTTACATTAACTCTATTTCTGGAGGCGTCGTAAACGTCGGTGACTCATTCTACCTGTCGCCTAAAAGTTCGTCAAAATCTGCTTTAGGCTCTGGAGCGGGAAATACCGGAGATTTCTTGATATTAAATAATGGCATTAGCGCCACCAACTATGTGGATCCTGACTTAAATGATCAGAATATGGTAGGCAATGCATAAAGCAGCTCCTCTACAGTCATTTCATTTAGAGGAGCGCTTTTTATGCTTATTTTTTTCTGCGTTGTCTCGATTTTTTTGTTTTAACCAGCTTGCTTGCCGGCTGTTTTCGAATCCATTTGATGTACGAAGCAAGCTTTTCATCCTGCCTTAGTGCATCAAGTGTGTTCAAGCGTGCGGCAAGCTCCTGGTTTGTAAAGAGTGCATGCACTTGTTTATGGCAGGGGATACACAGGAAGGCAGTCGGTAAAAAAGCCCCACCTTCTTCTCTTGGTGTTAAGTGGTGTTCTGTGAGCATGACATTTTGTCTTCCGCACAGCTCACATAATCCAATGGTTTGCTTTGCCACCCTGTCATCACCTCAACATTTACATTAATTCCATTGAGACCGTTGTCCCTTTCCCGCTTGGATCTGCTGGATGGACAATCAGTTTTTTCGGCAGTCTCATTTTCAATTCTTCCACGTGGCTAATCACACCAACTGCTAAATTGTGAGACTGCAGTTTCTCTAATGCGGTAATGACCGTATCAAGCAAGTCTTGATCGAGCGTACCGAATCCTTCATCAAGGAAAAAGAATTGCAGCGGGAATTCACCTCTCAGCTGAATTTGTGCAGAAAGAGCAAGGGCAAGCGCCAGCGATGTCAGGAAGGTTTCCCCGCCGGACAAGCTGGACACAGGACGCCTGACACCACCATTTGCATCATCACGCATAACAAAGCCGCCTTCTGAGTCGACCTCAATCGCATATCTTTGTCTCGTCAACATACCCAAGCGGGCGGATGCATCACGACTGACACTTTCCAGCTGTTCTTCTGCTAAAAATTCAACAAACGTATTCCCTTTAAAAACGGTTTGCAGTTTATCGAGGCGATCAATTTCTTGCTGCAGTGCTTCCAAGCGTTCGTGAATACTTGCAAAGCGGCAATGATTTTCTTCAATCACACGCAGGTGTTCATGTGCGGACCCACTCATTGCTGTCGCTTCTTCCAATGCTTTTTCAGCTGCATCTTTTCTGTGCTGAATGTCAGTCCACTGCTTTTCATCCAGCGACTCTTCTTTCAGTAATTCAGAAATTCGCTTTAAGTTTGCTGCACATTCCTTTCTTTTATCCTCAAATTCCTCCATTTCCTGTTTGACCGATTGACGTACTGCCTGTTCCATTGAAGCAGACTCAATTTCCTGCGGCATATGAAAAGGAGAGGATTCTGTTTCTTTTTCCCATGCTGCTTCTGCTTCTTGTTTTCGCCGGTTCGCCTCTTGAAGCTGACGCTCACTGCTTGAAAAATGGCTTTGCGCCTCACTAAACAACTGCTGCGCGTGCTGCAATTGCTTGTACGATTGCTGTTCTTTTTCATTAAGAAGAGCAAGAGAATGCTCAACCTCAATAAGTTCATCAGAAATAGAGGCAGCTTTTAATGGATATCGGCCTAAATCTGTTTCATATTGATGGATAAGCTGATGCTGACTTTCTAGCTGATGCGCTAGTTTATCAAGTTCTTTCTCGACATTGTATATCGCTGTCTGCAGCTGCTCTTTTGCTAGCTGTTTTTCTTCCAAAAACGAAATGCTTTTCTCAATACGTTCTTTATAGCCTTCCGCTTGTTGGTCCTTTTCTTCGATTTGCTTTTGCAGCTCTTGTACTTGATTCAATGTAAAATGAGGGAAGGCCTGTTCAAATTGAGTCGTTTGCTCTGAAAGCTCAGATTGAAGCTCTTTGATCAGCACCTCTAATTCTTCGATGCGCTGCTGTTCAAAAGTCATTTGCTCTTTCATCTTGCTCATCTCTGCTGCTTGATTATGCGTTTCATCCATTAAACGAGCTCGTTTACGTTCAACTTCTTGAATATCCTGCTTTATGCCTTTCCATTCTTGCATCAAATCCTGCAAAGACTGCGGATTTTGTACGGTTTCTACTGCTGCAGCTACTTCCGCTCCCGGGGCTTTCTGAGATAAGAAAGCAAATTGTTTCACTAATTGATTGGCATTCGTTTCGAGGAGCTGCTTTGCGGCATACATGTCTCTCGCATACTCCTCTGCCTGCTTGAGCTCTTTGTCCATCCGTTGAATGACTTCATCGACTTGTGCCACGGTTTCTTCATGGTCATTGGATTCCAAAGCCTTTGAATCATGATGAATTGATCCACAAACCGGACATGGCTCACCATCTACTAGCTCTGCCGCTAATTCTTTTCTTAATTCAGCCGCCCTTACAACATCACGCTGTTTTAATTTTTCGAGCTTCTGATGTTGTTCTTTTTTACTCCATTCTGTTAGAGCTCGTTCGAATTCACATACATAAAAATAGAGGTGTTCAATTGCTTGAAACGATTGGTCTATTTTTTCATGATGGTCGTTTTGCTGTTTTTGAAGCTTTTCATATGCTTCTGAAGTCTGTGAGGCTCGCTTTTTGAGCTCCTCCAGCTTTTGCTTTTCTTTTTGAATGCTGCGGTTTATTCTTTCAACATTTTCACTTAAACGTAAAGCATCCTGTACACTTTTCCGTTCTTTTACTGAAACTTGTAACTGCTCCAGCTCATGCTTCAGCTGTGTTTGTTTCGTCAGTGCACGCTCTAATAGAGATTGAAGATTGTCCGCTTCTTTTTTCTTTTGTATGAATTGCTGCGTTTTTTCATTTTTTTGCTGTTCTATTCCTGTCTTTTCCTGAAGAGCTGTCTCTTTTTTTCTTTCAATTTCCTTTAGATGAATCAGCTGCTCTTTCTTTTGGAGAAGTTCTGGCTCAGTCTCTATTTTCTTTTGCCGGGCTTGCTCATACTCCTGCGTCATTTGATCATAGATCGTTCGTTGATGCAGCAGCTGCTTTTCTGCTTCCTGCTTCTCCTTTGATGCTTGAGAAAGCTGTTTTTCAGCCTTTGTTAATGCATCCGCATAGGGCTTTAGCGCCTCTGCCTGCTCTGCGATATTGAGCTTGGCCTTTTTCTCTTCCATTGATGGTGCCAGTAGATTCAGTTTGTTTTGTTCAGTCTCATAAGCTTCTTGTTCCTTTTGATACTGCCAGATCGCTTGCGCCTTTGTAAAAGCAGTGAACGCTTCGTCCCGCGCTTGTTTTTTCTCATGAAAAATGGCTTTTGCCTGCTCTGCTGCTTCCTTTGCTTTTGCCAGCGCCTCTGGGCCAGCTTCCCCTAAACCATTCAGTTCAGCCAGCAGTTCATTTTTTTGCCCATATTGATTCTGAGCTTTTGCACGCAAACGCTTGACGAGCTGGTCCCCATACTTTTCCAAGTTAAACAACCGCTGAAGCATTTGACGTCTGTCTGCCCCTTTTAGGGAGAGAAATTCTGCAAATTTCCCTTGAGGTAAGACAACCGCTCGCGTAAAATCATCAATGGTTAATCCGAGTAATTCTTCTACTTTACGATTGACCTCACTCGCTTTATCTGCGAGAACGGTCTGCGTATCACCGATTTCAATCAGGCGGCATAATGTCGTTCTGACTTTCATTTCATCCGCTCGTTTGAAAGCACGTTCCACTTTATAAGAAATATGGTGTTCCTTTTGCAAAGCAAATGTAAAGGAAACCGACAGCTTTTCTTCCGCTTGGTTCAAAATACCATGTGTATTATTTAACGCACGTTCCACTTTGCCATAGAGTGCCAGGGTCATGGCGTCTAATATGGACGACTTTCCACTTCCTGTCGGTCCAAATATGCCAAACACACCTGCATCACATAATGAGCTAAAGTCAATTGTTTGTTCTTCTCTGAAGCTATGAAGTCCTTTAATGGTCAGCGTAATCGGCTTCAAGTCGCTTCCTCCTCTTGCATTTCATTGGCTAGCTCTAAAAACAGTTTGACTGTTTTTTCATCGGGTAAACCGCCACCTGTCTGGCGCTCATAAAATTTCACGAACCGCTCTTCGATCGAGAGCTTTTCCACTTGCTTTTGCTCTTCTATTTGCTGTAGTTCTTTGAACTTTGGTCGAATGTGTACAAACCCACTATGCTGCTTACGGAGCTGATGAATCTCTTCAATAGAGAGCTGGTCTGTTAAATGAATCTCTAAATCAATCCACGCCTGAAGATCACGTTTTTCATCCAGCCACTCGTGCACTTGACTCAGTCCCTCAGTCGCCTTCCATTTCACAAGTGGTTTTCCGCTTGATAAAAACACTTCTTTCCAGCTTGCCTTTTCATTAGGTTTTGCCTCTACAATTGTGACTGATTTGGCATAGCCTGATTCAGAAAAGCTATAAGCAAGAGGTGATCCAGAATACCGGGCAATCGTTTTGGCACGTTTGATCGTTTGCGGGCGGTGCAAATGACCAAGTGCAACATAGCAAGCTGCTTCTGGCAGGCTTTCAGCCGCAACGGTATATGCGCCGCCTACTTCAATCGGTCTTTCTGAATCTGTTTGACTTCCTCCTGCCACATAAATGTGGCTTGTTGCAATATTAACTGTATCCGGCTGGAATTGAGTACTTAAATGTTGAAACGCTTGTTGAATTTTTAAATTGTAATGATCACGAAGCACTTTCTCTTCAAATGTTTCAGCCAGCACCTCATTTAGTCTCGCCTCAGACGGATAAGCGAGTGCTGCAATGGATAAATGTTCACTCGAAGAAGGAACATCGACACGGATGATGTCATTTGTCGGATATCCAATTAAATGAATCCCCTGATCATTTGTTAAAGGAGATGCGGCTGATAAGCGATCCGGATTATCGTGGTTGCCTGAGATGACCACTACCTGCCGTTTTCCTTTATCAGATAAGGCAGATAGACTTTCATAAAAAAGCTGCTCTGCTCTAGCAGGCGGATTCACTGTATCAAAGGCATCACCGGCCATCACAATGACATCAATGTGTTCGTCTTTCACGATTTGATACAGTTCATCTAAAAACTGTGCTTGCTCATCAAGCCGGCTTCGACCTTCAAGGGTTTTCCCTAAATGCCAATCCGCTGTATGCAGAATCCTCATGTGATTCACCTCTCATTCCGATACATTTATAAAGAGATTTCTAAATTCCCATCGAAGAAATAGAGAATTTTCTCCTCTAATGTTCTGTTTGTCAAACGCTCTACTGCTTTTGCATATAACGCTATTTGGGTTTCATAGCGCTTTTTCAAGATAGGTTCAGCAGCGTCAAGTCCGCCTGTATATCTGCCTTGCACTCTATCCGTTTTATAATCTAGTAAATATAGCTTTCCATCTGTTTCAAATAAACAGTCAATCATTCCTTGAATCAGAACAGGCTCTCCCTCAGTATCAATATGACTGTATACCTCTTTAACAGGTAACACCATACTAAATGATACTTCTCGTTTTACCCAGTCCGCTTTCAGCAGTTTTTGGCCAATTGAAGTAGAGAAGAAAGCAGCAATTCCTTCTTGATCAATTGACCGGACTTGCTCATCTGTTAGCAAGTCTCGCTGCTGTAAGGATTCGAGCAGGTGCCTTATACGTGATTCATCATAGGGCTCCTCAGAAGGAAGCGTGATATGCTGCATGACTGTATGCATTGCGGTGCCTTGTTCTGCGGCAGTGAGTGTTTTTTTCTTCATGAAAGCCGGCCGGTCATACAATGTTGCACGAGCTTTTCGAATAGAAGAAGGAACACTGTACTCATCCTGTATTTCTTTCATCCTTTTTATCTCGGAAACAGACTGCTTTGTGCCGACTTGCGAGGCCGCTAGATATGGATATTTCCATGAAAGTCTCTCTGCCACCTTCTCATCAGCATCACCATATCCTTCAACAGGCAGACCATCCATCAATGCTTGTACTACCTCGTCTTGCTGCTTCTTTTCAAGTGACATATCTTCCTTTAGAAGATCAGAAGCTTGAGTAAATGAGATGGTGAATGTGGACGGATGCGAAAGAACAACATCGCCTGTTTCTTCTAAAATAGATGACATCGCTTGATGACGGATGAGAGCAGGACCAATAAAATCTAAGTATGTTTTCGATTGATAACGTTCAAAATCAGGGAGCAGCCACTCTTCTCCAGTCGCGGCATTTTGCCATTTGCTTAATGCTTTCACCTGATTTTTGACAGAGCCGACCAGAAATAATTTTTCCTTAGCCCTTGTGAGCGCCACATATAGGACCCTCAGCTCTTCAGATAATAACTCTTTTCTCATCTTTTTTTTCATCGCCACAAGCGGTAATGTCGCATAACTAATTCTCAGCTCAGGATGGATATACTTGCTTCCAAAGCCTAGCTCTTTATCAAGTAAGTAGGACTGGTTTAAGTCCATCATATTAAAGTTCCTGCCGAGTCCTGCAGTAAAGACGACTGGAAATTCTAATCCTTTACTGCTGTGGATCGTCATCATGCGCACAACGTCCTCTGTTTCACTGAACGTTTTTGCCGCACCAAGATCATCTCCACGCTCCTGCATTCTTTCAATAAAACGAAGGAATCGAAATAGCCCTCTAAAGGCAGCTTTTTCATATTGCTTGGCTCGATCATAAAGGGCACGAAGATTCGCCTGCCGCTGCTTACCTCCAGGCATCCCGCCAACATAATCAAGATACTGCGTATCTCGGTAGACTTCCCAAATTAATTCTGCCACCGAATGATTGATGGAGAAATCACGCCACTTATGCAGCAATTGGAAAAATCGCTCTAATTTTTTGCATGTAGGGTGATCTGAATGCGTCACACTCATGAATGCCTTTACAGCATCATAATAAGTGCCTTTTTTATCACTCGTTCGAATAAGTGCCATTTCATTTTCATCTAAATGAACAATAGGTGATCTTAAAACAGCTGCAAGCGGAATATCCTGATACGGATTATCGATGACTTTTAACAAAGAAAGAATGACAGACACCTCTGTTGCTTCAAAATAACCAGAGGAAAGATTCGCATATACAGGGATTCCCTGCTTCTTTAATTCTTCCATCATTTGCGGAGCCCACGGCATAGACCGAAGCAAAATGACAATGTCACGATACTGCAAGTTACGGGTCATTTGCTGTTTTGCATCGTACACTTGAAATGGCTGCTCCACCAATTCTCTTATTTTTTTAGCAATGATTCTCGCTTCAAATTGGACGGTCTCAAGTTCTTCTCGCTCTTCGTCGCTTTCCGCTTCCTGCTGATCTAAGTGGACAAGGAGCATTTCTGTCGTTGTATCTTTGCTTTCTGGATAACTCGCTCCAAGCTTTAATTCAGCTTGTTCATCATATTCAATTTCTCCAACTGTTTCCCCCATCAGTTGCTTGAACAAAAAGTTCGTACTATCTAAAACATCTGAACGGCTTCGGAAGTTTTTATTTAAATCAATTCTCTTCCCTGTTTCTTTGCCGTCTGGTTGAAAGTGTTTATATTTGTTTAAAAAGAGCATGGGCTCAGCCAGTCTAAAACGATAAATGGACTGCTTTACATCACCAACCATAAACAGATTGCCCTCTGCAGAATGTTCCCCTTTAGACACAAGCTTTAAAATCGTTTCTTGTACGAGGTTTGTATCCTGGTATTCATCAACGAGCACTTCTTCAAACTGCTGTTGATAGTACTTAGCAGCTTCTGTTTCGATCAAATGTCCTTCTGCATCCTGCTCCGCTAAAATGCGTAAGCAATAGTGCTCTAAATCCGAAAAGTCGACGATTGACTTTTCCTGCTTCGCTCTTTCGAAACGCTCACCAAATTGGATCACAAGCTCTACAAGCGTCTCCACAACTGGCTTCATTTCAGCTAAGCTTTTTAAATGCTGGGCAGGACTGCGCATAAAGTATTCATCTTTTAGCTTTTCTAGTTGTTTTTTTGCTTGATTACGTGCATCTGTGGCCTTTTCTAACAAAACAGGGTCATATTCATCCCCTTTGCACGTTTTGAGCCTATTAAAATTGACGTTCGGCAAAAGCTCGTAAAGCTCCTCAAAATCATCTTGATGACAGATTAATTCATCGACTTGCTCTAAATCATCTATAAAATTCTCTGCTCTCGGTGCTGGGCCGCCCGGCTCTTTTGATAGCGAAAGAGCTCGTTCAAGCAGCTCCTGGCAGCTCCGGAGAACGAGAGAAAGATCTTCTTTGATATATGGATAAAACGGTAATTCTTCTACTTTTGTTTGTGCATTTACATCATAAAGTGAAAGGAATGCCCTCATCCATTGCTCAGGTAAAGGATGAGACCTAGAAAACTCATAAATTCTCTTCACAAGCCATTGCAAATCTAAGTCATGGCGGTCAGAAGTGTAACGATCAACCAGTTCAAAGAATGATGGCTTTCCAGCCTTATATTCATCCTCGAACAGTTCATCTAACACTTCATCTCCTAATAATTCTCCTTCTGTTTGATCGGCCAAACGAAAGCCTGGATCAAGATCAATTTCATAGTAAAAGGTGCGCAAAACCTGCAAGCAAAAGGAGTGCAAGGTAGAAATATTGGCACGATTCATGAGGGACAGCTGCCTTCTCATATGAAGGGACCCAGGGTTTTTGGCTAATTCTTTTTCAAGTGCTTCTGTAATCCGATGCTTCATCTCTGCCGCAGATGCATTTGTGAAAGTCACAACGAGCAGACGGTCCACATCAACTGGATGTTCAGGCCGGGTCATTTTTCGAATCAGCCGTTCAACCAAAACAGCTGTTTTTCCTGACCCTGCCGCCGCCGCAACCAAGATATCTTGTCCTTCTGAAACGATGGCTTCCCATTGGTCATCCGTCCACGTACTGTTATTCGGTTTTGGTATTTGCATACTGATCCCCTTCTTTTTTGATCCGGTCTATCACAACATCATCTTTCTCAGAGGTGAGCACCCTAAAATCATTATCCTCTATTGATTCATCGAATTGGCAAATAGACTTGAATGAACAAAAGCGGCAAGGTGTTTGATCCTTCAATTTATATGGATTAATTGCGACCTCTCCATTTGTAATTCTTTCGCCTGCTTCTTCAAATGTGCGCCGAACGTGTTGTGTGAGTATATGGAAATGATCTTCACTTAAAACTGCAGAGTCAGAACGGAAAGACCCATCCTTTTTCAAGCCGGCTTGAATGACTTGTGATCTACCTGAATCAAGCGTTTGATCCATGAGCTTTACTGCTTCTACATCTTCAAGCAATAAACCCTTCATTTTAAATTTCTTGAATATTTCCTGCTCAATGTCATCCTCTGCAAGCGGAATAGGTGCTTGAATGAGCGGATCATGGATATGGAAATATAAAATGCCAGCAGGCGTCGCTTCAACCCCGAGCCACTCTTTCGAATACGTAATGGTCAGGTCTAAGTAAGTGAGCATTTGCAAGGCAAGCCCATAGTATACTTCTGCTAAGTCAAGACCTTTCTCACTGGATTTGTAGTCGACTATTCTCAAGAGCAGCCCTTTTGAACCTTCTGCTTTATCTACCCGGTCAATTCTTCCGACAAGCTCCATCGTGCAGCCATTCTTTAATTGAAAAGTAAACGGCGGCAATGGCCCTTGCCCCCCAAATCCTAACTCTAGCCCTACTGGAGAAAATCCACTCACTTTGGCATGTTCACTTAATATAGAAGAGACTCGAATCAAGATTTTCTGGAGCTTTTCTTTAATATAAGCATGCCGATTAGAGCTTAATAGAATTTCCTTTTGAAGACGCGGAGCAAGCTGTTCAATCGCATGTTTTGAATAAGTGACACAATCTTCCTTCGTTAGGTTTTTCCAATCCTTTTTTTGTTCAACAAGCGTATCTGAAATATGTTTTAAAGCCGAGTGAAACAACTGGCCGATATCAGGTGCTTCCAATTTGTAAAATTGTCGATCCTTTAGTTTTAACCCATGGGAAGCAAAATGAGAAAATGCACACGCATTGAATTTCTCCATTCTTGAAACACTGCCCTGAATATGATCACCATAAAGCTCTTTTGTGACATTAGGCTTTAATGGCTTCGCTCGATTTGTAAAAAACAAACTTGACATGATGTTTTTTGATACATCTCGATTAGGAGATGTCATTAAGTAGTTATAGACACTCCACCATACACCACTAATGGGATATTGATTGAGCCATTGCTGCAGCTGTGAGACGGTATACGATAACGAAACATGCTCATTCGCTACAAATTTTAATTGCTCCTCGTCATCCAGTTGTTCTGGATCTAACACATAAAGAGCCTGCTGATGATTTGGCATAAGCTCTTGGCAATACTTGATGAGTGTCGAAGGCAAAAGAGAACGTCCTTCTGCATCAGCAGCCGAATAGGATAGATACAAATGACGTGATGGACTCGATAACGCTTGGTAAATTAAAAATTGCTCATCTAGCAGCCGTTCCTTTCCTGTCTCTGCCAGCTCTGCTCCTGCTCGTTTTAACCATTCACGGTCATCCTCAGACAATACACTCTCATCAGAGGGGCGTGCGGGAATAACGCCATCATTTACACCAACGATAAACGTACACTTCACTTGATACATTCTCGATAAATCCATACTTCCAATAAATACTTGGTCGAGTGAAGGCGGAATCAAAGCGAATTTTAGAGAAGCTAATCCTGTATCCATCATTTGTTGGAATAAAGGAAATGAGAGCTCTTCTTCACCTAGCATTTCAACAAATTCATCCATTAATTGAATAACCGCATCCCATACTTGTCCGTGCTGCATTGCTTCAGCTAATCTACCTGCTTCTTCAGCCTCAAGCCTCTCTTTTTCAAGCTTCTCTGGTACTTGTATCTCTTCTAAAAAGACATAGACAGCCTCTACCATGTCTCTTACCTTTTGCGCTTTTTTGAGCCTTTTCTGCAACTGGTAAAGCGGGGGCACGATCCATTCTTTGACGTCATTTAGCATTTGTTCCATTTCAATTTCTTGATCTGTTTGTCCAAAATCCTCATCTAATGATTGGAAGCGCCTGTAATGAAACCGGGAACCGTTTGTCCAGCGTTCTCCTTTTACACCATAAGCAATACAATAGTTTTCGAGCTGATCTGCCTGCTCTCTCGCTTTGTTCTTAGCGAGTTCAAGCGGAAATAAGAACTCTGTTTTCACGCAGCGAAATACCGCTTCATACCGCCAGTTTCCCTTTATGACATCCAAGCTCGAACGAATCAATTCAATGAGCGGATGATACTGCATCGATTCATTTCCATCAATAAAAAAAGGAATATCGTAATCTCGAAAAACCTCTTTTAACGTATCTTTATAGTCGTCTACATGCCGTGCAACAATTGAGATATCTCTCAATCTAAGTCCTTTTTCTCTCACTAAATCAAGTATATCTCTCGCTACACCCTCAATTTCAGCTCGTTTATTTGCACTTTTAGACACTGTGAGATGAGGGGTGTTTTCCTGATATGGCTGCACTGGTCTCTGCTCATATTGGTGTTCTAAATAAGCAAGATCTGGTGTATAAATGTGCCGGTTATTTCTTTCCAAAAGGTTTTCAGAAATGTCAGCTCCGCACTCTCTAGCAAGCTGATAGAGCTGGAAATACGTTTTCCCTGTCATACGAAATAAATCAAGTTCATTTGGCTGCCTATCATGATAGGAGCGATCCACTGTGAAAGCAGCAGTTATTTTTGCTGCATGCAGCAGGAGCTGTTCAATGACAAGAAGCTGCTGCGGTGTAAATTGATAAAAACCATCTATATAAATGTGTGCTCCTTTTATTTCTTCAGATGAAGGAATTTGCTGCGTGAGAAGTGTCAAATAGTCTTCTGAGTGCACATATTCATCTTGTAAATGCTGCTCCATCTGCTGATAAAGAACATGCAGATCATGCAATTTTTCGGCTGCCCGTCTTTCTTCTGTATACTCTGAATACATGCTCGACATTGAAATTTTTTCAATATCCTCCGGCAACATACAATACCTTTTGAATTCAGCCATCGTCTTTTCAATTTGCTCCACAAATCCCGGCTTATCACTCGCTTTTTTGAATACTTTAAACTTTTCTTTCTGCTCTTCAATCACTTTTCTTAAAAGCATTTGAATTCCTGTGCTTGTCACAAATTGCCGGTTCGCTCCGCCAGTCTGCTGTAAAATAGACCAAGCAAGACGTGTGAAACTAAATACTTTGGCCCTGATCATTCCGCCAGCTTCAGACGTTTTTGCAAGCTCATATTCCATTAAAAATGTCATTTGATCCGGGACTAAAAAAATGATTGGCGGACCCAACGGATCAAGCCGAAGCTGTTCTTTGATTTCCTCTAAGATTGCAGTCGTTTTTCCACTCCCCGATCTGCCTGCTAAAAACTGAATCTCCACGTTCCACAACACCTTTCTTATGTACTCATATTCTAGCGAAAATAAAGGGAAATAGCTATTTTCCTATCACGTTCCCGTTCTCCTATCTGATTGAAATAACATAGGCACCTTTCCTCACTCTTTTCATATCATAAACCATCATGAACAAAAAGGAGGCTGGCAATATCATGTATTACGATTACTATGACTACTCGCCATATGACATGCGCCAAAACACAAGGATCATTTCAGACCTTGAGAAGGCGATCAATGGTGAATATTCTGCGATCCAATGCTACGAAAAACTTGCCCAAAAAGCAAAAAACCCTGAGGCGAAAAAGGTCATTCAAGAAATACGTCAGGATGAAGTCAGACACTATCAACTATTTTCAAAGCTATATTATTCTTTAACAGGTAGAAACCACAAACCAAGCGTAACAGAACCTTGTCCAGAACAATTCAGAGAAGGACTTATGTTTGCCTTTAAAGATGAACAAAAAACGGTCGATTTTTACTTAAGCGTGTCAGACTATGTCCGTGACCAAGGAACAAAAGAGCTAATGAAACGTATCGCTCAAGATGAACAGCAGCATGCTGTATGGTTTTTATACCTTTTAACGCACCATGTGTCTTAGATAGTCCTATTTTAATAGGAGATCGTATGTTCCGTCAAAAAATGAAATCGATTTTTCGTTCCTTCAATATGTCAAAGTTAGCGCTAAATGTAGCAAAGTCTCACATCCCTACCTCATTTTCAAACGAGAAAATGAGAATTTGACCATTAAAAAAACTCCTCTGCCACAAATAGCAGAAGGAGTTTTTTCATGATCTTTTAATGAAATTTTGCTTCATTGCTTTGCTGCTGATGCTTGAGAACCCCATCAATTGACAGCAGCTTACTGCCGCTAAGTGTTAAATAAAGCGCCATGACGAGCAGCGAAAGTTCAAATTCATAACCGCCAACAAATCCTTTAGAAAAACCAACAGTAATAATCGCTACAGCCATAATTGGTACAAATAATGCTGCGAAAATACGTGTTCCTAGACCTAAAATCAAAGCGATACCCCCGACTAGCTCAATTGTCTTGACAATATAGGCCATAAATTCGGGTAAACCGATTTGCCCAAAGAATGCTGCTGTTCCTCCCAGTCCTCCTTGATATGCCTGAAGTCCGTGTAAAAAGAAAATAATACCTAAAATAACGCGTACAAAAAGTGTTCCTATTTCTTGATTCGTTTTCATATAGTGAATTCCTCCTGTTTTTACACTACATAATGTAATGTTAATAAGTAAAAAAAATTAGTAATTTAAGTTGAGCATAATCATTAAGACCACCATCAGAATGGCTGATGTGACAATTGGAATAATTGGTACATTAAAAGGAATATTGTAAGTTGGATTTAAGATTTTTTGTATTCTTAAATTCAATGCCCGATCTCCAAAGGACACCGCAAACTTTGTTTGTTTTTGAAACTGGGTTTTCTTTTTAATCAGTTTCAAAAGGGCCTGCCCTACTCCAATCTCAGTACCTGTCTGCTGAATGGCATAGTCATCTGCAATCACTTCGCGAAAAACAGAGTAGCTTTGTCTCATATGCTTTAACACTGGAATGTACCAAATGACTTTTGTGAGCATTGAGAACATGAAAGCTTTTAAGGGATCATAGCTGTATTTGTGATGCAATTCATGATGAACAACAGCGTCAATCTCCTCTTCATCCAGCATGTCCATGAGAGCTGTTGATAAATAAACCTTTGGGTGAAGCATCCCCATTGCAAAGGCAAGCGGTTCATGACAGTGAAACACAAAGATATCGTTTTGATATTTCTCTGACAGAGATTCGGTTGACTGTTGTTCGACTGCCAACATCATATGTCGTTTGAATTGAATGTACTTGCTGATTTGCTTTGCCATATAGAAAATTGCAAATCCCAATGTGTAGAGGACTAAGGCATCCAGAAAGTATTTTAAAGGAGTGAATCCATAGAATTCGAGCACGGACTGGCATACATGGATCAGGTTATATGCTTGGTTCCAGCCAAAAAAGCTTGAAAGCACGTAATACCCCATCTGATAAAAAATGGCTAAACCAATCAATATACCGCCTAAAAACAGCAGACTCGACTTCATTTTATTCATTTTGCTGCTCCTCTTTTTTAGATGCTAGCCTTGCTTCTAGAACTTTGAGTAATTCAGGATCAGCACTTTCAATCGCATCCACCATATGATTCACTGCCAATGGACCAAAATCGTCCATCAATCCTTGCGTAATCCATTTTGTTTGCTCATTTAGAAATTCTTCTTTTGTTAAAATGGGATTATAAATAGATGAGCGCCCTTTTGTTTTCTTCTCCACAATTCCTTTTTCGGTTAAGCGGTTCAGCACAGTCATCACCGTGTTGAAATTAATCGGCTTTTCATCTGACAGCTTCTGCTGCACCTCTTTAATCGGCATATCCTCACCTTGATAAAGGATCTCCATAATTCTTCCCTCTAAAGGACCAAAAAAACGATTCAATCCTTTTTCATTATATTTAAAAGAAGGAATTTTCATGTTATCACCCCACACTAAGCATTGTAGTGTAAATGAAAATGATAGTCAACTGATAAGATAAATAGGGGAAAATCGTTGTATATTGACTTTGCTTTTGGTAAAAATTATTTCTTTCTTTATAAGAATTTGCTAACCATTTATTGATAAGATAATCTTATGAAAATGGTAAAAAAAATCGTATTTTATTTATAGAGACTTTTGTATTATAGTGAAGATAACAACATTTCACTTACTGAACAAACATATAGGAAGAAGGTTTACATGTGATGAAACAAGGAAACAGCCTTCGAACCGATCTCATTCTGATTGCGATAAGCGGTTTAGGTGGATTTCTTTTGTCTTTAACAGGAATGTCTATTGGCTGGATGGTTGGTACATTAATCACAGCAGCTTTTATTGCCATGCGCCGCCCCACCCTGTTTCAGCGTAAAGGAACCAGCACCTTACGTATTCACAGCAGATGGCTGCTCCTTGGTCAATTCATTCTCGGAATCGAACTCGGACAGAAAATGAATATGAAGGTCCTTCACATTTTCGCTGAAAATTGGCTCCCTGTGAGTTTCATGCTCGTCTTTTCTATTCTACTGGCGATGCTCTCAGGCTTTGCCTTATGGAAGCTGAGCAAAACAGATATGCTGACAAGCTTTGTCGGAACTGCCCCCGGCGGTTTATCCGCTATGCCGGGGATTGCCCAAGAGGTGGGAGCAAATACAGCTGTTGTGAGTCTCGTGCAAACGATACGTGTATTAATGGTTGTACTCACTATCCCTTTTACAGTGTTTTATTTAAATACAAAAAACCAAGCGGATGCGGCTGTAGCTACGCAAGGAAGCGCCTTCTCTTCGGGCGTTTTCACCCTGTCAAACATCTCTTGGACCGCTGCGCTTATTTTAGGTGCCTGGCTCATGTCACGCCTGGCAGTTCGTCTTCATTTCCCTGCCCCTTGGCTGATCGGCAGCATGCTAGGCGTCGCAGCTCTTCAAGTTGGTGCGGGCGCACTCATAGGTTATGATTTGATTCCTTATTGGCCGGCACAAGCGAACATTGCGTCTCAAGTATTTCTAGGTGCAACCATCGGTTCAAAAATGAATAAACAGATGTTTGTCGGACTAAAAAACACTCTCATTGTGGCTGTCGTCAGCTCAGCTGGGCTAATTGCTGCGACTGTCCTCAGCTCTATTGCCATTGCTGAGATCACAGGCATTTCTGTCATTACAGCCATTCTTGCCTTTTCGCCTGGCGGTATTGCAGAGATGGCAACAACAGCGGTCACACTTCACGAGGATTCTACCTTTGTTGTGGCTGTACAAGTCGTCAGAATTATTCTCGTCATTGCAATGCTGCCACCGTTTTTCCGGTTCTTACATCATGTCTGGGCAAAAAGGCAGCCTGATTATAAAGCCGCAAAATAAAAAAAAGACGCTTTGCATATGCAGAGCGCCTTTTTTATTCGCTGGTATTCCTTTTGACACCGACGACTTGATCCTTTGAAATGGTGCCAAAATGCCGGCTGTCAAAGCTATGTATTCGGTTATCTCCAACCACAAAGTAATGATTATTTTTGATTTTATCGTCTCCTGTGATGGCTTTCAGCTGAAAATCCCCTGTCAGGACGTTCCCCATTTTATGTTTTTTCTGCTCTTTTAAATAAGGTTCCTTCTTTTTTTCACCATCGACAAATAACTGATCATCTTCATACTTGATCGTTTCTCCTGGGAGTCCAATGACCCGTTTGATCAAGATTTGATTTTTAGGTCCGTGAAATAACACATAATCAAACCGGCTAATTTTCGTGAGTTTTGGCGAGAACTTATTGATTAATAATTCTGTTCCATCTGTAAAAGTTGGGTCCATACTAACCCCTTCTACTTTGTACGTGACAAACATGAAATTCTTTACTTGGAACAATAAGACGATGCCTGTAATAATCATCAACCATAGCAATGGCTTCTTTTTCATTAAGAGCCTCCTTTGTCCTCACGCTTGCTCATTCGAATGTTCAACCTATTTTCTACTCTCTTTCCAACATACCATAATAACGCGATAACTAGAACCGCAAAAACACTTCTTAACGGATTCTTAACTAAAGCAGAAAGATCATAGCCAATAAAACTAATGATAAAAAGCATGACACACTTGCCAGATAAAGCAGCTAATGAGAATTGCCAAAAGCTAATTCTTGATAAACCCGCTACAACATTGACGGCAGCAGAGGGCGTGAAAGGAAAGCAAAGTAAAATAAATAACGGACCAAACCCCCGCTTCTCCACCCAAAGCATCAATTTTTTAATGGAAGGATGCCTACTGATAAAGTTGAGCATTCTCATCTGTCCAAATTTTCTGATCAGCAAAAAGACAAGAATAGACCCTGCACTTGCGCCAATCCAGGTCAATAAAAAGCCTTCCCAAAGGCCGAATGCATTTGCATTCGCTACAGCAAACGCAACGAGTGGTAAAAACGGAAGAAATGCTTCTATTAAGGGTAGCAATATGGCCACAATCGGTCCAAAGGCCTTGTAGCTTTCAAAAAATGATGTGATATTTTCATGAGTAAATAGGGAAAGAAATGATGTCAACTTCTTTGACTCCTTCAAGGTTTGTCTACTTTTCATTTTACATGGAAAACATAAAAATATACAAATGAATCCCCCCTGCCCCCTTGAGATTGTTTGACTCATTCGATATAATAAATAAGAACAAGTGTTCTATATATATAAAGAAAGCAGGCTTGGACATGACGAGACTATCAAGAATACAGCTTCAGATGATGGAACAGGCCATCTTTCTTCCAATGGTCATCTCCATCCTCAATCGTGATTTGACTCACTTAAAACAACATCAAACATTTAAACTAAATGAACCATACATTCAGCTTGTGACCTCTGCCTTAAAGGAAGCACAGAAAGCACTTTATGAACTGAAGCAGCATTTACGTAAAGAAAAAATGAAGGTACAGCAAATTGAACACGATGAAGGATTTACAACTTATCTATTTATCATAGATGGCTATGAAGAAAAGCATAAATACTTTAATCCACGTATACGCCACCGGGTAGAGGAACTGCTGACTCAGTATTTTCTTCATCAAGCGAACTGAATTTGCTTCATTGTCGCGCTTACCCATTCAAAGCAAAAAGCCTGCCACAGCGGCAGGCTCCTACTTATTTATGATAATTCAAGCTGTTCTCTCAGCTCTGTTCTCACTTCTTCTAATCCAGCACCATCTAACTCAAAGTAATACACATTCCCAGGCTGATAATCATGGCCCTTCAGCTGAATGGTATCCACTGATTTCAATGAGCTCAATAACGGGAAAAGACCGATAAACTGCTTCATGGACAGATTGGTTGAAACATTATCACCAAGTGTATCAATGATGTTGTCATATGACGGGATCGAAGAAATAGATTTAGATTTTTCAAAGATGGCTTGAAGTGCTTCCATTTGGCGCTTTCCGCGCATGAGGTCACTGTCTGCCTTTCTCGTTCTCACAAAGGCTAATGCTTCTTCACCATTTAATGTATGGGCGCCTGTCTGCACATGAACTTTTCCCTTTGAATCCTTTTCCATTTGTTTTGCGATACCTTCATCTTCAATCGTGACGTCAATTCCATTTAACTCATCCACAATGTCTTGAAATGCCTTAAAGTTCCCTGAAATCACATAATCTACAGGAATGTTCAGCAGGTTTTCGACCGTTTTGACTGACAAATCTGCACTCCCAAACGCATGGGCGTGGGCGATTTTATCATATCCTCTTCCCGGTATATCAACATAAGAATCACGAGGAATACTGAGGAGCTTGATGGTTTTCTCTGTTCGGTTCACCGCCGCCAGTAAGACCGCATCACTTCTTGCTTCGTCTACCGTTTCACCTGGACGGCTGTCAATTCCAAGCAAGAGCACCGAGAAGCTGTCTTTTCCTGGATCAAAAGCTTTCACACGCTTTTGCGAGGTGTCTCCTCTTTCTAATGACACTTGCGCCTTATCCGACGCTTTTGAAATTTTATAGTAAGCATATCCTGTCACGGACACTGCCATCACCATGACAAAAGCCATGATAAACAGCACGGCTTTCACCCAAGGTCTCAGCCTTCTTTTTGATCTTGTTTTTTCCTTCATCCTTTCCGAACCCTCACTCTATCTTAGTCTATCAATGTAGGTTCCACTATAACATATTTTGATGAAAGTTTCCTGCATGCAACATATTTTTATGAATCCACAATAAAAAAAGCCGCTCAGTACGAGCAGCTTTTCTTCCATTATTTTTGGTCAATTCCTTGTTTTACTTCATCAATCATGGCAGTCAATGATTCAAGGCCGCCGCCAGATAAATACCACATGTCAGAGTTCAAATACACCACATGGTTGTTTTTGACCGCTTTGACTGATTTCACATAATCATTTTCAACAAGCTGTTTCGCAGAAGTTTCTTCTCCGATCGCTGCGCCTCGATCAATGACAAATAAGTAATCCGGATTCGTTTTGACCATGTACTCATATGAAATGCTTTGTCCGTGTTTGTCAGATGGCTCAAGCTTTTGATCTGCCGGCGTGATACCAAACACATCATGGATGAGTCCGTATCTTGACTTAGCACCAAAGGCTGTCATTTTACTGTCGTTGGCCATGATCATTAAACCATTCTGTTTCAACTCTTTTGCCTGTTTCTTTAATGCATCTACTTTTTGATCAATGGCTGCTAATTCTTTTTTGACTTCGTCTTCCTTATCAAAAATTTCCCCTAACGTCGTGGCATTCTTTTTAAATGATTCCATATAGTTGGCAGTGTCTACATCCATCAAAATCGTAGGAGCAATTTTAGAAAATTCATCGAATGCATCTGATTGACGGTTCTGGATAATGATCAAATCAGGATCTAACTCTGCAATTTTTTCAAAGTTCGGCTCTTTTAAACCGCCGACATTCTCATATTTGTCACCTTCATATTTGGATAAATATTTAGGCACGACTTGTTTTGGTAAAGCTGTCACATCCACACCTAGTTTGTCCAGCGTATCAAGACTTCCCATATCAAACACGACGACTTTTTTCGGGTTTTTCTTGATCTTCACGCCATCTTTATTCAGCATGTCTTTTACCGTGACGGTTTCCTCTTTTGTTCCTTCTGTTTTTCCTTGGTTCCCGCAGGCAGCGAGTACAACAATCGCTGTTAATACAGTCATCATCCAAATCCATTTTTTCATACTTGATCACCTCTTCATTTTTTTAAGAAAAATATAAGCAAATACGCTCACCGTGAATGACTTCAATCGGTATGCGCATGTCATAAATTTGTTCAAGTGCATCTGTTTGAATCACTTCTTCTACTCCGCCTTCTTTGATCACCTGTCCATCTTTTAAAGCGACGATATGATCGGAATACACAGATGCAAAGTTAATATCATGGAGAACCACAACAATTGTTTTCCCAAGATCTTTGACGAGCTGCTTAAATAGCTTCATCATCTCAACAGAATGATTCATATCCAAATTGTTTAAAGGCTCATCTAAGAAAATATAATCCGTATCCTGAGCCAGCACCATCGCAATAAAGGCTCTTTGCCTTTGTCCGCCGCTCAGTTCATCTACATATTGATGCTGGATATCGGCAAGCCTCATGTATTGAAGAGACACATCGATCATCTTCTCATCTTCTTTTGTCAGATGACCCTGTGAGTAAGGAAAACGGCCAAAGCTGACAAGCTCCCGTACGGTCAGGCGCACACTCATGTGATTGGCCTGCTTTAAAATGCTCATCTTTTTCGCTAGCTCCTGCGGAGGATACGCGCTATATGGTTTGTCCTGTAAATAAGCTGCACCTGTGTCTGGCTGAATCAGGCGGCTCATGATGGACAAAAGCGTGCTCTTACCCGCACCATTTGGACCAATGAGAGAGGTCAGCTGTCCTTTTTTCACACTGACAGTTGTTTCGTGAAGCACTGTTTTTCCGTTATATGTCTTACTGACTCCCTTCATCACGACCATGAACGACTCTCCTTTAAAAGTAAGTAAATAAAATACAATCCGCCTACTAAATCAATCAGGACACTCAGCGGCGTTTGAAAAGTAAATACCTTTTCGACAAGAAACTCCCCGCCTACAAGGGCAATCACACTGATGAAAAAAGAGCCTAGCAGCAAGTATGTATGCCGGTACGTCCGAAAGAGCTCTCGTGCGACATTTACGACGAGTAAGCCAAGGAACGTAATCGGTCCGACAAGTGCTGTTGCGATGGACACAAGAACGGCTATCACGATCAGCATCTTTTTTGTGATGCTGTCATAGTCAATTCCCAGATTCACCGCATGCTCCTTCCCAAGTGACATGACATCTAATTTGGAGCGGAATGTCCAAATGTAAAGGCACAGCGCCGCAAATAAAACAGAAGCAATGAGTAAGATATCTGTGTTCATGTGATTAAAGCTTGCAAAGGATTTATCTTGTACGACCTGGTATTCATTTGGATCAATCAGCATTTCCATAAAAGAAGAAAGGCTTTTGAACAATGTCCCAAAGACAATACCAACAAGCAGAAGCAAGAAAATGTGTTTATTTTTGCGTTTGAACATCACCGTATATAACAGCACAGAAAATAGAATCATCAGCCCAACGCAAAGGAAAAAATTCAGGTTTTTATTGACGATCATAAAATTGGTCGAGCCAAACAGATAAATAATCGCTGTTTGCAAAAACAAGTACAGTGCGTCTAAACCTAGTATGCTCGGCGTTAAGATTCGATTGTTGGTCAAGGTTTGGAAGACAACAGATGAAAAGGCAATCGCGCCTCCCGTCAATGTCATCGCCAGCACTTTCTTTAAACGACTTGGCACTGTGTACGGCCAGTACCCCATTTGAAAGGTAATGAAAATCACGATCAGCACGGCTGCAATGGCTGCAATCAGGCATAATGTACGTTTCTTATGCATAGCGTTTCCTCCTTAATAACATGTACAGGAAGATCGCACTTCCGACGATGCCTACCATGAGCCCAACTGAAATTTCATATGGATAAATGATCACCCTTCCGAGCACATCACAAATCAGAACAAAAATGGCTCCTAGTAAGGCTGTATGCGGAAGGCTCTTTTTCAAGTGATCGCCGCAGTAGATCGATACAATATTCGGAATGATTAAGCCTAGGAATGGCAACATTCCGACAGTTAATATGGTGACAGATGTAATCATCGAAACGATCACCAAACCAACCGCCATCACACGTTTATACGTTAAACCTAAGTTGATGGCAAAGCTCTCACCCATACCCGCCACTGTAAAGCGGTCAGCATATAAATACGCGATGATCAATAGTGGAACACTCACATAGAGCAGTTCATAACGCCCCTGAACAATAAGAGAAAAATCCCCTTGAAGCCATGCAGATACGTTTTGGATCAGATCATATTTATAGGCTATAAACGTAGATATTGAACTGACAATCCCGCCAAACATTAAGCCGACTAACGGTACATAGATCGTATCGTTCACCTTAATATGCCGCAGGATTTTTAAGAAAAGAAGATTCCCAGCTAAAGTAAATAGAAACGCGATTCCCATTTTCATGAGCGGGCTCGCATGTGTAAAAACAAGCATTGCTGCTAAAATACCAAGCTTCGCCCAATCCATCGTTCCTGCAGTGGTTGGTGAAACAAATTTATTCCTCGTCATGCTTTGCATAATAAAGCCGCATAAACTAAGGCTCATGCCAGCAAGCACAATACTCATGAGACGCGGGATGCGACTTGAAACTAACGTATGTAATTGTTCATCTGTTAAATGAAACATCTGTAAAATGGACAGATCCTGTACACCGACAAACAGTGATACACATGCCAAACATACAAATAATAAACTTAATTGATACAACTTCATACTGGTTTCTCTCTTTCTATCAAGCTCTTTCCGCTAAAAATGATTATCATTATCAATTGAGCGACAGTTCATATATTATCATATCTAGTAAAATATTCAATAGCAGATTGAGAAAGACGGAAACTCATAAAAAAACAGCCTGCAGCGGCTGCTTTTTTCACCATTATTGAATGCTCACTTGAAATTGTCCTTTCAATTCCTCTTCTGCTTCTTGAAATAACTGCCTTACGCTTTCTGCATACTCGCCAAGAGCGTCTTTGCTCGTTTCAAAATTTACCCATGTCAGCTCTATTGGAAGATTTACTTCTCCTGTCAAACAGTCCCATAGGGCATCAAGATTTTTCCCGTAATAGTCAGGAAGGTGTAAAACTGTTTTTAGTTGGTCATGAAGCTCTTCTTGCGACCTGCACGATGCGCCGTCCAGCTGCACTTTTTTCATGTCATCTTCCCCTCTCATGCCTTTATTTTAAACGAACAGAAGGAAAAAGAGAAAGCGGGACTCCTCACTTCTGTTTCTGTCTGACACTTGAGATCAAAAGGATGAGACAAGCAGCCAAAACGACCAAGAAAAAGACGGTTAACACCATCTGGGTCCCGTACAGATCAGCAAAAAGACCGATAAAAACACTCGGAATACCCAGGCCTAAATAGGCAAACAAGTAAAACCCTGCAACGGCTCTAGCTGCCTCCTTTTTCCCCCGTTCGACAATAAGCTGAAGACCACCTAAATAAGTAAATCCATAGCAGGCAGTACCCGCAAGCATCGTTCCGGCAAGCACAAGAAGGATGGACCCGCTATTTGCTCCAAATAGCAAAAGGCCGTATCCGCATGGAAGACAGATAAACCCGGCAAAGAGCGCTACTGTGCTATTCATCTTGCGAACAAAAGGCTGCATCAGGACACCTGCCATATTAATCAAAAAGAGTGCCGGCCCTACCCATAATTCATATCCATTCAATTTAAGCTGTGCTGGCAAAACCGAAATGACGAGGCCGCACACCGACCACGCGATGGCAATCGCTGCATTCGCCGGCATTGTTCCTTTTGGAAATGTTGGCAGGTTCATCATCGGTTTACCTGAATCTCCTTGTACAGGCGGAACGAAAAAGAAGACACCCACGATGGCTAGGATTAAAAGGCCCAGCACAATCCAATAGCTAAGAGGCGCAAGCGACATACGCTGAAAAGAAAGCAGTGCCGTAAAAAGAGCACCGCCCCCAAAGCCAACCGAACTGCATAACGCAATAAAAGTTGGAATCCAGCTTGATTTTTCTGGATATAAAGCAATCAAATAAGCGGTGCATGTGCCAACACTCAGACCAAGCCCCACCCCTTGCAGCAGCCGGGCTGCAAAGAGCATTTGTATGGTAGGGTGCACAATCATCAATAGGGTAGCACATAACGAAAAGCTTAGCGCGACCAATAAAACCGGTTTGCGTCCAGCCCGATCAGATATGCCGCCAAGAAAAAGCAAGACTTGAACCAGTCCGAAGACATATGCAGCAAATACAAGTGCAGTAGCCGCCTTTCCGTACCCTGCTTGTTCGGCATACAACGTATAAAGGGGCACTTGCAGATTCACTGCGGTCGTAATCATAAATAGACCAAATAAAACGAATATAAATGGAATGATGGATAGGTGTGCTGTTTCTTCTTTAGATGCAGGGATCATTTGACTCTCTCCTCTAGTCATAAGCATATGAGAACAGTGTACACACCTTTTGGCTTACTTCCTATATCCAAAAATGATGCTATTGACCACTCCATAATTCCGTGTCATCATCATGTTATATGTGACAATGAGAGAAGGTGTCCGATGTATATTTATTTAGACCGCTCAAGTACAACCCCGCTCTGGCAGCAAATCGTGACTGGGATCATTCAACAAATTCATTCACAAAAACTGAATCCTGACGATCAGTTAACACCAACACGGGTATTAGCACAGGAGCTCAATGTATCAAGATCAACTATACAGCTTGCCTATGATGAACTGCTGGCAAGAGGATATGTCAGCACATCTAGAAGAGGCGGTACAAAGGTCATTTCGAGTGACCACTATGCAGCCTCCACTCCCCATCAAAGTGAGCCGCCTTTCCCTCTTCCGGTAAGACCACACTTTCAAGAGGCGGAGAAACAAATGGACCACTGGCTGTCGGCCAATCAATTTCATGAGAAACTCGATATTGATTTTCGACATCAGGAGCCAGCCATCGATGAACATTTTCAAAATATATGGAAACGGTCGCTTACGAAAGCATTACAGCGATTAGATATGAAAGATTGGGGCTATTCCTCCCCGCACGGATTATGGGAAGTACGTTCAGAAATACGCCAATACTTATCTGTAGAACGCGGAATCGATGTAGAAGAAGATCAAATGGTGTTAACAGGTGGCACGCAGCAAGCCATTGATTTGATTTCACAGGTATTGCTTAAAAAAGGCGATACAGTAGCTGTTGAAGATCCAGGCTTTCCTGGGGCAAGGCTTTCATTTATGCATCGTGAAATGAACATTTATCCCGCACCCGTCGATGAAGAAGGAATCATGGTGAATACAGTGCCACGGCAAACAAAGCTGATTGCGGTGACGCCCTCCCATCAGCGTCCAACCGGTGTATGTATGAGTGTCAACAGAAGGCAGCAGCTGCTGAAATTTGCTGTCAGCCATCAGTCTTATATACTAGAGGATGATTTTGATGGAGACTATCGTTATCATGGCGGACCGCTTCCTTCATTATTTTCAGAAGCACCCGACCATGTGATTTACATCTTAAGCTTCTCCAAGGTGCTGACACCCGGCATCCGCCTTGCTGCCATTATCGGCTCCAAAGCGGTCATAAAAGAACTCGCTTCCCTGCAATCACTCATTCAAAGACAGCTGCCTATTATGGAACAGATCACACTCGCTTCTTTTTTCAGAGAAGGAGAATTCACGCGATATGTCAGGCGAATGAGACAGCTGTATAAAAAAAGACAGGCTGCCATGATGGATGC
Organism: Bacillus sp. FSL K6-2839; assembly: GCF_038003365.1. NCBI lineage: Bacteria > Bacillati > Bacillota > Bacilli > Caryophanales > Bacillaceae > Bacillus > Bacillus sp. FSL K6-2839. The sequence continues at coordinate 659,006 of NZ_JBBOOZ010000001.1, read as the reverse complement.
CCTTTTGACACAACACTTTGACAAGCACTTTCATATCTATGGAACCGATACGGGTCTTCATGTCTTTTTAGAAGGAGCGCCAGACTTTGACGAAAAAGGCAGTATTGAAGCAGCCAAAGCAGCGGGCGTTGGCATTTATCCATTAAGTCCTTACTGTTTTGAGAGCAACCGAAAGGGATTACTGCTAGGCTTCGCCTGTACGGACGAAAACATGATTCAAGAGGGTGTCCGCCGCTTAAAGCAAATACTTTATATGTAAAAAAAGCCTGGAAGTCCGCCTTCCAAGCTTTTTTACGTTGATTGCTGAATGCGGCCTACTTCTTCAATAAATGCAGCTGTCTGCTGCAATCCATCTTGCAGATGATGGGTAGCGGAAATAAACAGCTTTTCTTGACCTGGGTGCTTTAATAGCTGCTCCACCTGACCGATTCCTTTTTCAAATGAATGAAGACCTGTCTTTAATTGTTGATCCGCCTTTTGATAAGCGGCTGGAACTTCTTGATGAGCAAGCCCCTTTTGAATCACACGATCAAAGGCTTTCGTCGCTTTTTTCAATTTTTTATTTACTTGGATCTTTCCATGTCCATCTGAAATAAATTGGTCGGTCATGTTTTCATAAGCTTCATTTAACTCATCCATATAACGCTGAACCCATTGTTCATACGCAGCTTCTTTTGTGTCTTGTTTTGAAGGCGATTGACCTGCTTGCTGACAGGCTGCTAGTAATGTCACTGTCAATGTGAATAGCAGCATCAATTGCGATTGTTTTTTCATACAGAGCCTCCATTTCTTATTCCCATTCGTTCATATCGGTCAAAATGGGAGTATCCTTTACCACATACGAACACTTTGCAAGAAATGATTTCTTTTATTGTAACAGACGGCTCGTGTCACTTCTGCGATTTATGAGTAAATGGATGAAAATACGTCTAAGGATCCACATTTTCCTGTCATTTGGTTGACAGTCTACCGATACACTTAATAGACGACTGGATATATGGATTTGGTTTCAATAAGTTCATGGTGGATGTTTTCTAATGAAAAGAAATACTTCGTTCGTGTCATCATGATGATGCCAAACGAAGTCGCCTTGTATTTTCCAAGTCTTAAATTATACATCCTGTTGATTTATTGAAGTTTACCTTTACAAGCAATCTCAAGCTCTTCGACTACTTCACCATCTTGAATGAGATATGCTTTTTCATGGAGATTGACAGCGGGACAAATATGATTTGGAATGATTTGCACCTTCTCACCGATCTGGACAGTCTGACGGAAGCCTTCGTGATAGATGATGGCATGCTCATCAAATACACTTGAAACAAATACATCATCATAGTCTTTTACTTTGCCTAGTCCTTTTGTTTTCGTCAGCCCTTTTGTACGGGTTTGAGCCGTGAGCCCTTTGGCTCCAACATCTGTAATGACACGGGCCTTTGTTGGCTTACTGATCACCGTCGTCAGCACAGCTGCCGCACAATGTGAAAAAGTGCCGATCACATTGGATTGAGAGGCATCCATGAAGATGTAAGTGCCTGGTCTGATTTCGGTGACTCCCTTTGGAATATCAAATTGAAATAAGAACGGCGGTGTTGATCCAATGCTCACTACCTCTAGCAGCATGCCTGCTTCTTTCGCAATCTGTGCAAACTGAAGCGTGCGATTCACAGCGTCTTCGTATAATGTCTGACAATGCGCTTTACTTTCCGCCTTATATGTATGTCCATCATGAGAAAAAATCCCCCTTAAATGAACGAAGTCACATGTTTGAATCGCCTGCAAGATTTGACGGAAATCACTCTCTTCAATGACACCAGATCTTTCTTCTCCAACTTCTATCTCAATTAGAACCTCCGCTTTTTTTTCTGCTCCACGAAAGACATGTTCAATTTGATACACATGCTCTACACAATCTATTCCAAATGAAATTTGTATCGACTCTGCCAGCTTTCGAATTCGCTTGAGCTTTGTCTCGCCTACAATTTGATTGGCGATAAAGATATCTGTCAGCCCATGCGCCGCCATTACTTCCGCTTCTCCTACTTTCGCTACAGTTAAGCCAGATGCGCCCATCTCCTCCTGCACCTTCGCAAGACTAGGTGTTTTATGTGTTTTCGTATGAGGACGCAGTTTGACTTGCTGACGATCCGCATATTGCTGCATAGCAGCTAAATTCTCCATCATTACCCGTTTATCAATTAATAGCGCCGGTGTATCTAGTTCATCATAAGTCATTATCATATCCCCTTTCACTGCTGCTCGTTATATAAAATTTTATACGTTATAGTTAAATAATATAATTTTTTATATAATTATCAATGTTTTTTTCTTCGAGAAAGAAAGACGATATGCTAAACCCTCGCTTCATAAGGAGTCCAGCGGCTGTCCTGCCGCTGGTTTTAGTTAATATTTGTTCCGAAGCTCCCTTAATATAAAATCGTATACAAGGTTGAGCTGTTGTTCCTTTGGATACAGCATAAATTCTTGTTTTTTAGGAAGACCTCCATCAAGGCGATCTTGAAATTTCGTTCGGAGATACGCTGTTCTGTGCACCTGACTCTCAAATGATTTATATGAGACATCGAGTTTGACGGTTTGCTCATTTGTAAAGATGACCACCGTGTCTCCGAGGGATGATTCCTGGAAGGTATGAATGTATTTGTGGGAGATCCAGCCGCACTGAGGACGGTTGGATGAATAGGTTGGGAAGAAATACAAATGATTGGATGAGTCAATCACAATTGGAGGCTTGTGAGATATTCCTGTTACTTCATATGTTCCCGCTTTTCTGCCCGCATAGCTTGAGCCGAAGAATCTGCAGCTCCGTTCAATAATTTGCAGGGGCTTTAATTCAACGTAAAAGCTTGTCTCTCTTTCTATGACTTTTGAATATACTCTTTTTCCTTCTTCAACCGGAAGGACCGCCATTGTTGTTTGATTAATGACGTATGAATCTAAAGGTGTTTCACTAATTCCTGACACTTCGTTTCCTCCTGTGTTAATTTTTGGTTATTTTAGATACTATTAATCTATCACCAACATATAAGAAACGACAGGATTTTTTCAAAATTTATTAAAAATCATCTTTTTATCGTATTTTTTAGTCCATTCGATCTATCGAAAAGCCTTTTTTAATGATATATCACATCCTGTCGATCGGACAAGAGATGTCGATTTCGCTCAAAAATAAATTGTCTAAAAATTATAAATTCTTGTTGATTTTTTCTCCGCCAATCCATATACTATAAAAAAGGCATCGGGGGGATTCTTTATGAAAGAGAAAAAAACGTATGCTGAGCTCATGAAGTCCCGCAACACCCAAAAAACCGAAGAAAATGGCGTCACTATTTTAGACATCTATATTCAAATGGTTTTAGATGAGGCGCTTTATAAACAGCGCTTAACCTTCCTTAGAGAAGAGATTGATAAGGCACTGGATCAGCGTGATGAAAAGCGATTCAACGACCTGTCAGCTCAATATGCAGAACACTGCTTACATCAATCATGATGATTTTACTTGCGGCAAAGAGACAGCAACTCGTCTCTTTACCGCAAGTTTTTTGTTTATCCATTTAAAATGGTTCCGCCATTTACATGCAGGATTTGTCCATTCATATAAGAGGAGTCTTCGCTCGCTAAAAATAAATAGCTCGGCGCAAGCTCTACTGGCTCACCAGGACGTTCCATTGGAACATCTCCGCCAAATTCTGAGACTTCCTTTTCCGTAAAGGTCGATGGAATGAGCGGTGTCCAAATAGGCCCTGGGGCTACCCCATTCACTCTAATCCCCTGTTTAATGAGCGATAAAGATAATGATCTCGTAAATGTCACGACTGCCCCTTTTGTAGATGAATAGTCGATCAAGGTTTCATGCCCTTTATAGGCTGTAACAGATGTGGTATTAATGATACTGCTTCCTTTCTTTAAATGAGGAAGAACCGCTTTTGTTAAATAAAACATGGCAAAAATATTCGTTTGAAATGTTCGAAGAAGCTGATGCGAGGTAATCTGTTCAATGCTTTTTTGCGGATGCTGTTCCCCGGCGTTGTTCACCAAAATATCGATGGAACCGAAAGCATCTTTCGTTTTTTTGACCACCTCGTTTGAAAACGCCTCATCTCCTAAATCACCTGCAATTAAAATGGCGCGGCCTCCCGCCTTTTCAATATAGTCCTTCGTTTCCTCTGCATCGCGGTGTTCACTCAAGTAAACAATGGCGACATTGGCTCCTTCCTTCGCAAACAAGACCGAAACTGCTCTTCCGATCCCGCTGTCTCCACCTGTCACAATGGCTGTTTTCCCTGCTAACTTTTTATCCGGCACCTCTCGATCAAAAACAGGTCTAGGGTTCATTTTATATTCCAGACCTGGACGTTCATTTTGATGCTGAGGCGGCAATGTTTTCTTCGGCTGCTTTGTTGACACGTCTGTCCACTCCTTCCTTTTATCTTGTTTATTTTTATGTGTTGGCTATTTTTTTATGTATGTCAAACTAGTTTCCTTACGAATGTATGATTTTCATCATTGTGGAAAAATTATACACAACAAGTCACTAACTGGAGGCGACAACATGAAACAAGAACATAAAGGATCGGAACAGGCAAAATCGTTATGGATAGCAGAAAGTCAGAAGCATTCTTTTCCTGCTGTACATGAGGATCTCACAGCAGATGTCATCATTGTTGGCGGCGGTATTACCGGTATCGCTACTGCGTTTGAAATGATAGAGCGCGGGCTGGATGTCATCCTCATTGATGCCGATCAACTGCTGCAAGGTACGACCGGACATACGACAGCTAAGATTACCTCACAGCACGATGTGTACTACCATGAGCTGATTCAGCAAATTGGCATGCCCAAAGCTCGATTGTATGTAGAAGCAAACGAGAAAGCAAAAGAGCTGATTCAAACTCGTGTCAAAGAGTACGACATCGATTGTCAGCTAGAAGTCAAAGATGCGTACCTTTATACAAAGGAAGAAAGCGGTGTAAAAAAGTTAAAGAAGGAATTAGATGCCTACAAACAGCTTGGAATTGACCGAGAATGGAAAACAGCGCTTCCTTTTGATGCTGGCATCAAAGCTGCCCTAGCAATGACGCAGCAGGCACAGTTTCATCCCCTTCATTATCTAAATGCACTAATCGACCAGCTCCTAGAGCGAGGTGTACGTATTTTTGAACAGACTACCGCTGTTGACGTGAAAGAAGGAAACCGCCCTGCTGTCGTCACAAAAGACGGCCATCACCTGACAGGACGCTATATCATTTCCTGTTCGCACTTTCCTTTTTATGATGGGAAAGGTCTTTATTTCACGCGAATTCACCCAGAGCAATCTTATGTGGTAGCAGCCAAAACAACGAAGCCGCTCCCAGACGGGATGTATTTAGGAATCGACCAGCCTGCTCATTCTTTAAGAACCGCAGAATGGCATGGTGAGGAAGTGGTTCTCATCGGAGGAGAAGGCCATAAAACTGGACAAGGCGGGGATGAATCTGCTCACTATGAAGGATTAGAAAGGTTTGGAGACGCCACCCTTGGAATTGAAGAGGTGCTGTATCGCTGGTCGACACACGATATGGTCACAATGGATCAAATCCCTTACATTGGCCGCCTGACCAAACACCACCAAAATATCTTCGTTGCGACCGGTTTTAGAAAATGGGGCATGACGACAAGCCATGTCGCAGCCACTCTTATCGGTGATTTAATTGAGGGAAAATCGAATCCATACGAATCGATTTTTACGCCATCAAGACCTGTTTCTGACTCTTTCGTCAAAGATTTTATTAAAGAAAACAGCAATGTCGCTGCCAAGCTGATCAGTGGTAAATTAAAACGAACCGATCAAACAATTGATGATTTAAAGCCAGGCGAAGGCGGCATTGTATCTTACGAACATAAAAAATGCGGCGCCTTTAAATCAGAGGACGGGAATATCTTTCTTGTGGATACAACGTGTACTCACCTAGGCTGTGAAGTCGCTTGGAATAATAGCGACCGCACTTGGGATTGCCCGTGTCACGGTTCACGTTTTTCCATTACTGGAGAGGTAGTAGAAGGCCCAGCAAAGAAACCACTAAAAAGGTCTTATAAAGAACAGTAAAATTTTACTGTTTCCCTTTAAAAAATCCAATATTATCCGATAAATAATATAAAGTCTGATAATTTGTGATAATTATGGGGGGACCAAAACATTGTTATTTAAAAAAGAGACGAAAAGAAAAAACACTGCTTTTTTCACACAGCAGGATGATGGGATAAAACGAATCAACTTTTTAAACAATACGGATATCGCGAAACAAATCAAAATGATAGACCTGACGCAGCATGACCTCTTTATTCTAAAACAGCTCAATCCAATTGTTCAGGAGGATATTGCACATATCGTTGATAAATTTTATAAAAATTTAGAAGTCGAATCTTCCTTGATGCATATCATTCAAGATAATAGTTCTGTTGAACGTTTGAAAAAAACACTCCGCATTCATATTAGTGAAATGTTTGCAGGTGTGGTTGATGAAGCCTATGTGGCAAAACGAATTAAAATTGCGCAAGTTCATTTACGGATTGGCCTCCAGCCTAAATGGTATATGGCAGCATTCCAGGATCTTCTGCTATCGATTATGGATTTATTTGCTCAGCATATCCAAGATTTCAAAGAATATCAGACAGCAGTCAAAGCGACGACGAAAATCTTAAATTTAGAGCAGCAGCTTGTCCTGGATACATTCCAAAATGAATATTCTAAAATTCGTGATGAAGCAGAACAGCAGCAGCAGGAGCTTCATACAAAAATCACAGAAACATCAAATTCGCTTGCTTCTCTCTTCTCAAACACAACAAATGCAGTGGACAAGCTTGTATCAAAATCTGATGAGATGGCGGACATGTCGCAAGCTGGAACGCAAATTTCAGCACAGGTCGAGGAAAAATCGATCGGCGGTAAAAAAGAATTAGAAATTCAACAAACACAAATGAACCAAATTGATGGCAGCATGACAAAGATTGAAACAGAAATTAAGCGTTTAGAAGAAATCGCCAAACAGATTGAACAAATCTTTGGGATTGTCACAGGCATTGCAGAGCAGACGAATTTGTTATCTTTAAATGCCTCAATCGAATCTGCACGAGCTGGTGAACATGGTAAAGGCTTTGCTGTCGTCGCAAACGAGGTTCGTAAATTGTCAGAGGACACAAAGAAAACGGTTTCAACCGTGTCTGAACTCGTCAACAATACCAATTCACAAATCTCCATTGTGTCTCAGCACATTGGGGACGTGAATTTACTCGTGACAGACAGTAAAGAAAAAATGACTCAAATCAATTCGCTCTTCGATGATATCGTCAGCAGCATGAACTTAAGTAAAAACCAAAATGGAAAAATTGAAATCGACCTTCAAACATTCCTTAACGAATTGAAGGAAGTCAAACAAACGGTGTCCCAAGTTGCCAGCTCAGTCGAATCCTTAACAAGTCTCACAAATCGCTGATCCAGTCTTTTTTCTTCTGCTTTAGTATAATAGAAGAAAAGATAGAAAAGGCGGGATTTGCTTGACAACAATTTGCCTAGTCAGACACGGGGAAACAGATTGGAATGCAGCGAAACGAATTCAAGGGCGAACAGATATCCCTTTAAACGACACTGGTAAATGGCAGGCTGAACAAACGGGACTTTACTTAAAGAATGCCCATTGGGATGTTGTCATTTCCAGTCCACTCACAAGGGCAAAAGAAACGGCTCACTTGATTTTAAAACATGTAGATGCGCCTCTTGTCATCATGGATGATTTCATTGAACGTGATTATGGTGACGCTGAAGGCATGTCGTTTGAGGAGCGCCAAAAGCTGTTTCCAGATAAACAGTATCCAAACATGGAGCCGCTTGAGGCGATTCAAGATCGAATGGTAGAAGGCATTGAGAAAGTCAGAGCAGCCTATCCAAATCAACAAGTCCTGATCGTGGCACACGGCGCTGCTATCCATGCTTTACTTACCACCTTAGCGGATGAACATCTGGGTCTAGAGAACACGAGACTTGTCAATGCTTGCTTAAATTATATGGAATGGAAAGATGGTGAATGGAAGGTCCTTGATTACAACGTGGTCAGCCATTTAACTCAATACTCCCCTTCTTAAAGAACCTGTTATTGTAACAGGTTCTTTTTAAATGACAAAAACAAAAAAAATAATATTTTTTTATATCGAAATTCGAAATAGATGCTAGACGCTTCTACCTATTTTAAGGCTTTTCGGGTATCGAATATTTGTCCGAAAATGGATCATAAGAAAAAAAGCACACTTCCTTTCTAATAGATAACCGCTGAAACAGTAGAACAAACATATTTTCCCAACGTTTCCAAGTGACTTAATTCCCCAATTTTCGCTAGGACTTTCACAAAAATTCGGGTCTACTCTTATTTGCCTACTTCCCTTAAACTGAATATACAGAATAATCAAACGAATCATTCTTATAGACTACGAATGATTATTCTGAAATAAGAAAAAAGGGATGTGGATTGTGCGTGAAAAAGAAAAATGTAATGACAAGTGTTTTATTGGCTGTCCCTCTTCTGTTTTCAGCAGGGTTTGGAGGCTCCATGGCAAATGCCGAGACGGTCTCAAAGTCAGATAGTGAAAAGAGCTATATTGTTGGCTTTAAAGCCTCTGCCACCACAAACAGCTCTAAGAAACAAGCCGTCACTCAAAATGGCGGAAAACTAGAAAAGCAATATCGTCTTATTAATGCCGCACAAGTAAAGATGTCCGAACAAGCCGCAAAAAAACTTGAACATGACCCTAGCATTGCTTACGTAGAAGAAGACCACAAAGCAGAAGCATATGCACAAACCGTCCCTTATGGAATCCCTCAAATCAAAGCTCCAGCTGTACACGCTCAAGGTTATAAAGGTGCTAATGTCAAAGTAGCTGTCCTTGATACTGGAATCCACGCTGCACATCCTGACTTAAATGTTGCAGGCGGTGCCAGCTTCGTCCCTTCAGAGCCAAATGCCACCCAAGACTTTCAATCACATGGAACTCACGTAGCCGGAACCATTGCTGCCCTTGATAACACAATTGGTGTTCTTGGGGTCGCTCCAAGTGCTTCCCTATATGCTGTTAAAGTATTAGACCGCAATGGCGACGGACAATACAGCTGGATCATTAGCGGTATTGAATGGGCTGTAGCCAATAACATGGATGTCATCAATATGAGCTTAGGTGGACCAAACGGTTCAACAGCGCTTAAAAATGCCGTTGATACAGCAAATAACCGCGGAGTCGTTGTTGTGGCGGCCGCAGGTAATTCAGGTTCCACTGGCTCTACAAGTACAGTTGGCTATCCAGCAAAATATGATTCTACAATTGCCGTTGCCAATGTAAACAGCAGCAATGTCAGAAACTCGTCTTCCAGCGCAGGTCCTGAATTAGATGTTTCTGCACCTGGTACTTCTATTTTAAGTACAGTACCAAGCAGTGGATACACATCTTATACTGGAACTTCTATGGCGTCTCCTCATGTAGCAGGAGCAGCAGCGCTTATTCTTTCTAAAAATCCGAACCTATCAAATTCACAGGTTCGCCAGCGCTTAGAAAACACGGCAACACCGCTTGGTAACTCCTTCTATTACGGAAAAGGGTTAATCAACGCTCAAGCGGCTTCTAACTAAACAAGCGCGAATAAAATCCGGCTGATCCAGCCGGATTTTATTTGTTTATTGCTTCCTCGACGTTTCCTCTTTTTCCGCTGCATTTTCCATCTCCATGATTCTCTCCATCATGGTTGGGTGTCCATAGCGGAAGACCTTCACTAAAAGCGGTGGATTCACCTGAGACAGCCCTGATTTTGCAAGCTTTTGAAAAGACGTCACCCCTGCCTCTCCGTCTTTTGTCAGGTTTACCGCATATTCGTCAGCTGCTCGTTCTTGATGTCTTGAAACTGCATTTGTAAAAGGTGAAGCTGCAAATGACAGCATCGATACGATAATGAGAAGAAGCGGAAGAGCAGCGATGTCGTTTGACAGCCTCAGCCGAAATGGAAATGCTCCCTTTTGATAAAAATAAAAATAGAGACGGTCGATCGCAAAAAATCCGGCAAGTGACAGCACTAGATATCCTGCTAATCCTATATAGACATGCTTCATGACGTAATGTCCCATTTCATGTGCCATAATAAATAAAATTTCGCGATCTTTCAGCTTTTGCAGTGTCGTATCCCATAACACAATACGCTTATTTTCACCAATCCCTGTGACGTAAGCATTCATTGTATTCGTTTTCTCAGACATATTGACCTCATATACATGATCTGCTGGGATATGTGCTTTGTCTGCAAGCGTTAAGATCTTGTTCTCAAGAGCTTGATCCTTTAGTGGATAAAAATTGTTATATAACGGATCAATGACGACCGGCTGTATAAAGAAGAGAAATAGCGTGAAGGGGACTGTCAAACACCAAGCATACAGCCACCAACGCTTTCTTCTTTTTTGAATGAGCCAAAAGAATACAATAGCACATAGAGCAAGAAGTGGATATTGAATCCAGAAATCCAGTATTTGATCTTTAAACCAGCTTGCCGTACTTTGAGCAGATACTCCGTAGTGCAAAGACAGCTGATAGCCAATCCACTTAATGGGCAATGAAATCAGCATTGTCAAAAGCGACAGCACAAACACATATACAAGTTTGCTTAAAAATGTGAAACGAGCTGCTGCCAGGCTCCAGTCTGCTATTTTTCGTGAAAACCCTGAAATGAGCAGAAGAAAAAAAACATACCAATCTAATGGAATTGTCATGAAATACAGCAAATTACGTATGTTCGAGAAATTCTCGCTGATGGCAAGTTCATGGCTTGTCATAAAGGTATGCGGATCTGCACTTGTTCCTTTTACACTTTCAGGAACCGATGAATCCCCAAATAGAAACAAATAAGAATAAATAAAAAGACCGTACAATATGTAAGCTACCGTTGCAAGAGCTACCCATTTACGTACTCGCACTGGTCAGCCTCCTTTCCATCCCTCTCTCTATTCTAATCAACCATTTTTTTGTTTAGAACCTGTCTCATGTGGCTCCATCATAGCATGCCCCATCTGAAAAAGCTTTCGCGAAAAAAATGATTATGCTACTCGAAAATCGGAGATGCTACATATAAAGCAGAGAGTTGGAGGATTAAAATGAAGAAAATCCTTGCAGGAGTTGTGATCTTTGGACTTTTACTCATTACCTTCTTTTATGTGTTCAGCCGGACGAGCGAAATCTTTGATGAGAATCGAGCAGAAAAATTGCTGCTTTCACCTGCAAACGAGTCCATATCTTATGAAATAGATGATAAGGACACAGTAGAAGATTTAATAGAAGAATTAAACAAAGGCAAACAAACAAGCAATCATCTTAAGAAAAATTTAAAGGAACCAGATTATATCGCCAAGGTGATGTACGGCCGAACAAACGGCACCACCTTTCAGCTCTGGACGAGCCGTTCACAGGTCGTTTTTTTAGTAGATGGCACTTATTATGAACTGAATCAAAAACAGTCTAATTCTTTTCAGAAACAGTTAAAAGAAGCGATTCAAAAGAGCTAAAATGATCTTTATTTTAGCCCTTTGTCTTCTTTTCAGCGCGATAGAAAACCTTTTCAGACCTGAATGCGAGGGTTTGTCTACACGCTGAGGGAGCCTCCTCATAAGAGACTCCCTTTTTTTATTTACTTTCCTCTGCTTGATACTTTTCCTTTAGTGCTCTTCTTAAAATTTTACCTGTTGTGTTCTTTGGAATATCATCTATGAAATGGATCGTTTGGGGCTGCTTATATTTCGCTAAAAAGCGTGAACAATGTGTGATGATGTCTTCTTGATCGATGTGAGCATGTTTCTTAGGGGAAATGTAACAGACGACAGCTTCTCCGGTGTTCGGATCTGGCACACCGATGACGACGGCTTCTGCTACAGCTTCATGTTGATAAAGCACTTCTTCTACTTCTCTTGGATAAACATTATACCCGCCAACGAGAATCATATCCTTTTTCCGGTCGACAATATAAATGTATCCTTCTTCATCTCTTCTCGCTAAATCACCGGTATACAGCCAGCCGCCTCTTAGTGTAGCTTCAGTATCTTCTGGCATTTGATAGTAGCCTTTCATAATGTTTGGTCCTTTTGCTATCAGCTCTCCGACTTCATTTGGACCGACTTCTTCTCCCAGTTCATTCACGATCTTATTCTTCACATTCATAATGTCGGTCCCAACTGAACCGGGTTTTCTTTTTCCATCAAGAGGATTGAATGCAGTTACTGGGGAAGCCTCTGATAATCCGTAGCCCTCCAGCACCGTGACACCAAATTTTTTCTCAAAACCGTGAAGTAAGGCAACAGGCATTGAGGCACCGCCAGATATACAAATCCTAACTGAGGACATCGCTTCCTCGTGCCCTTCCTGGCGGTACAAATAGTTATACATAGTCGGAACACCAACAAATAACGTTGGCTTCTCTTTTTCCATCATACGCAAAAGCTCCGATGGGCTGAAATGCGGCATGACATAAATGGTCGCGCCATGAATCAATGGTGCATTCATACAAACCGTTAAACAAAATACGTGGAACATCGGCAAAGCGGCAATGACCTTGTCCTTTTCATCAATGGATAGGTACTCAGCGACGTCTCTGGCATTTGAATAAAGGTTGAAATGAGTCAGCATCGCACCCTTTGGTTTTCCTGTCGTGCCAGATGTAAATAGAATAACTGCCGTATCGTCCTGATGAATAGAAGGATGCACGTTCTCTTTCGCATGACCAGACACAAGCTTTCCAAAGAAGACAAGACGATCAGATACTTCCTTAAAACTTGATCTGCATGCAGATTCATTTTCTGCACAAATAATCACTCGTTCAATAGACGGAAGCTGTTCGTACACCTGCTCGTACACTGGCAGCAGCTGTTCAGGGGCAACAATCCCTTTTACATCACCTGTAATCAGCATATAGCCAATTTCACTAGGTGTGTATGTTGGATTGACTGGTACTACGACAAGTCCTGCCTTTAAGGCACCAAAAAAAGAAATGACAAAATGCGGTGAATTTCCTAAAATAAGCGCGATATGATCCCCAGCTTGAAACCCTTCGTTGACCATTCCATCTGCAAATCGCTCGATACTTGTCATCAGCTCTCGATAGGTCCACTTATTTCCTTCAAAGATCAATGCGATATTTTCTCCTTTCGTCATCGCCGTCTGTTCTAGATTTTTGATCAAATCCATTCTCCCACCCCTTACATGTCATCAATGAATGAATAGCCATTCATTTTATGGCCAAACATTCCTCCTTTCTATTATAATAGACAATCGAAAAAATCCACAAGATCAAATGTGAATCGCTTTCATTTCTTTCAATCAAAAAAGCACCGCTATCTCTAGCCGTGCTTGTCCCTTTTAATAAATCAAATCAAGAAAATCCTCTTTTGATACGTTGCCGAAGTAGTGGCGCATATCCATATCTTCTAATACGCCGCTGATCGTTTTGCGATCATATTGCTGCCCAATGAGTCTTTTTTCAATATCAGCAATATCCCCTACACCAAAGAAATCACCAAAGATTTTGCAGTCTTGGATGATGCCTTTTTTCACTTCTAATCGAAGATCAATGGAGCCTGCTGAGAATCTTTTAGAATGCTGTAAATTAAATTTCGGTGAACGGCCGTAGTTCCATTCCCATTTTTGATATCGATCCCGGGAAATCTCGTGAATCTTTTCCCAATCCTTCTCAGTCAACTGATATTGAGGGACATCCCCATTCGTATCGAAAATGTAGCTTAAAAGAATTTTTCTAAATTCTTCTGTTGTCATCTTTTGATCCATCAATTCACTAATATTGGCAACTCTGCTTCTAATGGATTTAATGCCTTTTGATTCAATCTTTTCTTTTTTCACATTTAAAGCCGAAACGACATGTTCGATTTCTGAATCAAATAGCAGCGTGCCATGGCTGAAAATACGTCCTCTTGTAGCAAACTGGGCATTTCCAGAAATTTTCCGTCCATCTGCCATGATGTCATTTCTCCCGCTTAATTCCGCTTTGACACCAAGCTTTTCAAGCGCTTTGATGACTGGCTCGGTGAACTTTTTGAAGTTATGGAAGCTGTCCCCATCGTCTTTTGTGATAAAGCTGAAGTTTAAGTTTCCTTTGTCATGATAAACTGCGCCACCACCAGACAGGCGGCGGACAATTTTGATGCCGTTGTCTTCCACATACTTCGTATTGATTTCTTCGATTGTATTTTGGTTCTTTCCAATAATAATCGACGGCTGATTGATGTAAAACAGCAAATACGTTTCTTCAGGATCTAAATATTTTAAGCAATACTCTTCTATTGCCAAATTAATCATTGGATCATAATGTTGTTCGTTATCGATAAACAGCATTTCTATCTTCCTTCCTTGTTCCATCTAAGCCCTGAATGGGCAAGCTGTATATTGCCAGTATATAACGCCTGTGCTTCATTGACTAGGTCTTTATGACGGCCAAAATGGGGCAGATGCGTGATGATGAGTTCGCCAACATTTGCTTCCCTTGCAAGCTTGCCCGCCTCTGTACTGTTCATATGTCCTGCACCCGATCCGTCCTGTCCAGCGTAAAAATTGCTTTCAGCAATCAGTAAATCTGCATCCTTGCTAAATGGGATAAATGCGTCCTGATAACTTGAGTCTGCTGTATACACCACCACAGCATCCCCTGCCTGAATTCTCATAGCATAGCATTCTGCCGGATGAACCGTTTTCAAAAAATCAATTTGAAATGGACCAATTTGAATACCCTCTTCTGGCTGATAAGCCTCTGCCTTAGTATGTACATCATCCGCAAGTCGCCCAAATGCTTTTTGATCACCCGTATGTCCATAGATCGGAAGCGGACCGCTGCTTTTTCCTAAATGATATCCCACTAGCTTCGCATATTGGAGTGGTCCGATATCCGCAATATGATCGTGGTGATAATGAGAAAGGAGAACAGCATCTAGTTCTTCTATATCAATGTATTGCTGCAGTTTGGAAAGAACACCGCTCCCGCAGTCTACAAGCAGACGAAAGCCATCTGATTCAAAAAGGTACCCTGACGTCGCTTCACCAGCGGCCGGAAACCCTCCGTAGCATCCAATGACAGTTAATTTCATCGTCATTTTTCCCTCCTTTTCTAAAAATCCCCTTCTTACAATATACCCATTTTTCATGAAAAAAGCATTCTTCTTGCCTATTGTTACAAAACAGATTGACAATTATTAATCTGTTATAATACAATAATAGCAACAAAACGTATAGGAGGATGACAAATGCTAGGAAAAATCACTGAGTTTTTTAGAAATTTGCCCTCAAAGAAATGCACAAAATGTGGAAATGATTTAATGGAACAACACGAGTGTTACGGTAATGAATGTGAGGAATGCTCACAAGTAAGTTATCTTAAATAAGGTAAAAAATTGAATTAAAAAGCACTTTTTTCCTCCATCGTCAGTTGGAGTCAAAAGTGCTTTTTATTTTTTCTGAAAAATAGGTAAAAAGGTAAAACACTTGTCCTAAAAGGGTTTTTTAGTATTTTTATATGATGAGTTTTAGTTCTGAAGACACTTTTTATTGACTTGAATCAATAAAGGAGGTTCTAAATGTTCATTTTTTCAAAAAATTTTGTATTTTCTTAATATAATTTAATCGTGGACGAGCCTCTTTAATTTTAGTTATACTTTAATTCATATATTAAAACTTAATATGATGGGAATATTCCTTTAATGAATATGTTAGGGAGGAAATCTATGAAAAAATTAAAATTTGGATTAGCTACACAAATCCTAATCGGTCTTATTCTCGGTGTCGTTGTTGGGGCAATCTTTTTCGGTAACCCAGGCGTTGAGACTTATTTAAAACCAATTGGAGACTTCTTCTTAAGACTCATTAAGATGATTGTTATACCAATTGTCGTATCTAGCTTAATTTTAGGTGTTGCAGGTGCCGGTGATGGTAAAAAAGTAGGGAAACTTGGTTTTAGAACTATTCTTTATTTTGAAATTATCACAACATTTGCGATTATTCTTGGTCTTGCGCTTGCAAACTTTGTTCAACCTGGTGCAGGCGTTGACTTTGGAAATACGGAAAAACAAGATATTAGCCAGTATGTTGAAACGGAAAAAGAGCAAAGCAGCAAATCAGTTGCTGATACGTTCCTTCATATCGTTCCAACGAACTTCTTCCAATCATTGGCGGAAGGTGATTTGCTTGCGATTATTTTCTTCACTGTGTTATTTGCTCTTGGCGTTTCAGCCATTGGTGAACGCGGCAAACCAGTGCTCGCCTTCTTCGAAGGTGTATCACACGCCATGTTCCATGTCGTCAATGTTGTGATGAAAGCTGCACCATTTGGTGTCTTCGCACTCATTGGTGTGACTGTATCAAAATTTGGTCTTGAATCTCTTATTTCATTAGGTAAGCTTGTAGGTCTTGTTTATTTTGCGCTCGCTCTCTTCCTTATCGTTGTATTCGGAATTATTGGAAAGATGATTGGCGTCAATATTTTCAGATTTCTTGCTTACATGAAAGACGAAATGCTTCTTGCCTTTAGTACATCCAGCTCTGAAACAGTTTTACCAAGAGTCATGGATAAAATGGAGCGCATTGGATGTCCGAAGGGAATTGTTTCTTTCGTTATCCCAATCGGTTATACGTTTAACCTAGACGGCTCCGTACTGTATCAAGCTATTGCGGCGCTTTTCCTTGCACAGGTATATGGCATTGACCTCACGATCGTCCAGCAGCTCACACTTGTTCTTGTACTGATGGTGACATCTAAAGGAATGGCTGCCGTTCCTGGCACTTCCTTTGTTGTATTACTCGCAACATTAGGAACGATCGGTGTACCTGCTGAAGGTCTTGCATTTATTGCAGGTGTGGATCGTATCATGGATATGGCGCGAACAGTTGTTAACTTAACAGGAAATGCACTTGCAGCTGTTGTGATGTCTAAATGGGAAGGACAATATGACCCTGAAAAAGGACATCGCGTGATGACTGGACAAGAAGTACCTGAACCGACACAGCTTTCAAGCTAACGAAAAAGAACCCCATCTATCGGGGTTCTTTTTTTATGCCGTGATTAATTCTGATTGAACATAGTGATAAAGGAGATTCGCTGTATGGACGAGAGAATCTTCATGTGTTCGTTCAAATGCATGCGAGGAATCTATGCCAGGACCAATCAGTCCATGAATGATATCATACCCTGCTCTAATGGCTGCTGATGCATCAGAGCCGTAATAAGGGTAAATATCTAGACGGTAATCAATATTGTTCTCCTCTGCTAATGCGGCTAAATGCTTGCGTAATCCATAATGATAAGGACCGCTTGAGTCCTTCACACAAATAGACACACTGTATTCATCTGTTGATTGACCATCGCCGATAGCTCCCATATCGACAGCGAGGTATTCCACCGTTTCTTCTGGAATATTGGAATTTCCACCGTAGCCAATCTCTTCATTATTGGAAATTAAGAAGTGCGTCGTATGCGGCAATGTGATGTTTTCCTTTTGAATGCGGTGGATGAGTCGCAGCAAGAGCGCCACACTTGCCTTGTCATCAAGGTGTCTTGATTTAATAAAACCTGAAGACGTCACTTCCACTCTAGGATCAAATGAGATAAAGTCCCCTACTTGAATGCCAAGTGCTTTGACATCGTCTGCATTTTGCACCTTTTCATCGAGTCGGATCTCCATATTCTCTTGGTTTCGTTTTGCTTTTCCCGCATCCGCATAGACATGAACTGACGTTTGATGCATAAGAATGGTTCCTGTGTATGTATGGCCTGAAGCGGTTTCAATTTCACAGTATTCACCTTCGATTGAGTTATACTGAAAGCCTCCAATGAGTGCAAGACGAAGCCGTCCATTTGATTTAATCTCCTTTACCATCGCACCAAGCGTATCGACATGTGCTGTCAGCATGCGGTGTTCCTTATCATCGGTTCCTTTAATAGTGGCAATTAAGCCGCCCTTTCGATTTCGTTTTGTCTCAATATTTACATCCTGTAAAAAGCGTTCAACAAAGCCAATCACCTTTTCTGTATTCCCTGACGGACTTGGGATCGATACGAGCTTTTGAATCAGCTGAACGGTTTCGTTTACTTCAGTTGTCATTCGGCATTTCCTCCTTTGTCTGAAAGCAATTCCTTCCATGTATGCCTTTTATAGCATCTCTTCTTAAAATATATCGCTTCGGGTTCAAGAAGTCTAATTTCAAATCAAAAATCCTTCCTCTATCAAGAGAAAGGATTCATTGATTAAGCTTCGTCTTGTTTCATTTTTCTTACGTTCCAAGCAAAGTATGCGGTTGTTGCCGCCATCATGATGATCGCAACTGTTCCAAGAATCGCTGCTTGGTGCCATAAATAGCTGTCATCACCGCTTGCAATGATCGTTCTAAATCCATTGATTGTATATGTCATTGGAAGCAGACTATGAATGACTTGGAAGAATTTCGGCACAAGCTCAAGCGGGAATGTACCAGCACTTGCTGCGAGCTGAAGAACTAAGATAATGACGGCAATGAAGCGTCCTGGGTTCCCCATTGTTGTGGCTAGCAGCTGAATAATCGCTAAGAATGTCAGACTGACGACGATCGCAAAGAGATAGAAGCGCCAGAGACTTTCCACCTCAAGACCAAGCCCAAAGATGAGCATAGTACTTGCAATGACTGCTTGCAGGATACCGACAAGCAAAAGCACGCTATATTTGCTGACAAACCATTCAAACGCATTTCTAGGGCGTCCAGCAGGGTCTTTCATTGGGAATACAACGGTGAGCATTAGAGCCCCAACAAAGAGTCCCATGGATAAAATATAAGGCGTGAGCCCTGTTCCATAATTATCAATCTTTTTCGCTGTATCGTTTTCTGTTTTAACAGGGCTTGCAATCATATTGTAATTGTCTTGATTTGCATCAATTTCACCTGTTTCATCAGCAGCGCTTTTCAATTTATTGGACAGTTTACCTGTACCGCTCTTTAAATCTCCCAATCCTTTATCAAGCGATTTTGAGCCTTCGGCAAGCTTAGATGTATTGCTTTGGATATTTGTTGAACCACTTTCTAGCTTATTTAACGCTGCGCTAAGCTGACTTGATCCACTTGCAAGCTTATCCGCTCCGCTTTTCGCCGTATCAAGCTTTCCATTTGCTGTTTGCAGGCCATCTTGTAATTGGCCTTGACCTGTTTGAAGCTTCAATGCACCTTGATACAATTTATTCGTACCAGATGTCATTTGGTCGATCGCATTTTGTATCGCGACTGTAGACGTGTACAGCTGTTCTGTTTTCTTTGGCAGCTGTTTGACTTGCTGCAGCTGAGCTTTTGCAGATGCAACCGCAGACTGTACCTCACTTGCATCAGGCAGTTCCTGCAAGGCCGCTAAGCTTTGTTCGAGTCCAGACAGATCAGGCAGTTCGATTTTAGGCAGACTGTTCAGCTGATCCATTGCCGCCTTTTTCTCTTCATCTGTCATGGAGCTGTTTTGGATAATGCTTTTTACTTTAGCATCTCGATTTGATAATGCTTCTTTTAATGAAGCAAGTTTTGTACTGAACGTTTTTGCGTCTTTTTTCACCTGATCGAGTTTAGGCGCCATCTTTTCAAGATTCGCTAATTCTGGTGACGATAAGACTTTTTCTACTGCTGTAATTTTTTCTGAAAAGGATTGTGCTTTATTGTTTAGCTGCTCAATGCCCGCTGTGAATTGCGGCATTTTAGAAGCGAGCTGCTGATGTCCTTCACGGCTTGTGTTTAATCCTTCGGTTAATGTATCAATTCCTGTACCAAGATCTCCAAATTTCTGATCAATGGTTTGATAGCCTGTTAAGAGCTGACCGAGCCCACTGTCTAGAGACTGTATGCCTGTGTTCAGTTCACCCATTTTCCCTGCGAACTGATGAACACCTTCGCTATAGGTTAACGTACCTTCAGCCAATTTGGCTAAGTTGTCTTTTAACTTTGTACTGCCATCTTTTGCGCTTTTTGTTCCGTCATCAATTTTCTTCGCGCCATCGCTTGCTTGATCTAATCCTTTTGCAATCGTTTTGAAGTTATCAAAGATGACCTCGGCGTAATTTTTTGTGACTTCCTTTGAAACCGAATCTTTTAATTTGATAATGGCATTATTCGCAATTTGTGACGCCGCATAGTTTGCGCCTGGATTCGTATAATATTTCAGATTCGATTTTTTCGGATGTTTATCTAACACTGTACTTGCATTTTTCGAGAAGTCTTTTGGTATTTCCACAACGAGATAATAATCCTCGTTATTTAATCCCTTTACGGCCTTCTCTTCACTATCGACAAAATTCCATTTGAAATTATCGTTTTTCTTTAATTCCTTCACTAAATCATCGCCGACATGAAGGGTTTTCCCGTCATAATGACTGCCTTCATCCAAGTTAACAACCGCTACAGGCAGTTGATCAACTGTACCATATGGATCCCAATATGCTTTTAAAAATACACCACTGTAAATCAGCGGAATAAATAAGACAGCTAAAATCGGGATCAGTAGTTTTTTGCTCGTTACAATGTCTTTCCATTGATTCCGAATTAAATTCATTGCTGTTTTCCTCCCATAGATGAATGACTAAATATAAAATTTGGTCATATGAACTCAAAAAAAATTATGTTGTTGCAGATAGTCCTTTTAAGACATAAAGCTCCAGCGATTCGGCTACCTCTTCTTTTGTTAAAGGCTCGTATCGCTTTTCCCAATCAAAAATCAGTGCAATATATAATTTCACCATCACAAATGCAGTCAATTCAGGATCACAAGGCTTAATGTCGCCTTTATCCATCGCTTCTTGTACTTTCATTTTGATATAGCGAATGATCATCTGCTCCATCTTTTCGATCATTTCCTTGACCGCTGACGTGCCAAGCTCCGCATTTTCCTGAAAAATCTTAATTGTGAGCTGGTGGTTTTTTCGAAATTCTAAAATTGCAAAGAGTGCTAAGTGAAGGTTTTCAGAGAAACTATTCTTCTCATCAATCGCCTCATCCGCAATTTTCCTCATCTCTAGTAAAAGGGATGTGAAAATTTCATCGAACAACTCTTCTTTGTTTTTGAAAAATGTATAAATGGTACCTTTCCCGACGTTGGCAAGCTTCGCCACGAGGTCCATTGTGGTCGCTTTATACCCGAATTGAGTAAATGCCTTCGTCGCACCATCTAAAATCATTTGTCTCCTATCAACACTCATGATCTCACTCCCGAAATGACTATTTGAACGTTTTGGTCATTAAGTACAGAAAGTAATATACCATATCCTTTTCCCCGGATGCAACAACTTTGTTCACATTTATGATTCCCAACTCTTTTCGAATGATTCGAACATGAAAAACTCCCTTTCCATGACAGAAAAGGGAGTTGTTTTTTATGAAAATAGATACGATACAGCTTCTGAGATGGCGGCTTTTCCTTGATCAATACAATCAGGGATTCCAACACCTTCAAAAGCAGCACCTGTGATATAAACACCAGGATATGATTGCTTAAACGTTTCTCGCATGTTCGAAATAGCTTTTTGATGACCGACGTGATATTGCGGCATACTGGTCTTCCAGCGAGTCACTGTCGTCAATTCTGGATCTGCTTTAATATCCATGATTCTCTTTAAATCTTCAAGCACGATGCTGACGATTTGACTGTCTGACTGCTCGACAATCGATTCGTCGCCAGCTTTTCCGACGTACGCACGCAATAGCGTTTTTCCTTTCGGAGCTGTATGCGGCCATTTTTTGTTTGTCCATGTACAGGCCGTAATAGAGAAATCACTGTTTCTTGAGATGACAAAACCAGTGCCGTCATATTCATTATGAACATCCTCTTCTTTAAAACCGAGTGCTACCGTTGCAACAGAAGTAGAGGTCATGTCATGCAAATACTCAAGCCCTGCTTCTTGAGGAAACATGGAATAGATCGATTGATGCGGAGTCGTGACAATGGCTGAATCGGCAAAAAGCGTTTGACCGCTGTCTAATTGCACACCATAGCCTCCCTCTGTTTTTTCAATCTGCTTCACTTTTGTCCCTTTATACACCGTTGTCAGCTTGAGCTTACTTTCTACTGCTTCCACAAGCGACTGCAGTCCTTGATTGATCGTTTGGAACTGTCCTTGTTTTTTCGCAGTCACTTGCTGTGCTTTCGCATGCTGCTGTGATTTTTTCATCCCAAGAATCAAACTGCGATGCTGCTGTTCTGTTTGATAAAATTGCGGGAAGGTGGACATTAAGCTCAGGCGGTCAATATCCCCTGCGTAAATGCCTGATAGAAGCGGCTCGATTAAATTCTCAACGACCTCATCACCCACACGTCTTCTAAAAAATTCACCAAGCGACTGATCTTCGGTCTGCTTGCTTTTTGGCAACACGAAATCCATCGCTGCTCTCGCTTTTCCCGCAACTGAAAAAAGACCAGTTGTAATAAATGGGCTGATTTGAGTTGGAATACCCATCACAGCACCCTTTGGCATCGGATGAAGGGTTTCGTTGACTAGTACATACGCTTGCCCAGTTTCATTATTGACGAGCTGATCGGACAAACCAACATCCTTAGCCAGCTGCGGTCCACTGACCTTTCTTTCTAAAAATGAATCAGGTCCACGTTCGATGATGTAGCCGTCTTTATATAATGTTTGTATTTTTCCACCTAGCCTAGGGCTCGCTTCAATAAGAGATATTTGAATCGGAAGACCTTTTTCTTCGACTTCCTTTTCCAAATAGAAGGCGGCGGCTAAACCAGTGATGCCACCGCCAATGATGACAAGGTGTTTTTGATTGTCATGCATAGGATCGCCTTCTTTTATATGATTACTTGCTTTCGTCAAGCTTCTTTAATACGACTGTTGCCAGAGCATCAATAAATGCTGGTTTCGCATTTGGCATTTCTGGACGATAGTAGGCTGCACCAATTTCATCTGTCACGACTTTACATTCATAATCGTTGTCGTATAACACTTCAAGATGATCAGCGACAAAACCAACAGGCACATACACGAATGTTTGATAGCCTTTTTGTTCAAATAAATCCCGCGTTAAGTCTTGCACGTCTGGTCCAAGCCATGGATCCGGCGTGTTGCCTTCACTTTGCCAGCCAATTTCATAGTGTTCAATTCCCGCACCTTCCGCAATCATTTTGGCCGATTGTGCGAGCTGATCAGGATATGGATCTCCTGCTGCAATAATTTTTTCAGGCAGACTGTGAGCAGACACAATAAGTATCGCGGAATCTCGTTCCTCTTGACTCATTGATGCATACGTATCCTTCACTTGTTTCACCCAATAGTCCACAAACTTCGGCTCATCGTACCAGCTTTCAACAGACGTAATCTGTAAATTGCCCAGCTTGTCTGCCTCATCTTGTGCACGTTTGTTATACGATTTCACACTAAAGGTTGAGAAATGCGGCGCAAGAACGATACTCACAGCTTCTGTAATGCCGTCCTTGTGCATTTCAGCAACTGCATCCTCAATGAAAGGCTCGATATGTTTTAAGCCAATGTAGACATGAAATTCAATGTCGTCTTGAATGTCATTCAAGTGCTCACACAAACCATTTGCCTGCTGCTCTGTAATTTTTGATAAAGGAGAAATACCGCCGATTGCCTTGTAGCGATCCTTTAAATCTTGCAGCATTTCTGGCTCCGGCTTTCTGCCTCTACGAATATGTGTATAATAACGCTCAATGTCTTCTTCTTTATATGGGGTGCCATATGCCATGACAAGAAGCCCCATTTTCTTTTTCTCCACAACCAACACTCCTTCAGATCATTTGAAATAGTTTAGATGGATGTTTTTTTATGTTTAGCTGAATAGTCGTGAATAAAATCGGTCAGCTTCTTTAACGTATCTGGTGAAACATCTGGAAATACCCCATGACCTAAGTTAAAGATGAAGTGATCTGATTTCATCCCTTGATCTAAAATATCTTTTGCTCTCTCTTCAATGACTTCCCAAGGAGAAAGTAAGATCGTTGGATCAAGATTCCCTTGTAACGTTTTTGCGAGCCCTTCTTTTCGAGCTTCGTCTACACTCATACGCCAATCCAGTCCAACGACATCTAGCGGCAGGTCATGCCAATCTTTCACCAGATGGCTTGCCCCAACTCCGTACATGATCATTGGTACATTTTCACTCTTCAACTCTGTAAAAATTCGCTGCATGACAGGTTTAATGAATGTCCGGTAATCTGCTGCATTTAAAGCACCAACCCATGAGTCAAAGATTTGAAACGCACTGATCCCTGCTTTTACCTGCGCACGTATGTACGTGATCGTCATATCAGCTAATTTGTTCATGAGCAGCATCCATGTCTCAGGCTCACTGTACATCAGCGCTTTTGTTTTATGATAGTTTTTAGATGGGCCGCCTTCAATCATATAGCTTGCCATCGTAAATGGTGCACCGGCAAAACCAATGAGCGGTACATTCAGCTGCTCCTTCGTTAAAAGCTGAATGGTATCAAGCACATATGGCAGGTCTTCTTCAGGATGAAGTTCCCCAAGACGTTCAATATCTGCTTTTGTCCGAATCGGTGAATCAATCACAGGTCCAATTCCATTTTTAATTTCAACGTCCACTCCAATAGCCGGAAGCGGGGTCATAATATCTTTATATAAAATAGCGGCATCTACACCATATTGTTCTACAGGAAGTCTTGTTACATAAGCACATAACTCTGGCTGATGCGTAATTTCAAATAGCCCATATTTTTCTTTAAGGGCACGATATTCAGGCTGTGAGCGTCCTGCCTGTCTCATATACCAAACTGGTACATGGTCTGTTTTTTCCCCTTTGCACGCCTTTAAGAACGTGTCATTAAAAGCCTTCGTTTTTCCCATTACCTTTCATTCCACCTTTCGCCTTACACGCTCTTTGTATAAGGCTCAAACACTGCTTTTACTATACCGCTTTTTCAAGGCACGGTATACTAAAGCGGCTCAATGTTCAAAAAATCGCCGAATATTAACGTCCAAAAGCCTCTGGCTTGACATACGGACTGCCTTCTCCCTCTTCTTGCGTTTGGGTATTATATGGAACCACCTTATACTCCGCATCTGAAAACACATTGGCATACGGCATTGTGTAGCTGCCCACGCCTGTCACTGAATCGATCATCGTCTCGTTTCCATTTCTCTTTTCATAAATACGGTATTCAACCCGTTTATCCTCCTGCTTGTCCCAAGACAGCTCTAATGTAAACAACCCTTTGATTTTAAACGCATAGCGGGCTTCAAATCCTGAAAGTCCCTCTAAATGGATTGGCGATTGAAGTTCTTTAATACCCTCTGGTTTTTCAAACGTTTCATTGGTGATTTGGGCTGTCGTTAAAATATCTTTAAACAGCTGCACTGGGTATTGACTGCCGCCAGTTAAATAGTGACTGTTATCGGTTTTGTCATACCCCATCCAGATCGCACCCGTTGTACTAGGCGTATAGCCGGCAAACCAAGCATCTTTTGTTGCACCTTTCACACCTGAATATGTGGTCGTGCCTGTTTTACCTGCTAAATCTCCAGCATATGAACCGCTCTGGGCTGTTCCGCCTTTGACGACTTGCTGCAGCATTCTTGTCATATTCCAAGCATTCTGCACGCTAAACACTCGTTCTGGCTTACTGCGATTCTTCTCTACCGTTTCTCCTTCATCATTGGTGATTTTTTGAATGAAGAAAGGCTTTTTATATACGCCTTCATTTGCAAATGTGTGGAAGGCTCCAGCGATTTGAAGTGGAGAAACCCCTTTTTCTAAGCCGCCAAGTGCCATGGCAAGTCCTTTATCCGAAATCTCCATTCCCATTTTCTCGAGATATGATTTCGAGGTATCAATACCAAGCTCGCTTAATGTCCACACCGCAGCTGTATTCTTACTTTTCATGAGGGCCTCCACCATCGTGACCCTGCCTTCATACTGCCCATCATAATTCTTTGGTGAATAGCCGTCATAGCTTTTTTCTTTGTCTTCAAGCAGGGAATAAGGCCGGAATTTTTTCTCCTGCAGAGCAGGTCCATATACCGCGATCGGCTTGAAAACAGATCCAGGCTGTCTAACAGCGGTAACCCTGTTATAGCCCCTTGCTTGATATTCTCGTCCTCCAATCGCTGCTTTTACTCCGCCAGACTCGTTATCAATAAAGACGGCGCTGCTTTCAGGAGAACCGCTTTTTCCCGGGAAATAACGGTTGTTTTTCATCGCATCGTAGGCGACCTTTTGCAGATTCATATCGATTGGAACTGTAATGGTATAACCGCCTTGAAGCAATTGTTCATGTGAAATGGCATACTCTGACTCTGCTTCCTTAATGATGAGATCGACATAGCTGTCCACCCAAGGCGTTTCTGATTTCTTTTTCAAATGAATGCCTAGTGTTCTCCCTTTTGCTTCCACTGTTTCTGATGAAGATAAATATCCTTGCTCATTCATTAAATTAAGGATGGTGTCCCGCCTTTGTTTATTTTTATCAGGGTGAAAAACAGGCGAGTAAGTAGACGGCGCTTTTGGCATCGCAGCGAGTGTAGCCCCTTCGCTGACAGTTAAATCTTTCACATCTTTACTAAAGTAATAATTGGCTGCTGCCTGAATACCGTAGACGCCATGACCGAAGTAAAGCTGATTCAGATACATCTCGAGCAGTTTATCCTTTGAATAATCTCTTTCTAAATTAATGGCAATAATGACTTCTTTTGTTTTACGAAGAAAGGTTTTGTCATTTGTGAGAAAAATATTTTTTGCGAGCTGCTGAGTGATTGTACTGCCGCCCTCTACCTTTCCTCCTGCTAATATATCTCGATAAACCGCCCTTGAAATTGACTGTGCATCAATTCCATGATGCTCATAAAATCGTTTGTCCTCGACAGCCACAAAAGCTTTCGCTACTTTATCAGGTACCTCCTTTAATGAGACAGGGTCCCGATTTTCTGAATACATACTTGTAAGTTCTTTTCCATTCTGATCAATGATTTGGGATGAAGCATGAAAAACAAGCTTCTTTTCATCTATGACATAATGTCCTAAAAATAAAATGGTCAGATAGCCAATAAATGAAAGTACGATGGTACTTCCTGCAATGACTAATGGAATGATTATCTTCTTTTTCTTCAAATTAGGTCACCTCATTCCTTTATACGGATAGTATGGGATGTATTGCTTCATAATATGTTTTATGGATTGACTACCAAAGAATTATATATCATTCTTTTGTTATACTATCAAGCAGGAGGCGGTTTAGATGAATGTCTATATCACATATGGAACAGCAGATTTCTTGCATAAAATCGCAAAGAAACACGATCAGGAGAATCTGCTTTATATGGTCGGAAAAGAACAAGCAGCTCTTTTCCATGAGACGGAGGGCGAGACTGTTTTTAAAGCCCCTCATGCCTATGATGTGATTTATGCGAAAGGTGAGCTAGTCCAATCTGGCTTCGTCACCTTGAATCATATCCCTGTGAAGCTTGAAAGCAGAGCACTTTTTGAATCTACTTTTCAGAAGAAGACGAACATCTCAGAACATCAGCGGGGCTTCCAGGCTCTTCGAGTGTTAAGACCGAAAAAAGATGAAGAAGTGTATTTGATTATGACACTTTGGGAATCAGAGGACTTATTTGAAGACTTTCAAGAATCAGAAGCGTTCTTTCAGCCAAATGAGGATACTGGCTCCATCTTCTCTCGTCCTGCTTTTCTCACATCCTATCATGCCGTTACAGACAATTAAGGAAGTGCTGCTTTCAGCACTTCTTTTTTTCATGAAAAAAAGCCCAATAGCTGGGCTTTTCATTTTATTCGTGATGTCAGCTCGTACCGATGAATGATCGGCTGAAGCACATAGAAATTCAATAGTATCCATCCTAATAAGATCGGCCACTTCAACATAGGTGAAGCACCTTTCAATTGAATGAGCATCACCAATAGCGGAATCAAGCAGATCATGAAAAAACTCATCTTGGAGACAAAGGTTTCTTTGACTTGATGACGACAGCTTGGACACATCATCATTTTCGTATGTGATAATTGAAACTTTTCAGCGAAAGAAAATGCTTTTGAACAATTTGGACAGCTTCCCAACACGATTCCTCCCTTTCCCCGCTTCATATCAACTTCGACTTTTATGTAAAATGACCTTTTGATGCAGCATGCGAAATCCTCTTCTGTTGAAAGATTCTAACAATTACCATACAATCAGTAAAAGAGCATGAAGGAGGTTTTCGACTCAATGACAATATCCACTTTACAAAAAAGCATTAATGAACGTCTTGATGAACATTATGAGGAAATGGTTGAAATTAGACGCCATCTCCACATGAATCCTGAACTTTCTTTCCAGGAAGAAGAAACAGCCGCTTTCATCGCCAACTACTATGACACATTACATATACCAACACGTACACAGGTGGGCGGCCATGGTGTACTCGCCTTTATCGAAGGAGCTTCTCCGGGGCCGACGATTGCCCTCAGGGCTGATTTTGATGCACTTCCCATCCATGATGAAAAGGAAGTGCCTTACAAATCAACAAAGCCAGGTGTGATGCATGCATGCGGGCACGATGGGCACACAGCGACACTACTTGTCTTAGCGAAAATCTTGAATGAGCACCGCGATCAATTAAAAGGGAAAATCGTCCTCATTCATCAGCACGCAGAAGAATATGCGCCAGGCGGTGCAAAACCAATGATTGAAGACGGCTGCTTAGACGGTGTCGATGTCATATTCGGTACGCACCTTTGGTCTCCAGAGCCTTGTGGCACCGTTCTTTATAAAAGCGGGAACTTTATGGCAGCCGCCGATCGCTTCTCTATTCGAGTTCAGGGGAAAGGCGGACACGGCGCCCAGCCTCACTTAACGAAAGATGCTGTACTCATCGGTTCACAAATCGTCGCAAACCTGCAGCAAGTCGTTGCCCGTAAAGTCAATCCAGTTGATTCTGCTGTTGTATCTGTTGGAGGTTTTGTGGCAGAGAATGCTTTTAACGTCATTGCAGATTCAGCTGTTTTAACTGGTACTGCACGATCCTTTGAAGAAAGTGCACGACACACCATCGAACGAGAAATTGAACAGGTCGTGAAAGGGGTGTGCGACATGCATGATGCCGACTACACATATGAATATGTGAGAGGATATCCTGCTGTCAAAAATCATCCAAAGCCGACTGAATATATTGCTGACATCGCAAAACAGACAGAAGGTGTCACAGAAGTAAAAGAAGCGGAAACCCAAATGGGTGGAGAAGATTTTGCTTACTACCTTCAGCATGTCCCTGGTACCTTCTTTTACACAGGCGCCATGCCTGAAAACAGCCAAGACGTGTATCCCCATCATCACCCAAAATTTGATATCAACGAAAAAGCAATGCCTGTCGCAGCAAAGGTACTCGCCCGTGCCGTCCTTTCCTACGATGAATGAAAAAAAGCCGCTGTCGCCAGCGGCTTTAGATTATTGACAAAGGGCTAAAATGATTTTTATTTTAGCCCTTTGTCTTCTTTTCAGTGTGATAGAAAACCTTTGAAGTCTAGGAAGGACGAGTACCGGAGCGGAGCGAATTGAACATTCGTGAGCACCGGAACGCAGACCTGACAACGAATGCGAGGGTTTGTCTACACGCTGATGCCGCTGTCGCCAGCGGCTTTTCTATTTCATTTCTTTCAACACTCGTAAGTGAAACACATGACGAGCGACATCTCCAAGCTGTCCTGTCAGCTGATGATTTGCCACACCGCCAACAGCGGCTCCGACGATCGGCATTAATTGAAATAGCTTCACTAGGTCAATGTAATCTCGATACTCCTGCTGAAAGCTGTACCAATCCATTTCCTCGCAGCTCGTTTCCCAATCATCTATGATGTTCATCATTTTTTGACGATGTTCACTGCCGGAAAAGGCGAGTTGAAATATACAGAGCAAAAAGAGTCTTTCCTCTTTTTGAGACAAATCAAAGCCATAAATACATGCCAGCTCATAAAGACATTTCATCTTAATGCTAAGCAACAGCGGAAAGTCTGCCATACCGAGCAATATACCACCTGCACCTGTTCCAATTCCTTCGATCGCAGCTGCCTTTTGATAGTACTTCACTTTCTCCTTTGCCAGTTCATTTCGCTCGATGATAGATAATTGCTCATCAATCACCGAAAATGAAGTGAAGTGCGATCCTGATACGGTGGATTCAACCATTGTTTTGACCGCACTTGTGATGACTTGATGAAATCGAGCAGGGATTTTGCGGTTCACCTGCTGCTGAACTCCTTTTGAAAACCGTTCGATCTTCGAAGGTTTTCTTAAAAAACGCGTTTGAAAAAGAATGGCTTCTTCATATAACTCCCGTTCAGCTGCATTCATCCGGTCCCCTCCTTGATGTCATCATACGCTCGCTGTCAGAAACATATCTCCGCTTATCTCATCTTTTTTAATCGACTGAGTACGTAAGGCTTGAAGAGGACAAGCACAAATGCCAGCGAAATCAGAAGGGCAAGTCCACTTCCCTGCCATCCTCCTGCCGGGAGTACTGCACAGCTCAGCAATATCGATTGAATAATAAGCACATTACGAACGAGAACAAAAAAGCTCCGATCCTTTTCTTGCTGAGCAACTGGATAAAGTGCCTGTAATGAAAGATGGGCAAAGTGCTTCGTTAACGGCACAAGCTGTACACCTGTGATAAACACGGTGAACAAGACAAGCAGCGCACCCACCCAGCCTGCTGCACCTGTATACAAAATAATCAGCACAAACACGGCGGTTAGCCTAAACACGAGACCAAAATAGTCATTTGAACGTAAAAACGCCCTCACATACATGTAAGAAAAAGCTTTACGCTGGTCATACGGAACAAACTGCAAAAGCCAGTCCATGTATGCTCTTCTTTTCACCTGTTTCTTTAAATGAGGCACATCTGTAAATAAATTGGCCAAACGATAAAAGCGCTGTTTTCGTGTTAATTCGTCAGAAATATGCAATTCCCATTGAAAAGGCTGTTTTTTTACTGCATTGGTTAAGTAAACGAGATAGACACCATAGATCAGATAAAAAACGATTGCGATTGCATAGGATGCCTGTAAAACGGTATAGATCAAAATCATATTCAATAGAAAACGAAGGACTGCATCAAGCCATCTGATCTGTTTTCCTTGAAAATAAGTGATCCTCCATTGAATTGCTGTATTCACACCCTTGATCAAAATCATTTGCGCCAATATCAGCACATACATCTTGAGGCCGCCTGAAGACACCGCAGAATAAAGCGGAAGTGCAACAATGGATACGGCAATAAGAGGAAACAGCTGAGAAATGAAGCTAAAATTAAAAGCTTGTTTTAAATAAGGCTCCATCTTCCCTTCCAAAGGAAGCAAAAACACGAGATCTGCTTCTTTGATCAACGTACGCACGTAAGAGCTTGTCAGCACCAATGAAAAAACAACTGCCATGACCCAGTAGGATGGGAAGTGAGCCGGAATCTGTTTGAGCCAGTTACTATACCAGCTCGCTCCGCCTGCAAGGAAAAAAATGAGCACAATGACAAGATGATCATTGAACATGTATTTTAAATATTTTCTTGTATCTTGTATGTGTTCCTCTAATCGGGATTTCCAAATGGTTTGCGTCGTTTTACTCATAGCTTTCTTCCTTTGTTAATTCCAAATAAAGATCATCGAGTGTCGCATCTCTCATATTGAACTGTTCTCTCAGCTCTGTCAGTGTTCCTTTCGCTCTGATTTCCCCTTCGTGCAAAATAATAAAGGAATCACAATAGCGCTCAGCTGTCGCCAAAATATGCGTCGACATCAGGACACTTGCGCCGTTTTTCTTCGCAGCATTCATCCGTTCAAGAAGTGCATTAATCGCAAGAGGATCAAGCCCTAAAAACGGTTCATCGATGATATACAGTTCTGGTTCAACAAGGAATGCACACATAATCATGACCTTCTGCTTCATTCCTTTTGAAAAATGAGCAGGGAACCATTTCAGCCGTTTCTCCATTCGAAATTCTTTCAGCAATGACGGCAGACGTTCATCTAATTGTTCCTTTGACAGACCGTAAGCCATCGCTGTCAGCTCTAAATGCTCTTTTAAGGTTAATTCTTCATATAATACAGGTGTTTCTGGAATAAACGTAAATTGCGAACGATACGCCTCTTGATCGTCTTGAAGAGTTCGTCCATTCAATTCAATGACACCTTTATGCGGTTTCATGAGCCCAATGATATGGCGAATGGTTGTGCTTTTCCCCGCCCCGTTTAAGCCGATGAGACCGACGATTTGATTTCTTTCTAATTCAAATGAGATATTTTTTAGAACGGGATTCTTCGTATATCCACCCGTTACATCTTTTACAGTGAGAAGGGACATGAATTCGTTCCTTTCTTTCTTTTTTCCTTTATAGTAACAAAAACGAAAGGTAATTTGAAATGTTTACCTATAACCGGGCATGAATAAAAAATAGGCGCTTTGGTCATCATAATGTATGTAGAAGAAATGAACTTGATGACCAATAAGTAAATGAGGTGTTTGTTAAAGGCAAAGAACCGCATGACAAGTTGGTTTTTCATCTAAAAACCTTAGCTTCTGTTTTGCTTCACTGATTCTTGATTTTTGTGTCCTATACAATATGTATACGACAAACCAAAACGTCAAATGAGGTGTTTACGGCAGAAATAGCAGGCATATGAATTCTTTATTTCAGTAAATAGAGAATTCAAAAGGCATATCGAATGAAAGCATCAGCATTTCTTCTGCAGGAGCAGGATGAGCGACCAAAGGAGTTCGCTTGTCCTGTTTTCTTTTTTGTTTCTTTTTGTGATACGATAAAAGAAAATGAATGAGGAGTGACATGGCGTGAGCGACTGTATTTTTTGCAAGATCATTGATGGAGACATTCCATGTGCAAAAGTATATGAAGACGAGCATGTATTGGCTTTTCTAGATATTAGCCAAGTAACAAAAGGACATACCCTTGTAATCCCGAAAATACATAAAGAAAATATCTACGAGATGACACCAGAAGTGTCTAATCACTACTTCCAAGCGATTCCGAAAATTTCAAGAGCAATCAAACAGGAATTTGAACCAATTGGGTTAAACCTTCTGAACAACAACGGCGAAAAAGCCGGACAATCTGTGTTCCATTACCATATGCATATCATTCCGCGCTACGGAAAAGGCGATGGCTTTGGTGCCGTATGGAAATCACATCAAGAGCAATACACGTCAGAGGATTTAAAAGATATTTCTTCTGCCATCCACACGCGGCTTACCTCATCTTAATAGATGAGGTTTTTCTTATTTCTACCCCCTTTTTATCCCCTCCATCTCTTAATAGTAAGATATTTAGAACGATTCAAATTTTTTGTCCAATTGCTTCAAATTTGTGATAGGATGGTTTTATCTTTTGATCCATTAACGCGAGAAATAGGGAGAGATTGTGATGAAGCGAACGACGAATTTTAATGCTGGTCCGGCGGCACTGCCGCTAGAAGTGCTTCAAAAAGCACAGGAAGAACTTGTTGATTTTAAACAAACTGGGATGTCTGTGATGGAGCTGTCTCATCGCAGCGGTGAATATGAAGAAGTCCACAATAAGGCAAAAGCA
The DNA here is from genome assembly GCF_038003365.1 of Bacillus sp. FSL K6-2839. NCBI lineage: Bacteria > Bacillati > Bacillota > Bacilli > Caryophanales > Bacillaceae > Bacillus > Bacillus sp. FSL K6-2839. Next base: position 625,365 of record NZ_JBBOOZ010000001.1, on the reverse strand, counting down.
CTGTTGGTGGAACTGATGGACATTCCTGAAGATTACGAAGTCCTCTTTTTACAGGGCGGAGCTAGTCTTCAATTTGCGATGATTCCTATGAACTTCTTACATGAAGGCGAAACGGCTCATTTCATTCAAACAGGCGCTTGGTCAGAAAAAGCATTATCAGAAGCAAAAGGGTTTGGTGAAACATCTGTGTTTGCTTCAAGTGAAGACGACAACTACTCGTATATTCCAGAAGTAGATGCCTCCGGTTTAACAGATGGCGCTTACTTACACATCACATCAAACAATACGATTTTCGGCACTCAATGGATAACGTTCCCAGACACGTCATTGCCGCTCATTGCAGATATGTCCAGTGATATTCTCAGCAAAAAAATCGATGTTTCTCAATTTGATTTCATTTATGCTGGGGCACAAAAAAACTTAGGGCCTTCTGGTATCACGATTGTGATCGCGCGCAAACGTTTATTAGAGAAAGAGAAAAGCAGCACACCGAAAATATTAAAATATTCAACACACGCAAAAGCCAACTCTCTTTATCACACACCACCGACTTTTGCGATTTATATGCTGTCTCTCGTCCTTGAGCATGTCAAACAGGCTGGCGGCGTAGAAGCAGCGGAAAAACGCAATGAACAAAAAGCAGGCATTCTCTACGACACAATTGATCAAAGCGGCGGTTTTTACAAAGGACACGCACGCACTGACAGCCGTTCGCATATGAATGTCACGTTTACCCTTCGTGATGATTCGCTCACTGCTTCCTTTGTAGAGAAAGCAAAGCAGGAACAAATGGTTGGACTTGCCGGCCATCGTTCTGTCGGTGGATGCAGAGCATCTATTTACAATGCGGTATCGATTGAAGACTGCCAAAAGCTTGCGGACTTTATGAAAAAGTTCCAGCAAGAAAATGAGTAAAAAAGCTTTTCTATAGAGAAATAAATTTGTTATAATAACGAGAAATATAAAGTGATGACTCTTGCAATAAATGATGAGCCATATTATTGGAGAGTCCTAAGAGCTTAGCAGAGGAGAGCATAGAAATGAAAACAAAAGAATTAGTGATTATGTCATTGCTTGCAGCAATGGGAGCTGTTTTGCATACGATTTTCCCGCCCATCTTTTTCGGAATGAAACCTGATATGATGCTGGTCATGATGTTTTTAAGCATCATCCTTTTCCCAAAGGTACAGCATGTAGTGGTTATTGCCCTAGTAACTGGCGTCATTTCTGCATTAACAACGGGTTTCCCAGGCGGACAAATTCCAAATATGATTGATAAACCAGTGACAGCCTTTATCTTCCTAGCCCTTTTCTTATCTTGCTTGAAGATAAAGAACAAAGTGGTGCTGACCGCTGTGTTAACTGCGATTGGAACCATCGTATCCGGCGTGATTTTCCTATCTGCCGCTTTACTAATTACTGGACTGCCAGCTGCATTACCGGCACTTCTTGTGGGCGTTGTCCTTCCAGCAGCCGTGATTAATACCATTGCCATGGTATTTGTCTTCCCAATTGCTCAGTCCATTCTAAGGCGTGCAAGAATGATAGAAGTTGCTTAACGAATAATCGAACCTCTTCATAATAGATGAAGAGGTTTTTTTCATGCTTTTATAAAAGAAAAAGGGTCAGCAGCAAAATGAGGAGCGAAATCCCTGCACCTGCCGCACACACAAGTGCTTTTTGCTTTAATACATGTTTTGGCGGATAAGACCCTGCATACCCCAGCTGTCTTGCATAATGAATAGAACCACCTGTAAAAACGATACCGATACACGTAAAAACGAACAGAAAGACAGACAACCTTCTCCCCTCCCTTTTCTTCAAAAGTATGCTAAAATAAAGCAAGCTATGTATGGAAGTTCAATGAAGCTGATCGTCAGCTCAGAGAGAACATGCGAATGTGTAAAATTTGACTAGAGGTGATTTGAATGGCTAGTGGACGTTCTTTATTAACAGGATTATTTGTAGGCGGTCTCCTCGGAGGTGCGGCAGTGCTCCTGACGACTCCCTCTTCTGGCAGAGATGTGCGCGGAAAGATGAAAGACGGCTATGACAAATTCGAAGATACGCTGACAAGATTAAAAAGAGATGGACAAGCTTTAAAAGAGCAAATTGTTGAAACAGCAAAAGAAAGCGCAGAGGTCATTAAAGAAGTCGGAACTGAATTACAAGCATCGATTCAGCAATGGCGCGAAGAAATCAAACCTCACCAGCAGGACTTGCAAAAGGAAATTCAGGAAATTGAGGAAAAGCTCAAACAACTGGAGAAAACCTTACAAAACTAATATACTCACGAAAAAATATTCGTTTACAAAAGTGTGCGGGGTGCGTATCCCGCACTTTTTTTGTTGAAAAAAGGTTATTTTGTCAATGTTTTTCATGAGTTTTAAAAATTCTTGAATTTTCAGCTTTATTAATCTTTATTTTATTGGCATAATAGAATTACAAGAAAAAGAGAAGTAGGTGAAATGGATGAATCATTCGGAACAGCCTTTCGATGTAAAAGAAGCACTTTTATTCAGTCAAAGAATGGCCCAATTGAGCAAAGCTCTTTGGAAATCCATTGAAAAGGACTGGCAGCAGTGGATCAAACCGTATAACCTAAATATCAATGAACATCATATTTTGTGGATTGCGTATCAATTAAAAGGAGCTTCAATATCAGAAATTGCAAAGTTTGGCGTCATGCATGTATCAACGGCGTTTAACTTCTCCAAGAAACTGGAGGAACGAGGATTTTTAAAATTTTCTAAAAAGTTAAACGATAAACGCAATACGTATATTGAGCTAACGCCAAAAGGCGAAGAGACATTCCATAAACTACTTGAAGATTATGACCCGGCACGAACTGGTATTGTCAAAGGCGCTCAGCCGCTTCATGACATTTACGGAAAGTTTCCTGAGATCTTAGAAATGATGTGTATTATCCGAAACATCTATGGTGAGGATTTCATGGAGATTTTTGAGAAATCGTTTTCAAACATTGAGAAGGACTTTTTGAATGAGCGAGGAAAAGTCACGAAAAAACCTGAGGAACTTGAAGACTCAACTGATGCAGCAGAAAAAGCGGCTAAAGCAAATCAAATTGTTTAATGATCTTTATAAATTCATTCATTAACGGCTGAAACAGCCCTTGATCATGCAATGCAAATATCGTCTCATGCACATCCAGCTTTTCAATTAACTGTCCTGCAAAAAGCGCAAGCATATCGTCAAACATGACGTAGCCTTGTGCTTTTTGCTTGTCCATTTCCTCTGAAAGCTCAGCACAAATACGCTCAATTTCCTTCGCCTCTTCTTTCGATACCCGCTGCCTGATCAATAATGCATAATATGGATAACGGCTCATATCGGTCGCCGTCAGCAAAAGTTCCATATAATATTCGAGCTGGCTCATTCGTTCCTCAATACTCATGTACGTTCCCTCTTTCTCTTAGTCTTTCTATTTTAGCCGAAATTACTCATTGACGAAAGAGACGAACCTCCCTCTTCTGTCTTTTTTTCTTGAAAAACCCAAAGTTTCCTCTCTTTATTCCATATGAAGGCAACATTTTATTTTTTTTCAACAAAACCATTGATTTTTATCCTCAGGAAGAGTAAATTATCTTGAGATATTCAATTAGTTTTTTAAGATTGGAAGGATGAAAAATGAATTGTTGGAAAACCATTAATCTTGAAAAGGATTATGGTTATACGAGACTGCTGATTTCAGCCATAAGTCTTGCTATACTTTTTTTCATTATGGCTTTTTTATGTTTTCAACTGACTCATCCTGAAACGAGACTAAGCAGCCACAACGCACCGCTTTTTGCTGTACTTTTACTTATGACATTGCTTGTCCACCGTGTGGTTCACTTGATCCCAGTGATGAAAAACAAGAAAAAAATGACGCTATTTAAACGAAATTGCTGGAAGCGTGTGCCAAAGAAAGTAATGCTTTATTCACTTCTCAGTCCATTTTGTGTGATTTCACCGCTTTACTTTGTGTTAGGCGTGGCGTTTCCAATGTATGCACACTATTTTATCATCATCGCAAGTATTCATGCAGGCTATTGTTTGCCTGACTTTTTATTTGCATGGAAACTGCTCAAAGCACCTAAATCCTGCATCATCGATCAAGCCCAAGACGAGTTTGATATTTTAGTTGACCAAACTTCCTCATCATGAGGTTTTTAAAGCCAACTTCTATCTTTTTCATAAAAAATTTGGTAATGTAGTATGGGAATAGCATAGAGAGGGGGGATCTCCGATAGTTTTATTTTACTTCATCGTCTTTGCCGCGTTTATTGTGTATTCAATAAACAGGCTTACTAATACATTATGCCTTGTCAGAGAGATTCCTGAAGAACGGCAAGATAAGGTGTTTCGCTTTATCAATGTATCGATACTGATCTTACTGATCTCATCATTTGTTGAAATTACCATTTCTATTTAAGATCAAAGCAAAAGCTGCCAGTTTGATGGCAGCTTTTTGTGTATATTGATTGATTAGCAAATCCAAGATGCACCGATAATGATCAATAAGATGAATAACACGACGACTAGTGCAAAACCGCCAGCAAAGACTTCTCCTCCCATGTAAAAACACCTCCTGCCAGTTCTTGCTCTGTTCTAAGCTCAGTGTATGCAAAAAAAATGAAAACGTTTAGGCACCTGTCATCGTTTGAAAAAAGAACCGCCCGCACGCATGGCAGGACGGCTCCTTTCTGTTACAGCGATTTAATTAGTAAAGATATGCTGCACCAACGATGATCAGCAAAATGAATAGCACGACCAATAAAGCAAACCCATTAGAATATCCTGCTCCCATATAATTCAGCCTCCTTTTTGTGATCACTATATGTGTATGTCGCGCGCAAATTTTTGACTAGACGAATGCCCTCCCATTTGCATTTCTTTTTACAGCGTGTCACAATATGTTATGATACAAGCAATGATAAATAAATTGGAAAGATTAGGAGTGTTTTTTGAATGAAAAAAATGGCTTTAGCAGCTGTAACAGCAGTTAGTGTTTTAACTCTTGGCGCATGCAGTAGCGGTGATAAAGATGTCATCGCAACAACAAAATCAGGAGATGTCACAAAAGAAGAGCTTTATACAACTCTTAAGAAACAAGCAGGTGGAGATGCTTTAAATCTACTTGTTCAACAAAAGGTTCTTGCTGACAAATACAAAGTATCAGATAAAGAAATTGATAAGAAAATGGAAGAATATAAAAAGACACTTGGTGAAGATCGTTTAAAACAACTTCAAGATGAATTCGGAAAAGATTACATCAAAGATCAAGTGAAATATGAGCTGCTGACTCAAAAGGCTGCCAAAGCTAACATCAAAATCACTGATAAAGAAGTAAAAGCGTATTACGATGACCTAAAAGGGAAAATCCGCGCAAGCCACATTTTAGTAGCTGATAAGAAAACAGCTGACGAAGTGGAAAAGAAATTAGATAAAGGTGAAAAATGGGATGCCGTTGTGTCTGAATATTCAACTGATACCGCTTCAGCAGCACAAGGCGGCGATGTAGGCTGGTTCGCAAAAGAAGGCCAAATGGACGAGAACTTCAGTAAAGCTGCTTTCAAACTAAAAGTGAATGAAATCAGCAAACCAGTGAAATCACAATTCGGCTACCATATCATTAAAAAGACCGAAGAACGCGGTAAATACGATGACATGAAAGCAGACTTGAAAAAAGAACTGCTTAATCAAAAACAAGCAGACACAAATGAAATCCAAACGATCTTAAACAAATTGGTGAAAGATGCCGATGTGAAAGTAAAAGATAAAGAACTTGAAAACACATTCAAAGAAAAGTCTCAACAACCCGCACAAAATCAACAACCTCAACAAAACCAGTAATCACAAAAAACCCCTCTGCCGTGATCGTGCAGAGGGGTTTTTATATGACCTGATTAAGCAATCGAGTCTTCATGTGCCGCCGTATCATGTGATCTTTTCACTTGCTGATCCTGACGTCTGCGCTCTCTTTCTTGTTCCATTCGCTCGATAAAAATTTCTCCTTCCTTTTCAATAAAGGATTGATCAATCTCTTGCTCCTCTTTGGCCGTTGTCATTAATTTATACGCACAGAAAATAATGCCAATGATACATGCATACACCCACCATGGAAAAAACAACATTTTTTCATCGCCTCCTTTTTTCAGAACAGCTCTCTCTTCCTTTGTGTTACATGCTTATGCGAAAAGAAGACAAGTTATGAAAAAAACGCCCGCAATAAACGGACGTTTTGACATGGTTATTCGTGATGAAAGGTTGGTTTATAAAATGAACGATTCTCTAGCGCAAAAATACGTTCTGTATATTCTCCTGGCTTCACATGCTCAAGTGCACGATCCATCATATTCATCTTCGCATCTAAATTATCAATATAGTGGAGTATTTCGGCTTCCTTCACCATTGGTGGTTTCGGGCTGCCCCACTCTCCTTTTCCGTGATGACTCAGTACTAAGTGCTGTAAAATCAGAATTTCTTCTGTATCAATGCCAAGCTCTTCTGCAGCTTTCGCAATTTCTGTCACCATAATCGAAATATGACCGATTAAATTTCCTTCCACCGTATAGGTGGTTGAGACTGGGCCCGAAAGCTCTTTGACTTTTCCTAAATCATGAAGAATGATGCCTGAATATAAAAGATCTCGATCTAATGATGGATATAGGTCAACAATTGATTTAGCCAAATGCAGCATGGACACCACGTGATAAGCAAGACCAGAGACAAATTCGTGATGGTTTTTTGTCGCTGCTGGATAGTCAGCGAATTCCTGTCCATATTTTTTCAGCAAATGCCTTGTAACACGCTGTATATTAGGGTTTTTCATATCAAAGATATATTGCATAATCGTATCCATCATATCATGTTTTGGAATAGGAGCTGTTTCGAGAAAATCATCAATTCGAATTTGCTCATTTTCAGCAACAGGGCGTATATTCCTAAGTTTCAGCTGATTCCTCCCGCGATAATGATGAATATCGCCTACTACCTTCACAATGGTTTGCGCGGCATAGGTTTGTTCATCATTCTGCTTTGCATCCCATAGTTTCGCCTCAATATCTCCACTTTGATCTTGAAGAATTAACGTTAAAAATGGTTTGCCATTACTCGCAATCCCTTTAGTAGATGATTTAATTAATAAATGCAGGTCAACTTGTTCGCCGACATCATAGGTCATGATCCCTTTAGCCATTCAATAAAAGCTCCTTCCATGTTTCTGCTCATATAAGTATAACATAAGTCATTATTTGTCAATCATTCAACTGCTAAACTCGTAATCTGTCCATCTTCTGCTGCTTGCTTCATATGCTCATGACAGGTGAAATAAAACAGCTGTGTTTCAAAACGTGTGAGCTCGTTCATCATCTCCAGCACTCTTCCTAGACGAACGTGATCGAAATGAACGAAGCTGTCATCCATCATAAACGGAAGCTGACAATCTTGCTGATGAGACAAAGCGAGCGCAAAACGAATCGCCAGATAGATTTGTTCACACGTTGCCTGTGAAAGCTCCTCTGGACGGAATATTCGTCCATCCATTCTTTTCACCATCAGTAAGTCATCTTCAGGTGAAAATAAAATCGCTTCATAACGATCATTTGTTAACGGTTGAATAAAACTTGAGGCTGTTTGAAGCAATGCAGGCAGCCTTGTTTCTTTATGCTCATTCAATTTTTCTCGTATGACGGAGCGGACAAGCTGAATTGCCGCCCATTTTTTTGCGAGGTGCTTCGCATGCTCCTGCTCTGCGGCAAGCTGATGAGTCAAATCAGACACCGTTCCAGAAGCTTCTATTTGCCGGATTTCCACCGCTAGTTCTGCTAAACGTTTTTCCATATTCTCCGCATTCAATTGAACGTCATGAAGGTGCTGCTTTGCTTCTGCACACTCCTCTTCAAGGAGAGGTAATCCTTTGCGAACAATCCATTCCTCCTCATCAAAACAACCGCTTCTATGAAGCTCTTGATTTAGCTGCTGCAAATGGGAAAGCCGTTCCCGGTATTCTTTAGATAGATGAGAAAGCACTTGGTAATCTTCTTTGGACTCTGCTTCTACTTGACGAAAAAGCTCGCCAGTTTGTTTTTCGTAATATTGAATTTCCCCTTCTAGTGTCGTGAGCTGCTGGATCGCATGTTGAATAGATACGTGCAATGTCTGGCGTTCTTTTTCTCTTCTCGCCTCATCTTTCAATATCTCTTGAAAAGCTGAGATATTCTCCTGAATGGTTCCTTCCTTTTTTTGAAGGATACTGCTTAACGCTGAAACCCTGCGCTCATAAATCGATTGCTGATCGGAAAGCACGCCTATTTCACGATGAAGCTCCTCATATGCCGCTGTATTCATTTTTAATTGTTTTAGGATATGGAAGGCCTCTACTAGGAAAGTAAGCTCAGACGACAAGCCAAGCTGTCTCTTCTTTTCCTCTACTTGCTGCTGGACAGGTTCCAGCTCTAGCTCCCAGTCTTCATATTGCCGAATGATTCTTTCGTACAGAAGCTCCTTCTGCCTCATAAGTGTTTCAGCTGAAGCTGCCTGCACTTGAAATGAATCAAAGGCCCCTTCGCCGCTTCTTTGTTTCATAGGGCTCATTTGACTTATTGGGTAAATGAGAAAGAAGAGAAAAACAGAAAATCCCGCAAACAAGAGCGTGATCCACCACTCTGTTAAAAAGAATAGAACAAGCAGAAGCACCACATCAAATGCGATCAAGCCTCGGAATAACGACGCCCGGGAATGAATCGGTTTCTTTTTCGATCTTGTCCCCTTCGCATCATCTTCTGCTCCGTGCTGTCTGACTTGCTGTTCCTTTAATCCTTTTAGAGCGGCTTCTGCTTCGTCCAGCTCATGTCTTGCGTGATCAAATCGTTCATCTAACTGCGCTTTTCTATCCATGAGACGAACGTATTGAGTGACAGTCTCCTTTAATTCCCACTCAAATTCAAGCGAATCATCGATTTGTTCGAGCTTTATCGGGTACTCCCACTTTAGCTTTGCTACCGCTTCGTCTATTTTTTGTTTCAATGAATCACGGTTTGCTCGACACTCTGCTATGCGCTTTTTCACAAGCTCAGCATTAGATGCTTCATCTACGACTCGTTTCATCTCCATTATGGTATCCTTGTCATAGAGCGGTTGAACTTGTACGAGTGAGGTTTGCAAATGGTCTAACTTCTGCTTCAGTGCAGTCAATTGAGCCTTTTTCGGGTGAAGGTGTGATTCTAGTTTATCCAGCGCATGCTCTGTTTCTGCTCTAAAACGTTTGACTCGGTCTGGATAGCGGGCTAATTCCTTTTTTAATTCCACTTTTTTCTCGATCATGGGATAAACTTGAATAGATTCAGCCAATTTCTGAATGTGTTCCTCAGCTTGCTTCATTTCATTTTGAAGCTTTTCGATCGTCTCGGTTAATTCAGATTGCTCCCGTTTCTTTTCGGTATAGCTGCCTTCTACCAATTTGGCTTGCTTCAGCTGACCTGTCAGATCTTTTAAGCGATCAAGCTGCTGGTTTAATTCAGGCTTGCGGCCATTTGGTTTAAACAGCTGCTCCTGCTGCTTTAGCAGCCTGCTATCCATCTTGGTGGCTGCATCTGAGCCAAATAAACTTGAGAAAAGTAGAAATTCGCCTATTTGGTCCTGGTTTAAGGCTTGGACATTTTGCAGTCCAAACACATCAAATGAATAGATTGATTGGTATAATCTGCGATCCGTTCCCTTTAAAAGTGTCTGTAGAAAAGCTTCGTCTTTCACTTCACCATTCGGTAAAAATACCTGTGCTTGACCACCTCGATCGGACGTTCTCTCAATATGAATAACGCCTAACTCGTCATCTTGGCAAGTGAGGGAACCACCATAAAAAGAACCCTGTTTCGTCTTGTACATCTTGTTTTTCGGAAAACCAAATAACATCGATTCAATAAACATTTTCAATGTCGTTTTCCCCGATTCATTCAGGCCGTAAACTAGCTGAAAACCGTCATCAGAAAAGTGAAAGGTCCGATTTGAAAATTTCCCAAAATGGGCGATATGGAGTGAACGTATTTTCATTGTGCCTCTCCTTTTCTCATAATTGCTTTAGCTGTTCTGTCAGCAGCCTTTGTGCTTCTTCTTTTATATCCACTTCATCCTCTTTTGTGAGAGCTTTTCCTGACTTTCTATAGGTTGGGTGACGCTTGATCGGTGATAGAAGCTCTTCATATGCCTCAAACTGTGAAATTTCAGCAGTGAGTTCCTTCAAAAAAGAATCTTCTGGATAGACGACATCCTCGTTTGTTCGGCAGTCAATCGATATCACCCAAACGAATACCTCTTCATCTTCTTCCTGTTCATGAAGAACGGTCAACAGCTCCTCAAGTACCTCAAGCTGAGTACGCTCAAAGTAAGGAGGAGCATCACCCGTCAATTCAATTTTCACAAAATGAGGGACGCCCTCCTCTTTCAGTTCACTGATTTTGCTATCCAAAAGTGTCACAAGATCCGTCATATGAACCGTTTCTGTCATGTCTATTGCAAGTGTCTCAAACATCACATCCGCACAGCTAATAAATTCCGCTGTCTCAGAATCCTCGGAGAGTTGAACAACGTAACAGCCTTTCTCTCCTGTTTCTTTTATATGTCTGCCCTGCATGTTACCAGGGTAAATAATCAACGGGTCTTCATGCAGAAGGGCTCTCTTATGTATATGTCCAAGCGCCCAATAATCGAAATCCCGTGAAAGAAGCTGCTCAAGCTGAAATGGTGCATACGCATCATGCCCTTCTTGTCCGGCTAATGTACCGTGAAGCATCGCAATGTGATAGGCAGCATCTGTCGTTTTGACATAATGAGATGTCATATTTTCATAGACAGCCCGCTCTTTGTAGCTAAACCCATAAATACTTGCAACAAGCTGCCCCCCTCTATAGTAGGATTGCTCACTTGGTGTACTGCTTGAAAAAACGTGCACATTCTCAGGCCACTCAATCGGTGTCCATTCACCGCCTAAATGATCATGATTACCATAAATAATAAAGACGTCAATCCCTTGAGTTTGCAGTCTTAGAAACTGATTTCTTAAAAACAGCTGTGCTTTCAGACTGCGATTGGATTCGTCAAATAAATCTCCGCTCAGCAGCACAAAGTCTACTGCTCGAGCAATGGCGAGATCAAACATATTCTTCGCACTTTGAAATGTACTTTCTTTGAGCCGCTTAAATGGTAAGCTAGGGATATTCGACATTCCTGCAAATGGACTGTCTAAATGTAAATCTGCGGCATGAATAAAGGTGAGCTTAGTCAAACGTCTATCTCCTTGTCCGATACTGTCATTGTCCATATTTTATCATGCCATTTTTACGAATGCACGTTCTATCGCTCTCATTCTAAAAAACACATTTTTAAGAGCTAAAAAAGAGGTTTTGTCTTATTCATTGTTTAATTACATAGAAAAGCAGAGGAAAGGGAGATGAGGAATGGAGAAGACATACTTTTTAACTGTATTTGACCGGTCGGGTGAGACCTTATTAAATGAAAAAATCACAACGGATAGTGATGAAAAGGCAAAGGAATTAGGGCGCCATCGCTTAATCGAACAGCAATACACGAAGCATTCCCACCGGCTCGTTGATGATGCAGGCAAGCTTCTTTTATTTGAACGTTAAAAAAACCGGCATTCGCCGGCCTCACATTCGTTTATACGTTCTGAAACACAGGTCGTCTTTTTTCTAAAAAGGCCTGAATGCCTTCCTTATGATCATGACTTTGCCTCAGTCTTGCCTGTGCTGCCCTCTCCTTTTGAAGAACGGCTAGCAGCTCAGGTTCTGACTGCTGAAAATAGATCAGCTTTGTTTCAATAAATGCTTGAAGCGGCATGTTCATAAACGGCTTCACACATACTTTTTGATACGCATCGACTTCATCCTGAAACACCCCGTCTGCAAGGCGCAGTTTTAACGCTTCTTCAGCCGGCAGCTTTTGTCCGCTCCAAATCAATTGTTTCGCGGTTTGTTCACTGACTCTTTTTGTGAGAAAAAAATGCCCTCCGCCATCTGGAATTAACCCTACTCCATTAAAATTCATGGCGAGCTGTGCATCCTGATGCATAAACAAGTAGTCACAGCTTAACGCAAAGCTAAAAGCAAGGCCTGCCGCTGACCCGTGGACAAGGGCAATCGTCACTTTTTTCATACCGGCTAGAGAAAGTGTAATTCCCTCGATCAAATCCATCACACGATGGAAATCTTCTTCACTTTCCTGCTTAAGCATCATGCCAATATCTCCGCCTGCTGAAAACCCTTTCCCCGCTCCCTTGATCACAACGACTTTTGCACTGCTTTCTTCCGCTGCATCACATGCCTCTTTGAATTCAGCAAACATGTCCACATGAAATGAATTATAAGCATCAGGCCTGTTGAAAACGATTTCAAAAATATCCCCGTTTAACTGACAATTGATATATGTCATCATCCATCCCCCTTTTCTTTTAAACTCATGACTTAATTCCATTTCAACCCGAATAATTCCTTTTCCTCTGCATGAAAAATTTCAAGATCAATTGATACCAAAACAAGCATAATTGTTGAAACAAGAAATATATTTTTATATAGTAAATGAAGAAAGAAAATGATTTTGAAAGGGGGAGGATGATTGATAAGGTGTTCCATATTCATATTGGTTAGTTTCATCGTCATGTTTTCTCCTTTTTCAAATGTCGTTTTTGCTCCACAGGCAGAAGCGAGTGCACCTAGTCTTATTTCTCCATCCATCTACGATGAAGAAATTCAAGCTGTGAAGACACCTCCATTTTCAAAAAAACATGCCTCCTCTATTCTGTTAAAGAACAGATTATCACTGGCTGATTCAAAGGTTTTTCTTCTCAAGCCTGCTCCATCAGCTGCGTTATCCATTGATCTATGTTTTTTGGAAATGAAGTGTGCGATCCCCATTATGTGTCAATCAAATTACCTCTACTGATTCATTTTATTTCATCCGTATTACTATATGAAAAACACAACCTATCATATTCGGAGGGATAAAATGAATATTAAAGAAAATGATCTTCCTGGGATCGGAAAGAAATTTGAAATTGAAACGAGAAATAGAGAAAAAATGACGATAGTGATTCATGATGATGGCAGACGGGAGATTTATCGTTTTGACGATGATGATCCAGATGAAGTGCTGTCCACCATTTCTCTCGATGATGCTGAATCAAGGCAAATCGCTGCGATTATCGGCGGCATGGTGTATAAACCGCAGGCACTTGAAACCATTGAAATGGCCTTCAATGACTTAATGATTGAATGGTTTAAGGTGGAAAAAGGCGCAAAAGCGGTTGGACATACACTCGGTGATTTAGATGTGCGGCAAAACTATGAAGTCACCGTCATTGCGATCATTAAACATACAAATGAAAAATTACTGAACCCTGGTGCCGATTCGATTATTGAAGCAAATGATACGATGGTCATTTCAGGCGAAAGAAAACACTTAAAGCGATTGATACGTGATTTTCTTTCTAGAGGGGGAGAGTGATGAATGGATCATTTAGTCTTTGAAGTTGGGACGGCGCTGATTCTCATCGCCATCGCCAGCTTAATCGCCAATAAAATAAAATTCTCTATCATCCCTTTTCTCATTGTCCTCGGTATGATCGTTGGGCCGCATGCTCCAACCATCGGGATCATTGATCTAAAATTTATCGAAAGCACCGAAATTATTTCGTTTTTTGGCAGAATGGGCGTCTTGTTCCTTCTTTTCTATCTTGGACTTGAGTTCTCTGTCGGAAAGCTTATTAAATCGGGCAAATCCATTGCTGTCGGCGGATCTATTTATATTTTGATTAACTTCAGCTTAGGACTGCTTTACGGTTTTATCACAGGGTTTGGGTTCCTTGAGGTTCTCATTATGGCAGGGGTTATCACGATTTCATCCAGTGCCATTGTGGCCAAAGTCCTTGTTGATTTGAAACGGACTGCGAACCCTGAAACTGAGTTAATTCTTGGGATCATTATGTTTGAGGATATTTTCCTCGCTGTTTATTTATCCGTCGTATCTGGTCTTGTCCTTGGAGATGCCACAACGGTTAGCGGTGCCTTATTATCCATTTTCATTGCTTTTGGTTATATGATGCTTTTCTTTATCATCGCACGTAAGCTGCCAAAACTATTAAACAAGTTGTTCGATATCCGTTCGAACGAAGTGTTCATCATTGTGATTTTTGCGGCTTTATTCTTTGTCGCTGGTTTCTCAGAGACAATCCATGTAGCAGAGGCCATTGGGGCACTCTTACTTGGTCTTGTTTTCTCAGAAACAGAGCACTCTGACCGCATCGAACATCTTGTGGTTCCATTTAGAGATTTCTTCGGGGCCATGTTCTTCTTCAGCTTCGGTCTCAGCATTGATCCATTTACATTAGGTGATGCCTTCTGGCTTGCGATCGGCGCTGTGATTCTCACCTTCATTGGGAACTTCACTGCTGGAATGTTCGCTGGAAGAAGAGCTGGATTTTCTCATAAAGCCTCTTCTAATATTGGATTAACCATCGTATCACGAGGAGAGTTTTCAATCATTGTAGCCGAGCTCGGTATTGCGGGCGGACTTGCCGCTACCTTGAAGCCATTTGCTGCATTGTACGTCTTAATCCTTGCGATTTTAGGACCGCTTGTGACGAAGGAATCTAAGCGAATTTATCAAATCCTAAACAAAATCTTCAAATGGAAAACAGAAAAACCAAAAGTGAAAAAGGAAACAACGATCTAATGAAAAAGGGCCCTATGCTTGGGCCCTTTTTCATCTTATTCAAATTGCTGAAATGCTGTTTCTTGCTTGACTGACGCTTCTTTCATCCCGCGAATCGTTTGAATCACTTTCTGGTTGCGGTAGATGGATAGTTTTAAATTGGTCGCCGCTGTTCCATGAGAGTGATCAAGATGCGTGAATGTAAAGAAATGATGAGGGCGCTTGTCTTTGAACACAAGCCTGAAGTCTTCTGTCACTTTAAAATGCTCTTCACTTTCCCATTCAATCAAAGGTTCATACGCTCTAAACCACGCCGGGATATTCGGAGTGTACCCTGTAGCCAATACGGCACGATCAGCTGTTATGCTCTTTTCTTTCTTTAGCTGCCACTGCTTTAGGTGCAGCTTCAGGGACTGATTCTCCTCCACCTGAATCACTTCAAGCTCGGTCATTGGCTGAATCACCACAGATGGCTCTTCACCTGTAACAGACCGATGATACAATTCCTGATAAATACGCGAGAGCGTCGATGCATCTATACCATTTCTTAATCCAGTCAGCCTAGGCAATGTGTTCATTCGTTCTTCATAAGGAAGCGAATGGAAATATTCGACGTACTTCGGTGTAAATAGCTCCTGGCCAAGCTCTGCCGTCTCCAGCTCTCTAAATTCACTAGATCGCGTAAACCACGAAAGCTGCTGTCCTTTCTTTTGATGCTGAAGCAGGTCTAAGAAGATTTCGGCTGCACTCTGCCCAGAGCCAATCACCGTCACCGACTCAGCTTCATGAAGTTCTTCCTGCTGGTCTAAATAACGGCTGCTATGTGTCACATATGGCAGTGCAGCATCAGGCACATCGACAGGAATCATCGGTTTGCTCCCTGTTCCAAGCACGACATGCTTTGCACGATACTCAGAAAGCGATCCATCCTTCAATTGCCGGACTTTCACAAGATAACCACCTTGGCAGTCCGTCACTTCCTCTACCTTCATCCCAAATTGACAGCTATCTAATTCACCTGCGACCCATGATAAATACTCATTGAATTCTCTTCGCGGAATGTCAAACTGTTCAAATGTATAGAACCGGTGAAGTCTATTTGATTCATGTAAATAATTTAAAAATGTATACCTGCTCCTTGGATTCGCCATCGTCACAAGATCAGCTAAAAAGGAGACTTGTAAATCCGTTCCTTTGATCAGCATACCAGGATGCCAGGCAAACTCGGACTCCTGTTCAAAAAAACAGCATGAAACATCTTCATACTCCTCTAACAAAGCCGCCAAACCTAAATTGGCGGGCCCAATCCCAATTCCGATCACATCAATCATATGTACACCTGCTTTAACTTTTTATCACTTATATACCCTTTTACAAATGAAAAAAACACTGCGTCACCGCAGTGTTTAAACGTGAGGAACAAATAATGACTCAAGAAATTCAATTTTCTCTTCGGTATAGTGTTCATAGCGGTCATTATACGATTTTGGATCTTTTGGATTGGCATACTGCGTAATTTTTCCTGAACGCGGATCAATGAATTTACTAGCAGCACCGCATCCAATCCCAATGATTGTCTGCACTTCTTCCATAATAATGATATTATACAAACTTTCCTGCCCATCCAATGAATACCCGACATTTTCAAGGTTCCCTAAGATGTTTTTTTGTCTATATAAATAATAGGGATGATAGTCATGTGTTTTCGTCCAAGCGACCGCTTCATCCATCATACGTGTGATTTCTTCTCGGTCTGCTACTTGATATTTGTCCTTATTGCGCGTCATCTCAGAAGCTCTTTTAAAGGAGAGCGTATGCACGGTTAAAGATTCAGGCTTAAGTTCTTCAGTCTGCTGCAAGGAATGCTGGAATTCCTTTAGCCCTTCTCCCGGCAAACCAATAATTAAGTCCATATTAATATTATTCATGCCATACTGTCTTGATAAGTGATACTTTTCAATCGTTTCTTCTACACTATGGTGCCGGCCAATGGCTTTCAGTGTTTCATTCTCATACGATTGTGGATTGATGCTAATCCGGTCAATATTATATTGGTTTAGCACTTCTAGCTTATCAGGCGAAATCGTATCAGGACGCCCTGCTTCGACAGTCACTTCCCGTATATGTTTCACATCAGGGAACGAGCGATACATTTCTTCATACAGCAAATCCATTTCTTCCGCAGTGATACTCGTCGGCGTACCTCCGCCAAAATAAACAGTCGTCACTTTGATCCCATGTTCTTTTAGCCAAGTACCGATTTTTTGCATCTCATAATGCAGACCAAACAAAAACGTTCCCACTCTTCCAGCTTGTCCTTTAATCGCATAAGCAGGAAACGTGCAATAAGCGCATTTGGTTGGGCAGAAAGGAATACCAATATAAATACTTACTTCCTGCTGAAGGTCATACAGGTCAGGAATCGCTTGAAGCTGACGGTCGACAATCTCCTGCATCAAATCGATTTTTTCATCATGAATCAAATAATCACGCTTTAATGCGGCATGCGCGTCTTCCTTTGTCGTGCCTTCTCTCAGCATCTTATGGAGTAATTTTGTAGGACGTATCCCTGTGAGAATACCCCACTTTTGCGTCATTCCTGTGTACTCCTGAAGCAGATGTAAATAAACAGACAGCACTGTGTTTTTGATTTGCTTCCAGCGCTCCTTATCGTTCAAGCCCTCTGGGACGTCTCGCGAAAAACGACTAGTGATGTCTGATCCAGCGATGTGACCAGATGCTTCCACTATTCCATTTTTTTCTTCCCAGCTAAACAACATGACTAGTCCATCATCCAGTGCATCTGGATCAAACAGCACTTCACTATCTTCTTCGAATAAATTGGCTATATTGACAAGCGGGCGATGAAATCGTTCATCTGACAGCCCTTTAATTAAAATTCGCATCGTATCACCTTTATCTTCAAACTTGTTTCATTTTACAAAATCCATGTAGGAAAAGCAATGACTGGAACAGTTGAAGGCCCTGCCATTTCTTGATTGACAGGGCCTTCGTCTATATTATCGTTTAATATCGAATTGATGTAAAAATCCTTCTCTTTGTTGCATTCTAAAGTATTCTTTGATCATATAAGCGACTCCCTGTTCATCTTGCGAACGTGTCACCCAATCGGCTTTACGCTTAACAGAATGAGGGGCATTTCCCATCGCAACGCCTAAGCCAGCCAATTCGAGCATTGGGATGTCATCTGTCCCCTGCCCAATGACCACCGTATCTTCTAAAGTCAAACCTAATGCTGAAGTCAAAAGAGAAAGCCCCGCTTCTTTCGATACGCCTTTGCATACGATATTCATTTTCTCATCACTGATCCGAATAAGATCGACAGATGGAAAAGCTTGTTGAATGGTTCGGTGAATTTCAGGCTGAAGCTCTGCGGTTGAATATACTTCAATCACTGGTGTACTGACCGGTTCATCCATCAGCATATCACTTAGCGATTCAACAAATTGCACAGGATAGAAAATTGGATCAGACGGATGAATCAACGTCTTTCCCATCAGCTGTGACTGCGTTTTTTTCCGGTTGCCAATTGAGAATTTTTCATGCAGTAAGCGAACATTACAATCAAAGCTTTCAAGAATTTGCACAAGATTAAATGTTTTTTCTTCCGTTAGTTTCTTCACATGAAGCGGCTCATCGAGTTTATTCGCGATAAATGCACCACTATGCGTCACAAGGGTTGACGTTGGAATCTTCAACGCCTTGGCTATTTTTTGTGCGGAACGAAAATGCCGGTTGGTGACAAGCGTCACGTAAACCCCTTTTTTCTTCACGTATTCCACAGCTTCTTTTGTAGCGGAATGGATTTTTCCATTGGAACGAAGTAACGTTCCATCTATATTGAGTGCAAGTAGTTTTTTTGACACTGAGGCATCCCCCTTCTTGATGACTGTACTTACGATGAGGATATGCCCTAGCTTGGTGCTTTAGAACATGCAGTTGAAAGAGCCCTGTGTTATGAATCTTTTGCAAATAAAAAAAGCCTACCCCTAGGCTTTTTTTTATGTATGGTTTGGATGCGTCACAATGAGGTGATGAAGCTCCCCATGATCCCCTTATCTTTCACACACCAAAGCATTGCTTATATCAGATCCCCTTATGCTTTGCGTTTCTCCCAGAAGCGCTTCTCTCTCGTTTGGCTAATCGCCTTAAATCCCAAGTGAAACGCACCCAATTGTCCCATGAGAGCGCTCATTTGAAAGCACTTTCAATATAAGTATTATCGCAGAATTTATGAGCTTCGACAACCTTTTTTTGAAAAGTTGGACAGGGAACATGTGAAATAAAAAAAGGGCGAATATCATCGCCCTTTTCATTAATTTTCTTCTGGATTCCCATAAAGCTCTTCAAGAGGCTTCATGATCACTTTATTTAATTCTCCGATGAGAACACTCACACGTTGTTCTGCTTCCATCAACTGAGAGATTTTATCGTGCTGTTGAACAAGTGCCACTGTTTTTTGAGCTTGCTCTACTTCTTCTTGTGTGATCTCTTGACCAGTCATTTGTTTTTGTTGAAGGTTTACTTGAATGTCCCGGAAGTTCTCGAACATTCTTTTAGAGGACTCATCCGCGTTTACCTCATCATAAAGATTTTTTAAAGTTGAATATTCTTCGCTATGACGCAGAGCTTTTTCAAGGTCATATGCAACATCATAAACATTTACAGACATGTTATGTCTCCTTTCTATCCGTTATCACCGATATGATCGGCGGACACCACTCCACTATAACAAACTATGGCTTTCGTTTCACATATATACAATGAATTCATCAAAATTTCTCTAGCTTGTCTTAAAATAGCGTGACAAAGATTGCTTGAATTGCGCCGATTAATCCGCCTAAAAAACCGCCTAAAAACGTGATCATTTTAAGTTCATTGTTGGAAATGCTAATCACAAGCTCCTCCATTTTTTTAAGCGGAAAATGTTCAATCTGCTCACGAATGATATCTTCAAATTTGAGCTTTGCGAGCAGTCCCTCTAAAGCATTCGATGCTGCTTTAATCCCCTTGTCGACAAGCACTGGTGCAAAGTGTGTTTTGAGATCAAGCGCTACTGCACTGACATAATATCCAACTGGCTTGTCTAATATCAGCTTTGTAGAGAAGTGTGAAAGCAATTGCTTTTTCACACTATAAGCAAGCTCCTTCACATTCCATTTTTCATCTAGCTCCTGAAGAGAAAACTGCTTCACCTTGTCCCATTCTTGAACAAGCAAATCTGATAAAAATCTTTTTGTTTCTGCGTTTCTTAAAAATTTGATGATTTCAGGATGTACCCGATCAATTAAGCTTGAATTCCCTAGAAACATTTGAACCATACTGCCAAGCATGCCTCGTTCCTTTAAGAAATCATCAATCATATTGCCAAGCCTTGCTTTACCTTCCTCGCTTTCAAAATAATGAATCCCTCTCTTTAAAATATAATCTGCTGCATCTGGAATTTTTGAAGATATTTTGTTTTCCACATCTAGCGGAAGCAATTCAGATAAAGTTTGCTCATTATATTTTTCAAGCAGTGAATTGAGCTTTTGATCAGACCACTGATGGATCCATTCATCTACTTTGTCGTCAGCATGTGATAGGCCGAATCTTTCTAACAAAGATAGCACTGTTATCTCCATTTCAGCGCCTTTGTCAATATATCGATGGACTGTATGCAAGATCTCCTGCTTTGCCTCCGATGATTCAAATCGCTTTTGAATTCCTTCTGGCGTGAGCAAATGCTCCATAACCATGACACCAACCTGCTTGGCTACTTCGTCTCTTCTTTTAGGAATGAGCCCTGGTGTAAATGGAAGCTGTTTCCCAAATAAATAGTATGGCTTATAAGGCCGAAAAAGCATTTTAATTGCAAGATGGTTTGTCGCTGCTCCTATGACTGCGCCTATAACAATCATAAAGATAAACGTTGTGAATATATTCAAAGTCGTCATCTACCTTTCAAACAACACCCGATGTTTATTGGTTTAATCTATACGTATTATAGTTGTTGTCAAGTCCCCAAGCAAATGAAGCATGTTGCTAGACATATGATCAATCGATCTGTCGTAATGATAAAGGAGCGCAATCTTTATGTAAAATCATGAAAAAGTGTTTTTGCGCTGGTAAAAAAAGAAGTTGAAAAGAAGGTGTTTTTTAATGACATCAACATTAGGTATTGTGACCCTTTCTTCAAAGTATGAAGAGGCATTCACTCGTGGGTTAGCCAAAGCTGCCCCTTCTTATGGTTTAAAGGTTGTTCGTTTTACACCATTTGATTTAAAGCCGGCTTCAAATTTGATACAAGGTCAAACTTATACGAATGGTCAAGGATTTGCCGCAGCAGAATTTGAGATTCCTGACTTGATTTACGATCGATGCCTTTACAAGCATGACGCACAATCTAAAAAAGCAAAACCAATCATGGAATGGCTGAGTAAGTATCCGAAAACAGATTTTTTGAATACAGGTATTTCAAATAAAATGATGCTATTCGAGCAGCTCCGTCTCCTCCCTTCTTTACAGCCATATTTACCTGTCTGCTCATTATTAAAAGAGCCATCAGACCTTCTCAACATGGTAAGGAAAGACGGTTATTGTAAAATGCAGCCGCTCTCTCAACAGCATGCAGCATCTACTTACTTCATTTTCTTAAAAGACAACACTTTCACTGTTCAGCTAAGTCCCGAGCAAGTCATCACATTTTCGCGTCCATCAGATATAGAGCGCTGGTGCAAAAAGTACGTTGGCCGATATTTCCTTCAATTTTTTCAGACGAGTGATCAAAAAGACTTTTTATTCAATGAAATAAGGATTTTCCTTATGAAAGATTCACAAAATCAATGGAATCGCATAGGGATTCACACAAAATCACCTACAGAAAATAGTCATTTAAACATTACACAAAAATCAGCTCCCATGATAGGCTTTGATCACTATCTAAACACATTGCAGCCGCACATCAAAGAGCTTCTTTTAGATGATATTGCATCCATTCAAGCATCTCTCCCAGCATATATAGATAAAACCTTCTCCCCTTGCTTTGAATTCGCTGTAGACTTACTCCATACAAGTGAAGGCAGGCTTTTCATATCAAATATAAGATCAAAGCCAGGGCGATCCGCTTTTTTAAAAGCTTATCCTGACAAGGAAGATCAATTGATTCGTACCATTCTTGCACATGCTCAATCGATGACGTCTCAAACGAAGGAGGTTTCTTATGAACAAAAATCGCTTCATCATCGCTCCTCATCTCACAAGTGAAAAAACAGTTCATCTTCCCGCCCATTTTAAACAGCAGGATGCGATCTATTCTCTTGCTTTAGGATCCCGTTTAGTAGATGACTTCACCGTTTCCTATCATCAACATCCAAATAAAATTTTATTATCAGAAAATCTATATAGAAATTTACTAATTCCTTATCAATCAAAAGCTGATGTGATCGCCGTTGATCATACACTGTTTATAGGGCCGCTGCTTGGCATTTTCACAGCAGGTCTTGGGCAAAGCACGCAGCCACTAGGAACGAGATCAGACTTTTTTATCAAACTGCTGCACTCTTTCAGGCAGCATGCTGGATTTGCCTACCTTTTTGGTACACATTCTATTGATTGGGATAAAGGAATAGTAGAAGGATTGTTGTACCAACAGCAAACATGGGTTAAAAAACAGATGCCCCTGCCGTCAGTCATTTACGACCGTCTTCCAAATAGAAAGGCTGCTCAGTCGGCATTCATTCAAGAAACAAAGCGTAAACTCACACAAGACTATGATATCCCTTGGTTCAACCCTTATTTTTTCAATAAATGGGATATTCATGAACAACTGTTAACAGATGAAAAAACATGTCCTTTTCTTCCACATTCCATACAATTGGATCCGGTGGACGCTCTAAATAAAATAGAAACACTCCTCCATCTACATCAGGTCATATACTTAAAACCATCGAACGGAAGTCACGGCGACGGTATTTATCAATTAAAGAAGACTGCTCATGGAATCACTGTATGCTCAAATCACGGAAGCGCTGTTCCATATGACTCAATAGAGCATTTCGTGACCAAGCTCCGGAAAGATCACGCAATTCAAGACTTTATGGCTCAACAAGGCATTGCACTTCTTCAAATAGACAATCAACCAATGGATTTCAGAGTTCATACGAATAAAAATAAGTACGGCCATTGGACAGTCACGGCAGCAGCAGCAAAAGTCTCTGGCAATCACACAGTAACGACTCACCATTTACATGGTGGCTTAGTAAAAACACTTTATGATGTTTTTCCAGAAAAGAAGAAGCGTTTGAAAACTTTAGAGCAGCTTTCTTATACTGCCATCACGCTTAGTCAGGTGATAGATGAAAAAATGTCCGGCCATATTGGTGAAATCGGTTTTGATTTAGGCATTGATCAGACAGGAGCTATCTGGATGTTTGAAGCCAATTCTCGCCCTGGCCGCGAGATTTTCCAGCATGTTTCATTGCGAAACTCAGAAAGGCTGATTGGGAAAAGAATCATGGATTATGCATCTTATCTTTCACAAACGACCTCAACAACTACAGACCACACGAACGTCTACTAACTGTTTTTCGTTTTAAATTGATGGTGTTATGAAATCTATGCTTTTCCTATGCTCTTTTCATCAGATGAGATACAATAAAATCAAGTTCAAGGTTGTTTCCGTATTGTCGTGTTTATTTATTGTTTCATCAATAAAAGCAAGGAGGCAATGATGATATGATTTCTCATTTTCAATGGAAACCTCTCTTTAAGAAAGCACAGTTGCCAGGCTGGAAAATATCCTTTTTTCACAATGGTGCGCACTACGAAGGCATCTACCACAAAACAGGTGATATTGAATGGGGCTCTCAGCTTCCACCTCATGAAGTCGAACCAACCTTAAAAGAAGAAATCCACGAATTAATGCTATTCCATGTCTATGATTAAACTGTTTAAGGAGCTTCGCCATGTTAGAAAAATTAAAGCTTGTTTACGGAGAGCATATCATCAGCTCACCTACAAATGATCATCAAATTCTTTGGTATCAAACAGACGAAGGCGAATTATTTGGAGTAGACAAATCAGAGCTTACAGCGAGAGAAACACTTCTTCTCAATACTTTCCTTACACCAATTGATCTTTCTCATACAAAGCAGACTGAGGATGAACAAAAATGGTACAGCTATCTTTTTGATAACAAATCACTAACCGTTCAGCACCCCGTCCGTGTATATTATTTTAAAATGTCCCATCAAGCAGAACAAAGGCAGCAAATAAAAGAGGCTGTGGTTCACAGCCTCGAACATACTCATTTCATTTGGACAGGCGCTGATACAGCGATGCTGATTCAAACAAACGCTACATCAGAAAATGGTCAATTAGATCTGCTAAACGATTTGTCTCTAGCCATTACAAGTGACTTTTTAACAGACTCAGTCTTTTTACAAGGACAGCTCCATTTGCCAAATGGACATTTACAAAAGAAATTGTTAAATGAACAGAAACTTTTCTTGGACCATGTGCAGCGAGGCAAGCTTAGATCAGGGATTTCCACATTTTATCAATGTCTGCCATCACTCATACGTTATGATGAATCCGCGCTCTCTCATGCTATTTCAGATGCTTTTAAAGAGGCGGTCCTTGATCGGGACGTTTACCGCACCCTCATGACCTATATGCAATGTAACTTAAATGCATCCAAGGCAGCAAAAGCTTTATATGTTCACAGAAACAGCCTTCAATATCGAATCGATAAATTTATTGAGCGCACAGGAATCGATATACGGCATTTTCCAGAAGCATCTGCTGTTTATTTTATGATGAATCTTCTCGACCTTTCATAACAATCAATGACATGAGCATCCTGCCCAAAAGTGAAAATGAGATGTTGTGCACGTTGTCCATTTACAGACGCTTCCCCATTTTATACACTTTATTTACAAGTAAAGCGCTTTCAATAAGAGGATGGGGAGGTTATCATCTATGGCTGAAATGATGCTCAATCAAATTTATAAAGTGTATGATAACAAGGTAACAGCAGTAGACAACTTTAATCTACATATAGAAGATAAAGAATTTATTGTGTTTGTTGGTCCATCTGGGTGCGGAAAATCAACCACCCTTCGCATGATTGCAGGACTTGAAGAGATTTCACAAGGGGATTTTCTGTTAGACGGAAAACGGATGAATGATGTAGCACCTAAAGACCGGGATATCGCAATGGTTTTCCAAAACTATGCTTTGTACCCTCACATGAATGTATACGATAATATGGCTTTTGGATTAAAGCTGCGGAAGTTCCCGAAAGCAGAAATTGATGAGCGGGTTCGAAATGCTGCGAAAATATTGGGGCTTGAGCAATATTTAGACAGAAAACCAAAAGCTCTGTCTGGCGGTCAAAGACAACGTGTTGCACTTGGGAGAGCAATTGTGCGTGATGCAAAGGTCTTTCTTTTGGATGAGCCGCTTTCTAATTTAGATGCAAAACTTCGCGTTCAGATGCGTGCTGAAATATCTAAGCTTCATCAGCGTCTGCAAACGACATTTATCTATGTCACACATGATCAGACTGAAGCTATGACAATGGCTACTCGCCTTGTTGTGATGAAAGATGGCTTTATTCAGCAGGTTGGAGCGCCGAAGGATGTATATGAAAATCCAGAGAATGTATTTGTAGGTGGATTCATTGGCTCTCCTGCGATGAATTTTTTCACAGGAAAGCTCTCTGACGGTGCCATTGCAGTTGGAAAAACGCATATTCGTGTACCAGAAGGAAAGATGAAGGTATTACGCAGCCAAGGTTATATCGGAAAAGATATCATCCTTGGTATCAGACCAGAAGATTTTCATGATGAACCCGTGTTTATAGAGGCATCTGAGGGCACAAAGATCGATGCCAACGTAGAAGTTGCTGAATTAATGGGAGCAGAAACGATGCTTTACTCTTCTCTCGATGGTCAGTCTTTTATTGCACGTGTTGATTCTCGTACTGATGTTCAGGCTGGACAGTCTATCCCTCTTGCTATTGATATGAACAAGGCCCACTTCTTTGATTCGGATACAGAACTTCGCATTCGCTCTGCTGATTAAAGAGATCTATGCAGCACCATCACTCATGATTGAGTGATGGTTTTTTTGCATGTTGAACAACATTTACCATGTTCTTTTCTCGTATGTTTTTTTCAGAAATCACCATAATACTTAGTACAAAGCAGTTACTGCATTGGGTTTCGCCAAGTGGCAAATGACTTGCTCATTTCGCTGGTGCGATTCCAGCAAACCCAACCAAAAACCAAATCATATACAAAAAGGAGATTCACATCATGGCAAATTCTAATAGTTCAAATCAATTACTAGTACCAGGCGCTGCACAAGCAATCGACCAAATGAAGTACGAAATCGCTTCTGAATTCGGTGTAAACCTTGGTGCAGAAACAACATCTCGCGCTAACGGATCAGTTGGTGGAGAAATCACTAAGCGTCTTGTATCTTACGCTCAACAACACATGGGTGGAACACAAGCTTAATTTCATATTTGGATCATAGAAGGCACCTCTTAAGGTGTCTTCTTTTTTTATTTTTATCCCTCACCAATCTCCTTTCCAGCTCATATCATGTAGTAGAAAGGAGCGGATCTTCATGGACATTATTTCCGGTATGAACTTTGAACTTCTACAATTTGTAGGGATCTCTCTATTATGTGAATATGCTCATAGTATTCGGTCCTTTCACCTTTATAAAAAAAGCATCACATAAAAGTTGTACCATTTTGGGTTCTTTTCACTTATAGTATGTAGTGGAGGGATCGAACAGATGAAAATAGCTCTTTTCGGTGCTCATGGACGTGTAGGACAAGCATTTCTTCGTTTCGTTCAAGTAGATGATCGTTACATAGTTCGTTCATTGATTCGGACAAACCGAGAAGAAATGCTTGCGGGTATGTTTCAAGTCACCGGCAATTCAAGAAATCGAGAAGATGTGCTTGAGACGATCAAAGGAGCAGATATTGTTGTGAGCTGTCTATCAACAGATGGTGATGATACATTATCTGTTTCAATGGAGCATATCGTACAAGCCATGAAGCAATCAAATACTTCAAGAATTATTACAATTGGTACGGCAGGTATTTTAAAGGCAAGGCAGCAGCCGGAGCTTTACCGTTTTGAAACAAATGAATCAAGGCGGACTACTTCCCGAGCAGCTAAAGAGCATGCCAAAGCGTTTGAAATCCTTCAATCGACTGATCTAGATTGGACCATTATTTGTCCAACCTATTTACCAGATGGAGATGTGACACGGTCATATCGCTATGAAAAAGATTTTCTCCCTATAGATGGAAAGAAAATTTCAGTTGAAGATACCGCACACTTTTTATATCAGCAGTTAAATTCGAAGGAATTTGTACATCAACGCGTCGGCATTGCCTACTGATGATGCAGCTCGTGTAAACGATATAACTAGTAAAGGTCGAGGTCAAAAACGAATCCTCGACTTTTTATGCAAATAAAAAGAGCCTCATTCAAAGTGAATAGGCTCTTTTTTGTTATTCATCAGCTGTTTGCAACAGCACCCTTTTGCAGTTCGTACATTTGCGCATACAGCCCTTCTTGCTGCATGAGTTGATCATGACTGCCTCGCTCGACAATTTCACCTTTTTCTAATACCAAAATCATATCGGCTTTCTTAATGGTGGATAATCGGTGAGCAATGACAAAAGTCGTTCGTCCTTCTTTGACGACATCAAGCGCCCGCTGAATGATCGCTTCTGTTTCTGTATCAATGTTTGCGGTGGCTTCATCTAAAATTAAGATCGCTGGATCGTACGCTAATGCACGGGCAAATGAGATTAACTGACGTTCTCCTGAGGAAAGAGTACTCCCCTTTTCAACGACTGGTTCATCAAATCCTTTTGGCAGGTGCTTCAATAACTCTACTGCGCCTACTTGCTTTAATGATGATTCAATCGTTTCTCTTTTAATGTCTTCATTTCCTAAGCTGACATTGGATGCAATCGTTCCGGAAAATAAATACGGGTCTTGAAGCACAATGCCCATTTGTTTACGCAACGTTTGGCGTGACTGGTGATAAATGCTTTCCCCATCTATGAGAATGTTTCCCTGCTGAATGTCATAAAAACGCAGCAGCAAGTTCATGATCGAGCTTTTCCCAGAACCGGTATGCCCCACAAGTGCAACCGTCTGGCCTTTTTTGGCCTCGAACGTAATGTTCTTTAATACATTATTTCCTTCATTATAAGCAAAGGTGACATCTTGGAACTGAACGTGTCCCTCCATTTTCTTTTGAACAGGTTCTTCCACTGTTGTTCCTGGCTCATCTAATAATCGGAAAACCCTTTCCGATGAAACCCTTGCTAATTCCAATCTCGAGAATTGGTTCACAATGCCTGTAATCGGCTGAAATAATCGATTTAAATAATCGACAAACGCATAGAGCACACCAATTGACACAATGCCCGTCGCACTTAAGGACGCACCGCCAAAATACCAAATGAGTGCCACATATGCTAAATTCCGAAGCAGGTTAACCAAGTTATGCGACAGAAGTGAATTTAAATGCAGCATCTTTCGCTGATATCGAAAGTGATTGTTGTTCAGCTCATCAAATTCCTCTTTCGTCACTTTTTCATGACGAAACGCTTGAATAATGGTCATCCCTTGAATGGCTTCATTTAGCTTGGCATTGATGTCACTAATGATCGAACGAATGCGGTGGTTGTACACTGATGCAAACTTTCTGTAGGTCATTGACCATAGGAAAATAATCGGTACCGCCACCAAACAAATGAGTGCCAGCTTCACATTTAATAAAAACATGGCAATATAAATTCCAATCATGTAAATAGCACTCGTCACGAAATTAGCGAGGACTGTCACATATAAATCACGAATGGTTTCTGTGTCATTGGTAATCCTCGCTACGACCTTTCCAGCCGGTAAATTATCAAAATACCGGATAGGCAGCGTTTGAATATGCTCAAATACATCAACCCTCATTTTTTGAATAATTCGATTGGCTATCCGCTGTAGCAGATAATGCTGCGCATACTGAAAGAAAATCGCAATGACGAGAAGCCCTAGATAAAATAGAACAAGCTGCACCAAACCACTGATTTCCGGCTCATAAAAAGAGAAAATTTCCTCTTTTGATAAACGCTGTACTTGATATGTCTCGCGCTCGTTCCCATTTTCAATGGTAAGCTGATCTCCGGATATCTTTCGGTTTCCATCAAAACGAATCGGCTCATTTACAAAATAGTAACCGAATCCGACTTGCACCACATTGATTTGTTTTCCGGATTTCATACCACTGTCTAATCGATCGCTTCGTATATAGTTATTTCCCTGGTAATAAACGGTTTTGTCTGTTTTTTCATTGACTTCGACATACGGTTTTTCTACACCTAAAATATGATCATCAATCATTTTCTTCCCAATAAATGGTCCTGTCAGTTCAGCACCTACTGCAATGATGAGAAAGATCAAGGCAACAGACAGTACTTTCTTATAAAGGAGTGCGTAGGCAAGGAGTCTTCTTCCTGTTGTCATGCCTCATCCCCTCCTTCCAGCTGGTTTGTCAGCTGCTGACGCAAAAATTGTTCTTTGTACCACCCATCTTGCTGAATGAGCTCTTCGTGGGTGCCCTTTTGGACTATGCATCCTTCTTCCATGACAAGTATGAGATCCGCATGCTCAACAGCTGATAGACGATGAGTCGTAATAAACGTCGTTTTCCCATGACGATTTTGCCTTAAATTTTCTAAAATAGCGGTTTCTGTTTTTGCATCTACCGCAGAAAGCGAGTCATCCAGTATTAAAATGTCGGGGTCTATTAATAAAGCGCGTGCAATGGAAATTCGCTGCTTTTGTCCACCTGACAGCGCCACACCTTTTTCCCCCACCATGGTTTCGAGACCCTCTGGCAAAAGACGTAAATCTTTTTCAAAGTAAGCATCTTTGATCGCTTGTGCTAATTCATTTTGTTTTGCGTCCCGATGACCAAAGCGCATATTCTCTTCTACACTTTTTGAAAAAAGGATATGATCCTGCGGTACGTATCCGATCCATTGAAATAGCTGATCCAATTCGATCTCTTGGATTGGGACTCCTGATAGCAGGATTTGACCATCACCTGTTGGATACTGGCGCAGAAGCTGTTTTACGATAGTCGTTTTACCGCTTCCTGTTTTGCCTGTAATTCCGATTGTCTGCCCTTTTCGAACCGTAAAGGACACATCAATTAAATTATCTTTAGGGGAAGTTGGATACCTGAATGTCACGTGATCAAACTGAATATCGCCAGGCTCTTGTAACGTTTTTGGCTGAGAAGCGTCTGTGACATCCGGCTTGTAGCTGAGTGTATGATTCAACCGGTCTAACGACGCATTTCCCCTTTGCATAATATTAATCAATTCGCCTATCGCAAACATTGGCCAGATCATCATTCCAAGATAGACGTTAAATGCGACAAGCTCACCAATGGTTAAATCACTTTGGAACACAAGATAGGCTCCGTAGCCGATTCCAATTAAGTAGCTGACACCGACAAGTAATTTCACTGTCGGCTCAAACAATGAATCAATGATCGCCACTCTCATATTTTTTTGAAATACATCATCTGTCATTTGGCGAAAGCGTTCGACATCTTGTTTCTCCTGTACAAAAGACCGAATAACCCGGACACCTGCGACTGATTCAAGGACGCGATCGTTCATATCACCAAATGCATCTTGGGCAACTGTAAAGCGATCATGAATCTTGCTACCATAATACGCAATCAAGAGCGCCATCAGCGGCATAGGGATGATCGCCATTAAGGTTAATTTCCAGCTAATCGTCAGCCCCATCGTAAAGAAGATCATCAGCATATAAGCAGTGGAATCAACCAATGTCAGAACGCCAAAACCTGTCGTTAAAGCCACAGCATTTAAATCGTTTGTACCTAATGCCATTAAATTACCGGTTTTTTTCTTTTCATAAAAGGTGGGTGTCATCTTAAGTAAGTGACGCATGAGCTTCCCGCGCATCACACGCTCCATGACATTTGCGCCGCCAAATAACTGATACATCCAAAAATATGTCAGCGTATAGACGACGACACCTAGCAAGCAAAAAATGGTTACATAAAACACAATACTGGATGTTGTAAATTGACCAGAACGAATGTCATCAACTGCCTGCCCAAGATATCTTGGCGGCAGCATTTCAAGCACATTCACAATGAGCAGAAGCGTAATGGCGATCGTGTAACGCCTCCACTCTTGTTTGAAGAACCAGCCTAATTTCGCAAATACTGAAAACATGTTTGTCTCTCCTTTTAAAGCTAGCCGCTTTCTAGATTTTCCTGGCTGTCACCTTGTTTCGTTTTTTTGGTTTTTGTCATTTGTCTTGCTTTTGGCATGTTCACATGCTTTCACTCCTCTTCATTTACTTGTTGATCTCCATCCCTTTATTTCGAAATGCGAAATGAATACAACAAAAAAAGAGGCAACCAGCTGTCTGGTACGCCTCTTTTAGTCATGTAAAAAGGCGCATGTTGACAAATACGCAACATACGCCTTGATTCATCCGATCAATTGGAACATACGAGTCCCTTTTCAATGACCAATGAAGGTGTAATTGTCACGTGAATCAACCCATTCATGCAGTTTGATTTCATTCTTCCAATGTTGCACATGACATTTCCTCCTTTTGGCTCTTGAATCTTTTTTATCTTATAGTGGCTGTCACCATTTTGTCAATAAATATTTTTCAATAAATGAAATTTTCTAACAAAAAGTTCACCGCCTTCATGTGTATCTTTTTCAGATAACGGGTATACCATGAGTGTAAAGACTCCTTTTGAAAGGAATGAGGACATTGTTTCAAGCTGATCGGATGGTCGTTGCGTTTGATGGACATGAAGACAGTAAGAAAGCATTAAAAAAGGCAATCGCTCTAGCCAAAACCTTGAATGCCAAGCTGACTGTTGCCTATGCACATGATGGCAAATCAAGCAGACAGGTGTTTGATGCACCACGCCCAATGACTGGCGGAGCTTATATCGGCGGCGGCATGGCAGACCTTCAAACACCCCCTGTGTATGTACCTCATGATGAACAGCAAAGTCCCTTGATTTTTGAAGATCATACAGAAGAGGTCGTTGCAGAAGCAAGAATGCTTTTAAATGAGGAGCAGTTTGAAGCTGCCATTGAAATTGTTGAGGGGGAACCAGCGGAAGCGATTATCGAATATGCTGAAGACATATCAGCAGACCTCATCGTCATGGGAGCACGTGACCAAAGCAGATTGAAAAAAATGCTCTTTGGCAGTGTAAGTGAAAAGTTATCATCAAAATCAGATATACCTGTGCTTATTGTAAAATAAAAGAATCACTAAAGGCTGTAAACATTGGTTTACAGCCTCTCTTTATTTATGAAGAAATAGATGCTTCACTTTCATGTTTAATTTTTTGCTGGAAGCCTTCCTGTACACGCTTTGTCAACTCTCCTGGAACGCCTTCCCCTACTGGCTGGCCATCAATTTCAACAATCGGAATGACTTCAGCCGTCGTCGAGCTGATGAAGATTTCCTGCGCGCGCAGCAGCTCTTCTTTACTTATACGAGTTTCTTCAACACTGCATCCCTCTTCTTTACATACCTCAAGAAGCTTTCTACGGGTAATACCGTTTAGAATAAGATTGTTTGCTGGATGTGTGCGAATCACGCCATCAATGATGGCATATACATTCGAGGAGGTTCCCTCAGTCACAAAACCATCTCTAATGAGAATGGCTTCAAATGCACCAGCTTCAGATGCCTTCTGCTTTTCCATGACGTTATATAAGAGATTTAAGCTTTTAATATCACATCTTAACCAGCGAAGGTCCTCAGATAATATGGCCTTTGCACCAGCTGTCTGCTCATGAACAGGCTTTTTCACCTGGAACGTATATGCTGTGATTTGAGGAGTGAGAGAATCGCCATATTGATGTTTACGAGGTGCGACGCCCCGCGTGACTTGAATATACACACCTCCATCTGTTAATTGGTTGTGGGCGACGAGCTGTTTTAACTTTTCTTCCATATCTGATACTGCCCCTTGAAGATGAATGCCGATTTCTTTTGCACTCTTGAACAGACGCTCTGTATGCTCTTTTAATGTAAACAAAGTCCCATTGTATACACGGATGACCTCATAGACGCCGTCACCAAATTGATAGCCTCTGTCTTCAATATCAACATGTGCATCCTTTTTTTCAATGAAATCGCCATTATACAATACTTTCATACGGAATCTCCCCTTCGCTTCGCATTAATGGTTGAGTCTGATGCTATCTTAGCGGATAAATGAGTACGTTTCAATGATTATTCAGAATTATTTCACATCATGATAAATGGTCAACTTTCTATTGTAACAAACATAGACTCATAACCAAAAAGATTCCAATTTTTTAGCATCTTCTATATTCATAGGCTCTTTTTTCCTGTATACTTAATCCATATGAGCACGACAAAAAACAGCGAAAAAAGACAGAATCTACTACATGATTCGACACAAATTTTTGATTTATTGGAGCGATTGTAATGCAACGGGTTACGAAAAAACAGACACCTTCAAACACGATGCTGCTCTCAAAGGCGATTGGTTTAGTGATTCTGTCACTGATCCTCTTTTTTATTTGGGATATATCTAAAACCAATATGCAGGCAGCAGATCAGCCGGCTAAAATGTCTGCGAGCAGTCAATTCCGAAACACAAGCACAAGTCTGAAAGCAAAAGATGATTCTACGAAAACATTAGATGCACATTTTAAGATCAACCCAAACAAACATGTAACGGATCAAACAATCTTTTTAACCTTTGATGATGGTCCGTCAGCGACATCAAATCAGCTTTTAGATGTGCTCAAAGCGCATCAAGTAAAGGCCACATTCTTTATGCTTGGGCCGCAGATTAAGGAACACCCGGCAGCTGTGAAAAGACTTCATCAAGAAGGTCATCAGTTAGGGCTTCATGGTATCACACATGATGTGAAACGCTTTTATCAAAAAAGTGATTCTCCCGTCAATGAGATGAAGGAAGATCAGCGAATTTTGGCTTCTGTCACAGGTGAGTATACACATCTTGTGAGAACACCTTATGGCAGCGCCCCAAATTTAACGGATCAGCAAAAGGCACGTTTAAAACAAAAAGGCTTTGTATACTGGGATTGGACAATTGACAGTCTTGACTGGAAATATAAAAGCTCAAAATATGTACCAGAGGTATTAAATCAGCTGCAAGTGCTTGAGACAAAACATCCAAAAGAACCAAAAATCATCTTAATGCACGATCAGCCAGCGACAGCAAAATACTTAAACAGTTTAATCACACAGCTAAAAGCGAAGGGCTATACATTTGAAGTCCTTGATGAATCGATGAAGCCGCTGCAACAATAAAGAAAGACCCCGCACCTTTTTTGGATGCGGGGTCTTTGATGATTTATAAAGCTTTCACGAGATCGCCAATTCGCTCATGAAAGACAAGATCAAACAGTGGATCGTATTCTGTTTCACTCAAATTCATCATCACCTTGAAGATGGAAGGATTTTGAGCGGCATCTTCTGGAATATATCTTGCTGGCGCCACTTCTAGGGAAGTCCCCATGACGAGCAGAAGGTCCGCTCGCTGAAGTGATTTCTCTACTTGATCAAAATGTTTGACCCTGTCTCCAAAAAGGACAACATCTGTTTTCAGCACACGCCCACATGTCCGTCCGTCTGAGGAAACCTTTAGACATACAGGCACTTCTTCTTGTAATAAATAAGGCAGTTCATATGTCGCTTGGCACGATGGGCAAGTAGCTGTTTGAATGGAGCCGTGGAGTTCATATACATGCTGGCTTCCTGCTTTTTTATGCAAGCCATCAATATTTTGGGTGAAAATATCCACATGTTTTCCTTGTTTCTCAAGGCTGGCTAAAAAGGTATGTCCACTATTGGGCTCGTACTCTCCGCTCATTTTCATCTGAAACAATTCCTTGAATTTCGGCCAGAATTGCTGAGGGTGTGATAAAAAGTAGGACCGGCTCATCGCCTCCATGCGGGCGGTGTCTTCAGTCCATAAGCCGCCCGTTGATCTAAAATCGGGGATACCCGATTCTGTGCTCATACCCGCACCTGAAAGTACCATAATATGTGAAGCCTGCGTTAATTTCTCGCTTAGCGCTGCCACCTTTGTTTGATCCACTCACCATTCCTCCTTTATTCACCCAGCTGTTTTTCGCCTTTTTGTTTCATATAAATGGTCTGTCCAGGGAAGGCAAATTCTACACCTTCTTGATGGAAGATATCCATGATACGGTAGTTAATGTCCTGTTTAATATCAAGGTTTTCAGCCCAAGCCGTCGTGTTTGTGTAAAAGTTGAAAAATAAATTCAAATAACTGTCCGCCAGTACATCGAGATTTACCATGATCGTCTCCTTGTGCACCCCATCATGTTCATAAAGCATTTGTTTGAGACGTTTGATGCATCGGTCAAGATTTTCCTTTGGTGTATTGTAGGATACACGTACGGAAAACGTAATTTGGCGTTTATTCATTCTCGTCCAGTTCGTGATAGGTTCCTTTGAAAGCGTAGAATTCGGAACTGTCACGACAGCTTCAGCAGGTGTTCTAAACTTTGTACTTCGAAATGTAATGTCCTCGACAGTCCCAAGAACACTAGGCGTCTCCACAAAGTCGCCCATTGTAAAAGGCTTCTCTGTAATGATGACGATTCCTCCAAAAAAGTTCGCCACCGTATCCTGTGCAGCAAGCGCAAAGGCTAGACCACCTAGACCAAGACCTGCCACCAGTCCATTTACATCATAATTAAATTCTTGTGCAATGACACTAATACTTAGTGCAATGATAATGAAACGAAGTACCTTTGATAAAAACGGTGCTAAAATATCATCCATTTCTAATTCAAATTTCGAATTTACTTTTTGAAATAAGAAAGAAGAAGCTGCGGTTAAATTACAAAGCCCCCATGTCAGCATCAATATAATAGAGGATCTATATAATTTGATGATGACATCCATATGATGCTCAAAGTATGGTGCCTGTCTTAACGCAAAATATAACCCAAGTGCGACAAAAAACAGTCTGGCTGGCTTTTCGAAAGCCACAACAATTTGGTTAATGACCTCTGTTTTAGACCGATTGGTCAGCCTAAAGAGAAGATGAAATAAGTACTTCGTAAATACTTTCCGAAGCAATAAAAAAAGCAATAAAATACAAAGGCTAATACCGATTTGGATCGCAACATCTACTGTAAAATATGTATCCATCCATTTTTGTGTAATCATGTTTGTCTCTCTCCTTTAAAACAATCCTCTCTAGTTTATAATATAACCTTCGTTTATGTCCTCTCATAAATGTCTGACCTCTATATAAAAAGCCTCGGGACCAGTCCCGAGGCATGATGTTCAATTATGAAATTTTGGCTAGAGACATATCGACGGGCAGCAAACTACTTTTTCTTCTGAGCCTGATCAAGGAGAGTCGCTTTAAACATTTCAGCATCCGTTTCGGCCTTAATACGTTCTTCCACTCTAATTCTCCCTTTACCCAATCATCTCGCCTCCTTTTCATCATTATAAAACATCAGAATTTTCAGTCAACATGACGAAAGCACTAATATTTTGGCGAACGCTGACGATTTGGACAAAATTGATCGAAGAAAAATTGATGTACTTCAGATTTACTCAATCAAAGCTTGGGATATTCCTGCAACTTTTCACATTTGAATCATCATACTTTCTTAGCAATGCGATTCACCATTACATACAGCTCTTCTTCCCTCCATATAGTAAAGAAGGAAAAACGGTAAAGCATTTGATATGATAAGACCAGAACTTATGTCAGGGAGCTGGAGCATGTGTATATTATTGCGCATAGAGGATCATCAAGCGCTGCCCCAGAAAATACAATGGCCGCGTTTGATTTAGCTGTTCAGCAGGGTGCAGATTATATTGAATTAGATGTACAGCTCACATTGGACCAGCACGTCGTCGTGATCCATGATGATACAGTTGACCGAACGTCGAATGGGAACGGCTTAGTCAAAAGCTATACACTTGATCAGCTGAAAAAACTGGACGCAGGAAGCTGGTTTGACCAACATTACACGAATGAACGAATTCCAACATTACAAGAAATTCTTGAGAGATACAGCCAGCGGATCGGGATATTGATCGAGATCAAACACCCAAAACGGCAGATAGGAATTGAAAAGGCAGTTGTCGACATCATCAATCGGTTTGCCTATTCTCGTCATATCATGATTCAATCTTTTGATGATCATGCACTTCAAAGAATCAAGGCTTTCGCCCCTTCTCTTCGAACAGCTTTTATTATAAAGCCTACTGCATTTAAACTGGCGAAAAGAAAATTAACTGCATACAGCTCGTTTGCCGATTGTCTTAATATGAAGAAAACGATGATCAACAGATGGTGGATAGACCGCATCCACTCATTCGGGATGGATGTGTTTATATGGACTGTGAAAGACCAAAAAACAGCCGATCGGATCAAAAAATATCCCGTTGATGGAGTGGTGACGGATCACCCGCCATTTTTTCTAAAGGAGAAATGATGTAAATGAAAGCGTATCTTGCTGTATTTATAGGCGGACTGCTTGGGACACTTTGCAGATATGAACTAAGCCAATCGATTGTCAGCCAAACATTCCCTTATGCAACGCTAATCGAAAACGTAACAGGCAGTCTGCTTCTTGGTTTTTCAACAGGATATTTTATGTTCCAGAAGGGAAAAAAATATCTTGCCGCTTTGATCGGAACAGGATTTTGCGGAGGTTTTACGACAATGTCCACTTTTTCTAAAGAAACGGTTCTTTTATTACAGACTGGGCAATTCACCTCAAGTGTGATCTACATCCTGCTCTCAGTCATTGCCGGAGTAGCCGCTGCCTTATGTGGACTGATGCTTGCTCAGCGGCTCTTTCATCAAAATAAGCAGCAGAGAGGAGGCAGATAAATGATCGTTTTATATACAGCTGTTGCCGGCGGGATTGGCAGCGCCCTTCGTTTTTTCATTAGCCAATTAATACAGAAAACCAAGTCTCATGCTCGTTTCCCGTATAGTATTATTCTCATCAACTTATTAGGTGCTGCCGGTTTAGGTATACTGACAGGTGCCGTGACTGCCAATCATCCGCTGCTTATGATCATTGGAACAGGTTTTTTCGGTGGCTTTACAACATTCTCTACGTTTAGTGTAGAGTCTGCGACCATGCTGCAACAGCGGCAAATCGGAAAACTTGCTGTCTACTTATTGATGACGATCATCGGGTCTTTCTGTCTCTTTGCTGCGTGCTATCAAATAGGACATCACCTTTTTTAAATATTGGTAATGGCGGCTAAGCTGATGAGCAGTTGATCCATGAGCTGGCGCTTCATTAAAAAGAGTGTTTTTTCACTGTAGCCGATTTCCATCGCACATTTGGCCATCCGCCAATCTCGAAAATATTTGTAATCGATGAGCTGCTGCTCTATTTCATCCAACTCTTTTAGTGCTGTTTTAATACATGCAACGATGAGTTCATACTGATTTTTTTGCTCTTCTAACTTCTTCCGTGTCATGTGATCCAGATGATGCGGGCTTCTTTTTTCAATCTGTCTTTCGATATTTAAAATCGCTGCCTGGTAATTTTTGAAATTCTTCAAATGAAACTCAATACGTTTCATTGAGGTTTTTTTCTCTGTGATACTTGCTGTTTCATACCAAAGCATGTCCATCCCCCTCTATCGAACATTTGTTCTTATTATAACCCGAACAAACATTCGCAAAAAGAGACTAAATACCTAAAAAAACCTTGAGCTTATTTTTCGCTCAAGGTCATTTCATTTACTAACAGCGGCTCTTTTATATCAAGCCCAGTACGTGCATTTCCTTTTTCTGATGATGTGACGCCTTTCTTCAGGTCGATCTTTTTCACATAGCGTCCATCCATCTCCAAGACCTTCATCCGAATATCATCAAGATAAATGGATTGTCCTTCTCGGATATCAATATTCTCTTTTAAGATTAACCCGCCTATTGTATCAATTTCTTCATCATGATATGACATTTCGATCAAATCTTGAACTTCATCTAATCTTACTTTGCCATCTAAAACATAATGATGATCGGCTCTTTTTTGAATAACCGGCTGCTCATCTTCATCGAATTCATCTCGAATATCTCCAACAATCTCTTCTAAAATATCTTCTGTTGTGACAAGTCCAGACGTTCCGCCATATTCGTCGGTTAAAATCGCCAAATGCATTCTATCGCGCTGCATCTTGACGAGAAGCTCCTGAATAGGAATCGTGTCAATGACCTCAATCACTGGATATATATAATCTTGAATCTTCAGTTGATCTTTTTCTCCTTGATACACAAGATCTGCAAAGAGCTGCTTTTTGTTCAGCATGCCGATGACATGGTCTTTATCCCCTGAAAACACGGGAAAGCGTGTATACTTTTCCTGCGTCATGATGGAGAGGATATCATCTAGCGGCATATCTTCTGGAATTGCACAAATTTCTCTCCGCGGTACCATGATCTCTCTGGCAATTCGATTATCAAAGTCGAAAATCTTGTTCATATAATTATATTCTGATGGGTTGATTTCCCCATTTTTTAAGCTCTCAGATAATAAAATCTTCAATTCCTCTTCAGAGTGGGAATGTTCTTTTTCAGACCCCATATCGATGCCCATCATTTTGGTTAGAACACGGGCTGACCCGTTTAACACATAAATGAAAGGGAACATCAGGATATAAAATGCATGCAGCGGGCCTGACAGCCAGAGCGTCATTTTTTCCGCCTTTTGAATCGCAAGCGTTTTTGGTGCAAGCTCACCGACGACTACATGCAAAAAGGTAATAATAGAGAACGCAAGTGTTGCTGAGATCAGGCTGATTGCTGAATCAGGAATGTTTGTCAAACCGAAACCTCGAACCAAAAGTTCTTTTACAGCCGGCTTACCAATCCACCCTAAACCAAGGGATGTCACTGTAATACCGAGCTGACAGGCTGACAAATATTCATCTAGCCTTGATGTCACCTTTTTCGCCACGATGGCCTTTTTGGACCCTTCGGCAACAAGTTGATTAATTCTTGAACTTCTCACCTTTACTATGGCAAATTCAGATGCAACAAAGAAAGCTGTTAAAGCAATCAAAACACCGACTATACTCAGATTAACAATATCGTCCATTTAACCTTGCTCTTTCTTAGAAGAACAAGGAGTCACCTCCTGATTGATGATGTTATATTTTGCAAAACGGTTAACTGATTAAATAAGACTACATTGAGGGCCCCACTTAACCACCTCCGGTTCACGTATAAATCCGCTTCTCTACATATATATGAAACGGTATTCATTTTATCTTACCATAAATAATCTGAAAATTCCTGTATCACTATGTTAAATTTGACAGGACAATCTAGACTGAGAAATCCCTCTCTAATGTTCATATCGGCAGGAAATATGAACAATTAACTTGTATTTCAGACTCGAATTATATTAAACTATTTTCATAAACTATAACGTGACGGTTAGGAGGAGATGTTCAGATGGGGCTGAGAAAAAGTATCGTATTGGTGAACTAGCACAGATTGCACAGGTGACGAAACGAACTGTAGATTATTATACAAATCTAGGTTTGCTTGCGCCTGTTAGATCTTGCTCAAATTATCGTTATTACGATGAACATGCTTTAAAACGATTACAATTAATCGTTCTTTGCAAACAGCAGAGATTGGCTCTTTCTGACATCAAATCCAGATTAGATGAACAATTCCCTTCTCAAAAGGAAGATCCTGATGAACTTGTCCATTTAACCTCTGATATCGATCGGATGAACGAGCATATGGACCGCATTTTGGTACGTTGTAAGCAGCTTCAGCCAGAACAACGTGAAAAATTAAAAGAGCAGCTTACACCTGAAAAGATGACGGCTGTCCAATCATTTTTACTGCTGTTAAGTTAAAATTTTTACTAAACAGGAGGTGTTACCTTCGTTCTCAAAGTCAGAACGAAGGCCTTAATTGGACATAGTTAATTTACTTATAGTTGCTTTGCTTATAGCTTTAACCGCATTTTTCGTAGCATCAGAGTTTGCGATCATTCGCTTAAGAAGCTCAAGAATTGATCAGTTAATCGCAGAAGGTAATAAAACAGCAGTTGCTGTCAAGCATGTCACGACTCACCTTGATGAGTATCTGTCGGCCTGTCAGCTCGGTATTACCATTACCGCCCTTGGTATTGGTTGGTTAGGGGAAGAAACAATTGCGCACATGCTTGCTCCACTATTTGTAGAGCTGTCCATTCCTCAATCAGCTAGTTCTATTGTCACTTTTATTATTGCGTTTAGTATTATGACGTTTTTACACGTTGTGGTTGGAGAACTTGCACCAAAAACACTCGCCATTCAAAAGGCGGAGCAAGTATCTCTTCTTTTTGCTAGACCGCTCATGATTTTTTACAAAGTGATGTTCCCGTTTATCTGGGTATTAAATGGATCTGCTCGTTTGTTAACAAAAGCGTTCGGTCTTCAGCAAGTTTCTGAGCATGACATGGCGCACTCTGAAGAAGAATTGCGGATTATTTTATCAGAGAGCTATAAAAGCGGCGAAATTAACCAGTCTGAATTCAAATATGTAAATAAAATTTTTGAATTTGATGACCGTCTGGCGAAAGAAATTATGATTCCTCGTACTGAAGTTGTCAGCTTCCCTCATGATATTACCATTGAGGAAATGCTGAAGGTGACCAAGGTAGAGAAATATACACGTTATCCAATTGAAGATGGCGATAAAGATAACATGATTGGTGTTCTAAACATTAAAGAGGTTCTCACTGCCTGCATTAGCGGTGAGTGTTCTACAAGTGATACAATCGAAAAGTTTGTCAACCCGATTATTCATGTGATTGAAACAGTTCCTGTACATGATTTATTGCTCAAAATGCAGCGTGAACGTGTACACATGGCGATTTTATCAGATGAATACGGCGGTACAGCAGGTCTTGTGACTGTAGAAGACATTCTTGAAGAAATCGTCGGTGAAATTCGTGATGAATTCGATATTGATGAAATCAACGAAGTTCGTAAACTTGGAGAAGACCATTACATCTTTGATGGAAAGGTTCTAGTTGACCAAGTCAACCTGCTCTTAGGTACGCAGCTAGATAACGAAGAGGTCGATACGATCGGCGGATGGTTCCTTACACAGAAATATGAAGTTGAGAAAAATGACACCATTCGTGAACAAGGCTATGAATTTATCATTAATGAAGTCGATGGACACCATGTGGTATATATCGAAGTCAAAAAGTTAAATGAACAATTAGCAGAAGCCGCTGAAGAAGGCGCTTCTTAAGAAAAAAACGACCCTTGCCAAAGCAAGCGGTCGTTTTTCTTACGCCTTTTCCATTAATTGAGCTTCAAGTTCTTTAATTCTCGTGTTTAATACTTCCGTCATGGCACCTAACCGTTCTTTTGGCGGCAGATGCTCAAATTCTGACTGCTCAATCGGTTCACCGATAATTAAGCGCATTTTCCCCTTTTTGAAAAGACTTTTCGCATTGGACGGTCCTTTGTACGCTGCTGGAACGATTGGCGCTTTACCGAGCTGGGCAATGGTGACCGCACCTCTTTTTAAAGGTACATCCTCTGTTGTACGTGTTCCGCTTGGAAAAATCCCGACGATCTTTCCCTCTTTTAATAATTTAATGGGCGTTTTAATACTGCTTGGCCCAGGATTCTCTCGATCAACTGGAAAGGCATGAATCTTCTTTAAAAATCCACCGATCCATTTATTTGCAAACAATTCTTTTTTCGACATGTAGTGGATCTCAAACGGAAGAATCCCTGCGC
This sequence comes from Bacillus sp. FSL K6-2839, assembly GCF_038003365.1. Classification (NCBI taxonomy): domain Bacteria; kingdom Bacillati; phylum Bacillota; class Bacilli; order Caryophanales; family Bacillaceae; genus Bacillus; species Bacillus sp. FSL K6-2839. The sequence goes on along the minus strand of NZ_JBBOOZ010000001.1, from coordinate 582,733 downwards.
CTAATGCAAGAACATCCACAAAACCCTCATGTGTACATGCAATGACAAACCCCCGATCCGTTGGCAGATTCTCTTTTTGATATACTTTGATTCCGCCTCGGAGAGAAAATAATACTTTGATGGTATAGCCTGAAAATTTATACATAGTGCACTTCCTTTGTTTGAAGAATGAAGGATTTGTTTCTATTATAACAAATTTTTTATTACCTGGTACTAAAAATTTCATGAAACAGCCAAACCATCACATCATTTTTCGTTAAGAATCACCGGTCTTTCTGTATCCAGGTCCATGGTTTTAGGAGAGAATAGAAGAGGAATTGTGTCCAATTTTGTCGTTTTTTAAGGTTTTTTCCTGATTTGTTCTATTGAAAATGCTTTATAAATGGCGTAAATTTCGCTATGATAAGGAGAAATGATTTTGATTCGGCGAAAGAGATGAGTAATGTACGGTATTGAGAAGTTTCGTGCAACTTTATGCCTTTCTTATGCGTGTATAACATAGAGGGGAGAAAAATCAGTGACGATCGATGAAATTTATCAAATGTATATGAACGATGTTTACAGGTTTCTGCTCTCCATGACAAAAGACAAACATTTGGCAGAAGACTTATTGCAGGAAACCTTTATGCGTGCTTATATACATATTCATTCCTACGACCATAGCAAAGTGAAACCTTGGTTATTTCAGGTGGCACGAAATGCTTTTATTGATTATGTCAGGAAACATAAAAAAGAAGTGACCATATCGGATGATCTAATTGGCGGCCTTTTACAAACGTCTGTACAAAGCCCTGCTGAACAGGTTGAAATAAAAGAAGTCCTCAACATGTATTTAGAGCAGCTTCCAGATAACTACAAGGAAGCGTTGACATTGTATTATTTAAAAGAACTGAATTACAAGGAAGCATCCAAGGTCATGAATATTACTGAAGCAAATTTTAAAAGTGTTTTATTTCGTGCAAGGCAGCGCCTAAAAGCACTTTACAACAGAGGTGTTAATGATGAATGAAGAGTTTAACAAGCGATGGGAACAATATAATAATGGTGAGATGAACGAGGAAGAAATGATGGCGTTTGAAGAAGAACTTGAAGAAAACGAAAAACGCTTAAGTCAGGAACTGAACGACTCGGATTGGACAGATTTTTCCATCAGTCCTGAAAAGCAAAAAGCCATCTTACAATACGGAAAAAGAAAGTCTTATTTACGGATTTCCGTGCTTGCTGTCATATCGACACTCATTATTTTACCGCTTTGTACATTAGGAAGTTATCTATACTACGGTGTGGGCGGAGCAGAGAGCAAAGGGAATCACTTCATGGAAACAGCCGCTGTCACCGTCGCTTTGACGAAACCAAACGTGGCGATTGATATGAAGGATTTAAAAGGCCAAGTCAAGCTTTTTGGGATGAACACCGAATTGAAGCTGCAAAAACAAATTGGCAATAAAACAGAAGCCATTGGCAGTGAACAAATCGAGATGTTTTTCGATAAATTAAAGCAGCCTACCATCTCTTATTATGGTGACAGCGCACGCGATACGGAGGATTTCTTTACCCATCCTTCGGCGCAGCCAGATGCATCAAAAAAACAAACACTCACTACTTTAGACAAGCTTCCTGAAGGAACAGTCAGTGAAGTGTATGTATCCTATGACAAAGCTTATACACCAAAGGACGTTTATTCCTTTGCTAAAAAATATGATATGAAAGTGCTCTGGAATGCGATTAAAACAGAGGATTCATTAAGCGGGAATCAGCGGCCAATCGGCTTCCCTGGGAAAGACTCTGAATTCTTAAAAGAGCTTCAGCACACATCAAAAACAGAGGTAGATCAATTTAAAGATGCCCTTGCTTATGTCGATCAGCACCCAACCTGGGCAAAAACGATCTCTGGCAGACCTGAACTGGATCTGTCAAACCGAATACGCTATATCAACCAAAATGGTGTCACGATTTATGGCTCTGTGATCACAGGTCCTTCGAAAGAAATCGAGAAATTTGTGAAGACAAAACGCATTAAAACGGCAAAAGTGAGCGAGGTGGAATTATGGAATTGGTAAGAATTTTTAAAGAGCATAATGTATTTGGCTGGATTTCCGTCGGTACAGCGATATTATCCCTGCTCATGCTGAACCTCGCCATTATCAGCAACGTGACATTTTATTCTTTTCAGATGCTTCCTTTTGCAATGGCCGCAGTTCCATTTGGCATTATTGAACTGTTCATTAAAAAAGGCCGTACGGGCCCAGGGTTCCTTGGTGTCGTACTGAATATCTTTGTTATTGTTTGTGTCTACACCATCGTATCGATCGATGTCGATCTTCAATTAGGTTTTTAAATCTCATTAGATGAATAGCCAGTGTTACTTGACTTACGCCAAGCAGCACTGGCTTTTTGGTATTTTCTTAAATATACCCAACGGTAAGTCTACAGCGCAAATAAAAAAAGACTGCTTCATAAGCAGTCTCTTAGAATAAATTAGTTCACAAATGTTTTCGCTCCAAGGTAAATCGGCTTCCAGTAGCTTGAATTCATATTACTGATCGTCACACCATCAGAAGCAGCATGAATAAACTTGTTGTTCCCAATGTAGACACCCATGTGAGATGGACCCGATTTATATGTTGTAAAGAACACAAAATCGCCAACCTTTGGTGTTGATACGCTTTTCATTGATCCCCAGAAACCTTCAGTTGTTTGTCTTGAAATCTTTTTTTGTTTGTTAATGATATACCACATAAACCCGCTGCAATCAAAGCCCTTTGGTGTCGTTCCACCCCATCTATATGGTGTGCCATTGTGCGCTTTAGCATCTGCTACAAGCTTAGACGTGTTTAAAGAAGAAGCAGAAACTGTTTTTTCTTTAACAGGTGTTGTCTTCACTTTTTTAGATGTCTTTTTGACCTTTAGCTTTTGCCCAATTTTGATAAGGTTTGATTTGAGTTTATTTAACGATTTCAGCTCTTTTACAGTCATGCCGTACTTTTTGCCGATTTTAGATAATGTATCACCTTTAACAACTTTATGAGTAGCTGTCGCTGACGCCGCTTTTACTTTTGTTGTTTTTGATGTTTTCGTAGTTTTTTTTGAGGAAGTACCATTTACTTTTAAAGTTTGTCCAACATAAATCGTGTTAGATTTCAGCTTATTGTCTGATTTAATCTTGCTCACACTTGTTTTGTATTTTTTCGCTAAAACAGAAAGAGAGTCACCTTTTTGAACTTTTACTGATTGTGCTGAGGCAGCTCCGGCAAATAATGTCGTCCCAAGTAGAACTGCACTTGCAGCTGTGATCAATTGTTTTTTCATTTGTTCCTCCTGTATGTATCTATCGTGATCCGCATTTTATCTACTTACTATTATAAGGATCAAATACCAGAAGAAATAGTCTTGACTTCCTACGACATTATGCTTATTAATTCGGCAAAATTTATTTTTTTTTAGGGTTCTTTATATTTCATTTTCATTACACAATCATGACAAAATAAACGCATCTTGTCATGGATAAATGATACATTCATTTCTCTTTTTGGTCCATTCTATGTAAAGTGGACCTTTACAATTTTAAAGTGAACTTTACGATCCTGTAAATGGGAATCCACAATTCTGCTCTACCATTGTAAACGTAAGAGCGATACATAAACAATGAGGAGGCAAAATGAATGAGTGTGTTGAAAAGCTCGAAAGCGAAAATCGCTGCAGTGGCGGCAGCATCTATGCTATCGATTGGCATTTTTTCAGGGATTGAATTTGGACAGGCTGACAAAGCAGAGGCTAAAAAGAAGCAAAAAAATGACGTGAAAAATGTGATCGTGCTGATCGGGGATGGCATGGGAACACCGTATCTTTCAACTTACCGTTCATTTAAACACAACGGAGACCTTTCAAAACAAACAGCGTTTGACCCTTACCTCACTGGCATGCACAAAACATACCCTAACGACTCTAAAAGCAATATCACCGATTCTGCCGCAGCTGGTACAGCTATGGCAACTGGTAAAAAGACTTACAACAATGCGATCGGTGTAAATAAAAACGGCAAAAAATTAAAAACAGTTCTAGAAGAAGCAAAACGGAAGGGAAAATCTACAGGTCTTGTCGTGACCTCTGAATTAACAAATGCCACTCCTGCTGCGTATGCGGCTCACGATGTATCGAGAAAAAACACAGCAGCCATCGCTGATGATTTCTTCGATGAAAAAATCAGAAAACAGCATACAGTCGATGTCATGCTTGGCGGAGGTCTTGTCGATTTTGTCCGGAAGGATCGTGATTTGACGAAGGAATTCAAGCAAGCCGGATATGATTATGTCACCAATAAAGATGCCTTACAAAAAAACAAAAATCAAAAGGTGTTAGGCATTTTTGCTGATGGTGGTCTTGATAAAGCGATTGATCGTGATAAAAAGACCCCATCCCTGCAAGACATGACGTCCTCAGCCATTAAACAGCTGTCTAAAAACAAAAAAGGGTTTTTCCTTATGGTCGAAGGCAGTCAAATTGACTGGGCTGGACATGATCATGATATTGTCAGTGCAATGAGCGAAATGAAGGATTTTGAAAAAGCATTTGAAGAAGCCATTCGTTTTGCAAAAAAGGATAAAAATACGTTAGTCATCACCACTGCCGATCATTCAACTGGCGGACTCTCCTTCGGGGCAGACGGCTCGGGCAGCTGGGATTACAAACCGGTAAAAGCAGCGAAAAAGACACCTGATTTTATCGCAAACAAAATCGTCAGTGGCATGACTGTTGAATCAGCGCTGAAACAATACATCGATCTTGATTTCACAAAAGAAGAAATGGCCTCCATTCAAAAGGCCGCTGAAACAAAGGATGCTGTTAAAATTGATGATGCGATTGAAGAAGTGATCAACGTGAGATCACATACAGGCTGGACAACATCAGGTCATACGGGTGATGAAGTTCCATTCTTTGCATACGGACCATCCAGTCAAAAACTAAAAGGGCTGATGGAAAATACAGATCAGGCTAAACATATCTTTAAATTACTTAATCATCAATAAGACAAAAATCTTTGTAAGAGCAGGTGCACTAAGTACCTGCTCTTTTTATTGTTCAATCTTCCAGGAAAAATTCTGAAAATAAAGATATTGACAAATTGTTTATTTGTCTTACAATAAAACAAAAGGGTTTTTGGTAGCGCTTATCTTTCTTTTTAACAATTCACTTCACAGGAGGTTTTTAACCATGATTCAAGATAGAAAAGCACCAGAAGGCATATTAGGGTTTCCTATTGCCCCTTTTCAAGCAAATGGACAGCTCTCCGAGGAAGCACTATTTCAAAACATTCAATTCTTACTAGACGAAGGGCTTGATGCCATTTTTATTGCTTGTGGGTCGGGAGAATTCCAGTCTATTAGTCAAAAAGAATACGAGCAAATGATTGATGTGGCACTGGCAGCTGCCGGTGGTAAAGTCCCTGTTTATTCAGGAGTTGGCGGAAATTTAAATACTGCCCTGGAATGGGCGAGAATTTCCGAGGAAAAAGGCGTTGATGGTTACTTATTACTCCCTCCCTATTTAATTCATGGAGAACAAGAAGGACTATATGAATACGCCAAAACCATTATGGAAAGTACAAACTTAAATGCCATCTTGTATCAACGAGATAATGCTGTTCTCTCAGTGCAGCAAATCAAACGGCTCACTACTTTTGAACAGCTTGTTGGTGTAAAAGATGGGGTCGGTGATATGGATTTAAACGTGAACCTTTCCTATACGATAGGCGACAGGCTCAGCTATCTAAATGGATTGCCTATGGCAGAGGTCACAATGCCGGCTTACTTACCGATTGGTTTTCATTCCTATTCCTCCGCCATTTCAAACTATATCCCTCACATCTCAAGAATGTTTTATCACGCACTGAAGACTGGTGATCAGGAAATGGTCAAGGACATATACACAAGTGTAATTTTACCGATTAACCGGATTCGTCAACAGAGAAAGGGCTATGCTGTCTCATTAATTAAAGCTGGCATGAACATCATGGGGCATGCTGTCCGCAATTCAGCAAGACCACCTGTTGTCCCTGTAGAGAAAGAACACTATCAAGAACTAGAGAGCATTTTGCAGCACGCAATGGAACGCTTCCCTAAAAAAGCGGCTGTGAATTAACAATAGAAAGGAGATCATATTATGTCCATTTCAGTGAAACAAAAAACGTACTTCAATTATGTCAATGGTGAATGGGTAAAGGCTTCGACAGGAGAAGTGATCCCCATCCAGAATCCTGCCGACAAAGAAGAGGCCGTTGGATATGTACAGCGCTCAAGCCTTGAAGATGTGAACGCAGCTATCACTGCAGCACATGAAGCAAAGACAGCGTGGCGAGATTTATCAGGTGCAGAACGAGGACAATATCTTTATAGAGCAGCTGATTTGCTAGAGGAACGTCTCGATGACATTGCAGTCACTGCTGTAAAAGAAATGGGTAAAACACTTCCGGAGGCAAAAGGAGAAGCGGCACGCGGTGTGGCCATCCTGCGTTACTATGCCGGCGAAGGGATGCGAAAAGAAGGAGATGTCATTCCTTCTACTGATCGAGAAGCACTCATGTTCACTAAAAGGGTTCCATTAGGTGTTGTAGGCGTCATCTCTCCTTGGAATTTCCCTATTGCCATCCCTATTTGGAAAATGGCACCTGCACTCATTTATGGCAACACGGTCGTCATTAAACCTGCGACAGAAACTGCGGCTACTTGCGCAAAAATCATGGCCTGCTTTGCAGATGCTCATCTCCCAAAGGGAGTAGTCAATATGGTAACAGGGTCGGGAGCTGTTGTAGGTCAAGGAATGATTGAACATCCAAATATCCAAGGGATTACATTTACTGGATCCAATGCAACTGGTAAAGCTATCGGTCAAAAAGCCTTTGAACGAGGCATCAAGTATCAGCTTGAAATGGGCGGGAAAAACCCCGTTATTGTAGCCAATGATGCGGATCTTAATCTTGCGGTGGAAGCCACCATTACAGGAGCTTTCCGGTCAACAGGACAAAAATGTACAGCAACGAGCCGAGTCATTGTCCAAGAAGACATCTATGATGCCTTTAAAGAAAAGCTGCTTCAAAAGACGCAGGAAATCACTATAGGGGACAGTTTAAAAAAAGACGTATGGATGGGTCCAATCGCAAGCAAACAACAGCTTGATCAATGCCTTTCCTATATTGAAACAGGAAAAAAAGAAGGAGCTACCCTTCTCTTTGGCGGGGAACCATTAACAGATGGTGATTATCAGAATGGCTATTATATAGAGCCTGCCATTTTTGAACATGTCACCTCAGACATGACCATCGCTCAAGAAGAAATATTTGGGCCAGTCATTGCTTTAATCAAAGTGGGAGATATAAATGAAGCATTTCACATTGCCAATGATGTGGTATTTGGCTTAAGCGCTTCTATTTTCACACAAAACATCGGCCGTATGCTGACCTTTATTCAGAATATCCAAGCAGGACTCATTAGAATTAATGCAGAAAGTGCAGGAGTAGAATTACAGGCTCCATTTGGTGGAATGAAACAATCAAGCTCTCATTCTCGTGAACAAGGAGAAGCGGCAAAGGAATTTTTCACAGCCATTCAAACGGTTTTCATTAAATCGTAAATTTGAAGCATTTGAGAGGGCACCTGCCCTCCTCAATTCTCTATTTAGAAAAGGAGAAGAAATTATGATAAATAAACTCTTCCATGCTTCACAAACTGATAAAAAAACCTCTGTCCGCTGGTTTATCGTCTTCATGCTGTTTCTTGTCACTTCTGTCAATTATGCGGATCGTGCTACCCTATCGATTGCTGGAGATTCTGTTCAGCATGATCTTGGTCTTAGCTCTATTTCAATGGGTTATGTCTTTTCTGCTTTTGGCTGGGCATATGTCATTGGCCAACTGCCTGGCGGTTATTTATTAGATAAATTTGGCTCTAAAATTGTCATTGCCTGCAGCATTTTCTTTTGGTCTTTGTTTACATTGCTTCAAGGTGCCATAGGTTTTTTTACAGCAGGTACTGCGATTATTCTTCTTTTTTCCCTGAGATTCTTAGTAGGGCTGGCTGAAGCTCCTTCTTTCCCAGGAAATAGTCGTGTAGTAGCTGCATGGTTTCCTAGTTCTGAACGTGGAACAGCTTCTGCTTTCTTTAACTCAGCTCAGTATTTTGCGCTTGTCATTTTCTCCCCTATAATGGGCTGGCTTACACATTCTTTAGGATGGCATTCTGTTTTTATTGTCATGGGCATTCTCGGTATCTTGTTGTCTATTCTTTGGTTAAAAACGGTCTATAACCCAAAACAGCACCCGAAAATTAATGCAGCAGAGCTTGACTACATTTCAAAAGGCGGGGCTTTGACCTCAATGGACGATGAAAAGAGCCAGCAAAACAAAGAACCAAAATGGCCATACGTGAAACAATTACTTTCAAATCGGATGTTAATCGGCGTTTACATTGCTCAATATTGTATTACCACCCTCACTTATTTTTTCTTAACGTGGTTTCCCGTGTATCTTGTTCAAGCAAAAGGAATGTCCATTCTCGAAGCAGGTTTTGTTGCTTCCCTGCCAGCTCTCTTCGGTTTTTTAGGCGGGATTCTTGGCGGCTTGTTATCCGATTTTTTATTAAAAAGAGGGAACTCGCTTACTTTCGCACGAAAGACACCGATTATTATAGGCATGTTTCTTTCATGCAGTATGATTATATGCAACTATACAGAATCTTCTTGGATTGTTGTTGCGATTATGTCGCTTGCTTTCTTTGGAAAAGGATTTGGGGCACTTGGCTGGGCCGTTGTATCAGATACCTCTCCAAAGGAATGTGCGGGTTTAAGCGGCGGTTTATTTAATACCTTTGGCAACATTGCGTCTATTACAACCCCCATTATCATTGGATATATTGTAAATGCGACAGGCTCTTTCAGTGGTGCGCTCGTCTTTGTCGGAAGTAATGCCGTCATTGCGATCTTAAGTTATTTATTCCTTGTGGGTCCCATTAAACGTGTGAAGCTAAAAGAACCCCCTTCCAATCCACCGGCCCCAGTTCCATCAAGTTCAATTTGAAAACGTTTTATATAAAGGAGGATGCATATGAATCAACACTTAAAAGAAGTGAAAAAAGAACGAACAACCAATCTCCCTTACATTACTGACATGAAGGTGATTCCTGTTGCAGGCCATGACAGTATGCTTTTGAATCTAAGCGGAGCGCATGGACCTTTTTTCACAAGAAATGTTGTGATCTTAACCGATAGCAGTGGTCGTCAAGGAGTCGGCGAAGTTCCCGGCGGTGAAAACATTCGTCAAACACTTGAAAATGCCGCCAGACTTGTCCTCCAAAAACCAATTGGGCAACATCATGCCATCCTGCAATCGGTACAGCATACATTTCAAGACCTCGATACAGGCGGTAGAGGCAATCAAACTTTTGACTTTCGGACAACAATACATGCAGTTACAGCGATAGAAGCTGCTTTGCTGGATTTATTAGGTCAATTTTTAGAAGAACCGGTTTCTTCTTTATTAGGAACCGGTCAACATAGACAGGAAGTTGACATGCTTGGGTATTTATTTTACATAGGGGATCAGATGAAAACCCCTCTCCCCTATTTGAAAGAAGATCATTCATCTTGCAGCTGGTTCCGGCTTAGGCGTCAAAAAGCACTAAGAACGATGGACATTGTCCGTTTGGCTGAAGCGGCTTATGAACGCTATGGATTTCAGGATTTTAAGTTAAAAGGTGGCGTCTTTTCTGGAGAAGAAGAGATGGAAGCTGTAGAATCTCTTTCAAAACGTTTTCCAAATGCCCGTATCACACTTGACCCTAATGGAGCTTGGTCTCTTGATGAGGCCATTCAGCTTTGCAAAGGAAAACAACATCTGCTTGCATATGCAGAAGATCCATGTGGAGCAGAAGACGGATTCTCATCCAGAGAAATTATGGCCGAATTCAAACGAGCTACAGGAATTCAAGTGGCTACGAATATGATCGCAACTGATTTCCGTCAGTTGTCACATGCGATCCAATTACATGCGGTTGATATTCCACTGGCGGACCCACATTTTTGGACAATGGAAGGTTCGGTCAGAGTAGCTCAAACGTGTCATGATACCGGCTTGACCTGGGGATCGCACTCTAACAATCATTTTGATATATCCCTGGCCATGTTTACACACGTTGCCGCTGCCGCACCAGGTCATATAACAGCCATTGATACCCACTGGATATGGCAAGACGGACAGCAATTAACCAAGAACCCACTTTCAATCAAAGAAGGTCGTATAAAAGTGCCTCAAGAACCTGGGCTGGGTATTCAAATTGATATAGAAAAGCTAGAGGAGGCCAACCGTTTATATGAACAAATGAAGCTTGGTGCAAGAAATGATGCCATTCAGATGCAATATCTCATCGATGGCTGGACATTCGATCCGAAAAAACCGTGTTTAATTCGGTAGTTTGACTGTAAATGATTGTGTTCCCCTTCATTTTGTCTTACAATTGAACAACTGAAGGGGGAGAATGACTCGTGAATGAAAGCATAGATGAACTAAAATTTGAAACTGTTAATCGAAAAACATTAGCAAAACAAGTCATTGAACGTATCGTTCATTTATTGTCTAGCGGGCAATTAAAAGCTGGTGACAAACTGCCGACAGAAATGGAACTAATGGAAATTCTATCAGTAAGCCGTCCTGTACTGCGCGAGGCTTTAAGTTCTCTTGAAACATTAGGTGTCATCACAAGGAAAACTCGAGGCGGCACATACTTTAATGATAAAATTAGCAACCAGCCTTTTTCTGTAATGCTCGCACTGGCTCAAGATAATTTACCAGCCATTATAGAGGCTCGAATGGTACTAGAACTAGGCCTTGTCACCATTGCTGCTGAGAAGATCAGTGAAGAAGAATTAAAAAAATTAGAAAAAACCATTGAAATGATAGAGAAAAGTACAGATAACAACTATGGTGAAGCGGATAAAGAATTCCACCGGATTATTGCCTTAAGTGCAAACAATCCCGTTGTTGAAGGTATGATTCAGGCGCTTTTAGTATCACATGCCAAAATTGACAGTCAAATTCCTTATCGAGAAAAAAAAGTGACCGTTAATTATCATCGGAAAATTTATGAAGCGCTTCGACTTAGAGACCCATATCAAGCACACTTCCATATGCATGAACATTTGAAGTTTGTACGTGATAAAATTTTAAAAGGGTTAAATCAAACGCCATGATGTGGAAGCGGATATGCTTCCTCTCCTCTAAAATGATAACGCTTTCGAAGGAGTGATCTCTTGAATCAAAAGGCACAGGAAGCACCCCTATATATTCAAGTAAGCCCAAAGGATAATGTGGCAATCATCGTTAATGATGGTGGATTACCAGCTGGCACTGTCTTTTCGAGTGGATTGTCGTTAACCGACCGAATCCCTCAAGGGCATAAAGTAGCACTTAAGACTATAGAACAGCATGCTCCAATTATCCGATATGGTGAAATCATTGGGTACGCTAACGAAACCATCCTGCAAGGAGGTTGGGTGAAAGAGCAGCTTGTTCAAATGCCAGCCCCTCCTCCTTTAGAAGAATTATCATGCAAAACATACAGCGGCTCTCCTCTTAAAAAGCTGGATGGCTATGAATTTGAGGGCTACCGAAATTCAGATGATTCTGTTGGTACTAAAAATATTCTCGGAATTACAACAAGCGTGCAATGTGTCGTGGGGGTTCTTGACTACGCCGTCAAAAAAATCAAGGAAGAGCTGCTGCCGAAATATCCAAATGTCGATGACGTTATTCCCCTCCACCATCAGTACGGCTGCGGTGTAGCCATTCATGCACCAGATGCGTTCATTCCCATCAGAACCATCCAAAACCTAGCCACACATCCAAACTTTGGAGGAGAGGTGCTGATCATTGGATTAGGCTGCGAAAAACTCGTACCTTCACGCATCGTCTCAGAAGATCAGCAACACGATATTTTAACCTTACAAGAAGAATCAGGCTTTTCTTCAATGATTACCTCCATTATGAAGGCTGCAGAGAACAAACTAATGAAACTCAATGGACGGACGCGCGTCCCATGTCCTGTATCGGATTTAGTGGTGGGCTTACAATGCGGAGGAAGCGATGCATTCTCAGGTGTAACGGCAAACCCTGCCGTTGGATATGCAGCAGATCTTCTTGTCAGAGCAGGCGCAACCGTTCTTTTTTCCGAAGTGACAGAAGTGCGGGATGCCATTCACCTATTAACACCAAGGGCTGTTAATGAAAAAACGAGGCAGGCACTTATACGGGAAATGAATTGGTATGACAATTATTTAAACAGAGGGCAGGCAGATAGAAGTGCAAATCCTTCCCCAGGAAATAAAAAAGGCGGTTTATCCAATGTCGTAGAAAAGGCTCTTGGCTCTATCGTCAAATCTGGCACAAGTCCAATATCTGGTGTGATTGGGCCTGGTGAGAAAGCAGCCACCAAGGGATTAATATTTGCTGCTACGCCGGCAAGCGATTTTGTCTGCGGGACACTGCAGCTCGCCTCTGGCATGAATTTGCAAATTTTCACAACAGGCAGAGGGACTCCATACAGTCTAGCAGCTGCACCCGTAGTAAAAGTGTCTACGAGAACCAGCTTACAGACACAGTGGCCAGATCTTATTGATTTTGATGCAGGCCGTATTGCAACTGGAGAAGCAACAATTGAGGAAGTGGGTACAGATATATTTCACTATATATTAGATGTCGCCAGCGGCAGGAAAGAAACATGGGCCGATCATTGGGGGATTTATAATGATCTGTGCCTATTTAACCCAGCCCCAGTCACATAAAAGAAGATGTCCGTTTTAGGACATCTTTTCTTTTGATCATTATGCGAGATATTTCCTATGAACCCCTTTTCCATCGTATGAAAACATCACTTCTTTTCCTTCAAGAACTGATTCGATATGCACACTTCTTCCCCACAGCTGAAATAAATACGGAAGGACTTTTTCTAAATATTTCAGATCAAGTTCAATGCCTTCGTACCAATGTTTTATATAAAGTTCATTGTTTTTCAAATAGTCGCCATCGATCACGGTCAAATAAGGAAAACCGCCATTGACCCTCATGCTCACAAGCTGATCACGAACAGCCTTCCAATCTTTATCAATGACTTTATAGTCTCTCCCCTGCTTTTGAAACAAGTACAAATCTTCTCTCATCACAAGGTCTTTTGTTAAGTAATTTCGAATAAAGGAAATATCTGATTCAATCTCCCTTACTTCAAACATTTTGCTGCGGCCCGATCCTTCTGTCACCCCTGCTTTTTTTAATTCTTCACATGGGTTGTCATAGCGCTCTTCGATATCTTCAAAAATCTTCAGACCTAAATAGTAAGGATTGATGCCTGTTTTAGATGGCTGCACCACGCCTGCATTTAATTTGGCAAACTCAATCGATTCACTTGAATCTAAATCAAGCTCACGCATAATCCGCTGATGCCAATACGATGCCCAGCCTTCATTCATAATCTTTGTTTCCAGCTGCGGCCAAAAATAGAGCATTTCCTCCCTCAGCATGGTGAGGACGTCCCGCTGCCACGGCTCTAGCTCCCGGGAGTGCGCCTCAATAAAGAGCAAAATATCTTTTTCCGGCTTTGGCGGAAATTGTTTGACGATTTTCTTTTTCTCATGCGTCTTCGGCTCATCCATTCCCCACAAATCATCATACGGCGTCTGACGTTTTGGTTTATCATCTTCACATTCTTCTTCATCGTCCATATTCCAGCTTAGTTTTGAACGAACAAGAGACGGATCAATATGCTCCTGTAGAGCCAATACGGCGTCTAAAAAGGATTCCACTTCTTTTGTTCCATGAAGATGCTCATATTCTTTGATCCGCTCTGCCGCTGCTGACATGCTTTCTACCATGTCTCGTTTTGTGTTTTGAAAACGGCAATTATTTTTGAAGAAATCACAGTGTGCCAGTACATGAGCCACAATTAATTTATTTTGAACAAGCGTGTTGTTATCAAGTAGAAAGGCGTAGCAAGGATTTGAATTGATGACCAGCTCATAAATTTTGCTTAACCCTAAATCATAATGAAGCTTCATTTTATGAAATTGCTTCCCAAAGCTCCAGTGGCTGAATCGTGTTGGCATTCCGTATGCACCGAACGTATAAATAATTTCCGCGGGACAGATTTCATACCTCATCGGATAAAAATCTAGACCAAATCCTTCTGCAATTTCTGTAATTTCATCAATGGCTCTTTGTAAAAGACGTTTTTCAGATACGCTCAAGGAAACCATCCCTCCTCATCGGACTTATCCCTACTATATGAGCGCACCTAAAAAAACATGATGTTCCGCCATTCGTTTAGACGACTTCCATTTCTTTCGTGGATTGCCCGCCGAATGACTCGAAATGAATATTCTGTTCTGGAATTCCCAGCTCTTTTAGTATATGAATCATCTCCTGTGTAAACACGGGGGAACCGCATAGATAAAATTGGCCTTTCCCTTCTCCAATCACTGATTGAAGGAATGGACGGTCAATGCGGGAAGCTGCCTTCTCAACAAGCTCTCCCTTACCAGGCTGCGCAAATTGTTCATTACATAAGATGATGCGACCATGAGAAGCTGCAGCTAGAACGCGTTCAAATTCATTTTCAAAAGCAGTTACATCCTCTAATCGATCTGCATGAATCATTGTAAATGGCCGGCTGTTTTGCGCTGCTGTTTTCATTAAACCGATCATTGGTGTGACACCAGAACCAGCACTAATAAAATAAACAGGCTCTTTAGTGTCTTCTTGCAAACAGAACATTCCCTGCGGCATACTCACTTGAAGAACGTCCCCTTCTTCCATTTCATCATGCAAAAATGTAGACACATGACCATCACGCTTTACTGTAATGCGGTAATAAGAAGGATGATGCTGATCTGATAAGCTATATTGTCTGCTGCACATATAAGCTTCACCCGGCATATCTGCCTGAACCGTAACATATTGGCCTGCTTCATACATTGGCAGCTCTGATTCATCTTCTGGTACTAAGTAAAAGGAGATCAGCGATGGAGATTCCTGTACCTTTTTCTTAATCACAAACGGCTTCACATCTGCCCATCCGCCAGTTTGCTTTACATTCTCCTCCATCATTTCTGCTTCAATCGTGATAAAAATATTTGCAATAATGTCATATGCGGCCTTCCAAGCTAAAAGCGTGTCATCTTTTTCCGTTAAACCAAACACTTCTTTCATCGCTTCAATGAGGTGATATCCGACGATTGGATATTGCTCTTTTTTGACCATCACACTGACATGCTTATGGGCAATCTTTTTGACCGCTGGAAGTAAATCTTCTAATCGATCGATGTGCAGTGCAGCTTGATATAATGTCGCAGCAAGCGCCTCTGGCTGACTTCCGTTCATGAGGTTTGTTTGATTAAATTGATTGAGTAGCTCTGGATGCTGACGAATCATATTTTGATAAAAAACAGTCACAAGTTTGGTTCCCTCGGCTTTTAATAAAGGGGCTGATTGTTTTATGGCATTCATTTGATCTTTAGATAACATCGTCATTCCTTCTTTCAAAAAGGTGTATTTTAAATACATCTTTATCGTAATGGATGACAGCTTATAAAAGCAATATTTATAATACATGTTTTAAATGTTGTCACATTTAACACTTTCTCGAACAGTTTTTGTCTAAAATGTGTTACGATGATACAAAACTCTATCAGGTTTAGAGGTCGTCAAAATGAAACTAACGAATTATACAGATTTCTCATTAAGAGTACTCATTTATTTAGCATCAAGAGAAAACAATGAACTGTCAAATATTCAGCAGATCGCCGATGTTTATGGCATTTCTAAAAATCATCTGACAAAGGTGATTTATCATCTTGGAAAACGTGGGTATGTGGAAACGATCCGTGGAAGAAATGGCGGGATTAGGCTTGGGAAAAGCCCAGAAAGCATTAACATTGGAGAGGTTGTCCGTTATACAGAGGATGATTTAGTCATGGTTGAATGCTTTGATCCAAAGAAAAACAACTGTATCATCTCTCCGATTTGTTCATTAAAGCATGTACTTCATGAAGCACTTACTGCTTACTTACGCGTTCTTGATCAATACACACTAAAAGATTTAACTCAAAACAAAGATGCTCTTAGAGAGCTCCTCCTTTAGGCGAAAGAATTCTTTTCTTTCGTCTTTTTCTTTACCTTCTTGTAATAATAATTAATTTAAAATTATTATAAATAAATATTGACTATCAGGTTTGATTTAATATAATTAGGGTATATAGATTACTAGAAATCATTTTTTTGTTTACAGGAGGAGAAAAGAATGACAAATTCAAATCATAAAAATTTGACAACGAATCAAGGCGTGCCTGTTGGCGATAACCAAAACTCAAGAACAGCTGGTCACCGCGGACCTACATTTCTTGATGATTACCATTTGATTGAAAAACTTGCACACTTCGATCGTGAACGTATTCCAGAGCGTGTCGTTCATGCAAGAGGCGCCGGCGCTTATGGTGTGTTTGAAGTTGAAAATAGCATGGAGAAACATACAAAAGCTGCCTTCTTAAGTGAAGAAGGAAAACAGACAGACGTTTTTGTTCGCTTCTCAACAGTTATTCATCCTAAAGGTTCACCTGAAACATTGCGTGACCCGCGCGGCTTTGCTGTCAAATTTTACACAGAAGAAGGTAACTATGATCTAGTTGGTAACAACTTGCCGATCTTCTTTATACGTGATGCATTAAAATTCCCTGATATGGTTCACTCTCTCAAGCCAGATCCTGTAACCAATATCCAAGATCCTGACCGTTATTGGGATTTTATGACCTTAACACCTGAATCCACTCATATGCTCACATGGCTCTTCTCTGATGAAGGAATCCCTGCGAGTTACGCTGAAATGCGCGGTTCTGGTGTGCATACATTTAGATGGGTCAACAAATATGGAGAAACAAAATATGTGAAATATCACTGGAGACCTTCAGAAGGTATTCGCAATTTATCTATGGAAGAAGCAGCAGAAATCCAAGCGAATGATTTCCAGCATGCGACAAGAGACTTATATGACCGCATTGAAAATGGCCATTACCCAGCATGGGACTTATATGTCCAGCTGATGCCGCTTAGCGATTATGATGACCTTGACTATGATCCATGTGATCCAACAAAGACATGGAGCGAGGAAGATTATCCGCTTCAAAAAGTAGGACGCATGACACTCAACCGCAATCCTGAGAACTTCTTTGCTGAAACAGAGCAATCTGCTTTCACACCAAGTGCACTTGTTCCAGGAATCGAAGCATCTGAAGATAAACTGCTTCAAGGCCGTCTGTTCTCATATCCTGATACGCAGCGTCATCGTCTTGGTGCAAACTACATGCGCATTCCGGTGAACTGTCCTTATGCACTAGTACACAATAATCAGCAGGATGGCTTTATGACAACGACTCGTCCAAGCGGTCATATTAACTATGAACCAAACCGTTACGATGATCAGCCAAAAGAAAATCCTCACTACAAAGAAAGTGAGCAAGTTCTTCACGGTGACCGTATGGTGAGACAAAAAATTGAAAAACCGAACGATTTCAAACAAGCTGGGGAAAAATATCGAAGCTACTCTGAAGAAGAGAAGCAAGCATTGATCAAAAACCTAACAGCTGATCTGAAAGATGTAAATGACAAAACAAAATTACTTGCGATCTGCAACTTCTATCGTGCAGATGAAGACTACGGACAACGATTAGCCGATTCACTTGGTGTGGATATTCGCTCATACCTTCAAGGAAGCATGAAATAATTGATCCGCAATGAGCACCTCTTTATTAGAGGTGCTTCAGATTGACAAAGGGCTAAAATGAGCTTTATTTTGGCCCTTTGTCTTCTTTTCAGCGTGATAGAAAACCTTTGCAGTTTAGGAAGGACGAGTACTGGCGCGGAGCGAATTTGACATTCGTGAGCACCGGCACGCAAGGACTGACACCGAATGCGAGAGTTTGTCTACACGCTGGAGCACCTCTTTATTAGAGGTGCTTTTTTTATAGCCGGAATACGTTAATACTAATCAAATGACCGGTCACCGGGTGAAAATAGATTTCTGCATGTGCGGCAAAAAGCGTTGAGCCTTCCTTCACGGTGACACGAAACACATCTTTTGTCTGATCTTCATTTACTTGTGTACGCCCAATATATTGATAATCGTTTAAAGCGGCGCCTTCATATTCCTCTTGCAACGCTGTGTACGCAAGTCTTTCCCAATTTTCAACAGGCTGCATCGCTGCATTTGCTGCAGGATAGATCATGAAAATGCCATACAAAACCATTCCTGCTGCAAAAGGCATCCACCATTTCGGCTGCATAATATCATTGATCTCACTTTCATGTATATTTTGTTTATGTTTTGCTGGTCGATCCTTTTTCATACATGAAGCATTTATTCAGCCTAAAATTCCCGGTACATGATTAATGCGGACACCAACTTTTCCCCTGAAAATGTCGATATGTTCCGAGCAAACTAATGAGGACTTCTCAAGGGAAAGGAGAAGGTTTGATGAATGTGGCGGATTATGATAAAGCACTTTATTATACGCATCGCTCGCAATGGGATAATTTACTTATTCTTATGGTACGTACGCAAGATGACTTGCTCTCGAAACGTATTGAGCATTTCTTACATGCGTATCAATTTAACCGGAACGATGCTGATGTTGAAAAATGTTTATATGGGCTCCTGCAGTACATTGACCATGCTTCAGAGGCTGCTGCTTCTGAAGTTTATTCACAACCGATGTACACATAAAGAAAAAGGCTGATTATCAGCCTTTTTACATACACTTAGCAGTGCGCAGTGATTGGAAGCATAAAGTGGTCTTTTACCCATTCTTTTTTTGTATAAATAAACAGCGCATCCTCGTCATTTGGCCCCATAATCACATGTAAGCCGTCAATTGACGTATCAGGTGTAAAATAGAATATCACTTTTTCCGTCGTTTCATTCACAATATGTGCAACAACTTCCTCTATATTTTGCGACTGGAGAGAAATGATATCAAAGACATGTATGGTTTCATTTTCTTCATTCATCAGGACAATGGTATCCAACGCTTCAATATAGAAAATGGCATCCGGCCAAACGAATGTAAAATAAAACATCAATAAGCTGCCATGGTCCTCAGCATCTAATTTCATTGATCCCGTTTGACGTTTTTCTGCGAACTGTTCAAGTAATGGCAAGTCATGTTCCAACGTCAGCTGCTTTTTGCGCATGTCCTTTTTCATTTGAATGGCGCTTTTGCCGATATTTAGACTAAATTCGCTTTCGTGGTAACGGGTAAAGCCGAATCTTGGATAAAAATCCAGTACATTTTCATTGGCAAAAAGAAAAATCATATCATAGTCATTTTCGTACGTATCCATAATATGCTGCATTAACTTTGTCGCTAATCCTTTATGGCGGTAGGCTTGATCCGTCATCACCGTGCCAATTTGAACAGCTCGATACGTTTGGCCATCAATGATCAGTGACATGAGGTAGACGGAAGCGTTTGAGATCACTTTCCCGTGATGGACAAAGGAATAAGGAATATATTTTTCATCCCAGTACCCTCTTTTATACCAGTCACTAAAATCCAAATCAAATGTATTGATCGCTAACTTATTAAAGCTTTCTTTCAATTTCTCATCATGTCGATAATCACTCACTAATTCATATGTCTCCACGTTGATTTCCTCCTTTTTAAAGTCACTTATCTTCAGCCGGTTCATCACCTCCTTCAAAATAAAAAAAGACTTCATGAGCATACACTCATCAAGTCTTTTATCGTTTTACTCATAGAAATCAGACTGAACATGCTTCTCTTTTCACGCAAAAGGGTACGTCAAATAAACCGGTATCCGTGCTCTTTTTTATTCAATTCATTGAACTGAACGTGCGCTTAAAAGTTTTAGCATAACGACTAAATTCCCTTCTGTCATAGCAGCTCTTTCGGCTGATTTTTTTGATAATCCACTGCATACAGAGCCGCTTGTGTACGATCTGCCAGCTCTAGTTTGGATAATACATGAGATACGTGTGTTTTGACAGTCTTTTCAGAAATAAACAGTGATGAGGCAATTTCTTTATTGCTTTTCCCCTTTGAAATTTCGAATAAGACATCTCGCTCTCTATTGGTCAGCTCTTTCATTAACTTCCATTTTTGCTCTTTTGGCTCGGTCAAATGCTGCACAAGAAAGTTGGTGATATGAGCATCTAATTGATAGGTGCCCTTTTGTACGTCAATCATTGTCGTAAGGAGCTTTTCTGGCGCTACATCCTTGAGCTGATAGGCTTTTGCCCCTGCTTGAATAGCGGGAATAACATAATCTTTATCCGCATAGCTTGTCAGAATCACAATGCGGGTATCGGGCATTTCAAGCATCATTTGTTTCGTGGCTTCAATGCCATTCATCACAGGCATCGATAGATCCATTAGAACAATGTCAGGCCGCATTTGTCTGACAACTTCTAATGCTTCTTCTCCATTAGAAGCCTCACCAACGATTTCGACGTCAGGCTGTGTCTGCAAGAAAAACACAAGCCCTTTTCTCACAATATGATGATCATCTGCAATCACGACTCTCATGACGACCCCTTCCTTTCTTGAGAAAATGGCACCTTCACTTGAATAGTGGTTCCTTTACCGAGCTCAGACTCTATACAAAATGTTCCACCAGCTCTTTTGATACGGTCAGACATCCCTTTCAGACCAAGTGAAGGGAG
This sequence comes from Bacillus sp. FSL K6-2839, assembly GCF_038003365.1. Classification (NCBI taxonomy): domain Bacteria; kingdom Bacillati; phylum Bacillota; class Bacilli; order Caryophanales; family Bacillaceae; genus Bacillus; species Bacillus sp. FSL K6-2839. The sequence continues at coordinate 561,968 of NZ_JBBOOZ010000001.1, read as the reverse complement.
GCTCATTTGCTCGTCATACTGAAACCCTTTTCCGCGGTCAATGATTTTCATCTCAAACGTGTCTTTTGATTGTTCAAGCTGGACCTTGACTTCCTCTACTTCCGCATGTTTTTGACAATTATTCAGCGCTTCTTGGCATACCCGAAACAACGTTTCATGCTGCGAATGATCCATCTCCATACAGCCGGATAACGATAATGTACAGCGTAATCCTAAAAGCTTTGCATACTCTTGAATCCCTGTTGTGAATCCTTTTTCAAGTCCTCTTGGTCTTAGCTGCCAAATGAGTGACCGCATTTCAACCAGTGCATCTTGTGACAAATGCTGAATAAAATCAATCATTTCCCCTAGATTCTGATTGTTTGTCATTTGTCGGGCGGCCTTAGCAGTCAGACTGACTGAAAATAGCATTTGGTTGACGGAATCATGTAAGTCCTGTGCAAGCCGGTTTCTTTCTTCCAAAAGAGCATGCTGATGTTCGTTTTGCACAAGCTTCATGCGTTGAATGGCGGTTCCAATTTGAAGCGCAATGCTTTCAAGCAAATTCAGTTCTTCCTGGTTAAATGTGACTTTTCCTTTTGCCGCCACATTCAATAATCCGAACGTACGCTTACATGCTTTGAGGGGAACCGTCGCATGATGTGTAATTCCTTCTGTATCCCCAAGCTTTTGCTCAATCGCCGTTTCGATCCGTTTACAATTCATAATGTTGGTGGCTGATTGCAGTGAGCCCTTTGTGTATCGATTGATACAATAACAATCGTTTTGACACATCAGCTGCTTTTGATGCTTTGCCAGCGCTTCGGGTAAGGAGACCTCAGCCATCAGTTCATACGAGCCGTCTTTTTCTATAAAATAAATCCATGCTGAATGAAAGCCTGTGATATCCATCAGCATATGGAGCACTTCATGAAGCGTATCTTTCATTTCCATGCCTTCATTTAGCTTTTCAGCAATTTCTTTTAACGTTTTTAATGTTTCAACCTTCTCTTGGTATTCTCCCATACTGTTTACCCCCGGCATTTGCTGCCTTCTCTTTTCATTACGCTCATTATACCATGAGCATTCTGCCGGCTCTTTCTCTAAAAGGATGATTTTTTCTCATCCTTTTGACTGAGAAAAAGCCATCATGCATTCACACGATGGCCTTGTTTGTTTATTTAGCCGTTTCTTCCACAATCTCATAAACGACTTTCATCACTTCTTCTGACAGATGCTTCAGCTTTTCTTCGCTATCTGTTAAAGATGTACCTTTGACTGCAATATAAAATTTCACTTTAGGCTCAGTGCCGGAAGGTCTTAAGCAGAACCACGAGCCATCCTCAAGGAAATACTTCAGCACGTTTGACGCTGGCAGGTGAATGGTTTCTTCTTTCTTTTCGGCAACGAGGTGTCTTTGACTTGATTGGTAATCCTCGATGACAGTGATGCGCTGACCCGCGATGGCTGCTGGCGGATTTGTTCTAAAGGTATGAAGGATCGCTGAAATTTGCTCTGCTCCTTCTTTTCCTTTTAAGGTTAACGACTTTAACCCTTCCCGGTAAAATCCAAACTCCTTGAACATATCGACAAGCGCGTCGTACAAGGACTTGCCTTGTTTTTTATAGAAAGCAGCGACTTCGACAGCTAACAGCGCAGCCTGCACCGCATCTTTATCTCGGGCAAAGTCACCGATCAAATAGCCATAGCTTTCTTCGTACCCGAATTGAAACGTGTATTCTCCGCTCTCTTCGAATTGCTTGATTTTTTCTCCAATAAATTTAAAACCAGTAAGTGTGTCAATCGTATGGGCACCAAATGCTGAAGCAACAGCACGCCCAAGCTCACTTGTGACTATCGTTTTCATCACAACGGGACGAGGCGGCAGCTGACCAAGCTTTTGTTTTTCAGACAATAAATAATGGAGCAGCAGGGCTCCTGTTTGGTTGCCTGTTAAGACGGTAAACTCTCCATCATGATCTCTGACCGCAATACCTAACCTATCCGCATCTGGGTCTGTTGCAATGAGGATATCAGCATTCTGCTTTTCGCCAAGCTTGATGGCATACTCAAATGCTGCATGCTCCTCTGGATTTGGCGATGTCACTGTTGAAAATTGCGGATCTGGTTTTTCCTGTTCAGGCACAACAGTCACATGCTGATAGCCTAGAGCCTGAAGCCCTTTTCGGACAGGCTGGTTGGCTGTACCGTGAAGCGGGGTAAAAACGACTTTGACATCGACCTCACTTGCCAGCTCAGGGTGCACACTGATGGTTTTTAATTTTTCAATATAAGCATGATCGATTTCTTCTCCGATCATCTTGATCAGCCCTTGTTGTTTTAACGTTTCTTCTGAATCAACTGAAATCGACAGTTCATTTCCTATTGCATCTACTTCTTGAATGACTTGATCTGCTTGAAGTGGAGGCAGCTGTCCGCCGTCTTCTCCATATACTTTATAACCATTATATTCTGGTGGGTTATGACTTGCTGTTACGACAATCCCAGCAAATGCATTCAGCTCTCGAACAGCAAAGGAGAGCTCTGGTGTTGGACGCAGTTCGTTAAATACGTACGTTTGAATGCCCTGTGAAGCAAGTGTTTTGGCTGCTTCCATTGCAAATTCAGGCGATTTATGGCGTGAATCATATGCAATGGCGACGCCTCTTGTTTTTGCATTCTCTCCATGTTTCGCAATATACGCAGCAAGGCCTGCAGATGCTTTACGAACCGTGTACACATTCATTCGGTTCGTGCCGGCACCAATCTCCCCGCGCATTCCTCCAGTGCCGAACTCAAGGTTTTTGTAGAAACAGTCTTCAAGTGCTTGTTGCTCATCTTGATGTGCCTCCAGCCATTCCCTTAGCTCAGCATCCAGGTGCTTCTCATTGATCCATCGCTCATAATTCGTCTTCCAACTCATGGTCGTCCTCCCAGCTCTTATCATCAATAAAATACATCTACTGTTATTTTATATGGAATCATCCTTTATGTCATGCTATATCATTGGCAGATGAAGAAAATGCTGAACAAATAAAAAAGCCGATACATGATCGGCTTTGATCGGCTTTTCTTTTATTCAGCATCAAGTGGTACAACTGCTTCATGGAATAGTTGATCTAATTGTGTTTGATGTTTCTGTTTTGCTGCTTCATCCCAGCCAAAACGCTCTGCCATATAGTCAACGACAGGCTGTGCATATTTTTTCGCCCAGTTGATATTAAATAATAGGCTTCCTGTTCTTCTTAAGAAGAAATCAACAGGGGTAACAGCTAATTCTTCTTCGATTGCATAGACAAGCTCTGCCAGTAAATACGCTGGAATGTTTCGTTTGTCTGCTTCACCTTGAAGCTGCTCTACACGCTTGAAGAGACTGCTGACGTTTGAGCCATATTTTTCAGCGAGTTTTTGAGCAATCGGTTCTGTTAAACCAACAGATACTCCTTCTGCTGTTTTCGCTTGGACAAAGGATGCCATATTTTTAGACCCGCCTACATGACCGCCTGAAATTGGCATATGCTTTGTTTTACATGGCCCGAAGTCTTTGCCCGTTTCTTCTTTCAGTCCATCACGTACGAGATTCACAATGTGCTCAGCCATTTTGCGGTAGCCTGTTAATTTACCGCCAGCAATAGTGATTAAGCCTGAAGATGATGTCCATACTTCATCCTTACGAGAAATTTCTGAAGGGTCTTTGCCCTCTTCATGAATGAGTGGACGAAGACCAGCCCAGTTAGATTCAACATCTTTTTCTGTAATATTGAGATCAGGGAACATGTATTGAATCGCTTTGATGACATAATCACGATCTGCTTTTGTCATACGCGGATGTTCCAGCTGCTTTTTGTACACTGTATCTGTTGTTCCTACGTACGTTTTGCCTTCTCTTGGAATCGCAAAGACCATACGTTTATCAGGCGTGTCAAAGTAGATCGCTTGTTTTAATGGGAAGACTGATTGGTCGAATACTAAGTGAATACCTTTTGTATGCTGTAAGTGCTTCCCTTCTTTTGAGTGATCCTTGTCTCTTAGCTGATCGACCCATGGACCTGTCGCATTGACGATTTTCTTCGCATACACATCGTAGGTTTTCTGCGTCATGACATCTTCAATGACAACACCGACAACTTTGCCTTTATCATAAATAAATTCTTTTACTTTCGCATAGTTGACCGCTTCTGCCCCGAATTTCACAGCTTCTTTCATGACTTCGATTGTCAGGCGTGCATCATCTGTACGGTATTCAACATAGTAGCCGCCGCCTTTTAAGCCGTCCTTTTTCACAAGCGGTTCTTTTGCAAGTGTTTCCTTCGCACTTAGCATGCTTCTACGCTCGCTATGCTTGACACCAGCTAAAAAGTCATACACTCTAAGCCCAATGGACGTTGAAAACTTACCGAATGTCCCGCCTTTATGCATCGGTAGAAGCATCCATTCTGGTGTTGTCACATGAGGACCGTTTTCGTATACAATGGCACGCTCTTTACCGACCTCTGCGACCATCTTCACTTCGAATTGTTTTAAATAACGAAGTCCACCGTGCACTAGTTTCGTTGAGCGGCTAGACGTACCTGCTGCGAAATCCTGCATTTCTGCAAGACCAACGCGCATCCCGCGTGAAGCCGCATCAAGTGCTGTACCAGCGCCTGTAATACCCCCGCCAATGATAAACACATCATATGGTTTTTTTGTCATTTCCTGCAGCATTTGTTCCCTTTCTAAGCTAGAAAAAGTCATCTCTTGTTCCTCCCATGTTGTACGGTAAAGAAAAAGAGACCGCAAACACCCAAAGCGTATTTCTACACTTCGGTGCCTGCGGTCTCTCCAGTTCTCCAACCGTTCTATTAACTTACTTGAAGTATACCATACTTTTGGTTTATTTGAAAGCTTGAGCTGCTTTTACAGCCTTTTTCCACCCGCTGTATAACGAGTCACGGCTGTCCTCTTCCATCTTAGGGTCAAAGCGCTTGTCAAGGTTCCATTGTTTTGCAATGTCTGAACGGTCGTTCCAGAAGCCAACTGCTATTCCCGCAAGATAGGCCGCACCGAGTGCCGTCGTTTCATTAATTTCTGGACGCTCTACAGGCACATCCAACAGATCACTTTGGAAGCCCATTAAGAAATCATTCTTCACAGCTCCGCCATCAACACGCAATGTTTTTAATGAAATGTTTGAATCCTTTTCCATCGCATCTAACACATCTTTCGTTTGATAAGCAAGTGATTCTAACGTTGCTCGGACAAAGTGCTCTTTAGAAGTACCGCGTGTTAACCCGAAAACAGCGCCTCTGACATCACTATCCCAGTATGGTGTGCCTAGACCAACGAATGCCGGAACGACATATACGCCCTCTGTTGACTCAACGCGCTCTGCATATGCTTCGCTGTCTTTCGAGTCTTTAAACATTCTCAGTCCGTCACGCAGCCACTGAATCGCTGAGCCAGCAACGAAAATACTTCCTTCTAAAGCATATTCAACTTTGCCGTCAATGCCCCATGCAATCGTCGTTAATAAACCATGATCCGACTTAATGGCTTTTTCCCCTGTATTCATCAACATGAAACATCCTGTACCATATGTGTTCTTCGCCATTCCTTCTTCAAAGCAAGCCTGACCGAATAAAGCAGCCTGCTGATCTCCCGCCGCTCCTGCTATCGGAATATTTCTGCCGAAGAAGTGATAGTCTGTTGTTTCACCATAAATGTGTGAAGATGGTTTCACCTCCGGAAGCATAGATGCAGGTACGCCAAGGATATCAAGTAATTCTTCATCCCATTTCAGATCGTAAATGTTGAACATTAACGTTCTTGACGCATTGGAATAATCTGTGACGTGTGATTTACCGCCTGTCATCTTCCAAATAAGCCAAGTATCGATTGTGCCAAACAGTAAGTCGCCATTTTCTGCTTTCTCACGGGCACCTTCTACATTGTCTAAAATCCATTTTACCTTTGTACCTGAGAAATAAGCATCGATGAGAAGACCTGTTTTATTTCTAAACGTTTCATTGTGTCCTTGCGCTTTTAAATCTTCACAAATGCCAGACGTTTGTCTTGACTGCCAAACAATTGCATTGTAAATAGGTGCGCCTGTATGTTTATCCCAAACAACAGCTGTCTCACGCTGGTTCGTAATTCCGATACCAGCGATTTGGTCTGCTTCAATTCCTGATTCAATTAAAGCAGTTGAAATGACCGATAGAACAGAGCTCCAAATTTCATTTGCATTGTGTTCTACCCAGCCTGGGTTCGGAAAATATTGATTAAATTCCTTCTGAGCTGTATGTGCAATTTTGCCTTCTTGATCAAATAAGATTGCTCTTGAGCTTGTTGTCCCTTGATCTAATGCAAGAATATATTTTTCTTTTGTCATGATGTTTTCCTCCCCTTACATACTTTCATTTACAGCATTTGTTTGGTTTTTCGTAGAGACATAGAGTCCTAACAATACCACAACTAAAATAACGCTTACAATCCAAAAGGCTGGAGTGACGTTCGCTTTAAAAGCTGCATTGTAGAAAACACCGCCAAATGCGCCGCCTAAAATTGGACCAATAACTGGCACCCAAGCATACTTCCAATTCGATGGGCCTTTCCCTGGAATCGGCAGGATCGCATGTGCAATTCTCGGACCTAAATCACGTGCAGGGTTAATGGCATAACCAGTTGTTCCACCTAAAGAAAGACCAATTGCAACAATTAAGAAACCAACAATCAGCGGATTGACTCCGTCTGCAAATTTATTTGCACCAATCGCTAAGATTCCTAGAACCAATACAAATGTACCGATGACTTCACTAAGTACGTTTGCAAAAGTATGCGGAATCGCAGGACCAGTTGAGAATACACCTAGCTTTGCACCTGGATCATCTGTTGCTTTCCAGTGCGGTAAGTAATGTAAAAAGACAATAATAGCCCCTATTAATGCGCCAAGCATTTGACCAACAATATACATTGGAACATCAGCCCAAGGAAAACTTCCTTCTAGCGCAAGCCCAATTGTTAGTGCGGGATTTAAATGCGCTCCGCTGATTCCACCCGTTGCATAAGCTGCAATGGCCACTGCAAATCCCCATCCGAAAGCGATTACAATCCATCCGGATTGATATGCGAGCGATTTCTTTAAATTAACTGCCGCACACACACCGCCTCCAAAAATGATGAGCAGCATTGTACCTACGACTTCTCCCCAAAATGGTGTCATGAAAAATTCCTCCTCTGGTTCAGTTGCCATCCCCTATGAATGTGTAGAAAAGATAAAGAAAAAGATCCACAACAAACATACTTTACATCAGGATCATTTGTCACCTAGTAAAGCGCTGTTGTGGATCTCCGTTTCTCCATCACATGATATTAACTTAGTGCAATAGTATCAGAGGATGAAAACGTTGTCAATAAATATTCACATTTTCTCTTCTTCACTTTTGGAACGCTTTCCAAAGGGTGGTATTCGAGGTCGTCACAGCTGTAGCCCCTGCTTCAAGCGCTCTTTCTACATCTTCTTTTGTACGGATAAATCCGCCTGCAAATATTGGGATCCCAGCTCGCTCGCGCACTTCTGTAATTAAATCTGGTACGACTCCCGGCAACACTTCAATAAAATCTGGACGATGTTTCCCGACGAACTCCATGCTTTTTTCCATGGCACTCGTATCAAGTAAAAACATTCGCTGAATGGCATATACCTTTTTTTGCTTGGCTTTTACTATGACAGAAGACCTAGTAGAAATAATTCCTGCTGGCTTCATTTCCTGACAAATAAATTCCGTTCCATACTCATCATGTTTAATCCCGTGAATGAGATCGACATGGACAAACATTTTTTTGTGATGAGCATTTGCCTCATTCATGATGCCCTTTAGCCGGCCTAAGTGAACATCAAGTAAGACACCATATGTAAATGGACTTTTTAAAAATTCCTCAAATTGCTTCATATTGCGAACAGCAGGTAGAATAGGTTGATCATGAAAACTCATATGCCGTCTCCTTCAAAAGTGTATTGGATCAGTCTTCTCCTAACAGTAATAGAAACTCTTCTATTTTTCAATACACCTAGTGTGTCCAATACCGATTTCACCTCACATCATCTTCATAGACCTAGCTCAAAATGCTGGAAAGCATGCTTTTATTCCATAGAAAAAAGCAGAGAAGTCTCTCTGCTATAGCTGTGCCATGCTTTCTTTTAAGGTATTGATGATAAATGAGGCGTCATCATCTGTGATATTAAGCGGCGGTGCAAGCTGGGCAACGTTATTATAGCCGGCAACTGTATCACCATTTTTCCCAATGATCAGCCCGCGTTTTTTACATTCTGCGATCAGTTGACCGATAACATGTGGATCAGCTGGTTTTTTGAACTGCTGATCCTGAACAAGCTCAATGCCAAACAGCAAGCCTTTTCCTCTGACATCTCCGACAAATGGGTGCTCTTTTAACTCTTGCAAACGTTCAAGCATATCTCGCCCCAGCGCATCTGACCGTTCCACTAATTGCTCGTTTTCCATAATCTCTAGGTTGGCAAGTGCCACCGCACAGGAAGCAGGGTGACCGCCAAATGTATTCACATGGCGCAGCCGGTCATACGTATCTTCCCCTGCATAAGCTTCATAGATTTCTCGTTTCACGCACGTTGCAGAAAGCGGTAAATAGCCGCTTGTAATCCCTTTTGCCATGGTGATAATATCCGGCTTTACTTCCTCATGCATAAAACCAAACCGCTTCCCTGTCCGGCCAAAGCCGCAGATGACTTCATCTACGATAAGAAGCGCCCCATGAGCTTCACAGATGTCTTTGACCTTCTTCAAATACCCTTTTGGCGGCATTAAGATACCTCCGCCCGTAATGATCGGCTCCATAATGACCCCAGCAATGGTCTCACTTAGTTCCCACGTCATAGCCTGATCAATCGCCGCAGCACTCGCCAAATTCTCTTGGTCCTCAGGATGACGATACACATCAGGAGGTGCAACGTGGATAAAGCCCTGACCTAATGGTTCATATTTATATTTACGCTGCGCTTGACCGGTTGCGGCAAGAGCAGCTGCTGTATTGCCGTGATACGACCGGTACCGGGAAATGAACTTTGTCCTTGTACTCTCTCCTTTTTGCGCATGATATTGTTTGACAATTTTAAATGCGGCTTCATTGGCTTCAGAACCGCTGTTAGAAAAGAAGATGACATAGTCCCCGCCAAGCCACTCATTTAGCTTTTCAGCCAGCTGAATCGCCGGCACGTGGCTTTGTGTAAGCGGATAGTATGGCATTGTCTTTAATTGCTTATACGCCGCTTCTGCAAGCTCTTTGCGGCCATATCCGGCATTTACACACCAAAGGCCTGACATCCCGTCTAAATAGCGATTTCCATGAATATCTGTCACCCATGCGCCTTCTGCCTCGTGAATGACCATACTTTCATTTTCCTTGTTTGTCCCTTTCATATGATGCCAGATCAACTGATCATCTTTCGCCTGAAGATTTTGCGCCTGCTCATGTATTTTCATCTTCCCGCCCCCATGTATCCGTTTTCATCATTAAAGAAGCTTAGACCAGTTCAATAGCACATTGCCTCTCCATTCATTATATGGATGAAACGTGAGGCATATGAAACTGGAACTTGACCGTCCGTAAGAGATAACCAATCGTTCCTTTCATTATAAAAAAGGGGTCAGGCATATTACATTAGACAGATCGTCAACTGATTGAACAGAATCATAAGACACTTTTTTTGATGCCTTGGCAAAATGGAAACACACTCCGCTAACGTCGATTTCCTTGCAGGAATTCATAAGCAAGAATCGCAAATTCAAGTGCCTGGCGTTTCGGCGCCTGCATCATATCCTCACCAAGCAAGGCATGCAGTTTATCCAGTCTATGATAAAGGGTTTGCCTGACAATATAGAGCTGGCTTGCGGTTTCTTTTTTAGAACCGTTTGTCTGTAAAAAGATATTCAGCGTTTGATAGAGTCTCCCGCTATTTTGATTATCGTATACAATCACGGGCTCTAAATACTCTTTCACCATGCATTCAAGCAGACCGCTTTCCTTCATCATAGGCATGAGACGGAGCATATGTAGATCTTGATAAAATGGACTTTCCACCCGCTGAGGCATCACTTTTTTTAAATGCAGTACTTCTTTGGCAGCTTGAAAGCTTTTTCTCATGTGCTGAAACTGTTCACAATATTGCCCGATACCAAAATTGATCTCGGCCCCTCGGGGCTGCTCCCGGTCATACAATTGTTTGATGTCGTTTGCAGCCTTTTCTGCACGCTCTTTCCAGTCCTCTTTCTTTCTCGTGTTTAATAAAATAAACAAGGTTTGTCCTTGATGCTCATATGCAATCAGATAGAAACCCGCACGCTGAAAAATGGAGCGGCAAGATACGAGAAAGTAAAGATTCCCTGCGATTTCTTCGATTTGATGATGCTTTTGAAAGAGCAAAACTATGCAGCCAGTTGGCTTTTTCAACCCTTCTGTTTCTTCAAGGTGTTCTATGATCTCTCGTTCTGTATGCTCTTCTTGGAACCATTTTTGCAGCCATTCATTCTCTTTTGTCTTCTTTAGCTCTTCTGTATAAAGCTCTCTTAATGTTTGCTGGGCTAGAGCATTCGCTCCTTTATCCATCACGAGCAGTTCAAATTCAGAGAGCGTGTCCGCTTGATGAATGAGCACAAGATCTGCAAATGTTTGTTTGAGTGCAAGCACTTGTTTTTGCGTCACTTCGTATCCTTTTGGCACGGCAGCAAACTGCAAATAATTCATGACCAGTTCTTCGGTTGGTTTGGAAGAATCACATAAAATAATCGGCTCGCCCTGAACAGGGAGGAGTAAAAGAATCCCCCTTACGTGCTGATACACTTGATCCAAAATATCCATCTGCGGATGCGGGGTCAGTAAAAGCTCATTCAGCTTTGATGATAGTGCTTCTAAATCTGCCATCATTTGATACTGACGCTCGATCATCATTGTATGAAGATGCTGCGTGATGTTGACGAACTTCACTTCTTTTGTAAATAGAATAAGCGGAAAATCTCTTTCTTCTGCATAGGTCAGCAATTCTTCCGGCACATCGAATCTTAGCGGAACAAATTCAATACACAAGCCGGCTGCCCCTGAATCAATCAGCTGCCGTAAAAACGCTTGAAACACATCCAGTTGATCATGGAAGCCTGCGGCTGTCGTTAATATAAGCTCGCCTCCATTTAACAAATCCTCTACATCAGGCACTTCTAACACATGGATCCATTTGACCTGCCGAAACAATCCTTTTTCCCCTGCTAACACTTTTGCATGCGCAAAATGCTTCGTTTTCAACACGTCACTCACTTGGAAATGAACATCTACATTCATTCATATGTCCCCCTTTGTTTGCCGCCTATCCCCTATCCCAGAGGGTGCATGGATAAAATCCATAATAAAACTGGTAATGTCACGATACTTAAGATGGTACTGAGAAATGTCGTGCTTGAGACAAACTCAGGCTTCGTTCGAAATTGTACAGCCATCAGCGTGGTATTTGCTGCTGTCGGCATGGCTGCCACTAAAATCATAATTTGTTTCACCATATCGTCTACCGGTAAAATAAGCGTAAAGACAAATGCGATGAGTGGGGAGATAAACAGCTTCAGTAATACAGCATAAGAAATATTGCGATAATCCACTTGCTTAAAAGAGATCACGGCAAGCTGCATGCCTAAAATAAGCATAATCGTCGGTATGGCAGCATTCCCTACAAGCTGAATACCCGTCATCAGCTCTTTAGGTAATGAAAGGTCAATCAGCTGAAATAATAGACCGATAAGCGCCCCGTAAGCAACCGGCATACGAAGCACTTTTTTCAGCACGACCTTTCCATCTCCCGCATCCTCTCCGCCCTTTGCTGCATAATACATGCCGATTGTACTCATGACAAGCTGCTGCAGCACCATCAACACGATCGCAATATCCAAACCTGCTACTCCGAAGACAAGCAGCACAACGGGCGTGCCGTAGTTTCCATTGTTCATAAAGGCTGACGACAGAATCATGGCACAATACGTTTCATTCGAATAACCATAAATACGAGATAATATAAAGACACATAAAATAAGTGCAAGACAAAGCCCGACAACAAAAATGGATAAATACACATAGTCCATCGACACTTTGTTTTGATAAAAGGTTTCAAACGCAAGAAATGGTGACATTAAATATAAAGACATTGATGAGAGCGTATGTATGTCAAAACCAATCGCCTTCTGCCCGATATACCCAATCAGAAATATGCCGAACACTGGCAGTAAGACAAGTAAAAACTCCATGCTGCACCTACTTTTCTCTAGTTGAATTCCAGATTCCTTCTGCTTCCTCATTATCATACCACTGATAAACAATAAAAAAGAAGCACCCTTATGAAAGGCCGCTTCTTTCCTCATCCATATAAAACACTTCCCACAAATGACCATCAAGATCCTGAAAGCTCCATCCATACATGAACTCATGATCCTGCTTCTCCTTAAACGGTGAACCGCCTGCTGCCATTGCCTGCTCGACAAGCTCATCGACCTCTTCTCGTGAATTGACACGAATAGAGATAATCACCTCTGATGCCTCTTTTGCATCCACTAATTGTTTCTCTGAGATGGATTGAAAATGCCTAAGAGATAACAGCATGACGGTGATCGTGTCATCAATGACCAAACAGGCCGCCTGATCATTCGTGAACTGCTGCTCAAAGTCAAAACCCAGCTGCTCAAAAAAAGCGATAGATTCCTTTACGTGCTTTACCGGCAAATTGATATACAGATGTTTAGATTGTCGCCCCATATTCCTCTCCTTTTTGAACACATGATCTCCTTTCAGTATATTCTGCTTTTGCTCCAGCATCCCTTTGTCAATCGAAAAAATCTTATCTAATCAGATGTCCCTTTTTTAGCAGTGAAAGCGATCGCTCATGGCGCCACATTGTCTCTTTAAAAAATGTCATCAAAAAGAATCGCCTCAACAATAGGCGCTTCCTTTCTTTATTTTTTATATTCAATATGGTACACGTCTCTTCTTCGGTCTTTCAGCTGACGTACGGTCCCGTCTTGCCTTTGTCTTCTTAAAATTTCTAAATCGACATCACCAACGACAACCATCTCAATGTTTGGATTACACTCTCCTACAATCCCATCTCTTGCAAATTCAAAGTCTGATGGGGCAAATATAGCCGATTGTGCATATTGAACATCCATATTTTCGGTTTGCGGAAGGTTGCCAACTGTTCCCGAGATGACGGTATAAATCTGGTTTTCGACCGCTCTCGCCTGTGCACAGTAACGTACTCTTAAATAGCCTTGGCGGTCTTCTGTACAGAACGGAGTGAAAATAATTTTCGCTCCTTTGTCAGCCGCGATCCGTGCAAGCTCAGGAAATTCAATATCGTAGCAAATTTGGATCGCAATTTTGCCACAGTCTGTATCAAATACCCGGACCTGGTCACCAGCAGAAATCCCCCACCATTTTCTTTCATTCGGCGTGATGTGAAGCTTATATTGCTTTTCAATCGTTCCATCACGTCTAAATAAATAGGCGATATTGTAGATTTTCCCTTCCTCTTCTACAAAGTGGGACCCGCCGATGATATTAATGTTATATTTCACAGAAAGGTCTGTGAACAAGTTAATGTAGTCCTCGGTATATTCCGTAATCCGCTGTACGGCAAGACTTGGTGAACGCTCTTCTAAATAAGACATGAGCTGCGTCGTAAAAATTTCTGGGAATACGGCAAAGTCAGCTGATGCATCTGATGCTACATCCACATAATACTCCACCTGATTCATAAATTCCTCAAAGGAATGAATTTGTTTCATCGCATATTGAATCACACAAATTCGAACGGGGAACGCCGATTTATAATATCTTTTCGATTGCGGGCGATAGTCGACATTGTTCCATTCCATTAATGTCGCATATGTGCTGGATGCTTTATCATCCGGCAGGTAATTCGGATTGATCCGCATGAGACTAAATTCATTTAACAGCTGAAAAGATAAAACGGGATCATAGATTTGGTGAAGCATCACCTGCTCCACATACTGGCGAGGCGTCATTTCCTCTTGGTATTTATGATAATTCGGAATGCGTCCGCCAATGATGATGCTTTTTAAATTTAATCTTCTCGCTAAGTCTTTTCTTGCTTCATACAAACGATGCCCAATTTTCATGCGGCGGTACTCAGGACTCACCATGACTTCGATTCCGTACATATTCATCCCATCAGGATTATGGTTTGTGATGTACCCATCATCTGTAATGTCCTGCCACGTGTGGCGATCATCGTATTCATCAAAGTTAATTAATAAACTTGAACAAGAGCCAATGATTTCTCCCTCGAATTCAGCACAAAACTGCCCTTCTGGGAAATGCTCAAGGTGGCTTTCAAGATGCTCTCGTTTCCAAGGGTCCATGCCTGGAAAGCATACCTCTTGCAAGGCAATGATTCGGTCAATATCCTCTTCCCGGATATTGCGGATCACCATTCTTTTTTCAAACCGCGTTAAGTCTAGTTTTTCTGCCATGATGTTTTTGCCCCCTTACTGATCCTCTTTTTTAAGCTGATGGAATAGCTGGAGCAATTCGATTTCAGCCATGGATTCTAATCTGACATCATATTCTTCAAATTGCAGCGTGCTCGTCACTTTGTTTGGGACGATGACGCATTTCATGCCTGCCCGTTTGGCAGCTACTGATCCATTCACAGAATCCTCAAATGCCACGCAATCTTTTGGCTCTACCCCTAAGCAGCGTGCGGTTTGCAAATAGAGCTCTGGATTTGGTTTGACTTCTTCCACATCATCTGACGTGCGGATACATTCAAAGTAGTCGAAAAGACCAATCTGCTTTAGGTGATCTGACACCCATTTATAGTCTGAGCTGGAAGCAAGTCCAATCTTGATCCCGAGCTCCTTTGCTGCTTCTAAATAAGCTTCTACGCCAGGTCTTGCTGATTCGTCCTTCATTCTTTTTTGAAAACGAGAACGCCGATCTGCTGTGAGTGTCTCATGATCCAGCGTCTTCCCTAACTGCTTTTCCAAATATTCAAATGGCTTAAAGCCTGCCTGCGTCCCAATGACCTTGCCCCATACGGAAAGAGGCAGCTCTGACTCATGTTCCGCAAACATTTCTTGTAAAACCTCATATTCATGTGTTTCTGTATCTAAAATTAATCCGTCAAAATCAAATATAATCGCCTTTACCAACGAGGCCACTCCTTTTTTTACGAAAGTCTTAAACATATACTCCATGCTATCATATCGTGAATAAAATTGACTTTCAAAGATGAATGTCTGCTAAAATGATTATGTATAAAAGGAGCCTGCACCGTTTTGTCAGGCTCCTACCCGTGTTCTGTTCATTCTGTAAGAGATCCAAGCGCTCCGATTCGTGGAGAAATAGGCAATGTTGAAAAAGAGCGGTTTGGTATTACAGATCTTAAAGGTTTCTCCGTTCCCTTAAAAATAGTATGTGCGAGGGCCTTGTAAGTTAACAAGGAAGTTCACACCATCTTTTACGCATTTTGAAGGTGACGGCTGACAAAATCATCTAGATCAAACGGAAAAGAAAAGCCGCAGGCATTGACCTGCTCACGGTTCCGCTCGAATAGCTCACGATCACGTTTGGTGATATGACGTTTCGGTTTTACAATTATGGTATGTAATAGCTGAAGTCCCGATAAAATACGAAAAGCATCATCCATCGTCCCATTATATACTCCATCAATAAAAGTAAGGGGACGGTCTTTTTGACGCTTATTCAGCTGCTGTCCATTGACAGCATGAGAAAGAAGATCTTCAACTTCCTTTGATATTTCTTCAATTGCCTGCTCTTGCAGGTCTGTAGCAGCTTTCATTAATCTCACGTGACATCTACCTCTCTGTCGTTATTTCTCCATTCAGAATAGCACAGAAAAAAAGGCGTTCGCCAAGGTAAGTGTTTCCTATATATACCCATAGAGAGGAACGGATATCATGATCATAAAAGGGCACACGCTCTCACTCAAAGTAGATGAGCAGTATCATCATCACACATCACTCAGTCATTTTTTAAAGACAGCCGTATCTGCATCAAAACCAATTATTCATTTTTGGATGGAGCATCAAAAAGTCCGTTTAAATCAAAAGCCTGCCCATCACGCGGCTAAAGTCAGTCAAGGCGACCAGATCATCATTGATTTATTTGAAACAGAAGAAAGTGATGTGACACCGGAATACGGTGAATTAGAGGTACTCTTCGAAGACGAGCATTTATTAATTGTGCAAAAACCTGCCGGACGACCAACTCATCCGAATGAACAAGGACAAACAGGCACACTGGCAAATCTTGTGGCGTTCCATTTTCAAGCAAATGGAGAAGAAAAGCGGGTAAGACATATCCACAGACTTGATCAAGACACAAGCGGCACCGTCATATTTGCAAAGCATAGATTAGCCCATGCGGCTCTTGATCAAATGCTTTCTAAAAAAACAATCAAACGTACATACATCGCCATCGCAGAGGGACTTTTCAAAAAAAAGAAAGGCACCATTGATGCAGCGATCGGCCGTGACAAACACCATGCAGTCAGACGAAGAATCTCCCCTACTGGACAAAAAGCTGTGACTCATTTTCAGGTCATGGACATGAATAAACGTCTGCAAATGACAGCCGTTAAACTGCAATTAGAGACGGGTAGAACGCATCAAATTCGTGTCCACCTTAGCAGTCTCGGGCATCCACTAGCTGGGGATACTTTATATGACGGAGTTCATGATTACATCAACAGGTGTGCTCTTCACGCCAAGCAAGTAGACATGAAACATCCTTTTACAGGCGAGCATCTGATCATAGAAGCACCTCTACCACCTGATATGGACCAGCTCATGAGTCAAATCATCCATTAACAAAAGAGCCTGCTTTCATACGCAGGCTCTTTTTCTTTATTCAGACACTCTTTTTGCATAAATAATATACCGCTCTGGCGCATTGCCGACGAAATGAAAAGGATAGCATGTGGTTAATATCAGCTCTTCCTTTTCATTCTGCAACGTAATGATAGATGTATCATGCTGATCGACAATTTTTGTATGTGTGATTTCATATATAAATTCACCATACGGCACAGTGATTTTCAGTTGATCTCCAATATCCAACTCGCCTGTCCGGCGAAACACCGTGTCACGATGGCCAGAAAGGACGATTTGTCCATTTTGATCCGGATAATAACTGTCTTTGTAGTGTCCTACTCCCTTTGCAAGGTCATCCGCATCCGTCCCTTCGACAATGGGAAGGTCTGCTTTTAATTTTGGAATCGTCAGGATGCCAGAGGCTTTCCCCATTTCAGGAGCAAAATGCTTCTTGGACATCCCTTGATCGTCCGCCACGACCTTCTTCGCTTCGTCTAATGATTGGGCTGTTTGAAGATGAGTCGATGCGATTTGCCAAATTCCCCAGCCGAGCAGCACAATCCCAGCTGTCATCACAGTCAGTGCAAGCCACTTTTTCATGCTTAAACTCCTTTGCTTGTTCCATTTCTCTTAGATGATACGCTCTTTAGCTTGCTGCTTTTTCTTCTTGTTTTGCTTTTTGAATTCGTCCCTCTTTTTGATACACAATGGAAGCTCCCTCAAAGCTTTTCACAAAATCGACAGTCGCTTCTAAGTCTTCTGGGCCTGTTTCAGGGTTTTGCCCCAGCCTGCCTATTGGTGCATATTTACTGCCAGTTGCAGTTGCCATGAAGTTATTCACAGTGAGTGTATACGTTTGATCAAGGGCTACGGCTGAACCGTCTGGCAGCTTCAAGTCGACTACTTTATATGTTACCGGATCATAGGAATATGAAAAGCCCGAAATGCTATAATCTGGTCCAAATTGTGGAGAAATTTGTGCTTCTATTATCTCTACTAAGTCTTTTCCCGTGATTTCTAGTTTGACTAAAACGTTGCCAAATGGCTGAATATTAAAGAGATCTCCCCACGTTATCGGCCCTTTTTCAAGGTTTTGCCTAATGCCGCCTCCATTCATCATGGCAAAGTCACTTTTCATTGAATATCTCATACCATCCGCAATCAAATTACCGAGCGGCGTGTCTCCATCATTTGAATAGCCGCCTTCCATTTTGACCCCGGCTTCTCCAACAACCTCACTAATTATCGGCTCCACTTCTTTCCCGTAATGAGCCAAGATGTCTGCTGCTTCCTTGTCCTTTTCTATACCAGCTTGATCTATATACTGGATTTTCGCACTCTTTTTGACGATATCCTTCGATTTACGGTCAAGTGTCACATTGACTTGGCCAATCGCCTTTCCATATTCAAAGGCTTGCACAATTAATTTTCCATTGACCTCTCCATTGACCACTTCGTGATTATGCCCTGCAAAGATGACATCAATTTCATCATCACCTTCTTTGGCAAGCTTTGCACTCTCTCCAGTGATTGTATCTCCATTTTGAGAGGCTGTCATATGAGCTAAAACCGCTATAGCTTTAATTCCTTTTTGTTTTAATTCCTTCGTGGCTTCATTCACGGCTTTGACTTCATCTGTAAACTGAATGTCTTTAATCCCTTCTGGCATGACCATTCCTGCGGCTGACTTGGTCACAACACCGATAAATGCGACAGGGATTCCTTCGACATCGATGATTTCATAAGCCGGTAAAAGCGGTTTGCCTGTATCCTTGTATTCACAGTTCGCACAAACGAGCGGAAAGTTCTGTCCGTCATACCCCTCTGTGCCTTTAGGATGTTCTCCGCCATTTAAGATACGCAATAGCTCGTCGACCCCTTCATCGAATTCATGGTTGCCGACCGTGCCCACATCAAAGCCAATGTTCTCCATGAGTTCAACGGTTGGTTCATCCTGCAGAAGAGAAGATATAGGAGAGCTCCCGCCAATCATATCTCCAGCATGGAGACCGTAATCGTATTTTTGTGTGCTGCTTGTTTTTGCTTCATATAGGCCGCGACATAATCCATTCGTCCGTACATGCCTTTACTGCCATCACCTTTGAGATCCAGCTCGTATTCTTGATCAATTTTACCGTGTAAATCATTCATACTTAAAATCGTTAACGGTACTTCACTCGCATCCTTTGCCGGCTGATAGCCAGCCTGCTCTGCTTCTTCTTTGGAAGCAAAAAAGATCCGTTTATCCACAT
The DNA here is from genome assembly GCF_038003365.1 of Bacillus sp. FSL K6-2839. Lineage (NCBI taxonomy): Bacteria > Bacillati > Bacillota > Bacilli > Caryophanales > Bacillaceae > Bacillus > Bacillus sp. FSL K6-2839. The sequence goes on along the minus strand of NZ_JBBOOZ010000001.1, from coordinate 542,833 downwards.
TGATTTCTTTCCATTTGTCAGGGGACACGTAGGTTTTCACAGCTGAGTCACCAACATAGCGTGTCAGTCCTTTTTTCTGTTCTCTTGCTCTAAATTCAAACGGCTGTTCCATCAGAGGATCCGCTTCGTTCCATATGCCCAGTCCTTTTTCTTTTGCTTCTTTTACTGCTTTTTGAAACGTATGATAGTCCTTTTCATCTCCAACTGGCCAGATGAAATAAGTAGGGGCATATCCTTTTTTTACTAGCTCTAGATTTGTATTTAGCCCTTTTTTGGTCTTCACTTGAGCTAAAAGACGTCCATAGCTGTCCTTCGCTTCAGGACCAATCTTTAATGTGACTTGGTCACCGCTTGAAAGAAGTGTTTTTAAATAGTCAGTCGCCTGCTGTCCAAAACGCAATTGGTTTTGGTCTAATTCATTTTTTGGCTTATGATACGTTTCCGGCGTGTCCATATTCACAAAACGCACCTTTGTTGTACCAAGAACAGGCTTCTTTAGATGAATCGTATCTCCATCCACCACACGGTCAACTGTTGCTTTGTATTCCTTCTTAATCTTTGGCGGCTTTGGCTGGCGTTTCAGCAGTTTGATATCATCCTTATATCTTGGAAGCACCTGCAGCGTATCATACCTGCTTAACACCCCTGTAAACTCGTACCATTTCCCTGTCTTTACTTTATCAATAGCATTTGTATCGACCATCACTCTCAGGATGGTGCTGTGGTATTTTTTATCAATGATCACCACATTGTATCCACCGCCAGCCGGCTGCGCTGGTTTTGCCTCAACATAGCCTTTAATCTTCACTAGTCTTCCTTCATGTTTACCGGCTTGATCCGTTTCTAGTTGTTTAACGGACACTCGCTTCGCCTTTGGCAAAGTTTGATTCACAGCATCTATCTTCAGGCGGCCTTGATCTGGCACAATTTCAATCATTCCTTTATAAGACGTGATCTTACCAGTCACTGTCACCTTCATGCCTGCTTTTAGTTCCGGGAAGTTATTGGGCTGCGCTGAATAAATATTGATTCCAGCTGATTTGTCTTGAATGTATGTGGACAATTTCCCATTGCCTACAGCGGATTGATCTGCTGTCACAATTCCGCTCACCGTCACGGTCTCTCCTATTAGCTGACGGGCTTTTTTGATCTGCACGATCTTTTTTTGCTTCCACACCATTTCCTTCTTTTCAGATGCACTGACCTCGCCTCCTGTGATCATGCCAGGCAGTAAGGATTGCAAACTAAAGATCATCAAAACCAAACAACAAATCATTCGAATAGATAGCATTCGTTTCATTAGACCTCTCCCCTTTGCGCTTCATCTCTCATAGTGTACAAAGTAAATATTGATGTTGAATGGATTTCATGTAAAACTTGTCTTTTTAACTCATCGGAAAGGTAATAATCACACGTGTTCCCTCAAAGCTTTTACTTTCAAAACGAATGGTGCCGCCATGGCTTTCAATGATTTTAATGGTCATCATTAAACCAAGGCCTGTCCCCTTTTCTTTTGTAGTATAAAAAGGTTCACCGAGCTTCCCTATTTCGTCCTCTGGTATTCCCTTTCCTTGGTCTTCAAATATCAACATCATTTGATGATCTTTCATGAGAGAGGTCACCTTGATGACACCTGTCACACCATCCATTGCTTCAATTCCGTTTTTAAGGATGTTCAGGAAGACTTGTTTCAGTTCATTCGGAATGCCTTGAATATTAGGAAGCGACGGAGACAGATTTTTCTGAATGGACACGCCTTTTAAGACCGCCTGGGATTCAACGACCATGATCACTTCTTCGAGCAGAATATTGACGTGTACCGGTTCAAATTTCACCGATTTGCTTCTAGAAAGAACGAGGAATTCATTAATAATCGACTCGAGCCGATTAAACTCTGACATCATCACATCTGCATAATCTTTCTGATACTTCTTACTTTGAATCATCAACTGTAAAAATCCTTTTAATGATGTCAGCGGGTTTCGTATCTCATGAGCGATGCCTGCTGCAAGCTGTCCTACTGCCGACAGCATCTCTGATTTCATCAGCATTTTCTCTGACTGCTTTTGATTGGTGATATCCTCTGAAATCCGCATCACGGTTGACTGCATTTTGTCAGGATCATCGATGCGGTGTAAGGAGACTCTCTCCCACCGTTCACGTCCAGATAAATCCTGAAAGTACAGCTCACCTGTCCAGCTGCCCTCTCTTAAACAAACCTTCCATTGCTTCTCTAAATCATCACATTGACATAGCGAATGGTAGACAGAAAAAATATCTTTGCCGATCAGGTCATATTCATGCTGCTGGACAAACTGACAGAAACGCTGATTCACGCACTGGATAACCCCTTCCTCCGTTGCAACAACAATATGAATATGGCTGTTATCAAGCGCCGTCACCGCTAGATGAAGCGACTGCTTGATTTTCGTTACTTCGGTCATTTTAATCCAAGTCATCACCGCTCCTTCATGCTCTTGATCGAAGATAGGTGTGATGTGAACGGTGAATTGCTCTCCTTCGTTCGTTTCAATTTCACGTTCGATCGCGCGCCTATCCGATATGACGGATTGGATATCATGATAAAGCGTTTCCTGCGTAAGTTTTTTAGCCATCGACTGAAAGGATTGCTGATGTCTGATTTTCGCAGAAGTAAATAAAGAGGCAGCTGAAGGAGTGTAATAGCGAATATTCATGTCCCTGTCCACAAACAACGTCGCAAGCTCCGGCTTGACAGAGGGTCTGTACAGTTTCTCTCTTGTCACCCTTAAGTTGTTTATGATATTAATAAAATGCTCGTGTTTTTTCTCAAACTCCTCTAATTGCGTGTGTTTCGCTTTTAATTGAGCCCTTGCCTCCTGCTCCTTTTGTTTGACTTCATTCAGTTCATTTTCTAAATCGACAATACGCTGCTGATAGACTGAATTCTGATCTGACATCACTATGTCCCTGCCGTTCTTTTGATTTTTTCCTCTCTCATTCATTCGAATGAGAATGACGTAAACTCCCTTAAAACGGCGGTCAAAACTTTTCACGGTGAAATCTGCATACTGCTTGCTGCCTTTTTCCGAAATGAGAACATGTTGAGACACAACCTCTGTCTCGTCTGTCCACACCTTTTGAAAGGTTTGACTCAACATCTCTTTCATATAATCAGGTGTTACATATTCACATGCTTGATCTGACACTTCTGTATGGTCTAAAAAAGAATACGCACCATTTGATAATGCCAGGATTTCGTCACTATCGTTGATAATCATACATGCATCATAATCCTCGCTTACTTCTTGCATATATTGTGCGGCTCGCGCTTTCAACTCGATATCACGAGCGTCTGGTGCCCAAGGGACATGTGGTTTAGAAACGTTTGAATGGGTGTAAATGTTCCATTTTTCATTGAACAAATGAAACAAACGAGGGATATTGGGTACAGTTTCATTTGGCCCTAATATCAACATCCCTTGATCTTTTAAAGCATATTGGAATCGGGACAATATTCGTTTTTGCACTTCAGGCTGGAAGTACATCAGAACATTTCGGCAGCTGATAAAATCGAGGTGGATAAAAGGTGAATCGATCAATAAATTGTGAGGTGCAAAGACAATATGTTTTCTAAGCGACTGCTTCACAATAAAAGCGTCACCTTTCCTTTCGAAATATCGCGCCCTCCATTTTTCCGGCATCCTTGCCATAGACTCTACTGAGTAAAGACCTTTACTAGCTGTTTGAATGGCTTTCCGGTTGATATCTGTTGCAAATACTTGAAGTTCGATGGTCACTTGTCTTCGCTTCATTTCTTCTAAAAATAAGATCGTAAAAGAATAGGCCTCCTCTCCTGTCGAACATCCCGCAATCCAAATACGGCATCGAGATTTCCCGTTTTTCACCGCATTTTCAATGATCGACGGAATGATCTGATGTTCACATACACGAAAAGCCTCCATATCCCTAAAAAAAGACGTCATGCCGCTTAAAAGCTGTGCGTGCAGGCGATCAAGCTCATCTGGTTCTCTTTCTAATAAGCAGTCGTACTCTGATAATAATGAAATCCGTTTTTTTGCAATCCTCATTCGTTTTTGAATGACAGATAGCAGCCTTTTCTTTTGATAGGTTGAAAAGGCAATGCCTTTATACATTTCAAGACGTTCAATAATTCTCAGTAAAACAGGATCTGCCTCATCGACATGCGGGACGTTGATGATATTGGCGATATATGCCGCAAGGGTTGAAGGGTCTTTGAATGTTTGTTGATACAAGGTGTCAAAACCACTTTCTACCTCACTGCACGATAAAGCTGTACCGCCTTGCTCAACCAACTGAAGCAAGCCACTTCCCACACAATGGCCTTTTTGAAAGAAAATCGCAAAAGCCTCTTCCTTTTGAACGCTGGCAAGAGACTGAAAAAGCAAGTCCACAGAGCAAGCCATGCACGCCGGCAGCTGCTCTGATAGGTGCAGCCGCTGATCTTCTGTTAACGTCACAACCGCATGCTGTGGACAAAAATAAATCGTCTTCTTCATGACTTTCTCACCATGTTTAATCGTTTTTGCCCGGTAGCCAATCGGTAAAACAAGTGCTTCCAAATCAGTTATACAATCGTCCGTCACATGATTTTGCACAACAATAAAAGAGGCATTTAATTCATGTGGAAATGATTGAAAAAAAGCCTCAAGATGATGCTGTTCAAACGGTGAAACACCGATGCCAATCACTGGTGCCTGCACATGTTCGTCTTCTATCAAACGATTAATGATTTTGTCCTGCATCTGGTACCCCCATGTTCATTCGTCTGATACTTTTTTTCGACAAAAAGGAAGAAAACCCTCTAATTGTAAATAATGTTTTTGCATGAAAGAAGGAAAACATCCTCACATTAAAACAGATTGTATAAACAGAAGGAGGAATCTCAATGCAAAACGATCAGCAACCAATGTTTCAAGGAAGCGCTCCCCAGCCCGAGCTCAATCATGGCGGACATGAGTTATTCGATTTACATGAAATTTTAGCCGGCACGATTAATATTTTGGATCAGTATATGATCCTGCGGCAGTTTATTCAGGATCCTGCATTATCCGACATCTTGGATCGACAATACCAATTCGTTTTATCACAGTACAATGTCACTGTAGATTGTTTTTCTACTGGACAAAAGCCTAGTGAAGAAACCGCTACTTATATGATGAAAGAGCACACACAAGTGACGTACGGGATCAAGCCTTCTCAGCCGAAGAAGCCGAATCAGTCATTACAAGATGTAAAAGACTTGGGCATCACAGGGCATATGCTCAGCCTGGTCAAATCACATGCTGGATTACTTTCCATGTCTGCATTAGAAGTAACAAATCCAGTTGTCAGACGTGTGCTTGCTGCGCAAATCCCGAACTTTATTGAAATGGCGTATGAAATTTTCTTGTATCAAAACAAGCATGGCTACTATCAAGTTCCCCAGCTTTCCAGACAAGACATGACGGCCATGACATCAGCTTTCGCACCGCTTCAAGGGCAGGTTCAAATGCCGCCAAGTAAAGCCAATCAGCAAAAACCCCTTCATTAAAAAAACGGCTGACCCTTTTCTCTGGTCAGCCGTTTTTTCTTTGATACATCTTGTTAAACTGATCTTCAAAATCTGCGAGCCGCTCCCCTGTCGCCTGTTCAAAGCCTTTAGCAAATTGACCTGTTTTCGCCGTTTCCTGCATGATCTCATGTATGATATCTCGTCCGTAAAGCTGAACCAGCTCATAGATCATATAATAGCTTTGCAAATAAACATCTGTCTCATACGTCATCCGGGAGTCCTGCCAATCTTGATCGGAATGAAGAGATTGAAAGGGAATGACGTCGAACCGTTCAGACGTGGCATTTAACACGTCATAGGCCGTCCATTCTGCTGTTCCTTCATGGAACCAAAGCGGAAAGATCACTGGAGACACTTCATAAGAATGAACTTTTTCATAGAAAACAAAGTGAGCATATTCATGAATAAATAACGTGTTGAAAAAGTATAAAGGCAGTGTCTCTTTCTTCAATAATGCTTCCCGTTTATCTGGATATAACCCAATCATTTGATCATGATCGGAGTAAAAACCCGTAATATGCTTGATTCCGGCAAATTGCTCGATCGTCTCTTTATCATCAAAATAAATAATGTCTAAAGGTTTGTCAGTTTCAAACTGAAACACTGACGCTGTCCTCTTCTTTGCCTGATCCATGGCCTCGATTGTCAGGTCAACAAAAGCGTCCTCTTCCTCTGCATAGTATATTCTAATATGTTCATAAACTTGCTTATTGAGTCCCTCCGTTAATATGGTTTTAGGAGAAGACTGCTGCTCTAAATATTGTCCTGTCAGCTGAAACGCAACATAAATCAAGTACGCGGTGAAAGCATAAAAAATGAGACCTGCTGCAATCATTCCGCCTACAAGCTTTTTATGAATCAATGACGGCTTGGCTTTCATTTGCTCCCCACCTGAATTCATCCTGCAGCCTCTTTCTCTTTCTATGAAGAAACAAAGATCAACAAGAGGTGATATATTTTTTACTTTATGCAGTCAGGTGTGCAAGGTGCGGTTCCAAACAAAAAAGCCGCATATGACATACGGCTTTTGTCGTAGCTATTTTGATTCAGGGAAGACACGCCGAACCGTTTCAGTAAATTCATCGAAAAATCCTGAAATTGGCTCTCCGCTTCTAATACGTTTTCCGTATCCTTCCATACGATCGATAAAGTCTGGATTCGCAGATACATACACGTTGTCGATTTGTTGATCCGTTGATTTGACTTTGTCTGAAATTTTCTTTTTCAGATCGTCCGTCACATTACCGCTTTTATCGCCTTCAAGCATAACGGCAACAAATGCATTTTTTCCTGTGACAAGCACGTTCGCTGTTTTCACTTCAGACATGTTGGCTACAAGCTCTGACGCTTTATCTGCCACTTTGACCTTCTGAGGTGTTTGAACATTTGGTTCGTCCTGTCTCATATTGTCATTCTTATATGTGACATTTTCATACTGTCGTTTCATTGTTCCTCTTCGCTCATCGCCCTGGTTGTTCATGCCACATCCAGTGGTGATCAATGTTGGAACGAGTAGTAAAGATAGCATCCATTTCTTATTCATCAATTATTCCCTCCTTTTGCTCATAGGTTTTTCATCCAGCCGGCTTTTTATGCACACATTTCTATTTCATAAAATGAATTCATAATTCAGCCTGCTTTGGTCATCCTAAACATGATGAAGAAGTATCATCATGATCAAATGGAGGGATTCGTTTGTTTAAGAAAAGAAAAGGCATGAGCACTGGCGCAATGATTGCAGTATCAACAGCCATCATTGCATTATTTTCTCCGGTTTTACGAAGAAGGCTGAAAAGCATGACGCAAATGAATATGTCTTCAATGATGAAAGGAAAAAGCCATCAGCACCATGACTCATCTCGTCACGAGTCACACGCACAGAATGAATCAAAGGGAACTGCGGAAATCGGACAAATGATGAAGCAGGCATTCACTGCTGTACAGCCAAATCATACGAATCAGCACCAATCGACATCAAGAAATCATCAGCCAAGAGAGTCTTATGCACAGTCTCTCCATATTGATGAAAGTGTCATGAATGTGATGGATGATGAATCAATCCAGCAAGTAATCAATGACATCGAGCACAAATAAGAAAACAGGAGCCTTCATAAATAGAGGCTCCTGTTTATTCTCCTGAAAAATGTTCTTTCACCATCACAGAGAAGAAAGGTAAAAAGGTGATTTCAACTGTTGTGATAAAATCGTCATAAGCTTCTACTATGATTAAGAGCTCTTTCTCGTTTGGCCGGTCCTTTTTTATCTCTACATGCTGCACGGTTTTAAAATCATACATGCCTAAAACGAATGCGTCTTTTTTTCGAACAGCCTTTAACGTAAATTCTTGATTACCAAGGTACATCGTGACAACGAAGCGCTCGTCTTGATTCTCAAATCGAAATGTCAGGTTTTAATATTCAATAGGCATACCTCTCTCGAACCTTTCATCAGGCTCCGTTTCAAAAAAAGAAAGCCAGTCCGTTTCATCTGGGAAGCGTTTTCCTCTCATGTGTTTCGATCCCCTCATAAGTGAAATTTTTATTAATTATCCTTTTTCCCCTTTTCTTTTGCAACAAATTTTAGTAATTTTAAAAAGGTGATTTTATTTTGCTAAGAGACCTCTTTATTAATTTAACAATTCTTGTCACTTTCCATTATTTATTTATGCTTGTGTTTAAAGAGAATTTTCTGAAGAAAGAAGATACCCTGCTCAGACAGCTATGCAAAGGCATTCTTTCTGGATTACTCGGTGTCCTTTTAATGTTCTTCTCTATCAAAGCAGGTCCAGCCATCATCGATTTAAGACATATCCCCCTTATTTTAACGGCCTTTTATGGAGGCATCGTCCAAACCATCATTGCAGCCTGTGTTGTGATTATTGGTCGATTATTAATTGATGCCAACGTCGGTTCTTTCATCAATATTTTTTCCATGATGATCATTGCAACAGCCTCTTTTTTAATTGCTGAGCGCCATATGAATCAAGTTGCGAAAATGCTTTTGTCCATTACGATCAGCAATGTGATTGCAACTTTTTTGTTTATTACGATTGCACATGAGACCTCTATTGAAGTCCATTCTGCCTATTGGATGTTCTCATATGTTGCAGGACTGTTTAACTTTTACGTCATTGAGCATCAAACAAAAGCATATCAGCTGTTAAATTTGTATAAATTCCAAGCTCATTATGACTTTTTAACAGGTGTTTTAAATAAACGGAAGTTCGATGAGGTCTTAAGTGATGCTTTTTCTTTGAAATTTAAGCAGCCTATCCATCAAATGTCCCTTATTTACTTAGACATCGATTACTTCAAATCCATCAATGACCAATATGGACATCATGAGGGAGATATGGTTTTAAAAGAAATCGGAAAAAGGTTGATGAAAAACACAAGAAGCTCTGATTATATTGGCCGGATCGGCGGTGAGGAATTTGCTGTCCTTCTACCAAATTGTACAGTTGAAAAAACATGGCAGATTGCAGAACGCTTACGGAGAAAAATAGCAGATCAGCCAATTTATTTACAAAATGGCATGTCCATTCATATCACAGTATCACTTGGGTGTGCTTATTACCCCGGAACAAGTGCAGACATCAAACAATTACCGATTATGGCTGATCAGGAGCTCTATAAAGCGAAGCAGTCTGGCCGAAATCAAGTGAGCTTCTCAGAGAGAAAAAGAGGCCAATTAATATAGGCTTTTTCCTCAATTTGTTAGCGCTAATTATTTTTAAAAAAGTTTTCGTATAACAGTTGTTTTTTCCCGCAAACACTGGTAAAGTAAAGGTAATTATTTTTGTTCGTATCATCTTTAAGAAGAAAGTTTTGAAAGAGTTTTCGTCTTTGAAGTTTGTGTAAGAGCAAGAATAGTGAATTTAAGCGTTAAGATCGCTTTAGGAGGAAATTTCATGTTAGAAGGTAAAGTAAAATGGTTCAACTCTGAAAAAGGTTTCGGATTCATCGAAGTAGAAGGTCAAGACGATGTATTCGTTCACTTCTCTGCTATCCAAGGCGAAGGCTTCAAAACTTTAGAAGAAGGTCAAGCAGTTTCTTTCGAAATCGTTGAAGGTAACCGTGGACCACAAGCTGCTAACGTTAACAAAGCGTAATTTAAGAGCATCTGCTCTTTAGCACTTTATAGAGTGAAGGAAAACCGTCCGGCTTCTGCCGGCGGTTTTTTTGTGCCATAATAAAAAAGAGAACCTGACGAGAGGTTCTCTTTTTTATTTGTCCTTCTGCTTTAGCTTCTGTAAAGCAGAACGATACATATCATCATTCATTTTTGTCTCTGGTTCTTCTTCTTTGACAGGTGGTTCTGGCTGCTTAAACTTTTGAAGCGCCTGTCTATAAAAATCATCGCCAGACACTCGTTCATCCGTTTGAGAAGGCTTTGACGCTTCCTCTTCTTCTTCAGGCTCTACAGGTCTCGCCGCAACTTCTGACTCGCTGTGCGGCACGTCAGGCTGATTGGGCACATCTTCTTTGATCTCTTTCTTCTCGACCGAAGCGTGTCTGACATTGAACGCTACTAATCCGATAATGACTAGAACAGCAGCTACTAACGCTACAATAATCGTCGCCAAAAGAACCCTCTCCTTATCGCTTAAATGACGCAGTGACTGATGCTACACGTCTTCCTAATGCTTTGCCGAGTTCAATGCCTTCTGTAGAAATCACTTCATCAGAATCAATCGGACAAGTCACACCTGCTCCATAGTAAGAGCCGTATAAAGCATTCTCTGGCACATTTCCAGGAAGGCCAACGACAAGCATCCCTTGATGGAACATTGGTGTAATCAAATTATGCATCGTCATTTCTAAACCGCCGTGCGTTGTAGCAGTTGTACAGAAAACGGCACCGACTTTATCGATCAGTTTTCCCTCTGCCCATAGGTAGCCAAGACGGTCAATCCATGTCTTTAACCCAGAACTAATGGTACCAAAGTGACCAGGGCAGCCCCAAATGATCGCATCCATTTGATCCAGCTTGCGAATATCCGCATCTTTCACGTGATCGACGAATACTTCAGCCTGCTCTGTTTCACCTGCGCCTGCTGCAATTGCTTCTGCCAGTGCTTTTGTATGGTCACCTTCACTATCGTATACGACATAAATTTTCATGTACGGTCCCTCCACACTTATCTTGCATCTTGGTTTGCTTCCTTAGGTGCTGGAAGCAGTGTCATTTCTTGTTTTTTATGCTGCTGATCTTTTCGCTTTTTATCCTTACGTACATCACGCAGGAACAAGCTGAGAATGACACCAGCGGCACAGAATAACGTTACCCACATGTAAGCATCATTGATGCCCATTACGTTTGAATCGACCTGTGCTTTCGTAAAGAGCTGGGTAGATACATACTTTTGAGCAGCTTCAGCTGTCATGCCCATATGATGCATCACATTCGACACAGCCGCCTGGAATGAATTCATAAAGAACGGGTCCGCTGTATTTGTTTGATCCGCCATATTGGAATAATGGAATGTTGTCCGATTCGTATAAATCGTTGTGATCAAACTCGTACCGATCGAACCGCTTATTTGTCTTAATGTATTAGACATCGCTGTACCATGGCTGTTTAAGTGCTGTGGTAATTGGTTCATCCCAGCTGTCATCACCGGCATCATCAAGAGTGACATACCGAATGCACGAACTGCATACATGAGCACAATGTGACTATATGATGTATCAATGGTCAGCCTTGTAAACTCGAATGTGGTGACAACGGTAATGAGCATCCCCACAATCGCAAGCGGACGAGGTCCAAATTTATCAAACAAAATCCCTGAAATCGGGGACATAATCAGCATCGCAAGTGCCCCTGGAAGCATTAATAGCCCGGATTGCAATGCCGTAAACCCAACGAGGTTCTGCAGATAAATCGGAAGTAAGAACATCCCAGTGTATAAGGCAACTGTAATAATAATATTAATGACACTTGATAATGAGAAGATGCTGTATTTAAACACGCGGAAATCAAGCATCGGATTATCAGCTTTCAGCTGTTGGAAAATAAAGAGAATGATCGCAATCGCACCAACAATAATCGTCGATAAGACGATCGGATCTGTCCAGCCATCACTTCCCGCTTCACTCACTCCGTATAGAAGCGAAGCAAAACCAACGATGGAAAGAATCGCACCAAGGCTGTCCAGCTTGATTTTTTTAGGCTCTACAATATTTCTAAACATAAAGAAAGCCGCGATAATGACAATCGCTCCGATTGGTACTAGTCCATAAAACATAATACGCCAAGAATAATGTTCAATAATATAACCAGATAATGTTGGTCCTACCGCAGGAGCAAACATCATCGCAAGACCGAAAATCCCCATTCCTTTCCCTCTGTTTTCCGGAGGGAAAATAAAAAGGATTGTTGTCATCACGAGCGGCTGCAGGATACCGCCGCCGATTGCCTGAATCAAACGACCGATGAGCATCGTTGAAAAGTTCGGCGCAATCCCGCAAATAAAGGTCCCTAGTGTAAACGAGATCATGGCGACTAGAAATAAGCTGCGCTGTCCAAAGCGTGTGATTAAAAACGCAGATAACGGAATCAGCACACCGTTGACAAGCATATAACCTGTTGTAAGCCACTGAATCGTCGTTGCACTCACATTAAATTCAGTCATTAAATGGGGCATGGCTACGTTCAGAAGCGTTTGGTTCAAAATCGCTACGAACAAGCCGGCCATTAAAATGATCAGTAAAGACAAGGAGCCTGCTCCCTGTTTTGTTGCTGCAGGTTGATTTGCCATCTCAGACAACCTCCTTTCATTTTTTGATATCAAACATCATTAAGATGAAATTTTGACAGAAGCATTCATACCAGGAAGTACTTTGTCTGATGGATTTTTAATTGAAATTTTCACTGCTACTTTTTGTGTGACTTTTGTATAGTTACCACTTGAATTTGTTGCTGGCAGCATATTGAATGTTGAGTTTGTCGCATAACCAATTTGTTCAACTGTTCCTTCAAATGTTGTATCAGGATCACCATCTACCACGATGTCGACTTTGTCGCCTTTTTCAATGCTTTTAATATCTGTTTCTTTGATATTCGCTGTGATGTAAAGCTTGCTTAAATCAATGGTTTCACCAAGAACCGTACCAGGCTGCACTTGTTGATTGTTTTGTACTTCTTTTTTGACTAATGTGCCATCAGCCACTGATTTAATGTTTGTTTTTGTTTCTCCTTCAACTTTTGCAACTGTGCTGTCTTTTTGCACTTCGTCACCTTCATTGATATCCCAGCCTTTGATTTGTCCAGCTGCTGGTGCTGTGATTTGATACATGTCACCTGTCACTTTCGCCTCGTCAGTTTTGACAAAATTTGTGCTTTCGTAGTAGTAATAAGCACCTCCGGCAATAATGGCAAGAATCACAATAAGGCCAATAATGTTCGTTAGCAATAAACGCCCTCTGTTCATGTTTTGTTTCTCCTTTCATGTATAAAAATATAGTGTCATCTGCTTTAGCAAACTTAGAATGCCCATCATCTGACAGAATATGAAACAAGCTCATAAAGCTGTTATTTCTCCTTCATCTACCCCGCCTGAAAAATGGTGTGCAGCCCATTTATACTTATTGTTCACTCATGAGCAAAGAGTAGAAAAAGAAGAAAAGACGATCGGCATCTTTTTTGAAAAACTTATATTTAACAAGATTAAATATTAATAAATGAAAATTGAAATGTCAAAGAGAAAGTTTTACTTTTTTTCTGGTGATCCCTTCCTTCTCCATACAAAAAACCCTTCAGCCCTTATGCTGAAAGGTTTTTTCGAATGTGCTATTTACGAAAGAACTTCTTCCTGCTGAAAAAATTTTTTTAGTGCGAGAAAAACATCTGATTTTTGCTTCAAAATATAATGCTTAAATTTCTCATCCTGTATATGCTTATATGCTGACATTAATGTAGAATGCCGGTTGTATTGATTCACTTCACCATAACAGAATAAGTTGGCTTTTTTCATAATTTCAGAAACAAGCTTCACGCACCGTGCATTGTCTGAGGTCAAATTGTCTCCATCAGAAAAATGAAAAGGATAAATATTATATTGCGACGGCGGGTATCGTTCGTCTATGAGCTCTAGTGCCTTTCGATAGACAGAAGAGCAAATGGTCCCTCCGCTCTCGCCCCGCGAGAAGAAATGCTCTTCATCTACAACCTTCGCCTCCGTATGGTGGGCAATAAATTCAATATCGACCGTCTCATACTTTGTCCGTAAGAAACGTGTCATCCAAAAGAAAAAACTTCTCGCCATATATTTTTCCCAAAGCCCCATACTTCCGCTCGTATCCATCATCGCCAAAACGACGGCTTTCGACTCTGGTTTGGTCACTTCATTCCACGTCTTATATTTGATATCCTCTGGGTAGATTGGATAAAAGGAAGGACTGCCTGTCATCGCATTTCGTTTAAATGCCGACAGCATCGTTCGTTTTTTATGGATATTTCCTGTTAACCCGGTTTTGCGAATATCGTTAAACTCAATTTGCTCGACAATGATGTCGTCAAGCTCCTTTTGTTTAAGGTTTGGCAGCTCTAGCTCCCGAAACAGCGCTTCCTCAAGATCGATTAATGAGACCTCTGCTTCGTAATAATCCTCACCAGCCTGATCTCCAGCGCCCTGCCCCTTTCCTTGCCCTTGCTTACTGTCTGATCCATCGCGCGCGACAATATCTCCAACCTCGCTGTCTCCATCCCCTTGACCCACATGCTTATTTTTATCGTAGTTGTACCGAATTTTATATTCATCTAACGAACGAATTGGAATTTTGACAACATCTTTTCCATTAGACATGATGATGCTTTCTTCTGTGACAAGATCCGGCAAATTATTTTTAATCGCTTCTTTGACTTTTTTCTGATGACGCTGCTGGTCGTCATAGCCTTTTCGATGGAGGGACCAGTCTTCCTGAGATACAATAAACTGACTTTTTTCTTGCCGGGACATCCATCCCCCTCCTCACCTGTTTGCACAATTCTTCTAACCACCGATTCCTTTATCTTATGCTGCTCGTCACCCAAGTTGACGATCATTTCTAAAAAAGACATTACCGGTGCAGGTGCGCCAATAATGCCTCCTTCATTTATTAACGATTCAGAAGACTGCCTACATATTTTAAAAGTTCATTTGCACTTGTTGAATTATAGCCATGTTCATCAATTAATCTAGCCACTACTTCATTGACCTTCTTCAGCTGCTGTTCATCCGGTGTCTTCGTTGACGTCGTAATTTTCACCACATCTTTTAGATCAGCAAACAGCTTCTTCTGAATCGCCTCTCGCAATCTCTCATGAGAATTATAATCAAAGCGTTTGCCCTTTCTCGCATAAGCCGAAATACGAATCAGAATTTCTTCTCTGAATGCCTTTTTGGCGTTTTCAGAAATACCGATCTGCTCCTCAATTGAACGCATAAGCTTTTCATCAGGATTCATTTCTTCACCAGTTAACGGATCACGCAGCTTGTTTTTATTACAGTACGCCTCGACATTATCTAAGTAATTATCCATCAGTGTTTTCGCAGACTCCTCATAGGAATACACAAATGCCTTTTGAACTTCCTTCTTCGCAATATCGTCGTACTCTTTTCGCGCAACAGAAATAAAATTCAAATAACGCTCCCGGTCCTCGCTGGAGATAGACGGATGCTGATCGAGTCCTTCTTTTAAGGATCGAAGGACATCCAGTGCATTGATCGATTCCATATTCTTTCGAATAATAGTGGAGGAAATTCGATTAATCACATACCGCGGGTCAATTCCGCTCATCCCTTCATCATGAAATTCCTTTTTCATCTCATCAATATCAGCAGATTGGAAGCCTTCGACACTCTCTCCGTCATAAAGACGCATTTTTTTCACCAAATCAATATCAGAACGCTTCGGCTCTTTGAGTCTTGT
Organism: Bacillus sp. FSL K6-2839; assembly: GCF_038003365.1. Classification (NCBI taxonomy): domain Bacteria; kingdom Bacillati; phylum Bacillota; class Bacilli; order Caryophanales; family Bacillaceae; genus Bacillus; species Bacillus sp. FSL K6-2839. The sequence goes on along the minus strand of NZ_JBBOOZ010000001.1, from coordinate 527,347 downwards.
CAAAATGGAGAACATCGCTGCCACCTTCAGCGTATGCGGGGCAATATGGACATCTGCAACATCACTTTCTGAAATCATTTTATGATAAATGCGTTCCTCCTCTGTCACCTTCAAGTTATAAGGAATCGGCATCACAATAATTCTTGAATGCAAGGCCTCGTTCTTTTTATTTGAAATAAACGACCGGTACTCGGTTTCATTCGTATGAGCGACGATCAATTCATCTGCACTAATCAAGGCAAAACGGCCTGCTTTAAAATTTCCTTCCTGCGTTAATGACAGAAGGTGCCATAGAAATTTCTCATCACACTTTAACATCTCCTGAAACTCCATCATCCCTCGGTTTGCTTTATTGAGTTCTCCATCAAAGCGGTAGGCACGGGGATCTGACTCTGATCCAAATTCAGCAATGGTTGAAAAATCAATGCTTCCTGTTAAATCAGCAATGTCCTGAGATTTCGGATCAGATGGACTAAAGGTACCAATGCCAGTTCGTTTATCCTCTGAGAAAAAGATCCGTTCAACCCTTACATCCTCAATTCGTCCGCCATATTCCTCTTCTAGCCTCATCATATTCAGAGGGGACAAATTCCCCTGCACACGAATGCCATATTCTCTATAGAAATCCTCCCGCAGATTTTGCGGAATAAGATGAAGCGGGTCTTCATGCATCGGGCAGCCTTTGATCGCATAGACTGCGCCATGATCTGTCAGTGAATATTCTTCTAGTCCTCTTTTCAGCCTAGTAACAAGCGTAGATTTCCCGCCGCTTACTGGTCCCATCAATAACAAAATACGCTTCCTCACATCGAGCCGCTTGGCAGCAGGGTGAAAATATTCCTCTACTAATCTTTCCAATGATTCCTCTAACCCAAAAAGTTCCTGATCAAAAAATTTGTACGTTCTGACCCCATTCTCCTCTTCAATCCCGCTGTCTTTAATCATATGATAAACGCGAGAATGAGCAGATTGAGCGACAAGTGGATTTTCCTTTATAATGTCTAAATAATCGCTGAATGTGCCTTCCCATTTGAGACGCTGCTCTTCTTCTCTGTGCTGTTCGATTTTCTTTAAAATATCCATATGAACCTCCTCTTTCAAGATTGAAGCAAGTAATCAGATACTGTTTTACAATCTATGCGGAGGCGTCCTATTACATGCTTTCGTTCTTCAAAATGACGAATTGGCAAACTGAATTGACAACCATCCGCAAGACCCTTCATAATAAAGGAAAAACAGGAGAAAAATGATCTTCTTCTCTTGCTTTTCAAGGCGAACTTCACACCATATGAAACAGGCAGCGATAGAAACAAAGGGATAAGGGGGAAGCTTATATGAGAACGGTCATTATGATGGGCGTCATCATTACGTTTTTAGTATCCATTTTCACAGCTGGCTACGAAGGCAAGCCTGGTAAATGAAAAAAAGGATGTTCCATGAGCGGAACATCCTTTTTTCATTTAATTCGTTGTTTTTAGCACCTGCATATTCACTGTATTCCCTGATACCTGAATGGACGTAAAGTCTTGCGTATCAATCACAGGTGTGACGGCACGACTGTCTAATGTGATGTCAGTAAAACGAGTAGAGAAGTTTGCCCGAATATCTTTCCGGTAGATATCGTCAGTCACTGCTACTGTCGACAGTAATTTCCACTTAGTCACAGAGCCAATGTTTGAGTTTTGAATTTCTGTGATGATACGCCCGGTATAACCAACATTATTTGTCCCCCAGAACGTCGCTCTTGTATGTCCATTCAAGTTTTTATAAATGGTCATTTGCACAGTACTTCCAGGCTTAAATCCTTTTGTATACGTAAAATCATTTTTTCCTTCGATATATGTCTCTTGATTTTTTGTTTAGGTTGGACTGTATTGAAGACCGATGTCTGCTTCTTTTGAACCTGTGAATCCAGAATAAATATAAGCTGTCCCATTTGACACACTCATTGCGGGAGGGAGTTGAATCTTTGTGACCAATATTGATCCATTGCTATTGATATAAGTACGCCCGCCGATACCTTTCGATAATTGCGCTGCTTCTATTTCCTGCGTCTGAGAGAGACCTGGGATACTGACTGGAATCGTCCCCATTAAAATAGCTGAGCTAATGGCACTAGTGATCAGTAGCTTTTTCATCTCATTTAATGGATTCATTATTTTTTGAAAACGCGATTACAATCTATCATACCACCTATTTTTTACATGTCAAAAAAAGTATAAAAAAGTCGTATTTTCCTTCTTTATATTTCTTATCTCATATAAAAAAAAGCCAAGATAGGTATCCCGGCTTTCATTATGACCTTAAATCAGATCTCGGTATTGCTGCTGGCGAAGTGCCTCATACACAAGAATTGCTGCCGTATTCGATAGATTCAGAGAACGAACATGCTCTGTCATCGGTAAACGAAGGCAGCGGTCCATATTCTGTTCGATCAAATCTTTCGGCAATCCACTTGTCTCTCTGCCAAAAACGAAGAAGTAGTCTTCATCTAACTGTGAGTAATCAAATGTCGTATGCGGCTTTTGGCCAAATTTTGTGATATAGAAGAATTGTCCCTTCGGATGAGCCTCAAACAATTCATCAAGCGAGTCATGATAGACCACATTGGCATATTTCCAATAATCGAGTCCTGCACGCTTCAGCATTTTGTCATCTGTCGAAAAACCAAGCGGACGAATCAGATGAAGAGTTGTATTTGTTGCTGCACATGTACGCGCAATATTTCCAGTATTAGCTGGAATCTCTGGTTGATATAAAACGACATGAAGTCCCAAAAAAGTTCACCTCTAATTTTCTTTTCCGCTCAACATTATACCATTAACTATCCTTCGCGGCATCGTCCAAAATGTGAAAAAACGTATAACGAATAGCAGGTGTATAGGCGGTCGAATCCTCATACGACCAATAACGCATACGGCTGTCATATGTCTGTGCATTCACAAGAGGCATTCCACCTTTATCATGATCGACGACAATGGTTGTATGATTATACCTGCCATCTCCCTCAAAATCGTAGCAAATGACATCACCAATTTGAAGCTCCTGCGCTTCTTTGAGTTTCTTTGCTCTTAAACCCGCTTTCGAATTCGCTAAATAATTTTTCATCGAATGTGCCACCGTCCAGCTATAGCTCCACGTATGCGGCCGTACCCACCAGCCAGATCCGCGGTTCGGATACCCTCTCGTTGGTGCATTCCCTGCTTTCAAGCATTGTGAAATAAAATTTGTGCAGTTATCTTCAAAATTTTTATAGGCGGGATTTCGTTTATTCCAGTACGTCTCCGCATATTGCACGGCTGCCCGCCGGTCATAGTGAAAGGCTCTCCCAAACTGTTCTTCGGTCTGAAAGCGCTCATCCACCTGCTCTTCCATTTGCCGTTTTTCTAGCATCATCCGATCTTTGACAAGCATGTCGTTGTAAAGGAACGCTTCTCTTTTTTCTACCTGCTCCTCTAAATAAAAAGAGTCGTCTGCATCCTTGCATACATAAGTGAGATGAGCGAGATACTGCACATGCTGAGCCCCGTCATCCTGAATCGATGAATCAAGAAGTTTTGCTTTGGCTTTCGCCTTGACAATCTCCACCTGTCTTCTAGCAAAAAGCTCTTTTTTCCGTTCGACTGCTTCCACATCAGACATGAGCTGCGGCTGTTTGATTGCACTCCCATTTAATAAATAACCAAGCCTGTCTTCTAATGTTTGCTCTAATAATTGTTTCACACAGACACCACCAAACTTTTTTTAAAATCTCTGTTTGGTTCATTCTATGTTCATAGGGATGTTATTTAGTATTTAAAGGTGTCTGTAAAAACTCAATCCCTTTGACAATTTCTTGTTTCGCTTCCTCATCACTTTCCCGCTCAAGGGCTTTTTCCAACTCTGGGAGCAGCTGCTCGTCGCCAATTTTCCCTATTGCCCAAGCAGCCGTGCCTCGAATAACAGGCCGTGGATCCTTGTGCATCAAATCAATCAACACTGGTAAGGCAGATGTATCTTTAAAGTGAGCAAGTGCCAAAATCGCATTTCGCTGAATCGGCTTTTTCCCCCGCCATGAACCTGAAACATGACCGTATTTTTCCTTAAACTCACGATTACTGATCGTAAGAAGCGGCTTTAAGAGCGGCTTCGCAATTTCAGGGTCCGGCTCCATTTCAGGATGCAAATGAAAGTCTTTTCCTTTATTGATCGGGCAGACGATTTGGCACGTATCACACCCATACAATCGATTTCCTATTTTCGAACGAAATTCGTCAGGTAAAAATCCTTTTGTCTGCGTTAAAAATGAAATACATCGTTGAGAATTCAGCTGTCCTGGATTCACAAGTGCACCAGTTGGGCACGAATCTACACATTTATTGCACGTTCCGCACTGGTCTTCAATTTTTTTATCCGGTTCAAATGGGACATTTGTGATCATTTCGGCCAAATACACATAAGATCCAAACTCTGGCGTGATAATCATACAGTTCTTTGCACTAAAACCTATGCCAGCGCGTTCCGCTACTGCACGATCAGACAGTTCCCCTGTGTCCACCATTGATTTTGTTCGTATATCGACATGTTTGCTTCGCAAGAATTCTTCGAGCATATCGAGCTTTTTTTTCAGCACAACATGATAGTCCGTCCCCCAAGAAGCCCGGCAAAAGATCCCTCTTCTTGCATCTCTTGTACTTCGAGGAGCATCTTTCATTTTGGAAGGATACGCGAGCGCTATCGCAACAATTGATTTGGCCTTCGGAAGCAGCAAAGAAGGGTTTGTTCGTTTTTCGATATCAGGCTCTTCAAAACCTGACAAATACCCTAAAGATTCATGTAAGATGAGGCGGTCCTTTAATGAATCAAATGTATCAGCACTTGCAAATCGGATTTTATCGACACCAATTTCTTTCGCATATTGAATCAATTCTTCTTTTAATTCTCCAACATGAATCACCTTGCAAACCTCCTTTCTTTGTTTCTTCTGTTGTTTTCAGTATAATACGAGTGTATCATGACCGATTGGAGTGAGTCACTGTGAAGATACATATGGAAATTTCTCATCCTGAAAACCCGTCTATCCATGTTGGACAGATTGAATATTCGCATATTGAAGTTGGTACATCCCCTCAAATGTTAAAAGGCCGACTACGCCTGTTTCAAGAATCTTTATTCTTTGAATACGAAGATAAAGTCTTAGAAGAAGTACCAGCAATCAAAGAATGGACGGATCTTTTAAAAGACGTTCCTTTCCTGCCAATTCTTGCTGATATCCAAAAGGAACAATTTATTGACTCGACCAATTCCGTACAGGATTTGTCGATATTTTTCTCTTTAAAATATTTCTTGCCCATCCTGACATTCCATGCTGATCGCATAGAAGAGCCGCTTTCACTAGCAAAACATGAGACTGGCCACATTGAATGGCAGGACGACGCGGGACTTAAGGGATTATTTTCTCATGCAAGTAAAGCACAAATTTCTCAAGACACAAAAAACATTCTGCAAATCATCCTCTTTCCGCCATCTATTTCCCGGGAAAAGAGTGAAGCTCTAATCCAATCCTTGACGAAGATGTTTGTACAAATACATGGTGGAGAAAGTAAATATGAACTTATTGAAAAAGCACTGTAGCTTGACAGTGCTTTTCACATTATACTGACATAATAAAAAACGCAACACTTCGTTTATCTATGAAACGAAATACTGCGTTATAAACAAAATTATGTATTGGAGCGGGTGATGAGAATCGAACTCACGACATCAGCTTGGAAGGCTGAGGTTTTACCACTAAACTACACCCGCATCAATTTTTCAAAAGCAACGTCATCGCGTTGACTTTTATTATGTTACAACTTTCTTAACAATTCGTCAAGAGAATATGAAGATTTTTCGTCAAAAAACTTCATATTCTCCGTATATATTACGATAGTTATTTATCTAGCTGAATATAAAATAAGTATGCATGTGACTTATTCTTCAGTGCTTGCTTTGGATTCTTCTCAATCTCTTCAAGCATAGGTGAATTCCCGTCTTTCCCCATTGCTGCTGTATATGCAATCAATGCCTTTCCTCCAGAAGAGACTTTGACAGTTTCAGATTGTGCAGAAAAAACATAGTCACTTACTTTGAACGGGAAGCTTGATGTCGCTTTCGTCATTCCCTCATTCTTTTTGTCTGACCAAATACTAAATTGTGATTCATATGTATCTTTCTCATGCTTTAATTGCAAGAGCACATTCATCGTTTGGTCGGTTCCATTCTGATGTAAAGTAAAGGTGGCAGATGATGCTTCCTGATTAGCTAATCGACCATTTTTGTAATGACTCCCGATAAACGTAATGTAATACTCTTATCCTTCTTCGTTAATCCTTTTAGTGTCAAAGCCACCATTTCATTAGGGGTTGATGCTTCTAGTAAGTTTTTTTCTTTTTTTGTCAGTTTCATTTGTTCGATGGTTACTTGCTTCTTAGTAGCAGATTCCGTGTTTATTGTAGATACCGTCTTCTCGGTTGTCGTGGTTTCTTCGGCCTTCTCGCCGCATCCTGCTAATAGAAAAACAGTGAATATAAGAACACTCCATTTTTTTAACATTGAGATCCCCTTTGATGTTTTTTCTATTATACTAAAATTTGGTTGATTATACAAAAAAAGATTAGGAGGATTCTCCTAATCTTTTGCTTTTTTCTGCTTCATTGCTGATAAGAAAGCCACAATGAGAAAACTCGCGGCAAAAATCACAATCATATAAATAAAAAAGTTTGGCTTGATCTGAAAAGTAAATGCGGATGAACCTTCCATCTCAAAAGCGAGACTGTTAAATAATAAGGCATCATTCGTTTTTGATTGAAATAAATGATAGAACAATACACCAATTGTCAGCATCGGAAAGCCTAAAAATCCTAGAAAGCCACCAACAATAGCGCCTTGTTTCATCGCCTGTACGTTCATGATCGTTGTCCTCCCATTCCCCCAAGCAATAGCTGCTTCATAATGGATTTACCATCCCCCATAAATGGAAGAAGATAGAGTAATTGAATAAAATACGTGATTGAAAAAATAAAGAAACCTGTCGAAATTGGATTTTCTTTCAGAAATAATACGGTCACAATGATCCCTGCTGCCCCGATCACACCCGGGACAAGCGGCCCAAGCAGAGTAATCCATACTTGCTTTTTCTGAAACGGATCTAATACAGGTCTCACAAATTTCACAGACATCATATCACTCGCAAAAAAGCCTTGAGGACCATCCCGTCCCGCAAATTTCCGATGCGCATAGCCGTGTGCTGCCTCATGTAAGGCGGTCCCGGTAATTAATCCAAAATAAATAATAGTAAAATAAATCGCAATGGCTGCAATCGACTGGTCAGGAATGAATAAAAAAGCGATCCCTGCCATGACCATAAAAAGCATCCAGAAAAAGATGATTTTACGCGTCACCATGAGCAAAGCCGTCCCCAAAATGTGCAGGAACGAGTGACCAGTGCAATCAAATCGTTCCTTCATTTTCACTTGATACTGTTTGAAAAATTGACAACAGGCTGTCACAATCCGATATGGTGATTGATAATGAATAGACAGCAAGTGATGCTGATTTAACCCCATTATCAGTTGATAAAAGTCACGAGAAATCACAGATTCATCGACCTGAAACAAATCGGCGAGCTCTGCGGTAATACTTGCTTCTGTCCTTTTGCCATCTACTTTCGTTAACATATGATAGGCACTTTCATTAATCGGGAGTGTGCTTCCATACTGCGTATCAGTGAGATGCCTCTTTTGTAAGGTCACATACGGCGCGAGTGCCGGTACCCGCTCAATCTTTAGCTTATTGTTAAGAAGTTGAATCATGTGAATACCTCCATGAAAAACCTTTGTATATGGCAAAGATGAGCAGACCTTCAAATGCAGCTACAAGCAGCCACTGAAGTGTTTGACTCGACTCCCCTATGACATAGTTTCCAATAAAAACAATCGGAATCATGAGTAAAATAAGTGCTCCAAATGAAAAAATACCTGTGTAGGGATTGTTTCGGTCAAGCGGAAGTAAAATACCTACCACATAAAAAAGCGCAGTGGCATTGCATAAAACAGCAGCCCCAATCAATACGTTCCAAATCTGATCAGGAAGCGTCAGCGTTGTCAGCATGAATAACGCAATTTGCAGTATACCAACAAGCAAAAGCCCGATAAACTTATACAGAGCCACTTCCCACGATCTTAGGCCAAATGTTTTGTACATCCCCAGCATTCGTTTATCATTGCCAAATGAATTGAAGGCTGTTAATCCAGCAAGAGCGCAGAGAACAAAAAACGCTTCTTCTTCAAAGCGGAATCCAAACTGATAACGGACGAATAAGATCACAATGAGGAGAATGAGAAAGTTTAAAATGTTTTCTTCATTTCGCACCTGTGATTTCATTTCCTTTACAATAAGTGACCATTTTTTTGAAGAAGAGAACGGCAGTTTGTTTAAAAAGGTTAACGCTTTTTTCTCTGCCATAATTGGCATCATCGCAAGAGAAAGAAATGCGCCGCCCGCCGATAAAAGGATGAACAGGATCAAGATTGCATAATTCACCCCTTCAGGAGACATTCCTTGAGCCGCTAAGAAAAACGGTGCTGTAAAATACATCAAATGATAATCAAACTGTATATATGATTGCTGAATTTGACTGATATCAAAATGCGTCATTCCATACGCCACAACCAGTGCTAATAAAACAAAGATCGCTGCAAATTTTTGTAACGGTAATTTTAATTTCAGAACGACCAAATAGGTAATATTATAAATGAGTTGCAGAAGCATTAAGACAAAAAGCGATTGCAAAATCACCATTAAAAAGAACGTAAAGATAAAGAAAATACCTATTCCCTGGGCAATAAAGTTAGGTAAAAGCAGGATACCGATAAAAAATACCACAAGTCCTGCCACCACTGTCACCATCGGAATAAAGTATCCAAGGCTTTTCTGAAAGGTAGAAAGCGGGAACCAGCTGAGCTGCATAGAAAAACGGTCTTGCTCAGGCGTTCTGACCTTGATCAAAATGAATAACAAGCTTGTAAATATGGATGCATTGATCGCCATTGACACAACGAGTAATCCAAGTGAACGTTCATCTCCATTTAAGAAAGCCTTCATAAAGACACCTGTAAAACTGTATCCGATGATGGCGCCCATTGTGACGGCAAACAAAAAGAATAAGATCACAATGATCCGCTTCGTCTGAGTATCAAAGAGCTTATACATCTCCTGCTGCCACATTTTAAGCATCATTCTAGAAATGATTAATGATTTCATCAAAATGTGCACCCCTATCACTTAACATTGAAGCTTTCAGAAACACCTGTTCCAATGTGCTTGATTGATACTTCTCCTTTAAGGCTGAGACCGTTCCTTCATCCATTTTATTTCCCTTAGAAATAATGGCGATTTTGTGGCACAGCTCTTCCGCTGAAAGCATATCATGCGTTGAAAGCAAGATCGCACCATGGTGCTCGGCATAGCGCTTCATCAGTTTCTTTGTGTTTATAACCGCTTCAATATCAAGTCCTCTAAAGGGCTCATCCATGATCACCAATTGACTATCAAGCATAAAGGCGGCAATCAGCTGTGTCTTTTTTTTCATACCATGTGAATAGGTTTCGATCGGTCTTGATAAAGCCGAGTCCATATCAAACAGTTCAATTAGTTGATTTCTTCTATGAATTGTTTTACATTCATACATAGAAGAAACAAAATCTAAATATTCAGCACCAGTCAATGCTTCAGGGAGTAGCAGATCATCTGGAACATAGGCTACTTGTTTTTTAAAGGATGGTTCGTCATTTGTGACGTCCTGCAAGAGAATCGTTCCTTCTGTATGCTTAATGATGCCGAGTATACAGTTAATCATCGTTGTTTTACCGGAACCATTCGGTCCAGCAACAGCAACGATTTGATGAGGATCGATCTGTAGATGAAAATCATTGACAGCAGTCACGTTATTTTTATACGTCTTAGTTAAATTCTCGATCGTAAACATATAACCTCCAAGTGTCTGCATATTCTTTAAAAACAGATCAGGCTAAACCGCCCGCCACAGACGGTTTAGCCCTGGTGTCATTTCATAGAAGTAAAAAGATGAATCCTAAGTATAGCTACTTACATTCAATTTGGACTTTTAAGCCACTTTCCCACTGAACGGCTCCTGTAAAGCTACCCTTGCCGTTTGCTAAACACCAAACTGCTGCTCCTAGAACAACTGTTGCTCCCAGTCCAAGAAGGACAGCAACAAATACTAAGAACCAAGCTTGGTCTATAATAGCAGGTTCCATAGTGGAATAGTCAACTTGCGGCGCTGCATAAGTCATACTTTTCACCTCCCAGCTTATGATGATCGTATCATAGGCGTCACTCTCCAAACAACAACAGAAGATCCCATTTTTGACCGAACATACTTTTGGGTAAAATGTGACTTTTTATTCAATTATTCACTTTTAAGTGTATAAACCCTCTCTTATTAACTAGGTTTTTTCACTCCATAAGAACCACAAAACCCAGATAATGGCAATTAAACCATCTTTTTTCTTCTTTTTTTGAAATAGGCCATTTTTATCATCTCCTTTATATATTCTTTCTTTTTTGTGAGATAGAAAGAATTCCCCCGATATATCAGATATAAAAGTCCTGATTATATGTCGTTATAACTCCATTTATGAAATATTTACTGATAATTCCGACAAAAAAGTGAGCATATTTTCCTTCTTCTCTTGTCACTTAAAATATGTATATACAAGAGAGATCATTGGGAAAAAAGCCCTTGCCTTCTTGAGTAACATCCAACATATGACACGCTCCTTTCTATGAAAAAGCAACCTACAGCATAGGCTTTCCCCATGATTCCACCAGCTGGCATTCTTTGTGCTTCAAATTAGATTAATCGCTTATAGAATTCATCTAAAACGATGGCGAGCATGATCTTTTCAAACAACACTTGAATGATTTGCTGCTTTCTAAAAAAACTGATCCGCACTCTCTAATGAAACAATCTCTCTTTTCACCAACATATACACCCTTCCAATTGAAATAAAAAAGTTCATCAACTTTATTGATTATTTTTTCAGATTTATCTAAAAAATGATTGACCAGGCATGAAACAAGATTTATAGTCTTATTAAATATTTCTTATCAAAGTAGTTGGTTTTATCTAACAAAAGGAGGATACACACATGTCAGAAGAACGTCCATTCCGTTTAGAAACAAAAGCCATTCACGCAGGTCAGGAGCTTGATTCAGCAACCTATTCAAGAGCCGTGCCTATTTACCAAACAAGCTCTTTCGGTTTTAGAGATAGTGAGCATGCGGCGAATTTATTTGGACTGCAGGAACCCGGAAATATTTATTCTCGCATTATGAACCCTACAAATGACGTCTTTGAAAAACGGATCGCTGAGCTTGAGGGCGGCATTGGTGCACTTGCTGTCTCTTCTGGACAAGCAGCGACAACTTATTCTATTTTAAACATTGCAGGAGCTGGTGACGAAATTGTATCCTCCAGCAGCCTTTATGGAGGCACGTACAATTTATTTGCCCATACACTCAAAAAGCTCGGCATTACAGTGAAATTTGTTGATTCATCCAACTTGGAAGAACTCGAAGCAGCGATTACAGACAAAACGAAGGCAGTGTATGCAGAAAGCATTGGGAATCCTAAAGGCGACATTCTACATATTGAAGCCGTCTCAGCCATTGCACACAAGCACCATATTCCGCTTATTGTGGACAATACGCTCGCAAGCCCCTATTTATTAAGACCGATCGAGTTTGGTGCAGACATTGTCGTCCATTCCGCTACGAAATTCATTGGCGGTCATGGTACATCAATCGGCGGTGTCATTGTCGATAGCGGCCAGTTTCCTTGGGCTGACAGTGATAAGTTCAAAGGGCTGACTGAACCAGATCCAAGTTACCACGGTCTGACGTATATCGAAGCGATTGGAGAAGCGGCTTATATCACAAAAGCACGTGTACAGCTCTTACGGGATTTAGGAGCAGCCCTATCACCATTCAACTCATTCTTACTTCTGCAAGGCCTAGAAACTTTGCATCTGCGTCTCGAGCGTCATAGTGAAAATGCATTAAAAACAGCGCAATTTTTACAAGATCACCCTCTTGTAGATTGGGTAAGCTACCCAGGTCTTGAAAGCCATGAATCTTATGAGCTTGCTCAAACGTATTTGCCAAAAGGACAAGGCGCCATTCTCACATTCGGTATTAAAGGTGGACGAGTAGCTGGTAAAAAGCTCATTGATTCCGTTAAGCTTTTCTCCCACCTTGCAAATGTGGGCGATTCCAAATCACTGATTATTCATCCTGCCAGCACAACACATCAACAATTAAGTGAAGCAGAACAAAAAGCGACAGGCGTCACACCAGAACTCATTCGTTTATCTGTTGGAACAGAAGCGATTGATGACATCCTTGCAGATCTTGAACAGGCGATCACAAAAAGCCAGGCTGAATGAAAATAGAAAAAGCACACCTCTGTGTGCTTTTTTTTATGAGTCATTAATCATTGAGTAGTCGAATGTCTTGGAAAGGGTAAAACACAAATGAAGTGGTTCCTTGAATATCACTCTTTGTAAAAAGACCTAAGCCATTGCGGCTGTCCATTGAGTTTTGACGATTGTCACCCATGACAAAATACTTTCCTTTTGGAACAGTAAGAGGACCAAAATCAGGTGTCAGCAAGGTCCCATCTGCGGCTGCTTTCTTTTTGTTTGACGCTAAGTAAGGCTCCGCCACTTTTTGTCCATTGACATATAGCTGGTCATTTTTCATTTCAATTTTATCACCGGGTAAACCAATTAATCGTTTTACATAATGAGTGCTGCGATCTTCCCCATCAAGAACAATGATCTGTCCCCGTTTGTAATCGCCGAAGTAATCAACCGTTTTATTCACAAAAACCCGCTCTGTATTATACAGTGTTGGATCCATAGAGGTTCCTTTTACAATATACGGTGCGAATAAAAAGTTACGAATGATAAAAACAGCAATGAATGCGATTAAGATGGCTTTGATCCAGCCCCATAATTCTGATTTCTTTTTTTGTGTTTTTGTATTTGTTGTCATAAGCTCCTCCTGAAATCCCCTAGGACGAAATGAGTTCCGCCAGCTGCACGCCAGCATCACGCTTGTATCACCCTAAATATAAACATATTTTGCCAACAAATCAAGCGGTGAGAGAGAAAAAGGCAAGCACCCTTCTGTGCTTGCCCAAAACTCAGTTACTTAGCAGAAGAATCCGCTTCTTTTTCTTTTGATTTACCATAGAAATAATCAGATGGATTCACTGGTTTAAAATCAGACAGCTTATGGAATCGAAGAAGATCCCTGTAAAGCACTTTATCTGAAAGGCTTAACTGATTATCGACACGGGCTTTAATCGCCTCTGTCTTTTTATTTTGTTTCACAACTTTACCTGTTTTTGTGTCGTAGACAGTGTTATCTACAAGTGTATATTTTGGTGTCACATAGTTTCCGTTACGGAATGCAACAGTTTGATCATGCTTCTTAGAGAATAAATCTGTTCCAAAATTCACATACTCATTTGAATCAATACCTTGTAAGTGAAGAAGCGTAGGCATCACGTCTACTTCACCACCATACGTATGGTTCACGCCGCCCTGTTTGCCAGGAATACGAATCATGAGTGGTACACGCTGGTTTTGTGCATTTTGATAAGGTGTAATTTCTTTCCCTTGAATTTCACTCATTGCACGGTTATGGTTTTCAGAAATACCGTTGTGATCACCATATAATAAAATAACAGAGTCTTTATACATACCTGATTTTTTCAAGTCTTTAAAGAATTGCTCTAATGACTCATCTAGATATCTTGCTGTTTGGAAGTAGTTATCTACTGTTTTGTCACCAGTTGTTGCCTTAGCAATCGTCGCATCTTTTTCATCTAAATTAAATGGATAGTGATTAGTCAGTGTCATTAAATGTGCATAAAATGGCTTTTTCATTGATTCTAGCATCGGGATTGATTCTTTGAAGAATGGTTTATCCTTCAGACCCATATTCACAAGATTTTCTTCATCCATGTTGTAATATGAAGCATCAAAGAATTGATCATATCCCATATGCTTATAAATCGTGTCACGGTTCCAGAAAGATTTATAGTCCCCGTGAAGCACTGCGCTCGTATAGCCTGCTTTTTGATCTAGGATGGCAGGGAGTGATTGGTAAGTATTTTCACCTTTTGTCACAAACGCTGCTCCCTCTGGCAAGCCGAACATACTATTATCCATCATTAGCTCAGCATCAGCTGTCTTTCCTTGACCTGTCTGATGGAAGAAGTTGTCGAAATACGTAAAATCCTCTTTACCATGAGCTAGTTTGTTTAAAAACGGCGTCACTTCTTCTCCATTTAGTTTGTAGTCAATTAAGAAAGACTGGAAGCTTTCTAAATGGATTTTAATGATGTTTTTCCCTTTTGCTTTACCAAAATACTCTGCGTTTGGCTTCGCATAGTGAGAAGCCGTATAGTTTACAACATCCGTTAAATCTTCACTGCTCGCATTTGCTACCTGTGTTGCATTTTGTGCTGATTGTACTCCGTCATAAATCGTATAATTATAAACACCTAAGTATTTGACAACATACTTGTGATCAAATGTTCTTGTTAATAATTCTGGACGGTCCTTTTCAGCTAAATGAAGGTTTACAAAAAACAGTCCTACACCTGCAGCCACAATCAGCAGTGCAAATGTCTTTTTCATTTGGAATTTCTTCACTTCTGGTCTCCAAATCACAATCGCTATCAAGATAATGATATCAAGGAAATACAAAAGGTCATGCGGCTTAATACTAGATAATACACCGCCAGTCATGCCTCCTCCAAGATTGCCTGCTTGCTTCATTGTGGAGAAAGTCAAAAAGTCATCAAAGAAACGGTAGTACGCTACATTCGCATATAAAAGTGCGGTCATAATAAAGTCAATAACAATTAAAACAATGGCAGATTTACGACCCTTCAAAAAGAGAGCCAGTCCCAAAAACACAATGGCTGAACTAAATGGATTTAATAAGAGAAGCCCCTCTTGAAAAGAACCTTTCACTCCTAAATTAAAGTCCATTTTGTAGGCAGCGTACGATTTCGCCCAAAATAAAAGGACAGCCAATACAAAAAAGCTATATTTGTTCGCAAATATTTTTTTCATAAAACCTCTTCTTTCTTAGTTATCGTTCTGATTTAAATGAAATCATAAAAAATTTACATTGATTTTGAAAATGTAAATCTTCTTCACCAAGCATTCCGATGCTCTGTTTCCGCCGGATATATGTGCTCCTTTAATATAACGTATGAGAAGCTTCAAAGGTTTCAAAAAAAAATACGAGTAAATAAAAGGAAAAATATCCATGAAGGGTTTGTAAATCACTCAGTACTACTTTACTTTTTTCATCTATTCGTGTCAAAGTAATTATAAAGAAAAGGAAGAATCACCTAGGCCTTTCGACTCTTTCACCTAAATTTATACAAAATTCAATACATAATCCATTTGTTTTTTATTGTGGCTCACCCTCCAGCAATCCATGTATTTTCTCTCCCTCTGTCAAGCTAAAAAAGTTTTAAGCAAAAAAAAGCTTGATTTCTCCTCCTGATGTGCGGTGTGATAAAGATATAGATTTTCAAAAAGCAGGCTGGAGGACATCACATGAAGAATAACAAACAAATAAGCGCATTTAAAGAAAGATTTTCAGAAGAAATAGATCACATCATTGCTGTCACAGGACCTTCAGGAGTAGGCGCAGGAAAAACCGGACAGGAATCTCTTTGGACCGCTTCTATTCCACTGATTGCATGGAAGGAAAAGGACCTCATCACAACCGAAAACATAAGGCTCTGCTGCTTAACAGATGAAGAGGGCTTGCGGGAAAAGCAGGCACAATTACATAAAGAATCAATCGTGACACTTCAGGTCCGAAAAGGTGAAGGTGAGTTCATGCTTGTATCACTCATCGATACAGATACACAGGATCAAAAGCTTCAAGAGATACTAGAAGAAGCTCAAAAACCTGTCTTTTACCATGATGACATGCTGGGCACCTTTGAATTAGTGAAAGGACTAGACTTATTTGAAACAACGATCCAATGGAGCAATCAAGAGTGCCTACTCTACTTCAACCTCGAAGAAGATGAAAAAGTAAACGACTCTCTTCGAACCGCTAGACAACTCATGGAAGAGCAGACCACATGGAACTCTTCCATTAAATCATTTGCAGCAAATCAACTGATTGAACTAGCTAAAGACTGGCAGGCACAAGATGACTCCGCTGAAAAACAAGAAGAGCTCACACTGGATCAATTTATGAGCCGCATCTCACTCGAAAGTCTGCATGCTTACCCAGATGGAGAGTTTGAAGTCTACTGTCATGACGGTGATTTGTTTTGGGGACATGTCATCATTGTCACAGGCAACATCAATGGCACGTTTCAAGATGCCCACATTGCAGGCTAAAGATTGAGGGATAAGTAATGGAGATAAAGGCTTTTCACGAATTAGAACAACTAGGAAAAACACCCGTCGTGGCTAAGAATGGCGGTTTTCGTCCTGATCCAGCAGCACACAGCTGGTTTGCCGGTCATTTCTTCATCCACCCCGATCAAGGCTGGCCAGCAGATCAAGATGGTTTCATGATCCCGATCTTACAAATTTATTTACCTGAAGTGCCAGGAGGAATGAACGGATTCAATGAATGTAAGATGATTCAAATCTTTCTTAATCAGAAAGCACTTCCGATTGATATCACCAAAAACGGCGAAGGCTGGAAGCTCATTGAATATGTAACTATGGATGGATTAAAAGTAGTTGAGACTCCAGAAGAAGTGAGAGGACTCAAACCCTTTCAAATTCAATGGAATGAAAGTGAGCAAAAGGACTACCCTTGCTGGGAAAAAGCGTGGTCATATGTTGATTTATCAGAAGTAAATGAAAGTGAGGAAGCGACAGAACACTTCTTTAAGCAATACACAAATTATTCATTCACAAAAATCGATGGATATGGCGCATATATTCAATCCCCACCCCATCATCAACCAGGCGAATTCATGCTGCAAATCGCCTCAGAAGAAAAACCTCGGTTCATGATTGGTGATAACGGCACGATGTATTTCTATTACGACAAAGACACAAAAGAATGGTTTATGCACTGGGGTTGTTTTTAAAGGTTTATTGAATGAAACCTTGCCTCCTTCTAAGCGTAGGAAAAAATATGGAAGGAGGAAACCAACATGGGATTCATTTTCGAAATCTTTTCACTTGCTGTGTATATCCCTTTTCTACAGGTAGATGAAGAAGATATCTCTAGAAACGCAGCCCATCTCAAAAAATTCAGCTGGTTTCACACGTTATTAAATGATCCAGCTTTCAGGAATCTCATCATTTATCATCCAGATGTCAGACAAGTCATTGGTAGATGTAACACGGATAAACTCCATCACAAGCGATACAACTTAAAATGCGAACGTAAAGTGCTGAAAGCATTACGTCGTGCTATGTAAATGTACAAAAAGAGCCGCACTTTCCTGTGGCTCTTTTCATCGTTCTCTAAGAAAACATTTGACGCCTGGACAACTCTCCCCGTATATTATGTATAAATCCATCTTTTTCATAGAAAAGGGGGCTTTACATGCGCTTGTTTAAGTACTGGAGAAAAAAGCAGCCTAAACAGCAGGTCACTTCAGAAAAGCAAGAAGACAGCATCCCAATCAACTTCTCCACACTTCCCTTTGGCACAGACACCGTAGACGATTTTTTGTTCAACTTAGACCTAACCTCGAAGCTAACAGATCCCTATAAAGAAACAGATTCGAACAAATGAACCTAGACCTTCATGAATCCTCATCCAATCCTGGATGATTTTTTTATACTCAATGAAAGGTGTGGCCCATGAAAACATATTATATCGTCAG
Organism: Bacillus sp. FSL K6-2839; assembly: GCF_038003365.1. NCBI lineage: Bacteria > Bacillati > Bacillota > Bacilli > Caryophanales > Bacillaceae > Bacillus > Bacillus sp. FSL K6-2839. The sequence goes on along the minus strand of NZ_JBBOOZ010000001.1, from coordinate 509,400 downwards.
ACATTGCCAAGCAAATGGACAATCCGAGGATGCGTCTTTAACGCCACAAGGCATCGCACAATCTCACGCACTAGCACAGTTCTTTTCCGGTATCCACCTCAATCAGATCATCTCAAGTCCTTATAAACGAGCGATCCAAACCACTGAGCCCCTTGCTCATGTGAAACAGCTCGAGGTACAAATTGATCAGCGTCTTTCTGAACGTGTGTTAAGCAGTAAACCAATGGACGATTGGTATGAGAAACTAAAGCTCAGTTTTTCGGACTTACATATGACCTGTGAAGGCGGAGAATCGAGCCAAGAAGCGATGAATCGTATTGTAGAGGCACTCTATGAACAAATAAAATTAGGAAAAGATCATACCTTATTCGCCACACATGGCAATATTATGAGCCTGCTTCTAAAACACGCCGATCCCACGATTGGATTCAAGGAGTGGGATCAGCTAAGCAATCCAGATGTCTATGTTCTGCAATATTTTAGACCAGATCATGTAGAAATAGAGCGAATATGGCATAAGTAAAAAAACGGCAGAATGAATTCTGCCGTTTCCTCATCTATTGATGATAATAAAATGCCTCTACCCACTCATAGGGCTTCTTACGCTCCGCACACCATTTCATAAAGCCTCTTGTCTCCGTCTGCTGAAATTCCTTCCAATCCGATAAAAGCTGGTTATAGTAGACCGAATGTTTTTCAACATTGGTACGAATCCTCTTATCTTCAATCAGTATCATGACATCTTCAATGCCCTGAATTCGCTCTTGATCTTTCTCATAGGTGCTTAAATAAAGATCTTCATGTATATGATGAAACGAATACCATAAGGCCGATAGATAGGTTTCACAAATTTGAACTATCACACGCTGCTCCTTGCTGCCTCCAAGCTCTAGTGCCTTCAATAAGTAAGGCAGCCCTTCTCCCTGATGCACAAACAAGCCTTGCCAGCGATACGGTCTCACATCCATTGGATCAACATTCTCCCACTCTTGCAAAACAGGCTGAATCACCTCATTTACCAATGGAAACACAAGCAAATGATGACCATCCTCAAACCGTTCAATCCACTCAAACAGCCAAGCAACAAATACACGCTTTGCTTCAACCTCGTTTTCCTTCATCTCCGCAATAAAGGACTGAAGAACTTTAAGCGCATCTTTACGCAGACCCTGCTCTTTTCTCTCACAGTACTGTCTAAAAAGCGGATAATCTCGTGATTCCTCGTCTTCAATGATGGTCTGTAATATCGTCTTCGTATGCAAGATAACAACTCCGCCCCTCTAAATTCATTCTATTTATCTCCTATAGCCAATTGTAACGTCCACATGAAACAGTACAAAGATGAGAAGCTCTTATTTATTGAAACAAAACTAGATTCCTTAACGTTGATTCACCACATCTATATAACGCTTTTGAATCACTTCTTTGATTTTATCGTAGTTCTCCCAACGATCTTCAACATGATACACGCTTTCAGCTGCTGAGAATGTCTCCTCGTAGTCATCTAAACACAAGCCATGTTCAAAATCGAAATAATCCTGGGCGAATTCATTTCCTTCAGCATTTAGCATATTCTATTGGTCCTTCTTATTTCGAGGGAGGCAGCTACACGATCTGCTTGATAAGAGTGGTATAACGCCTAACTGCTGTTGAAAAATTTTCTAATAAGTTTATATTTTCATCTAAATAACTCGTTTTAACCACAAAAAAACGTTTCACCATTGTGGTGAAACGTTAGGCTGACGGTAAAATACCGATCATAAAACTTTTAATAGATACCGGTGGCCGGGGTCGAACCGGCACTCCGTGAGGAACACGATTTTGAGTCGTGCGCGTCTGCCAATTCCGCCACACCGGCATGATCATTAAAGAGCGCAACTTATTATAAAAAAACAATGGTGCCGAGGGCCGGACTTGAACCGGCACGGTAGTCACCTACCGCAGGATTTTAAGTCCTGTGTGTCTGCCAATTCCACCACCCCGGCAGTCTTTTCAAAAAAGGCGACACCCGGATTTGAACCGGGGATAAAGGTTTTGCAGACCTCTGCCTTACCACTTGGCTATGCCGCCATTATTGGAGCGGAAGACGGGATTCGAACCCGCGACCCCCACCTTGGCAAGGTGGTGTTCTACCACTGAACTACTTCCGCAAATTAACTGGGCTAGCTGGATTCGAACCAACGCATGACGGAGTCAAAGTCCGTTGCCTTACCGCTTGGCTATAGCCCAATAATAAAATGGGGCGATTGATGGGAATCGAACCCACGAGTGCCAGAGCCACAATCTGGTGCGTTAACCACTTCGCCACAACCGCCATAGATGTTATGAATCATATTAAGAAAATTGGCAGGGGCAGTAGGAATCGAACCCACACCGGAGGTTTTGGAGACCTCTGTTCTACCTTTAAACTATGCCCCTATGAAAACAAAAATGGTGGAGGGGGGCGGATTCGAACCGCCGAACCCGGAGGGAGCGGATTTACAGTCCGCCGCGTTTAGCCACTTCGCTACCCCTCCACATTTGAAAAACAGTGCCGGCAAGAGGACTTGAACCCCCAACCTACTGATTACAAGTCAGTTGCTCTACCAATTGAGCTACACCGGCAAATAGTGGTGGCTCGGGACGGAATCGAACCGCCGACACACGGATTTTCAGTCCGTTGCTCTACCAACTGAGCTACCGAGCCAAGTATTCTTTTTAAAAATGGCGGTCCGGACGGGACTCGAACCCGCGACCTCCTGCGTGACAGGCAGGCATTCTAACCAACTGAACTACCGGACCATTTTGGTTGCGGGGGCAGGATTTGAACCTGCGACCTTCGGGTTATGAGCCCGACGAGCTACCGAACTGCTCCACCCCGCGACGATATAAAAGATATGGTGGAGGATGACGGGCTCGAACCGCCGACCCTCTGCTTGTAAGGCAGATGCTCTCCCAGCTGAGCTAATCCTCCGAATAAAAATACTGGTGTATATTCTATAAAATGGTGACCCGTACGGGATTCGAACCCGTGTTACCGCCGTGAAAGGGCGGTGTCTTAACCGCTTGACCAACGGGCCCTTTATTATGTAAATTGTGGCGGAGAGCAAGGGATTCGAACCCTTGAGACGGGGTTACCGCCTACACGATTTCCAATCGTGCTCCTTCGGCCACTCGGACAGCTCTCCAAATTGGCTCCGCAGGTAGGATTCGAACCTACGACCGATCGGTTAACAGCCGATAGCTCTACCACTGAGCTACTGCGGAATGAAGAAAGCCTGGCGATGTCCTACTCTCACAGGGGGAGACCCCCCAACTACCATCGGCGCTGAAGAGCTTAACTTCCGTGTTCGGTATGGGAACGGGTGTGACCTCTTCGCCATCATCACCAGACAATTTAGTGACAAAAGATATTATACTATGTATTGAAAATAAATCAAGAGATATTTTAAAAATGTTCTCTCAAAACTAGATAACAATGTTCAAGCTTCACATTAGAATATAGGTTAAGTCCTCGATCTATTAGTATCTGTCAGCTCCACGTGTCACCACGCTTCCACCTCAGACCTATCAACCTGATCATCTTTCAGGGATCTTACTTCCTTGCGGAATGGGAAATCTCATCTTGAGGGGGGCTTCATGCTTAGATGCTTTCAGCACTTATCCCGTCCGCACATAGCTACCCAGCGATGCCCTTGGCAGAACAACTGGTACACCAGCGGTGCGTCCATCCCGGTCCTCTCGTACTAAGGACAGCTCCTCTCAAATTTCCTGCGCCCGCGACGGATAGGGACCGAACTGTCTCACGACGTTCTGAACCCAGCTCGCGTACCGCTTTAATGGGCGAACAGCCCAACCCTTGGGACCGACTACAGCCCCAGGATGCGATGAGCCGACATCGAGGTGCCAAACCTCCCCGTCGATGTGGACTCTTGGGGGAGATAAGCCTGTTATCCCCGGGGTAGCTTTTATCCGTTGAGCGATGGCCCTTCCATGCGGAACCACCGGATCACTAAGCCCGACTTTCGTCCCTGCTCGACTTGTAGGTCTCGCAGTCAAGCTCCCTTGTGCCTTTACACTCTGCGAATGATTTCCAACCATTCTGAGGGAACCTTTGGGCGCCTCCGTTACATTTTAGGAGGCGACCGCCCCAGTCAAACTGCCCACCTGACACTGTCTCCCTGCCCGATAAGGGCAGCGGGTTAGAAGGTCAATACAGCCAGGGTAGTATCCCACCGATGCCTCCACCGAAGCTAGCGCTCCGGTTTCCAAGGCTCCTACCTATCCTGTACAAGCTGTACCAACATTCAATATCAGGCTGCAGTAAAGCTCCACGGGGTCTTTCCGTCCTGTCGCGGGTAACCTGCATCTTCACAGGTACTATAATTTCACCGAGTCTCTCGTTGAGACAGTGCCCAGATCGTTGCGCCTTTCGTGCGGGTCGGAACTTACCCGACAAGGAATTTCGCTACCTTAGGACCGTTATAGTTACGGCCGCCGTTTACTGGGGCTTCAATTCGCACCTTCGCTTACGCTAAGCGCTCCTCTTAACCTTCCAGCACCGGGCAGGCGTCAGCCCCTATACTTCGCCTTACGGCTTCGCAGAGACCTGTGTTTTTGCTAAACAGTCGCCTGGGCCTATTCACTGCGGCTTCTCGGGGCTTTAACACCCTAAGAAGCACCCCTTCTCCCGAAGTTACGGGGTCATTTTGCCGAGTTCCTTAACGAGAGTTCTCTCGATCACCTTAGGATTCTCTCCTCGCCTACCTGTGTCGGTTTGCGGTACGGGCACCTCTCACCTCGCTAGAGGCTTTTCTTGGCAGTGTGGAATCAGGAACTTCGCTACTAAATTTCGCTCGCCATCACAGCTCAGCCTTTACGGGAAACGGATTTGCCTATTTCCCAGCCTAACTGCTTGGACGCGGATATCCAATACCGCGCTTACCCTATCCTCCTGCGTCCCCCCATTGCTCAAATGGTGAGGAGGTGGTACAGGAATATCAACCTGTTGTCCATCGCCTACGCCTTTCGGCCTCGGCTTAGGTCCCGACTAACCCTGAGCGGACGAGCCTTCCTCAGGAAACCTTAGGCATTCGGTGGACGGGATTCTCACCCGTCTTTCGCTACTCATACCGGCATTCTCACTTCTAAGCGCTCCACCAGTCCTTCCGGTCTGACTTCACAGCACTTAGAACGCTCTCCTACCACTGTTCGTAAGAACAGTCCGCAGCTTCGGTGATACGTTTAGCCCCGGTACATTTTCGGCGCAGAGTCACTCGACCAGTGAGCTATTACGCACTCTTTAAATGGTGGCTGCTTCTAAGCCAACATCCTGGTTGTCTAAGCAACTCCACATCCTTTTCCACTTAACGTATACTTTGGGACCTTAGCTGGCGGTCTGGGCTGTTTCCCTTTCGACTACGGATCTTATCACTCGCAGTCTGACTCCCAAGGATAAGTCATCGGCATTCGGAGTTTGACTGAATTCGGTAACCCGGTAGGGGCCCCTAGTCCAATCAGTGCTCTACCTCCGAGACTCTTACCTTGAGGCTAGCCCTAAAGCTATTTCGGAGAGAACCAGCTATCTCCAGGTTCGATTGGCATTTCACCCCTACCCACACCTCATCCCCGCACTTTTCAACGTGCGTGGGTTCGGGCCTCCATTCAGTGTTACCTGAACTTCACCCTGGACATGGGTAGATCACCTGGTTTCGGGTCTACGACCACGTACTCATGCGCCCTATTCAGACTCGCTTTCGCTGCGGCTCCGCATCTTCTGCTTAACCTTGCACGGGATCGTAACTCGCCGGTTCATTCTACAAAAGGCACGCCATCACCCATTAACGGGCTCTGACTACTTGTAGGCACACGGTTTCAGGATCTATTTCACTCCCCTTCCGGGGTGCTTTTCACCTTTCCCTCACGGTACTGGTTCACTATCGGTCACTAGGGAGTATTTAGCCTTGGGAGATGGTCCTCCCGGATTCCGACGGAATTTCACGTGTTCCGCCGTACTCAGGATCCACTCTGGAGAGAACAACATTTCAGTTACAGGGCTGTTACCTTCTTTGGCGGGCCTTTCCAGACCTCTTCGCTTATATCGTTCCTTTGTAACTCCGTATAGAGTGTCCTACAACCCCAAGAGGCAAGCCTCTTGGTTTGGGCTGTTCCCGTTTCGCTCGCCGCTACTCAGGGAATCGCATTTGCTTTCTCTTCCTCCGGGTACTTAGATGTTTCAGTTCCCCGGGTATGCCTTCTCATACTCTATGTATTCAAGTATGGATACTACTCCATTACGAGCAGTGGGTTTCCCCATTCGGAAATCTCCGGATCAAAGCTTGCTTACAGCTCCCCGAAGCATATCGGTGTTCGTCCCGTCCTTCATCGGCTCCTAGTGCCAAGGCATCCACCGTGCGCCCTTTCTAACTTAACCATTTCTTACTTTAGAAAGAATCACTATGTGTGATGAACTTTGCATTGCATTCAATGTGAATGTATTACTTATTGTTATCTAGTTTTCAAAGAACAATCCTGTCTCGCTAGAGACATGTTTTGAAGGAATGATCCTTCAAAACTAAACAAGACGAAAACGTACGCTGCTCCATATATCCTTAGAAAGGAGGTGATCCAGCCGCACCTTCCGATACGGCTACCTTGTTACGACTTCACCCCAATCATCTGCCCCACCTTCGGCGGCTGGCTCCATAAAGGTTACCTCACCGACTTCGGGTGTTGCAAACTCTCGTGGTGTGACGGGCGGTGTGTACAAGGCCCGGGAACGTATTCACCGCGGCATGCTGATCCGCGATTACTAGCGATTCCAGCTTCACGCAGTCGAGTTGCAGACTGCGATCCGAACTGAGAACAGATTTATGGGATTGGCTAAACCTTGCGGTCTCGCAGCCCTTTGTTCTGTCCATTGTAGCACGTGTGTAGCCCAGGTCATAAGGGGCATGATGATTTGACGTCATCCCCACCTTCCTCCGGTTTGTCACCGGCAGTCACCTTAGAGTGCCCAACTAAATGCTGGCAACTAAGATCAAGGGTTGCGCTCGTTGCGGGACTTAACCCAACATCTCACGACACGAGCTGACGACAACCATGCACCACCTGTCACTCTGTCCCCGAAGGGAAAGCCCTATCTCTAGGGTTGTCAGAGGATGTCAAGACCTGGTAAGGTTCTTCGCGTTGCTTCGAATTAAACCACATGCTCCACCGCTTGTGCGGGCCCCCGTCAATTCCTTTGAGTTTCAGTCTTGCGACCGTACTCCCCAGGCGGAGTGCTTAATGCGTTAGCTGCAGCACTAAGGGGCGGAAACCCCCTAACACTTAGCACTCATCGTTTACGGCGTGGACTACCAGGGTATCTAATCCTGTTCGCTCCCCACGCTTTCGCTCCTCAGCGTCAGTTACAGACCAGAGAGTCGCCTTCGCCACTGGTGTTCCTCCACATCTCTACGCATTTCACCGCTACACGTGGAATTCCACTCTCCTCTTCTGCACTCAAGTTTCCCAGTTTCCAATGACCCTCCCCGGTTGAGCCGGGGGCTTTCACATCAGACTTAAGAAACCGCCTGCGAGCCCTTTACGCCCAATAATTCCGGACAACGCTTGCCACCTACGTATTACCGCGGCTGCTGGCACGTAGTTAGCCGTGGCTTTCTGGTTAGGTACCGTCAAGGTGCGAGCAGTTACTCTCGCACTTGTTCTTCCCTAACAACAGAGCTTTACGATCCGAAAACCTTCATCACTCACGCGGCGTTGCTCCGTCAGACTTTCGTCCATTGCGGAAGATTCCCTACTGCTGCCTCCCGTAGGAGTCTGGGCCGTGTCTCAGTCCCAGTGTGGCCGATCACCCTCTCAGGTCGGCTACGCATCGTCGCCTTGGTGAGCCATTACCCCACCAACTAGCTAATGCGCCGCGGGTCCATCTGTAAGTGACAGCCGAAACCGTCTTTCATCCTTGAACCATGCGGTTCAAGGAACTATCCGGTATTAGCTCCGGTTTCCCGGAGTTATCCCAGTCTTACAGGCAGGTTACCCACGTGTTACTCACCCGTCCGCCGCTAACATCCGGGAGCAAGCTCCCTTCTGTCCGCTCGACTTGCATGTATTAGGCACGCCGCCAGCGTTCGTCCTGAGCCAGGATCAAACTCTCCGAGGTATGCAGGATGCATATCACACATGCGTTGCTACACGATGTAGCGAAATTAGCATGTGATCATTTCCTGCCTCGCCAGTTTGACTGACTACCTATGATGTATCATAGGATTTTTTTATAAAAACTCGAATTAACAGGTACGTTTTGTCTTGTTTAGTTTTCAAAGATCATCTTCATTGTCGCTCAGAGGCGACTTTCTCAATATAACATTTCGGCGCTGTGTGCGTCAAGTGTTTTTTATAATTTCTTTTTGTCAGCTTTTCTTTCAAAGCAACTTGGTTGCTCGTTAGCGACGTATAATAATATACCATCATAACATTCATGCGTCAATATCTTTTTTTACAAAATATCCTCGATGATAGATTTTTTGCCCCTTTGTCTCAATCGGCTCCACTTGAACAATTCCTTTTTCCACAAAGAAATCAATCATGACGCTAAGGTCAGGCGTGAAATACTTGAGATCAGGATGCGCGAGAAGCTCGCCAAAAAGCCATATATCTTGCTGTTCCATGACATGACGCAAATGAGCGGCACCAATTTCTGCTTTTGAATGGATCAAAAAATCATTTGCTAAAAATAAAAGTTCCAAACGCTTATGCAGGCTTTCGTGGCTTTCAATGAGTTCTGAATAAAGTTTATATACTTCCGGTTCCATATGACGCACCTGATTCCAAACCGTCACTTCTGGGTGGAAGCCTTTATCGATCACTTCAATACGTGCCAAATGATGCAGAGCATGCACAATTGAATTATATGCATCAAGGAATTGATTTGACTCAAAAAATGCTTTTCCTTCTATATATCTGCGAATGAGCTTGCCGTATTCTAAACCGATTTTAAGTTTGCGGTTTGAAAACGGGAATGTACTTAGTTCATCAATCAAGTTGAAAATATATTCATTTCGATCAAATAGGACTTTCCCATTCAAAATCCAATCAATGATTCGGCGGTTAGTGCCGAGGGTAATCCATTCCTTCAGCTGATCATCTGTGACAACATTTAAAGAAGCTGTTTGGTGATCGGATTCATAGTGCTTGATAAATAACGGCTCTTCCGCTTCTTTTACAATGACTAGAAGTGCTGCATCAAAGTTATCCGTCTCAGAAGATACTTTGTGTCTTCTTTCTACTATAATCACAGCTAATGTGTCTGGATGGCTTGCTCTCTCTTGATAAATAGGACGGAGAAGATTTTCCATAGTGATTCCTCCAATACTCGGGTGTAAAGTTCTTCTCTAATGCTATGTATTTCTCCTCATAGAATCAAAATTCCTTCAATACAAGAAAAAAGATCATTGAATCATTATAAGCAATTTATTCACAAAACTCTATAACTAATTCAAACGGAAAGGTAAAATGTGCTATATTGGAGACAAGGGGGACTAGGGATGGCGAAATACTCCAGTAAGATTAATAAAATCAGAACATTTGCACTTAGTTTGGTTTTTGTTGGCTTTCTGATCATGTATATCGGTGTGTTCTTCAAGGAATCGATTTGGCTGTCGACTTTCTTTATGCTGCTCGGCGTCTTATCGATCGGATTGAGTACAGTGGTTTACTTTTGGATCGGTATGCTTTCTACAAAGGCAGTGCGTGTTGTTTGTCCAGGCTGTGAGAAGGAAACAAAAGTGCTTGGGCGGGTAGATATGTGCATGCATTGCAGAGAGCCGCTTACACTCGATCCAGCATTAGAAGGCAAAGAGTTTGATGAAACCTACAATCGAAAAAAGTCATAAAAAAAGCTGACCATTTAACCGGTCAGCTTTTTCATTAATGATTTTCTTTTTTCGCACATTCTTGACAAGTTCCATAGATCTCCAAGCGATGATGACTGACTTTAAAGCCCGTCACATGGGATGCAAGCTGTTCAACTTCATCAAGGCCAGGATAATGAAAGTCCACTATTTTTCCGCAGTTTTCACAAATCGCATGGTAATGGTCAGATGTCGCAAAATCAAATCGGCTTGAGGAATCACCGTACGTTAATTCCTTTACTAATCCAGATTCCCGGAAGACTCGTAAATTGTTGTAAACCGTTGCGACACTCATGTTTGGAAATTTTCCTTCAAGTGCTTTATATATATCGTCCGCGGTTGGGTGAGTCATAGAATTTACGAGAAACTCCAAGATGGCATGGCGCTGCGGAGTAATTCGAACACCGGTTTCTTTTAAAGCATCTAAAGCGTCTTTTAGTTCGTGAGCAGCCATTTCATCATGCACCTCTCTTCAAAAATATTCTTATATTATAATCTTTATAAATAGTGTACCCCCAGAGCCGAATCTTTGTCAATTACAATCCTCTTTTTTACCTATTCTTCTTCACAAAAAAGACCGGCATGTCTGCCGATCTCATCCTGTGATGATATTAAGCGTGAGCTTTCAGTTCCTCAAGCGCTTCTTCTACGTGGTCTTTCACCTTGACTTTTCGCCATTCTTTCACAAGCGTTCCTTCTTTATTAATAAGAAACGTTGAACGTTCAATGCCCATGTATTCTTTGCCAAAGTTCTTTTTCAGCTTCCATACCCCAAAGGCTTCAGACAATTTCTGTTCATCGTCTACAAGAAGCAGGAACGGTAAATCATGTTTTTCTTTAAACTTTTGGTGCTTGTCCTGACTGTCTGGGCTTACGCCGATAATGACAGCATCTAACTCTGCAAAGCTTTGATGGCGGTCGCGGAAATCACATGCTTCTGTTGTACAGCCTGGTGTCATATCTTTTGGATAGAAATAAAGGACAATATGTTTTCCTTTAAAGTCAGAAAGCTTTACTTTCTCCCCGTTGTCACCGGTTAATTCGATTTCAGGTACTTGCTGGCCTATTTCGATTGTCATGACACAATCCCTCCAACCTATTTTTTAATTAGCCTATCCAATTTTGAGAGGATATTCAACTAAGTACGCTTGCATCGGCATGTTAAAATAATGATAGACGACGTGATACGTTGAGATAGGAGGCTATTTATGAAATTCACAGAATCAAAAAAATTACATCAAGAGGCGCTGGAGCATATCGTTGGAGGTGTCAACAGTCCGTCTCGTTCATATAAGGCAGTAGGCGGCGGTTCACCCGTGGCTATGGAAAGAGGAGAAGGCGCTTATTTTTGGGATGTTGATGGAAACCGCTATATCGATTATCTAGCAGCATACGGTCCAATTATTACAGGACATGCTCACCCGCATATTACAAAAGCTATTACAAAAGCGGCTGAAACAGGTGTCCTTTACGGAACGCCAACGAAGCATGAAGTCACTTTTGCTAAAATGCTGAAGGAAGCCATGCCTGCTTTGGACAAAGTTCGTTTTGTCAATTCAGGAACAGAAGCGGTGATGACAACGATTCGTGTCGCGCGCGCATATACAGGCAGAACAAAGATCATTAAGTTTGCCGGATGTTATCACGGCCACTCTGATCTTGTGCTTGTGGCAGCTGGCTCTGGTCCTTCCACTTTAGGAACCCCTGATTCAGCAGGCGTACCAAAGAGCATCGCCAATGAAGTCATTACCGTTCCATTTAATGATATTGACAGCTACAAAGAAGCATTGGATCGATGGGGCGATGAAGTAGCAGCTGTCCTTGTCGAGCCAATTGTCGGGAACTTCGGCATCGTGGAGCCTAAGGACGGCTTCTTGCAGCAGGTCAATGACCTCACTCATGAAAAGGGCGCACTTGTGATCTATGATGAAGTGATTACAGCTTTCCGCTTTATGTACGGAGGAGCACAGGACTTGCTTCAAGTAAAACCTGACCTCACTGCATTAGGAAAAATCATTGGCGGCGGACTTCCGATCGGTGCTTACGGCGGTAAAAAAGAAATTATGGAGCAAGTCGCTCCTCTTGGACCAGCCTATCAAGCTGGCACGATGGCAGGAAATCCTGCATCCATTCTTTCTGGTATTGCATGCTTGGAAGTGTTAAAACAAGATGGTGTTTACGAGCGCCTTGATCAGCTTGGCGCTATGCTAGAAGAAGGCATTTTAGCCCATGCAAAAAAACATCAAGTAGATATTACGGTGAACCGCTTAAAAGGGGCTCTCACGATTTATTTCACAAAAGAAACCATTGTAAACTATGAACAGGCGGAAAATACGGATGGCGAAATGTTCGCCCGCTTCTTCAAATTAATGCTTTCTCAAGGGATTAACCTCGCTCCTTCTAAATATGAAGCTTGGTTCTTAACGATCGCACATACTGAAAAAGATATTTCTGAGACGCTGCAAGCAGTAGATCATGCGTTTGAACAGTTAAAACAATCATAATAGGGTCAAAAACAGGCGAAAAAAAATGCGCCTGTTTTTTTATTTATCAGCTCTTGTTTGTCAAAAGCGTGCGAATCTGTTACATTTCTTCTCAATACCTTCTTTTGATGTTTTCATGAACTTTCAAAAATCACTTGAATATTTCGGAAGACCGCTGTATATTACTTAGTTGTTCATCAAAATATTTATAATAAATGACGAGTGATCATCTATTATCAAAAAGAAAGGAATGCAGGGACAAAACCAATGAAACTTGGAGCCCGTATTTTAAAAACTGGTATTGCCATTGTACTCGCGCTTTACCTGGCAACATGGCTTGGGTTGCCAACGCCCGTCTTCGCGGGAATTGCAGCTGTATTTGCTATCCAGCCATCTATTTATCGATCTTTTTTAACGATTGTTGATCAAGTGCAAGCCAATATTATTGGAGCAGCACTTGCCATTACGTTCGGTCTGCTTTTTGGCACTGGGCCAGTCATTATCGGTTTAACCGCCGTCATGGTCATCGCCATTAATTTAAAGCTGAAGATTGAACACACGATTCCAATTGCACTTGTAACCGTCATTGCGATTTTAGAAAGTGCTGGGGATCATTTCCTTTCCTTTGCCTTAATTCGAACAGCTACTGTGGTGTTAGGAGTTCTTTCTTCATTTTTAGTGAATTTAATCTTCCTGCCGCCAAAGTATGAAACAAAGCTTGTTCATCACATTATGGAAAATACGGAGGAGATTTTAAAATGGATCCGTCTGAGCTCCAGACAGTCTACTGATCATTCCACTTTAAAGGATGACATCGATCAAATAAAAGAACGCATGATCAAATTAGATCACATTTACTTATTATACAAAGAGGAACGAAGCTATTTAAAGAAAACAACCTATGTAAAATCAAGAAAGCTCGTTTTGTTCAGACAGGCAATTATGACATCGAATCGTGCTCTGTACTTGCTGAAAAAGCTTCATAAATTAGAAAATGAGATTCATTTGATGCCAGAGCATTTCCGGGAAAGCTTAACGGATGAGATTGATTATTTACTGTATTGGCATGAGCGGACCTTGATGAAGTTTGTCGGAAAAATGAAGCCGCAGGACGATGAATTTCAAAACGAATGCTCTCTTCGCCTTGAAACGTTAACGAAATCATTTATCCAGCATCAGCAAAACCAAGAAAACGACTTGCTCGATTACAATATGCTGAATGTCATGTCCAGCATCATCGAATACCGTGATGAACTAGAGCATTTAGATACATTGATTACAAGCTTCCAGACGTATCATCCAAATGACAGTGAAATTGAGACAGATGAAAAAGAAGCATAAATAGAAAAGACCGATTTCGATAATCGGTCTCAGATTGTTGACAAAGGGCTAAAATGATCTTTATTTTAGCCCTTTGTCTTCTTTTCAGCGTGATAGAAAACCTTTGCAGTCTAGGAAGGACGAGTACCGGAGTGGAGCGAATTGAACATTCGTGAGCACCGGCACGCAGGACTGACACCGAATGCGAGGGTTTGTCTGCGCGCTGAGACCGATTCCTAGAATCGGTCTTATTTTATTTTCTTCATTTTAGGATCCAGTGTGTCTCTTAATCCATCTCCCATCAGGTTAAAGCCCAAAACTGTCAGCATGATCGCTACACCTGGGAAAATTAATGTCCAGGGGGCTTGAACGAGATAAGGTCTCGCATCGGCGAGCATTTTCCCCCACTCTGGGCTTGGTGCCTGTGCACCCAATCCTAAAAAGCCTAAAGCCGCTGCCTCGATAATCGCCGTTCCGATCGCAAGCGTCGCCTGTACGATGACTGGCACCATACTATTTGGCAGAATGTGACGCAGCACGATGCGGCGGTGTGACATCCCAACCGCCTTTGCTGCCAGCACGTATTCTTCTTGTTTAATACTCAGCACTTTTGAACGAACGAGCCGTCCAAAGGTTGGGACATTAATAATTGCAATGGCAATAAGGGCATTTTGTAAGGAGGGGCCTAAGATGGAGACGATCGCAATCGCTAGTAGAATACTAGGAAAAGCGAGTAAAATATCAAACAATCTCGAGATCACAGCATCTAGCACTCTTCCGCCATAGCCTGCTATCAATCCAAGCAGTGTGCCTAAAATGACAGACCCGAGAACCGAGAAGAAACCAACCCATAAGGAAATCCGCGCTCCATGCACAACTCTTGAAAATATATCTCTGCCGAAATCATCCGTACCAAACCAGTGCGCAGCTGAAGGGGCGCTAAATCGCTCACCAAGAGATTGTTCATTGATGCTATAAGGAGCAATGAGTGGTGCGAATATCGCTAGGATAAGAAATAAAAAGACAATCACACTGCCAATGACCGCCAGCTTGTGCTGAAAGAACTGCTTCATCGATTCAAGAATCAATGATTGAGAGCGTTCTTCTTTTGATTGAGGTGGTTCAAGCTCTTTTTGTGCTTCCATGTTGTCACTCTCCCTCCCTAATATTTAATCCTTGGATCAATGACCGCATATAAGATGTCAACAATGAAATTGATCAGGACAAATATCAGCGCAACGACGAGAATGCCAGTTTGAATGACTGGGTAATCTCGATAGCTGATGGCGTCATATATATACCGGCCAATGCCAGGCCATGCAAAAATGGTCTCTGTTAAAATGGCTCCGCCTAGCAAGAGGCCTGTCTGAAGACCAATAATCGTCAAGATCGGAATAAGCGCATTTTTCAGCCCATGCTGATAAATGATGAAAAATGAACGTACCCCTTTTGCTTTTGCTGTTCGAATAAAATCTGAATGAAGCACTTCCAGCATACTTGCCCTTGTTATCCTTGCAATAATCGCAGCAGGGATTGTGGCAAGTGCTGTACTTGGTAAGATCAAATGCTTGATGCTGTCAGTGAATTGATCAAATCTTCCTTGCAAAAGCGTGTCCAGTGTATGAATATAGGTGATTGACTCCACTGGATTTCTGACGTTTTCACGTCCCGTTGTCGGTAAAATACCTAATTCAATTGAGAACAGCCACTGCCCCATTAAACCTAACCAGAAAATCGGCATAGACACTCCAATGAGTGCAATAAACATTGCGACATAATCAAAGATGGAATGCTTAAACCAAGCACTAATGATTCCGGCATTCACTCCCACAACAATCGCCAGCACCATGGCAAAAAAGGTCAATTCTAACGTCGCAAATAAGTAAGGCTTCATTTCCTGGGCAATAGCCGCTCCTGTTCGTATCGAAGTCCCTAAGTCCCCTTTTAAAAGACCCAGCATGTAATGTCCGTATTGAACATACCAAGGCTGGTTTAAACCGAGCTGGATGGTTAATTGTTCTACTGCCTCTTTCGTTGCCCGCTGTCCTAAGATGACCTGTGCTGGATTCCCTGGAATAAACCGAATAATTGAAAACACGACCAATGTCATTCCAATCAGTACTGGGATGAGCATTCCTGCCCGCTTCATACAATAAGCAAACAAACAGCTTTCACCGCCTTTTTCTTTGTCTTCTTTTCAGCGTGATAGAAAACCTTTGCAGTCTAGGAAGGACGAGTACTGGCGCGAAGCGAATTTGACATTCGTGAGCACCGGAACGCAGGACTGACACCGAATGCGAGGGTTTGTCTACACGCTGTAAGGGAGATACAAGATCTCCCTTATTTGCTTATTCGAAATACACGTCATCTAAAGCTTCAGAACCAGTTGGATGCGGTTGATAGCCTTTTAAATCATTAGATGCTGCAAGCATTGGGATCGAATGCACCAATGGAATCCAAGGTGCTTCATCATGAATGATTTCTTGCGCTTTTTTATACAGCTCATTTCGTTTCTTTTGATCTGTATTTGTTTGCGCTTCAATGAGGATGTCGTGCATTTTATCGTTTTCGAAGAATGTATAGTTGTTGCCGCCAATGCTGTCTTTGTCCAAAAGTGTGTAGATGAAATTATCAGGATCGCCATTGTCCCCTGTCCAGCCTAATAAGAACACATCTGCTTCCCCTTTACTTGCCTTATCTAAATAGGTCGCCCAGTCATATGTCACAATTTCTGCTTTGACGCCGACCTTTTCAAAGTTTGATTGAATGACTTCTGCTACCTTCATCCCATCTGGCATATATGGACGCGGTACAGGCATCGCCCAAAGCTTGATGCGAAAGCCGTCAGGAAAACCCGCTTCTTTCAAAAGTTCCTTCGCTTTTTCTGGATCATACGGATATGGATCAATGTCGTCATTGTAGCCTTCTAAAGCTGGGGGAAGAGGGTTTTTTGCTGGCTCGGCAAGTCCGCCATAAAATGACTCAATGATGGATTCTTTATCGACCGCGTAATTGAGCGCCTGACGAACGAGCTTGTTATCAAGCGGCTTTCTTGTGACAGTGAGTCCGATATAGCCTACGTTCATTGATGGTCTTTCAATGAGCTGGAGTGCTTTATCAGTTTTAATGCCATCTAAATCTGACGGATTCACGCCATCCATCAAATCGATCTCACCTGTTTTCAGGGCATTTAAACGAGCCGAGTTTTCTGGAATAGAGCGGAAGATGATTTGGTTCAGTTTTGGTTTATCCTTCTGCCAGTAATCTTCGTTCTTTTCTAACACAATACGGTCGTTTTGCTTCCACTCTTTAAACTTGAATGGTCCTGTTCCCACTGGATTCTCACGAAAAGAATCACCGCTTTTTTCAACAGCCGCAGGACTTGCGATGCCAAACGGTGACATAGCAATGTTTTTAAGGAATGTCGCCTGCGGGCGCTTTAGCTGAAATTCAACTTCATGCTCTCCTTTGACGATGATGTCTTTAATCACATGTCCTTTATCTTTTTTATAGCCGCCAAACATGCCATAGTAAGGAAATTTTTCTGCATCACCATTCATCCAGCGGTCAAAGTTGAATTTCACTGCTTCTGCGTTAAAGTCTGTGCCATCGTGAAATTTCACACCTTCTCTTAAGTAGAATGTGTATGATTTTCCGTCCTTTGCAACATCCCAGTCTGTTGCGAGACCAGGATGGATGGTCGTGTCTTTCTCACCATAATTCAGTAGCTTTTCAAACATATTCTCTGTGACCTTGAAGGTTTCGCCTTCTGTCGTTGTGATCGGATCTAGTGAAGTGGAGTCTCCTCCTCTGCCAAATACGAGGGTGTCTTTTGTTGCTTTTTCTTCTGATGACGGTGCGGACGAGCATCCCCCCAAAAACAGTGCAAGTGCCAGCACAAAAATGAAACTACTGAATAACCATGTCTTCTTCATTGTGTTCCTCCTTTTGATATAAGTAACACGCCGCTGCGTGCCCCGGTCCCTCCTCATACAAAGCAGGGACTGCTTTTAGGCATTTCTCCCACCTTTTTGGACACCTTTTGTAGAAAGGACAGCCGCCTTCTATCGTCATTGTGGACTCTTCTGCTGACACATCTTGCGTTTCCAGCACGTGGTCCATATGTGGAATGGATTTCAGAAGCAGCGACGTATAAGGATGAAGCGGGCTGTGAAACACGTCTTCGGCAGGCCCCATCTCGACAATTCGGCCAGCATACATGACTGCGATTCGGTCGCTCATATACCTGACAACACCAAGATCGTGAGAAATAAACAAATACGTCAGAGAAAGCGTCTTTTGCAATTCAAGCATCAAATTCAAAATTTGTGCTTGAACGGATACATCTAAAGCCGAAACTGGTTCATCGGCAATGACAAGACTTGGATGGGTAATGAGTGCTCTAGCGATACCAATACGCTGCCTTTGTCCGCCGCTGAATTGGTGCGCATAACGTTCCCCGTAGGAAGGATCAAATCCGACAATGTGCAGCATCTCTTTGACCCGCTTTCGTCTATCTGGCTTCGTCCCATTCCAGTGAACAATCAGCGGTTCCTCTAAAATATCTTTTATTTTCATTCGAGGATTTAATGAAGCGTATGGATCTTGAAAAATCATTTGAATGTCTTTTCTTAAAGAACGCATCTCTCTTTCTTTCAAAAGGGTGACCTCTTGCCCTTTCAGTTGAATAGAGCCTGACGTCGGTTCAGTCAATCTCATTAAGCTTTTGCCAAGTGTTGATTTCCCGCAGCCTGATTCACCGACAATGCCTAGCGTTTCCCCCTCCTTCACGTGAAAGGACACTTGATTTAAAGCCAGAGTCGAATGTTTGTGTTTAGAAAAAAAAGCGGCTGTGTCATACCGTTTTGTCAGCTGATTCACTTGCAAGAGTGGGCGACTCAGTGTCTTCTCCTCCTTCCATTAGAAAGCATGCCACGCGGTGGTCCTGTTCAATGGATTGTAAAACTGGATCTTCTTCAAGACATTGCGCCATTTGATAAGGACAGCGCGCGGCAAATTGACAGCCGGATCGAATGGTTCCCGGCTTAGGTACATGACCTGTAATAGAGATGAGCTTTTCTTTTTTCTCTTTAAACGATGGAACTGAGGCGAAAAGACCTTTTGTGTAGGGATGCAGAGGTTTTTGAAAAATACGGTCAACGGTTCCTTCTTCTACAATTCGACCGGCATACATAATCATGACTCGCTGGCATATTTGCCGCACGACGCCTAGATCATGGGTTATAAATAAAATAGCGGTGTCCATCTCTTCGTTTAGCTTTTTGAGCAGGCGAAGGATTTGCGCTTGGATGGTCACATCAAGTGCAGTTGTCGGTTCATCTGCGATCATGAGCTTTGGATGGCAAAGCATCGCCATCGCAATCATGACACGCTGGCGCATGCCGCCTGATAATTCATGCGGGTATTTTTTAAGTAACGATTCGGCTTGCTTCAATCCGACTGTCTGAAGCAGATCAACCGCCTTTGCTTTTGCTTCTTTTTGACCGATTGCTTGATGTGTGAAAAGGGCTTCCGTCATTTGTTTGCCTATGGTCATTAATGGGTTCAGAGAGGTCATTGGCTCTTGAAAAATCATCGAAATGTCATTCCCTCTTATCTCTCGCCACTGTTTTTCTGAAAGCGACAGCAGGTTTTGCCCTTCGAATTGAACCTCACCCGTTGTGTCTGTTTGCTGGTTCAGGCCCATTAATGACATAGATGTGATACTTTTCCCGCAGCCAGATTCGCCAACAATTCCTAAGGTTTCTCCTTTTTGAATCGAGAACGATATGTGATGGACGATGGGTACTTTTTGCTTTTTTTGCTGAAACGCAATGGACAGCTGTTTGACATCTAGCAGCACGTCTTGTTCTTTCACATATTCACCACCCCGTCATACTTTTTAAAATTGTATTGAGACAAGCTGGGAAATATGTCATGTTTTTGACAAGCATAAAAAAGCCTATCCGCTAGAATCGGATAGGCTTCTACTAATTTAATGTTTGAATGGTAAATAGATGGCGATAGTGGCTGTCTCGGTTCATTAATTCTTCGTGTGTTCCTTTTTCCACAATTTCGCCTTGTTCCATAACGACAATGAGGTCAGCATGTGTAATCGTTGATAAGCGGTGCGCGACAATAAAGGTTGTACGCTCCTTCGCTAGCTTTTGCATCGCTTCTTGAATGTAATGTTCACTTTCTAAATCAAGTGCAGACGTCGCTTCATCTAAAATCAAAAGCGGTGGATTTTTTAGAAAGACCCTTGCAATAGAAATTCGTTGTTTTTGACCGCCTGACAGCTTCACGCCCCGTTCTCCTACCTTCGTGTCATATCCTTCAGGAAGAGACATAATAAAATCATGGGCATTTGCCGCTTTTGCAGCCGAAACGATTTTTTCAAAAGATGCTTCTGGATCTCCAACCGCAATATTTTCTTTAATCGTGTCACTGAATAAGAATGTATCCTGCAGCACCATTCCGACTTGATTTCGAAGGCTTCTTGCTTTGTACTCTTTTATATCGATGCCGTCAATTTCAAGAGACCCGTTTGTCACATCATAAAATCTTGGAATTAAGCTGACGAGTGTCGACTTCCCTCCACCGCTCATTCCTACAAGCGCAACCGTTTGTCCTTTTTCTACTTTCAAGGAGATATTGTGCAGAATCTCTTCCTGTGTGTGTTCATAACGAAACGACACATTTTTAAATTCGACCTCTCCTTTTAAATGATCGGCTTCTTTTGCATTCGGCCGATCTGTTACCTCATATGGCTCATCAATAAATTCAAAGATACGATCCATTGACGCTACCGACTGAGTTAAAGTCGTGGATGAGTTAATGAGGCGGCGAATTGGGTTATACATCCGGTCAATATAACCGACAAAGGCAATCATGGTCCCGATCGAAAGTGATCCATTAATTACGGTGTAGCCAGCAAATGCAATGATCAATAGCGGTGCAATATCAGTAATGGTATTGACGACGGCAAATGTTTTAGCGTTCCAATTCGTATGGTTGATCGCTTTGTTTAAGAAATTTTTGTTTTCATCATGAAAATGTTCTTGTTCATATTCTTCAATGGCAAAGCTCCGAATGACTGGCATACCTTGTACCCGCTCATGAAGATGCCCTTGCACTTCAGCCAGCGCCTGCGACCGCTCTTTTGTCAGCTTGCGAAGCCTGCCGTAAAAATACTTCACTGCAAACGCATATAGCGGAAAAATAATGACAGACACGATGGTGAGCTTGATGTCCAGTGTACACATAATGGCGATCACGATCAGCACGGTCATCAAATCAAGCCAAATGTTCATAAGACCTGTGATGACAAACTCCTTTGTCTGCTCCACATCGTTGATGACCCTTGAAATAATTTCCCCAGTTCTCGTGTTAGCATAATAACGAAGACTGAGCTTTTGAATATGCGAAAACAGCTTTTCCCGAATATCAAATAATACCTTACTGCCTGTCCATTGCGCATAGTATTGTCTATAGTATTCAACAGGCGGTCTCATCACTAAAAATAATACGAGCATGATTCCCATTATGATCAGTAGAGATGATGTCTTTTCTTCAGCCGACCCCGAGCCTTGAATGACATCATCAATGACATACTTTAAAAGCAGAGGCAATGTTAAGGGAATCGAGAACTTGATCATCCCGATGACCATTGTCAATGCAATCTGTTTTTTATACGGTGTAACAAAAGCCATGTAGCGTTTAATGACCCCCATGTAAATCTCCTTCCCAATCTATCAGTGCCTCTTATCCGTACGCAGTCAAAAACCTGTTAGCCTAAAAAGCCAAACAGGTTTTTGCTGCTCTTGCTTATTTTGTATAATGTAAAAAACGTTCATACCACATATCCACAAATTCAGGAGCAAACGGACCTTTCCGCTGGTGAATCCAATGCAATAATGTATTCAGATGCTCTCTTAAGATACTATCGATTTCCTTTGGATAATTCATCTGCCTCTTATGATCTACATATTCATCCTCATCCAAAATATTGTACGTCATGTCTGGAAAGACTTTGACATCTAAATCGTAATCAATATACTTAATTGCCTCATCATCTGTCGCAAAAGGAGAGCTGATGTTGCAGTAATAATATACCCCATCATCTCTAAGCATCCCAATTACATTAAACCATTGTTTTGCATGGAAATAGCAAATAGCCGGTTCTCTCGTCATCCAAGTACGGCCGTCGGATTCAGTCACCATTGTACGGTCGTTTGCACCAATGATACACAATTCCGTTGCTTTCAGAATGGTGGTTTCATTCCAAATCCTGTGGATCAAGCCATTGTGTTTATAGCTTTGAATTTGGATGGTTTCTCCTTCCTTGGGATAGCCCATATTTTCTCCCCTACTTTCTATAACAAACAAACCTAACAGTCCAAAGACCTAATTTCCCAACTAAACATGTCTCTATTATATTATACCGTTACATCATTAAAAAATGAAATGAAAAAGCCATTCAACCCAATTGAACGGCACACTGTCTTACATCACGGTTGAACTCTTTTCCATCTGCTTGTATGAATTGATGACCTCTTCTGTCTGTTTTGTAAATAAGGTTTGGACTTTTTGCAGTTCCTCCCGTTTCTGTTTGATTTGATCATGAAGCCTGGTCCACTCTTCTTTTTTTTCATCCTGCAGCAATTGTTTTTCTGTTTCTAAGCATAGATCGAGTTCTCCCTGGACATCGAGCAGCTGATCCATGAGCTGCATTTGTTCTTTGACAAGCTGATCGAAATCAGACATCTAACTCCTCCCTTTTATTCGAATCCACTTTTTGTCTGTATACCATTTCTTGAAAGAACGAGGAAATCCTTTGACTGTTTATGTAGAGGTTTTACAGGTTTTGTCGGATGGTGGTGAGAGGCAAAAAGAAAAGCACTTCATTCGTATATGAAGTGCTTTCCTCTGTTTCAGTGATTAGCTGTTTTGTTGTTTGTTTTGCTCAGCTTTTTGGTTGTATTTTTTTACTTGCTGTACGTCAGTCTCGCTAGCAAATTCAGTACCAAATTGACCGCCTTGTGCAGAAGCTTGGTTTTGTTTCTTCACTTGTTGTGCGTTTGTTTTGTTTTGTTGTTGATCCATCATTATCACCTCCACGCACATTAATTTGTGCAGAAGGTGTACATCCTATTCATGATTTTTTTAAACTAGCAAAGAACGTCCGCCATCCACAATAATGGTCTGTCCTCTAATCATGTCTGCCTTGCCTGATACAAGGAACTCCACGCTGTCGACCATGTCTTTAATTTCTACCATTCGGCCAGCAGGTGTATTTTTCTTCGCATCTTCTAAAAGTTCTTCCCGGTTCGGGAAATGTTTTAGTGCATCTGTATCGATCGCACCGCCTGATACTGCGTTCACGACAATATTTTTTTGTGACAGCTCAACGGATAGGTAACGCGTTAAAGCTTCTAGTGCCGCTTTTGATACGCCGACCACTGTGTAATTTTCAAGGTAGCGGATGGAGCCTAGTGAGCTAATGCTGACGATATGTCCGCCGCCGTTTTTCTCCATTAATTTCGCTGCTTCTTGTCCGCAGAATAATAAGGCTTTCGCATTGATATTCATCGTCCAGTCCCAATGATTTTCTTCAAGGTCCATGATTGGACGCTGAACACCTGATGCCGCATTGTTGACAAATACATCTAAACGGCCAAAGGTTTCATCGATTTGCTGAAACATGTCTTTAATTTTCTCTGGCTGGCCTACGTTGGCTTTTACAACCAATGTTTTCACGCCCATCGCTTCAATTTCTTCCGCTGTTTCAAGTGCGGCTTTTTTGCTTCTCGCATAGTTAATGACAATGTCATATCCTTTTTCAGCCAGGCGAAGGGCTACTTCTTTCCCTACTCCTCTGCTGCTGCCTGTAATTAATGCACATTTACGTTGACTCATTATGGTTCATCTCCTGATTTGAATAGTTTTCGTTCATTCGCTTCACACTAATAGGAAAATTCCTATTAGGAGGTTACATTCATGTATGTCGGACGCGATTTAAGCCAGCTTGGCATGATGTCCAAGGATCAATGGAAAGATACTGAGCTTGCTTTCTTTCATCATGCTTTCCAACAAATTTTACCTTATTTGAACGAAGAAGGGCAATCTAAGTATCGAGAAATCATTTCTGAAATTGAAGACCGCGGGGGTCTGCACAGAAATGAAGCCGATTATACTCATGGTACAACGGTTAAATACGACTAGGCTCTTCAAGTGCCATCTTCCAGATTTTTTGGTGTGAGACTGGCAAAGCATATGCCTCAAATTCCTCTGTTGTGACTTTTTTCAGCATCGTGTCATCAGATACAGAGGTAACTCGTCCAAAGAAAACAGAAATATTCCAGATGAGGTGGGTAAATACGTGCTGAATGGTGCCTTCTAAATCACCAAGCTCCGCTTGTACACCCGCCTCCTCTTTTAAGAAATTAACCAGCTGCTCTTTTTCCGTTTTTCTTCCCTTCATGGTTTCCATGTTAGGGAATTCCCATAAATTCGCAAGAAGACCTGTACTTTGCCTCTTATGAATATATAGGTTGCCTGCATCATCAAATAACACCGCTGCTGCCATTGATTTTGCAGTCGGCTTTTTCTTTTTGCTTTTCACTGGGAGCTCATGCTGAACGCCCTCCTCGAGTGCCGAGCAATGCATGTTCACAGGGCAAATGAGGCATGCAGGGGATGTTGGGGGGCAAATGAGCGCACCTAGCTCCATCAGCCCTTGATTGAATTCTGACGGCTTTTCCCGGGAAATGAGCTGATCGACCGCAAACTCGAAAATATTTCTCGTTTTTGGTTTTGCTATATCATCCCATACAGACAAAATACGGGAAATGACCCTCATGACGTTGCCGTCTACCGCAGGGTACGGCTTGTTATAGGCGATACTCAGCACTGCACCGCTCGTATACGGACCTACACCTTTAAGCTTTGAAAACTGCTCTTTCGAATCAGGGACAACGCCCCCGTAGGATTCATATACTTCTTTCACAGCTGCCTGTAAATTACGCACTCTTGAGTAGTAGCCAAGACCTTCCCATGCTTTCATGACCTTTTCTTCATCAGCTAAAGCAAGATCTTTCACCGTCGGGAATTGCTCCATAAACCGGTTGAAGTACGGAATGACCGTATCCACTCTCGTTTGCTGAAGCATCACTTCTGATACCCAGACGCGGTATGGATCTTGATTTTCACGCCATGGCAGTGTCCGTTGTTCTTTTTCATACCAATCAATTAAATCATGCTGAAATCCCGCAATATCTTTGCGGTCCAGCTTTTCTTGAATGTCTTTCATATCTATACTCCTTCTCATTGAACCGAGGGCTAACGTTCTGAAAAGAACCTTATTTGTTGTATACTGTTTGTAGATACGTTAACATGTTACATTAAATCAAGACAAAGCAAAAGTGCTTTTGCACATAGTCTTGAAAGAAGGCGTATACTTTGTATGATTGTTCCTAAGCATGACAACTAGGAGGTAATCAATTGGATACTGGTACTCATGTAGTAATGGGCATTTCTCTTGGGGGACTTGCACTTTTAGATCCAGCCGTCAGCGCAGATCCACACATGGCACATGCCGTGATGCTCGCGACCATTGCCGGCTCCCAAGCACCAGACATTGATACTGTGCTAAAACTAAAAAATAATGCGGTTTATATAAGAAATCACAGAGGATTTACACATTCCATTCCAGCTGTACTGTTCTGGTCAATACTGATACCGGCTGTGATTTTCCCATTTGTGCCGGGGGCGGATTTACTTCATCTGTGGTTATGGACTCTATTAGCCGTTGTGCTCCATGTGTTTGTCGATATTTTCAATGCATACGGCACACAGGCCATTCGTCCATTTTCAAAGAAATGGGTAGCGCTTGGGATCATTAACACGTTTGATCCTTTCATCTTTTTTACACACCTTGTCGCCATTGTCGTTTGGGCCATTGGCGGTCATCCCGGCTATACGTTCATCTCGCTGTATGCCGTGATTTTCTGTTACTATATCGTCAGGGTGATCATGCAGCTTCAGATTAAACATCAGCTGCGTGCACAATTCGATGAAATTGAAGACATTATTATTTCGCCTACAATGAAGTTCAGACAATGGCGCATTGCCGTGAAATGTAAATCCTCTTTCCATGTTGGGCGCAGCATGAATGGAGAAATCGTCATTTTAGACACCTTTAACCGTGTGCCGGTCCCTGATACTGAAATTATGAAAATTGCCAAACAAGACGAAAACATTTCAGCCTTTCTCTCCTTCTCCCCTGTCTACCGGTGGGAAGTAGATAAATACAAGGATCATTATGAAGTGCGGTTCATTGATTTGCGCTACCGCAGCAAAGGTCACTATCCTTTCGTCGCGATCTGCCATATCGACATGGATCATCAAATCAAAAACTCCTATACCGGCTGGATTTTCAGTGAAGAAAAACTGCAAAAAAAATTAAGACTCGGCTCTGTGTGAGCGAGTCTTTTTTTGTGTTTACATCTCTTACAACTTCGTCATATATTCCACAATAAACTCCCAAAATCCAGGTCCTTCCTGATAAATCAGCCGGTCTACTTTTTCGATGAGTTTGATATAGAGTTCTTGTTCGAGGTCTTCTCTTTCTTGATATGCCGTGTTTTGTAGTTTCTTTTTGATCATCGGTGTGAAGGTTTCAATGAGTTCTTCCATTTCTCCATTGGTCATTTTTTCTTCGTTCACGGACATCTCCCCCTGTTTCTTCTTTTAGTTTGTTGAGCGCTTTTTTGTGTATGTTTGAGATGTTTTGTCTCGTTTCTCCTAGCCGATCGGCTATTTCTTTCATTGTTTGACCTTCGACATAGATTTGAGTTAAGACCATTTTTTGTTTGTCTGTGAGCAGCTGGTAGGCCTTGTACAATGTTTGATCTTGCAGATGCTCTCCTAAGTCTTGCTGGTTGAAGAGCACTGCTTCATACGTATCTGTTTGAACAGGGTCTTTCACTTCTTGCGTATCAGGATGATCGAGTATAAGCGGAAAACGCTGCTGCTTCTTTTTTACTCGTTTGTCAAAGTCGACTGAAAAGATGCGTATCATTGTGAAGATATACTTGATGATGCGGATTTTCTGATAGAACTGTTTGAACTCGGAATCTAGTTTTTTGGCATTTTCTTCGTTTGGCTCTTCCATGACTTGCCGGAGCAGCTGCTGGTTTTTAGGGTTGCTTAAAAATTGCTGAATAAGCGGGTGGTCAACGATTTCATTCCATTTTGCTTTCAATAACAGCCGATAATCCATGTGCATCCTCCCCTTTGTTCCCTCTACTAGCATTAAGTGGACAAAAGTTAAAAAAAGTAAACTTCGTGAAACGGGTCTAATGGTTCATTTTATCCCCCTCTGCTTTCCTTTTTCTTCTTTCATACCACTTATATAGAAGACGAGTATCCGCTGGGAGGTGAGACAAATGGAGACCTTTTTTTCAGAGGAATGGCTGAAGCAGCTCGGTCAGGCTGGCTTCCCTGCCATTTTGACGGTTTACTTGCTGACACGCTTTGAACGAAAGTTTGATAAATTAAGCAATCTCATCCAACGATTAGTGGCTTCACAAAAAAATGATGAATCAGATTGACATCCGCTTGATTGGTTTCACCTTATGAAAACGAGGGCGAAATGAAAGGCCATTTGTCACCTCACACAATACGATGTTGAAAGGGGATTTTATCATGAGTGAAAAGCAAAATGGTGTACCACAGCCGATTCGAGGAGAAAAAGGAGCAACGGTCAAAATTCCACGTAATCTCGAGCGAGACAGACAAAACCCAGATATGCTCACACCGCCGGAAACAGATCATGGAACGGTCTCCAACATGAAATATTCTTTTTCTGATACACACAATCGCTTAGAAAAAGGCGGTTATGCCCGTGAAGTGACGGTACGTGAACTGCCGATCTCTAAAAGCCTTGCCTCTGTCAATATGCGGCTAAAGCCTGGTGCGATTCGTGAGCTGCACTGGCATAAGGAAGCGGAATGGGCATACATGATTTATGGGGAAGCCCGGATTACATCAGTTGATGCAGTGGGGCGAAATTTTACAGAGGATGTGACCGAGGGTGATTTGTGGTACTTCCCTTCAGGCTTGCCGCACTCTATTCAAGCACTTGAACCGGGAGCTGAATTCTTGCTTGTGTTTGATGATGGTTCCTTCTCTGAAAATAGTACGTTCCAAGTGACTGATTGGCTTGCGCATACCCCAGAGGAAGTCGTTCTCCAAAACTTTGGAATGACAAAGGAGCAATTTGAGAAACTGCCAGAGAAAGAGAAGTATATTTTCCAAAAAGGAATTCCTGGTTCCCTTGAGTGTGACAAGGTGAAAACAGAGCAAGGGGAAGTCCCGAATTCCTTTAAATATGAGTTGTTAAAGCAAGAGCCGATTACGTCAAGCGGTGGACAAGTGTGGATTGCGGATTCTACCAATTTCAAAGCTTCTAAAACGATTGCCTCTGCTCTTGTGAAAGTTGATCCAGGTGCCATTCGTGAGCTGCACTGGCATCCAAATACAGATGAATGGCAATATTTCATTTCTGGAAAAGCTCGAATGACGGTATTTGCTTCTGATGGACATGCGAGAACCTTCAACTATCAGGCGGGAGACGTTGGCTATGTGCCATTTGCGATGGGGCATTATGTAGAAAATACAGGCGACGAACCGCTTTATTTCTTAGAAATCTTCAAGAGCGACCATTATGCAGATATCTCACTCAATCAGTGGCTTGCAGTCACACCGAAACAGCTTGTTCTTGATCATTTAGATCAAGGTGAAGAATTCTTGAAATTGCTTGATACTGAAAAACACCCTGTCATCGCTGCACCTAAAAAAGAGGATTAATTCCACCTTCCTGCAAAAAGGCTGTCCTTTTTGCAGGTATCTTCATGTAAAGGAGTGTTGTTTATCCATGCAGCAATCTGTTCACGCTTTATGGCAAGGGGTGAAGTGGCTGATGGCGATATCGGTTGTCTGTTACATATTTTTGTTGTTTTGTGTGCTGTTCTTTCATTTGACGGGTGCTTTTTATCAATCAATTTTATCGCTGCTACTTTTTATGGGCATCTATGTTGTACTCGGGATCTCTTTTGAACATCTGGAGCACGTGCTCATGCAGTTTGTTCGAAAGTGCCGGTCTAAAAAACGATCCATCGTTTTCTATGCCATTTTATTTCACCTTTTGTTTATTTGGGGTGCTGTTTATTTATCAGACGAATTGGTTGACGGCATTTGGCTGTCTACTTCTGAGGAAATTCTTTTTGCCCTTAGTCTTTGGTTGTTTCATTTTTTGTTTGATTATGCGACGTTTCCGTTTGAGAAAGAAGCTTCATGACTCTCTATCGTCTTTCTGGAGAGAGCGCTTCTTTGATCTGCTTCATATGATGGATGTCGTGATCAATCAGTCCTTGAAAATAACTTGATAACGTCAGCTCGGATTGACCGATCAAAAAGGATGTATTCCAGCGAGATGCTTCGATTTTCTTCATTTCTTGAAGCAATTCTGTTCTGACAGCAATAAATCGTCCAATCGTCTCACTTCTCTCTTCGTGTCTCGCCCTTTCGGCTGACTGTCGATTCATTTCATGCACATCAGGTGCCTGCGGTAACGCTTGATTGTTCCAAAATTCCTTTAGACGATCGTGTAAAATAAATTCATCCCATGGAACGAAATGTGCGATGATCTCAGCAATGCTCCACTTTCCATCAGCAATGGCTCTGCGCCATTCTTCGTCTGTTATTTCCGCTAGTGACTGTACCCATTCAAGGGTGTGTTCATAATGATCAGTAATGGATTCTTTGTTTAACGTCAAATGGTTTTCCCCCATTCTCATGCTTTTATGTTGATTGTATCAATTTTGAGAAAGATAAAAAAACACCACTTATGATGAAAAGTGGTGTTTCTTGTGTTTTCTCCGTGCATATAGGATCGCACCAATCAAACTGAACAATGAAATCAACGCAAGAATTCTAATATAAGGCGGATAGTAGGTTAGCACAATCTCGTTTTTGCCTTTTTCTATTGGAAAACCAATAAAAGTGTAATTGGCTTTTTCAATATCGGTTTGATGTCCATTCACCGTGAGCTCCCAGCCTTTTTCATATGGAACAGGCAGAACCATGTAATCATCGCCGCGCTTGTTATCATATGAAATCGTAAAGCGGTTATTTTTAAGCTTTACCTGCTGGCTGCCATCATCCTGTTTTTCTTTTTCATATGCTTTCTCTAGGACGCGGTAAGGCTCTTGATACAGCTTCAGTTGATTGAGCTCATATGTCCCTTTTGGTACTCGAATGGAAAGGATCTTTTCCGCAGGGACTCGAATCGTCACTTCATTTACGCCTGTTTTGTAGATGGATGTATTGCTTTTTCGTGAGGTGACGTAGTCGTCAACGGATAACTGAAACCCTGCGTTACGGTCGGTCCGCTTCACATAAAAGCTCACATACACATCCCCTGAACGGGCCATATCATCTGGCAGTGTGATATTCAGGCCGCCTGTTTCTCCGTATACATCAAGCACGCCGTGTTCGTATATCGCCTGTTCGGTATGAATATTTGTATCCTTGACTCGATTTGGCGTGCGCTCAATTTCAGCGTTTCCTTTTTTGTCTAAAATCACACCTTGCAGCATCGCATGCTCTTTATCAAGTGCTGAGGCATTCTTTAAGGATCTTTCTGAATAAACGGTGCTCGTTGTTCTTGCAAATGGCAGCGGCCGAGTATTTTCATATACCTCATAATGCTCACTTTTCAAAATTGGCTTAAAATAAGCTGGTGGTGAGTAAGGCATCATGTTGTTTCTCATATAATACTTTCCGTAGGTCAGGCCGTATAAATTCGCCCTGTCCCCCATTGTTGCATACCGGCTGACACTTTCCCTTCCCATATCGATTTGCAGGTCATTCCAGTAGAAATTGAGCAAATGCTGATTCAATATACTTGAATACACACTCATGCCTTGAAAGCCTTCAAATAACGGGGTATTGTTTCGCACGCCGTTCATCCAATCAATACGGGCGAACGGATCTTTTGAGCGGCTTTGAATCTGCTGGATCAGCTTCATTTGCTCAGGCCCAGCATACGCTTCACTTTTCATATACGTATCTGATACTTCTTTAATATTGCTTCTTTCAGATAAGTAGCCCTGCTGATACACACCTGCTGTCAGTAAGCTAAAGACAATGAGCACAGCTGAAAAGAGACGAAGGTGCTGGCGTTTTTCCGCATGAATCCATAGGAAGAACAAGCTGATCACAAGCAGTCCTATGCCTGTAAATACAACGACATCCATGTTTCCCTTTGCTCGTTCTGAAAGGGCGACAGCGAGAAGGAATGCGATCCAGGCGCCTAAGACCGCACGCTTTTTCCACTTCCACTCGATTTGTGAGAAATGCTTGATGGTGATGGCAACGACCGCTCCAACTGTAAAGGCAAGAATGTATTCAAACCTGTACTGCGGTGCCGAAAAACCATTAAACACGCTCGCCATCTTTGGGCTAAAGTGAAAAACAATGAGCAGAATACTGATGGATGTGAACATGAAAAACCATCTGTTTCGGTAAAGCGGAACGAGGAACATACAAATCAGAAAAATCACGGGTAATAAATACACCCTGCTTGCAAACAGCAGATGATCATGCAGCTCGAACCAAGGAATGGCCTGTTCATACGGTGGTCTTACATTATTGAGAAAGCCATAAACAGACGGGATAAAAAAAGCGGCACTGATCCCAAAGGATAACAGCGTAGAGATCGCAAGCGTCCAGAACACCTTCCACCCGCGCTCCTCACTTCGCAGCTTGATCATATATCTGAAAACAAGATAGATCGCTAAAAAGATAAAATGAATATAAGCAAAGTAAAAGTTGTTGATGAGCATCAGGCTGCACGCCAAAATAAACCAAGCCGGCTTACCCGTTTTGAATATCCGTTCAACACCAAGCACAAGCAGCGGAAGCCACATCATGCTGTCGGTAAAAAACTCCCAAAATGTTTGATGCCGAAAATACACAATAGACAGTCCGTAAATTGCGGCACCTGTCAATGCACTTAGTCTATTTTGAACCATTGAAAGAAGCACACGGTAAGCGATGATTAGAATGAGCGTCAGCTTGATCACGCTCAGCCAAATCACAGCATGTGCCCAGAAATGAATGTCCGTTGACTGTATGAAATGAAGCGTATTCATCAGCCAGACGACAGCGACTGTCACCATAAAGACCGTCGACGTTGTGAAATAATACCCTAATTGCGTGTATGTACCGCCGCCTAGACCGAATTGATAGGAATAAAAGAAATTCCCTTTGACATATTCGTCGTAAAGCAGCTTTTTAAATGGGAGCATTTGCGAGATGCCGTCCCCATCTCCTGTCATGTACCGGCCTTGCGTATATTCATATAAGAAAAAGGAGTGTCCTAATAAAGCAAGAATGAGGCACATTCCAATGATTATCCATCTACGTTTCATCATCTAAATCCTTTCCACAAAAGATCCACTGTTCTTTGAAACAAAACAACCCAGCAAGCGATTCGTGCTTGCCGGTTATTTGACTCCACGTTATTTAAATAACTGTGTTAACACTCGGTCTTGTTCCTTTGAGCTTGTCTCTTGCTGCATGACATTTGATTCCTGGATCAAATAATGCGGCCTCTTTTTCGTTTCATAATAGATACGGCCAATATATTCTCCAATCACACCTAGACTCAAAAGCTGGACACCTCCGAGGAAAAGCACAGCCGATATTAAAGTGAAATAACCCGGTACCATCACGCCCGTTCTGACAATTTGAATAAAGGTGGCCACGATGTAAATCAAAGAGAGGAATAAGATCAGTATGCCAGTATAAAAACAAATACGCAGCGGGCGGTTGTTAAAAGAAATGACGCCATCTATGCCATAGTTAAATAACTTCTTCAGTGACCATTTTGTATCACCATGCTGTCTTTCTACATTTTCATAATAGATGACCTTTTCTTCAAACCCAATCCAGCAAAAAAGCCCTTTTGAAAAACGATTTCCCTCTTTCAGCTGAAGCAATGCATCGATTGCTTGGCGTGAAATTAAACGGAAATCCCCGACGCCATCACGCAAGTCCACTTCTACTACCTTGTTCATCACTTTATAGTACATGGATGCTAAGTAAGAGCGAAGCTTGCTGTCTCCTTTACGGTTCCGTTTGGCAATGACTTGATGATAGCCTTCTTCATACCCTCTGACAAAATCCTGAATCAAATACGTTGGGTGCTGCAGGTCGGCGTCCATGATGATCGCAGCTACTCCCTTCGCATATTCAAGTCCTGCCAGAATAGCGGCTTCCTTCCCAAAGTTACGCGAGAAGGAAATGTATTTGACCTTTGCACTTTTGCGAGAGAGCTCTCTCATGTATTGAAGTGTGTTGTCCTTGCTTCCATCATTCACAAAGATGATTTCAAAGTTATAATGAAAATCGCGAAACTCTTCCTCGAGTGCCTCAAAGATTCGTCTGATGTTTTCACCTTCATTGTAAGAAGGAATTATAACAGAGAGCAATTCTCGTTCCATATCGCACCTTCTCTTCACTTTTTTCACATAGTCTGTTATGTTCATTATTCCTTTTTTGTCAGAAAACGAAACCCTTTTTTATTATCCATAAATTACATGTCTCTTTAATCGTTCCATTATATCAAAGTTTTATTTCCAGTGATTTTCAGTAAGATGAATTTAATGTAATTTTAAGTTTAACCATTGTAAAAAGCCTGTAATTTCGATCACAGACTGGGTATTGTATCATAAAATTGTTTGCTTATTTATATATTTTCCTATTACTTGAAAAAGATGAGCGGGCACTTCTTTTAATGAAGCAGCCCTTTGTTCTGCCCTTGCAGATGCTCGTTTGCCTTTGATTGTTTATTTTGAAATAAATGCAGCTGCGCACCGTAGCTCTCAATCCATTCTTGGACAATCCGTTCTGTTGTTTCCTGTCCTTTATACTTGCGGCCAGCCTTTGCATAGGTCGTTTCAAAATCACTCCAAAGCAGCTCTACCCATGTACGTGCTTCTTCATATGTCAGCATATTGTTTTTTTCCATGAGTTGTTCTGTTAGTCGCTCAAAGTATTGTTCCATGTCGGTTCCTCCTTCATCTAGCAGAAAGTGCCTTTTTAAAAAAACCTCTTTTTTCATATACTACCCTTACGTCTTCAAAAGACGCAAATGATTTGTATTGTTTGGAGGGAATCGATATGCGTAATAAAGCAAAAGGCTTTCCAAATCAAGTGAATCACAAATTTGAAGGCGAACCAGGCGCCACAGATGCTTATGCGTCTAAAAGGCCGAATGGTGAGACGAATACACGTCCACAGGAACGTATGAGGGCATCAGGGAAACGCTAATTTTTCCAAAGGGAGTGCTTGAGATATGAGTTCAAATGGGAAATCGTATATGGAAGACTTTGTTCAATTAAGGACAACCGCTTACCCTCAACCATGGGCGAATGCAAAGCATTCTGCCTCTCAGGTCAACGGAGAAACGCAGCAAACGCAGCACGACATCGTACTTCAGAACAACGTCCGTAAACAGCGTTCGAAGTAAAGAAAAGGACTGATCTTAGGATCAGTCCTTTAGATTGTTGACAAAGGGCTAAAATGATTTTTATTTTAACCCTTTGTCTTCTTTTCAGCGTGATAGAAAACCTTTGCAGCCCTAGGAAGGGCGAGCACCGGAGTGGAGCGAATTTGACATTCGTGAGCACCGGCGTACAGACCTGACACCGAATGCGAGGGTTTGCCTACACGCCGGATCAGTTCTTTTGCGTAAGCATTGAAATCGGCAGGGCATCTTCCTTATTTGGAGCCGATACTCTGTATCCCCACGCAAATACGCCATTTAAATATTCCACGTAAAATTGCTCGTCTGTATCTTTGATTTGATATGTCGTTTTGGTTTGAATGAGAGCTGGATCTAATAAGTAGGCTTTGGCCATATCGATTTTCCGTTCTAAGACGGCATATTCATTGACAATGCCAAGCTGCTCAGCCTTTCGTGCTTTTTCAGAAAGAGAGGCAATTTCCTGCTTCAATTCGTATTCCGTCATCTCACTATAACGTTTTTCCATCTTTCATTCCCCTTTGTCTAAAACGTGATCAATTGTATCGAGATCAAAGCCTTTTCTGAATAAAAACTGCTTCACTTTCATCTTCTTTTCAAATGATCCGTCATATCCTACCTTGCGTTTTGCCTTCTCCAGCATATAGAGGAGGGCTTCTTCTTCCTTTTCCTCTTCTTGTCCATCATAGGCTTCTTGAAGGGCTTTATCAATGATCGCAAACGAAAATCCCTTTCGCTGAAGCTGAAGCTTGATGCGCTGCTCGATCTCTTTTGCAGAACGATTCTTTTCTTTTCTCACAAGCTTGAGAACATGATTGACGGCTTCCTCCAGCTGTAAGTCATCAGGATATTGCGATAGCGCTTGTTCAATGGTGTCATCGTCTATCCCTTTAAGCTTTAACTCTTTTTTCAGGACGGACGGCCCTTTGCTGTTCGTTTTACGGTGGGTGCTTACATAGGCTTCCGCAAATTCAAGATCATTTACATACTTGTAATGCTTTAATTTGTGTATAATTTCACTAATAGCAGGCGCTGGAATTTCTTTTTTCGTCAAATAATCGGTCACTTCTTTCACCGATCTCATTCGGTAGGATAAATAATCGACGGCCTGCTGAAATCCTTTTTTCACAGCATCACCGAATTGAATTTCAATGATATCTGCTTCGTCCAGCTCTTTCCCTTTTTTCAAATCGTGCTGGACGAGCACATCTAGATCAACGCTAAAGGCGTACTTTTCATCAAGAAAGATGTTCACCCGCTCCGTATTGTTTTTCTGAGCGGAGATTTTTGTAATATAGGGCATCCTGTGATCACTCCTTTTTTAAAACAATCAGGATGTTTCTTCTGATTCAAAATCGTGAAAAATATAGGTATATATATGAGAGGAGAGATATCAATTGAATATCGCCATCACCGGAGGAACCGGTTTTATCGGCCAGCACGTCACTAAAGTGCTCGCTGCTGAAGGACATCATCTATATATTTTAACAAGAAATCCAAAGGAATCCGAACAAAATCATTTACACTATGTGCAGTGGCTGACAGAAGGTGCTGCGCCTGAGCATGAACTGCCTGCCATTGATGTCTGGATTAACCTTGCTGGAAAATCCATTTTCACACGCTGGACAGACAAGGCAAAAGAAGGCATCCTCTCTAGCCGTATTCAATCCACACAAGAAGTGAGGCGCATTATAGAAGCGCAGGAATCGAAACCATCTGTGCTCATTCAAGCTAGTGCTGTCGGAATTTATGGCACGTCTCAAACAGGAGATTTTACGGAGGAATCACCTCCTGCGGATACTGATTTCTTAAGTCATACCTCAAAGCTTTGGGAAGCTGAGGGGCAAAAGATTGAAGCACTCGGCATTCGTACCGTCTACACACGGTTTGGTGTCGTGTTAGGAGAAAAAGGTACACTGCCACTGATGACTCTGCCATATAAGCTGTTTGCCGGCGGGACGATCGGCTCTGGTTCGCAATGGGTTTCATGGGTTCATGTCGAAGATGTGGCACACCTCATTGCTTATGCGATACACCATGACGACTTCTCAGGTCCACTCAATGTCACATCACCGAATCCTGTGCAAATGAAGCAGCTCGGACAAACGATTGCGTCTGCCCTTCACCGCCCTCACTGGCTGAAGGTCCCATCCTTTGTCATTCAAACGGCACTTGGTGAAATGTCATTACTTGTTTTAGAAGGCCAGCGTGCGCTGCCGAAAAAGGCGCTGCTTTCTTCTTATGACTTTTTGCATCCTGAACTAAAAGGAGCGATTTTGCATTCAGAGGAATAAATTTTGTCAAAAACACCCATCCTATTAGAAATGAGATGAGGGGGCGATTTTGATGAAGAAAAAAGAACACCAGCCAACTTCAAAGCTGAAGAAAACCCAGGAAGTCCTGTATCAGCAGGAATTCAAAAAAGCAGAAAGAGCAGCAGCAGAAAAAAGAAACAAATAAGATGGATATTCCACTCCAACAAGCACATAACTAAAGTGATCTTGTAAAGGAGGGAAAGGCTTTGAAAAAAGACCAACACCAAAAATCCAACCACGAGCTTGCAGCACAAGAGACGGATGGCGAATATGTTGAATTTTCCAAAGAACTTGCAGATCCGAATGACGTAAAAGCAATGGCACGTATGAAAGCAGCCGACCAGCGCGCCAAAAAACAATAAGTAAAAAAGCAGACACTTTAGCGGTCTGCTTTTCTTTTATTGAATTTCAGTTAAAAGACTTGATGCTTTCTGACGTGATTTTTCCTCAGGCACCTCTTCTGGATAACCAATGTGAAGGATCGCAGCAAAACGCTCGTTTTCCTTTAAGCCCATGTCCTGTTGAAAGCCTTTGTCATATAAAATGCGGCCGCTCTTCCAGACCATACCGATCCCCTGATCCCAAGCAAGCAGCTGGAAGTTTTGAATGAGCGCACTCACAGCGGCAAAATCATCATTTCTCACCACAGGATTCTCGTCTTCTTTTAGCACGACAAGTAAAAGCGCTGGGACCTTAGAAAAGTAATCTCTATATTGATTGATCTTTTCTTCCTTTGCATCTGGGTTGTTGCGCTGAAAGAACGCAATGAAGCGATCAACAAAAGTTGCTTTGGCCTCATCCGTCACCGCATATAGAAAGCGCCATGGCTCCGTGATTTTATGGTTCGGTGCATAGACTGCATCCTCTAATAACGGCTGAAGCTGCTCAATGGTCACCGGCGTTTCTTTGAATTTTCGAATGGATCGTCTATATCTGACAGCGTCTCGAATCGTTAACGCTTCTGTTTGTTGTTTGATTTCTGGCATATCTGTCATCCTTTCAATCAATCTTAATTGAAATTGATTCTCATTCACATTATAAACATCATTTAGGGCAATTTGCAAATGGTGTTTCCCTTCCTGTCTGCTAAAAAGTTGTTTGACTTTTTCAAGTAATGTTACAATCATATTACGTTTTAAACAAATTTTGATAAAAAAACCAGTATGATGAAATGGTTTCAGGTATTCCCATTTTGTCTGATTCGGTTATTTTGTCAAAAGGCTTTCAACCCATGATTGGAAGGGAGGCTTCTGGATGGAATGAAAATCAATATCGGGCAAATCATCAAGCTCTACCGTTATAAACAAAATATGACCCAATCTGAATTGGCAGAAGGAATTTGTTCTGTCTCTCATTTAAGTAAAATCGAAAATGGCTCAAAGGAGGCCAATCAAGATACCATCAATTTACTGCTTGAACGGCTGGGCATCAGTCAAGAAACGCTGTCACAAAAGGCGCGTCACCTGCTGTCACTCTTGGACGAGTTTCAAATGAATATGTATTTCTATGCACTCGATCAGGCAGAACAAAATGCAGAAATGATCATTCAGCACGAGGAACAGTTCTTTTCGCTGGATTTAGGCATTCAGTATCATCTGTCCTTATTTCAATTTTATTTATTAACGGACAAACAGCCGCTTGCCTTAAAAACACACCGCGTGCTTAAAAAGTTTGAAAAAACCTTTATTGAAACAGAAAAAGAAATTTTCGAATATTTAGATGGCATTCAT
This sequence comes from Bacillus sp. FSL K6-2839, assembly GCF_038003365.1. Taxonomy (NCBI): domain Bacteria; kingdom Bacillati; phylum Bacillota; class Bacilli; order Caryophanales; family Bacillaceae; genus Bacillus; species Bacillus sp. FSL K6-2839. The sequence goes on along the minus strand of NZ_JBBOOZ010000001.1, from coordinate 471,045 downwards.
CTAATAAAAAATGGTCAGCTTGAAGAAGGCTTAAAAAAACTTGAGAGCTGCTTTTCTTACGCGTCTGTTGAACAAAGTGACCTATATTATCACTATGCAAAAGCACTCGGAAATATGGGACATCTTGGTGATGCGCTTGAAGCGACACATCAAGCGATGGATTTATATAGACAAAAGAACAATTTCAAGCGGATTATTCACTGTACACTCATTCATGGCGTGATCTCACTGGAACTAAAAGCCTTTCAAACGGCGAAGAAATATTTAAAAGAAGTGATTATGCACACGTCCCTTTATCCTGATGCCTATATTAAAATGACGGCTTATTTTTATTACGGGGTGCTCTTAAAACGTGAAGGCGATTTCTCTTCAGCTGTGCCTTATTTACTAGATTCACTCAATTACTTTAATCAAGAACAGATAGAAGACCGTTACTGTGAAACATTGTATGAAATTGCGACATTATATGCTGAATACGACCGCAAAAAGGCACTTCCCTACATACACGAGCTCTTAAAACAGCCTCGTATTCAGCCAAATTGTTTATATATGATCAAAATCTATAAATTGATGATTGAGGAAAACCCTCTTGATTTGAAAACCTATTTGATCGAAGCAGCCCTTCCTTACTTTAAACAAAATGAGCTGCACAGTGAGTACTTGTTTGCTCTTAGAACCTTGCTTTCCTATGCGGCTTCTGAGCTTGACGAACGTGCATATATGTCCTATACGAGAACGCTGCTTGATCACTTAGCATCATATGTTCCCTATTACAAAAAAGCATGACCTTCTGCCGATCGAAGGTCATGCTTTTCCAATTCATTAAATGGTCTTCTGTTGATCTGTACCAGGACGAGTGACTTGTTTGACAGAATGAATGTACCGTTTTCTCGCAAAATAATCATACGCATGCTGTCCAAAGCCTAACCAAATGCTGAGCACGATGAATGGGACCGTTCCCCATAATGCAGGGATATTGCAGGCAATTCGCAGCCACGTATAGATCCCCGAATTTTTTTGGTTTTTGGCTAAGGAAATAGACACGATTCGTTTTTCTGCCTTCTCTTCACTTATTTTGTTCAGCTTGAGCAGTTGCGAATGCCTAAAGGATTCAAAATGAATACGGTTCTTCCAATCGAGAGCTTTCAACAAGTCAATCGCTTTTGCACATGAAGGACTTTGCCCGTCATAAAACACAAGCAGCCTCAGTGATTTGATGGAACGCTGTTCTCTTTTTTTCGATTCAGCGAGCTTCTTTTTTTCTTGATCGAGATAAATGATTTTTTTCATAGATTGATCGCCAGCCCTTTTCCGTCATTTGTTTTTTAGTTCGTTCAAAGGAGATTACAACTAGATTACTATAGTTGCTGGGCCTCTTGTATTGGGAAAAAGCAAACCAACGTGCGTTATATGAGCCTTTAGATAAGGGCAAAATTGAGGTTTTCATGGCACACATGAGGTTTTTCAACTAAAAATGGTTGGGAAAATCGTGATGCTTTGCGGTTTTCTGCGGTTTTTTGTAGAATTCTGCGGTTTTTCTACATCTTTATGCGGTGTTTTGTAGGTGAGACGCAAAAACAAGATAAAAAAAGACTACTTCCCGTTGCGGCGAAGTAGTCTTTTGGTTTATATTTTTTCCAAAACTTCTACTATTTCTTTCTCAATATCTTTCCATAAGTAACGATCTGTCGTATAGTGGTGTGCGGCTTCTTTCGCAAATACTTGAAAAGCTTCTTCAAAATCAGGTGCATCCTTGTCTGGTTTTTTCTCATCAACAAAGCGCTGTGCTTCTGTTGAGCGTGGCCCCCATTTTCCTACTTCATTCCCGTCCTGATCAATGATCACGATAATCGGAATCGATCTTGCGGTCCCGTTCGTTAAATACTGATCCATCAGATCTAGATGCTCGTCCCGAATGAAATAGCGCGCATCAATGAGTGCTTCACTCGCGATACGCATGAAAATTGGTACATTGACCATCGCATCCCCGCACCAATCCGCTGTGATGACAAGCGCTCTGAGCTTTTTCTTTTGCAGCTTTTGAAGCAGCTCTTTTTCTTTTTGATGAATTGCGTACTGATTGTACACCGTGAGCAGATTTTCTCGGTTTTTCTCCATGTTGTGTACATATGTACGTTCAGTTAATCCCTTTGTAAACCATTCATTTAATGTCATATTTACATCCCCCTTACCCTTCAACTTTACCACTTTTGCTATTCTTTTGTCTAAAAAAACCTTCACCTAGTGAAAGGTAAAGGTTTTTGATCTATGGACGCCGGTTGCGATTTGGGTCCATCCCGATCAGCTTGGTGACAAGCACCATTGTGACAGGTAATGATGTATTCTTTTTATACGCTAAATATTTTCCGCGCCACTCGGGTTTATATTTCTGTTTAAACGACCTTAATCCGCTGAAGCTGTACATAAATCTGACGTTGTTGAAAATGACACTCGCCAAACGCTCCGTGAGGAAGGACTGATGAAACGTCCCTACATTTGATAAAGGCGCCATTCCCATGTTAAAGGATTTGTAGCCTTTTTCTTTCGCCCATTGAAAAAGGTGGATAAACAGCGCATCCATCATCCCGTTCGGTGCATCATGCATATGACGCATTAAGTCGATGGAAATCTCCCCTTCTTGATACATCGGCATTAGTGACACAAAAGAAATGATCTCCCCTTGTTCATCCTTCAGAATCGCAACCGGTGCTTTTTGAAGATAATCTTCTTGAAAATAGCCGAGCGAAAATCCTTTTTCTTTTTTCTTTCCGAGCCAGCTGTCAGAAATCTGTTTTAAGGTTGAAATGAACTCATCTGAAAAAGGCGGTTCCAGCATTTCAAACGTATAGCCTTCTCGTTCAAACTTATTGACCACAGCCCGTAAATTTGATTTTTTCTTACCGGAGAGAGAGAACGTTTCTAAATCGACCATGGCTTCTTCTCCAAGCTTAAAGAAATGAAAGCCTAAGTCATGATAAAGCGCCATCCCTTCCCGTTCTACTTGATAAAAAGCGACACGATAGCCTGCTTTTTCGGTCTGCTGTAAAAACTCCTCAAGCACAAGTGGATAGGACGCTTTACGTCCAGAGGGATCTCCGAGCACAATGACGCAGCGGCCAATTCGTCCAAATTGAAGCATCGCCTCTCCATCACTTGAGAAAAATAATTTTTTATCGCCTAAAAAGCCAAGATGACTGAGGGCATTTCCGCCCTTTTCCTCTAAAAACGTTTTTAATTTTTCCTCATCTGCTATTTCTCCAATAGGAAATGCTTTTTTATTAAAAATCAATTTACTAATGAAAAAGAAAAGTGGTACACCGATGAGAGCAATCATGCTCGTCATCGTGATATGCCGTTCATTATGCACCAGGTAATCCTTACTCAAGAAATGCCCAATTTTTGTCCAAATAAAGTTGCCGATGACATTATAGTTAAACAGCACGAGTAAATATCCAGCGGCGGCCGCCACAAACTGATACAACGAATAAGGGGCCTGCTGCTTCACAAATTGATTTCGAAGAGAGAAAAATACAGCCATGATGACTGGCAGAATAAAGATGAGACTCAGGTTAAATCCTTTTAACAAAGTAAACACAAAGCCGCCTGCTAGGGCGATCATCGTCAGCACGTACGATCTTTTTGTTCGTTTATACACTTCAATGGACAATATCATCAGAATGATTCCGAACATTAAAGAAAGACCATTAAATCCTGATAACAGAAAACGTGGAATGCTGGTAATCACACCTAATCGATCGACAGGAAGCACAACAGACGCCATGATGAGCAAGCCGCTTCCGAAGGTTAAAATTGATAATGATCCGTACAATAAACGGATTAATAAAGCACGGTGCAACACAATTAAGACGTTCGTTGTTTCTATGGCAGGTGCCATTCTCGGATTGCCTTCAAGACGTCTAAGCGTCGTTCCCGTTAAATCGTAAGCAGCTAGACAAAGCCCAAGGATAAACGGGAAGATCGAGTACACGAAGCGGTACAAAACGAGCGCCGTCAGCACCATCTCTTTATCAAACCCAATGTACTGCATGCTGAGTAAAAAGATGAGATCAAACGAACCAAATCCGCCCGGAACCATACTGATTAAACCGCCGATTGACGCAATCGCAAATACGCCTAATACAATCCGGACATCGACGTTCATCCCCATAGAGACGACAGCCATGTACATGACAAGACCAGCTGCCAGCCATTCTAAAAACGATGCACCGATATAAGCGTAAATCGGATGCTTCAGTCCACTTTCGCCGCTCTCAATCGAGCTTTTTCGAACGGACGCCATAATGATGTAAATGGGCACAATACAGGCAAAGATAATAACAAAAGCCCATAGCCACGGCTCTTGGCTGATAATACTTTCAACAGGAAGCACCCTCACCAAGATCAGATCACTGAAAATAGATAAACCCAAAAGGACCGAGGAAGTCAAAAGGGCAATGCCTTTCAGCAGTTTTTTCGTATCGGTTATGTACTCCTTGTATAGAAGCGTTCTAAGCCCTGCTCCTGAAAGACCGCCGAACCCAAGGACACTGTTAAAGGAGTTCGCAATCCAGGAAATGCGAATCGTTTTCCAGCCGCTGATGGGCATATTAAGGTTTCTTCGTAAAATAAAATCATATAAGGACATCGATAACACTGCGACAAGTCCAAGAAAGACAAGAATAAACAAGTCCATTCGATTCAAGCTGTCAATAATATAAAATGTCTTTTTAATGGAAAGGCCGCTCAGCTCCTGCTTGGCGACAAAAATTAAGACAAGGATGATCACGATCGGAAAAAGCATTTTTAAGATCGTCATACCCGTTTTTTTGTTCCACATGTTTTCCCCAACTTTCTAGGTTGCTTCATTTATTTAGACTGAACATTATTATACAACAAATACCACTTGATTCATGCAGTTTAACATTCAAAAGCTTGACGAACCTTTCAATTAGAAGTAAAAATCAGTAGTATAGAGAAAAGAGCCGCTTAAAGGAAGTGAACAAGCGTGGAATATAATATTCATGACACCACTGTATTAAAAGAAGAGATTCTATCTCCAGAGGAAAAAAAGACATGGGTGCTTTATATGAAAGTACTCACAGCTGCAGGTCTTGGAGATGTTTCAGAATGGATGAAGCTCGATATGAGTATGCCTCAAATGAAGGTGCTCATGCTGCTCAATAACCATGGCTCTCTCAAAGTATCCGAAATCGCTGAAAAAATGGGCGCGTCTTTGTCCAATATGACAGGTCTGCTTGACCGGTTAGAACAGTCTCACTTTGTTGAGCGAAAGCACTCTGAGCGTGACCGGAGAATCATTGTCGTAGAACTAACGGAGGAAGCGAAAAATATTTTCAGAAGCATTTATCAAAAAGGACACGAAAAAATCAAAAATTCCCTGCAACGACTCAATGACGAGGAAAAAGAAAAAGTCAACGAAGGTCTAGCTATTTTAGAAAAAGCACTGCGTCCTGAACGCGGCTAAACATGAAAAGGAAAAAAGACGGTCACTTGAGATCCGTCTTTTTTAGTTCTTCTTCTACTTGTTTATCTGAGAGGATAAACGTTTTTTGAATAACTCCCCTGTCATCCCATAAAAGGTAGTTGGTGGAGGGCATGATTTAAGTTGTAAGGTCTGTAAAAGTACTGATGAGATACAGAAGAAGTATTCCAAACATTTAAGAGTAAGTTAGATCGTTATAAGAAGTCATATAAAAACGAATAAAAGAATTGAGTTTTCCAGGCAGAAGAAATGTTATTCATCTTGCTAATTCCCTATTTATTAGTGAGGTGTATTTATGGCAGAAAGAGATCATTATAAAAATTTGTTGATAAAACTCTGTGAAGATCAGGGAATATCAACTCGTAAACCTAAATTTGAACAAGTTGAAAGTTTGATTCTTATTAATCTTAAGAATCAATTAAAAGAAGGAGTTGACTTGGAATGTTTTAAGGTTTTAAACCTGATCCATCAAACAGTCTCACCCTTTGGAATAAAATTTGACCAACAGCTTACTTTGTATCCTGGTGGAAATCGTTTGGACAGAGTGACAGTTTCTTTTGATAAAGATGATTACGAGCTGACCGGTGACACGAAATGATTTTTGAAGGTGGTGTGTGCAATAGTTTTGATTTTTAAGGAAGTTCAAAAAATAAACTTCCGGGCAATACCAGGAATGGGGTCCCGCCAACCAAATGACATAAAACCCACGCTAAGGGGTACCGCCAGAATTTCGGAAAAAAACATGCTAAGAGTATGCAAGATTTTATACAACTTTTAAGATAATCCAGTAACAAACAAGGACCCTAAAACCGCGCCAGATAGGAATGTATAAAAAAATGTATAGATTTATAGAACAAAAAAAGGGGGTCCCTTGTGAGAGTAGGGTTCCTCCTCTATATTTGCTACCGTTAAATGAGACGTTATGTTAATTAGGTTTGTATAAAGTATTCATGTTTTCCTTAGAATAAGATCAAATAATAATTTAAATTAATATATAGCCATATAAATTATTACCATTTGAAGAATCGCAAATAAATATATTGCATAGAAAGCTTGAATTGAAATTTTATTCATATAATAGGCAATAATCATACATACTGGAGAAATAAAAAGTCCGTTATATTTTTTTACAATTAAATCAGACTCATTCCATCCATTAAAATGTATCGGAATTTCGTTATAACTAAACGGATAAGCTAAGATAGAAATTAAAAATGTTAATACAATAACTGCTAAAAGAACTTTATTGTTAAATAACCAATACATATCTCTCCTTACCCACCAAAAAATCATTATAATTAATTATAGAATGTTAATATATCATTTGTAAAATATGTATTTTAATTTATAACCCTCAAAGTAATTAATGACAAAAATGCACTTCCAATAACGAATTTTATGTAAATAAGCTGTCGGCTTATTGTATGTTTTTGCTTAACGTGGTTTTTTTCCGAAATGCTGGCGGAACCCTATCACTATTAAGTAAGGTGTCATCTAAATCAAATAGCATTGCTTTATAATCTCTTAATTAACTTCACAGCCTTTCTTATATAAATAATCCCTAGTTCGCACCTTCAAACTTTCAATTTACTAAAAAATGTAATATTTAACTATCGCACCCAATAATTGAAGATAAGCAAACTGAGTTGTCAATTGGCAACCAATTCTTAAAATCAAATTCATTTCTTTGTCAATCATTATGTAAAATCTATTACAACGGGGTTGGAGCATTAATTAGTTGGTCAAAATTTATTTCTAAAAGTTGTCCTGCGTGAACCAAACCACTCCCAAAACCGTACATAAGAACTCGATCTCCATTTTTGACTTTTCCTTCACGGATTCCAAGGTCAAGAGCTAAAGGAATTGTAGCAGCAGAGGTATTTCCATAATTGACTAAGCTATAAAGTGTCTTTTCCAATGAGTATTCTAATTTTTCACAAATTGGTTCTATCAATCTTAAGTTAGCACTATGGGGTATAAACCAATCAACTTGATCTAAACTCGTTTGTGTTTTTTCTAAAATCTTTCGTATGCTGTCTGGAATATTTCTTACAACCCATCGAAAAACTTCTCTACCATTTTGTACAAGACATTGAGTATCGATTAACTCAATATCATTGACCTTTTTTGATAGTCCAGAACGATATACATGTTGCGCTCCTCTTCCATCACTTCCTAGATGGAATCCAATGAAGTCGTTGGATTGTTCATCTCTTTCAACTAATACTGCACCAGCACCATCACCAAATAGAATGCATGTACTTCTATCGGCATAATCCGTAATTTTTGAGATTGTGTCTGCTCCAATAACTAATACCTTTTTGTGGAGTCCAGAAGAAATTAAACCGTTTGCTGTATGCAATGCATAAACAAATCCTGCACACGCTGCACTTAAATCTATAGCACCTGCTTGGTTTATATTTAATTGATCCTGTATTATGCTGGAAACAGATGGGAATGGGAAATCTGGTGTACTAGTTGCTACAATAATCATATCTACATCTTCAACTTTTTTATTATATCTGTGCATTAAATCTTTTACAGCAGATACACATAAATCACTGGTAAATTCATCAGAACGAGTTATTCTACGTTCATGAATTCCTGTTCTTTGGATAATCCAATCATTACTTGTTTCGACCATTTGCTCAAGCTCAAAATTTGTTAATTTCTTTTCAGGTACATAGGTACCAATAGCTGTAATTCTTGCTTTTGACATCATTTGTTTCTCCCCCTTTACTATAATTACACTAAGTTTTATAATCTAATATTAGTACCAGATACTAATATTGTCAAAAATTAAAAATGAAAATACTGATAATTGAAAATCCGCTTGTGAAAATATAAAAAGGGAGAGGGAGTCATGTTCAATACTCAACAAATTAAAGAAATTATTCCACATCGTTATCCGTTTTTATTAGTTGATTGTATTCTTGAAATAGAGGAGGGAAAACGCGCAGTTTGAATTAAAAATGTTACTACTAATGAAGAGTGCTTTAATGGTCACTTTCCAGAATATCCAGTATTGCCAGGTGTTCTAATTGTAGAAGCGTTGGCACAAGTAAGTGCAGTTATTATGTTAATGAAAGATGAAAATCGAGGGAAAATTGGATTATTAAGCTGTTACTATAACGTATCTCCAAAAGAACATATTTCGCTATATAAAACAATGCCGCCATGCAAATAAACATGGCGCCGACAATTCTTCTACCAGACATGTGATGACTCCTTTAATTCCACTGATTTTTTTTGATTAACTCCGTGATATGGGCAAGGTGATGCCTTGAATGCCAGACGTACATTCCTGTTGCATCATATAAGGACACCGTTTGTTGATCGGCTGGGTGATAATAAAACGCATTGAAGTCTTCCTCTGACATTCCCCGAAGTAAAGTAACCCACCTGCGGTGCAGACTGCTGATTAAGGGCAGTGATAGGCTGATGGGCGCTTTGCTATCTGGAAGCTCGGCGAATCCCGCCTGATCATATGGACGGATGTTTGGTGTTTCTTCTGTGAGCGCAAGTTTGAATCGTAAATAAGCATTCAGGTGGCTGTCTGCTACGTGATGAATGAGCTGACGGACGGTCCATCCTCCAGGCCGATAGGGTGTATCCAGCTGACCATCTGTCAACTGATAGGTCACCGCTTCATACTCTTGTGGAATCGCAGCCAACTGATCAATCCATGCCTCAAGCTGTTCTTTCGTTTTTTCTTCAACCGGTTCATATAAGCCAATCGGATATTGTAATGACGTCATACGCTCTCCCCTCTCTTAAAATCCTTCCAGCACAAATTTACCAATCATTTTTCCTTGCTCAAGCGTTTGATGTGCCTGTTTCAAATGAGCAGCATTGATCGGACTGAGAACCTTTGTTAAGGTATGCGTCAATGTCCCCTGTTCAAATAACTCAGCCGCCTCTTTCAAAAGCTCATGCTGTTTGATCATGTCCGCTGTTTTGTACATAGGGCGTGTGAACATGAACTCCCATACAAATGCAGCACTTTTATTTTTGAGTAATTGAATGTCTAGGTTGTGCTGGTTCTCGACAATGGTACAGATCGTGCCTTGGGGTTTTATGGCTTCTGCCATGCCTTTGAAATGTCCATCTGTGTCATTTAAGCATAAAATAAAATCCACTTCGCCTATTCCTTTTTCCTGAAGCTGCACGAGAAGCGGCTCATGATGATCAATGATATGATCGGCACCTAATGACAGACACCACTCTTTTGTTTCAGGTCTTGATGCGGTGGCGATCACAGTGGCATTCGCTAATTTGGCTAGTTGAATGGCGATAGAACCTACCCCGCCTGCACCACCGATGATTAGCAGTGTTGCCCCTTCTGCATTTCGCTTCATATGCATCCGGTCAAATAACGCTTCATATGCCGTAATGGTCGTCAGAGGCATCGCGGCTGCTTCTGCAAAGGAGAGATTGGCAGGCTTTTTCGCCACAATCCGTTCATCCACAAGCTGATACTCACTATTTGAGCCTTGACGCGTGATATCTCCCGCATAGTATACGTGGTCACCTGGCTGAAATAATGTACACGCTTCACCGACTTCAACAACCGTGCCGCTTGCATCGTAGCCAAGAATTTTCAGTTCTTCTTCCTTCTGATCCTTCGGTGATCTCACCTTTGTATCAACTGGATTCACTGAGACTGCCTCTACCTTCACCAGTATATCCCTGCCCATTGCTTTAGGCTTTTCTACTTCCTGATCCATCAGGCTTTGCTCATGCTCAATCGGTAAGTACTCCAATAGTCCAACGGCTTTCACTCGCTCGCACACCCTTTCTCCATGCTTCTTTTACACATTTTATCATAATTTTCTGATGTTTTTGGATAGGTTGCACATTTAGGATCTCTTCAAAGCCTTTCGCTCCCTCGCTATATAAGAAGGACGTCCCTTTTGCAATGAAGGAACATAGAAGAACCAGCTTTTGGATTTAAAGAATAGCTGGAAGTAATAAAACTGAATGTGCTGCAGGAAAAAAATCATCAATAGAAAAATAGCTAGTGAAAGAGTTTGGAGATCAGCCGCTCCCTGTAGCCATTCATTGATAAAGAAAACAACAAAACCGATCATCATCAGCTGTTCCAGCCTCTGCATGAGCTGGACAAAGACGTGTCCTCGTTTGGGGAGATCGCCTGACTGGCACTTCCTGATCTTTCTCGATTTGTAAAACCAAATGATACATTCTACTAAGTTATGAGTCATAAAAAGAGCGATGAGGGCGATCAATAAAGGTGATGGGGTATAAAGGACTTGTGCAGCAAACGGAAACACTAAAAAATAACATGCAATACATGCGTGTCTGACTGATAAGAGAAATAGTTCTTTTTCTATGTATGGTTTCATCTGTTTCACCTCCATATGTACTACGTCTTATTTGCCAAAAAGTTTCCTTTTTCAATAGAAAAAGGATGCCTCCAAAAGGCACCCTTCATGAATCAAACTTAAAATGCAGCGCTTAGTACGACAGGTCCTTGCGGAAGCTGGTTATCCTTTTTTGGTTCAAGGGTGACTGCCACGGTAGCTGAAAAAGGAAGTGTGCTCCTCATGAGAATGTACTTACTTTACGAAAAAAACGGTCATTTGGATCACTAATATCCAAAAAGTCAAGAATCCATGTGTTTCCATTCTCTGTTCAGTAGATTTTAGCAAACTCTCATCTCCCTCACAATTTAATTGAAGTAGAACTCATTTTTTCAACATGTCATAATAGAAGGTAACGAAACGAATTGGAGTGTCCTTCAATGATCTTGACGATCGTTCTTTTTTTATTAGCAGGAATAGCAGAAATTGGCGGCGGCTACCTTGTGTGGCTTTGGCTGCGTGAAGCCAAACCCGTCAGCTACGGGATTGCTGGGAGCCTCATCCTCGTCGCTTATGGGATCATCCCTACCTTCCAGCAGTTCCCGACCTTTGGACGAGTTTATGCGGCCTATGGCGGTGTGTTTGTGGTTCTTGCTGTGTTTTGGGGCTGGTGGGTCGATCGAAAAACGCCTGATTTTTACGACTGGATCGGTGCTTTGATCTGTTTAGCCGGAGTCAGTGTGATGTTATTTGCGCCCCGCCATTCATAGCCTCATATAAAAAGTGCTGCCACATATGGGCAGCACTTTTATGAGATTATTTTTTAACGAGCTCCAGCCGTTTGTAATTCTTTGTTCTTCTCTTTAAAGCGTTCGTTATGAGAAGAAACATACGCCACTTTTTCGGCTTCTGGTTCGATGTAAAGCTTCGCGCTATTGAGCGCATTGACTCCGTCAACAAATGTCCCAGCTATTAAGCGGACCTTGCTTTTATGTGTACATAAATCACCTACCGCATAGACGCCTGGTAAATTGGTTTCCATTTTTTCATTGACCTCGATCAGTCCCCATTCACCCTGCTTGAGTCCCCATTCTGATAGAACACTTAAATCACCTTTCATGCCGTGATTGACGATGACAGCGTCTGTTTCCATTCGTTCGATTTCACCTGTCTCTATATTTTGGATGGTGACAGCATCAATTTTATCGCCTTGACCATGAAGTTCTGTCAGTTCATGCGGGGTTAAAATTCGTGTGCAAGATGCCTTCATGTTGGCGACGTTTTTCTCATGTCCGCCAAACATGTCACGGCGATGCACGACGGTCACACTTTCAGCAATCGGAACAAGCGCATTTGCCCAGTCAACCGCTGAGTCGCCGCCTCCAGAGATAACAACCCGCTTTCCTGCAAATGTCTTAAGCTCCTGCACTGTGTAATAAAGGTTTGTCACTTCATAGCGGTCTGCATGCTCGATTTCAAGCTTCCGCTGGACAGGAATGCCGTGGCCCATCGCTAAAATGAGGGTCTTCGTCAAATGGCGATCACCATTTTCAGCCGTCAGCAAAATGTTCTGATGTTCATCTCGCTCGAATGACGTGATTTTTTGATTCAGGGCGATCTCTGGTTCAAATGTTTTCGCCTGCGTTTCCAGCTGCTGAATCAGCTGTTCGCCTCTTGTTGGCGGCAAACCGCCTACATCCCAAATGACCTTTTCAGGATACAGTAGGATTTTTCCGCCAAGGCTTTCGTTATACTCAAGTACCTTCGTCTTTAAATCCCGCATCCCACTATAAAAGGCGGTGTACATGCCTGCTGGACCGCCGCCAATAATGGTGACGTCAAACAATTCAAGCTGCTCTGTCATTTGAGTCCCTCCAGTTTTTCATCGATTGATCTATTTATAAGTGATATTGATTCTCATTATCATATGTACCTATTGTAGTCTACTCTGGTGAAAGGAATCAATAGCTTTCTGTAAAAAAAGAACAGGACGAGTGCTTTCTCGTCCTGTCATCCATCACACTATCGTTAACCCAAGGTCTTTTAATTCAAGCGAAACAAGTCTTGCAATCGCATCTGCTCCTTCTTTTGTAAAGTGCGTGCGATCCTCTATGCCTGTTGACAGCATAAAGTAAGAGGTCGTTTTCTCTATGCCGGAAATTTGATAAAACTGAAGGCTTGCCGTATTCAAATCAACGAGAAGGACCTCTTCTTCATCAGCTAATTCCTTCATAGCAGCACAGTAATCTGGGAAATCATTGATATATTCTCCGTCTTTTTCATGAAAGCGGCCGACTGGCGTTAATAAAAGCGGTGTTGCTCCTTTCGCTCTTGCTCCATGAATATATTGAGACAAATAGCTTTTATACGTCGTGAAAGGATCTGTATGCCGCTCGGGCTTCTCCGTTGAAGCATCATTGTGCCCCATTTGTGTGAACAGCCAATCCCCTGGCTGAATGTCAGCCAATATGTCATCAAGCCGTCCTTCTTCAATGAATGTTTTTGAGCTTCTTCCACCGATTGCACGGTTGTCGACGCTCACGCCTTGCGCTGTATAGCGATGTAAAAACTCTCCCCATCCTCCTTGAACAGGACGGTCTGGGTAAGATGAAACGGTTGAATCACCAGCTAAATAGATGGTTGTCATGTTCATACGCCCCCTTTTTCAAATAGCCACCTCTTCTAAGCGATGCGGACATCCTAGTGGCTGCTGAAAAGATATGAAACAATTAGCATCGCTACTTCATTGATTCTCTTTTTGATGATGAAAACCCTGCTTACCGGTCGATGTGAATACGTTAAATATGCGGCGGAAGTTCTACTTTTGTCTCAACAGCTTGCTTTAACGCCTGAAGCATGTAACCAATTCCTTTATATGGAGCCAGCGGATAAATCGCTGTTTGATGAGGAAGTAACAAAGGATCGATCACCTTTCGATATTTCTTTCCACCTAGAATCACTAGTTCATCATATGCAGTGAGATGTTTTTCATGAAATTGTTGCCTTAGTGCTTCTCGTGTCATTTGATCAGCATGCGGTGTACCAAAAGCCACATCATAATTTTCATGGATGATCTCATCTGCCTTTAAGAATCCATGCTTCGCTGATAAAATCAGCCAGTCTGAAAAGAACGTTTGGGCATAGCTTTTCGTACGCTGATGCAGCGGACTTAAATAAACGAGGTTCGCCGGCTGGCTTCCTGCTTCTGGATGGACGTCCCAAATTTTCTTCGCCCCACATGGAATGATACAAACTCGCTTCACTTGATTTTCTCCTTCCTTCGTCGATACATCCGATACAACATACAGCCTAGCGCTGTGCCAAGTGTATTTAAGAGAATATCATCAATATCGCTGCTTCTTGTAATGATACCAGATTGCGAGAATACCCATTGAAGCACTTCAATCATGGTTGACAAGAAAAAGCCAGCAAGAATCGCCTTTTGCCAGCGTAAGGTTCGGAATGCTTGATAGAGAAAAAAACCAAGTGGCACAAATAACAAAATGTTCCCTGCCAGATTCAAAAAAACAAGATTGGGATAGCCGTGATGGTAGGCGTGAAGATTTTGATAAATGGACTGCAAAGGCAGGAGGTTGACACTCACCTGATCCCTTGGTGCGGAAAAACGATTTGGAAAGACCGTCAAATATAATAAAACATTCGTATAAATAAATAGACAGGCAAGAACTAATTCTGTACGTAAATAGATAAATCGTTTTTGCTTTTTCGCCTGTCTGTATCTCATATGTAGATAGAGCGGGACGAGCAGGAGAAAATAAGCAATGGAAACTATAGCACTGGATGTCATACGGAGAGCTGCCCCTTTCTCACATGATGCTTGACCATATTTACAGCTTATTCAGGCCTGCCCGCATCTATTCATCACTTATTCTCATATTCAATGACGAGAATACCATATTGACAAATCGTCATTTTTCCGCTAAACTGACTGACATTCAGTCATTTAAGGTCGGTGAAGATGTGTCGAAACGAGAAAAGATTATGCTTGCTGCCATTGACGCGTTTAAAGAAAAAGGAATTGAAAAGACGACCATTTCGGATATTGTGAAAGCAGCAGGAGTGGCACAAGGAACATATTATTTATATTTTCCTTCAAAGCTGTCTGTCATGCCTGCTATCGCAGAATATCTGATCTCACAGATGGTCCCCGCTATTGAAAAAGAATTAACACAGCATGCGGATGTCCTCGATCAAGCAGATGCGCTTGTTGAATTCATCTTCTCTTTTACAAGACAATACCGTGACGTCCTTGCTCTGACCTACTCAGGTTTAGCTGCCACGGAGCATTTAAAGGAATGGGAAGATATTTATGAGCCGATTTACAAATGGGTCGCTGCTTTTTTAGAAAAAGCTAAGCAGGATAAAAGAGTCCGTGCGAATTTGAACTGTCAATATGCCGCTAAATTCATTATCGGTTTACTGGAATCGTCTGCTGAGCAAATGTACTTATTTACAGAAACAGATACAGAAGAGGTTCTGATTCAAAAGCGAGAGGTGAAGCAATTTCTCCTTTACGCACTTGGCATAGAGACACCTTAACTTAGTACAGCACTTGCTGTACGCTCTTTTTTGGCTTCAAAATGACGAATCGTCAGTTTTAGGAGGAAATAGGATGAAAAAAAGCTGGATGTATGTCGCACTCACTTGTTTATTCGAATTACTTTGGGTGTTTGGTTTAAATAAAGCTGATGCTGTGTGGGAGTGGGCGATCATTATCTGCCTGATCCCGGTTGATTTTTATTTTTTAATGAAAGCCTGCGAGAAGCTGCCGACAGGGACCGTGTACGCCGTGTTTGCCGGAGTTGGAACGATTGGTACGTCTTTGATGGATTATGCGCTGTTTGGCGGTTCGTTTTCATTAGAAAAGCTCTTATTTATGGGCATTTTAATTCTCGGCATTATTGGACTGAAAGTGTCTGATGGAGATGCACATGAGCAGAAAGGAGAAGCGGTATAAATGGGCTGGTTTTTTGTGCTGTTAGCCTCTGCCTTTGAAATTGGCGGAACCATTGGTCTCAATATGTTCAGTAAGAAAAAGCAAATCACGACAGGCATTTTATTTGTTGGCGGATTTGCCTTATCCTTTTTGTTTTTATACGCCTCGTTCTCTTCCGTTCAAGTATCCGTTGCCTATACGGTCTGGATTGGACTTGGAACGGCGGGCTCTGTCTTGTTTAATATGATTCTATTTAAAGAGCCGAAAAACATGATTCGTATACTCAGCTTGCTGCTGATCGTGATTGGTGTGGTCGGGCTGAAGTTGTTTGCGTGATTGATTGACAAAAAAGGAAGGGAGTCAAAGCCCCTTCCTTTTTTATTTCTCGTTTAATGTGGATCATGCTGCTCGAGCAAGAGACCCATTGCGTAAATCGATCCGCCTTTTTCATCTAATAAAAAGTACACAATCAAAGGTTCCCCAAAAGCTGCTGTCTGCTGTGTGAACAAAACACAGGTGAATTTCTCGATACCAATTGGAAGCTTTCTTTTTAATATAGGATGAAGAATAGGCGAAGTCCGAATTGTATCTACATCAACATCCCAAAGTTCGTTTTTTAATGTTGGATAATGCTCTGATAACAATTGGTGTAACATGTCGGTCGTGAGCGCTACTTTTCCATCGTACCCATCATCTATTATGTTGGTGTTATACATCCGACGGTTGCTCACCCTTTGAAGCATTGATTCGTATTCCTTTTAAGACAAAGCGTTTCTGGCCATCAAGTGTACAAGTGATCAATGTCAGTTCATTTTTCCCGCGATCCTTTAGTACATCAACATCCGTCGGTTCAATCGTAGCAGAGCTGACAATTTTATATTCGTATGTTTCAGCTTGATGATGTAAGACGACTTTTTCTCCTTTCGGCACCTCTGGCAGCTGCCGGAAAAGCCGATCACCTCTATACCCTCTATGGCCTGCAATCGTGAAATTCCCTTCACCTGGCATTTGATGAGATTTGATTTGAGTCAGTGCAATACCTAAATTTTCTTTTGATGTAACTGGAAGCACTTTTTCGTTTAAATCAATTGACGGGATCTCTAGCTCCATCACATCTCGTAGGTCTTCCTCTGACACAGTTAAATGTGGAATAGAAGAAAGGGCATCACTGTCATTTTCTTCAATCATCTTTAATGCCTGTTCCATTGCCGCTGTCTCTTGAGAAGTTCGCCACTCATATATAAAAGGAATGGAGATGAGCATCAGCCCTGTGAACACCAAAAAGCTGCCTAATAAGGTTCTTTTTTTCATCAATACACTCGTTCCTTCCTTTTACTGAATGGTTCTTCTTCTAAGAACAAGGAGAACAGTTCCAAAAACTACTAGTAAAATCCCTGCATACATCAAATAACGCAGCCATTCTTCTCCGGTCTTTGGCAGCTCACCGTTTGAGTCATGAGGCGGATGTTGATCACCTTTAGGTGAGGCTGGAGGATTCGTGTGATCCTCTTCATTCTTCACTGGTGCATTTTTCACAATCAATGTCTTGATCTCCACTTCGCCCATTTGAATTGTAAAGATGAGTGGTTTCTTTAAAGCTACATAACCATTTGGAGCTTTCGTCTCTGTGAGTGTATATTCACCAGGTTTAAGCCCTTTGACAATGGCTTCTCCGTCTTTTCCTGTTGTCACAGATTTTATGGTTTTCCCGGCTTTTGTACGAATGTCAAAGGCTGCACCTTTTAAGGTTCTATCTGTCTGCTGGTCTACCTTTATGATACGCAGACTTCCTAAGATCAAGTGATTCTTCGCTGTTAATTGAAGTGGCTTCTGCTGATTTTTCTCAATGGTAAACAGGATCGGCTTATGATCCAATTGATAGCCATGAGGTGCTTTCGTTTCAACGAATTGATATTCTCCCGGTTTTAGATCGTTGATGTGAAGCTTTCCTTTTTGGTCCGTTACAAGTGATGTCTTCAACGTTTTCCCTTCTTTACTCAGAAGAGCAAACTCTGCATTTTCGAGCGTATGTCCCTCCTCATCCACTTTGGTCAGTTCCACTGCTCCCGGCGTCAGTTTGTTGATCATTTCTACTTTTGCTGGTTTGTCTTGACCTAAACGAATCGTAAATGAGACAGGTGTCTGATCCAATTCATAGCCGGCAATGCTTGCTGTTTCGACAAATTGATAGGTTCCTGGTTTCAGTTGATCGACTGTCAGTTGACCGTTTTTGTCTGTCTTTAAGTCTTTCTGAATACGCTGATCATGCTCATCAATCAGGTCAAAGGTCACCCCAGCGAGCAACTGTCCATCCTCCCCTTTTTTCTGAAGCTTCACAGCACTTGTCGTCCGAATATTTTCTTTTGTCACTTTCACCAGTTGATTTGGGTTGAAATCAATCTTAAAGTCTACTGGTTCTGCATCTAGTTTATGTCCAAAAGGTGCTTTCGTTTCAACCAATTGGTAAGCGCCTGGTTTCAAATCGTTTACAGTGATGATGCCTTTCTCGTTGGTTGTTAAACCTGACATCAATTCTTTACCATCGTCATTGAAAAGTGTAAATTCTGCGCCTTTCAATCTTTCTTTTTCTTCCCCTATTTTTGTTAGTTCTACAGAACCTTTCTTGAGCTGATTGATTGCCTCCACTTGAATCAACTCTTTTTGACCTAATTCAACTTGAAAGACAAGTGGTTTCGCACTCAATTCATAGCCTTCAAGACTCTTTCTTTCAACAAATTGATAGGTTCCAGGTTTTAGACCTGTGAAGGTGATTTTTCCCTCCTGATTGGTTGTAATCCCTTCTCCTCCTGCCACTATCTTTCCTTTGGCATCAGATAGATCAAAGACAACCCCTTCTAATGATTTCCCATCTTCGCCTTTTTTGTGTAACAGCACTCCGCCTGTTGTGCGGCTATTTTCTTTTGTGACACTGACCAGCTTCTGTGGGTTAAATGGAATAGCAAAAGTGACAGGTGTTTCGTCAAGCTCATGACCGAATGGAGCCTTCGTTTCAACAAACTGATAGGTTCCAGGTTTAAGATCGCTGATTGTGATCTGCCCGTTCTGATCTGAGACGAGACCCGTTTCAATCTCTTTTCCATTTGCATCTAAAAGCTTGAATTCTGCTCCTTTAAGCACATCATTCTTTTCACCGAGCTTCGTGAGCTGGACAGCTCCAGTTTTAAGATCATTGATTACTTTTATCTCTGCCTGAGTTTTTTGTGCGATTTCGATGGTAAAAGGATAAGGTTTATTTTTCTTTTGGTAACCATCAATACTCTCTGTCTCCACGAGCTGATATTTGCCCGGTTTGAGGTTGTCGATCAAAAGCTTCCCATCTTCATCTGTTGTCAAATCTTTACGCACGACTTCGTCATTTTGATCCATGACTTCAAATCGAACACCTTGAAGCTTCTTGCCATCTTCTCCTTCTTTCATCACTTCTAATGCACTTGTTTCATATAGGTTCTTTTTCGAAATGATGACCGGTTCCTTTGGATCGAGTGGTACTTCAAATTTGATTGGCGTTTCATCTAATACATAACCATCAGGTGCTTTTGTTTCAATGAGCTGATACGTACCCGGTCTTAGTTCGTTTATCGTGATCTTGCCATTTTCTCCTGTGACAAGCGAATCTTTTAGCTCATGCCCATCTTGACCTAAGAGCTTGAATTGTGCACCTTCTAGTCTCTCTCCGCCTTCGCCTATTTTGCTCAATTCTGCAGAGCCTTTTATCATGTCATTTACTGCGGTTACAGTCGTTGTTTCTGTTTGATTCTCTTTAATTGTGAACGGCCATTTTTGCTGATTTAATTGATAGCCTTTCGGTGCGTTTGTCTCAACAAAATAATAGGAACCTGGCTCAAGATGTTTGAAAAGAATTTCTCCTTTTTCGTCCGTTTTCAAATGGGTTTGGACAGTATCTCCAGATTCATTTTTTAGTTCAAATTCTGCATTCTCTAATGCTGCACCCGTCTCTTTGTCTTTTTTTGTTAACTTGACATGCTGGCGGATTTCTTGGTTCTGCACCGTCATGCTATTTCCTGTTTTCGCTTGATCTCCTGATTCGTAAGGCTGATCAATCGTTACATGGATCGGTTCCTTGTGCTTCATATAACCATCAGGTGCTTTCACTTCTGTCACTATATAGTCACCATACAAGAGACGATCAAATCGAAGAGCTCCTTCTTCATCTGTTGCCTTTGTTCCAATGACGATACCGCTCGCAGCATCTGTCAGAGAAAAGCTTGCTCCTTTTAGCACTTTTCCACTACTCGCATCTACCTTTTTAATGGTTAAAGCGCCAATCGCTCCCGTGCCATCTCCCATGCCAGCGGTGCGTTTTACCACAATTGAGGCTTCGGATTCCTTTTTTATTTCTTTTACATTTTCACCTCTAAACGTTACTTCGTTTTGAAGTGTACTTCCCACCTTATCTAAAATGAGAGATTGATATTCTAAAATATATGGTCTGGTGATGTCTTCTTTAAATTTGATTTGAAAAGAGTCTGGATCGAATTCAAGGTCTAGCTCATAATCCTTCCCTTTTTCTAGCTCTTCCTTTTTGGTCACTTGCCCCTTTTCATCTATTGTCGTCGAATAGAGATGAAATGAGTTTTCTATTATTGCTTGGTTACTGCTCGGATGGTCTATAATCGTCGCATCTTGGACTGTTGATTGACCAAAGTTGATATTCAGTTTCCAATCAATAACCTTCCCTTGCTGATTTCCTGATTTGCTCGTGTATTTCCCTCCATTTGGAATGGACACCACAGCATTCACGTCTGATTCTTTCGTCTTTCCATCATAAAGGGCCGCTTTATTTTCGTAGGTTTTCTGTACTAAATCCATTCCTTCAACACTTGTTTGATACGTGATTTTGTATGGGGAATCAATGGCTTTTTTGAAAATGACTTCGAAGCCTGATTCTCCTTTTTCATTTTCAAGGAATTTGATGTCATAATGTTCTTTCGCTAATACCTCTTTTTCTTCTGCTCCATTTTCCCCGCCATGTAAATCAAGCGAGTAGATGGTGATTGAATCTTTAAGCAAACGCTGATTTCCTTGAATGAAATCCTCGATTTTCGCCTCTTCTAAATGTTTCAAGTTATAGTTCACACCGATATTCCAGGTGATCTCTTTTTTCTTTGCATCATATGTTCCGTTCTTGAACCCATTTGACTGCGTGTATGTGTCAGGCGTGAAGACAGACTGATTTTCCTTCGTCAAATCCTTGCCATCTTCATTTACCCATTCAAGCTTTACATGATTACGCAGGTTCTTTTGATCTTTATTTGCTCTTTTTTCATAATCAAAAGACGTTGTATATGTGACTACATGTTCTGTCTTTATTTCTTTCGTAAATTGAATATCAAATCCATTTGCATGTTCAACTATTTGATAATCTGTGCCTTCTTCAAGCACTGTATTTCCTGTCGTCACTTTTAAACTATCTTTTTGCAGCGTCAATCCTTCGTTTGTAAACGTATCTTTTAATATCAGGTTGTTCATGGTTTGTTGATCTTTGTTGAAGGTGATACGCCATGGAATGGTCTTGTTCTTGTAATTCGGTGTTCCATGATTTTTCGTTAGGATTTGCTGGTCAATTCTTTGCTTCCCTTGTTTGCTCTCTTTGCCAGCTGTTACAGTATTGATAATCTCTTCAGCTTCAAAAATCCGCTCGGTTGCTTTTGTTTGATATGTGATGAGATAAGCCGATTGAATATCTTGATTGAATTGCAAGGTAAACCCGTTTTGTTCATCCTTTTTTTGAGGTTGAACCACATAATGTTCAAACGCTTTTGTTCCTGATTCTTTGCCATTCTGATCAATTGTGACTTCCTTGACTTGAAATGAATCGGATATCAGCGCCTGTGTGCCATTAAAGAAGTCTTCTAACAAAGCATCCTTTTTAGCAATCGTTTTTTCGTTATAGTTATAACGAATTTCCCAGGTAATCGTCTGTGTGACTGGGTCGTAGTGGGCGGCTTTTTTATTTAAAGGGCTGCCTCTAGTCACATTCACTGTTCCTTCTGCTGAACTAATCACTTTATCAGCAGAGACAAGGGACGCTTTATTACGAAACGCAGACTGATCTTGATTCGTAATGTCCGTTTCATACATTAAACGGTAAGCTAGATGCACGTCATCTTTAAATTCAATCGTGAAATCTTGACCATCTGCTGTTTGGCCGATGGTGTAGTGGTTTTCGTCAAGCTGCTGACCAATCGATGTTTCACCATTTAGCTTTGTATCAACACGATAAAGCTTGATTGAATCTTTTTTTAACGCCTGCCCCTCTTGAATCGGATCTAACAGTCTCGCTTGTTTCACATCGTCTAAGTCCATATTAAAATCGACTGTCCATTGAATGGTTTCAGCATTGTAAGATCGATTGGGTTTTCCCTTTTTAGAGACATTTGGGCCATTTGGAATGTATTGAATCGGGATCGATATCGTATCTTTGCCTTCAATTGGAGTAATGACCACTTCTTTTTCTTCAGTAATGACAGTTTTTTTATCTAATTGCGTCCACACTTGAAGTGTTCCATGGATATTTGAATATTGTTTGATAAAGTCAGTGAATTCGATGGAGGCATTTCCACTTTCATCTACAGAAAAATAACCAATGGTTGCTTGATTAAATTTCATCTCGAGACGATCGATTTTTTCGTAAATCACTAATTCCTCTGGAACCTTGAAATGGAATTCATCACCGCCATTATAGCTATGCCCATTCGGGATGGCCCACTTATAGTTAATGGAAATCAGCGAGTTGATATCAGGCCTATCAACTGAATTTCCTCCCTGATCTTCAAATATCAATTTCGCATCAGTGAGGAGATTTTCTTGTATCAGCATTTGTTTTGAAACACTTTGCAGCCCTACACGCTTAGATATGCTCACTTTGTTTTTTAGTAATTCATCCTCATCGCTTTGTTTCGTTTGAGCGGCTTCTTGATTCTTAGCTGCTTTGTCTTTCTCAGTTGAGGTTGTGTCATCTTTTGGAAGGCTTTCTTCACGCTCGTTTTGCTTTGTTTTCTCTTTTTGCTCAGCTATACTAGTGACATCGATGTCTATTGATCCTTCTAAATTTGGATCAAGCTCAACATCTTCTTTAAATATGACCGTCACTTCATTTTGTTTTGAAACGGTATACTCTCCAACAGATACTTCATTGACAATAATTGGTTCATTCTGCTCCTTCTCTACCTGAATGGCTGAAGGAAGAGAGAGAACATACGGATATTGCTTTTTTAGATCAATTCCTTTTATAGACCAATGGACAGTGGCCTTTCTTACTTGCTGATCTTCCATGTTTGATAACTTGTTTCCTTCGCTATCAGCAAACTCAATATCCCCATAAATGTTTTCTTGGCTTTCTTTGGCTTGTGCCCCTGCCAGAGGCAAGATTCCTAATATACTAGACTGTATGACTAACACCGCGATGAGAGCCAATGACAATATTCTTTTCAATACATCCACCCTTTTCTAAAATTAATTTTCAACAACGATAAAAAACCATTTGTATCTTGTCTGATAAACCACTCCGTTTCTAATCAAATATTTTCTAAAAATTGCACCTTAAGACCCTATGAATAAAATGAGATGATCAATCATGAGCTTGAAAGGTAATCATGAGTAGTGGATATAGTAACTGGATAGGGGTCTATAGAAATGGGGAATAGTGAGAGGGATCATGAAAAAATAAATGTGAATTTTCTATTTATACTGGAATGAACAACAAATGATGTTTACATGCTTATATAATCATGTATTCACATATGGTTCGTTCATATGAAACAAGCATGTATCATATGGTATGTATGGTGAGACAGTTCAGCATCATATAGATCGCATTCCTTTCTACTCCCTTTCATATGGTAATCAAAAAGCTTCTCCGTTTTATTCTTACATTTACCGTTTCAACAGCAAAAAAATAAACAAAATATCTAAAATGATCCATTTTTATAGGATTCATGGCTTACTTATCACCTTTTAAAAGAAAAATATGGAGAATCAGCGAATAACATTTGTTTTCGTCTAATTTTTTTCTCTTTTATCTTCAAAAGTGAAGACAAAACGATTTAGCCTAAACATTACAATCATTTCATGCCTATTTTGAGAATCAAATGTTCTTTAAGTGAACTTCATAATATAGAGGCAAGCCAAGGGAAGGAGTTAGTTGTTTGATGGAGCTCATTGATAATAAATCAAAGAGATGGATAAAAATTTTAAAACTGCTTGTATCCAAAAATAAGTGGTGGAGCCTTCAAGAAATATCGAATGAACATATCGGTTCGGTTCGTGCCATTCAAAGCGATTTAGAACAAATGAAATCGTTCAAAACAGAGAATGGAGAGCCGTTAATCCACATAAAGCCAAGACAAGGCATATCCATTTGTTATACACAGACGATACGAGTAGACTACTATATCAAGGAAATATTAAAAGATACGATTGAAATTCGATTGATTGACGGCATTTTTTTCGAACAAAACAGGTCTTTCTATGAATGGATGGACACGCTTAATATTAGTAGATCAACATTGTATAACACCATTCATAAAATCAATTCGATCCTTACATCCTATGACATCGAGTTACGCCCAGATAGTATGCAGTTCCATGGGGATGAGAAGGAGATTCGTCAATTCTTTGTTGAGTTTTTGTTTGAAGTGTATGGAAGCCGGCTTTGGCCATTCGATGATATTCAAAAGCAAGACGCAGTTGATTTATTACAAGAGCTATTTCAGGTGCTCGAAGTCAATGTACCAGATGTGGCTATAGATAAATACTGCCTGTGGCTCGGTGTTTCCATTCACCGAGTGAGGAAAAATTTTACCATACGACGCAATTATACGTACTCGATGAATGAAGAAAAACAGACCTCTACAGCCAAAGGTATCTATAATCAAATCAAAAACTGGGAAGAGCACATTTGCCAAATGACAAAGGACATTTTTGGTATTACACTGGATCATCACGAATTTGTCTTTTTACTATTGATCGAACCAGCTATTGGCCACTTTAAATCAATTGAATCTGTCGAAGAAAAGTTGACGTTCTTTCAATCGCATACACCACACCTCTTTGAAGCCATTCATTCATTTATCAATCAATTGGAGTTGATTTATCATCAAGAGGTGGCTAATCGCAAGGTGATGACACTGATTCTTCTCCAATATTATGTGTATTCTAAGGAAATTACCGTGAGAGATGGATTCCTTTTCAAAAAGAAATCGAGTTATTTATCAGAGGTGAAAGAGCAGCTTCCTTACTTCTATTCGAGGATTACTCATATCATCCAAGAGTTAAAAACAGACGATATACTCGCTTCTTTTGTGAAAAATGAACGGGAATTGATCCGTATCATTACGTCTACCTGGAGAGGGCTTGTTCAATTTGAAATGGAGCGAAGAAACGTGTTGAACATATTTGTTATTTCAACATTAGGTTATTATCATAGTTTGTTTATAGCAGATTTAATTAAATTAAGCGTGCCTCCTCTCATCCACACTTTTACAAGTCCAGAAAATACATTAAATGATGTAACGATGGATCAACTTGGGATTGATATGATCGTGACCGATACCGAGCTCCCTATTCAATTTGGACGATATACACTGCTGATCAGCTCTTTTCCAACAAAGAAAGAATTGGACAACTTGAACCGAAGATTGGTTGATATGATCGACTAATGTTCATCAAAAAAAGCTGCTTGAGAGCTTCTCAAGCAGCTTTTTGCTTCTGTATTAATGAAGCACGATTTGTTCATTCATCAAATCAATGGCGTAAAGTGATTGCTCATATTCATCTAATAGAAGGTATACTTTGAGCGGTGCAGCGGTTTGATCTGTCTGCTGCGTGAATAGGACACAAGTGAATTTTTCGATCCCCTCTGGCAGCTTGCTTTTCAGAAAAGGATGAAGAATAGGAGAGATTCGAAGGGTATCAACATCTTTCAGCCAAAGCTCATCTTGTAACGCAGGATAATGGTCAACCAAAAACTGACGAAACACTTCCAATGTACTCAAGGCAGATATCCTCACTTTCTTCTATCATGGCTTCAAGCTTACCTAAAAACAAACGTGTTCAAGTCATCCTATGATGTCAGTCCACCAAATGTCGTATACTACTAGAGACACGATTTCATTTTTCTTCAAAAAGCATTGTAGATCAACTTTACTGTCAGGAGTGTTTACTATGTATGACGTCTACTATATTCCAACCGATGGACCTATGATCATATTCTTATCTGTTTCTTTCGTGATGAAACGACAACTTCCTGCTACAAACTTCCAAATTCCTTCAAAAAATTGGTGCAATGAGACAAAAAAGAACAGCTCCTCACTGTTCTTTCAGAAATTATGAGAGGTCTTTCAAAGAAAACACTTCGCCGCTCTCTGCATCAACACCATCATGGCAATCGAGCTTTCCGCATAGAACATATTGTTTTTGCACTTCGTCATAGACGTAGATAGGTGTAAGTTCAAGACGTTCTCTCAATTTTTCAAAGGCTTCTTTCTGAGATACAGAAATTTCACTTGCTGCTTGAGAAGGACTCAGTATCCCGCACACTTGAAACATTTCTTTTTTATCTATGTAATTAACGGCTTCAAACGAGCTGGCGTCAATGAAGACCTTGATCTTGTCCATAAACCCACTGCCTTCTTGCCCGTTCGTTTTTAATATCGCATGGATGTATCCATGATCACGTTGGAGTGTTTTCAGAACCCACTTCCCTGTATCCTTTGGATATTTTTGCGCCAAGAATCTTCGGATTGATTTGATACACTCAGCTTGCTCTTCTTTTGATATCGGGAAGGTATCTGGTGACGGTTCCAATGAGAAAGCTTGTTCAGCTGAAATGTTCTCATGAATATTCATTTCCTTTTTTTCAAAGGCATTGTTTAACGGTTCATTCCACTCAATGATCTCATTCATGTGTATACAATGCGTTTCTCCACGCCCAAGTTCAAACGGAAGCGTTCCTGTTCCATCGTTCTTGACATAGATTTCTTCTAATGCATAAATTGCTCGAATTCGATTGTGCTCGAAGGATGGCCATTGAAACTGCTGCACTTGCTGCTCGGCTAAGTTCTCCAGCTTATCAATAGAAAGCACATATTCCTCAGCTCTCAGTAATGTTTTGGCTAAAAATGGGCCGTGGTGTGTAAAGTACATGAGCTGTCCATGTTCATCCCATTTCACCTCAATTCTGCCTGAAGGCGTCACTTTCACACCATCTATTGCTTCTTCGAAAAAAAGTCCCCCTTTTTCCTTCTGATGCATGTGAAAATGCTCACCATAGATCAACCCTGTTTCTTGTTCGATCCATTGAATGACATGAGCTGGATATGGTCTCTTAAATGTGACACCATGCTGCGCATAGGTTTTGTCCATGACAAAAATAACTGTTTCCACCTGTCCCGTATTCAAATTCACTTCAATAACGGCTGTGCCGTCTGGGTTGACATCGTCGTCCTCAGGTTCAGCTTCATGAGAGGGGAACCATTCCATATTCAATGTATAAATCGTTTCATTAAACATATTGACGTAACGATGAAAGCTGTGTCTTTTTAGATGATAAAGATCTAAGCCAAATTTCGCCTTTGTCTGATCGATCAATTGTTGTATGTTTGCATTCAATGGATTCACCTCAAAATGGTTAAGTTTTATGGAAGAACAAAAATAACGATAAAGATGAAGATGACAATAGCCATCAAGAGTCCTAAAGCAATTCCCATTATGTTTGACTCTTTTGTATAACCTGTTAATTCGACTTCAGTAGATCGGTCGATTTTTCTAAAGCGAAAAAGCATGCTAATATTGATAAGAGCTAGAGCCATAATCAATAAGAAAAGTAGAAATATAGGTTGGATATCAAAGAATGGGTTCGATACATCTTGGAAGCTAAAAGACTGAAAGAACATAAGCCCACTCAATATCAGTTTCCAAACATTATCCATCTTCTGTTCTTTCTCCCACTCTTTCCCCAATTTTTCTTTTTCATAAATAGCTATCTGCTCGAAAATTGGAATGAAAGACTTTGTTGATCCTTTTTTAATAAAACCATAAATGCTTTGAAGGAGCATTAAAATTCCTAAACAAAGAAAGAAATGTGTAAATCGAATTTCAACAATTTGGATCAACATAAAAAAAGCGACGATTATGATAGCGGCTATTAAATTAGAGACAGCTATTTGTTTCGTCCTCATCTTTTTCAGTGCAGCTTGTTCCATGTAATACTCCTCTCCGTTTTAAATGTTTCTGTTGAACGCTCTATCTTTATTACGATTTTACTGAAAAAATGTTTCAATATTTTCCCTTTCAACTGTCAATTCGGCTTTTTTCGCAAATGAAAAGACGCCCATCATTCAATGAACGTCTTATCTTTCTTCATGAAATCAGCACATCATATTTGAACAGCTGATCTGTTTTTTATTTGGTGGGCTGCCAGGTGTTTAAAGTCATCAACAGACAGCTGTCTAGATGTCTTTTCTCCATGCTGTCTGATGTTCAGTGTTTTTTCTTGCATTTCTGTATCGCCAATGACAGCGATATAAGGGATTTTTTGCATTTGTGCTTCTCTCATTTTATAGCCGAGTTTTTCATCCCGTTCATCTATTGTCACTCTTATTCCGATCCTTCTTAATTGCTGCTGCACCTCAACGCAGTGGTCGAGGTGAACCGTTGAGACAGGGATGATTTGTACTTGTACTGGTGCCAGCCATAACGGGAAGGCGCCTGCAAAATGCTCGATGAGAATGCCAAGGAAACGATCCAGAGAACCGAAAATGGCACTATGAATGACAACTGGCCGTACCTTTTCATTTTTTTCATTGATATATGTTAAATCAAATTTCTCAGGCATTTGAAAATCTAACTGAATTGTGGCGCATTGGTGGCTCCGCTGCAAAGCATCTTTCATATGAAAATCGATCTTCGGGCCATAGAATGCGCCATCTCCTTCATTTAGCTGGTAATCGACTTTTAGCCGATCAAGCACATTCTTTAGCGCTGATTCAGAGATATCCCAAATGGCATCATCGCCTAACGCTTTTTCAGGACGAGTGGATAGTTCCACAGAGTACTCAAACCCAAATGTCCGATACACATGATCAACTAATTGGAAAATTTGTTTGATTTCAGCTTCAATTTGATCTTCTCTCAAAAAAATATGGGCATCATCTTGGCAAAATGTCCTGACCCTGAACAATCCATTTAATGCTCCGCTAAATTCATGACGATGCACCTGACCAAATTCAGCCATCCTGATCGGAAGGTCTCTGTATGAATATAAGCTATTTTTAAACATGAGCATATGTCCTGGACAATTCATCGGCTTTAAAGCAAAGCTTGTATGGTCTACTTCTGAGAAATACATATTTTCATGATAATGATCCCAGTGTCCCGACTTTTCCCAAAGCTCTTGGTTCATCATAAACGGTGTGCTCACTTCTTCATATTGCGCTTTGCCTCGCACTTCTCTAGAAAAAGCCATTAATTCATTTTTGACAAGCTGACCTTTTGGTAAATAAAACGGCATACCTGGCGCTTCTTCTGAAAACATAAATAGTGATAATTGTTTCCCTAATTTTCGGTGATCACGCTTGTTTGCTTCTTCCATGAAATGAAGATATTCAGCTAGTTGTTTTGAATGTTGAAACGCTACACCATACACTCGCTGCAATACATCTTGATGACTGTCTCCCCGCCAATAAGCCCCTGCAACACGTGTTAGTTTAAATGACTTTAAGTACCCAGTAGAAGGTAAATGTGGTCCACGGCACAAGTCGATAAATTCTCCTTGCTGATAAACTGTGATGGCTTCTTGAGAGGGTAGACCTTTTAAAATATCCAGCTTATATGGATCATGTGCAAACAACGATTCAGCTTCTTTGTAAGATACCTCTTTTCTTTGGATGAGATGATTCTCGTTTATGATGTTTTCCATTTCTTTTTCAATTACAGCCAAATCCTCTACACTTAATGTTTGATTGAGCTTCATATCATAGTAAAATCCATTTTCGATAACAGGTCCGATTCCAAGTGTGACATTGTCGTATAACCTTTTCACCGCTTGGGCTAATATGTGTGCAGATGTATGGCGCAGCACTTCAAGCCCTTCTTTTGAATCGAGTGTGACAATAGACAGCCCAGCATCGCTGTCCAGCTGGTGACTTACATCGACCAATTGATCATTGATCTTTCCTGCCACTGCTTTTTTCCTTAAACTCGGGCTAATATGGGAGGCAACATCTGCGACAGTCGTACCTGCAGAAAACTCCTTTATCTTTCCATCTGGAAATTGAATCTTCACCAATTTTTCTCTCATGACTGACACACCTTTCTTTTTTTGAAATAAAAAAACACACCCATCCCTCATAAAGGGACGAATGTGTAATCCGTGGTTCCACCCAAATTCCCATAATGCGTATTCGCTTTATGGCTCTGGTGCCGTAACGCGGCATAGTCGGTATTGGATACTTCAATTTTCCCCAATACAGCTCAAAGGTGGTAAGACAACTTTTCTGCGTTAGGAAGATTTCAGCGTGACTTCCCTCTCTGGTAACCGATAAAAGCTGCTCATGTCCTTTTCAAAGCAATGATGATATATGAGTGAACAAAAAAACACACCCATCCCTCATAGAGGGACGAATGTGTGATCCGTGGTTCCACCCAAATTCCCATAATGCGTATTCGCTTTATGGCTCTGGTGCCGTAACGCGGCATAGTCGGTATTGGATACTTCAATTTTCCCCAATACAGCTCAAAGGTGGTAAGACCATTTCCTGCGTTAGGAAGATTTCAGCGTAACTTCCCTCTCTGGTACCCAGCAAAAATGGCTCATGTCCTTTTCTTCGCTTTTAATTTCTCCATATCTTACATGATGATGATAGAACATGTAAAGCTTTATTTTGTGCAGAGCAATTGAAATTCATTCTTTAAATGATATGTTGCGTGTATTGACTTGGGCTGTATTCAATTTGAAACGCAGGGGATAAGGCTCGTTTCACTTCTTCTGTGATACGCTCTCCTTCTTGATTGAATTTCTTTTCCATGTCTGCACCATTTGATAGCAAATCATCTGTCTCTTCGTCAAACCAGCGGCCATACTGTATGTTCCAATTCCAGATCTTTGAGAAAAGTGTATCGCTCATTGGTATATCATCTCTTTCTAGATGACATTGACAATGCCCACAATGAAAAGGTTCACCACCGTAATCTCCTTCAATTTTCACAAAAGGATGATCCTCAAATTCACGGCAGCACACCCATTTTTTGAAGTGCTGACCGAATTCTGTCAGTTTAATTGAGTAATAACGCATGGAAGTTCGTCGTCCTATCATGTCAAAAATGCCTTGATCAATTAATGTCTTTATCCGATACTCGATAAAATCATCACCGATATACTGATCTAAATGACCAATGACTTCTCCTATTAAGCGTGGAGTTACGATGTACTCCTCTTCTGGCTCGGACTGATGAAGCCGCTTAGCCATTTTCACTAAATAAGCATCAAATTCATCTTCTGGTACACTGATCGTTTTTCCTTTTTGCCATATCCGCAGCGTATGATTTTCTTTAGCAAATGAAAGCCATTCGTTTTGTAATTTCTCTCTTTCTTCTTTTGATACTGCGTGAATGTGCTCTTTACATCTGTACAAAACCTTCAATTTTTCAGTTGTAATTTCCCCGGCATGGCGAATATCCATTCGTCTTGTATTTGTATTGAACAGCTGATCAAATGCAGTCGTTGTATTGAGTAGAGTCAATTCAATGTTTTTCTCTTTTAATAAATAGATGGCATATCGTAAACCAATTTGCTCATGTGCATTACTGCCTGTCCAGATGAGGATACGCGTACCATCTTTTATATCTTTTATTTGTTGAAGCATTCTATGCTGATCGTTGACCATGTCATCAAAATAGCCAAATTCATTTGATATCACGTTACGCAGCCACTCTATACGCTTCTCCTGTCCTTCATGTTCATGCAAATGCAAAAGGGGTCCAATCGAATAAATGTCATCAAAGGCGATAATATTATTTACTTGATCTTGCTTCATTTCACGTAATGCTTGTTTTAAACTACCGGCAGGTGCTGCCCCAAATACGATATGTATCATCATTTGTCTCCCTTTATCTTACAGTTTATTTCATCTTCACCTATTCATGGCTCTTGCGTCAATTCTATTGAGTCAATTTCATTCAAAAGTATGACAATGAGAGGATAAGATATATATAGAATGCAGAATTGAAGAGACTATATCCCACGAAATGGAGCAATCTGTTTACTGAGCTCGCTTTGAGACTTTTCTTTCTGAATGATTTATAGATAGAAATCCCCTCAAAAAAGGATTTCAGTTCAAGCTCTTATTCACAGATTCCCCTTCACAAATCGTTCTCTTCGCTTTCTTGATAATTCTGCTAGTCGCTTTTGTATCAGATTCCTTAGACCACTGTTCGCAAAGGTTCATGACCCAATTTGGCTGTGTTTTACTAGCGTCATTGAGCCAGTTTCCTACAGAATCTTGAACATATGTTGATAGATCGGATTTGAGTAAATTTAGAATAGGCAGTGCCCTCTCTGGCTCTTGTTTTAATAACTCAATATGCTTTGTCCATACCCCTCTAGGACGGATCGACTCTACAGAGAACCGGCGAATATTTTCATCCCCGCTTTTTGCCCATTCTGTTAAATATTCTATACTTTGATCAAGCTGATGACTGAGGCTTTCTCTCACTGACATCCACGCAATTTCTCGTACACCAAAATGATGATCAGCTGCAAATGGCTGAATGTACGCAAGTTTCTCTTCCAGAGTTGATAAGTGTTGTTTGTTCATATAAGCAGCCCAACAGCGAACGCTATCAGATACGTGGTGAGCAAATGCCTGTAGTACTTCCGCTTGTTTTTCCTCATTCTCTTCGTGTAGCACTTCATCTAACAATTGACCGATGAGACGAATTGCTTTCATTCCTGATTCAGCTTTTTGTTTAGTGATCTCAGATGAAATATCGTCTATATAATGGTCTAAACCAACGGACGGCAAAACATGCTGTATTAGCGTCATATGATTGACAGCCAGCCATTCAGTTAAATTCACACTTTCGATCTCTCCCTGATTCAAAAGGATCCAGACGTCACGAGGGATATCAGTCCCCTTTCGAGCGCCTTTTCGATTGATGATATCCTCACTTATTTGCATTCTATTTTCTCTCCTCGTCTAGCAGTTCTTTTGTTAGACATTCATCGTTTTTAAAAGAAATTTGTTGATGCCTTCATTCTTTGGATATTGACTCCTATTGTAGCAAATATACAACTTCACTGGTTCATTCTTCAAATCAAAAAGGAACTACCCGAAATAAGTAGTTCCTTCTATACAAAATTGAATTTAAGTTAGCTTCCTTGTTCGAGCACCTTCAAACTCTTATGCTGAGAAAAACGGTCAAACGCCACCATTAGAATGGTCATGAGTAAAGCGAGAAAAACGGTTCCAGCACTGATCCAGCTTAGGTTTAATATAGATGTTTCGCTTAACAAAATCCCTCCTACACCAGAGCCTAAGGCAAATCCGAATTGAATAAATGATGTATTGACACTTAATGCGATATCAGGAGATTTTGGTACAAGTGTTACAAGATATAGCTGCTGAGCTGGTGATGTGCTCCATGTAGCGATCATCCATATCATGATGACAGCCACCATGACCACGAGATTCCCTGTGACAAATGCTAGCAGCATGAGCATGATGATTTGCAAAATGATTCCTGAGAAAATCGTGAATATTGGGCCCTTTTTATCTGCCGCAATCCCTCCAAGGCTGGAGCCCAAAAAGCTGCATATTCCAGCTAGTAATAAAATGCCACTGATTTCTGTGATACTAAGGTTTGCTGATGCTTGCAGGAAGGGCGTTAAATAGGTAAATAACGTGGAATATCCACCTACATAGAATAGCGTCACTGACACCGCAAGTAATATTCGCTTATCTTTTAAAATCGATAATTGCATACCAAGTGTCACCGGTTCTTGTTCTTTCATAGAGGGAATTCGCCTATACACAACAATCAGCGGAATAAGCGTGATCAATCCAATGGTTGCGAATAATGCTTTCCATCCGATTATACTGCTTAGAAATGTCCCGATGGGAACGCCCAAAACCAAGGAGCTGCTTAATCCCATTAAAATGATGCCAATGGCTGTTCCTCTTTTTTCACGTTCTACAAGACGAGTCGCAACAGCCATTGCCACTACAATAGCCGTCCCCCCACTGATTCCTTGTAAAATCCTTGTCATCATTACCATTTCAAACGAATGGCTGACACTTGTGATGAAATTACTTAAAATAAAAATGATCAGCATCCATGATAGTATTTTTCTGCGGTCCATATTGATCGTCAGTGCAATGACAATCGGTGCGCCGATGGCTGCTGAGAGAGCTAAAGACGTGACCAATAATCCAGCAGCAGACGTCGTGACATGTAAATCATCTGCGACCATCTGGATAATGCCTGTAATGATATATTCAATCGTTCCAATTAAAAAGGCTGCTAATGCAAGTAAATAGACAACGGTTTTATTTTTCATCGTGACTTTTCTCCTTTGGGCAAAGTTTACGATTTGATCTCATCTTTAATAGGAATTTGAATTTCAATGAGTCTGCCTTCTTCATTTTCAGACAAAGGGTAATAAATCTCTCGGCCCGGCTGGTCTTCTTTCACGCGGTATCCGTTATTTTCGATCCATGTTGCCAGGTCAATACAAGCAGTTTGTGCGGATGGAGAATGTGAATGAAATAACAGCGTCGCCATGGTTTCTTCTGCAGGTAACGTACGTATCTTGATTCCTTGAGGAAGAGTGCCCCTTAACGATTTGACGGAATACCCTACCTCAAATTCGAACTCACTTTCTTTTTCGAATGAGTCCCTCCACAGCACCACTTGTGGTCCCGAGATCGATTCTTGTTGATTTTTAAGTAATAAATGATGAAACGTTTGAAAGAATGAGGGGATCTCATCAACAGTTCCGTTAGTTTGAAAAGACATGATGCGTTTGCTTTCAACAGATTTGATGATGACCTCCTGTTCTTTTTCAACACACCCCTCTCGTTTGATGAGGTGCATCCGCTCCTTAATACGCGCTAATTTCTGTTGTTCTCTCTCGATCAATTGCTGAATCTCACTTTCTTTCAGCAGAAACATGCCCTGAATCTGCTCTACCGAAATATCTTCACGAAGCAGCTGAGCCATTTGCTTTAACGTAAAGCCCAATTCCTTGTACAGAAAAATTCGATTGACCTCAAGCAGCTGCTCAGCTGAGTAATAACGGTATCCCGAATCCTGATCGATCTGCTTAGGCTTTAATAAATCAATTTGGTCATAATATCTTAAGGTTTTGACAGGGACTTTACTTAACATAGAAAAATCACCAATCTTGAACATCCTGCATCTCCTCCGTTTTGTTGATCTGATCAAAGTATAAACCTTTCAGTTAAGGGGAAAGTCAACTGAAGAATTTAAAAATGTCGATTCGCTTCGGTAGAAACAAAAAAGCACTATTTTCAAATAGTGCCTAAAACGAAGGTTTTCGATTCACTTTTAAAAGAATGCTTTCTGATAAGAGCGGAGCACATGCCATCACCCCTTGAATTTATTCATTTACTCCAAACAATCCAATCTTTCCAGGCACTTTACAATATCTCCACTTTTAAAGAAATTGAATATGGCACCCTCGCTAAATCGTTCGGCTCTTACAACCCCCATCATGAGAGCAAGCACACACTGCGCATTTAAATTTGAAATGTCCACATTCTCCATATCGTTCGATCCACCTTCAATCCCATTTTCTTTGAGGTTCTCTCTGTAGCGGGTAAGCTGCAGCTCTTGATGTTGTTTTGCAAAGGTATAAACATCTTCGATCAAGTGACGAACCGTTTCGGAATAATTCACAAAGGGCATCTGAATCGGATGTTCAGCTGTGCCATCATTTTCTTGATCGATTACCCATTCTCCAATATGATCTTCCTGAAGCAGTGGTATGTATTTTGTTAGAATATCGAATTGACTCATTTTCATCCTCCTCTATCTCCTTTATATGGTTTACTCTGATCGACACCTATGGATCAGTATAAAAAAAATCCGTGATCATCCTACCAGCTAGACACCAGTATTCAAATCACGGACAGTCTTTATTCACTTCACTTTTTATACTCTAACCATTGATACAACTGTCTCCACATGCGCCGTTTGCGGAAACATATCCAATGGCTGCATGTATTCGATTTTGTAGTCTTTTGACATGTATTCAAGGTCTTTTGCTAGTGTGGATGGGTTGCAAGAGACGTAGACAAAGCGTTTTGGTTTGACTTGTTTGACAGTGTCTAAGAAGGTGCGCTCGCAGCCTGTTCTTGGCGGGTCCACGACGATGACGTCAGGACGGAAGCCTTCTTTGACCCATTTTGGCAGCCAGTGTTCAGCTGTTCCTGTCACATAGGTCGCGTTTTTCATGCCGTGTTTTTTGGCATTTTTCTTGGCATCATCAATCGATTCTTTGATGACATCCATTCCTCTTACTTCTTTTGCACCATCTGAGAGCCACATACCAATGGTTCCAACGCCGCAATATGCATCGACAACCTTTTCTTTGCCAGTCAGTTTGGCCGCTTTTTTCGCTTCGTCGTAAAGCTTTAGCGTTTGCTTCGGATTCAATTGGAAGAAAGCACGTGCACTCAGTTCAAAGGAGACGTCTCCTAAAAATTCTTGAATGACCATGTTGCCAGCTAGGTGAGATGTCTTATGGCCAAAGATAACCGACGTTTTTTCACCGTTGACATTGTGCATAATGGACGTCACTTCTGGCAGACGTTTTTGAATGGCTTCGGCGATTTCTTTTTTCTTTGGAAATTCAGGTTTCGATGTGACAAGGACGACTTGTACTTCCCCTGTTTCAAAGCCGACACGCACGACAATTGAGCGTACGTCGCCTTTTCTTGTCCGTTCATTGTAGACCGATACACCGAATTTCTCTAAGATTTTGCGGACAACGCCCGTTGTTTTGTTCGTATTTGGATGCTGCACGATACATTCCTTGATCGGTACAAGCTTATGAGAGTTCAGTCCGTAAAGTCCAGCAATGATGTCACCGCTGTGAGAACGCCCTACTTGGAACTGGCTTTTGTTTCGGTAGTGCCACGGATCTTCCATGCCGATCGTTGGTCTAATATCTAGCGTTTCGACCGATAGCTTCGTGTGTCGTTCCATTGATTGAATGACAATATCTCGTTTTTCCTTTAGCTGCTGCTCGTATGCCAAATGCTGTAGCTGACAGCCTCCGCACTGCTCGTATACTGGGCATGGCGGTTTCACTCGATGCTCGGAGCGCTTTCGGACTTTTCTAACCGTACCTTCTGCATATTTTGCTTGGACATTCGTTGCTTCCACAACCACTTCTTCGCCTGGAAGCGCACCCGGGACAAAGACCACTTGCTTTTTAAAATAACCGACCCCTTCCCCATTAATGCCAAGGCGTTTAATGGTAAGCGGGAACTGCTGTCCCTTTTGTAAAAGGGCACCTTGCTGTTTTTCCTTCACTTCATTCTCTCCGTTCTATCTGAACCCTTGATAGGTTGTCTTCATTTTATTCCATCTCATTAGTATATCATGACTTGGACAAAGAGAGAAAATCCCTTTCATTTATTTATCTGTCTCAATGCTTCTCCATAAATATAAAGAAGCGTAGCTTAAATACGGGGTCCACTCCTTGCTTAATGCTGCCATTTCTTCTTTTGTCGGCTTTTCAGGCAGGTCAAAGTGCCGCTTGATGGCGTTTTGAATACCGATATCTGCCATCGGAAAGAGATTTGGTCTTCCAAGTCCATTCATGAGCACATTTTGAACTGTCCAAGGTCCAATCCCTCTAATCGGAAGCAGACGTTCTTCCACCTCCAGATCAGTTAAATCGTGTAATTCTTCTAAACAAAGAGAGCCGCTCACAATTCGCTTCGATACATCGATGACATATTCCGCTTTCCGCTGACTAAATTGGAGCTTTCTCAAATCCTCTGTTTCAAGTGAGGCGATGGCTTCCGGTAAAGGATCAAACCAAACACCTTCTATTTGCTCACCGTACGTATGAACAAACCGTTTCGTGAGCTCATAAGCAAACGCCAGATTGAGCTGCTGATGAATGATGCATTTCATCAAACAATGATATAAATGAAAATCCAGCATGAGCGGTGTCCCGACATGACGCTCAAATATGGACGCTAAATTCGTTTGAGAAAAATGCTCATGCACAGCGTGTAATTGATGCTCCATACCAAATATCCGCTTCACCTCAGATATGAGAGGTTCCTCAGGACCTTTTCCTTGCACCCGAAACGTGGGTGCTTCTTTTGTTCCGATGGCTTGAACGACGACAACGTGTGATTTTTGTTCTAACCTAATTGGTACTTTGATTTCTCGTTTATTCAAATCGACTGCTTTTAATGGATCACTTGATAAGCGTCTGAGCACTTGATCGAAATGATACGGCGGCTCCACCACCAGCTCTTTTTCCCACATGTTTTCCTCTTCCTTTCTGCAAACACGCAGATGCGATTGTTTCACTTTGCATGAATGATTCTCCATATTGAATACTTTTAAACATAAAGAGTACAAGAATTTATCAGTTATATCTTCCTTATTTACGGTCATTTTCCTTTTGGATGAAGAAACATTTTTAGTCGAATTCAGCTAAAATTCGACAGCATCCTTCAATATTTTAGGATTATTTACCTTAAATTAGAAATAGAACCTCTGGGTGATATCTTCTATTCCGAAAACATTTGTATAATTATGACATATCAAGGAGGTGAACAAAGGAATTAGCTGATTAGGCAATCATTTGTTTTATCTTGCAGGACCATATTTTACCTCATTGATAACCGGCTTCACCTAGTTTCACTTTTTACGAAAAGAAAGACCCAAAATTTAAAAACAAAGGAGATCCGACCAATGAAAAAAACCATTCTTTCTGTTGCCCTTGCCACTGCTGTTTCTTCGACACTACCAGTATTCGCTGACGCTGCTGAACAAAAAACTACTCCAGTTTCAACTACTGTTCAGCAAACTGTTTTAAACAAAGCTGTTGAAAGTAAAGCATCTACAACCGCAGGAAACGTTAATATTAACTTTGACGTACTTGGTATAGCTAATGCATTAATCAATGCTGCAAATGCTAACACAAACCGTGAAGGCTTTGTCAAAGGACTAATGGAGTCTGCTTTCTATGCTGCGGGCTCAAAATACAATGTCATGGTATTTAACTTAAGCCAAGGTTATGAGACTCGTTTCAACGGAGTCAAAACGTTTGCTACTGTGAAATACGGAAGCATTACTTACGGAGTTTGGGTATTTGAAAATGGATCTTTCACAAACAAAGGTGACGGCGGCTACATCAACTGGGCATTTAGAGGCTGGTTCGACCGTAACGGTGGTTTCGTCAACTTCCGTCGTCCTTAATTCTCGTTTTTATCCATCAATCATACACGCACATTGGACCGATCTCAGTGATGAGATCGGCTTTTTTTATGCAGAACACGTATAAGTTCACCGGTGCTGCTTCATGATATAATGCAAGTCTGGAGGGGTGCACATGCTGAAAAAAATTGCAGTGACAAAAAACGGCGACTTGATTGAACATGCAACATTACAGCAGCTTTCAAGCCCCGATATCGCCTGGTACTGGATTGATTTCCATGCGCCAACAGAAAAGGAAGCAGCGCTTTTGAAGGAATACTTTCAGTTCCATCCGCTTGCGATTGAGGATTGCTTCCATTATTTACAGCGGCCGAAGCTTGATTTTTATGAAGGGTATTTATTTTTCGTGCTTCATGCCCTGAATCAAAAG
Organism: Bacillus sp. FSL K6-2839; assembly: GCF_038003365.1. NCBI lineage: Bacteria > Bacillati > Bacillota > Bacilli > Caryophanales > Bacillaceae > Bacillus > Bacillus sp. FSL K6-2839. Next base: position 431,365 of record NZ_JBBOOZ010000001.1, on the reverse strand, counting down.
ACGCTTCGATCTGAGGAAATCGATCTGTTTGTCGGTGACAATTATATCGTGACCTTTCATTTGAAGGAGGCGCCATACATTGACCGTGTCATTCGAAAGCTCAAAGAATCTGACAAAACCCGAAATAGCGGACCTGAGCATATTGCTTATATGCTGATTGATCAGCTTACCGATGATTATTTCCCTATTATTTATCAAATTGAGGACAGGCTGAATGAAATTGAGGATGAAGAAGGTCATAAAACATATGGAACGCTGATGAACGAAGTATTCGGAATTCGATCCGATTTGCTCAAGCTGCGACGAACGATTATCCCGATGAGGGATCTTTTATATCGTATTGTAAACACGCACATGATGAAAAGCGATACAAATCGTCAAGCATATTTTAATGATATTTATGATCACTTATTGAAATTAACAGAGATTGTCGAATCGAACCGAGAAATGACAGCAGATTTAAGAGACAGCTATCAGACGCTGAATTCCAATCGAATGAATGCGATCATGATGACATTGACCATTGTGTCGACTATTTTTATCCCACTGACCTTTATTGTTGGGGTGTACGGAATGAACTTTGATAACATGCCTGAATTACACTGGAAGTATGGCTATTTTGGGGTGCTGATTTTCATGGGTCTGCTCGTCTCGGGTATGCTTTTGTGGTTTAAGCATAAAGGATGGTTCCGCATTTTCAAATAATTTGTTGAGAGAATAGCTTGGGGGCGGTTAAGGTGGAAAACTGGATTCCATTGACTCATCAAGAACTAAGGCTGGTATGGAAGACGTTCTATCGAGATTTCAAATTTAATCCAAGCATCTCTCGTTTTCCCTCATTCCACGTACCATCTCCTTATATTACATATGATATTTCTGCTTATTTTGAGGACCCTTCCCTTCTACATGCGGAGAAAGACCTTGAAGAGAAAGCGTTACTTGCTTTTCAGGAGCATATGAGAACAGACGAATATATGCTGGCACTCGATTGGCAGCACGAATGCTACTGGATCACACCATACGAGTCATTTGAAAAAGATGAAATTGGGGAATGGAGAGTCCCTGTGCTTCCTAACGGGGATTATGATTTCTTTTTATCAAAAGAGATGCATTGGGGCTTGCTAGGACATCCTTGGGAGCAAACAATCACGATTTTTGGTGAGGGCTTGATTGACTCTTTTACGCGTCATCACCCGATTTTGTTTCAGCGTAAAATAAGAGAAGGATAAAGAAAAAGCTCGCAGGTCTTCTGCAAGCTTTTTTCTATAGCTGAGGGAGATGCCATACTTTTTCAAGCATGAGATCGTCTAGGCTTTTAAAGGAATAACCTTGTTTTTTCAGGGCCGTGATGGCATCATCCAATGCCTCTGCATTGTCCCTTGAGACGGTATGAAGTAAGTAAATGGCACCTGGGTGCGCCTGCTTCATCATTTGATCGTAAGCATACTGTTTTCCCTTTTGATGATGAATATGCCAGTCCACAAACGCCACTGACCAAAAAACGGTTTGGTAGCCGAGCTCTTTTGTTTCCTTCAGCACTCTTTCACTGAATACACCGCGCGGCGGACGAAGATAGAGGTTGTCTTGTTTTCCAGTGATTTTGTACACGGCTTCATTGACACGCCCCAGCTCTTCTTTGATTTCTTTCGTACTCTTTGTTGTTAAATCTGGATGGTGATAGGAGTGGTTGCCAATGATATGACCTTCCTCTGCCATCCGTTTGACGAGCTCAGGCTGATCCTTTACAAAGTGCCCTGTCACAAAAAAGGTGCCTGGTACTTGATGTTTTTTCAGCACATCTAAGATCTTCGGCGTGTACCCATTTTCATAGCCATTGTCGAAGGTAAAATAAATCTCTTTCTTTTTCGTGTTTCCTAAATAAAAGGCATCATACTTTTTTAAAAGGACGTTCAATTCTTTACCCGCATCTGCTGGCTTGTGTTCTTTGCTTTTCGCAAATCCCCAATGGACGGGCTTATTAGACACGGCTTCCGCTTCTGAGAGAGGCATGGATACAAAAAGCGCACATAAACAGATGAGCATGTATTTTTTCATTTACGTCACTTCCCGGTTTTTCTTCTATTGTGCAGAATAAGACCGAGACTCATACATTGATTCACCTGCCAAATTAAAGAAAAAAGCCCGCACTGCGCGAGCTATTCTTCCTTCCAATCGTTTTTAAACCGTTCATATTTCGCTTCTAAGTCGTCAATCATCTGGATCAGTCTGTCTATATCCTCAACATCTGTTGATTCAGGATCTAATGAATCAATCACATTCATAAACATATCTAATCGGTTCTTTAAATAATCAACCTGCTGCTCTTTGCTGTCTGCTGCCTTGCCCATAGATACACTCCCTTTAGCATTTGTTTCTAGCTTATCTTTTTTTCCCTTGTAAATCAATGAAACCCCACTTGCGTATAACGGTGATGGGGCTTAAAATTAACTGTTGGCGGGTCCACGTTTGCCCGAATGAAAAGGAGATAGATACCATGAACCAAAAAACAGCACTTCGTCCGATTACACCTGCATATGACCCTTGGGAAGCCTATCTCGATGTGCAGGATTACGGAGAAATGAAGCTGACAAATATTGAATTTACGACAACGACGTTGTGTAACATGAGATGTGAGCACTGTGCGGTTGGCTATACTTTGCAGCCGAAAGACCCACATGCACTGCCGCTTGATTTGTTACTTCGCCGTTTAGATGAAGTTCCGCTCCTGCGCTCAATCAGTATTACAGGCGGAGAGCCTATGCTTTCTCTCAAATCTGTGCGGGAATATGTCGTCCCTTTATTAAAATATGCCCATGAACGCGGCGTCCGTACACAGATCAATTCAAACTTAACACTTGATTTGGCGCGATATGAAGAAATTATTCCATACTTAGATGTCCTTCACATCTCACATAACTGGGGAACTGTCGAAGAGTTTGCAACGGTCGGTTTTGCGATGATGGACAGAAAACCAACCTTTGAGCAGCGCGAGAAATTATTTAACCGCATGATTGAAAATAGCCGGGCACTTGTCAAAGCAGGTGTTACCGTATCTGCTGAAACCATGCTGAATAAGCGCACGCTTCCATATATTGAACACATCCACCGGCAAATCGTGGAGGAAATGAAATGCCAGCGCCACGAGGTTCACCCGATGTACCCAAGTGATTTTGCCAGCGCCCTTGAATCATTGACGCTACCGCAAATGCGTGATGCGATTCATCAGCTGCTGAATATTCGTGATCAGAACACATGGATGCTGTTTGGCACCCTGCCATTTTATTCTTGCAGCACAGATGAAGAAGACCAGCGCCTCCTCAAGCGATTACGCCAGGAGAAAAATGTTACAGTACGAAATGACCCTGACGGCCGCTCACGTTTGAATGTGAATATTTTTGATGGGAATATTATTGTGACAGACTTTGGCGATACACCGGCGCTTGGAAACATTGCTACTGATACGTTGCAATCTGCTTATTCACGCTGGATGGACACAAAATTAGCAAAAGAGCTGAATTGCCATTGTCCAAGCGTACAATGCCTCGGTCCGAATGTTCTTGTGAAAAACAGCTATTATCAAGATGTTGATTTTACTTCTCGTACAGCCAGGGGGTAACCGATAGATGGACGATACTTTTCTGACAATAGTCAAGAACAAATACATTGAAATTCTCCTTGTTGGACTCGTTCTTTGGCTTGCCGTCTTTATGATTAACAAAGCGCTTCAAATTTTCTTTAAACGAACGGAGTTTATAGAGGACAAGAAGAAAAAAACGATCGAGAGCTTGGTCAAATCTGTTACAAAATACACCGCTTCGATTTGCTTTGTAATGTATGTCATTTCTCTCTTCTTTCATGATTTCGGGAAAATTCTTGCAGGTGCTGGTGTTGCTGGGATCGTCATCGGTTTTGGCGCCCAGACGCTGATTCGCGATATTTTAGCAGGCATTTTTCTGATCTATGAACGTCAGATTCATAAAGGGGATTATGTGACAGTAAATAACCTCTTTAATGGAACGATTGAAGAGATTGGTCTCCGCTCTCTGCAAATTAGAGAATGGAGCGGCAAGCTGTTAACCATTTCTAACGGAGACATCCGGCAAATTCAAAACTATAACATGCACTACATGCGGATTACGGAGTCTGTATTAATTAGTGCGAATCAAAACCCAGATACAGCCTTTCAAGCACTCGAAACGGCCTGTGACAATTTAAATCAGATACATCATGATTTTCTCAAAAAAGATGAATTTCAACATGCCATTGAACCGTTTCAAGTCCATGGCATTATGGGCCTGAACAAGCTGAACCGCGGGATTGAGATCACAGTGAAAGGAATGGTCGAAGACGAAAAATACTTCGATGCTGCCCTCGCTGTCCGAAAAGAAATGATCAAACAACTTCATCAGCATGATGTCAAATTGCTTGAAGATCTCGTTTATCCCCAGCCAGCAAAATAACCTCATTTATGATGGGGTTATTTTTTTGATTGTTTTTTGTTAACTAGTTAATTATAATGGAATATAGTTAACTAGTTAACATAAAGAGAGGATGTTGATTCATGACAAAAAAAGAAGCGATATCATTTATTAAAGAGATGTATGAAGAGGTATTAATCAAATTCAATATAGAAAAAGTGGAGGCTTATTTTTCACCTGATTATCAGCAAGTGACTGATGGAAAGGTTTCGACACTTGATGAGTTTAAAAAGCATCTATCCACATTAAAAGGATTGACAAAACAGCTTGAGATCCCCGCTTTTCATGATGTGTTATTTGATGAAGATACGCAGCAAGGGTGTTTTCGTTACACTGTACATGTGGAACTCGCAAGCGGGGATCGGGGTTTAATTGATGTCATGGCTCTTTTCACGTTATTAGATGGCAGGATCATTCGGTGCGACGAGCTGACGAAATCTCACAAGCAGCATGAAACGCTTGAACAGCTTGGACACATCAACTGAGAAATCTCTTCATTTCAGCCCTCTTACTTCTATCCTCTTGACTGATTCATGTATAATAGAAGGCAGAATGATTTCATGCAGCATGGGGACCCTCATACTGTGTATTTACTAAGTGAAAGAGAGTGAATAAGATGGGTCGTAAGTGGAACAACATTAAAGAAAAGAAAGCATCAAAGGATGCCAGTACAAGTCGTATTTACGCAAAATTCGGGCGTGAAATCTATGTGGCTGCCAAACAAGGTGAGCCAAACCCAGAATCAAACCAAGCACTTCGTTTTGTCCTAGAACGTGCAAAAACATATAGTGTCCCAAAACACATTGTAGACCGTGCCATTGAAAAAGCAAAAGGCGGTGCGGAAGAGAATTTCGATGAGCTGCGCTACGAAGGATTTGGTCCAAGTGGATCGATGGTGATCGTTGATGCCCTCACCAATAACGTCAACCGCACAGCGTCAGATGTTCGAGCAGCCTTCGGGAAAAACGGTGGAAACATGGGCGTAAGTGGTTCTGTTGCTTACATGTTTGACCAAACGGCAGTCATCGGTGTCGAAGGGAAAAGCGAAGAAGAAACGCTTGAACTGTTAATGGAAGCAGATATCGATGTACGTGACATCATGGAAGAAGATGAAACGGTGATCGTATACGCTGAACCAGATCAATTCCATCAAGTACAAGAAGCATTCAAACAAGCCGGCGCTCAAGAATTTACTGTCGCTGAAATCACGATGCTTCCTCAAAACGAAGTGACATTAGACGATGAATCTAAAGCACAATTCGAGAAACTAATCGATGTATTAGAAGAGCTTGAAGACGTGCAGCAGGTTTATCATAATGTGGATTTAGGGGAATAAAAATTTAAGCCATAGTAGTGGTTGGGTTCATTCAACTTCTACTATGGCTTTTTTATTTTCTCAAAAAAATGTACCATGTGAATATCATGTTAATTTCTACAAGTTTTTAAGGAGCTGAGTTCCATCTTTAAAACATGATGGTTTTCTTATTATGGATTTATGATCCTCCCGTTTCTTGGTCTATGTTTTATTTTCAACAATTTAACGATATTGACTAAAGTGATCTTCTTTCTTTTCATCTTATGGTTTTTCTATAACCTCTTTGATTTTTACAAGAGTGAACTGAAACGGGAAAAAGAGAAATCCAATTAGCAAAAAAACAGTCATCTCCTCTCTTGATAAGAGGAGATGACTGTTTTAATTCATCCCTTGAAAACCAAACGTCAGGTGATCCTGCACAGGAATCCAAGCGCCGATTCCTTGCGAGGTCACGTTTTTCACGACGAGTTTTCGTTTATTTCCTTTAAGCACAAGGTACACTTCTCCGTATGTCACCTTTCCTTTTTCGTTAATCGCTGGTGCATAGGCATGAAGCGAAGCTGCTTTTTTCGGAGATACATGGTACGACTGATCTCGTTTTGTTCCTGCGCCAATCACTGTGTCAAAAGCGAGGGGCAGCTTTGTTTTTTGAATGGCTTTTTGCATCATCAATGTTTTCACATCTTCCGGGTTTGGCACCTTTGCTGTGAGCCCGCCGCTCACTTTCACTTGCTGCTTTTGAACGTATTTTCCAATGGCTGTTTTGTTGCCGCCTCTATTATCAATGTGGTTCGTATTCACTTTTTTGTATTCCCAGTTCGCAACCGTTTCGTTTGAATCGTAGCTCAGCGCCCATCTCCCGAGGAAAATGGTCGCGCGGTATCCAACCGCTAATGGCGTCCCTGAAATGCTGGATTCATTCAGCATTTTGATCAAATGGGTATTTTCAATCGGTACATTCGTTGTTTTGAACAATTCAGCTGTCAGCTCACTCGGCTGGAGCAGGGGCTGATCCTGTGACGCATTCGGATACGTATTCTCCTTTGAGATACTGGCGACAGAGGATGGCACTTTAAATGGCTTCGCCGCCTCTAGTGGAAAGCTGTATAGAAAACTTAAGGATAAGAGAACAACAAACATGATGCGGGGCATCTTTTTCATATCATCACTCTTTCTCATTCATTTTTCCATAGTATTTTCCGCAAAGACGTCCCTTATCCACAAAAGATTATAAAAGGAAAAATCCAATCGCCATAATGAAATAGGCAGCAAGCAATGTGGCACCTTCAAACCAATTGGTATCTCCGTCATTAGATAAAATGACTGTGAGTAATACAGCGGATGCCATCGCAATAAGCTCTGGTAAGGAGAAAATGAGCGGCATCTGCGTATTGAAAAAAAGCGAGCTGATGACAAGGATTGGTGCCACCATCATCGCAACCTGAAGTGTGGAACCAAAAGCTATTTCCACTGCGACATCCATTTTGTTTTTATACGCCATGATGACAGCAGAGGCATGTTCTGCGGCATTTCCGACGATGGCCACAATAATGACTCCGATAAACAGCTCACTCCAGCCAAATTGTTCTCCCACCGTATCAAATGTATGGACGAGGCGCTCTGAAATGTACGCAACGGCAATCGTCGCAAGCAGCAAAATCACAGTGGCAAACTTACCAGACCATTCAGGTGTTTCTTCTTCCGTCTCCGCTTCCCCGTCCATGCTCTCCAGCTTGGCAACATAGACTCCGCGGTGGCTGACCAGTTTGAAATAGAGCGCTGCGACATAAAGCAAAATCATCACAATGCTAATTCCAATGCTTAAAACAAATTGTTTATCCTCAGCCATCTCCACCGAAAACACTTCTGGAATGACAAACGCCACAATAATGGCAAACATGAGCAAGCCCGAGTTGTGCCTTGCATCGTGGACATTGAACACTTGGCGCTTATATTTTAATCCGCCAACGAAAAAAGACAGCCCCGCCACAAGCAGTAAGTTTCCGATAACTGATCCAGTTAATGAAGCAAGTACAATAGCTGTCAGTCCTTGCTTTAATGCAAAAAATGAAATAATTAACTCTACCGCATTTCCAAATGTGGCGTTTAAAAGCCCGCCAATTCTTGGGCCCGCTATGATGGCAAGACTTTCTGTGGCTCTTCCCATAAAACTAGCAAGACCAATAATGGCGATACAATACACGGCAAACATGATGACCTGCGGGAAATGAAGAAAACTGCCAATGACCGATAGCGGCACACCAATTGCGACAATCACAAGAAACAAACGATTCATACAGCCATTCTCCTTTACATATGTCTGATTGTTATTCTTTCGTGAGTGCCGGCATCATATACATTTAGATTCGCTCGTGTGAAAAGGTGACCTCAATACTTCCTTTCACAGACTGCACCATCGAACAATGCTTCAAAGCAATTGTGATGACTTTATCTATTTGTTCTTTAGATGTATTGATGTGTTCAAAAATGATATGTAAATGAATACGGGAGATTTTGTTTACAGCTCCTCCTCTTGTCGTTTCAGGTGTGATCGTCAGCCCTTCACAGGATATTCGCTTTTTCCGGCATACATGAATGAGCATTTCTCCAAAGCAGCCTGCAATAGCTGAGGTGAACAATTGAGATGGCCTGTACCCCATTTCTTCTTTTCCTGAGATATACAGCTGCTTTTCATCTGTTCCCGCAATCCACCGGTCCGTTTCGTATATCAGTTTCATTCCTTTTCCACCTTTCTATTGAAACCCCTATGGTTCCATTGTACGATGAAAATATGAACTTGTAAGGAGCTTCTTATGTCGAGAATTCACTTTATGATTTTAATTTTACTTGTATCTGTATCTGGTTTTTCGCAGGGAGCGTTATTGCCTGTCATTTCGATTATTTTTGAACATGCCGGCACTTCTCCTACGTTAAACGGTCTGCATGCCACAGGCTTATATCTTGGCGTGCTGCTAGCATCTCCCTTTATGGAAGCGCCGCTTCGCCGGTTTGGGTTTAAGCCGTTAATTGTCATTGGGGGCGCTGCTGTCTTTTTAAGCTTGTTTAGCTTTGTGTTTTTTGAATCTTATGTCGTCTGGTTCTTCCTGCGGCTCATGATCGGGATTGGTGATCATATGCTGCATTTCTCTACACAGACGTGGGTGACCTATGCATCGTCATCGAGAAATCGCGGGCGAAATATTTCATTGTATGGGTTATCCTTTGGACTCGGTTTTGCCGCTGGACCTTTTTTAACACCACTCATTGAAATCAACCCATCTTTACCTTTCATTGTTTCTGGTGCCGTTAGTTTATGTATTTGGCTGCTTGTTTTTGTTTTGAAAAATACATATCCAGATACGGGCGAAGTGCAGACGTCAGAGCAGACAAACAGTTTGAAGCGCTTTAAGAAAGCCTTTCAATTTGGCTGGGTCGCCTTTATGATGCCTTTTTGCTATGGCTTTTTAGAAACGACACTCAATAGCAACTTCCCTGTTTATGCACTCAGAAGCGGGGTAACAGTAGATGCAGTTGCGTTTATTTTACCTGCGTTTGCCATTGGAAGTATTGTCTTTCAGCTACCTCTCGGGATGCTCAGCGACCGGTTTGGCAGGCGCCGCATCATTTTATGTGTCACACTCGTCGGGTCTTTCTTTTTCCTACTAGCAGGAATTTTCATTCAATCGGTTTTGGCTGTTGCGATTTGTTTCTTTATTGCCGGAATGGCTGTAGGCTCTACCTTCTCACTTGGCATCAGTTATATGACCGACTTATTGCCAAAGCATCTGCTGCCTGCTGGAAATTTGATGTGCGGGATGGCGTTTAGTGCGGGGAGTATTCTCGGGCCTGTTCTCGGTGGAATCTTTGTGCAAACGTTTGAAGGAATGAATTTACTTTACCTTGTCAGCATCGTGATATTATTCGTGTTTTTCTGCGTTCGATTTGGGCGAACGGCAGCAGTGGGTGAAAGCTCCAATGCATCCATTTCTAAATGAAAAAAACTCCCCTGCGCTATGCAGAGGAGTTTTTTCATTTAGTGATATCCATTTTGCCCGTTCGCACTGCCGCTTGTTTTGTGCTTAGGCTGATGACCTTTGTTTTGTTTCGTATTGCTTCCGCCTTTTTTCGATTGTTTGGACATATGTGATTTCCCCCATCCATTCAGATTGAACTTGTTCGTTCTTCTTTAGGATGCCCGGATTTCTTTATAGCTTGCCTGGTACGATTTTACGTTTATGTAAAAGCGCATTGAGCTCGCCGCCAAGGATAATCATGATGCCGGTTAAATAAAACCAGATCATTAAAATAATGATTCCCCCAATGCTTCCGTACATCGCACTGTAGTTGGCAAACTCGCCTACGTAAAATGAAAACAGCATGCTGACCAAAATCCATCCAATCGATGCAAAAATGGCACCTGGCAGAACAAATTTCAATTTCAGCCTAATGTTTGGAGCAAAATAGTACAAGGATGTAAAAACAATCAACAAAATCAGCGGGCTAATGATCCATCTCATCGCAGTCCATACGGTGAGAAAGGCATCTGACTGCCCGACTAATTTAGCGACAAATAAACCAAGTTCTTTTCCAAAGACAGGCAGCATCAAGGCAAAAATAATGGTCAAAACCATCGCGATCGTTAAGATAATCGATGTTAAACGTACGAGAATGAAGGAACGATTCTCCTCAACTTCGTAAGCATGGTTAAAAGCTCTGACGACGGCATTAATGCCGTTAGATGCTGACCAAAGGGCGGCAATAATCCCAAACGATAATAACCCGCCGTTACGATTATTCAGCGTCTGATCGGCAATGGATTCAATCATCGAAAGCGCTCCTTCTGGCGCATAACCAGAAATGACGCTCAGGACATCCTTTGACGTCAGCGGCAAATACCCAACCAGTGTCAGCACGAAGATGAGAAACGGAAATAATGAAAGCAAAAAGAAATACGCAAGCTCAGCAGATTTTGCCGGTCCTTCATGCAGCAAAAAGCGTTCAATTAACGCTTTAATAAAACCCATACGCCTCATCTCCAATGATCAATCTGTCTGTTTCGATTGAAAGTGATCCTTTGTTTCTTCAATAATTTCTAATACCCTTGGGGTTGTTTCCTTTAACTGATTGACCTGTTCATTTAAAAATGACAAATCATCTGAGACTGTTCGCATCAGCTGCTTCGTTTCTTCCATCTTTTCTTTCATGCAAGCCGATATTCTGCCTGGCTCCTGGCGGTATTCATCCAGCTTTTGCTGGCAGTCATTCCATTTCTCTTTGAGTGCAATTCTCGTTGGCCGATGAAATAAAGTTAGCAATGCGCCGCAAGCTGCTCCTATGACAGCTCCTCGGAGCACGATTTGATTTTTTTCTTCCATCTCGTCTGATCTCCTTTCAGTTAAAGGTGGTTCTCTTTCTTTACATACGTCAAAAAACGGTCAATTCCTGTTTCAATTAATTCATGGACTTCCTCAAAGTTCCCAGTGTAATAAGGATCTGGCACATCATCTCGATCGTCGTCTTCTACAAAATCAAGAAGACGGCCAATAAAGTGATGTTTCCCATAGCCGGCTATACTGCGAAGTGCCCCTACATTTTCAGCATCCATCGCCATGATATAGTCGTATGTGGTGATATCCTTCTCCATGATTTGTCTTGCAGTCATTCCTTCATAGCTGATGCCTTTTTCATCAAGCAGCTTTCGCGTTCCTTCATGCGGAGGACTTCCTTGATGCCAGCCGCCAATCCCTGCTGAATCAATCACAAAGTGCTCGCTAAGCCCCTCATCTTCTACTCTTTTTCTAAACATGGCCTCTGCCATCGGTGACCTGCAAATATTGCCAAGACACACGAATAACACATGTATCATTCTTCATTCTCCTCCTATCTTTTCCCTAAGAGTTCTTTTCGAAAACCTTTTCTCTATCATATCAAGCCCTTTTTCTTTTGGAAACTTTGCAAGAAAAGCTCTCATCGCCATTGACAAATTACACAAAAACAGGAGAAACTTTAGGAGAATTACACAAACAAAGGGGGATATTAGATGGGAATAATTGAGCAGTTTGTCACGACGATGAACAATTTTTTGTGGGGGCCTCCCCTATTGATTTTAATTGTTGGTACTGGAATATACCTCACCTTTCGCGTTCTCTTCATTCAAATTAGATTACTTCCTTATTCTTTAAAGCTCGCTTTTTCTAAACAAGACAAAATGTCAGAAGGAGATATTTCTCATTTCCAAGCGTTAATGACGGCTCTTGCTGCAACTGTCGGTACAGGGAATATCGTAGGTGTGGCCTCGGCAGTTATAGCGGGTGGTCCGGGTGCGGTATTCTGGATGTGGTTTGCTGCATTTTTCGGAATGGCCACTAAGTTTGCAGAAGCTGTTCTTGCAGTTAAATACAGGATCAAAAACGAAAAAGGCGAAATGTCTGGCGGGCCTATGTATTATTTAGAGCATGGATTGAAACAGAAATGGCTAGGGGTGCTATTTGCTGTTTTCGGCGCCAGTGCTGCCTTTGGGATCGGCAACCTGGTACAGTCTAATTCCATCTCAGGAGTCATGAATTCTACCTTTCAAATTCCAACATGGGTGACAGGTATTATCATTACTGCTTTTACGGCACTCGTGATTTTAGGCGGAATTAAGAGCATTGGCCGGGTCACATCTATTTTTGTACCCGTCATGGCTTTATTTTACGTCATTTGCGGTCTGATCATTCTTGTCATGAATGCTGATCTCGTTCCAGGCGCAGTCGGTCTTATTTTCTCAGATGCCTTTACGGGTCAAGCCGTGGCAGGTGGTGCAATTGGAACTGTCATTCGCTGGGGTGTGGCACGAGGAGTATTTTCCAATGAAGCAGGTCTTGGGTCAGCACCAATTGCTGCTGCGGCTGCGAAAACGGATATGCCCGCCCGTCAAGCTCTCGTATCTATGACGCAAGTGTTTATCGATACAATCATTGTTTGTTCTATCACTGGCATTACCATTGTCATGGCAGATATGTATTTAACAGTGAAAAGTGATGCGCTGACCTCGTTATCCTTTGCTCATTTTCTCGGTCCAGTTGGCTCAACCATTGTGGCAATCGGTCTGCTCTTGTTTGCCTATTCCACCATCATTGGCTGGTCCTATTATGGTGAAAAATGCTTTACATATTTGGCGAAGGATTCGTACGTCATGTATTATCGCATCGTGTTTGTCATTGCTGTCTTTTTCGGTGCCGTGTTTAAAAATGACTTCGTTTGGGGTGTAGCAGATATGCTCAATGGGCTGATGGCGATTCCAAACTTAATCGGGCTCATCGGTTTATCAGGGGTTGTCGTATTTGAATCCAAACGAATCATTGATAAGATTAAGCAGGAGAAAAAGGAGAAAAACATCTCCGTGTCATCTTAATAGCCCTTTTATTCTTTTGCATTTCTGTTAAAATAGACATATTATTCGACATATATGCAGGAAAGGACGTGCCGCCCTTGTCAGAGCAAAAAGCGGCTGAAGTCAATCAGCTGATTGAAGACATTTCGCAAAAGTTAAATATGCTGAACATTGGAGTCATTAAAGCCGAGGACTTCAGTCCAGACAAGTACGAAGATATCGAATTTCTTCACCAAATGGTGATGAAAAAATCTTCATTCAGCCCAAGTGAAATGCAAGCCATCGCAAGCGAGCTAAAAAACTTAAGAAAATAATGGTGCAAAAGGAAACTGCTTTACGGTCTACACGCAGTTTCCTTACATCATGCGCAGAAAAAGCCAGCTCCCCGCAAGGTACTGGCTTTTTTTATCCTGTCATAACTGCGGTTTATTTCTCAAGCAGTTTTAATGATTCACGGTTAAATGCTGGAATGTCATCAGGTGTACGGCTTGTCACAAGCTGATCCTGACAAACGACAACTTCTTCGTCTTTAAATTTAGCGCCTGCGTTTTCCATATCTACTTGAATGGATGTATAGCCAGTTGCGCTTCTTCCTTCCAACGTCTTCGCTGTAATAAGCAATTGCGGTCCATGACAGATCGCAAATACTGGTTTTTTCTCGTCCATAAATGCTTTAGTGAATTGGACGTAACGATCATCTGCACGCAGAATGTCCGGTGAGAAACCGCCAGGAATGAGAAGTGCATCGAAGTCTTCAGGCTTCACGTGATCAATGGACGCATCCACTCTCACTTCTGCATCTCCTTGCTTCCCTTTCACTGTTTTACCTTTTTCGTTTTCAATCACTGTGATTTCATGACCTGCATCTTTAAAGGCTTTTGCAGGCTCGGTGTATTCAACATCCTCAAAGTAATCTGTTAATACAACTGCAATTTTCTTACCCATGTAGAAACCCTCCTGCTTGATTATCGTTTACACTACACACTATACCCGGGCATGTTGAAATGAAACATCCTATCCCTATCAGAAAACCCCTTACGATAAAAATAAGCAATTCGACCCATTCATATCCCCTTAACAAGGTAATTCGTATGATTTATGTTATCTTTACAATAATCTGCAAAAAATAACTACAAAAGTTAACGAAACATTTCTACAATAGGTATTGTGGTCAAAAAAATTAGAAAGGCGGAGATCAGGTGAAGAAGCAAACACATAGGTCTAAACGAAGGAAAAACCTGTCTATTCTGCTCACTTCCATTATGATGATTAGTCTCATTCTCCCAGCAGTACCTACTTATGCAGAAACAGAAAACGGCAATGCCGTAAAGGTCAGCATCTTAGCCACAACCGATGTTCATGCGAACATGATGAATTATGATTATTACAGCGACAAAGAAACAAATGAATTTGGTTTGGCAAAAACAGCCGAGCTGATTGACAAGCACCGTTCACAAAATCCCAATACACTCCTTGTTGATAACGGAGACCTGATTCAAGGAACCCCTCTTGGAGAATACGTTTACAAACATGAGAAAGACAGCATCATCAATCAAACAAAGGTTCACCCCATTATTCATACACTCAACAAACTAAAATACGATGCAGGAACACTTGGCAATCATGAATTTAACTACGGATTATCTTTCCTTGACGGTACCATTGCGGGCGCCAACTTCCCGATTGTCAATGCGAACGTCAAAAAGCTAAATGGAGAACACCGTTTTACACCTTACGTGATCCAAGATAAAACCTTTAAAGATGCAAACGGAGCCTCACAAACTGTGAAAGTTGGTTACATAGGATTTGTTCCACCACAAATTATGACGTGGGATAAGAAGCATTTAGATGGACAAGTCCAAGTGCAGGACATCGTCGAATCTGCCAATGAAACCATTCCTGAAATGAAGGCGAAAGGCGCAGATGTCATTGTCGCTCTTGCCCATACAGGAATTGAAAAAACAGCTTCACCTAAAGGATCAGAAAATATGATCTTTGACCTTGCCACGAAAACAAAAGGCATCAATGCCATTGTATCTGGCCACCAGCATGGCACATTCCCAAGCGCTGAATATAACGGCGTCGACAAATTCAATGTCTCAAAAGGAACCATCAACGGCATCCCAGTCGTCATGTCAAAAAACTGGGGAAGCTACCTCGGAGTCATTGATTTAACATTAGAGCCTGACGGCAGCAGCTGGAAGGTCACAGACGGAACAGGCAAGATTGAATCTGTTGCCGGAGTGATATCTCAAAACAGTACTGTGAAAGATGCTATTCAAACAACGCATCAAAACACACTTGATTACGTGAGAAAGCCTGTTGGCAAAACAGAAGCAGACATTAATAGCTTTTTCGCTCAAGTGATGGATGACCCTTCGATTCAAATTGTGACAGATGCCCAAAAATGGTATGCACAAGAAAAAATGAAGGACACTGCGTATCAAAATTTACCGATTTTATCTGCAGGTGCCCCGTTTAAAGCCGGCGGCCGAAACGGTGTAAATTATTATACAAATATCGCAAAAGGAGATTTAGCAATTAAGAACATCGGCGATCTCTACCTTTACGATAACACTGTGCAGATTGTGAAACTGAGAGGCAGTGAAGTGAAAGACTGGTTAGAGATGTCTGCCGGACAGTTTAATCAGATCAAACCGAACGTTTCAAAAGAACAGCCGATTTTAAACGAGGAATACCGCTCGTATAACTTTGATGTAATAGATGGTGTGACATACCAAGTCGATGTGACGCAGCCTGCTAAATACAGCACAACAGGCACACTTGTCAACGCCAATTCAAACCGCATCAAAAACCTGTCTTACAACGGGAAAACAGTCTCTGACAATCAAGAATTTTTAGTCGTGACAAATAACTATCGTGCTTCTGGCGGCGGAGGCTTTCCGCATTTGACCCAAGATAAAGTGGTGCTTGCCTCAGCAGATGAGAACCGTCAAGTGCTGATGGATTATATTATCGAACAAAAAACCATCAATCCAAGTGCTGATCAAAACTGGGCCATTGCACCGGTGAAAGGCGCAACTTTAACATTTGAATCTTCTCTTTTAGCCAAACCGTTTGCTGAGAAATCAAGCAGCGTAGACTTTGTTCGTAACGCAAGCACAGATGGTCTTGGTGTGTACAAGCTAGCCTTTAAAGAGGATGGCACAACAGAACCGCCTTCATCAGACAACTGGAATTTAACAGTCATGCATACGAACGATACACACGCACACCTTGATGATGCGGCAAGACGCGCAACAAAGATCAAAGAAATCCGTGCTGAAAGCAAGAACAATATTTTATTGGACGCTGGAGATGTCTTCTCTGGTGACCTATACTTCACAAAATGGCAAGGACTTGCCGATCTGAAATTGATGAACTTAATGAAATACGATGCCATGACGTTTGGTAATCATGAATTTGACAAAGGTCCTTCTGTACTACGTCAATTTCTAACAGGTGATGCATCAGATGTCGATCCGAAAAACCGTCATCAATTTGAAAAGCCTCAATTCCCGATTGTGTCATCAAACGTGGATGTCTCGAAGGAAAAACAATTGAGCGACTTAGTGAAAAAACCAGCCTCATTTAAAGCTGGTGAGAAAAAAGAAGCCGGGATCTACCCTTACATCCTGCTTGATGTTAATGGTGAAAAGGTGGCCGTATTCGGCTTAACGACTGAAGACACAGCCATTACATCCAGCAGCGGTCCTAACATTCAATTTAAAGATGCGTACAAGAAAGCAAAAGAAACAGTCAACACCATTCAAACAGAAGAAAAAATCAATAAAATCATTGCGTTAACACACATTGGCTACAATCGTGATCTTGAGCTGGCTCAAAAAGTTGACGGTATTGATTTAATCATTGGCGGTCACACGCACACACTTGTTGAAAAATTAAAGGTCATCAATAAAAAAGAACCTACAATTGTCGCTCAGGTGAAAGACTACGGACAATTTCTAGGGAAAGTAGACGTAGCCTTTGACAAAAAAGGCGTCGTACAGCCAAAAGAATCTTCTTTTGACCTGATCTCTATTGATGACTCTGTCAAAGAAGATGCAGATGCAAAAGCGATCCTTGATGGGTACAAAGCAGATATTCAAGATTTAAAAACAGAAAAAGTCGGCTATACAGATGTCCTATTAGACGGACAACGCGAGCACGTCCGTGCGAAGGAAACAAATCTTGGGAACTTTATTGCCGACGGCATGCTGCAGAAAGCGCAAGAATCTGCCGGTGCTGACCTTGCCATCACAAACGGCGGCGGTATTCGTGGAAGCATTGAAAAAGGAGATATCACTTTAGGTGATATTTTAACGGTGATGCCTTTCGGAAATACACTTTATGTCGCAGATTTAAAAGGCAGTCAAATTAAAAAAGCACTCGAACAGGGGCTGTCAGGCATAGAGGAAGGCGGAGGCGCATTCCCTCATGCAGCTGGCATAGAATATACCTTTACACTCAGTAAACCAGCTGGCAGCAGACTAATTGATGTGAAACTGAAAGACCAAAAAGGTCAACTGACGGACATTGATGATGAGAAAACATACCGCGTAGCCACAAACGCATTTGTCGGCACAGGCGGCGACGGCTACAGCGTCTTTACAGAAGCCTCTCACGGCGAAGACTTAGGTTATGTCGACTATGAAATCTTCAAAGAGCAAATTGAAAAGGCAGACGGGCAGATTTCGCCTGTTATCGATCACAGGGTGAAAGAAGTGTTCCTTCCTCGCGTGAAAGGGAAAGGCGCTTATGACATTCAAGATGATAAGAAATTCCAAACATATGTGCAGCATACAAACAAAGCATTGCTCTATCTAGACAAAGCAAGCAAAGCGAAAAACGTTCAATTGTCTCTATCAAAAGCGCAAGTAGCTGAGCTGAAGAAAAGAGAGCAAGATCCAAACGTCACCATCTATCATGACAAAGTGGGATTCGCATTACCGCTCTCCAATTTGTCCGAGAAAAGCGCAGATATATGGATGACAAAGACGGATAAAGTGAAAAACGCATTAACGGATACGTATGATTTCCAAATCAAACAAGACAAGAAAAAGGTTTCGACCTTTAAAGACCCTGTCACACTATCCTTTACACTAGACGAGCCTCAAAAGGCGAAAAAACCTAGTGTGTATTATGTGGATCGCGAGAAGAATCGTTACGCCAAAACAAGTAACGGATCGTTCGAAAATGGAGTCGTATCAGGTCAAACTGAGCACTTTAGCGAATACACCGTCCTCAATCAAAATGCAGCAGCTGGAACAACCCCAGATCAAAATGGTGGAGACGGCGAAACATCAGCACCAGGCGGAGGTACAGGCACAGATTCAAACCAAGAAGGAACCGGCCTCCCAGGCGGCACACTGCCGAATACAGCCACGATGATGTATACAGCTGTACTGATTGGCGTGCTCATGCTCGCCGCAGGCGGTATCCTTTATTACTACCAGCGCAAGCGTACAAGAAAAAATGTATCATCCTAAAGGAAAAGGACAGAGCCTATGCTCTGTCCACTTTTCATGGAATAAGACATCAATCTTGAGATAAATAGATCCAATTGCGGTCGTCAAATTCTTTCACATCATCTGACCCTATATGACGAAGCATTCTATTAAAGAACATGATGTCATTTTCATCATCTACATCATATAAATCCTTTAAAACATAATCTCTTATAATAAAATTCGTTAAGTTCGTATTATTTACAAAATCAGCAAAATAATCTTCTACAAGAGTTAAATCCTCTTTACTTAATTTTTCATCATTGATAATGGAAATATGAAAAACATTCAAAATCGCTTGTATATCTTCTTTATCCATATAACATAATGGGTCTAGCTTTCTGTCTTCTTCCGTAAACGGTTTTCGCGTATCTTCAATGATGACGTAGCATAAAATCTGATGATCTTTCATCACGCTGAATATTTCTAAATCTCTTAATTTTAGTGGTCTATTTAATCTCATCATCTTTCCTCCTGAAAATGGTGAGCTCTTTGTCGTCTGCTTTTCCCAAAACCTGAAATGGACAGAGCCTATGCTCTGTCCACTTTTTCTCTTCTTGCAAAATCGACGAATCTGAAGCGGTCTAATCGGTGACGGCTTTCCGTGTATTGAAATAAACTTGTATCCTCTAAGAACACGTAATTTTTCACGACAACCACATGGTCAAACCCGTTCAAATCAAGATACTTGGCGTCCTCTTCTGTACATGGCTCCACCACAAATTCCTTTTGGGCATAGCTGATTGATACACCGAGCTCACCTTCAATATACTCGTAAATTGATCCTTCACATATGTCCTTCGACAAGACCGACACATGCTTTTGCAAAAAGTAATCCTTGTCTAAAATCACTTCTTCTCCGCTAATATTGCGAGAGCGGATGACTTCCCAGACATCCTCCTGCCCACTAATTTTCAGCTGAGACTGAATATACTGATCCGGTTTGATTAAACCAAATTCGTGAACCGTCGTAACTGTCTTTCGGCCAAGTGTTTGGGAAAGCTCTTTAAAGCTGACGAGACCCGAGACTGGGAATTGCATTTTTTCACGATTCAGCAAGACAGAGCCTTTCCCGCGGATTTTTTGGATATAGCCATTTTGCACAAGGATATTTAATGCCTTTCTCACCGTCTCACGGGACGTATCGTACATCAAGGATAGCTCATGCTCTGATGGCAGAATGCCTTTATCCTGCCAATCACCTTGTTCAATTCGTCTTGCGAGCTGATCATAAATCACTCGAAACTTATTCTCTTTCATTTTCCCTCCGCCCCATTTTCTAGCGTTTGGTTAAATGATAAACGATTGACTCATATGGACGCAACGTAAATCCCTTCATATCTGCCGGTACATCCTCATAATTGGATAACAGCACTTGCCCCTCCATCTCATCTATAGCCTGCACAAGCTCATCAGGAAGCGTAAAGTCCGTCTCTCCTGCGTAAAAGTGATTGATCACAAGAAGCTTCTCCTCATCACTTTCTCTCACATAAGCAAAAACCTTCGGGTCATCTGCTAAGAGTAAGGTGAAGCTTCCATATGTGATCACGTCAAGTTCTTTACGTAGCCTGCAAAGGGCTTGATAGTGGTAGAAAATAGATGTCTTATCTTTTAATGAAGCTTCGACCGAAATGTCGTTATTGGCTGGCTCAATCCAAGGTGTTCCTTTTGAGAAACCTGCGTTCTTTTCTGAGGTCCACTGCATCGGTGTTCTCGCATTATCTCTTGACTTGACCTGTAAAATGGCGAGTGCTTCTTCCTTTGATTTCCCTTTTTCAAGCATGGCTTCATACATATTGAGTGATTCGATATCGCGGTAAGATGAGATGTCCTCAAACTGAGGATTCTTCATGCCAATTTCTTCACCTTGATAAATATACGGAGTCCCTTGCATGAGATGAATGGTAGTCGCCAGCATCTTCGCTGATTGCTGATGGTACGTTTCATCATCACCGTATCTTGAGACGATACGCGGCTGATCATGATTGCACCAGAAGAGCGCATTCCAGCCGCCGCCCTCATGCATTTTCGTCTGCCATTCGGACAGAATCGACTTCAATTCCTGAAAATCAAATGGTGCGAGGGCCCATTTCTCTCCGTTTGGATAATCGACCTTTAAATGATGGAAGTTAAACGTCATATCCAGCTCCTGCCGATCCGGTCTTGTATACCGAATGCAGTCTGCGATATTCGTTGAAGACATTTCCCCGACTGTCATGCTGTCATATTTCGAAAAAACCTCTTGATTCATTTCATGCAGAAACTCATGAATTCTTGGGCCATCCGTATAATACATCCGACCGTCTCCTTGCACAGACTGTCCGGCGTCATCTAAGAAGCGTTGATCTTTCGAGATGTTGTTGATGACATCCAGCCTGAATCCATCAATTCCTTTATCAAACCAAAAATGCATGATGTCATATACTTGCCTGCGCACCTCATCCTTTTCCCAATTGAGATCCGCCTGTGTGACATCGTATAAATGAAGATAATACTCTCCCGTTGCTTCATCTAGCTCCCAGGCTGGACCGCCAAATTTTGACTGCCAATCATTCGGCGGTGATCCGTCTGCTTTAGGCTCCTTCCAAATATAATAATCTCGATAAGGATGATCCTTTGACTCGCGCGATGCTTGAAACCACTCATGGAAAATGGATGTATGATTGACGGCTAAATCCATGATGACTCGTATGCCTCGATCATGGGCTTCTTTCAGCATGTGTTCAAAATCCGCCATTGTGCCGTACATGTCATGGATTTTTGTATAGTCACTAATATCATAGCCGTTGTCATGCTGCGGGGACTCATACATTGGCGTGAGCCAAATACAATCCGCCCCCAGCTGTTTGATATAATCGAGCTTTTTTGTCACACCATTGATATCGCCTGTACCTGAGCCCGTTGTATCTAAAAAGCTCTTCGGGTAAATTTGATAGACCACCGCTTTTTTCCACCACGGTTCGTTTGTTTGTTGTTTCAATTTCCTTCACCACCACTAGTTAAGTTCTTGTGAAACATCTTTTTTCTTTTTTAGCTTTGCATACAAAAGGGTTCCAATGAACGGGACGATGAGTACAATGACCATCCCTATCGCAAATGCGCCCCAATATTTCGGGATAATGGAGAAGATTCCTGGAATGCCTCCAACACCAACTGAACTTGCCAGCACCCCTTGAGAGGCGATAAACATACCAGCTAAACCAGAGCTAATGAGTGCAAAAATAAATGGGAATCGATAGCGCAGGTTGACGCCAAACATCGCTGGCTCGGTAATTCCTAAGTAAGCGGAAATACTTGATGTCAGTGAGAGCCCCTTTTGCTTTTCATCTTTTAAAACAAACATCATCGCGAGTGCGGCTGATCCTTGTGCGATATTAGACAGTGCGAGCATCGGCCATAGAAACGTGCCATGCAGTTTGGAATTAATCAATTGAATATCGACAGCGAGGAACGTATGGTGCATCCCTGTAATCACTAATGCAGCGTACAATCCGCCGTATAATAGACCGCCAAGTGCTGCGAACTGCTGGAATACAGCCACAAGTCCAGATGTTAAAACGTTACCGATTGCAAATGTAACAGGTCCAATGACGATAAAGGATAAAAAGCCAATGACTAATAACGTAATCGGTGCAACCACTAACAGCTGAATACTTTCAGGTGTCCGTTTTGTGATGAATAATTCGAGCTTCGCTAGTAAATACGAGGCAACGAGTATCGGAAGAACCTGCCCTTGATAGCCTACCTTTTGCACTTCAAGTCCAAACAAATTCCAGACAGGAATCTCACCAGACTTTTCAGCCGCTCCATAGCCCCACGCATTTAATAAGTCTGGGTGTACAAGCATCAGCCCAAGGACCATCCCTAAGAGCGGATTTCCTCCAAACCGCTTCACTGCTGACCAGCCGATTAATGCGGGCAGGAATGTGAAGGCAGTGCCTGCAATCAAGTTGATCATATTCGCTAAATCAGCCCATGCCGGATACACATCCACAATCGATTTTTGATCAAAGAAAATATCTGGAGCTGTTAAAATATTATTAATCCCCATTAATAAACCGGCTGTGACGATGGCAGGAAGAATCGGAATAAAGATATCCGCAAGCGTTTTCACAGCACGCTGCAATGGATTTAATTTTTGATCAGAGGCACGCTTAACGTCCTCTTTTGTGGCTTCCCCAATGCCTGTCTGTTTCACCATTTCAGCATATACTCGATTGACGACCCCTTGGCCGATCACAACTTGGTATTGACCGTTCGCTGAGAAAGATCCCTTCACTTCTTCTATTTGTTCAAGTGCTTTCTCATCAACCTTTCCTTCATCCTTCAGCACAAAGCGCAGCCTTGTCACACAATGTGTTGCTTGATCAATATTTTCTTTGCCGCCGATGGCTTTCACAATCTGATCTGCTGCTGCCTGATAATCAGCCATGCTATCCCCTCCGAGATCGTTTTTTATAAGAAAAAAGAACCAAAAAACTTGTATATACATGTTTGTTTCTTATTTTATATTTGTATATACATGTAGTCAACAACAAAATGCAGCGCTTTCATAAAAAAAGCTCCCTCAATGTGCTCAGGAGAGGCAGCGTGTCATCATCTTTTTTTATGCTCCGTTAATTTTTCGTAGACCCTGTTTTTATAAAAGGAGGAGGCTGGACGGGCAAAAGTTTGTCGCTTAGATGTGAGTTCATCCAGGCGTTTTTGTTTTTCTTCACACATGAGAGAAAGTTTTTTTCTTTCCTCTCCGTCTATACTGGAGTGAAGCAGCTCTTTGACGGTCATGAGTTCTTTTTTCAGTGCTGTTTCTTCCCCAGCAAAGCCAGCATTTTTCATCATCCTGTAGCCCATTCTGAGTTCTTCAGGTACATGAGCAGCGTCATCTTTAGGCAGGGGTTTCCCAAAGCCAGATAATCCTTCAAAAGCCCCGTGATCCATCGCTTTTTTAATCCGTTCTTCTGATAATCTCTGCGCAAAATCCATGGCGTTTCTCCTTTCGTCTGAAACGATTTGATTAAGCATAGCAAAAAAGCTGACTCTCTCACAAGAGTCAGCTTCAGATACGCTTAAAAGAAGACAAAGGGCTAAAATAAAGATCATTTTAGCTCTCTCTCGTTATTTATTGTCGATTTTGAAAGTAGATACCATCTGTGCTAAGTCCTCTGACATATCAGAGAGCTGTTCAATCGCACTTGAAATTTGCTGCATGCCAGCACTTTGCTGTTCTGTTGCTGCCGCTACTTCTTGAGAGCTGGCGGCGTGTTCTTCCGATACAACTGAAATTTGTTCAATCGATGTAGAAATCGTTTGATATGCTTGCTCTACTTGCTTAATAGAAGCAAGCAAATTGTTCGTTCTTCTTGAAAACTGAGATACGCCGTCGTAAATCACAGCGAAGTTTTGTGACGTGCCTTCCATTTGTTCACGTCCTTCTTCCACTGCTTTACTGCTTTCCTCTACGCTTTCAAGAACACGCTGACTGTTTTCCTGTGTGCCGATGACGAGGTCTGAAACGGTTTTAGCCGCATCCGCTGATTGCTCAGCTAACTTACGCACCTCATCTGCCACAACAGCAAACCCTTTTCCTTCTTCTCCAACACGTGCCGCTTCAATTGAAGCATTCAGTGCAAGCAGATTCGTTTGCGCTGAAATGTCCGTAATAATCGAGATGACACTTTCAATCTCCGTGGAATGAGATTGTAATTCTTCTGCTGCCTGCTTTGAGTTGGTCATCTTGTCATGTAACATATTCAGATGCTCAAGCACATGATTCACTAGTTTTTGACCAGATTCTGACTGCTCTTGTACGTCAGATGAAACAGATTTCATTTCATCGACTTCTTTTGTGACACCTTCGATTTGAGTATCGATCTCTGCAACGGATGTTGTACAATCCGTAATATTTGCGACAGAATCATTGATTCCTTCACTCATATTCGTCATGGCTTCTGACACTTGCTGCGCACTTTGACTCGATTCATTCGTTACGGTGCGAAGCTGTGAGGACATTTTCGACACTTCACTAGATGAGTTTGAGATCTTCGCAATGAGCTCTTTGATCCGCCCCTGCATCTTTTGGAAGGATGCGGCAAGTTGACCGATCTCATCTTTACTTTCAACCTCTACCATTCCAGTTAAATCACCGTCAGCAATTCGGTTCGCTGATTCCATCAATGAACGTGCTGGTTTCGCAATTCTTCTGCCCATGATAAAGGAGAAAAACAACCCACCGATGAGCACAATAGCAGATGCAACCGTGATATAGATCGTCAGCTTCTTCGTTGTTTCAGGCACAACAGACGCATCTAAATCAATTCCTAAAATCCCCGTCAGTTCACCGCCTGAATCTTTGATTGGCAAAAAGACTGATTTATGTGTACCAAATGAGTCTTTGTAAATATCACTTTTGATCATTTTATCTTCAGAAAGTGCTTGTTTCATCTCATCTGAAAAGGCATAATCTTGATCAAAATCATTTTCTTCCCCAGTTAATATAATAATTCTTTCTTTGCCGCCTTTATTAGATAGCACGTATAAGTTCTCAAGCGTATGATCTTCTTGAAGCTCCTTGAATTTCTTTTTGACCTCCACATAAAGGGGATCATCCTTCCCGCTAATGCCAAGAACGTTTCCATCCAAATTATCGATTTCTTTCTTTGCAGTATCAATATCTGTTGTTAATCGATAATCAAATTGCTTTAATAACTGGGATGATAAATCCTGGCTGACTAGATAAAATGTTAAAACGAATAGTGCAACGGTTGCGAGTAATGTTACGACAACGACTGACATGATTTTAGAGGATATCGTGTACCCTCCAAATTTCCTTTGTTTCGCCATTTTTTCCTACATCTCCACTCTCAGATTTGATTTAAGCATGTACATGTTCAAATTGTCCACAAACAGATGCGATCACATCTTTTAAATAAGATACGATATGTGGGATATGCTCTGGTAACGTATAAGGTGAGATAACAAAAAACTTACTAACACTTAGATAGAATTCTTGTCCTTCTTTTGCATTTACAAGTAAAAACTTCGTTGTATCGCCAAAGAACATTTCGTCTCTTTTCTCTCCAAGCTTTTCAAACAGCATTTTGTTCAATTCATTATTCCGCTCAATTTCCATTGCAGTCGCTTCGCCTGAAATCTCTTCTTGAAAACGCGGTGAGCCGTCTAGGTAAATTCTAAATAATGTAGCCATTCCGACGTTGTCATCATTCACGACTTCTGCTTGCGGAATTTCTTGACTGAGTGCTTCTCTAAAGGCAAGGTTCACCTCTAGGAATTGACCGAGCAAGCGCTGGTAGCCTTCAATTCCAAACGTTAACAGCACACTCAGCATACTGATAGAGCTTCCCATTCTTGAGCATTCCAGTGTATAACCCGTATGGTATTCGCCGTAGCCTCTATGACCAACATATGGTGTCTCTTGTTCTTCCAGATCTAAACGCTTTAGGTCAGCAGCATTTTTCACTAAGAATAAACTAGATGTGTAAGGTGTTTGGCCGAGCTTTTGAAAGTCAAAGCACATCGTGTCAGCAAGAGAAAGATGCTGGAATTTCGCTTTGATTTCTTTTAGCATACGAAGAACACCGTATGAGAATTGCAGCGGGTTTTCAGCTACATCATACTCATTAAAGAAAGCAAAGAATCCGCCGAGCGCTGAATCCGCATGAATATGCGGCACCTGTAGACCATACTCCCCAGCAATGGCTTCTGCTGTTTCACGTACCCCTTTTACATCATCAATTGCAATGGCATCTGTTGTTCCGGTTGTTGCGACAATATAAACGGGAATTCCGCCATTTTGTGCAACACGTTCCATTTGACAACGCAAATCTTCCATATCCATCGAATGATCTTTATTCGTCTTAATTCTGATCAAATTGTCTGTGCCAAGTCCTGTTGCTTCCATTGACTTAAATAAGCTGTAATGTGCAGCATCAGAACAAAACGCATAAAGATTTTGCGGGACACCTTTCCGTAGTGACTCCGGCGCAACTTTTGCAATCGCTAAACGTAGTCCTGAGAAAATGGCTCCCTGACCTCCCCATGTTGTATATCCCCCGCTCACACTTGGATCATATCCGATGAGCTTAGACATCATTGAGACCACTCTGACCTCAGCTTCCGCTCCTGCTGGTCCATAAACATCCCATAGGTTGTTTCCATTTACCAGCATGGCCGTCAGCATGCCTAGAATTCCTGGTGTACTTGCCATTGGCAAAATGTTCGTGAAGAAATACTTTGTGTGGTATGGATGGTTATGTAAAAGCTTTAGTAATTCTTCATTCACAAGTTCCGCTTGTTGGCCGTTCACCGGAATTTGACTTGTTTCAGTGAGCTTTTGGTAAAAATCTTCTCCACGATTCTTTTCACCCTTTAGGTGTGCACGGTTCGGATCTTTCAGGTGATCGACCCCTGAAACAATCTGCTCCATTAATTTGATGAGTTCTTTACGCTCTGCTGCATTTCCGTCCTCACTCGGAAACCAGTTCTGAACGAGGTTCTCTGCTCGTACAGTCATATACTATCAATCCTTTCAATGGAAGATTTCCTGTCAAAGTCTATATCGACCCCAATTTAAAAGTTTATAGTCTCGAAATGTTCACTTAAGTATATTTAGATAATTTGTTCATTCATCAAAATAAATAAAACCCTTACAAAACACATCGAAAACATTATGTTGATGAAACAAAAAAATATATTGATATATCTCATCGCAGGAAATTTCATCCATGTTCCTCCTCCATTCTTTTTCTCATTTTTTTTACTTAACTTGCATAAACATTAAGAAACACTGGAAATACTGTCTAAATCATCATTGTAGAAACCAAATTAATTCTTTAGACTTGTGTCTTTTTACCTGTTTTATTGATATAGCAACTGGAAAATGGCTGAATTTTCTGTTAATAATAGGATGAATTTCATAAAAAGTTTTTCGAAGAGCGAATATTTTCGTTTTCTTCCCTTTTATTGCTCGGACAGGCTGCTGACGCTCTTCTCCGGTTAACACTTTTCTATTTGAGCATTTCATGGTATATTCTAATGGTTCGTTTTCTTTCGTTCCGCCTCTTCCGTGTATCGGAGAAAAGGAGTGTTTTTATGAAAACATTTATTCAAAAACGAGGCCTCGGCTTCTTTGTTATTGCAGCCATCTTACTTTGGCTCAAAACGTATTCAGCGTATTTAATTGAATTTAAACTTGGTATATCAAATGTGCTTCAGCATATTTTGCTTTTCGTGAATCCTATTAGCTCCAGCTTGTTCTTTCTTGGCTTTGCTTTATTGTTCAAGAAAAAATGGCAGCCTGCCGCTATCATTGTGATTCATTTTTTCATGTCTTTTTTACTATACGCAAACATCGTGTACTATCGATTCTTCAATGACTTTATCACGCTGCCTACCGTGATGCAGGCAGGAACGAATGGCGGACAATTAGGTGATAGTGCATTTTCACTCATGCGTTGGACTGATATGTTTTACTTTATGGATACAATCATTTTGATCGTACTCGCAGTCCGCATGAAAAAGCAGCAGCAAACAAGTACAGCTACTGTACCTGTTCAAAAGTCAAAATCGTTTAGACTCGTCCTTGTGTCCTCTGTTGTGATCTTTGTGATGAACTTAGTCGCCGCAGAGATTGATCGACCAGAGCTTTTATCAAGATCGTTTGACCGCAATTATTTAGTTAAATATTTAGGTGCTTATAACTTTACTGTGTTTGATGCCATTCAAAATGTGAAATCAAACAGCCAGCGTGCGCTGGCAAATTCAAATGACGTGACAGATGTAGAGAACTATTTAAAAGCGAACAGCGCTGATCCTAACCCGGCGTATTACGGGAAAGCGAAAGGCATGAACGTGATCACCATTTCTCTTGAATCTCTGCAAAACTTTGTCATTGATTACAAAGTAAACGGAAAAGAAGTGACGCCATTCCTTAATTCATTGGCACACGACAACCAAACGTTTTACTTTGATAACTTCTTCCATCAAACAGGACAAGGAAAGACGTCTGATGCTGAATTTATGATGGATACTGGGCTATTCCCATTATCACAGGGCTCTGTTTTTATTAACAAAGCGCAAAACACGTATCAAGCACTTCCTGGCATCTTGAAGAAGGATCAATACACGTCAGCAGAATTCCACGGCAATACGAAAACCTTCTGGAACCGTAATGAAATGTTTAAGTCGTTTGGATATGACAGATTTTACGATTCTGAGTACTACGATATGAATGAGCAAGATACGAAGAACTATGGGCTGAAAGACAAACCTTTCTTCAAAGAATCCATGCCAATGCTCGAAAACTTGAAGCAGCCGTTTTATTCGAAATTCATTACGTTATCGAACCATTTCCCATTTGGAATGGATGAAGGTGATACCGATTTCGAACCTGGTGACTTCGGAGACTCTGTCGTCAATAACTATTTCCAATCGGCTCATTATTTAGATGAAGCCATTGAACAGTTCTTCAACGACTTGAAAAAATCAGGTCTCTATGACAATACAGTCGTCATTATGTACGGAGACCATTACGGCATTTCTGAAAATCACAATGAAGCGATGGAAAAAGTGACAGGACAAAAAATCGGAGATTATGAAAATGCGCAGCTCATGCGTGTGCCGCTCTTTATTCATGTACCAGGGGTAAAAGGCGGACAGATTCATAAATACTCTGGAGAAGTCGATATCGCACCAACCCTTCTGCACCTGCTCGGCGATGATACGAAGAACTATTTAATGTCTGGTTCTGATATCTTATCGAAGAATTTCAAAGAGCTTGTGCCATTTAGAAACGGTGACTTCGTCTCTAAGGACTACACAAAAGTAGGCAATAACTATTACAGCAACAAAACAGGCGAGAAAATTGAGCCGACTGATAAAGCAACACAAGAAAATGAAACGGTGAAAAAGATGCTGGAGACATCTGATAAGATCGTCACCGAAGATTTACTCCGTTTCTACAAGCCTAAAGGCTTTACACCGATTGACCGCAATCAATATGACTATACAAAGAAAGTACAGGATGAAGAAGATTCCTCTTCCGCCAAAGATGAATCCAGCTCTTCATCAAAATAACTTTCTCATTTTAAGAACCAGCCGATCCCTGATCAGCTGGTTCTTTTCCCGTTTGACCGCTATTGCACCGGGTATAGAAAGAAGAAGGAGGGATTTATCTTGAAAAAAACAACCGCTTTTGTCGTGACTGCTTCACTCGCTTCGTCCGCCCTAATTGGTTTCAGCCCTGCGGTCTCAGCACACGCCATGACCAAAACAGCAGTAGAACAATCCGTTCCTCAAGGTCCGAAAAACACATTAAACAACGTGTATGAGCTGGCACATAAAGGACAAATGCCGTACTATGCAGAAGGACTAAAAATTGGTGTTCAAA
The DNA here is from genome assembly GCF_038003365.1 of Bacillus sp. FSL K6-2839. Lineage (NCBI taxonomy): Bacteria > Bacillati > Bacillota > Bacilli > Caryophanales > Bacillaceae > Bacillus > Bacillus sp. FSL K6-2839. The sequence continues at coordinate 401,286 of NZ_JBBOOZ010000001.1, read as the reverse complement.
CAAAAAAAGACGTTCATCATAAACTAGGAAATCCATATCCAGAAACAGGTCACAGCAGCTTTGATTTGTATCATGCTGAAATGGGGAATCCGGGATTTGCTTTTCATTATGATGCAAAAGGCAAAATTGACGAAATCCGTTATTTCGGTACAAATGTAGAAAAAGAAACGAATATCGGCGGGATGACCCCTTCCCTATTAAAGAAACAACTTGGACCAGCGGATTCGGTCAGCACCATCCCTCAGACAAAAGAGAAAAAATACGTGTATCGAACTGGAGATTATGAGCTTGAATTTATCGTCGGCCATGACCCAGATATAAATCAGCATAAACTCACCGTCCTGCATATTAATCTGATGAAAGCCGATTCCTAAATAAAAAAGCATCCTGAGCAGAAGCTCAGGATGCTTTTTCTTTATTATGAAGCCACTTCTAAATGCGGCTTTCTTTTCATTGTTCGTTTCAAGACTGGACCTGCGACATAATCAAGTCCAAATTTGCCTGCATTCCCTTTCGCTGCCATGATGACGATGGCAATGAGCAAGAGAAGCGGGTTGACAGAGACGGTACCAGCTAGTAAGAAAGAGACATTCATCACGCTTCCGAAAAAGGCTGCGGTTGTTGTGAACAATCCAACGATTAATCCTAGACCTACTAAGATTTCTCCCCACATGACCATGGCACTGAATAGTCCCGCATTCGGCAAAGCGACATTTTCTAAAAACCATACATAGAACGGATACACTAAATGGCCATCTTTGACAACAGGTTCAGCTATCGCTAATTGTAAATATCCTGATGCATCGAATCCGCCTGTTAGTTTTCCTATACCAGATGTCAGCCAAGTCCATCCGATATAAAGTCTTGCTGCCAAAAGGATAACCGCTGCCCATACATTCGTTTGTAAGAATTTTGTAAACATGATGATGCCTCCTTTTAATTTATGTGAAATATTTCACATTATCTTTATGATCTTATTATACTATGCCGTTTCTAATTTGTGATCTTTTTCACATAGGTATTCACAAATTGTTCATGAATATCTATGTGAGGTAAACTTTTCCCTTGCTAAAACCGTCTAAGTCATTTCAGACAATAAGAAAGGGTTTAACTTTGTATGAAAACATTATTCCATTTTGCTTACTTACAGGCGATGTCGTGTCTATTCCCTGTCATGATCTTTGCGGCGCTTGCCCTATCAAAGATGGTGGCTATTCCTTTTCTTCACCGGTATGATTTCATTCTACTGCTTTGCCTCCTGGCACAGATTCTCATGCTGACGCTTCGGCTGGAGACATTGAATGAACTGAAGGTGATTTGTCTATTTCACCTCATTGGAATTGGCTTAGAAATGTATAAAGTACATATGGGTTCTTGGTCCTATCCTGAAGAAGCTTATACGAAGGTCTTTGGGGTTCCGCTCTATAGCGGGTTTATGTATGCGAGTGTAGCAAGCTATATTTATCAGGCACTGTCCCGACTTCAAGTGCAGATGGCTTCATGGCCCCATCCGTTTTTTTCAATCGGGATCAGTTTGTGCATTTATCTCAATTTCTTTACGCATCATTGGCTCTATGATCTCAGGTGGTGGCTGACATTGCTGCTTGTTGTCGTGTTTCGAAAAACGTCCGTCTCGTTTCAGGTTGGCTCTTCTACCTTTCGAATGCCGCTTGTCGTCTCATTTCTGCTGATTGGTTTCTTCATTTGGATTGCCGAAAATGTCACCACCTTTTTAGGAGCATGGCAATATCCAAATCAACAGCACGCTTGGTCTCTCGTACATCTTGGGAAAATCAGTTCTTGGTTTTTACTTGTTGTAATCAGTATTGTGCTGGTGATCGAACAGCGCAAACAAAAAAACGTTCAGCCCATTTGACCTGGCTGAACGCTTTTTTCAATCTCGATCGACTTCCTTGCGGAGATCATCTGCGACAAATTCTACATTCGTTCCAATGATGATTTGTACGGAGGTTTTCCCTGAAGTCAGTACCCCTTTGGCACCTGCTTTTTTCAATGTGCCTTCATTTAATAAATGTGTATCTTCTACTGTTAAACGTAGACGAGTGGCACAATGATCAATCGTGGTGATATTGTCTTTGCCGCCAAGTCCCTCTACAAGCATACTCGCACCTGCCGTCTTCGTATCATCGGCTGCAATATCTTCAATGTCATCATCTTCCCTGCCTGGTGTTTTGAGCTTTAACAGTTTAATGAGGAAATAGAAAACGACAAAGTACACAATGCCATAAAGCACCCCAACTCCGAGCAGCATGAGTGGTTTTTGTGCGATGCCAAAGCTTAAAACGTAATCAATCGCTCCTGCTGAAAAGGCGAAGCCGCTATGAATTCCAATGGTGTTCACAATAAAGAGCGAAAGACCTGTTAGCACAGCATGGACACCATATAAGAGTGGAGATAAAAACATAAATGAAAATTCAATTGGTTCAGTGATCCCTGTAATAAATGACGTAAGCGCCATCCCAATCATCAAGCCAGCTGTAGCTTTTCGCTTTTCAGGCTTTGCGGTCACAACCATGGCTAGACATGCCGCTGGCAGACCGAACATCATCACTGGGAAGAACCCAGTCATAAATACACCCGCACTTGGATCTCCTTTAAAGAATCGTGCTAAATCCCCTGTTGCCCCGCTGAATTCCCCGAATTGAAACCAAAATAAGTTATTCAGCACATGATGAAGTCCTAATGGAATGAGCAATCGGTTAAAGAAACCAAACAGCCCTGCACCCGTTGCACCAAGACTTAAAATCCATTCCCCTAAACCATTGATCCCGCTTTGAATCGGAGGCCAGACATATCCGAAAACGGCTGCTAATAGAATGGTGAAAAGTGCGGTCATAATGGGCACAAGCCGTCTTCCGCTAAAGAACCCTAAGTATTCCGGCAGTTTTGTATCCTTGAAGCGATTGTACACATACCCTGCCAATAGCCCGCATAAAATACCGCCCAATACCCCCATATTGTTCGTTGAGTTAATCGACGTTGTACCAGCTGATAAAATAAAATAAGAGATCGCACCTGATAATGCCGCTGCCCCATTACCATCCTTTGCAATGCCGATCGCTATACCCATTGCAAAAATTAAAGCCAAGTTTGCAAAAATAGCATTCCCTGCCGCATGAATAAACGGGATATCGAATACATCCTCCCGCCCAATAGCCAAAATAATCCCTGCTGCTGGAAGCACAGCGATTGGAAGCATAAATGATTTGCCTAGCTTTTGAAAAAACTGAAACACCATTTGCCTTCTCCCCCTTTGTCTTCATCATGACCAAACGTTCATGATGTTCATAAAAAATATATCATATGCACATCTAGTTATCTATACCAATTTGTCCACATTCATTTCACATTCCGCTCTTTACTCTTTTCGCGTAAAATGTGGTAAGCTATTGAATAGAATGAAGTTATAGAAAGCGGGAATGAACAGTGATTGTCAAACATGATCATGAGTTAGAAGCCTTAAAAAAAGTCGGCCGAATTGTCGCTTTGGCAAGAGAAGAAATGAAAAGCCAAGCGAAACCAGGCATGTCTACAAAAGAATTAGATTTGATTGGAAAAAAAATATTAGAAGAGCATGGGGCCAATTCGGCGCCTGAAAAGGAATATGACTTCCCTGGGACGACTTGTATCAGCGTGAACGATGAAGTTGCACACGGTATTCCAAGTGAAAAAACCATTTTACAAGAGGGCGACCTCATCAATATTGATATCTCAGCAGAGCTGGACGGCTATTATTCCGATACCGGCATTTCATTCGTATTAGGTACAGGTGATGCTCGTCTTGAAGCATTATGCCAGTGTGCAGAGGATGCATTCCTCGAAGGATTAAAGCATGCAAAAGCCGGTAAAAGACAAAACCAAATTGGCCGTGCGGTCTACAATACAGCCAAAGAACAAGGATTTACCGTCATTAAAAACCTAACAGGACACGGCATTGGGAAAAATCTGCATGAAGCACCCAACCATATTTTGAACTATTATGATCCATTCGATAATGCTTTGTTTAAGAATGGCACAGTGATCGCCTTCGAACCTTTTATTTCAACAAATGCTGAATCGATTTATCAGACTGATGACGGCTGGACATTTAAAACACCAGATAAAAGCCTAGTGGCACAGATTGAACATACCATTGTGATCACAAAAGACGAACCCATTATTTTAACGAAGCTGTAAGCCAGCAGGTCCCCTTCTTCACTGGAGGGGTTTTTTTCGTTTCCCTTTCACGAATCTGTCACGACTAAACAAAAATGCCTGTGGTAAAATAGGCAAAGATATGCGAAAGGGGTCTTATTTGATATGTGGTTCATCATCATAGGAGTTATCTTTTTGATAGAAAGTATCATCTTAACGGTTGTAGGTATTAAGAAAAAACAATCCATGATGACTTATCTTGGTATTGTCATCATGATTATGACGGTCGGCATGATCATCGTTACCCTCAACCCGCCAAATTCATAAATGATTATTTCCAGCATATACATGGATCATAGGCAGATAGAATCAGTTTTCATTTCTTAACCCCTGCACACTTTTCACGTCCTTTTTTGAGATGTTACAATGCAGGCAGTTTCAATTGAAAGGAGTTTTCTATCATGCATTATGGTAGCAAAGGCTGGTATGTCGAAGAATTAAAGAAGCTTGGTGTGACCAAGCATGAAGGAAGAAAGCTTCAAAGCTTAAAAACATATTTCCTTGCAAATCTTCTTGAGCAAAAGAAACCTAGCTCATAAACGCTTAAAGCCGTACATCAGCATAAGATGTACGGCATTTTTTAAATGTGCTGAACTCGTTTTTCTAAAGACTTCCTCACCACATCTGCTAAGGCATCTACTTCAAGAACGGCTTTCAGCCTCTCTGGACTTGTTTGACGATATTTGACTTCGTTCACTTCATGGACTGTAATGTGATGGGGCGCTTTTTCTACTAATACAAGAGAACCATCAGGCGGCACTATGCCTTCTTTCAGCACCCGTAAATAAAAGCCGGTATACCCCGTTTGCTGTACTTCCTTGACAAGCTTCATGTTAGCGTGCTTAAAAGATAGTTTCACACACGGCTGTCTTGGCTGGCTCACTTCAACAAGTGCTTCTCCAAGTTGAAAGACATCGCCAATACGCACCTTCGTCTCGACTAGCTTGCGCACTGTCAGATTTTCGCCAAACGCAGCTTCCTGTAATGTAACCCCTAAAAATTGCTCGAAGTAAGCATAATGATCATATGGAAAGACGCAGACGGCTTTATCATATCCTCCATGATGAACCAAATCACCTTGGCCATCTCCCTCAAAATTGACCTTACTCAAATACACAGGCTCATGAATACGCTTTTTGTTGATGGCTGTTTTGATTTCTTTTCCGTTCGCATAGGTCGTGATGGGTTGTCCTACTTGGATTCCTACTATGTCGTATCTCTTCTGTCCCAAGATGACCATCTCCTTTAGTTGTCTCATGCCTATTATTTTACATCGTTAGACAATTAAATCATAGTCGATGCGTGAAGGTCAGTTACATGCTATGGTATGATGAGAAAAAAGGAGAGATGACATTGATTCATTATCATGCCATTGTCGCAGGACGGGTGCAGGGAGTCGGTTTTCGCTATTTTGTACAAGGAGAAGCCGTCAATCGCGGGATGAAAGGCTGGGTACGCAACACAGATGAAGGTCATGTCGAGTTAAAGGTAGAGGGTGAGCAGCAAAAGGTACTTGATTTCTTAAAGACCGTTCGAAAAGGAAGCCCTTTTTCAAAGGTCACAGATATGCAGATGGAGCCGCTCACTGAGTTAGCTCATTATAAGGATTTTCGAATAAGGTAATCAAAAAACCTAGCTCTCGCTAGGCTTTTTCTGTCCCATGGTAGGGCTTTTCCTGATAAAAATAATTCGGCTTCACAATGGTATTGTCGTAATGCTTGTGGAAGACGTGGGTAGCAGCTGGTGATACTGGCGGAATCAGCCATGTCCAGTCCCCAGTCAGCTTGCGGTCAGCCTTTTCTTCCTGCTTTTCAAACTGTTTGAACTGATGTGCTGCTGTATGGTGATCAACAATGGTCACCCCTGCTTCTCGGTAAGAATGGAGAACCGCTACATTCAACTCAACAATGGCTTTGTCCTTCCAAAGCGACGCATTCTTTGTCGTGTCCAGCCCTAAAATAGAAGCAACTTTTTTCAACATATTGTAGCGATTTTCATCGGCTAGGTTACGTGCGCCAATTTCTGTACCCATATACCATCCGTTAAACGGTGCCGCATTGTAATGAATACCGCCAATCTCTAATTTCATATCAGCAATAATCGGAACGGCGTACCATTTCAATCCTAAATCACGAAATCCTTCATATTCAGGATGGGTAATCTCGACTTCTTGGACGATTTCTTTCGGAAGCTCATACAGAACTGGCGGCTGATCCTTTAGCTGAAACATGAGAGGCAGAATATCAAAATGCGTGCCCTCCCCTTTCCAGCCATGGGCTTCACACAACTTTGTCAATTCAAGAGATGCCTCGTCGCCAATGATGCCATACTCCGTCTCATAGCCTGCATAACGAACGAGCTGATGATTATAAATGACGACTTCCTTTTGCGAATGATTTTCTGGAGGAAAGATCGTAATGGATGGTTTGATTTTCCCACCATTTGTCGCATACTCAATATGATGAAAGAGTGCCTCTTTCACCTCTTCTTCTGTCTTCACATGCCGGCAGTCGTGAACTTGCAGGGTTGACCAAAACAAACGGCCAATGCAGCGGTTGCTGTTGCGCCACGCCATTTTCGCCCCGTGCGCCAATTCCTCTTGTGTATGAGTATACATCCCTTCAGAGTCAATTTCTTGTTTTATTTCATGCAGACGTGCTGCTTTCTCTTCATTGGACTTGCTTAATTCTTCATAGCATAAAGAAATAAAAGCTTCTGCTTCATTCCACAACGCTTCTTGATTACTCAAACATACTCGCCTCACTTTAATACGAATATATCCATTGTAGCGGTTTCTATTAATAAATTCACTGGTTTCAAACCATTTTTTATCATATCAACCGACCATTGTCCTTAGAGCGCGGATGAATCAATCCGTTTAAGGGTTTGCTCGAGCCAGCGGACATAGCCTTTTTCTCTTTCAATTGCCCTTGTCAGCACTAAGTAATGCCCAAATTGCGCTGAATGAAGCGATTCAGCGGCAGGGTCTTCCTCCGTTAAAGCGTGCAGCTTCTGTTCTAGCATGTCTATTTTTTTGGTGCGCTCTAGCAGTTGATGTGTAAACAAGTCAGCCGCTTCTTTGTTGTCCATGGAAGAGATGAAAAATGTTTTGAGCATGAATTCATCCTTTGTTGTTTCTGGTATCGGGTCTTTTGTCCTTAACCACTGATGCAATTCTGCTTTCCCTGCCTCTGTGATTTGATAAACCTTCTTCTCCAGTTTCTTTCCTTGTATACGAATATCAAATTCAATAAACCCTTCTTCTGTGAGACGCTTCAGCTCAGGGTAAATTTGGCTGTGCTTCGCACTCCAAAACTGTCCAAGGGAATCCTTAAAATGTTTGGTTATATCGTATCCCGTCAGCTCACACTGATCTAGTAAGCCAAGAATGGCATATTTCAAAACTCTCATGATGTGCCTCCAACGCTTATTCTTTGACAATAGTATACCATAGACTTTAAAATAAACATGTAAATCATGACATGTTTTAAATAACATCATTCTAATGAAAGAAGGAATAAACATGGATCAATTCGTTGGACTTCATATGATTTATACGTATGAAAATGGCTGGGAATATGAGATTTACATTAAAAACGATCACACCATTGATTACCGCATTCATAGCGGAATGGTTGGAGGCCGCTGGGTCCGTGATCAAGAAGTGAATATTGTGAAGCTGACAAAAGGCGTTTACAAAGTTTCTTGGACAGAACCAACTGGGACAGACGTCTCTCTGAACTTTATGCCTGAAGAAAAACGCATGCATGGCGTCATCTTCTTCCCAAAATGGGTGCATGAACGTCCAGATATCACAGTTTGCTATCAAAATGACTATATCGATCTCATGAAAGAATCTCGTGAAAAATACGAAACCTATCCAAAATATGTTGTTCCAGAATTTGCGGACATTACGTATATCCATCATGCAGGTGTAAATGACGAAACCATTATCGCCGAAGCACCATATGAAGGCTTGACTGATGAAATAAGAGCTGGACGAAAATAAAAAAGCGGCACGCACTGTGCCGCTTCTAGATTGTAGACAAAGGGCTAAAATGATGTTTATTTTAGCCCTTTGTCTTCTTTTCAGCGTGATAGAAAACCTTTGCAGTCTAGGAAGGACGAGCACCGAAGCGGAGCGAATTTAACATTCGTGAGCATCGGCGCACAGGACTGACACCGAATGCGAGGGTTTGTCTACACGCTGAGGGCTAAAATAATTTTAGCCCTTTTTTATTTAATACCTAACGTCTTTTTAGATAGCAAGAACCGGTACACTGGGAGTTCATCGCCTACTTTTGAAGCAATAAACCCAGATGACATATAGCTGTCTTTTGATTCTGGTTCAAGGGCAAGTGACAATAAATTTGTTTGCGGCTGCGCCGTGATATATACCTTTGTCCCTTTTGGCAGCTGACGTTTCTTTTGGGTGAGTTCTGTTTCAAGCTGAATATCTGTTTTGCTCTTTTCGTCTCGTTTTGTTACTTGATAGGCTTGTACCGGTACTTTCACGCCGACGGCAATGTGACACTTTTTAACCCTAAAGTTTTCAGCTTCCGTTCTACCCCTTCATGCCCAGGTAAAACGAGATAAGCTGTCGGTCGTTCTCTCGACATGACAGGAACAGCATCGCTCGCACTGTGAAAGCGTACAGGGATATTGATGGTCCGTCCTTTTTCAATATCCACCATTTCAAGCGAATCATCCATTGGCGCTTTGAAATCATCTTGAATGACCACTTGATCGTCATCATTTGATTGAAGTCCTTTTTTCACCAGCTTCAGTCGCTCCGTCACCATTTGCTGCTTCACCTGCTTAGCATGCTTCACCGTTGTTTCAATGATTTTTTCATGTGTGGTGACTTGTGCTGCGACGCGGCGGGTAAAATCCTCTCTTCCAATTCCAATCCCTCTGCTTTCTACAAGAAATGACAAAGCTGGCGAGAGCGCCAAGGCATTTCGGCCAATTCGTGCATCCGTTCCGCCTTCATAGAGATCGATCTTTCCATCCTTTCCTCTTGTGCTTGTATAATATAAATCATTCGAAAATCCTTGATTTGTCAGCGTTTCACGGACGCCGCTCACATATAATTCATTTGACGTGAGCCGGATGCTTTCTGGAATATTCAAGTTCTTCCCTGATAATATCAGTAAATCGTGATATTTGAGGGCACCCGCTGAGCCGATATCATCAAACTGCTTTTGTCCCACATCGTATTCATGGGCATCAATGACTACTTCTGGTGCATACCGATTAAATTCTTGATGCAGGGCTGTGAGCTCTGGAGATTCTAATGTCATATGATCACGGTTTCCATCCGTTCCGTTTGCAAGCCTGCGGTCAAACGCATAAGAACCATCAGGATTGATTCTCGGGACAATGATCATATTCACATGATTGAGTATACGCTCTCCTTGTTCACCTGCTAATCGTTTTGCGATGACGAGAGCAGATTCACCGGAGGCTGGTTCATTTCCGTGTATTTGTGCTTGAAGCCAGATCGTTGGCTTTTTTGAAAGTGGAGAGATATGACGATCCTTTGTAAAGTAGAGAGCTGAAATGGACCGTCCTTCAATGGATGTTCCAATCTGTTTCTGCGTAGCGTAAGGACTTTTGCGGACAATATCACGTAAGAATTCTTGAAGCTCTTCTTGTGTTGTAAAGGCTTCTCCTTTTTTCTGAAAGGCAGGGGTGTCGAACGTCTCGTCAGGTTCAGGGTATAGCTTCTTCACTGAGGCCGGCTGTTCATAACTCTTTCCAAAATAAGGGGTATCTGCATGAGCTGAAGCTGGGCTCACCATCGACAAACTTCCTGCTATGAGGCATACAGCAGTAAAAAGAATCGTGCCTTTTCGTTTGGACATGCTATCCTCTCCCTTCGTTGATTTGCATTATAAAGAAAAAAACAGTAAAAGTGTCAGTATTTTTCAAAAATATATCTTTTGGAGGAACAGACATGTTTTTTGTATAGGGCAAATGAATCGAGCCTGCTCGGCAATATGACCTAAAAAAAGTGCCTGCTCAAGTAGCAGACACTCTTTTATTTACCAAATAGAGATGGCCCCAATGAGTATCGACATGACCGTCATGGCGACGACTGCAAGTACAGCCCATTTCATGCCAAACTTCTGATGCTGATCCAGTGATACCCCAACAAGTCCAACAAGTAAATGAGTGGATGGAACAAGTGGGCTTAGCATATGAATCGGCTGACCAATAATAGAAGCTCTCGCGATTTCGATTTTATCAACACCGTATGCTGCCGCTGTTTCTGATAGGATCGGCAGGACCCCATAAAAGTATGCATCATTCGGCATAAAGAACGTAAATATCCCGCTCGTTAACGCAACAATGACTGGAATGAAGCCGCCAAGCTGCTCTGGAATAGCAGATACAATCGAAATCGCCATTTCATCGACCATTTTCGTCCCAGTTAAGATGCCTGTAAAAACCCCTGCCGCAAAAATCATGGAAGCAATGGCTAAGACGTTGGTTGAATGAGCCGCAATCCGTTCACGCTGCTGTTCAAGGTTCGGATAGTTCACGATAATCGCCACACAGAAAGCAAGAACAAATAGAACCGTTAAGCTGACTTTTCCTGAGACAAGAAGGAGCACCAATAACAACGTAAGCGTCAAGTTAAACCACCAAAGTTTCGGCCGCTTGATGTCATCCTGTAGTGCCGCTGCCATTTCATTTGCATGAATCGGCTGGTCGAGCTCAATGACACCAAGACGTTTTCTTTCAGACTTCCCAAGAAAGTATGCCACCACAATCATGCTCAAAACCCCTGCACCAATGACTGGAATCATCGGGCCAAATAAAAGTGAAGGATCAACGCCAAGTGCACTCGCCGCTCTAGGTGTGGCACCTCCCCATGGAATCGTATTCATAATCCCCATGCCAACTCCGGCAATCCCCGCTAAAATAATCGGACGGATGCCAAGCAGCGTAAATAACGGAAGCATCGCTGTTGTTGTAATCATGTACGTTGTTGTCCCGTCACCATCAAGTGCAACAAGCATGGTCAGGACAGCTGTTCCGACGACAATTTTTAATGGATCGCCTTTGACAATGTTTAAAATTTTCGCCACCATTGGATCAAATAAACCAGCATCAATCATAATGCCAAAGTACAAAATCGCAAACATAATCATGACCGCTGTCGGCGCGACTTGCTGCACACCTTTGACAATCATGTCTGAAATTTCAGTAAAATGAAAACCTGCAATAAGAGCAAATGCAATTGGTGTTAATACCAATGCCGTTAAAACAGACATACGTTTCGTCATAATTAAAACCATAAATACAACCATCATAAGAAATCCTAAGATTGCTAACACTTTGTTCACCCCTTATGTTGTATACGCTTTCATTAAATGTTGGTATCCCATTTCCAACCCTTTCTGTCATGATATCTGACGTTGAAATTGAAGTAAATATTATGAATTTTAATTCTTTTTCGGTCGATAAATGCTTTTTGTTCATTTTGTTCAAACTTTGATTTTGATGGATTCCATAAAAAAAAAGCGGTCTCACTCGACCGCTTGTTCTCCTTGGATAAACTGCTCATATCGCCTTAATTGCTCCTCCATAAAGATCTTTGACTCTTTGCTGTTCATATAACGACTTGTCCAGCCCTTTTGCTTTAATTGCTTTTTCCAGGACTTCGTTTGTGTCATTTTTTGAAGAAGCTGATCCCATTCACGAATATCATGCTGATTCATTTGCTTTGGGCCCATCACACCACGCCAATGAGAGAAGATGAGCGGGATGCCTTGCTCTTTCCAAGTCGGCACATCTTCAAATCCTGCTAAACGCTGATTCGTTGTGGTTGCCACAAGCTTTAGCCTTTTCTTTTCATAATCATGGCGAACCTCTGTAATCGTGGTCGTTGCTGCATCTACCTCATGGTCAATCAGCGCTTGAAATAAATCATCTGCACTGTCAAATTTCAAAAATTGGATGCGGTATGGATCAATTCCTGCCATTTCTGCCGCTCGTGCGAACGAGATTTGATCATCATTACCGAAGTCTGGGGCAAATCCAATTTTTAAGGAATCTGGTTTCTTCTTTAGTGTGTTTAATAGCTCCTTCCCATTTGAAAAGGGAGAATCCACTGGGACTGCGACGACCTGCCACTCTTCTGCCAAAATGGCGAGCGGTGTGACATCGTTCATTGTCATGTTACTGCTGCCAAGCAAATTACGGCTTAACAATAAGCTTGAATTCAAACTAACATAGTTGGTATCTCGCTCCATCATATATGTCCATCCTTTATCCACCGTTCCGCCTCTTTGATAAAGGATATTCACCGGCCGCTTCACCAGCTTTTCTTTCTCGAGCACTGATTTCATCACTTGAGCTGTTTGGTCAAAGCCGCCGTCAGGGACACCAGACACCACAATATATAATGGGCTGTGCTGCAGGAAAGAGTCGCCTCCCTTTTTTTCATTAAAGGTGAGCGTCATACAAAGACAGATCATAATGACAAGGCATATTCCTTTTTTCATCTTTTATGACTCCGCTTGCTTTATGGCAGGATAATATTTCCGTTCTGGTCTGCCAATGATTCCGTACGCAAGCTCTGCCCGGCATTCTCCTGTTGTCACGAGATACTCGACGTACCGTCTCGCTGTTGTGCGTGAAGCCCCCATCTTTTCTCCGAGTTCTTCCGCTGTAATCCCATTATTCTCTGATGCCATCAATGTTTTCACCTTGTCCAAAGTCAGCGAATTGATCCCTGTAGGCAGGTCCCTGCCATCCTTTTCTTTTGGCTCTTCTTGCATCTGTCCAAAAAACAAATCAATCATCGTTTGATTGACTTCATCCTTAGAATTGATGATGTCTTTCTTCTCTTTATATTCGGTTAAAACTTGCGCAAACTTTTGTGCGGTCACTGGTTTGATTAAATAATGAACCACTCCGTAATGAAGTGCATCTCTTAAAAGTGTCGTTTCCGTTGCAGCCGTGATAATAATTACATCTATTTCTGGATAGTGTTCTCTTAAAAGCGGCAACAGGTTTGTACCGAGCTCATCGGGCATATATACATCAAGCAAGATGAGGTCGACTTGTTCCTTTTGGAGCGCCTCCCACATATCTATTGCACTCTTTGCCTTTCCGGCGACTTGAAATCCTTCTATTTGTTGTATATAAGATTCATGAATGGCTGCGATTCGAAAATCATCCTCCGCAATGAGTACCTTCATCACCATTTATTCCCCCTTTGTGCCTTTCGGTATGTATGCAGTGAAGATGGCACCGCCTTCTTTTTGGTTCGTCACTTCAATCCAGCCCCCAAGTTCGTCCAATACTTCTTTCACATTCGCTAGCCCGTAGCCTCGTCCTTCCCCCTTTGACGAATGGCCTCTTGTGAAAATATGTGAAAGTTCTTCCTCGTTTACTCCATCACCTGAATCAGATACTTCTATGATAATATCAAACCCAATATCTGTAATGAACAGGCTTACCTCGCGCCTCTCCTTATTTAGTACGGCCTCAAAGGCGTTATCTACAAGATTACCAATGATAGTAATAAAGTGAGATAGACTTAAATGTGTTGGAAGCGGCTCCAATGAACTATTTTCATCGATGTGGAAATGAACCTTCTTCTCAGATGCTTTCCCTAACTTGCCGAGTAAGATGGCTTGTATTTTAGGAGATCGAATTTGCTTCATGAGTAAATCGTGCTGACGGTTTTGCAGCGTATATTCTTCCTTTATTAAGTCGATGGCCTCATCCACTTGCTTCAGCTCAAGCAAACCTAAAATGGCGTACAGCTTATTTGAGAATTCATGCGTTTGTGCCCTCAGGTCTTCTGAATATTGGCTGACCTCTGTTAATGTATCCAGCAGCTTCGTCAGCTCTGTTTTCTCTCGGAAGCTCACAATTCCCCCAAAAACTCGATTGTCCTGGACCACTTTTTTCACATTTAAGACATAGGTTTTATCATTGACGACGGTTTCGATGTTCGGTTCAATCGTTTCTGCCTTTAAATAGAAAAGGAGATTGGCTTTTGGCAAGACTTGGTCAATATGAAGCGGCAGCTCGGATGAAACGCGCAGCATGTGTTTAGCAGATGTATTCATCATCGTTATCGCGCCTTTGCGGTCAAATGCAATAATCCCTTCTTTTATAGCAAGCAGCATCGCTTCTCTTTCTCGAAATAATGAAGCAATTTCGTGCGGTTCAAGCCCTAATGTATCTTTGCGAATACTTCTTGTTAAAAAAATCGCTCCGAATATACCAGGCAAGAGCACAAAAAGGGCAATATAGCTAAGCTTGATTAGTTGATGGGCTGTCGCTTGATCAATTTCCTTTTTTAAAAATTCGACGGTGACTGTGCCAATAATTTCTTCATGCTTGCCTGTTTCTTTCATAATCGGGGCACTGCCTCTGACAACGGTTTCACCATTAGAATCACCCGTTGATATGGAGGTCCCCCCAAATAGCAGGGTACTTCTTCCTCTAAATACACTGATGGTTTTTCCTACATTCTCATGATTCGTATGAAAAAGGACCTTCCCTTTTTGATTGGTAATGAAGATGGCATGTGCTCTGACTTGATCCTTCATTTGCTCAAGCACTACCTGTTCTTCATACTCAGACACTGATGAGGTGCCCACCGATGTTTTAATGGGCGGCATATATGAGATTGTTCTAGCGGTTTGCACCGCCAGCTGTTCAGCTTGCCGTTGCCTTTCTGATGTCTGCAGAAAACCAAAACAAATGGTCAATAACGCAATGACAACAAGCAAAAGCCCGATAATTAACCCCAAAATTTTCGTTTGTAAAGTGACTTTCCTTTTGCCCATCCTCACCGCTACAACCCCTAATTCAAGTAGATTCATCGACTAGACTCTAAGAAAATCATATCATTTTTTCTTACGAAGTTAAGAGAAAATTCATTCAAACAAAAAAGGACGACTCAAATCGAGTCATCCCTGTTTCAATTACGTGATAGATAAGCCTGCACTCGCATAGCCTGCTACAGTGTTAATTAAAGATAAGCCTGTTGCAGTCGCAGAGAAAACAACCAGTAATCTTGTTTCTGCTGTAACTGGCACATTCAGGCCGGTAGCGATTCCGTTTGAAATAGCACCAATAGTTAAAATCCCCGTTAATGGTGGTGCCAACGTGACACTCGCTACTTGAGTGAAGCTGTTATCTGGTGTCGGTGAAGCAAATAAGCTAGCTGTCACTGTAATACTCGTGCCGACTAAAGCCAATGCTGCCGTAGTACTAAAGTATCCGGCAAATGAAGTAATAGTGCCATCCCTTGGTACAGAGAATGCCATATTTAAAAGAGTACCTGCTGCTCCTGTTAAGTCGATGATACCACCTAGTATGCTAACGCCTGTTGCAGAGCTACCAAAGCCGACCAAACTAGAAGTTCCGACAAGACCCCCTGCTATTGTAGTCAAGACAGCAGGGGTACCTGATGCAAATGGAATAATCGCACTCGATCCAGTTGCTCCGGTTGCTCCGGTGGCGCCGGTATCTCCTGTTGCTCCCGTTACTCCGGTCGCTCCTGTGACTCCGGTGGCGCCGGTATCTCCTGTTGCTCCCGTTACTCCGGTGGCCCCTGTGACTCCGGTGGCGCCGGTATCTCCTGTTGCTCCCGTTACTCCGGTGGCCCCGATATCTCCTGTTGCTCCCGTTACTCCGGTGGCTCCTGTGACTCCGGTGGCGCCGGTATCTCCTGTTGCTCCCGTTACTCCGGTGGCCCCGATATCTCCTGTTGCTCCCGTTACTCCAGTCGCTCCTGTGACTCCGGTGGCGCCGGTATCTCCTGTTGCTCCCGTTACTCCGGTCGCTCCGGTATCTCCTGTGACTCCGGTGGCCCCGATATCTCCGGTCGCTCCGGTGACTCCGGTCGCTCCTGTTGCTCCAGTCGCGCCGGTATCTCCGGTGGCGCCGGTATCTCCTGTTGCTCCCGTTACTCCGGTGGCCCCGATATCTCCTGTTGCTCCCGTTACTCCGGTGGCTCCTGTGACTCCGGTGGCGCCGGTATCTCCTGTTGCTCCCGTTACTCCGGTGGCCCCGATATCTCCTGTTGCTCCCGTTACTCCAGTCGCTCCTGTGACTCCGGTGGCGCCGGTATCTCCTGTTGCTCCCGTTACTCCGGTCGCTCCGGTATCTCCTGTGACTCCGGTGGCCCCGATATCTCCGGTCGCTCCGGTGACTCCGGTCGCTCCTGTTGCTCCAGTCGCGCCGGTATCTCCGGTGGCGCCGGTATCTCCTGTTGCTCCCGTTACTCCAGTCGCTCCTGTGGCTCCGGTGGCCCCGATATCTCCTGTTGCTCCTGTGGCTCCCGTATCACCTGTCGCACCGGTCGCTCCTGTACCTGTTGCTCCTGTGGCTCCTGTGATCCCGGTTGCTCCGGTAACTCCAGTCGCACCTGTATCTCCTGTTGCACCGGTAACTCCAGTCGCACCTGTATCTCCTGTTGCACCGGTTGCTCCTGTACCTGTTGCTCCTGTGGCTCCTGTGATCCCGGTTGCTCCGGTAACTCCAGTCGCACCTGTATCTCCTGTTGCACCGGTTGCTCCGGTAACTCCAGTCGCACCTGTATCTCCTGTCGCACCGGTCGCTCCTGTACCTGTGGCTCCTGTGGCTCCTGTGATTCCGGTTGCTCCGGTAACTCCAGTCGCACCTGTATCTCCTGTCGCACCGGTCGCTCCTGTACCTGTGGCTCCGGTTGCACCCGTTTCACCAGCAGCTGCTAACAATGTATAATCTGGTGACGTACCTGGCGTACCTGTTGGCGGCGCTGAATTCACCACATACGTACTTCCATCGAATGTCACGACTTGACCTACTGGATAGGTTGGGGCTACCGCTGGATCAAATGCCACAATGCCCGTTAAGCCTACACCAGTGGCTCCAGTTGCTCCTGCCGGGCCTCCTGGGCCTGCTGGACCCGCTGGACCTGCTGGACCTCTTCTTCCTCTCCCGCCTGGCGGACCTTGAATCACACAAACACAAGGATCTTTTCCGCAGCAAGGATTTTTCACTGGTTTCCCTGGCTTTCCTGATATCCCTTTCTTACAACTATCACATTCCCAGCCAGCATCCTTATACGCATCATACCAGCTTCCTTTTTGGTAGTGGTCTGTCGAATGAGTTGGATATGTCTTTCCGCATTGTCTACATCTTCTCATGGAATCACCCCCCATCCATCGTATTCATCATTCCTTGGAAAGGTGTATGTACACTTTTATTTTTATCAAGAAGTATTGAAAAGACCTTGCGCTCGATGCACAAGGTCTTATATTTATTGAAATTTCATTGTCATTTTGATATCTTTTCCTACCATACTATACTCAATATCTGCTGGACGGATCGCTTCTTTTAGTTTTTTCACCCCTTCTCCTTCAAAAAAAGTAGGTGCATGTTTTCCACCGATTAATAAAGGCGCCATGTAAATGACGGCTTCATTGACTAGTGATGCTTCTAAAAAGGACGCACTCACATTTCCTCCTGCTTCAACGAGAACTGACATGACAGAACGTTCCTTCAGCATTCGTAACACGTCATGAATATTTGTCCGCTGCTCTCCGCTTGTGACATAGACTTGATGCCCTTTATCTACCAGCTGTTCATACTTTTTCTGATCATACATGTGCGAGGTGCAAATAATGGTTTCCGCCATATGATCTGTTAAACATTTCGCATGAAGCGGAATCCTTAATGTGGAATCTAAAATGACACGAATGGGCTGGGTCGCCATTGAATCTTTCACAATAAGACCTGCATCATCTTGAATAATCGTTTCGACGCCTGTTATCACAGCATCGGCTTCTTGACGCAATTGCTGCACTTCTTTCCTCGCTTCTGTTCCTGTGATCCATTTGCTTTCAAGATGAGATGTTGCAATTTTCCCGTCTAACGAAATGGCTGATTTTAATATGACGTAAGGAAGGTCTGATTGAATGAAATGAAAAAAAGGCACATTTAAGCCGTCCGCCTCCTGTTTACATATTCCTTCATCTACTTCGATCCCTGCTTGTTTCAACATGGTAACCCCCTTACCTGCGACAAGCGGATTTGGGTCTTGCGTCGCAATGACTACACGTTTCACACCACTTTTGATAATGGCTTCCGTGCAAGGACCCGTTTTCCCATGATGCGAACAAGGTTCAAGCGTCACATACATGTCAGCTCCCTTTGCCTTTTCCCCTGCCATTTGCAGCGCATGAATTTCAGCATGAGGTTCGCCCGCCTTCATGTGAGCACCAATCCCAACAATCTCACCTTGCTGTACAATGACTGCACCGACAAGCGGGTTTGGGGAGGTTTGCCCTTTCATTGCCTTTGCGTTGGCAATCGCCAGCTTCATATAAAAAACATCGTCTTTCATGTGAGTCTCCTTTCTTCTCTTTCAAGGGAAAGAACTCCTTCAGGAAATGAAGGAGTTCTATTCTCATGTGCTATATTTTTTCCATCCGTTTCTTTTCAGATCGATCATAGTAAGGCAAGGAATAAAAAAGTTTATATGATGCTCGTTGTTTACAAAAACAGCATTTGCGTAATTCATATTTATTAATGAGGAGCACATGCGGACAATTGAGTACAGTCAGGCCTTTTTTCATATGTTCCTTGCAAACACTTATCATGAGAATCCCCCGCTTACATTCTTTTTCTTAATGAGAGATTACTTCTTTCGGAAATTGTTCAAATAAGCGCAGTACTTCAGTATGTGTGCCATCTTCTCGAATATGATAAATCCCGCCGTCATATGAGCTTGCGTATACATCATTGCCTAATTGTCTGATGGCACTAATCCCATTCTTGGCAATTCTAATTGGGCCGGTATTGAACTCCAGCTCTGGATTCCACACAACGATATAGCCCCAATAATCTCCGCTCACAATATAGCCAGAGTCTGTGACAGAGACAGATTTAATAGAATACTGGTGTTCATTATGCTGGTCTAAAATTCTTCCTGTATGCAAATCAAACAATCTCACATTCTTGTCACGGCTGACAATGGCAATACGATCTCTTTTACTATCAATGAATACATCATTTAACAGCTCTGTCGCTCCGATATATTTCGCTTTTAAAGACAAGCTCTTCTTATCTAAAAGACAGATGGTTCCTTCTACCGCGGCTGTGATGATATGATCTCCTTCTACTTTTAATGCTTTAACAGCACAATCGTGTGCTTTGGAACGGCCAATTTCCTTTAAATGTTCTGTCGAAATGACATGTACATAACCGCCGTAAGTTCCAATATAGAATTGCCGATCCTCCTCGTGGAAATACACACTGTTGACCGGCCCTGTGTTGAGATCAAACGAAACCATTTGCTGTAATGATTCATGAACAATATGCACCTGACTTGCATGATCTCCCCACGCATAATAGCTTCCATCTCGTGCGACAGCCACTCCATTTGTTAAAACGCCTGTCGATTTAGCGATTTCAATCCCGTTCTTTCTGAATTTTCCGTCATCTGATGCTGTGATGATATCTCCCGCATTAGTCAGCGCAATATCATTAATAGAGGGTGTCGCCATTTCGATCTCATCTGATACAACTTTTCCCTTTTCAATAGACCATTCACAATACGTTTTTCCAAAGCTGGCTCCTAGGATCGATTTCTCATCCTCCGTCCAGACAAGCGAGCGCTCCCACTGATATTTATGAGGCAGCAACGTATCGACTAAATCCCCTGTTTCATAATTCCACAGCTTAATTAAATGGTCATAGCCTGCTGTCAGCAAGTAATTGCCGCTTGGAGAAAAGTTCACCCGCTTGACGCCCTGTAAATGGGCTTTAATGATTTTTTTCTCCTGTAAAGTAACCGCATCATAAATAATGACGGTGCCATCGTCTCTGCCAAGTGCGAA
The DNA here is from genome assembly GCF_038003365.1 of Bacillus sp. FSL K6-2839. Taxonomy (NCBI): domain Bacteria; kingdom Bacillati; phylum Bacillota; class Bacilli; order Caryophanales; family Bacillaceae; genus Bacillus; species Bacillus sp. FSL K6-2839. Next base: position 381,208 of record NZ_JBBOOZ010000001.1, on the reverse strand, counting down.
CACTTCTTTTTGATTGCTGCCGCTGATTGTGTCCAGCTCATAATCAAACGGACCAATTTCCCCTACAATTTCTCCTGTATCATACAGCCATACAAGAACGTAGCCATCATCACCTGTTGTATAAGCTTTATCGCCATGTATCCATACAGCTAATACATCTTTGCTATGTCCATGGAATTCTCTTAAAATAGCTCCTGTTTCGATATCCCACACTAAGCACCTTCTATCTCTAGACACCGATACTAGTAAGGTATCCTGTTTGGCAAAGGCGACGGCTTCTACATCATCCGCATGACCAAACAGGGTGCGAATTCGAGTATGAGTGCCTGTATCATACAATTGAATGGTGTAGTCTGACGATGCACTCGCTAAATACTTTCCGTTTTCAGAAAGAGATAAAGAGTTAATGATATGCTCGTGACTTCCAATAAACGTTCCTTCTCCTGTTGCCCGGTTCCACTTATAAATACAGCGGTCATAGCCGCCAGTGTAAACAATTTGGTCCTGCTGAGTTGATAAAACAGATGTAATCGGTCCTCTATGCATGATTTTACACTCCCACCTTTATATGTTGTTTTTGACGAGTCACTACACGAAAGCCAGTAAATCGGAAAACGGGATCTGGATGCTTCCCGTGTCTTCTGGCGACTCTGCATAAATCTCCGCCTCTTGCAAAGGAGCCGCCTTTTAAAATGTAGTAATCACTGCCAAGCGTCTCCGTTAAATCATCTACGACCTCGATGCCGCCTTCGTATACATGATATTTGGTGTTGACCCATTCCTCGACGTTGCCCCCCATATCATAAAGACCAAATAAGGATCTGCCCTTTTTGTATTGACGGACAGGCGTCGTTTTTTCAATATTTGATTCGAACGTATTACATAAAGAAGGATCAAACTCATCTCCCCACGGGTATTGATTTCTCGTATTTCCTCGGGCAGCATATTCCCATTCTTCTTCAGTAGGAATCGACACGTCTATCCCAAGTTTCCCGCTCAGCCACTGGCAGAACGAGAAGGCTTCCTCGATATCCATGCCCCAAGCCGGATGATCTTTCCCGCCACCAAGCTCTTGATTCGTTAAGCTCTCCGGGTACGCCTGGCCTGTTTCATCACAGTAGCTTTGATACCATTCATTGGTGACGACCGTATCTGAAATAAAAAATTCATTGATATACGGCTGATAGGATGGAAATTCTTTGTACAGCCATTTTTGAAATTTTTTCTCACGGCCGTAGGTTGGATTGAGAAGCTTGTCCTTCCAGAATTCTGATGCCTTTTTCATATCTTCTTCATTACTTCCAATCGTTGCATAGCCGCTTGGAATTTGAATCCAATTGATTTCAGGTTTCACGCTTTTCTCCCGCCTTCTTTAAAGTAAACTCATCTACTGATTAATTAATTTTTTCTCATCGACCATATGCCCTGAGGCTGCTTTTGCCTTTAAATAGGCTTCATTATAGAGTGAGGCTTCGACCGTATGATCAAACCGCAAAACAGGAAGACCGTAGGCAGCAATGGAATCGACTTTATCTGGATTGTTCGTTAGGAGGTGCATTGGTTTCCCTTTGTTTAAATAGTGCAGAACAGCCGCTGCCTCCTCGTAATGCCGGTCATCATCTCCGCAGCCAATCAGACGGTTGGCTTCAAAGGTATCCAGCTTCATTTCCTGTAATTTATACGTCAATGCTTTCGCCATCAGCCCAATTGACCGCCCTTCTTGATTGGCCATATATACGAGCATGCCTTTTCCGTAATCGGTGATTTTCTTCAGCGATAACGCAAGCTGTGGACCGCAGTCACATTTCAGTGATCCAAACACATCCCCTGTTTGGCAGACACTATGAATTCGCACTAGCGGCGGCACCTCATTTTCAAAGTCGCCAAATAAGAGACAAGAGGAAAAGGTTTGCTGCGCGGTACTCATTTGGACAATAGATTCGATTGTTGGTTTTGTCTCCCCTTCAACAGGTGCGAAGGCATACCATTTAAATGGCACTTCTTCATGTTGAATGGAGATCGGCAGGTTCACTGGCCCCACGAGCAAATAGTTTTTTTCTTGAAAGGTAAAATGATGAATCATTGATTGTAATTCATCTACAAACTTGTTCATTTGTCTCCCCCCTATTCATCGCTGCACCCAAATCGACTCTCATAGCGCAGTGATGGAGTGATGAATATGTGTCCGCACTCCCTTACTTAACATGTGTGCTCCTATTTCAAGCGGCACTCATGCCTAAAAAGAAGAATATAGATGTGCGATGCCTCTCATCGTTCAGACCTTGATTTTCGCAAAAATGTTTCCGTTCCACCTCTTCTAGCAATGTTTCAATCTAGGTCTTGTCCAGTACAAAGGAGCAGAAATCTTGGTTCATACGATGTTAACGCCTTTCGATTCTTACATGATGCATGCTCTTTATTAGAATGAACCCCTCTGCTAGCTTTGAGTGATCACCTTTGTACTAGATTTTGACGGCAATGACATGATGCTGGCTAATGCCGGCCTTTGCTTTTAATGGTGTAATCGATACAAGCTCCAGACCTGATGAACAAATTCTTTCTCCAAGCTGAGAGTCTGAAAATGAAAAGTGGAAACGGCCATCTTCTCCGATTAACCCTGTTCTCCACTCTTCTCCCCATACAACAAGTGAGAAGACGCCGCCTTCATGAAGCAATGAGGAGACCTGTTTTAAATAACGCTCATGATCATCAGGATGCTGGTGATGAAAGCAGCCATGATCTAAAATTAAATCAAACTGCATCCCGCGTCCCTGATCCATCGACCAGGACATAAAATCTTGATGAACAAAATGGACAGGAACCGTTTCTCTTTTCTGTAATCCTTCCCACTCCTCATGCTCATACAGGTCGATACCGACATATGCAGAAAGCCCCCTTAAATGTTCAAGTGCCCGGCCGTTCCCGCACCCGATATCGAGCACAGAAGCAAGTGCATTCTTTTCCCGTGAATGCCATGCCTTTAATGACATCACGGCTGCATCTGTTAAGGATGGATCAGTAGACCACATATCTGTTCTTTTCTCATAATGTTCTTGAAATGCCATACGCATTTTTTCTAGATACAACCCACTGTCTTCATGGTATAAAGCTTTTTTCATCACAGGACCTCCTTCTATTCAAAATCGGCTTTTCGGGCAAAGGTCATTTTCAAGCCAAAAACCTTATGTTAAAATGAAAGATGGATTTTTTAGGAAAATCTGTTTTCTGAAAAAGGAGAGTAGCATCCCACATGTTCACTCTTCTTTTTCAGCATGCATCCTCATATGCAGCCATTTGAGAGCTGCAGCGCCTCAGCTTATTGTCTCTTTTTTTCATATGAGTTCACCTCCTTCACCGTTCGATCAACTCACAGTCTTTCTTGGAAACGCTTTCTCTTCTGTACAGGAGTACGACGTCTTTTAAATATCTCTTGCAAAGTGATCATAGTAGAAAGATCATCTACTGTTTAAATCGGCTTTCATTTCTTCTTCATGTAAAAAACCATTTTCTCGTGTTTAGTAGTAATTTTCCGAGTGCTTTTACCTTGGTTTTATGCCACCACCTATCACTAGAATGTGCTTCGAATAAACCCATCAGAAATTTAACAACTACTTCCATAATGACTGGATTAAGCCAAATATATTGTTTTTAGATTATTTTGTCAACAAATTATTTCCTAAACATTAAAATGAATTTTCTAATTGAAAATACAGGTATTTTTCGTGGTTTTTTGACCTCAAAACACTTATTTCTACACAAAAATACAACATAAACCAATAGAACTAAGAAATTTATCTACTAAATTACACAAGATTTTTATTTCATTTTGAAACAAAATTGAAAGATACAATGATTATTTCCCGAATGGATTTTTGTGATATTTTGACTATTTTTTTCTCTTTTCCGATCATTTTCTTTGGTATATCTGCATTTTCAATTAGGTGATTTACTGTTTATTCCAATCTGCTGTTTTTTCTTATTATAGTAAAAAAGATGTATCCTCTCCTTCAGAGATGATGGCATGAAAAAAAGCCCCTTACGAAAGTAAGAGGCTTTTTTCAGTTGGCGTTTATGCCCAAGTTTTCACTTTTTCATGGTCTGTCACAAAGAGAAGGACTTTTCCTTCGTCTAAATGTTCTTCAAATTTCTCAGCTTCTTCTTTAGAGAAACCAATTTCATGGATTTTATTTCGGAGTTCATCGCCCTTTTTACTAAAGATGTTCCCAACAGCATGTTTAAGTCCAACTTCTCTTTGACCTATCGTATTAGCATCTGCATTTCCAGCAATACGCTCTGTACGATCATCGTCATGGGACAGAACATAAATGTCCTCTCTTGCAACACCGAGTGCTTTTAATTGCTCTACATCTCTTTGAAGTGTCTCATCATTTGAATACTCTCTTACAACAGGTTTCATTTTATATTCCTCCTTTAGCGTCTTACGAATCTTTTACCCGTCACTTTTGTCATTAAACCTTCCTTGAGCACATCCATTTTACATTGTGTACTAACCGTGCCTATTGGCTTATTTTTGACAAAAAGCCCGTAAAAATGACTAAATTTTCTGAAATATTGTATTCATCCCTGTTGTTTTGTTGTACAATTCTTATACTGGAGGCTAGAAATGAGGTAGAGCTGATGTATTACTTTTCAGCGGAGCAGCAGTTTAATGCTTGGGTTGTCAGTGATTTGGTGAAACAGCTTTTTCAGAAGTGGAATCCTGAAGAAGCAAAAGCAAAACCGCTTACATTGTTTGCTGAACAGCACTTTCGCATCTCCATTGATTATCTCTTTTCAATCATCATTAACATTGGAGATATCGAGTCGATTGAACAAGATCCACAAGACCTGTTGTCCTCATACTTGAATATCCTTTTTCCTTTTGTGACGCGCGATATGATGAAAGCCTCCATGCAAAATGCGAACGAATATTTGTTAAAAGAACGTGATGCGGACGTGTATCAGCTGTTTGGCTGTCTGCCGCCGCTCCTCTCTGTTGACTTCCAAAAAAGTAGTCCTCATCTATGAGATGGCGGCTGCTTTTTTGTATGTGTTTGAAAAAGACCGTATGTTTTGAATGAAAAGAAGCATCATGTTAATGTAAATCTAGGCTGCAAGTGAAAGGGAGGATTTGACATGAGTCAACAAAAGCAAATTCAATTAGCCAAACGTCCAAAAGGATTACCTACAAAAGATGTTTTTCATTTTGAAACAGTCGATATACCTGTGCCGCAAGATGGCGAAGTCTTGATTCAAACGAAATATGTTTCTGTAGATCCTTATATGAGAGGACGAATGCAGGATACAAAATCCTATACACCTCCATTCAAGCTAAATGAAGTGATTCAGGGCGGTGTTGTCGGAGAAGTCGTTGAATCCAAATCGCCTCAATTTGAAAAAGGGGATTTTGTTCTTGGATTCCTTGGCTGGCAAGAATATTCTACAGCCAAAGCTGAATCTCTGACTAAAATTGATCCATCCATTGCGCCATTGTCCTATTATTTAGGAATTTTGGGCATGCCAGGGCAAACCGCTTATTTCGGACTTCTTGCGATTGGCCAGCCAAAAGAAGGCGAGACCGTTGTCATTTCTGGAGCCGCAGGTGCCGTTGGTTCCGTTGTGGGACAAATTGCTAAGATCAAAGGCGCTCACGTCGTTGGGATTGCGGGATCTGATGATAAGCTGGCTTATTTAAAAGAACTAGGCTTTGATGAAACGATTAATTATAAAACAACAAATGATTTAGATGATGCCATAGCAAAGGCGTGCCCTAACGGCGTCGATGTGTATTTTGACAATGTTGGCGGCGAAATTTCTGATGCCGTGATGAATCATTTGAACCGCTTTGCACGTATTCCAGTGTGCGGCGCAATTTCGTCTTATAACATTAGCGCAAGCGAGGACATCGGACCGCGTGTGCAAACAAAACTCATTAAAACAAGCGCATTGATGCAAGGCTTCATTGTTGCCAACTATTCAGATCGTTTTGAAGAGGCTGCAAGAGATCTCGCACAATGGGTAAAAGAAGACAAACTGACTTATAAAGAAACAATCATTGAAGGCTTTGACAACATTCCTGATGCATTCCTTGGACTATTCAAAGGTGAAAATGTCGGAAAACAGCTTGTCAAAATTTCATAATAAAAAAGGCCCCTCCATGTGGAAGGGTCCTTTTTTATGCCTGCTTGGGGGCAAGATGCAGCTGGCCTTGCTTATAAACAATTTCCTGAAGCGAAAGATTCAGCTTTTTCGCCATTTTTTTGAGCGTTGCATGCTCTTGAGGTGTGACTAGGCTGATGACAGCCCCTTCCTTTCCTGCGCGTCCGGTTCTGCCTGAACGGTGGATATAGCCTTCTTCGTTTGGCAGGTCGGCATGGATCACGTAAGGCAGATCGTCAATATCGATGCCTCTTGCTGCGATATCCGTTGCAAGGAGAAGCGGGAATTCACGCTGTTCAAATTCCTTTAAGATGATAGCACGCTCTGCTTTTTTCGCCTCACTATGAAGCACACCAAGGTCGACATGGTGATACGCTAATTTCTCTGCATAAATGCTTAAATTCGTAATATCACGCACAAAGACGAGCGCCTGCATGTCCTCAAGGCGTGATAGCTTTTGCAGTAATTTCACTTTATCACGCTGATCACATAACAGATAATAGTGTCCTACTTTCTGCGCTTCTTCCTCACTTCTGGCAATTTTCAATACTTCTGGTTCAGACGTCATTTGTTTAATCAGTTGAACCGTTTCCTCTTTTAACGTCGCAGAAAAACAGAGGATTTGTCTTTCTTTTAGTGTGGATTTAATGATCGCTTGGATCGTTTTCATATGCTCTGGCACAAGAAGCTGATCTGCTTCATCTAGCACGACTGTTTTGACTTCGTGCATTTTCAGTTTCTTGATTTTGATTAATTCCTGTACACGGCCAGGTGTTGCGACAACGATGTTCGGGTGTTTCTTTAGTTTTTCCTGCTGCTTTTTGATGTTCGCTCCACCAATCAAGGAGACCACTTTGATGTCTGATCCTTGTTTGAACTCTTGCACGACATCAAAAATTTGCATCACAAGCTCTCTTGAAGGTGCCAAGATTAAGACTTGCGGGTGTTTGATATCCACATCGATTTTATTTAAAAGCGGCAACACATACGCCAGTGTCTTCCCCGTTCCCGTAGGCGATTCCGCGATCACATCACGCTTCTCCGTAATCCACTCTGCTGTTTTTTCTTGTATAGCTGTTGGTTTTTCGAAGCCAGCCGCTTGAAAGTTTTCCTGAATAAATGGCTTTGCTTCTTTCAAAAATGCCCAATTTTCTATCATGTCGATCTCCTTTATCCTCATTCAATCTATCCTTTAGTATCTCAAAATCAGCTTTGAAACGCAATTTTTCTTTTGATGCTTTTATCGAGCCGGACAGTTCGATATAATCATGAGAGGCACTAGCCGTTTTGAATCTATTTGAGGTGTAAAAAATGATATTATCTGTTAAAGATTTAAGCCATGGCTTTGGCGACAGAGCCATTTTTCACGAAGTCTCCTTCCGTTTATTAAAAGGCGAGCATGTCGGCTTAATTGGCGCCAACGGTGAAGGAAAGTCAACGTTTATGAATATTATTACTGGCAAGCTGGAGCCAGATGCAGGAAAAGTCGAATGGGCAAAAAATGTCCGTGTCGGCTACCTTGATCAGCATACTGTACTAGAAAAGGGAAGAACGATCCGCGAAGTGCTTCAGGATGCATTCCACTATTTATTTTCCATGGAAGTAGCGATGAATGACATTTACGGCAAAATGGGTGAAGCCGATCCTGATGAGCTGGAAAAGCTGTTAGAGGAAGTGGGCGTCATTCAAGATGCGCTCACAAACAATGATTTCTATATCATTGATTCCAAGGTCGAAGAAATTGCGAGAGGTCTTGGGTTAACGGATCTTGGGCTGGACCGTGATGTGACGGAGCTGAGCGGCGGACAGCGTACAAAAGTATTGCTTGCGAAATTGCTGTTAGAAAAGCCAGAAATTCTCCTTCTCGATGAGCCAACCAACTATTTGGATGAGCAGCATATTGAGTGGCTGAAGCGCTATTTACAGGAATATGAAAATGCGTTTATCCTCATTTCACATGATATTCCGTTTTTAAACAGTGTCATTAACTTGATTTATCATGTTGAAAATCAAGAGCTCACGCGCTATGTTGGTGATTATGATCAATTTAAACAAGTGTACGAAGTCAAAAAGCAGCAGCTTGAAGCAGCTTATAAAAGGCAGCAGCAGGAAGTCGCTGAATTAAAGGATTTTGTTGCAAGAAACAAAGCACGTGTCAGCACAAGAAATATGGCTATGTCCCGTCAAAAGAAACTGGATAAGATGGATATGATTGAATTGGCAGCAGAAAAGCCAAAGCCTGAATTCCACTTTAAGACGGCACGGACTTCCGGGAAATTGATTTTTGAAACAAAAGATTTGGTTATTGGTTATGATGAACCGCTCTCTCGTCCATTGAATCTGAAAATGGAACGCGGGCAAAAAATTGCGTTATACGGCGCTAACGGTATCGGAAAAACGACATTGCTGCGAAGTCTTCTTGGAGAAATCACGCCAATTTCTGGTGAGGTGGAACGCGGAGAATTCCTGCATATTGGCTACTTTGAGCAAGAAGTAAAAGAGCAAAACAGCAACACTTGTATTGAAGAGGTGTGGAGTACCTTCCCTTCTTACACGCAATATGAAGTGAGAGCCGCTCTTGCAAAATGCGGATTAACGACAAAACATATTGAAAGCCGCGTGTCTGTCTTAAGCGGAGGAGAAAAAGCAAAGGTCCGTCTTTGCAAACTAATCAACGAAGAAACCAACTTACTTGTTCTCGATGAGCCGACCAACCACTTGGATGTCGATGCAAAAGAAGAACTAAAACGCGCGTTAAAAGAATACAAAGGGAGCGTCTTATTGATCTCTCACGAACCTGAATTTTATCAAGATGTTGCAACCGACACATGGAATTGTGAATCTTGGACGACAAAAGTACTTTAACAAAAAAGCCTTATATCTGCATAAGATATAAGGCTTTTTTCTATTTAATGACCTGCTTGAATATTGACGAGATGTTTACGGCCAAGAAGCAGGATGATCATGCCTAACAGAACGACAGCCGCCCCAACATAGTAAGGGGTGCTTGCTGTATAAGATTCAGCAAGTACGCCGGCAATCCAAGGAGCAATCGCGCCCCCAATAAACCGTACAGCACTATAAGAGGATGAAGCAATCGAACGTTCAACCGGCGCCGATCCCATCACAGCGGTCGTGAGCACTGTATTGATCATGCCAAGGATGCCCCCAGCAATAACAATTCCGCAGATGACGACCACAACATGTGAAGTCCATACCCCAATGCCGAATAAAATCACAGCAAATGAAGCAAACAGAACCACAAGGGAAGTCAATGTCCCAAGCTTGCGATGAATGACCGGCGCTGAGAAGACGGATGTCACGGCCAAAAATAGTCCCCATCCAAAAAAGACATAACCAAGACCATGCTCATCCAGATGAAGCACAAATGGCGAATAGGCTAAAAGCACAAAGAAACCAAAATTGTATAAGAAAGCCGCAGATGCCATCGTTAATAGCCCTTTATATTTTAACGCCCCGACAGCCTCGAATAATTTCACCTTTTTCTGAGGTTTTTGCATCGGCGGGAGCATAAACGTAATGGCTAAAAGAGCAACAAGCATTAACACCGCAACGCCAAAGAATGGCCCGCGCCAAGAGATCGTCCCAAGCTCTCCGCCAAGCAGCGGTCCAACCGAAATCCCAAGACCTAGTGCAGCCTCGTATAAAATAATGGCCTTCGCACTTCCTCCAACAGACACACCGACAATGACAGAGAGGGCAGTTGAAATAAATAAGGCATTCCCAATGCCCCATCCGCCTCTAAAGCCGATTAATTCATTAATCGTTGAAGAGGTACCGCCTAAAGCAGAAAAGACAATAATAAAAATAAGTCCTATTAATAACGTCCATTTCGCACCAATCCGACTAGAGATAAAGCCGGTAAAAAACATGACAAAGCCGGTCACAAGTAAGTAGCTCGTAAATAAAAGAGAGACCTGACTTGGAGATGCATCTAATTGTGATGCAATGGCCGGCAAGATCGGGTCCACAAGTCCTATCCCCATAAATGAAATCACACACGCAAAGGCAACAGCCCAGACGGCTTTCGGCTGCCTAAGCAGACTTGTACGCTGTCTCAACACTTCTTCTTTCTTCATTCCATCAGAACCTTTCCTTCAAATGTTGACAAAATAAAATAAACACGCAGAGGTGTTTATTTTTGTAATTGCTCAATTGCATGAGCCGCTCTTTCTTTCATCGTTTCAAGATCCTTTTTAAAAGATTGAATCGTTTCAAGCTTTTTTGTAATCAATTGATGCTGTACAGACAGCTGCGCCTCAATATCTAACAGCTTCTCTAATCGTTCCTTCGGATCAAGCGACAGCAAGTAACCCTCTTTATTCAGCTCTAGCTGCTTTCCTATTTCCATAAACGATTGAAGCTCTTGTAAAGAAAATCCAAGTACCTCTTTTGCCTGCATCACTTTCTCTAGTTCTTCCATGTCGTCCTCTGAGTAAAGTCTGACACCGCCCTCTGTCCGCTTTGGTGCTGATAATAAACCAATCTCTTCATAGAAACGTATCGTCCGTTTAGTCAGTCCGCTTCTTTTCGCCACTTGATCAATTTTCATCCATTCCATTGCCAGTGCCTCCTGCTCATCAATTCATGATTTATTATACACCTTTATAACCTTAACGTAAACGTAAATTTTTGCACTCTTGATTTTTCTCGTGTTTTGATGCAAAATAAATAGGAATTATTACGATTTAAAGGAGGGATCTCATGTTTTCTTTTCCACCCAAAAAAGAACGACACCAACAATTCGGATCTGTACCACCAAGCCTTGGAACGAAACCCCCTCAAAAAGAGAACATGACTGACATCCAAAAGACGGAGCAGGACTTTTATTTTCATCTTGAACAAGTCGGCATCTGCCGCGTGTCTTATCCTGTACGAATTTTGTCTAAAACGGCACCGCAGGACCAAATAACTTCTGCTGACTTTGCACTGAGTACCTCCCTGAGAGCTCACGAAAAAGGCATTCATATGAGCCGTCTCACTGAACAGCTGCACTCGTTTTACGAAAGCGGCAAGCCGCTTGATGTGAATAGCTTAAAAGCATTGACAGCAGCGCTTGCCCGTCAGATGAATCAGTCATCTGCCTCGGTTCAAGTTTCCTTCCCTTGGTACATGGAAAAGCAAAGCCCAGTCACCGGGAAATCGGGTTTGATGCATGCGACAATCACATATGACATTCATTTTCATGAAAAGGATGGATGGACCTGTCATATTGGCTGCGATGCACAAGTCACCACATTATGTCCTTGTTCTAAAGAAATTAGTGAATACGGTGCACATAATCAGCGCGGCTCTGTTTCCATTCAGATAGAGTTGTTTGAACAAGCATCATTCCCTAACGACATGAAAGCAGCTCTTTTACATATCATTGAGTCCAATGCGAGTGCACCGCTCTATCCTGTGCTTAAAAGACCTGATGAAAAGAAAGTGACAGAAGAGGCTTATGAAAATCCACGCTTTGTAGAAGATCTCACAAGGTTAATGGCCATCGAATTATATGAGCAGCCATGGGTCAGGGGCTTTCAAGTCGAGTGTCGTAATGAGGAATCCATTCATCAGCATGATGCCTATGCGAAATGCTCTTATCAAAAAAACCTGTAGATCAACTCTACAGGTTTCTTATTTCTTAGTCATAACTCTCTAATTCCTCAATCATCAGCGATAGTTCTGTCCAGCGGTCCATTGCTTGTTCTAGTTCTTCAGCAACGGCTTTTTGTTCGTCCATCAGCTCTTGAATTTTTCCAAAATCACTGCCTGCCTCCGCAATGCTGGATTCAAGCTGCTGGTGTTTTTCCTCTAAAGCCTGTATCCGGTCTTCAATTCCGTCCCATTCAAGCTGGTCTTTATAAGAAAGTTTTTTTCTCTTTTTAGGTGCCGCTTCTACTTGTTTCTCAGCAGGCTTTGTCTCTGTCCGCTTCTGCTCTTTTTCTTGCTCCATGTAATCGCTGTAAGCACCTTGGTAGTGTGAAATGCGGCCATTTCCTTCAAAGACAAGCAGACGGTGAACCACTCGGTCTAAGAAATAACGATCATGCGATACGGTCATGACAACGCCAGGAAACTGTTCTAAATAATCCTCTAAAATGCTGAGGGTCTCCGTATCAAGATCGTTCGTCGGCTCATCTAAAAAGAGAACATTTGGTTCTTCCATTAAGACTTTCAATAAATACAATCTGCGGCGTTCTCCCCCTGACAGCTTGCGAATAAACGTCCTCTGCATGGATCTTGGGAATAAGAACCGTTCCAGCATTTGCTCTGCTGTCACTATGGCACCATCAGATGTCTTGACGATCTCAGCTGTTTCCTTGATGTACTCAATGATGGTCAGCTCGTCATCCATTTCCTTGTGATCCTGCGTGTAATAACCAATACGAACGGTTTGTCCAATCGTCAATTGTCCTGAAGTCGGTTCTATTTTCCCCGCTAGACAGTTAAGAAGAGTCGTTTTTCCGACTCCATTCGGTCCGATAAATCCAATCCGGTCGCCCGGCACGACTAAGTCTGTAAACCGCTCCACAAGGGTCTGGCCAGCAAATGAAATTGATAAGTCTTCTGCCTCTATGACTTGTTTTCCTAGGCGGTGCGAGCCGATAGCGAAATCAAGCTCTCCTTTCGCATCAGGCCCTTTTTGATCCATCAGCTCTTCGGCTCTGCCAATGCGTGCTTTCTGCTTCGTCGTTCTTGCTTTTGCCCCTCTTCTCAGCCATGCAAGTTCTCGTCTGAGTAAGTTTTGACGCTTCGTTTCTTTCACCTGAGCTTCTGCTTCTCGTTCGGCTCTTTTTTCTAAAAAGACTTCATAATTTCCTTTATACGTATAGAGCTGCCCTTGATTCAATTCATAAATTCGGTTGGCCACACGGTTTAGGAAATAACGATCATGCGTCACCAGAATGACAGCACCGCTGTATTGACTCAAATATCCTTCGAGCCATTCAATCGTTGCATTATCGAGATGGTTGGTTGGCTCGTCTAAAATCAGCAATCCCGCGGGCTGAATTAAATTTTTAGCAATCGCGACACGCTTTTTCTGTCCGCCTGATAATGCATGAACAGAGCGGCTCACATCTTTGACACCAAGCTTTGTCAAAATCGTTTTTGCTGACAGGTTCGCATCCCATGCATCTTCCTGATCCATTCGATTTTGCATGCGCATCAGCGCTTCTTGTTTTGCTTCATTTTGGGGATCATGCTCTAAATCGGCTAGCGCCTGTTCATATGCCTTCATCGTTTGAATCATGGGTGCCGTTCCAGAAAAAATGTAATCAAGAATCGTTTCATTCCCGCTCATTTCAGGGTCTTGCTCAAGAAATTCGATATCAAGTGTCCCTGCCTTCGTGATGTCACCCTCCTCAAACGATTCAAGTCCTGCAATGACCTTTAGGAGCGTTGACTTTCCTGTTCCGTTTGGTCCAATCAATCCGATGCGTTCCTTTGGTTCTATATGAAAAGAAATATGATCAAACAGCGTTTTCTCGCCATAGGTTTTATATAATCCTTCAACATTCAATAAACTCATTTTTATCAGCCCTTACATAGATTCTCCCTTTATTTTAAATCAGCCAGTAGCAGAAAACTAGTTTTAAAAAAACCCGCTGCTGAAAAGAATGTTTCCTTTTGCTGCTCGATACACTATGAAGAGGTGATCTAAAGATGGTAACCATTAGCTTATGTATGATTGTGAAAAATGAAGAGGAGGTGTTAGCGGACTGCCTTTCCTCTGTCCAAGACATTGTAGATGAGATGATCATCGTTGATACAGGGTCAACAGATCGTACGAAGGAGATTGCTCACTCCTTTTCAGCACAGGTACTTGATTTCGAATGGGTTCAGCACTTTGCAAAAGCCCGCAATTTCGCTTTCTCACATGCAACGAAAGAGTATATTTTATGGCTTGATGCTGACGATGTTCTGCTTGAAGAAGACCGTCAAAAACTTCTTCAGCTCAAAGAGACACTTGATCCTTCGGTGGACGCCGTCTCGATGTTTTATCATGTGGGATTCGATGAAGACGGTCAGGTGAATTTTAAATATAGAAGAAATCGCCTTGTGAAGCGTGCCTTGAACTTTCAGTGGTACGGGGCCGTACATGAGTTTCTTCAAGTGTATGGCAACATCTTTCCAGCCGATATAGCCGTCACACATCAAAAGCGCAAGAAAACAACCACTGGTGAGCCCGGGCGCAATCTTCGAATTTATGAAGACATGCTCGCAAAAGGAGAGGACATGACGCCACGTGATCTCTTTTACTTTGCCAATGAATTAAGAGATAACAGGCAGCATGTCAGGGCGATTCGTTTTTATCATGAATTTTTAGCGACAAAACAGTGCTGGATTGAGGATGAAATTCGCACATGCCAATATTTAGCCGACTGCTATTATGCGGTAGGCTTCGAGGAAGCGGCTTTATCCTCATTATTACGTTCTTTCTTATACGATCAGCCCCGTCCAGAATTTTGCTGCCGGATCGGGGATCATCTAAAAATACAAAATAAACATCAGGCAGCAATCTTTTGGTATGAGCAGGCGCTGAAGGCTCCTGAAAACGAAACAGCCTTCACACTCACACAGTATAAAACGTGGTATCCACATCTCCAGCTTTGCTATTGTTATTATCAGCTCGGCGATTTGGAAAAAGCCAAGACACATCACCTTGCCTCCTCCGCCCATTACCCCACTCATCCAAGTGTGCTGTTCAATGAAAAAATATTTGCTGAACAGACATAGATCCCCCGTCACCACATCCGCCTTCCACCTGCCAGCGGATGTCTCTTTTTATGCACAAATTCGATTGTGACGTTTAACACTTTAGTGATTTAAAGCGTTTTTCAACCAATTGACTAAATTGTCAATTACGCATATACTAACATTCGTCTTACGAAAAGATTTATCCAATAGGAGGTCAACATGAGTTCTTTATTTCGAAAAAAGTCTCTCGACCAGCTCATGCTTGAAAGTCAAACGAAGCGGCTTAGCCGATCGTTAAATACGTTTGATTTAATCTTGCTTGGCATTGGCTGCGTGGTCGGGACTGGTATCTTTGTGATTACGGGGGTTGCGGCAGCAAAGGATGCGGGACCTGCGATTATTATATCTTTTATTTTGGCTGCGATCGCATGCGCCCTTGCTGCTTTTTGCTACGCTGAATTCTCCTCGTCCATTCCTGTGTCAGGAAGCGTCTATACGTATTCCTACGCCACACTTGGGGAATTTCTCGCCTTCTTAATGGGCTGGGATCTCATGCTTGAATATGTCATTGCGCTCTCTGCTGTAGCAAGTGGATGGTCGTCCTATTTTCAATCACTGCTCAGTGGATTCGGTCTGCACATACCGAAGGCTTTATCAGCTGCACCTGGAGCCGCTGATGGTGCCGTCTTTAACCTACCAGGCGCACTTATTATTTTACTCATCACCTTTATCGTCTCAAGAGGCGTCAAAGAAAGCACGAAGCTGAATAACATCATTGTGTTAATCAAAATTGCCATCGTCCTTCTCTTTATCATTTCAGGCTTTGCTTACGTCAAACCTGAAAACTGGACACCCTTTATGCCGATGGGCTTTGAAGGAGTAATCGCAGGCGCGGCAACAGTCTTTTTTGCTTATCTCGGATTTGATGCGATCGCCAATGCATCTGAAGAAGTCAAAAATCCGCAAAAGGCGATGCCGATCGGCATTATCGGGGCGCTCGGTGTTTGTACCATTTTATACATCGGTGTGTCCTTTGTCTTAACCGGCATGGTTCACTATACGAAACTGAATGTCAGTGACCCTGTCGCATTTGCTCTTCAAGTCGTTGGCCTTCATAGTGTGGCAGGTATCATATCAGCCGGTGCCATTATTGGGATCACAACGGTTTTAATTGCCTTGGTCTATGCGCAGGTTCGCTTAACCTTTGCGATGAGCCGTGATGGACTCATGCCAAAAATTTTCTCAAATGTTCATCCAAAATCGCAAACACCTGTTGCCAACACTTGGCTGACAGGTGCTGTCGCAGCATGTATCGTAGGTTTTGTGAATTTATCGACGCTTGCGAATTTAGTGAGTATCGGTACACTTGCAGCCTTTACGGTGATTTCAATTGCCGTCATCGTTTTACGGAAAAAGCACCCGAATGTCAAAGCAGCGTTTAAAGTGCCATTCGTGCCTGTTCTTCCGATTATCAGTGCGGTCATTTGTATCACACTTGCGACGACCCTTTCATGGGTGACTTGGAGAGCCTTCCTTATCTGGGTAGCCATTGGTGTCGTTGTTTACTTCACCTATGCAAGACGAAAAAGCCATCTTAATGAAACACATTAGAAAAGAGACACGGGGTTTCCCGGTCTCTTTTTTTTGCTTAAATCACGCTGTTTTTGGCTGAATTTGAGTCCACCATGTCTGGATCTAACACGCTTATTACACGCCAAAGGACACTCACATCAAAAAATCCACACCACCACCGAAGCCAAAAGAAACAAAAACACCGACGGTCTCGATTCGATCAAAGCCATCTTCTTAACCCGCTCAGCTTTTAAACACAATCGGGAGCCAGAAATACACCGCAAGGACAATCGCAACAATACTGATGATATTTAACCAAAAGCCTGCCCTGACCATATCAGATATTTTCAGCACGTCCGCACTAAAGACAGCGGCGTTTGGCGGTGTGGAGATCGGCAGCATAAACGCACATGAAGAAGCCAAAGCAGCCGCAGCCATTAACCCATATGGCTCCATGCCAATCGCAAGCCCAAGCCCTACCGTAATCGGAATAATCATATTGGCAACAGCTGTATTTGACATAATTTCAGTCATAAACAAAATCGCTCCCGTTAAAATGATCAACAGCACGATATACGAAAGCCCATTTAAATGCTGTAGATTTTCCCCAATCCATCCCGTTAGATTGGTTTCTGCAAAGCCCGTAGCGAGCGAAAGCCCACCTCCAAACAAAAGCAAAAGCCCCCATGGCAGCTGTTTCATATCCTGCCATTCTAATATTCTCTCTCCATTTGTTGCTGGAATGAGAAATAACAGCATGGCACCGAAAATGGCGATAGACGTATCAGATACGGTGATCCCTCCAAACAAAAAGAGCTTAAAAATCCATAAAAACGCCGTCATGAGAAAAACAACAAACACCCATTTTTCCTCTTGTTTCATTTTTCCTAAATTCTCTAATCCCTTTCGAATGAACGCTACACTCATTTCACCTGTGTGCTCTACCTTGAACTGTACCTTGGTCAAATACAGAAATAAGAGAATGAGCAGAATCATCGCAACAGGAAAACCAAACAAAAACCATTCAAAAAACATAATTTCCCGATCTAATAGCTTTTTTGACATCGCAGCAAATACCGCATTTGGCACAGATCCGACAAGTGTTGCTAGACCACCAATTGACGCTGAATACGCAACCGACAATAAGATGCTTTTACTGAATCGATCAAGAGATGGACCAGATAAGACTTCATTAGCCTTGACCTCTTTAATCACTGCAAGAGCCACTGGGAGCATCATCAGGGCTGTCGCTGCATTCGAAATCCACATAGATAAAAAAGCAGTCGCGATCATGACACCTAATACAATGCGGTCACTTCTTGTGCCAATCACCCTCAAAATGTGTAAGGCCATTCTTCTATGTAAGTTCCATTTTTCAATGGCAATAGCAATCATAAATCCTCCCATGTACATAAAGACGATCGGATCTCCATAAGCCCTTGATGTCTGTTCCATAGAAAGCCCGCCAAGTGTCGGCAGTAGGATGATGGGCAATAAAGATGTTGCAGGTATGGGCAGTGCTTCTGTCACCCACCATGTTGCCGTCCAAGCCGTAATGCCCAAGACTACCCTCGCAGCATAGGTCAATTCATCTTCAGGTATGAGAAACAGAACGAGCAAGAAGAGTGTCGGTCCAAGAATAAGTCCAATTACATTCACTTTTTTATAAACGATAACAATTCCCCCCTATTGAAAGCGCTTGTCATATTTTTTCTAATTTTCCACATTCGATGATCTCTTAAGAAATCCTTTAAATCATAAGAAAAAATGAAGATATCTTTCATAAAAACAGCTGTCATTTTACTCCCATTTTCAAAACCATGACATGATGCCTTGGTCTATTTTCATAGGAGAAACTATACAAATCATGTGCAATCACTGTAAAATATAGAAGATCTAATCAAAAATTGAGGTGTTTTCATTGTATAAGGATCAAAGAAAATCATTTTGGAAACAGAAAAAATTCATTATTCCTCTTCTTAGCATCATCGTGATAGCAGCTGCTCTCTTTTTCTTAAAAGATACTCTTTTCTCAAAAGAAAAAGAGGCTTTAAAAGCGGCTGAATCCTTTACGAAACAATTGGAGAAGAAAGACTTTACGAAGCTGGCTGATGAGGTAACGAGTGCGTCTTTGAAAGCCAATGACTTCTCAAAAAAACAACTAGCCGAAAAATATGACAATATCTTTAACGGAATTGGTGCTTATGATCTGAACATATCAAAGCTCAACGTCGAAAAACAGGACAAAGGAAATGGGTATCAATTTTCCTATGATGTGACAATGAAAACGTCTTTTGGCAAGCTGCACAAGCTTTCTTACAAGGGCGTTCTCTCAGAAGAAGATGACAAGTGGAAAGTGGACTGGAAGCCAAATCTCATCTTCCCGCAAATGGAGAAGGGAGATACTATCAAAGTCAAATCAGACCCTGCTGTCCGTGGAAACATTGTAGACCGAAAAGGGCGTACGCTGGCAGAAACAACTGGTGGAAACGCACTTGGCATCATCCCAGGTAAACTCGGAACAGGGAAAGAAAAAGAACGCAATATCAAAAAAATCAGCAAGGCGTTTGATATAGACGAAGAACTGATTGACAATCAGCTGAAACAAGCATGGGTCACAGACGACACGTTTGTCCCGCTCAAATCAATGTTAGAGCAAAAGCCGATTCCAAAGGAGGTAAAAGGCGTCACCTATCAAACGAAGGAAATGCGTTACTATCCTTATAACGAAGCCGCCGCCCATCTCACCGGCTATGTCGGAAAAGCAAATGCAGATGATATCAAAAGAAATCCGGCATTAAAAGCAGATCAAATCATCGGCAAAACCGGCCTTGAATTTACGTTTGACAAAAACCTGCGTGGACAAGATGGCGGAAGCATTCTGATCGTCCATGATGAAACAGGCATTGAAGAAACATTGCAAAAATCAGATCGAAAAGATGGAAAAACAGTGAAGCTGACCATTGATGCTTCCTTACAGAAAAAAACCTATGAACAGCTAAAAGGTGAAAAAGGGGCCGTCACGATCATGAATCCATCATCGGGGGATCTATTAGCGCTTGTCAGCGCCCCTTCCTACGATGTCAATCTCATGACAAATGGGATCACACCTAAGCAATATCAGGTATACAGTGAAAACCCAGACCTCCCATTCCAAGCTCGCTATGCGAGCCGGTATGCACCAGGGTCTACATTCAAAACCATTACAGCGGCCATTGGGCTGGAAACAGGTGTCACAAAACCTAATAAAGTACGCACCATTCATGGACTGAAATGGCAAAAGGATCAATCTTGGGGCAATTATCGAATTACACGGGTTCACGATAAAGAAAACGTAAATATGGTCGATGCCCTCGTGTACTCAGACAATATTTACTTCGGACAGGAAGCACTGGAAATTGGCAAAGACACCTACGAGAAAAAAGTAAAAGCATTTGGGTTTGGCGAAGATTTGCACATGCCATTTACAATGAAACCAGCACAAGTATCGAACGATGGCATTCAATCGGACATCTTACTTGCTGACTCTGCCTATGGCCAAGGCGAATTACTCATGTCACCGATTGAACAAGTACATGCCTATTCTCCATTTGCAACAGGAGGCAAGCTTGTCTATCCTCGAGTCGTTCAAGATGAAAAAACAGCATCACCAAAACAAATCATCAAAGAAGACTCGGCAAACTCAGTGAAAGACGCGCTGACTCAGGTCGTGACCAGTCCAAACGGTACAGCTCACTCCTTACAAATTGAAGGAGCTGATATTGCCGCTAAAACAGGAACGGCAGAGCTGAAGAGCAAACAAGGGGCAACAGACGGTTCTGAAAATGGATTTTTACTTGCATTTAATCCCAAAAAAGAAGATTACGTCCTCGTCGGCATGATTGAAGGTGTGAAAAACCGCGGCGGAAGCGGACTCGTCATTCAAAAAATGAAGCCTGTGATCGCATCTTTTTATCAATAACCCTTTAGAGACACAAGCACTTGTGTCTCTTTTTTCTAAATCATGACAATTTGCTATTGTTTTATAGTTCACCTTATGAATAAAATGAGAAGAATGCAAAATAGAAAACAGTTGAATGAAAGGAGGAAGTCTCATTGGCTATTGCTGCTCGTACAAAGGATAAACCTCAAAATTCTGTCACCGGATCAACGGTTTACCCCATTTTATTGATTATTGGCATTTGCCATATGCTGAACGACACATTGCAAGCCGTTATTCCTGCGATGTTCCCTATTTTAGAACGCTCAATGGGGCTGACCTTTACACAATTAGGGCTGATTGCCTTTACATTAAATATGGTCTCCTCCGTCATGCAGCCCGCTATTGGGTGGTATACAGATAAACGGCCGATGCCTTATGCACTCCCGATTGCTTTATTTTCTAGTGCTGTCGGTATATTCGGGCTTGCGTTTGCGCCTTCCTTTGCCACCATTTTGCTTTGCGTTGTCTTTATCGGACTCGGCTCTGCAATTTTCCATCCAGAGGGCTCTCGTGTTGCCAACATGGCAGCTGGTCCAAGACGAGGACTTGCACAGTCCATCTATCAAGTAGGCGGAAATACAGGTCAAGCCTTTGCTCCGCTGATCGCTGCATTAATGCTCGTCCCTCTCGGTCAGCCAGGCGTGGCTTGGTTTACGATTGTTGGAATAATTGCTGTCGGTTTCCTTCTTTATATTTCAAGATGGTACGCAGGAAGACTTCAAACCATTCGAGCTCAAGCGAAAAAGGCTCCAGCAAAAGCTGCAAGATCTGATATTCATCGTAAGTCAGCACTCACAGCACTTGGCATTATCGTCTTTCTCATCTTTGCCCGCTCTTGGTATGGGAATGCGATATCGAATTTCTATGCGTTTTATGCGATTGAACAATATGGATTGACGATTAAAGAATCACAGACTTATATTTTCTTATTTCTCATTCTAGGTGCAATTGGGACATTTTTAGGCGGACCGCTTGCAGACCGCTTCGGCAAGAAAACCGTGATTTTAATTTCCTTATTGGCATCCTTTCCGCTTGCCCTGCTGCTGCCATTTGCCGGACCTGTTTTTGCTTATGTTTTACTTGGACTGATTGGGGTCATTCTGACATCAAGCTTCTCTGTCACAGTCGTTTATGCTCAAGAACTATTTCCCGGGAAAATTGGCACAATGTCTGGTTTAACTGTTGGGCTTGCGTTTGGTATGGGTGCAATTGGATCAGTCGCTCTAGGCTCATTCATTGATGCCTTCGGTTTAACGCCTACCATGATCGGAGTCGCCTTTTTACCGATATTAGGCATCCTGGCCTTCTTACTACCTAGCGATCAAACCATCTCCAAATGGAATGAATCATAAAAAGGGAGAAAACCGCTCAGTTATTGAGCGGTTTTTTCATATCTCATAAAAATGCGTGTCAGGAACGTGCTTCTTTGCAATAAACCCTTGCTGAAATTCTGGAAAGACCGTTTGCACCTGTTTAATTTTTTGATGAACCAAATCGGCATACGGAATATATAGATGATCCACTAGATTTTGTTCTGTCATATAGTAATACCAATTAAGATTAAAGGTATTCTCATCAATGATCGTAAAGGCAGAAAAATGATAGAACAAGAGTGGACATTCGTCGAGATACATATCCCCTTTCACAACTGAAAGCTTGTAGTTTTCAATATTCCAAATGGCGGCATTGGCTCCTTTAGATGTCACCACATGGACCCCTTCAAAATCATCGATCCATCTTTCAACATACCGCTGATCTCCATACGTCTTATTTTCTGTATCCATTTCTACTGTACAGTGTGCAAGACAGTTTTCCTTCCATTGTGTGACCGCCTGTTTGGCAACGTCTGTGTTGCGGCAGCCGACAAATCCAGTATTAAAGCGGCCAGACAACTCATAAAAGTGATAGAACCGCTTGGAATTCATATGATCCGTCAAAAATAAATGAGCGAGTGGATTCTCTGCAAATACCGCCTCTGGATCATGATAAAAATACAAATCCGTATCCAAATGGGCGAGATAATCCGCTTCTGAGGACTCAAGGATTTTGAGCAGAAAAGCAGGCTTTAACGTCCAGCAATACTCATGGAACGTCCGATCATCTTTTGCCTTTCGCAGCGTGTCATCTTCAATGTCTTCAAGCTGTTCATATTGAACGTGCGGATGAGGGAATTCACTTAACACCTTGTAAGCCAAAGGGTCCGCACATAAAACCGACAACTTGAATGAATGGGCGGTTTGTTCAAGCGAATGAATCAGCGCCAAAAGCTTAAAAATATGGGTATTCGACACAATGGTTGTAAAATGATAAGATGCCATCTACAACACATCCACTTGAAACAAATCAACGCGTAATAGCTCTTTCGTCAGCCCTTGAATGGCTTCTACAAGCACTGTGCAGCCATATTCCTGCCGTGCAAGCTGCGCTGCCTCTGACAGCTTTTTCAAAGGGACATGCTTTGCTGTCAGCTGATCTTTTTTATCGCGTTTGATGCCTACATTCCGCTCTGTGATCAAATGAAGCAGCTCTAAAAAATAAGAAAGCAGACCATCGAATGCCAGATTTTCACGCAGCTGCCGGACCTCTTTCACAATGTCATTTGTGACGGTGTGAGAAAATGGACCAGAGAAAGCCAAATGGACATCAATGGCATCAATATTGTTGTACTTCTCGCACATATACAAAATATTATATTTGATGTCATCAAATGACGTTAAATTACTTGGATGCTCCTGATGCACACTCATGATATCCTCTCGCAATTCAAACGAGAGACCAAGCTGATGCAGACGAATTCCTAAATCATAATCTTCAAACCCGTACCGAACGATATTTTCATCAAACATCCCGAGTGCCATGACATGCTTACGTTTGACAGAGGAGTTATTCGTAATAAAAAATCGCCACGGCAGCTCATAAGAGCCTAAATCATAGTTATACGTGCGCAAAATGTCTTTGAGAATATCAATAAACTCAGACTGCAAATCGAAGCTTTTCTCTAGAAATGCACCATTTTCAACTTCCTTCATTGATAAAAGAGGCGTTTTATCTTTCATTTTCCGCTTATACAAGCCTTGCTTTTTCAACCGATTGATATGATCCTTATCAAATGCTTCGTAAAAATAACGATAAATCCGCTTCCAGCATACACCACAAATGACAAGGTCCTCATGAACAGCATGTGCCTCCGCATGCTTTTGAATAAATTGCGGCTCTGCCAGCATATCGCTGTCATGGAATATCAGCAGGTCTCCCTCCGCCTCGCGAATGGCATGATTGCGACCCTTGGCAATCCCTTGATTGACAGGAATACGTACCTTTTTAAACGGGAAATTCACCTCAATGTTCTCAAGCATTTCCATCGTGCCGTCCGTTGACCCATTATCAGCGACAATGACCTCAAATGGAATATCCGTATCCTGAAGCGTTAAGGAAAAAAGACTCCCTTCTAAACGCTCTTTGGCATTATAGCTTGGAATAATGACGCTTACCTTTGGCTTCTCATTCATGCGTCATCCCCCTCCAATTTGGCATAGCCGTTAAACAGCGGATCGACCTGCTCAACAGATTCAATCACATGGCGCAGCACGTTTCGATAGGCTTCTTGGAAAAACGGCAGATCATTTCTCCCTTTTTCATGAATTTGCTGCATCTCATCCTTGCTCACGATGCGAAAGCCGCTGAAATGATAGCAAATGAGCGGATGCCCATCGTCCAGCAAAATCCGTCCATTTTCTTCCCGATAAGAATGCTGCCCATAGTTCCAATGACCAATATTCACGCCTTTTGTTTGAATATCTTCCACTTTTTCAAACAGCTTCGGCATATGATCGAGATATCCTTGATCGCCAAACTTGCCTTCGCCCGGCGCATTTTTGCATTCCTTCAGGCATTCTTCTTTCCACCAGCTGAGGCATTTCCGGCCGGCTTCATCTCCTTTAAAATGCAGGAAGCCTGAGTTATAGCGGCCTAATAGCTTCTGAAGCATCTTCACTTCCTCGGGATCGAAGCTCGGAATCACAATATCCCCTCTCGAGAGTAAAACAGAGGCATCCGGCTGATGTTGAAAAATCACTTGCGGGCTCTCATAAAAGAACAAATCCGCATCAAGATAGGTTACGCCCTCTGCCTGCTCCTGTTCAAATAACCACTCAATCCAAATCGGCTTTAATGTCCAGCAATATTCCGAGGCATCCCGTTCCTCTTTTTTATCCAGCAGCTCCGGCGTTTCGAGCTCCCGTACATGAACAAGATCGACATGAGGAAAATTCATTTGATGAAGCAGATCAAATGCAGCATCATCCATACATAACGTCTTGATAACAGCATCATCTTCTACTTGCTTCAATGATAAGAAAAACGCAATGGCTTGATAAAGTCTTCCACTCGATAGAACCGTACAATATATGCTGTTCATCTACTTACACCTCTATTTTTGAAAGAATTCGCGGTACCATTCAATCGTCTTCTCTAAACCTTCATCAATGGAGTAGTCAGGCTTCCAATCAAGCAGCTTTCTCGCCTTTTCTGCCGACAAATATTGATGCTTAATCTCATGCGTTCCTTGGTTTAAAATACGCGGCTTCAGTTCACTGCCCATTGCCTTTAAAATCTTATCCACAAGCTCAAGCACCGTCAGCTGAATTTCATTACTAAAGTTAAATGCTTCTCCAGCGAGCCCTTTTTCCTCCATCTTCTCAGCTAGAAGCAAATAAGCCTTGACTGCATCTTCAATGTAGAAGTAATCACGAATAAATGTCCCGTCACTTCTAATTTCCGGTGCCTCTCCTTCTAACACAAGCTGGATGGTTTGCGGAATGATTCTGTTGAAATTTAAATCCCCGCCCCCGTATAAATTGCCGCAGCGTGTAATACAAACCGGAAGACCATATGTGTTGTAATACGTGTGAGAAATTAAATCTGCACAGCTCTTCGATACATCATACGGATGTTTCCCATTTAGCGGCATGTCTTCATCGTATGGAAGCTGCTCCTGATCGCCGTATGCTTTGTCACTTGATGCCACGATGACTCGTTTGATCAGCGGCTGTCTTCTGCAAGCCTCCAGTACATTCCATGTCCCTAAAATATTGGCTTCAAATGTAGAAACAGGGTGTCTATTTGCGACCCCAACAATGGCCTGCGCCGCCAAATGGAAGACAGTATCAATTTCGTATTCTCCTAACGCACGTTCAATCGTTTGCATATCCTCCAATGCACCTTGCACCACATTCATCTTTTCGAATTGACTGCCTTGATATAAATTCGATCGAGGCACCTGATCACGCACAAGTCCAGTTACGTTTGCACCTTGATCAATCAATTCCTTGACGAGATAGCTTCCCAATAGTCCTGTACATCCAGTCACAAATACGTTTTTCCCATTCCAAAATCCGCTCATGCCGTCACCAAACCTTCCATGGTTGTTTTCCATTTGTCCACATGCCATTGATTTCCTTCAGGTTCTTATACGTATCGATCGCTGTCCAAAATCCGTGGTGCTCATAAACCGCAAGCTCTCCATCATTCGCCAGATTTTGCAGAGGCTCCGCTTCAAACACGCATTGATCACCGTCTGTCAAATAGTCAAATACCTTTGGAGACAACACAAAAAACCCTCCATTGATCATCCCGACACTGTCTGTCTTCTCAGAGAAGGATTGTGCCATCCCGTTATACACCTTCAGTGTCCCGTACTGGGACTTCTTTTCAATTCCTGTGACAGTCGCAGCTGCCCCAAGATCCTGATGACGCTTCAGCAGATGAAACATATTGATATTGGCAAGTCCATCACCATACGTCATCATGAATGTCTCATCCCCAATGTAGTCCTGCGCCTGCTTTAACCGTCCGCCTGTCATCGTCTCCTCACCCGTATCTAAAAAGGTGATTTTCCAGTTCTCTGACTTTCCTAAAAGCTTCATTTCTCCTGTTGCCATATCCAGCTGCATGCTGTGATGCCGCCAGTCGTAGTTCAGAAAATATTCTTTGATCTTCTCTCCTTTATATCCAAGCAATAAGATAAACTCATCTACTCCGTAATACTGATAGATTTTCATAATATGCCATAGAATAGGCCGATCTCCGATCATAGCAAGTGGTTTAGGAAGCGCTTGTGTGACCTCACTCATTCTCGTTCCCTTTCCTCCGCAGAGAATGACTGCTTTCATCTTCTCCCCTCATCTCTCTATGAAAATTTTTGATTGAAAACCTTATCTTTATGCGGAAAATCAGTACATGTACCCTCAGACTTTGTCCGACATCAGGTTTTGAATCTACTCTATTCATATGTCGAAATGAGAGATGGTGCCACCTAGCATTTAACTATTTTTACAAATAAAAAAAGAGCGAGATTTGTATTCTCGCTCTTTCAAAGTTTAAATTGTATATTATCAGGGTAGATGGTATGATAAACATGTGCATCATCAGCACAAACAGCCTCTTTTTATAAAGAGACTACTAGATGGAATGAATTCAAGTGGCAGCTTGCTTCATTCTCAATATGAATCACGGAGGTGAATTCTCATGGCACAAAACGTACTTTGTGAAGTGAACTCTTGCCGTTTTTGGGCTGATAACAGCTGTACTGCTTCTACCATTAAAATTGGTAAAAACACAATGACTGATGTGACTCGCAATGCCGAAACTGATTGCGAAACATTTGAAACAAAATAAGTTGTTTTTCTGAGATGAAGGAACTGGCAGGTTCCTTCTTTTCTTTTATCATTCTATCAAGAATGATAATTATTATCAAGTGTTTTTCACTAAACATTTCTCGGGAAATAATGACACGATATTTCTCCATTCGTTGACGATTTTCACTCCTTTTTCTATACTCAACATATCCGAAGAAGAAAAAGTGGTGACCAATCAATGGATTTTACGATACGTTTTCTATCATTCTTTGTCGTAGAAATCGAAGGCAAAGATGAACAAGCAAATAAACGGTTCAAGCATTATCAAACATTAGATCAAGAGGAATTTGAACAAAGTGAGCTGAAGGACTTTTTAGATGGCGAGCTAAAAAAAATCGTCAAACGAAAAGTGGACAGACACCCTAAATCTGAACAAGTACCGACCAAAATTGGCCGGTTCATTGTCGAACCCGGTCATGAACTCGATTCAAATCCAAACTACAATTTATTTCATCAGACGAGATTTGCAGATACAAAAGAAGTATTTAATGAATGCAGCGAACAGTTTGTTCGCACGTATTTAGATACAAGTGCTGTCAGAGGCGGCGTTTTTTTAGTTGCGTCTGCCGTTCCTAAAAAGTATTTCGATGACTCCTTTGTCTTTATTATGAAATGCGATTTTGAACAGAAAGTGGCTTCTATCGCTGATACATCTACCTTGATCAAAAAAGTCGAAATGGCCATTACAACAAAAAACATGAAATCGATTCAATACCCGTTTATGCCAGAAGAGGGCATGACAGAGGAAGCCGAAGTGAAAATTCACCAATCCTCACATGCGCGTTATTTTGAGGACTTTCTGAAATTCGTCGAATACGGGGAATCTATGCCTGAAATCATGAAATCACAGGTCATGAATATGGTGCAGGAACAAGTATTTGAAACATTACAGGATGAAAGTGAAGAATTAAAGCAGTTCGAAGAGGATCTTGAAAAATGGGAAGCGAGTGAAAAACGAGAAATTAGAGAAACACTCGATACAGAACAGGTCACACTAGCAGCTTCTCACATTGTGGAACAAACCCCTGATATCACAATGAAAATGCGTCTAGGTGAAACAGAAATCAAAGGACTTCTAGCGGACTTTGGCCACTCGATCCATATTGCGAAGGTCAACAATCGATATGTCTTGCTCGTTGAAGCAGACCAAATCGTCTTCGAAAAAGGAAGCACACCTGTTGAATTCCATAAACCAAATGGATTAAAAGAGGTGGTCAGCCACCTGACGCAAAAAGCCTACGATTCAGACATAGAATAAGAGAATATGACTGCCTCCTGCGATCAGCTGCATGAGGCAGTTTTTTTATATAACGCTTCATTTTTTACACTGCACCAGAAGAAACATGCAGCTGCCCGTCTCTTGCCCACATGCTGACAAGCATTAAGCTTATGATGAGCATCAGCCAAAAGACACTGTTTGTTCCGAAAAACTGAATCAACGTATATCCGCACAAAGGCCCTAAAGCAGCACCCATATCTTGAACAAAAGAATAGCTTGCGAGAAAGCGGTTCTTATCTGTTTGAGCAGAGGCTTTTTGAAAGGCAAGTGTATCGGTGAACGTTGTTACAATCGTTGCCAGCAGCTGAATCAAAAGCAGCATCAATAGGAACCAGCCGCTTACCTTCAGCATGACCCCAAGAAAACTGAGCCCTCCAAATGAAAGAAACATCCAGCATAGCATCCGTTCCTTCATCACAAGCCGATCAAACCATTTGCCTGTTCTCGGTGCGACAAATGGTTCCCACCCCCACCTGATTGCTTGAATGACACCGCTTAAAACCGAAGCTCCGATGACAAAGCCAAATAGAGCAAATTCATCCTGATCGATCTTTGCTTCAATGACATGACTCAGCGTGGATGCGAATAAACCTTGTATAATAAGTGCGACCAGCATGCCTGTTATCAGTACTTTTACAACATCTCGTGCAAACCACTTCTGTTTGATGCCATGATACATCTGCGTGCCTTCTCTCTTTTCAATTTCATCCAAAGATACATAAAAAACGCACCCTATCAATGTGAGTAACCCAAAGACAAGCGTCATGGACTGGAAGCCGATCAAGCTGGCGAAAATCCCGCCAAATAACATGCCAAATAAACTGCCAAGCCGGTAAAGCCCATTATAAAGACCCGTCAAATGTCCTTGTGAGCCTTCGTCCATTTCAGCCAAAACCCTCATCCCGCTCATACGGAGTAACGTCCAAGCAAGTCCCCATGCGCAGCGGCAGATCAGCAGCAGCCAAAAACCGCTCACCCCATATAATATCGTGGTCACTGACGCGATCAAAATCGCCATCAATACACCGGTCTTCATTGGGATATATCGATAGAGCCACCATACGACAGGCGCTAGCGGGATGCGAATGAATCGGTTGATGGACAGCAGTAATCCGACCTCCCAAATGGATGATAAACCAATCTCTTTCCAATAGACTGGAAGAACAATATAGAGCATTGAATCCCCAATAAGTGCAAATGCTGTGATGAGCGATATTGACACAACTTGCTTTTGACGATGATCCATTTTCCCTTCCCCCTTCGCTATCTTTACGATAAGGGATGCTTTATAATAAATCTAATGAATGTTTTTGATTAAACCATTAAAATAATTGATAGGTGGTGCAAAGTTGAATTTACATGCCCTTCGGATTTTTGCAAAGGTCGCAGAGACTAAAAGCGTCACACAAACAGCAGACGCACTATCTTTGACACAGCCAGCTGTGACGGCTCAGCTTAGAAGCATTGAACGAGAGATCGGTTTTCGCCTTTTTAAACGAAACGGCCGAGGAATTGCGCTCACAGAAATGGGAAAGATGCTGTATCCTTATGCCCGGCAAGTGTTCGAGGCTGAAAAGGAAGTAGAATATCAGATCACGCTATTACAAAATGGGAAAAAGGGGCGCCTCCGCATCGCTTCTACCTACGTACCACTCAACTTTTTACTGCCTGATTGGCTCGCTGCTTTTAAATCGTCTTCACCACAGACAGAAATTGAATTAAAAAGCGGAAACTCCGCTCAAGTGATAGACAGCCTGCTTCAATATGAATCAGATGTGGCCATCGCTGTAATTGAAGATTTGCATCATGAGGAGATCGTTACCTCCCATTTGACGAATTTAAGCTATGATTTTATTGTGCCAGCAGAGCATCCGTTAAACGGAAAAACCGTCCCGCTAGAGCGCCTGAGCCTGGAGCCTTTTTTGATGCGTGAAGAAGGCAGCTCCACAAGAGATAAACTCTTTTCCCTTTTCACCTCGAAAGGAATTAAAAAACCGACTGTTGATTTACAATTCAGCGGTGTTCATGAAGCGATTCAAATGATCAAAGCTGGCTATGGGATCACACTTGTTCCCCGTGATGCGGTTCAAGGCAGTCTCAAGCGGAAAGAGATTGGGCGCGTATATATCGAAGGCATAGAAATCGTCAGACCCGTTGTTATCTGCAAACGGGCGAATGATCTTGAAGAAAATAGAACAGTGGATGCCTTTCTGCAAATGAAAGATATCGGTCCATTTAAGGCGCCTGCTGCAAATTAAAAAAGTGCCTGCATAAGAAACAGGCATTTTTTTCTATTCGGCTGGTTGAACAATGTCATACGGTACAGCCTTTGAGGCTTTCACTAATTGTTCTGGTGTGATGAGGATTTCATTTCCCCATTCGCCTGCTCCAACACCTAATACCTCTTCCTCTAATAACGAAGCTTCGATGATGGTGCGGAAGCCTTCTGGCTGCCAGCAAAATGGCGGTATCGAGCCAATTCGGTAGCCCGTCACTTCCAGAACCTTCTCTGGTGATGCCATTTTAATATTACGAGAGCCGGCCGCTTTCTTTAGTTTCCCTGACTTAATATGCTGGTCTGCGCCAACCATCACAAGCAGCTGCTCCCCTTCCCCTGTTTCAAAAATTAATGTTTTGATCATTTGTCTTTCACGAAAACCAAGGGCTGCTGCTACATTTGCTGCTCCCTTCTCTGTTTCGGAAGAAAATGCTTTGATCTCATATGGGATGCTGTGCTGATTCAAGAATTCATGTGCCGGTAGTACTTTCATTGATTTGAACCCCTTTCCTTGCGATGTCTTTCATTTAGCTTATCACAATCCTCTCATCCTTAAGATGTATTTTTCAATGAAAAGCATCTAGGTCCTTCATCACCATGCTATACTGAACTTGTTTTTGAAAAGGAGCCGGTTGGATATGGGAAACAAGTTTTGGTATTATACAGGCAGTAAAAGCCTTCTCATGCTAAGTGATATTCTATTTGTGATGACGATCACGTTTGTGATCTATCAAGATACACAATCTGTTGCCTATGCGGCTCTATTTCCGCTAATAAGAACGCTATGCCAGCTATTAGCCGGGCTCATCTCTCCTGTTTTGACCGATCACTTTCAAGCGGGCCGGCTGTTGAAATGGGTCCCTCTTTTACGTCTTGTGATGCTCATCGTGTTTACAGCCCAATTTCATTTCTTTCAGCAGCATATGGTCTGGCTGTTAAGTGCGCTTATTCTCATTTCCATCACAGGCGGGTTCATCAGTCCTTTATTACAGGCCATCATGCCGATGCTTGTGCCAGCAAATCAGCTTGTGAAAGCGAACAGTACAGCCTCCATTTTTCATCAAACGGTGCAAATCGCCGGCTATTCGTTTACTGGAATGCTTGTCCTGTTCATTGGTCCCTTTTATTTAATGTGGATCACTTGTTTTATGATTGTGTTGTCTTATTTGTTTTTCACCCCTGTATTTCCTCTTCTTAAGCAAGAAGACACCGTTCGAAAAGCAAATAAGATGAACAGTTTCAAGGATGGCTGGACGATCATTTGGACAAACAAAACAATTCGCACCCTGACCTTTATGGATGTCTGTGAAAATATAGCGGGTGCTGTGTGGATCGGGGCGATTACCCTTGCCTTTGTCACCCATGATTTAAACGAAAGTGAGGAATGGTGGGGTTTTATCAACGGCGCTTATTATACAGGCGCCATTCTAGGCGGGCTCTTGGCTGCGTGGATAAGCCGGTTGATTCAAAAGCAGCTTCTTCTCTTTATGGCAGCTGGTTCATTCATTTATGCGGTGCTGACTATTGTCTTTTCACTGAACAGCCTGCCGTGGCTTGCTTTACTGCTTTGTATTTTGATGGGGCCTGCTTATCAAATTCGGGATGTTTCGCAGCAAACCATTCTTCAAACGGAAACGCCCGTCCGAGATTTATCAAAGGTGTACTCGGCTCATTACGTCCTTTCTTCTGTATCTGTCGGTTTATCTATTTTCTTTGTTGGATTGATTGCAGATGCATTCGGAGCGAGGACTGTGTATTTGCTAGGCGGTTTGTTTGTGCTCATCTGTTCGGGGATTGCCATCCTCGCTTTTATGAGGCAGAAAAAAAAGAGCGGCTGATTCATGCAGCGGCTCTTTTACTTTTCCTTTAACATCGCGAACATGTCACGAGCCATCGCTTCTAAAATATACACAACTGGCGTCTGTGTCGTAATATTGGCTCTGTGAACCCGTTCGTCTGTCACGTAATAAGCAATATTTAAATCGGAAATGCGCGAAATCGTACAGTGCTGATTGTTTGTAATACTAATGATTTTGCTTCCTTCTCTTTTTAACTTCGAAATATGATCAATCGTAATACGGTTCTCCCCTGATACAGACAGCACAATGGTGACACTATTGTCTAAATACTGCATATTCATCGGGAAAAACGGATCATTGATGTAAAATGAAAATTTCTCAAGACTCGAAAAATACCTAGCCCCATACTGTGCCAAAATACCAGAGCTGCCAGTTCCGATAAACAGCACATTTTTTGCATCGGCAATGAGCCTTGCTGCCTCCTTAATTTTCCCTTCAAAGTCCCCTTTCAGTGTGCGTTCAATAAATTCATATAGAAAGTGCTGTGTGCTTTTTAAAGTAGGTGTCTGCTCTGATTCTAAATACATTTTGAGTTTCACTTTAAACTCTGAAAAGCCTTCACAATTCACTTTTCGGCAAAAGCGAAGGACAGACGAGGTGGAAATATGGGCAGCATCTGCTAAATCCCGAATTCTCATATACACGACCTTTTCACTGTTTTCCATGATATATCGGTATAAAGCGCTTTCTAGTTCATTAAAGCTTGAAATGACCTCACTTGAAAACATCTGACTTCCCCTTTCTCCAACAGCATGTCACAATGTGTTTCTTTTATGTAACAAATCTCTAAATGAGACACCCTTGCCTAAAGACGCTGAAGTCATTTACGCACTAGATGCTCTCACGATAAGCTATAGATGTACAGACAAAAGAATTGGCTTTTCTCTATTATAACATTGCGCGTTACATTATTCGGAGGTGCAGCACATGGCAAAAGGATTAAAGGTTGTCACAATTGGCGGAGGATCAAGCTATACACCAGAGCTTGTAGAAGGATTTATTAAACGATACGATGAATTTCCGATTAGCGAGCTTTGGCTTGTCGATATTGAAGCGGGAAAAGAGAAGCTTGAAATCGTCGGAAATCTTGCAAAACGCATGGTGAAAAAGGCAGGACTTCCAATCGAGGTTCATTTAACATTAGATCGCCGGAAAGCGCTTGCGGGCGCTGATTTCGTCACAACACAATTCCGTGTCGGACTTCTTGAAGCACGTATGAAGGATGAACGCATTCCTTTAAAATATGATGTCATTGGTCAAGAAACGAATGGTCCAGGAGGTCTATTCAAAGGACTTCGCACCATTCCAGTCATTCTTGATATTGTCAAAGATATTGAAGAACTGTGCCCAGACGCATGGCTTGTGAATTTCACCAACCCAGCTGGTATGGTCACAGAAGCCGTTCTTCGCTATTCAAACCATCGCAAAGTCGTTGGCTTATGCAACGTGCCAATCGGTATTCGCATGGGAATCGCCAAAGGACTTGATGTCGACGCAAGCAGAGTCGAAGTCAGCTTTGCTGGATTAAACCATATGGTCTTTGGACTCAATGTATTCTTAGATGGCAAAAGCATCATGGATCAAGTCATCGAAGACATGGCAGATCCAAACTCCAGCATGTCGATGAACAACATTCAAGCCATTCCGTGGAATGCAGATTTCTTAAAAGGGCTTGGCGTCATTCCATGTCCATATCACCGCTACTACTACAAAACAAGTGATATGCTGGCTGAAGAAAAGAAAGCAGCAGAGAATGAAGGAACTCGTGCAGAAGTCGTTCGTGCACTAGAAAATGACCTGTTCGAGCTTTACAAAGATCCTGATCTTGATATCAAACCGCCACAGCTTGAAAAACGAGGCGGTGCTTACTACAGTGATGCGGCTTGTAACTTGATTGCATCCATTTATAACGACAAGCATGACATTCAGCCTGTGAACACCATCAACAATGGTGCCATCAGTGACATTCCAAATGATTCTGCCGTTGAACTCAACTGCGTCATCACAAAAGACGGTCCTAAACCAATCGCTGTTGGTGAAATGCCAGTCGCTGTCAAAGGACTCATTTCTCAAATTAAATCCTTTGAACGTGTTGCCGCTGAAGCAGCCGTGACAGGCGATTACAACACAGCCCTTGTCGCAATGACGATCAACCCGCTCGTCCCATCAGATGCGATTGCAAAAAGCATCCTCGATGAAATGCTAGAAGCACACAAAGAATATTTACCACAGTTCTTCAATAAAGTAGAAGCATAAAACAGAACCGCACTTGTCAAAAGTGCGGTTTTCTTATTTCGCTGCAAACAGCCGGTCCATCTGAGCACGATCATAGTCTAATAGCCAGTGCTGTAAGCCCTCATAGACTGGCCGAAGACGCTCAGAATCTGACGCTATGAGATCACAGCCTCGATCATCATATAAGTGGAAAATCATCTGTTTCGAGAGATTGATGAGATAAATTTCATTATCAAGCTTCCCCTTCATGATTTGATTCGGTGCATAGAAATCCTCTTGGCATATGGCTTGTAGAAGTGGGCGTAATCGGATATCTTGCAGCTGACAAGTTAAGGTAAATCTCTCCAATGTCAGTGGCTCATCTAGTTCTGGTCTAACATAGGTCAAAAGCTCGTGACGCAATCGATTGCGTACTTGCTGGCGGACATATTTCTGATAAACTAGGAGCTTTTGCTTCGTTAATTCATGTTCATGCTGCGTATAGACATCCGTGACAAACAGAATATCGTCTTCTGGATCAAAAGCATATCTGACAATTTTCAAAGCACGATCCCCTGCTTTTTCTAATACAACTGATTCTTCTCCTAATGACCAATCTGCCACTTCAAAGCGAAGCCCAAAAGGCCATTGATAAAAAAGGGACGGTGTGAGGACAAGATCAGGAAAATGACTTTTTAAAAAACTATTGGTTTGATCGCTCATCTCATGTCCTTCCATTGGTTTTATTTATTATTTTACCGTTGAAACTGATGGAAATACAATTGGAAATAAACTGTCATTTCTTATATGATGGAAAGAGATGGAGGTGTGACCAATTGAAAAAATCAAAATGGTTTCTACAAGTGTTCCTCACAGCATTGATCACCATGTGGGTACAGACTGGACTTGATCAGGCGAACATCATTCATATCACCAATGTATGGGTCGATGCCAGCAGCTGGATCCTTATCTTCTTTGTCATCTACGCACTTTTTGAATGGGCAGCTCACGTCTTAGCAAAACGGAAAACCGCTCATCGCTGAACATCTCTTTTCATAGAGATGTTTTTTGTTGAAATTCCTCTTGCACAAGTTCATGGATGACGCCCATTCCTGCCTGGCTTCCCGCAGCTGCTGCAAGTACAAGCTGAGCAGGGCCGCCTAAATTGTCACCGCATGCAAAGACACCGCTGACGGTTGTACGTCCAAGAATATCTGTTTCAATGCCGGCATTTTTCGTCATTTGACAGCCTAGTTTTTCAGCAAATGGAGCTGACTGCTTGAATTCACTTGCGACAAATCCGCCTTCTCTTTTCACTGTCTCCCCATTCGCAAGTTGGAGAGAGTGCAGCTGCCCATTGTCATGATCGATTGACATAATCGGTACATCAATGACTTGAATAGAATGTGCTGATAGCAGTGCCTTCTCCTCTTCAGCTAACACTTGCTGCCCATTCGTAAACACGATCAAATCCTTTGTCCAATTGGAAAGAAGTTTAGCCATATGCAAGGCGCGTGGATTCTCAGCAATTAGGGCAAGCGGCTTGTCCTTTAGCTCCCAACCATCGCAGAAAGGACAGCTAAACAACGTCTTTCCATACACGTCATGAATTCCCTTAATCTCTGGCAGTATATCCTGAAGTCCTGTTGCCAATATGATTTTCTTCGCTTCGAATCTTTCTCCCTCTTGTGTCAGTAACGTAAAGTTGTCCTCATTGTTTTGTATCTCAACAATTCTGCTTCGCTTTATTTGAATATGAGGGTAGTTTTGAATATCTGCCTCTCCCGCTTGTCTGATCTCAAACGGTGTCATTCCATCGTTTGTAATAAATCCATGTGATTCCTGTGTCACTCGATTTCTTGGCATCTCGTCATCGAATACAATGACCTGTTTTCTGCCCCGCCCCACAACAAGTGCTGCACTTAATCCGGCTGGCCCGCCTCCGATAATGGCACAATCTAATAACATGTAAATCTCTCCTTTTTATTAAAGATTTTAAAGACTCTTAATATCTATAATTAGTTCAAAAAAATCACATGTTGAAAAATGGATTCTTTTCTGTCTGCTCAATTTGGCTTGCAATATCAACTAACCGCTTTTGACTTAACGTCTCCTGCATTTTTGTTTCAACATCCTGCATGACCTGTTCAATCAAACAGTCATCATGAGGCATGAAAGAATCATGCTCTAAAGAACAGCGAAACAAATTCGTTTGCCCTTCTACAGCCTGAATGACGTCTAAAAACGAAATGTCTTCCTTCTTTTTCATAATGGCGTAACCACCTTTTGCACCAGGTGTTGATTCAATCAATCCTGCCTTTACAAGCTTTGTTAAAATTTTAGATAAATAGGTGGGTGAAAGATCTTGCATTTTAGCAAGAGGCTCAACGCCAATTGCTTTCCCCTTCGGAGCAAGAGTTAAAAACACCATCGTATGAAGTGCATAGTTGGTCGCTTTAGAATATTTCATGGGAACATTCCTTTCTATCTATTATAGACCTTTTATATCTGTAATTGATCATAAAAGATTCAAGAAGAAAAAGCAAGTGTTGTGGTTCTGCTTCTTTTTTCATTCCACATTTCGCATTTTCTTCCGATAATAGAGGTAAGCACGAATAAAATTTTGATGAAAACTAGAAGGAGTGAAGAAAATGTCAGATCAACAGCACAATGCAGCACACGAAGAAGAAGAGGAATTCAATGTATACGACATGCTTCCGCCCGCAGGAACAATCATTGGAGAAGCAACAGAAGAAGAGATGGAAGCTGCGGCAGCATTAGAAGTGAGACATGTCGCGTTCATGCGCCTTCAAGACATGTTCATTCAATTTGATGGCTCGTCTTACAAAGACTTATTAAAAGACTTCCAAGAATTCGAATATGATTCTACAAAATTCTGGAGAGGTATTGCTAAACGACTTCAAATTCCATACGAATGGCCAATCCGACTCGACCACGCAAACGGTCCAATTTATATTGGTGAAACAGAGGATAGCCGTGAGGTTGAGGAGAGTGCAGAGTAAGGAATTGGTGACCCCCTTTTTGGTGAGGGGGTCTTTTAGTACCCAGTGAAAACCGCTTTGTCGCCATCACAAAAAAAGCGGAATACATCGGTTGAAAAAACAAATAAGCAATATGAGCGATGTAACGCCCATATTGCTTATCCTCGTGTTATGTTAACTCTGGCCAAAATGCTTTATTTGCCACAATTAAGTCGTCTAAAATATCTTTTGCTACTTTAGCACTCGGCACCGTTTTCGATAATGTGATGGCCTGCCATAGTTTTTGATAGGAACCTTCTTCAAATGCTTCTACTACTAATTTTTCTACGCCAACTTGCTGCTCCATGAGACTTTTTTGAAATCTAGGAATTTCTCCAACCACTAATTTTTCTGGACCGTTGCTGCCAACGATACAAGGAATTTCGACCATGGCTGTTGGGTCAAAGTTCATGATGGCGCCATTGTTCTCTACAATCATCAGCATCCGTTCTTTTTTATTAAAAGCAATGGCTCTTGCTAAATCAACGATATAGGAAGCGTGTTCATCGATGGTTAGCTTTGTTTCCTTCGCACTCCCTTTATCAATGATGGCCTGACATTCACTAAAAACAAAAGCTTCTCGCCCCTCCATCACTTCATTGGCACGCGTGAACTCTATGTTTGAATGTGCCACTTCTTCATCTGGAAATAGATAGTATTTCAAATACGTATTCGGTACCGTTTTTGGATCAAGTGCTTGAATATCTTTAGCCTTTTTTAATGTGCTGTTCCAGCTCTTCTGCTGTTCTAGTTCAGATGTTCCATCTGTTGCATAACCATGCTGGCTTACATGCTTAATCACCTCAGGCATTAAGCTATTTCCTGCTTTATCCCGAATATCTGTCCACCAGCCAAAATGATTCAAACCATAGTAATCTACTTCCAGTTCTTTACGTGAAGATAAGCCTAAATTCTTTGCAATTAATTCTTCGATTCCAATCGGCATATCGCATATGTTTAAAATCTTGGAATTCGGTCTTAGCTTACGTGTTGCCTCTGCGACTACAGCTGCAGGGTTAGAATAGTTTAACATCCAAGCTTCAGGTGAGTATTTTTCCATATAATCGACAAGTTCTAATACACCTGGAATGGACCTTATTCCGTAAGCTATTCCACCTGGACCGCATGTTTCCTGTCCGACGACTCCATGCTTCAATGGAATTTTCTCATCTAATTCACGCATTGCATATTTGCCGACACGGATATGTGCCATCACAAAATCGACTTGAGTAAAGGCTTCTTCTGGGTCCGTGCTTGCCAGTAATCGCACTTCTGGTGCTCGTTCTTTTAACATAATCTCACATGCATCTGCAATCGTCTTTTGTCTAGCTGCATCATTATCATAGAGTTTAATTGTATGAATTGGGAACTCCTCTAAATAGTTTAACAGCATCAAAATGATCCCTGGTGTAAATGTACTTCCGCCTCCAGCAATGGTAATATTAAATGTTTTCATTATATCCAGCTCCTTTTTCAATTAAATGAAAGTTTTGCCTCAAAGGACTCTCTCACTTGCGGTACACTTAAGCCAACAATGATCTGAATGCTTTGACCACTCTTAGCCATTCCGTGTGCCAGTTTATCTTTTGTAAAGTATTCCCTATCTTTCACCAAGCTAGGGTCAATCACTGTAATACGCAGACGCGTGGCACAGTTTGTCACATCTTTAATGTTTTCTTTACCGCCAAGGCCTTCTAAGAAATAAACGGCTTTCTCTTCATACTCAGACGCATAAACGGGCGCTTCCTTTTTGTCATGACCCTTTTTATTAGCATTCTCATAATCTTGTTTTGTATATAGCCTAGTCTCCTCCTCATGTTTTCGGCCTGGTAATGGAATATCAAATTTCACAATCATCCATCTAAATATGACAAAATACAATGCTGTAAATAGACATCCAATCATGGCTTGGATCAGATAAATCCCTCCATGATTTGAAGAGAGCGGAATCCAGTTCAATGCAGCTATCTCAAAAAGCCCGGAACCCATCATTCCGACAACACCAAACATATTCATGATTGTCACCATGGTGGCTCCAAGAAGTGCATGTATGACAAATAAATAAGGCGCGAGAAATAGAAATGTAAATTCAAGTGGTTCTGTAATTCCGGCAAATATTGCTGTTAATGTGGCGGGTAACACCAATGCCAAAACCTTTTTTCTATTTTCATTCGGGGTAGAAAAATACATCGCTAGAGCTATCCCTAAACAGCCGAACATCTTAATATTTCCATGCAGTAAAAATCCGTATGGATAAAGATTTTTCAAATCGGAAGTTGAGGTCGCAAATTCATTTAAGTGAGCAATCCAATATGGTTTTAACCCCCCATTTACAGCCGCTGGACCAAACTCAAAAGGTGTATAAATAAAATGGTGAAGTCCTGTTGGAATTAACACCCTTTCCAAGAAATGAAACAGCCAGACACCAATATATCCAGACTGTGACATGAACCCTTGGAGAGATTGAATCCCTTGCTGAACATAGGGCCATACAAAAGCAACGATAAAAGCAATAGGAATCATCACAAAGAATCCGATGATGACAACAAATACAAGCCCCTGGAAAATCCCGAGCATTTCAGGCAGCTTTTGATCATAAAAACGATTATGGATCCAAATCACGATTCCAGATATCATAACCGCACCAATGATACTTGTATCGAGCGTAGGTATACCCGCAATTTCTTTTACACCCGCTACATTCTCGACACCTTGCGATAAATCAACACCAAAAGTGGACGGCCAAAGTGTCAAAATAGCATGAATATAATTGTTAAACACAAGATAAATCATCAAAGCTGCGAGCGTAGCACGTGCTTGCGCTTTTTTTGCAAGAGAGATGGGTAATCCAATCACAAATGCCAGCTCCATATGATTGAAGATCGTCCATCCCCCGCTTTCAATCAGTGCCCAAACCTTATACCACATCGTATCTTCTGCAGCCATTTCCCCCATAATCGCTGGATTCTTACATAAAGTCGCAAGGCCTACAACAATACCAAAAAATGCGAATAAAAGTACAGGAACTACCATAGCACTGCCAAATCGCTTGATTGCATTCATAAGCATCACCCCTTTGTTTGATCCATAAGACCACTGTAAAGGGAGCGCTTACAAAAACCAATAGGTTTGACGTATTTAGAAATCAAGTTGTAACATTAGATTATATTTTCACAGGAAGAAAATATTTTCATGTTGGAGGGCACATCGCATGATATTGGACAAGCTGGTAAATGAATACTTCGAAGATTTAAATAAGAATGATCTGCACATTATTAAAACGATTCACGATCACCTTGAAGAAATGAAGACAATGAAAATTCAGGATCTTGCTCATTATGCTCATACTTCCATCTCATCCATCCATCGGCTTGCCAAGAAAATAGGCTTCGACGGCTACAGTGACTTAAAGTCTTATGTGAAATTGAATAATCATACTGAAGAAACAACACAAGATTTAATGAAGCTGCTCGATCAAGATATCCAGCAGACAAGGAAATATATGGAGCAGCTGGACTTTCATCAATTAAATCAACTGATTGATCGCGCACCGTATATTTATATTTATGGTACAGGAACAGCTCAGCTCGATTTGGCCAATGATGTACAACGACAGTTATGGTCACTGCATAAGAAATCTCAAGTTTTACGAAGTAAGCGAGACTTAACAGATGGAATCGTTGAATTTGGTGAGGATGACCTTTTATTTATCATTTCTTTATCAGGCGAATCGAAGAATTTAGATGAAATCATTCAATTGGTGAAAACTAGACATATCAAATTTATCAGCATGACCACATTGAGGAATAACCTCCTTGCACAAAATGCCATGTTTAACATCTATGTAAGCAGCACCCCGTTTCCTTTGTATAACAAAGTGGACAACTCAAGCTTTCTGCCATTTTACATTGTGGTAGATATTATCGTAAGAAAATTTAGTGAGTGGAAATGGAACCAATTGAATAATAGGACTTAAAAATAATAGGTACAGTTTTGGAGTGAAGTGGTGAAATAATTCATTTTGCTTCATAAAAAAGAGAGACACTTTTGTCTCTCTCAAAAAACACCAAAATATTTTTCTGAAATAAGTGATGACTGCTCAATGTTATTCAGCAGTATAATGCCCAGCAAGCAGTTCATCAAACGAATCCGCTAATTTAAAATCCGTCTCATATTCTAGATCAAAGTAATGAATGGGCGGATGCTCCTTTGTTTCTCTATAATCCAATGCAATCCACGTATGACCATCCCCACAAATCAGCACAAGTCCCTCAGGCAATTCCCATTCTTCTATTAAATAATCACTATCCATAATGCCTTCATTTTTAGCAATTCCTCTTAAATGATCAAATGACACATGATCCTCTGCCCATCCATTCGGCTGGTCCGTTGGAAAAGCATTATGCAAGGTATAACCGCCATTTTGTTCAAGAATAAGTTTCTTATATGTATCAGGCAGGATGACGCCTAGCTTCTTTTCTGCTTTTGCAATTCCTTTCTCATTGATTTTCTTAAATGTCTCTTCACTTTCTCTGTCTTTATCCCAAAATGATTTCAAATAAAATACCTCCAATTGTTATTTCTATCTTATCTTACCATTTGAGACGACTAGTTTAATAGTCCTATTCATAGAAAAAAGAGAAGGGCTTCCCCTCCTCTTTTCAATCGTTATTGTTCTTTATTTCTCGCTTCAAATTCATCCAGCATTGCACGCACTTCATCTGTTGATGATGTGTTCATTAATTGATTTCTTAGGAAACTCGCTCCTCTGAATCCTTTCACATAAATCT
This sequence comes from Bacillus sp. FSL K6-2839, assembly GCF_038003365.1. Classification (NCBI taxonomy): domain Bacteria; kingdom Bacillati; phylum Bacillota; class Bacilli; order Caryophanales; family Bacillaceae; genus Bacillus; species Bacillus sp. FSL K6-2839. The sequence goes on along the minus strand of NZ_JBBOOZ010000001.1, from coordinate 338,633 downwards.
TAAAGAAACGGTGCAGTGCCTTGAATGGACGCAAGCCTAGTGATGAATATTGATCATGAAGATCAAGATGCAACCTTAAAAGGCCTAGCAGCTCATCACTCGTATGCTCCTTCTGTTCTTTTTCAAAGGCAAATGGATTATGGAAAATCCCACGCCCAATCATCACACCGTCCACTCCATACTGCTCAGCGAGCTTTAAGCCCGTTTGACGATCAGGAATATCACCATTAATCGTTAAAAGCGTATCAGGTGCTACTTCATCACGCAGTTTTATAATCTCAGGAATGAGCTCCCAGTGAGCATCCACCTGGCTCATTTCCTTTCTTGTACGAAGATGGATAGACAAATTCACAATGTCTTGCTCCAATATGTGTCTGAGCCAACCGCGCCATTCATCGACCTCTGTAAAACCAAGTCTTGTTTTTACGCTGACAGGTAATCCCCCAGCTTTTGCAGCCTGAATCAGCTCTGCCGCAACATCTGGGCGTAGAATCAATCCACTGCCCTTCCCGTTTTGCGTGACATTCGGAACAGGACAGCCCATATTAATATCAAGACCCTGAAACCCTAACTCCGCCATTCCAATGCTCATTTGTCTAAAGTTCTCAGGCTTGTCTCCCCAAATATGAGCAACAATCGGCTGTTCATCCTCTGTAAAGGTTAAACGCCCCTTCACACTTTGAATACCATCCGGATGGCAATAGCTCTCGCTGTTCGTGAACTCTGTAAAAAACACATCAGGTCTCGCCGCCTCACTCACAACATGACGAAACACAACATCTGTCACTTCTTCCATTGGTGCTAATATAAAAAATGGCCGTGGTAAATCACGCCAGAAATTTTTACTCATCTTTCATCCAATTCCTCTCATGACATAGCGCCTTAAAGGGCATGTCCTTCTATAAAATCTTTCAGCAATTTTTATCATTATATACTTTAGTAAGGATTCAACGCAAAAGGAGCATAAAATGAACATTAACAAAATGCTATCAGCACTTTATAAAATATCAAAAATTTGAGAAGACGTAAACGCCGTTCAAAAAGGTACTACTGGAAAACGTGTCATGCGACGGGCAGCAGGTAATGCATCTGGCAAACTAATAAAAAAGATATTCAAATAAAAAAAGCCCTATGCAGGGGCTTTTTAAATTGTAATTGCCTTTTCTGTTACATGATAAGTATTAGAAGTAATGATTTTATCAAGCGACCAACCGGCAGCGAATAACACAGAAAAAATTGTTACACTGATACATAACTTTTTCAACTTTAGATATTCTCTATTCAAAATATATCACATTATATAAAATACAGTACTAAGATACAATTCATTCTTAATATGGTTTTTGTTACAATTTTTGTGTATTGCATAATAAGAGTGATTTTCTTAAAAGACCTATACGAATTTTAGAAATATTTCACTGGTTTTCCTAAAAAGTTGCTGCTTAGATCAGAAAGAATTCTGCCAAATCGCAAAAGTAATGGATAAAGGGGAAAAGTGGACAGAAAAACAGTTCACTAATGCTTAAATAGGCTCTCCTAGAGATGTTACTAAAACTTTGGCAAAATTCATTTTTAATCTTGTTTAAATAAACAATAAGTGCTATTAGTTTCTAATAGCGCTTTTTTATGGAGGTATTCATGTCTTTTTCTTACGTGATTTCATTGACTTTTTTAATACTCCTTTTAGTGTCTATCATACTCTATACTTTTTTAAGAAAGAAAAACGTTGTAGATGAAGCCCCTGGCGCTATTGCTGCCGTTCTTCTTATTTTACTAATATTTTTTTCCCTAAGTTTCATTATTGCCCTTCCAACTGTTATGCTTTATCTAGTCTCATTGGGAGTGAATTTTCTTTTCGGTGAATACATCACTTATGATTCATTTTTCTCTTTGATTACCTTTTCATTGTTAGTCAGCATCATCGTGATTTTTTGGTCATTTATAGTTTTATTTATAGGGAAAGGAATCATTTTTTTGTTGAAGGTCCCAATATGGATAACTTATATTTTAGAATTTTTTGCTTCGTGGGCTCTTATTTACTTCACGATTAAATATGTACTAAATTTGGAGAAAATTGAAGTTTCTATATGGGGAAATGGTGTATTGATTTTATCTTTCTTTGTTAGTTTCTTATACATCGGACTTGATATTATATCCTCTGCGCTTGATCAAAAAAATCAGAAAAACATAGGATAATAGCCCCCCATCCAATAAAGGACAGGGGGCTATTTACTAATAGATATTATTTTATACCGCTTTTCTAACACTGCTGCTTTAATCTTTGGACCATAGATGCTATCAGCAGAAGGCCTATGCATCATCCTGATATCGATGTTTTTCTCGAAATCGGGATGTCTTTCAATACATTAATGATTAATCACAAGACTTGCCACACACTCCACATGACTCGTATGCGGGAACATATCCACAGGCTGTACTTCCTCTGTCACATACCCACCATCTTCAAGAATACGCAAATCACGAGCAAGCGTCCCAGGATTACAGGACACATACACAACTCGTTTTGGTTTCATCTTTAAAATCGTATCAAGCAGTGCTTCGTCACAGCCTTTTCTTGGCGGATCGACGACGAGGGTGTCTGCTTTGATGCCTTCTTTGTACCAGTTTGGGATGACGGTTTCTGCTTCGCCGACTGCGAATTCGACGTTATTGATCCCGTTTAAGGCAGCGTTGCGTTTTGCATCTTCAATCGCTTCTGGCACAATTTCTACGCCATATACTCTGCCTGCTTTTTGTGCGAGAAATAAGGAAATCGTACCGATTCCACAATACGCATCGATGACAGTTTCTTCTCCTTGCAGCTCGGCATATTCAAGGGCTTTGTCGTAAAGCACCTTTGTTTGAGCTGGGTTCACTTGATAAAACGAGCGGGCTGAAATGGCAAATTTGATGTCGCCAATCGTGTCATAAATGTATTCTTCTCCCCATAAAACGGTTGTTTCGTCTCCGAAAATGACATTTGTTTTCTTTGAATTCACGTTTTGTACAATTGACCGAACGTGTGGGAAGCGTGCTATAATCTGCTCAATCACCTGCTGCTTTTGCGGAAAGTCAGCCGTTCTAGTAACAAACACTACCATCATTTCACCTGTTGCAATACCGTAGCGAACCATCACATGACGCAGCCACCCTTTGTGTCGCTCTTCGTTATATGCTTTGATGCCAAACGCATTGCATATGTCTTTTACTGCCTGTACCACTTCGTCATTTTCTGATTGCTGGATCAAACATTTTTCCATATCGATGATTTCATGGGTACGTTGCTGATAAAATCCTGCAACAAGTCCGCCTTCTCGTTCGCCAACTGGAACTTGTGCTTTGTTTCGGTAATTCCAAGGGTCTTCCATGCCGAGTACAGGATGAACTTTTACACGGCTCATATCAAGCTTGCCGATCCGCTCTAAAACGTCCTTTACTTGTTTCTGTTTAAATAGCAGCTGGCCTTCATAGCTCATATGCTGAATTTGACAGCCTCCGCACTGCTTATAGATAGGACATGGCGCATCTTGCCTATGCTGACTTTCTTTTGTCAGCTCCATGAGTCGCCCAAAAGCAAATCCTTTTTTCACACGTGTGACCTTGATTTTCCCTTGTTCGTCTGGAAGGGCATTCGGTACAAAGACAGGGAATCCTTCAATTTTTGCTACACCTGCACCTTCGTGCGTTAAGTCTTCGAAGGTTACATTGTAGTATTCATTCTTTTCAACAGGCGGTTTCATTTTCACCAATTTTATCACCTCATTTGCAAAGAAAAACTTGGCGCCATAAGGAACCAAGTTCAATCTCTACCCTATTTTTTCAGCTGTTGCTTTTGGCACTATAAATTCAATATGACGATACAGGTTTTCAAATTCACCTGGCAGCATGCCGCCGAATTCGCCATCTAAATTTAATTGCATTTTATCTTTTACATCTACCTTCACGCGATTCGCTTTTGCGTAGATGACATTGTTATCATGAATATGCTCGCCTCGAAGTGCAAGACTGACTACTCGAATGGCTTCTGCTAAATTGACCTTCTTTAAAATAATCAGGTCAAACATTCCATCATCTAAAATGGAATCTGGCGCTAGCTTTTCAAAGCCGCCTACTGAATTTGTGAGTGAAACAAGAAACAGCATGATTTCTCCATGAAACAATTTGCCGTCATATTCAATTTCGACTTCTGTCGGGCGGATCGAAGGAAGCATCTCCATGCCTTTTAAATAATAAGCAAGCTGTCCAAGCATTGTCTTCAGCTTACTAGGCACTTCATAAGTGAGCTCTGTTAACCGGCCGCCGCCTGCAATATTAATAAAATAATGGCCATTGACTTTACCGATATCAAGCGGCTTCGCTACACCATCTATAATGGCATCTGTTGCTTTTAAAACACCTTCTCGTGGAATTCCAAGTGCTCTTGCGAAGTCATTTGTTGTTCCAACTGGAATGATTCCTAGTTTCGGTCTTTTTTCAAGCGGTGCTAGTCCGTTGACGACTTCATTGATCGTGCCGTCTCCACCTGCTGCTACAATTAAATCAAAGTCTCTCTGTGCGGCTTTTTCAGCTGCTTGTGTCGCATCTCCTGCACATGTCGTTGCATGACAAGATGTTTCATAGCCAGCTTGTTCAAATTTTTGCAAAACCTGCGGCAAATTCTTCTTGAAGAGTTCACGCCCAGATGTCGGATTGTATATAATTCGAGCACGTTTCATTCATCATCATCCTATATTCATTATGCAATCTATTTTCACCACTAACAACCTTTAATTATACTATGAGATTTGAAAATGGCAACAGAACAACCAGCTAATATGAGAAATCTCCTGCCACATTACCCTCAGCAAGAAAGCATTCTGATAAGATAAAAGAAAACGCTGTAAAGGATGGTTTGCGATGAAAAAGCCTGTCTATTTTAATCATGATGGCGGTGTTGATGATCTCGTCTCGTTGTTTCTTCTCCTTCAAATGGAACACCTGAAAGTGATTGGGACGTCTGTCATTCCTGCTGATTGTTATTTAGAGCCTGCTCTCAGTGCATCTCAAAAAATCATTGATCGATTTAGCCCTTATGAAATTGAAGTCGCTGCTTCAAATTCTAGAGGCGTCAATCCTTTTCCGAAAGAGTGGCGCATGCATGCTTTTTATGTAGATGCCTTACCTATTTTAAACGAGAAAGGCACTGTTGATACAAACGTGTCCAAGCTTCCAGCACACCTTCATTTAATCGAAACCGTTAAAAAGGCAGCCGAACCTGTCACGCTACTCTTTACAGGGCCGCTCACAGATCTTGCCCGTGCATTAGAAGAAGATCCTTCCATCTCTAATAAAATTGAAAAATTGGTATGGATGGGCGGTACGTTTCTTGAAAAAGGGAATGTGGAGGAACCCGAGCATGATGGGACAGCAGAATGGAATGCTTTTTGGGACCCTTATGCTGTCAGCACTGTCTTCAAGGAACGCTTTCCTATTGATATGGTCGCACTTGAAAGCACAAATCAAGTTCCACTTACACTTGATGTGCGTCAGCGCTGGGCTTCCCTTCGTTCTCACATTGGGATTGATTTTATTGGGCAGTGCTACGCCTTTTGTCCACCGCTCATTCATCATGAAACAAATTCGACATATTACTTATGGGACGTACTCACAACGATGACGCTTGCTTCTTCATCATTTACCCATTCAAAAGAAGTGAGCGCGATCGTTTATACCGAAACGCCAAAGCAAGGGCGCACCGCAGAACATCCAGATGGAAAGTCAATACAAGTCATTGACCATGTCGATCGTGATGCCTTTTTCCAAGCATTTGAAGAGCTCATGAGAAAAGCTGTTTGTCAGATTTCAACATAAAAAATCCCCGCCAATGAGCGGGGATTCCTCTTATTCTTCTTCAGCGTACTTTTTCTTACGTCTGAACTTGCTTAAAATTTCATACACGATTGGGACGATGACCAATGTGAGAAGTGTAGAACTTGTTAAACCGCCGATCACGGTCACGCCAAGTCCTTTTGATACGATCTGGCTTCCGCCTTCAAATCCTAATGCGAGTGGCAGCAGTGCACCGATCGTCGCAAGTGCAGTCATTAAGATTGGACGTAATCTTATTGTTCCTGCTTCAAGTAAAGCTTCTCTTGTTGAAAGACCTTCTTTTTCTTTATGAATCACTCGGTCAATCAACACAATGGCATTTGTCACAACGATACCGATCAGCATAAGCAATCCAATCATAGCGTTTAAGCTGATGGTTTCTTTTGCTAAAAACAATCCAACGAGTGCGCCAATAATCGTAAATGGAAGTGAGAAGAGAATCGCAAATGGTGCAAGACCTCCGCCAAATGTGATGACGAGAACGAGGTACACAATGGCAATCGCTGCAAGCATTGCAAGTCCAAGCTGTGTAAAGGATTCCTCAATATCCGCACTTACGCCGCCTGTGTCAATCGTTACGCCAGACTTCACATCAAGCTTGTCGACTTTCTTCTGAACATCCTGTGTCACACTTGAGACGTTGTCTGTTGTCATGTCACCAGACACTTCTGCGTAGATTTTTCCATCACGTTTTGTCACCGTATTTGCTGTCGTACCATCTTTTACTTTTACGACATCACCAATCCGGACTTCTTGTCCTGTTGGTGTTGTGATCTTTTTATTTTCTAAATCTTTTTTGCTCTTATATTCGTCTTTTTCGGTTTGAAGCTTCACATCAAGTTCTTTGCCGTCTTCTGTGACTTTCGTTAGTGTTGTTTCACTATTTTGAGGGGCAATCGCTTGAGCGATTTGTGAAGCAGTTAGACCTAGCTTCGCCAGTTTTTCTTGATCTGCATTAAACGTATATTCGTCGTATTTCTCAGATAAGCTTGTGCTGACATTTTTTAGGTTTTTCTCATCTTTTAAGATGTTCTCGACATCTTTTACTGTGCCTTCAATATCGCTTACTTTGTCGCCGTAGACATAGTACGTTATGGTATTGCTTGCGCCAGCAGACGAGAAGTCTTGTGATTTCCATTCCCCTTTAGACGTTTTATCTTGCAGGGCTTTCGTCACTTTATCTTTTTCTTTATCAAAGTTTGGCGTGTCATCGTCATATTGTACGAAGAATAACGCACCGTTAGAGTTCCCCCCTACACTTGCTGTCATGGGATTTGAAGAACCTAGTGAATATTGAACAGTATTGACATGGTCACGTTTGATCAAATATTCTTCTGCTTTTTTCGTTTCATCAATTGCTTGTTCTCTCGTTTGTCCCGGCTCAGGTGTATATGTCACCATTGCCGTCTTTTCTACTTCCTGTGGTAAGAAGCTGACACCGACAAGTGGTGCTAAGAATAAGCTTCCGACGAGCATAAGAATGGCAATTCCTGATGTGATCCATTTATGGTTCAGTGTCCAATTGAGTACACGTCTATAACCGCCAGCAAGCTTGCTTGGTTTATGCTCTTTTACTTTTTTCGCTGTGCCGTACAGGTTCTTTTTAAATAAACTGTGTGCCATCATTGGAACAATCGTAATGGCGACAAGCAGTGAAGCAAGTAAAGCAAACACAATGGTTAGAGCAAATGGGATGAATAGTTCACCAATCATTCCACCTACTAATGCTAACGGTAAGAATACCGCAATCGTCACAATCGTCGAAGACATGATCGGGATAAACATTTCTTTTGTGGCTTCTCTGACGAGTGCTTTGCCTTTTAACGGTTCATCCTTTAACGCCATTCGTCGATAGATATTTTCTATGACCACAATCGAGTCATCGACCACACGCCCAATGGCGACGGTCATGGCACCAAGTGTCATGATATTTAATGTAATATCCAACTGATTTAATAATAAAACAGCAATCAACAGAGATAACGGAATGGAGATGACCGAAATTAATGTTGATTTGATATCTCGAAGGAACAACATAATGATAATGATCGCAAAGATTGCTCCGATGATTGCCTTGTTTAGCATTGTGCTGACAGACTCTTTAATCGGCTCTGCTTGATCATATGTCGTGCTTACTTTGATTCCTTTGTTGTCTTTTTTGAATTTCTCAAGCTCTTTTGTCACTTCTTCTGCCACACTCACGGTATTGGCATCAGAGCCTTTGACAATTTGCAGACCGATGCTGTCTTTTCCATTCGTTCTAGAGATCGATTCTGCATCTTTTACTACTTTAATATCCGCAATTTCAGAAAGCTTGATCGTCGGCAGCTCTACAGATTGACCGCTTGCTGCTCCTCCACCAGTTTGCTGCTGAGCTGCTGCCTGTTGCTGACTTGCATTTCCAGCCTGCTGCTCCGCACCTTGCGCACCTGGGTTTTCAGCGCTGCTAGATGGTGCTCCAGCTCCAGCGCTTCCCGCACCGCCGCTTGCACTTGGTGTGACAGGGATTCGCATGTTTTTCAAATCTTTGACGCTTAAAATATTGCCGTCCACGACAACTGATTTTTGTTTGTTGCCAAATGTGTATAGACCTAATGGTACATTGACATCAGAGCCTTTAATCATGTTTTGGACGGTTTCTTCATCTAAACCGTATTCTTTCAATTTCTTTTGTTTAAAAGAAAATTCTACTTCTTTGATTTGCTGTCCTGAAGCTTCGACAGAAGAGACACCTTCTAATCCTTCAATGGAAGGAACAAGGTCGTTTTCTACTTTCTGTGTAAGGTCTTCTAATGATTCTTTATCACCAGAGACACTGATTGCTAAGATTGGAATTGCGTTAATGCTAAAGCGTGCGATTTTTGGTTTTTCTGCATTTTCCGGAAAATTGATATTGCTAATCGCATCTTCAATTTCCTTCTTTGCTTCATCCATGTCTTTGTTGTAGTCGTACTCGATTTGAATAGATGAGGCATTTTCAAATGAATTGGATGTGACTACATTGACTCCATTGAGGTTTTGAATAGACTTCTCAATCGGGTCGGTCACCTTATCTGATACTTCGTCCGGCGTTGCGCCAGGATACGTTGTAGAAACCGTAATGACTGGAGTGTTGATATTCGGGATTGATTCTTGTTTCATATTCAATCCGGCATATAGACCAGCAACTGTTACGATAATCGTCATGAGCCATACAGCGAACTTATTCTTTAATACAAAATTGATGATCGAATTCATTATGTCCTCCATTTTCCTTTATGTATTGACTGACTGGTCATTCTATATCATAATAAACGGTGATATACAATGCCGTCAACCATTTCACTTGCGTTTGACGTAACATTCTAAAGCTGAAGGGGCCTTATTTCATGAACGAAAAAAAAGAAAAAATCATTAAAGTAAGCATCCAGTTGTTTGCGAAAAAGGGTTTTTCTTCTACGACCATTCAGGAAATTGCAGATGAGTGCGGAATATCAAAAGGCGCATTTTATTTACATTTCAAATCAAAAGAACAGCTTTTCAATCGAGCCTTTGAATATTATATCGACACGTCTATGCAAAGTATTGAAACGATTCGAAAAGAGAATCAGCATCTCGCGCCGAGAAAGATCTTCCAGAAACAAATCGCTGAACAGTTTCAGCATTTTGCTGAGAACAAGGATTTTATCATTTTGATCCTCAGCGAGAACATTATTCCAGAAAACCAGCAAATTAAAAAGTATTCAAAAACAGTGAAAAAGCAAATGAATGATGAAATTCAAATTTCCATCTTGACCACTTATGGACAGGAGATCGAACCATATATAACTGACCTGTCAGTCATGATTCAAGGAATCATCCAATCGTATGTGCAGGTCCTGCTTTTACAAGATCAGATGCAATTATCATTTGATGAGCTTTCTTCCTTTATACTCGAACGATTCGATGATTTGGTCCAAGGCTTGCTTCGTTCTCAGACGAAACCGATCCTGAAGCAGACCATTTGGGACGATGAAGCGCCGAGTGCTGCTTCCCTTCAAGAGGAGCTTCGTTTGTTAAAGCTTGAGCATCTGCTTTCTGATGATACCCTTGTATCCATTGAAGTCATTGAAGAAGAACTGGCGAAAGCTGAGCCTCGTAAGCCAGTCATTCAAGGGATGCTGACGAATTTAGAAAAGTGTGAGGACCCTGCTGTCTTAAAAGTAGTGGAACAATTGAAGCTGTTTCTTCAATAATATTACGTGCTGTTTTTCCGGTTAGTTCACCTTTATCCCCCTTCGAATGTGCACTTTCGCTTATACTTCATTATAAGAAAAAAATCTCCGAATTGATATACGGCGGTGGTCTGAATCTATGATAAGACCCTGTCCTTTCAAGCAAAAAAACCGCCTCTTCTCATGAGGCGGTTTTTGCTATTTAGCGTTTTTTGATTTCTTCTAGGAGAATCTTGTTGACCATCGGCGGGTTTGCTTGTCCCTTCGATGCTTTCATGATTTGTCCGACTAAGAAACCAATCGCGCGGTCTTTTCCATTTTTAAAGTCTTCGATGGATTGCGGGTTGTTATCAAGTGCTTCTGTGACAAGTTTGAGTAGTGCACCTTCGTCAGAAATTTGGACAAGTCCTTTTTCTTTGACGATTGTTTCTGCGTCTCCTCCATTTTCAATGAGCTCTTTGAATACCTTTTTGGCAATCTTAGAGGAAATCGTTCCTTTTTCAATGAGTTGGATCATGCCAGCCAGCCCTTGCGGCGTTAGCTTTGTATCTTCCAGCTCTTTTTGAGCTGAGTTTAAGTAGGCAGATACTTCACCCATTAGCCAGTTTGAAGCTTGCTTCGCTTCTGCACCTTCTGAAATGGTTGCTTCAAAGAAATCAGACATTTCTTTTGTCAGCGTCAGCACCATGGCATCATATGCAGGAAGTCCAAGCTCATCGATGTAGCGTTTGCGGCGCTCGTCTGGAAGCTCTGGAATGGATGCTCTTACGCGTTCTTTCCACTCGTCATCAATGTACAGCTCCACCAAATCTGGTTCTGGGAAGTAGCGGTAATCATCTGAGCCCTCTTTGACACGCATAAGGATCGTCTTTTTAGACGCTTCGTCATAGCGGCGAGTTTCCTGTTCGATCAAGCCGCCAGATAGCAATACTTGCTCTTGGCGTTTCTCTTCGAATTCAAGACCTTTTTGTACGAAAGCAAACGAGTTCAAGTTCTTGAGCTCTGTTTTCGTTCCAAACTCTTCACGGCCGATCGGACGAAGTGAAATATTGGCATCACAGCGAAGTGAGCCTTCTTCCATCTTACAGTCAGAAACGCCTGTATATTGAATAATGGATTTTAGTTTTTCTAAGTACGCATACGCTTCTTCTGGTGTCCGAATGTCTGGCTCAGATACGATTTCAACAAGCGGTGTGCCTTGACGGTTGAAATCGACAAGTGAATAACCGTCGCCTGTGTGCGTCAGTTTACCTGCATCCTCTTCCAAATGGAGACGCGTAATACCGATTCGTTTTGTTTTGCCTTCTACTTCAATTTCAATCCAGCCGTTTTCACCGATTGGTTTATCAAATTGAGAAATTTGATACGCCTTTGGGTTATCAGGATAGAAGTAGTTTTTACGGTCAAATTTTGTATCTGTTGCGATCTCACAGTTCAGCGCCATGGCCGCTTTCATCGCAAAGTTTACCGCTTCTTTGTTCAATACAGGCAGTACGCCAGGATATCCAAGGTCGATGACACTTGTTTGCGTGTTGGCAGCTGCACCAAAAGGTGTCGGCGAGCTGGAGAAAATTTTCGATTGTGTTTTTAGCTCAACGTGGACTTCAAGTCCAATTACCGTTTCAAAGTTCATTCTGATTCACCCCTTACAGTTCAGGTTTTGCTTTATGATGATCTGTTGCTTGCTCGAAAGCGTGAGCCACGCGGTAAACCGTTCCTTCATCAAAGTGCTTGCCAATGATTTGCAGTCCTAACGGAAGACCATTTGCAAATCCACAAGGCACACTGATTCCTGGAACGCCTGCAAGGTTCACAGGGATCGTTAAAATATCGTTCGCGTACATCGTCAGTGGATCGCTTGTCTTTTCTCCAATGTTAAATGCAGGAGTTGGCGTTGTTGGCCCTACAATGACATCATACTTTTCAAAAACATCTTCGAAGTCTTTTTTGATCAATGTACGGACTTTTTGCGCCTTCTTATAGTATGCATCATAATATCCTGAGCTAAGAGCGAATGTCCCAAGCATGATGCGGCGTTTCACTTCGTTACCAAAGCCTTCAGAACGTGTATTTTTATATAAATCAATCAGGTTGTCTGCATTATCTGTACGGTAGCCATAGCGGATGCCATCAAAGCGCGCAAGGTTCGCGGATGCTTCTGAAGAAGACAGTAAGTAGTAAGTCGCAAGCGCATATTTAGAATGCGGCAGAGACACTTCTTCCCATGTTGCACCAAGTCCTTCTAATACTTTTAACGCTTTGAGAACAGACTCTTTTGCTTCCTCGCCAACACCTTCTCCAAGGTATTCTTTTGGCACTGCAATTTTCATGCCTTTGATGTCTCCAGTTAATGAAGAAAGAAAATCTGGGACGTCGACATTTGCGCTCGTTGCGTCCATTTGATCGACGCCAGCAATCGCTTGAAGTACGTATGCGTTGTCCTCTACGTTACGCGTAATCGGCCCAATTTGATCTAATGAAGAAGCAAATGCAATTAAACCGTATCTAGATACACGGCCATATGTCGGCTTCAGTCCCACAACTCCGCAGAATGATGCCGGCTGGCGAATCGAACCGCCTGTATCTGATCCAAGTGAGAATGGTACTTCACCTGCTGCAACAGAAGCTGCTGAGCCACCACTTGATCCACCTGGAACAGTGTTTAAATTCCACGGGTTTTTCGTTGCTTTGTAGCCTGAGTTCTCTGTAGAAGATCCCATCGCAAATTCGTCCATATTTAATTTACCGATTGTGACTGCTTCCGCATCTCTCAGACGATTGACAACCGTTGCATCATAAATAGGGTCAAAGTTTTGCAGGATTTTACTAGATGCTGTTGTACGTAAATCCTTTGTGACGATGTTATCTTTCACACCGATTGGCATACCGAACAATAGACCAAGCTCGTCCTTTTCACCAACTGCCTCGTCCAATTCCTTTGCATACGCACGAGCTTTCTCTTCGTCCAGTGCAAGGAATGCTTGTACTTTCCCGTCTACTTCATTGATTCGTTTATAAGACTCGTCCACTAAATCAGAAACAGACAGTTCCTTTTTATGTAAAAGCTCTTTTAATTCAGAAATTTTGTGATCAAACAGTGACATGCCTCAGGCCTCCTTTAGTCCAAAATTGATGGCACACGAATATAGCCGTCTTTATGATCAGGCGCGTTTTTGGTAACTGCCTCAATGGAAAGACCTTTATTCGGAACATCTTCTCTCATGACGTTTTTCATTTTTAATACGTGTGTTGTTGGTTCAACGTTTTCCGTATCTACCTCGTTTAACTGCTCTGCAAATGAAATGATGCTATCAAGCTGTTCAGTAAACATTTCAGCTTCTTCTTCTGTAATTGCAAGCCGTGCCAAATGCGCCACGTGCTTTACTTCTTCTATTGAAATTCTAGACATGCAGGTTCACCTCCAAAAATGATACGTGTTCGTGGTCATGATCATAAGTCATATACACTTTATCATATCAAATTTTACTGTTCTAAAGCAACTTTACGCAGGCGCAGCAAGAGGCCTTTTCTCTCGAAGCATCATTGTCATCCAACTGATAAAGAAAATATTCATACAGATCACCTTTTATTTTCAGAAAATTTTTACTTTTACTTACCTTTGTAAGCGCATACAAACTGATTCGCATCACCGATCTGTCTATTTTTTCTTCAAAATGTGGAGGTTTAAGAAGGTTGATCACTTGGGAATACTCTGTTAGGTTAAGTAACCATAGCAGTGAGCAGGGCATTCAATCAAAAAACCAGCCCTGGCACTTCTGTATATTTTGATTGAGGTGATGTCAAATTAATACGAAAAAGGTGAGAACACAAAATGAGTATTGAAGTTACAATTTCCTTATCTATTTATTTTATCGGGATGCTTGCCATCGGTTGGTATGCATTCAGGAAAACACATGATTTAAATGATTATATGCTTGGTGGACGCGGACTTGGTCCATTTGTTACAGCTCTTTCAGCAGGTGCTGCGGATATGAGCGGCTGGATGCTGATGGGTGTACCAGGTGAAATGTATAAAACAGGTTTATCGACAACCTGGCTTGCGATTGGTCTCATCGTCGGTGCTTACTTGAACTATCTCATTCTTGCACCTCGTTTACGTTCTTATACAGAGATTGCTGATGATGCCATTACGATTCCTGATTTCTTTGATAAACGATTCAAAGGATCATCTTCTTTATTAAAAGCTGTATCAGCCGTCATCATTTTAATTTTCTTTACACTGTATACATCGTCTGGGATGGTATCAGGCGGACGTTTATTTGAGTCAGCATTCGGTGCACACTACATGTTTGGACTGATTTTGACGTCAAGTATTGTTATTTTGTATACATTGTTTGGTGGATTCCTGGCAGTGAGCTTAACGGACTTTGTCCAAGGAGCTATCATGTTTTTAGCATTAGTGCTCGTGCCGATCGTTGCCTTTACACAATTAGGTGGACCTGTTGCCACATTCCAAGATATTCAACAGATTGACCCTAAATTGCTTGATATTTTTAGAGGAACGAGCGTCATTGGCATTATATCCTTCCTCGCATGGGGACTAGGTTACTTTGGACAGCCGCATATTATCGTGCGCTTTATGGCGATTACGTCTGTTAAAGACTTAAAACCAGCACGCCGCATCGGAATGAGCTGGATGATTATTTCAGTAATTGGTTCACTGTCTGTCGGTTTAGTTGGTGTTGCCTATGTTCATGAAACGGGTATGAAACTTGCTGACCCAGAAACCATCTTTATCGTCTTTTCTAAAGTGCTGTTCCATCCATATATCACTGGATTTTTACTTTCTGCCATTTTAGCAGCAATTATGAGTTCAATTTCGTCTCAGCTGCTTGTCACGGCAAGTGCGATGACAGAAGATTTATACAGAACGTTCTTTAGAAAAAAAGCATCAGACAAAGAGCTCGTGATGATTGGCCGTATGTCTGTTCTCGTTGTCGCGGTGATTGCCCTTTGCCTTTCACTTAATCCAAGTGACACCATTCTTGACCTTGTTGGTTATGCGTGGGCAGGATTTGGTTCTTCATTTGGTCCAGTCATCTTACTTTGCCTATACTGGAAGCGAATGAATCATCATGGTGCCCTTGTTGGGATGATTGTTGGTGCGGTAGTCGTTCTCACATGGATCACGACAGGCCTTAACCACGCAACAGGGATTTATGAAATGATTCCTGGCTTTACGTTAAGCGGTTTGGCTGCCATTATTGTGAGCTTAATGACCAGCAAGCCAACAAAAGCATCAAAACAATTGTTTAGCAAAATGGAAGATCATCTTGAAGAAGAAACAAAATAAAGAACATGAAGGGTCATCTGCCTTAGCGGATGACTCTCTTTTTTAAATAAAATGCTTTTCTTTCTCCCATTTCTGAATAAAATAGAAGTTGTGCAGCCATATGGGCTGTGAGAAGATCATATACATGATGTGAAACGTACATGAAGTGAAGGAGCGATACGCATGTTTTGGACGATTGAATGGGATACAGTCTTAAAATTAGCCGTGGCCACCTTAATCGGTTTGATTATTGGGCTCGAACGAGAGCTGAAGAAAAAGCCGCTCGGTTTAAAAACGTGTATTGTCATTGCTGTCAGCTCCTGCGTGTTAACCATCATCAGCATTGATGCAGCCTACAATTTCCCTCGAGTCTCTAGGCTTCAAATGGACCCACTCAGGTTACCGGCGCAAATTATATCTGGTGTTGGTTTTATTGGAGCAGGTGTGATTCTGCGAAAAAGTAATGATGTCATCTCAGGTCTTACGACTTCTGCGATGATCTGGGGAGCAGCAGGACTTGGGGTTGCAACAGGTGCAGGATTTTATAAAGAAGCCTTCCTCAGTCTTTTCTTTATTCTGATTAGTGTCGAATTTCTACCGTGGCTCTTCCAGCGGATCGGGCCGATTCGCTTACAGGAAAAAGAAATCCGCATCAGAATGTCTCTTTCTGATCGAAACCGCATGACGGATATTTTAAAAGAAATGAAAGCCCTCAATATTCGCATTCATTCTGTTCGAATTGATGATTTAACAGAAAAGAACTATCCGA
Organism: Bacillus sp. FSL K6-2839; assembly: GCF_038003365.1. Classification (NCBI taxonomy): domain Bacteria; kingdom Bacillati; phylum Bacillota; class Bacilli; order Caryophanales; family Bacillaceae; genus Bacillus; species Bacillus sp. FSL K6-2839. The sequence continues at coordinate 322,510 of NZ_JBBOOZ010000001.1, read as the reverse complement.
TTATGGAAGTACGCGTACGCGTGCATAAAGATCGCTATACAACCGATGTGTACTTTGATATTAAAGATCTAGAAGGCGTCGTTGGCGTGAAGTGTGATACGGTATAAAAGGTGATGGGACAAAAGTCTCTTCGCCTTTTTTTATGGGAAAAGGGTTGAACCATTGCCTTCGTTCAAATAAAATACAAATTATGAAATAAATGATAAAAGGGGATTTTTCATGGGCTCTATGGATCGTAAAAATCGTATTTTTCTTATGTGTGGGATGCTAGCGGTACTCGTCTTCGCTGCTTTATTGACCTCACATGATGTCACTCCCGTATCAACAAATGCAGCAGACAAGAAACAAACGAAAACACCAAAAAATATTATTTTTATCGTTGGCGATGGAATGGGGATGCCCGTGATCAAAGCCTACCGCACATTCAAGCAGGAAAAGCTTGGTTCTACAAAAGCACAAACCGTCTGGGACCCGTATTTAGTCGGGATGCAGACCACACATCCAGATGATCCTCGAGATAATATTACCGACTCAGCAGCCGCAGCCACGGCCATGGCGACTGGGAAAAAGACATACAATGATGCCATCGCCGTCAACCAAGAAAAAGAACCTCTTAGAAGTGTCGTTGAAGCAGCAAAGGAAGCACAAATGAAAACAGCCTTTGTTGTCTCATCTGACATCACCGATGCGACACCTGCCGCTTTTGGCACACATAACGTCTCCCGAAAAAACAAAGAACAAATTGCAGACCACTTTTTTGATGAGAAAATAGGCGGAGAGCACAAAGTTGATATCCTTCTAGGTGGCGGAATGCAATATTTTGACCGAAAAGACCGTAATCTTGTGAAAGAATTTAAGAAGAGTGGATATTCCATTCTAAGGTCAAAAGATGATTTAACCTCCCAATCATCTTCAAAAATGCTTGGCTTATTCCAGGAGGACGAACTGGATCGAGCCATCGATCGTCCAAAGCATGTGCCTACTTTAAAAGACATGACACTGGCAGCATTGACCCAATTAAATCAAGACAATTCGCATGGGTTTTTCATGCTGCTTGAAGGCAGTACCATTGATTCTGCTGGACATGAAAATGATGTGGTCGGCGCCATGAGTGAGATGGAGGATTTTGAGAAAGCAGTCCAAGCGGTTCTTCAATTCGCTAAAAAAGACAAAGAAACCCTTGTCGTCATCACAGCAGATCATGCGACTGGCGGCTTTTCGTTTGGTGCAGACGGCATGACAAGTGAAACCGGCTATAAATGGGACCCAGCACCCATTCTAGCTGCTAAGAAAACACCTGTGTATATGGCAAAGAAAATCGCAGGTGGACAATCGGTACGTGATGTCCTTCACACCAATATTGATTTCTCGCTCACAAAAGAGGAAATCTCACAGGTAGAGAAAGCGGCACAATCAGGGAAGGCCAGTACGATTCAACTCAGCATTCAACACATCTTTGATCACCGTTCTTTCTCAGGCTGGACAACCTTTGCTCATACAGGTGAGGATGTCCCTGTCTATGCATATGGACCTGGTAAGGCAGCATTTCAGGGCTGGATCGATAATACAAAGCAAGGAAAGAACCTGTTTCACATCATAGAATCACCGTCCACCTATCGCCCATAAAAAACAATCCCCGCCTCATCACATAGGCGGGGATTTTCATTTTTAAGATTGACTTAGCTTTGTAAAGTCAAACGTCGTAATCGGTGCTGCTTGCTCAATGTCGGAGCGGAAGCCAGCGAGCATGCCCTTCTCTTCTTCTCCGATGGTAGCCAAATCAAATGCTTGATGCAACAAGCCATAGATCAGCATGTGACGTAAGCGAAGGAAGTCAGGAATGTAGGCAAGCCACTCATCCCCAAGCTCATTCTCTTCACGATAGCCTTTAAGGAATTGCTTCATAAAGTTTCCTGCAAAAGCAGCTTTGTCTTCGTATGGAATCACTGGGTACCACAACACATTGTATAGCAAAATGCTAATGTCATTCATAAACCAGTTGTACCCAATATCATCGAAATCAAAGGTCGTAATTTTCCCTTGATCCCAGTGGAAGTTTCCGTGATGAAGATCCGCATGAACCAATCCGTACGTATCCTGATTTTTCGGAAGCTTTGCCAGCTTTTCCATCAACCGATCCGCTTGTTCAAACACAATGGTCTGATCGGCCGGGACATACTTACGCAGTTTCAGCTGCTCCTCTTCATCCCACTCTTGTCTTTTATAACGTGGGTCTGACAGCTGATAGCTTTTTGTCAGTTTATGCATGCGCCCTGTGTACTGTCCAAGGGCATAAAATAATTCATCGTTCCAGTCTGCCTCTTCCACTTTATGGCCTGATGCTTTTTCATAGACTCGAAGCAAAAATGAACCGCCTTGCCCATCGTCTACTTGCTCGATATCACGGCCATTTAATGAAGCAATTGGTTTCGCAACCGAAAGTCCGCCCTTCGCTAAGTGATGGAGCCATTCCATTTCACCTAAAATATAATCAGGTGATCTGCGGATGGTATGGGTAATTTTTAAAATGAAAGACTCTCCGTCTTTTTTAAGTTCATACACATAGTTTTCTGCATCTGCGATAAAGTGGATGTCACTTCGCTGGACTCCGTATAAATGAGTGGCCTCATCTAAAATTTTTGATTCTTCATATATGGCTTTTACATCTTTATGCATGCTGATTCTCCCTCTTCATATATTTTGCTAATTCTCGAATGGTGTGTTTTTCAGCAAAATTCAAATCATCAACATACCAACCCTTCTTTTCAATCTCTACTTCCATTTTGACAGCAAGTAAAGAATTTCCTCCTAAATCGAAAAAGTCGTTGTCAATTCCTACTTTTTCCACATGAAGAATGTCACACCAAATATCAAAAAGCAATGCCTCGCGTTCATTGGTTGGCTGTGCGTAAAGTCCATGATCCTGCGTTAGTTCCGTCTTTAATAATGCACGAAGACCTTCTTGATCATGTACCTTAAGGGCTTTTACATAACCGCTGTGCAGCGTTTGATCTGGTTGAACCGTTTCCCATGTATAACCTTTAGAAGCTGAATGACTTGCTGCCTCCACCCTTTGATCCTCTATTTCTTCAGTCGAGTGCTCACGAGATGACAATTGGTCGACGATCTGAATGTGATTGCTCAGTGAATCAATTTCTTCCACTTGTATACGATATGTTTGCTGCTCATCAACCTCCTGCATCTGGTGCTCTTTCATAAATGACTTGAACAGCTCATTACGTCCAGTCGATGCAAACGTAAATTCAATGGAAGAAAGCTGGTGCTGACGGCTGTATTCAGCGAGCCATGTCAGACATTTTTGCTCAATCCCTTTCCCTAGAGCACGGCAGCTTAGCATCCATGCATCAATTTTCAAGGTGTCGTCTGCATGATGAGCCAAGATAGCCCCTACAATCCCTTCATGACTGAAGCGATCCGCTGCCTCAATGACCCAGCCCTGGATATGCTCATTTTCCATCCGCTCTCTCAGCTGCTGTTCATCAAAGCGCTGATCATTTAAGCGGAATTGGTTAATGCGACTGCTCATTTGCGCCACGCGGGCAAGGTGCTTTTCTCCCCACTCTGTTACACTCATGTTCAAATTCAAATCTTGTAAAAATTGCTCCATTGACGGCGATTCTGCTTTCTCTTTTTGACGAGCCTTTTCAGCCTTGTAGCTCGTTGTTCGCCCTCTATCTTCTTCTGTGACATCATAGCGGTCAAATGCCCAAGCATGCTGAGCGAATAATGGGATCGCTTTTTCATTGGCAGGTAGTAGCAGTGTCATCACTTCAGGCAGCTCTTCATTCATACGCAAGCACTGAGCTGGATCATCGTCTAAGAAAATAAACTGAGATAATGAAAGGTTAAGAGAATCTGCCATCTCTTTTAGATGTGCCGGTTTACTTTCCCAATTGATCCGCCAGTCGACGATATCGTCTTTTTGCAAGATCATATCTGGGTGGTTTTCAAACACGCGCCACACATCTTCTTCATTGTTCCTGCTGCTCAAGACAAGCAGGAGCCCTTCTTGCTGCTTTTGTTTTAAAAAGCGCTGAAGCATTTGATGTTCTGGCGTAATGTCGATGCCTTCCACACCGTCTTCTGAAACGACACCTCTCCAAAGCGTATGATCACAGTCAATGGCCGCTACCTTAAATGGTGCACCTTGCCATGCAATGATCTCTCGCGCGACTTTTGTACCGATGGCTCCACAAAAGACTTCAGTGAATGGGAGGTGTGCGGCTTGCTCTCCTTTTTCATCAAAGATGTCTTCCATCTGATATTGCTGAGCAAGCTGACGACAGTCGATCAACTGAACACCGCCTATCTCAGATAACTGAGCAATCCACTCTTGTTCCACGTCTTGCAGGGTGTCTTTAAGAGCAGCACTTATCGGCAAAATCCCAACAAAATATAGGTTATGTTTCGTTTTTGATTTCAGAACGTTTGCTAGTTCTTCAGCATGCTCTAAAGCCAGTTTTTTCTTTTCTTCCAGTGAGAGATGAGCGGGACCAGTGATATCCTCTAAACGAATGAGCAGAAGATTCGCACCGTTTTTCTTCTGTGAGATAAGGCTGCGCTCATTTAGTAATTCCTGATAAACCTGCCCATATGGTGCAAATTGAACATCAAGCTGCACATCAAACTGCTTGGTCCAGTACTGAATATAAGGTGCGACTGGATCGGCTGTAAATGTCGAGCTGACTGTCAGTACGAGCGGTGCTTTTTCCTCTGCGCGCTCCCTTTTCTCTTTTGCTGCTTGTTCTTCTTCCTGTGAAAGAACAGCGAAATCCTTGAGCAGTTGATCAGGTGTTTGAACAGCCTGTTCGACCAAGTGCTGGAAGTGGTTGACGAAAGCTTGCATCGTCTCATGTTTAAACAGAGCCAGATTGTATTGAAGGACGCACTTTAACTCGCCCGTTACCTCTCTGACAACATCCATTTTCATATCAAGTTTGGAAATCCCCTTTGCAAACTCATGTGTTTCAAATGTTAGTCCATCGGCTTCAATTTTAATATTCGGATCGTACTCATTATGATAGATGAGCATCGTATCAAAGAATGGATTGCGATGCGGTCTTGTTTTTGGATTCAGATGCTCAACCATTTGGTCAAATGGGTACTCTTGATGGTCATACGCATCCAGCAGTACTTGCTTTGTCTGCGCAAGTTGCTCTGTAAAGGTTGCTTCTTGTACCATGTCTAGTTTAATTGGCAGGAAGTTCGTAAACATGCCAATTGTATGCTCGATATCTGCATGTCGTCGTCCAGCCACAAGTGAACCGACAATCAATTCCTCCTGATCCGCATAACGTGAGAGCAGCAGCCCATAGAGCTGGAACAAGATGACGTTATTTGTCAGTTGATACCGTTCAGCGAGCTGTTCAATTTTCTCAACGATGTGCGGTTCAATATTAAATTTAATCGCTCTTCCTAAGAAGGATTGTTCCTTCCGTTCAAAATCATATGGCATTGTCAAAGTTGGCACATTTGAGCCAATTTGCTGCTTCCAATAATCCTGCTGCTTTTGAAACATCTCGCTGCGGAAATATTTGTCTTGCCATTCTGCATAATCTTTATATTGAACGGTCAGTTCCGGCAAGGTTTCCCCTCGATAGAGCTCAGTAAATTCTTTAATAAAGATGTTCATGCTCGCTCCATCCGCCACAATATTATGCATATCGACTAATAAGAGATGATCATGTGCTGCGATTTTCACAAAACGCACACGGATCAATGGTGCAGCCTTTAAGTCAAATGGACGAATGAATTCATCGATTTGTGCTTCTAATCCTTCTTCATCAGCCTCTGTCATTTCAACAGCAAAGTGGAAATCATCATGGACCCGCTGAACCGGTTCTCCATCTTTTAATTCAAAGGTCGTTCGCAAGGTTTCATGACGATCAATTAATTGCTTGAAGGTCTGCTCAAAGCGCTCGACGTCAATTTCACCTTTACATCTTAGTGCCATCGGCATGTTGTATGAGGTCACTTGACCAATACGCTGATGAATGAGGAATGTCCGTCTTTGAGCAGCAGATAATGGATACGTGTCTTTCTTTTCCACTGGTTCAATCTTGAAATATTGATGCTTCTCTGCCTTTTCTATGAATGCTTGGAGCTTTTCAATCGTCGGATTGTTGAACATGTCTGTGAGCGTAAGTTCTACACCAAACTCTTTGTGAATTTGAGAAATCAGACCGGTCGCATTTAACGAATGTCCGCCAAGCTCAAAGAAGTGGTCGTCTCTTTCCACCTTTTCAATTCCTAAAATGTCTTTCCACATCCGCTGTAACGTTGCCTCAATATCATTCGCTGCGGCGGCATGGACTTGATTGTTTTTTTCTATTTCCTGTGCCTTGTTTTCCTTTGGCACCACCATTTGCACACCTGAGGATGAAGATAATGCGGATGTATCTACCTTTTCAATCCAATATCGTTGTCGTTCAAATGGATAGGTCGGCAAGGATACTTTTTGATTTGATGTCTGATTTCGCCATTTTGTCCAGTCAACCGGCACCCCTTGAAGCCAGATGTCACCAAGCCTGCCCAGCAGGTAGCGGTCGTCTGCTGCCTCTTCTTTCGGGTGACGCATCAATGGAATCGGCTGCTGATGGTGTTCCTTTGAGGCTTGGCGAATAAAGGCACTTAACGTATTCCCCGGCCCGACTTCAACGAAAATAGGATCAAGCTCCGTTAATAATGTCTCCGCTCCATCACGGAAACGGACCGCTTGCCGCAAGTGATCAGCCCAATATGCCGGGTCTTGCACTGCTTCATGGTCAATCCACGTACCTGTGACGTTAGAAATATACGGGATAGACGGTGCATTCAATTGATACTCAGCTACCTTTTCTTTGAATGATGGCAGGATGTCATCCATCATTTTAGAATGGAAGGCATGAGAGGTGTGAAGCTTCCTGCACCCATGTCCAGCAGCCTCCAGCTTCTCAGCAAGTGCATCAATGGCTGCGGTCTCCCCTGACACTACACATAACTCAGGACCATTTACTGCTGCAAGTGAAAGATCATCTGTTAAATATGGCAGCACGTTCTGTTCACTCAAAGGAACGCTCAGCATAGAGCCTTTTGAAAGCTTGCTAATGAGCTGGCCGCGATAAGACACAAGATCTACGGCATCTTCAACAGATAGTAAACCAGATACGGCAGCAGCTGTGTATTCTCCAATACTGTGGCCGATCAGTGCCTGCGGTTTGACGCCAAAATGAATCAGCAATTTAGCCAAAGCGTATTCCACACTAAACAGAAGCGGCTGCGTATATTCTGTTTGGTTGATCAGCTGAGGATCATCACTTGCTTCTGTTGAGAATAAAATGCTGAATGGGTCAACTGAGATATGCTGTTTGAATTGATTCAAGCATTGATCCAGCGCTTCCTTAAAGACTGGATATTTGTCATAAAGCTGACGCCCCATGTCTACATACTGAGATCCTTGGCCTGGGAAAAGAAAGACGACTGGCCGGCTCGAAGTTTGGGAGCTGGCCGTCTTGACCACCTCTTTTGACCTTTGATTCAGCGCCTGTAACATGTCAGCCGTGTTACTTCCAAGAATGACACGTTTATGCGGGAAATGATGGCGCCCTGTTTGCAGCGTATAGGCAACGTCACTTAGACGAACATGCTGCTGATGCTGAAGTAAATAGTCCGCAAGGCGATCCGTCATTTTCTCAAGAGCTGCTGGTGTTTTGGCAGATAATAAAAGAAGTTCACTATCCTCAGGGCTATCTGCGGCGACACGTGTAGCAGGTGCTTCTTCTAAAATGACATGAGCATTTGTTCCACCAATTCCAAACGAGCTTACACCTGCCCGGCGAGGAGATTCCTGCTTGCTCCATGGCGTCAAGTCTGTGTTTACAACGAAAGGCGAATTGGCAAATTCAATTTTTTCATTCGGCGTTTCAAAATGAATCGTCGGCGGAATCACTTGATGCTTTAAGCTTAAAACGGTTTTAATAAAGCCGGCGACACCTGACGCATCATTCAAATGACCAACATTTGATTTGACAGAACCAATGCGGCAAAAGCCTTTTTTATCTGTATCAAACGCTTGCTTGAGCGCTTCAATTTCGATCGGATCTCCGAGGGTAGTCCCGGTTCCATGTGCTTCAATGTACGAAATGGTTTCAGGTTCCACCTCAGCCATTCGAAGTGCTGTTTTAATCGCTGATACTTGACCTTTCGTACTCGGCGCTGTATATCCTACTTTTCTATTTCCGTCATTATTAATAGATGATCCTTTAATGACAGCATAAATGTGATCGCCGTCTTCAATGGCATCCTCTAAATTTTTTAAAATAACGGCTCCTGCACCATCACCAAAAACGGTTCCATCGGCCTTGTTATCAAAGACGCGGCAATGTCCGTCAGATGAATGGATCATGCCTTCTTGATAAAGATAGCCCGATTTTTGCGGCAGGCGAATGGACACGCCGCCTGCAACAGCCATATGACAGTCACCGCTTAATAAAGCCTGAACAGCTAAATGAATCGACACCATCGAGGTCGAGCAGGCGGTTTGCACCACCATACTCGGCCCCTTCAAATTTAATTTATATGAAATCATCGTCGCCAAATAATCACGCATATTCAGAACCGCAGCTTCCAGTGTTTTCGAATCCTCACCTTGAGCCGCCCCTTGAAGTGCTCTCATGACCCATTCTGTATTGATTCCTGCACCTGTATAAAGACCAATTTGCCCTTTATATTCAAACGGATCGTACCCAGCGTCTTCAAGCGCCGTCCACACACATTCATGAAACAGTCTGAACTGCGGATCCATCATGGCCGCTTCCTTTGGTGTATAGTCAAAGAAATCTGCATCAAATAAATCAACATCATCAAGCATCCCTTTTGCTTTGACAAAACGGGGGTTTTTCAATAAGGCTTCATCTGTACCTTCACGCCGTAATTCTTCCTCTGTAAAAAAAGAAATTGTTTCTTTTCCCTTTTTCAGATTCTCCCAGTACTCTTCTACATTTTTGGCCCCTGGAAAACGACCTGCAAGACCGATAACAGCAATTTCTGCGCCATGATAGTGATTCGTTGTATCATTCATTCTCGATTCCGCCTCTCAATCTTTTATTCCGTTGCTGTTTAAAACGAGCTCTTCGATCACCTGAAGTGACGACGGCTAGTTCTTCTTCCATCGTTTCTTCCTTCGAGTCCTCAGAAGGCTGGATATATTTCGCAAGCTCTGCAACAGATGGGTACGTAAACAAGGTCACAACCGCTTCATTTGTTTGAAGTGCTTGATTTAACCGATTGGTGACTTGAACAATATCCAGCGAGCTTGCGCCGAGATCAAAGAAATTGTCGTGAATGCCCACTTGTTCCATGCCCATAAAATCCTGCCAAACTTGACAGATCGCTTTTTCAGTTTCATTTCGAGGAGCCACATATGGATTGCCCAGCTCTGGTCTTTCGTGCTTAGACACCTCATATGAATCCTCATTCGCTGCTGCCTTCGGCTCTAGTGACAGCCATTGATCTATCCGTTCTTCAAGATTTCCTGTGGACACGAGCATGTGTCGATTCTGCCGGTTAGACAGAACATACTGGAACAGCTCAGCACCCTCTTCTGGTAATATCGCAAGCTCATTTATCGATTCACCAATTGTGGATTCTAGCTCACCCCAGAAATTCCACGCATCCCAGTTCACACACATCCACGGGGTTTGACTATGTTGATTAAGTCTAGCTGCAAATGCATCCATATATAAGTTAGCCGCTGAGTAAGCGGAGAATCCTAAGCCCCCAAGCAATGCACTAATGGAAGAAAAGAGAAGACAAAAATCTGCTTGTTCTTGTTCCAGCAGCTGCTCTAGCACATCGAGCCCTTTCACCTTTGATTGGAATTGATCCTCTCCCTGCGCCAGTGTAGAAGGGATATCTTTGATTGCACGGAAGGATGTACTTCCTGGTAATCCTGCCGCATGGAATACACCATGAACGCCGTCATGCTTTTTGCGAATGGCATCAAATACACGTTTCATCTGATCCAGATCTCCTGCATTCGCCTGCACCGCTTCTACTGTTGCACCTAATCGTTCGAGCTCAAGCACCTTCTCAATTCTCGTGCGCTGCGCTTCATCGGCATTTACTTGGTGAACGTATGACGCCCATTCATCTCTCGGCGGCAATGCCGTTCTTCCAGTTAAATAAAGATGTACGTTTCCTTCCTTCGCCAGCATCTTTGATAGAACAAATCCGATGCCGCCTAAACCTCCTGTGATCAGATACACACCATTTTGCCTGATCATCTTCGGAAGACCATCTTCTTTTTGCAGCGGCAAACGTTTGTAGCTCTGCACCCAGCGTTGACGATTACGATACGCCACAAGCTGATCCTTTCCAGGCTGCATGATTTCCTGCACAATGAGATCGACAAGCGCTTGTTCCTTCCAAGACATCACGTCTGGCACATCTTCCACATCAATATTCCAGCATTTGATATGATGGTATTCCTGTGAAATCACTTTACACGGTCCAAGCATTGCACTTTTCTCTGCACATATCGTCTCATTGCCTGTGACTGGCTGAATTCCGCTAGTGATCGTAAACAGACGGCATTCTCGAATATTTTTTTGGGCAGCAATCGCTTGAGATAAGAAAATTAAGCTGTAATAGCCTTTTTCAATGTGCGCCTGAAAAGCGGCTTGACGATTCGAGTTGTCATCTTCTTTCGCAGCTTCCCATAAATGCAGAATCCGATGGATATTGACACCTCTATTAGACAATGAATCTAGCATGTTACGGTAGTGCTGGCCTTCTGCCGGATTGATCGTAAACGACTGATCTTGCTCTTGATAAACTTCACCCTTTGTGACAGTAATGACCTTGATACCTTGTTGCTTAAATGAATGGGTAAACAGTTCATGAAAAGCATCCTGTTCCCTGAAAATGAGCCACGTTTGTTCTTCTGTTTCTTTTTCGAAAACAGGTTTTAGCGGCTGCTGCTCCCATGAAGGCAGGTAGAACCATTCTTCCATCTCTTTCTTCTTCGTTTCCTTAGGAGCGGATAGCTGCGGAGAAGCCGGCTTTCCTGCTTCAATCCAATATCGTTTCCGCTCGAATGGATAGGTCGGCAGCGATACGAGCTGACGTTCCTCTTGAGTTGGATGTTGCTGCGCTTTGACCTCGTAGCCGCCTGCCCATAGCTCTCCTATTCTTTTTAAGAAATATGCATGGTCATCCGCTTGTTCTCTTGCATGCCTCACCATATTCAGAACATCATGATGAGACTCTTTGTTATCATGACGTTTCGCTAATGCCGTCAAGCTGTTTCCAGGTCCAACTTCAATGAGCGCTCGTACTTCATCGGTTAACAGCTGAGATAGACCTTCATGAAAACGAACGGTTCCACGCAGGTGGCTCGTCCAATAAGATGCTGTCATCACCTCTTCACTTGTTGCCCAGGTGCCTGTCACATTCGATATAAACGGAATCGTCGGCTCATGCAATTCTACTTTCTCTACGAATTGTTGAAACGCCTCAAGCATCGGCTCCATCATATAGGAATGAAAGGCATGAGAAGTATGGAGCTGTCTTGTGACAATTCCTTTGTCTTGCAGTTTCTTTTCAAATGCAGTGATATGCTCTTCTCTTCCAGAAACGACACAAAGGTCTTTTGCATTGACAGCAGCAACAGAAAGCGATTCATCAATCATCGAAGTCAGCTCTGCCTCGGGTAATTGCACACTAAGCATGGCGCCTTTTTCCATGTCTTGCATCAATCTTCCTCTTGCCATCACGAGTGTTAATGCAGACTCCAGAGAAAAGACCCCTGACAAGCAAGCGGCAACGTATTCGCCGATACTGTGTCCAATCATTGATTCTGGCTCAACACCGCTATGCTGAAGCAATTTGGCTAATGCATACTCAAATATAAAGAGAAGCGGCTGAGCATTTGACGTTTTTGTGATGTCTTCGTTCGTTTCATTCTTGGAAAAAACAATGCCCTTTAAATCAACTTGCTCCGTTTCCATTACATATTTAAAGCATCTATCTACTTCCCATTTGAACACTGGCTCTGCATCGTATAATCCGCGCATCATACCAGCATACTGAGCGCCTTGACCCGAAAACATAAAGGTCGCTTTACGCCATTTTTTGCTTCGCAACACACTCGTTTCAAGCTGTTCCTGCTGCATCCATTCATCAGCAGACGCGAGCACGATGGCTTTTCGGTATGGAAATTGCTTTCTGCCATACCGCAATGTATAAGCAATATCTTCAAGCGGAACTTGAGGGTGCTGGATCACATACTGCTTTAATCGCTCTGTCATTTTCGCTAAAGCAGTATCTGTTTTTGCAGATAAGACGAGCAGCTGCTTTTGGTTAGAAGCTGGTTTTTGCTTCGCCTGTATGTCCTCTTCTATGATCATATGGGCGTTCGTTCCACCGATACCGAAAGAGCTAACCCCCGCTCTTCTCGGGCCATCTGCTTCCTTCCAATACAACGCCTTTTGATTCACATAAAACGGTGTATCTTTGAAAGGGATCTCCTGATTGGGTGATTCATAATGAATGGTTGGCGGGATCGTTTTATGCTGGAGGGCCAAAATGGCTTTAAACAGACCTGCAATCCCTGCCGCACTATTTAAGTGGCCGACATTACTTTTCACAGAACCGATCGGAATCGTCAGCGGATCTGTCCCTTTGAACACTTGACTAAGGGCAGATACCTCAATTGGATCTCCCATTTTTGTCCCCGTACCATGTGCTTCTACATAACCAATGGATGCGGGATCGATACCTGATTTTTCATACGTTTCTTTTAAAACCTCTGCCTGTCCTTCCACACTTGGAGCGGTAAAACCAGCTTTTCGGCTGCCATCATTGTTCACACCAACCCCTTTGATGACCGCATGAATCGGGTTGCCGTCTCTCATCGCATCTTCATAACGTTTTAGCAGAACAATCCCCGCTCCATCTCCGAAAATGGTTCCGCTCGCCTCTTGGTCAAACGGACGGCAATGTCCATCTTTTGATTGAATCATCCCATCTTGATAGATGTAGCCGATATTTTCTGGAGAACTGACCGTCACACCGCCAGCCAGTGCTGCATCACATTCTTGATTCAATAAAGCTTGACAGGCCATGCCAATGTTGACAAGTGAGGTCGAACAAGCTGTCTGCATGGTCACGCTAGGCCCGTGTAAATTCAATTTATAAGAAAGCTGCGTACTAAAGAATTCACGATCATTTAACAGCATTGCGCTGAATTGCTCAGTTGCTTCCATTTGATGTGCAAAGCGCGTCAGCCACTCATGATTTGGACTCGTTCCTGTATAAACACCAATTTTCCCTGCCATTCGATCAGGGTCACAGCCAGCATCCTCCAGCGCTTCCCAAGCACATTCATGCAAGAGCCTGAACTGCGGATCCATGAGCTCTGCCTCTCTAGCAGAATAGTTGAAGAAGTCTGCATCAAAGCCTTCGATCTCTTGTAAACGGCCTTTTGCTCCAATGAAATTCGGATGCTGATAAACAGACGCATCCAGCCCTGCTTTCTTGAGTTCTTCTTCTGTGAAAAAGTGAATCATTTCCTCGCCATTCACAAGACGCTGCCAAAAGTCTTCTAGCGACGAAGCCCCTGGGAACCTTCCTGCCATTCCGACAATCGCAATATCCGTATGCTCCTGGGACGTGTTCTTTACTGGGAGAGAAGCAGGTGTTTGATCTCGTTCCATCTGTTCTTCAAACAAATATTCAGCAAGGCTTGCCACTGTAGCAAACCGATACAATTGAACAGTGTCAATTTGTTGATCCATTCGCTCAGATATTTTCGCTGCAAGCTGAGATATATCAAGTGATGTCGCACCAAATTCAAAAAATGGCGATTCATCATCCATTTGATCAAACCCAAAATGAGTTTGCACAATGTCGTGAATATCTTTTTGTAAAGAAGCGAGCGAAGTAAAAACACGCTTTACATCCTGCGGCTTTTGTGGCTCAATGGCTGCCATCGTATTTGTTTGTGCAGAAAAATCGGTTTTATGAAATGGATACCCAGGTAGCGGAATGCGCTGCCTGTTCTTCTCCTCTGTTAAAGGAAAGGATAAGCCGACCCCCATTTCCCAAAGAACACCGGCGATTTGAAGAATGTCTCCATCAAGTGATTCGGTTGATTTTTCTGCTCCCTTTTCAACCACAATGCTTTGTTTTATTGAAAGATCAATGATCAAGGCTGTTGATTCTTGCTCAATCAAAGGCGGTTTTACAGGCTGATTCATATCAAGAAAACGCTTTGCAGACGATGGGTGGAAAGTGGTTAGTTCCTCCCCGGTTTGCTGCAAGTAAACAGGCTGTTGGAGTGTCCTCTGAGACAGGGAAGCCAGCCTTTGATTAACCGTCTCGATGTCATGAAGATGGTACACAATAGATGCCGCATCTTTTAGCTCAAGCCCGCCTGCTGCATATAAAGCTGTCCAGACTCCGCTGCCTTCTCCAATCCAACCATCTGGTTCAATTCCGAGTGACCTTAGCTCGTTGGCAAAAGCCGATGTCATGATCAGCATAGCCACTTCTGATTGTCTGCTTTGTTTGGAATGGAACAGCTCGTCTTTTTTGATAGGTACCGCAGATTGGACGAGGCTCATTAATCGATCCACTTCTGTTTTGAAAGAATGATCTTTCTCATACAGCTTGATGTAATCACGTAAACCTGACTCATGATACCCCGTCAGCCTCATGCTTATCCGTTTATAAAGAAGACTTTCTCTGCCTGCTGTATCTTCATTTAGCACTTGCAGTTGCTCTAATAATTCATCCCGCGACGAACAGACAAACGTTTTTCGATATTTGAAGGCTTTTCTTCCACTTTGTAAGGTGTAAGCTGCTTGGCCAAGTGAGAGTTCATGATGTGAGGAGACATATTCCTTCAAGTTTTTTGTCATGTTCTTCATATCATGCGTTGATCTAGCTGAAAGCACAATTAATTCTTTGGACGAGTCCGTGCCGTTTGTTTTTCTTGGCTTCGCCTCTTCTAAGATGACATGAGCATTTGCTCCCCCTATACCAAAGGCACTGACTCCAGCTCTCCTTGGCAAATGAGACGACTTCCACTCCTCTTTGTCTGTCCCAACATAAAATGGCGTTTGCTCAAACGGAATACGGTGATTCGGCTTGTCAAAGTGCGGCATCGGGGCAAATTGACGATGATGCAGCATCATGACTGTTTTGATAAAACCAGCCACGCCGCTTGCGGCATCTAAATGCCCAATATTGGCTTTGACTGATCCAATCCGGCAATAGCCTTGTTGATCTGTTTGAAAAGCACGAGTAAGCGCCTCAATCTCAATCGGATCTCCAACAGGCGTACCCGTTCCATGTGCTTCGATATAAGAAATCGTCTCTGGTTCTGTCTCAGCCATTTCTAACGCAGATTCAATGACACTTGCCTGTCCACTCACACTTGGGGCTGTATAGCCGACTTTATTGCTTCCATCATTGTTCGTTGCAGATCCTTTTACGACGGCATAAATAAAATCTCCGTCTTCTATCGCATCTTTCAATCGTTTTAGCGCAACCACGCCTGCACCCTCACCAAAAATGGTTCCTTTTGCTTTTTCATCAAACGGACGGCAATGGCCATCAGGAGAATAAATCATTCCTTCTTGGTATTGATAGCCTGTGATTTGCGGCTGATGGAGTGTGACACCTCCTGCTAACGCAAGGTCGCATTCACCTCCGATTAATCCTTGACAGGCCATATGAATAGCAACAAGCGACGTGGAGCAAGCCGTTTGTACCGATACGCTTGGACCTTTTAGATTTAATTTATAAGCAATCCGAGAAGCAAAGGACGGGTCATTGAGATGCATGATTTGAAATACATCTTCGTTCTTTTCAAGTGACGACATATGCTGCCCCATCCACGATAGATTGCTAGATGCCCCGGCATAAAGACCAATTAAACCTTCGTATTGCTCAGGCTCATAGCCTGCGTCCTCTAGCGCATGCCATGTGCATTCATGCATCAATCGAATTTGCGGGTCCATAATGGATGCCTCTCGCGGAGAGTAGCCAAAAAAGTCTGCATCAAATGATGATGCATTCTGTAAAAATGGCTTTGCCTTCACATAATCAGAACGCTTTAGCAGCGTCTCATCTACACCCGCTGCCTTTAATTCTTCATCAGTGAAAAACGTAACGGATTCTTTCCCTTGCGATACATTTTCCCAAAACGTTTGCACATTCGGTGCTCCGGGAAACGTACCTGCTAATCCTACAACTGCAATTTCAAGTCCAGATTCGGTCCATTGCTCTTGATCAGACATACGCTGCATTTCTCCCATCTATTTTCGTTTTAATCTCTGTTTACGGCGGTTTTTCCCATCTGCCATCGCCTGTTTACGGAGATTAGATGATTCAGTGACAGCTTGCTTTTCTTCCTTTACTCCATGTATCTTCTTCAGTTCTGCAGCCAATGACGCGATCGTCGGATGGCTATACATCATGACCACCGGAACCTCTATGCCATAAATTGATTTGATATGACCGCTCATCTGCAGCAAATCAAGGGATGTCGCACCCATTTCAAAGAAGTTCTCATTCACATCCGGTTCATGATGAAAAAAGGAGCTGAGTACATCACTCAATGATGTTTCTAGACGATCATCTATGACCTGCGATATTTCTTGAGACGGCTCTTCTTCCTGCTGCATAGGTGTTAAGCGATGTTTCATTCTCTCACCCATGTCTCGAACGGAAACAAGAATTTGCGGATAATCTAGACGCAGCACTTCCTGAAAGGCCTTTACCCCTTGTTCTGGTAAAATTCCTGCCTGCTCCTCAAGTGCCATCATGTCATTGACTTTGGCCGCTAATGCTGAGTCGTGTGCCATACCGACTTTTTCCCACCGATCCCAGTTTAAAGAAATCACTGGCTTCCCTTCCTGCCTCTTCGCATGAGCAAAGCTGTCCATAAAAGCATTGGAAGCCGCATAAGCCACTTGTCCAGCCGCTCCAAGAAAGGACACAAGGGACGAACAAAGTAAAAAGAAGTCGAGCGTTTCATCCTTGAGTGCTTCATCCAGCACATAGGTCCCGTTGATTTTTGCCTGACACATGCGAATTTCATCGTCTGCTGTTCTTGCTTGGATGATCTTCCCATCTGCCTCTCCTGCCGCATGAATGACACCATGTAAATCACCAAATGACGTATGAGCCAGCTGGACCGCTTTCTGCACAGCATCTTGATCTGACACATCACCGTGTACAACTTGTACATCAGCTCCTAACTCTTCAAGAGTCATCAGCTTTTTCACGGTCTCAGCTTCTTTCCCATCTGCATCACGAAGCTCATGCCATGCAGAGCGTTCACGTATTTGTACTCGGCTCATGAACATAAGTTTCGCTTGATACGTTTCTGCTAAATGTTTAGCTAATGTGAAGCCAATGCCCCCCATACCGCCGGTCATGAGGTAAACACCATGAGTCCTGATAGGCTGCGTGGACGATTCCTCTTTGCTTAAAGGTGTACTTGAAGCTTTTCGAACCCACCTGCTGTTCCCCCGATACGCCACGACCGCATCTTGATCGTGCATTGCAACCTCATATGAAAGAAAAAGCGGCCAGTCCGCCTTTGTTTCCTGACATAAATCAATGTGCTGACACGCAATATGCTGATATTCTTGAGGAATGGTCAGAGCCAGTCCAGTACATGTTGCTTGAAGAGGATTGACCTTCTCCATCCCGATTACATCATGCGCTTGGTTTGTCACGAGATGAAGACGCAAGGCTGTGTTATGATGCTGGCTGATCAGCCTGACGAGATCGAGCACAGATAAGTAGTTTGGCTGATCATCGGTATCTTCTGTTAGTTCATCATGCATCCAGATGATCTCTTCCGGTATAAATCCAGATTGCTGCAGTTCAGCCATCACCCACTCTAAGTGTGACAGCATATGAACGTCAGCCTTCATCAACTGGTCATTTTCTTTGATCGTATGATCACTTTGACAGACGCTGACAACCTCTGCATGCCGTTCTTTCAAATAGGCGCCAATATGACCATTTTTCTCAAAAACCAAGATACGCTTCCCTTGATGATGCTGCTCTTTTAGTACAGGTGCAGAGCGCTCCCATACCGGGATGTAAAACCAGTCTTGAAAATCAGCTGAGAGTTTCTCCCCCTTTTCTGATGGCGCTAAAGCGGTCATCAGCTGATCCGCTTTAAACTGCGGAGAGGGGAATATTTGATGCTCGAATGGATATGTTGGCAGTGACACTCGATATGGGGCCTTTTCTTTTCTGACAGCGCTCCAATTCGGTTCCACTCCGAAACTCCACAGCTTCCCTATAGCCTTTTTCATATATTCATCATCAGCAGCTTGTTCTTTTGGATGTCTCACCAATGAAACAGCCGCTGCTTTGTTCACATCATAGTCATCATGTCGTCTCACAAATTGAGTCAACGTATGACCTGGCCCCACTTCAATGAAAACCACTTCTCCAAGTCCAAGTAACGTCTCTACTCCTTGACTAAATAAAACAGGCTGCCTGATATGAGATGCCCAGTAATCAGGTGATGCGGCTTGTTCATTTGTTAACCAGCTCCCTGTCACATTCGAAAGGATCGGAATCTCGCCCTGCTGGTAGGTGATCTCCGAGAGAACGTTCTTAAACTGTTCGGACGCTTCATCCATCATACTCGTATGAAAGGCGTGAGAGGTTTTCAGCTTTTGGACAGAAGCTCCTCTTTTTTCAGCTTGTTCGAGATAAATCTGTAACCGTTCTGAAGGACCGGAAACAACGGATAATTGTGAGCTATTCACTGCAGAAAGCTCGACACCTTCTGGAAGATCATGTTTAATCTCTTCGGCAGGGAGTGACACACCGGCCATTTCACCTGGAGGCATTTTTTGCATCAAACTGCCTCTTTTTAAAACGATCCGGATGGCATCTTCAAGGTTGATCATACCGGCCACGCAGGCAGCTGTGATTTCTCCAATACTATGACCAATGAAATAATGCGGACGTATGCCTAGTCCCATCAGCTTCGATGCGAGCGCATACTCAAAACTAAACAAGATGATTTGTGTATATGATGTTTGCTGCATGAGTTGTTCTGCTTCTATGAACTCTTCTTCGGTTGTTGGATATAACACGTTCTCGATCTCAACACCTGATAACGATAAAATGATGGCAAAACATTTCTGAAGCGTTTGTTTAAATTCAGGGTCTTTCTCATATAAATCCTTGCCCATATTCACATACTGAGCACCTTGACCAGAAAACATCCAAACGATCGCAGGCTGTTGAAAGGCCTTTTGCGGCTGGCCGGCTGACTGGAATGTGCGGCCCGGACCTGCAAGAAAAGCTTGTCGATAAGGAAAATGCTTTCGTCCCTCTTGCAGGGTAAATGCAGCATCGGATAGTGTGACATGCTTATGTTCTTTTAAATAAGATGTCATTTGTTCAGCAGACTTTTGAACCGCCTGCTTCGATCTTGCCGAAATCACCATTAGCTCATGATCTCTTTCTACTGACGGTTTGTCGGCGGCGGGTGCCTCTTCCATGATCAGATGTACATTCGTTCCGCCGACTCCAAATGAACTGACCCCGGCACGCAGCGGCTGCTCTGATTTCGTCCATGGTACAGGTGTTGTATTTACATAAAATGGGCTTGATTCAAAATCAATTTTCGGATTCGGTTTTTTATAATGAAGGCTAGGCGGCAGCATCTGATGGTACAGACTAAGCGTTGTCTTGATAAAACCTGCAATCCCTGCGGCTGAGTCAAGATGACCAATATTGGTTTTCACAGACCCAATCGCACAAAACTGTTTTTTATCCGTTTGAAAAGCTTGCTTTAGTGACTCAATTTCAACTGGATCTCCAAGAGTCGTACCTGTGCCATGTGCTTCAATATAAGATATACTCTCAGCTTCTACACGACTGATGTTGAGTGCCTTTTTAATGACTTCGCTTTGTCCTTCTATACTTGGTGCTGTGTAGCCAACCTTCCGCCCGCCGTCATTGTTATAGGCTGAACCTTTAATCACGCCATAGATATGGTCCTTATCCTTTAGTGCCTGCTTTAATGATTTGAGCACAACAACACCGCAGCCCTCGCCGCCAACGGTTCCTTCTGCCTGTTCATCAAAAGCCTGGCAGTGCCCATCTGGCGACATGATCATGCCCTCTTGATACATGTATCCTTTTTTGTGAGGGGTCGTAATGGTGACGCCGCCTGCGAGTGCCATTTTACATTCTCCGGTAATCAGGGCGCGCGCCGCCATATGAATGGCAGTCAAAGAGGAGGAACAAGCTGTATCAACAGCTACGCTCGGTCCCTTCAAATTCAATTTGTAGGATACCTTTGTGTTCATGAAATCTTTATCTGTTAACTGAACAGCCGCAAATTGTTCAGATGAGTGATTCGTTCTCATCAGCATGGAAGCAGCTTGCCAATATAAATTAGCAGAAGCAGCTCCAAATAAACCAATCGGTTCCTGATAGGTTTCAGGGTTATAGCCTGCATCTTCAAGGGATTCCCATGCCACCTCATGAAACATGCGGATTTGCGGGTCCATTACTTCTGCTTCACGCTGTGAATAACCAAAGAAATCTGCATCAAAGTGATCATGCTGATCGACTGCTCCTTTAGCACGTACATATTGCTCATGGTCTAATGCTTTTTTCTCAACCCCTGCCTCAAGCAGCTCTTCCTTCGAAAAGAACGTAATGGACTCTCTTCCATTTGCAAGGTTGTCCCAAAAGTGATGAATATTCTTTGCTCCCGGAAAACGGCAGGCCATCCCAACCACTGCAACCTCTAATCCTGTGAACTTACTCATCTATCATCCCGCCTAACAGTTGAGCGGCACTTTCTAAGTCATCCGCTTCATTTTCTCCATCATTTTCGATCTGTTTCTCTTGCCCTGAGACTTTGTTTCTTAATTGAGCGGCTATTTGCGAAACAGTTGTATATTGGAACAGCTCCATCACTGTCAGCTCCTGCTGAAATTCCTCTTTCACTTTATTGGACAGCTCAACGATATTAAAAGAGTTCCCGCCTAAATCGAAAAACGGTTCATCTATACGAATCTGCGCAGCAGGGACTTGTAAAATAGATGCGAAAATGCGAACAAGCTTCTGCTCTGTTTCATTATGTGCTTGAATGGTCAACGGCTCTTGATTGCCTGCCACTTGATCTTCTGGATTCGGCAGTGCTTGGATATCCAATTTCCCTGATAGATTCAAAGGAAATTGTTCTATTTGAATGACATGCCTCGGCACCATATAACCTGGTAACCTTTCACTTAAAGACTGACGAAGCGCACGCTGATCTATCGCTTGTTTTGCCATCATATATGCGCAAATGTATTGGTCCTGATCCTTCGTTTCCTTAGGAATGACAATGACATCTTGAATCAGTCCTTGCATATGCGGGTCATCAAGAATGGCTCTGCGGATCTCCTCGAGCTCAATTCGATATCCTCTGATTTTCACTTGGCCATCGTTTCTTTTAGCAAATTCTATCAACCCATCAAACCGCCATCTTGCAAGGTCTCCCGTACCGTATAACATCCCGCTGCTCAGCTCTGGTTTTTTGATAAATTTCTCCATGCTCAGATCAGGGTGATTGATGTACCCACGACCTACACCATCGCCTGCTATATATAGTTCGCCAAAGACGCCAATCGGAACTGGCTCCCCTTGCGCGTCACATATGAAAATATGCTCATTCGGCATCGGCTGCCCAATAGGAATGACCTGCTCGTCCCAGTCATGGGGAATCAAAAAGGATGATGACTGAACCGTACATTCAGTCGGCCCATACGCATTAATCATGATCGGTTTTTCACCTGATACATGCTGTAAAAATTGATCCATCAGCTCTTTTGTGAACACCTCTCCGCCCACCAGCAGCATGTTCAAAGCAGGCAGGTCTTGTTTCGATTGCGCTGCTGCCTTGTTCATCAGCTTTAAGTGAGAAGGGGTCACATCTGACAGCTGAATGTGGTTTTCTTGGTAAAACGACCATAACGCATGCCCATCCATACGGACTTCATCTTTGGCAATATGCAGCGTATGCCCGAGGAGCAATGCCGGGAACAATGTTTGAACAGACGCATCAAAAATGTGTGAAGCCAGCATCCCTACTTGCAAAGGATCAGGGAGCAGATCAAAAAAGCGCGTTTTCATTCCATATACCAAATTAATGACATGACGATGTTCAATAACGACCCCTTTTGGATGCCCTGTCGTTCCTGATGTATACAGGACATACGCCATATCCGAAGGCGAAATAGACCAAGTCAGATTCTCTTTTATTGGCGATTCTTGAAGCATGTCTTGAATAACATGAACCTCGACATCCAACCCTTCATGTCCGTCTGCATCCGAGACAATAGCTGCAGCGCCGCTGTTTTTGAGCATATACCGAATTCTTTCGATCGGCAGATGGACATCAATCGGTAAATAAGCATAGCCAGCCTTTAAGATGCCAAGAATGGCAATGACCAGTTCAGCAGACCGGTTCATTCTGAGACCAACTGGAGTCTCACGTGTCATCTCACTTTGAGACAGTCTAAGCGCAATGCGATCCGATAAATCATCAACCTCTTCATATGTATAGGAGGTTGTGCCAAACATAACGGCCGTTCGTGCTGGATGCAATTGGACTTGTTCTTGAAATAACGACACAATATCACGATCCACTGGATAAGCGAGCAACTCTCCTTGAAACGAATCAAACAGCTGACTTTTCTCCATATCAGATAAAAATGAGTGTGTGCTCATCGCTTGTTCAGGCGTTTTGAGACATTGCTCTGTGAGTGTCATGAAATGTCTGGAGAACTGCTCCATCATTTGATCGTCATAAATGGAAGCATCCCAGTGAACTTCAGCATGAAGGTGATCTTGTTCTTTCTTCCAAACAATGAGCACATCTGCATGCAGCTGCTCTCGGTCAGCATGCCCATGCAATGTCTCAAACGCACATGCCAGATTGACACGCCTCTTGTCTTCTCCTACTGAATGCCAAAGCTCATCCATTAAAATATGAACAGGATAGTTTTGATGACGCACTGCCTCCTGAAACGATTGTTTCACTGCCTCTAGCCCTGCGCTAAAGCTCATATGAGGCTCAATCTCTGCCTTAAGCGGCAGCATATGATTAATGGCTGATTGATTGGCAGACTGTTCCATTGTAGGAACAGTCACCATCAACTCAGTTTTTCCGCTATAACGTTGAAGCAAGCCAAAAGCAGCTGTGGTCAGCACGATAAACAGGCGCAAATCAGAATCTCCACATAATTGCTTTAACGAATGGTTCATAGCCACAGGGAAGGACGAATGAAGCGATCGGTTCATTGCAGCAGAATGGGCTTGTGAAACCGTATGAGGGATCCGGCCATCCAGTTGTACACCTGATAAGACAGATGTCCAGTAGACTCTTTCTAACGCCCTTTCCTTCGCCGCTGCTTTCAGTTGAAAATCATCATGTTCAATCACTCTTCCATTCACCTCTTTACTTATATTTTTAAGTCATCTAATTCGAAAAGAGATACGTCGTCTAATTGCTTGAATGAAGAAGTCAGTTCGATCTCTTCTATTCTCATCGCATCTGCTGAAACAGCCCGCATGATGTCTTTCAGCAAGCCTGCAATCCGCTGAATGGTTTCCTCACTGAATAGCTCAGTATTATATTCAATCGTTGAAGAAAGACCGTCTTCCTGCTCATACGCAATCCAGAGTAAATCAAAGCGCGACGTTCCTGTCTCATACGGATAATCACTAAAGGTTAAACCGCCTACCTTCAGTTCTGGCTGATTCATATTTTGCAAAGCGAACACAGCATCAAACAATAGATTCCGGCTGACACTCCGGCTTAACTGGAGGTCTTGAACCATTTGTTCATATTGATATTCTTGATGTCCGAAATCACCGATGACATGTGCCTTCACATCCTGAAGGAATTGCTGGTACGTCAGCTCTGCTTTAGGATATAAACGAAGTGGCAGCATATTGACAAAGATACCGATGACTTGCTGCAGCTCCTCTTGTTTTCTGCCTGCTACCGGAACCCCGACCGTGATATCTGATTGTCCGCTTAATTTATGAAGCAAAATCTGATACACACTTAACAGACCCATAAACAGTGTGGCGTCTTCTTTTAAAATCATTTGCTTAAACGCGTTCAGCTCTGCTTCTTCTATACGGAATGTATAATGTCCGCCGCGGAATTGTCTCACCTCTGGCCGATCGAAATCTGTTGGCAGATCAAGCAGCGGGGCACCCTCTAACCGGTTTTTCCAGTAATCACTCGATTCTTTCAGTGCTTCAGACGCAAGCATGTCATTTTGCCATTCTGAAAAATCTTTATATTGCAGAGCGAGAGGCTCAAGCGTCCTGCCGTCATATAACTGCATAAAGTCGTTGACCAAAATATCTTGAGAAAGACCGTCTGAGATAATGTGGTGCATGTCCAGCATGAGCACGAATTCCTCTTCTGCCAGCTTCATCACACCGACTCTCATCAATGGAGCCTCACTTAACGTAAAGGCAGTCAAAAATTGTTCAATCACTTGTTTTTGATCTTCCTCAGATCCTTGTGTCGATCCCTTTGTGAGGTCAAACAATGTGACTGCAAATGGTACCTCTTCTTCAATCTTTTGATAAGGGACGCCATTCTCTAGTACAAACGCTGTCCGCAAACTTTCGTGTCTCTTAATGAGCTGCTGAAAAGCCCATTCCAACCTGCTGATATCGAGTTTTCCTTTGATTCGTCCCGCTTTAAACTCGTTGTATCCTGTGCTGTTTACATCCATTTGCTGCATGAGATACAACCGTTTTTGCGCAGACGACAGAGGATAATGCTCCTTCACTTCGGCTTTTTCAATCGCATGATAAGCAGCAGTATCTGCTTGGTCGATATATGCTGCCATTAATCGTATCGTAGGTATTTGGAAAAATTGTGGCAGTGTCAGCTCTACACTAAATGCACGATGAATGATGCCAATGAAGGTAATCGCCTTAAGAGAATCTCCACCCATTTCAAAGAAATGATCATCTATGCCAATTTCATCAATCTTAAAGAATGCTTGCCAATGTTGACTTAATTCCTTCTCCAGCTCTGTTTCAGGTGCCGCATAATTCGTTGAAAGCGCTGGCCGAGAATACAAGTTTCCATCTTGTACATGCTCTCCGCCGCTCTCTTCCTCACGGGATAAACGGTCTACATATCTGTGAATACGATCATGTAAAGATGTTGTCGAAATAACCATTTGTTCCACTTGATCCAGTGAAAGCAATCGTTCAAAGATCATTCTTCCTTCTTTTTCTGTAATTAACGTTTCGGTGACATCATCTCCGATTGGAAGATCGAGCTGCTTCCCCTGCTCAAATTCCCAGCCGTCAAAGCTAATGACAGACCACTGTGTTTCTGAACGTAGATTGCGTTCATACACGTACGCATCGATGAAATGATTCACAGCTGTATAGGCTGTAAAACCGAGTCCGCCCAAGATCGGTGACAAAGATGACAGTACAAAACAGAAATCAAGGGATCGATCACCTAAGGCGGCATCAAGATGAAGTACGCCATTCATCTTCGCTTCAAAATGCGGCTCCGAAAATGTGACATCTGTTTGCTCCAGCACCCGGAAAGATTGGTCGCCTGTCACTCCAGCTGCATAGATCACACCGTCGATCTGTCCATATGACGCATCCACTGTGTTGATCAATTGCTGGATATCTTCCCTGTGACGAACGTCTACTTTCTGTATGAGAACGTCTGCGCCTGTCTCTTCCAGTGCCATTACCTTTTGTATTTTTTTCTTTGTTGGATTCTGTTCATCGTGCGTAGACAGCCATTCTTGCCACTTGCTTCTATCAGGGAGTCCAGACCTGCTCGTTAAGATTAAGGTTCCCTTCGTTTGCTCGGCCAAAGTCTGAGCGATATTCAATCCAATAAACCCAAGTCCGCCAATTAAAATGTAGACACCATCTTTTTTAGCCAAATGAGCATGTCCTGTTTCGGGAACTGAACCTTTCGCATACTTTTTCACATATCGCTTATTTCGTCGATAGACCGTGAGAAGCGGTCCATACGATCGATCTAGCTCATCGCTTATTTGCTTCAGCAATCGCTTTTCTTGAACCCCATTTTCCACCGGGCGATCAATATCAAGAATGCGGTAACGCAAGTTCGGTGTTTCTTGTGATATAACCATGGCAGGTCCTAGATGGATCGCTTTTTCAGGATAAAGTTCAGGCTCCCCGCCAACGGCATACGTCAATGAGGAAAGAACGGTAATCGATACCTTTTGGTCCAAAACATATTTTTTCAATGCCTGGCCGATATAAAGCAAGGAGTAATAAGCATCTTGCTGCGTTTGCTTCACCCATTCTTCTTCCGTGTGAGATGGCTGTCGTTCTGAAAGCCCCCATAGATGACAAACTTCTGACACGTTGATTTCGTCATCTGCCAGATTTGATATGAGCCTTTCATAATCAGATGGCTCATGTGACCGAATGGTATAGCTTTTTTCGTCATGCTTCGTAAATTCATTTCCTTTACGAACCACTACGAACTCGTTCCGTTTCGTCAGGAGCTCAGCCGCAATCTTCTCTCCGAAAGCAGATGGCTCTGCAAACAAAAGCAAGGCTCCGGCAGACGAATCATCTGATGGCACGCAAGGTAAAAGATCCGCTTCCCAATGAGGGGTATAGAACCATTCATCCATTTGCTGCTTTCGTCCAGACTGCTTTGGTTTTTCGTGCTTTACACGATCTGCTGCATCATACCAATAGGAAGTTTGATCAAACGCATACGTTGGCAGCGGCATTTTCCGCGGCTGACGGTTTAGATGGAACCTGTTCCAATCAATGGATAATCCGTTTGTCCATAGACGTCCGATCTGCCCAAGTAAAAATTCTGTATCCGTCACATCTTGTTTTGCATGTCTGAGCACATGACATACATGCTGATTCAGGCCGTTCAATGACCTGTTGACCATCACGCTTAAATCTTGTCCTGGTCCAATCTCAATTAATTGAATATTGTCCTCTTGTAAAATATTTGTGATGCCTTCAGCAAAGCGAACTGTATCGGTCATATGCCTTTTCCAATAAGACATATCTTTCGCACTCGTATCTGTCATCCAATCTCCTGACAAATTCGAAATAAATGGAATACGAAGTGTTTTGGCTTTCATATGCTTTAATTTTTCTCCGAATTGCTCCGCTGCCTCCTTCATGACATGTGAGTGGGCAGCAATGGTTCCACCTAACCGCATACACATCAATCTGTTGCTTTTCAGCTCTTGTTCAAATTCACTTATCGCCTCTTCTAGACCTGACACGATACATGATGAATCATTGACAACCGCGAGAGAAATATTATTTGGAAGCATCGGTTTTAGCTCTGCCTCAGGTAATGGAACACTCATCATGACGCCAGCTGGTGACGATTGCATCGCATTCGCACGATAGGCGACCATGGACATTGCGTCCTTTAAGCTGAATAGCCCTGATATAGCGGCCGCCGTTAATTCGCCAAAGCTATAGCCGATCATTGCATCAGGACGAATGCCCCATTCAATGAAGAGCATGGATAAGGCATATTCAATGGCAAAAATGGCCGGCTGTGCATATTGAGTACTTGCTAATTTTTCACGCGCCTTGTCTGTTTCAGCCGCTAATGGGTAAAGAATACGGGCAAGACTTCGCCCCGTTGCTTCTTCATATGCTTGAAAACAAGCATCCATTTGCTTCTTAAAGTAAGGCTCTTCCCGGTACAAATCTAATCCCATATTGAGATATTGATTGCCTTGTCCAGAAAACATAAAAATAATCTTTTGTTGCTCCACATGCGAATGCATGAGCTTTCCAATGCCCTTGCCTTGCTTTTCTGTTAATACTCGCAAAGCATCTTCTCTGCTTGCCGCAACAAATGCCTGACGGAAACCAAAGAACTGTCTTCCTGTTTGCAGAGTATAAGCTGCGTCTGCCAAATTGATAGAAGGCGTGTTTTCTATTTGGTTTACGAGTTTGTCTTTCATTCGTTCCAAGCTCGTTTTGCTCTTTGCTGAAAGAACAAGCAGCTCAGCAGAACGAGGCATTTGCTGACGATCTCTTTGTGGTGCTTCTTCTAATATGACATGTGCATTGGTTCCACCCATTCCAAATGAGCTCACCCCAGCCCGCCGCAAATGTGAAGCTGGCTGCTTCCAGTCAGTCAGCTCAGTGTTTACAAAGAAAGGGCTATGCTCAAATGCAATGTTTTCATTGGCTTTTTTGAAGTGAAGACTAGGTACAAATGTGTGATGCTGAAGCGAAAGCACAGCTTTGATCAAGCCAGCTGCTCCTGCCGCTGCATCCAAATGTCCAATATTGGTTTTGACAGACCCAATACGGCAAAATTGTTTTTTCTCTGTGTCGAAAGCCTTTGTGAGCGCCTCTATTTCAATCGGATCACCAAGTGATGTTCCAGTTCCATGTGTTTCCACATATTCAATCGTATCTGGTGAAACATCTGCTTGATTTAGAGCATCCTGAATGACACGTGTCTGTCCTTCGACGCTTGGAGCATTGAAACCAACCTTTTGATCACCATCATTGTTGATGGCAGAGCCCTTAATGACCGCATAAATATGGTCGCCATCTTCTATGGCTTCACTAAGTGCTTTTAAAGCAACAAGACCAACACCATCTCCGCCAACAGTTCCATCCGCTTGATCGTCAAAGGCGCGGCAGTGGCCATCACTTGATTTCACCATGTTCTGCTGATAAACGTAGCCTGATTTCACTGGGTGCAGAATCGACACACCTCCCGCAAGAGCTACATCTGAATCACCATTCGCAATGGATTGACAGGCCAAATGCAAGGCGACCAAAGAAGTTGAACAAGCGGTTTGCAGCGTAAGCGCCGGTCCTTTCAAATTCAATTTATGGGCAATTCTTGTACTTACGGTGTACGTATCATTGAGTGAACCCACTTCAAACAGCTCTGACATACTGCTATCAAGGGAAGAGGCAAAACGCTGAATCCATTGGAAGTTCGATGTGGACCCCGTAAACAACCCGACCTTACCCGTATAATCTTCTTGCACATACCCCGCATCTTCCAGCGCCTTATAGGCGTACTCATGGAGAAGACGTATTTGAGGATCCATCATTTCTGCCTGACCTGGCGAATAACCGAAGAAGGATGCATCAAATAAATCAGGTCCATCAATCACACCTTTTGCCCTCACATAATCGGGTCGTTCGAAGGTCTGACGGTCAATACCAGCTTCAAGCAGTTCTTCATCGGAAAAGAAGGAAATTGATTCTTCTCCATTCTTCAAATTTCGCCAAAATGCCTCAACATTTTTCGCACCAGGGAATTTACCAGCCATTCCAATAATGGCAATCGGCTCATTGGCTTTTCTTGTCTTTTGTTTCACAGGCTGCGCGTCTGCCGCTACCTGCTCTGAATCGCCGCTTAAATATGCGGCAAGCTCTCTAATCGTTGGACGGCGGAACATTTCGACCATTGGAATGCTTTGATTCAATTGCTTAGCGAGCTGTTGATTGACGTGGATTAAGTTGAGTGAATGCCCGCCAATGTCAAAGAATTTGTCATGAACACTTACCTCATCTAAGCCGAGGACTTTTTTCCAGATGTCTTGAATGACTTTCTCAGTATCAGAAAGATGGGCAGCGCCCGCCTGCTTATTCGTTTGCTCCGCCTGTTTCAAAGCAGGTAATGCCCGTTTATCTAGTTTGCCATTGGCAGTCAGGGGCATATCATCCAATTGAACAAAGTGAGTTGGGATCATATAATCCGGCAGCTGATCAGCCAACGCTTGTTTCATTGCAGCTTGATCAAGTCTGGCTGTCGTGACAACATATGCGGCCAAACATGGTGTACCAGAAGCATCTGGCTTTACAACAACAGCTGCTGCTTTCATACCTGGCTGTTCATTCAGCCAAAATTCAATTTCACCTGTTTCAATACGATAGCCTCTCAGCTTCACTTGATCATCATTTCGACCTAAAAATTGAATGAGCCCATTAGGCAGAATGCGGGCTGCATCACCTGTTTTATAAATTTTTTCACCTGGCTGGAAAGGGTGATCGACAAACCTTTCTTCGGTGAGTTCCGGTCGATTCAAATACCCTTTTGCGACACCTTTCCCGCCAATATATAATTCACCGACGGTTCCTTCCGGCATGAGATTCATATGTCTGTCAAAAAGAAGAATATCTGTATGCTGTGCAGGCTTTCCAATCGGTACATACACGTCTTGATCAAAATCCTGGTCATATCGATGAATCATGCAGCCAACCACCGTTTCAGTTGGTCCATATTCATTCACAATTTCAATTGGCTGCGGGAAGGACTGCTGAATGGATTTCGCTAGAGATGTTTCCAGTTGTTCTCCGCCTAAAATGAAACATTTCATTTGGCTGTCTGGGAAAGACAAATGCTTAATAAACTGTAAATGAGATGGTGTCAGTTTCATCACATGTACGCGATTATCTTTTATGATGTCTTCGACAAGCAGCTGCCGGTTTTCATGGTGGTAAATCATGATGGTATTTCCTGAAATGAGCGGCGTGAAAATAGAAGTAACCGTCAGGTCAAAGGACAGTGAAGTATACAAAGCAAAATGCCTTGTTTCTCCTCGAACATATACTTGCTTCGCCCAATCAATATAGTTGGCTAAGCCAAGATGATGAATGAGTACACCTTTAGGTCTTCCGGTCGTACCTGATGTATAAATGCAGTAGGCTGTTTGGTCTGAGGTGATGGCTTCTGCCAAGTTGTCTGATGGTCCGGTGTATAGATCCGGCTGTGTGATATCAATTTTTTCTCCATGATAAGCATAGGTGAGCCCTTTAATTGGATGAGTTAAGAGCCATTCTACTCCGCTGTCTTCTAATAGATATTCTATTCGTTCCTGCGGGTATTCAGGATCAATCGGTACGTATGCACCGCCAGCTTTTAAGATCGCTAAGCATGCTATCACCATTTCAATGGAATGCTCTGCTAAAATGCCGACACGCTGCTCCTGTTTGACTCCTTTGTTTTGTAAATAATGTGCGAGCTGGTTCACTCTCTTATTGAGTTGTTCATATGTAACCGTCGTATCGCCAAACTCAACTGCGGCTGCCGCTGGCGTTCGTTCCACTTGTGCTTCAAAAAGGTCAATCACCGTTGGTTCATTGCTAGATGTTGCCCCGCCATACTGCCGGAAGACCGCTAATTGCTTTTCTTTCTCTTCTTCTGATAGCAGCTGTAGCTGAGCAGCAGATTTGTGCGGATGAGCACAGGCATCAGACAGGAGATGAAGAAAATGCTGACACCACTTTTCGATTTGTTCAGCTGAAAAGCTGACGGGGTTATACACCAATGAAAAGTGCAGCTGATCATCAAACGCCTGGACACTAAGCGTGAGATCGAATTCTGTCTGCTCAGTCATCTCAAATCCACGAATACGAATAGGCTGATCGTTTTTCGTGAGCATTTGATCTAGTGGATAGTTTTCAATGACGACGATTGAATCAAATAACGATTGCTCTGCCGTCATTCCTGCATATTTCTTTAAATCAGATAGCGGTGTATGTTCATATTCATTTCTTACAGCTATCTCACGACTCACTTCCTGCATCTGTTCAAGAATCGGCCGCTCTTGTTCGAATGAGACCCGCAGCGGCAATGTGTTAATGAACAGCCCTGTCATCTTTTCAATATGAGGGACATCCGCATTTCTCCCTGATACTGTTGTCCCAAAGACAATATCATCTTGGTTGGCATACTTAGATAGCAAAACTCCCCACAGCGTATACATCACAGATGCGAGCGTCACGTCATATTGATTCGTGAATTTGCTCAGGCTCTCCGCAATGGAAGTATCCACTTGATGTTCATATTGATGAAAAACTTCTGAATTTTCATATGCGCCGCTTGACTTCGGAAGCAGTTCTGCATAACTCCAGCCATTGAAAACATTTTTCCAATAGTCGGCTTGTGCTTCTGTCTGTTGAAGGTTTTTCTGCTGCCATTTGACAAATGATTGGTAGGACGGTCTTTGTTCAAGAAGAGGTTTGTCCCCATTCGATAAGCGCTCATATGCACTCATCCAATCGCTTAATACAATCCCAAGGCTCCATCCGTCCAATAAAATGTGATGGAAGCTAATGAGAACCCAGCTGACTTCATCATTCACTTCACATAACGTCAGGCGAAATGGGACTTCCTGCAGATCAAAGCGTTCTTCTCGGTTCTGTGCCGTCACCTCCTCTTTCAGCACATGAAGAGGCTCCTTAGCTTGTGTCAAATCACGATATCGAATGTCTGGCTGGTGCTGCTTCAGCACAATTTGTACTGGTCTTGCGAGTTCCTGCCATCTGAACAATGTTCTAAGCATTTCATGCTGTTTGGTGACATTCGTCCATGATTGTTCAAAAATGTCTCGATCTATCGGTCCGTCTATTTCGATCAGCAGTTGTTCAAAATAAGCTGTTCCGTTCGGTTCCATTAAATGATGAAACAGCAGTCCCTCTTGGATCGTAGTGATACCTAACATATTTTCAATGTTCTGTTTATCCAGCTTCTGCGGCTGTAAAGCCATGGGATCATCTCCTTTCTCTCTAAGAATGTTTCACGAAATAATGGCGTAAACCATAGTTAGCAATAACCTGCTGCTGAATTTGCGAAGTTCCTTCAATAATTTCAAGCACCTTCGCTTCACGATATAGTCTTGAAGCTGAGTTTTCCCGGCTAAATCCACTTCCGCCATGGATTTGGACATTTGTATTTGTAATGTCAACGGCGATTTTAGAGGTGAAATATTTTGCAATGGATGTTTCTGTGATCGCATCAGGATGATTCGCTTCTCTCATTTCTCCAGCCTTTAGGCATAAGGCTCTCGCTGCATGGAGCTGGGTAACCGCATCTCCAATCATGCCTTTGATCATTTGATGCTTGTACAATTTTTCATTAAACTGTGTTCTTTTACGTGAATACGTGACAAGAGAATCAACGGCTTCTTGTGCAATGGCAAGTCCTGCCCAAGCGACACTGTATCTTCCATGGTCTAATGCGAGTGACACCACGTGGTTAAATCCGCCCCCAACTGGTCCTAAGACACAGTCTTCATGCACCTGGACATGATCGAGGGTGATTTCCGCTAAATATGATGCTCGATTGGCCATCATTCCTGTAATTCTCTCAATCTCTACACCCGGCTGATCTCGATCGACAAGGAATGCCGTGACTTGTTCACCGTCTCTTGCAATCACAATAAAGAAATCTGCAATCGCACCAAAGGAAATCCACTTTTTCTTCCCATTTAATACATAGGATTGTCCTTCTTTTTGATAGCTTGTTTCAACATGATTGGCATCTGAACCAATATTCGGCTCTGACAAAGCAAAGGCACCGATTTTTTCTCCTTTAGCTAATTCAACAAGCCAGCCTTGTTTTTGGTCTTCTGTTCCATAACGAAGAATGGCTTCTCCTACGAGTGAATTCACTGTCAATAATGTCCGTACATTACAGCAAGCTTTTCCCACTTGTTCCGTGAACTGTCCATATGCTATTGGATCAAGCCCCAGCCCTTGATAGGAAGACGGTATACCTGCTGCCAAGTAGCCTCTTTTCGCCATATCTCGAATGAGCGACTCTGGTAAATGTTCCGTCTCATCGAATTCATTGGCAAAAGGACGGATATGTTCATCGCAATACTGTCGTATTTCTTCAATGGCATCGATCGTTTGTTCAGCTGTTTTCATGAAGAGCGGCCCCCTGTTGTTTTCTCTCAATTAAGGCGACAATGCGATTGACCGTACTAAAATGAGCAATGTCGAGGTCTTCGTTATCTAATTGGAAGTGAAAATCATGTTCGATATAGTTCACTAGTTTCATCGCAAATAGAGAATTGACAAAGCCTTGTTCAAAAATATGATCATCATTTCCAAGCTCAATTTCCTCATCAAATACCACTAGGTTTTGCTCGATATAGGCTCTTACTTGTTCGTGTAGGTTCATGATTTAATCTCCTCGCTTTTCGCTTTTTTATTGTTTGGCTGGATCTTTCTGATTTAATTCAATATTGACATCTACGTATTCTGGGAAAGGCTGAATCATGCTTAAATCATTTTCAAACAAGATATAGCCATCCTCCCCCTTCTCAATTTCTTTGAAATTCGCAAACTTGTATGTGATATACATCATGCGGTTTCGGTCGGTTTGTTTAAAGTCAGCCACAAGGCGCTTTCCTCGCTTTTTCGCTTCTTGCAAAATCGTTGTGAGTAAAATGGTCCCGACACCACGAGACATGACGCGGCAAGACATAAGCAGCAGTTTGACATGCCAGGTGTCGCCTGTTTCTTCTATTAATGAGAGTCCAATTTTTCCATAGGAACCGAATTTATCTTCAAGTTCACAGACAAGCAGCAAGTGAGAATCTGATTGACGGAAGAAATCAAGTTCTTCATAATCATAGGTTTTCCCGCTCGCATTTAATTGATTGGTACGGACGGTCAGTTCTTCAGCTCGCTGGAGGTCTTGTTCTCCTGCTTCTGAAATCACGAATTTCATATGTAAAGACGCCAAGAATTTCTCAGGCGGCCCTTCATATTTCTCTTCTTCCTGCTGCCTTTGGTCCGCTTCTAAATACATTCTTCTGCGTCGTCTGGCATCTTCTGTGATAAAGACTGGACGCAGCCGATCATCAGTGAGTAATGACATATAATCCACTGCATCCCAGCACGTAATCTCTGGGTGAACAGCCTTCACTTCTTCTCTTTCAAATGGCTGATCATCAATAAAGAGAATGGTATCTTTATGAATATTTAGGCGCTCACTGATTCTCTCTAAAGAACTAGATTTGGCATTCCAATGAATCTCTGGATAGAGAAAGAAATGCTCGATCCCAAAGGCGGAGAGCTTTTCCCTCACGGCTGCTTCATCATTCCGGCTTGCAATAGAAAGAAGGATACCGCGCTCATCTAATTCTGTTAGCACTTCCTTCATCGAAGGCTTTAACATCACTTCATCTGATTCAAGTAAAATTCCATCCCATAATGTATGATCTAAATCCCAGACAACACACTTGATTTGCTTAGACATTTGTTTTTCTCCTCTCACATGTCATATTGGAAAAAGCCTTTACCTGATTTTTTGCCGTACTCGCCTGCGTCGACCATTTTGACAAGTAGAGGACATGGACGGAACTTCGGATCTTTGTAGCTCTCGTATAAAACAAGCAATGAATTCAAAATCGTATCAAGCCCAATTAAGTCCCCTGTCGCAAGTGGTCCCATTTTATGGCCGAAACCCCCGCGGAAAATTTTATCGACATCTGCTGGTGTGGCGACTTGATCTTGCACCGCCCAAATCGCTTCGTTGATTGTCAGCATAAGCACACGGTTGGAAACAAATCCCGGAAAATCATGCACCACAACAGGTGTTTTATCAAACGATTTCAAGAAACCTTTTGCGGTTTCAACTGTGTCATCAGAAGTTGCTTTTCCTCTAATCACTTCAACCAACGCTTTAAGAGGAACAGGGTTCATAAAGTGCGCCCCAATGACCTTCTCAGGGTGATGCATAAGGGACCCTACCTTTGTAATCGAAATACAGCTCGTGTTTACAAAATAGATGGTTTCTTTCGCACAAATATCTCGCAGCTCTTCATAAATGGGTCTTTTAATCTCCCAATCTTCCGTCACATTTTCAATGACGATATGCGCGTCATGTAAGCCTTCAAGTGAAGTTGACAGCTGGATTTGAGACAATACATCTTCTAAAGACAATGAGATTTTCTTCTTTCTCACAAATTGAACCAGTTGATAGGTCTTCTTGATTTTTTCCAGCGCTTCATTTAGTTTTTCTTCTGTGACATCAACTAATGTGACTTGATAGCCATTTGCTGAAAGGTCTAATGCCATATCAGCCCCCATCACACCTGCTCCAATCACACCTACGTGCTTCGTGTTCATTTCTCCAACACTCCAATTCGCTTTAAAATGACATTGATTTTTTCTACGACTTCATTTGTTAATGAATGAATAAAAAAGTGATCTCCATCGAATTCAAAAAACGCACAATCTTCGCTAGTATATTGATCCCAATCGTCTAAATCGAACAGCACAGAAGGCAAATCACGTGTACCATAAAAAATAGAAATTGGACAAGCAGCTGGAACGACTTCATCACACAGATAGGTCTCCAAAAGCTGAAAGTCTGCTCTTAAAATCGGCAGAAAAAAATCAAGCACTGCATGGTTATCGGCAAGTTCCTCAGGAACGCCTCCCATCGCAATGATCGCCTCTTTCAGTTTGGAATCTGACAGTTGATGATAGACTTTCTTTTCTGGAATATGTGGTGGAAAGCGCCCAGAATAAAAGACATGGACAGGCTCTTTGTTTAACCTTGTTTTCATTCTTTTTTGTAATTCATACGCAAGGACAGCTCCCATGCTATGACCGAAAATGGCAAAAGGCTCTCCTTCTTTTAAGGAGGAGGACGCCTGTACATAAAGATCATCTGCGACCTGCTGTAAATCGGTCCGTACAGGCTCTGTCATTCTTGTCCCGTGCCCAGGGAGTTCAAGGGCATGAATTTCTATCGACTGGTCTATATAAGATTTCCACGTACTGAATACGGTACTTGCCCCACCTGCGTACGGTAAGCAAAATAACTTCACGACACGCCACACTCCCTTTTGCATTTGATTGCCAACGCTTCCAGCCAGTGTTTTTCATCATGAATGATTTGTTCTAAAGAAGCTTTGATATTGGCTTGGTACCTGCTAGACATCTCACCTGAGAAAAGGAGTTTTGCTGCCTGATGCCTCGCTTTCTCCCATTCTGATACAATACGTTCCATCCATCCCACCAGCTCAGGTAGATCGCCTTTGATGAGATTCAGCCGATACAGCTCCACTTTCTTCGTATTGATGATCTGATTGAACGACGCCACGAGCTTCTCGATATCATCCAATTGCGGATACTGCTCATAAAATGTTTCAAGAGCTGTGATTCCTTTTTCGATTACGTCTATCTGACCATGCATATTTCTCAGGAAATAAGTCGTTTTTTGATCAAATAATTCAGTCGAGAGCTTGTCCGGTTCAAAGTAGAAAGACGCATAGGAATGAAATTGATCATTCGGCTGAAAATGATCATGAAAGGTGTCATACCCTTTCTGTACATCTTTAAATGACAGCACTTGATGCTCATAAGACAAATTATCTAAATGCCGATTCTCTAATACTTGAAAGGTTTGCTGATTTTCATCGAAACCCTTAATTAAAATTGAATGACGGCTATGGGTTGTCAAATACTCTTTTCTGCCTCTCTGAACGTAAGGGTCTACCCACACAATGACGGGGCGGTCCCGCATCACATCTTGTTTGACCTTTTCAATGAGGTTGGCACAATACGTCATTTTTTCAACTTGAATGCCTTGTAAATTCATAATCTTTTCTGGATCGTGTGCCGACATCCAGTCAATCTGCAGCAAGCCGTCATCTGTAAGCCCATAGGCAAATTGATCATTTAATAAGTATGGAGCGACTTCTTGATCATGCAGCTTCACAATTGGAAAAAAGCAATTGAAAAAACAGCTGCGATAAAACAAATCATTATAAGGATGAATGCCCGAAATCTGTTTGACGGTCATCTTTTTTTCCTCTCTTTCCAGCAGGAGATGTCACCATAAATCCTTTGATGAAACCAATCGTACACAACCAAATGAAAAACAAATAATAAGAAATCGCTAATTCAATGAGAGAGGAAGGTCCCCATACAAAAGTCATTTTCCAAGGCAGCCCATTAAAGGCTAGCTGCGAAAGAATCATTGGCAGGAGCAATATCCCAATTAGCAGCAGCACCCAGCCGATGCTTTTCAGCCATACGCCAAGTGACATGTCCCTGCGAACTAAAGCGCCGTTTCTTACACGCTTTTTCCACTTGATAAAACGAACGACAGACACCATTTGCAGTAAAATAAAAAGACATGTGGCTGCAAGACTCAATTGATCAATGAGCTGAAAAGGATCCATCGATGATTCTGCTTCTTCATTTGTGCCCGTAATCGTATTGGCAATAAGACGTGCCGTTTGCTCTGTGTAGCTGCTATTCATATTTGCTAACACTCCAATAGCAACTCCTTCTTTTGGCTGGATCAGAAAAAATGATGAATAGTTTGGGTTAGAGCCTGCATGAAAAAGTGATGACACCTGCTCATGCGCTTTTTCTATATACCAGCCGGCATTGTAATAGACATGCTTCCCTTCATCTGGGACATTCACAGTCAAGTAATCCGGATTTTTTACAAAACGAGACCAAGTTGAATCGGTCAATTGATATTGCAGCCAAGTCCCCACATCCTGAACATTCATCACAATATAGCCTGCAGGGGTGTTGCCTCGATATTCTGGTGCTTCATAAGCATGCGGAGCAAGGAATTGCAGTTTAAATCCTTCTGAGACAACACCGGACTTCATGCGTTTTAGCCCAGCCTCCGTTTGGTCAAGATGATGCCTTTTAAACAGTTCTTTCATATAAGCCTCATACGACGTTCCTGTTACATTTTCAATGATGAGACCAAGGACATCATAGTTGATGGTGGCATATTCAAAGGAGCTGCCTGGCTTGCGATTAAGCTCAATTGATTTCAGCTGATGGACTGTTTTTTTCAGCGCATCCTTTGCATGATCAGGCTGGATAAGCGCAATAGATTGAAAGGGAATGCCGCTTGTGTGATGCATTAATTGCTCCACCGTCAAACGCTGAGGCTTTCCATGGTATGTTGGAAAAAAACCTAGAATATAGCTGCTCACTGGATCTTTTATATGAAGTTTTCCTTGCTTCTCTAACTCCACAATAGCAAGGGCGGTAAACGCCTTTGATGTAGATCCAATTTCAAAGAAAGTGCTGGCTGTCACTTGCTTCTTTTTCTTTCGATCTGCATAACCAAAGCCTTTTTGGTACACCACTTCGTCCTTTTTCACAACCACAACGGACATGCCTGGAATGCGCCCAAGCTTCATCTGTTCCTCTATCACTTGATCAATGGCTTTAGGTGTAATCACTGCTTTTGCATGTGTCCCCCCAGCAAAGCTGCTTATCCATAAGACCGCTAATAAACATGACATGTAGATAACATGCTGATTTTTCCTCATGTAAATAATGAATCCATTTCTTCAAGAGACATATTCACTGTTTCAAAATCAGACGGTGTAAATTCGATTCCTTCCTTCTCTAAGCAATGCTGTACCAGACGCTCAATTTGCCGCTCTACCTCTTGTAATAGCTGCGTCATGTCTGTTTCACACAGCTGTTTTGCGCTAAAAGAAAGATGGAATATCAGCTGGCCGCCCTTGATGGTAGCGACCATATCGATGACGGTTGTTAACGGATTATCCAATGACGAATCAATCCCCGATGTAAAGTAAGTCATCTCATAATCAGATGATTGTTTCAGCACCTGATCAATTTCACCTAGATAGTTAAAGCGTAATTGCGGCGCTGAATGATTAGGAATCTGCCTATTGATGAGTGACAGCAGCCCATAGTCTGCACCTTTATTTGGCACTTCACGTATCGTTTCTTTGACAGCCCGTATGTGATCTGAGAGAGATTCAGACACATGAACATTCACAGGGTACATGGTGGTGAACCAGCCGAACGTTCTAGATACATCGATATCTTCCTCCACAGCATCCCTGCCATGACCTTCTAATTCCAAAGAAATCCGCTTTTGATTCGTTTGCTGATAACAGGCTTGCGTTAAGGCTGAAATTAACAGTTCGTGAGGCTGCGTTTGATACGCTTGATTCGCTTGATTGATCAATTGATTCGTGAGTTCCACTGATAACGCCTTGGTTAATTTGACTTCGTCTCTGACATACCCCTCATTTGAAGAAACTGGATACAGAGGCTGAATATCCTGCACCGCTTTTTGCCAATAGCTGAGCGACTCTTTTACATCCTCTGATACCGCATACTGGTTCATTCGCTCCGTAAATGTTTGATAGGAATGGGTTTTAGAAGGAAGTATTTCTGCTGTAACCTTCTCTGCATGCAATAATTGAATCAAGTCCTCCACAAGAATTTGCCATGACATACCATCAGCTAAAAGATGATGGGCGGCAAAAATGAGATGTGATTGAGAATCAGTTTGACAAAGCGCTGCCTGAATCAATGGTCCTTGATAAAGATGAGTCCTTTGCTTGACCTGACACCCTACATCTTTTAGCGCTTCTTCCACATTCTCTTCTGACAATGCCGTGAAATCGTGTATCATCAGCGGAATATCATGAATGTCTTCATCATAATAGAGTGTGTTAGTTGCCTCATGTACTTTTAACCTTAATCCGTCGTGATGAATGACGAGCTCTTTGAAAGCATCCTGCACGATTCTTTCATCCATCTTTTTCTTTGAATGAACAATGATGGATTGATGCCAAAAATGTTCATCTTTTAACCGCTGGGACCAGAACCATTCGATAATTGGGATCGATTTCACATCGCCCGCAGCCTGCTCTTGTGAAATATGTAAGACAGGTTCCTGCTGAACGACTTGTGCCATTTCTTTAAAAATGGGATACGTAAAAAGATCTTTGGTTTTTAAATAGAGTCCTTTGTCTTTTAACTTCGCAATAAATTGAATCGCCTTAATGGAATCACCGCCAAGCTGATAAAAATGATCAGCCGGTTCGATCGTTTCATGCCCTAAGATGTCTTTTGCTGTATCTACTATGATCTCTTCAATGTCCGCTGTTTCCTTGGACCATTCAACGGCTGTTTCCACTTGAGACAGCAATGGATCAGGCAGTGCTGTCCGATTGATTTTTCCGTTTTGAGTAAGCGGGAGCTCATCTAGTACAACAAAATAGGCAGGTACCATATAAGCTGGAAGCTGATCTGATAATTTCTTTCTAAGTAAAAAGGACGTCATCTTTTTTTCTTTTAATTCAATATATGCAGCCAGCTGTTTTTCTCCAGATGCATCGGTTAGATCAATAACAGCTGCTTTATCAACTTCTTCAAGTGCCATAAGTGCAAGTTCAATTTCACCCAGCTCAATCCGGTAGCCTCGCAGCTTGATTTGATGATCAATCCTGCCAATGTAATCAATCTTTCCATCATTTGCTCGTTTGGCTATATCACCTGTTCTATACATGCGGCGACCGCTTACAAATGGATTGGGCAGAAAGCGCGATTCATGCAAATCAGGTCTTTGCCAATATCCTCTTCCAACACCCGCGCCTGAAATATATATTTCTCCTACTGTCCCTGGCAGCACGGCTTGCTGATTCTCATCTAAAAGGTAAATCTCTGTATTTGGCATTGGCACACCAATTGACACCGATGTCCCTCCATCCTCTTGATGGAATTGATGAATCATACAGCCAACGGTTGCTTCAGTTGGTCCATATTCATTAAAGATGGATATCCTTCCATCACTTGCCTCTGTGATTCTTTTGGCCAAAGCGGTCGATAATTGTTCTCCTCCCACAATCATCCGTTTCACAACTGATTGAGACAGTGCAGCATCTGTTAATAGTGCCATATGAGCTGGTGTCAGCTTGATGACCTTTGCTTTTTGATCAAACAAAATATGTTCTAATAAAAAGCCTGGCTGATCCTCTTGACGATAGATCACCACTGTACTGCCAATGACCAATGGCGTATACATGGATGTCACGGTTAAATCAAACGCAATAGATGAATACAAGGCAAAATGATCATCTGATGAATCAGTATAGTGTGTTTTGGCAGACATGATATAGTTCACTAAGCTTCGGTGCTCAATCATGACTCCCTTTGGCTGGCCTGTAGAGCCAGACGTATAAATCATATATGCGACGTCTTCAGCATCCCCAATGAATGGATGTACCGCATCATACTGGTCCAACTGATCCCACACGTTGTAGATATTGTACGTATCGCCATTAAAATGGTATGCAGATGCGCCATCTGTGAAAAACAGCTTTGCCTGGCTGTCATCCAAAATAAACTGAATGCGTTCCTGCGGATACTCAGGATCAATCGGCACATATGCACCTCCAGCCTTTAAAATCCCCAGCAGCAGCACGATAAGTTCTGGTGAATGATTCATACATACTGCAACAAAGTCATGCCTCTGTAAGCCATGTGTTTGTAGGAAATGAGCCATTTGATTGGTTTTTCTCTCAAGTTCACCGTATGTCATGATACAAGATCCGTCCTGAATCGCGATTCGATCAGGAGAAGTCTTTGACATGTCAGTGATCAATTCATGGATTTTTTGTTTCTGTGGAAATAGCACGCCTGTGTCGTTCCATTGATATAGCTCTCGATGTTCCTCGTCTTCTGTCATAAGAAGTACGTCTTTTAACAGCTGCTTTGGCTGAGCGAGTATGGTTTCGACAAAGAGAAGCATTCTTTCGTGTAGAAAGCCGATGTCTTCATTGCTGTAATCTGAGATCTTGTAGTCATATTGAAGCTCGATTTGCCCTTTTTCATCCCATTCTTTCACAGCAACTTGTAAGCCATATGGCTGGAAGCCATTGTAAAGCTCTATGTAATCAACTTTGTATCCTTCCATCTCCTGCACCATATTTGTGCTGTAGGAGTTGATATAGATTTGAAAAAGTTGATTATATCCTGCTTTGGCAAGCTCTAAATCTTTGACAAGTGCATCATAGGGATAACGCTGATGCAGGAAGTAAGCCTTATAGCTTTTTTGAACGTCTGTCAGACTTTCTAACAAAGAGAGATGAGGATCAATCTTCATTCGATATGGCATTGTACTGACGGTCATACCGGACGTGGCTTTTTCCTTTTGTCCGGAACGATTGAGAACTGGCGTCCCAATAATAAAATCTTTTTGCTGGTATCTTTTATGCAAATAAACGAAGAGTCCTAAAGTAAATAAAGAGTTGATTGAACAATGATGGGTATCTATAAATTCATAGATTCGTTCTGAGAGTTGTCGATCAAGATAATGGCTGTGCCGATGGCCTTTGATTTGGTCAGTTCCCTGTACCAAATAACTATCAGACACATCAGATAATGCTTCTTTCCAAAATTGCTGATCTTTTTTAAATCTTGGGGAGTTCATATATTTTGATTCTTTAACAATAAATACAGAATGATTATCTGCTTCTTGTTCAATAGAGGAGCTTTGGGTAAGAGCAGTGTAAAGCTGGCTAATTTTATCGATGATTACTTTCATCGACCATCCATCTGCTACTGTATGATGGCATTTGATGAAATAACCGGATTGTTGTTCACCGATTTTTAGTACAGCAAATTCGGCGAGAGGGGTTTCTGTTAATTGAAATGGTGTTTTGAAGGCTTTTTCGGCCCATTCTAGCATGTCTTCATGTGTGGAAAACTCATAGGCAGGAATTGGATTATCGGCGTTTGGATCAACGTATTGAAGCGTCTCACCATCTTTCTCTACTAGCTTGAGACGAAGAGATTCTGTCATCATGATACAAGATGCAATGGCCTGCTTCAGTTTATCAAGCTGTAACGGCCCATTGACGAAGATGATACCGCCAATATGATTGATCGG
The DNA here is from genome assembly GCF_038003365.1 of Bacillus sp. FSL K6-2839. NCBI lineage: Bacteria > Bacillati > Bacillota > Bacilli > Caryophanales > Bacillaceae > Bacillus > Bacillus sp. FSL K6-2839. Next base: position 278,964 of record NZ_JBBOOZ010000001.1, on the reverse strand, counting down.
TGTTTCTGGATAAAATGTTTCCATGTTCATCACGCGCCGCTGCGGATGTGTTAATGGCCAATATACTAAATTACTAGTCAATTACGCCACCTCTACTTTTCATATAGTTAACATTTCTACGAACATATTAAATCATATAACGGTATTTTTGTAAATAATTGAGATAAAATGTCTAAATTTGTTCATTTTTTAATCTAGACGCTAGGAAAGCCGACACAGTAAACAGAGCAACGTTTATAAAAAAGACGACTCTTGCCCCAAAGAGATCGGTCATGGTGCTCATAACGAGGATGGACATTCCGTATATAAAAGTTGATAGTGTATGTTGAGCTGACAGTATTTTGGGCAATTCAATTTCACTCAGTGTATCTTGTACATAGGTACGAATGGAAATGCTGCGAAGCTGAAAAGCTGGCCCTAATAAAAAGACAAACAACAAACTCATCCATGCTGAATGATTCAATCCTAAGCAAAGGGTTAGCACAGCTACGATCACCGAACTGTAAAAAATGTGATCAAACAAACGCTGTTCCACATGCTTTGCGAACCGCAGCACGAACAGGCCGCCTAGAATGGTTCCGCCAAAATAGCTTGCGTTAATAAAGCCCCACCATGTTTCAGGCTGGTGTAAGACTTCTGTGACATACACAAGGATAATGGCTCCAGTCCAGATACTTCTACCGCTCATGGATAGCATTTCTAAAACCGTTAATGTTCGAATAGTTGGCTTTTCATACATGAGCTTCCATCCTGAAAAGACCCTTGTAGTAAATGATTCAGACTGTTGCTCATGTTTAACTGCAGCCCCAGTATCAATCATAAAGAGCATAGATATGAGCGACAAACTGTATAAAACAAGTGTCGTCAATAGGAGAAACTGCGGTCCAAGAATACCAATAAACAGCCCTCCTAAAAGCCAGCCTAGTAAAAGAACAATTTGATCAGAAGTTAAGATATAACTATTGGCTTTTAGTAAAAAGTTCTTTTCTACTAAACGCGGGATCATCGAATTTCGAACAGGAATGGTTCCTCCATCTATCAAAGACAGGAAAAATACAATGATAAAAAAGAAAGGGATAGTAAAAGTTGATAGTTGTAGAATATAAATGAAAATCAAGCAACCGAAGAAAGCAATTTGACACATTTGCAAATAGATAATGAGTCTTTTCAGCTTAAATTGATACATAAAGAAAGGAATGAGTACCGCTCCAAGGGCTTGTCCAACAAACTGCGAAACAGCCACCATTGAAGCAATCAGTGTAGAATTTGTTAATTGATATGTCAGGATGGTCAGAACGAGGACATATAGCGAATCCCCAAAATTAGCTAGGGATTGTCCCCCTAATAAAAAGTAAAATGATTTGTTTTTCATATTGATCTCCATTTTCTCTTCATTATCACCCATAATAATACATTATTTTCTACACTTCTACTTTTTATAACAATATTTTCATAACTTGATACATTTTACCTAATTTAAAAAACCGCCAAAAGGCGGTTTTTATTTAGTCATATATATGAACAGTTGGTTCTTTGTCTTCAGCATTTTTCGTGATCAAGGCTTCTTGTTGATCAGAAGATGTGATGTTAATTTCGATATTGGTACTCTTATAGTAATCCATGACTTCACCTGTTAAATATTGCGTGAAGGCTACAACTTCCGTTTTTCCGTAGAACTGCATTGGAATTTCGACTTTCATTTTTTGCAGGTTGCCGTTTTTGTAAAAGCCTTTTCCTACGACACCAGTATAATTCGGGAAGTAGTCTTCGACTTTTGTTTTGAAGCGGTCAAATCGCTCGGAATCATCTTTGTAGTTGCCTTTCGCATTATCTGAAGGGAAGAAGACATTCTCTTCTTTGATCGTATCCCAATTGCCGATATCAGCTGAGCCTGCTTTCACATCCGTTTTGGCGATAAAGTTTCCTGGAACGATAGATGACTTTGGTGCTTGCTTATAAAGGGCAATCATGACAGGCACTTTTTGCAGCCCATCCATTTGACGAATTCGTTTGATCACTTGTTCAGCAATTTTTTCGCCTTCCGACAATAGTTTCTTTGAATTTTTCGATGAATCGATCGTCACTTCTTGCTGCGGATCACCGATATTTTCACGGTAATAATAAACAGAGTTCAGTGCAAGACCAATGACAACTCCGCCAAGCTGTAAGCTGTTTTTATCTTTCCGAATTAAGTAATTATGCTCTAGCATCGAAGCTAAGTAAATTGGACTATTTTCATTTTTAGACTTTGTTGAACCTGAGCTTGGAAGAGCTGGGTTTAAGCCGAGATTCTTAAAGTCTTTATCTTCTTTTTCTGCCTTTTTCAGATCACTGCCTGTTTTTTTGCGCGCCAGCCAGCTGAGAACGGTGTCCTCATCTAAATGCTGTCCTTCTTGGAAAAGATAGTCGTTTGTATTAAATGACTCTGTTGCAAGGCGCATAAGTCCTGTTTCAAATTCATCGATGTCCAGGCGTGTGTTGAGACGCTCTGCTGTTAACCCTCTCGCAGCCCCTTGTTTAAACGGCAGCACCATTTTGTAATAGGAGTCAGAGATATTGTACATCGGGATGATGGCTGTTTCCTTCGTTTCATCCGTTTTTTGTGTGACCTCTTCCTCTTCCTTTCCCCCAAAAGGTGCACACGCTGACAATACCAGTGTGAGCATTGTCAGCAGCAATAACAACTTTTTCAATAGAAAACACTCCTCTTATTTCTTTAGCTCCTCGAGCATTTTAGCTTCGTCCCAAATTTCAATATTGAGTTCTTCTGCCTTTGTCAGCTTACTTCCCGCTGCTTCTCCGGCAATGACTAAATCTGTTTTTTTACTCACACTACCTGCCAGCTTGCCGCCTAATGCTTCGATCGCTGCTTTTGCATCGTTTCGGGCCATTTCTTCTAATTTCCCTGTCAGCACAATGGTTTTGCCTGCAAAATAGGAATCACTTTCTTCTGCCTTCACCGGCTTTGGCCCTGTGTAGGTCATATTGACCCCTAGCTCTTTTAGTTCATTTAGCAGGTTGAGTATTTCTTCTTTCTCAAAGTACGTGACGACGGCATCAGCCATTTTTTCACCGATTTCATCGACTTCGAGTAATTGTTCTTTCGTCGCTTGCTTTAATTGATCGATGTCGCCGAAATGCATCGCCAAGGTCTTTGCCGCTTTAGAGCCAATAAATCGTATACCGAGTCCAAATAGTAAACGCTCTAGAGAGTTTTCTTTCGATTGCTCAATCGAACGCAGTAAATTGTCGACAGATTTTTCGCCCATTCGCTCAAGCTGAATGAGCTCTTCTTTCGTTAATCGGTAAAGATCGGACACACGAGAGACAAGCTGTTCTTGGAAAAGCTGTGTAATGACCCGCTCGCCAAGCCCATCAATGTTCATTGCATTACGGGAAACAAAGTGAATGAGTCCCTCACGTATTTGAGCAGGGCATTCTGGATTGATGCAACGCAAAGCCACTTCTCCTTCAATTCTCACCAGCTCACTATGACACTCCGGGCATTCAGTCGGCATGTGAAACGGCTTTTCTTCTCCTGTACGCTGATCGATCAGTACGCCTGCGACTTCCGGAATAATATCGCCCGCTTTTTTCACAATCACTTGATCAAAAAGGCGAATATCCTTTTCTTTGATCAAATCTTCATTATGAAGAGAAGCACGCTGCACTGTCGTCCCTGCTACTTTGACAGGCTCAAGAATCGCCGTTGGTGTGATGACGCCTGTACGCCCTACACTTAGTTCAATATCAAGCAGCTTCGTTACGACCTCTTCAGCCGGAAACTTGTACGCAACCGCCCAGCGGGGACTTTTGGCTGTAAAGCCGAGCTCTTCCTGCTGAGCTAACGAATCGACTTTGATGACAATTCCATCGATTTCATATGAAAAATCGGCACGCTTCGTTTTCAATGTTTCAATGAGGTCGATCACTTCTTCAATCGTGTGGCACATCCGTCTTTCTTTGTTCGTTTTAAAGCCAAGTTCGTCGAGAAGATCAAGTCCCTCGCTTTGCGATTCAACACCGATTTCATCAAGCTCCGCTATACTGTAGACGAAGATATCAAGGTTTCGTTTCGCCGCAATTTTCGTATCAAGCTGACGAAGCGAGCCTGCAGCCGCATTACGCGGGTTCGCAAACGGCTCTTCTTCGTTTTGTAATCTTTTTTCATTCAATGCTTCAAAAGAAGGTTTTGGCATAAATGCCTCGCCTCTCACTTCAATCGACAGAGGACGTTTGATTTTGAGCGGGATGGAACGAATGGTTTTGAGGTTTTCAGTAATATCCTCACCCGTTGTCCCATCTCCACGCGTGGCACCTCGGACAAACACACCGTTTTCATAACGGAGAGAAACAGCGAGTCCGTCAATTTTCAGCTCGACATTGTATGCGACATCGTCACCAACTGCTTGACGAACCCGGCGGTCAAAATCAAGAAGGTCCTGTTCATTAAACGCATTCCCGAGGCTGAGCATCGGTGTGCCGTGACGCACTTTTTGGAAGGCGTCTAACACAGCGCCTCCTACTCTTTGTGAGGGAGAATCCGCTGCTTTTAAATCAGGGTGCTCTTCCTCTAAAGAGATCAGCTCACGCATCCGCGCATCATATTCAGCGTCAGGAACACTTGGACGATCAAGTGTATGATATTCGTAGTTGTATTGGTTCAAAATCTGGTGCAGTTCCTCGATCCGGCGTTTCGCTGCTTCTTTATCCATCTGCTTCTTCCTTTCAATTCATCCGTTTTATAAGTGCTATCGGTTTATTGCTTCTCAATTGGCGCAAATGCTGCGAGAAGACGCTTAATGCCTGTAGGGCTTGGGAAGGCAATATCAAGCTCTGTGCTGTCTCCACTGCCTTTTACACTCACAACCGTTCCAACGCCCCATTTTTTATGTGCCGCTTTATCGCCCACAGCCCAGCCAATACTTCCGCCGCCTGTGTTTTGAATGGTTTGAGTTTGCGGACGTGAAACAGGTCCCCGTCTTTGCGGTCTTTCTCTTGTTTGGCCAAATGGTGTTTTCGTTTCTTTTTTCTCATTTAGGTTGTCCAATAAATCGGCTGGTATTTCTCGAATGAATCTTGATTCAAGGTTCATGTTTGTCCGGCCGAAGAGTGTTCTCATCTTGGCACTTGATAAATAGAGCTCTTCTTCCGCCCGTGTGATGCCTACATAGGCAAGGCGGCGCTCTTCTTCCATCTCTGCATCTTCCATTAATGAACGGCTGTGCGGGAAAACACCTTCCTCCATGCCCATTAAGAAAACAACAGGGAATTCTAGACCTTTTGCAGCATGAAGAGTCATTAAGATGACGGCATCCTGATCTTCTTCCTCATTCTCATCCAGCTTATCAATGTCTGCGACGAGGGCGAGATCTGTCAGGAAAGTCACGAGAGACTTGTCTTCATTTTGTTCTTCAAAGTTCTTAGTCACGGAGAGAAACTCGTCAATATTTTCTAGACGGCTTTGTGCTTCAATCGTTTTTTCAACCTTCAGTGCTTCACGATAGCCGGTTTTCTCTAGGATTTCTTCTGTTAATTCTGTGACAGATAAATAATCCTGCATGTTCGTCATTTGATCAATCAGCTGTTTGAACTCATCAAGCGCATTGGCTGCCCTTGCACTGAGTCCAATGAAATCCACCTGACCAAGCGCTTCAAACATAGACAGGTCATTCATCTCCGCATATGCTGCGATTTTATCAACAGATGTCGCACCGATTCCACGCTTTGGTACGTTGACAATACGTGCAAAGCTAATGTCGTCATCTGGGTTAGCTACTAGGCGTAAGTAAGCCAAAATGTCCTTGATCTCTTTTCTGTCATAGAACTTCGTGCCGCCGACAATGTTGTATTGAATGTTTGACTTCAATAATGTTTCCTCTATGACACGAGACTGGGCATTGGTTCGATAAAGAATCGCAAAATCGGATAATTTACGCTTACCGCTCTGATGAAGCTGATGAATCTTTCCAGCAACAAATTGACCTTCACCGAATTCATTATCTGCACGGTAATAGGCAATCTTCGCTCCTTCATCATTTTCTGTCCAAAGATTTTTCGGCTTACGGTTTGAATTGTTTTGGATCACCGTATTTGCGGCATTCAGAATACGTTTAGTCGATCTGTAATTTTGCTCAAGCAGAATCACTTCACTGGACGGATAATCTTTTTCAAAGGAGAGAATGTTTGTAATATCCGCTCCGCGCCAGCGGTAGATGGACTGATCCGAGTCACCCACCACACATATATTTTGAAAACGCTGAGCGAGCAGTTTCACAAGCATGTACTGCGCTCTGTTCGTATCCTGATACTCATCGACATGAATGTATTGGAATTTCCGCTGATAGTGTTCTAATACTTCAGGGATCCGTTCAAACAGACGAATCGTCATCATAATTAAATCATCAAAATCGAGTGACTGGTTTTTGAGTAACCGTTTTTGATAATCTGTGTAGACGTCGCTGACCACTTGATCATAGAAACCACCGGCTGTTTTGGCATATTCCTCTGCATCAATGAGTTCGTTTTTTGCACTGCTGATTGAACCTAAAATGCTGCGTGGATCGAACTTTTTAGGATCGATATTTCGTTCTTTTAAAATGTTTTTAATCACTGAAAGCTGATCAGATGTGTCTAATATAGAGAAGTTGCGATTCACACCAATACGGTCAATATCGCGTCGTAAAATGCGCACACACATGCTGTGGAACGTAGAGATCCAAATGTCATCCGCACCAGGCCCTAAAATGGCTTGGACACGTTCACGCATTTCACGTGCTGCCTTATTTGTAAACGTAATCGCTAAAATGTTCCACGGAGCCACATGCTTTTCGGCCATTAAGTAGGCAATTCGATGTGTGAGCACCCGTGTCTTTCCGCTTCCTGCTCCTGCCATCAATAATAAAGGTCCATCTGTTGCTTTGACCGCTTCTTTCTGCGCGTCATTCAGCCCTTCTAATAAATGATTCGATATTTCATTCATTCCATTCACCGCCAATTCGAACTTATGTTCTATTTTAACCCGTTTCGTCTTGTTTGACTATGATGACTTTTTGACTGCGCCCACTGTCTTTAATGCTTCTTTGAAATTGTCATAAATGACGTTTCCTACAACAACCACGTCCGCATGCTGCGCAAAATCTTCTGCCTGCTTTGCGTTTTCAATGCCTCCGCCATAAAAAAGGACCGTTTCATGAAGCACTGCTTTTGTTTCTTTCACAAGCTCTATATCTCCAAGCGTTCCGCTGTATTCTAGATAAAAAATGGGCAGCTTCATCAAATGCTCTGCCACTCTTGCATATGCCCTTACGTCATCGATGTCCAGCGCTGTATTTGCCTCTGTGAGCTTGGCCGCTTTACACTCTTCATTTAAAATAACATAGCCTTCAGGCACGATCTCTTCCATTGACATCAAATCACCGAATTCCTTCATCGCGTCCTTATGAAGCCCAACAATCCAATCAGGATGAGAGCTGTTTAAGACGGTCGGAATAAAATACAGATCGAAGCCCGGCACAATCATCTCATGTGTTGAGATTTCGAGCACACATGGCACAAGAAATCGGCGGACCTTTGACATCAATTGGAGCACATTGTCCTCTGTCACATTGTCACTGCCGCCAATCAATATGGCATCCGTCCCAGATTCACAAATCGCCTCCAGCTGTTCATCGGATATTTCTTTATTTGGATCGAGTTTAAAGACATGCTTCCACTCGGTAACATCATACATGAAAAACGTTCCTCCATTCGTTTCATTCCATTTAAATATTATAACAAAATCAGTGACCGCAAAAAATGGGTAACCTCCTTCAGCTAAAAGTTTCATTCTTTTGAAAATGGACGATTTTAACTCTAGATGAGGCTAATGGAGACTATGTGAAAAGATCCACTTCAAGAGGACTGAGGGAGATAAATATATTAATACTGAACTGAAATGCGAGCTGCTTCGTCTCATCACATGATATTATACAATAAAGGAACATTTTACTATCTAATAAGCAGGTGAATGATTTGAAAAGAACCATCACATATGATCAAACGATCGACATCGGATACATCTATCTCACCCCTCCTGGAATCGGGACAATCAAAGAAACCATTGAATTAGACGTGAATGAATGTGTGAACGCAGATATCGATAAAAAAGGCCGTGTGGCTGGGCTGGAGTTATTTGCAGAAGAAGCAGAGGTTCTGAAGCACACACCCGTTTATGAGGACGAGCTTTCGTTACGTTTTACGGATCAGGAAGTTCTCTCAACCTATCATTTATCGGGCATTGAATTTCAATTCTCGACGCCTGATCACAAAGGGCTAATCGGTTTTACGATTGTCGATCCTCTTCGATATAACGTCAAAAGAAAGACAAGAAAAAACCGTTTTGAATGGTCAAAACGGTTTTTCCAAACTATTGTCTCACTTCATTGAAATAATGGACGGATGTCATGGCCCCTTCATCGACCATCTTGTTGTCTTGAATATCTAATGGATCAGGGTGTCCAGCTTTTTCAGGAATCTTTTCATCTGAGCGGAACATGCTTGCCCATTTTTTGAGATGCTGTTTATTTTTTACCGCTAATAACACAGCACCACCAACCCCTAATCCTGCAAGTACATACGCATTCGGACGCTTATTCATGTATGTTCCCTCCCCTTATGATCTTATTTGTAAGTTACCCCGCCTTTTCATTTCTAAACGTCACAATATGTTGAAGTGGTTTCTCTTTCAATGAAAAGTGGAATAACAACAGCAATGAAAGAGAAAAGAGGGGATCTTCGTGACAACGACTTTAATTGTCATTGCCGCACTGCTAGTTATTTGTTTGATCATGCCAATTATTTTATTGCTCTGGATTTGGATGAGAGATGAAAAACAGGAAGAGCATTCTGTCCTGCGAAATTATCCGGTCATTGGGAAGCTGCGGTTTATTTTTGAAAAAATAGGACCTGAGCTTCGTCAATATCTGTTTCTGAATGATCGAGAGGAGCTTCCTTTCTCGAGAAGAGAATACGAGCAAGCTGTCATGTCTGGGAAGTACAAAAGCCGGACGATGGGCTTTGGATCAAAACGTGATTTTGACAAGCCTGGTTATTATATCCGCAACGTCCTGTTTCCAAAACAGCGAGATGAATTACGGATCGATCAATCTGAAAAAATCCATACAAAAGTGTATCAGATTGATCAAGACAATTTACTGCGAAGAAGTGAACATACCAAAGAGGTCGAAGCAAAACCTTACTATCTCCATCAAGACGATGTACAAGTGATTGGCGAGCACACATGTCAAAAGCCTTTCCGTGTAAAAGGCCTGATTGGTCAGTCTGCCATGAGCTACGGCTCTTTAGGCGACAGGGCCATTACAGCACTATCCTCTGGATTAAAAATGGCCGGCGGTACGTGGATGAACACAGGTGAAGGCGGGCTTTCCCCATATCACCTCAAAGGCGGAGCCGATATCATTTGCCAGATTGGGCCTGGTCTATTTGGCGTGAGAACAGAGGATGGTGCTTTCTCCTTTGAAGAATTTAAGAAAAAAAGCGAGCACGAGGAAGTCAAAGCCTTTGAGCTGAAGCTGGCACAAGGAGCAAAAACACGCGGCGGTCATATTGACGGCGAAAAGGTCACCGAAGAAATTGCGAATATCCGTAAATTGCCGCCCCATCAATCCATTGACAGCCCAAACCGATTTGAGATGTTCCACTCCATTCCTGATATGTTTGATTTCATTGAACAGCTGCGAAGTATAGGCGGAAAGCCTGTTGGCATCAAGCTTGTTGTCGGACATAAAGAAAACATTGAAGAGCTTGCAGCGTATATGAAAAAAAGCGGAAAGCATCCTGATTTCATTACAGTGGATGGCGGAGAAGGCGGCACTGGGGCGTCCTTTCATGAATTGGCAGATTCCGCAGGGCTGCCCATTTTCACGGCGCTCCCAATGGTTCATCAAATATTGAAAGAATACGGTGTCAGAGATCAGGTAAAACTCTTTGCTTCCGGCAAACTTCTCTCACCTGATAAAATTGCGATTGCCCTTTCCATGGGTGCTGACTTTGTAAATATCGCACGGGGACTCATGTTTTCAGTCGGATGCATTCGCGCACAAGTGTGCCACACGAATAAATGCCCAGTCGGGGTCGCCACAACGGATCCAAAGCTGCAAAAGGGTTTATCGATTGAAGAAAAGAAATACCGAGTCTGCAATTATATCCTGTCTCTTAGAGAAGGTTTGTTTAACTTATCCGCAGCCGCTGGAATTGAATCTCCCATTCATTTTAATGAAAAACATATTATCTACAGACAAGAAAATGGCCAGACAAGTGAAGTGCCTATTTTTACAGGGACACAGCCGTCTGTCTAGTTTGAGAAAAGGTGCTTTTTCGCACCTTTTTTTTCGTTGACATTTTGGCTCAATCGCGTATAAAGAACTTAGAGAAATGATAGGAGATGGAGGATGCGTGAGGTTATAGGCGAGCTAAAATAAAAAACAGGACCGCTTGATTCAGCCAGTCCTTGCTTGTCTTTTCAGCGCTCTTCATAAAAAAACTGTAAACAACTCCATTCTTGTTGAAAAGGATTGTTTACAGTGAAAGCTGTTTTATTTTGTTTCGTCATTTGCCTGCTGTTCTGCTACGCGGTCAAGTGCCATCGTATAGGCATCATTTCCGTAGTTCAAGCAGCGTTTGACACGTGAGATGGTTGCGGTGCTCGCACCTGTTTCCGTCTCAATTTTATGATACGTGTTCCCCTCGCGAAGCATACGCGCTACTTCAAGACGCTGTGATAAAGATTGGATTTCATTGATGGTACACAAATCATCAAAGAATCGATAGCATTCTTCCAGGTCTTTAAGGGATAAGATGGAGTTGAATAACTGATCTAAGCTTTTGCCCCTTAATTTATCAATTTGCATCTTTATACATCTTCTCCTTTACTATTGGCACACCGCTTCGCACGACATTCTATGAAGAAAAGCGGTATCTTTCCTGACTAATTTTTTTCAACCTCAGCAATGAGCTTTGAACGAATCATGACAGGTTTGGTTCTACGCTGGAAATGCCGTCAGTTCTTTCGTAAGCCGAAGCTTCTTTATCGTATACAAATTCGACAAGTTCTGTCATTTTCCTTGTTCGACAATCTGACAAACTTGTTTGCTTCCGATATCAAGATCACTTCTGCTTGATTAGGTATGCCCTAAAATACAGGTTGTGCGGAAAGCTCGGCGAGACCACAAACATGCGCCCCGCCTCGCTCAATTATTCAAAATATGTTGGTCGGCCAGCGTAACCGGCAGATTCATTTTTCAATCAGGGCATTTCACTCGTCATGTCAAAGCCCTCTGCTTCAACAACTCCACATAAGCATATTCACTTACATGGCAGAGAAGAGATCCATTGCTCACTTCTGCCCTATAACAGCTGTCAGAAATGTGGCAAAGATGATACAGCTCCACTCTGTTATATTTTAACGCATTATAGACGGAAAGAGTACAGTTTTTTTCATGACATCAAATATTCCTCTTGGTGTCACTCGAATATACGGCAAATGTGTACTTTGGAAAAAGACAAGTGTATCAATTGGGCAATCAAATGGATAGCCTCGCTCAATGAGCAGCTCGCGTAATGTTTTTATCTGCTGAAGAACAGTCTCAAACGGTTCAGCCGATGCACAGCCTGATAATTGCAGCGGGATTTCGTGCAAAATTTTCCCGTTCTCTGTGAGGACGATCCCCCCGCCGATTTCTTTCATTCTCTTATGTGCCAGCATCATGTCCTCTTTATTTTTCCCAATCACTAAAATGTCACCCGTGAGCGAAAATGAGCTGACAAAGCCCTGCACTTTATTTGCAAAACCTTTAAGCATCGTATTCACACGCCACTCGCCTTTTCGGTCAATCAGGCTAAAGAAACTTTGATCATGGTTACAGGACAGCTGGTTCACCGAGTTATCAATCTCCACTGTATAAGGCTCCATGATGACAGCATTTCTCATTTTGACACCTAGCGGCATGGAAAATTGCAAATCACTCATCGTCAGATCATAGCCTAAATCTAATGGAACAAGCCCGCCATTTTTCCATTTAGTTTCTTGAAATTGATGCTGGTTCTCGCCATCTAATTTGAGAATAACCCCTTTAGATATCACCGTTTCAGGATTTGGGTTCATCGGATCATCTAAAATATTCAAAGAAGCCAGCCGGCCGGGACCGACAACGCCTAATAGGTCATCAATTTGATAGTATTTTGCAATGTTAAATGTCGCCATATTATACGCATCAATGATAGGCACGCCTTCTTCAAGGGCAATTGCAATCAAACGATTAATCATACCTTCCTCATAAAAATGAGGCGCAGCTCCGTCTGTTGTATAGAAAAAGTGATCATAGTGTCTAAAATCACGCTCGTGCAGTTCTCTTAAAATGTTCACTAAATCTGGGCGGATGGAAGAATGACGAAGTGAGACATGGTAGCCAAGGGACAAGCGTTTTAGCACATCGTCCGCATTCATCGCTTCATGATCACTGTCCGCGCCAAACAGCTTCATTTTTGTTAGCGTTTTCTCGGAAGCTCCGGGGAAATGCCCTTCAATTCGTTTTCTCTGCTTCTTCGTTTCTTGCATGCAATATAAAATGAGATCATCACCGTCCATCAATCTTGGCCAGCTTGTTAATTCGCCGCCTTGAAGGACATCAGGATGATCAATCCATTCCTTCCGGTAGTTGATAGGAAGCATCTCATCTTCATATCTGACTTCAGTCTGAAGATCGTATCTAGACCACCAGAAATACTGAAATGGCTGCTGTTTTAATTCACACAGAGTGGAAAGCGCTTTCTTTTCATTGCTCTGCAAAAGAAGAAATAAGTTATCGCTGACCATCGTTGTTGTGCCAAATTGAGACACATATTCTGCAAGTGATTGGGGATTATAAATATGGAACGGATGCGCGTGAGGCTCTATATACCCAGGCACAATGTATTTCCCTTCACAATCAATCACACGTTTAGCTGATTTATTTTGAGGAAGCTCTGCTCCGACATAAACAATTCGATCATCATGTATCCAAATATTTGCCTTCACCCATTGTTTCAAAAATGGGTTTAGCACGAGTCCATTCGTTAAAAGGAGTGTTGGAACTATTTTTGAGTCGACTACATCGATTTGTGTGCGGATGTCATTGTTTCTCCAATTAAAAGTACGTTCGGACATTCACATACTCTCCTTCATTTGTATTAGCACTATCGTAACATAACGAACCACGTTACGCATTAATGAAACGTTACAAATTCTTGAAATCACACTTAAAATATTTAAAAAAGGAGATTCACCTTCAATGAAACCTAATCTCGGCTTAATGGAAGCGCTCATTCGAATTGCCTGCGGAATGACAATATGTACTGTGGCTGGTTCTTTATATGCTAGAAAACCATGGAGTAAAATGCTGCTTTTCAGCATCATGTGCGGCGGGATGAAACTGGCATCTGGCATTCTTCGTTTTTGTCCAGTGACGTATATGTGTGAGCAGCAGGACACACATAAAGAGAAGGCTGAGTGAGACAGCCTTCTTTTTTTGTAATTATTTTCCGCCTCTTTCATCACTCCGCTGCTTCACACCATTCCACCATCGTACCTGCGATAATTTCTGCTGCTTCAATCACATGCTCAATGTCGATGGATTCATTCGGAAAATGGGCAAGCTCTGTTGTTCCAGGACCAAACACGATGATCGGAATACCTGCCGCCTGTGACAGTAATCCGCCGTCTGTTCCCCAAGGAGCGGCTTCGATCTTTGGCGGCTCCTTCTTGACCGCTTCATATTGTTCCTTCAATAGACCTAAAAGTGGATGATCCGTATCGATTGAGCCTGGAAGCCATCTTGCCCCAAACCATTCGACCTCGACAGGATGATCTTTGAACCATTCATCCTTTTCCCCAAGTCCCGTCATCCAATTTTCTAATTCCTTCTCTGCCTGCTCAACCGTCTCACCTGGCATCACACCAAGTCTGCCCTCCATTGTGACCAGATCTGCTACAGAGGATGGCCAATCACCGCCTTGAATTTTCCCCATGTTGATGGGGATCGGAATTGGGATATGCTGAAATAACGGCTCGGTGATGCGCTGATTTCGTTCTTCTTCAAGTGCCGCTATATGCGTAAGAACGATCATACTCTTTTCAATAGCGGAAACACCGTGATATCTTGTTCCGCCATGAGCTGCCCTTCCTTTAATATACAGTCTGAACCACTTAGATCCCTGCTGAATCGGAAAGATTTTCATATGACTTGGTTCTGGAATGATGGCCGCATCTGCTGTATACCCTCTCAGTATGGCTGCAAGGGTGCCTGCACCGCCGCTTTCTTCTTCGACGACACTATGAAACACAACATCTCCTTTCAGCGGAATCTGAAGCGCATGCAGTGCCTCTAGTGCGAAGAGTAAAGAAACATTTCCGCCTTTCATATCTGTTGCCCCGCGTCCATAAAGTCTCCCGTTTATGATATGCCCGCTGTAGGGCGGATATGTCCATTGTTTCGTATCTCCTGCTGGAACAACATCCACGTGCCCATTTAATAAAATGGATTTGCCGCCGCCTTTCCCCTTCAATCGTCCGGCGACATTGGGACTTCCTTTAAAGGAACGCCTCGGGGAATAGAAATACGGATGTTCCAGCAGGTCTTCTCCGCCAATGTCCCATACATCTACATCAAAACCAATTGCGGAAAGCTTATTTGCTACGATTTGCTGCACATCTTGTTCATTCCCTTGGGTGCTTTCACATTGCACCATTTGCTGAAGAAGCGCAATCGCTTCATCTTGGTGCTCTCTCATCCAGCTTCTGATACGTGTAATTGGCTGCAAGTCAGTCATCCTTTCTACACAACAGATTTGACATCAGGCGCTAAAATTAATGGGGCCTCTGTCGCCCTTATGACATCTTCCGGCTGAAACGGCGGCATGACTTCACGTAAAATGAGCAGCTGTGATTTGACCTCAATGACTGCCATATCCGTAATAATCAGATCCACACAAGACTTAGCGGTTAAGGGCAGTGTACAGGCAGATTTCACCTTTGACTCACCGTGTTTATCAAGGTGGCTCATCACCACCACAACCTTTTTCGCCTTTTGCGCAAGCTCAATCGCTCCGCCCATCCCCGGTACTCGTTTGCCCGGCACAATCCAATTCGCAAGATCACCCTGACTGCTTACTTCAAGTGCACCTAAAATGGTCATATCCAGCATGCCTTTTCGAATGATGCCAAAAGCAGTCGTGCTGTCCATGTATGAACCGCCTTTTGCTAACGTAATGGGGAAACCACCGGCATTGCACAAATTCGGATCTTCTTCTCCTTGTGCTGGTGAGGCTCCTGCCCCCATAATGCCGTTTTCTGCATGAAGCCACACGCTGTAATGCGCTGGGATGTATTCAGCTGCAAGTGTCGGGATGCCGATCCCTAGATTGACGATCATACCATCTTCAATTTCCTGCGCCGCGCGTTTGGCTATGCGGTGTCTTAAATCGATGTCTCCCATGCCCATGTCCAGTTCACTCCTTTTGATTGCACGATCTGGTTCACAAATACGCCTGGTGTCACGATTTCCTCTGGATGGAGACTGCCCACAGGCACAATCTCTTCCACTTCCGCAATGGTCCAGTCTCCTGCCATCGCCACAATCGGGTTTGTATTCCGTGCACTTTTATCAAAAATCAGATTTCCTGCTTCGTCTGCTTTGAGGGCATTCACAATGGCAATATCCGCTGTCAGCGCAGGCTCAAGGATATATGTCTTCCCGTTTAGCGGAACGAGCTGCTTCTCATCGAGATTGAGGCTATCCATGCCGACATCTGTCACAATGCCTGCCAAGCCCATCCCGCCTGCTCGAATTTTTTCTGCTAGAATGCCTTGCGGGTAAAAATGAACGTCTAGTGTACCTGCCTGCATTTTCTGTCCGGCTATTGGATTTGAGCCAATATGAGAAGCAATGATCTTTTTGACTCTTCCTTCTGTGATCAGCCGGCCAACACCGATTTGCGGGAAGCCTGCATCGTTTCCGATCAATGTCAGATCTTTAATATTGGCTTCTAGGATGGCGTCGATCAATGATGGCGGGGACCCTACGCCGCCAAACCCGCCAAACATGATGGTCATGCCGTCCCTAAAATGCGTGATCACTTCATCTACATTCACTGTTTTGTTCATCATCTTTCCTCCCTACATCGCAGATGGGAAAAACCCTCGATTGATGACTTCTTGTTCGACCTGCGTGATTGTCTGCTCAAATAATTGAATGAGTTCATCCATCTCCTGCTGCGTGATGGAAAGCGGCGGTGCAATCATGACCGCTGCACCTCCCACTCCATCCTCTCCAGCGCTTGCTGGATAAACAAGCAAGCCATTTTGCTTGGCCGTCTCAACGACTAAATGCGTCATTTGAGCATGGGCAGGAAATGGTGTTTTCGATAAGCGGTCTGCGACAAACTCAATGCCAATGAGCAGTCCCTTTCCTCTCACATCTCCTATGATGAAATGGTTTGTTTGCAAATCCTTTAAAGCATTCATTAAATATCGGCCAGACAGATCCGCTCGTTCAGGAAGCTGATGTTTTTTCATATATCGTATGACGGCTAGTGAGACGGCTGCTGAAAGCGGATTGCCGCTATAGGTGTGACCTGCCATCACAGAACCTGAACCGCTCAGAATCGGTGCGATAACATGATCCGCTGAGACGGCTGCCGCAATCGGTGAATAGCCGGCACTCATGCCTTTGCCGAGAACCATAATATCTGGTACGACGCCCCAATGTTCCATCGCAAACATTTTCCCAGTTCGTCCAAAGCCTGTCATGACTTCGTCTGCAATCATTAAAATGTCATTTTCCTCACAGACACGCTTCATCGCTTCCAAATATCCTTCTGGCGGTACAAGCGCCGCTCCCGCTGCTCCAACAATCGGCTCTGCAATAAAAGCGGCAATCCTCTCTTTTCCTATACGCTGAATGACGGTTTTAAATTCCTGAACATACCATTCGACCTGCTTGCCCTCTTCCTTTGGCAGCCATGAACGATAGCTGTATGGCGGAGACAGCACCGGGTGCTTTTCGAGCAATGGTTCAAAGCGCTCTCTCCTTGCAATATGTCCTGACATCGACAGCGCACCGAGGGTAATGCCGTGATAACTCATCCATCTTGAGATAATGTGATTTTTCTCAGCCTTCCCCTGCTCCTGCCAATGCTGAATAGCAATTTTCATAGCAGTTTCCGTTGCCTCTGATCCGCTTCCGACAAAAAAAGACCAGTTCAGGTTACCTGGGCAAAGCGTACTCAATTCATAGGCAAGTTCTTCTGCTGGTTCATTTGTGAATTGCGATCTGTACGTAAAGCTCACTTTTTCCGCTTGCTCTGTCATGGCATCAATGATCTCACGTATGCCATGTCCAATACTTGCCGTGACAGCCCCCGAAGAGCCGTCTAAATATTTTTTCCCGTCCCGATCATATAAATAAATCCCCTCTCCTTTCACAGCCACAGGATAATGCTGATTCAACATCGGTTTGATTAAGTAATCCCGGGTCTCCACTTTGCCATTCCTCCCTCTCTTGTCAGCAGCTGCATCTTTCTTTTTTCATGAATCGCAAGAAAATTTTGTATACTTGTTATAAGATTAGCTTAATCAAGAGGGCAGTCATCCTCCATTCGCCACATGCCCGAATTTCACACGCATTTTTTATACATCGTGTATAAGAGTGTTTAAAAGGAGGTCATGAGTCTATGGCGATTCTCGTCAAAGATGCACTCTCGCTCGATATCATGAAGGGAACAAAGCTGCTTGCTGGAGAAAATGGACTGGACCGCCTCATACAGTGGGTGACCATCGTGGAAATTATCGAGGACACCTCGAGGCTTTCCAAAGGGGAATTACTCGTCACAACAGGCTTTGGACTTGCAGACAATCAAGAAAGACGCGCCCGGCTTGAGGAATTGATTCAATCTCACAGGCTTTCAGCCATTGCCATTTATAAAGGCGTATACTTAACGGAAATTCCAACATCACTCATTCAAGCGGCGAAAAATAGCGGCATTCCGCTCATCGAAATTCCGCCACACATCAATTTCTCAGACATTACAAAAGCCGTCCTAGAACAAATCGTGAGCAGTCAGCTCCATCAGCTTAAATATTCATCAGCGATTCATCAAAGACTGACCCAATTAAATGTAAGGAATAAAAATGTGACGCAAATTACAGATGAACTGGCACATCTCACTGCAGCGAACATTGTCGTGCTTGATGTCTTTTTACATCAAACAGCGGCTCATCTCATCAAAGATGAAGTGACGTACTCTCCTGCTTTTGGCTTTCTGACAGATCGTGAACCAATTGAAACCATGCCCCTTCTTAAGCAGGCAGAGGAGAAAGGGCGGCTCGTCTATGACACGTGCGGAGCGTTTGTCCTCGCCGCATGTCCGGTGATTGCGATGGGTGATATTTTCGGGTTTATTGTGTCTTTAAAGAAAAAGGAAGCGTGGCATCATCTCGACGCGATTGCCATTGAGCATGCCGGGGCAGTGTATGCGATTGAATGGCTGAAGCAAAAGGCCATTCAAGATACAGAAAACCAAATGCAGGGACATTTGTTAGATGATATTTTGCAGCAGCAATATACAGAAGAAAGCTACGTGGTCGAACAAGCAACAAAGCTGCAATATGATATGAGCGATGAGCAGGTGGTCATCTACTTTCAATTTCAGCATCAGCACACACAGCTCGATCATCAAATGATGCAGCGCCTCTCTCAATTACTCACGTCGATATTTGAACGCAGACATATTCCCTTTTTACTAAAGGCAAGGCTCGATTCCATTTTTGCCCTGACACCCGCAGGAAAAAAAGCGTTTCAAGAAGCGGAGTGGTATCGCGCAGCAGAGGAGTGCCGGAGCACTTGGTCGTATTTTTTTCCTGTCCATCCGATTGTAATTGGCATCGGGAGAGCCTATGACCAGATCAGTCTCTTTGCAAAAAGCGCGAAGGAAGCGCAGTATGCAGCAAGACTTCTTCCGCTTTTAAAAACAGACGAAAGCATCATTCATTATCAAAAGCTTGGCTTATATGGCATGCTTCTTGAAATGAATGAAGCGGGTATGAATTTGCATGACTTTTACGTGGAGCTGTTAAGTCCTTTGCTTTATACGAATAAACAAGGGGCTGACCTTATCCATACACTCGAAGTGTATTTGGCACACAATGAAAATATTCAAAAATCTGCGGGAGAATTGTTTATTCACAGACATACATTAAGCTACCGGCTGAAACAAATTGAAACGAGAACAGGCTGCAGCCTCAAATCCACTGATGATCGGATGAAGCTGCAGCTCAGTATCATGGCGTACCGCCTATCTGGTCTGCTTGATCAGATGAGAACCATTTCATGATTCATTCGGCGTTTTGACCCATAGATTCATATCTTCAATTTTGTCAAAAATATAGCAGTTGTTTTGGAAGCGCCCGGTATACGTATAACCGAGCTGATAAAACACTTGATTCATTCCATAGGACAGTGCACGTGCAAGAGAATAAAAGACATAGATATGCATCGACTGGAGTTCTTTTTCAAGTGCTAGAATCAAATGATGCATGAATCCTAGTTTTCTGTATGATGGAAGGGTCGCACAATCTGTTAATTCCGCATGGCCATACGGCGCATTGATTTCAGCGGATGCCGCACTCACAATGTGTCCGTCATGTTCAACGGCATAAAAAATCGTCCCTTCCTCCATTACCTTTTGGATATAATCTGGCTCGTTCATTGGCGTGGGATACGTTTCAAAGACTGTATCATAGAGCTTTGCCAGCTTGTGAATATCCTTCAGATCGGCTTTCCTCATCACATACTCATCCTGCCACGTGCCTTGGTCTTTTTTCATCTCCTTCGCTTGAATGGATGCGACGATCTCATCTTCCTCCAGCCAATACGAACTGTTCATTCGATCCTCAGTGAGAAAAAGCGACATCCCGTAAGCGTCACTTCCAAGAAAATAATGAGAAAACACCCCTTCAAGCCGAAAACCTTTTTCTAAAAAAAGCGGCACATGCTCACGCCTTACTTTCACAATGACCTTAGAAGCCTTGCAGCCCGCCGCTTCCTGAAGAACTGACTGAATAACATCCCGCACCCTGCCGCTATAATCATCTAAACGGATTCGCTCATTAAATGAATCAATACAGATCAAGGCAGAAAAACGCTCGTTTGCAAGTTTCTTCAATTGCACCATACACTCATTCCTCTCTATGAATCAGTTAATAAAGAACTTCCAAATGGATGAGACAATCGCCATACTCACCAATATAGACATGCTCATATACATCATGGCTGATCTCTTTTTGACTTTGTTTTGCTTTCTTGCTTCATTCATGATGAGATTTGAGAACACGACAAATAAAATAAGTAATACGATTGCAAATAGAATGATTCCTTGAATGATCATACTGACTCCCCATCAACTCGTGATCCCATATTACTTCTTCATATTCAATCGGCATCCCTTCTCACGAACAAAAAACACCTTTCCATCTCGACAGATAGAAAGGTGTTTTGATTAAATCGATTTCCCCGCAGCCTTCAGCGCACGGGCGCCAATGTCACGGCGGTAAAATAGACCTGGCTGCATGATTTCTTCAACGGCTTCATACACTCTTGATCTTGCCGCTTCAAATGTGTCGTCAAATGCCGTCACATTCGCTACACGGCCGCCATTTGTGACGAATTGATCGTTTTCTTTTTTTGTTCCTGCGTGGAAGGTCACGACATCAGACACACTCGTTTGCAAAGCACCGATTGGTGTGCCTTTTGCGTAGGCCTCCGGGTATCCTTCTGAAGCAAGAACTACACTGACAGCGGCAGTGTCTTTCCACTGCAAGTCCACATCTTTTCCATCTAGAATATCGAGGAAGACTTGGACTAGATCTGATTCAAGACGAGGGAGAACAACCTGCGTTTCAGGATCGCCAAAGCGTGCATTGAATTCAATGACCTTTGAGCCTTCTGGTGTCAGCATTAAGCCTGCATATAAAATGCCTGTAAACGGACGCTCTTCCTGCACCATTGCGCGAGCCGCCGGTTTGACGACATCTTCCACCGCTTTTTGGACGACTTCATCTGAAATTTGCGGAACTGGCGAATAAGCCCCCATCCCGCCGGTATTCGGTCCTTTGTCATCTTCAAATGCCCGTTTGTGATCCTGCGCGATCACCATTGGATACACCTTTTCTCCATTGACAAAGGCCATCAGTGAAAATTCCTCGCCTGTTAAAAATTCCTCGATGACGACAGATGCACTCGCATCGCCAAACTTTTCATCTTCCAAAAAGTCGTGCAGACAGTTGATCGCCTCTTCAAGTGTCATCGCGACTGTCACGCCTTTTCCTGCTGCAAGACCGTCTGCTTTAATGACAATCGGCGCACCCTTTTCTTCCACATAAGCCTTCGCTTCTTCAAACGATGTGAAGGTAGCGTAAGCGGCGGTCGGGATATCATAGTTTTTCATTAAGTCTTTTGCAAATTCCTTTGATCCTTCAATAACCGCAGCTTTTGCATTTGGTCCAAATACCTTTAGACCTGCCTCTTCAAATGCATCCACCACACCTGCAATTAAAGGAACCTCTGGACCGACAATCGTTAAGCCTATTTCATTATCTTTTGCAAAACGAATTAATGCCTCATGATTACCTTCATCGATTGGTACAAGCTTCGCAGCATCTGTCATTCCATCATTGCCGGGTGCGACAAATACTTGGCTGACAAGTTCACTTTGCTTCACTTTCCATGCGATGGTATGCTCTCTTCCGCCTCTGCCGATAATTAATACGTTCACACTGTCATCCCCTTAATGTTTGAAATGTCTAACGCCAGTGAAGACCATGGCGATGCCGTATTCATCTGCCTTTTGAATCGATTCTTCATCACGAATGGAACCGCCTGGCTGGATGATCGCTGTGACGCCTGCCTTCGCAGCAGCTTCCACTGTATCGCCCATTGGGAAGAATGCATCAGAGCCTAGTGCGCTTCCTTTCGCTTTTTCACCTGCTTGTTCAATCGCAATGTTCGCTGAGCCCACACGGTTCATCTGACCAGCGCCGATCCCTGCTGTCATTTGACCTTTTGCGAGGACAATGGCATTTGATTTCACATGCTTGACGACTTTCCATGCAAGCTTTAAATCTTTCCATTCGTCTTCTGTTGGTTCTCTTTTTGTTGGAATAGAAATGGTTGCTTCCTCTAAGCCGTACGTATCAATATCCTGCACGAGCAGTCCGCCATGGACACTTGTCAGCTGCTTTTCTTTTTTCTCAAGATTCGCTTCTACATCTAGTGTTAATAGACGAAGATTCTTTTTCGCTGTTAACACGTCAAGTGCTTCTTGGCTAAACGTTGGGGCGATGACAATTTCTAAGAAAATCGTATGCAGCACGTCAGCCGTTTGTTTGTCTACTTCACGGTTCAGTGCCACAATGCCGCCAAAAATAGAGGTTTCATCTGCTTTGAATGCACGGTCAAAGGCTTCTGCAATCGTTTCTCCTGTACCAACACCGCACGGATTCATATGTTTTACAGCCACAGCCGCTGGCTCCGTAAATTCACGTACGATTTGAAGAGCTGCATCTGCATCTTTGATATTGTTATAAGAAAGTTCTTTTCCATGTAATTGCGTTGCAGTAGCCAAAGAGCCTTTGCTTGGAAGAGCATTTTCATAGAAAGTCGCTGCTTGGTGCGGGTTTTCTCCATAACGAAGAGATTGTTTTTTCTCAAACGTGACGGTGAACTGCTCTGGCTCCGTTTCGCCAACATAGTTCGTTAAATAATCCGCAATGAGGGCATCGTAAGCAGCCGTATGACGGAATACCTTCGCCGCAAGCTCACGTTTTTTCTCTAGCGGCACGCCGCCTTCTTTGATCTGCTGAACGACTGTACCATAATCACGAGGATCGACAATCACTGTGACGTCTTGGTGGTTTTTCGATGCCGCACGAAGCATTCCCGGTCCGCCAATATCAATGTTTTCAATCGCTTCTTCATACGTCACATCGTCTTTTGAGATCGTCTCTTTGAATGGATAGAGATTCACGACAACAAGATCAATCGGCTGAATGCCATGCTTTTCAATCTGTGCCATATGCTCATCGTTTTCTCTCACTGCCAATAATCCACCATGAATGTTCGGGTGAAGCGTTTTGAGTCGTCCGTCCATGATTTCAGGGAATCCAGTGACTTCAGAAATCCCAATGACATCAATGCCGTTCTCTTGAAGAAGCTTATGTGTACCTCCAGTTGAAATGACTTCAACACCAAGTTCTGTTAATTCTTTCACAAAAGGTACAAGATTCGTTTTATCGGAAACACTGATTAATGCGCGTTTGATCGTCATGCTTTCGTCACCTCATTAAGATAATTCTAAAAGTGATTTGATCACTTTTGGATATAGTGTGTGTTCTAGTTCATGCATTCTTTTTTCAATCGATTCAAGCTCTTCACCTTGTTCAATATAAATTGCGGCTTGATCAATAATCGGACCTGTATCCATCCCTTCATCGACAAAATGGACGGTGATGCCTGCCACTTTGACGCCTGCTTGATAGGCTTGCCCGATGGCATCAAGACCTGGGAAGGCTGGCAGCAAAGATGGGTGAATATTCACGATTTTCCCTCTATACGCTTCAAGTAATGTCGGACCGATCAGTCTCATATACCCAGCAAGGAAAACCCATTCTACTTCATGAAGCCTAAGCTGTTCGATGATCGTTTGTTCAAAAGCGGCTTTATTCGGAAAAGCCTTCGGGGTAAAAGCAAAGGAGGCAATGCCCTCTTTCTCAGCACGCTCCAGCACCTTCGCACCCGGTTTATCACAAATCACAATGGCGGCCTCTGCCTGCCACTGTTCTTCTTTTAACGTATCTATAATGGCTTGAAAGTTCGTTCCGCTTCCAGAGGCGAAGATCGCAAACTTCTTCATGAGAGGCTTCCACCGCCGAATGTGACACCTTCTCCTTTTTGAACACGTCCGATGAGAAATGCTTTCTCTCCATCCTGTTCAAGCTCACTAATCACATCCACAAGATCGTCCTCTTTGACAGCTAAGACAAAGCCAATGCCCATATTAAACACGTTGAACATCTCTTCTGCCTTCAACTGACCCTTTTCTTGAATAAAGGAGAAAATTGGTGGCACTGGCCATGAGCCGTTATCAATCTCAACGCCAAGACCTTCAGGCAGCATACGTGGTAAATTTTCAATAAAACCGCCGCCTGTCACATGTGCCATGCCGTCAACTTTGCCGGCTTTTACTTGTTTGAGTACGGGCTTCACATAAATTTTTGTCGGTTCAAGAAGCTCTTCACCGAGCGGTCTTGTAAAAGGTTCATACCTTTGGTGCAGATCAAGACCAGCGTCTTCCAGCAAAACTTTACGAACGAGAGAGTATCCATTGCTATGAATTCCGCTTGAGCTGAGTCCAATGAGCAAATGTCCCTCTTTGATACTGTTTCCTGTCACGATTTCGTCCTTTTCAACGACACCTACCGAAAAACCAGCAATATCATATTCTTCTTCTGTGTAAAGACCTGGCATTTCGGCTGTCTCACCGCCGACAAGTGCTGAACCAGACTGCTCACATCCGTCAGCCACACCTTTGACAATGGATTCAATTTTTAGCGGATCTGCTTTTCCAACGGCTAAGTAATCTAAGAAAAAGAGCGGTTCTGCCCCTTGTGCAAGCACATCGTTGACACACATGGCCACGGCATCGACGCCGATCGTATCGTGTTTATCCATTAAAAAGGCAAGCTTTAATTTCGTTCCGACACCATCTGTTCCTGAAACAAGAACGGGCTTTTTGTATGGCAGCTCAGATAGATCAAACATACCGCCAAATCCACCTAGAGCGCCCATAACACCTGCTCGTTTTGTACGTTCTACGTGTGTTTTCATTCGTTTGACGGATTCGTACCCTGCTTCGATGTCGACACCGGCGTTTTTATATGCTTCTGACATCCCATTCACTCCTTTTAGCTGCTGCTTTCCATGTATTTTCGGCAGAATGAAAGAGCAGCATATCAACTCATCTTGACTGCTGCTCCTTTATTCGATTATTTCGTCAGGACCGTTTCCTTCACATGCGGAAGAACTGTATCTTCATAAATTTCAGTCGGGTATTTACCAGTAAAGCATGCTAAACACTGACCGCGCTGCGGATCATCATACTTCCTGCCAATCCCGTCCATTAAACCGTCTACAGATAAAAATGCAATGGAGTCTGCACCGATTTCCTGTCTAATTTCTTCCACTGAATGAGAAGAAGCAATCAGCTCTTCGTGTGTGGACGTATCAATTCCATAAAAACATGGATGCGCGATTGGCGGTGAACTAATGCGTACATGGACTTCCGTCGCACCCGCTTCTCTTAGCATCGTGACAATTCTGCGGCTCGTTGTACCGCGTACGATGGAATCATCCACCATCACGACACGTTTTCCTTCGACAACCCCGCGCACAGCAGACAGCTTCATCCGTACGCCCTGCTCACGCAATGCTTGAGACGGCTGGATAAACGTCCGGCCGACATAACGGTTCTTAATCAAACCGAGCTCATACGGAATACCTGTTGCTTCGGCATATCCAATCGCTGCAGAAATACTGGAATCTGGTACACCTGTCACAACATCTGCTTCGACATGCGCTTCTTCGGCAAGCTTTTTGCCAAGATTCTTTCTCGCACTATGCACATTGATGCCGTTGATATTGCTGTCAGGTCTTGAGAAATAAATGTATTCCATGCTGCACATGCTGCGGTTTATGTTCATCGAGAAGCGCTCAGATTTCAAGCCTTCATCATTAATGATCAGCATTTCGCCAGGCTCCACATCACGTAAATACGTAGCACCGACGACATCAAATGCACATGTTTCAGAAGCGACGACATAAGCATCTCCAAGCATACCAAGTGAAAGCGGGCGTAAGCCGTTCGGATCAAGCGCCACGATCATTTCTGTTTCCGTCATGATTAAGAAAGCATATGCTCCTTTCAGCATGGACAGCGCATTTTTGATCTGCTCTTTTAATTCAATATGCCCGCTGCGCTTAATTAAATGAGCCAGCACTTCGGTATCAGAAGAGGTCTGGAAAATGCTCCCTTGGTTCTCTAGCTGCTGCTTTAACTGCGTTGCATTCACTAAGTTTCCATTATGAGCAAGGGCAAGACTGCCGTTGTTTTGCGAGCGGAAGAAGAGGGGCTGCACATTTTCAAAGCCGCCTCCGCCTGCTGTCGCATACCGAACGTGTCCGATCGCCCCTTTTCCTTTCAAATCCTTTAGCTCACCGTTTTGAAAGACTTCCGTAATCAGTCCAAGGCCTTTGTGTGATGTCAGGTTCTCACCATCTGTTGCAATGATTCCCGCACCTTCTTGTCCTCGGTGCTGAAGGCTATGCAATCCGTAATATGTGATTTGCGGGGCTTCTTCGTGTCCCCAAACCCCAAAGACACCACACTCTTCATTTAAGCCTCTGATTTCAGCAAGCATGGGATCGCTCCTTTCCATGCACGTTCAAGCTCGTTGACCGCTGCATGAATCCATTGTTGTCCTTCTTGATTTTTGACGGTAAATACACCATCATTTGTGACCGTTCCGACTTCTTTCGCATCTTTGACAGCCGCAGCAAACGCTTCGCGGTGCTCTGGTCTGACTGTGACAACAAAACGTGACTGTGTTTCACTGAATAAGGAAGCTTCGCTGTTTAAATCGATTTGGATATCTGCGCCAAGACCGTCTGTTCCAAATGTACTTTCAGCAAGTGCTACACCAAGCCCGCCTTCAGATACATCGTGTGCTGATTGAACGAGACCGTTTTGAATCGCGGCTAGCAGAGCTTCTTGACGCGTCAGCTCTACATCCAAATCAATGTCTGGTGCTTTTCCGTAAATACGGCCTTCTGTCATCTTTTGAAGCTCACTGCCTGCGAATTCTTCCTTCGTCTCACCAATGACGAAAATCACATCGCCAGCCTGCTGGAACGATTGAGTCGTAATATGAGCAGTATCTTCAACCAAACCAACCATTCCAATGACTGGAGTTGGGTAAATCGCTGTTCCATTTGATTCGTTATATAAAGAGACGTTCCCACCGATAACTGGTGTGCTTAGCGTGCGGCATGCTTCGCTAATACCGTCAGCTGACTTTTCTATTTGCCAGAAAATTTCTGGTTTCTCCGGGTTACCGAAGTTCAGGTTATCTGTCACTGCTAGCGGACGCGCGCCTGAGCAGACAATGTTACGTGCTGCTTCTGCGACGGCGATTTTCCCGCCGACCTCTGGATCAAGGTAGAGATAGCGTGCGTTACAATCTGTTGTCATCGCTAGGGCTTTTTTCGTTCCACGGATTCTTAAAACGCCCGCATCAGAGCCCGGTGCAACGACGGTATTTGTCCGAACCATGTAGTCATACTGATCATAAACCCATTCTTTACTCGCAATTGTTGGCTGCTGGAGGAGCTGCTTTAACGTTTCGGCTGCATCTGTGATGGCTGGAGCTTCAACTTTTGTTTCTAAAAACTCACGATAGTATGCAGGCTCACTTGACGGCTTGTGATAAACCGGCGCTTCTTCTGCAAGAGCGTCAACAGGAAGCTCACATACGACTTCACCTTGATGGAGTAAACGAAGCATTTTATCGTCTGTCACATGACCGACTGATACCGCTTCAAGATCGTATTTTTCGAAAATATCAATGATTTCTTGTTCGCGGCCTTTTTCAATGACCAGCAGCATTCTCTCTTGCGATTCAGACAGCATCATTTCGTATGCCGACATGCCTGTTTCACGCTGCGGAATGAGGTCTAGATTCATCTCGATTCCAGAACCTGCTTTACTTGCCATTTCCGCGCTTGAGCTTGTTAAGCCAGCCGCTCCCATATCTTGAATCCCAACGAGCGCATCGTTTTTGATGACTTCAAGGCACGCTTCAAGCAGCAGTTTTTCCATAAATGGATCGCCGACTTGAACCGCTGAACGTTTTTCTTCTGATTCATCAGAAAATTCTTCAGACGCAAATGTTGCACCGTGAATACCGTCACGTCCCGTTTTAGCACCAACGTACATCACCGTGTTGCCGACACCTTTGGCCTGCCCTTTTTTGATGTCCTCATGGTTGATTAATCCAACACACATCGCATTTACGAGCGGATTGCCTTCATAGCTTTGATCAAAATGAACTTCTCCGCCGACTGTAGGAATTCCGATACAGTTTCCATAGCCTGCGATCCCTGCCACTACTTCTTCAAACAAGTACTTCACGCGCGGTGAAGTCAGTTCACCAAAACGAAGAGAGTTTAGTACAGCAATTGGACGCGCACCCATGGAGAATACATCACGGATAATTCCGCCGACACCTGTAGCTGCTCCTTGATACGGTTCAATCGCAGATGGATGGTTATGTGATTCGATTTTAAATACAACCGCTTGGTTGTCTCCAATATCCACGATTCCAGCGCCTTCCCCAGGACCTTGAAGAACATGCTCTCCTTTTGTCGGGAATTTGCTTAAGACAGGCTTTGAGTTTTTATAACTGCAATGCTCTGACCACATGACAGAAAAAATGCCCGTTTCTGTGTAGTTTGGCAGCCTGCCAATAATGGATTCGATTAAAGCGAATTCTTCATCACTCAATCCCATTTGCTGATACAATTTCTCTTCTTTAATTTGCTTGTGACTTGGTTCAAGCAGTAGTGACATGAGTGTCCCTCCAATTTTTCACGATAGATTGAAACAATTTAAGTCCGTCTGCGCTGCCTAGTAATGAATCAACCGCGCGCTCAGGGTGCGGCATCATGCCGAGTACATTGCCCTCTTCATTCGTTATACCTGCAATTCGATTGACACTGCCGTTAATATCGTCTCCGTAAGTGAAAGCGATTTGGCCATTTTGAATGAGCTTCGCTAAAGTGTCTTCATCACAGTAGAAGTTGCCTTCACCGTGCGCTACAGGAATCGTAATGGATTCGCCTTTTTGATAGCCGCTTGTAAATTGCGTTTCGTTGTTCTCTACAATGAGTTCAACTGGACGACAGATAAATTTCAAGTCTTTATTTCGTCTCATCGCACCTGGAAGAATGCCAAGCTCCTGAAGAATTTGGAACCCGTTACAAACACCAAGAACAGGCTTTCCTTCCGCAGCTGCTTTTTTCACCGCCGGCATGATGTTTGAGAAACGAGCAATCGCACCACATCTTAAGTAATCCCCATAAGAGAAACCGCCTGGTACGAGTACACCGTCAAATCCGTCTAGACTCGTTTCGTCGTGCCATACATATTCAACTTGTTCACCTAACTCATCTTGAATCGCATGGTACATATCGATATCACAGTTAGAGCCAGGCAAGACGATCACTGCAAACTTCACTGTGCGACAACCTCCTCCACCTCATAGCGATAATCTTCAATCACCGTGTTGGCCAGTAATTTTTCACACATTTCTTTGACGACTGTGTCTAAATCACGATCTGATTTTTCAATGACAAGCTCCATGTATTTCCCGATACGGACATCCTTTACTTCCTGATAAGACATGCTGTGCAAGGCGTGCTGCACGGCACTTCCTTGTGGATCAAGAACGCTCTCTTTTAAGCTGACAAAAATTTTCACTTTATACATGTTTATGGCCTCCAAGTCTTTTGAAAATTTCTTCGTATGCATTCGTTAAGCCGCCCAGGTTTCGTCTGAACACGTCTTTATCAAGCTTTTCGTTTGTATCTTTGTCCCAAAGCCTGCACGTATCAGGTGAAATCTCATCAGCTAGCAAAATACGATTCTCTTGATCTATTCCGAATTCAAGCTTGAAATCAATTAAATTCACATGGCAGTCTGAGAAGATTTGCTTTAACTCTTCATTCACTTGTCTTGTGATCTGTTTCATTTCCTCGACCTGTTCTGGTGTCGCTGCATGTAAAATGTGAATATGATCTTCTGTAATGAGCGGATCGCCGAGTGCATCATCCTTGTAGTAAAACTCGATCAATGGTGTATCCAGTTTCGTTCCCTCTGGAATGCCAAGGCGCTTTGACATACTGCCTGCCACCACATTTCGTACTACTACTTCAAGCGGAACAATCTGCACCTTTTGAATGAGCTGTTCTGTTTCAGAGATTCGTTTCACAAAGTGATTGTTGATCCCTTTCTCATGCAGCATTTGAAAGATTAAGCTTGAAATTTCGTTATTCAGTCTGCCTTTGCCTTCGATTTCAGCTTTCTTTTCGCCGTTAAATGCTGTCGCTGAGTCTTTATATTCGACATATAAAATATGCTCGTCATCGGTCTGATAGATTTTTTTCGCTTTGCCTTCGTAGAGAAGTTCTTGTTTCACAGTCATTCAGGTTGGCCTCCTAATTTGAATGTTGGCAATTTTCAGGATTGGGCACCTGACAAGCAGGCGGCCCTTTTCTTACGCAAGACCTAGACGTTCGAAAATCATATCGACATT
Organism: Bacillus sp. FSL K6-2839; assembly: GCF_038003365.1. Taxonomy (NCBI): domain Bacteria; kingdom Bacillati; phylum Bacillota; class Bacilli; order Caryophanales; family Bacillaceae; genus Bacillus; species Bacillus sp. FSL K6-2839. The sequence goes on along the minus strand of NZ_JBBOOZ010000001.1, from coordinate 248,450 downwards.
TTTCAAATGATAGTTGTAATCGAAGCAGTCAGCGATTTGTTCAGGTGTTAAGCGTGATGTGATTTTCTCTTCCGCTTCTACTAATGAACGGAATGGTACTTGCTTCTCCCACGCTTCCATTGCCTTTGGCTGAACCGTATCATATGCCTCTTCACGTGCCATGCCTGTATCGATTAATGCAAGAAGAACGCGCTGTGAGTAAATCAAGCCAAGTGTGCGGTCCATGTTGCGTTTCATGTTCTCAGGGAAGACCGTCAAGTTTTTCACAATGTTTGAAAAACGGTTTAGCATGTAGTTCAGTGCAATCGTTGCATCTGGTAAAATGATGCGTTCAGCAGACGAATGAGAAATATCACGCTCATGCCAAAGTGGTACATTCTCATAAGCTGTCAGCATATATCCACGGATCACGCGGGCAATTCCCGTCATGTTTTCAGAGCCGATTGGGTTCCGTTTATGCGGCATTGCTGATGATCCTTTTTGTCCTTTTGCAAAGAACTCTTCGACTTCACGTGTTTCACTCTTTTGAAGTCCACGAATTTCAACAGCAAATTTCTCAATGCTTGTTGCGACGAGTGCAAGAGTAGCCATGTAATCTGCATGACGATCACGCTGCAAGGTTTGGGTGGAAATTGGTGCAGCTTTGATGCCAAGCTTCTCACATACATATTGCTCAACAAACGGGTCGATGTTCGCATATGTGCCAACAGCACCAGAAATTTTGCCGTACTCGATGCCAGCTTTTGCTTGTTTAAAACGTTCTAGGTTACGCTTCATTTCTTCGTACCACAGACCAAGCTTCAGGCCAAATGTTGTCGGTTCAGCGTGTACACCGTGTGTACGGCCCATCATGACGGTATATTTGTGCTCTTTTGCTTTTTCTTTTAGGATGTCAACAAATCTCTCAATGTCCTTGAGCAAGATATCGTTCGCCTGCTTTAATAAATATGAAAGCGCCGTATCCACTACGTCTGTAGATGTTAACCCGTAATGAACCCACTTTCTTTCTTCTCCTAGAGATTCAGATACAGCACGCGTAAAGGCAACCACGTCGTGGCGCGTGTCTTGTTCAATCTCTAGAATACGATCAATATCAAAGCTTGCATTCTTGCGCATGGTCACAACGTCTTCTTTCGGAATAACACCAAGCTCTGCCCAAGCTTCACAAGCGAGAATTTCTACTTCAAGCCATGCATTAAATTTGTTTTCCTCTGTCCAGATTGCTGACATTTCTGGTCGTGCGTAACGTTCGATCATTTCCCGTTTCCTCCATCTCTTTCAGTCCATATCTTTGTGATGTTTGTCATCCATTCATCATCAATCTGTTTCATAAATGTCATGTGACCCATTTTGCGGCCGGCTTTTACTTCATGCTTTCCATATAGATAAAGCTTCGCTTCTTTGAGAAGCTCAGGATGCTCTGTTGGGATGTCCACTTCATCGCCTAATAAGTTCACCATCATGCCCTCTGAGAAAAGGGCTGTACCGCCAAGCGGCAAACCGCATATCGCGCGAACGTGCTGTTCAAACTGACTCGTCTCACATAAATCGAGCGTATAATGACCAGAATTATGCGGGCGAGGCGCCAGTTCATTGACGAGCAGCTCTCCCTCGTTTGTCAGGAACAGTTCTACAGCAAGTGTACCGACTAGCCCCAGCTTTTCAGCCAGTGTCGTTGCCAGCTCTTTTGCCTTCTCCTGAATGCGTTCCTCTACCCTTGCAGGCACAATGCTTTGGAACAAAATGTTGTGCTTATGAATGTTCTCAGCGACTGGGAATACCGCAATCTCCCCATGAATAGAACGAGTGACGATCACCGAGAGCTCCATTTGAAATGGGACCCAGCTTTCTAAAATACAAGTTCCATGTGTGAGCAATGCTGCTGCTTCATGAAGCTGTCCTTTTTCCTTGATCACGTACTGTCCTTTTCCGTCGTAGCCGCCTCTGCATGTTTTCAGCACGGCTGGCAAACCAAGAACGGTTACTGCGTCTTTCAGCTCTTTTTTATCATGAACGATGCGATAAGGCGCGACTTCACAGCCTGCGTCTACAATCCCTTTTTTCTCCGTTTCACGATTTTGAGTTAAAAGAAGAAGTTCACTTCCTTGCGGTAAATTGGCTTCTTCCTTCAATTGATTAAGTGCATCATAATCAATATTTTCAAATTCATATGTCACGACATCGCTGATTTCTGCCAGCTGTCGAATCGCTTCGAGGTCACTATATGCAGCTGTGATTTCTGTATCAGCAACCTGTCCACAAGGAGATTGTGCGACTGGATCTAACACAGCTGCCCGGTATCCCATTTGCTTTGCGCTGACGGCCATATATCTGCCAAGCTGTCCTCCGCCGATAATACCGATGGTTGCGTTTGGAAAAATGGTCTGCTTAGCCAAGCTGATCACTGCTTTCTAGTACAGTCTGTTTTGTTTGCTCTCTTCTTTCTTCAAGGCGAGCAGCGATTGTTTCATCAAATGCTGAAATCATTTGCGCGGCAAGAAGCCCTGCATTTGTTGCACCGGCTTTGCCAATCGCCACTGTCGCAACTGGTACACCGCCTGGCATTTGAACGATGGATAATAAGGAATCCAGCCCATTTAGTGCTTTTGATTGTACGGGCACACCAATGACCGGCAGTGTCGTTTTCGCTGCGACCATCCCCGGTAAATGTGCTGCGCCTCCAGCACCGGCAATGATGACTTTTAGTCCTTTACCTCTTGCTTCTGCCGCATATTCAAACATCAAGTCAGGTGTCCGATGTGCGGATACCACCTGTTTTTCATACGGAATGTCTAATTCCTCTAAGATATCGCACGCATTTTTCATTGTTTCCCAATCAGATGTACTTCCCATGATGACACCTACAAGCGGCTTCATTTTGTCCCCACCTTTAAGCTGATATTCGATTTTGTATCGTTTGACACGCTTCCCAAACCTAAGCAGCTTGTCAAACGCCGAACAAAAAGGCCCGATTTGCATTGCATTGTTAGGAAGCAACACAAACCGGGCCATGGTAAGCGCTGTTCGCTTTTGAAACGCCATGTCAGTTTTGTTCACTATCCTGCATAGTCCAGTCATTTACGGTAACTGGGTAGAAACTTATGGGCCATATTCCCAAGATTATATGAGGCTCGTGTTTTGATTTCATGTTTATCTTAACAACGGATGTTCATGATGTCAACGGATTTATCGAACAATCTATGAAGTCGTCGTTTTAATGTTCGGATTTAGACTATTTTTCCTTCAAATACGATTTTTTTCCCAATCGGAATGATCTGAATCGACCCATTTTCCTTCTTTTCCTGAAAAATGGGCTCCTCCATTCGTCGGACAGGCGAGTAGCCTTCCGCTGCCATCTGGGACAACACTTGATCAATCGTCATGTTGTCTTCCACATAGAATTTCTTCTTCTTTGGTTTTGCGGTCATTCTTTAATTCTCCTTTTCTTCACAGCCTTCACCCAGAAGCCGCCGTGAATCGATTTGGGCTCATACGAAATGATAAATGCCTTTGAATCCAGCGTTTTAATCGTTTCATATAATTGCAGTTCATATTTTCTCGGTGTTAAAATTTGCAATGCTGTCCGGTCTCCTTCAAGACCGCCTGCTACCCAGCTGGTGACACCATATCCTTTTTCTCTCAATTGTCTTGGGAGATCGACATCCAATTCTTTTGTGATCACGTTAACAGTTGTGTAGCCAAGTGCCAGCTTCTCTTCAATTTTCATCCCGACAATGATCCCCATTCCATAACCTAGCGCATACGCAATGACATTTTGTATTTGATCTAAGTTATCAAGTACGATACTTAACCCAATGACATAAATAAGCATTTCAATCGTACCAGCAAAAGCAGCTGCGTACCGTCTGCCTTTCATTGTTAAAATCAAACGCATAGTGGAAAAAGAAACATAGACAATATTAATCACTAAAATGATCAAAACCATGGTGAACGCATTGGATAAAAGTTGTTGAAGCACGATTCGAACCCCCTGCACTAAAAATCAAATAAAGCACCCCATATTCTACTAGAGAACATACCTTGATACAATCAAATTTGCGCGAGAAAAACACATATATCTTTCGACAACAAAGGTGGTCTTTGTTACCAAGAGTTTACCCGTTTTTTCCTCTTCTCAACATGAAAGCCTCCTTTTTCAAAAAAGGAGGCTTTCAGTGTGTTTATCCAAATCGAACAGGAACAAGTGATGGAATCAAATACTCTCCGACAATGCTCCAGAGTAGTGCAATGATGACAAGCTCCACCAATAAAAAGATCCAGCCCGCATACATCAAATCACCGCGCACCGCTTCATGCTCCGATTGAATCGAGCGAAAGAGTACGACCGCAATCAACTGGAGACCAAAAAACATCATCACAGATAAAATGACCGTCACATATGGAATATTCATCATGGCAAATACAAGCCAAAGGATGGATAAAACCAAAACCGGCACAAGGGCGGCACCAAACTTCATGATCACTTCTTTCAGTGATATGTTTCCTTTTAGCATGTACTTTCCGAGTAACCAGACGGTAAGCATCATCAATGTCAACAGGATGAGTGTAAAGACCGCTATCCTCAAAAAGGCGTCACCAAAAGAGTAATGAATGCCAAAGCCTAATAAACGGGTCTTTGACGCCTTTAATTGAACATAGTTGCCTAAAGCAAAAAACACGCTGCATAACACAATCGAAATCCAGGCGTACTTCATCCGTAATGTTTCCGCTTGATTGATTGCTCGACTCGGTGATTTTAACATCGCAAGTCCATATGAGCCATAGCGCTTAAACGCGCCTCCTACACCTTGCAGCATACGCTGAATGGCAGAACGCTCATCAGCCGCTGCTGCTTTTGCTTTCGAGGTTCTTCCACGTTTTGCGGCGCTTCTGCTGAGGCGGGATTGCCTCGTTTCTTGATCTATTGATGGCTCTTCATTTTTTAAGTCTGATGTACTTTGCTCTTGATCTTTTTCTAACATCTCATATCAACTCCTATCCAGCACAATCCAAACAGGCTCATACGAATGTCCTGTTCGGATGACTCCTCTTAAAGTAGCGGAGTCTCTCTGTTCAGTCAAGATTCCTTGACGTTCATACGAATAGACGGATAAAGGGCAGCAGAGGTTTTAAAATGGTAAGAAAATAAGACAAAAACAAAAAAACAGCAGCTTCCATGAGCTGCTGTTTCAGGCGAACAATTAATGATTTAAGAAAGCAAAGTAAAGAATAAAGATCACAAACAATCCGTACATAATCGGATGTACTTCTTTGGCTTTCCCTTTAAAGATCATCGTAATCGGGTAGAAAATAAAGCCGACCGCAATCCCTGTTGCAATACTGTATGTGAGTGGCATCATAATCATCGTTAAGAAGGCTGGTACGGCAATTTCAAAACGATCCCAGGCAATCTTCGCAAGCGGAGCGACCATCAGTGCACCGACAATGATTAAAGCAGGTGCTGTCACATTCGATGTAACGATGGATAATAGCGGCGAGAAGAACATCGCAAGTAAGAAGAAAATACCTGTTACGACAGCTGCAAATCCAGAACGCGCACCAGCAGCTACACCTGAGCTGGATTCAACATAAGACGTTGTCGTCGATGTTCCAAGGACAGAACCTACAACGATTGAAGATGAATCCGCCAGAAGTGCTCTTCCTGCACGCGGCAGCTCATTATTTTTCATTAAACCAGCTTGGGTTGCAACAGCCACAAGCGTTCCTGCTGTATCAAAGAACCCAACGAATAAGAACGTTAAAATCACGACAAGCATTTGAATCGAGAAGATTTCTGGCAAATGAATCAAGGCTTGTCCAAAGGTTGGAGATAAGCTTGGAATACTTCCCACAATTTGCGTCGGTACTGGGACAAGACCAACAATCATTCCTGCAATAGCTGTCACAAGCATCCCGATGAAGACACCTGCATTCACTCGAAGAACCATTAAAATGACGGTCACAACGATACCAAACACCGTTAATAAGACAGGACCACTGTGAATGTTTCCAATCGAAACGAGCGTATTATCATTATTGGCGATAATGCCAGAGCCTTGCAGACCGACAAACGTAATGAACAAGCCAATACCCGCACCAACCGCCAGCTTCAGCTCAGCCGGAATGGCATTGATGATTTTTTCACGGAAACCTGTTAAAGAAAGGGCAACAAAGATCAATCCTGAAACAAACACACCAGAAAGTGCTGCTTCCCATGTGATGCCCATGCCAAGAACAACCGAGAAGGCGAAGAAGGCATTCAAACCCATACCTGGTGCAATTGCAATCGGATACCTGGCAATCAACCCCATCAGAATACACCCTGCGGCAGAGGCTAACGCCGTCGCTGTAAAGACAGCGCCCTGATCAATTCGTAATTTATCTGGAAAATCCGGTACAGACACTAAAGCAAGTGTGATCGGATTGACAAACAAAATGTAAGCCATCGACAAAAATGTGGTTAAACCACCGATGATTTCTCTGCGGTAATTCGTTCCTAACTCATCAAACTGAAAAAACTGTTTCAAAGCCAACTGACTCCCTTCATGTCCTTTTGCTTTAGTCTGTCCCATTCACAAGTCAAATAAAAAACGCCCCAACAGTTTTGGGACGCTTGACTACAAGTGTGAATTCAGACCGTGACATAAAACAAGAACAATGCATGATTTATATCAAACGAGTGTGAATTGACGTAGTCAAGCCATTTACGGTAGCTTGGTAGAAACTTGCGGGCCATATCCCCGCGATTATACGACTTCTATCTATTTGATTTCTGTGTCTATTGTACCAACTTCATTTTTAAAACACAATACGAAAAGCGAACAATTTTCAAAGAAATGTCCGCTTCATTCGTCTTATTACACGAATTTGGAAAATCACATCTAGTTCTTTATACACCCTTCTCTAAATCCTTCTCTTTTACAAAAACCGTTTCGGCCACATGGAAAAACTCTTTCACTGCCGGAGAAGCTTGGGAGAGAGAAGGACAGGCGAGCGAAACCTCGCGGTGATGAGAGACATTCAACTGTCGAATGTGCACAAGCTGCTGCGTTTTTAAAAACAGCTCAGGACCTATTGTGACACCAAGCCCTTCCCCAACCATACGAGCAATGGTCGTACAATCGTGTACTTCAAATAAAGTAGCTGGCTTCAATTGAGCCTCAGCAAAAATATCCTCTACATGTGATTGATACATGCCAGTCGGCATAATAAACGGTTCATCCGCCAAATCTGTGATATCTACAATGGACTGCCGGTGAAATCGATGATTTGGATGATAGGCGACCACCATCTCATCTTTGATCAGCGGCAGCAAGTCGAAGGCTTCATCTGCATGGCCTTTCACAACAAAACCAACATCAATGATGCCAGAGTCCAGCCACTCTAATATTTCTTCATACGTTCCCTCATAAAATTTAAATTCGATTTTCGGATGCTTTTTCTGATAGCTCACAAGCAGCTTAGGCAATAAACAAGCAGATGCACTGGCAAATGTTCCGATACGAATCAAGCCCGTTTCGATATTTTTCGTTAACGCAATTTCCTGCTGAATCTTCTCCACCCTATTTAACACTTCTCTAATATGCGGGAGAAGGGTTTGACCGATGTCTGTCAGCATAATGCCCTTTTTTCGGTCGCGAATGAATAAAGACACATCCCACTCCGTTTCTAAACTTGCCACCGCATGACTGACCGCGGACTGCGTCATATTTAATGCTTCAGCTGCTGCGGTAAAACTGCCAAGCTCGACCACTTTTGCAATAATATCAAAGCGAACAAAGCTCATGAGTATTCACTCATCTCCTTCATGAAAAACATCAATTTTACTTATGTTAGCACGGAATTTAAACTAAATACAACGTATCAAAATGAAGGAAGGGTTCAAAAATGAAAAACACATCTCATCAGCTATTGATTATTCTTTTAGCTGTCGGTTCATTTGTCACAGGCACTTCAGAATTCGTCGTGTCTGGCATTCTAGATATAATTGCAGTTGATTTACACATCTCCATTCCTGCTGCCGGGCAGCTTATCACCGTTTACTCTCTATTTTATGCAGTAGGCGCTCTCTTTTTAGTCATGGCAACATCGAAATTGAACCGAAAAAAGGTTCTGTTATCGGCTATTTTTGTGTTTATTTTAGGCAATGTGGTCGCCTTTTTTAGCCATCACTTTGTGCTGCTCCTGCTATCCCGAATTATCATGGCGATGAGTGGCGGCTTATATATTGTCGTCGCCACGAATTATGCAGCGCAGATCGCCCCTCCAGAAAAAAAGGGAAGCGCGATGGCAACGGTCATTACTGGTTTTACCATTTCACTCGTACTTGGTGTCCCTATTGGCACATTTTTATCAGGTCATGTGGATTGGCACTATATTTTTCTCATCATTGCACTAGGTACTGCTTGTCTTTTATTACTGCTTTATCAATTACTGCCACCCATGGAGGGACATTCACATCTGCCATTGAAGCAACAATTACATCTCCTTCAAGATAGCAGGGTGATCAGCGGCTTAGCCACGACCGTCTTTTGGATCTTAGGCTACACAATGGTATTCGCTTATATCTCGCCTTTATTACGACAGACCGCTGGCTTTTCTCTTGAAATGACAAGTATCGCCTTACTCATTTTAGGAATCGCTGCTTTTATTGGCTCACGATTTGGCGGCTTCGCCGTTGATCAATGGGGACCAAACCGAACCATCTCGATCAGCATCATGATCCAGATGCTCGCTCTCTTCGCCTTATTTTTCACACAATTCTCTACAATTAGCGTCTTGATCACACTAGCCATATGGGGCATCGCAACATGGACGACAACGCCAGCAAAGCAGTTTTACCTCATCTCTCTAAAACCCCAAGCATCAGAAACCGTGCTGAGCTTTAATACAGCGATTATGAATATTGGCATGATGCTCGGATCGTCAATCGGCGGTGTGATGATTCAATATACAAATGTCACGAACTTAAGCTGGATTGGCGGTTTAGCCAGTTTTGTTGCGTTGATGTTGATTCGGTATTCGTTCAATCGTAATCGACTGATGCGTCAACAGACAAAAAGCGAACATGTATAACCATGTTCGCTCTCTTATTTATCGACTAGCTTTTGATGCCGGGACATTCCCTTTTTGTGCTTTTTTAATTAGACGCACTTGCTTCATCTCACTCAACCTCCTACACCTGTTAGAGCAAGCTTTCTCTCAAACGGTTTCAACAAATGGAAATTTCTTTTACTTAGCATATGTCGGACAAAAATAGAAAAAGTGAAGAATGGATTCAAAAGATCAACTTGAACTTTTGATATAATGGAAGAAATATCTACAAAAAGGAGTATGTCGATTGTTTCGATTCGAAGAACCCGCGTGTGCTAGCTGTCAGAAAAAGATAGAAGGAAACGAAGAAGTGTACGTCAAGCTGGTCTATCCAAAGAGAAAAGGAATGACAGAGGTGAAGGCTTGGCTGAGAAATGAAGGGGTTTTTTATTGTAAGGCATGTACAGAACAAAAGACATCGCATGGAGGATAACCAAATGAACAAAATCACCTTTCCACAAACATTTCCAACAATACATACCGAAAGACTGATCTTAAAACAAGCAACGATCGCAGATGCTGAGGACATGCACATCTATTTATCCAATGAAACCGTGTGCCGCTACATGGGCATTGATGCACATGAAACCATCGAAGACACAAAAGGAGAAATCAAGTGGTATGACGATATCTTCAAAGAACAAACAGGCATCCGGTGGGGCATTTCTTTAAAAGATGATCCTGCGATCATCGGCAGCTGTGGGTTTCTCAATCTAGAAAAACAACACTGCCGTACGGAAATTGGCTATGAATTGCATCAGGGTCATTGGAGAAAAGGCATTATGAGCGAGGCGATTGCTGCGGTGTTGCGATATGGGTTTCAGGAGATGAACCTGAATCGAATAGAAGCCATCATTGATCCAGCAAATACGTCTTCTGTTCAATTATTGGAGAACTTTGATTTTGTACGAGAGGGTTTATTGAGAGAGTATGATCTTGGTCAACATGGGTTTGATGATGTGCTTATGTATTCGATTTTGAAGAGGGATTTTGAAACAAAATAGAATTCATTAAGTCTTGCATATTCATTTGATCATACTATATAAAGTCATAACGGACCAAGGAAAAACAAATACTTTTTTCATTCAAAATCACAACCCGAATATGCTCCGTCACATTTACGAGCTAAACCCATATATTGAAAACTTGTCTAGCAAATTGAACATTCAGCACCCTTTCTCCCTCGGAAAGATTCGGAGAAGAAAGGTGTGCTAAAGTGCTATTACAACGAAATTTTATATATAAAAAGTGTCTATAGAATGATAAAACCCTAAAGTAACAAATGTCTCCAATACTGAATGGCATGTAACCTATATAAGTAAATAATCGAGAAATAAACCAGTAGCAAAACATACACGTTCATATCAATCAGAAATATAAAGTAGTTCTTGTCATCGGTTCGAGGAGTGTGATTCAACAGCTTGGAGAATCACTAGAGTCAAGAAAAAGGGCGTCATTGGGAGATTTCAAGAACTATTTTTGTAACTTCAAGTGATTTTGAACTACTTCCTTAATTCACTAAATATTTTTTTATATGAGGAGAAAATAGAGTATACAATTATTTTTCTTTTCAACCAAGCTGTAAACTGTGTTTTTATTGAATAATTTGGAATATCTAATTTAACCTCGTTATCTTTGATTATTTTTGAAGTTATATCATTATTTAATAAAAGGTTTTCATAATCTTCTCCGCCGTAATACGAGCAAGCAACTAAATTCTTATATTCCATTGGGTATTCTTCTTTAATTAATTTTCTATAAATAGATTTTGCTTTCAATTTATTTTTCGTTATTTTTCTATTAATTAATAAACCACCTATAATATAAGATATTGTAAATGCAGTTATTCCTAAACTTATCATTGAAGTCAACTGACTCGAAACTTCTTTCAACAAAAAGTGATTAATCACATCTACTAGATCAGGATTATCCAAAATAATGTTTTTTAATGTATCCGAGATGTCAGTCTCTTTTTTTACAGTTTCAATAGTTAATAAATATTTTCCGGATTTGATATAACTAGAAAAATAGAACAACAAAATTGGACTTAACAGTGCAGCTGAAATTGTTGTAAATGAACTAATTAATACTGTCTTTCCATTTAATTTCCTTAAAATATGAACTGGAAAAGCATATGTTAACGCAGAATACAGTATCACTGTAGTAAATAAGTAAGTCAAAAATCCAACGAAATAAGGTAAAGAATTAATTATTGGATGCAAAAAGAAAAAGTAGATGAAAGCATTAATAATTGGTATCAAAACATATGTAGCTGTTGTATATTTATAAACTAAACCTGCTATTATACCCCCATAACCAATAATTAATACAAAACTGATGCTGATGATAGTGAATAAATTCACAATTTCTGATTTACCTAAAAAATGTTCAAGTAAACTTCGTATTGCTATGATGTTAACTAATGAAATAAAAAATGTCCCCACCGCTGCATCACGGAATAAATTAAAGATATACTGTCTCTTCTCTAAATCAATATATTTATTATCATCTGTAATATAATAATATTTTAATTGATTTAACTTTTTCAGCTCAACAAAGAGAGTATTGATGTTTCTAGTAATGGGTTTTCTATTCACCCAAATTAGCCATAAACTAATTAATACAACATAAATACTAGACAACAAATACAATTTTTTTGACAATAAAAAAATTAGTATACACAAATAAATAAAAAGAATTAATGTATTGAATGAATTTCCAGCTCTACTTTCTCTTTTCATATAAATTCCTCCTACTAATACTAATTAAAATATAAAGCAAAAAGTAAATACTTCTCCATTTATTTTATCGACTACTCTTTTTTATGTTCAAGAAAGATTTCTTAGTGTAAATCGCATCCGCTTCCCGTACGATTTCAAGTTCTTCTTCAGAAATTCCACCCAGTACGCGGATACCTAGTCCTGAACCCACGACTAAAAGGTCAGTTCTAAAATTGCAACATAGCACAAAAAGTCAAGTTTCTAAAAGATGATTTCCGCTATACTAAACTCGTAAGGCAAGGAGGTGCTCGGTTGTCCTATCAAGAACATGAGAGAACGATTCAAGAAACATTACATTATATTGAACAACATTTGAAAGACGATTTACCGCTTCAAACTCTAGCGAAACACGCTGGTTATTCTAGGTTTCATTTTCACCGTATGTTCAAGAAAGTGATTAAAAAGTCAGTTGTTGATTATATCCGGGAACGTCGAATGACCCAAGCGGCGAAGGATTTAATTCATACGGACCAAAGGGCGATTGATATCGCATTGCAGTACCGTTTTGGTTCACAGGAATCCTTCACTAGAGCCTTTAAGAAGATATATGACATGTCACCAGCACGTTATCGGAGATTACTAAGGAATGTCATTGATAAGGAGGAAACGAATATGGCTGCAAATAAGAACACACCTACTGGCTGGATTATGACAGGAGAAACACCATCTGATTATGAAACAGGTTTAGATGACAGAATTGTACACAATGGTACTACCTCAGCTTACCTGAAATCAAAGGATGAAAAAGCACGAGGATTCGCGACCTTAATGCAGCAAATTAAGTCTGATCGTTACCGTGGAGAACGCCTTCAATTTTCTGCTTTTGTTAAAAGCGAAGATGTGAAAGGTTCAGCTGGTTTATGGATGAGGATTGACCATTCTTCAGGTGAAGTTCTAGCGTTTGACAACATGATGAACCGCCCCATTACAGGAACAAACGGATGGAATCATTTTAGTGTAGTACTAGATGTTCCAGTAAAAAGTGAAGTCATTGCGTTTGGCATATTACTTCAAGGTCCAGGTCAAATTTGGATGGACGAACTTAGTTTTAAAATTGTAGATGAAAGTGTGCCAGTGACAGAACAAAATACTGTGGATAATTTAGAGGATGCACCAGTGAATTTAAATTTTGAAGGCTAGCAGACTAAAGTTAGGAGGAAGTTGATTGCCATGAAAAAGATTGGTGCGATTTTATTGTACGCTGTTAATTCACTCACCTTTATTTGGTGCTTTGGATTTTTATTTGGTGAAGAGAATACCAAATTAAAACAGAAGTAAAATGAAGATAAGACACCCATAGAACAAAAAAAATCAATTGAAAAGGATATCCCTATCACTATCTCTTTTTTGTAGACTTGGTATAATAGAAAAAATCAGAAAAATTAGAATGCGATGATAAGGAATAGTACTTGCCGAAATGTTTTCAGAAAGTTGCTGGTTGATGAGAAGCAATAACAAAAAGGCAGGGAACTCGCCTTAGAGTAGCCTTAGTGAAATGAAAAGGATTGATGTAGTTAAGGTCGGCACCCCACCGTTATATGGGAAGGATATAAGATATAACAATCTGTATCCGAATAAGGGCATGATAATGTATGGTTATCATGAAACAGGGGTGGTACCGCGTAAGAAGAAGTCTTTCGTCTCCAAGTTAAATCTTGGAGATGATAGGCTTTTTTTATATTCCAATTACAGGAGGAATCGATGATGTTTAACCACAAAAAATACGAAAAGAAATACTTTTTGCCACCGAACCTTACTTATGATTGGGTAAAGAAAGAAACATTAGAAAGTGCTCCGATATGGTGCAGTGTGGATTTACGGGATGGAAATCAAGCATTACCTATTCCTATGAACTTAGAAGAAAAATTGGAAATGTTCCAGTTACTAGTAGAGATAGGTTTTAAAGAAATTGAAATCGCATTTCCAGCTGCTTCTGATACGGAGTTTAGGCTATTACGGATACTGATTGATCATCATATGATTCCAGACGATGTAACGATTATGGTGATCACGCAAGCGAGAGAGCATATTATCCGCCGAACCTTCGAAGCAATTAAGGGGGTACCGAAAGCGATTGTTCATTTATATAATTCGACTTCAGAAGCGCAGCGCAGACAAGTATTTAAGAAAACCAAAGATGAAATTAAACAAATTGCAATTGATGGAGCTATTTTAGTAAAAGAACTTGCCGAAAAAACAAAAAGCGATATTTATTTTCAATATAGTCCTGAAAGCTTTCCAGGAACAGAAGTTGATTATGCGTTAGATATTTGTAAGAGTGTTTTAGATATTTGGAAACCGACACCAAATCATAAAGCTATCATCAATATTCCGACAACAGTTGAATATTCAATGCCTCATATCTTTGCAAGTCAGATTGAGTACATACACAAAAATCTGTCTTACCGAGACAGTGTGACATTATCTGTTCATCCTCATAATGACCGTGGCTCTGGGGTGAGTGATGCAGAATTTGGTGTTCTAGCTGGCGCAGAAAGAGTCGAAGGTACATTATTTGGTATCGGTGAACGTACAGGGAACGTAGACTTGATCACCTTGGCGATGAATATGTATTCACAAGGTTATGATCCAAAATTGAATTTCAATAACCTAGAAGCTATTCGTAAAAAATATGAAAAACTAACCAAAATTACTGTTCATGAGAGACAGCCATATTCTGGGGAGATGGTTTTCACCGCATTCTCTGGGTCACATCAAGATGCTATATCTAAAGGTATGAAATATAGAAAGGAAAATAATATTGATAAATGGGACGTTCCGTATATCCCAGTAGATCCAATTGACTTGGGGAGGAATTATCAAACTGATGTGATTCGAATCAATAGCCAGTCTGGAAAAGGCGGCATAGGCTATATACTAGAAACAAATTATGGCATTCAACTTCCTTATAAAATGAATGAAGCCATGGGATATGAAGCGAAGAAAGTATCTGATCAGACAAATAGGGAATTGTCTGTCGAAGAAATATATCATGTTTTTGAAGAACAGTATGTTGATTTTCACCCTCATTTCCAGCTGCTTGATTATCAATTTAATAAAGGAGAGAAGCAGGAAGTCACTTTAACTTTGCTGAGAGATCATCAACAAATTGAAATACAAGGAACTGGCACTGGAAGTTTAGATGCAATCAGTAATGCGTTAAAAGCATATTTTAATCTCGAGTATGTTTTGGAAGTCTATGAACAGAATTCTTTGGGCAAGGATTCTCAAGCAAAAGCCTGTGCACAGATTGGAATTTCATATCAAGGAAAAATGCATTGGGGTGCTGGAATTGATAAAGATATTATAGAAGCAACAGTGAAGGCCCTGGTGGTTGCAGTAAATAGACTAGAGGTTTGGATGTAGATGGAAAAAGATAAACTTGAAAAACATGAAGCGATGCAATATTTAAGAGAATATAACGAGCAAGAAATCTTTTATCAACAATACCAACAGAAAAAGCATGACAATCAATCATTGCAATTATTTTTGAAGGATTATGATAAAAACAATTTAATGCATAAGCAAATATATATAGAAGAATTTTTGCTAAAAGGGCAGAACGAATTTGAAAAAGAGGATACCATGTGGTTAGGTCAGGAGAATGATATCGAAGTGAGAAAGTATAGCCGTTTTATGCCTCAATTGGCGGCTATCCATGATTTCTTTGAGATGATCTATGTTCTGGAAAATGAGATGTATTTAGAAGTGGAAGATAAAAAATTGACCTTAAAATCAGGAGATATTGCCTTTATTCCACCTGACACAATACACAAGCCAATTGTAATGGAGAATACAATCGCAATCCAAATCATGATCCGTAAAAGTACTTTTCAAAAAGTGTTTTTTAAAATGTTAAAAGGCAATCATGTCATTTCAGAGTTCTTTTTGAATGCATTGTATATAAAAGAAAATAAAAATATTCTTATTTTCCATAGTCGCTTGGATAATAATTTGCTAGACTGCTCTCTTCAACTATTTACAGAAAATCACAATCGGTTTCATGGTTACCAGTTGATTATGAATAATTTGTTTGAGATATTATTATGTCTCTTATTAAGATTCAAACCAAGTCATATGAACGTAAATCAGGTCAAACAATATAGTGATATACGTATTATTCAAATGCTCCAATATATTCAGCAATGTTGTGAGCATATAACAATCCAGGAGATGGCAGAGGAATTTAACCTTTCACAATCTTATCTGTCAAAATATATAGCTCGTAAGCTTGGCAAATCATTTCTTGAGATTCGACAAGAAATAAGATTGGAAAAAGCCTGCGAAATGATCACTGGTAGCCATTTACAAATAGATGATATTGCGGCAGCCGTTGGTTATCAAAATGTAGAGCATTTCATTCGTTTATTTAAGAAAAAGTATTACGTAACACCACATCAATATCGTTTAAATAATAGATAATGATCATAATGCCGCTATTGTATTAGTACTGGAGAGACTGTACTTGTTACTTTGAAAAAGAAAAGATTGCTTTAGAATTAACAGAATGAATGACGCTTATCTTAAAAGGACAATTTTAAAATCAAGAAAATGTCAAATCAATACTAATAAAAAGGAGAAATCATCATGTCGATCAAGAAAGTAAAAGATTATTTTAAACAATATGATATGGATCATCGAATTCAGGAATTTTCAGTATCTAGTGCAACCGTAGACTTAGCTGCTTCTGCATTGGGCTGCGAACCTGAAAGAATCGCAAAAACACTCTCCTTTCTAGTAAATGGACAAGCTATTTTAGTTGTTACCTCTGGCGATGCAAAAGTTGATAACAAAAAATTCAAGGAATATTTTAAAACAAAAGCTAAAATGCTTTCTCCTAATGAGGTCGTTGACTTGGTCGGCCATGAAATTGGCGGAGTATGTCCTTTTGCTATAAAGAATGGCGTTTCTGTTTATTTAGATATGTCACTAAAACGTTTTGAGACAGTCTATCCAGCCTGCGGGAGCAGTAAAAGTGCTATTGAACTAACAATAAAACAATTAGAAAAATACTCCGGTTATTCACAATGGATTGATGTGTGTAAGGGATGGAATGATTAATTAACACTTAAAACGGAAGAAAAATATAGTGGAATTCACAGATTTAATAATAAGCATAACTATAATCCAAGAGCTAGACGCAAATACGCAGAGCCAATAATTTGAGTTTGATATATCTCATCTTATCAGCTCTTTTTTTAATAAAGTTTATTCTTTTTTTTATAGTTTTCGCTTCTTTGATACCATTAGCTAAGCTTCCATAAGCAGTAGCTCTTTATTTTGAAGTAGATAACAAATGAAATGGGATCATCTCCTTTAAGGAGACAAAGCAAGACTATGATGCCTCCCCTAAAAATCAATTTACTGTGGACTATTTAGAAAAGCAGAAACAAATAAAAAAGAGCTAAAAACCCTTGATACACAAAGGTTTCTAGCTCTATTATAACTATTCCCACTCAATCGTAGCAGGCGGCTTACTCGTAATATCATACACCACACGGTTAATATGCTTCACTTCATTCACGATACGAGTTGAGATCTTTTCAAGCACGTCCCAAGGGATTCTTGCCCAATCACTCGTCATACCATCAATAGATGTAACAGCACGGATGCCGATTGTGTAGTCATATGTTCTTGCGTCACCCATGACACCTACGCTGCGGATGTCTGGGAGAACCGTGAAGTATTGCCAGATATCGCGCTCAAGACCGAAGTTGGCAATTTCTTCGCGTAGAATCGCATCCGATTCACGGACGATTTCTAGTTTTTCTTCAGAAATTTCACCTAGTACACGGATACCTAGTCCTGGACCTGGGAATGGCTGTCTCCAGACGATGTCGTCAGGAATGCCCAGCTCTGAACCTAGGGCACGGACTTCATCCTTGAATAGCGTATTCAAAGGCTCAATCAATTCGAACTGCATGTCTTCTGGAAGACCGCCTACGTTGTGGTGAGATTTGATTGTTTGTGCCGTTGCTGTTCCGCTCTCAATGATATCTGTGTAAAGCGTTCCTTGTGCTAAGTAGTCGATTCCTTTTAGCTTGTCCGATTCATCATCGAATACATAGATGAATTCGTTACCGATGATTTTACGTTTTTGCTCAGGATCAGATACACCTTTTAGCTTATTTAAGAAACGATCTTTCGCATCTACTTTAATCACGTTCATGTTGAAACCTTCGCTAAATGTCTTCATAACCCCTTCTGCTTCGCCTTTGCGAAGAAGACCGTGGTCAACGAAAATACATGTCAGCTGATCGCCGATGGCTTTGTGGATCAATACCGCCACAACAGATGAATCCACACCGCCGCTTAATGCGCACAATACTTGTTTGTCGCCTACTGTTTCACGGATTTTCTGCATTTCGATTTCAATGAAGTTCTCCATTGACCATTTGCCATCGCAGTCACACACGCCAAAGACAAAGTTTTTCAATAGGTCATTTCCGTACTCAGAGTGACGAACCTCTGGGTGGAACTGAACACCATAGAAATTCTTCTCAGCTAAGCTCATCGCTGAGTTTGGACAATGTGCACTTGTTGCATCAACTGTAAAGCCTTCTGGTACTTCAACAACGAGGTCACCATGGCTCATCCAAACGACTTGATCAGTCGGAAGATCTTTGAATAAAGCAGGCGTTCCATTAATGTGGATATCTGCTTTTCCATATTCACGCTGGCTTGCCGCTTCTACTTTCCCGCCTAAATAGTGAGTCATGAGCTGCATGCCGTAGCAAATGCCTAGAACCGGAATGTCTAGATCAAAAATCTTTTCATCACAGCGGAAAGATCCTTCATCATAAACACTGTTTGGTCCGCCAGAAAGGATGATTCCTTTAGGCGCCATTTCTTTAATTTCTTCAGCAGTTAAAGTGTGCGGATGAAGCTCACTGTACACACCAAATTCACGAATACGGCGTGTGATCAGCTGATTGTACTGACTGCCGAAATCTAGAACCAAAATCATTTCATTTACTAAATTTGTCATGGTGTCACCTCTATGTCCAATATAGTTTTTTATAAACGCACAGAAAAAATGAGAGGAGAAAACCTGCTCTCAGTGTGAATCACGCTTTTGAAGCGCCCAGACTCACATCCGAACGCTTCAATTTCATGTATTTTAGAAGGTTTTAATATTCACCTATTCTAACAACAGGAAGGTACGGGGTCAAGACTATCTCCTGTTTATTAAATTTTCCCATAACTTTGCCGATTGCCGCCAAAGCACCGACGCATCCTCTCGTCGATAGAGTGCCCGCTCATAGAGCTGCGTCAGCTCTGACATGCGATGATCTCCATCCTTGTCATCGATCAAAGAAGCGAATTCTCTTAGCGTCATGCCTGTTTTTTTCTCAATTCCCCTGCGCTTCAGCTGCTTTAATAGAGCCGCATACGCATAGAAGAATGCTTCCTCCTCTGGCAGACGTTTCACCTTTCTCACGATAAAGAATGGCAGCCATCTTGCTCTGAATCGATAAAGCAGCCAGCTCATCAATCCAAGAAGGACCATAGCTCCTGCCGCAAAACCCAAGATTGAACCAACATGTACCATACTTGGCTTTGCTTGTGCTGTTTGTTTCTTTGGTTCTGCCGGCTGCTCTGTCTCCTGCTGCTGCGGCTGTTCTGCCGGCTGATCTTCGCGTGCATCAGAGCTAGGCTGATCTTCTTCCTTTTGATCATCCGTTTGATCGCTTGAAACGGCTTCATTCGTAAATGTCTGTGGGTTCGTAAATCCTTTAGTCGGTTCGAAGGTGACCCAGCCTCTGTTTGGAAAATACACCTCTACCCATGAATGCGCATTGTTATTGGTCACTTCATACACATTGTTTCCATCCATCTGTGTTTCATATAACTGACCTGACGTATATCCTTTCACCCATCTCGCCGGAATCCCGATCGAACGAAGCATCACAATCATAGAGGATGAAAAATTATCACAGTAGCCGATCATCGTATCAAACAAAAATTGATCCACATAATCTTCATTACGACTAGGCACTGCGACATTTTGCGTTTCATATGAAAACTTCGCTGACCCTAAGTAGTCCTCAATCGCTTTAGCCTTATCGTACATATTATCCTTCGTTTCCGTTAAGCTGTTTGCCAATGTTTTCACTCGCTCTGGTAATGAGGAAGGAAGCTGCAAGTATTCACGGCCAACCTCCTGATTTACCTGCTTCTTTGTTGGCACTTTAATCCTCTGCAAATCCTCAAGGATAAATGTAGGAGACAAGAAGGTGACTTGGTAGTTCCCTAAATTTTTCGGCGGATTTTGACTGGATGGGACAATTTTTTCCGTTTTCCCCATCATTTGCAGCGGAATATTTTCCATTGGCATCAGTGTGATCGTCCCAATCGGATAGACAGCATGATTAAATCGATAGTCCGTTTCCATATCGACTCTCGTTTCATGCACCTCTGTTTTCACACGCTCGGTAAACCACCGATTTGGCACATCATCGTCCTTTAGCCGAGTAGGCTTTGTATCATTTGAGGCATCCTCCCAGCCCTTTCCTGTGTAGATGCTTTTTGTTTCGACACGAAAGTAAGACGGCTCCTTTCCGCTCCATTTAAAGACCGGTGTGCGGTCCTCACTAAACGGTCCGCCAAGCGCTGAATCATCTGCACTATATCCCACCTTATTCTGCCCGGCTGCGTTATCTTGATTCGTCACCGCCTTAAAAAACGGGACAGGATCAGGCCATTTCGGATCAGACTTTGGCAAAGAAGCGCCGAGTGCCGCTGATAGAAGAACGAGCGCCAGCATGGGCAAAAACCATTTTAGACGCGCCTTCTGTGACACCCGGATGCCTTCAGCCGAACGCAGTCGATCGAAATACAGCAACCCAAGCAAACAAAAACCAAACACCATAATGCGAACGATCGCAAAGGCAGCATCATATGGCGTAAACGTATCCAGAATCGTGACATACACAATCGTCATGAGTAAAAAGAAAAAGATACGCTGCTGATAGACCACCCAATAATGAAGCAAGTAGACAAGCAGCCACAGCAAAATATAAAACAATAATGTGCGGAAAGAGGGGTACATGTCACTCCACATGCCTGTGCTCATGAAGGTGATATTATCTTTGATATCAGCAAATAATGCAGCCGGATAGCTTGGCTCTGCTTGATAAAAGATCAAATATAAGGCGAGCAAGATCATGCCAGTACAAATAGGAAACGTCACATACCACTTCAAACGAAAGAATGTAAACAAACACGTAAGCCCTATAAAAATGATGAAATAAGACGTATGACTCGTCTCTGTAAAATCTTGAAGCGGACGAAGCCACTCCCAAAGCAGCAGAAATGCTACAGCATAATAGATGAACAACTCAAAACGGCTTTGCCGCTGATGCGTATGCAGCATAAATGTTTGTCACCTCACAGTTCTTTCGTGCAGCCGGTCTTCAAATAAAAGGGTCGTGCGTATTCCAGATGCCTTGAGCCGGTCTACAAGCTGTTTTTCTTTTGGCGTGAATCGATCCAAGGCTCTCTTCACTAAAAGAACAGTGATGTTCTTTCTGTTTCGATTTCCAAGCAGGCTCGCAGCAAGCTCTTCTTGCAGCTGACCCGTGACGACATATTTTCCAGAGTGCTGGTACTCACTCGCTGCTAACGCCTTATATTCTTGTGCGCGAGAAGGTTGATGCTGCACCCTTGTTAAATAATAGAGCATGTCCTGTAAATGAAGTTCTCCTTGATCCACTCGAAAGGCACGCTGATCTCCTAGAGGTACAAAACCTGAAGGCACCCCTTTTTTCACTGCCGTTTGGAGAACAGAAGCTGTAATAGACACGACGGTCTCAAAAACCGCTTCATCTGTAAAATCAGCAAACACGACAAGATCCTTTGTTTGATTCTGTTCAAATTCCTTCGTCATCAGCTGATCCCTTCTAGCCGTCGTCTTCCAGTCCACCCAAGCAAAACGGTCTCCTTGCTGGTATTCCCGCACGCCTGTTGTCACATGGGTCGGTTCATTGAACCACGAGTGAACCGCTTTGCCTCCATTTTCATTCGCTGACTCAGCTGACTCCACCTGAAGATCCAGCATTTTCGGATAGACCAGCAGCTTTTTTTCTAACGGAATGATCACTTCTTTCTCCACAAAACCAAACATATCACCCGTTTTGATTCGAACCGCTGACAAATGATGTTCCCCGCGCTTGACATCATTCAATTGAAAGGAAAAACGCCACGTTTTCCGAAACCATGGAAACAGCATTTGCTTCATTTCAATTTGTTCCTGTAAATGAAAGGTGTCCGGCGGATCATCCTCAATCAAGACGTAAACGTATGGAAATGGATTTGTCCGCTTGATTTCAAGGTCAACGGACAGCACGTCTCCCGCCTTCAAGCGGGTTTGCTGTAATGTCCTTTTGGCTGTCGCTCGCAGCGGAATGAGCGCAAACAGCAAAGCATACAAAGTATATGGTAAAAATGCATAAAAAAGGAACCAACTCACAAACCCCCCCTGAAACATGGCATAACAAAAGACTGCCGCAGTGAGGATGATGAGCATCATTACCCGTAACCATAATGAAACAGCGAAACGATGACGTGACTTCATTGAGTCATCGACTTTTGAACTGGCACGCCAATTTGCTCAAGCATTTGTCGCAGCAGCGTCTCCGTCTTCTTCCCTTCATACGTCGCTTCTGATGTCAAAATCATTCGATGCGGCAATGTATATGGCGCCAAATACTGTACATCATCAGGAATCACATAATCTCGCTGATTCAACAGTGCATACGCCTGAGCCGCTTTCATGAGGGCGATCGATCCCCTTGGACTCACACCTAAATAAACAGATGGATGTTGACGCGTCGCTTGAGCGATTTCCACAATATATTCTTTAATGGATGCATCCACATGAATGGTCTGAACAGCTTGCTGCAACGCATGGATATGATCCTTTGTCATCACTGCTTGGAGCGTATTAATCGGGGACTGCTTTTCCTGCAAATTGAGCACCTCTAGCTCCTCCAGCATGGTCGGATATCCCATCTGCAGCTTGAATAAAAACCGGTCCATTTGCGCTTCTGGCAGCGGATAGGTCCCTTCATATTCCACTGGATTCTGCGTCGCCATGACGAAAAAAGGATCCGCAAGCGGCATTGTTTCTCCGTCCACTGTGACACTGCCTTCCTCCATCGCTTCGAGCAATGCCGACTGTGTTTTAGGAGAGGTCCGGTTGATCTCATCAGCCAAAATAATCTGCCCCATAATCGGTCCTTGCCTAAATTCAAATTCATTTGTCTTTTTATTATAAATCGACACACCTGTTACATCTGAAGGCAAAAGGTCAGGAGTGAATTGGATTCGCTTAAACTCACAGCCAATCGATTTTGCCAAAGCACGAACCATCATCGTCTTCCCAACACCAGGCACATCCTCTAGCAGCACATGCCCCTTCGCCAAAATCGCAACAAGGCTTAATATCGCAATGTCTTTTTTCCCAACCATGACTTTATTGATGTTATCTACGATTTTTTGTAAATCTGAATGCATCGGTTCATCAAATGCCATCCTGATCCTCCTATCACGTTTCCGTTAAATTTCATATAGTCTAACTTTACCATACAACGCGCATTTGCATAAAACATCAGCATGTAGAAAAAAGAAGCCTTCTCACGATGGAAAAGACTTCTTCTCTTCTTTTGTCTCACCTGCTGGCTCCATATGAACATGAGAGTGTAAAATATCATGTTCCTTCTTCATTCTACGTTCGATCTCATCTGCAATATCATGGCTTTCTGCAATGTTCAAGTGCGGCTCGACCTCCACTACTACATCCACATGGACCGTACTTCCGAGATACCGTGCCTTAATATCTTTCAAATCGCCCACTCCAGGTGTTGCTTCAATGGTCTCTTTATATTTGGACATATCTTTTATATGAAAACCGTCCGTTAACGAATGAGAAGCATCTCTGAAAATCTCCCACGCCGTTTTACAAATAATGAGGCCAATGACAAACGCTGCAAGCGTATCAATCCATGCCAGCTGAAATTGAGAGGCGATAATCCCTACAAATGTTCCAATACTCACATACGCATCTGATTTATTATCAGCTGCTGCTGCATGAAGAGCCTGGCTATTGATCCGTTTGGACAGATTGCGGTTGTAAATATACACGCCGTACATCACCACAGCACTTCCTGCTGCCGTCCAAGCTGCGATCATATCAGGCGTTTGATGCTCAGATGAGAAGAGCGACCGGCCCGCACTCAGCAGAACCTGAAGTCCAACAAGCATCATAATAAAGGACGCCACAAGAGACGCAATATTCTCTGCTCTAAAATGACCGTATGGATGATCTTCATCAGGCGGCTTTTGAGAAATACGCAGCCCAATCAACACAGCAAGGGATGCAATAATATCCGTCGTATTATTCAATCCATCTGCCGAAAGAGCCTCTGAATGAAACACATACCCAATTAGAAGTTTCACCGCTGATAAGATCACATAGGCAATGATGCTGACCCAAGCACCTGTTTCACCTTGTCTTAATTCGTTATAGCGCTCCATGTCGAACCGCGCCTCCTCACACATCACTTTTCTATTATTTATCTTACAAAGCAAAGCCCGTGTGGGTCTACAGCAACATGATTCGCTTGTGTCAGCAAAATAGGATACATAGAAATGTGTTGACCTAAGTAAACTTATTTTTATAAGGTCAATTGACCTCAAGACCTACTCCCATCAACCTTTTTCCAATTCACTCTGTGATGAACATCTGGCAATATCACTCTTTCTAGAAAATTGTCAGAATAATTTTATTTTGAGAGCCAACTTCTCCCCATCCTATCTTATGCTATTTTTAAGAATGAACAGAGGAAAAAGAGGGAACATAATCTCTCAAATCCTTTATACTTTTTAACATCATGTTAAGAGGTTTGAAATGTCAGTTTGATAACCTGTCCAATGCTGAATGACAATTCAGTATGATAAAATTTAAAATATTCTAAAAACAATTTCTCTATGAAGAGAAATGTTTGGAGGTAAAGACATGTCCAACATGACAAACGGTCTTCAAAAAAATCTGAAAACAAGACATATTTCAATGATCTCCATTGCTGGGGTTATTGGCGCAGGGCTATTTGTTGGTAGCGGCGCTGTCATTCATTCTGCAGGGCCTGGAGCCATTCTTTCCTATTCTTTTGCCGGACTTCTGGTGATCTTTATTATGAGAATGCTTGGAGAAATGGCATGCGCCTATCCGACAAGCGGTTCCTTCTCACAATATGCGAGTGATGCCATCGGTCCATGGGCCGGGTTTACAATCGGCTGGCTTTACTGGTTCTTCTGGGTGATCGTCATCGCCATCGAAGCCATTGCCGGTGCTGCCATTATTCAGTATTGGTATGGAGATGCACCTGTTTGGCTCACAAGTCTTATCCTCACTATCCTCTTAACATTAACGAATATCTTTTCTGTTAAATCTTTTGGCGAATTTGAATACTGGTTCTCATTAATAAAAGTCGTCAGCATTATTCTCTTTCTACTCATCGGTTTTGCATTTATCTTTGGTTTTGGCGGTCATCATACTGCAGGTCTTGCCAATTTAACGGGGAACGGTGGTTTCCTTCCAAATGGATTCAGCTCTGTTTTACTCGGAATTGTCGTCGTCATCTTTTCCTTCATGGGAACCGAGATTGTGGCAATAGCGGCCGGAGAATCAGCAGACCCAGTCAAGTCTGTGACAACAGCTACCCGCTCTGTTGTATGGCGTATCATCGTGTTCTACGTCGGATCCATCGCTGTCGTTGTGACTTTGCTTCCATGGAATTCAGCGAGTATTTTAACAAGCCCGTTCGTTGCGGTATTAGAATACATCGGCGTTCCATCAGCTGCTCAAGTCATGAACGTCATTGTTTTAACAGCCGTTCTATCTTGCTTAAACTCTGGGTTGTACACAACGTCCAGAATGCTTTATTCATTGGCAGAAAGAGGCGAAGCACCGAAACGCTTTATGAAAATCAGCAAACGTGGTGTTCCTGTAGCGGCTACAGTCGCAGGCACCTTCTTTTCCTACATTGCCGTCATGATGAACTACTTTTATCCTGAAACCATCTTTTTGTTCTTAGTCAATGCATCCGGCGCCATTGCCCTTCTTGTCTACTTGGTCATTGCTGTTTCACAATTAAGAATGCGCCGTAAAATCGAAAAAGAAAATCCAGAGCAGCTCAAAATCAAAATGTGGCTGTTCCCATATCTCACGTACTTTA
Organism: Bacillus sp. FSL K6-2839; assembly: GCF_038003365.1. Taxonomy (NCBI): domain Bacteria; kingdom Bacillati; phylum Bacillota; class Bacilli; order Caryophanales; family Bacillaceae; genus Bacillus; species Bacillus sp. FSL K6-2839. The sequence continues at coordinate 222,340 of NZ_JBBOOZ010000001.1, read as the reverse complement.
CCATTTTGGTCATTTGCGCCATCTTGGCATCGATGCTGTTTATCGAATCAATGAGACCACAGCTCATTTTGACAAGTATCATTACCTTCGGTGTGCTTGCCGCTTATTTCGTCTTTAAACCGAATAAAAAAGTGCCTGCAAATGCAGCGCTTGAAAATAAACACCCGTAATGCTCCCGCTGAAAAGCGGGTTTTTTTATTTTATTCACCTATTTTCATGTCCGCACTTATACTGTATCAAATTGGATTATAAGTGAGGATTAGACGACATGAACCTAGAAAAATTTGTTGACGAGCTTCCAATTCCAGAAGTCGCGAAGCCCGTCAAAAAGAACCCAAGACAAACGTATTATGAAATTGCTATGGAGGAGGTATTCCTAAAAGTTCATAGAGACCTGCCCCCAACCAAGCTATGGACCTATAATGGCAGTTTGCCTGGTCCAACCATTCAAGCGAATCGAAATGAAAAAGTCAAAGTGAAATGGATGAACAAATTGCCGTTGAAGCATTTCCTGCCGGTCGATCACACCATTCATGCCGGCCATCATGATGAACCAGAAGTCAAAACGGTCGTTCATCTGCATGGCGGCGTCACACCAGCAAGCAGTGACGGCTATCCAGAGGCTTGGTTTTCACGAGACTTTGAAGCAACCGGCCCCTTCTTTGAACGAGAGGTATACGTATACCCAAATCATCAGCAAGCCTGCACATTGTGGTATCACGATCATGCGATGGCATTGACACGATTAAATGTGTACGCCGGCTTAGCTGGGTTTTATTTGATCTCTGATGCGTTTGAAAAGTCCTTAGAGCTGCCGAAAGATGACTATGACATTCCTTTAATGATCATGGACCGTACGTTTCAGGAGGATGGCTCACTGTTTTATCCTAGCAGACCAAACGACACGCCAGAAGACAGTGACCTACCAGACCCATCCATCGTGCCCTTTTTTTGTGGAGAAACGATTTTAGTCAATGGAAAAGTATGGCCTTATTTAGAAGTAGAGCCGCGAAAATACCGCTTTCGTATCTTAAATGCGTCCAATACTAGAACTTACGAGCTGCATCTAGATAACGACGCCACAATCTTGCAAATTGGTTCCGATGGGGGCTTTTTGCCAAGACCTGTTCGCCATCAATCCTTTAGCATCGCACCTGCTGAACGTTTCGATGTCATCATCGACTTTTCAGCTTACGAAAACAAAACGATCACTCTCAAAAATACAGCCGGCTGCGGACAGGATGTGAATCCTGAAACAGATGCGAACATTATGCAATTCAAAGTCACACGTCCGCTAAAAGGGAGAGTACCTAAAACATTACGTCCGATTTTCAAACCGCTGCCAACGCTTCGGCCAAGTCAAGCTGATAGAGAGCGTACACTCACACTTAGCGGCACGCAGGATAAATACGGCCGCCCTATCCTATTGTTGGATAATCAATTTTGGAATGACCCTGTCACCGAAAATCCTCGTCTTGGCAGTCTAGAGGTTTGGTCCATCGTCAATCCAACCAGGGGCACACACCCTATTCATTTGCACCTTGTTCAATTTAGGGTTTTAGACAGAAGACCATTTGATACAGAAGTCTATCAATCGACAGGAAAAATCGTGTATACAGGACCAAACGAAGCGCCTCCTTTACATGAACAAGGCTACAAGGACACCATTCAGGCGCATGCTGGTGAAGTCATTCGGATCGTTGCTCGATTTGTTCCATACAGCGGCCGATATGTGTGGCATTGTCATATTTTAGAGCATGAAGATTATGACATGATGAGGCCGATGGATATCATTTAATAAAAATGAAACCACTCTTCCCGTAAATGCGTAGAAACTTGTATAAAACTTCTGATACACCAAAGGGCTAACGGACATCCATTCATTAGCCCTTTCAAAATGGAATAATAAATCGCATGAATGGTTTCTTTGAGCATTCAACACTTAAAATGTTGACGCAGCAAACCGATAATACTACTATATACCCATTGCATCTATCAAAAGGCACATAAGCCACAATGAACGAACAAATGGAAAATTGCGATAAAAAACGGAGGAGTTCAATTTGAATGAAGAAAAAGAGACTTGCCAGGTCACACAAGAAACAGCGGCAGGTAACATAGAAAAGCTTTCAATTCAGGAAAACGAGAGCATTTGGTCAAATATTGAACAGCTAACAATTGAACTCGGTGAACAAAAAGAATTCAACCACTTCATTTTAGATGAAAAACAAAAGGCCATCAGTACATTATCTGCCCTCATTACAAAAGGCGATTGTGATGAAGAATTAAAGACTCATTTTGAACAAGCATTACATATCGGACTTTCTGTCATAGAGATCATGGAGATTATTAAGCACTGTACAAAAGTTGCTGGATTCCCTCACTCCATTAATGCCCTGTTTATCTTTCAAAATTTATTAGACAATAACACCAAATAAATCAGTGAAAACGAGAAGTCATCTGTCCTCTCGTTTTTTATGTACACTCATATTACTCTCTTTCTTTTCCTCTGTCACATAAGCAAAATACGAAAATACCACACGTTTCCTGCTTAAAAATTGCTTTCCCTTCCATGAATTCCTCAATTTCACCATCATTTCAAGCGGCAAAATAAAAAAACGTCCAGTTATATCAAATAACTGAACGTACCCTTTATCGATTGACAGTGAAATTGTTAACAATTCCGCCATCCTTCTCCCAAGCGGCTTCCACTGTTTTCTTCTTGATATTGTATTCAAATATCGTTCTTACCTTTGCTTTTCGTCCGGTGTCATCCTTTAATTCCTTTGCGTTTTTAGCAACACCTAAGAAATAAACAGAAGATCCGTCCGTAGAAAATTGCGGCTGTGCGGCACTTAAAATATGCACATTCTTACTGTTCTTAACGAGTGTCGCCTGTTTTCCTGTTTCTACATCAAGCATTTTAATAGAGGATACTTCTTTTTCGTTTCGCACCTTCACTTCTGTATAAATCAATGTCTTATGATCTGGTGAAAATGAAATATCATTGATCGTTTGCGAGATACGTGTAATACGCTTCCCCTTCGCACCTGTTTGAAGGGTGATCTTCATGGTCGTTGGTTCAGGGTCTCTTCCCTTTTCATTCGCTTCATCGGTTTTCTTGTAATCTTCTTTTAAGGAATAATGCTGGATTGCCAGAAGGTTTGACGCCGGATCATAAGCAAAAGAACTCACCGTATCATCCTTGCTTTTTTCTGGATATAACACCTTCATTTTTTGTGTGTTCAAATCATAAGAAGCGACATAAAATTGTTCGCCAGAATCCTTATTATACCTGAGATATAACTGCTTCCCGTCCCCAGACAGCCTCATACTGTCGATGGAATCATCACTCGTAAACAGCGTTTTTTCTTCATCTGTTTTCACATTCAATTCTCGAATACTCACTTTTTGCGTGTCTTCATCCGTATACGTGTAATATAAAAGCTGTTTCGTAGAATCATAAGCAATCGAAGGATATGCTGTCAGTTTCTCCGTATGAAGCGCCCGGTCATGCAGGTAATACGTATTGTTTAACTGTTGATCTGTAAATGAAACGAGTAATTCGTCTTTTGCATCTTGATTTGTTTTCACTTTTCCTGCATGCTTTGCCTCTTGCCCCGGCTTCATCATGAAGAAAATGACTGCCGCAATCACTGCGACTCCGATGACCGTGATGATCCACCATGTTGATTTTTTCATTGCCTTTCAGACCCTCTCTACAAGAAAAGAAGCCAGAAAATGAACTTTTCCCGCTTCTCTGCATGCCTATGTATTAATAAGTGTAATGCCCTTTTACGACACCTTTACTTGTTTTATACCCTAGTGCTTTGAATGCTTTTGGACTGACGTCTAATACAGCGTTTGGCATTCTGCCTACATCATATTTATATACTGTAATCACTTTATGTGGTTTCGCTTTTGTTGTCACTCTAAGTTTTGTACCTTTTTTCGGTACGTCAAATCCCATTTTAGTTGCTGCATCCCAATGACCGAGTTTTTTTCCATCTGCGCCCTTTTTACCGACACCATTATACCAAGTAATATTGCCGCTTACTTTTTTTGCACTTGCTCCATGTGAGAAACTAAACGCCAAAAATAAACTAGCTACTGTTACGATTGTCGCGATAAGCTTTTTATTCATTAAAAAATCCTCCGTATTTGGTTTCTGCACTTATTATACATGAAGATGCCCCCAGTTATTTTACAGTCACATTACAATTCGGATACAAGTTGACCACTTTATGACCGATTTTGTTCACAAAAAATACCAAAATCGGCCAAAACAATGTAAGTAGCCCCTCTCTTTCATTTTATATAATAAAAGTGAATCCAATTTAAGGAGGAATTTTTATGAAAAAGTGGTTCATCGTTTTGAGTGTAAGTTTGGCCTTCGTTTTGATGCTATCAAGTATCCCTGCCTCAGCAGCTGGTCCCCGTCACGGTGCGATTGTGACACAAACGGATGAAGCCAAATGGTCAGGTATCTCTGCTGATATTGTGCTGCCGAAAACAGCCACTATTAAAAATGGCTATGCGGACTGGTACCTCGGTCTCGGCTCTGCCGTTGTAGAGAGCGGTATTTCAAAAACGTCTTCTGGCTATAAGGTCTTTCTTGGCAGCGGCTCACAAGGCGGCAGTCAATACTGGAACAGTGAGTACGATAAGAGCATTACGGATGGTGCACGTGTCAACTTAAAGCTCATCAACAATGGTGATGGCACAGTGTCACTATACGTCAATGGGAAATTGCGCTATAAGCAGCCTGTTTTCAACCCTAGTCGTCTGAAAAACCTCGATGTCGTCAAAATGGTTCACGGCGTCCAAGATAATGGAACAAACAGCTACTCACAAGCAAGTTTCTCGAATGTACAGCTTCGTGCGAATACTTCAGGAAGTGTCTATAAAAAATGGGATGGAACAATCAAATCATCGCTTTTACGTAAAAATTTAGAGTCTGGTGCTGCGGCTCCTAAATTCACCGTCATTTCTTCTGTTCCATTAAGTACAAGCCTTTCAGCACAATAAGAAAAAAGCGCCCTATTTTGGGTGCTTTTTATTGTTCACAGCTTATCAACACTTCTCTTTTAATCAAAACTAGGATTCGTGGTAACATAAACATACATACTTCGCAGAAAAAAGGAGAACGAACGTGAGAAAAAGTCTACTTGTTTTCATGAGCCTAGTTGCAAGTCTCTTCATACTAGCAGCTTGCTCGAATACGACAAACGAACAAAAAACAGAAACGAAGACACTTCCAACGATTAATGAACGCATTCAAAAAGAAACGAAAGAAGTCATGGAACAGTCTAAACTTATAAAAGACACGGATATCACTGTTGATCAAAAGAAAAAAGTCATTTCTTTAAATGTAACAGCTTCCTCTGATACCAATAGTGATTACGCTGAAGTCATCGGTTTAAACTTTGCCAAGACGCTGGCTATCGGGGCATCAACTGAAAAAGAAAACAATCTGCACAAACCAGAAAATGACAGCCTTGGCGCCCTCTATTCCTTTTACGACCTAAACATCACCGTAAAACAAGAAAACGGCAAAGTACTGGCAAAAGGAAAGAAAAAAACAAATGAAACAAAAATCACGTGGGAAAGAGCTTAATTTATGGTTTTTTACGATGAAAAAAGCTTGTAGAGGACTTCTCTACAAGCCTTTTTTCATGTTTATTCAGTCAAATCGTCTCTCATCGCATCGACTAGTGTGTGAATATCTGAGTGAGTCCTTGATGCTAATCGTACCAACAAATCATCTATACACTCATACAAATGATGTTCCCTCAAAATATACTCCTTATAAAATGGAATGACAAAGAAATAGAGCAAATCAGCCAATTCAAGTGCAACGTTATCGTCATCCTCATCTTCTAACGCCTGTCCAACACTTTCAATCAACCAAATCAAATCTGCTTTCTTTTCAATCGGGACATACATCAGTAAATGAATATCATCCGTATCCTTCGTTTGTAAAATCCGCTCAGCCGCTTCCTTTGACAGCGCCCCAATTTCTGTAGAAGATATATTAACAACCGCTAATTCATCCTCTGATCTCACTTGATTCATTTGCAGCAAGTTTTGGTCCATCTCGACTCACTCCCCATTCTCAGATACCTTTATTATAAGGAATTGATCTAATTTTTTATGGAAATAGTGGATTTTTTATGTAATTTTAAAGAAAATGTGACATTATAAGCCAAGATATCTCATTTCTCTCAAAACAAAAAAAAGCACTCTTGATCATAAGAGTGCTTTTCTCATACATCCTTTACTCTCTTTTTCATCGCCTCAGCCATTTCCACGTCACCCTCTGCTTCCAACTTTTCAATGATGTGAGCATAATCCCTTTCATGGCGATTTTGGCTTAGTTTAAAAGCAGCCTGAACTTCATCAATGATGATTTTAAAGCCCACAATCCCTTTCATTTGTTTCTCTAACAGTTCATCAGACAATGTATCCCATAAAACAGGCTGTTCTCTGTGACTTTCGTATGTTTCCAGCATCGTGGTTAATTCTTTTACCAGTTCCCCTTTTTCTAACAGCACAGCCTTTCCATATACATGGACAGCCTGATAATTCCATGTCGGTACGGCTTCTTTTTCATACCATGAAGAGGATATATAGGCATGTGGTCCTTGAAAGATGACGAGCACCTTCTCATTTTCTTCAAACGTTTTCCACTGTGGATTTCCAATCGCCATATGCCCTGTAATCACATACGAATCTTCAACTTGATGAAAACTCACTGGAATATGTGTCGCAATGGGTTTTTCATCCGTTGTGGTCACAACTGTTGCAAATGAATGTAATTGAATAAATGCTTTTACTTCTTCCATATCTTTCACTTGAAAAAAAGATGGAATATGCATATTCCCTTCCCCCTTATTGATTCAGCTAAGTGTTTTGGTCATAATGAAGTCCAATTGTTCTTCGTCTCCCATAAGGAATGCGTGCACCCCTGTTTGAACAAACCCAAGCTTTTGATAAAATGCGATGGCCGCTTTGTTGTGCTCCCACACCCCAAGCCAAACATCACGTTTATGATATTTCTTCGCGATCTCAAAGGCTTGATTGATTAAATATCGGCCTAACCCTTGTTTTTGAAAGGACTGCTTAATATAAATTCTTTCAATCTCTAACGCTTCACTTCCCATCTCTTCTGACTGCGCATCATCCATATTGAGCTTCAAATAACCAGCAACTTCGCCATTCACTTGAACAAAATAGAACTGTGAAGATGGATGATGTAATTCTTTTAACAGCTGGTTCGGATGAAAGGCTGTCTTTACGTAAACATCGATATGTTCCGCTTTGTTTTGATTCTGAAAGGTTTCTATAAATGTGTCGATACCGACTTTTTGCAGCTCTTCTATATGCTGTTCATTGCATGGAATAAAAGTGACGGTCATTGAAGTCATCACTCCTTATCATTTAGTAGCGTCTCTTATTTCCTTTTTTCACATAATCCCAATCTTTTTCGATATTTTTTCTCACCCTTAGAAGATACTCATATATCTGTTCTGCTTCCTCTTCAGAAAATCCATCCAGCGCTACTTGATTCGAATAATCATTTTCTCGTTTGATCATTGGATATACCGCTTCCCCTTTATCAGTGGGAAACAGCTTTTTGATTTTTTTATTCACTCGATCATCTTTCTTCTCAATAAAACCATGCAGTTCTAATTTTTTGATAGCACGAGCAGCCGTTGTTCGATCCACCTTGATCATTTCCGCCAGCTTTTCCTGAATGATGCCAGGCTCTTCACAGATACGCACAAGATACAAATACTGCCCCTTCGTTAAATCGTACTCTTTAAATTCAATATTACTTATAGAATCAAGCGCCCGAGCGATGACGCCAATCTCTCGCAAAATCTCTCTCATTTATCACGACCCCTTTTGTTGCATTTACAACATAAAACATAACAACATTATAGTTTATTTTTGTTGTAAACACAATAAAAAAACACCTTCATTTAGAAAGTGTTCTTTTCATTTTCTTTATTTCGCTCGTTTCTTTAATAGTGGTAATCGTTACAAAAAATAACGATCTCTGATCATCGCGAACGAAGGTGGTTAGGCAATGGGAAGAAGAAGAAGAGAGCCTCATAATATGCCACTACATTTTATCATATGTATATTCGTTGCTAGAAGATAATTTCCCTTTATGCAGCCGCCTCTTTTTATAACATAATCTCTCCAGTTTTATTAGCCATTATTCGTTAGAGTCCACATAGATTAAAATTAGAATTTTACCTTTAACAACCATCATTAAAATGATGAATATAATGGTTTAATTTAGGAACTATAAAAAGGTGACCAATCGTCAAGAAAGGAAGGTCGCTTAATGAATATTTTACAATTAGGGAGGATGACAATGGGAATTTTAAGTGGAAATCCAACGGATGAACCTATGCACTATGGTGAAGTGTTTGGTACATGGTCTTACTTGATGGTAGCTAAAGGTTTAGTTGCTGGTTATCAAACCCACTTAAACCATGCAGGTGACGAAGACTTACAAAAATTAATTGAAGAAGCTATTCAGGGTGGGCAACAAGAAATCAAAGAAATTGAAACTTTATTAAAAGAAAATGGAATTGGCTTACCTCCAACACCTCCTGAACGACCTAAAGCTTGTATAGACGATATTCCAGTAGGGGCACGTTTTCAAGATCCAGAAATAGCCGCTGGTCTTTCGGCGAACATTGCGGCAGGCTTAGTATCGTGTAGCACAATTATGGGGCAATCCATTCGAGAAGACATAGCTATGATGTTTGGACAGTTTCATGTTCAAAAGACAGCACTTGGAGCAAAAGTCCTTAGACTTAACAAAGAAAAAGGATGGTTAATTCCACCACCTCTTCATCATAGCAAAGCAGAAGATTGCTAATCATAAGATGATTAAACATTAAAGAGTAGACCTTTAGGGTTTACTCTTTTCTTGCTAAGCTTTAAACTTTCTACAAATTGAAAACTCTCCTTCACTCTCTTTACAGTCACTATATTTTGCCATTCCCATCGATTGCCTCTGAGCCAACATCATCAGCACTAGAAGATCAATTCCTTTAATATACCTAAAAATATCTTCCTCAGATTTAAAAGCTCCTATTACTATAGGTTCCTTAAACATTGATAGCAACTAACCAGTGGTAAAAACTTCGAGAGTAACCTTTCTCTATTATAGTCCTTGCAATTGCAGCATAAAGTCGGGCCCGTTCCGAGGTTCCATTTAATCAACAAGGTTGGTCATACCATACTGCTTGAGGTCGAATCGTCATTAATGAAAAACAATAGCATAGTGGACATAAGATTAGTCATACTACAAGGAATATCTATGCTCATATGACTGTTAATATGGAAGAAAAGGCCTCCCAACAGTTTTGCAAACTGATGAAAGGCCTTCTTCTATAGTTAGCTTATTTGTCACAGGTTGCCTTGTGTTTAATAACACAAGGACAAATACGACGACAAGAAAAGCATATTATTATTTCAGACGTTGATATAACAAGGTTTTGAAACCCTGATTACATCATGCCGCCCATACCGCCCATGCCGCCCATGTCTGGCATTCCGCCGCCTGAGCCGCCTTCTTCTGGTTTGTCAGCAACGACTGCTTCAGTTGTTAGAAGCATTGCTGCAACAGAAGCTGCGTTTTGAAGTGCAGAGCGAGTTACTTTTGTTGGGTCAACGATTCCTTTTTCGATCATGTTTACCCATTCGTTTGTTGCTGCGTTGAAGCCTACGCCAATTTCTTCGTTTTTCAAGCGCTCAACGATGACGGATCCTTCAAGACCTGCGTTGTGAGCGATTTGACGGATTGGCTCTTCAAGAGAACGTAGAACGATGTTTACACCTGTTTGAACGTCACCATCTGCTTCGATTGAAGCGACTTTTTTGTATACATTCACAAGTGCTGTACCACCACCGGATACAATACCTTCTTCAACTGCTGCACGAGTTGAGTTCAATGCATCCTCGATGCGCAGTTTACGCTCTTTTAGTTCTGTTTCAGTTGCAGCACCAACTTTGATGACAGCGACGCCGCCAGCTAGTTTTGCAAGACGTTCTTGTAATTTTTCTTTATCGAATTCAGAAGTTGTTTCTTCTACTTGCGCACGGATTTGGTTGACGCGTGCTGCGATTTGAGCAGAATCTCCTGAGCCTTCTACGATGGTTGTGTTTTCTTTTGTCACAACAACTTTAGACGCGCGGCCAAGCTGACCGATTTCAGTTGATTTCAGGTCAAGTCCTAGGTCTTCTGTGATTAACTCTCCGCCAGTTAGAACAGAGATGTCTTCAAGCATTGCTTTACGACGGTCACCGAATCCAGGTGCTTTGACTGCCACTGCGTTGAATGTTCCACGAAGTTTGTTCACAACAAGTGTTGCAAGTGCTTCGCCTTCTACATCTTCAGCAATGATCAATAATGGTTTTCCTTGTTGTACAACTTGCTCAAGTACAGGAAGGATTTCTTGAATGTTCGTGATCTTTTTATCAGTGATTAAGATATAAGGATTTTCAAGAACCGCTTCCATCTTATCAGAATCAGTCACCATGTATGGTGAAGCATATCCGCGGTCAAACTGCATTCCTTCAACCACTTCAAGCTCAGTTGTGAACCCTTTAGATTCTTCGATTGTGATAACGCCGTCGTTACCTACACGCTCCATTGCTTCAGCGATTAGGCTGCCTACTTCTTCATCTGCTGCAGAAATAGACGCAACTTGAGCAATTGATTCTTTGCCTTCGATTGGTTTAGAAATCTCGTGCAAGCCTTCAAGTGCTACTTTCACTGCTTCTTCGATCCCTTTACGAACGCCAACAGGGTTTGCACCAGCTGTTACGTTTTTAAGACCTTCACGGATCATTGCCTGAGCTAGAACCGTTGCAGTTGTTGTACCATCACCAGCTACGTCGTTTGTTTTGCTTGCAACTTCAGCCACAAGTTTTGCACCCATGTTTTCAAATGCATCTTCTAATTCGATTTCTTTTGCAATCGTTACACCATCATTTGTGATAAGTGGAGAACCGAATTTTTTCTCAAGAACCACGTTACGTCCTTTAGGTCCTAAAGTTACTTTTACAGCATCTGCAAGTGCATCTACACCACGTAACATCGCGCGACGTGCTTCTTCACTGAACTTAATATCTTTTGCCATAATAACGAAACCTCCTCAGTCTTTTTAAAAATATATCTCAATGTTTTTTTATGTGATTAACCAATAACAGCTAAAATGTCGCTCTCACGAAGGATTAAATATTCTTTGCCTTCATATTTCACTTCAGTGCCTGCATATTTTGAGAAGATAATGCGGTCGCCTGTGTTTACTTCTAACGCAACGCGCTCACCACTTTCAAGTACACGACCTGAACCTGCTGCAACAATTTTACCTTCTTGCGGTTTTTCTTTTGCAGAATCCGGTAACACAATACCGCTAGCGGTTTTTTCCTCAGATTCAACGAGTTCAATGATTACGCGATCGCCTAATGGCTTTAACATAAGAAACAACCTCCTCAATTTTTATATGTAGTCTTTTTTAGCACTCATCACCAGTGAGTGCTAACACATTTATTATAATAAAGAATGTCTTCTGTAATTTCAAGTAAAAACCTTTAAAAATTTTTACGCTTTCATGATCTTTTTTCAACTCAGATTCTTTCCTTTTCATCGAAAAAGAAGACTTGTGTTACAATAAATCTAGTTCTTTTAGTAAAGGGGTTTTCGTTACTTGAAAAAACAATATTGGTACATCATCTTAACGTATATATTGGTGCAGGTTTCTGCGTTTCCGTATGTGTTCATCATGAAGTGGTTAGGTTATATTCAGACACCGATGACACAAGCAGAGCTATCTAAATTGTCAGGTACATGGACAATCATTAGCTTCTGTATTGGACTAATCATTATTCTGCTCATCCTTCGGACTGTGCCAAAAGCTTCACTTCGAAATGAAGCACCGGCTTCAGTCGGCGCGGCAATCGCTTGGATCATTGGCGGTTTCTTTCTTTCGCTTCTCACCCAATCGATTGTAGGAATGATTGAACAATATGCATTCGGCATTGGACGTGAGTCAGAAAACACGCAAAATATCTTATCTATTATGGATGCTTTTCCTTTTCTGGTTGTTATTATTGCACTAATTGGACCGATACTTGAGGAGATTATTTTCCGAAAAATCGTTTTTGGTGTAATTTATGAAAGGTCGAATTTTTTTATTGCGGCACTTGTTAGTTCAGTATTTTTCGCTGCTGCACACTCTGATTTTGACCACTTCTTTCTCTATACCGCAATGGGCTTTACATTTGCCTTTTTATATGCGAAAACAAAACGTATCATCGTTCCAATCGGTGCACATATGCTGATGAACTCGCTCGTCATTCTTGTGCAGATTGAGCCAGTAAGAAAAATGATTGAAGAACAATCTCAAACAATGCAAATGATTATTGGAGGCTTTTTCTCATGAGAAACCCTGTCGTATGGGGCGTCATTTATTTTGCCGTAGGTGTTGCTTTCACCTATATGGCCATTCAAAATCCAGGTGACATGTGGTCATTTTACAGCATTTTGCTGATGGTGTTTGCGGCCTATAATATCAATATCGCGTTTAAAATGTTTGCCTTCTCTGTCAAACTCAAAAAACAGCAGCAAAAATAAATCAAAAACCATTTTCTAATCTCTGGAAAATGGTTTTTTTATGGAGGACAAGTTTTCATGGAACAAGAAAAACTGAACATCTTAAATGAGCAGCATGAAGCGATTGGAGTTGCACCCCGTTCAGATGTCCACGCGCAAGGCCTTTGGCATGAAACCTTTCATTTCTGGCTTCTCAAAAAGGAACTTGACACCGTGTATCTCTATTTTCAGCTAAGAAGCCCTGCAAAAAAGGATTTTCCTTCTCTGTTTGATATCACCGCAGCTGGTCACCTTCTCGCAAATGAACAGCCTTCTGACGGTGTAAGAGAGGTAGAAGAAGAGCTTGGTCTTACTGTCTCTTTTGAAGATCTAGCCTTTGCAGGTGTTATACAGGATGAAATTCATCTACCCGATTTTACTGATCGTGAATTTTGCCATGTCTATCTTTACGTCCATCAAGAAGAGCAGATGAACATTCAATTACAAAAAGAAGAAGTCGCTGGACTTTACAGAGCAAAGCTAATGGATGCACAGCAGCTTTCACAAGAAAATGTGAAAACATGCAGCTTGATGGCTTTGAAGTTGATGAATCCGGAGAACGATGTGAAGAAAGCAGAGTAGTCTGTATACAAGACTTTGTCCCGCATGAGCCTGCCTATTATCAACATCTATTTCAAGCGATCAATCAATTCCTTTTACAATAGAAAAAGCATCGTGACCCTTATTCGGATCACGATGCTTTTTTATGAGACATCATAATTTTTTTTCTCCTCTGTCTCTGTTTGCTGCATTTTGCGATAGGTCACTCTTGAAATGACAATACTCACTTCATACAAAACGAGCATCGGCAAGGTGACCATGAGGTGAGAAACAAGCTCTGGCGGTGTAATGAGTGCGGCAATGACAAGGAGGACAAAATAGGCATACTTCCGTATTTTTGATAAAAACATCGGTGTGATGATGCCAAGTCTTGTGAGAAACATCAACACAACGGGCATCTGAAACAAAAAGCCAAATGGAAGTGTTAACTGCATCAGAAATGTAAAATACTCATGAATCCCAATGACTTGCTCTACATTTAAATCATTCGACATTCGCATCATAAAATCAACGACAAACGGAAACAAAATAAAATAAGAGAAAGCCACACCGCTCAAAAATAAAAGCAGTGCAATCGGAATATAAGCAAGTGTCACCTTTCTCTCTTTTTCATATAAGCCGGGGCTGACAAACGCCCAAAGCTGATATAAAATCACGGGACACGTCAAAACCAAAGCAATGACAAATGCGAACTGCATAAACACGTACAGCGGATCTGTGAGCTTAAATGCATTCAGTGTCAGTGTGGCCGCTTCATCGGTATTTTGTAAATACACAATGACCGGCTTAGCAAGAAAAAAACCAGCCACCATAAAGGCGACAAAAAACATCGCAATGATCACTAAACGTTTTCGCAGTTCCACAATATGCTCCATAAGCGGCATATCTTTGACATTCATGAAGCTCATCCTATTCTACTGATCTTCTTTTTTCTTTTTTTCTTCCTGATCATCAGCTAAACCTTTTGTGGCATTTTTGAATTCACGTAATGTATCTCCTGCTGCTCTTCCTAATTCAGGAAGCTTTTTCGGCCCAAAAATAATGAGCGCAACAATCGCAATCAGAACCAAGCTTCCAGGACCGATCGGACCCATTTGCTCCACCCCCTTTACCCCTTTTCGTCAATCCTCCTGTGTAACAGAGTAATGCTTTAAGAAATACACAAGAGACTGAAGTTCAACCGCCAAATCTATATGATGAATTCGAATGTGTTCCGGCACATTCAATCGAGCCGGCGTAAAGTTAAGGATTCCTTTGATGCCAAGGGCAATCAAACGATCTGTAATGGATTGAGCTGCTACGGCAGGTACTGTCAAAATGGCAACAGGAATATCTCCTACCTCTTGAACATGCTCTTCAAGCTTATCCAAATCATAGACAGGCACGCCGCCTATCTCACTTCCTATTTTACTCTCATTGACGTCAAAAGCCATTGAAATTTTTGTATTATTATTTTTGATGAAATTATAGTGTAAAAAAGCAGTCCCTAAATTCCCGACACCGATGAGCATGACATTGGTCATTTCATCTTGGTCAAGTGTCTTTCTGAAGAAGGTCAAGAGGTAATCGACATTATAGCCATACCCTTTCTTCCCAAGTGCACCAAAGTACGAAAAATCTCGGCGAATGGTGGCAGAATCCACTTTGACTGCATCACTAAGCTCTGCCGATGACACCCTTTGTTTTCCTGATGCATGCAGATTTTTTAAAAAACGGTAATATAGCGGCAAACGTTTGGCTGTCGCTTGTGGAATTTTTGACTGATCTATATTCATATAAGGTCCTCCAACTTAAATATCAGATGCTCTGTGAAAATCACCGTTTTTCCCGCCTGTCTTTTCAATTAAATAGGTAGGACCGATGATCATGCCTTTATCAATCGCTTTGCACATGTCGTAAACGGTCAGTGCACATACTGAAGCAGAAGTGAGCGCTTCCATCTCCACACCCGTACTTCCTTTTGTTTTCACCTGTACTTGTATGTTCAGAATGTACGCATTTCCGTCTTCCTCCCAATCAAAGGAGATATCCACGCCTTTTAGTGCAAGCGGATGACACATTGGAATGATGGTAGATGTTTGCTTTGCTGCCATGATGCCAGCAACCTGTGCAACAGACAGCACATCCCCTTTTCCAATTTCACGTTGTTGTATTTTATGAAACACTTCTTTTATCATACGAACGCTTGAAGCAGCAACGGCGGTTCTCACTGTAGACGATTTGTTACTAATGTCGACCATCTTTGCTCTTCCCTGTTCGTTAAAGTGGCTAAATTGACTCATCTTTCAACGCTCCCTCACTCAAATGATACACTATTTTTTCCTATCTGTCTTTCATTTGAATATGGCGATTGTATGTAACATTTGCCGGTTTACTGCTGATAAGCTACACTTAACATATTATAGCAGAGGTGAATTTACATGATGATTCTACAAGTGAATCAGCTGTCCAAATCGTTTGGTGCTGATACTGTTTTAACGAATATAAAATTGGAAGTCAAAGCAAGGGATCGGATTGCCATTGTAGGTCGTAACGGCGCAGGCAAATCCACCCTTTTGAAAATCATTGCCGGTCAATTGTCTTACGAGCAAGGTGAGATCATCAAACCGAAAGACCTATCGATCGGCTATTTAGCACAGCATACCGATGTGACATCTACACGTACGTTAAAAGACGAATTATTATCGGTTTTTGATCATTTAAAAGGGATGGAACAAGAGATGAGAATCATTGAGGAGAAAATGGCTTCCTCCACAGGTTCTGAGCTGGATTCCCTCATGAAAACCTATGACAGACTGCAGCAGGAATTTAAAGATCAAGGCGGCTATCAATACGAAGCAGATGTCCGCTCCATTCTTCATGGGCTGGGCTTTAGTCACTTTGAAGATGAGACAACCGTTCAATCCTTAAGCGGCGGCCAGAAAACCCGTCTAGCGCTTGGAAAGCTCTTATTAATGAAACCAGAACTCTTAATTCTGGACGAGCCGACCAACCATTTAGATATTGATACCTTATCATGGCTGGAGCAATATTTGCAAAATTATACAGGCGCCATTCTGATCGTGTCCCATGACCGCTACTTCTTAGACAAAGTGGTAAACCATGTGTATGAAGTCTCAAGAACTGCCATGAAAAAGTTCGCAGGCAACTATAGTAAGTATCTTGAACTGAAAGCTGAGCAGCTAGAGCGTGATATGAAGCTCTACGAAAAGCAGCAAGAAGAAATCTCAAAGCTACAAGACTTCGTAGATCGCAACCTGGCAAGAGCCTCAACCACAAAGCGCGCTCAGAGCAGACGCAAGCAGCTGGAACGGATGGATCGTTTAGATAAGCCATTAGGTGATGAAAAATCCGCAAACTTTCATTTTGATATTACGAGACAAAGCGGCAATGATGTGCTGAAGGTACATGAACTCGACATTCGTTATGATGAAAAAACACCACTCCTATCCTCCCTTTCTTTTCAGATCAAACGTGAGGATAGCGTGGCACTCATTGGTCCTAACGGGATTGGGAAATCAACCCTTTTAAAAACGTTAACGAACACATTAACGCCTGTAAAAGGCGACATCACCTTTGGATCTCATGTCACGATCGGCTACTATGACCAAGAACAAGCCAAACTGACATCATCCAAAAAAGTGCTCAATGAGCTTTGGGATGACTATCCTCATATGAATGAAAAAGAAATTCGGACATGTTTAGGGAATTTCCTTTTTTCTGGTGATGACGTCTTAAAGCCCGTTCATGCATTAAGCGGTGGAGAAAAAGCCCGGCTTGCCCTGGCAAAGCTGATGCTTCAAAAAGCCAATTTCCTAATACTTGATGAGCCTACGAACCATTTGGACTTAGATAGTAAGGAAATTTTAGAGAATGCGCTGATCGATTATCCAGGAACCATCTTATTTGTCTCGCATGACCGTTATTTTATTAATCGACTAGCAACGAAAGTATTCGAGCTGTCGCGAGCGGAAACAAAAGAATACCTTGGTGACTATGACTACTACCTTGAAAAGAAAAATGAACAATTAGAGCTTGAGGCGCTTCAAGAAAATGAACCGCTTAAAAAACAAGCAGCAAAGCCAGTAGAAACAGCAAAGCTTTCTTATGCGGAAGAAAAAGAACTGAAAAAGAAAGAAAGACAAAAGCAGCGCAGAATCGAGGAAATTGAAAAGCGGATTGCTGTCATTGAAGAGAAACTTGGTGAAAATGAAGAGCTTCTATGTGATCCTGCTATTTTCCAAAATCATGAGAAGGTCCAAGACATTCAAACAGAAAATGATACGCTTAATCAAGAGCTTGAATCACTTTTCGCGGAGTGGGAAGAGCTATCCGAATCTTAAAGAGTGCCCAAATGGGTGCTCTTTTTTCTTTCAGTGGAAATTTATTATCCACATTAATATCCACAAAAACTTCTTTGTTATTCTTAAAAATTTTGGACTTATCCACTTTATTCACAGGTTTTTAATCACATATCCACACAAAAATTCTTTTTTATACACATTCTCTTCATTTCAAAACGAAATTTTCAAATAATTGTGGATATATAACGTTTACATGTGAATAAATCGCTTTCATTGAAAATGAAAAAAACCTGTGTATCCACAGGATTTTTCATTCATATGAGACAAGCGGTAAGCCCGGCTGGCCATTCATCGCCATATCGCCTCTTATTCCCTTTTCAAACGCAATGGTTCCAGCAGCAGCGATCATGGCTGCATTGTCTGTGCAAAGAGATAACGGCGGAATAATGACCTTCACGTCAGGTAGCTTTGTGAATGCTGTCGTCAAAGCTTCTCTCAGTCCTTTATTGGCAGCGACTCCACCAGCTAGGACAACCTGCTTTACGCCATAGGCCTCAGCCGCTTTTAATGTTTTCCCAACAAGCACCTCAATGACGCTTGCTTGAAAACTTGCTGCCAAATTCTCTGGAGCAATTGTTTCTCCCTTTTGAGATGCATTGTGTAATGTGTTAATTACAGCTGATTTTAATCCACTAAAGCTAAAGTGATAGGAACCTTCTTCAAGCCATGCACGAGGAAGTTTAATCGTTGGCTCTCCTTCATGTGCTAACCGATCAATATGAGGTCCACCTGGATACGGGAGACCCATCGTCCGAGCCACTTTATCGTAGGCTTCTCCAGCCGCATCATCTAATGTTTCTCCGATGACCTCAAAAGATCCATGCTCCTTCATTAGCACAAGCTCAGTATGTCCACCAGAGACAACAAGAGCCAAACATGGAAACTGTAATTCATCTACAAGCTGGTTTGCATAAATATGCCCAGCAATATGATGTACACCAACAAGAGGAATCTGATGAGCAAAGCTCAGTGCCTTGGCTGCGTTGACACCGATCAGAAGGGCACCGACTAAGCCCGGTCCTTCTGTGACAGCAATGGCATCTAAATCCTGAAAGCTCATATTGGCCTGTGTCATCACTTCTTCCAATACGATGGTAACTTGTTCCACGTGATGTCTTGAAGCGATTTCTGGTACAACACCGCCAAATCGTTTATGACTTTCTATTTGCGAGGCCACAACATTCGCCACAATTTCTTTCCCATTTTTTACAATGGATGCAGCTGTTTCATCACAGCTTGTCTCTATACCTAATATGAATCGATCTGTTTGTTCACTCATTTATATTCACCCACATGACCAATGCATCTTCCCCATTATCCGTATAATAATTCTTTCGAATAGAAGCTGGTCTGAAACCAAGCTTTTCATAAAGGGATTGTGCAGGTGTATTCGAAACCCGCACCTCTAAAGAAAGATGATCTGTCTTTTTTTCTTTGCAAAATTCCATGACATATCGCAGCAATGCTTCCCCGTAGCCCTTTCCTCTATGCTCAGGGAGAATCGCAATGTTCGTAATTTGTGCATCGTCCATGACGATCCAGACCCCGCAATACCC
Source organism: Bacillus sp. FSL K6-2839 (assembly GCF_038003365.1). Classification (NCBI taxonomy): domain Bacteria; kingdom Bacillati; phylum Bacillota; class Bacilli; order Caryophanales; family Bacillaceae; genus Bacillus; species Bacillus sp. FSL K6-2839. Next base: position 203,177 of record NZ_JBBOOZ010000001.1, on the reverse strand, counting down.
AACAGGCTGTTTATCTTCTTCAATGAGGAAATAATGGCTGTACTGGTTATGGAGAATCTCATAGACAAATGATTCTTTTTTCCAAGGTGCAGTAAACGAATGCACTTCAATCGTATACACCTCTGGAATGTCCGCTACCGTCATTTTTCGAATCTCTGTTATGTTGAGATTATTTTTGTCCTTCAAGCCATTTCACTTCCGCTTCTGCCAAACGAATATAGTTAGGAACAAGCTGATGAACATCTTCAGCAGGACGATCTGTCCCTAAAAACGCAAGCATTGAAGGTCTTGGGTTATGAAAAGCTCCCTCTGCTATCACAGCAGTTTCTCCTAAAATGGAGCGAATGCTCTCTTCATGAAGATGCACATCCTGCCCAAGAAATAGGACAGGCTTTCCTGTCTGCTTCAGCTCATGAAGCCAATCCGTGAGCAAGATATTTTGGTCTGGTTTGATCTCTTTGATTTTTTCTTCTTCAAACGTATATAGCCCAGTATAAACTTGTCCTCTTCTCGCATCAAATAGTGGCGAGATCCATCCATCAAAATATTGACCATTTGCCGCAAGTGTTTCTAAACTTGAAACAGCCGATATCGGGATAGACAGCGTCCACGCGAGTGTTTTTGCAATGGTCACACCAATTCGGACACCAGTGTAGGAACCAGGTCCTTTCGCTACAACGATTTTACTTAGTTCACTTGGCGCTACACCACATTCTTTCATTAATGCCTCAACAGTCGGCATCGCTCGAACGGAATGGTTCTTTTTTAAATACGTGATGCTCTCACCAATCACTGTGGAATCTTTTACAAGGGCAATTCCTAGTGTATGGTTAGACGTATCAATTGCCAGTATGGTCAAATTCTTTCATCTCCTTACAAAGGGTCTTATAGCGTTCCCCTTTTGCACTAAACGTGAGATGACGTTCTTCTTCACGTTCTGTTCTCAGCATTTCTATTTTCAAATAGGTGGAAGGCAATTGAGGTCCAATGAGATGTGCCCACTCAACCAAGCATACACCTTCGCCCTCAAAATATTCTTCGAGCCCAATATCTTCTTCCGCATCTTCCATGCGGTACACATCCATATGATAAAGTGGCAGTCTGCCATCGGTATATTCTTTAATAATCGTAAAGGTAGGGCTGTTGACGATACGGGTAATCCCTAAGCCTTCTGCAAAACCTTTTGAAAAAGTAGTTTTGCCTGCACCTAAATCCCCTTCTAATGTCAAAACATCGCCTGGCATCACAAGTTTGGCCAAAGCAGCGGCAATTCGTTTCGTCTCATCCGCACCTTTTGTCGTCCATGTTAATTTCACAGTTATGTCACCTCATTTCTTAAAATGATTATATCCTTTTTTCATTAACATTGTTTGCTGTTCATTGTCTTTTAATATAACGCTTGCTGCTTGATCACCTTTGACTTGTCCAATGCGTTTGACTTGAATGACTTCTTTTCTACATTGCATTTCAAAGCTTTCCCAATCAGCCTCTGGAATCGTACCAGTTAATACAAAGTCTTCCCCGCCAAATAACACCCATTCCAGCCAGTCTTTACGCAGCACTGGTAAATCTGGATGTGCGGGGAGCTTGTTTGCTTCTATCTCTATCGTCACATGACTCGCTTCGGCTATCTCATTCAGCTCACTCGCTAATCCATCACTCACATCATTCAAGGTGACCCGTGGGAAGCTTGAGCAAATATGTCCAGCAGCAATGTGAGGCTGAGGCTTTTTATGACGCTCAAGAAAAAAGGCTATGTCGACTGCCTTGGTAGGGGTTACTTCGTTCATTAAAAGTGATAAGCCAGCAGCTGATGAACCAAGCTCACCTGTGACAAAGACGACGTCTCCTGTCTGAGCACTGTGACGATAACAAGCTGTTCCCTTGGGAACCTCGCCAATGACCGTCACTGTAATGACAAAGTCACTGCGAGTGGCGACCGTATCTCCACCAATTAAATCCATATGATAGGTGTCAGCCAATGCTTTCATTCCCTCGTAAAGAGCTGAAACGATCGTCTCATCACCATGAGGGGGGATCGCAATCGATACAAGATAATACTTTGGGGTTCCTCCCATTGCGGCAATATCACTGACATTGACCGCTAGTGCTTTAAAGCCAATCTCAAAAGGTGTGGAAAAATCAAAACGAAAATGAACATACTCCACCATTGTATCAACACAAACGACCTCTTCACAATGTGAATGAGGTTGATAAACACTTGCATCATCACCGATGCCCATAACCAAAGAACGCTGATGTGTTTCTTTTGGTGTAATTCGGCGAATAAGATCAAATTCATCCATAAAAAGCAGCCCCTTCATGCAATCAATTGATTGAGTAGACACGATGTCAGACATAATTAGTATTAGTGTAAGCCAATATGAGTTTCAATTCCAATTAAAAATGATATAAAGAAAGCCTGGTATGAAAAAACCAGGCTGGGTTGAAGTGTTCTATCTTTTTCTTTTCACATAACGTGTAGCCAAACACAAACCAATTCATTGCATCTTGGATACGTACGAAAAGAAAAAGACATAAAAAAAAACGAAACTATACGTTTTCGTTTACAAGTCATAAAAATGGCGGTCCGGACGGGACTCGAACCCGCGACCTCCTGCGTGACAGGCAGGCATTCTAACCAACTGAACTACCGGACCATTTTGGTTGCGGGGGCAGGATTTGAACCTGCGACCTTCGGGTTATGAGCCCGACGAGCTACCGAACTGCTCCACCCCGCGATGATATAAATATGACAAGCTTGGCGGCGTCCTACTCTCACAGGGGGAGACCCCCAACTACCATCGGCGCTGAAGAGCTTAACTTCCGTGTTCGGTATGGGAACGGGTGTGACCTCTTCGCTATCGCCACCAAACCTGATGGAGAGAATGTTCTCTCAAAACTAGATAACAATGTTCAAGCTTCACATTAGAATATAGGTTAAGTCCTCGATCTATTAGTATCTGTCAGCTCCACGTGTCACCACGCTTCCACCTCAGACCTATCAACCTGATCATCTTTCAGGGATCTTACTTCCTTGCGGAATGGGAAATCTCATCTTGAGGGGGGCTTCATGCTTAGATGCTTTCAGCACTTATCCCGTCCGCACATAGCTACCCAGCGATGCCCTTGGCAGAACAACTGGTACACCAGCGGTGCGTCCATCCCGGTCCTCTCGTACTAAGGACAGCTCCTCTCAAATTTCCTGCGCCCGCGACGGATAGGGACCGAACTGTCTCACGACGTTCTGAACCCAGCTCGCGTACCGCTTTAATGGGCGAACAGCCCAACCCTTGGGACCGACTACAGCCCCAGGATGCGATGAGCCGACATCGAGGTGCCAAACCTCCCCGTCGATGTGGACTCTTGGGGGAGATAAGCCTGTTATCCCCGGGGTAGCTTTTATCCGTTGAGCGATGGCCCTTCCATGCGGAACCACCGGATCACTAAGCCCGACTTTCGTCCCTGCTCGACTTGTAGGTCTCGCAGTCAAGCTCCCTTGTGCCTTTACACTCTGCGAATGATTTCCAACCATTCTGAGGGAACCTTTGGGCGCCTCCGTTACATTTTAGGAGGCGACCGCCCCAGTCAAACTGCCCACCTGACACTGTCTCCCTGCCCGATAAGGGCAGCGGGTTAGAAGGTCAATACAGCCAGGGTAGTATCCCACCGATGCCTCCACCGAAGCTAGCGCTCCGGTTTCCAAGGCTCCTACCTATCCTGTACAAGCTGTACCAACATTCAATATCAGGCTGCAGTAAAGCTCCACGGGGTCTTTCCGTCCTGTCGCGGGTAACCTGCATCTTCACAGGTACTATAATTTCACCGAGTCTCTCGTTGAGACAGTGCCCAGATCGTTGCGCCTTTCGTGCGGGTCGGAACTTACCCGACAAGGAATTTCGCTACCTTAGGACCGTTATAGTTACGGCCGCCGTTTACTGGGGCTTCAATTCGCACCTTCGCTTACGCTAAGCGCTCCTCTTAACCTTCCAGCACCGGGCAGGCGTCAGCCCCTATACTTCGCCTTACGGCTTCGCAGAGACCTGTGTTTTTGCTAAACAGTCGCCTGGGCCTATTCACTGCGGCTTCTCGGGGCTTTAACACCCTAAGAAGCACCCCTTCTCCCGAAGTTACGGGGTCATTTTGCCGAGTTCCTTAACGAGAGTTCTCTCGATCACCTTAGGATTCTCTCCTCGCCTACCTGTGTCGGTTTGCGGTACGGGCACCTCTCACCTCGCTAGAGGCTTTTCTTGGCAGTGTGGAATCAGGAACTTCGCTACTAAATTTCGCTCGCCATCACAGCTCAGCCTTTACGGGAAACGGATTTGCCTATTTCCCAGCCTAACTGCTTGGACGCGGATATCCAATACCGCGCTTACCCTATCCTCCTGCGTCCCCCCATTGCTCAAATGGTGAGGAGGTGGTACAGGAATATCAACCTGTTGTCCATCGCCTACGCCTTTCGGCCTCGGCTTAGGTCCCGACTAACCCTGAGCGGACGAGCCTTCCTCAGGAAACCTTAGGCATTCGGTGGACGGGATTCTCACCCGTCTTTCGCTACTCATACCGGCATTCTCACTTCTAAGCGCTCCACCAGTCCTTCCGGTCTGACTTCACAGCACTTAGAACGCTCTCCTACCACTGTTCGTAAGAACAGTCCGCAGCTTCGGTGATACGTTTAGCCCCGGTACATTTTCGGCGCAGAGTCACTCGACCAGTGAGCTATTACGCACTCTTTAAATGGTGGCTGCTTCTAAGCCAACATCCTGGTTGTCTAAGCAACTCCACATCCTTTTCCACTTAACGTATACTTTGGGACCTTAGCTGGCGGTCTGGGCTGTTTCCCTTTCGACTACGGATCTTATCACTCGCAGTCTGACTCCCAAGGATAAGTCATCGGCATTCGGAGTTTGACTGAATTCGGTAACCCGGTAGGGGCCCCTAGTCCAATCAGTGCTCTACCTCCGAGACTCTTACCTTGAGGCTAGCCCTAAAGCTATTTCGGAGAGAACCAGCTATCTCCAGGTTCGATTGGCATTTCACCCCTACCCACACCTCATCCCCGCACTTTTCAACGTGCGTGGGTTCGGGCCTCCATTCAGTGTTACCTGAACTTCACCCTGGACATGGGTAGATCACCTGGTTTCGGGTCTACGACCACGTACTCATGCGCCCTATTCAGACTCGCTTTCGCTGCGGCTCCGCATCTTCTGCTTAACCTTGCACGGGATCGTAACTCGCCGGTTCATTCTACAAAAGGCACGCCATCACCCATTAACGGGCTCTGACTACTTGTAGGCACACGGTTTCAGGATCTATTTCACTCCCCTTCCGGGGTGCTTTTCACCTTTCCCTCACGGTACTGGTTCACTATCGGTCACTAGGGAGTATTTAGCCTTGGGAGATGGTCCTCCCGGATTCCGACGGAATTTCACGTGTTCCGCCGTACTCAGGATCCACTCTGGAGAGAACAACATTTCAGTTACAGGGCTGTTACCTTCTTTGGCGGGCCTTTCCAGACCTCTTCGCTTATATCGTTCCTTTGTAACTCCGTATAGAGTGTCCTACAACCCCAAGAGGCAAGCCTCTTGGTTTGGGCTGTTCCCGTTTCGCTCGCCGCTACTCAGGGAATCGCATTTGCTTTCTCTTCCTCCGGGTACTTAGATGTTTCAGTTCCCCGGGTATGCCTTCTCATACTCTATGTATTCAAGTATGGATACTACTCCATTACGAGCAGTGGGTTTCCCCATTCGGAAATCTCCGGATCAAAGCTTGCTTACAGCTCCCCGAAGCATATCGGTGTTCGTCCCGTCCTTCATCGGCTCCTAGTGCCAAGGCATCCACCGTGCGCCCTTTCTAACTTAACCATTTCTTACTTTAGAAAGAATCACTATGTGTGATGAACTTTGCATTGCATTCAATGTGAATGTATTACTTATTGTTATCTAGTTTTCAAAGAACAATCCTGTCTCGCTAGAGACATGTTTTGAAGGAATGATCCTTCAAAACTAAACAAGACGAAAACGTACGCTGCTCCATATATCCTTAGAAAGGAGGTGATCCAGCCGCACCTTCCGATACGGCTACCTTGTTACGACTTCACCCCAATCATCTGCCCCACCTTCGGCGGCTGGCTCCATAAAGGTTACCTCACCGACTTCGGGTGTTGCAAACTCTCGTGGTGTGACGGGCGGTGTGTACAAGGCCCGGGAACGTATTCACCGCGGCATGCTGATCCGCGATTACTAGCGATTCCAGCTTCACGCAGTCGAGTTGCAGACTGCGATCCGAACTGAGAACAGATTTATGGGATTGGCTAAACCTTGCGGTCTCGCAGCCCTTTGTTCTGTCCATTGTAGCACGTGTGTAGCCCAGGTCATAAGGGGCATGATGATTTGACGTCATCCCCACCTTCCTCCGGTTTGTCACCGGCAGTCACCTTAGAGTGCCCAACTAAATGCTGGCAACTAAGATCAAGGGTTGCGCTCGTTGCGGGACTTAACCCAACATCTCACGACACGAGCTGACGACAACCATGCACCACCTGTCACTCTGTCCCCGAAGGGAAAGCCCTATCTCTAGGGTTGTCAGAGGATGTCAAGACCTGGTAAGGTTCTTCGCGTTGCTTCGAATTAAACCACATGCTCCACCGCTTGTGCGGGCCCCCGTCAATTCCTTTGAGTTTCAGTCTTGCGACCGTACTCCCCAGGCGGAGTGCTTAATGCGTTAGCTGCAGCACTAAGGGGCGGAAACCCCCTAACACTTAGCACTCATCGTTTACGGCGTGGACTACCAGGGTATCTAATCCTGTTCGCTCCCCACGCTTTCGCTCCTCAGCGTCAGTTACAGACCAGAGAGTCGCCTTCGCCACTGGTGTTCCTCCACATCTCTACGCATTTCACCGCTACACGTGGAATTCCACTCTCCTCTTCTGCACTCAAGTTTCCCAGTTTCCAATGACCCTCCCCGGTTGAGCCGGGGGCTTTCACATCAGACTTAAGAAACCGCCTGCGAGCCCTTTACGCCCAATAATTCCGGACAACGCTTGCCACCTACGTATTACCGCGGCTGCTGGCACGTAGTTAGCCGTGGCTTTCTGGTTAGGTACCGTCAAGGTGCGAGCAGTTACTCTCGCACTTGTTCTTCCCTAACAACAGAGCTTTACGATCCGAAAACCTTCATCACTCACGCGGCGTTGCTCCGTCAGACTTTCGTCCATTGCGGAAGATTCCCTACTGCTGCCTCCCGTAGGAGTCTGGGCCGTGTCTCAGTCCCAGTGTGGCCGATCACCCTCTCAGGTCGGCTACGCATCGTCGCCTTGGTGAGCCATTACCCCACCAACTAGCTAATGCGCCGCGGGTCCATCTGTAAGTGACAGCCGAAACCGTCTTTCATCCTTGAACCATGCGGTTCAAGGAACTATCCGGTATTAGCTCCGGTTTCCCGGAGTTATCCCAGTCTTACAGGCAGGTTACCCACGTGTTACTCACCCGTCCGCCGCTAACATCCGGGAGCAAGCTCCCTTCTGTCCGCTCGACTTGCATGTATTAGGCACGCCGCCAGCGTTCGTCCTGAGCCAGGATCAAACTCTCCGAGGTATGCAGGATGCATATCACACATGCGTTGCTACACGATGTAGCGAACTTAGCATGTGATCATTTCCTGCCTCGCCAGTTTGACTGACTACCTATGATGTATCATAGGATTTTTTTATAAAAACTCGAATTAACAGGTACGTTTTGTCTTGTTTAGTTTTCAAAGATCACGTTTCAAAATGGAGCGGGTGATGAGAATCGAACTCACGACATCAGCTTGGAAGGCTGAGGTTTTACCACTAAACTACACCCGCGTGATTTGTATTGGCGCGCCCGAGAGGAGTCGAACCCCTAACCTTTTGATCCGTAGTCAAACGCTCTATCCAATTGAGCTACGGGCGCTTAATCAGGCGACTTAATTATCTTAACATATCGTTTTTATCAAGTCAACATCTTTTTAAAATTTGTTTGTCGCATGTGTTTGAATGTCTTTGTTTCAAATACGTCATCAGCGACGAATAAAAATATACCACGGATCACATAAATGGGTCAATACATTTTTCTAAAAAAGTTTCATATTTTTTAAGAAGTGGTTTTTTCTTAGATAAATAGAGATGCAATAGCCCTATTTTCTTCTCTTTCTTCATAATTCTAATGATTCTTAAATAAAATCTTTCTAAATCCAAAGGAGGACAAAACATGGTCACATAGAATTTTTATTTATTGGAAAATTCTTAATATTTTCCAAGCATTTAAAGGAGGTAGGAGATGATGAAAAAGTTCGTCGCTTTTCAAATCATGATCGCTTTGGTGATAGGAGCTCTTATCGGCCATTTCTTTCCTGACTTCGGGATGGCACTGCGGCCAATTGGAGATGGATTCATCAGATTGATTAAAATGATCGTTGTTCCTATCGTTTTCTCTACCATTGTTATTGGTGCAGCTGGCAGTGGCGGTATGAAGAAAATGGGCAGCCTAGGATTAAAGACGATCATTTGGTTTGAGGTCATCACAACCATCGTTCTAGGAATTGGTCTATTGCTGGCTAATGTTCTAAAGCCTGGCGTTGGCCTTGATTTCTCTAAATTAGCTAAGAAAGATATTGGTGAATTAGATGGCTATACGCAGAAAGTCGTCGACTTTAAACAAATGGTACTCGATATCATTCCAACGAATATCGTCGATGTTATGGCTCAGAATGATTTACTTGCTGTCATTTTCTTCGCCATATTATTTGGTGTAGCCGCAAGCGGCATCGGTAAAGCATCCGCTCCTGTTCTCACCTTCTTTGAATCAGTGGCACAAATTATGTTTAAGCTAACGCAGATGGTCATGGTGACAGCACCTATTGGAGTTCTTGCATTAATGGCTGCTTCCGTTGGCCAATATGGCATTGTTTTATTAATCCCAATGATGAAGCTTGTCGGGACTGTATTTTTAGGATTATTCATTATTCTCTTTGCTTTGTTCCCTCTGGTCGCACTGATCTTCCGTTTTAACTACTTCGAAGTTTTAAAAATGATTTGGGATTTGTTCTTGGTTGCCTTCTCTACTACAAGTACAGAAACTGTCCTTCCTCAGCTTATGTCACGAATGGAAAAATACGGGTGTCCAAAAAGAATCGTCTCCTTTGTCATTCCATCTGGTCTTTCTCTCAATTGTGATGGGTCCAGTTTATATTTATCGGTATCCTGTGTGTTTCTTGCACAAGCGTTTGGTGTCGACATGAGTCTGTCACAGCAGCTTTTGATGATGCTTGTTCTTGTGTTAACGAGTAAAGGGATTGCAGCGGTGCCATCTGGTTCACTCGTCGTTCTTTTAGCAACCGCCCATGCAGTAGGTCTTCCAGCAGAAGGCGTCGCCATTATCGCCGGTGTTGATCGAATTATGGATATGGCACGAACAGGTGTGAATGTTCCAGGGCATGCCGTTGCATGTATTGTCGTATCGAAATGGGAAAAAGTATTCCGTGAGTCCGCATGGGAAGTTCCAAAAGCAGGTGAGGAAACAAAAGGGATGTAATGTTATATGAAGGAAAGGGGTTCCCCTTTCCTTTTCTTATGATAAAAATGCTTGCTTTAGGACCGCTTTGCCTTGAGGTTGCAGCTGCACTTCTGCATATGCGCCATTAATCAGCGTCATTTGTGGCGGGACATGCCCACAATCTATATCGTAGAAAATGGGGATTTGTAATTCCTTTTGTAATTCTTCATATACGTCCCGATATTGATACCCTTCTACAGGCACATCAACTGCACTTCGCCCAAACATGATACCTGAACAGTGGTCAAACCACCCTGCTAGTTTTAATTGAACAAGTGATCTCTTCATGCTGGTAGCATTTAATGCGCAGTTTTCGAAGTACCAGAGAATCGGTTCACCTTTTATGAATGTTTCCTGAAAAGCTTTAACGTCTCCAAAAGGTGTCCCCGCTAAGTGACGTATGATATCAATGCAGCCTCCCATCAGTCTCCCCTTCACCGCCTTCTCCTGCGGATGAACAGTGCGCCATCTTGTAGGCTCTGTTAAATGAAAGACATGTTGACTCGGGGTGTCATGCTGCCATTCCTTTTGATACTTATATGAAGAAAACTGAGTAATGTCCATCTCCTCTTCTGTGGAAAGCACTTTTTCCCACATAGCAGTCGTTTGATCAGACTCTTCCCCTCGTAAATCCACTAAGTTTGGGCCATGTGCTGTAGCAATGCCTGTTTTTAATGTAAATGCCAGCAAGAGTGCACTCGTATCTGAGTAACCAAGAATCCACTTTTTGTGCATCGTTGAGAAATCAAGGTGCTCTAGCACTTCCATCAAAAGCTGTCCTCCCCATGGCGGGATGATGTGGTCAATCTCATTGCACGTCATCATATACTGAAGCTCGTTTGCTCGTTCTATGGCAGGCGCTGATTTTGCCTTTTCCTGGTGCCATACCGTCTCTCCACATATGACATCATAGCCTCTTTTTTTCATTCGTTCGCATGAGAGCTGAAACATGTCATGCAAGGATGGCTGTACACCTGAGGAAGGTGCTGTGACACCAATCGTTTGTCCTTTTTGTAAATGCGGAAATTGTATCATTCTGTTTCCCCCATCCTCTCTCAATCTCTCAAGCCTACCCATTTTAAAGAAGATGCCCCTTTTACAAGGGACATCTTCTCTTATTCCTTTTGACGTAGCACAGTATAGACACCTGCAAATATACATAGAATTCCAATGAATGAGCGTAATCCCATTTCTTCTCCCAAAAGCAGCCATCCAAGAATGGCACCTACGATCGGTTGAAAGAAAAAGAATAGACCTCCGCTTGAGGCATCCATCAATTGAAGCCCTCTATTCCACAAAAAGAATGCTAAAGCTGTTGAAATGATGCCTAGATAAAGAATACCGCCCCAAATCTCTGGCCTTGCCATCTGCTCCACATCTAGGTGAGGTAAACGAAATAATACTGGCGGTGTTAAAACAATGAATGCAATGATGATCGCATATGTGGTTGTCACCACCTGAGGGTATTTTCCTGGAACTCGTTTTAGCAAAACAGACATAAGCGCCCATGTTAAAGCAGCGATGACCAATGAAAGACCGCCAACAAATTCATCTGTTTGCACTGCGACTGGTCCAATCATGAGCAATACACCTGCTGTAGCAAGCAGGATGGATGCGCACTTTCGAACAGTCATGGCTTCTTTTAATAGAAAGAACGCAAACAGCACCATAAACGCAGGTGTTGCAGATGTGATAACGGCCCCCATTTGTGCAGACGTATACATCGTCCCGATTTCTTGGGTCACGATTGAAAGAAAATTTCCGGTCAGCCCAATCACCACTATAAGCGGGATATCTTTTTTATCTAATCGAAAGGAATAGCCCAAGCGCCAAATGGTGAACACCAAAACGACTCCTGCTACAGCATATCTCATCCAAACGAGCTCAAGTGGCGGAACAACCGCTACTGTTACTTTGACAACAACGTACATGCCGCCCCAAATACTTGCAGCGATTGCTAGGTAAAGGGCGCCTATATATTTTTCATTCATCTTTTTCCCTCCGTTACTGGATATTTTGATGACCATATCCACAAACGGAGATCACTCTCCGTTATGGACGGAGGGCATTTGGAACATCATGTTCAAACAAAGGCTTCCATAGCATTGCCGTCACTCCAATTATTTTTATTTTCTGATACTTTATAACAAATTCTGGTTGACTTCAATCCTTTTTTGTCACCTTTTTTCTTCATATAATAGAAGATGAGCGGCTATTGACATGCTGAATTCGTTTTCATATAGTAAGTAAAACTATAGGTGGTCACGCAGAAAAGGAGTAGAGGTCGTTGGATATTGAAGCTAGAAAACACATTCCCAGCACGGAGCATGAACCATTTCTCGAGGGAATAAAAGATTGTGTGCCAACCCTGCTTGGTTATATGAGTATTGGGTTTGCCTTCGGAATTGTTGGAATTAGCGCACAGTTGAGCTTATGGGACATTGCGCTTCTATCAATCTTTATTTATGCAGGTGCTTCACAGTTTATTATCTGTGCACTGCTTGTCACTGGAAGTCCCCTTTCCGCTATTATTCTCACTACATTTATTGTGAATCTGCGTCATTTATTGCTCAGCCTGACGCTGGCTCCTCATTTTACACGCTACTCTGTGAAACAAAACATTGGATTCGGTCTATTGCTGACTGATGAATCCTTTGGCGTAGCCATGAATAAATTAGCTCAGCATGGCAAGCTGAATAATCGGTGGATGCATGGGCTAAACATAACGGCTTATTTGTGCTGGATTGCTGCCTGTATACTTGGCGGCATTTTTGGACACTGGATTTCAAATCCTGAAGCCCTTGGTCTTGATTTTGCCCTTTCCGCTATGTTTGCTGCGCTGTTGGTTCTTTCATTGCAAACTGTGCCTAAAAATAAGTTAACCCATCGCCTGTCACTTGTTTTGTATATGGTCGTTGCAATGTTTGTTCTGCTTCATTTTGTTCCCTCACACGTGGCTGTTCTGTTAGCCACCATGATTGTCGCAACCATTGGGGTGGTGACAGATAAATGATCAGCAGTTTTATGATATGGCTGATTCTCGGCTGTATGATTGTAACCGTCATTCCAAGGGTCGTTCCCTTTTTATTTGTACGAAGTATCGAGCTGCCTGAAGTGGTGCTTAAGTGGTTATCGTTTATTCCCATTTGTATCTTTACGGCTTTGATTGCAGAGCATCTGTTCATTCATACCACAACAGGCGTCACCATTCACTGGATGTACCTTGCTGTCTTAGTTCCGACCGTACTGATCGCTATTTGGACAAAAAGCTTGTCACTTACTGTTCTTGTAGGCGTCATGCTGATGGGAACTGCTAGATGGTTTTTCTAAAAGAAAAAGCTTAACCGCATGTGGTTAAGCTTTTTTCTTATCAGGAATTCATCATCAGGGCATGCCTTAGATGGTTTATGTAGCTTTCTGAAAGCTACTCGTTTAGTTTATTCTTCACATCCCCTTTTTTATCTTGAAGCTTTCCTTTGGCTTGATCCTTTTTCCCTTCTGCTTTCAGGTTTTGATGATCTGTTGCTTCGCCAAGCTTTTCTTTCACTTGACCTTTGACTTGATTTGTTTTTCCTTTCGCTTTATCCATATGTCCTTTTTCTTCACTCATTTGTTCCACCTCCACGTTTGATACTATTCATTTAGCCTTTTTGAGAGATACAAAACATCTGAGTGTGCGATCCAAGAAACTACAGCAACATGAAAATCCAGCCAAGGTCGGCTGGATTAAAAATAATGATCTATAAGATAGGCTTAAAAGCTTTAACCTGTTTTACTCTGATCGTATTCAACCAGATCACCTAGAATTTCGTCAATCTGATTCATCATCTCAGTTTCAATTTTCACCTCAGATGCTAAAGCATTCTCCCTCACCTGTTCTGGACTAGAAGCACCGATAATTGCTGCAGAAACGTTCTGGTTTTGCAGTACCCATGCTATCGCAAGCTGAGCGAGAGTAAGATCAACCTCTTGTGCGACGGGCTTAAGCTTTTGGATCGCCTCTAAGGTGTTATTATTCATCCAGCGTTGAGCAAGGTTTTTAAAAAAAGGTTTTCCAGCAGATGAGTTAGCACGCGAATTAGTCGGAAGTAATTTTCCTGGGAGATACTTTCCAGTAAGGATCCCCTGGGCCAAAGGCGACCATACTACCTGGCCAAGTCCTTCACGCTGGCAGGTCGGTATTACATCACTTTCAATGATTCTCCATAACATGGAGTATTGAGGTTGGCTGGCGATAAGGGGGACATTTAGCTCTCGTGCAAGCGCTGCCCCTCGAGTAATTTGTTCTGCTGTCCACTCACTTACACCAATATAGTTCACTTTACCCTGTCTTACTAGATCTGAGAAAGCTAACATCGTTTCTTCCAGAGGTGTAGTTGGATCAAACCTGTGTGCATAGTAAATATCAATATAATCCATTTGTAAACGTCGCAAAGAGGCATGACAGTTTTCCAAAATATGCTTGCGTGATAATCCTCTATCGTTTTTCCCAGTACCAGTTGGATGACATACTTTTGTACAAAGTTCAATACTCTCCCGCCGGATCCCTTTTAAAGACCTGCCTAGTATCTCTTCAGCCTTGGTGTCTGAATAAACATCAGCAGTATCAAACGTCGTAATACCAACATCAAGAGCGGCTTTCACACAATCATGGGCAGTTTCTTCATTTATCTTACCACCATGATTAATCCAGTTTCCGTAAGCAAGTTTACTAATTGTTAATCCACTAGATCCAAGTTTACTATACTCCATAACAATGCCCTCCTTTTAAAAGAATACTTTCATTATAAAAAGAGGTCGTTAATATGTATAATATATATATTCAGATAAATATATATATATTTTATATAATTAAAAATATTTCCATTAAAAAAGCGCAAAACTGTTTAATAACAATCCTTCGGAATCATTTTACACAATAAGCAAGTATGAAATTTATAGGGGGGGCATAAAAAATGGATCTGAGACAAATACGTTATTTTATAATGGTTGCTGAAGAACTAAATTTTAGCCGGGCAGCTGAACGTCTTAAAATGGCACAGCCTCCATTAAGTCAAGAAATTCGTAAATTAGAAGAAGAGTTAGGTGTTACGCTTTTTCATAGAACGAAAAGACAGGTTAAACTTTCAGATACAGGGAGAGTATTTTTAGAAGAAGCCCGCCGTACGCTTCTTCAAGTAGATAGAACGATTAAAGCAACACAACTTGCAGATGATGGAAGGATAGGTCAGTTAACGATCGGTTTCGTAGATTCTACTGATATTGTGATTGATATTATTAAAAGGTTTCGAGAAAATTTCCCTAACATCCATCTTGTCTTATGTGAAATGGCTACAGAACAGCAGTTAAAAGCACTATATAAGAAAGAAATTCAAATAGGATTTATTCGTTCTAACCAAAATAATAAGATACTTACCTCAGAAATTTGTTGTGAGGAATCATTAAGCTTGGTTTTGCCAGAAAATCATCCTTTAGCTTCATTTCCCAAAGTTCCAATTCATTTATTAGCCAATGAACCATTTATCATGTTTCCACGTCATCTAGGTGCAGCATTTTATGATTTAATTATCAGCTACTTTTGGGAAAATAGCATAAGTTTAAACGTAGTTCAGGAAGCTATTCAAATGCATACGATTGTTAATTTAGTTGCTGCAGGAATGGGAATCTCTGTGGTTCCATCTTCAGTAGAAAGCGTAAAACGCGCAGGGGTTGTTTATAGAAAAATCCAAGAAACTACACCAAAAGTAAATTTATATGTTTCATGGAGACAAGATGATACATCAACCGTTGCTGACCACTTTTTAACAGTTGTGAGAGAAGCTTATTTAAGTTCTCAGTCTAAATCATGAAGATCCAGCCAGGGTCAGCTGGATTAAAAAATACTTATCTATAAGACAGGCTTAAAAGCTTTCACCTGCTATGTACACGTTTCAGGTATGATAGACATAATGGAAAGAAAGGTTGGTGCTCTGTTCAATGATCATCTCTGAAAACATATTCACCGTTCGTGGTTTGACCTATCGTATTCGGTCTGCTGCAATTGGCGATGCCAAGCAGTTATCAGCTCTCAGACTGAAAATTGATGGTGAAACAGAATATTTAGACCGTGAACCAGGCGAAGCCTTTCTTCATGAAAAAGATTTTGAGGTTTTGATTCAAGAGGATGCCAAGCAAAGCAGGCATTTATTTTTGGTCGCTGATATTGAAGGAGAGATTGTCGGTTTCTCTAGATGTGAGGGACATTCACTCAAGCGCTCTGCTCACAAAGTGACATTTGGCATCGCCATACAAAAGGATGCCTGGGGCTATCACATTGGCAAAGAGCTTTTAGCCGCTTCTATTGACTGGGCTGATCAGCAAGGCATCCAGAAAATGTCACTTCACGTGCTGGAAACCAACCAAAAAGCCATTCGGTTATATGAGCGCCATGGCTTTCTGGTTGAAGGGGTATTAAAAAATGATAAACGGCTGGCAGATGGACTTTATTACAATACTGTTGTGATGGGCAGGCAGAGGCCAAGCTTCTGACTACTTACATCACATAGCCCCATACCATTGAAATCGCACTGTATATCAGAAGCAGCCCCATGACAAACTGGAACGGTTTTTCGTAAGCAGTCAAAAAGCGCTTATATAAAGAGCCAAATAGGCTCCAGCTGAATGTACCGAGAAAGCCAATAAGTGCGAGAATCAATGTCCATATCACATAATGCATATTAGATTGTCCATATGGCAAAACAAAGGTTGAAATCACGGTCAACCCATACAAGATCGCTTTTGGGTTGATAAATTGCAGCATCATACCAGGAACAAAATGATTGTAGCGGTCAAGGGTTTCGTCATCCCCGCCTTTACTTTTCATGATTTTGACAGCTAAATAAATCATGTATGCGGCTCCGATGAACGCCATGACCCAGCCTATTTTCGGCATCACTTGATAAAGAATGATATTAAAGAAGCAACTCAAACACAAAATGACGAGAAATCCGATACCCACACCTAAACAAAATCGAAATGTTTGCTTGACCCCATACTTATTCGTAAAGACCATGGCCATGATGTTGTTTGGCCCCGGGGTAAAGCTGCTCACAAAAGCATAGATCAACATAGAAAGAATCAAGTTGCCGCCTCCCTCGTGCGTTATTAAGACTTTAATTACTTCATTGCGTATGTTACGTTTTATTGTAACGTTTGGTCTTTATAAAGTAAATAGAGAAAGGAGTTTTTTCATGGAAGATGTACAATCGATTATTTCTAAAAATGTGAGGCTTCTTAGAGATCAAAAAAAATTAAGCCTAGAAAAGATGGCAGAATTAACTGGTGTCAGTAAAACCATGATTGGACAAATTGAAAGAGGAGAATCAACCCCTACCATCACGACTTTGTGGAAAATCGCCAACGGATTAAAGGTATCTTTTAGTGAGCTCATTCACGCACCACAGCCTGAAATCAAAGTAGTACGCAATGAGGATGCACAGATTTTAACGGAAGATGACGGGAGATATCGCGTGTATACGACTTTTCCCTTTGATGACCGGGGAAAATTTGAAGTGTACCGAGTAGAAATTGATCCTGGCGGGTCGCTGCATGCGAATGAACATATTGGCGGAACAGAGGAATTGATCACTGTTTTTGAGGGAGCGCTTGATATATCCATTGGTGATGAGCAATACAGCTTAAAGGCCGGCGACTCCATTCGTTTTAAAGCGGACCGTTCGCATGCATATAAACAAACCGGAGAGCAAATGATCCGGCTGCAAATGATTCTTTATTATCCGCAATAAAAAAGCTGACAGGCTTGTCCACCTGTCAGCTTTTCATTTATTTAATTAAATCCCGGATCACGTACAACCGTTCCAGTAAATGTGACTCTGTATTTTCCTAATCCTAATTCTTCAATAGAGGTTTGTTTTAAAATACCGACCCAGCCATCCTTTGCATAGACAATACTTTCTGGGATGTTCGATGTCGTATACGTTCTTGTTTCTGAGACAGTTCGACTTGCCTGAACCGTTATTTCACTTTTTGTTTGTTCCTTTGCTTCCACCGGAGCGGTTGTGACCCCGGCACCTGTTAAGACAATTGCTCCAACCAAAACAGAAGACATGACCTTTTTCATAAAAAAATCCCTCCCTTTTTTTGTTGAACATATTAACCATACCATAATTTAGTCCTTTTATAAGTTATTTTTTCATTTTTTTGAAAATTATGATATGATTGTCTTATGTTGGATAGAGAGTGTTCTATACTTCTATGCTTTTATCCTCATCTCATTCCGTCAAACAATTGTGAACGGAGGTGATTTCATGAAAAAATGGCTCATCTGTTTTCAACTTGTTTTCCTCTTCACCTTGACGACCACACCACTTGCTTCTGATGCTTCATGCCCTACAGTGAAACCTTGTGTCATTGATCCTTAAGCATAAGAAAGGTCGATCAAGCCTATTCACTTGATCGACCTTTTTCGTTATGCTTGCTCTGCTTCCCAGCGGGCAACCTCTTCTCTTACTTTAGGAGCGACTTCTTTTCCAAATAACTCAATGGCTTTTAATACTTGATCATGCGGCATTGAACCAACCGGTACATGAAGCATAAAGCGCGTGATTCCTACATTTTTTCTAAGGTGAATCACTTTCTCTGCCACTGCATCTGGATCTCCTACATACAGCGCGCCTTCTAACGTTCTCGCTGCATCAAATGTAGAACGAGTATATGGACCCCAGCCTCGCTCTCTTGCTAATGTGTTCATCACATGCTGTGTGGAAGGGAAGAATTGGTCTGCTGCAAGATCTGTTTCTTCCGCAACAAATCCATGCGAATGTGACGCTACGGTTAATTTCTCTGGGTCATGTCCAGCGTGCACTGCCGCTTGCTTATACAGCTGTACAAGCGGTGCGAACTGTCTAGGACTCCCGCCAATGATGGCAAGTACTAGCGGCAGCCCCAATAATCCAGCACGTACAACAGATTCACGGTTTCCCCCACTGCCGATCCAGATTGGAAGCGGATCTTGAACGGGTCTTGGATATACCCCAACATCTTGAATAGATGGGCGATGCTTTCCGCTCCATGTTACACGCTCGGACTGCTGTAATTTGAGCAGCAAATCAAGCTTTTCTTCAAATAATTCTTCATAATCATTCAGGTCATAGCCAAAGAGCGGAAATGATTCAATAAATGAACCACGACCTGCCATGATCTCTGCACGCCCGTTTGATAGTCCATCTAATGTTGCAAAATCCTGAAAGACACGAACAGGATCTGCTGATGAAAGGACTGTCACTGCACTTGTCAGGCGGATATTCTTTGTTTGTGTTGCCGCAGCCGCTAAGACGACAGCTGGATTCGATGCAGCGAAATCTTGTCGATGATGCTCACCCACTCCAAATACATCAAGGCCGACTTGATCTGCTAAAATAATTTCTTCGACTACTTCTCGAATACGCTGTGCGTGACTGACTGTTTTTCCTGTTTGAAAATCAGGTGTTGTTTCTACAAATGTACTTATTCCTAGTTCCATGAGTGGAACCCCCTATCTTATAAGTATGTTACGAATTCAGAGACTGGCTTTCTGTAGCCTCTCGCTTGTCTACTCTCTACTTTTTCTTTTCCGAGTGTGATCATTAACACAGGAACCAAATCCGACTCGATATTTAACACCTTTTTCATGACATCAGGGTCAAAACCGATCATTGGGCACGTGTCCCATCCCTTGTTTTTGGCGGCGAGCATAAACAGCATCGCAGATAATGAAGCATTGCGGATCGCCTCTTCTTTCTGAAAATCCGCTCCTCTCTGTTCATAAAAGGTCATCGTCTCTCTGACCATTTCTTCGTATTGCTGCGTGTTTAAAATGCCAAGCATTTTCAGACCTTCATAGATGTTCCCCGCTTGCTGATAAGCATTTGGGTCTCCAAGTACAATAATTGCTGCTGAGGCGGAATGCACTTTATATTGTCCAAATGCAGCTTCTCTTACTTGTTCTTTGAGACCTTCTGTTTGGACGACGACATATTGTGTGTGCTGTAAGTTAAAAGCAGATGGTGCCATTTTGACTTCTTCAAATATGCTGTTAAGCTCTTCTCTCGAAATCGAGATATTTGGCAAAAAATTTGATGCGGATCGTCTTTCACGTACCAATGTATCAAAGCTGAGTGTCATCTTGTTTCCCCTTTTCGTGAAGTTGTTTTGCACCTAAACCGACTTTTTTTAGTAATTCAATGAGCTGTTCTTTTTCTTCTTTTTCAATAAAGGATAGGTTTTGCGAAATGACATCTGTGTGTTTAGGAAAAATGTCATCAAACAATTGCTTTCCTTTTTCCGTCAGCAATACATGAAATACACGTTTATCAGAGGGTGCACATTGCCTTTTCACCAGCTCTTGTTTTTCTAGTTTGTTCACGACATATGTCATGCTTCCACTTGGGATTGACAGGATGTCGCTGATCTTTTGGACAGGATGCGGCCCCTTACTATAGAGCAATTCAAGGATCTGAAAGTTCTCAAATCCGATATCATACCGTTCAATGTCTTTTTGGATATTTGTAAAAAGAGCTTGATAGGCTTTCATCCACACGCGGAATAGCCTTAAGTCTAATTCATGTTCATGCTGCACCATGGCAACTACTCCTTTTTTCAATAAATCCTAAAAATAGGATAAATTTATCCTAACACTAGGATATTTTATTGTCAACGAGTTTGTTTCATAAAAAAAAGACCACCTCAGGTCAGTGATCCTCTTCTTTTAAGACAAAATGCATTTCAGCTATCTGCTTGTATTGTTGTACTTCTTTTAATGAAAACCTGGATTCCATATCCGCTGGGGAAAACAGAGGAATGCCTCTCCCAATCATGACAGGTGCGATTTGAAGGTAAAGCTCATCAACCAATCCTGCTTTTATGAAAGACTGAAGCAGTTCCCCGCCGCCGACAATCCAGATATGCTGACCTGGTACATCTTTTAATTTTTTCACAAATGATAAGATATCTTCTCGAATGATATGAGTTCCTTTCAGACTGTCTTGTAAAGTTCGTGACATGATATAACAAGTCTTTCCTTCGTAAGGAAACTCATCTGGTGACAGCTGAAGAACCTGCTCATATGTATTTCGCCCCATGATCAGCGTATCAACTGACGCATAAAAGTCATCATAGCTCGTTTCTTCCTCGCCCTCTGTTCCTATTAGCCAATCGAGCCGGTGATCCTCTCTCGCTAAATAGCCATCGATACTCATCGCCCCATAAAAAAGCAGCTTCCTTTTCTGACTCAATCCCATCACTCCTTACCCTAAATAAGAACATATATTCTATCCCCATTGTATCAGAAAGGAAAGACAAAGGATACATGGGTTTGCCATCTTCCATTTTCATGTCTTCAAAACCGTGATTCAATAAGGTATCCTCTTCAGGTAATGATATAATAAAATCAGTTCAATCAATGATCATACTTGGAGGAGAGACTGATGATACGACGACTTGATCATATCGTGTTGACTGTACAACATATGGAGGACACCATTCGCTTTTATACAAACGTATTAGGAATGAAGGAAGAAACCTTTGGAGAAGGCCGTAAAGCGCTTCGTTTTGGTTTACAGAAGATCAACCTTCATGAAGCTGGTCATGAATTTGAACGGGCAGCGGCTCACCCACTTCCTGGCTCTAGTGATTTGTGCTTTATCACCGATTTAGATATGGATAGTCTGCTGCTGCACCTTCGCAAGCAAGTGGTTCCTATTGAAGAAGGGCCAGTCAGGCGCACAGGTACATTAGGTCCGATTGAATCTGTTTATATCCGTGATCCTGATCTGAATTTAATTGAAATTTCTCGATATATAGAGGAGGGTGATCCGTCATGACCCGCTTATTTTTGAGACCGATTGAAGAGCAGGATTATCCTGGTATTCAAAGAGGATGCCAGCATGCAGAAACTCTTTATATGACTGGCACACGCAAAACGTTCACACTAGAAGAGATTCGTTCAGCCTATACCCGATTTTTACAAGATGACAGCAGACGAGATTTCGCCATTTGTCTGCTAGACACGAAAGAAATGATTGGGGATGCGGCGATTGTGGACATTGATCCAATTAATCATACGGCAAGCTTCCGCATTGCGCTTCATGGACCAGAACATTTCCAAAAGGGCTATGGTACAGAAGCTGTCCGGATGGTTCAAGCATTCGCCTTTGATACATTAGAACTCAATCGTCTTGAGCTCGAAGTCTTTTCCCATAATCCAAGAGCCTTCAGAAGCTATGAGAAAGCCGGATTTCAATATGAAGGGAAAAGACGCCAAGCACTCTATTTCAATGGAACCTACTCAGATGTGATCATCATGGGCATCCTTCGTGAAGAATACAATCAGATGAACAGTGGAGATGCCCCCGCTTAAGAAGGGTCATCTTTTTTAAAAAATTGAATCGCTGTGACGATGATCAAACAAATCATGGAAGAGAGAACGATAGAGATGCTTGATATACTAAGCGCCATGCCTTCCCATCTGCCAATGAAGAAACTGGATATCAATAAAACCAATCCAAATAGAATGAAGCATATAGGGAGGATTAGCCCCGCATGACGGTGTCTGCGTCTTTTCCCTGCCCACCATGAGAGACACAATACAACGATTGTAAAAATAGCGGTTTGCAGCCAAAACATGTTATTTCACTCCCATTCTCTTTTTTATCTTATAACAATGGAGGTACTACCAATGAACATTAGACCCATTGAGCAAAAAGACAATCCGTATATCGCAGCGATTATCCGCCAGTCACTAGAATCGGCGAATTTGGCGATTGAAGGAACCGCCTACACTGATCCCCACCTTGACCAGCTTTTCGAATACTATCAATCATTGACTCATGCAGCCTATTGGATTGCTGAAGAGAATGGTGACATTGTAGGCGGCGTAGGCATTGCTCCATTTACAAACGACATCTGTGAATTACAAAAGCTTTATTTAAGTCCAAAGGCACAAGGAAAAGGTGCGGGCAAAAAACTGATGGATACGGCGCTGCAATATGCCTCTACATACTACGAAGCATGTTATTTAGAAACCCGCCAGGAATTAACTGCAGCCACCGGCCTTTATCAGCGATATGGCTTTTCTCTTCTCTCTGAACCGATTGATGGCTCTGAGCATTCTGCGATGGATGCTTGGTATCTCAAAACCTTCTCATCATGAGCCATAAAACACTCGATAGGTTTTTGTCCGCTGAAAGCCTAGCTTCTCTGCCAGTTTGATCGAAGCTAGGTGATGGACATCGTCAATCCCAATGCGGTGTCCTCTTATTTTCAAGACAGCTCCTGATCATATGCTGACCTGCCAGCTGCGCCAAACCTTTCCCCCGGCAGGCTTCTTCTGTCCAAATATCTATCTCCACACGATCTTCACTTGAAAAAATGGAGACACATTCACTCACCACGTTCTCTCCATCTAAGATGGCAACTCCGATTCCTTTTGATAGAAAGCAAGCCGCTTTCCCCCAATAGACTTCGTAATAGCTAGGTGGAAAAACCCTGCTTGCATTGATCACCAGTTCATTTGTCCGCTCTACTCTATAGCCCGGATGAGGCGCATGGACATAAGAATGTGCCTGCAGAAAAACGTACGCATGTCTTTCCATCTCATTCAGATGTGAACCAAGACATTTTTTCATCATCACATCTGTTGATTGATTCGCTGAAAATACGGTAAACCGGCCGTTTTGTCATCTCTGTCTTTCGTAAACATTCACAATGAAGGCCAAGCAGCGTGACAGCTCCGCTTCTCTCTTGCCTGCAACATAATAAATGCCGCATGCAGCTTCAAGAAAAAAAACAAGAGGGTGCTCTACATCATCTACATAAAGTTGTCCTTGTATGAAACCATCCATGACCGCATCTACAAACACTGGATATGCCGGGTCAATCTGGCGAATTCCTTCTTTCATCGATGGTGACCTTTGCTTCTCCAAGAGATGCACAGTGCTCCCTCCTTTCACGAACATGTTCTTTCCTTCCATTATAAATAAAAAGCTGCGCGCATGCAGTGACTCTTTTTACCCTTTACTGTGGAACTACTTTACCATCCCTGCACCTGTCAACATTCTCATCTCCACCGCCATCAATTTAGCCTTTCAATTAGGGGCGGCCGCGTTATATTCGACTGCTTTACTGCAATTGATTATGTTATTTCATCGGCATTGCCTTTCTGACACTGACTGGTCATATCATCGCCTTTCTGTTTTACAAAAAAGCATCAAAATCAAAAAATGGCAGAAGCATTGAATCATTTGAAGCCGCAGTCTTAAAAAAAAGAGACCTCGTTTGAAAGGTCTCTTACTTCTTCATTCATTATTCTGCCGCAGGCTCTTCTGCCTTCCCCTTCCAAATAAGGGTTAAGCCTAACCCAAGAAATAAGACAACACCTGCGAATAGAAATGGGAAATGTATATTTTGATCGAATAAAATGCCGCCAAGTGCTGGGCCGAAAATCGTACCTAGGCTTGTGTAGGTGGAGTTCATCCCTGCGACAAATCCTTGCTGGTTTCCAGCGATTTTGGATAAGAAGGTCGTTAATGCTGGTCGCAATAAATCAAACGCAAGGAAAATGACACATGTGACAATCAGTACAACCAAAAAGCCTGAAACGACTGTCGAAACGAAAGCAAGGACCGCTCCGACAATCAGGCATAGCTGAATGACTCTTTTCTCCCCTAGGGCATTAACCAGTTTACCAAACACAAGTACTTGGATGATGACCGCCACAATCGAGCTGACGGTAATGATGACGGCAATATCTTTTGGTCCAAATCCAAACTTATGATTTGTAAACAAGCTAAAGACTGTTTCATACGCAGATAGTCCAAAAGCGAGGACAAACACAATGATAAAGGCGATGAGATAGCTTGGATGAATCGATTTTTTCAAATCTTTAAAGAAAGTAGATTCCTTCACTTGACCCATTTGTTTCGCTCGCTCTTCTTTTGTTAATGGCTCCTTCAGCATAAACATAGACGAAATGACGGCAATAAACGCAATCCCTGCTGCAAAGAAGAATGGCAGGCGTACGCCATATTCTGCGATAAATCCGCCAATGCCCGGGCCAATAATAAAACCGGTACTAATGGCCGCTGACACATAGCCCATTGCCTTTGATCTTTCTTGAACGGTCGTGATATCTGCGACATAAGCAGTGACAGCCGGCATGATAAATGCCGCACTAATGCCGCCTAGCAGCCTTGCAAAATACAGCACATACACGTGTGTCCCAAGACCGAAGACGAGTTCTGATAACGCAAATAGAAACAGCCCTGACACAATCATAATCTTTCTTCCGTAGCGGTCTACCCATCTCCCTGCAATAGGTGAAGCAATGAGCTGAGCCACGGCAAACGCCGCCACAAGGTATCCCATCGTACTTCCTGTTAGATGCATCACATTCATGAATAGCGGCATGACAGGAATGATGAGGCCGATGCCTAAAAACGCAATAAATATATTACTTAATAAAATAACGAGTACAGCTTTTTGCTCACGAATCGGTTTTTGCATGATGTTTGTTTCTCCTTTACTGACTCACTTGTTACTCATGATGGTTGATTCCGTGAATAAACAATGAGATCGCCTCTTTTTGTAACTCTTTCTTCTGTTGGATGGTGTCACTTTTATATAACACGTCTAATCCGTAAAAAACGGAAAGTAATATTTTCACTTTTGACTCCACATGCTGAATTGACCAGCTGCCATCTTCGTTTCCTTCAAGTAAGATGTCTCTCATCACATCATCAAAGTCGGCATCAATCTTGTTCAGCCGTTCCATGACCTCGTCTGATGTAAAGGCACTTGCACAGAATTCCTCACTCGCTCTCATTAATGGGTAGTTAATCCCCATTTGACTGAGCAGCTCTGCAAATCCGGCGAGCTTATCAATGGCCCGGTGCATCGTTTGTTTCTCCTGATGCCACGTCTCCATCATCAAACGGTGATCCTCTTCCATGATATGAAGGAACAAGAACTCTTTTCCTTTAAAATGGTGATAGAGATTGCCTTTACTAACCTCAGCAGCCTCTAGAATATCCCGCACGGATGTTTCTGAATATCCTTTTTTCGCAAATAAATCACGAGAAGCGGTGACGATTTTTTGCTTCGTCTTCTCGCTCTTTCCAGCCCCGCTTTGTGTACTTGTCATCTTTCACAATCCCTTCTACCTTGCTTTTCTTTGCAAGGACAAATCAAAACCGACCAGTTGGTTTATTTTTTTATTATAAATGGATCTTTTTCAAAATACAATGAAAAAGTCATCGAATTCATAAGAAGTGAATCATGTGAAAACAAACAATACTCATCATTTAACATCTCTTAATATTTAACTTCACTTAACAATAAGGATTGCCTATAATAGAATAGAGGTGATGTCATTGGATGAGGAAATCATTCATTACGGTAAAAAAATCATTGAATATTCGAATGCACTAGGCTCTATCTATGTAGAAGAGTATCAACGATTTTTAAAACATGAGTATGCAGATTTATCAGCCAAACAAGAGCTGACACTTGAATTATTACGGACAAAAACGAGAACAATCAACGAACTAGCTGATTACTTTTCAATTTCGGCAAGTGCCGCTAGCCAGCTTGTCTCAAAGCTTGAGCAGCTTGGCTATGTCAAACGAGAAATTAATCCACATAACCGAAGAGAAATCATTGTTGATTTTGCTCAAAAGGGTCATGACTATCACAAGAATACGGAAGAAATTCAATTGCACCTTATTCAAAAATACTATGCAAAGCTTCCAAAAGAAGATTTAAAAACATTATTATCTCTATACGAAAAAATCTATCAGATTGCGAAAGAAGCGCCTTAATCCGGTGTTTTTCTCCAACATTTAAGTTAGATAAACTATTAAGGGGATGAAAATATGGGTAGGATTCATTTACAAGATGGACGTCATATTGGTTTGTGTGAATACGGTGATCTTGAAGGATTTCCAGTATTCTTTTTTCACGGAACTCCTGGATCAAGAGTCATGTTTTTAGAAGATGACCCAATCTCTAAAGAGCACGGTGTTCGCCTCATCTGTTTAGACAGACCTGGATTTGGTTTATCTACCCCTCAACCTGACCGTACGATTTTAGACTGGGCAAAAGACGTGCTGGAAGTAGCAGATCATCTAGGCATTCACCATTTTTCAGTGATGGGTGTATCTGGAGGCGGCGCATTCGCTGCTGGCTGTGCTTATCAATTGCCGAATCGAGTCCTTTCAGCCGCTCTGATCTCAAGTACAACGCCATTTCAGGACGGAAAACCGCCTAAGAGTATGCTCAAAGAGAACAAATTGGCTTTTTTCCTCAGTAAGAAGTTCCCTTGGCTATTGAAAGCAAGCTATCGTTCCCAGAAAAAAATGATTGAGAAAAAACCAGAGAAATTTAAGAAGCTGGCCAAAAATGGGAACAAACATTTACATCCATGGGACCGTCAATTCCTTCAAACCGATGAGCAGCTCGAGATGATGATGACGCATTTACACGAAGCCACTCGTCAATCGGTGGATGAATGTATTCATGAACCATATTTGCTCTCGCAGCCATGGGCATTCGATATGAAAGATATACAAATCCCTGTTGATGTATGGCATGGAAAAGAGGATACGATGGCTCCATTTGTAGAAATAGAAAAAATGGCTCCTAGTATTCCAAACGTCAAAACCTATTATATAGATCAAGCGGGACATTTTCTTACAGATGTAGACGATATATGGCGAGATATTTTACTCTCTTTAAAAACACGTGCTGAAAAGTATCATCAGGAACATGCATAAAAAAAGACCCGAAGCTTCGGGTCCCTTTCTTCATTAATATTTTTCATAATATGTCTGTACTTTATCTGGATCTTTTGTCTTCGTTAGAGCGAGCATAAGCAGAATGCGCGCTTTTTGTGGATTTAATGAATCCGATGACACAAAGTGATGTTCATCATCCATTTTTTCGTGGGTCACAATTCCATTTCCCGCACGGCTTGATCTCACGAGGACCACATCTTTCTTCACTGCATCTGTTGCCCCTTTGATGGCTTCTGTTGACATCGTTCCATTTCCTGCTGCGGCAACGACAATGCCTTTCGCTCCTGCTTTTACAGCTGCATCATACACATATTTTTGATCATTTTGATAGCCATATAAAATATCGACTTGTGGCAATTCTTTTATTTTCGATACATCAAATTCACTATCAGTTGTATGTTTTCTTGTCGTTTCGTTATAGAAGGAAACCACTTCACCAGCAATTTCTCCAATGTAGCCTTGCTCAAGTGATTTGAAGGAATCGGTTGTGGTCGTGTTTGTCTTTGTAATAAATCGAGCTGAGGCAATTCGGTCATTTAACGTGACCATGACACCTTTGCCCTTTGCTTCTTTTATAGAGGCAATTTTGACAGCATGATACAAGTTCAGCGGACCGTCCGCACTGATAGCAGACGCTGGTCTCATTGAGCCAACGACCACAACTGGCTTATCACTTTTGACAACCAGATGTAGAAAGTAAGCTGTTTCTTCAAGTGTGTCTGTTCCATGCGTGATGACTATGCCATCCACCTGATCATCATTTAAGAGTTGATTCACTCGTTTGGCTAATTTTAAAAGAAGGGCATTATCAACATTTTCACTGCCAACATTCGCTACCTGCTCACCGGTAACGTTTGCAATATCCTTTAGCTGAGGAACTGAAGCAATGACTTTATCGATGCCAAGTGAACCGGATTTATATCCTGTCGTATCTGTATCACTGTCCGAACTGCCAGCAATCGTCCCACCTGTCGCTAATACCTTAATATTAGATAAGGACTTATTCCCTGTTTCTACGGCTGTCGTTTTGTCCTTTGATTCATTAGTTGCGCTTTCTTTTTCGCTTTGATTTTTCTCTTGGGTACTTGTATTGGCACAAGCTGCTGTCGACAGTAATAAAGCAGAAAGAAGGACAGCACCTAACCATTTTGTTACGTTCATTCGATCATCTCTCTTCTTAAATGTGATGGATTCAAAGCTAGATCTCTTTCTATAGGGTTTACTTTATACCATTCCTTCATTCATCGGCATGAGGCGAAAGATACAGAACCAAATAAAGGAAAAAAGATATTATCACAATTACTTCTTTACATCTAAATACCTAACTTTACTTTTAAAAAAGGAGATATTGAGATTGTTCAATCAATAAAAGTAAACAATACTAGATCATCAATTTATGATAAAATATAGTAAATTTTACAAAAAAGGAGTATACGTATTGCAAATGCTTCAATCATTTCACAAAATCCTAATAACACTATTTCTTAGTTCGATTTTACTCAGTCTGTTCGTATGCTTCTATCCACCGATTCAGGGAGAGCCTGCGTTCCTGGTATTTTACATTCCCATCTTTTTTGTTTATTATTTCGTTTTTGCGGTTCCTTTGCAGTTGTTGTTTTCTTTGCAGCCAAAGGCTTTCCATCCTCTTTATTTAGCCGCTTATTTACTGATTGCAATGGTTGTCATGCTTTTTGTCATTGATGGTATTGGGAGCTCGGCATCTGTGCCTATCGTCATCATGAGCAGTCTCATCTACTGGATCTTTGATTCTTTGCTTTATCAAAGAACATATGAAAAAAACACCTAATGTGAAGGTGTTTTTTTCATCAAATAATTGTTATCCATTTTGAGTTTGAGCGGATTTCGCAGGGCGGACGAGTTCCTGTTCTATATAATGACGAGCGTATACTTTGTGATGTTCAATAGCTTACATACTTCTCCACTTGTTACATACGTCACTAGATTCCCTCCTTGTGTACACATTCTAAACCATGTGGTTACCACACAGTCAATCATGCCATAAAAAAATCACCGAGGAAATCTGCCCTCAGTGATGTGTCATTTCTATTTCATACTTGGACCAGCATGTGAAAAAATCGGGTCTTTCAATTCAAAGTCAAATGTCTTGCCGTCAACAATACCGACTGGTTTTTCATGATCATAAAGCTCGAGCAGACAAGCTGCCATTTCATTTGATGTATGATATTTCTTGATATTGCCTTCATATTCAAATTGGTCTACATCTAATGAACGCTTTGCAAATTCTGATTCTGTCGCGGAAGGCGCTAATACTTTTGCCTGTAAGTTAGCTCCTTTTTCTTTCAACTCTAGTGCCAGTCCTTCTGTAAAGGCGCTCACGTAAAACTTCGTGGCTGAATAGGTGACGGCATTGCCGACGACTGTATAGCCCGCTCTTGAAGAAATGTTGATCAGCTGCGCCCCTTCTACTTGCTCATAATCACGAACAAATAAAGTGGATAAAATCGTTAAGGCTTCGATATTCAGATGAAGCATATCTCCAATTTTTCTTACATCCTGTTCTCCTATTGAACCAAAATGGCCGAACCCTGCATTATTAATGAAGGTGTCAAGCTCATATTCAGCCAACGATTCATAAAATGAATACACTTGCTCCATGTCGGTTAAATCGACAGACTGTATGTTTACTTTGATATCGGGATATTGATCAAGAATCTCTTTCTTCAGTTCTTGAAGTTTCTCGAGCCGGCGTGCTGCTAAAATAAGGTTTTTGCCTCGTGCTGCAAAGGCTAGCGCCGCCTCATACCCAATACCTGAACTTGCTCCTGTAATGACTGTATAGCTCATTTATATCCCCCTATTAACGTCTTCTAACTGGTTAAATTATAACGACAGCACTTCGCTCTAGTCAATTTTGAAGAGAATCACAGGGTTTATTAACTTGTCTCACTTCATTCATCATGTTGGAGGATGTCATGTTGAGATTTTTTTGTTAATTTGTGAAAAACCAATTGGTAGGAATGTTCGATTAACTCCTCTACAAATGAAGATGGAATGTCCGCATCAAGGTAAATCGAATTCCAATGAGTCTTATTCATATAATAGCCCGGAATAATCCCCTCATGCGCCTCTCTTAGTTCTTCAGCACGTTGAGGGTCACATTTTAAAGTGATGACAGGTTTTCGATTCGCATCTCCGCCCATCATAGCAAACATCTTTCCACCAATATGATAACGATCTGCCTGCCATTCTGGCTGATAATCATGGGTTACTCCTTTTAAAGAAAGACAAAATGCCTGTAGTTTCTCTTTTTCCATTAGATTCGCTCCTTTTTTAAGTCGTCTTCTATTCTTTCTATTATATCGACAATGAAGGCAGATATCTGATCTTTTGTAACCCACTTCTTTCTCAAGCAACAATAAAAGCACAGTCCCGCTGGGCTCTGTGCTTTAACATCACTGTTCCTTTCTTATTCAAATGCCTTCTTCAATTGATCACTCATCAGATGCCAAGCCTCTTCAGCTATTGCTAAATCTCCGGCATGCGTGAAGGCGTGAGGGACTCCTTTAAACTGTCTGTACGTGACGTCTACCCCTGCTTCTTTTAACTTCTCCGCATATTGTTCGGCTTCTTGAGCTAGCGAATCTCTTTCAGCTGTGATAACGAGAGCTGGTGGCATTTGTGCCAAGGATGAACGATCAGCAAAGATCGGAGAAACGAGCGGATTGTGCGGATCTTGGTCTTGCAGATAGAAGGCATTAAAGAGTCTCGCCATTTCAACTGGGATCGCTTCTTCAAACGCTGGCTTTTGTGCTGGATCAGTGGCTAAATCAAGCGGCGGATAATCAAGCACTTGATAGACAATAGGAAGTTGGTGCCCTTTTTGAATATTTAAGAGACAAGCAGCCGTTGCCAAGTTTCCTCCTGCGCTATGTCCGCCAATGGCTATTGCTTTGGGATCTATTTGAAGCTCATCAGGATGTTCATACAGCCACTTCAGCACATCGTAGCATTCATGAAGGGCGGCCGGGAAAGGGTGCTCTGGGGCAAGCTGATACTCCACATTGACGACGATACATTGCGCTCGGTCTGCAATGACCGGACACCAATGGTTATCCATTTCAGCACTGCCTAGGATAAATCCTCCGCCATGTAAATTCACAAAAACAGGAAGCGGCTGCTTTGATGTGTTGACCGGCTTAAATACCCATACCTTTGTTTCGCCAGCACTTGTTGGAATGTCATATTCCATTTTGTTTACTTCAGGAGGATGGACTGGTTTTAGTTCCGATTGACTCGGTAATGAACCTTCAGCTGGTTGACGTAATGACGCAGCGATTTTGATTTGTTCTTCTAAGTTCATGATCTCAGTCTCCTATCTTATTCATTTCTTCTAACCTCATTCGTTCCTTTTTCCTCTTTTCCTTCTACTGAATCAGCAGCACATTCTCATTGGTTCACTTTTTATCTATCTCCCCATTTTCGCTCTCTTTGAAACAAGCATTGGGCAAATAAAAAAGCACTGCGGCGCTAGGTCCTCAGTGCTTTTCATCTATTTTATGAAACTTGCTGTTCTACTTTCACTCGTTTAATGAAGAAAGCGATGATCAAACCAATGACGGTCATGATCACAGCAAAGATAAATGCATGCTGGACGCCATTTGTAAAGGCGAGCAGCTGGTTCATCGGATTTGCAGGATCAGCCACATTTTCCATAAAGCTGCGGGTCCCTGATGAAAGGATCGAAATACCGACCGCAGTACCAATAGCTCCTGACACCTGCTGCAATGTATTCATAATCGCTGTACCATGCGGATATAGCTCTGGCGGCAGCTGATTTAATCCATTTGTTTGTGCAGGCATCATGATCATCGCGATTCCGACCATTAACGTAATATGAAGGGTCACAATGTATCCAATCGATGTATTCACACTTAAATTCGTGAAGCCAAACATCGTCGCTGCGACAATGACAAGCCCTGGAATCACAAGCCATTTTGGTCCAAACTTATCAAATAGCCCACCCATGATTGGAGATAACAGACCGTTGATAATTCCACCAGGCAATAGCATTAAACCTGCTGTAAATGTCGTTAGTGCCAAGGATGTTTGCAGATACAATGGCAAAATCATCATAGCAGACAGCATCACCATCATACACACTAAGATCAGCAGTAACCCAATGACAAACATCGGATATTTAAACGGGCTTAAGTTCAGCATCGGTTCCTTCATATTCAACTGTCTGAGAGAGAATACAAGAATCCCAATGACACCTACTACAATTGCAACGATAACATGCATACTGCTCCAGCCGCCGCCTTCACCGGCACTGCTAAAGCCATACACAATTCCTCCGAAACCAATGGTTGAAAGCACAATCGATAAAATGTCGATTTTTGGTCTTGTTGGCTCCGTAATATTTTGCATAAAGATAAAACCAAAGACGAGTGCAGCTATTAATAACGGAAGTGAAATCCAGAAAATCCAATGCCAAGTCAGCGATTTCAAAATAAGACCAGAGACTGTTGGACCAACAGCTGGTGCAAACATGATCACAAGACCTATAATCCCCATTGATCTGCCTCGTTTATGAGGCGGGATGATCACCAAAATCGTATTGAACATCAATGGAAGAAGCAATGCTGTACCGACTGCCTGCACGACACGTGCCACCATTAAAATACTAAAGACTGGCGCAACCGCTGCAATAAATGTTCCAATGATCGAAAAGATGAGCGACGTAATGAAAAGCTGTCTTGTTGTAAACCATTGAAGAATGAGTCCTGAAATTGGTACGAGAATACCAAGTGTTAATAAATATCCTGTTGTCAGCCACTGAGCTGTCGTTGCTTCAATACCAAAGTCTAACGTTAAGCTTCTCAGCGCCATATTTAGTGCCGTTTCACTGAACAGGCCAATAAAACCAGCTGTAATAAATGAGATAATAATGGGCAGCGTTCGAATATGAGAAGCTGCTGCTTGCTGTTTGTTCATAGTAGGTTGGCTCCTTTTCTTTTTCAATTTAGATCAATCATAGGAAGTCAGGCTGGTCAGAAATGAGCCACTTCAATGTCTATTGAAAACAGATAAAATCTGTTTCTCTGCAGCGAATTGAGCGATTTTTTCGATTGAATAACCAGATTCACAAATATAAAACATCAGTTCAGGCGTCATCGGAGAGGACATACATAATGTCGTCAGCTCAATATCCTGTATGTTCGCTTCCCCTTTTTCTTCTGCTTCCTCCAGCAAATCACGAATGATTTGTTTAAGCGATTGACTGTAATGACAATCATACACTTTACTTGTCTGTTCTAAATTCCCAGAGATTGTAAGCATCCGAATCCAGTCTAAGTGATGACCGACGATGAGATGAATTTCTTCGAGCACATAACGCAAACGTTCACGAACCGGCTGGTCACTGATTTTGCTCAAGTAAAGATGCAAAGCAGGGATCAGCTGTTCAAATCTTTCTCCAAGGATAGAAAGGCATAAATCACTTTTATTGGCATAGCGGCGGTAAAGAGTGCCCTGCCCAACACCAGCTGTTTTGGCAATTTTATGCATGCTGACATTTTCCACGCCAAATTCCTGAAACAAAGAAAAAGCGACCTCTTCAATTTCCTTTCCAATATCCTTTTCCATGATGCCTCACCTTCTTTACCTTCATCCATATTGCACTTATCTCTATGTGTTAAATCTCATCTCTTTTGATTCTCATTAGGACAATTGTCCCGATATTATCTTACGGACAACTGTCCGCTTTGTCAATCATTCTTTATTAAATGGCATGAAAAATATCAAAAACTCAATTTTAACGAATGAGTTTTTGATGACCTTTTGCTGTTTATACCATTTTCTTTAGTAACTTCCTATGAAATAAGAGAAGAATCTAGCAAAAAATCCTCTTTAATATCATATATTAGACCGATTTTCCATTTTGAGAGAATCATGTATGATCAATTAAGAAAACGCTTTCAAAAAAGGAGAGGGGAATGCCTATATGTCTTACCGTGTGAAACGAATGTTGATGCTGCTTGTCACTGGATTAGTCTTGAGTTTGTCCACATTTACTGCGGGTGCCTCGGCACAAACAGGCGGGTCGTTTTACGAGCCTTTTAACAACTATAATACGGGGTTATGGCAAAAAGCCGATGGGTACTCGAATGGAAACATGTTTAACTGTACGTGGCGTGCAAATAATGTCTCCATGACGTCATTAGGTGAAATGCGATTATCGCTCACAAGTCCCTCCTATAATAAGTTTGACTGCGGAGAAAACCGCTCCACTCAAACATATGGCTACGGGCTTTATGAAGTCAGCATGAAACCAGCCAAAAATGTAGGGATCGTGTCTTCGTTCTTTACTTATACGGGACCGACTGATGGTACGCCTTGGGATGAAATTGATATCGAATTTCTAGGAAAAGATACGACAAAGGTTCAGTTTAACTACTATACCAATGGTGTAGGAAATCATGAAAAAATCGTCAACCTTGGTTTTGATGCAGCAAACTCTTATCACACGTATGCATTTGACTGGCAGCCTAACTCGATTAAATGGTATGTAGATGGACAATTAAAACATACTGCCACTACTCAAATCCCTCAAACTCCAGGAAAGATTATGATGAACCTCTGGAATGGTGCAGGTGTCGATGAATGGCTCGGCTCCTATAACGGTGTTACACCGCTCCACGCACATTATAACTGGGTGCGTTACACAAAAAGATAACCACATCACAAAACCTGTGAAAAGTCACAGGTTTTTCTTCATTTAAATTGAGCTGGTTTTTAGTTGATGAACCAGCTTTTGTTCATAGCTGTGGATAATATCTTCATAACTTTCTATCTTGTAATCTAACCGCTTAATCGTCTCTTCGATTTCCTTTTGTTTTTCTACAAGTCTTTCTCTCTCATTGACCAAAATACTTTTCCGCGAGGACAGGGTACGATCCTCGCCCTCGATAAATAAAGCCGTATATTCTCTAAGTGCATCAATTGAGAGACCCGCATTTCTCATACATTTGATAAATTCAATCCACTGAATATCTTCTTCTGCATAATCACGAACACCGTTTTCATCACGCCGGATCGGTCGAATTAAACCAATATTCTCGTAGTATCTGAGCGTGGCAGTAGATAAATCGAGCTGCTTGGCGGCTTGTGCTATTTTCATTGTTTTCACCCTTCTCTTCTTCTCTCACCTTATGAAAAATGAAATTCCTTCTTCCCATCATCTCCAATTTGATAGAGAACGCAAGATGCTTTTGGCTCAATTCTTTATTTAAGGATGTTGAAAAGCTTGAAGAGGGTTCTCTATTGACTTAGAGTTCACTTTAAGACGTACAGTATAGAAGTAAAGAATCTTACTTTTGAAAGGATGATCAAGAATGTGTCAGACGCACCATTCAAACGTTTTAAGTGTTTCACATGCAAAAGCGAGCTTTGAACGGACAACCATTGAACGAAGAGCGCTTCGTCCACATGATATTTTAATCGATATTCAATTTAGCGGGATATGTCATTCAGATATCCACAGTGCCTTTGATGAATGGGGCGGCGGTATTTTCCCAATGGTTCCGGGTCATGAGATCACTGGAGTCGTTGCCGCTGTTGGTGATGATGTGACGAAATTTCAGATCGGAGACCGTGTAGGTGTTGGCTGCTTTGTTGATTCCTGCGGCACCTGTGAATATTGCCAAAATGGAGACGAGCAATATTGCACGAAAGGGGTCGTCCAAACCTATAATAACCTCGATTATGACGGGGAACCGACTTACGGCGGCTATAGTCAGAAGATTGTCGTGACAGAGCGCTTTGTCGTCAGCATTCCAGATCAACTATCCCTTGATGCCGCAAGTCCTCTTCTCTGCGCTGGAATCACAACTTATTCACCGTTAAAGCACTGGAAAGCAGGGCCAGGTAAAAAAGTTGCCATCGTCGGGATGGGCGGACTCGGTCACGTGGCCATTCAATTCGCACGTGCACTTGGCGCTGAAGTCACGGTATTGAGCCGCTCTTTGAATAAAAAAGAAGAGGCGCTGTCATTTGGTGCAAAAGATTATTTTGCTACAAGTGATCCTCATACCTTTCAGTCACTAGCCGGTCAGTATGACCTCATTCTCAACACAGTTTCTGTCAATATCAATATAGACGCCTATTTGTCCCTACTTCGTGTGGATGGAACCTTGGTGAACGTCGGTGCACCACCTGAGCCAGATCAATTCCACGTCTTTTCATTGATTACTGGCCGCCGCAGCATTGCCGGTTCACTCGTTGGAGGCATACAAGAAACACAAGAAATGCTCGATTTCGCAGCTGCTCACAATATCGCACCACAAATTGAAGTGATCAACGCAAGTCAAGTTGATGAAGCGTATGAACGTGTGCTGAAAAGTGATGTGCGTTATCGGTTTGTCATTGATATTTCGACATTATGATCGGATTCTATTTTGAAAGACTAGCTCAATGGCTGGTCTTTTTTAATGGTGGATATCCTGTTTTTCTTATAGCGAGGATTCTAGAGGATATGTTCAAAAATCATGGATAATAAAAAAAAATCACACCCAAAATTTCTTCAAAATAATCTCTCTTTTTTAGAACTAAATTTATTGACAAAAAATAAATAAACATGTTATTATTAAAAATTTGATTATTTCGGATCGATTTGTGGTACCCTTATAGTAGGTACTTAATATGGAGGTGGATGATATGTTTCAAATTGGTGATAACATTGTGTATCCAATGCATGGAGCAGGTATAATTGAAGCCATAGAAGAAAAAGAATTTTCTGATGAAAAACAACAGTATTATGTGATTAATATGTCAATCAGTCATATGAAAGTGATGATTCCAACACGGAAAATGTCGGGTTCACGTATTAGACCTGTTACAGATATACTGGCATTAAACAGTGTGATACACATTTTCCAGCATGGCAAATCAGATCAAATACTGACATGGAAAGAACGGCATACAATTAATACAAACAAAATAAAAACGGGTAGCATCCAAGACGGTGCTGAAGTTGTACGTGACCTGATGCGTATGAAGAAAGAGAAAGCACTAAATGCAAGTGAAAAGAAAATGCTAGATGATGCCCATGAATTTTTGCTAAGTGAATTAGAAGTCATCAAAGGGATTACAGAAAAGCAAATAAAAAGTTTCTGTTAAGAACTCTGCCGCTCTTTTGGGCATCCCTCACCATTTTTGAATACATGTTCTCTAAGAACCTATCCACCCTTCAACTTATGAAAGAAAAAAGAATTTATTTAGGCAAATTCCGCATATTGTAAATCCAATATGCTATACTGTTGATAAACCTTTGAAGCATGAATTTTTTTACGATTACCTTGTAACATCTCCCTACTTGTACGCTGAGTAGGGTTTTTTATTGAAGAAATAATTGGAAACACAAAAAAACAGGCTCTCTACAGAGAACCTGTTTTTAAAAATGAAGATTAAGCAGTTTTTTGAACGTTAGCAGCTTGAGCTCCACGAGAACCTTGCTCTACGTCAAATGTTACTTTTTGACCTTCGTCTAAAGATTTGAATCCGTCACCTTGGATAGCTGAGAAATGTACGAATACATCGTCGCCTTCTTCACGTTCGATAAATCCAAAACCTTTTTCTGCGTTAAACCATTTTACTGTACCTTGTTCCATGTTTGTTGCCTCCTAGTGCGTTACCACACAATGTATTATACTATCCTTGCCCAAAGTATCCTCAAGACGAAAAGTCTTTCTTCATGCTATCCTTTACGCCGAACAAAAATAATTATTCTTATTGTAACATGAATCGGAAATAATTGCAATTTAGGATTTAAAAGAGCACCAAACGTGATATAGTGACACAAATAAGACAGGGGGTTTAATGATGAAACGAATAAACAAATTTCATATCCCTCACCCTTGTTAATTTAGCTATGTTAAAGAATAATGTTGATTTTGGTTAAAAAGAAGAAACTTCCCTTTGCAGCGAGTCCACTTGTGCATAAAATCAGTTAGTTTGATCACCAAAAGAGAGAATCTTTTCTAAATTCTCTCTAAAATCGACTGAACAAAGTCAGTTTTCCCCTCTGCATATTTGTGTTTTTCATTTTTATTTAAAATTGATAGGTTCAGTTTGAGCTGCTCGTACTCACTTCTTACTAGTTCGTTACTTCTTAAATAATCCCTGAAATTTAACTGTTCGAGTAAATACCTATTGCCTGTTTGATACATATGGATTTGGTGTGTACGTGGTTCTCCTTTGTTGAAATAGTGTCTTTCAGGTAAAACATTGGTTCCTTTATATGAATAACCTAGCCCTTCCAAAGCTGTTACGCACTGTTCTCCGTCAAGAAAATCATCTATTTCAATTGCAATATCAATAATTGGCTTCGCACTTAAACCCTTTACTGCTGTACTTCCAATATGGTGGACATTCACTGTGTACTGACCGATAACCTCTACTATTCGTTTCTTTTCCATTTCAAATTCTTTGACCCATTCAACAGACCAAGGAACTAAAAAAACCTCCCCTCTTGGTAATCCAAGCATTTACTCAACCCGCCTTATGATTGTTTAGTTAGACTTTTTAACATAGGTCAAATCGGTAGAAAACATATAAATCTTACTAATAGTTGAAGCATTTCGATGGATAGCAAAAAAACCTTTCAAACGGTATGGGGATGATTGGACTGCATTATATAAAAATATTATTCTCAAACAAAAACGTCCACTTACTTAAGATGAGTGGACAGTCATTTAGAGAAAAACTACTTAACATTTTCCGACTCAAGTCTGTTTAACCAGTTATGGACTAATGAGTTAAATACATCGGGTTGTTCAATTTGCAGGTTGCGGCCAGACATATCAAGCACTGCAAAAGTTACCCTTGGATAATCTAGTTTTCTTTTTATATTCATTTTATTATGATTTTGATTTTTCTAATTGGTTTTCGCCCCATAAAAGAAGTTGTTCAAATATAGGGATCAGCTCTAGTCCTGCCCCAGTCAATGAATATTCTACTCTTGATGGAACTTCATTATACTGAACTCGTTGAACAATTCCGTTTTCAATCAGATCCTTTAATGATTGATTGAGCATTGTTCCTGTAATTCCATACACTTTACGCTTTAACTCATTATATCGAATATCATTGTAACTACATAGTACAGCTAAGATTTTTAAATTCCATTTTCCCGCTAATATATTTAAGGCATAACTTGCTGGAGCTATCGCTTTATTTAGCTCACTTTCAGTCATATTTTATCCACTCCTTAGTCAGTTTTTCCTTACTTAGTCAGTTTATATTGAGTACTTGTTAAATCAATTCCATTTATTATAATCAAATATGTAAACCATGTCACCCATGTATTAGAGAGCTAAATTGATTTTAAAACCCTTCAAGTTCATACTTTTTCTAGGAGATGGAGTGAGTAAATGAAAAATGAAAAGATGCGTGCTGCACAATATACTAAATATGGATCACCGAATGTTCTTTTTGAAGATTCTATATCAAAACCTGTTATAGAAACTGGAGAAGTACTCATTCGTGTACATGGGTCGAGTGTAAACTCTATGGATACGCTTTTTCGATCAGGCAAGATGAAACTATTAACGGGTAATCGATTCCCTAAAGGAACAGGGGCAGACTTTTCTGGTGAGGTTGTTGAGGTAGGATCGAACGTAAAAAATTATCAATTAGGTGATAGAGTGTGGGGAGTTCTTCCTATGAAATTAAGGAGCCAAATTGGTAGTGCCGCTGAATATGTAGCTATATCACCTGAGAAAATATCTAAAATTCCTACAAAGGTTGATCTCTTACAAGCTGCGGCATTGCCTGGCGTAGGTGCTACTGCAATTATTGCTTTAAAATATAAAACTAAACTTAGAAAAGGCGAAAAGTTACTTGTACGTGGTGCAAGTGGAGGAGTCGGAAGCATTGCGATTCAAATTGGCAAAATGTT
The DNA here is from genome assembly GCF_038003365.1 of Bacillus sp. FSL K6-2839. NCBI lineage: Bacteria > Bacillati > Bacillota > Bacilli > Caryophanales > Bacillaceae > Bacillus > Bacillus sp. FSL K6-2839. The sequence goes on along the minus strand of NZ_JBBOOZ010000001.1, from coordinate 162,837 downwards.
GGGTGCTCATGTAACTGCTCTTGCAAACGAAAAACATCTTACTTTTCTTCAAGAGCTAGGTGCAGACGAAGTATTTGATTATAAAAAAACATCTCCTACTGATCTTAAAAAGTTTGATGTAGTCATGGACACAGTGGGAACTGACCTCAAACATTATAGGCGCTTGCTTGCAAAGAACGGTAGAATGGTTACTATTGGATTTCCTAGTTTTTCGTCCTTAATATATATATTAGCTTCAACTACTTTCGGTTCTCGTAGAGTTCGCACATTCAGTGCAAATCCCAAAAATGAACTTCTAAAAGAATTAGCATCTTATGTAGATTCCAACAAGGTCAGACCAGTTATTGATAGCATTTATTTTTTATCTGATGTTGCCAAAGCTCATCATTCCTTAGAAGCTGGAGGTGGACGAGGAAAACGCATCATAAATTTACTTGATAAAAAATAAGCCATCATTTCAGGATAAAATGGACGCTCGTTTCTTGTAAAAGGCGTTGCTCCATTTGCGGCGTTATTAGGCGGGGCTTTAGATGGATTGAGATCAACTCAATTTGCTGATGCATTCAGGACTTTAGCCGCTAAAATATAGATCGTCTTTTCACCAGTACCAAGACTAGCTATTGGAGGTACATATAAGTTTGTTTCCAAATTAATCAGAGACTATAACTCTTTCAGTAGGATATACTAGATCTAAATCCTATGACATAGCGTTTGATTATGCTAAAAGATATTATGAAAAAAAACCGTTACTACTTTACTAGCAATATTCAATATTTCTGCTGTAAAAGGTGCATGGTTTTGGTAAGCAAGTCTTCTCCCATAGCTGTATTTTCCGCACAAAAAAATAATACCAAAGGTGGTTAAACCCTTGGTATTATTGGGATGCGGCCGAGAGGACTTGAACCTCCACGGGTTATTCACCCACTAGGCCCTCAACCTAGCGCGTCTGCCATTCCGCCACGACCGCGTGTATGATGTGCTCTTATATTCATAAGTGCACTGTTTGAAAAAACAATGCGGGTGAAGGGACTTGAACCCCCACGTCATAAAGACACTAGATCCTAAGTCTAGCGCGTCTGCCAATTCCGCCACACCCGCGTGACAATGGTGAGCCATGAAGGACTCGAACCTTCGACCCTCTGATTAAAAGTCAGATGCTCTACCAACTGAGCTAATGGCTCATCTGCTATGCAGAAAAACATATATAAAAAATGGCTGGGCTAGCTGGATTCGAACCAACGCATGACGGAGTCAAAGTCCGTTGCCTTACCGCTTGGCTATAGCCCAACGAATCAAAAAACAAAACATGACCCGTACGGGATTCGAACCCGTGTTACCGCCGTGAAAGGGCGGTGTCTTAACCGCTTGACCAACGGGCCATACAATAATGGCGGAGAAGGAGGGATTTGAACCCTCGCGCCGCTTACGCGACCTACACCCTTAGCAGGGGCGCCTCTTCAGCCACTTGAGTACTTCTCCATTATGGCTCCGCAGGTAGGACTCGAACCTACGACCGATCGGTTAACAGCCGATAGCTCTACCACTGAGCTACTGCGGAATAATAAGACATGTTTCATTATATATATGCCAGAAAAATGTGTCAAGAATTTTTAAGCGTTTCATTCCTGCCCCATTGCGACGGCTTTTATAATTTAACATATACTAATATAACAGTCAAGCCTTTTTCCATGCCATTTGTTTAACTTGGCAGAAAGCCCCCGACCTCTTAACGTAGACCAAGGGCCTTGATGCAGCCTTCCTCAGGAGACTAAGACAGCTTAAACTTTCGCATCCACTTATAAAAAGTACTTCTTGGCACCCCTGCTAACTTCGCTGCTTCTGACACATGACCTTTCGTATTATGCAGTGCTTCTATCACTGTTTGCTTTTGAATGCGCTCCCTAAACGTGAGTTCTTTTGGAATCTCGGTACACTCTTCTGGATGCAGCTTCTGCTTTTTCTGATCAATCGTCTCTAATACTGAAGCATATTGCGATTCACCAATCCATCCGCCTTTAGGAAAGAGGACCCTTAGATGTTCAAACAGATTAAAAAGCTCTCGTATGTTTCCCGGCCAGTGGTATTCCTGCAATGTCTGAAAAAATGATTCAGGAAATACCGCATTCCAGTGGTACTTCTTTTGGTAATAACGATATAAATCATGAATGTCTTCTTTTCTTTCTCTAAGCGGCGGGATGTTGATCGGATAGACATGAAGACGGTAATACAAGTCTTCTCGTATTTTTCCTTCCTTCAGTAGTTCGTTCATATTACGGTGTGTCGCTGTAATGATTCGAATATCCAAAGGAATTTCGTATGTCCCGCCGAGCGGTACGACTTTCCTTTCTTCTATCACCCGAAGAAGTGCTACTTGCATCGCATATGGGATTTCGCCAATTTCGTCTAAAAAGAGTGTTCCTTTATGAGCTTGTTCAAATTTCCCTTTAGCTCCGTGACGTTTTGCCCCTGTAAAAGCCCCTTCAGCATAGCCGAATAATTCGCTTTCTAACAGGCTTTCAGGAATGGCTCCGCAATTAACAGCAATAAACGGTCCTCTATGCCTTTCACTGGCTGAGTGAATAGCTCTAGCGGCCAGTTCCTTCCCTGTACCTGTTTCGCCCCAAATATATACATTGGCATCTGTTTGTGCCGCTCTCTTCATCTCACTGAGCGTCTGTTGAAACACCTTACTTGTTCCAGATTCCCCGGGAAATTGAGCAAAGGAAACGGTGATGCTGCTTTTCGCTGCTTCTTCAAGGGAAAGGGACATGCCCAGCATCTTTCCATCTTGCTCTGATTGAATGATCTGCGTTCCCCGGATAACAAATGGATGACCCTTAAGCCGCTCGACATCCATTCCGTACCAGTCAGAAAATCGTTCTCTAATCGACCGGCTTGCAGAAACAATTTGCTTTTTTTCATTACAGATCACATACGGTTCGTCTGCTTCCACCTGCTGGAGACAATGAGTGATCAGCTCCATCTCTCTCCTTTTTTGCTGGACTTGAATTTCTCTCTCTATGGCATAAGCAACCGTTGAAGCCATTCCAAGCATAAAAGGGTGCTTGTTATCCGCCATACAGGAGATATCAATCACCCCTATGATCGTACCGTCTGCATCACGAATAGGAGCGGCTGAACAACTCCAATGGTGAGAGGCGACAGAAAAATGCTCAGTTCCGTTGATCGTCACAGCTTCCCCGATGACGAGTGCCGTTCCAATAGCGTTCGTGCCTACATCTGTTTCGGTCCAGCGCGACCCCTCCATAAAATTAATTTTTCTTGCTTCCACCATCGTTCTTTGGCTTCCTGTCAGACTTAGCACATAACCGTCTGCATCGATAAGTAAGGCCAGCATGTCAGATTCTTTTAATTGCTGACTGATTTTATTTAAGTAAGGAAGAGCGGCATTTAGGAATAATGAGTATTTCTTTTTTTGGGCACTGAATAATTCCTTTTCTAAGAACGACTGTCCTTTATCTAAATACGGATTAACATTTGCCTGTTTACATCTGTGCCATGATTCCATCACTCTCTTATTCAGACGAGACTTATCAAGCAAACCTTCACGAACAAAACGTTTCCACGTATTTAAATAACAAGGCGTCGGATTCATTCCATCCTCTCCTCTGGGGGCTTTTTATTCATTATAGATAATTATAAAAGCGCTTTCAATTAACATTGGCTAACCCAAGAAGTCAATCGGATAGAAATAGAGTCTTTTTCAGCAGTGCACCGCTCGTCCAATTGTTTGCAGCAAGGCTTCGTGTATCGCCTCTGAAAGTGTCGGATGTGCCGCAATAAACTGCTCTAATGTATCAGCGGTCAGCTCTGTATGCATCATCACCGCCGCTTGTCCAATCAGTTCTGTTGCATTCGGTCCAATGATTGATACACCTAAAATTTCTTGATATTGCGGTTCTACAATGACCTTTACTTGACCGGCTGGTTGATTTAAGATTAATGCTTTTCCATTTGCAGAAAATGCACATGTCCCTATCCGAATCTCCTCATATTGTTTTCTAGCACTCTCTTCATTTAAACCAACACTGGCGATTTCTGGAGAGGTGTAGATGCATCTTGGAATCACTTGTTCATTGACTTTTACATGTTCACCCGATGCATGGGATGCCGCAACCGTTCCTTCATGAAAAGCAGTATGAGCAAGCTGGACCCCACCTGTCACATCACCGCACGCATAAATATGCGGGAGATTGGTTTGCATATGTTCATTGACGTAGATTCCGTTTCTGTCAAATTCAATGCCGACCTGATCAAGATTCAACTCTCCAAGCTGCGGAGTTCTGCCAATTGCCACTAAGCAAAGATCAGACTGGATTTCACACTGCTCTCCTTGATTTTTCTCTACCACTACTTTTCTTGAAGAAGAATCAAGCTGTTTGACTGCAGCGGACGTCAAAATGTCTACACCCGTTTCTTCGAGTTGCTCGTGAAGACATTGTGCTATATCACAATCTTCTTCAGGTAAAATGTGCACTGCCCGCTCAACCATGACAACTTTTGTCCCCATTCTGCTAAATATGCTTGCAAACTCACAACCGATCACCCCTCCCCCAATAATACAAAGCGAATCTGGTATCGAAGAAAGTGACATGGCATCCTTGCTGTGAATGATCCATTCCCCATCAAAAGGTGCAAAAGGTAAAGCAGCAGGCGCTGCCCCTGATGCAATAATGATTTGTTTTGCTTGAATGATTTCAGACTTCCCTTCACTTTCTATCAATAGCTCATGTGCCGATAGAAATGATGCCTTCCCATTCACCACGCTGACTTTGTTTTTATTCATCAAGTAGCGAACGCCATCAGTCAGCTGCTTGACGACAGACTGTTTCCGTTTTTGGACGGCATCCCATTGGATGATAGGCTCATGTTCTGGAAGCTCAATTCCAAAATGTACAGCCGATTTCACATGCTCAAACATATCGGCGCTTTGCAAAAGCGCTTTCGTCGGAATACAGCCTTCATTGAGGCAGGTACCCCCCAGCTGACCTTGGTCAATTAACACAACCTCCCTGCCAAAACGGGCGGCTGTTATGGCCGCCACATAACCTGCTGGTCCGCCTCCTATAATGACCAGTGTCATGATACTTTCACCTTCTTCCTATAAAAGAATGGATATTGGTTCTTCTAAATATGCTTTGACCGTTGATAAAAATGCGGATGCCGGCGCTCCGTCCAGCACGCGGTGATCAAACGTAAGACTGAGTGGCAGGATGGTCCCTTTGCACAATTCATCCTCTCGATAAACAGGGGTTTCATACATTGTTCCGACGCCAAGGATACCGGCTTCCGGCGGATTCAAAATCGGAGTAAAATGCTCTACACCATAGGCACCTAGGTTGGTGATCGTAAAGGTAGAGCCTTCGATTTCATCGTGAAGAAGTTTGCCTTCACGTGCTTTTTTGCCATACAATTTGATGGTCTTCGCTAGCTCAATGAGCGCTAGTCTCTCCGCATGTCGAATAACTGGCACAGCTAAGCCGTTTTCTAAAGCAGCAGCTATCCCAAGATGAACATACTCAAAAGTTTCCACTCTTTCATTTTGATATTGACTGTTCATCGCAGGGTGTTCGAGTAATGAAAGGATCGTTGCTTTGGCCACAAAATCGGTCATGGTCAATTTTGTATCGTGACGGGCTATGGCTGTTTCATTCAGCTGTTGTTGTAAGTTTGTAAGTTTTGTCACGTCCGCTTTCATCGTAATGGTTAATTGTGCACTTGTTTGCAGGCTTTCCATCATTCTTGAGGCAATTGTTTTCCGCATCGTGTTAACAGGTTGATGCTCTGTCTCATTTTGTTTTTTCTCTGCCCGTTCAGGAAGCGCATGAAGCACATCCGCTTTCGTAATTCTTCCCCCCGGTCCTGTCCCCACCAGCGTATCAATGTCTAGGTTTGCGCTATTCGCAATTTTACGAGCAACAGGGGAGATTTTCTTTCTCTCTTTCTTTGGTTTTGACTGGACGTCTCTTTCTTTCTTTTCCTCCACCTGTTCATTTCCTTCACCGATATAGCAAATGACCGTGCCAGGCGGTACACCTTCTCCCTCAGACACTTTTATATCCAATATGGTTCCTTCAGCAGGTGATTCGATCTCCATTTCAATTTTTTCGGAGTTGATGCTTGCAATGCTTTCCCCTTTATTTACGGTCTCACCGACCTCCTTATTCCAGACAGATACCGTTCCTTCTTTCATCGACATACCCAATTTAGGCATCACAACTTCGACAGCCATCTCCCTCTCTCCTTTCTTTAGTTCAAGATCTTGTCATGATTCTTGCCAATCATCTCTAATACGGTGTTCACAACCTTATCAGGTGTCGGCAGATATATATCTTCAAGAGGTGGTGAAAATGGTACTGGTGTATGAGGAGCCGTCACTTTTTTGATTGGAGCATCAAGTAAATCGAATCCTTTATCTGCAATCAAAGAAGAGATATCTGCGGCAATTCCGCACCTTGGATTTGCTTCATCCACAATGACAAGCCGATTTGTTTTTTCTACCGAAGTCAGAATGGCCTCTTCATCGAGCGGCGACAAGCTTCTTGGATCAATCACTTCCGCTTCAATACCTTGAGCAGATAATTGCTCTGCCGCTTCGAGTGCTGTATGCACTTGTTTGCCTACTGCAAAGATGGTTACATCAGAACCCTCTCTCTTCACATCTGCTTTACCAAGCGGCAGTGTGTAATACCTCTCCGGCACATCTCCTGTGATATTGTAAAGCGTCTTGTCTTCAAAAAAGATGACAGGGTCCTGATCCTCGATGGCTGCCAGCAGCAGCCCTTTGGCTTCATAAGGTGAAGAAGGCACAACTACTTTTAATCCAGGAATGCTTGTAAATAACGCATACAAACTTTGCGAATGCTGGGCTGCTGCTCTAAAACCCGCCCCATGTGTCGTTCTAATCGTGATCGGCACCTCTGCTTTTCCGCCAAACATGTATCGAAATTTTGCGCCTTGATTCAGCACTTGGTCCAGACAAGTACCGATAAAATCATTAAACATAAGTTCCGCAATTGGTCTTAGCCCTGTTGAAGCAGCTGCCATAGCCGCGCCTACATAGCCAGCTTCACTAATCGGTGTGTCTAGGACACGCTCACGTCCAAACTCCTGTACGATTCCTTTTGTTACTCCAAGAACTCCGCCCCATGCTTCATCATCCTGTAAGTGATCTACATGAGCGCCTCCCGCAACATCTTCCCCCATTAAAATGACATCTTCGTCTCTTCTCATTGCCAGTTTAATCGCTTCATTCAAAGCACTAGACATGCTGATTTCTCTTGTCATTTTCCTCTCCCCTTTCTGATTTATTGATACGAAACATACACATCGGTCAGTAATTCGGTATGATCTGGATATTCACTTTCTTCACTGAATCTAACGGCTTCATCTATCGCTTCTGCTACAGCCGCTTCAATACTTGATATCTCTTGATTCGTCAGCAGCTGCTTCTTTAATAATTCATTTTTAAAAAGAGCGATGGCATCTTTCTCTTCTTGGTGTTCTGTTTTTTCTTGATTTGTTTTGTAGCGCTGAGCGTCTCCTTCAAAATGACCATAATTCCGATATGTCATGCATTCAATCAATGTCGGACCTTCACCATTTTTTGCTCGTTCTATCGCTTGTTCTGCTGCTTGATAAACGGCTGTCACATCTTTTCCATCTACTTGAATACCCGGAATGCCATAACTGGCGGCTCGATCCACGATCGATTTGCAGCTTGAAGCATAGGAAAATGGCGTCGCTTCCCCGTAACCATTGTTTTCTGCGATGAAAATGACAGGCAGTTTCCAGATGGCGGCGAGATTGATTCCTTCGTGAAAAGTCCCTTGATTGTTTGCACCATCCCCAAAAAAGCAAACGCTTACATTATCTGTCTTTTTATATTTAGCCGTGAGGGCTGCCCCGCACGCAAGTGGAAAGCCGCCTCCAACAATTCCGTTAGCACCGAGCATTCCCTTATCAAAATCTGCAATGTGCATGGATCCACCTTTTCCTTTACAAAGACCTGTGGCTTTTCCATAGATTTCTGCCATCATTCCTTTTAGATCACAGCCCTTAGCGATACAATGGCCGTGGCCGCGGTGTGTACTTGTAATACTGTCTTGTTCATTCAGATGAGCGCAGACTCCTACAGCAACAGCTTCTTCGCCAGCATAAAGATGGACAAAGCCTGGCAAAATCCCTTTTGTAAAAAGCGTGTGTACTTGATCTTCAAATTGGCGGATTTCCTGCATTTTTTGATACATCCAAACGGCTTTTTCTTTTGTGAGTGCCATTTCCATATGGTAAAACCTCCTATCTTTTTTGCTTGCACTTATATACAAGCAAAAAACGTGCCAACATCATGGCACTTGAAAACTTAGGTTTTGAACGATTCACACCGATCAAAAAAGAGACAAAATGAGACTTGCGTCTCTATTTGTCTCAATATGTCTACTTCATCTTCTATATATCACGATGATCAGTTCCATTGGACACAAAAAAAGCATCCCATAAAGGAATGCTTTTCACTCTGAATCGATTGTACGCCGCCATTTTAATTTTCCTTTGCAGACGCCGCACACATAACGAGAGGTATCAAATCGTCTTTTCCTAATAAAATACTGACCGCATCCTGTGCAGACATATTCATGCCATTTCTGTAAACACCGTTTATTTTGTACGGTCTTTAGCGATGTACAAAAACGTGGGGCTCCTACTTGTTTTAATAACTCTTTAAAATCGCGGTCCCGATGCTGATAGCCCTTCCCCTCAAGGTGCAGATGATAATGACACAGTTCATGCTTAATGATACCGATCAATTCGTCTCTTCCATGCTCCTCTAAATATCGGCGATTTAACTCAATATTGTGTGTACCAAGCAAATATCTTCCGCCTGTCGTTTTGAGACGGTCATTAAAAACAGCTTGATGGCGGAATGCCTTACCAAAGAACTGCTCAGAAATATGCTCTGTTAACTGCTGTAACTCTCTCTCCTTCAATCAAGATCGTTCCTTTCTATAAAAACCTCGAACGGGACAATTTCCCCTTTGCATACATTGAAGGTACACCCACTGTTTCGATCAAAGGAGGAATGGGCGATGCCCAACTGGCTGAAAAATCAGATGCAGAAGGCATTTTTTGAAAAAAATCATTACCAAATCAAATTGCTGAATCAATGCTGGTACTTCTACAGAAAAAAACATTCAGTCACATCAAGGCACACCCCATCCTAAGGTGCGCCTCGTTTTTTGTTTACTCTGGTTTCAGCATGGAGAGGGCAACGCGGCCTTTTGCCTGGTCAACGGAGTCCACCCATACAGTTACAATGTCACCAACTGATACAACGTCAAGCGGATGCTTCACAAAACGGTTGCTTAGCTTTGAAATATGTACAAGCCCGTCCTGCTTTACACCAATATCAACGAATGCGCCGAAGTCTACGACGTTTCTCACCGTTCCTTGCAGCTCCATTCCTTGCTTCAAGTCCTCCAATTTCAACACATCTGTTTTCAAAAGAGGTTTTGGGACTTCATCGCGCGGATCACGCTCAGGTCTTGTCAGCTGATCGATGATATCCTGAAGTGTAATGATACCAATATCAAGCTGCTCTGCTGCTTCGTCCAGTTTGACCTCTGCGATTTTCTCCTTTAACTGCTCTGTGCCAAGATCGTCTGGCGTCATCGTGATCATGCGTAAGAATTGTTTTGTTTCTTTATAGCTCTCTGGGTGAATGCCTGTACGATCAAGTGGATCTTGTCCGTCTGCGATGCGCAGGAAGCCGATACACTGCTCATAAGTCTTAGCACCAAGTCTTGGAATATCCTTGAGCTCTTTTCTGCTTGTGAATCTCCCAATCTCTTCGCGGCGCTTGATGATATTTCCTGCGACGGCTTTTGAAAGGCCTGACACATATTGCAGCAGCGCCTGTGAGGCCGTATTGACGTTCACACCGACTTGGTTGACGACAGTCTCCACCACGAAGGTTAACGAGCTGTTTAATTGCTTTTGGCTCACGTCATGCTGGTATTGGCCCACCCCGACAGACTTCGGATCAATTTTCACAAGCTCTGCTAAAGGATCTTGTAATCTTCTAGCAATTGATATGGCACTTCGTTCTTCGACTTGCAGGTCTGGAAACTCTTCTCGCGCCAGTGCAGACGCAGAGTATACACTTGCCCCTGCTTCATTCACAATTAAATAGGACACCGGCTGATCCAGCTCTTGAATCAGGTCTGCGATGAATTGTTCGGTCTCTCTTGAGGCTGTTCCATTTCCAATCGCAATGACTTCAATGTTTGATGATTGAATGATCTCTTTCACTTTTTGTTTGGCTTCCGCTTTTTTCTGCACAGGCGGGTGCGGGTAAATGACGCCAATATGATGGACTTTGCCCGTATCATCCACGACGGCTAACTTACAGCCTGTACGAAATGCAGGGTCGACTCCTAGTACACGCTTCCCTTTCATCGGCGGCTGAAGAAGCAGTTTTCTTAAGTTTTCAGCAAAAATATGAATCGCTTGCTCTTCTGCCTTTTCTGTCAGCTCTTTGCGTATTTCTCGTTCGATCGAAGGCTGAATGAGGCGCTTATAGGCATCATCAATTGCCGCTTCAATAAACGGCCTCGCCGTCGTCTGCTTGCCTTTTATGACTTGCTTGTCGAGATAGAAACGAATATTTTCAGCAGGTGGTTCGATGGCTGCCTTTAAGATGCCTTCTTTCTCTCCACGATTGACCGCTAGTACACGGTGGGGCACTATCTTTTTGATGGGCTCTTGATAATCGTAATACATTTCATAGACGTTTTTCTCATCGCTCTCGATGTCTTTTCCTGATGTGACCAGACTGCCCTTTTGGTACGTTTCACTGCGAATCCATTTCCGCATATCAGGATCATCAGCCAGCTGTTCAGCAATGATGTGCTGCGCGCCTTCAAGTGCCTCGTCTACACTTCTTACTTCCTTTTCTTCGTTGATAAAAGAAGCAGCCTTCTTCTCGATCTCATCGCTTGGCAGCGCGAGTACATATTCCGCCAGCGGCTCGAGCCCTTTTGCTTTGGCTACATTCGCCTTTGTTTTACGTTTTTGTTTGAATGGCCGGTATAAATCTTCGACCTCTTGCAGTTTATGAGCTTGTTCAATTTTTTGTTTTAATTCATCCGTCAGTTTGTCTTGTTCAGCGATTAAGCGAATGACTTCTTCTTTTCGGTTCATGACATTTTGGATATATGTATAGCGCTCTGAAATGGTTTGAATTTGCACCTCATCCAGTGAGCCTGTCTGCTCTTTCCGGTAACGGGCAATAAACGGGACGGTGTTGCCATCCTCTAAGAGCTTGATGACACTTTCAATTTGTTTTGTTGAAAGCTTTAATTCTGTTGCAATTTGTTTCAATAAAAAGTCAGATGTCTTCATACTTTGCATCCTCTCACTGTGTCTTCTCTTTTAGTGTATCAAAAAAACCGGCAAAACAGAAAAAAGGTCAGCTATTTTACATGAGCTGACCAAGTACATAGGTGAGATCGTCTTTCTTGTCTTGTGTGTATGCTTCAAGCTGTTTGGCAATGTCAGCAACTGAATGACTATGCTTTAAACACATTCTCATGTTTGGCACATTCAGTCCGTCTGAATACATAATGAATGTCGATCCTTTTTCGTAGGAATAGGTGTAAGTTTTATATTTTCTAGGTTTCCCTGATAAGTATCCTGATGTCGGAAGTGGATAAATATAGTCGCCAGAAGGGGCATTCAAGATAAACCGAATATTACCAACCGAACAATAGGTAAATTGCTGCTGGGAAAAATTCACCTTTAAGATCGCAACTGTGGCCCCGCGTTTATTTTTCATAGCCTGATTGCATCTGTCGATGAGGGTCGTCATATCCTCATGTCCATATTCTTCGACAATTTCGCTGACTAAAGAAGATGATTCATTGGCGAACTGACCGCTGCCTAATCCGTCTGCCACAGCACAAATTAGTTCTTCATCATCTGCTTTAATAAAAAAACTGTCCCCGCAGCATGATTTCCCTTCTTTATTCGATTGATAGATAATAACATTCACATGCTCATGCTGTTCAATCTGCTTCATTAGCCTAGCTCCATAGACGCATCTTCTGATAATGCATCTCGTAGCTTTTTAACTGCCTTCCGTTGCAGTCTCAATACATGCATTTGGGATATCCCGAGTAAATCGCCTGTTTCTTTCTGACTCTTATTTTGTAAATAAGTCAGATTGATAATCTCTTTTTCTCGATCTGTCAGAACATGAAGCACACTCTCAAGCATCATTTTTTGGTTCACGCGTTCGTAGCCTTCTTCCTGTGAGCCGACGACGTCTAAAATGGTAACGGTACTTCCTTCAGAATCAGCCTCAACGCCTTGGTCTACAGACAGCGCTTGATAGCTTTTGCCCATCTCCATTGTTTCAAGTACTTCTTCTTCTGTCACATCTAGATATTCTGCAATTTCTTGTACTTTAGGTGACTTTTGTGTCTCCGTTGTCAGATGGTCAACTGCCATCTTGATTCTTGGGCCAAGCTCTTTTATCCGTCTTGGTACATGGACACTCCATGTCTTATCACGTAAAAAGCGTTTGATTTCCCCGATAATGGTTGGAATCGCAAAGGCTTCAAATGATTTACCGACGAGCGGGTCATAACGCTTAATGGCACCGAGTAAACCAATCATTCCAACTTGTCTGAGATCCTCATGAAAACTTTTCCCTTTGGAATATTTTTTCGCCAGCATATCGACCAGATTTGTATAACATTCGACAAGCGTGAGCTGCGCCTGCTCGTCTTGATTGGTTTGATAGCTTTGGATGAGGCGATCCACTTCATCTTTAGTTAGTTTCATAGTTTTGGATGGTTGTGTCATGGTCAACTCGCTCCCTGTTTAAAAACTTTGTCATCGCAACGGTAACTCCGGAGTTTGCTTGCACCTCGACTTCATCCATCAATGTTTGCATCAAATATAAACCAAGACCTCCTTCTGCCAATTGATCCACCGTATGAGCAGATGTGTAAGGCCCTAGTCCTTCCTGCTTTTGCTTAAAGTCAAAGCTACCGCCTTTGTCAGAGACAATGATTTCTAGACGATCCTCATAGACAAGAAAGCGAACAGCTACCTCTCCATCTTCGCCATGTTCACCTTTGTAGGCATGCTGAACTGCATTTGTACAAGCCTCACTGACGGCAATTTTTAAGTCCTCAATCTCTTCGTAGGCATAGCCCATACGGCTTGCTACGCCTGAAAGAGTCAGACGAATGATGCCTACGTATTCTGGTTTCGCCGGGATTTTCATCTCGATTAAATCTACTGATTCGTTCATTGTACCCCACCCTCTGTCTTTGCAGAAATGTCAATGATGTCCTTTAGTCCAGTAATTTCAAACAATCTTACAAGCCGATCCGATAAGTTCTCAAGCTTTAATGTTCCGCCTGCTTTTTGAGCCGCTTTAAACAGCCCAACAAATACACCTAAACCCGTACTATCCATATAAGAAACATCCTTCAAGCAGATTTCAAGATGATCCCCTTGCTCCGCTTTAGGCATAAGCTTTTCTCTTAGCTCAGGAGCGGAGTATACATCGATTTCTCCGCTGACGCTAATTTTCGTCTTATTATCTATTTGATGCTCTTTCATAGACATATTCATTATGCATTCACCTCGAAATTCTTGTTTCCTAGAATTTTATATACCCGCATATTTACTTTCTAAACCTTTCTTTTCAGAACAAGTAATGTAAAGTCATCATGAAGCTGAAAATCTTGCAGCTTCAGTAAGCTGGCATAGATAGCATCGACCATTTCCTGAGCTGAATAAGATAGGTGCTCTGCTATAAGCGTTTTGATATCCTCCCGCTCTAAAAAACCGTCCTCTGACTTGGATTCTGTCACGCCATCTGAGAATAAGATGACCATATCCCCGACGTCCAAATACTTCTCATACTGCCGGTAGTCAAAGTCTGGTGCGATCCCAAGGACAAGTCCCTTAGCGTCTAAATCGTAAAATTGATTCTCTTTTTTGCAATAGAAAAAGCCCGGCTCATGACCAGCCGATGCATATTTAAATTCATGCGTTGCTTTATTATAGCTGCCATAGAACATGGTAATAAACATGCTCGGGTCTACGTTTTGCTCGACAACACGATTAAGGGTTTTTAACACCTTTGTGGGACCGCTTCCTGACTCCGGCAAGGAATCCATCGCATACTTAATCATCGACATACAGAGCGCAGCCGGGATGCCTTTCCCAATCACATCTGCGATCGCGATATTAATCGTATCGTGATCGGTGACAAAATGGTAATAATCTCCACTCATCTGTTTTGCCGGCACACTAATAGCCCCGATATCAAATGTGTCTCCTTCTGGAATTTTCGTTTCCAGAAGGGTTTGCTGAACATTAGCAGCAATTTCGATTTCTGATTTAATTTCTTGCTGGATGCCTCTAAGTGTTAAATGTTCCTGGTAAGCTAGTCCGTACCCAATCATGACTTCAATTAAGAAGTCTAGTGAATGAAAGACATCTTTCGGCAAATCAGGGTATAGCTCCTGAATCACTTTTCGGTGAACACTCACTATTTCTTCAGGAGGTATTTGATGCTCAATGGTTTTTCGGCTAAATTTTTGAGCTTGATAAAGCGATGTTTCAGTTAAATCACTGATATAACGACTGAGCAGCTGATGATACCGCTGCTCCATTACCTCCTTAAAATCCATGGTTTCCCTCCTAGCGAAGCCACTTAACAGCTTTTATCTCCGTTCCTTGTTCTTGTGTAGAATCTAATTCAAAATCATCCATCAGTCTTCTGACTCCCGGAAGACCTGCTCCGAGTCCGCCTGATGTAGAAAAACCGTCTTCCATCACTTTACGTATATCCATGATGCCAGGCCCTTCATCGGCTGCAATGATTTTGAGTCCACGCTTTCCGCGCTCCATCACTTCTTCTATACAAATCTGACCTTTACCAGCGTATAAATAGATGTTTCGAGCTAGTTCAGAAATGGCCGTCGTAATTCTTGCTTGGTCAACTGTTCCAAATCCTAATTCTTTAGCAACATTTCGCCCCAGTTGTCTTGCCGCAACTATGTCCCATTCCGTCAAAATTTTCACACAGGATTGGTCTTTCATATCTATTCCCCCAATTCCCGCTTCAATGTCTCAAGCCCTTGTTCAAGATCTAATGCTGTCTGAATTTCTTCCAGTGATATACCAAGTTCAATCAATGTTACAGCGACTGCCGGCTGTATTCCTGTTAATACAACTTTTGCCCCCATGAGCTTTGACATCGTGATGACATCGCCTAATACTTTTGCGATAAATGAATCGATCATATCAACAGATGTTAGGTCAATGACAACGCCGTTCGCTCCTGTTTCATGAATTTTATTCAGCAAGTCTTCTTGAAAGTGAAGGGCTGTTTGGTCATCAAGCTCCCACTGTATCGAAATTAGAAGACAATTATATAATTTTAAGATTGGAATCTTCGGGTGATTTCTCACTGGGTTTCCCCTCCAATGAAACAATTTTTCGATTTGTCATTTCTAAAGCAGTTTGAATTCCTTTTTGAAGGGTATTCTTTGTTGTAACTTGAGATAAATCAATTCCAAGGGTGACGATGGTTTGGGCGATTTCTGGGCGAATACCGACCAATAAGCATTTTGCACCTACTAATCTCACAGCCTCTGACGCTTGAATGATATGGTGTGCCACCATTGTATCGACGACAGGTACACCGGTGATGTCGATTAAGACCACCTGTGACCGATGCTTCACAACGCCATTTAACAAATTCTCCATGATCTTCTTCGCACGGTCTGTATCAATTGTTCCGACAAGAGGCATGACAGTGATGTGCTCAAACACCGGAATCAGCGGAGCAGAAAGTTCCTGTAACGCAATTTTTTGAAGGTTGACGGTTTTCTCCCATGAGATGGAGTAGTGATTCAATATTTCGTTATGAACTGGTGAGATGAACCGATCAATTTCCCATATGAGCTCATTACTTCCTTGTTCAGTATTTTTGTCACTGTTCATTTTGTGATATAAGTGTGAACGGATTTCCGTTAGCCCTTTTGCCAGTAACTTAAGTGATATACCCATTTGTACAATTTTTAAAGCAAAAGATTGCACTTTTTCTTCAAAATCCTCAGCATTCGCCTCTGAAAGGGATGCCAGAATAAGCTGGACATATTCGGAACAAATCGTTTCATACATTTTATCGTTTAGCATCATGTCCGTTTCTTCTTCTCCGAGTCGTTTGAAGATGTCAGTCCATTCTTTTTCTAATTCCTTTTGGTGCGCTCTAGCAAAAGCTAACACGATATGATTCGACATAATTTACCCCCTACATACATAAAAAACAATAACTTTCATTCTCTCTCCATTATAGCCTTAATAAAAAATGAACACAAAAAAAAGTTGCTCACAGGAGAGCAACCAAATATCACCATATTAAAAATCAATAAGAGCCAAACTAACTTGTAAGGCTTCATCAACCTTCTCCATCATCTCATCATCAAGATGTGTGATTTTATCTGTCAATCTTTGTTTATCGATTGTACGAATCTGTTCCAAAAGAATGACAGAATCTCGTTCAAAGCCGTAGCGCTTTGCATTGATTTCGACGTGAGTCGGTAATTTCGCTTTTTGTATTTGGGCTGTTATGGCTGCAACGATAGCAGTCGGGCTGAAGCGATTTCCAATGTCATTTTGAATCACCAATACCGGGCGAACCCCGCCCTGCTCGGAGCCAACAACAGGAGATAAATCAGCAAAGTAAACATCACCGCGTTTAACAATCAAATGTTTAACCCCCGCTGACTAATCGCTCAACTGTATTCTCAGCCTCAAACTCTGCGTATTGTGCCTCTGAAGAGATATTCAGATTAATTTTCGCCATCTCCATGTAGCCGCGTCTCATCGATTCACGATTTTGTCGAATATTACGTTCACGAATATACGTTTTTGTCGCTCGGTAGATCAATTCATTTCTTGTTACCTTATCCTGCTCTGCTACTCGTTCGATCTCAGACATTAAAGTCTCCGGCAGTCGAATCTTCATTTCGTTTGTTGCGCTGGATTCAGACAAAAAACATACACCTCCACAAAACTTACGGATACCGTATCGATCCATTCCAAGACTAATCATACCATTATTCAATGCACAAGCAAAGCTGTTTTTTCATGATTTCTTATTAGAACATGAAGCGGCTCGCCACCCGTAAATCAAGATGATAATGGAGTTCCTCTTTCCCATTATACGCTTTTTTCCGAAAATCATACGGTATTTCCAAAATCTCTAAAAAAGGGAGAATGTTTACCCTACTTTTGTCGAATAAAAAAGAACGAAGTCAGTTTGACCATCGTTCTTTTGAACACTGTTTATAAAAAGCTTGGCCCGCTTTGAAGCAGCGGATTCCGTACATGCACTCTTTTGCCGTCCTCCATATATACTCTTGGGATGCGGTGGCCAATCGAGCAAGTGACTTCATAGTTAATGGTTTCAAGCCTTTTTGCGATTTCATCGACTGATACCATGTCTTCCCCTTGCTTACCAATTAAAACGACCGGCTCCCCTACTGGAAGATTGTCTTTCAGTTCAATCATGAATTGATCCATGCAAACCCTTCCTGCGATCTTCCGGCGCTTTCCGCCAACGAGCACTTCCGTTCCTGCCAGCTTCCTGATCCACCCATCTGCATAGCCGACTGGAACCGTGCCGATCCACGTATCTTGATTGGCTGTATACGTCGCCCCGTAGCTGACACTCTCACCCTTTTGAATGTGCTTCACATGGGCAAGCTTTGTATGAAGAGACATGGCTTCTTCCAGCTTGAAAGGCAATTCATCCTTGATTTCTTCTGACGGTGACAGCCCGTACATACTGATGCCGAAGCGAACCATATTAAACAAAACGTCTTTAAACCTTTGACCCGCTGCACTGTTGGCGCAATGAACGAGCAGCTTGTCCGTATGAAGCGGCTCGAGCAGTGTTTGAAAGGTATCGACCTGCCGATCAAAGTAGGCCTCATCCCTTTCATCAGCTGTCGCAAAGTGAGTAAATACGCCTTCCAGCTGTAAATAAGAGTGTTCACTGACAAGCTTTTTCACTTCGTTCACTTGCTCTATCGTTTTCACACCTAATCGGTTCATTCCGCTGTCTATTTTCAAATGAAAACGTATAGGTTGTCCCATCTGCCCTTTCACCATTGTGGTGACTTCTCTCAGCCAATCGATGGAGTAAGCGGTCATGATGACATTGTATCGAACGGCGGCTTTGACATATTCCGGCGGTACGGCGCCGAGTACAAGAATCGGTGCTTTGATGCCTTTATTTCTTAAAGAAACGGCCTCATCTAAAAAGGCTACGGCTAATAAGTCTGCTCCTGCTTTGAGGGCAGCTCTTGCCACTTCTATATCTCCATGTCCATATGCATTGGCTTTCACCACAGCCATCAGTTGAACACTTTGACCAATATGATCTTTCATATGTGAAACATTATGCTTAATTGCTGTTAAATTAATTTCTGCCCATGTGTCTCTATAAAAGGCATTTGTGTCCATCCGTCACACTTCCCTATTGAATGATTCAATACCTTTATTATGATACTAAAATTCAAGAATAATGTGAAACAAATCAAAGAAAATCAGCCCTTGCATAGGGCTGATGTTTCATTTCCAAGGCTCTCGCCTGAGATATTTATTTAGCTGACTGGCCTTCTACACTCTTTGCAACCATCAAGAGCTCTTCCTTCGATAGATCACTTGAAGAAATCAAGTAGTCCACTCCGTCAGATGTCCATGAAAGGGATTGATCTGTGAGAACCCCAACTGTCATGCCAAGGTCGACTGGCTCGCCGTTCATCGTCACAGGCGTAGATGCTTCAGCTACTCTCGCTTTTTCCTGAATGAGTGTGAAGGATTTCTTACCGCCATACGTCATCACATAACGTTTCCCAGCATCTGTCATCATTTCTTTCTCTTCCATCTTCTTCACGCCCTCTGGCATATCAACTGGCGTTTTCACCGCAAAGCTGTCAGATGAGTCTGCACTTGTGGCTACATCCATTTGAGAGAGTGTCATGTTTTTCTTCTCATCAAATGCATCTTTGTCAAAGGATTTATTGAATTCAAAGTGAGAGAATTCCACTTTCACCATTGGCTTTTTGTCGCTATCCAGTACTTTCACACTGGCAGGCGCCATTGTTTTTTTATGAAAGGTAATCTCTTGGGTAGGCAGCATTTGGTTGTGCTGATAATTGGTTTTGGTTTCGAACACATACTTTGAATCTTTCGCTTTGAACTGAGCTGCACTGTCATTTTTAATGTCCTTCACGAGTGACTCAAATAAGTAGACCTGACTGCTATTATTTGGCCAATCACTGTGGAAACGGAAGCTCTTGTTCAATGAAGGTGTCAGCACAAACACACCATTGCCATTTCTTAAAATGACTTGACTCTGATCCTTTTTCGGATTTTCTAAATAGACACGGTAAAGTTCCGGCTTCTTGTACCAAATCTCTACTCGATACTCCTGCGGGTCATTTCCTGTCTCAATGGTCATTTTTGCTTTGGCTTTGTATGATGTCATTTCCTCTGCCTTTTTGTTTAAATCTCCAACGATATCCTGCTGAGATTTTTGACCGCATGCGGAGAGAATCAGTACAAAAAGGATTCCCGTTACAAGCAAAACAAAGCTTTTTCTCACCCTTTTCAACCCCTTCGTTAATTGTGTTAAAAGGAAGAAACCGCTTGTTTGACTTTAACAGTACGCCTCAAGAGTTAACTGCGTACCGCGAACCATCAAAGCCTGTTAGCAACTCGCCCTTCCTTATCGCACTACCCAATATATGAAGGGGGGACAAACAATATGCAGACTAGCTTGACAACCTTTCAATTAAAACTTGTGCAGCAGCATATTCTTTCGTGTGAGTGATGGACACATGAACCTGGTCGCCCATCGTTTTCTTGCTTTTGATGAAAGGTTTTCCATGTTCGTCTTTCTGGATTTCCAAGTCATGAAAGCTTAAATGCCGTCCGATTCCCGTTCCGTAAGCTTTAGCGAAAGCTTCCTTTGCTGCAAACCGTCCCGCCAAAAATTCCAGCTGCCTCTTTTCACTGAGTTCGTTAAAGATGTCTTGTTCACTTAACGTTAAAATTCGTTCTGGTAAACGAGGCTGTCTGTTAAGCACTCGCGCGAGCCGGTTGATTTCTACAATATCAATGCCTATTCCTTTGATCATGAGGTACCTCCTATGATACTCGTACTAATTTGGATGTTCTCTTCATAAACGTGTTACTATAAACTTACCATTATCTAGTCAAAAGGGGTTTGTTATGTTTATTCGAACGGAGAGCTTTCAACAATTTATTAGATCGTATCCAATCGTAACAACGATTCTTGCTTTGCAAATTGGTCTGTGGCTTATATTTGCGATTCCTATTCCTCTTATACAGCTTGGTCACGATCATCTCGTCGGTTTCAATTATGGGGTAGCTGCCGGAGAATGGTGGCGGCTCGTCACACCTATTTTCCTTCACGGAAGTCTGACCCATATTTTGTTCAATTCTATGTCCTTGTTCTTATTCGCTCCAGCGCTTGAGTATTTGCTTGGGAAGGTTCGATTTCTGATCATCTATCTTGGTGCAGGGTTCATTGGCAATCTCGGAACCTATTGGGTAGAGCCTTTAGAGTATGTACATGTCGGCGCTTCTGGTGCCATCTTCGGTTTGTTTGGCGTTTATTTATACCTTGTTCTATTTAAACCGCACATGATGGACCGCGGCAATTCTCAGGTGATCATAACGATTCTTGCAGTCTCTGTCATCATGACTTTCGTTAACTCAAACATCAATATTATGGCTCACTTATTTGGATTGATCGGCGGCATGCTTTTAGCACCTCTTACGCTATTTTTCCATTCAAAAAAAAGACGCTACTAACCTCATAAAAAATGTCGATCACTCCTATGAACGGGAAGCTGATCGACATTTTTTGTTTAAGAAGATTTATTTTTTTCATACGAATACCAATCCATTACACGTGCAGCATCTTCTTCCTCAAGGTGATGCACACCAAAGGAATCAAGCAGTGCAGAGGATTTCACAAAGGTGTGAATACTCGCCAATCGGCCTTTCTTTTGGAAGAAAGATTGCGTCATCGTATAGTTTTGCATTCGTTTTCTCAAGACAATGCCAGTGGTTTTGCCAATGCCTCTTGATGTCAGTTGAATCAATGGATCTTTGATCGTATAGCCTGATTGTTTATAAGCTAAATAGCCAAAAACCAAAGCAATAGGAAGTGGAATGAGTGCCAAATACCCCCATGGTGGAAAACGTACAGATAGGATCACGCCGACAAGTAATGGCACAAAGCCGTAAGAGATCAGGTAGCGTTTGAGTGAACGCTTTGGCACCTTTTTCAGTTCAGCTTCTGGCGCCAAGTGATAATGATCTGTGAATTGAGACAGCAGTTCGTTGATTTTTTTCTTCCGAATCAGCGGAAATAAGACGGAAGAGGTTTCTTTTTCTGTAATAGAACCTCCTGCACTCACAAGCATCACCGTCGCAAAGCCAAAAGGCTCACGGAGAATATTTTCTTTGATTTTCACTGCTTGAATTCTCGCAAGTGGAATGGTCATTTGATGCCTCTCGATGAGCCCTCTTGTGATAATGATGTCTTTCCCTTTTCGTTTTGCGGTAAAATTCGCATATTGAAGGGCTGTTACCCCAACACTAAGAATCCACGCAATCAATACGGCAAGAAATATGAGAATCGCATAAATCTCAACACTCGCATGACTTAAAAAAGAGAACCGCTTGACGAATCCGTCCAAAGGAAGAATTTCATCTATTTGTGTGTAAATGGCGAGACACCCGGAAATAATGACTCCGATTCCGCTTGAAGTGGTCGCAGCCAAAAGCAGCTCTGGTACACCCATCCGATAGGAAACATTCATTTCTTCTTCTACAGGTTGTTGCGCTGTCAGAGGATCATGCGGAACATCCCCATTTTCATCCAACATCTCTTCTTGCTGCAAGCTTTTCTTCCGGTTGAAAATCGATTGCTTTAATTGTTCCGCTTCTGCTTTTGTAATCGCCGTCAGGCTCACTTCCGGACCGTCCGTTCCGCCTGCTGTTTCGATTTGGACCCGCACCAAGCCGAAAATCCGCTGGAAGATACCTTCACTTGTATTCACGGTTTGAATTCGTTCTAACGAAATATATTTTTTCTTTTTTGTGATGACGCCCGATTCCACGCGAAATTCATCATCTTCCATCCGGTAGGTGAATCGCCTCCATGCTAAAACGGTTGAAACAGCTTTCCATAAAAGAAGCACACCAAGAATGATAAATGCATAAAAACGAATGCTCGAATTCGAGTTCACAAAAATAAGCACGAAAAAAGGGATAATGAAGTTTTTGATCATGGATACGGCATCTGATATAAAATCAATGAACATCGAGATTGGATGTACACGTTTTGGTTCAGACATCATCTTCCGTCACCCTTGCTAAACGAGATATGTAATCACGAAGCTCATCTGCTTCTTCTAATTCTAGCGCCGGTATATCATGAACTGTAGCAGCAGTCGATATTTGAACAGATGCCAAACGGTAGCGCCTTAAAAGCGGCCCTTGCGATGTATCGACATGCTGGACTCGCACCATCGGTACAATCACACGTGTGATGCGAATGAGTCCATGCTGAATTTCAATTTCATTTTCGAATACTTCGTAGCGCCAGATGCGATGACGGATTTTCGGTATAAGCCAAATGCCAAAAATGACCTGTAAGACCCATAAACCGACGAGGATGGCCCCAATCCAATATGGCCATTGAAAATAATAACTAGCAATAAATACCCCAATGATGATGAGTAAGAAAATCAATGAGATAATTCCATTTTGAAGACGCCATACCTTTAATCCATTTAAGCTAATTTGACGTTGCGGCTGTTTTCTCACATTCTTCCCCCATTCTCTTACTTTTCTATCAATATATTACGAAACAGAGCCTAAAAAGTTTCAATAAGCCTGTTAAAAAAAGCGAACCCTGCAAAGGATTCGCTCTTGTATGTTAGTTGTTATAAGATTTCTTTTGACGACGATCGTTAGAAGAACGATTGCGGTCATTTGATGAACGCTTTTTATCACCGTAAGATGAACGGCTTTTCCCGCGATAGCCGCCTCCTCCGCCGCCGTCTCTACGTTTAGAAGAGCTGCGGTTGTTGCGATTGCGTTTTGAAATCATTGGTGCTTCATCTGTCAAACGAACAGGCGTTGCATCTGGCTCTTTTGTCATCATTTTGATGGCAGCCGCAACCACTGTGACAGAATCATTATCTTCTAGCAATTCAGCAGCAGCTGTCATGTAGAAGTTTAAGTTGTTTTCACTGATGATTGTGCGCAGACGATCAATGGTTACTTGCTGTTGACCTTCAATTGCTTCATCTAGAGTTGGTTCTTTCATACGTTCCATTTTACGTTTAGTCGTTTGCTCAATGGCACGAAGCATATCTTTTTCACGCGGTGTGATAAATGTCACCGCCATACCTGTACGTCCAGCACGGCCTGTACGTCCAATACGGTGTACGTAGCTCTCTGGATCTTGTGGCACGTCAAAGTTATACACGTGTGTTACGCCTGAGATATCAAGTCCACGTGCTGCAACGTCTGTTGCTACAAGCACATCGATTGAACCTTCTTTGAATTTACGAAGCGCAACCATACGTTTCGCTTGTGTCAGGTCACCATGAATTCCTTCAGCTGTATAACCTCTAAGGTTAAGTGCTTCTGTCAATTCGTCAACACGGCGCTTCGTACGGCCGAAGACAATTGAAAGCTCAGGCGATTGAATGTCAAGAAGACGAGTCAATGTATCAAACTTCTTACGCTCGTGGATATCCAAGTAGAACTGTTGGATGTTAGAGACAGTCATTTCTTTTGCTTTTACTTTTACGTGTTCTGGGTTTGTCATGAAACGTTCTGCAATGCGCTTAATTGGTGCAGGCATTGTCGCAGAGAATAAAAGTGTTTGGTGTTCACTTGGTACATTTGAAAGGATCGATTCAATGTCTTCGATGAAACCCATGTTTAGCATTTCGTCTGCTTCATCTAGCACAACAGTTTCAACATTTTGAAGACGCATTGTACGACGGTTAATGTGATCGAGTAAACGTCCTGGAGTCCCTACGATGATATGAGGATTTTTCTTGAGCGAACGGATTTGGCGGCCGATATCTTGTCCACCGTAAATCGGAAGTACGCGCGCACGCTTGTCTTGGCCAATTTTGTATAGCTCTTCCGATACTTGAATCGCTAGTTCTCTTGTTGGCGCAATGATAATCGCTTGGATATTTGGAGACGCTGGGTCGATTTTTTCTACAAGAGGAATACCAAATGCTGCAGTTTTTCCTGTTCCTGTTTGTGCTTGTCCAATGACATCTTTATTCTGAAGACCGAGAGGAATTGTTTCCGCTTGAATCGGTGTTGCTTCTTCAAATCCCATGCGGTTAATAGCTTTCATGAGACTTTCGCTTAATTGAAAATCTTGAAACGTTATAGTCAAATTATTCAAACTCCTTCTAATTGCTGTTTCAGTAATCTCGTGAATGATCATTAAAAACTGCCCTTTTCCGAAAGGACAGGTCCATTATATACAAAGCCCGAATTACCCTACCTTATATCTTACCATTACACTATTTGTTTTTCAACAAGACAGAAATGGATATATCTACTGTTCCACAATGACAGATTCACCATCACTTTGATCTCCATCCATCCATTTCCACTTTTCGAACAGTTGAATTTTTCCGTTATCCAACTGCTTAGGTGTAGAATTGCAAGACCCGCTTCTCATGCTGCCGTCTTTGCTGACATGGTGGTACCTAAAATGAAGTGTTCCATCCTCATTCACAGTTCCTACAAGTACACCAGATACAATACTGCCGCCTTGATATGTGCCCGTTAATATATTCCCGTCCTGACGATATTGAAATATGGTTCCTGCCGATACTTCTCCGTTACTCGAATTAGACTGCGGGACAAAGGTTTTTCCGTCATAATGAAACAACCGAATCAACCACCTTTTCTTTCCTATTGTACCATAGGCTTGTCACTCATTCGACAAAAATGATGCAATTTTTAACAAGTGGGATTCAATTTATATTAGTTTAGCCACATTTTCGCTTTTCTATAGATTAAATTGTTTTTTTTAGAAATTGCTCTACTTTTTCAAACAATTGCTGTGCACATGGCTCGTGACAAACATGGTGTTTACAATCAGGTAAATAAAACATTTCTTTCTGACGAGACGGGATTTTATGATCAATAAATTCTGCACTTGAAGCGGGCACAATCCCATCACTTTCACCTTGAACAATTAACACAGGGAGGTGAAGCTTCTCAAGGGAGCTCTTCGTTTGCTTCACCAGCTTCATAAATTCTACAGCAGCTGACAGCGGCGTGCTCGTTAGCTTATGGCGGTATCTATCATACAAAGGATTCGTATCAATCAGCCCAGACAATGATTCCTTCAGCATCTGCCTTGTGTCTTGAATCATTTGTTTTGGATTCACATATTTAGCCGCAGCACTTAAAAGGACGAGACGAGCAACCGGATACTTCGCTGCAAGATAAGAAGCGATCATTCCTCCCATGGAAAAGCCGATCAAAAAAATGGTGTCGCATGTTCGGTAAAGAGATAGAAGTTCTAATTCAGCTGTTGCAATCCATTCTTGATAGAAAATGCCTTTGAGCTGAAGCTCATCCCCATGCCCCGGAAGCGTGACTGACTGAACGTTCCAATCTGTCTTCTGCTTTAAATATTGCGCCAGCGGTTCCACTTCATAGGGGGCGCCAGTGAATCCATGTATACATAGACAGCCAATCATTCTGTCACCTTCTTTGCGCTCACTCTTTATAGTGCAGTAATGACTTCTTCTAATCTCATGCCGCGTGAGGCTTTGACTAGAACAACATCGTCAGGACCTGCTACGTCAGCAAGTTTTTTCTTCAGTTCCTCTTTGTCCATAAATGAGAACACGCGCGCGTCACCGAATGATTGCTTTGCTCCTTCAGCGATGAATGCACCTAGGCGGCCATACGTCATCACATGATCAATAAATTCAGGCTTGATGTAGCGGCCTAGTTCATAATGATACGTTTCTTCTTCGCTGCCCATCTCGAGCATGTCTCCAAGGACAAGAATGCGATTAGCGAAGCCGTCCATATCTCCTACAAGATCAATTGCAGCTTTCATGGAAGTAGGACTTGCATTATACGCATCATTGATAACAGTGATTCCTTTCTCTGTTTTAAACAGCTCAAGACGCATCCCTGTCAACTTTGTTTGCATGAGTCCTTGGGCGATTTGTCTTTCATTCAGTCCAAAGTGCTGGCCTATGGCAATTGCCGCAAGGGCATTCTTCACATTATGTTTCCCTAATACAGGAATGAGAAACCCCTGAGCATACCCTTCGACTTGAAATTCAGTTCCTTCTGCAAGCTGGTTGATATGCGTTACCTTGATATCACAGTCCTCTGCTTCTCCAAAGGTTTTCACACGCTGCGAAAGTGCAGTCGCTCTCTCGCGCAGCAAGGGTTCATCTCCTAAGTAATAAAAGATGCCATCCTCTTTTAATCCTTTTGTGATTTCACATTTTGCATCAGCAATGGCTTCTCTTGATCCCAAATCTTGCATATGAGATTCTCCAATATTGGTGATGACTGCTGCATCAGGCTCAGCGAGTTTTGACAAAAACTCGATCTCACCTTTTGCACTCATCCCCATCTCCAACACAGCAATATCTGTTCCTTCCGGCATTGCAAGAATGGTGAGAGGTAGACCGATATGATTATTAAAGTTACCATCTGTTTTATGAACTTGGTAAGCCGTTTGTAAGACGGAATGAATCATGTCTTTCGTTGTGGTTTTCCCATTACTTCCTGTAATACCGACAACACGAGGTTTTTCTTCTTTCAAGTATGATTTTGCCAGCTGTTGAAGTGCTGCCAGTGTATCCTCTACAAGAATGACAGGTACACCGAACGGTGGATTGGCTTCTTTTTGATTCCAAAGAACAGCTGCGGCTCCAAGCTCCACTGCTTTAGAAGCAAATGTGTGACCGTTAAAATGTTCTCCAATTAGGGGGATAAACAATGCACCTTTTGATACTTTTCGTGTATCTGTTGTCACTCCGAGAATTTGCTCTTCGCCAAAAGCTTGATTAGATAGTGTCCCACCAGCCATTTGGGCGATTTGTTTCACTGTACGTTTGATCATGATTTTTTCGCCTCTCTTTCTCATTTCACGTTTGAAGGAAAAGAGACACTACCTAAGGATAGTGTCTGCTTGTTGCTCACATTAAAAAGTCGTTTTAATGGTTTGTTTTTCTTGATGGCGTTCAATTGCAAGTGACACTAGCTTTTCAATCAGCTCTGGATACTCTACACCAGTGTGTTTCCAAAGCAGCGGGAACATACTAAATGGTGTGAATCCAGGCATTGTATTCACTTCATTGATCAACACTTCGCCTTTTTCTGTGAGGAAGAAGTCTGCACGTACAAGACCAGAACCATCGAGGGCTTTAAATGCCTTAATCGCCATATCATGAATCGTCTTGTATTCATCCTCTGACACACTTGCAGGAATGATCAAATCTGTATCGCCATCTTCATATTTTGCTTTGTAGTCATAAAAATCTGTTTTAGGTGCAATTTCACCAACGACAGAGCATTTCGGCTCGTCATTTCCTAATACACCAATTTCGATTTCTCTTCCAACGACGCCTTCTTCGACGACCACACGACGATCATATTGGAAAGCCAAATCGAATGCGGTTTGCAGCTCTTCTTTGCTGCGGCATTTGCTAATTCCAACACTTGACCCCATGTTGGCAGGTTTCACAAAGCATGGATAGCCAAGTATTTGTTCCACCTGTTCTAAGCTGTCTGGTGTGGCCTTTTCATAGTCTTTTTTATTGAAGGAAAGGTGCTTTGCTTGTGCAAGTCCTGCTTGAGCAAAAACATCTTTCATCATGACTTTATCCATACCCGCGGCAGAAGCAAGAACGCCGTTGCCGACATACGGGATATTTAGCAGTTCAAGTAATCCTTGCATCGTTCCATCTTCACCATTTGGCCCGTGCAGCAATGGGAAGACAACATCAATCTTCTCATCAGCAGATGCAGGCTGCGGAAACATGCTCTCATTTAAAGAAGTTGGTAAAAACGTCTTTGCGTTCTGTTCAAATTGAAGCATTTTGACGTTTGAAACTGGTTCAGTGAGTTTTTCTCCTCTTAGCCATTCACCCTCTTCTGTAATATAAATTGGATGTATATCGAACTTCTCAGTGTTAAGTGCTTTTGTAACTGCAAGGGCTGTTTGCAGTGATACATTATGTTCGGCTGACTTTCCGCCGTAAATCAATCCTAAACTTATTTTCAATGGATACTCCCCCCACTAAAATTCATCTTTACTATCTTATCACTTTCAAGCAAAAATGCTCTAATTAATTTTTGTTGTTACGGAATTGAAATGATTTGTAAAGGTTGTAAGCGCCTCCCGAGCATTTGTATGTCATTCGCCATTATTTTATATTAAAATGACATTGAAAAGGAGTTGTGACAAATTGAAAAAAATCACAAGTACTGAACAATTCAATGAAATCATTCAATCTGACAAAGAAGTCATCGTTAAATTCTTTGCAACATGGTGTCCTGACTGTACAAGAATGGAC
Source organism: Bacillus sp. FSL K6-2839 (assembly GCF_038003365.1). Classification (NCBI taxonomy): domain Bacteria; kingdom Bacillati; phylum Bacillota; class Bacilli; order Caryophanales; family Bacillaceae; genus Bacillus; species Bacillus sp. FSL K6-2839. The sequence goes on along the minus strand of NZ_JBBOOZ010000001.1, from coordinate 134,083 downwards.
ATGTTCATTCCAGACATCTTAGAGGCTTATGCTCACCATGAATGGTTTGAAATAAACAAAGATGATTTCCCTGAATTAGCAGAAACGTATCAGGTCATGGGTATTCCAAGCCTGTTGATTTTCAAAAATGGCGAAAAAACAGGTCATTTACACAGCGCAAACGCAAAATCACCTGAAGAAGTGACAGAGTTTCTTCAAGGGCACGTTTCTTAATGGGTTAAACGAAGGACATCAGCAAACGTTTGCTGGTGTCTTTTTTCTTCTCCATCTCTTACATCAAATCTCTCCATAAGACGAGTTGCACATCCAAAACGTTTCAATGAGCGAAAGAATGTTTTATATAGATGTTTCACTTACGACAAGAAATAACAGGAATTATTTCCTGGGAAAGAATGAGCGTCGATTCGGCTTGGAATATGTCGGTTACGTGAATTTTCTGAATTGAATCTTTACTTCTGACATTTCGCTTTGTATAATAGAGTTGCCAATTGATAATGATTATCAATTTCATCTATGTGAAATCCTATAGACGTCTATACTTATATAAAGGAGCGATGAGTCACATGTCTAAGAAGAAAATCAAAACATATCAGCAATTGATTGAAGAGAACAAGAAGGCCATCATGCGCGACCCTAAAATGATGGAAAGTATATACGAAAACATCGACAAAAAGCATCAGAAGCAGCTTGCAGCTGCTGGACGTGAATCATAAACATAAGACGAGCAGTCACAGCTGGCTGCTCGTCTCTTTTGTCTTTTTGAACAGAAATAAAAAAGCCGATAAAATCGCATCATAGATTTTATCGGCTTTTGTTTTAATGTGATTTCGCTACACGGTCCTGCTTCATTCCTAAATAAATGAGCATATATGTGAGATAACCCATTGTCATTGTTAAACCACCGAAGAAGAACTGAGAAAAGACAGGCTCCTCAAATGTTGTGACGGCAGCAAGAATGATCCAGCTCGCATATAAATAAACCATGAACCATTTCATGTTTCTTTTAAGTGTATACAGAAAGAAAAGACCCGCTAACGAAAAGATCCCCAGCGCTAGTCTGAAATAAACAAGATGATCAAACTGGAAGGCAAAAGACACAAACGAAAACGACAGCAGCAACAAAATTGGTAAAGCCGTAATGAAATTTTTCACGATAGTGCCACCTCCAAGACTCCATCTTATTATAAGACAAAATCAGCCGGTTATCGTGAAATACAGACTCGTTTTCACAAATATGTCACGAATTTTTCTTGTTATTTGACACAATTTTTACACATTTACATCACGTTTCCAAAAAAGAACCCAAGCCGTGCCAACAAAGAAAACAAAATGCGCCCCCACTATAAATAGAGAAAACAAAGGGCTCATGCCATGGAAGGGCGGCGGTCCTTGAAAGCTGTACTGAGTAAAGTCCGTATTAGCAAAAAGCAGGATTTTCCCCCATTGATTTTCTAAAAGAGACATTATAGGCACAAGTGATTTCGCTGCATATAAAACAAAAAACGAGGTCACAAGCGCAACGAGGCTGTTCCTAAACAAGCTGGAACACATAAAAGCGAAGCTTGCCATCATGATTACTTCCACCCACTGAGATCCGATAACAGCATACGTATGCTGAAATAATCGTCCCGTACTTTCATCAAATTCAGTACCAAAGAAAATAAGGCCAAATAAAAAAGCTAATACATAATAAAAAACAAACAAATATATGATCGTCAGCACAAGTGTGATGTATTTTGACAGAAAAATTTGCAGCCTTGTTTTGGGCCGGATCAATAAAAACTTGATCGTCCTTTTTTGAAACTCTGTTGAGATCAAGGTTGCGCCAATGACAACAGCGAGCACCTGTAAAATAAACACGACGTTCGTGGAATAAGCAAAATAATTGGCGAGAGTGTCTTGTCCACCAAAGCTGGAAATGACTCGTTTCAACGCTAGAGCCATCGCCAATTGAAAAACAACGATCAATCCAAGAGCAATGAATGTGATCTTTTTCCTCATAATTTTCTTATGCTCATTCTTGATGAGTTGAAGCATCTGCCGTCCCGCCTTCCGTCCATTTTATAAATGCCTCTTCAATTGATGGCTTTTGAGGCGTCATTTCAAGTACATCAAACCCAGCCAGAACAAGCTGTTTGTTCAGCTCAGGCACTTGTTCTTTGTTCAATTGAAGTAATACACGCGCTCCATTTCGTTCATATGTATAGGCCTGCGTGTCGAGCCACGAAACCACCTTTTCCACTGGCTGAATATTCATGAGTATCTGTTCTTTCCCCTCCATGTCCCGGAGCTTCGCACTGGCTTTGATCTGTCCTTTTTGAATGATGATCATGCGGTCACATAGCTCTTCTACCTCATGCAATAAATGTGTGGCAAATAAGACGGACGTTCCTTCTTCTCGTACTAGTGTTTGCAAGTGCTCCCTGAATTCCTTCATACCTGCAGGATCAAGTCCATTTGTCGGTTCGTCTAAAATCAGCAGGTTCGGCTGATGTAATATGGCTTGTGCAATCCCAAGCCTTTGTTTCATCCCCAGTGAATACGTCTTCACCTTCTGATGAATGGCGTGCTCCAGACGAACTCTTTTCACCACTTCCTGCATTCGTTCCTCAGTCACTCCATCGTGCATCGCCGCATACAGTTCAAGGTTTTCAAAGCCTGTTAAATAAGAATAAAATTCGGGATTTTCTATAATTGCACCAACAGATGACATCGCGTGTAGAAAATCCTCATCCTGTGAATATCCATTGATTATGATTCGGCCATTGTTTTTTTTCATCAAGCCAACGATCAAACGAATCAAGGTTGTTTTTCCAGACCCATTTGGCCCAAGTAAGCCGACGATTTCTCCCTTCCCTATTTCTATAGATATATCTTGTAAGATCATTTTCCGGCCAATTCGTTTATCGACTTTCTCTACTTTTAGAACAGCAGACTCCAACGTGGTTCCTCCTTCTGATGTAAAGCCTATGGCGGTAAATAAGACCGCTCATTCTGTTAAAAGTATACCACGCAAGACAAGGGGCCCATGAAAAAAAGGACTGATCGAGTCAGCCCTTCTTTTACATTACATGGATAGGTTCGGTGATGCTGCGTCTTTCTCGTGTTTTTTCTCCGTTTCTGTCACAATCACCGCACATGCTGCGTCACCTGTAATATTGACAACGGTTCTTGCCATATCTAATAAGCGGTCTATGCCAAGGATGAGCGCAATGCCTTCAACAGGCAGATTCACAGAGTTCAGTACCATAGCGAGCATGATGAGCCCAACTCCTGGCACACCCGCTGTGCCGATACTTGCTAAGACAGCCGTTAAGACAACCGTCAGCATTTGGACAAGCGTCAGTTCAACTCCATATACTTGCGCGATAAAAATGGTCGCGACCCCTTGCATAATCGCTGTGCCGTCCATATTAATGGTTGCACCAAGCGGCTGTACAAAGCTTGAAATCGGCTCTGGCACCTTCAAACGTTTCTGGGCTGTTTCCATTGAGACTGGCAGGACTGCGTTACTGCTTGATGTACTAAATGCGACAACCATTGCTGGAGAAAATCCTTTGAAAAACGCCATCGGATTTCGCTTCGCTAAAATGGCGACAGTTGACCCATAAGTCAGGAAGAAATGCAGCACGAGCGCAACTAATACGACCGAGAAATAGAGGCCCATCGCTTTCATCGCATCAAATCCCTGGCTGCCAATTGCGGTTGCGATCAAACCGAATGTTCCGTACGGTGCGAACTTCATCACTATGCCGACAAGAAACATCATTAATTCATTTCCTTGTTCAAACAGCTTTAGCAAACCTTCCGTCTTCTTCCCAAGCATGGCAATGCCAAGGCCTAAAAACACACAAAAGACGATGATTTGAAGCATGTTTCCTTCAACTAAAGATTGGACTGGATTGGTTGGAATGATGTTGAGTAGTGTTTCTGCCATTGATGGGGCTTCCTCTGCGGAATAATCAGCCGCTTTCGTATCAAAATTACCGAATGCTCCCGGCTTGATCAATAAGGCTAATGAAATGCCAATGATGATGGCAAAAGTAGTAGTAAGTAGAAAATAAGTAATGGTTTTTGCGCCGATTCTGCCAAGCTTTTTCGGATCACCTAGACCTGCTACACCTAGTGTGATGGAAAAGAATACGATCGGCACTACTAACATTTTAATCAAGTTTAAGAAGATTTGACCTAGAGGTGTGAATAGATAAGGATCTAACACTTTGAATACATTTGGAGCGAAAATGTTAAGCAAAAGTCCCGTGATTGCACCTACAATAAGGGCAATAATAATTTTTGTAGCCAGCTTCAATAAAATCTCCCCTTCCTCGTCAAAAAGACCCACGAGAGAGTTTTCTCGTGGGTCTGCGTGTCCTTACATATACCACCGTTTACTCTCTTCACGCCGATGAGGTTAGCTGACGGGTTAGGACGAAGAGATGTCCTTTTTTCTCAACAGAGAAAAATTCACCCCAAAATAGTGGGTCCCCCATTCCTTTAGAAGGATTAAGCGTGTGGTTATTATGATATTTTCATACTATTTATACCTTATTTTTAGAAAATTGTAAACAGGTTCAAATGAACTTTTTAACTACTTTCCTCCTTGTTGGTGACCTCCAAAATATCTAGGATAAACACAAAGATTGGTATACCAATAATGAGTCCCCAAATCCCGATGTAGTGTTCAGAGAAGATCAGCACAATAAATGTGAAGAAAATAGGGAGTTCTGTTTTTGCTGACATGAGCTTCGGGTTTAAGAAGTAGGCTTCAATGGCATGGATGATGACGATCACCAGCACAATATAAAGGACATACATGCCGCCTCCAAGGGTATACGCAATGATGCTGAGTGGAATAAGTGAGATGACCACACCCGCTACTGGGATTAAGCCTAGCAAAAAGACCATAACCGCTAATCCAAATAATTGCGGGAATCCCATAATGCCTAGCGCAATGGTTGTTAAGACACAGTTAACGGTTGCAATAATAAACTGTGCTTCGAGTACCTTTCCAAACGTTCTGGAAAATTTACGTCCAAAGAAGGCTATTTCATGATAGAACACAGAGATTTTACTCGTTTTGAACTTGTTCATGAATTGAATGAGGCGTTCCTTTTCGAACAGGAAGAACATGCTTAATATTAAGGACATAATGACCTGGATACTGAACGTGCTGAAATCTGTTAAGTATGTATAGAGGAAATTAAACCCTTTCTCAAAGTAAGCTGATATTTTAAAATCTCCGAATACGTTGGTGATGACATCAAAGAAGGGTAAATCTTGTGGATGATCTGCAATTTTCTTTCCTAAATGAAATAGCTGCTCCACCTGTTTGGCGATAATTGGCACAAAAACGAATCCGCCAAACGTCAATCCACCAGCCAAAAGAATATACAAAATGGTGATAACCGATTTCTGTCCTATTTTCAGGAAGTGACTTAAAAAACCTCTAATGACCTCTTCTAACCGATTCATCAAAAAGGTGAATATGAAGGTCAAGAGAATTAAATTCATCATTCCTCTTAATAGATATAAGGCTGTGGCTAATACTACAAATACAGAAAACCGCTTAACACCGGGTTTTTCGAACAATTTAAAAAATGCCGCCATTACGTTACACACCTGCCAGGACTAAAGTCTATTTTTCATCGGATCTGATATACATTATATCGGATCTTTCTGTAAATTATATAATAAAAGGTCAATAAGGTCTTACGATTCGTTTTAATTTTATCAAGCTTTAATGTTTTTTCTTTTCAGCACAAGAAAAAACCGAACCCCATGTAGAACATAAGGTTTCGGTTTTTAGGTTGTTTTTATACTATACAGCCTGCTTCATATTGCGCATTTCTTGAAGTGCTGTTTTGCTCTTCGCTTCGTCAAATTCACCTTCACTTTTCGCAACAACGATTGTTGCAATTCCATTTCCAATAAGATTTGTAATGGCTCTTCCTTCGCTCATGAATCGATCTACCCCAAGCAGCAGTGCAAGCCCCTCTAGCGGAATGACCTGTAGTGCAGCGAGTGTAGAAGCCAGCACGATAAATCCGCTTCCTGTCACCCCAGCCGCTCCCTTTGAGGTGAGCATCAGGACAAGGATGATGGTGATCTGCTGACCGATGGACAAGTCTACACCAAACACTTGTGCCAAGAAGACCACAGCCATCGATAAGTAGATCGAGGTTCCATCTAAGTTAAAGGAATACCCTGTTGGGATGACAAGACCAACCACAGACTTAGAGCACCCGTAGCGTTCCATTTTATCCATCATTCTTGGCAGCACGGATTCTGATGAGCTTGTGCCAAGAACAATTAAAATTTCATCCTTGATAAATCGCAGGTAACCGAACAGGCTGAAGCCATACATTTTACAAATGATGTTCAGCACAACGAAGATGAACAGGAACATGGTCATATAAACGGAGAGCATCAGACTTGCGAGCGGTTTAATCGATGCCAAACCAAAGTGTCCGATCGTATAAGCCATTGCCCCAAATGCACCGAGCGGCGCAGCACGCATGATATATCCAATGATTTTAAAGAAAACAAGTGACAGCTTATCAAGCCACTCAATGATTCCTTTCCCCTTCTCGCCAAGTGCAGCAAGCGCAACACCGAATAAAATAGAGAAGAATAAGACCTGTAAAATATCACCCTTTGCAAAAGCATCTACCATATTAGATGGTACGATGTGTGTGACAAATTCCATCCAGTCGATACCCTGTCCCCCATTTTGGGTATACTGTGAAACATCCCCTTTTTCAAGCTTGCTATAGTCCAGACCTGCACCTGGCTTCATGATATTTACCACAAAAAGACCGATGACCAAAGCAAGCGTCGTGACGACTTCAAAATAAATAAATGCTTTTCCCCCAACTTTTCCAACCTTTTTCATATCCCCCATCTTGGCAATACCAAGAACAATGGTTAAGAAAATGATTGGCGCGATGACCATTTTAACGGCATTGATAAAGGTGTCACCAAGCGGCTTCATTTCTTTTCCGACGTTTGGCCAAACCATCCCGACAATGATCCCGATAATGACAGCTGCAATCACCTGAAATGTCAGGTTCTTCAAAAGCCTCTTCATAAAAAATCAACTCCCTCACCCTTTGATGTAAACGCTTAACTGTTATCTGTAGATAAATGATAGCGATTTCATCAAAGGCTGTGAAGCTTATGAACATATCGTACATTTTGGTCTTTTTGGTCTCTTAGTCAGAATGTACGATATATTTATTGACAGGCCGGCCAACCCCGCCATATTGCATATCTAATTTCAGCTCGCCTTCTTTCACTAAGAAGTCTAAATACCGGCGTGCCGTGACACGGGCAATGCCGAGTGCATTGGCAACTTCCTCTGCAGACTGCGGGCCTTCCTGCAAGCCCATATAGGCTTTAATTTCATTCATCGTATGCACATTCAGCCCCTTAGGGAGCCAAGTATCCTCCTGCTTAACAGCAGGCTTTCGTATGATATCATCCAGCATCTCCTGAGAAAATTCTGCTGCTGTGCGAATTTTAGATTTAAACGCTTTATAGTTTTCAAGTGATTCTTTCATACGTTCGAACTTAAACGGCTTGATGATATAATCTCGTGCGCCATTTTGAAGCATGATGCCAATGGTCTCTTTGTCCTTTGCCGCAGAAATAACGATCACATCCACCTGTATCTTTTGCTTTCTAATGTCTTGAAGCGTCTTCACGCCATCTTTTTTTGGCATATATACATCGAGGACAACAAGGTCTGGACGAATTTCTTTGATCAGCTGGATGCCCTGCTCCCCATTACCTGCGACTGCCGCAACTTGAAAGCCAGGAACACTCTTAATGAACTCTTTATTCACTTCTTGCACCATCGGGTCATCTTCAATTAATAGCACCTTAATCTGAGTCATCTGTCTCTCTCCTCTATTGTCATTGGGAATTCGATTGAGAAGGTGGTACCAATGCCGATGCTTGATGTGACTTCTACATTTCCCATTCCTTTGTCGATAATCGTTTTTACAATATACAGGCCATAGCCTGTTCCGCCTTCTTTACCGTGTGTGAAACCTTTATCGAAAATATAAGGAATCATTTCCTCTTCAATCCCGGAGCCATTGTCTTCAATTAGCATCGCGAGGACATCCTCGGTTTGATCAATACTAATAGAAATGCGTTTTGTGTTTCTTTCTACAGTATCATACGAGGCAAAGGCGTTCTCGATCAGATTGCCAAGCAGCTTCGTCATATCATGCTGATCTAGACGCTCAGGGAAATCACGCAGACAGCTATGTTCGTCTACTTCGACCTTTATGCCTAGCTCCTTGCCCCTTCTGATTTTGCTCATCAATAATCCCGCAACGGCATCATGCTGAATGACGCGGTGAAGAAAGTCCATCACATGTTCCTGTTCTTCCGTCGTTTGAAAGGCTAGATCGAGCGCCTGATCGGGTTTACCAAGCTGAATCAGCCCGGCAATCGTATGAAGCTTGTTCATATGCTCATGGTTTTGCACCCGCAGACCGTCAACAAAGTTCTTGACTCCGGTTAACTCCTCTGCTAATTTTGCCGCTTCTGTCCGGTCCTGAAAAATGGCGACCGCTCCGATAATTTTCTTTTTCATGACAATCGGAATCCGGCTGCTCATAATCCGCTTTCCGCTCATATGAATTTCTTCATTGTAAACGGGTTCAGCGCGATCAATGATCTCAGGGAGTCTTGTGTCAGACAGCACATCCCAAATATTCCCGCCTACGACATCCCCTGTCACACCAAAAATTTGCTTCGCCTTTTCATTAAAAATGGTGATCATGTGCTGATTATCAATGGCGATGACCCCTTCATTAATAGAGTGAAAGGTTGCGGTGCGCTCCTCTAGCATTCTGACAATCTCATGCGGCTCCAGCTTAAACATTTGCTGTTTAATATGACGGGCGAGCAAAAATGAGCCTACAAGCCCAAAGCTGAGCGTCAGCAGAAGGATCATGAGGATATCCCGCTTCATTTCTCCTAATATATCGATCATACTTGGCAGCGTTCTCCCTACAAGGACAACCCCTGTTTGATTAAATTGATCATCCTTCACTGGATAAAAGGCTCTGATGGCTGTCCCAAGCTCTCCCTCTGCTTCTGAGAAATAAATATGCTCTGCAAAAGCAGGCTCTTCATCTGTCCCCTCCGAGCGCTGACCAATCCTTGTTTTTACTGGATGCGTTAATCTCACATGATCCATATCCATGACGACAATGTAGTCAGCATCTTGAATAATCCGAATCTCTTCGATGGCATACTGTAATCGGTTACGTTCCTTTGTTTGATCAGCTAACGCCTGCTTCACCTCATTCATCTCAGCCACTGTTCTCGCCGTGTTCATGAGCCTTTTTCGAAGCTCTCGTTCCTCTGTTTGCTGGATTCCCCCAACAAGGACAATTCCTCCGATTAAAAGGGCGAAAATGACAACGAAATATGTGAGGATGGTGAGCTTCCATCTAATAGATAATTGTTGTAATTTCAATCGATTTCTCATCATTTTTTCACCTGTATCTTTACGAATTCTTCCTCGGTCAAGTATGCTTGACATAAGGGGGATCGGACGCATGAAGAATTTACTCGCCTATACACTATTGCTCATAATCGGTTTTGTAACCGCTTTATACTTTGGTTTTTATCATATGATGCCAAAATCAGCGACGACCTTTGATGATGAACAGACAGGGCTGAAGGATCAGCTTGTGTTCAAATTTAGCCATGTCGTGGCAGATAATACACCAAAAGGACTTGCCGCAAAGAAATTTGCTGAGCTTGTGCACGAAAAATCTGATGGGAAGATCAGCATTCAAATTTTCTCCAACGGGAGTCTTTATTCTGATATAGAAGAAATTAATGCACTCAAAGAGAATCAAGTTCAATTTATCGCCCCGTCTACCTCGAAGCTCGGCATGCTGTCCCCTGAGTGGCTGGCGCTTGACCTTCCCTTTGCTTTTTCTAATTATGATGCGGTTCAAGAAGGCCTACACGGTGCAATTGGACAAAGATTGTTTGGCACCCTGCAAAAAGACGGGCTAAAGGGAATGGCCTATTGGACAAATGGCTTTAAGCAAATCACCTCTAATAAAGGTCCAATCAAACAGCCTGGTGATTTAAAAAACCAATCTCTCCGCATTATGCAAAGCGATATGATTGAAAAACAATTCAAACTTCTTGGCGCAAAGCCCTATCAGGAATCGTTTAATTCAACGTTCCAGCTATTAGAGACAAAAAAAGTAGACGGTGAAGAAAATACCATTTCAAATATTTATTCAAAAAAATTCTATCATATACAAGACTATATGACGATCAGTAATCACGGGTATTTGGGCTATGTGGTCTTAACAGATCAATCCTTCTTTGAACGCCAGACACCTGAAACGAAACGAATTTTACTTGAAGCCATGGAAGAAACAACAGCTTGGAATGAAAAACATGCAGAACAGATGAACAAAGATCAGCTAGAGGACATTAAACGGGAATCGCCGATTGCCATTCATGAATTGACGCCAGCAGAAAGACAAAAATGGGTGAAAGCCCTCGATCCTTTGTATGAGGAAGCCGAAAAAACCATTGGTTCCACCCTAATCAAGCAGATTCGCGAGCTGCGTGCGCGTTATGAACATTCTCCTATCCATGCTTTTCAAGATGAGGATGAGACCAAATAAAAAATCCCTTTGAGAAAGGGATTTTTTATGCACCAGATTCACTCTGTTCTTGCTGCGTGAGCTCTTCTAATCTTGTGACAATTCTTCGCTTTCGGTATTGCATCATGCCTGTTTCGGCAATACCTTTTAGTTGTGAGCGGTTGGAAACTGCGCCAAACAAAATGCCTGCTATGGGAACAAGCTGAAACAGCTTCTTCCAGCCAAACGAATCCCGGTAATTATACACCACTTCACGCCACCCTTGGATTTGGGAAATCATGTTTTCGTGCTTTCCTTCTGAAGCTTGATAGCTCCTCAGCTCTTTTAATATAGATTTCTTCCCCACCACATCAGCAGAGTTCAGCTGTAAGCATTTTATGATGAAGACCCGCTCTTCCTTGTTTTTAGGATCATAGCCATAGGTGACGGCAATATCCTGTAATGTTTTAAGGGAGAGCCCCAGTACCGCAGGAATATCTGCTGCCAGCGTAAACATACCGCCGACACCAGTTGTCGCACCTTGTACCGTGGCGAGGTTCGTCCTGTTTTTCCCCATATGTTCACTAATGGCATCCATGATTTCAATAGGAGCTTTTTCAATATCTTCTATGCGCTGAATGGAATCATCAGCACATTTCTTTTGAAATTGATGGATGATGCCTTTTTCTGATGTCAAATAGGCACCGCCTGATTGAATGTAATGCCCCATTTCATCAAGCAGCACACCGATTTTTTTCTGAATAAAGGCAGGCGTCAGCTTGTCCAGCATTTGAAATGGAAGGCGGCTGAGTTTCTCCCAAAACCATACCTTTTGCTGGTCTTTCTCCCACTGTTCAATCTCCTTTAATTGTGCTTTTAGCCACTCTTTTTCCTCCATGCCATTTGCCTCCTTAGATGCCGCTCAAGTATTTGTTTGTTATTATACACAATCCTTGTCCATCATACGTATAGAACATTGAAGCGGTTTCGAAAGGTTTGAAACTTTTTCAAAACGGTTATTGCTTAATACACAAACAAAAAGAGGAGTGATCAACATGTTAGGATTTCTGATTTCATTAGTTGTGGCGATTGTCATCGGCCTTATTGGCAGTGCACTCGCTGGAGGTAGTGTACCAGGAGGATGGATCGGTTCAATGATTGCCGGGCTTGCAGGTGCTTGGATTGGTCATGGATTACTTGGAACGTGGGGTCCTAGTCTGGCAGGCTTTGCGATCTTTCCAGCAATCTTAGGAGCAGCGATCTTTGTCATTATCTTAAGCCTGATCTTCCGTAGTGTGGGATCAAGGGTATCTTAAAAAAAAACGAATAACAGAGGAAGCAGTAGGGACACCGTCTAAGTGGCGGTGTTTTTTATGTGATGGATTGACAAGGTATCTATTTTTTTCACTTACATATGATAAACAAACCTATTAGTTCAGATAGTTGACTTTTCATGAAGATGGGCATATGATGATTAAAAATTGCATCAAGGAAACTTTTTGTGCCAAAGCAAAACTTTGTAGAATCTAGGTGATGACATATGACAAACAAATACATCGAGGCACAGGCACACATGTCAGCGGCAGCTGAACGTGCACTTGAAGGAAAGGTCAAAGGATTTAGAAGGCTCCTTCCTTTTCTCGGCCCTGCTTTTATCGCAGCCATTGCATATATTGATCCAGGAAATTTCGCCACCAACATTGCGGCTGGCTCCAAATACGGATATCTCCTTTTATGGGTCATTCTCATATCAAATCTCATGGCTTTGCTCATCCAGTCCTTATCCGCAAAGCTTGGAATCGCGACAGGTAAAAACTTACCTGAAATCGCACGTGAAGAGTTTCCAAAACCCGTTTCAATCGGTTTATGGATTCAGGGAGAGCTCGTCATTATTGCCACGGATTTAGCTGAGTTTATCGGGGCGGCACTTGGTTTATACTTGCTTTTTCGAATCCCTCTGCTTGAAGCATCTATTATCGCCGCTATCGGTTCATTTGCGATATTAGAGCTGCAAAGACGAGGCTATCGAGCATTAGAAGCAGGTATTACAGGCATGCTGTTCGTTGTCGTGATCGCTTTCGCTGTGCAAACCTTTGTCGCCAAACCAGATATCGCAAGTGTCGCTGGCGGACTTTTCATTCCAAAATTTGATGGCGCAGACAGCGTGCTGCTTGCAGCTGGAATTTTAGGTGCCACTGTGATGCCTCACGCAATCTACTTACATTCAGCTTTAACCCAAAGAAGAGTCGTCGGCAGAACGGAAAAGGAGAAAAAGCAGATTTTCCGCTTTGAGTTTTTAGATATCCTCATTGCGATGATAGTCGCCGGGGCCATCAATGCCAGCATGTTGATTGTGGCAGCCGCTTTATTTTATAAAAATGGTCTCTTTGTTGAAGATCTGGATGTTGCGTTTCAGCATTTTGGTACACTCGCAGGGCCTGTATCAGCCATCTTATTTGGTGTAGGTCTGCTTGTAGCCGGACTATCCAGCTCTTCTGTTGGTACACTGTCAGGCGATATCATTATGCAGGGCTTTATTCAATACCGAATCCCGCTATATGTCCGCCGGCTGATTACCATCATTCCCCCTATTGCGATCATTGCATCTGGGGTGAACCCGACCTCCGCGCTTGTGATGAGTCAGGTCGTCTTATCCTTTGGTATTGCCTTTGCTTTAATTCCGCTCATTTTATTTACAAGTAAAAAGCGAATTATGGGCGAATTAACGAATGCCCGCTGGGTGACAGGAATATCTTGGGTGATAGCAGCTCTTGTTGTAGCACTTAATCTTTTCTTAATTGTAGATACGTTTATGTAAAAGACAGTGTTGAGCTGTCTTTTTCTTTCCATTTGGTTATGGTAGAATTCCCCTGAGAGGATGTGGGTTCATGTTTGTTTATCAGGATCAAGAGATATCCATGCGGCTGCTTGAGCCAAGAGACGCAAGAAGTCTGTATTTGCTCATTCAGCGGTCGAGAGAGCATTTACGTGAATGGATGCTTTGGGTGGATTCAACGCAGACAGAGGAAGACAGTATGGCGTTTATCCAAGGCGCCATGCAGCAAGCGATGCAGAACAACGGTTTTCAAGCGGGCATCTGGTCACATGGAGAGCTCGTCGGCATCATTGGCACCCATCAAATTCATTGGATCAATAGAACCGTTTCAATCGGCTATTGGCTCGGAGAAGGCTATCAAGGAAAAGGCATCATGACAAAAGCCTGCAAAGCGGTCATTCGCTATTTATTTGAAGAGTGCGGACTGCACCGTATTGAGATTAGGGCTGCTGTCGACAATCAGAAAAGCAGACGCATTGCAGAGAGATTATTCTTTTCGCTTGAGGGAATATTAAGGCAATGTGAATGGCTGGGCAATCGCTTTACCGATCATTGTGTGTACGCCCTTTTACAGCCTGAATATATGAAACAAAAAACGCATTCGATGAATCAGCCTACTTAATTGTGTCGATTGCATGAATTATTTTACAAAGTGAAGCTTTGTAGTATCCGTTGTGATCGGCATCTGATAAAATAGAAGGAAAAATCGAGGTATGATGTATGTCTCTTATTATTTTATTTTACTTATGGATTGTCCCTTTGGTATTTGGTATTTTCTTCTCATTCCTAACAAAGAAAGCCACCTACAAACGCCGCTTTGTCCCATCCTATAGCATGGTAGGACTCAGCATCGTTTTTCTCATTCTGGCACTCGTCTTTTCAGCCAGCCATTTTCTATTTATTTGCGGTATGTTCCTATTTGCCACAACCCTTGTCGGCACAGGCATCCCTTTATTCTTAGCCTTTGGAAAAACACCATCCTAAACAAAAACCACCTTTTCACGATGAAAAGGTGGTTTCTTTTTTATTGAAGTGGCATTCGGTATGTCATCGTGGCATTTGGATGTTCTTCAATCGTCTTCATCATGTCTTGAAGAATCTCTGCTGCGCGATCATTTGAGTCATACTTGCCGAGCATCTTTGCCCAAGAAGTACTTCCCAAGATCATCCCTTCAATTTTTTTCCCGCTTACTGAGACTTCTTGTACATGAATTAGAGTTTGCTGGTTTTGTGTGAGGATCCATAGCATGGTTTTTTCTCCTTTTTTGTGGTGGTTGGATTAGTTTAACATATGATTTCCAATTATGTGTGGAGTGATTTGTTTTGCAAGTGCAATTGCAGTTTAAAAAACCTTGGTTCTATTAGAAAAATCAAGGTCAGAGTTTCATTCCGGCTTATTATATTTCTGAATGTATTGCTGAATGCCTGAAAACATCAAATCCTTTATTAATTCCGTATATTGATTGTAAGCATCTTCTTTTTCAATAATAATATCTAACATACTTTTTAATTTACCATCTATGATAATCACTCATTTTTTCTCCTCCTTTGCTTTCAAAAAAAGAAACAAAACCACTTTATTCTTTTATCATATCAATCTTTACATGCCTGAAATTATTATCATTAATAAAACGATGAACCTTAATTCATCGTTTTATCTAAGCTCTCTAGTTATTTAAAAATTAATCTTCAATATAGCTTTCTGCTAGATCAATATCTTGTGTCATCTCTAATTCAGGATATTTTTCATCCAATTTACGCAAACATTTAATTAATTCCTTACTTTGTAAAATTTCTGATATGTCTTCAAACACTTCACTTATCCAATATAAATCTTCTTTACTGCAACGATCTAAATATTCTAGCGTTCTCTCTTCGTTTTCCCCAAGAATTTCTATTATTTCATCCCAACTTTTCTGTATACCATAATCATCATTTAAATCTAATTTTTTTCTTTTATCTAATACTATCTTTAATGCATTCTCAATATCCATATTGTTCCTCCATATTAAGGTTGTTTTGTAGCATCAGGAAAAATAGTTCCTACTTCCCCATTGGTTTTAATAACTCCAACCCTTACACCTTTATACTCACCAAAAATAGTCACTCCGTTTTCCACTTTTGAAAAATCAGGTGATTTAACAATTTTGGCACCAGCTGCCGCAATATCAGATTCTGTCCAGTTTTCTGGGAACCAAGATTGGTTGGAGCCTGTCCGTTTTGCTTTCACCTTATGACCAGGTACATTCCCTACCCTAACACCGTTCTCATATACTTTATTTATATTATATTCTATATTATTTTCTTGTAAGAATTTTATGTTGCTTTGTCCGTGTCCTCCACCCTTCATTTTTGAAATATCACCTGTTTTAGGGTTTGTTGTGAAATCTCCTTTATTAGAATGATTAATGCTATTTTCAGGTATTTTATTTAAACCACTTGTTCTCTTAATCCCCATCTTCCCATGAAACCCTTTCGCCCCAAACGGCAAAAGCATTCCAAGCGCCGCGTTCATACTCGCTTCCTGCTGTTCTTTCGAGACCTTATTTCCAAACATGTCTCGCCCAGTAATCGCTTCACTGAAGCCGTTTGTTGCGGTGAGACCATATAAGCCTTTTTGAGAGGTTTTTAAGGCGTCAAAGGACTTTTGTGACGTCTTGTAGACGTCGACTGCCCTGACTGCGGCTGATGTGGCTTGAGTCGTTTTATAGACGGCTTTCCCACCTTTGAAAATGCGTCCTGCCCAACCGACGATAGGGATATATCCTGCTGCTGCCATGCCGCCTGCGGCGACGCGCTGTCCTGCGGTAAGTTCTTCGCCTGTGATCGGGTCAACGCCCGTTGCGGCGCGTTTTGCATCGTTTACTCCAGTCAGTTCATTCACGATATTTCCACCATAATCAAGTGCTTTTTCATACCAAGGGCGGTTGGCGAGTGCTTCTTGTTCCTTTGCGATTTCTCTAGCTTCTTCTTGTTCTTTTTTAATTTTGAGATATTCAGCAGTTTGCTTCTCAATATCGCTTTTTGCCTTGTAGATTTCGCTATTTTGATACGCTTTCTTGTCAAAATTCATCGGCGAAATGGATTTTCCGTCATTTGTCGCATTCATCATTTCTGCGTACAATGCCATTGTAGCTTGCTGCTCCGTCTCTGACAAAGCATATTCATCTTTTAAATTTTGATCAAACTCTCTTAGGTCTTTTACTGTCTTTTTTCGCTCGTCTTCCGCATCTGCAATCTTTTCATCAAAGCTTTGACTATCAAATACTTCTAGAGAGATGAGGTCGTCGATGTCTTGAAAAATCGTTTTAAGCGCCTTTTTTTGATCCTTCACAATGCTTTTGGCATTTTTGATGCCCATATGTACAGCGTTGTCTAAAAAGTGTTCTTCTACGAAGGTATCGCCGCCAAAGTTTGTATCATCGAGTGTCCCAGAAACACCTTCATGAAAGGCTTTTTGCTTATCAATGAAGCTGATAAACATATCTACATTTCCAGCGAGCTCTTTGTAGAAGCTTTTAATGTTATCGGCACCTTTCCCAGTGAAGTCGTCACCAAGATTAGAAACACCTTGTAATGCTTTTTTTAAATCTACCATTTGTTCGCGGAGTTCCTGGTAGTGTTTTACCCTTGCGTCCATGGCACTTGTTAGTGCTTTTGCATCAAGTATCTTGCCCAGAAGAAGTCACTCCCTCCATTATTGATCATAAAGTCTATTTTACCTTTCTCATCGAATTGGAAAAATAGGCTTTAAGTTACAAAATTAATTTCCAAATATTTTAATAGAGATGAAGGCAAGTGACAATTGAAATGATTTCCCTAATCATCACAAAAAAAGTCAGCCTTCTTTTCAGAAGACCGACTACCTTGTGTTTAGAAAAAGCGTTTGAGGCTTTTCTTGAGTGGAGGGATATCCAGCTCACCTTTTTCAAAGAATTTTTTCAATAAATATTTACTGAAGCCTGCTGCTTGGGTGTACGTGATTTTTCCAGGTAACGGGGGTTCATTGGCGACAGTGACATCAATAATGACTGGTTTATCCGATTGAAGGGCTGTATCAAAGGCTGGAGCTAGTTCTTCATGTGATGACACGGAGATTCCTTTGCCGCCACATGCTTCTGCAAACTTAGCAAAATCAATATCCTCTAGCTCTATACCATAATTGATGTTTCCTTTTACCTGTTGTTCATATTCAATCATTCCCAGGTTGTTGTTGTTTAAGATCACGACAACGATCGGCAGCTTATATTTTACAGCTGTCACAAAGTCTTGCATGACCATTGTGAAGCCTCCATCACCACAGACAGCAATGGCTTGTCGGTTCGGTTCATTTAACTTAGCCGAAATCGCACCAGGTAAACCACAGCCCATTGTGGCAAGCCAGCTGGAGATAATGAAATCCTGCTGTTTCATTTCGAAATGACGTGCCATCCAGACCGTCACATTACCAACATCAACTGAAAGAATAGCGTCGTCTTCGACTGCTTCTTCTAATCTAGCAATGACTTGCTGTGGTTTAATCGGTGAAGTAGCAACGGATTTTTCCTTATCCATTTCTTCTCGCCACTTCATCATATGCTCTGTACAAGCTTCAAGAAAACCACGCTGCTCTTTATATTCAATGTAGGAAGTCAGTTCATGCAAACCACTCTTGCTGTCGCTCACGATTCCCACATCTACCGGATATCTTTTACCGATTTGATCTGGTTTAATATCCAGTTGAATGGCTGGCGTGTCCTCTGGTAAGTAGTCTCTATATGGAAAGGAGGTTCCAAGCATAATTAAGAGATCACATTCTTCCATCGCTTCATATGCCGGCTTCGTTCCAATTTGACCTAGGTTACCTAAAAAGTATGGATGCCTGTCTGGCACAACCCCTTTTGCAGGGAGTGTGATGACGATAGGAGCAGCTGCCTTTTCTGCAAATGAAAGAAGCTCTTCTTTTGCATGTCTTAATCCTTTACCTGCTAAGATGACTGGCTTCTTCGCATTGTTAATCAGCTGAGCTGCCTTTAGCAGTTGATCTTTCTTTGGCCGTACTTCTCCCTCAACATAAAGAGGAGATGTATAAACGGGTTTACGCTTAATTTTTTGAGAAAATAAGTCATCCGATACGGTGAGAACTGCCACACCTTTATGGGTATAAGCTGCTTTGATGGCTTGATTCAATAAGTCAGGCAGCGCTTCTGCCGTCTGTACCTGCTGATTAAAGACAGCGACATCATCAAACATCCGCTCTAATTTGATTTCTTGGAATGCGTCTCTGCCTACTTCGGCCGAAGCAACCTGTCCTGCAATTGCTAAAACTGGTGCACCATCTGCTTTTGCATCATATAGTCCATTTAATAAGTGGACAGCACCCGGTCCAGCGATTGATAAGCAGACACCGAGTTTACCTGTTAGTTTGGCATCAGCCGCCGCTGAAAGTGCTGCCACTTCTTCATGTCTCGTTTGTATAAATTGTATTTGGCTTGATTCATGTCTAAGTTCTTCAATCAATTCGTTTATGCTGTCGCCGGGCATTCCATAAATATGTTTCACGCCCCACTCTTCCAGTAGCGCTGTTACTTCTTTTCCTGCGGTTCTTTGCGGCATGTGAGAAAACTCCTTTTTTCTTACTCCATACCACCGCATCCTTTTGATCAAACGTTTCAACTTGCTTTTGCTACTTTTTAAAATGATATGGAAGGGTCGCCACCACAATATCACGCTTCCATAATAGGCGGAATCTTAATAAAAAGGCAGATTGATTATGCAAAATGGTGTGCCATCTTTTTTTCGGGATAAATTGAGGCACGAGCACCATCACTTTATATTGATGCGCATTTGCTTTTGCCTCAATGGTTTCAAGAAATTTATCAAGCGGGTGAATGAGGCTTCGATAGGAAGAATGCAGCATCACAAGCCGTACACCGCTGTTTAGTTTTTCCCAATCCTCTTCAATTTTCTTATCCTTTTCTTTATCAAAGGATACATGAACCGCTATGACTTGATCTGACAAAGACCTTGCATATTGGACAGATTGTTCGACGACACGTGTTACACCTGCTATCGGTACGATGACCACATTCCCTTTAATCTCAACAGGCTCTGTTTCATTCAATAAACGCAGTTGTTCTCCAACAGACAGGTAATGCTTTTTAATGGAATGAAAGATAAATAGAACAATAGGCATGAAAACAAATACTGGCCATACGAGATGGAACTTGGTCAAAATGAGTATCATGAAAACTGTAAAAGAAATCAGTGCTCCGACTATATTGATTGGCATTTTCGTTTTCCAGCCCTGCGGTTTTTCTCGAATCCACTTCACACACATGCCGGTCTGCGACAGGGTAAATGGAATGAACACACCGACAGCATATAGCGGGATGAGGTGTTCTGTTTTCCCATCAAACAACCAAATGAGCAGCATAGAGGCTACGCCTAAAAAGATAATGCCATTGGAGTAACCAAGCCGATCTCCTCTTACAGTAAACATACGCGGCATATATTTATCCTTTGCTAAATTGACAGCCAATAAAGGAAAGGCTGAAAAGCCGGTATTTGCCGCTAATATTAAGATTAGCGCTGTGACAGCCTGAATCACGTAATAGAAAAACGTACGTCCAAAAGTGTCTGATGCAATTTGTGATACAACCGTTTCTTCTGGCTTTGGCGAGATGCCGAAACCAAACGCAAGCAATGTGACTCCCACAAATAAAACGGCTAGTAATCCACCCATCATCAATAATGTTCTTGCTGCATTTTGAGCAGCTGGTTTTTTAAAGGATGGAATGGTATTTGAAATGGCTTCTACTCCAGTCAGAGCAGAACAGCCAGATGAAAAAGCTTTTAATAACAGAAATAATGTAATGCCTTGTACGTGTGTGCCTACCGCTGCATGCTCAGGTGCTGGCGGTACGCCGCCTGTTAACAATTTAAATCCGCCGACTCCAATTAATATAAGGAGTGAAAATACAAACAAGTAGACAGGATAAGCCAAAATAGATGCCGATTCTGTCAATCCACGAAGGTTGAGCACCATAATCACGATGACCAATACAATTGAGATCAAGACATGATATGGATATAGTGCTGGAAAAGCCGATGTGATGGCATCAGTACCCGCTGATATGCTCACTGCTACAGTCAAAATATAGTCTACAAGCAATGATCCACCAGCGATCAATCCTTGTTTTTCACCTAGGTTTCTGCTAGAGACAACATATGCCCCTCCGCCTTCTGGATAAGCATAAATGATCTGGCGGTAAGATAGAATTAACGCCATTAAAAGAATTAATACGCAACCTGCAATCGGGAGTGAGTACCAAAATGCTGCTGCACTAACCACGGAAAGAACAATTAAAATTTGTTCTGTACCGTATGCAACTGATGACAATGCGTCTGATGACAATAATGCCAACGCTTTGATTTTTGATAGTTTTTGTTCTCCTGCTGCCTGTGATTTTAATGGTTTACCAATTAAAATACGCTTCATCAAACTGTACATGTGATGCCCGCTCCTTTAGTGTCAAACGATTTAAATTACAAAAGATGGATCGCCAAAAAGACACAGAGGCAATAGAATGCCCCTGTGCCTATTGTTTAGATCACAGGTTGGTCTTTGCTCTCTTTAACGCTTACGAGGTTAGCTGACGGATTCGGGCGCATGAGACTTTGCCCTACCTAAAAAGGATTCACCCCACGTGGTGCTTTCCACCACAATTGGTTCCCCCGCTCATCGAAATGATTCAGCGATTGGTCTTTTATAAAAGAGATCATACTCCCGTTTGACACCAAAGTAAAGAGATTTTTTCAAGGTCTTTTGACCGTTTATCACTCAGTTTTTTTGCGATTTTTTCGTACGAAATAAACAATCATCATCACCACAAAAATGATCAGTACAGCGATACACGCAAAGTAAATCCAAGACTCACCACCGCCTTGCTTTTTACCTTTTTTCAGATCATTTGTTGTGCTGCTGACTGTTTGGTGATTAGAGAACATCTCTTTGTTTTTGCTTTCTATTGCAACTGTTGCGGTCTCCGTATTTGTTTGAAGGAAACGTATCATATCATTTGAAACATCAGCGTCAGCTGCCGTCATTCCTGCAAAAACGGTCATGGTTTGTTCTTTATTCCATACAGATGGCTGCGTCCATACAATACGAGCTGTGGTTTCGTTGATCATGCCAAATGAGGATACATCATATTGACCCTTTTTCGCTGGAACGATGAGATCGTCTGCTTTTTCTTTTAAAAGAGAGAATGTCTGGATGCCCCCGATGAAAATGAGAGAGTTCTTTTTCAATTGTTCATTTGTCACATTCGATGCTTTGATCAAATGATATTGAGCAGCTTCCGGCTGACTAAATGATTCTGTCAGCATCGCCACTTGATTGATCGTTGCTTGCTTGATTTGATCTGGCATGATGATCAATGTGTTTCCTTGCTGTGTTTTTGAAGTGTAAGGAAGCGGCCATGCGGCTAAATCCGGTGTATCACTATTTGTTCCTTCTGGTATTTGAAGAGAGCTGTTCTTGTCAATGTAAATCCAGCCTTCTTCATCCGTATGTCTGCACGATTCCATGCTTTTAAAACCCGTTGTGACAAATTGCAAGTCCACATACTCGTTCTTTTGAAGTACTTGCGAGTCTACTGGAATGGACACATGATAGAATCCATTCTCATCTTTGTTTCCTAGTTTTGTTAACGGTATGTCGTGCGGTTCGTTATTGATCATCACTGTTAGACGTTCCGCTTTGTTCGCTGGATCCGATTTTTTAAATGATAGATTTAGTTTTGCACCTGATTTTTGTTGAGCGATTAATGCTTTCGGATAATAGTAGTGATCAGATGCCGTCTTTTTGGTTCCAACTGTGACATCATCTCCGCCAAAATCTATTAAACGAATATGATGCGATGGCTTAGAAGCATTAGCTGTCACCTTTTGCAGCAGCAGGTCGGTACCAGTGAGCTGACCCGTCAGTTCAGGTTGAGTCAGGACACTGATTTTTTCAGCAATTGTCCTTGGCTGTTCAGCAGAGACAAATAAAATGGGCTGTTCTTTTTTCTTTGCTGTCAGGGTTCTCACCGCTAACGTAAGTTGATTGCTTTCTGTTTTAATCCCCGCAGCTTGCTCGATCGATTTCATACGTCCTTTCCAGCTTCCTTTTGCTCCCACAGCAATGGTTGGATGCGCAATTTGCTTGAGGTCCTTTTCTTGAACGAGTTTGAGGTCTGCTAGACGGTCTTTGTTTTTCAACGTACGATAGATTTTCATAGCCGCTTCTAATTCAGCCGCTTCCGGTGTATTTGGAATCACAATATCTGTTTGTTCTTTCTGCTCACCTGATGGAATAAAAGGTGAAGGGAAGCTGTCTAACGTCACGTCTTTCGTTTGAGCTCCTTTAAACGCCAGCTCACTTTCAGGATATACTTTCAGCCAATTGGCAGGTGTCTCTTGGTTGATACACACACCTTCTTTTAACACACCATAAAATGCGAGCTGAATTTGATGAGATCCTTTTTTCAATTGCGCTTTGTTCAATTTGATTTGAATCGATTTTTTTTGGTTTTTCCCTGATACAGGGATTGTCTTTTCAATCTCTCCATCGATCATCACTGTGAAAGACGATGGCGAAATGAGTAATGGTGAAGCCTCTATATTTAATGTAAGAGTGCTAGACTCTACTTTTTCTTTCTCCATTTGATAGGAAAATTCAGTGCGGTCTTCTTGTCCATACAAGGTCACCACATCTTCTGATAGATGTTGCGTTTCTGTTTGACTTCCTTTTGATGAGCGAACCCAATCGTCTTTCACTTGTACTCGATTGGATTGCGCCATTGCTTGACTTGCCATGAAAAAAGGCTGAATAGCAAGGGATAGCGCTAATATAAAAATCATCCATTTGACCGATTTCAATTTGTCACCCGCTTTTCTTTTGTTGTTGATCGTAACGCTCCGTTTTGTACCATTTCACTTCTTGTTTCAATAATCGGCTCTTCACCTCTACATATAAGGAGTACACGACAAGCGCAATCCATACTTGAGAATAGGTGAAGTACATGAGGACCACAATGAGAATGTTTTGTTTGGTGAGCTCTGTTTTCTCAATACTTAATGTAATCATCACTTCTGTTAGAAAGAGGAAGAAGGCTAATCCCCACAGGATCAGTGCGACAGCCCCTACAGATAAGTGAAGGTCAACAAATAGGTTCACAATAAAGATGCCATTTGAGAGCAGAACACCGAAGAAAAATAAGAAATACGTAAAGAAGAAATAAAACAAATCGAAAATCATTCGTTTTCGTTTCAGCTTCATAAACTGCCTTAAAAATTTGAGTACAACATATTGATTCCCTCTAGCCCAGCGCGTTCTTTGCCGCCACCAGACCTTCCATGTCTCAGGCTCTTGTTCCCATGTGATCGCAGCTGGGAAAAATCGAATCACATATCCAAGGTTATACACACGGATCGTTAATTCGGTGTCCTCGGCCAAAGCTTGGACATCCCAGCCGCCGAGCTCTTCTAAAATGTGCCGGCGGATGGCGAAGTTGGTGCCTGGTATTGTCGCAATCCCAAACCACTTCCATCTCCCGCCCTGCGCCATCCATTGGAAGCAGATGGTCTCAATATTAATAAATTTGGTCAGCAAATTTTTGGCTGCATTGATCACTCTGAATTTCCCGACAACAGCGCCTGCTTTTGGGTCATTCAATAACCCAAGAACCAAATGATAGACAGCCTTTTGTTCCGGCATGTTATCTGCATCGTATACGCAAATCACTTCTCCTGTCGAAGCCTTCAAGCCTTCATTCAGTGCAGTGGATTTTCCCTTCCCTGCAAATGGCGGCTTTGTTTCAACCATATGGACATGATCATATTGCTCACTGAATGATTGCACAATATCTCCTGTGCGATCAGAGGAATTGTCATTAATCACAATGATTTCAAGGAGGTGTTTAGGATAAGATAGCTGGACCATCGCTTTTAACGTCTGCCGAATGACAACTTCTTCATTATGAGCAGGAATCAGGATACTGATGGTTGGCAGCTCTTTCCCTTGTTTTGTCCATTTAGGCAGCACTTTTTCATAGGTGAGGTAATGCTGAAAGCCGCCCTGCATGAGAAACATGTGGTATAGGAGCATAGTCCAAATCAGTAGTAATGAAAGATAAAATAAGACATCAGCCACCTAATTTTCTCTCCTTAAAAATTCGTTTTTTCATTGTCAGTCTTAAATACAATGTGTATAAAGCAAATGCCGCAATAAATAGCATCACCACGACTGTAAGAATTCGCAGCATATTTTCTATGCCGCTTCGTTTGACTGTTTTTGTTTCGGCTATGTCGGATTGCTCTACTTGAATATGTCCATTCCCTGATGTTTGGATTTTTACATGTGCAGTTTGGATCGTCTGTTTTGTTTTCTTTAAATCCAGCCATTCACTAGAAGGGATTGCCTCCATCTGTGTTATCAGCTCCTGTAATCCGGCTATTCCTGATTCTACATCATAGGACAGTCCGATTGCGGCTGATTGAAGATGCTGCATGGATTGAATCGTCTGTTCAGTTAAAACATTTGAATATTCTTGGTCAGACGCTGTCTCTACTGGTCGCTGAGGATATAGGGTCATTCCATGTAACATGGCAGGAGACGTCACCAGCGGCGGTGCACCGACTGTTTTCCAAGTGCGGTCTGACAGCTGCACCTGTCCAAATAGACTGGACACATGCCTTGAAATCACTTCATAACCTTGTTGAGATATGGTATCATGCGGCACCTCGAATGCAAGTGGATATAGACCTTGCTGGGCAAGAAGCTCGATGCCCTTTGTCAGTTTTTCTTCTGTATAGGCGGTTTCTTGCTGCTGATTCGATCTGGTATAACCATTAAAGTCTTTTTCATTTGGGAACTGACTTTTACTCCGTTTCTTCTCAGTTTTTTTGGGATCATTTGACGTGATGGACTGATCATACTTTGCATCCCAGAACTCAAAGCTCTGACCAGATTCCTCCGTTCGATACGTACGGCTAAAGCCATGAAGAATGATACTCGCTCCATTGCCTTGCAATTGTTTTAACACATTCACGAGCTTCGGGCGGTCACTCAGTGTGACTTCATCACCTGTTTCTCGATCCATCCAAACAGGAGTCACTGCGATCTGAAAAGGAATATGCCGTGCGGATACGTATTGTCCAAGTTCAAGCAGCTTCTTCTCGTCACTTGCTGGACTGATGTTCCCGAGCATTAAGTATTTTGTCGTCATTTGCACAGAAGTTGGCATGTATTTTTCTAGCACTTCTGCAAGAAGCTTGTTGTGCTGCACGACATCTAAGATTCCGATATATGCCGCACCTTCTTTTGTTTGAATCACAAATGGCAGATCAGATTGACGTTTCTTCACTAGAAATTCATTTTGCAAGTCTGCCCCTTGAACCGTTAACGCATTGATACTTCTTTCTAGCTGACGGTATGTCTGATCATGTGTATGTTTCATTTGACTGGTATGATCTTGTTTGTGAAAAGTAAGCTTGGAGAATGGGCGAAGCTGTTCCGCATTGTATCCAATGGCGATGAATTGCTGTGATTCGTTCAACGCACGAATGGTTTGTTTTGGCAAGGTTCTCTTTATTTCACCGAGATAAATGACTTGCTGAAATTCATTGATCCTCTTTTCAGCCAAATGTTCATCGGATACAATCGTCGTCTGTTTGGAAAAATGACCGGCGAGTAGATCCAGCATATGAACGGCTGCAGTCACTTCATCCGATTGTGTGGAATAAACGATCAGGGTATTTGGCTGCGTGACAAGAGCATCGGCTGAAGCCATGTGTTTCAACGAAAGAATCGAAAAAAGCGCGATCATCAAACAACATTTCATCAAAGAATTAAAGTTCATTCATCATCATCTCGTTTTCTAGTTCTTCTAAAAATTGCTCTGGCGTTCGATAATCCGAGCTGCTTGTTAAATGACAGACAAGAAATGTCAAGGTCACTTCACGACCGTTTAACAGGACATGCGGTTGCAGTTTATTCTTTAGCTTATCAAGGACAACTGACACGTTTTCTTCTGGTGTGTGAGTTAGCAGCAAGCCCATTCGCTCTTCGGATAATCGAAATTTCTTATCGGTTTCTCTTACGCTTTCGCGGATCTTGAGACTTAATTGCTGAAATAGGTGCTGCATTTCTTTTTCTCCATATAACGATTTGAATTCCGCTGCGTAATTCATATGAAGAAGAATAAAGACAAATGGCTGTTTGTACCGTTCTGCCCGTTTCATTTCCTCGGACAATTCGAGCTTCATCCGCTCAGCATTGTCAAATCCTGTTGTCGAGTCAATCGCCACAAATTGTTTGATGGCCTGCTTTTGTTGTTCAATGGTGTGACGCAGCATCTTGATCCGTTCATGCAAGCTTCCCGCTGAAATAGCGAAAAAAAGAAGTGCTACGCCCCAAATCACTACATCTTGCAATGTTTGATTTGAAAAAAGGGGATTTTCATGACCAAGCTCTGTAAAGAACATGGCGCTTCCTATAAAGAACAAAATAAGCAAGGTGAAAATTAATGCTGGTAGGATACCAAATAAAATACCGCAGCCTAACACGACAAATGTCAGTGCGATGATCATAAAGCTCTCCGCATCTTGTACGTTGAGATAGCCCATAAACAAAATAAGGCCTGCAAACGTGAGGAGCAGAGAATAGTACAAGCGATACGTGTTACTGAACAACCGATTCATTTAGAAGCTCCCTTTCTGCAATCAGAGGCAATAAGTTATCAAATGAGTGTGTGTCTTTTTCGTTCATATATCCTCCGTAATAAGGCTTGAGAGGATCTTGGGTTTGTAATTCTTTCATGCGGTGATAAACAGCCTTTGCAAATTCAAGCTCGTTTTGTTTAAGGGCATACAATAGGACAAGTGCATATACCGAAGGCGATTCATACGTCACAGATGGCTGCAATGTGCTCAGCTTATATCTCCCGTACAGTTTTCCTTCTTGTTTAAAAGTCGTTTTAAGCCATTTCATGATCGCAGACGTATTAACCTTTGCATGATGGGCATATAGAGCCGTATAGAGTTGATCGATCATATTGATTTCTCGATCAAACGAATAGGTTTTTTTCTTTATGTCATAGGATTTAGGAAAGAATCCTTTTTTTCTCGGTGCTTGTTTTAGAATGGCTAATTGGTTACTGGTCATTTGTTTCGTGAATATTTTGAGGGATTCCAATTCTTTGATTGCTTTTGGGTCTATATAAGAGAGTGTGATTGTGTGTGAAGTTCGATTTGTTGATGCATCATAATAATCGGACAATATGCCTTTGAACATGTTTTTTTCTTTTAACGCTTGAGCGATTTCTTTTGCTGTCGTTTGATACGCTGACTTCTTCCACAAACGATTTGCCTTTTGAAGTGCCGCCACTACACGTAAATCATCAACTAAAGCATTGGCCTTACTTTTTTGCTCAGATTCAATTTGCCAGCTGAGAAGATGATGGTCTAGTAAAAATTGATCTTGTAGAACACCCAACTGTTGGTCAAATAAATTTTGATCTTTTTTTCGAACAAGATAATCCATCCAAAGTCCGAGTGATTCAGATAAGTAGATGTGCTGCTCTGCAAAAGAGGTACGAATCAAGCCTTGATCTGTCATTAAGTGGTGAGTGATAAAATATTCTCCAGGCAATACAGGCTGTGGCGATACTGGATCAGCTGATTCTTTCTGCTGCTTCCAGGTACATCCGCCTAGTAGAATGACAATGAGTAAAACAATTGCTGTACGATATATGCGTGTATGCATTCGTGTCCCCTTTCAAC
Organism: Bacillus sp. FSL K6-2839; assembly: GCF_038003365.1. Taxonomy (NCBI): domain Bacteria; kingdom Bacillati; phylum Bacillota; class Bacilli; order Caryophanales; family Bacillaceae; genus Bacillus; species Bacillus sp. FSL K6-2839. Next base: position 105,805 of record NZ_JBBOOZ010000001.1, on the reverse strand, counting down.
TCCCCGTTCTCTAAGCATCTAACGATTTATTATAGAGCGTTTTTGTTTAAATTTAAATAAATATTTTATACCAAATTACGAGTCTTTTCGCATATTTATTCCCATTTTCAGAAAAACAATATGTCGATATGCTTGAGAACACTGAAAAACCCATGCGTTTCCGCACGGGTTTTTACACAACTATTGATCTAATTTTAGTTTCTTTAATTGTTCAGCTAGTGCATTATTAATTGGTTCTTCCACTTTCTTTTGTTTCTTCAAATATTTAGACACATCGTGCTTACTGGCTTTCTTTTGATTGGATTGAGATTTGCGTTTTTCGAAGACAGACAGTTTTTCTCTATGGCCGCACACACAAGCAAAGATTTTGCCATCGCCTTCTCCGCGCAGCTCGAGCTTTTTATGACAGTTCGGGCAGCGTGCGTTTGTTTTCTTCGCCACATTTTTACGATGGCCGCATTCCCGGTCCTGGCAAACAAGCATCGTTCCATGTTTTCCATTCACTTTCAGCATCAGTTTTCCGCAGTCTGGACAATGGGTGCCAGTGACATTGTCATGCTTAAAGGTCTGGTTCGTCTGTTTGATTTCAGATACGGCTTGTTTCGCATATAATTTCATTTCACTCATGAATTGAGAAGCTTTCAATTGCCCTTTTGCGATTTTAGAAAGCTTTTGTTCCCATTCCGCTGTTAACGCAGGAGACTTTAAGTCTTCAGGCACTAAAGAGAGCAGCTGCTTTCCTTTCGATGTGATGAAGATGTCTTTGCCCTTTTTCTCGATTAGGAAGCTATTGAACAGCTTTTCAATAATATCTGCTCTTGTTGCTACTGTCCCTAGACCACCTGTTTCACCAAGGGTTTTCACTAAGTCTTTTTCCTCTTTCTGCATAAATGCCGCTGGGTTTTCCATGGCAGATAATAGGGTCGCTTCATTAAAACGTGCAGGAGGTTTCGTTTCTCCTCTTGTTTCTTTCAGCTGTCGTACGTCTAGTGACTGTCCTTCTGAAAGCAGCGGCAATTGTTGATCCACCTCGGCTGATTCCTCTTCTTCATAGGAATCATCGTACACGGCTTTCCAGCCAGCTGATTGCACGATTTTCCCTTTTGCTGTGAACGTTTCACTGCCTATTTTGGCGATAACCGTTGTTTCTTCGTACTCAAAAGGATTCATGAGTACCGCAAGGAATCGTTTGGCAATAAGGTCATATAATTTACGCTCTTTATCACTTAATGCACCTGGATACAGCTCTTCCTCGGTTGGAATGATCGCATGGTGATCTGACACTTTTGCATCATTGACGAAGCCTTTGTGCGCTTTTACACCTGATTGTAAAATCCGGTTCACATGCTGCGCGTATGGTCTGACGTTCATTCCTTTTAATCGGTCTTTTAATGTGGGAACGATATCCGCTGAAATAAATCTTGAATCTGTACGTGGATATGTCACGAGCTTATGCTGCTCATACAATCGCTGAAGTGTAGATAATGTTTCTTTTGCTGAGAAGCCATAGCGTTTATGCGCATCACGCTGCAATTCAGTCAGATCGTACAGTCCCGGCGCAAAAGCTTTTTTCGCTGTTTTTTTCAACGCATCAACCACTGCTGGTTTTTCTTCGCATGCTGCCACGCGCTCTTTGATCACATTCTCTTGGAAGGTACGGTTTTGCTTTGTTTTGGCATCCTGCCAGGTCAAAGTCAGTCCATCTACTTGTGCAGTCAATCCATAGAACGGCTTCGGCTGAAATTGCTGAATGTCTTCTTCTCGTTTGGCGATCATGGCAATCGTTGGTGTTTGCACCCGTCCGCAGGAAAGCTGTGCATTGAACTTGGTTGTCAGCGCTCTTGTTGCGTTGATGCCGACAATCCAGTCTGCTTCTGCACGTGCAACTGCTGAGCGATACAGGTTATCGTATTCTCTGCCGTCTTTTAATCGTTTGAAGCCTTCTTGAATGGCTTTGTCCGTGACAGATGAGATCCATAGTCGTTTCAAGGGCTTTTTCACATGTGCTTTTTCAAGAATCCATCTTGCGACAAGCTCCCCTTCACGTCCAGCATCTGTTGCAATGACAATGTCTTTGACATCTTTTCTCGCAAGCTGCGCTTTCACTGCTTGGAATTGTTTGCCTGTCTTTTTCATCACCACAAGCTTAAGCGGCTCTGGAATGATTGGTAAATCCTCTAAACGCCAGGATTGAAATTCTTTTCCGTAGCCTTCTGGATCAGCCAGTGTGACCAAATGGCCAAGCGCCCATGTCACAATGTATTGATCTCCTTCTAAAAAACCATTTCCTTTTTTATGACACTTCAGCACACGCGCAAGGTCACGTCCTACTGAAGGTTTCTCTGCTAATACAACTGTTTTTGACACTAGATTTCACATCTCTTTCTTCTATCCATCCTTTTATTATAGCAGACGTGGAGATGCGGTTCTAATGACGGATTATTTCTTCAATCGTTTGATGATTTCGTTTGTGACTTCTTGTGTTTGATAGGGTCCGCCGATGTCCGCTGTTAAAAAGCCGTCTGCTGTGACTGATTCGATGGTGCTGAGAAGGTGCGTACCCAGCTCTTCTTCTCCGAAATGATCAAGCATCAGTTTAGCGGTCCAAATTTGACCGATTGGGTTGGCGATTCCTTTTCCCGCAATGTCTGGAGCTGATCCGTGTACAGGCTCAAACATGGATGGGTATTTGCCATTTACATTGATGTTGGCGGCAGGCGCTACGCCAATACTTCCCATAATGGCTGCCCCAAGATCTGTCAAAATATCACCAAACAAATTACTGGCCACAATCACATCGAATTTTTCTGGTCTTGTTACAAAGAAGGCTGAGAGCGCATCAATGTGCTGAGAGTCTGCTGCCACCTCTGGATAATCCTTTGCTACGTCTTGAAACACTTCATCCCAAAAAGGCATGGTATGAACGATGCCATTTGATTTTGTTGCACTCGTCACATGCTTTCGCCTTTTTTCTGCTAATTGAAAGGCAAAACGCATCGCACGCTCTGTCCCTTTTCTTGAGAACACCGCATTTTGAACAGCAAGCTGATCTTCCCCTTGATAAATACGGCCTCCAATTTCACTATATTCACCTTCACCGTTTTCTCTGACAACTAGAAGGTCGAAATCCTTTGGCTGAGCAAGCGGTGAACGTATACCATTCAGCTGTTTTGCAGGTCTAACGTTAATCACTTGCTCAAATTCACGTCTAATCTTAATGAGCAATCCCCAAAGCGATACGTGATCCGGCACTAAATTGGCATCTCCGACAGCCCCTAAGAAAATGCTGTTAAAGGCTTTCAGTTGATGTAATCCATCCTTTGGCATCATCTCGCCATGCTCTAAATAATATTCACAGCTCCACGGAAAATCCTGAAAGGTAAAAGACAGACCACCATGTAATTCTGACACCGCTTTCAATACTCGTATGGCTTCAGGTACAACTTCCTTCCCAACCCCGTCACCTGGTATCGCCGCAATTGAAACATGCTTCATTCATTTTTCCCCCTTCATTATCGGTCGACCGTCGACCACTTAAGCTTGAGTTTACTAGACCGTCCACGTTCTTTCAATGGACAAAAGGCGCTTTTTTGATCAAAGCGCCTGTTTATCCTGGAAAAGCATCGAGGGTTTCTGTTTCTTCCTCCCCGCATCTTTTTTATCTGAAAGCAGCAGTCCTCCTAAGGTCAGTGCCGTTCCAAGTACAGACATGAGGGTCAATCTCTCATGAAGAACGATCATTGAAATGACCATCGTAATAATAGGAACGCCATAAATATACACACTCGATTTCACCACACCGAGCGTTTTCACCGAAAAGCTCCATGTCAGAAAACAAATGGCAGATGCGAACAGGCCTAAAAACAGCAAGTGAAAGGCAAACGACGGATTCGTCAATCGCTCCCAGTCTAAACGAATCTTAAAATGCCAGATCAGGGGAAGCATCCAAAGCAAGCCGTAAAAAAAGACACGCCTCGTCACTTGAATGAGATGGTATCCATATTGATTGATCATTTTCGATAAAATAGAATAGAAGGCCCAGACAATGGTCGCCGTTAATGCTAGCGCATCACCGATTGGATTCAATTGGAACGTCGTCATTCCATTAAAGCTAATCAGTACAATTCCTGTCATCGCGATGAAAAAGCCTATGAAAAACCGGCGGTGCAAAGGCTCATCTTTCAATAAAAAATAAGCCAATAAAAATGAGAAGAATGGTACAACTGAGCTGATGACACCTGCATTCGAAGCGAACGTATAGGTGAGTGCGACATTTTCTAAAAAATAGTATAAGACCACACCGCATAATCCTGCGAGCGCAAACATCGCTTCATGCTTTTTACGCTGCACCTTCATGGTGACCGGGTAGATCATCATCAGAGCCAGATATCCAATAAAAAAGCGAAAAAATAATATTTCTGTTGGAGAAAAAGCCGTTAACAATATTTTGGTTGAGATAAAGGTCGAGCCCCATAGAAAAATAGTGAACATGGCCGCTAGATGACCAAGCAGCTGTTTATTTTTCATCTGCTGTTACCTGCTTTGCAAAAATTTGCTGATATTGCCCTGGGGTGAGCCCAATAAATTCTGAAAAGAAATGACTCAAGTGACTTTGATCAGAAAAACCAGCGGAGACTGCCGCATCTACAGGCTTCACTCCTTGGGCGAGAAGCTCCTTCGCATAGTTCACTCTCACTGTCTGTAAATAACGATACGGCGTGATCCCTCTGTACTTTGTAAAAGCACGAAGAAGGGAGTATTTGTTCATAGACACAAGCTCTCCTAAGTCGTCTAACGAAATATTTTCCGTGCGGTATGTTTCAATATATTGCTGTACAGCTTGGACTTTCTGTTCGGCGGCATGCGCTGCTGACGCTTTTTCCTCTGATGTATCAGCATAGGCTTCAATCAGCTGCTTCATAAAGAAATAAAACGTTTCCTGTTTATTCAAAGCTGGAGCTTCTTCTGTGATCATTTGATGAAGATCATATAATGGCTTTGTCAGTTCACTTTGTGAAAACACAGGGGCTTTAAAATGCGGCTTGTGCTGAAACATTTTCTCTATGACATCTGCTTCTATATTTAAACAACGATAATCTAGTGTCCTGTGATCAATCTGCTCGCATGCGTGATTGTCATATGGATTGAAAAGAAGGATGTCTCCCTTTTCAATGATGTATTCTTCATTTTGGCAGATCAAACGTCTTTGACCGTCCTCAATAAATCCAATCACATAGTATGTATGAAAATGATTCGGGAACTTTTGCATGATGCCATGAAAGCGATACGCCTCTATTTGCAAGTCCTGATCAAAATGTACCGTTCGTTCTTCTTGTGTTTTCATGTCGATCCCCTCTTTCACTGAACTGATCATTAGTGTAGCACACCCTTTTTCTCTTGAATTGTACGATATTGACTTTTCCGATGCAGGCTTGCCTAGAGGGAAAAACTTGGATAACATGAGACAAAAGATGATGTGTAAATGAGGGAATGACGGGATGAATTCATTCGAGATGGAAAGACCAGCACCATACCATATGCAATTTTATGAACAGCTGAAGCAAATGATATTTGATGGGCAGTTTCAGCCAGGGGAACGCATCAATGAGACACAGCTTGCCAAACAATTTGGTGTAAGCCGATCACCGGTTAGAGAGGCGATGAGGCTTTTAGAAAAAGATGAACTCTTGATCGCTGATCATCGGTCAGGCTACTCTGTCTATACGTTAACGGAAAAAGATGTCGAGGAGCTTTATCAAGTTCGAATCGCCCTAGAAACGCTAGCTGTTGAGCTTGCATGCAAGGAAGCCGCGCAAAGAGAGCTGGATGATATTGAGCAGGTCCTCAAGCAGGCAGACGGAGCAATCAAGCAGCAGCTGCCATCTAAAGAGATCGTCCAGTTACATGAAGCCTTTCATCAAAAAATTATTCTAGCGAGTCACAATCACCGCTTATGTAAACAATTGAATCATGTGAATGCACTCATTCATTTTTGCCGTATCTTTCATTTTAGCGGCGGAGCGCGTGCTGAAACGATTCAAAAAGAGCATGCTGCCATTTATTCTGAAATGAAAGAGCGCCGCTCCACAGAAGCCGTTCAAGCGATGACGAATCATTTGTTACATGATGTGATGCACTTAAAGCAAGTACTCTCTGAAACAAACAAGGATTAAGTGATTTTCCCTTTTTTCCATTTTTTAAGCATTACATGAACATATTTTGAATTTTTCGTAGATTTCAGCATGTCCAGACGATCTTTCGTTTATATTAGAAGATGAGAAACTAGCTCTTATACAGGAGGATTTGTATATGCATACAAGTATTAGCCGTCTTCGACAGGCGGGTTTTATTGAGGGTATGTCTCTTTTAACCCTTCTTTTAATTGCCATGCCTCTGAAATATTTTGCGGATATTCCGATGGCAGTCACCATTGTAGGCTCTCTTCATGGCGCATTGTTTGTCATCTATATGCTTGTTTTGGCATATGTGACTTTTAAAGTTCGCTGGCATTTGAAATGGTCCATCGCTGGTTTTTTTGCGGCGTTCATTCCTTTCGGCAACTTCGCCTATGATAAGGTGCTCCGCCAGTATGATACAAAAGCTTAATCAAAAAGGGCTAAAACGAATGTCGTTTTAGCCCTTTTTCTACACGCTGAATCCTTTTCATTAAACGGATCGCTTGCTGTGGTCCATTCACTGATTCTTTTTCCTGAATGAGGATCATACATTGCAAAATGGAGCTGCTGGTCTTTTGATACAGCACTCACCACTTGTTTTCCTTCATCAAATGTAAAAATTCGTTTGACGTCATACTCTGTTACTTTCCCATCCGACAAATCATCTTGGTAATGGTTCCACACCATGAAACTGATAATGATAGCTGGAATAAAGAAGACAATATATCGTAGAAAAATCACTGGTATTCTTTTCACTTGATCGCTTCCTTTCATGAGGTTCCTTTATCTTATACGTCAGTGCAGCGAAAATGTTCTATGCTAGAAGAATACCAATCCAGCCTTCCAGTTCCATATTTTACAAACTTTGTTGTTTGCGATAAAATCCAATCAGATTAAAAAAAGGAGTTTTTCTCATTGGATAAGCTATCTTCTATGCTTCTAGCGGCTTGGCTGCGTGTTCCACGTTGGTTCAAGCAATGGGTGCTCGTATCCATTTCCATTTTCTTTTTTTATATGTGTTTTGTAAAGGGCTGACTAGCTGGCATACCTTACCGCCCATCACTTTGCTTACGTGTGTCATTGCTTCCTTCTTCATTTGGATGTTGTGGCTAAAAGGTCAAAAAAATAAGTGAAATGGGGAAAATCATGAAAGAATCCATCAGTTATTTTGCTATCTCTTTTGTTCTGCAATGGGTTTGGTTTGGCATTGTGCACCCTGATAGAGGCGTGACACTCCTGGACATGTTCATCTTTTCTATTTTGTTTGCGGTGATGTTCTTTTTTATCCAGAAAATTTGGCGGTATCAGAAGAAAGGGCGAAGTGAGTGATCATGAAATTAACTCAATGAAAAAGGCTGCCAAATAGATGGCAGCCTTTTCCTTGCTCTTTTCATGCAAATAAATAATCAATGTGTGATCTCCGTTACGGAGTGTATGAATTAAGATTCGATCATATCAGTGTGTCATATGTGTTCCGAGTGAACCTACGTTTGAAAGTAAACGCCATGGAAGTTCTGGATAACAAGACAACGAAAGCCCTACCTCTCATTCGTCCTTACGGCTCCGAAGCCGTGCCAGTGTGAATTGTAAATCAAAACGTCTTTTTTCCACTCTTCCGCTTTTATAGGGGGCGGGTGCAGAAGGAAAAGAATAAGTTTGTTCGCTTTGACAGCGTCTCGTTCTTATCAAGTAGAAGCTCTATTGCTTCTCATTATGTCATAGAAAAAAGAAAGTTTACTTTCTTTATTTATTTGCTTATTTCAACACTTAATATAAAACTATAACACATTCCCCCAGCTTACGCAAGTGTTAAAGTGATAATTCTGCCGGCGTACGGCTTCCTTCATTCATGTAACGAATGGAGGTTGGATCAATCTTCAGAATCACTAGGTTCGGATCATCTTTTCCTTTAAACCATTTCTCCATCTCCTCAGACCAAAGGCGGTCGATCAGTTCTGGATCATCAGTTAATGTTGCGGTACCTGCGATTTCTGCATACGTGTCACCGAATCCTTCACCTGAATAACCAATGAGAATATGGACATTCGGGTTTTTTTCAATTTCGTCTGCTTTATGTGTTTCTTTGCTCGTTGGTGTATATAATGTCAGCCCTTCATGGAAAAAAGTCATGTAGCGGGTATGCGGCTTATCCTGTTCAACGGTCGCCAGTGTTCCGACCTTTTGTTCATCTAATAGGCTGAGTACCTTTTGTTTTAATTCTTCTTGTGACATATCGTTTCACTCCTTCAAATTTCATCCGTACTCTTAGGTTTCCACGACAATCCATTCATTAAACAAAGAAATGTGTTTTTCATAAAAAGAGATCTTCTGGCTGATGCTATAGAAAACAGGCTCAATGAAGGGAGAAGTTGAACATGCATCATGAAACGATGTTCCATTTGAGTTCACTTGTCATTGCGGCAGTTGTGGTGGGCATTATCGTATGGTCTGTCTTATCTGTGCAGAAGAATCGCAAGAAATACTAAACACACCGCCCAATCAATGCTGGGCGGTGGCGCTATTGATCATGTATTCATAAAGGAACCGCCGTTGACGTGAAGTGTTTGTCCTGTCATATAAGACGATTCGTCAGAAGCAAGCAGCACATAGCAGCCGACATGCTCTACAGGCTGTCCTGGTCTTCCCATTGGGGTTTCTGCCCCGAAGCTTTCCACACTATCCTCATCAAATGTAGATGGAATGAGCGGCGTCCAAATTGGACCTGGCGCTACACCGTTCACCCGAATCCCATCTTTCACAAGCGACTGTGCCATAGAACGCGTAAAGCCGTTGATGGCCCCTTTTGTCGCCGTATAATCAATCAGCACTTTGTTGCCTCGATATGGGTTAATGGATGTTGTATTAATAATTGTACTTCCCGGTTTTAAGTAATCCAGTGCTTTCTTCGTAAAATAAAAATAAGAATAGAAGTTGGTTCTAAAGGTTTGGTGAAGCTGTTCACTAGAAATATCTTGAATCCGTTCTTTCGGATGCTGTTCAGCCGCATTATTCACTAAAATATCTAATTGCCCAAAGGCTTCAACTGTTTTTTCTACCGCTTTCTCGCAAAAGGCTTCGTCACCGACATCTCCTGCAATCGTTAAACATTTAACGCCTTCCTGTTCTACGCGCTTTTGCGTATCCTTTGCATCCTCATGTTCATTTAAGTACACAATGGCGACGTGTGCACCTTCTTTTGCATAGGCAACAGATACAGCACGTCCAATTCCACTATCTCCGCCTGTAATCAGTGCGACTTTCCCTTTGAGCTTGCCAGATCCTTGATATGATTCATCCTCAAAGATCGGCGCAGGATTCATTTCTCTTTCACTGCCTGGCTGCTGATCCTGTGTTTGGCGCGGAATGCCATTTGTTAAGTATTCACGTAAATCCATGTGTAAGCTCCTCCTTGATTTGTTGATGTATCCTTTCATTACCACCTCTTTTTTTTACTCAAACATCCCTAAACTGCACAGATGCGTTTTGTAAATTGGCATGTTTCAAGATGGGAAAAATCGGTTACATGATCATTAAAAAGGAGCGTTCTCAAATGCTGTCAACCATTTCGAAAACCTTTAGCAGACCAAAAGGCTGGCTCGGAAGCATCGCAGGCTTCATTATGGCAAATGAAAATAAAGCATTGAATCAGTGGGCCATCCAGCACTTAGATCTGACAGATAGTGAAAACATTTTGGAAATCGGCTATGGGCCCGGCTACAGCATCAAACATATGCTTAAGCATTATGAAGATCTTCACATTGATGGTCTAGATGCCTCCGCCACCATGCAGGAGCAAGCACAGTCCCGCGTCAGCAAACGGTCAAAAGACAAACAGGTCCGGCTGTATGTAGGGAAAATCGAGAAAACACGCTTGCCCGGAGAGCAGTATGACAAAGTACTGTCTGTCAACAACTTTACGATTTGGGATGATCCAAAGACTGGCCTACTCAACCTTTATCACACGTTGAAACCAGGCGGAAAACTCGTCATTGTGATGCAGCCAAGAGAAAAAGGTGCTGATGCGAGCCGGACAAAAGAGATGGGTGAAAACATATTGAATGACTTACAGTTTGCGGGGTTTGACCATTTTTCTGTTGAGTATGAGGAAATTCGTCCAACACTTGCTGTCTGTGTCACAGCCAAAAAGCCGAGAAGCGAATAAGCTCTCGGCTTTTTTTCTTACCATTTTGCTTCTTTTACAAATTGATAGAACAGCTGATGCAATTTCTGTTCAATCTCTTCCTTTGATCCCTGTCCATAAAGCACCATGCTTTCCTCACTTTCAATGATGGATGAACTGATCAGACTAAACATTTCAGACCCTTCCTTGCCAAGCTTTTGCGGCGCCAGCATCATAAGCATTCGTGACATCATTTGCTGCCCGCCGTCCATGCTTTTCACCTCGTATGCCTGATCAAGATCGTAAATATGAAAGATTGGTTCCTTGATGAATTCATGCTTTAAATGAAAAAGAGCAAACTCGGTACCAGGTATGCCTAAACCGCCTTGCTGTTCACGTTCCAGTAAGCCGCTCGCTACATCATCCGCATGTGTGATAGATCCTTCTTCTTCAAGCTGACGAAGCAGCTGTCTGATTGTTGCCTCATGCTGCGGCAGCGTCTCTCTATTTTCGATGGTAAAATGGGACAAGATGCTGCGAATCACAGACATATAATTCGTCACCTGCTCTGCAACCGCCATCATATCAACCGTTTCTTGCACAGATTCTTTAACAGCTTCTTTTGTTCTTTTTTTCTCGATCATATAAGGGATCTTCCGTTTAATATGAGCTTTCACACGCATGGCGTCATCCTCGTTTAGGAGCGGACTGACCATGATGTAATCGATATGGTCATATGGGATCGGAACAGTCGATACAATCATGTCATAGCTCGATGCATCAATTTCCTTTAGCTCCATTAAGGAGGATAAATCGAATTTGGCGATCTCCGGTAATTCTTTTTTTAGCCGCGAGGCGAGCATTTTGGAGGAACCAATCCCGCTTGAACAAACGACTAGTGCATGAATGTTTGTTTCTTCTTTTTTGATTTCAAGCACTGAGCCAAAGTGAAGCACTATAAAGGCAATTTCATCCTCTGGAAATTCAATCTCTGGAAAGAAACGCTCGACTCCTTCTTCAATCGCCATGAACAGCAAAAAGTAGTCTTTTTTTATTTGTTGTGTGAGCGGATTATAGATTCTCATCTTTTCCTTTAAACGGTTCATGGCAGGTTCAAGATGAGACACGAGTCCCTCATACAATGAATCATTCTCATTTAAATGATAGCCGGTTTTATTTGAAATAAAATCAATGAGCTTCTTCGTTCTAATTGCAATATCCAGCTCGATTTCATCAATACGGTATTCTGCCCCAAAGCTGCGATTTGCACTGCGCAGGTGGATGGTCATATAACCGACCTCTGCTTCAGGGATCTCCACATTAAACATGCGCTCAAGTGCTCTTGCGATTCGCAGTGATGATTCAAATTCTTTCGTCCGCTTTAGTTCAAGCAGCTCTTCCTCTTCCATTCGAATGGTTTCACCAAGCTGAATCCGTTCAATGGCATAGGTTAAGTGAACGACAAGCGCAATATAGGCACTATCAGATAAGGAGAGTGACAGTCTATTTTTCAAATGAAAGAGCAGTCTTTCTACCTTAAGCAGCTGCCCTCTGCTGACAACGCCAAACACCTTTTCCGTCGCTTTCGTTCGATGTTTGATATTCATTTCAATTGTTTCTAAAAATAATTGAATATCGAGCCGGTCAACAATAAGGTTCCCGACAATCTTTCGTTTTGCTTCTTCCGGTCCTTTTAATTCAATGCCATACCCGCGTTTTCGGATCAGCTGCAAACCGTAAGGAGCGATCCACTCTGTCAGTTCATCTAAGTCATAGCTGATGGTCGCATTTGTTACCTGCAAATCGGCTGCGAGTGTATATAATTTCACCGGTTCCTTTGCTTCAAGCAGGGCACATAATATTAAGAGCTTCCGTTCGTCAGAGCTATATTCAATTTGATCCTCATTTGACATATGAGCAAGAAGCCGCTGTTTATCCTCCTGTTCACCGACTGCCTTCAAGCCTTTCCCCGGCTGTTTATCTAGTGAAAGATCATAATTCTTTAATATGGGCTTAATCGATTTTAGTTCTCTATGAATCGTTCTTGTACTCACCTGAACAGAATCGGCTATCTCACGAATGGTGACATAACGATTTTGCTGAATGATGTATTTGATGATCTTCTGTTCTCGTGCCGTTATGTACATGAAATGCCTCCTTCTGCAAAAATAGGTCTATTGTCACACCTTAATATAAAACGCTTTCAACAAACGATGCAATCTTAAGTTGATCTGACTTTGGCAAATGGACTGTGACAAAATTAAATACAACGTCCGATCATACGTTTCTCCAAAATGACGGTCCATGATCCTTTTGATGAAATTGAACCTTTTGTTCATGAAAAGGCAGTGAACCCCCAGCTTTTAAAGAATACGTCGGGTTGTATACTGGAGAGCCAAAGCAATAATCCATCGTTCCTTCCTCCGGGCGGAAGATGACGGTTCGCATCGTCCCAAACAGCTCCTCATAATTGTGCACAGTCAGACCATCTGGAAATTCTGTCTTGAACAGCTTAGCAAGAGAATCACTTGATCGTTGTTCTTCTAAAGCCTCCATTAACATGTCGTATCTGACAATAGAATGATGTTTGGTCATCCCTTTTCCTGTTTGATCAGCAATCGGATGATTTGTGGCTGCAATATAACCTGCCTCCGGTCTTCTGACCATTTTGCGACCATCAATGATTTCAATCACAGCCGCTTCTCCTTTTCGATCGGCAAGCATGAGGTGAACATTTGAGGCAACGGGCATTTCCTGAATAGAGTGAATGGCTTCCTCAACCGTTCTACAGTTTTCCAGAACAGATCGAATCACATGATACACTTGCAAGCCGGCAACTGCTGGCGGCTTTAAACCAGGTTCATTTCCAACCGGCGGACCACAAGCAGAGAATGTGACAGAAAGACCATGCTCATTCATCCCATCAGATCTGCCAAACAAGAGCAGCGACGAGCCTGTATGAGATGCCAAGCTCTTCACATGTGTCGTTACAAGACGCATATCATCAAATATCGGGGAGAAATCATAGTTACGCAGCATGACCGTTTGTTGACCGGCCGCCATATTCCCCTGCCTCACGCAGTGGGAACAGCCTGGCTGAAGATGAGATGAATAGAAAAAGGTCAAATAACGCTCATCTAATTGCAGTTCATCACAAAATCCAGCAATCTCTTCTTCTAACTGAGGAAGATGAGGGCGCATCAGCTGCTTCGTTTCCTTCACAGCCTCTTTTTCTAGCGGTTCTGTTCGAATATATTGTGTCTGTAGCAACGGGTTCTCCTTAAACCAGACAGCCTGCTGTTTTCCCACTTCATAAGCGGTTCCTGTCATTTCATGAAAATATGCACTGATTTCCTCCATGCCTGCACACCTCTTTCGCCTTCGTTTCTTTTATCATATCGAAACCGTCATTTATTGAAAAGGATGAAAAAAACTGCAACCCCAACGGATTACAGCTGTTTCCAGGATTGTTGAAACAATGCTTTTGCCATTGCTTCATATCCTTTATGGTTCGGATGAAATTGATCAATCGATAAGTAATCTCTTTCATGTCCCTCAAACGCCCGGTACACATCCACAACCTCTACATGCGGATTTGCAGCAAGCAAGCGAAGCTGATGATTGTATTGCTGAAGCCACCGCCCCGCTATTGGTATTTGTGGAAAAGGATTATATAAATTCATGAGATACACGCAATAGGGCTGCTGCCCTCTTTTGATATGAGCGATTTCTTGAATCATCTTGCTAAAATTCGCTTGGCAATGCAAGGTCGCTTGCAGCAATTTCTTTTCATCTTCACCCTCTTCATACTGCTGAACAGCTTGAACAAGGTCATTCCCGCAGCCTGTGATGGTGATGATGTCAGCTGGTGCAATAGCACGCCTCACATCAGATCGTTTGAACAGCTGTAAAATCTGATCCGTCGTTAACCCTGACTTTGCAAATACGGACAGCTCGACTGACGCCTGTGTCTTTTTTTCAAGCATCCATTGATACCGCTCAGCGAAGCCTCCGCCAAATAAACGTGCCCCCACTCCCACTGTTAAGGAATCTCCAATCGCAACATAGGATCGTCCCACTCTTATCCCTCACTCTCTCCTGCCTTCTCTTATATATACGAAATCGGAGAACAGATGCTTGTAGCAGATGGCTTAGGGGCATTCATCTTTTTTTTCATGAGACGTCTTTATAAACTCTTTACTTGCGAGATCGACTGTTTTTTTGTTCAATAGGAGTAGGTTTTTATGATGAAATCCGTATCTCCAAGCGTTTCAGAAAAATTTACAAACTTTTTATCTTGATTTCGAGACTTTATACCTTGACTTCAAACTACATTGTGATTACAATGAAAATATCAGTTTTTATGTAACTGTACTTGTTACATCTTTTTCGTAGCATTCCAATATGATTAAAGATGCCACATATTCAGTGTATCTTTGGGATACGCTAAAAAAATCACTGAAACAGAAAGGATTGAATGAACATGGCAAAAGTTTTATACATCACTGCACATCCGCATGATGAAACAGTTTCTTACAGTATGGCTACTGCTAAAGCATTTATCGAATCTTATAAGGAAGCAAACCCAAGTGACGAGGTTGTACATATCGATTTGTACAAAGAAAACATCCCTCACATTGATGCAGATGTATTCGCTGGCTGGGGCAAGCTGCAATCAGGTGCTGGCTTCGATACACTTTCAGCTGAAGAGCAAGCGAAAGTTGCTCGCCTAAACGAATTAAGCGATCAATTCG
The DNA here is from genome assembly GCF_038003365.1 of Bacillus sp. FSL K6-2839. Taxonomy (NCBI): domain Bacteria; kingdom Bacillati; phylum Bacillota; class Bacilli; order Caryophanales; family Bacillaceae; genus Bacillus; species Bacillus sp. FSL K6-2839. The sequence goes on along the minus strand of NZ_JBBOOZ010000001.1, from coordinate 90,755 downwards.
TTTCTGCTGACAAATATGTATTTGTTTCACCACTTTGGAACTTCTCATTCCCACCAGTTCTTAAAGCATACATCGACTCTGTTGCTGTAGCTGGTAAAACATTCAAATACACTGAGCAAGGTCCTGTTGGATTATTAACAGACAAAAAAGCTCTACACATCCAAGCACGTGGCGGATACTATTCTGAAGGTCCTGCTGCTGAACTTGAAGCAGGCCACCGTTACCTTGGTACAATTGCGAGCTTCTTCGGAATTCCTTCCTTCGAAGGTCTTATCGTTGAAGGTCACAATGCTGAACCTGCGAAAGCAGAGCAAATTAAAGCAGATGCGATCGAACGTGCAAAAGCTTTAGGAAAAACTTTCTAATAAACTGAACGCGAAAAGCCAATGATCTTAACGGTCATTGGCTTTTTATTTGTTTAGATGAAAGCCTAATTCTCTGGAGATACCGATCGCGGCTTTTTTGACCTGCTCAATTAAATATGGAAGGCGTTCCTTTTGATAGCCTGCTTCAAACCCTGCAATGCTAATACCTGCTGCGACTTCTCCAAGGTGATTGAAAATAGGGGCTCCAACCGCAGCGGTATAGTTTTCAAGCTCCGAATAGCTTAACGTATAGCCCCTTTCATTTGATTCATCCAGTATGTTTCGAAGAACCTCTTTATCTGTAATGGTCCCGATTCCGATTTTCCCTAGCTCAATCGAATCAATATAAGCGAGTCTCTCGCGCTCTGGTAAAAAGGAGAGAATACTTCTTGCACAAGCACCCGCATATAGGGGAGAGCGCCTGCCGACGGCGGTGTAGAGACGAACAGGCTGCGTCCCTTCGATTTTATCCACGTAAATGGCTTCGTCTCCTTCACGAACGATGAGCTGTACAGCTTCTCCCACTTCATCCCGCAAGCCTTCCATAAATGGTCTTGCAATTCTCCGAATATCAAGGCGGTCCGCCACAAGCTGACCGTATTCTAGAAACATCAGACCTAACCGATAAACACCTGAATCATGTTTTTCTAATAATCCCATATCGGCTAACGAGCTCGCCATGCGGTGCACAGACGTTTTCGGCATGCCGGAGAGCTCGATCATTTCATTTAACGTTAATTGGTCACGAGCGATAAACAGCCGCAAAATCTCCATTGATTTCACCACGGTTTTATTTGTATTTTGCATGTCCATCCCCTTTTCTAAACGAATGCTTCCAGCTTGATTCTGGCAGCCAGCTCCTTCAATTCTGCTTCTTGCTTAAATAGCGCCTGCTCTGCGTCCTGATGATCGATTCGCTTAAAATACAGATTCGCCCCAGGCATCGCTTGTGCAATGAGCGGCAGATCGACCGTCGCTACTTCTCCAATACGCGGGTATCCGCCTGTTGTTTGCCGATCTGCCAGCAGAATAATCGGCTGGCCGTCAGGAGGAATTTGAATAGAACCAAAGGCAACCGCTTCTGAAATCAATTCAAGCTTTTCTTTTAAATGAACCGGCTCCCCCTTCAAGCGGCAGCCCATGCGATCTGATTGAGGCGTGACTTGGTAAGGCTGTTCGAAAAAGGTGTGTTGAGATATTTCTTGAAAAAAAGAAAGGTGTCTCCCTGGCAGCACCCGAATCACGGGCGATTTCCGCAGCGGCAAAAAATGCGTATGACTTACAGTCCAATCGGGTGCGCTGTACGCCGCCTGTTTCACTTCGCTTTTGAGCCTATCAGACAATCGATCCGCTACGATTGAAGGCTTTCCAATGGACAGGACGTCTCCTTTTTCAAGCGGACGTCCGTTCAGTCCACCTATTCCTGCTCTCACATAGGTGCTTTTGCTCTGCATGACCGGCTCCACATCGAATCCACCTGCCACAGCAAGGTAAGCGCGGCAGCCTCTCTTACAAGGACCAAAGGTGATCGTGCTTCCTGATCGAACAAAGAGCGGCTTCCATAAAGGGGCTGGCTCTCCATCGATGTCGATTTCCACGTCAGCGCCAGTCACTGCAATAAGCTCATCCTTTTGACACGTCAACACAGGACCCGGCCCCATTAAAGTTATTTCCAGTACGGCTTCGTTTTCCTCGTTGCCTGTGAGAATGTTGGCAATTCTAAGTGAGAGCGGATCCATGCCGCCGCTCGTTAAGACGCCATACTTTTGATAGCCTTTCCGACCTTTATCTTGAATGGTTGTGAACATTCCTGACTTGATGACATGAATACTCAACGTTCTGCCTCCTTCATGCTGAAAAATTCCTTTTCAGACATTTGGACAAATCTGACCTCGTCCCCTGCTCTCAATAGACTTGGGACTTTCTCGTCTGGGTAAAAGAGTGGCAGCGGGGTTTGTCCAATGAGCTGCCAGCCGCCGGGTGTGGAAATGGGGTAAACGCCGGTCTGCTTTCCCGCAATGCCGACAGATCCTTTTGGAATGGACATTCTCGGTGTTTCCCTGCGCGGGGCTGCGATCTTTTCAGACAGCCCGCCTAAAAATGGAAACCCCGGGGCAAATCCAATCATATAAACAAGATACGTCCCTGCGGTGTGAATACGCACGACTTCCTCAGGTGTTAAACGATTGATCCGGGCGACTTCTTCTAAATCAGGTCCCACCTCTCCCCCGTAGCAGACTGGAATATCGACGATGCGGCGCTTCGACTGAACCCCCTCCTGCCATTTCTCTTCAAGAAGTGTTTCAATATAGTTTTTCACCCATTCATACGGAGACAAGTCCTTTTTTTGAAGGTGGGCAGATTGATGAACAGTATAAGGCTCGTAAAAAACAGTCAAGTTTGTAAAGGCTTGAACAGCTTCCACATATCCAGCAAATGGATGCTGCTCAATACACGAAAACAGCTGCACAACACGCTCATGAATCTCTTCACATATGTCTGCTCCTGCTTGGATAACGATCGCTGCATCTCCTAGCGGGTGGAAGGTGATAAAATCTTTTATCGTTGAAAATGCCACTTGAGGATCCCTCTCTTTCTAAAGCACACCGAGCTGTTGATCTCTTTGATCTGTGATGAACATATGCCCAGGTGCATGGGTAATCGCAATGTCTGGTTTTGTATGCATGACAATGGCCTGCGGCGTCACACCACATGCCCAAAACACCGGAACTTCTCCTTCTTTGATCACAGATGGTTCTCCAAAGTCCGGCTGATCCACATTGGCAATTCCAATCATCGCTGGGTCGCCTATATGGATGGGGCCGCCATGAACTGACGGGAATCTAGACGTCACTTGTACACTTCTTGTAATCTGATGCGCCGGAATGGGCCTCATGCTGACAACCATCGGGCCATGAAACACCCCTGCTCTTTCACAAGAGATATTCGTTTGATACATCGGAACGTTATGACCGTTTTCAATATGGCGAACAGGGATATCATTCAGCATGAGCGCATGCTCAAACGTAAAACTGCAACCGATGAGAAAGGCAACCATATCATCCTCCCAATAAGCAGAGATATCTGAAACCTCTTCTTGAAGAATCCCTTTTCGGTAAATACGGTATTTAGGAAAGTCCGTACGAATATCCGCTTGGGGTGCCGACCGTCTCGGCACTGGATCACCCGGCTCCAGTACATCAAGCAAGGGGCATGCAGCCGGATTGCGCTGACAAAACAAAAGAAAGTCAAAGGCAAGTTCCTTTTTAACGATCATTAAATTGGCTTGAGCATATCCCTCTGCTAAACCCGCCGTTGGTCCTGTGATTTCTTTTTTACGAATCAACTCTCTGATCTGTGAAGGCTCATATGTTTGATCAATACTCATTCAAATCAACTCCATAGTTTCGGGATTTCAGTCATAATGGTATATCCGCCCATCAAAGCCATGATGATGACAACCAATGCACCTGACGCTGTCAAAAAGAATGGATGACGGTAATCGCCGACAATTTCTTTCTTATAGGCCGCAACCAGCAAGGTGCCAAGTGCGAGAGGTAAAATCAATGCATTGATCGCCCCAACTAAAACTAATATGTTTACAGGTCGTCCGATCGTAATAAAACAAATAGTAGAGAGGGCAATAAAGCCGATGATAATGCCACGTTGATTTTGCTCAATTTTTGGCGAGAAGGTTTTAAAGAAAGAAACAGATGTGTAAGCCGCTCCAATAACCGATGTAATCGCCGCAGCCCACATAATGATCCCGAACATTTTATATCCAACATTTCCAGACGCTAACTGGAATACAGAAGCAGGCGGATTCGCTGGATCAATCTGTAAACCCTTTGAGACCACTCCTAGCACGGCTAAAAATAAAGCGACACGCATCACAGATGTAATCAGGATGCCGAAAACAGAGCTTTTTGTCACTTGAGGAAGTGCATCTTTCCCTTTAATTCCAGCATCCAATAGACGATGTCCGCCAGCAAAAACGATATAGCCGCCAACTGTCCCCCCGACAAGTGTCACAATCGATAGAATATCAATTTCTTCTGGGACAAATGTTCTGAGTGCTGCTTCCCCAACGGGCGGCGCTGTTGAAATCGCCACATACAGCATCAGGCCGATCATGACAAAGCCTGCTACCTGTGTGAAACGGTCCATCGCTTTTCCAGCCTCTTTGATCACAAAGATCAGAATGGCAATGACAGCACTGACCCCTGCTCCGATTCGCGGATCGACTCCGAAGATGACCTGAAAACCGAGACCAGCACCAGCGATATTTCCGATGTTAAAGGCAAGTCCCCCAATGACAATCAAAAAGGCCAGCACATAACCGAGCCCCGGCAGAACCATATTCGCAATATCCTGACCTCGCTTTTCTGACACGGCGATGATGCGCCATACATTCGTTTGTGCAAAAATATCCAACAAAATAGAGATGAGAATGACAAACCCAAAGCTAGCCGCAAGCTGCTGTGTAAAGACAGTCGTTTGTGTTAAAAATCCCGGTCCTATTGCGGACGTCGCCATTAAAAAGGCTGCGCCCATCAGCATAGAACGATTCCCCTTTGGTGCCTTCGTGTGCTTGACTTCCTCTTTTTTCATGCTGTTTCCCCCTTTGATGACGATTTTTATTGAAAGGCTTTGAGATGAATACTCGCTTCTTTTAGTTTTGATGTAATGATTTTGGCAAATTGAAGCGCATGGCTGCCGTCTCCGTGAATACAGACCGTATCTGCTTTAAGCGAAATGTCTTCCCCTTGAACGGTATGTACCTTCCCTTCTCTCACCATACGAACGACCTGCTGAACGGCCCGTTCATCATCTTCAATGAGTGCATGTGGTTCGCGGCGGGATGTCAGCGTCCCGTCTGCTTGATAGGTCCGATCAGAAAATACTTCATGAGCCACTTGAAGGCCAATTCTCTCACCTGCTAACGCAAGTTCACTGCCTGAGAGACCGAATAACACAAGACTTGGATCGACATGATACACAGCCTTTGCAATCGATTCAGATAATTCAGTATTTTTAGCCGCCATGTTGTAAAGGGCGCCGTGCGGCTTGACATGCTGCATCGTGCCGCCTTCTGCCTTGAGAAAGGCTGATAGAGCGCCAATTTGATAGACGACGAGATCATAGGCTTCCTCTGCCGAGATCGCCATTGGACGTCTGCCAAAGCCGACCAAATCTTGCAAACCTGGATGCGCACCAATTTGGACCCCTTTATCCAGCGCCATTCTGACCGTTTTTCTCATGACCGTTGGATCTCCTGCATGAAAACCGCAAGCAATGTTGGCTGACGTGACATATTCAAGAATTTGTTCGTCCGCACCGATTGTGTATTGACCAAAGCTTTCTCCCAAATCACAGTTGATATCTACTTGAAACATAGGATCCCTCCTTGTCGTTCCGAATAACGGAATATAAAGTCCGAATATTCGAATTTATATTGATTATATCAATTTTGGATAGATTGCACATGACATTGTCAGAAAACATAACAATAGAACTAGGAGAAATTAAAAAAGCGAGAGGATATCGCCTCTCGCTTTTTCATCATGTTCTTCATTTAGATAGCACCCAATGTTGGATGGCTTTTGCTACACCGTGTTCTGTGTTAGGAGCTGTAATCCAATCAGCGGCTTCTTTCACCACTTCTTGCGCATTTCCCATCGCAATTCCTAATCCGGCTTCTTGAATCATGGCCATATCATTTAGGCTGTCGCCAAGTGACATGACATTGTCCATCGTACAGCCAATGCGTTCTGCTACCTTTGCAAGAGCCGCAGCTTTGTTAATCCCTGCCGCATTGACTTCGATATTGGTCGGACTTGAATTTGTGATCTCTAGATGCTCATTTGCTTTCAATGTATTAAGTACTTCCTCACGAACGTCATCATCATGAATATCAAAGCCAAATTTCAACCATTCATGGTCATGAATTCGTTCTGGGAATTCACCTCTCCACACTTTCTCCACAGTGGAAGCCCAGTAATCGGTTTCGAACCTATTTTTTAGATCCCACATCATTTGGACGTGATCAGGATGCAGCAGATCTCGTTCGATCAGTTGGAAGTTTGAATCCCAGATTTCACTTCCATTTGCTGTCACAAGGTAAGAAGACAGCTTAAGCGGCTCAACCAGCTCTCGGCATGTCATCAGCGTCCGCCCTGTGCTAATGACCACATGGACCCCTTTTGCTTCAGCATCTTTAATGGCTTGTTTATTTTCCTCTGGAATGACGTGTTCACTGTTTAACAGCGTGCCATCCATATCAATGGCAATCAATCGGATGTCTTTCTTATCAGCTTGTATGGACAAATTGAGTACCCCACTTTGTATCATTTTTTGTAACTATCTTTATTTTAATATAAAGAGGAAGCTGGCACAAAGGGACGAGTTTGATCCCATAGAAAAAAGACCTTGTTACAGGTCTCTTTGCATTGGCTTAGCGTTCACACGCAATGCCGTCTTTATCACGGTCAAGTCGCATATTTTTTTGGTAAAGTGCTTTTGACACATACGGCTTGTACTTTGTTTTGCCGCCTTTGTTTTTCGTGTTTTTGCTTTTTGCCACGCCGCCTTTATAGACTTTGTTCAGTGCTTTGCAGTTTTTGTAGGACTTGACCGTTTTTGCATCTGCAGTGTGGGTGTCGACTTGTGTAAAGCTTAGTAAAAGACCTAATGACAAGACAGCCACCATGATTTTTTTCAACATGTATGATCCCCCTATTTTTTCTATTTTTACATTTTTATCATATGTCACCACTTTTTGTTTTTCAAGACTATTGTGCTTATAAAATAGATTTTTTTGGAATATAATATGCTTTATCTCCTATATGGTACAATGAGTGGGAAACCTTTCCGTTTTTGACACGTATATGAAGAGAGGAGTTTTTCACATGAAAATGAAATATACCATTCTATATGTAAACGATGTTGAGGCAAGTATTCATTTCTATCAACATGTACTTGGCTTTCCTATGAAACTCAGGGTTGAATCCTATGTTGAGTTTGATACTGGAGATGTGACATTGTCAATTAACTCACGTCAGGATGTCAAAGATGCACTTGGATTGCCTGTCCCTGAAGCAAATCAATCCTCTCAAACGTTTGAGATAGGGTTTGTTGTGGATGACGTGGATCAAACCATTGCATCAATGAAGGAAAAAGGGGTTCCGATCATCAAAGAACCTGCAAAGAAACCATGGGGTCAAACCGTCGCTTATGTCGCTGATCCTGATGGTCATTTCATTGAAATATGTGATGCCATCTCCTAATCTCCTTTGAAGGAAGTGAATCAGCATGAGAAAAAAACATGCCTTTTTCGCCGGAGTTTGCTCAATGATTGTGATTTGCAGTGCCGCTATTGTTTTGCAGCACCATGAGTGGATAGGGTGGATCAGTGGTGGAATCTCTATTATTGGCGTCATGATGTCTGGACTTCTAATGGGGGCTTGGACAAGCGGAGAAGAAACGCGGGCAGCCTATCATTCTGAAACAAAGGAACACCGCATGTGGCGTCTTGATACGGCTTTTCTTTTGATGATTTTTGCAGTTCCGCACATGGCTGCATCGGTCTTATATGTTTTGATGTAATCACTTGTTAAAGGAGTTAGCAATATGGCTGTTTTTGTCTTATTGATTGTATTCGGCTTTCCCATTATTTCCGTGCTGATTGGCATTTTTGGCACAATGCTCTTGAAGAATGTTTGGATGCCAACTTTGATTGTACTATTAGCAAGCATGATTCTCATGTTCACATATATTGACGGGAATAAATCCTTTCTCATTTGGGTCATCATCTACACCGTCTTTACGTTTATCGCCGCATGGATGACAAAGCGGTTTCGGTTCAAGTAAAAAAGAACAGTTTGCACTGTTCTTTCAGATTGTTGACAAAGGGCTAAAATGATGTTTATTTTAGCCTTTTGTCTTATTTTCAGCGTGATAGAAAACCTTTGCAGTCTAGGAAGGACGAGTACTGGCGCGGAGCGAATTTGACATTCGTGAGCACCGGCACGCAGACCTGACACCGAATGCGAGGGTTTGTCTATACGCTGAAAGAACAGTTTGCACTGTTCTTTTTTTGGTTCATATATCGGCGCACCATAGCTCAATTTCAATTTTCAGCTCAGGCCATCCTAAAGCTGATACATAAGCAACCGTCATTGATGGATAAGCTGTTTTAAAGATCGTATCCCACTGAGGATATAGATGATCCCAGTCGATTTCTTCCGTTGCCCATATATTGACCTTGATGACATGCTCTTCATTCAATCCTTCTGATTCAAGGATTTTTTTAATATTTTCAAATGTATTGGTTACTTGGTCGTTTAAACTTGATGGGACCTGTCCATCCATATCTGTTCCGACTTGACCCGATGTAACAAATAATCCCGCGCCCTTTGGTACTCTTGTGATATGACTATAGCTGCCAACGGGCTTCGGCATACTTTCTGGGTTTTTTCTCGTAATTTTTTCCATGTTATATCCCTCACTCACTTTGATTTTCCTGCTAGATTCTTCCTCATGTAGACAGACTTCACCAATTTCTATCTATTCTAAAAGAAAACAGCAGTGGAGTATCCATAGCCACAGGGTAAGAACATCAATATCTTCTTTTTCATGACCGAAACACTCCTTTTTATTGCGTGAGCAAGGTTTTGATTAACTATATAGTACCTGATACGAGACACACAGTCAAAATGATCTATAGACGATAACGCGCAATGTCTTGATTCAATCTCATGCTTAATTCATTAAGCCTTTCTGCTGCTTTTGCCACATTGGAGATGGCTGTCACTTGTTCATCTGTAGATGCTGTGATTTCTTCAATAGCAGCAGCATTTTCTTGAGAAATATGTGCCGCTCCATGCATCGCTTTTGTGATGAGATCGTTTTGCTCCAGCAATGCATTCAGCTCTTTTGCCATTGCGTCTGTTTCGACGATGGTTTGTGAAATCGACGCAGAGATGGCATTGAATTCATGTTCTGTGGCATGTACCGCTTTATCTAACTCAGCAAAACGATCCATTGTGCTCGACATCATACCGGCTGTTGCCGTCGTTTCTTCTTTAATGCCTTGTACCATTTGCTGAATTTGAACGGCTGATTGCTTTGTCTGCTCAGCTAAATTCCGCACTTCACTCGCCACAACCGAGAAGCCTTTGCCTTGCTCTCCTGCGCGTGCTGCTTCAATGCTTGCATTCAGCGCTAGTAAATTCGTCTCATTTGAAATGCTTTCAATCGTATCAGTGATTTTAGAGATATCCTGTACTTTTATACTTAACTGCTCGATTCCTGTTCTAATACCTTTAGACGCCTGAATTGATTGTTCATTTGATTGTTTTAATTGCTGAACAATTTGCTGGCCCTGCTGCGATGATTGACTCGATTGGTCAGAGATTCGTTTAATTTGGTCGCTTTGTTCTTTGACATTTTCGATGGATTGATTGAACTGGGTCATTTGTTGATTGGCTGCATCAAGGTCAGATGCCTGATGAAGCGTTCCGGTCGATATGTCGCCAATGGCTCGGCCAATTTCTTCACTGCTGGCTGAGGTTTCTTCAGATATCGCCGATAAATCTGTCGCTGATTCAACAAGCTGGCTGCTCGTTTCCTGTAGACCGCTCACAAGTGTCCTGAGTTCTTCTGACATATGATTAAAGCCTTTTGCCAGCTGTCCAATTTCATCTGTTGTTTCTTTTAAACTCGTGCGTTCAAGATTCCCCGCCGCAATTTCTTTTGAAGCAGCAGTGACTTGCTTGAGCAGTCTGACTTTTCCTCGAGCAGCTAAATAAAAGACGCCAAGACCGAGAAGAGCGACACCTGCTGTAATGAGCATCATATAGAGCTTCATCTGCTCTAATTCTTTATAAAATTCGTCCTGGAAGACGGCGATGCCGACACTCCAATTCCAGGGCGTGAACTGGCTCATATAGGCAAGCTTTTGCTTTTCTTCCCCGGTGGCATCGTCCTTATCTAAATAGGTCACATAGTGTGCATCTTCGCCTTCTGATTTGGCTCCAGCGACCATTTTTTCACGATTGGTCGTGTTATCTGGAATGACGCCAATGTCGTTGACAGGATGGACTTGAGAGGAATAATCTGCTCCATATGCGACGAGATAGCCTTCATTTTTATATATAAAATCTGATTTTTGAAATTGGTACCCTTTCCCGTTGTCATTTTTAGGCCCGCTCAAGTAAATACGGGCTTGTTCCTGCGCCTGTTCAAGCGTCAGTTCTTTTTTCTCTACACGATCATTCAACTGTTCAAGTGTGGCCATTGCTCCGCTGACGATGTGCTTTAAATCTGCTTTCCCCGCATCAATTAAGACATGTTTCGCTAACAAATACCCCGTTGTCCCAACAAGTCCGCCGGTTAAGATCGTGATCACGATAATGGCAGACATTAATTGAAAAAAGACACTTCTTGACGCAAACGTTTTCTTTTTCATATACAAATTCCCCCTTACATCATATATCGTCAAGCGGGGAAAACTATTAAAAAAGTCATAAAAAAATCCCTTTCACTCGTTGGAAAGGGATTTTCTGATTATCGAGCTGTTTCTTTCAGAATGGCTTGATAGAGATCGTCTGTTGGCGTGAGGCCACATACTTCTTCCAGCACATCTTCAATGCCTTTTTCTTTTCTTAATGCCTGCAAACGAACCGCTTCTTCGTCTTCGGCAAAGTCATAAGCGAGAGCTGCAGCGATACCTTTGATTAAGTACACTGGCTGTTTGATCTTTTTCGCTGGACCGATTAAACGGTCGTCTGCTCCCAGCTTTCTAAGAGGAGATCGTGCGACACGAGTGACTTCGTCGGAGATAAAAGCATTTTCGAATCGTTTGATGATTTTTTGAATATAGGCATCATGTTCTTCTTTCTGAAAGCCATATGTGTCGATTAAATAACTGCCTGTTTCATGAAGTGCTCCTTCAATAACTCGGCGAATCTCTGGTGTATCGACGGCTTCTTTAATCGTTTGAACGCCTTGCTGATACCCGACATAAGCAGCTAGTGCATGCCCTGTGTTGACAGTAAAGAGTTTGCGCTCAATATACGGCGTCAAATCTTGTACAAAGGTTGCTCCTTCAATCTGAGGAACGTCACCAATAAAGCCAGTCTCATCAATGACCCACTCGAAAAAAGGCTCGACTGATACTTTCAGAATGTCCTCATGGTGCTGAATCGGAACAATGCGGTCCACAGCAGCGTTTGGAAAACCAACTGTTTGTGACAACGCTTCTTGTTCCTCTTCTGTTAAATGAGAGAAAACGGCTTCTTTTAAATGAGAGCTGCCTCCAATCATATTTTCACATGCCACGATGTTGATGATATGGTCAGGTTTTTTCTCTTTTAATCCTTCAGCAATCGATGAAGCTATGATCTTCAAAACGGCTGGTCCAACAGCTGTTGTAATTAAATCGGCTGATGCGACGGCCTCTGTTAATGCCGCTGTGTCTTGTGCAGAATTGATCGCTCTCACTGGGCCGACTACTTCTTGTTTTTGACCCGGCGATGCGAGTTCAACCGTGTATTCTCCTCTTTCATTCAGCTCGTTGATGACCGCTTCATTTACATCGGTAAAGACAAGCTCAAAGCCTGATGTTTTTAACAAAGATCCGATAAACCCTCTGCCAATATTTCCTGCTCCAAAATGAAGTGCCTTCATGTTAGTTCACCTCGTTAAAGATGGCGATCAGTTCATCCTGATCCTTTGCATGGATGATGCGTTCTACATTTTCTTCTTCTGAACAGACAATCGCAATTTGAGAAAGAATATCGAGGTGTTCGTTGTTTTTACCAGCGATGCCAAAGACAACTTTGGCGATATTTCCTTCTCCGTATTCAACACCTTCTGGAATTTGAATGATGGAAATCCCAGAATGAAGGACAGCCGCTTTAGCATCCTCTGTTCCATGAGGAATCGCAATCCCGTTGCCCATAAATGTAGATGAGATATTTTCTCTTTCAAACATTTTGTCAACATAATCACTTGTGACATAGCCGTTTGCCACTAGGACCTCGCCCGCTTTTTTAATGGCTTCTTCTTTTGAGCCTGCTTGTTCGTTTAGAAAAATATTGTCTTTTGAAAGTACTTGTTTCATGAATGATCACACACCTTTTTTTAGAATGGAAAATCAGAAAAACAAACCAAAACGGGGAGTTCAATAAAGAAAAATTGAACTCAACCCGTTTCGTCATGTTATTTTTTCAATTTCTCAATCAGCTCATCGTATTTCGGGCTGTTTAAGAAATTATCAACTGAGATATGCACAGCGCCCGGCAGTTTCGCCTTGGCTCTGTCTGTTAAATCTTTATGAGTAAAGACCACATCGGCGTCATCTGGGATGTTGCTGATGGATGTGTTTGTCACATCAATATCAAGCTCTGCCTTTTTGACTTTATTCTTTAAGATGGATGCGCCCATCGCACTTGAGCCCATTCCTGCATCGCAGGCAAAGATGATTTTGTTCACGTCATCTGGATTGACATCACTTGGAGATGCTGCTTGCTCATTTGCTTCAGCATCTTCTTTTTGAGCTGTGAGAGCAGCAGCTGCTGCGCTTTTCTTCCCTTTCATGTCCTGCATCTTTTCTGTTGCTGCTGTTAGATCCTCATCAACAGCTTTTGAAGCCTTCAAAATCACAGAAGCGACAAGGAATGATACGACGGCTGCCACGACAACACCTGCAAGAACGGCAAGGTGTCCGCCTTTTGGTGACATCAGCATGAGGGCGATAATACTTCCTGGTGACGGCACAGCCTTTAATCCTGCATTTAACAGGGTAAAGGTCAGAACGCCGCTTGCTCCCCCTGCAATAACCGCCAAAATGAGCTTTGGTTTCATTAAGATGTACGGGAAGTAAATCTCATGAATTCCTCCTAAGAATTGAATGACAATCGCACCCGGTGCAGACTGTTTCGCATTTCCTCTACCAAAGAACATGTACGCAAGTAGAACACCTAACCCTGGTCCTGGGTTTGTTTCAAGCAAGAACAGAACGGACTGCCCTGTCTTTGCCGCTTGCTCCACCCCTAAAGGACCTAAAATTCCTTGGTTAATCGCATTGTTTAAGAACAAGACTTTCGCTGGTTCAATGAAAATACTTGCCAGCGGAAGCAAATGTGCATTCACAATGATATCTACACCAGCTGCAAGGGCTTTATTTAGACCAAGTACCACTGGGCCGATGGCGTAGAAGGCAATCGCGACAAGAATGGCACCTAGAATCCCTGCCGTAAAGTTATTCACAAGCATCTCAAAGCCCGATTTGATTCGATCTTTGAACAGCTGATCAATTTTCTTAATCAAGTAACCGCCAAGTGGTCCCATGATCATGGCACCTAAAAACATTGGAATGTCCGAACCGACAATGACCCCAATCGTCGCGGTTGCACCGAGTACCCCGCCTCGATGGTCGTATACGAGCTTACCGCCTGTGTAACCGATTAAGAGCGGCAGTAAGTAGTTGATCATTGGACCAACAAGTGAAGCTAATTGTTCATTTGGCAAATAGCCACTCGGAATGAACAATGCCGTAATGAGTCCCCAAGCGATAAATGCTCCAATATTCGGCATAATCATGCCGCTTAAATAGCTTCCAAAGCGCTGTACTTTTACGCGGAATCCGCTTTTTTCCTGCATCTATGAAAACTCCTTTCTTCTCTCCCTTTATTCAGGCCTTTATAGGTCAAAAGATATAATAACAAGTGTCAGTGGAGCCCTTAACCCTATCGTAAAACGCTTTCACTTTCCCTTCAATTGAAACTAAATGTCACTTTGTCACTTAGTGTGTGACAAAATTGAAATATGATGTGAATTCTCTGTCAGAGCATAGGACAAATGGAGTAAAAAGGTTGACGTGCCGTGGTTTTGATGCAAAATTCATTGTAATTTCACAACTTTCAAATAGTCACTTCTTGTTTCCTCTTCTTAAATCGACTAGGCTTATACATGATCAAACCTATTCAATCAAGAAATGTCTGCGCAGACATGACACAGAAAAAGTGAACCATCTTGCTGTTTGTTTCGTTTACCTTTTAGAGTGAGCGGCACAATAGGAGGAGCGGTTTTTTCTGTGACTCACAGTTTACTGCCGCTTTCTTTCTGATACATGAGACATTTTCATAGGTAGAAAGGCGGTTATACACTTGTTGAAACATAGTAAGTGGCTTCTGCTCCTTATCGTCATGTTCGCTTTTTTCATTCCAAAGGAAGCATTTGCTCACGCATACGTCGTCAGCTCAAATCCAGCGGCAAATGAAGAGCTTGATAAGCAGCCTCCTTCGGTCTCTATCACATTTAGTGAAGGAATCGAAAGCGGATTTCATGCCATTAAGGTGCTCAATGCAAAAGGTGATCGTGTGGATAAAGGAGATACGGTCATTAAAGATCAAAAAATCATGGAAGCTGCTTTAAAAAAGGATTTACCAAAAGGAATTTATACCATTCAGTGGAATGCGGTATCAGCAGACGGTCACTCTGTCTCTGGCATGATCCCGTTTAGTATTGGCAAAGCGGATGGCGGCTTTGACCAATTAGATCAAGGTCAAACGAATGAATCCATCGATGTTGCCTCGACCATTGATAAAGCCTTTCTTTATACGTCGTTTAGCTTATTTCTCGGGACCATTTTATTTGGACTGTTTTGGTTTAAAACAGCCATTTCTCCTGTATTAGTGAAACGAATGAAACGGCTTTTGACTTTGTCACTGATCATGATGGGCGGAGCACTCGTGTTCCAGCTGCCAATTCAAACAAAATCAGCGGCAGACGTGTCCTTTTTGGGGGCATTTCAACCATCGCTCTTACAAGAAACCATTGCGTCGACTTCTGGCGGCAGTTTGTGGATGATGCTCATGGTGTCATTTGTTCTTCTGACCATTTGGAGCATAGTCGCGATGAAAAAAGGGGTTTTTACTTCTTTTCGGGTATGGTTGTTTCCACTGCTCCTATTCGCAGTGCTTCTCTGGCTGAAAGCACAAATCGGACATCCAGCAGCAACCGATAATAAAATACTGACAACGTCACTTGATTTCATCCATCTCGTTTCTGCATCGATCTGGGTCGGTGGTTTAACAGCCATTGTGCTTTTATTGTTGAAGAAGCTGCCAAATGAAGATCAGCCGCTCATCCGAAATACATTAAATGCGTTTCACCCTTGGGCACTGCTCTCTGTTGGACTCATTGTGTTTTCAGGATTTGTGAATGCCATCTTCATTTTGCAATCGTTTGATGCTCTTTTCCAATCAGCGTACGGAAGAACCTTTTTAATCAAGCTTGGTTTATTTATCATGATGGGCCTTCTAGGACTTGTCCATTACTTGATGCTGAGATGGGAAAAGAAACAGAAACAAAACGTTTCGTTACGAGCTGAGTGGATCATCGGAATCGCCATTTTGTTATTAACGGCTGTGTTCACCAATATTCCGAGCCCTCCTCCGCCTGCACCTGAGCCATTCTTTGGCGCAAACCAGGTCGAGCATCGTGACATTGTGTCCATGAGCATTACCCCGAATGCCCCGGGGAAAAACACATTCGAGGTCGCATTTACGAAGAAGGATGGACAAACGATTACAGATATTCAATCTGTATCAGCCAAGATCCATAAAGTCGCCTTATTCGGGGAAGAGAAACCGAGTGAATTTCAGCTGAAACGATTAAAAAATGGTCATTTCTCTGCTGAAAACCTCTTGTTAAATGAAAAAGGTACTTGGAAAATTGAAATCCATGCGTTAACTGGTTCTTTTGAAAATATCGATACCACATTTATTAGAAGAAACTAAAAGGAGTTCATACCATATGAAAAAATACGTTAAAGCTTTATTACCAATGCTTCTCACTTCATTTTTATTGGCGATTCCTGTGAGTGCTCATGTCACAGTCAAGCCTGATACGTCTGCGACAAATGCGTGGGAAACCTATACGTTAAAAGTTCCTTCTGAGAGTGACAGTCCAACGACTAAGGTTGTCGTGACAATACCTAAAGGCGTAGAATTCCAGCAATATGAGCCAGTCCCTGGATGGAAAACGTCAACTGAAGAAAAAGATGGCAAGGTGACAAGAGTGACTTGGGAAGCAACGGGTAAAGGCGTGCTTGCCGGACAGTTCCAGCAATTCGTTTTTGTAGCGAAAAACCCTGAAAAAGCAGGTGAAGCTGCATGGGATGCATATCAATATTATAAGGATGGAACGGTCGTTGAATGGACAGGCGATAAAGATGCTGATAAGCCGCATTCGATCACAAACATTGTGGCATCTAATACGGTAACGGATTCACATGGACAAGAAAAACCAAAAGAAGAAAAGGCATCTGAAACAGCCTCCAACTCTTCCTCACCACTTGTAATAGGGTTGTCCATTGCTGCTCTAGTCGTAGCACTGATTGCGCTTGGGCTTGCTTTTAGAAAGAAATAATTGATTCGTAAGCGATCGTTTTCACGGAAACGATCGCTTTGTTTCTTTCCACCTTGAACACGAGATCATTTTTCCAACCTATTATTACCAATATAGGATTGAATAGGATGGTGACGCGTGCCATAATGAGACACATGACCACCTAGGAGGCTATGAGATGAACCATTTAATTATATTTGCTCATCCCCAGCAAAGCTTAAATCAAACCTTATTAGATCTTGTTGTCAGCACTCTTTTGAACAATGGTCATGAAGTGACTATTCGTGATGTCTATGCTCTTGGTTTTTCGCCAGAGCTAAGCATGTTGGAAAAGGCTGCGATCAAACGGGGTGATGTCCCAATTGCCATTCAAACAGAGCAGAAGCTGATTCAGCAAGCAGATGTCCTAACGTTTATTTTTCCCATTTGGTGGACAGGCTTACCCGCTATGCTAAAGGGCTATGTAGAACGCGTTTTTTCTGAGGGCTTCGCTTATCAAATCAATGAGCATGGGGCTATTGAAAACCTGCTTCGGCACAAAAAGGGTGTCATTATCAACACGCACGATGCTCCAAGGACCTTTCTTGACTCTAACCGGATCGTTTCCGCCTCCCATCGCATGACAACAGATACAGAAGTCTTCAATTTTATTGGTGTTGAGCCTGTTGAACGACTTTTGTTCAGCAGCATGGAGCAGGCACCAGCAGATTACATCCACGAAATTCTGAAAGAAACAAAAGAAACGGTGGAGCAGCTTTTTCCGCCGGCTGTTTAACATAAAAAAGACTGCCGAGATTCCTTCTTCGGACAGTCTTTTTCACGTTTATTCGTCTAAACCAATGGATACATATTTGGTTTCTAAATACGGTTCGATCCCTTCGATGCCGCCTTCACGGCCAATTCCGCTTTCTTTCATTCCTCCGAATGGTGCTTGAACAGCCGATGGGCCGCCATCATTCCAGCCGATTATCCCGTAATCAAGATTCTCTGAGATGTAGAGGCCGTTTCGATAATTCTCTGTAAAGAAATAAGCTGCAAGACCAAAAGGTGTATCGTTCGCTAATTCAATCGCTTCATCTAGCGTTTTGAACGTCGTAATCGGTGCCACTGGTCCAAAGGTTTCTTCATGCATGATGTTCATGGAAGGGTCTACATGTGTGAGAACCGTTGGCTGGACAAAATAATATGACTTGTCATCATCAAAATGCGTATCACCGCCGACAAGGATTTTCGCCCCTTTATCGACTGCATCTTGAATTTGGCTGACAATTTTATCAAAGCCGCGCTTGTTGATAATTGGGCCGATGGATGTGCCTTCTTCAAAGCCATTTCCCACTTTCAGCTTTTCTACTTCTTTGCTGAAGCCTTGAGCAAATGCTTCATGAATGTCTTCATGCACAATTAAGCGGTTGGCACAGACACAGGTTTGTCCTGCATTACGGAACTTAGACGCCACTGCTTGTTTGACAGCTAGTTCAAGATTGGCATCTTTGTCTACGATGAGCGGAGCATGACCGCCAAGCTCCATTGATACGTGCTTGACTGTACTCGCACTGTTTTTGATCAGATGCTTTCCGACTGGCGTTGAGCCTGTGAACGTGATTTTGCGAATCAATGGACTATCTGTGAATATTTCACCGACTTCTTTTCCATCTCCAACCACCCATTGCAGGGCATCCTCTGGAATTCCAGCTTCGTGGCCTAATTTCACAAGTTCAATAGCCGTCAGCGGCGTGTCTTCAGCAGGCTTCACAATAAACGTACAGCCCGCTGCAAGTGCTGGTGCAGCCTTTCTCGTGATCATGGCTGCTGGGAAATTCCACGGTGTAATGGCCGCAACAGGGCCCACTGGCTGCTTTGTGACAAAAAGGCGTTTGTTCGTCGTATGTGACGGAATGGTTCTGCCGTATATCCGTTTGGCTTCCTCTGCGTACCATTCAATGTATCCAGCCGCATAGACGATTTCGCCTAATGCTTCTTGATACGGCTTCCCGTTTTCTTCCGTGATGATTTTCGCGAGCCTTTCTTTATGTTCAATCATGAGATCAAACCACTTGCGAATGATATTGGCACGTTCATGCGCAGACGTTTTTGCCCATGCTTTGAATGCTTTATGTGAGCGGGTAATGGCGTCTTCGATCTGTTCTTTTGTATGCTGAGCAACTGAAGCAATTTCTTCTCCTGTTGCAGGATTATACACTTTGAGTTCGTTTGTCATGCTCTACCGTCTCCTTCGTTCTTGGATTCATTACATATAGTATATACCCAATGAGTGCCCAACCTAAAAGCAATATCCATTCAGCTGGCCATGATAAGGAGGCCGGCATTCCTGGAAAATAAAATGAAAGAAAAAGGAGACTCAGCCCGATAGCTAAAACGCCTGTCGTCCGCCAATACTTAATGCGGTATGGACGCTCAAGCTCTGGTTCTGCTTTTCGAAGTCTCATAAAGGCAATGGACACTATTAAGTACCCAACGATAATTCCGACACCGCCCGCATTGACAATCCACACGAGGGCAGGACGCCCTAGTAATGGAGCAAAAAAAGCCAAAGCACCAAGAAATAAAATGGCATTTGTCGGCGTTTTATACTTTGGATGAATATACGCAAACCATTTGGAAATCATGCCTCTTTCCGCCATCGCATATAGAATACGGCTTGCACCGATGATAAAAGCATTCCAGCTCGTCACAATTCCTGCTACACCGCCAATGACAAGCACTGTTCCAAACGCCTGATGACCGAGCAGCTCCACCATCGCATCTGCTGTCGCCAATGAAGAGGCTTCAAGCTGTCCTTTTGACAGCCCAGCAGCTACCCCAAAGACAATGAGCAGATAAAACACAACGGCACTCACGATGGAGATAATCAAAATTCTCCCGATAATTCTCTTCGGCGCATTGATCTCCGCCGCCACTTGCGGGATGACATCAAAACCAACGAATAAAAAGGGAATCATCACTAAAACCGCCATGAGACCGCCAACTCCGCCTTGAAACATCGGCTCAAGGTTTGCTAGATTTCCATTAAATGTTGCGCCGCCTAAAAGAAGAAAACCTGTCAGGATAATGGCCACTGTAAAAACAGATTGAAAAATAGCAGCTGGCTTGGCGCCAATGTAGTTCAGCGCTGTTAAAAATAAAGCACCACCAGATCCAATCAACACCCATGTGAAATAAACGTCCCATCCCCCTATATTCCATAGGAAGCCAACATGCTGTGTTGGAATGACATAATCAATAACTGTCGGCAAGGCAACAGCTTCAAACGTAATGACGGACACATAACCAAACAATACGCCCCATGCTGAGACGAACGCTGATTTCATCCCAAATGCCCGCTGGACAAAGACGAGCCCTCCTCCCGTCTCTGGAATGGCAGACGAAAGCTCAGCATACGTGAGTCCAATAAAGATGACGAGAATACCGCCGATGACAAAGGCGATGACACTGCCTAAAAATCCTGCTGTTAAAATCCAATCTCCCGAAAGTACAACCCAGCCCCATCCAAGCATTGCACCAATGGATAAAAACAGTACGTCAGACTGCGACATGGTTTTTGCCATTTGTTGTTTTTGCATACAACCATCCCCCTTTGTTGTTTAGCGTGCTTTGAAGGCGTCCTCGATGATCCCTAGTCCTTCATTCAGCAGCTCATCTGTGATGACAAGTGGTGTTAAGAAGCGAATAATATTCCCATTAATCCCTGCCGTTAATAAGAGCAGCCCGTGCTCATTTGCATATGCTGCAATCGCTGCGGCTGTTTTCTTATCTGGTGTACGCGTTTTTTGATCTTCCACAATTTCAATCGCCGCCATTGCCCCTAATCGGCGGACTTCTCCAATGAATGGATACGTTGTTCTCCAATCATTTGCTTTGTCCTCAATGACTTGTCCGATGTGCTCAGATCGTTGATTCAATTGTTCCGTTTCAATAATATCAAGAACCGCTAGTGCTGCCACACAGCCTAATGGACTTCCTGCATATGTCCCCCCAAGCTCACCTGGATCTGCCGCATCAAGCAGTTCTTTTCTGCCAATAACACCGCTTAGCGGCAATCCAGCCGCAAGAGATTTTGACACCGTGATTAAGTCCGGCACCACATCAAAGTGCTCAATCGCAAAGTATTTCCCTGTTCTCGCAAAGCCTGTTTGGATCTCATCTGCCACAAAGACAATCCCGTGCTGCTGACAGAATGAAGCAACGTGCTGTACAAAACGCTTCGATGGTACAATAAATCCGCCCTCCCCTTGGACTGGCTCCATGACCACACAAGCAACGGTTTCTGGTGCAACGGCTGCGACGAAGAATTGATTGAATTGATCAATGATGTACTCATCGTAGGCTGCATCGCTTAATCCTTCTGGCTTTTGATAGTAATAAGGGTACGGCGCTTGATACACCTCTGACGCAAATGGTCCGAACCCAAATTTATATGGCTTGACCTTGCTCGTCATGCTCATCGTCATATTCGTTCTGCCGTGAAAGCCTCTTGTAAACGACACAACGGCCTGTCTTTTCGTATATTTACGTGCAATTTTCACCGCATTTTCAACAGCTTCTGCACCTGAATTTAGGAAAATGGCTTTCTTGTCATGGCCGCCTGGTGTGAGGCGGCATAGCTTCTCTGCCAATTCAATATACGATTCGTACATCATGACGTTGAATCCTGGGTGAATCAGACTGTCTGCCTGTGCTTTGACGGCTTCTACAACCTTTGGATGTGAATGACCTACATTTAATGTACCGATAGCGCCTGCAAAATCGATAAAACGTTTCCCATCGATATCGAACAGCTCGGCTCCCTTCCCCTTCGCTGCAAGATGACGGTTGCCATTACTCACGCCTCTTGCGACGTATTGATCTCTTTTCCCCTGCCATTCTTCTGTTGAAAAACGGTTTGTTGTCGTTTGACTCATTGTCATCCATCCCCTTTATGTCTTTTTTATTATTCTGAATATTTTTTGGTATGATAGAAAGTACCAATATCATTTTTTTCATGGTACCAGAGAGGATGGAATGACGTGATGCTGACAATTCAACTAGATCAAACAGGGGCAAACGGATTTATTTATCATCAAATTTATACGAAAATTAAAGGTGAAATTTTAAATCGAAACCTTCAGCCGCACGATCAATTACCCTCTAAACGAGAGTTAGCCGATACATTAAACGTCAGCGTGAATTCAGTGAATGGCGCGTATCAGCAGCTGCTTGCTGAGGGATATTTATATTCGGTCGAACGCAAAGGTTTTTTTGTGGAATCATTAGAAACGTTTCATGAGTCAGGTCAGCTGAAACCCTCGTCCCTTCCAGCAGATTTAAAGGAGGAGCCGATTGCACGGGACGACTGGTATTCCTTTTCACATATCTCTGTTGATACAGCCAATTTTCCATTTAAAAGCTGGCTGAAAAGTGAACAAAAGGCGATCAGCCTCCATCAAGAAGCCTTTGGTGAGCTTCCGAATCCACAAGGTGTGTACGAGCTTCGGGAAACGATTGCCCGGTTGATCGGGCTTGCGCGAGGTGTCAAATGCTACCCAGAACAGCTCATTTTAAGCGCAGGCACGCAATCACTTATCCATTCTTTATCAAGCATTCTTCCAGCCGATCAAGTATACGGATTAGAAAACCCTGGCTATCGCCGGCTCTATCAAATGCTGAAAAACAATCATCACCGAATTGAAACGATTGGCATTGATCAAAAAGGGGTGCGGATGAGTGACATTCAGAAGAAAGAGCCGAATGTGTTGATCATTACCCCTTCACATCAGTTTCCGACTGGCGTCATCATGCCGATTTCACGGCGGATTCAGCTCTTAAACTGGGCAGCCGATCAGCCCGGCCGTTATATTATCGAGGATGATTATGACAGTGAATTCAAGTATGGTACAGACAGCATTCCAGCGCTGCAAAGTTTGGATCGATATGACAAAGTCATTTATATGGGGACCTTTTCAAAATCATTGCTGCCAGGCTTAAGACTAAGCTACATGGTGCTCCCGCAGCATTTATTGAGACGCTATAAGGAAGAACAGCACTTCTTCATTCAAACAGCCAGCCTTTTTACACAATACACCCTTCTTCATTTTATAAAAGATGGGGCGTATCAGCGGCATATTAAAAGAATGAATGGTTTATATGAGGAAAAACGGAAGCAGCTCATTGAAGAGCTCGACACGGTTTTTACTGACAATGTACGGATTATTGGGGAAAATGCTGGACTTCATTTTATCGCAGAGTTCCGCTCAAACCGCACGCAGCATGAGATTTTACAGCGAGCCAAAGAAAGAAAGCTGAAAATGTACGGGATGGACCGTTTTACCCTTGATGAGCAATTGCCGGGGCATCAGGAAGGCTTTGTTCCACTCGTCCTCGGCTTCTCTCATATGCGGCCAGAGGATATTGAGCCGGCGGTGAAAAGACTGTATGAGTCGATTTATGGGAAATAAAACAGCCAGCTGCTTTACTAGACAGCTGGCTTACCACCGCTCTTTATCTACGGCTAAAATGGATGACACGAGTCCAGGAAAAGCGGTCTCGATGTCTTCTTTTCTTAAAGAATAGTAGCGGTGTTTACCGTCCATTCTCACTTTCACGACGCCTGCCTCCCTCAGCACTTTGAAGTGGTGGGAAAGCGTGGATTTGGCAATATTCATCTCATACGTGCCGCATGTTCTCTCCCCTGCTTCTGCTAAGCAGCGGACAATTTCTAACCGGATTGGATCAGCCAATGCGTGCAGCACAGAAATCAGTCTCATGTCTTCTCGGGTTGGATGGATTGGATTATTCATACGTTAAATGTATCGTATTTTGTGCCAACATACAATCTCATTACTCGCCGATACATCCTTTGGAAACGACTATGACGATATAAAAGCTGTCTTGAAGGGAAGGAACTGTCTATCAAACAAATGTAGATTGGACCCATCAACTAACCGTCACAAAATATCAGCAAGTAGGTGTCATTCAGAAAACAGCTGCCAAGAATTTTGATCACGGCACAGCTTCCCGGTTGAAAAAAGGGACAGCTATTTACTCTGTAAAGGAGCGAAAAGACCTTTTGATCGTCGAACTTAACGGACAGATCATCATATATGCCGCACATGCGGAAGGATAAAATACCTGTCACATAGATAGGTATTTTTTAAGTTTCTTTTCTTGTCATGGGTCATTGGTTTTGTTATCATTGCAAAAGTGACCACTCGGTTTCCATTGTGACCATATGGTTTTACCGATTCGGAAAGGACTTATGAAGATGAACGAAAAGCAAGAAGAGATTTTGCGGGTTTCAAAGAAATTATTTTCTCAAAAAGGCTATATGAGTGTCTCCATGCAGTCAATTGCCGATGCCTGTAAAATATCAAAAGCGTCTATTTATAAACTGTTTGATTCAAAGGAAGCTCTTCTATTAGAACTGATTAAATACAATCAGCTGAAAATGAGAGAGATCTCGCGCATCATTCATTCAGAAACGACGCTGTCCAAAAAGGAAAAATTCACAAAGAAGATCAAACTTGAGCTTGAAGAGTTTAAAGAGAATCATAAATTTTTGAATATGCTGTCCTTTGAAGCTTTTTCGCAGCATTCGCCCATTGTCATTAAGCATTTACGTGAGACACGCTCCATTATCATGCAGCGGCACAGAGACATTATTTTAAGCACATATGGTGAATCTGTTGCGCCTTACGTCTGGGATCTTGTGATCGTCCTCAACGGATTAATGAGAGAATTCATCTTAATGCTGGCGATTGAGCGCAAGAACATCCAATTAGAAAATGCCGCCGAAATGATTATTGGCGTGATGGACCGTGTGTCGAAAAAGCCTTGCTCCATTGAGCCTGTGTTAACAGATCAGCTGATGGACTCTTATTTGCTTTCTTCACAGGACGAATATGATGAAGAAAAGCTTGTCATCTCGTCCTTAACGAAGATCAAACAAGAGCTTCACGCACTGCCAAACGGAGAAGAAAAGGACGATCTCCTCTCTGCGTTTGAGCTGCTGAGCCAAGAATTATCAAAGGACCAACCGAGAACCTTTTTAATCAGCTCATTGCTCGATTATTTAGGTAAAAACAGCGTTTTATCACAAAACGTGTCACAGCTGAAAAGCATCATTCTATAGATAAAGAAGGGATAACATGAACCAATCAACAACATCGTATAATCGATCTGTGATTGTGGGGATTTTCCTCGTTGGGGCATTCGTCGCGATTTTAAACCAAACGCTGCTCATTCCAGCGATCCCACATATCATGGAGGAATTCAATATTGATGTCAGCAAGGGACAGTGGCTCACCACAGCCTTTATGCTGACAAACGGGATTCTCATCCCGATCACGGCTTTCTTAATCGAGAAATTTTCAAGCCGTTCTTTAGTTTTAACGGCGCTTAGCATCTTTACAGCCGGTACAATTCTTGCTTCATTTGCAACGAATTTCCCTGTATTACTTGCAGCGCGTATTGTGCAGGCAGCCGGCGCAGGGATTTTAATGCCGCTGATGCAAACGATCTTTTTAACCATTTTCCCGAAAGAAAAGCGCGGGCAGGCGATGGGCATGGTCGGTCTTGTCATTTCGTTCGCACCAGCGCTTGGGCCGACACTTGGCGGCTGGATTGTTGATTCCTTCAGCTGGAAGTTCTTGTTCTATATTGTTCTGCCAATCGGTATCATTGATCTCATTCTTGCTTTCTTCTTAATGAAAAATGTAACGCAGCAAAGAGAGACACGTATTGATGTTTTATCAGTCATCTTGTCGTCCTTCGGTTTCGGTGGGCTGCTTTACGGATTTTCTAGTGTCGGAACATATGGCTGGACGAGTGCCACTGTCCTCATATCGCTGATTGTCGGCGCTGTGAGCTTGTTCTTCTTTATTCTGCGCCAGTCGAATTTGACAAGACCGATGCTTGAATTTGGTGTCTTTAAGTTTGCGATCTTTAGCTTAACGACCTTCCTTGGGATGCTTGTCTTTGCTTTATTGATTGGGACAGAGACGATTCTGCCGCTCTATACGCAAAATGTCAGAGGATTGTCTGCTCTTGATACAGGACTGATCTTATTGCCTGGTGCTCTCTTTATGGGGCTCCTCTCACCAATTATTGGACGGATTTTTGATAAAGTCGGTGGAAAAGGGCTGGCATTAGGCGGGTTTACGATACTTACTGTTACTACCCTGCCATTTATGCTGCTCACCCTTGATTCATCCATCGCCCTCATTACGGTCGCCTACACGCTTCGCTTAATCGGGGTTGGGATGATCATGATGCCGCTGACAACCGCAGGTATTAACTCTTTACCGCCTCATTTGATCCCGCATGGGACAGCGATGAATAACACGATGAGACAAATGGGCGGCTCCATTGGGACGGCTGTGCTTGTCTCCATCATGAGCAGTTCTGCTGCAAATGCAGAATTAGCCAGCCCATTAAAATCAGCCGTTCACGGCATGAACACATCATTTATCGTGTCTGGTTTGATTGCGGTCCTTGGACTCGTCCTCTCCTTTTTCTTAAAGGAAAAACGCGAGAATAAAGTGATGAAGCAGGAGCTATCTTCCTCCTCATCTTCTTCATAAGAAAAGAGCTCGGCATATTGCCGGCTCTTTTTTCATATACTCACGCTATATCGTCCTCTCCAAAAGGACATTTGTATTTACAGCGAAGAAAAACCTTGATAATTTAAAGAAAAGAGTTGATAATAGGAACTATTCAATTTGTGAGAAAATTTTTACTATAGGAGATGTATGCATTGAAGGTCGTTAAATTTGGTGGCAGTTCACTTGCATCTGGCAAGCAGCTGCAAAAGGTATTTGACATTGTAACAGCAGATCCAGCTCGAAAAGCAGTCGTTGTTTCCGCACCAGGAAAACGGCATTCAACGGATACGAAGGTCACCGATCTATTAATTAGCTGCGGTGAGCAATATTTACGTTTAGGCGAAGCACACGATTTACAGGAAGCCGTCATCGAACGGTATGCCTCCATTGCGGATGAACTCGGGTTAAGTCATGACGTGATTGACACCATCAGGCAAGATCTAGACGCCCTCTTACAGGCTGATACGTCTCATCCTGAGCGATATCTTGATGCCATCAAAGCAAGCGGTGAAGACAATAACGCAAAGCTCATTGCCGCCTATTTCCGCCATCAAGGTGTCGAAGCTCACTATGTGAATCCAAAGGAAGCTGGTTTATTTGTGAGCGATGAGCCTGGCCAAGCGCAAGTCCTTCCGGAGTCATATGATCATTTGTACAAATTAAGAGAGCGCTCTGGCATCATCATATTCCCTGGCTTTTTTGGCTTTAGCCTATTGGGAGATATTGTCACCTTTTCTCGCAGCGGCTCCGATATTACCGGTTCCATTTTAGCAAACGGTTTGAAAGCAGAAGTGTATGAAAACTTTACAGATGTGGATGCTGTTTACGCTGTTAATCCAACGATCGTTCATGAGCCGAAGGAGATTACAGAGCTGACGTACCGGGAAATGCGCGAGCTATCCTATGCTGGTTTTTCTGTGTTCCACGATGAAGCACTCATTCCAGCCTTCCGTGCAGGCATTCCAGTACAGATTAAAAACACCAATAATCCCTCGGCAAAAGGCACAAAAATTGTGAACCAGCGAGATCATACAAATGGACCAGTTGTCGGAATCGCCTCAGACAGCGGATTTTGCAGCATTTATATTAGCAAGTATTTGATGAACAGAGAAGTCGGTTTTGGACGTAAGGTGCTGCAAACGTTAGAGGAATATGGGCTTACGTATGAGCACGTTCCTTCTGGCATTGACGATATGAACATTATTTTAAGACAGGATCAGCTGGAGGAGCAGCATATTGAACAAGAGCTGCTCGACCGCTTGAAGCTCGTGCTTGATGCAGATGAGGTCGTGTTAGAGCCGAATCTCTCACTCATTATGGTTGTAGGAGAAGCGATGCGTCACAATGTTGGCACCACAGCAAGAGCAGCAGAGGCGCTGTCAAAAGCGAAGGTCAATATTGAAATGATCAATCAAGGCTCTTCAGAGGTCAGCATGATGTTTGGCGTCAAAGCGGCTCAAGAAAAAGAAGCCGTTCAAGCGTTGTATGAGGAATTTTTCTCTATGTCTACCGTCCCTGTCTCCCTTTAACCAGCAGACTGCCAGATCTCAGGATCGGCAGTCCTTTTTGTTCTCGCCCGATTCACATGGATTTGCGCATTAAAATATATCTATTTCTCGTTTCATTTTGTATGATAGAGACAAATCAACTATTGTTCCGGTCTATGATCGGAGCTACAAGGAGTCCTAAAACAATGCCTCGTCAACAACTATTAAAACAGTTTCGCAATTTTCATGATGCTTCTACGAGTATTTTAAACATGATGAGTCAATTCACTGATGTGAATACACTGTTTATTGCTAAAAACGATCAAACCACCAATCAGATTGTCAAGGTGCTAAATCATGACGAGCAGCTTCTTGAAGAAGGAGAAGAAATTCCTTACGAGAAGACATTTTGCAAGCTGGCGGTCGATCATCAGGATACGCTTGTGATCCCTGATATATCATTGGATGATCGTTCTAAATACTTAGAAGTCACGAAACGTCTTCAAGGCGGATCATTCATTGGCGTGCCGATTGATTTTACAGATGGTACGAACTACGGAACGATTTGCGGACTTGATCTAAGGCCGCAGCAATTCACAGAAGAACACGTGCATATGTTTGAAACGATGGCTTCTTTATTAAGCTACGTCCTCGAACTCGACCGTGCCAACCGGCAGATTCAGCAATTATCTGTACCGATCGTCCCAGTTGTTGACGGTGTCGCCGTGCTTCCTCTCCTAGGTGATATCGAAGAGACACGTGCTCAGCATATTTTAGAAACCATTTTACAGGAAAGCTACAGACTGTCGCTCTCTCATTTGGTCATTGATGTATCGGGAACAAAACGCCTGAATGAACAGAGCATTCAATATTTGGTCAGCTATGCACAAACGCTGAAACTTTTAGGAATTTCGGCTGTTTTAACAGGGATTAAACAAGATCTTGCTCTAAGTGCGATTCAGTCGAATATTTCATTTAAAGACATCACCATCCGGAAAGACTTGCCGCAGGCACTTGCTCATATTGGCTTGACGTTTACTAAAATGGAATAAGAAATGATACACAAAAAGGGCTAAATAAATTTTAGCCCTTTTCTTCTTTTTAAATCATGCCAGCAGCTGCAAATAAGAAGAATCGTTTCCGTCTTCAATAACTTGTAAAATCTGCTGTGCATGTGATGCGTCTGTGACACTGTTTAATTTTTGCATGATGTCTTCTTTCGATAGTGCATGGCCTGGTGCTCCCCGCGGAAGATCGACTCGTTTGCTAATGGTGGTGCCATCAGATAAGGTAAGCTTCACAATCGTAAAGCGACCTTTTGGGACAGCGTCTGGATGGGGTTCTGTCGTTTGATCATATTCTCTGCTCACCCGCTTCATCCATGTGCGCATGTCTGATGGAATGGTTTTTTTCGTAAAGGCATCCAGCGTAAGCGTCTGTCCAAATACGGCAAGTGCGATGACGTATTCGACACTGAATCGTCCTTCTTCGCCCGTCAAAGGTGTCCGCTCAATAAGCGCTGCATCTCCGCCAGGCGGGAATATGACCTCTGCTTGTTTCACCTGATCCGATAAGAAAGTATGCTCTTCCATTAAGGATAGAATCGCATCTGCTGCATGATGCGCTGCTGAGCAGAACGGGTATACTTTGAACCACAGCCCCGGCGAGACAATACGCCACGCTATACCATACTCCTCTAGTAAACGATTTTCCGCCAGCTCCTGATCTCCATAGAGAGAAAAGAAACCAAGCGTACCATCAAGAACCGATTCATTCCCGCCAAAACCTGAACAAGCTAAGTCCATAGACCAGACGGCTGTTTTAGCCGCTAAGCCGGCTTGTAATGGTTTCATATCAGAGCCGAACTGCTTTCTCATTCCGGCTGATTGCGCTCCGGCAAAGCCGATTGCCTTCGCCAGCTCTTCCTGCGAGACTTGTTTTAAATACCCAATGGCACATACTGCTGCAATGGCTCCGAGGGTTCCGGTATTATGCCAGCCCCGCTCATAATGCGCCTTGCCGATGGATTCGCCAAGCCTTGCCATCACTTCAACGCCTGTAATGTAGGCTGCTAAAAATCGATCACCATACCCTTTGCTGTCTGTCAGCTGTGAAAGCAATGCTGGGATGATCACCGCACTGGGATGTCCTCTCACATCTGAGTGCACATCATCATAATCAAGGGCGTGGATCAAGTAGCCGTTCAGCATGGCTGCGGCTTGACGGCTGACCTTCTTCCCTTGTCCAATGACAGGAATTTGAGCGGCTCCGCCTTCTTGTTCCACAAGCGCCATTAGCTTCTGTATACCTTCATCCTCTCTCGCAGCAAGCGCTGCTGCCGCAACGTCTAACAGACCATATCGAGCCATTTCAACGGACCGCTGATCTTGAAGCGGATCAGCTACAAGTACAGCCTCTGCCAGTTGTTTTGTTAGTTCCATGATCGTGACTCCAATGCCCGAACGGCAAGCTCGGAAAAGAAGGCAGCGGCAACTGGAAGTGCTTCTTCATTTAATGTAAACGCAGGGTGATGCCACTCCTTGGTACCACTAGTCCCCATCCATACAAAAAAGCCTGGAATGCGTTCTTGATAAAGGGCAAAATCTTCTCCGCCCGGTGACTGCTCTGCCTGAACTACTGTGAGATCCAGCGCATCTGCCGTTTCTTCGACCACCTTTGTCAAACGCTCGTCATTCAACACAGAAGGCAAATACGGATGCCATTTCACTTCGCCTTTTGCCCCAAACCCTTCTGCAATCCCGCTCACGATTTGTTTCATGAGATCTGGAATCATCGCTCTCACTTCAGGCTCAAACGTCCGAACGGTTCCTTCCATTTCAACATAATCAGGTATCACATTCCATGATGTACCGCCTTGAATGCGTGTGATGCTGACTACTGCATGATGCAATGAGCTGATGCGGCGGCTGACGATTTGCTGAAGAGCACTTGTGATCTGCCCGCTGATGGCAATCGGGTCCACCGTGTGATTCGGAATACCTGCATGGCCACCCGTTCCTTTAATATCGATTTCAAACCGGTCAACACTTGCCATTAATGCTTTTTCTCTAATACCAATGGTGCCTACTGGCAGATCAGGTTTGTTGTGCATACCAAAAATCGCATCCACTCCATCTAATACGCCTGCCTCTATGACGTGTTTCGCTCCTTGCGCGACTTCCTCAGCCGGCTGGAACAAAATGCGGACCGTTCCTTTCATCTCGTGTTTCCGCTCTTTTAATAAAAGAGCCGCTCCAAAGATGGAAGCCGTATGGAAATCATGACCGCATGCATGCATTTTCCCAGGTACCTTTGAGGAAAATGGTTCGCCAGATGCTTCTTCAATCGGAAGTGCATCAATATCGGCTCTTAGGGCAATCGTTGGTCCCTCTTGTTCTCCTTTGATTTCACAGACAATCCCTGTTTGAAGAGCTGGGATATCGAGTACAGTGATCCCTTCTTCTTCTAACCAGCCGCGCAGTTTCTTTGTCGTTTCATATTCTTCAAACGCCAGCTCTGGATGCTCATGAAGTGCTCGGCGAATGTTAATTAAACGTTTGTTTAAAGCTTCATTTCCTATTGATTTCACTGATACTCACCCCTCTAAAGAGTAAAAAGCAGCTTATGCTTCTTCAGCCGCTGCTTCTTTTTGGATAAATCGTTTTGTCCGTTCATTCTTCGTTTCATCAAATAACTCAGTTGGTGTGCCCTGTTCAATAATATGACCATCCGCCATGAAAATCACATGGTCTGCCACTTCTCTTGCAAACGCCATTTCATGTGTGACGATGATCATCGTTGTTTCTTGAATCGCAATGGATTTAATAACTTGAAGTACACCTGAGACAAGCTCTGGATCAAGCGCTGACGTTGGTTCATCGAGTAAAATGGCATGTGGATCAACCGCTAACGCACGGGCAATTCCAATTCGCTGCTGCTGTCCGCCAGATAACGTGACTGGATAGCTGTCAGCCTTTTGCTCTAATCCTACCTGCTTCAGCAGCTTCATCCCAATCTCATTTGCTTGCTGCTTCGTCATTTTTTTCGTCACAAGCAGTGATTCTGTGATGTTTTGCAGTGCTGTCTTGTTTTTAAATAGATTATAGTTTTGAAACACCATGGCCGTTTGTTGACGCAAATGATGGGCTTCTTTACGTGTATACTTGGACGCATCGAGCCTCGCATCGCCAATTTCAATCATGCCTTCATCTGGTATTTCTAATAAATTTAAGCAGCGCAGCAAGGTGGATTTACCGGAGCCAGAAGGTCCGATAATGGCCACAACCTGCCCTTTTTGCACATCGAGATTGATTCCGTCTAAGACGACAAGATCGCCGAATGATTTCTTCAAATTGGTGAGCTTGATCATGTCCACACCTCCTTAATTCCGGTAAGGTTTGCTGATTTTTCGTTCAAATAGGTCTTGAAGGAAGCTATAAATGATGGTCATAACCCAATACACAATCCCTACGGCTAAATAGGTTTCAAAGTATTTATAGTTCGCGGACGCAATCATCTTTCCTTGGGCAAACATTTCTGCCACCCCAATGGTAAAGGCAAGAGATGTTTCTTTTAAGAGACCGATAAAGGTATTCCCCGTCGCTGGAATCGCATTTCTGACTGCCTGCGGGAAAATAATTCTGACGTAAGACTGCCATCTTGTCATGCCGACAGATAGACATGCCTCTAGCTGCCCTTCATCTACAGAATTGAGGGCCGCTCTGAAAATTTCTGCTAAGTATGCTGAGTTTTTAATACTTAATCCGATAATGACCGCTGTTAGGGCATCCATTGAGGTCATCGCAGGGAATAGCTGCGGAAGACCAAAATAAATGAGAAAGAGCTGAACCAAGGTTGGAACCGCTCTGAAAAAAGAAATATACAGCTTGGCAAATTGGTATAAAACAGGTATCCGATTTTTCGTAATGAGAGCGAATACCACACCAATGATAATGGCAAATACCATGGAGACAATCGCCATGAAGATCGTTATCGGCAAGTATTGAATCAATGTCGGAAAAACCGTCACCATATACTGCCAATCAATTTTGTTCATGTCTGCTCTTCACCGCCGCTGTCGTTATTTTTTAATTGGCACCGTGACATCGTCTTTGAAATACTTCTCAGACAATTTCTTCAGTGTCCCGTCTTCTCTTAATTCTTTGATCGCTTTGTTAAATTCTTCTCTTAGCTTGTCATGCTTTTTATCTTTGGCAAATGGGTAGCCTACTTCTTCATACACAATTGGGTTGCCAACGATTTTGAGCGGCAGACCTGTTTTTTCAATTTGAGCAAGTAATACACTGCGTCCGTTGACATAAGCATCTACTCGGCCATTCGCCACTTCATTTAATACACCGTCTTGCGTTTCATATGTTTTAATATTGATTTTTTTGTCCGGGTCTTTGCTCTCTAGGTTTTTGGCGTGGTTAGAGCCAAGAACCGCCGCCACTGTTTTTCCTTTTAAATCATCAAGACCTTTGATGTCGTTGTTGTCCTTTTTCACGATGATTTGTGTTCCTGCGTAAGCGTACGTATCTGTAAAGTTAAACGTTTGTTTACGCTCATTTGTGACTGCGACTTGGTTTGAAACTGTATCCAGCTTACCAGATGTCAGCTGTCCCATCAGTCCGCTGAATTCACTCAACTGCCAGTCTAGTTTGTAGCCGAGTTTTTTTGCAATGGCTTCAGTTACTTCGACATCGAAGCCAACAAGCTTGCCATTGTCTTTATAAGCAAACGGATAGCTTTGTCCTGTGGCGCCTACTTTTAACACTTTTTCTTTGCCTTCACTCTGATTGTTGCCGCCGCAAGCTGCTAAAACTGCCAGCATTGCTGCAAATAGAACGACTAGCCACTTTTTGTTTTTCATGTTCGTAAACCCTTCTTTCTTCTTATAATTGTGTCATATCTGACCTTAGTTGTTTTTTAAAATAAACCGTGATGTGACCCTTGCCTAAATCCTTTTCTCCTGCTCTGACGTAGCCTTTGCGCTCATACATGTCCATGAGCCACGGATGCTTATCAGCTGTACCTAGAGATACGTATGGCACCTTCAGGGTATCCCTTAGCACTTCAGTTTCCACCCATTCCAGCAAGACAGAGCCTGTCCCTTTTTTGGCGGAAGGCTCTGAAGCAAACCACCAAATGTGAGGGACGCCGAACGGTCCTGGCTGCTCTCCCCAAGGCATACGGAGCGACAAGGTGGATAGAAGTTCTCCGTTTTCTTCCATCACATAGCAAAGATTCTTTTGTACATTTTTCTGCACGAGAGCGAAATCAGCATGTGCTGCTTGGAACTGGATGCCGAGCTCACGAATTGGCTCATAGGCTCTTGTTGTCAGTTCAAGCAGCGCCTCTATATCTGCCTCTGTTGCCAGACGAAATGTGTATCCCAACGTTAGTCACCTCACCCTTATGTCGTGTAGCGATTTTTTGGCTGTGTTAATCCTAGATTTTCTCGTAAGGTTTGTCCTGTATATTCTGTTTTGAATAGACCTCTTTCCTGAAGGATTGGGACGACGCGGTCTACGAACACATCCAGCCCTTCTGGCAAGAGCGGCGGCATGACGTTAAAGCCGTCTGCTGCTTCTTCATTGATCCATGTTTCCATCACATCTGCTAGCTGCTCTGGTGTGCCAATGAAAATATTATGACCACGAGAGCCGGCAACCGATTGATAGAGCTGGCGAATGGTCAGGTTATCCTTTCTCGCCATATTCATCACAAGATCAAAACGGCTTTTCACCGCATTTGACGTGCTTGGATCAATCTCTGGAAGCGGTCCGTCTAAAGGATACTGAGACAGATCAATCCCACCTAAGTAGTTTTGCAGAATGCTCAACCCAATCTCAGGAACAATCAGCTCCTGTAATTCTTCATATTTTGCTTTGGCTTCTTCCTCTGTATCAGCAATGATCGGGAAGATCCCCGGCATGATGCTGACGTCCTCTCTAGCACGACCAGCAGCCACTACTTTCTCCTTCAAGCTTTGATAAAATTCCTTCGCTTTTTCGAGATCGTTTTGTGCAGTGAAAATGAGTTCAGCTGTTTTCGCTGCAAGCTTTTGACCATCCTCGGATGATCCTGCTTGAATGATCACTGGCTGCCCTTGAGGCGTGCGTGATACGTTGAGAGGACCTCGTACTGAGAAGAACTCACCTTTATGCTGGAGCTCATGAAGCTTACTAGATTCGAAGAATTCTCCCGTTTCCTTGTTTCTGACAAGGGCGTCTTCTTCCCAAGAATCCCACAGACCTTTGACGACCTCGACGAACTCTTCTGCTCGTTCATACCGTTTATGGTGTGCTAAATGCTCTTCTCCGCTAAAGTTTTTCGCTGTTTCTTCAATAGAAGATGTGACCACATTCCATGCCGCTCTTCCGCCTGATAAATGATCAAGGGAGGCAAACTGTCTTGCAATATGGAAAGGCTCACTGTATGTAGTGGATGCTGTTGCTGCTAAACCAATTGATGAAGTAGACTCAGCAATGGAGGAAAGCAGGGTGAGCGGTTCAAATCTCGTCAATACATTCGGATGAGAGGTTTGGTTAATGGATAAGCTGTCAGCTAAAAAGAGCAAATCCAGCTTTCCTTCCTCTGCTTTTTTCGCTAATTGTTTAAAATAATCAAGGTTCATGGCTGCATCTGATACGGCGTTCGGATGTCTCCAAGAGGCAACATGATGTCCAGTTCCTGCGATGAATACGCCTAGCTTGAGCTTCCTTTTCGGCTGTGACACTTGTTCTTCATCCTTTCTATATCCTGCTGTATCAAACTGATGTCCTCAGAAGATACATTTTTCTGATTGAATTAATCGGTTTTATCAATAAAAAAAGGGCAAATGTTGCGAAAAATGAAAAATAATTATTACTATATGCCCTTTTTACAGGATTGTCAACCGCATTCTGAACCTCCAAAATTAGGGAATTCACCAGCTCATCATGGTGTATCGATTTCAATATTTCCGATGAGCCGGTCTGTGGTATGTGTCACCAATTGGCTGCGTTCCAGCATGTTATGGGCGATCACGGAATGAGTGG
Source organism: Bacillus sp. FSL K6-2839 (assembly GCF_038003365.1). Lineage (NCBI taxonomy): Bacteria > Bacillati > Bacillota > Bacilli > Caryophanales > Bacillaceae > Bacillus > Bacillus sp. FSL K6-2839. The sequence goes on along the minus strand of NZ_JBBOOZ010000001.1, from coordinate 54,849 downwards.
AAGATATGGTGCGGACGGCAATCGCTTTTTGAGGAGATAAATTAATGATGTTATTCCGCAGCACACGGGCTGAGGCGGCTTGATCGATAAAGATCGCCGTCGGCTGTCCGAACGAACGATTTAAATAAAAGCGGTTATCTCCAATTTGCGGTGAACCATTTTTAATATACATCACCACATATAAAGATGTTTCTTCAAAGGAATTATCTTTAATTTCTAATGGACCCGTCGTGCTGCTGTATAAGGCGTAATTTTGGTAGTGCTTAAAGCGATTCTGCCAGATGAAAGCCTTTGCATTCCCAGTGATACTGATCGTATACGAAGACGCAAGCTCTGGGTGTCCTTCTTGAATAAAATGGTTGCCATTGATTCCAGCTTCCCCTTCCTGCACCCATATCCCTCTGCTGAAATCTTTGAATTGATTGTGCTGGATCAGGATATTCGTTCCTCTCACCATCGCCCCATCGATCACCGAGTAGATTGTATTGTTTGAAAAGACGACGCTATCCGATTGATAGATACGCAGCGCTGCGCTTCTTTGCCCTGTATTCGTCCCCGATTCAATATGATTTCCTTCTATTAGAATACGATTCGCCATATAAACGGACACAGCCGCATCTTCAAATAGACTGATCTTATTTCCTGTAATGTGAACGCTGTCGCCCCTCACATCAATCCCTTTTTCAAATCCCTCAATCATATTGCCAATAATAATCACATTGTTTTCCGTTTGACCAAGAGAGACACCTAAGCTCGTAATTCCTGCTTTTGTAACGCCTCCTCCCACTGCACGGATCAAATTGTTGGCAATGATTGTTTCTGTGGCAAAGCCGTAGGAGATACTGCTGTCTGTATGATTGCCTTCAATGATGACACCATAGCCGTTGAAATTATAAATGGAACTTGCAGCACCACCTCTTACAATGTTGTTTCGAATTTGAATATTCAGCGGTTCCTCCATATTAACTGCGTTTTCTCCGTAGCCTTCAATATCAATACCCATTCTCGGCTCGACTCCGTTTACTCCTGCTCTCTCCAGCAGACAGTCCTCCACAATGACCCCATCACAGCCAGTAATCGAGATATTGTTTCGTCTTGAATCTGTGATGTGGCAGCCAGAAATATGAATAGATGAAGCAGGCGAGTACGATTCAGCTTGTGATAATAAACCGTGGGGACTTACAATGATGCCGTCTCCCGTACAATTCTTGATTTGCACACGATTCACTTCCACATGGGAGGCCCCTTCAATACATATCCCAAAGCCCCACTCATGGGTTTTTCGTTCAGGGGGAAGCGACTTGTACACATGCTCATGACGATCCCCTTCGATTCGCCCGCCTCTGATGGTCACATGCTGAACCTTTCCTATATAAAAGGCCGCATACCCCCACGAATCATTTGGTTTTACCTTAATCACGGCATCCGGCGCCATCTCAATGTACATATGACTTGGCACCCGTATGCCTGCACCTCGGAAAGGAAAAAATCGATCACCTCTGTACACTGCATCGATTACATACGTGCCGCTCGGCAGCCAGACGTGGGAATACCCCTGTGCTTTCGTCCATTCTAAGCATTCATTGAGCCTCGCTGTACAGTCCGTTTCCCCATCCGCAATCACACCAAAATCTTGTACATTGACAACAGGTTTTTTTAGATCAGATTCATTCAATTCCCCCAACCTAAATCCCTCCTTTTCACACAAGTCCTCTTGTCATCCTATGCATGTGTAAAAGGTTTGCTTGTACAATTCTTCAAATTTTAAGTAAATTTTCAGATATAACTTTCTGACCATTCTCACTTGAAAGAATGTTTCATTTTTTTGAGTCTTTACGCCTATTGAACTAACATTTTCCTGTTTTAGAATAGTTTTATATTGACACAAGAACTATACAAGAATATCATTTTTCTCATATCTCTTTTTTTAAGAAAGGATCTATGCCATGTCTACAATTGACCACGATAAAATTGTTAAAAGTGTTCCTCAAAAAGGGTTTTTTGGACATCCTAAAGGACTTTACACACTATTTTTCACTGAATTTTGGGAGCGTTTCTCTTATTACGGCATGCGTGCACTGCTTATTTACTATATGTACACAGAGGTGACAAAGGGCGGTCTTGGTTTTGATCAGACGACAGCCAATTCGATCATGTCTGTGTACGGTGCGCTTGTCTATATGTCAGGCATTATTGGAGGATGGCTCGCCGACCGGGTATTCGGTTCGTCCAGTACGGTCTTTTATGGCGGGGTTTTCATTATGCTTGGACATGTCATTTTAGCTTTGCCAAGCGGAGCAACAGCGCTCTTTATTAGTATGGGACTGATTATTATTGGGACGGGTCTTTTGAAGCCGAACGTTTCAAACATTGTTGGCGACCTGTATACCAAAACGGACCCTCGCAGGGATTCTGGCTTTAGTATTTTCTACATGGGCATCAACATGGGTGGTTTTATTTCCCCATTAATTGTCGGAACACTCGGTCAAAAAGTGAACTTCCACCTCGGATTCTCACTTGCTGCCGTTGGGATGCTTGTTGGTCTTATTACATTTGTGATCACGAAAAAACCGAACCTTGGTCTTGCCGGCACTTATGTGACAAATCCGTTATCAGCTGCTGAACGCAAGAACTTCAAAATTTTCGGAACATTGATCATCATTGTGCTTGCTGTTTTTGTCGTCATTGGCATTCAAACAGGCGCACTCACGATTAATCTATTCACTTGGTTTGTCAGTGTGCTTGGTGTGCTCATTCCGATTGTGTATTTCATCGTCATGTATTTCAGTAAAAAGACGAGCCCAGTGGAGCAATCCAGGGTTCTCGCTTATATTCCATTGTTCCTTGCTGCGGTGATGTTCTGGGCGATTCAAGAACAAGGCTCAAACATTTTAGCCACATATGCAGATCAACGAACAAACTTGAATTTCCTAGGGATGACACTTGCCTCTTCGTGGTTCCAATCATTGAACCCAATCTTTATTGTGCTGCTGTCTCCTGTGTTTGCTTGGTTGTGGATTAGACTTGGAAAGAAACAGCCGTCTACCCCGATTAAGTTCTCACTTGGCCTTCTATTTGCAGGATTATCCTTCATCATCATGATCATTCCTGCCTACATGTCTGGTCCCAATACACTTGTGAGCCCATTATGGCTCGTTCTGAGCTTCTTCCTCGTCGTGATCGGAGAGCTCTGCTTATCACCAGTTGGGCTGTCAGCGACAACAAAGCTTGCACCTGCTGCCTTCTCAGCGCAAACGATGAGCCTTTGGTTCCTTTCAAATGCGATGGCACAGGCGATCAATGCGCAAGTGGTCAAACTGTTTGATAAAGTGCCAGAAACCGTCTATTTCGGTATCATCGGATTGCTTGCCATCGTTTTATGCGGTGTGATGCTGCTCTTAACACCAGTGATTAAGAAAGCGATGAAAGGTATTCATTAAATGAAAAAAGAAGCCTCCCGATTGGGTTGGCTTCTTTTTCATCGTTTAAAACCGAATCTCATCATCTCCATGGATTTGCAGCTTAAGCGGTTCACTTTTCGCCTGATGCTTTTTCACATAGCGGTGATAGACGACATACCCAATGATCATGAGAGGGACGCCGACATATAACCCAATGCGCTGTTCCTTATCAAAGGCAAGGCTGATTAAAACGATTGTGTTGAGTGTAATCGCAATAATTGGCAGAACCGGATAGAGAGGGGTTTTAAATTTTAAGTTTTCCAGCTTTCCGCCTGCTTTAAGATATCTTCTGCGGAAAAGCATCTGTGATAATGTAATGGTGATCCAGCCAGTCTGGGCACTCATGCCGGCAATGGACACGATCCAGGCAAATACTGTTTTCTCTGCAAAGAACCCGGATAATAGCGAAATCCCTGTAAACAGGAACGTGAGCAGTAAGGCATTCATCGGAATACCGCGCTGATTCACGCGTCTAAATGCTTTTCCTGCCATTCCTTCCTTCGATAAGGAATACAGCATTCTCGTCGATGCATACAAGCCAGAGTTGGCAACAGATAATAAAGCGATGATAATGACAAAGTTCATGATGTCTGCCGCAAAAGGAATTCCCGTTCTCTCAAATACAGTAACAAATGGACTTTGCAGCACACTCGCTTCCTTCCAAGGCACCATACCCGCTAAGACGAAGATTGATAAGACGAAAAAGACGAGTGTACGCCAAACAGTCTGATGAATCGAACGAGGAACGGTTTTCTCAGGGTTTTCACTTTCTCCTGCTGCAATCCCGATCAGCTCTGTTCCTTGGAATGAAAAGTTCACGGTGATCATCGTGACCACAACGGCGAGCAATCCATTTGGAAACAAACCATCACTCACAAAATGACTGAAGTAAGGGGCAGGTTCTCCGCTCGTTGTTTCAATAAAACCAAACATCGCCGCTCCGCCTACACCTATAAAGAGTAAAATCGCAATAATCTTAATGGTTGAAAAGAAAAACTCCGACTCCCCGAACGCTTTCGCCGATCGGGCATTTAATAAGAAAAGACACAGTCCAAATATGAGACACCAAATCCACACATCCACTTGCGGGAGCCAGCGCCTCATCAGCTGTCCTGCTGATAAGAATTCTAGGGCGACCGTTGCCGCCCAGCCAAGCCAATAAATCCAGCCGACAGCAAAACCCGCTGCAGGGCTGACAAATTTCGTCGCATACGTATGAAACGACCCCGACACAGGAAGTGCGACCGACAACTCTCCAAGACACAGCATGGTTAAATACATAATCAATCCGCCCACAATATAAGAAAGAACGGCTCCAACTGGCCCTGCTTGTCCAATCGTATAGCCCGTTCCTAAGAAAAAGCCTGTCCCAATGACACCGCCAAGTGAAATCATAAATAAATGGCGGGAGGTCATCGCCCTTTTCAGTTGTTCGGGCTGATTTTGTCCAACATCCACAATGATGCCCTCCTTCTTCTAAGATGCTCAGTTATCAAAACATGTCTCCATGTGATCCATTCAATTTTCAAAACAACCTACTAATTATACATCTTTTATAATAAATATTCTTCCTTCTATGGTCACTGTCACAAAGTCTTTATTTTAGTAATGTTCGCACAAATAAAAGATGAAGGGCTTTGTAGACGATAGAGGTTTGAAAGAAATGGGTTGCGGGCATAAAGTTGGTGAGATTCGCTCAAGCTAGTTTCAAATGCTTTACTTTTAGGTTGCTTCTCTGTAAGATCATATGTTGTAAATACCAACAAGAAAAGTGGGGAATAAAATGAAAAAAATGTTCTTTGCCATTATTTTAGGCGCTTGTGTTGCATTGATCACGGCATGTGGATCTGGTGCAAGCGACAACGCGAATAAACAATCTGGGTCTAAGGAATCAGGCGACCTTTGGAAATCCATTCAGGATAAAGGTGTTCTGACGATCGGAACAGAGGGTACTTATGCTCCTTTCACATTCCATGACAAAAAGACAGATAAATTAACTGGCTACGATGTAGAAGTCATCACAGAAGTAGCAAAACGTCTTGACTTAAAACCAGAATTCAAAGAAACACAATGGGACAGCATGTTTGCTGGACTGAATTCAAAACGTTTTGACGTGGTAGCGAACCAAGTTGGTAAAACTGGACGTGAAAATCAATACGAGTTCTCTGATAAATACACAACGTCTCAAGCCATTGTTGTGACAAAATCAGATAACAACGACATCAAGAAACTATCTGATGTAAAAGGCAAAAAAGCAGCACAATCATTAACGAGTAACTACAATAAGCTAGCAACAGATGCTGGTGCTAAAATTGAAGGCGTTGAAGGTCTTGCACAATCGATTCAATTGATTCAGCAAGGACGTGCTGATCTGACGTTCAATGACAAGCTGGCTGTATTGAATTACTTGAAAACAAGCGGGAATAAAAACCTAAAAGTTGCATTTGAAACAGGAGATCCTCAAGAAACTTACTTTGCATTCAGAAAAGGCAGCGGCGAAGTCGTTGACAAAGTGAATGGCGCATTAAAAGAAATGAAAAAAGACGGTACACTCGCAAAGATTTCTAAGAAATGGTTTGGTGAAGATGTTACAAAGTAATACCCTGGGAGTCGTCATTCCTTGGGATCTTCTTCAGCAATCTTTTTGGCCAATGGTGATGCAGGGGATTTATTATACAATTCCCCTCGCCATCATTGCCTTTATCATTGGTATTTTTATCGCGCTTGTGACAGCTCTTGCTAGAATGTCTAAAATCAAAGCCCTCAGATGGATTTTTTCCATCTATGTGTCGGCCGTTCGCGGAACGCCGCTTTTTGTGCAATTGTTTATTATTTTCTATTTCTTTCCGACATTTAATATCACACTGGATCCATATCCAAGTGCCATTATTGCTTTTTCATTAAACGTAGGTGCGTATGCGTCGGAAATTATCCGTGCATCCGTCCTGTCTGTTCCAAAAGGACAATGGGAAGCTGGTTATTCCATCGGGATGACGCATCGTAAAACACTCGTCCGCGTCATTTTACCGCAGGCTGTGCGTGTATCGATTCCGCCGCTATCTAATTCATTCATTAGTTTGGTGAAGGATACATCTCTTGCCTCCCAAATCCTCGTGGCAGAGCTTTTCCGTAAGTCTCAGGAAATTGCTGCAGCGAACTTGGATCAGATATTGTTCATTTATATGGAAGCAGCCCTGATCTATTGGGTATTCTGCTTCATTCTATCGCTCGTTCAGCATCAAATTGAAAAACGACTTGATCGATATGTCGCAAGGTAAGGAGGGAACGACATGCTAACAGTCAAAGGTCTAAAGAAATCCTTTGGTGAAAATGAGATTTTAAAGTCAATAGATTTTACAATCAACAAAGGGCAGGTTGTGGCCATTCTCGGTCCATCAGGTTCAGGAAAAACAACGATGCTTCGCTGTTTAAATGCACTTGAAACACCAAATGGCGGCTCCTTTTCCTTCGATGATTTCTCGATTGATTTTTCGAAAAAAAATAAATCAGCTGACCTGCTGAAGCTTCGCCGGAAATCGGGAATGGTGTTTCAGGATTATCACCTGTTCCCACACCGCACAGTGCTTGAAAATGTGATGGAAGGTCCTGTTCAAGTACAGCGCCGTCCGAAGGAAACGGTTCGAAAAGAAGCCATCCAGCTCTTGCAAAAGGTCGGTCTTGAAGATAGAAAAGATCTGTATCCATTCCAGCTGTCAGGCGGTCAAAAGCAGCGTGTCGGGATTGCCCGTGCACTTGCCATTCAGCCAGAGCTCATGCTTTTTGATGAACCAACCTCTGCACTTGACCCTGAGCTTGTCGGGGAAGTCTTAAAGGTCATGAAGGATCTAGCGAAAGAAGGCTGGACCATGGCAGTGGTCACACATGAAATTAAGTTTGCCCAAGAAGTGGCAGACGAAGTGATTTTTATTGATGGCGGCGTCATCGTCGAACAAGGCCCTCCGGAAGAAATCTTCAAACGACCGAAGGAAGAACGAACAAAACAATTCTTAAACCGGATTTTGAATCCAGTATGATGAAAAAAGGCTGTTCTCACGTGATGAGAGCAGCCTTTTTTCATATTTTTAAAAGTAAGCGATTACAATTGAGCAAAGCCATTTAAAGGGGCGTGGGAGTATGTTACGATTGAATTCGAGTGTTTAAGAAAGAAGGGAATGCTTTTGAAGCGGGAACATCTTTTACGTTGGTTTTTTTATTTTGTTGGATTGATCGTACTAGCTTTTGGATTATCGCTGACAGTGAAAGGAAAGATTCTTGGGATTGGTCCTTGGGACGCTTTCCACTACGGACTGTTTCAGCACTTTGGACTCACGATTGGACAGTGGTCCATCATTATTGGTGCACTGATTGTGACACTGACTTCTGTTTTTACGAAATCATTTCCAAAGATCGGCGCATTACTGAACATGGTGCTGATTGGCGTGTTTATAGATTTCTTTAATGCGGTATTGCCTGCACCACATGGGTATTTACCCGCTTTATATGTGTTTATTACAGGCGTTGTGGTATCAGGGTATGGTGTTGGCATTTATGTCTCAGCCAATCTTGGCGCCGGGCCAAGAGATTCATTAATGCTGCTCATCTCAGCGAAAACAGGATTGAACGTGCAGTGGGTTCGAAATGGCATTGAGTTAACAGTGCTTTTATTTGCATGGATGCTCGGCGGACCGATTGGCATTGGCACGATTCTGACTGCTATTTTTACAGGTATCGTCCTTCGTTTCTCCTTGCCGCAGTCTACACGGCTCCTGCAGCTGCTTATTACTAAAACAGCAGAGAAACCTGTTCAAACGCTTATCAGATAAGAACAAGCCATTCTACAAAAAGAATGGCTTTTCTTGTGCTGAAATAAATAAACAGATTTTTCTTATATTCATAAGATGAAATAAGCCTACATCTGTCATTTTAGGCTTTCAGTGAAAAGGAGGCCTGTTTCCCTTTTTCCCAGCGCTCTCCAATGTTACAATCAATGTAAAAAATTGAGGTTCGTTATGAAGATATTTGCTATCCAATTACTACACTTAGATGAAATAGGTGCACGACAACAAATCGATTGCCTGAAACCCTTTGTATCACCTGCAAAGCGTGCTGCGGCTGAGCGCTTTCGTTTTTTGGTCGATGCAAGAAGGACCCTGTTAGGTGAGGTGCTGGTTCGTCAAATGATCCATGATATGTACGATCTGCCTATTGATCAAATCGTTTTTGCAACAGAGGGCAACGGCAAGCCTTTCGTCCGGCACATTCCTTCTTTTCACTTTAATCTTTCTCACTCTGGTGATTGGGTCGTATGTGCAATAGATGATGCACCTGTAGGTATTGATATTGAGGAGATCAAACCGATTGATCTAGCGATTGCTAAACGATTTTTTTCAGCAGATGAGTATGAGGATTTACTTTCACAACCGGCAGAACGGCAGGAAGCCTACTTCTTTCATTTATGGTCAATGAAGGAGGCCTTTATCAAGCTGACTGGAAAGGGATTATCTTATGGTCTTTCGTCCTTTACAGCCCGTCTGTCAGAGGATGGACTGGCGACGTTGATATTACCTGATCATGAAGCGCCCTGCTTTGTTCAAACATACTCACTCGATCCTGCCTACCAAATGGCGGTGTGCACACGAAAGCCTGCTGCGGCTGAAAGTGTTGAGATACTCTCTTGCAGAGATGTGCTGTCCCGCCTTTAATATCGCCCAATTTGCTGAAATGCTGTCTTTAGCAAATCGACTCCACGTGTGATTTGCTCTTCTTTCACATGCCAGATGTTCAGCTGAAGAATGGGGTCTTTTTGATGGGTTGACAGGTAATGGCGGTCGATTGACTGAATGGAAACAGATGCCTTTTTTAGGTGCTGAATGAGCTGATTCATCGGAATCGACCGATCGACACGTACATGTGTATGAGTAGCTGGCCCCTCTTCTCCCAGTTGATAAGCGATTTGATCATTTTTCAGACAAGTCACCAGCTGTTTGGATCGGTTGTGATAGGTTGTCTGCATTCTTTCTCGATGCCGTTCAAACATCCCACTTTTTAAATATATTTCTAAGGCTGCCTGTGACAGCATGGAGCTGTCGATGTCAATGAGCCGTTTGTGTTCACTAAAAGGTCCAATCAGTTCCTCAGGTAAAACGACTGCTCCTGTTCGAAGTCCCGGAAAGATAATTTTGGAGAAGCTCTTTAAATAAATGACCTTACCCGCCTGATCGTATGAATAGATCGGGTCTCTTTTTGCGTCGAATTCTAAATCGGCTATATAATCATCTTCAACGATATAGACATCATATTTCTCAGCAAGAGCTGCAATCGCTCTTTTCTCCTGTTTTGACAAGCTCGTTCCAAGCGGGTTTTGAAACCTTGGCATCGTATAGAAAAAACGAATCTCCTCTTCTCGAAAGATACGCTCCAATTCCTGAAGATCAATTCCCTTTTCCGTCCGCTGAATCCCCCGCACGGGCAGTTGATTTTTCTCTAAATATTGGAGGTATAGGTGATAGCCAGGCTGTTCGACTAGTATGGTCTGTTTTCCATTCGGAAAAGGGATGGTGCTTAAAATGGATAACGCCAGCTGAATACCAGAGGTCATGACGATCTGTTCTGGATTTGCAAATACTTGATAATCCATTAATCGCTTAGAAATGACTGGCAGCAGCGATGGTAAGCCGTTGGCTGTGCCATAAATAAACAAGTCATTTTGATACAAATCAATCGCTTGGTTGATGCAGTGCTGAAAATCGACATATGGAAACACAACGGGATCAGGTGCAGATGAAGCAAAATCAATCCATGTGCTGTCCTGTTTACCCGCTGACTGCTTCGTTTTCACGACATAATAGCCGCTTCTTTCTACAGAATACAGCAGATGTTCACGTTCTAATGTGTCCAGTGCTTTGATGACAGTGCTTTTACTCACTCCATATTGAGCCGCTAAATGACGAATGGAAGGGATCTTCATGCCAGCACTGTATTCACCAGACGCCATTTTCTCTTTTAAGCTGAGAATAAGCTGATCATATTTCCTCACACCGCTTCCTCCTTGTACCGGTACAGATATCATGTTCTCTTATTGTACACCTTAGATGATCCGATTACGATAGAAGAACAGAACCGGTCAATTCAACTGAAGCATGCATGCTCGTGTAAGGAGTCAAGTTGTGAACATTTCAAAACAGAAAGCGTATGCTGCCGCGATAGGCTACGCCACGATTATTGGTTTTTCATTTTTGTTTGTCAAAATTGCATTAGAATCAGCAAACCCGATCGATTTATTGGCACACCGCTTTACGATTTCTTTTGCAGCCGCACTATTGCTGTATCCATTTTTACGAAAGAAGAACCGCTTCTCCATTCAATGGCGTGACCTTCTCTACATCGTACCGTTTTCCTTGCTTTACCCTGTGTTGTTTTTTGCTTTTCAAGTATGGGGGCTGATGTATACTTCTTCGTCAGAGGCTGGTATTATTCAGGCAACGATTCCCATTCTGACGATGGTGCTGGCCGCGTGGTTTTTAAAGGAACGCGCGACATGGATACAAGTACTGTTTACCCTTCTTTCTGTGTGCGGGGTGATGCTTCTCTTTGTCATGAAGGGAATTGATGTAAAGCATTCACACATGATCGGCTATGTGCTGATATTGCTTTCAGCCTTATCCTCCAGTGCATATAGTGTATTTGCCCGGGTGATTACACGGCGCTTCCATGTGATTGAACTCACCTTCGTGATGACATTCTTTGGGTTTGTCTTCTTCAATGCCGCTGCGCTCATTCGGCATTCGGTCAACGGGACAATGCCGCAATTTTTCAGCCCGTTTACACAAGCATCCTTTGTATGGTCAATGCTCTTTTTAGGCATTCTTTCTTCACTTCTCACGGCATATTTATCCAACTATGCCCTCTCTCAGCTTGAAGCGGCAAAGGTCAGCATCTTTAACAATTTATCTGCGTTTATTACGGTCGCCGCTGGGGTTCTCATTTTACATGAAACAATCGATTGGTATCATCTCATCGGAGGTGTGCTGGTCATTGGCGGAGTGATTGGCGGGAATGTAGTGAAGAAGCGGAATTCATAAGAAAAAGCGGTCTCTCAAACGAGGACCGCTTTTTTTTAATGTCTGATGAAGTGTTGTTTGGCAGCAAGGTCAATCACATGTCTCATCTGTTCTGCGAAGTGCTCGAGGTGTGTGTTGATGTACATGTGGCCTCCATCGAAGTTGGTGCGTTTGATGGTCTTTGCCCATGGCAGCCAGCCGTTTGCATCTTGCATGCATTTTTCATCTTGTGTTCCATTGAATAAATAAACGGGTGTTTCGATGACGGATTGATCTTTGTGCTGGAAGGTTTCCAGCGCCTGATAGTCTGCACGTAAGGACGGCGTAAAGTAATCCATCATTGGTTTGTTCTCTAATAATTCCTTTGGAATCCCGCCCATTTCGGCAATATGCTGAACAAATGCTTCATTGGATAAATGGGTCAGGATCTGCCGTTTTGTTTGCGGCGGCTGAATGGCCGAGATCACAACTGCTGCAGGATAGACCCCTTCCTTTTCTAGCAGCTGCGTCAGTCTATACACGACAAGTCCTCCCATGGAATGTCCGAACAGGATAAATGGGCGGTTCAGGTTGCCTGTAAGCCCTTCTTTGTACAGCTCAGCCAATTGGTCAATGCTCGTTTCGAGCGGCATGAGATTGGTTCCATGCCCTGGGGGCTCTGCTGCTGTTACTTCGGCAGAGCCTTTTAGCTGTTCAAAAAGTGGACGGTACGAGGCGGAATAACCGCCTGCAAAAGGAAAACAAATAAGCTGAATAAGGTCTGATTTTTTTTCAAAGGTTTTAAATAACTGATTCATACGTCCTTACCCCTTTATAATCGTTTGAAGAATCCGTGCCAGTTCATCTGCCTGCGGCCTTTTCATCATGGTGACATGGTCTCCTTTGATGTGATAATACGAGCACGACCCTTTCGTATAAGCCTCCCAGTCTGAGAACTTCTTCTGGAAATCGATGGCGTGATCACTGCTTTGTACAATATAAAACGGCACAGGGAATGGTTCTTTTTCTAATTCAATGGCTTGTGACATGATCGTATTATGCGTTTGCATTTGCAAATATTTATCTAAATATTGATCATTCATAAATTGATGAACCACTTCATCCTTTTCTGCCTCTTTGAGTATTGTCTGTTTCACTTCTTGGAAGCTCAGCCCTTGTAATGCTTCTGGCTGGATGCCGACGAGATTTCCCATTCCAAGGACAAGCGCAAGCATTTTCACTTCTTCTTCGTTCATATCGGCATGGAGCGCCTGATCTGCCTCATCTCTTAGCACTGGCACCGTATCTAAAATGATCAATCCTTTCGGCGCTTTTCCTGCATGGCAGAGCCGCTGATTCATTCCGTAGGCAAGATGCCCGCCCATTGAATGCCCTGCTAGATAGTCAATGCCTGGTCGATAGAAGGTCTCAATGGCTTCAATAAAAATGGTGACAAGCTCTGTGTAATGAAGGAATTGCGGTTCTTCATCCTCATATAAGCCAGGAGACTGCATGGCATAAACAGCGCCTTGATGTGTCATCAGCTTAGCAACATCGATATAGCCCATGACCGTTCCACCGGCAGGCGGTGCAAAGAATATTCTCGGTTCAGCTGGATCGCCTTTTTTCAGCTCAATCACATAGTCCTTCGGAGACCTTTCGACATGCTCCCCGGCCTCTGGAATTGCGTCCACATGTGCGGCTAGCTGCGCAGGTGCTGGATGCATGAAAATCCATTTTGGATCAACACGAATCCCCTTTTCTTTTAATTTGGCAACAGCCTGGATACTCATAATCGAATCGCCGCCTAAATCAAAGAAGGAGTCATGCATGCCTACTTGTTTGACACCAAGCACTTCCTTGAAAGCTGTGACAATTTGTTCCTGCGTTTCGGTGACTGGTTTGTCATCCCCCTGGGAAAGAGAGATCGTTTCTGTCGGCTCTGGCAGTGCTTTTTGATCAACCTTTCCGTTCGTTGTGACTGGCATTTCGTCCATTACAATAAAGTAACTTGGAATCATGTAGCCTGGCAGGCTTTCCTGCAAAAATGCTTTCCAGCCCGGAACAGGATTCTCCCCGTCTGTGACAAGGTAGGCTGCCAGCCGTTTAGAGCTGCCATACGTTTTGGCGATGACTGTACATTCCTTTACTTGCGGATGCTTGAGGAGAGCTGTTTCAATTTCCCCACATTCAATCCGGTAGCCTCTAATTTTCACGAGGTTGTCTTTTCGGCCGAGATATTCAATGGTGCCATCTGAGCGCCATGTACCAAGATCACCTGAACGATACAGCTTGTCTCCCTCTAGTTCAGGAAATGGATTGTCAATAAAACGCTCCTGCGTCCGCTCTGGATCATGAAGGTAGCCTTTTGCCAGCCCTGTTCCGCCGATATAGATTTCTCCTTTGACGCCTGCTGGCACTGGGTTGAGCGCTTCATCTAGTATGACGACAGTTGAGTTCGATACCGGGACACCAATTGGAACTGATCTTGCACCCTCTGGCATGTGCGTGACTTGATGTGTTGCTGCTAAGGTCGTGTTTTCTGTTGGACCGTAAGCATTGATGAGCACACCCTCCATATGTGGGAGTACCTTTCGTGCATGCTCACTAGACATCGCTTCTCCGCCAACAAGTAATGTGCGGTAGCCTGCTACACTTTTTGGATCGTGCTCCACCAGCCGATTGAATAATGCGGTTGGCAGACAGTTGGCTGTCACTTGATGCGTTTTGATCAACCGTGATAATTCATCCATATTCAGTGCGGCATATTTTGGGATCAGAATCAGCTGACCGCCATTCAGCAGCATTCCCCATAATTCAAATGTAAAGGCATCAAAAGCATAGTTTGAGAGCTGAAGCATCTTGTCATCTGGACCTAGTTCAATATAGTTTGTTTCTCTAACAAGGCGGACAACTCCTGCATGGGGGAGCATCACGCCTTTTGGTGTACCTGTAGAGCCTGATGTGTAGTTGACATAGGCCAGCTGGTCTTCCCCTATGATCGATTGTTCTCTTTGATACACTGCATCTGTTTCTGGTAACGGCTTGTCCATGTTAATCTTTGTACCTGTAAAGTCTACTAGACGATTCGCAAAATGAGACTGAGTGATGATCACATCACTTTGCGTATCGCGAACGATGAGGCGGATGCGTGCATCTGGATATTCAGGTGACATCGGAACATACGCAGCACCAGACTTGACGATACCTAGCACCGAGACAATCATGTCAAAGGAACGATCAAAAAGCATCGGTACCAGTGAACCTGGTCCAACTCCTTTAGACTGCAAGTAAGCAGCAAGCTGTGTCGCCTTCTCATCCAACTCTTGATACGTCATGTGCTCTTCCAAATAGGACAAGGCAATACGGTGCGGATCACGCTGCACCTGTTCTTCAAACAGCTCTTGAAGGGTCCGTTTTGGATATGATGTAGCCGTTTGGTTTTTTCCTATGATCATGGCGGCCTGTTCCGCTTTGTCCATTAAGCAATAGTCAGAAAATGTACGTTCAGGCTGAGCCGTCATACCATCTAGCAGATGAAGATAATAAATCATATAACGATGGATGGTCTCTTGATCAAATAAATCTGTATTGTATTCCACATGGATCGACAGCTGATCTCCCTGTTCAAATACATGCAGGGTGAGATCAAATTTAGACACTGTATGATGGACCATCACATGTTCACTTGTCAGCCCTTTGAGCTTTACATTGAGCGAATCTGTTACATACCCTATGGCCACTTGGAAAATAGGCGATCGACTTAAATCTCTATCCAACGAAAGATCATCGACAAGCTTGTCAAATGGATAACGCTGATGCTCAAATGCTTTTAACGTCATCTCTTTCACGTTTTCCATGACATCAGCAAATGTATCTGCTGTGGAGATATCCTGCCTCAGCGCAAGTGTATTCACAAACATCCCAACGAGCTTCTCTGATTGTTTGGCATCTCGCCCTGCGATCGGCGAGCCAATGATGATATCTGTCTGTCCGGACAGCTTGTGAAGCAGGACGTAGTACGCTGACAGCATCGTCATGAACAGCGTTGTGCCCTGCTGCTTGGACAAAGCCTGCAAACGGCGGATAAGCGGTTCTTCCAAGACGATTTGCTCTGTAGCGCCGTTAAATGTTTGAACCGGCGGACGAGGGCGGTCAAACGGCAGCTCTAGCACTGGAAGTTCACCTTGTAAGGTATCGAGCCAATAGGTTTGGTCTGCTTGATGATGCGTTAGTTGCTCATTTTCCCAATGAACATAATCTGTCCATTCGATTTCCAGCGCCGGGAGCTGCGGCGATTCATCTGAAAGAAGCCCGTCATATGCCACTTCTAACTCCTGAATGAGCAGGCTGAGCGACCATGCATCTGAAATGATGTGGTGCTGCGCGCAAAGAAGATAAAATTCCTCATTGCCCATATCCACAATCGTCCACTGTGAAAGAGGTCCTCTTTCTAAATCATAGACGCGGTTTGCCTCTTGCTGGATAAGCTGCTTGAGTCTTCTCGTTCTCGTTTTTTCATTAAATAATGAGAAATTCGCAACTGTGACGGATGGCGGAAGGTCTTCACGTATCAGTTGAACTGGCTTGCCGCCAAGCGATTTAAATGTTGCACGCAGTGCTTCATGACGTTTCGTTAAGAGACCAATCGCTTTTGTTAACGCTTGAATGTGCAGTTGTCCTGTCAGCTTCCAAGCACCTAATATATTGTAATGATGGCTCTTTTCTAATGTGGATAAGAACCAAATGCGCTTCTGAGCATGTGACAGCTCATAGCTTGTTCGCTTTTCAAGCTTTGGAATCTTGGCTTCCTGAACAGCCGGTGCCCCTTTGATGTCATCAACCATTTGCGCCAGATGGGCCAAATGCTTACTTTCAAATAATATTTTTAAAGGCGCCTTGATTGAACATTCATGATTGATCCGAGAAATAGTTTGAGTCGCCTTTAATGAATGCCCGCCAAGGTCAAAGAATTGATCCTCTTTGTACACACGATCTACGTCTAAAATGTCCTCCCATATGGCAGCAAGAATTTGCTCTGTTTTCGTTTCTGGCAATTGCTTCTCAAGGGGTTGTCCATTTTTGTGCTGATTCAGCTTGAGGGCTTCATGATCAATGGAGCCATCTTGTTTTTTCGGTATTTCTTGTACTTGCTGAATATCCCAGTCACCTTTTGTTACGCCTGCGATATCTTCAACATGCACTTCTGTGCCAGGCTGAACCGTGTAAAAAAGCTTTTTCTCAAAAGTCGGTATTGGTGCTGGCTGAAGATACTCAGCAATTTCTGGATTGGCTCCGTCTAGGCCGATAAATAGATGCGCTTCATTCAGCCGGGCACCTAGACATAATGAATGGAGACCTTGCTTCTTTCCAATCAATTGAAATCCCTTGCGGACGGTTAGCGCTGCGCCGGTATGTCCCTTAGACAAACCAAGATTATCCCACATGCTGAAGTTCAACGAAATCGCCCGTCTTCCTTCTTGAAAGGTAAGAGTGTGCGCAAGTCCATCTAACAAGCTGTTGGCTGCAGAGTATGCCCCGAATGTTGTGCCGCCAAAAAAGCCATTCACCGATCCAAAAAAGACGAGTGGTACTGCCGGGTCATGCTTGAAGGCTTCCTGCAGGACAAACGCTCCGTCTGCTTTCCCTGACAGCTCCTTTGTGAAATCCTCTTCTGACGTATGAGCCAATGCATACTTATCCGTATGCTGAAAATGCTCTGACACATTGCCAGCCCCAGCTAAATGCAGCACGCCCCGGATGGATTGACCAAAGTGTTTTTCTGCTTTGTAAATCGCCCGCTCGACGTCAGCTAAATTGGTCACATCCGCTCGTACATAGATGACATCACCGAGGCCTTTTAGCTGTGAGAACGCCTCTTTCTTTTCCAGGCTGTCTTCCAGAGAAGTCCTTCCAATCAATACGAGCTTTAGTCCAAATTGGAGCATCTGCTTAGACAGCTCAAATCCAATACCGCCAAGACCTCCAGTCAGCAAATAAAGACCTTCATATTCTAAAAACCCTTCTGTTTGAGGTGCTTTCATCATATTGACTTTTTCCAGCTTTGGTACGAACCTGTGCCCGTTTCGGTATGACACCTCTGCTTTTATATGAATCGCTGACAGCTCTTCAGCAATGTGCTTTGCATCCTGTTCCACACGCTCCGCTTCAATATCAATATGGGACACCTCTGCTCCTTCCCATTCTTGCGGGATGGTTTTTAATAAACCAGCGAGCGACGTTTTCTCCACATGAAGATCGTCTTCAGGGCTTACAAATTGACCACCCTTTGTCACTACGACAAGCCGGATCGGCTCTTTGTTTTCTTGCCTCCACGCTTGATACAAGTACAAAATAGATTGATTGGTACTCGCATGCATTTCTTTGAACTGCGCAGGCTCAACGATGGCTTCTTTGTCTGTCACATTCCACAGGTGGAGCACCTGCCCGGTCTTTAATTCATCTGCTTCAAGTGCTGCAGCGAGCCTGACATAATCCCCCTTGATTCTCGGATTCATCTGGTACATCCCTTTGGACAAACGCAAAAATTCACGCCCTTTTTTCACAGAAACATAGGGCTGATTTCTTTGTTCAAATTGTGCGTAAAGTGATTGGTACAGCCCTTTTTCATCCTCGAAAACGAGTACATGATCAGCAGAAGGCTGAGACGGACCAATATGCTCCTTTGCCCAAATGCGTTTGAAAAACCAATCTGGGAGTGTTTGTTCATTTTCAGAAGCAAGATCCAGTGCCCTTTCAATGTCACGGAATACTCCCTCTTTTAGCGCTGCACCTAACTGGGCACGTTGGATTTTCCCACTCTCTGTTTTCGGAAATTGGTCTTTTTTCACCGGAATGATGTGATCAGGCTCTATCCCGATTTTTCGGATGATGGCCTCTCTAATCTGCTGAATCATCGTGATTTGTTCCTCTATTGAATCTTTTTGCGAGACAAAAAAGACGGCAAGCGTGTCGTTGCTTGATTCGGGATTGTAAATGCCGTACGCAGCGGCAAAGGTGACTTCAACCCCGTCCACCTCTTCCACAACCGCTTCAATTTCGTAATTCAAATAGTTGGCTCCGTTGATGACGATGATGTCCTTTTCTCGACCTGTCAGAACAAGACGCCCTTCATGAATAAATCCTAAATCCCCCGTGTGAAACCAGCCATTTTCCGCAAATACCTCTTGATTGGCTTCCTCATTTTGATCATAGCCCATCATAATCGTTGGACTCTTCACCTGTAAGCGTCCGACCTGATCTTCTGGCAGCACATGATGATGTTCATCTACAATCCGAATCCATACAGACGGAATAGGTACGCCGACTTCTGTAAACGTCATCTTGTGCGGATGATCTTGCGTCACGTATTGAATTTCACCTGTTAACGAGGTCTGATCAATCGTCAGCTGTCCATCCTGATCATCATGCCGCATGAATTTCTTTGATTGAACAATGGCTGAGGATGTTTCAGACATGCCGTACGCCGGCACCATCGCATGGCGGCTTAATCCATGCTCACCCATGATATGCATGAAGCGCTGCGTCACTTTTGGAACAACCGCTTCGGCTGCATTCATAATATAAGTCAGTGTGGAGAGATCCCAGCTCCCCTTGCGAATGTCGTCCTCATATTCATTCATCATAGCAAAAGCAAAATTCGGTGCCCATGTCCTTGTGACGCCGTATGTTTCTACCCAATCCAGCCACACCATCGGCCGCTCGATAAATTGATCGATGGATGGACTAATCTGCTGGCAGCCAAGGTAGACGTCATGCACATGAAACATGACAATGCCTCCTACATGATCAAGCGGCATCCAGTTAAGCGACACATCCTCATGCGTAAAGCCATTTGTCTGCTCAAAGGAGATGATCCGAGATAAAATACTTTGATGGTTGTGACGGATACACTTAGGCACACCCGTACTTCCTGAAGACAGCAGCTGAAGCACAGGCTCATCCGGCTCTGGCTCATAATGCTGTTCATCCGGTTCACACGTAAGCAATGTTTCTACTGTTAAAATTGGTATTTCTTTTGCCTCAAATGTCTCACGCAGCCCAGCAATGTCTTCAGCACTTGCTTCATTTGTAATAATAAACGGTTCATTTTGCAGCTGAAACACGCCCTTGAGCTTGTTCACTCCTTGATTCATCTCATCATAAACAGGCGGCACAGAGACTGGAGTCGGAATGATGCCACCGAGAATACAGCCCCAAAACACGGTGATGAAATCGTGATGATCTTTTAATTGAAGTAACACTTGATCGCCGTTTGTCAGCCCTGCTTTCCTTAAACCAGACAGAACCCGTTCTGCGTTTGTGAGTAACTCAGGGTAGGTTTGGGTCAATGTGCGCCCGCCTTCTTTGATATAGGTCACCCCGCGGTCAGGTGACATAAAGGCTGATCGAATCAACACCTCTGTCAGTGTGACAGGTGTGCCTGGTTTTTTGTTGACATCCCCGCCATACACAAGTGCGGGCGGCTTTTCATGAGCGGATGCTTGCTTTGTTTCGCCCGCTTCATCCTTCGAAATCGATTCGTTCCCTTGTGCACGCTGCCGATTAGGAAACAGGTCATCTAGGTGATAAGGCATTTGTTTTTCTGTCTGACTTTCAATGAGAGTGGCCGCGTCCTCCACTCCATCTATGGCTTTCGTACGCTCTTCTATCTTTCTTAAACCTTCTTCATCTATGATGTCAATCGAAAGCAATGCTTCTGTATCGATGGCTCCACTTTCTGCCCTTGGCAAGGAAGGCAATAAGACGAGAGCGGCTGGTACTTCATGGGGATGAAGCGGGCCTTTCATCAAGTCCTCTCTTGTCAGCGAAGGGTCCTTCGCCTGTGCAAATAGCACAAGCGAGAGGCTGCCTTCTTGATTTTTCTTAGGGATTAACACACATTCCTTTAGCGGAAAATGAAGCATCATGACCTCTTCTAATGCTTTCAGATCGATTCGTTTTCCGTTGATTCTTACGATATGATTTGCTGTATGTCCTTTTCGTCTACTAACTAACATCGTTCTTCTCCTCCTACATCCAATCCAAAATCTGAATCTTATTTTTTTCAGTCCAAACGCCGACATCCCCTGTCGGATAGAGGTATTCGCCTGTTTGATGTTTGAATGGATGCGGAATTTTATGCGTCTCCATCCAATCGGCAAGCTCCCCGCAAAGTGCTTTGATATCCTTCGCGCCGATAAAAATATCTCCAGAAAATCCTACCGGCATGAGCTGATGCTCTTCGCTTAGCACAAATATTTCCGTCTCACAGGAAGGATCGTGCACACATGAGTAGACCTCTTCTTGATCTGGGTACAGCACGCTGACTTGTGCGTTTTTCGACCAATCGGTGATCATCCGCTCTTTTTCTTCATTTGTCACCATCGTGAAATCAGAGAGTGGTGTCTCCACTTGCTCTGTCATGGCTTCAAGTGTGTGGATCAGCTGCTGCATCAGCGATTGTATTTGTTTTTCTGTATATTGATTGAAGCGGTATGTGACCCGAAGCTCCAGCGTATCTCCTGGGACAGCCACAAGGGTCAGGTCATAGTTTGTTTCTTCATGACTTGCAATGTCTAATATCCGTACACCATACGGCTCTACAGATTCAATCGGATAGTTTTCAAACACGACAATGCTGTTAAACAATGATTCTCCATTCGGGATTTGGGTCATCTGCTGAATATCTGGCAGTACGGTATACTCGAATTCTCGCATGTGAAAAACCGTTTCCTGCGTCTGTGCCAGCAGCTCGGCAATGGTCCTGTCTGGTGTGATCGGCAAACGGAGCGGCAAGGTGTTAATAAAGAGCCCTGTCATGCTTTCAACCTCTGGTAAGTCCGCCGGCCGCCCAGATACTGTGACACCGAACACGACATCCTCTGAGCCTGAATGAAGGTGCAAGAGCAGCCCCCATGCCGCCTGTATCAGTGTGCTCATCGTGACCTTCTGTGTGCCTGTCATCTTCTCCAGCTTCTGCTGCATTTCAGGCGTCAGTTTGATACTAAATTGATCAATACCTGCTCCTTCATTCGAAGTCTGCTCTCCGTCCCCAGGAAGTGGTGTGGCTTCCTTCACTCCTGACATATAATGTTTCCAGAACTCTTGCGCCCTCTCTTGATCCTGCTTTTGCAGCCACTCAATAAAATCTTTATATGGACGCACAGCCAGAAGGTTCATCTCTCGTTCATCCACAAGAGAGCGATACATTGAAAAGGATTCCTCAATCAAGCCGAACAGGCTCCAGCCATCGATTAAAATATGATGAAAGCTAAAAACAAACGTGCATGTTTTCTCGTCACGATGGAATAAAGCGATACGAATGAGCGGTTCAGCCGCATCCTCTAATTTGAAATCCTTTGAACGATCGGATTGTAAATAACGCTCAATGGTTTTCTTCTGATCCGTTTCACTCAGGTGGCGCACATCGTGCTGAGTGTGGTGAATGCTTCCTTCTGATTGAATCAATTGGACAGGCTCCTTTAGCCCCTCCCAAGCAAATCTTGTCCGCAAAATCGAATGACGTTCTAC
Source organism: Bacillus sp. FSL K6-2839 (assembly GCF_038003365.1). NCBI lineage: Bacteria > Bacillati > Bacillota > Bacilli > Caryophanales > Bacillaceae > Bacillus > Bacillus sp. FSL K6-2839. The sequence goes on along the minus strand of NZ_JBBOOZ010000001.1, from coordinate 32,816 downwards.
AAGCAGATTCCATGCTTTTTCATAGGCTTCGCCGTCCGTTAAGCCTTCGAGCGTCATATGCACCTGACCAAAATAAGCCTGTGACGCTTGATCTAACAGTGCATGAAACAGCATCCCTTGCTGCATCGGAGATAGTGGATATACATCCACTACATGATCTGGAAGCTCATCTATTTGCTTTTGCGTCAGCTGAACCATTGGAAAATCAGATGGCGTAAAGCCGCCTTTTGTCTCTATACAATGCGTCAGAATGTCCTCCATTTTTTCTTTGAACCGTTCAGGTAACTGGCGCACCTCTTCCTCCTGAAGCAGTTCACGATTGATCATAAAATTCATCTGAAGCTGACCACTGACAACGTATCCGTACACATCGATTAAATGCTGTCTTTCTGCTTTTGGATCATGTACATGTCCATTTCGTTCATCTGCTAAATACAGATTTGCTTCACCATCTATTTGATCTAGCTGTCCAAGGTAATTAAAGCTCATCTGCGGCGCTGCCGTTTTGAGTAAGCGAGATGCTGTCATGTATTGAAGCAAGCCATAGCCGATCCCCTTTTGCGGCACAGCTCTTAAGGTTTCTTTGACATCTTTGATTTGTCTCTCCACATCGGTTTGAATAAAAGGAATAAAAATAGGATAAGAGCTTGTAAACCAGCCGACTGTCCGTGACAAATCCATCTGTTCAAATAAATCCTCGCGTCCGTGTCCTTCTAACGTGATCAATATTGGCTTTCCAACGGCTTGCGCAAGTCCTGATAAAAGTAAATCGTTGACCTCAGTTCGGTACGCTTGTGATGCGTGCCTTAGTAAAATGTCTGTTTGATCCTTCGTCAATTGAACAGTCAGGATCTCTGCATGTTCTTCTATATTGAAAAGCGCAGGTGTTTGAAAAGGAGAACCTTCTTCCTCTTGATCCATGATCTTTTGCCAAAAAGGAACCTGCTCTTGTAATTGATCGGTTTGTGCATATTCATAGAGTGCATCTGCCCACTGCTGATAGGAAGCGGTTTTCTTTGCAAGTGTGATCTCCTGCCCTGCTGCAAGCTGCTTCAATCCATTTAATAGATCTTCCTGTATGATGCGCCACGATATTCCATCCATCACAAGATGGTGGGCTGCGATAAAGAGTTCAGACGTACGATCACTTGTCTGAAAAAGAATGGCTTTGATCACTTCTCCCCGCTCTAATGACAATGTTCCTTGACAAGCGCTTGTCTCCAAGCGAATTTGCTCCAGCGCTTCCTCATGAGAAACATCCGTCAAATCAAAGAATGTGACACAAGGGGTGATGCCAGGCGCACGAATGGTTTGAATCCATGTGCCGTCTGCTGCTTTTGTATAAATGGCTCTCAGCATATCGTGATGGTCGACAAGCTTTGAGAGAACCTGTGACAACTGTTCGGCTTGTACGGATAGCTTGAATTCAATATGCGCTGATAGATTCCAATAATCTTGGTTTGTCATCGATTGCTCAAGGAACCAAGATTGGATTGGAAGCAGTCGAACATCTCCTGTAACAGGCGATTGATCATAGGACACAGACACATCCGCTTTTTTCATTACGCGTGCCAGCTGCGAAATGGTCTGTTTTTCAAATACATCTCTTGGCTGAATGATGTAGCCTTCCTGTGCTAGACGTGCCACCATTTGTATGACAATAATGGAATCTCCGCCTAGCTCAAAGTAGTTATCATGTACACTAATTGAAGGAGTGCCAAGAAGCTGAGTCCACACTTTTTCCAGCACTCGTTCTTCCTCACTGAGTGCCTTATCTGCTGGTTTGTCCACTTCTTCCTGTCTCCACTCTGGCGGCGGGAGACGCTTTTGGTCTACCTTGCCGTTTGGCGTGAGCGGCAGTTCCTCTAGCTCTATGAATAGGCTTGGCACCATATAATCTGGCAGCATGTCTTTCAAGGCGCCGCGAATGTCTTGCTGAGTCCATGCACCTTTTTGGACAAAATAACCGATGAGCCGCTTATGACCACTTTCGTGCTGATGCGGAATGACAGCACATTCTATGATGTCTTCAAAACTCAGCATAGCGGCTTCAATTTCTCCGCATTCGAGGCGGTGTCCGCGTATTTTCACTTGATGATCGATTCTTCCAAGGCAGTCGATAATACCATTTGGGAGCCAGCGGCCCATATCGCCTGTTTTATATAAACGCGCTCCTTTTTGGAAAGGATGCGGGATAAATGATTGCGATGTTTTTTCTTCATCTCCAAGGTAACCGAGTGCCAGCCCTGTTCCGCCAACGTAGATCTCTCCAATAACACCCTGCGGAACCGGCTGCAGCTGGTCGTCTAATACATAGGCTTGTGAATAAGCAATTGGCTGACCGATAGGAACTGTCGCCTGCCCTTCGTCTAATGAGCGAATGTGATGCACACAGGAGAACGTCGTATTCTCAGTTGGTCCATAGCCGTTTAAAAGCCCTTCAGGTAAATACGGCAGTGCCTTGCGGATATGAGCAGCTGAGAGCGCATCACCACCGACTAATAATGCATCAAACCCAGATAAAGCTTCTGGATGTTCCTCTGTTAACCGGTTGAACAGCGGCACCGTCAGAAATCCTGTTGTGATCTTGTATGATGTCAGCGTGTCAGCCAGCGTATCCATTGATAAAATCGTATTTCGATCGGCCAGGATCAGCCTTCCCCCATTTAGCAGGGCTCCCCATATTTCATACGTAAAGGCATCAAAGGAGAAGCTGGCGATTTGTAAAATGCGCGTATGTTCATCAAGGGTGACATAATCTGTTTCACAAACAAGCCGGATGACTGCTTGATGCGGGATCAAAACCCCTTTCGGCTGTCCAGTTGATCCTGACGTGTAATTGATATAAGCGAGTCCATCAGGTTTTAGGGCAGCAGGTATGAGTTCTGCTTCTGATAAAAACTCTTCATATCCCTCATCAAGACAAATGAGTTCGGTTTGGCTGATGGACACCTTTTTGAGCCATTCATTTTTTGTCAGTAACAGCTTAATACCTGTATCCCTCAGCATATAATCAATCCGTGTATCTGGATATTCAGGATCAATTGGCACGTAGGCGCCTCCTGCTTTCACAATCGCCAGCACCCCAAGAATCATTTGAGGCGACCTGTCGATGAGCAGCCCTACTGGTTCATGCGGCGTCACACCTCGCTGTTGCAGAGAAGCAGCAAGCCGGTCGACTTTCTCTTGTAACACACGATACGTCCACTGCTCTCCCCCGAATTCGAGAGCAATGGCATCGGGTGACTTTCTCACCTGCGCTTCAAACCGTTCCGTGATGAGAAGCGGGCCTGCAGGCTGATTGGTTTTACCGCTCCATTCATAGAGCAGCTGATGCTTTTCTTTCTCTGGCAGGTAATTCATTTGTCTGATCGGCTGTGCTGGATTTTCACAAATACACGCAAGCAGATGCTCGTAGTACCGAAGGAACCGATCCATCGCGTCGTCAGAAAATAAGTCCACATCATACTCCAGTTTTAATTGAAGACCCTCCGCCCCTTCAAAAACAAACAGGGATAGATCAAATTTGGCGGTATCGTTATCTTCAATGGCTAAAACGGATGTCGCCTCCCCCATCGGAGAAGCTTCAAGCGGCAGGTTTTGCAAAACGAACATGACCTGAAACAGCGGCTGCTTGCCAGCCTCACGTACAATATTCAGCTCATCTACGACCATCTCAAACGGCACATCCTGATGCGCATAGGCGCCCATTGTTGTTTCTTTCACCCGCTCTAATAGTTCAGTGAAAGCAGGATTCCCGCTATGATCGATCCGAAGTGCCAGCGTATTTACGAAAAATCCGATGAGATGCTCCATCTCCGTCCGATTTCTCCCAGCAATGACTGATCCAATCACAAACTCATCCTGTGAAGACAATCGATGCAGCAAGGTAGAAAAGGCAGTCAGTAACGTCATATAAAGGGTGCTGTCTGTCTTTTTAGAAAGGGCAGCCAGCTGCTCAGACAGCGACTTCGACAAGTGGTATTTTTTCGTTTTTCCCTTGTAGGATTGAACGGCTGGCCGCGGGTAGTCATACGGCAAAACCAAATCTTCTACAGGAACCGCAAATTGCTCCTTCCAATAGGAAAGCTGCTTATGCAGCGTCTCTCCAGTCAAATACTCCTTCTGCCATAGTGCGTAATCCGCATATTGAATTGGCAGCGGCGAAAGATCAGGCGCTCTCTTGTCAATCATCGCTGTATACCACTCAGACAGCTCTCTTGCGGCAATCCCAATCGACCAGCCATCTGACACAATGTGGTGAATGGACATCAGCAGCAAATGATCTGTTTCCGACAGCCGAATCAGTTTCACTCGAAAGAGCGGATCATGTTCTAAGCGGAAAGGTGTGCCCGCCTCTCTTTTTGCCCATTCAGCCGCTTTTTGTTCTCTTTCTTTCTGTGCTGTCAGATCTGATAGATCCACCACTTCAAGCTCTGGAAGAGTCATATGCTCATGTATGATCTGCACTGGTTCATCGCCGCTCATGGTAAAGGAAGTTCTGAGCGATTCATGCCTTTGCACCATTTGCTGCAGACTCCTCTGAAGCACCTTCACATCTAAAGGTCCATTCATCCGAAAGGAAATTGTATTATTATAAAATGGCAGATCGGGCTGTAATTGATAGAGAAACCACTGTCTTTGCTGGGCATAAGACATCGGAATCTCTTGATCCTTTTCCATTTTCCGCACCTGTACCGCTTCATCCACTTTTGCATGCGAATCGATCCATTCCGCTAATTCCCCAAGTCTCGTATGCTCAAAAAGAACAGCGAGCGGCACGTCAAATCCCATTCTTTGTCTCACCGCAGACAGCATTTGCGTTGCCTTGAGCGAATGACCCCCGAGTAGAAAGAAATGATCACCGCAGCTGACATTTGAGACATCAAGCAGCTCGGACCAAATGTTTGCCAAAAGTTTCTCCGTCTCCGTTTGAGGCGCTCTGTCCTCTGCCTCCTGTCCACTTTCCTCAATGAATGCTTTGAAATACGCTTCATCCGGCATGCCATCCTCTGATTCTTTCCAGTATTCCTCAGGAAATAGATGTACGGAATATTCACCAGATAGATGAGACTGCAAACACGTATAAATGGACTGATACAGCCGTTCTTCAATAGCCTTTGTTTTGTCGGTTTTAAAAAAGACATACATGGCTTGCTCTGTTTGCCTCTCCGCTTGGCTCATTTCTTGAATGTCCTGCTTTGACCGATCTAATCCCATATAAATGAGTGGCGCATCTGTCATCAAACATGCCAGCATTGTCTGGAAGCCCGCCCGCTTCGGAATCGGGAGATAGCCTCTTTCTTTTAACATGCCTTTGATCATCGAACCCTCGCTCATGCCGACCTCATCCCACATGCTAAAGCTAAAGCAATACGGCTTCACTGTAGATGTCAGCCTTTGATAATGAGCAAATTGTTCAACGAACTCATTGGCAGCGCAATAAGCGCCGACGGTCATCCCGCCCTTTAACGTTCGTGCTGACGAGCTAGATAAAAATAAGACGTTCTGCCGTTTAGAAGCCGCTTCATGAAGCGCAATCGTGCCATATACCTTCGCTTCGTACATCGCATGTAAGGACGCAGACGTCATGTCAGCAAGCAGCTCCTCTTGAATGATGCCAGCGAAATGAATCACGCCATGCAGCCTTTTTCCTTGAGCCGCCTCTTGTCTTGAGATGAGCGCTTCAATGTCTTTTGCGTCCGTCATGTCCACTTCTTCATAAAAAACTGTGCCGCCATGGTCTTTCGCTTGTTTCTCAAGTGAGGTCAAAACGTCTTGCTGCTCCGCAGATAAAGCCTTTCGTGCTTTTCTTCCAAGCAGCACAAGATGCGCTTGATAGGACGTCAGAAGGTGTTCACTCAGCATCCGCCCAATGCCGCCAAGCCCTCCTGTCATCACGTAAAGCCCAGATGATTCAAATGGCGGTTTCTTCCTCTTTTGATCTTTTTCCAGATGCAGCGGTGATAAAAGAGGAATATAACGAACACCTTCGCGGTAAGCAGCGATATGATGGCTTGTGTCATGTGTAAGCTCTGTCATGATCGCTGATGCATGAGAACGGTCAGCCGGTTCTGTTAGAGAAAAATCAAGACATCGCACCTTGATAAACGGCCATTCATGCTGTACAGCTGTCATCAATCCTGTTGTCGTTGCTTTTTCCACATGATGCGTTTGATCTTCTGGCAAATTCATCGCATGAGCTGAGACAAAGGTGATCTCTACAGGTTCCTCATAGGCGGCAATCGCTTTTGTTACATATAATGCACTCATGCTGCCAGTTTTCTGCGCTTCCTTCGCCATTGCCGCTTGAAGTGTGTCTTCCTTGTTTGTGTAGTTCCAAAGGTGAATGATTTGTTTCACCGAAACGCCATACGAACGGAGCGTCTCAAAGAGTTGTTCGTAGTCTGACGGCCGATTCGGGTGGATGATGAAGTGAGTATGTGTGAGTTGTGTGAATGCTTGACCCGGTTCAACCGTAATATAGGTTTGTTCATTGTTTGAGAGGGATCTCAATTGATCTGCCAGCCCTAATGCATCTGCAAAGATCACCATGTCCCCTGCTGTTTGCTTTTCAGTTTCATGAAGCGGAGCAGGTGTCCACTTCTTTTGATAACTCCAATCAGGCAAGGTGTGTTCATTTTCAAGTCTGATGTCCAGTTCCTTGATGATTTCGTCGAATTCACCTTCCTGCCACCTTGTCTTGAGCTGTGCCCTTTCTATTTTTCCAGAGCTTGTTTTCGGAAAGGCATGCTTCTGGACAGGGATAACCTTTGATGCAGACAGACCCATTTTTGTCGCAATATGGGTTTTAATGTGCTGGCTAGCCCTCATGATATAAGCAGGCTCATACAGCTTCGGTGTAAAAAAGAGAATCAGTTCATCGGATGCAGATGCCTCCATCCGAACGGAGCAAGCAGCCACAAAGCTCGTTTCTACGCCTGGTACTTCCTCTGCCATGGCTTCAATCTCATAGTTGTGATAATTTTTCCCGTTGATGATGATCATGTCTTTTTCTCTACCGGTTAATGTCAGCCTTCCTTCGTGCAGAAAACCTAAATCACCCGTGTGAAACCAGCCCTCTGTTTGAAAAACCTCTTGATTCGCTTCGTCATTCTTGTAATAGCCCTTCATCGTCGTCGGCCCTTTGATTTGCACGCTGCCAATGTGATCTTCGGGAAGAAGCTCATGCTGATGGTTGACGATACGAATCGTGATACCCGGAATCGGTTTCCCCAGCTCTGTAAAGCTGACGGTTCCTGTCTCACGTGCCTCCGCTGGTCTTAGCTGCTCTGTCAGCGACGTTTCCTCAAAGGTCAGAACCCCGCTGTTTTCATCTCCCCGCTCAATCGCAAAAGAGAAGACAACGGCTGATGAGATTTCAGACATGCCGAAAGCCGGTCTGAGAACGTCTCCCTTTAAGCCGTGCGGAGCGAGCAGGTGTAAAAACCGGTGAATTGTCTTCGGTACGACCGCTTCTGCCCCATTGATCATACACGTCATGGCAGAAAGATCCCAGGATCCTGAAGAAATGTCTTTCTCATAATCATTGATCATCGCAAATGCGAAGTTAGGTGCCCACGTCTTCGTTGCACGATAGCGGTCCATCCAGTCAAGCCAGCGCAGCGGCTGAGCGATGAAGTCATCTGTCCTTGCCCGAATCTGTTCACAGCCTGTGTACACATTGACAAGGTGGAACATCACAATGCCGCCAATATGATCTAATGGCATCCAGTCTAACGAGACATCCTCTTGTGTAAACTGATTGGCTGCCACTGTCCCTTTGACATTCGCCAGCACACTTCTATGAGAATGCTCTACGCATTTAGGCATCCCCGTACTTCCAGACGTTAAGATAAAAAAGACTGAATCATCAGGCGTGACTGGATGTGCTTCTAGATCTCTTTCTAAAGTGAGCATCGGTTCAACGGCTGCCACACGTAATTGATCTGTATGCCACAGTAAAGCTAAGCCTTGCACCTCATCAATCAGCGAGTCATCCGTGAGAATGAGCGGGTGCTCCAGCAGGTTCCAAGCGTGATGAAGCTTCTTCACTGAGGCATTCATTTCCCGATAGGTCGGGGCTGCCGATACAAGTGTTGGGACAAATCCGCCTAACACACATGCCCAAAAGGCCGTGACCATCGCATGATTCGATGAAAATTGAAAGAAGACAGGATCACCTGGCTCAAGCCCTAGTGCCCTTAAACCCGTCAGAACCCGTTCGGCATCCTCCTTTAACTGTGCGTAGGATTGCGTGAGTTCATTTTCACTATTGATGATATAAGTCAGCCCGTTTGTCGTTTTGGCTGCCTCAGTTAGAGCGTCCTGCAAGGTTTGAGCTCCTGCACTAACATCTATATCCCCCCCATAGGAAATGGCTGGGGGCATGTCCGCTAAAGCAGACGAAGCCATTTGCGTCTGTATCCATTCAACTGCGGCCTCCTGCTCCATGTGATGGTCGAGAAATAAATGAGAGAGGTGATATGGCCGAGGTCGAATGGTTTTTTCACGAGAAAAAACAGCGAAGCGTTCGATTTCGTTGGTTTGTAAAATGGTTTTCTGTACATCTTGTAAAATCGTATCCATTGATTCATGTACATTCGATTGATTAATGGTTGATGGTTTCATATGAGTTCCTTTCCTTTTTTGTCAGGCAGGGCTGCCAGAGTGCACCCCCTGCCTAATCTAAAGTTTACAAGACTGCTTCTCTATTTTTATGATGGACTATCTTTTGGATCAGCTGTGCATTTTGAGCGGCACATTCTTTGTTTTTGAACATGTCAGCGTGCTGACCATAGCCTTGGTATTGTCGATAAGCGCCGGTCGTCGCAGCTTCCCAATTTTCCATCCAGTCTGGTATCGCAATTTGCTCTTCGGATTGGATGAAGTCAATGTCTGCTTGTATCTCTCCTTGATTCACCCCCTTAACAAAAGTTTCATAGTAGGCCCTCGTTTTTTGAGCAAGCGCGTCTTGGATGAGCTCCGCTTGTGCTAGTTCACTTTGCTGCGACTGATGGACGATCGCTGCTATATCGTCATCAATGGATCGTCCTTCTAAATCACTTTCTCCTATTTTCTTATAGGAATCGATCATGATGACCTTTTCGACGGTCCGCCCTGCTTGTTCGAGCGATTGAACAAGCTCAAAGGCTAGGTAGCACCCGCCAGAGTATCCCATCAAAGTCAGCGGTCCTTCAGGCTGAAGGTGCTGGATATGCTGAACATATTGCGAAATTCGATGATCGGCTTCAATAAAGTCAAAGGCGATCAAACGAACACCATCAAGCGTTTTTGCGGCTTCCTGATAAATAAATCCATAGCCTGGTAATGGCGGGAGAGCAAAGACTGTTGGCGTTTGAGATTCATTGAATACAAGATAGCCTTCGGCTTCCTGATCCTGCTGTTGAATATAACGGCTGATTGCTTCAATGGTAGGCGTCTCAAACAGCAAGTGAATGGGCACCTGAACATCGAATTCCTTCGACACCTTGGATAAAAGCGACATCGCTTTTAATGAATGCCCGCCAAGCTCAAAGAAATGGTCATCTGTGCTGATATCATCTCTTTCAAGCACTTCCCTCCACATCACAAGCAACTTTTGTTCTACCTCATTTACTGGAAGCTTCACATGGCGGTTTCCTTGAGGCGCCTCTGGCTTTGGCAGCTGACGTTTATCAACCTTTCCATTTGGCGTAAGCGGCATTTTCTCAAGTCTGATCAGCTCATGAGGCTGCATGTAAGCCGGAAGTTTTTCCTTCAGCCCTGACTTGATCACATCGAGTTTGTTCTTCCACTCCTCCTCACACGTCATATAGGCGAGCAGCCTTGTATGCTGCGTGTTATGCTGATCAGCTATAAGGGCAGCTTGCTTTACGCCTGGATGCATGAGAAGGTGGGCTTCAATTTCTGTCAGCTCAATTCGATGACCGCGAATTTTCACCTGATCATCCACTCTGCCTGCATACTCAATCAAACCGTCTGCTCGAAAATAAGCCAAGTCTCCCGTACGATACAGCCTTTCTCCCGCAGCAAATGGATGGGCGATAAAGGCTTGTTTTGTCAGATCAGGACGATTCAAATACCCCTTCGCAAGCCCTTTTCCACTCAGGCATAGTTCTCCGACCATTCCAATCGGCTGAAGCTGTCCGTGCGGGCTCAATATATAAGCACCCGTCTGGTTGAGCGGCTTTCCGATTGGAATCGAACGCGTCTCTACCGGCAGAGCCTCATCTACTGGATAATAGGTGGCGAAGACCGTTGATTCGGTTGGACCGTAGACATTGATCAGTCTGTCTTTCCCCATGACATCAAAGGCTTTCCTCACATGCTGTACCGATGCCCGCTCTCCTCCGAACAGCACCTTGCGCACACTGCGCATCCAGTCGGTTTCTTCATCAACGAGGAGATTAAATAATGCAGTCGGAACAAACATGACAGAAATGCTTTCTCTTTTAATCAGCCCCGTCAGCTCGCCCATGTCTAAAATGGTCTCTTTTTTCGGCAGGACAAGCTTCGCTCCGTTTAAAAGTGCGCCATACACATCAAATGTAAAGCCATCAAATACGCTGTTGGATAGTGACAGCAGTGTATCTGTTTCTGAAATGGTTAAGTAGTTCGTATTTTTGACCACCCGGGCAATATTGGAATGGGTCGTCATGATGCCTTTTGGCTGACCTGTTGTACCAGATGTATACATGATGTAAGCCGTATCGTGTAAGCCTGCTTCTAGCAGAAGATTCTCTGAGCTCATCAGTGAAATTTCCTGATCATCCGCAAACAGATACGTACCATCAAACGCAAGTGCCTTCGCCTGACCGATAAAGGATGAGTGAGTCAGAAGATGCGTTGCCCCGCTGTCTTTAAGCATGTATTGAATGCGGCTTTCTGGATAATCGGGATCAATTGGCACATAGATTGCGCCTGCTTTTAAGACAGCCAGCAGGCTGACAATAAGTTCAGGCGTGCGGTCGGCTAAAATGGCGATGACCGTTTGATGCGTGACCCCATTTTTTTGCAAATGCCTTGCCAATCGATTGGCTTGTTCATTCAGCTCCGCATATGTCATCGTGTGCTCACCTGCTGATAATGCCACTGCATTCGGCTGTTTGCGGACATTATGCTCAAACCATTTCGACAAATACAGCTGGTCATGCTCAAGCTCAGGCGCATTCCATTCCTCAAGAATCAGCTGCTTTTCCTGTTTCGTGACGAGTGTAAGTGTATGAACCGATTGATCGGGATGCTTGATCGCCTCGTTCATCAATAGACTCAGCTGCTCCTTTAACCGGTGGACAAATTGAGGATCAAATGCTTTTTGGTTAAAGGCCAGCTTCAATTGCAATTGTTCTCCTGGTGATGCCAGCAAATTGAGATCATAGTTCGATTTTTCATATACATTCATGTTTTCCACAGTAAACCCTAATCGCGCCTCTTGCTCGTCCTTCTTTGCGGCTGGGACGTTTTCAAACACGACAATATGATCAATGAGTGGCTGCTGACCTGTCTTTGCCTGAATATCATAAATCGGAATATATTGGTGCGGCTCGGCTGCAAGAGACTGCTGCTGAGTCTCTGATAGAAGAGAACGGAATGTCATGTCATCTGTCAGCTGAATTCTTCTTGGGATGACATTGATGAACAAGCCAACCATTCTGTCAACACCAGCCAAATCTGCCGGACGTCCCGACACAACCGTGCCAAACAACACATCATTTGAACGCTGATATCTGCTCAACAGAATTGACCACACCGATTGAAGCACGCTGCTTAACGTGGCATTTTGCTGCAACGCTAACTCTGATAAAGCAGCCGTTTCTTCTTTGCTCATCGACCATTCCATTTCGCCTAATTCATGTTCATTCGTTTGTTTTCTCTGTTCTTTAAAGGTTGATTGTCCATCAAACCCGGCCAATGATTGCTGCCAATATTGAAGTGATGCTTGTTTATCTTGTTTTTCCAGCCATTGAATATATTCTTTGTATGGTTTAACCGGTTCCAGCTTGTAAGGGGCGTCATGCAAAAGTGCATGATAAATTGCAAATAACTCCTGCACCACAAGCCCAAAGCACCAGCCATCAAGGAGGATATGGTGATAGCTCCATATCCAGCGATAGCTGGCAGGGCCCGTTTGGAAAACGGATGCCCGCATGAGAGAATCCTTCGAGAGATCAAATCCTCTCAGCTGATCCTGTTGTTTAAATGTCTCAATACGTACAAGCTGTTCGTCTTTAGAAAGATCCTGCATGTCCACCACATCAAGCGTAAAAGGGCGTTTCTTCAGCACAACTTGGACAGGACGCTTCACTTTTTCGTGGAGAAATACGGTACGAAAAATATCGTACCGCTCCACGATGACATTCATGCTTTTCTCAAGTAAGTCATGACGCAGTGTGCCCTTTACGTTCATATCCATTTGCTCTACATAAAAGCCCTTTTCTTGATGATGGAGGGTATGAAACAGCATTCCTTCTTGCATCGGTGACAGATAATACATGTCTTGAACTTGATCCCTTTTAAATGAACTCATCTATTTCATCCTCCCTTCCCGTTTGTATGACTGATCTCGTGTTGTTAGGTCAATTTTTCCTCAAGCATGTCAAAAATGTCGTCCATTTCATCCATTTCAAGATCAGCCGCAGAGAAGTCACTTGGCGTAAATTCTCTTTCGTGCTGCGCTAAACAATGGGTAATGATGGATTGGATTTTTTCTTTCAACAATGCCATGAACTGCTGTATCGTTTGTTCTTCATATTCATCTGTACAATAGGAACACGACAACATGAATCGATTGTGTTGAACAAGACCACTGAGGTTCAGCTTATAGACAGCTTCTGAATCAGGGCTTGCTTGTCGTCCCATATCATAGGTGGACGGTCCAAAGAGTTCTGTCGTCACTTCCTGATCGATCTGCCCAAGATAGTTCAAGCTGATTTCAGGATGTACGTGCTGTCCTGACGGCTCAGTGGCTGTCATGTATTTCAAAATCCCGTAGCCAATTCCTTTATTTGGCACACGCCGCAGCATCTCTTTCGTTCCTTTAATAGCATCAGCTATGGTCTGATCCGGCTTTGCTTCAAGAACAACTGGATACATACTCGTAAACCAGCCAACCGTACGGGAGACATCCAGCCCTGATAAAATATCCTCTCTTCCATGACCTTCAAGCTGCACATGTACATGGGACTTCCCTGTCCACTCCTGAACGGCAAGCCCGAGAGCACATAGAAGAATATCGTTCATTTCCGTTGTGTACGGTAGATGAATATCGGTTAAGAGATGCTCGGTTTCGGACTCTGAAAGCTGCATCTGTACTGCTTTTGTTTGAGCAACTTTTCTTTTCGTTACTTCATGATCAACAGGTAAAGTGGTCAATGGCAGAGTGTCAATCTCTGTCCAGTACTCACTTTGGCTTTTTAACGGCTTGGACTGTGCGTATCGTTCGATTGCCTCTGCCCATTCTTTAAAGGAATGGGTTTTTGGCGGAAGGACGAGCGTTTGTCCTTGAGCTGCCTGCTGATAAAGAGACATAAAATCCTCTAGTAAAATTCGGCATGAGACACCGTCAATGACAAGATGGTGTGTCACGATGAGTAAGTGATCGCCATCTTTTGCACGGAAACAAATCACTTTCATGAGCGGACCTGTTTCGAGGTTCAGCTGACGCTGATACTCGTTGGCATATGTGGAAATGGCCTTTTTCACGTCGTGCTCTTTAGAGACATCATGAGAAATAATCGCAATCGATTCCGTGAGCTCCCGCTGATTGTATTGCAGAATGTCATCATGCTCCTGCCTGTATACCATACGCAGTGCATCATGATGTGAAAGTAATTTCTGCATCACTTGTTCTGTAATCGAAAGGTCAAATCCGTTTGGCGCATGAAGCATCATCGAGAGATTCCAATGGTGCTGGTCACTGAATGCTCGCTCAAAGAACCAGCGTTGAATGGGAGTCAAAATGACTTCCCCTTCAACTGGTGATTGGTCGGCTGTCATTTGATCAGCTTCTTCAATATATGGGCGGAGCTCCGCAATCGTTGGATATTGGAACAATAGCTTCATATCAAGCTTCCAGCCCGCTTGCGTGAGTCTGCTTGCCATTTGGATGCCTTTAATTGAGTCTCCACCAAGGAAGAAGAAGTGGTCGTGAATGCCGACTTGGCTCACGCCAAGGACATCTGCCCAAATACCGCAAAGCAGTGTTTCAACTTCGTCTCTTGGGGCTTCGTATGCCGTTTGGTTTGCTTCCATGTCAGGTGCTGGCAACGCTTTTAGATCGACTTTGCCATTTGCCGTCATTGGCAGTTGGTCGAGATGGATGATCCATGATGGCACCATATAGTCTGGCAACGTGCGTTTTAGACTTTCTTTGAGATCTGTCGTTTCTTCATCCGTGATGACATAAGCGGCAAGGGCATCTTGATCGCTGGCATCTTTGACCGTTGTCACGACTGCTTCTTTGACTTCCACCAGCGCAAGGAGCTGCGCCTCAACTTCTGACAGTTCAATACGGAAGCCTCGGATGTTGACCTGATGGTCTTTTCTGCCGAGGTAAATCAGCTCACCATCCTCTGTCCATTTCACTAAGTCGCCTGTACGGTACATGCGCTCGCCTGGATAAAATGGATCTGGGACAAATCGTTTCTCTGTTTCCTCTGGAAGATTCCAGTACCCTCTTGCCAGTCCTTTTCCTGCGATCACAAGCTCACCCGGTACGCCTGGCGGCGAGAGGTCGTATAACGAATCCATGATGTAAAAACGTGTATTGGCAATCGCTGTTCCGATTGGAAGTGTGTCTTGATCTGGGTTGATGATCCCGCTTGTCGCCACGACTGTGTTTTCTGTTGGGCCATAGTTATTGACGAGTTTATATGGAACAGGCTTTACCTGTTTCAGCTTGTCGCCGCCAGTCAGTAGGTAGCGCAGTGAATGATTGTCCATTGACATAAATTGCTCGCATAACTGAGTTGGCAGGAACGCAATGGTGATCCCTTTTTCATTGAAATACGTATTGAGCTTGATCATATCGAGACGAATCGCTTCATCGATGATGTGCAACTCTGCGCCGGCGATCCATGACGGGAACATTTCCCAAATGGAGGCGTCAAAGCCAAAGCCGGCATATTTGGCGGTTCGATCCGCATTTGTCACTTGGAAGGCATCATTATGCCAGAAAGCAAGATTGACAAGGGACTGGTGCTCGACCATGACACCCTTCGGCTGTCCAGTCGTTCCCGATGTGTAAATCATATAGGCGAGATCTGTTGGTTTCATATGAACCTGAATTTCTTGTGCTTCTCCTTCTACGGCATCTTCTATTTGCAGAACATGACCTGTGAAAGAAGTTGGTGCAGTCAGTCCTTTTTGCATCAGAAGCACCTCTGCCCCGCAGTCATCTAGCATGTACGCAATACGCTGAGCCGGATAATCCGCATCAATTGGAACGAATGCCGCACCTGCCTTGAGAACTCCAAGGACGGCTGCCGTCATGTCAAGCGATGGACGGGTGAGAATGCCGGCGCGGTCTCCTGGTTTTGTACCGCTTGAGATAAGTCTTGAAGCAACTACATTCGCCCGGCTGTTGAGCTCTTCATACGTCCAGCTCGTTCCGCAGAAAGTCGCCGCTTTTTGTAGGGGTGCCTCATGTACCTTGGCCTCAATCAGTGCATGGACCGTTTGATCTGACGGGACGTCTAGGACAGGACCTGACCATTCATTGATCAGTTCTCGTTTTTCCTCTTCAGTTAAGATCGATAGCGTTGAAATTGGCTGATTGAGCTTAGCCAGCATTTCGTCTATGATTTGTTCAAAATATTGACTCCAACGCTGAATGGTCTTCTTTTTAAACAGTGCCGCTGCATACTCAAAACGCAGGCCCACTTGGTCTTTTTCTTCAAATACACCGAGCGTTACATCAAATTTTGCTTGAACTGTTTCTTGCTGTTTTTGCGAAAGCTTGAGTCCATCCAGATCCGGTAACGTCAGGTCTCGGTCATCCGTTGTCAGCATCACACTAAACAATGGATTGCGGCTCGTGTCTGTCGGAAGATCTAACTGTGCCACCAATTCCTCAAACGGGAAATCTTGATGTTCATAGGCTGATAGGCTGCAATCTTTCATTTTTTCAAGCAATTGTGCTGTCGTTTCCTCCAGCTGCACTTCATGTCGAAGAGCCAGTGTATTCACAAACATGCCCGGAACCCGTTCGATTGAAGCATGCGTACGTCCTGCTGTCACAGCGCCTATAACGATATCTGTCTGCCCAGTTAATTTGGAAAGGAAAATGGCAAATGCCGTTTGCATGACCATGTTCAAGCTCACACCTTTTTCAGCCATGAGCGTTTTAATGGACTGCACCTTTTCAGCAGATAACCATCTATCGACTCGGTCTCCTTCAAATGACTGAACATGAGGGCGTGGAAAATCAAGTGGCAGCGCCAAATCTTCAGGCGGCTGAGCGTATTGCTCCAGCCAATATTGACGCTGTTTCTCGAGCAGCGCTTGCTGCTTTTCTTCCTGCTGCCATACCGCATAATCCTTGTAGTGCAGCTGAACTGGCGGTAATGTCTTTTTCTCATACAACTCTGCCAATTCTTGAATGAGCAGACTGCGTGTGACACCATCTGCGATGATATGGTGCATATCCATCATGAACACATATTCTTCATTAGAAAGCTTCGCCACCTTTGCCCTCATTAATGGTGCTTGATGTAATGAGAATGGGGTGATGAATGCGTCTATGACAGGCTGTTCATGACCTCTCTCTACTTCAACAACCTCTAACGTAAACGGCATTCGGCGATAGACTTTTTGAACTGGTACGCCGTCAATTTCTACAAAGGCTGTCCGCAATGATTCATGTCGTTCGATCAAGGCTTGCAGCGCTTCTTCTAGCAGCTTCACATCAAGGCTGCCTTCCATCATCAAAACAGCTGGCATATGGTAAGTAACTGCTTCTGGATGCAGCTGCTGTAACACATACATCCGCTTTTGAGCGGAAGAGACAGGATAGAAATCTTGCTTTTCCGCCGGATGAATGGATGTGATGTCCGAAGAATCCACTTCTTCCAAATAGGCTGCCATCGACCGTATCGTCGGCTTTTCAAAAAGGACTTTGAGCGGCACATGCTTGTTCAGCTTGGCTTGCACCTTCGCAATGAGCACCATGCCCTTGAGAGAATGACCTCCCAATTCAAAGAAGTGATCATGAACACCTATTTGTTCAACCCCAAGTACTTCTGACCAAATGTCACACAGCGACTGCTCAAGTGCCGTTTCTGGTGCTGCATGCACCGCGCGGTTCATATGCACCTCGTGCGGAAGCGGCAGAGACTTCGCATCTACCTTTCCGTTTTGTGTGAGCGGAATGTGGTCGACTTTGACAAAGTACGTTGGAATCATATAATCCGGCAGTGTCTCCGCAAGCTTTTCTCTAAACGTCAGTGTTCCAATTGGTTCAGGCGCTGCGTAATAGAGTGCAAGCTCCGGTAAACGGGACATGTGAATTACTTTGACATACACCTCTTGAATGGATAATCGTGCACGCGCGGCATGCTCAATTTCCTGTTTCTCAATACGATAACCGCGGATTTTCACTTGATCATCTATTCTTCCGAGAAACTCAATGTCTCCATTTGCATGCTGTCTGACCAAATCCCCTGTGCGATACATTCGCTCCTGAGGATAATATGGATTTTCAAGAAAACGCTCTGCTGTTAATTCAGGCTGATTCAAATACCCTCTCGATACACCTTCCCCCGATATATAAAGCTCTCCAGGTGCGCCATAAGGGACAAGGCGCTGCTGACGATTGAGTGCGAGCGCTCTTGTGTGAGCAATTGGCTGCCCGATCACAGAGCGATCCTTCAAAGCTTCCAGCTCTTGCGGTGTGATCAGCTTGGTCACAGTCCCAATAGTTGTCTCTGTCGGGCCATAGTGGTTCATCACTGCCACACATGGGTGCTGCTCCATAAACGTTTCAACATCCTCAGAGACAATCGGTTCCCCTCCAAGTATCACAAGGCGTAAAGCATTAAATGCATGATCCTTCGAATCTGCCATCATATGAAATAAGGATGGTGTCATTTTGATATACGTCAGCTCTTGTTCATCAATCAAACGCATGAGACGCACCGGGTCTGTATACACATCTTCACGAGGCACATAGAGTGTCCCCCCTGCTTTTAAAACAGGGAAAATGCTTGTGTAACCGAGATCGTATGCATAAGAAGAAAGCAGTGCCGTCCGATCGCATTCTTGCAATGTCACCTCATTTGTCAGCCAGTTGACATAGTGTGATAGATTACGATGCGTGAGCTGTACACCCTTCGGCTTCCCTGTTGTACCAGATGTGTATATTACATAAGCGAGCTGATCGGCTGAGCCTTCCGGCAGATCTAGCGAGCGGCTTTGCTGCACTGCTTTTTCAACCTGCATGACCTGAATCGACTTGTTGTGTTGATAGGAACCTGCAAGAGACTCATTTGTCACGATCACTTGTGCACCTGAATCTTCTAATGTGTAGCGGATACGTTCCGCAGGGAAGGCCGGATCAATTGGCACAAATGCACCACCTGCTTTCATCACACCAAGCATTGAGACGATGACATAGACAGAGCGGTCAAGAATCAGCGCTACAGTCTTTTCTTTTTCGACGCCTCGTATCTTCAATTCACTGCCAAGCACATTTGCCATGTCTTCCAGCTCGCGATAAGTGAGCTTCCGTTGATCATCCATCACCGCAATGGCATCTGGTGTTTCCTTTGCCTGACGCGAAAATTGGACATGGAAGGGCTCATGACGATTCGATTGCACTTCGTCTTTTTTCTCCAATCGCTCTATTTGCTCATGCTGATCAAGGATACGGAGCAAGCCGATCTGTTCATCCGGGTGTTGGACCGCTTCACGAATAATCGCTAGAAGATGAGTTCCGAATCTGCGGACCGTCTCTTCTTTAAATAATGCCGCTGCATAGTCAAAGCTCAGCTTTAATGCTCCCTTTCGTTCAAATGCTTCTAGAGACAAGTCAAATTTGACAGAGTGATGCTGAATGGCATAAGGCGAAATGTGCAGATCGCCGAGCTTTAGCGCCGGAACCTCCATGTTCTGCATGTTAAATGACACGCTAAAGAGCGGGCTTCGGGTTGTATCACGATCTAGCGGAAGACGTGCAATTAACTCTTCGAGCGGATAGCTTTGATGAGCAAAAGCGTCAACACTCGTTTCTTTTATTTCTTCAAGCAGCTGTAAAAATGTTTTCGTTTGTTCTGGTTTTCCGCGCATCGCAACGGTGTTGATAAACATCCCCGGCATGTCCTGTATATCAGGGTGTGTCCGTCCTGCAACAGGGGAACCAACGATGATATCTTCCTGGCCGCTATAGGTGGCAAGTAGCACTTGAAAAGCAGATAACAAGAACATGTACATGGTCGTATCTGTTTTCTGAAGCAATTCATGAATCCGCTGAGTTGTCGCTTGATCACAACCAAACATGAATCGTCCCCCGGAAAAATCACGTTCCGCTGGACGCGGATAATCAGTTGGCAGCTCTAATACCGGCAAGTCCCCTTCGAATTGCTTCAACCAATATGCTTCATGCTCCTTCTGTTTCTCCGTCTCTTCTTCACTTAACTGCCAGACAGCGTAATCTTTATAATGAATGGCTCTTTCTGCAAGAGCTTCTCCATCATAGGCCTTCGCCAAATCTTGAATGAACGTCTTCATGGAGCTGCCATCTGTAATGAGATGATGTGCTTCCAAGACGAGAAGATGACGGTTCTCACTGACCTTCAACAACTGAGCTCGCAATAGAGGCGCAGCTGTTAAATCAAATGGTGTTTGACGTTCAGAAAGGAATGCCTCCGCCTCTTCTTCTTTGATGTCATGAACGGGAAGGTCAAATGCAGTCCATTCATTCACCCTTTGGACGATGTCTTCTCCATTTATATGAAAACTCGTTCTTAAGATTTCATGCGTTTGGATCAACTGATCAAACGCTGATCTGAGCCGCTGATATTCGAGTGTCCCTTCAAGCGTTAAGACGATCGGAATATGATAATTCGTGCTGTCAGGTTCGAGTGTCTGCAAAATGTATAAACGGCGCTGAGCTGGTGATACCGGATATTCTTCCGCCTGCTCTGCTGGTAAAATAGGATGCCCCGTTTCTTCTTGACCGTCCTGATCGATGTACGCCGCTAATGAACGAATTGTCGGCTTCTCAAAAATCACTTGAATCGGCACTTCCTTTTGAAGCACCTCTTGAATTTTCGCGGACATCATCATCGCTTTGAGAGAGTGCCCGCCAGCCATGAAGAAATGTTCATCTACTCCTACCGTTTTCCCAAGGAGCTCCTCCCAAATTTGAGCAAGTGCCTTTTCCGTCTCCGTCTCAGGCGGAATGATTTCCTTTTCATCCCGATGCGCGTCCGGCTTTGGTAAAGCTTTTCGATCTACCTTCCCGTTCGACGTGAGCGTAAAAGCATCCAGCTTCATCACATGGTGCGGCACCATATAAGCTGGCAGCTCTTGATTGAATAAATCCCGCGCCTCTTCTTCTGTCATTGTCCCTGTGAAGTAAGCGGTGATTTCCTTTTCACCTGAGGAAAACGAATGGACAAGCACAACCGCATCATCTATGCCCGCTTCTTGCTGAAGCACTGTTTCAATTTCACCAAGCTCAATACGGAAGCCTCGAATTTTCACCTGATCATCTGTCCGGCCGAGGAATTCGATCTGGCCACCCGCGCCATATCTAGCCAAATCTCCTGTTCGATATAAACGGCCTGACGGCTTAAAAGGATTTGCCATGAACACTTGATTGGTCAAATCTGGACGATGGAGATACCCTCTTGCGACACCATCTCCGCCAACATACAGCTCTCCTGGCGCTCCAATTGGCTGCAATCTTTGATCATCATCTAAAATATAAGCCGACGAATGGTTGATCGGCTGGCCAATTGGGATCGGCCCCGTTTCATCTCCTCTTACTTCGTAAATGGTCGAGATGGTTGTATTTTCTGTTGGGCCATAGGCATTCAGTAAGACAAGTGCTGGATGATGCTGTTTCACAAGCTCCGCACTCTTCACATTGATGACGTCACCGCCTGTAATTAATGTGGTTAATCCTTTGAACATTTGCGGCCGCTGCTGAGCGAGCTGATTAAATAATCCAGTTGTTAAAAAGAGCGCCGTCAACTGATGTGTTTGGATAAATTGTTCGAATCGATGGATATCCAATAAAGTATCACGGTCAACAGGATAAAGCGTCGCCCCATTTAGCAGCGTGGTAAATATCTCAAAGGTAATAGCATCAAAGCTAACGGCCCCTGTATGCGCCATACGATCCGACTTGGTCAAGCCTAATTTCTCCTGAGAGCAAGCTAATCTCACAATGTGCTGATGCTCAATTTGAACCCCTTTGGGCTGTCCAGTTGATCCCGATGTATACATGATATACGCCAATTGAGATGGAGACGTCCGGGCTGATAAATCCACGTGTGAGCGATGAGGCATGCTGGTCACATGCACAGCCTTGATATGTTCATCAACTGGCGGCTGATTGTCAGCATGAAGCAAAATGGATGCGCCGCTGTCTTCAAGCATCCATCGGATTCTCTCCTCAGGCTGGGAAGGATCAATCGGCACATAAGCAGCCCCTGCGTGCAGAACTGCTAAAATGGCAATCACCGCATCTGCTGATCGGTTCATATACACCGCGACAGCATCCCCCGGCTGTACGCCGTTTTCAACAAGACTGCCGGCTAAACGACGGATTTCTTGTCCAAGCTCCTCGTACGTGAATGTTCGATCGCCTTCAACTAATGCCAGATGGTCAGGCTGCGCCTTCATACGTTCATTAAGCAGCTCAGGAATAGACAGATGCTTCGGATAATCTCGCTCTGTCTGATTCCACGCTTCAATCTGCTGCTTCTCCTCTTCTGTGATACATGTCACTTCATGAAGGCGTACATCAGGGTTCTGGATGATTTGCTTCATGAGATTGGTCAGATGTTTTGATATGTTTTCAATGATCTTTTCTTCAAAAGCTATGGCGTTGTATTTGATTTTCAATGTCCACGTTTCACCTGGATAAACAAGGACATTTAGGTCGAAATTCGTTTGTTCAAATCCGTCCTTTACATCAATGGAAAAACCAAGCCGTGCAGACATGGTATCACCAGACAGCTCCTGATCTAAAGGATAGTTCTCAAACCCAACCAAATGATCAAAGAGCTGCCCTCCAGCAGCTGTCTTTTGCTGAATGTCATAAAGCGGCATAAAATCATAGCTTTCCGCTTCCAGTGCATGCTGCTGAACCTTTTGAAACAGCTGTTTGAACGTCTGCCCCTGATCCAATGTCACCCGAACGGGTATCGTATTGATAAACAGCCCTGCCATGCGCTCAATCCCAGATACACTAGGAGGTCTGCCTGATACAACGGTTCCGAATGTCACATCATCTGCTGCATGATAGGTGCCTAAAAGAACGGACCAGACCGCTTGGAACAAGTTCGGTGCCGTCACTTGGCTTTGTCTTGCCACATCTTGAATGGCTTGTACCGTATGAGCATCCCATGTAAACGTCCATTCCTGATGGTCGTATTGTCCGTTCGATTCTTTTTGCTGCAGCAGTCCTTGATGTTGAACAGCGCCATCTAGACGCTTCTTCCAATAACTTTCCGCTTCTTGTTTATTTTGCTTTCCAAGCCACTGGATATAATCTGCATAAGGCTTACCCTGTGAGCGATCCGGCGTTCGACCGTTCCGATAAAATTCATAGTAATGAAACAGTTTTTTCATTAAAACACCCATGGACCAACCGTCCATGATGATGTGATGGTTGCTCCAAATCAGATGCCAATTTGTTTCATTTAGTTGAAAAACAGCGACCTTCAATAATAGATCATTCGTTAAGTGAAATCCTTGCTTTCTCACTTGCTTTTTATATTGACCCAATGCCTTTTGCTGCTCTTGATGATTCAGATGAGATAGATTCTCTCGATACACATCTAGATGACGTTCAGCCAGTACAACCTGACGAGGCTTTTGCAATTGTTGATAGACAAAGGCTGTACGGAGAATGTCATATGTCCGTATGAGCTCATTGAGACTTTTTTCAAAAAGAGCGAGATCAAACTCTCCGCTTATTCCAAGCTCAAGCTGTGTGAAATAAGAGGAGGAATTAGGATCTAGCATGGCATGATACAGCATGCCCTCCTGCATGGGTGTTAAAGGATATACCTTTTGAATCTTCTGCTTGCTCATAAGTCCACCTCTTCGTTTGCTTAAAATATATCCATTAGCTTTTCAAGTTCATCCATGGTGAGATCTTCATCCCCTACATCACTAGGTGTCATCTGGGTTTCCTCCTGTGATACGCAATGTGAGATCAGCGCCTTCACACTCTTTTCAAGGAGATTCTTGAATTGTTCCATCGTACCTTCTTCAAATTCAAGATGATGATAAGAAATTGTCACATGGAGCATTGCTTGTTCTACGAAACCAACAATATCAAGTGCATGAGGCTTCTCTGATTCAGGGCTCAGCGATTGTCCTGGATGCCACGTTGAGCGGCTTAACTCAACGCCGATCTGTTCATCAAACTGACCAAGATAGTTAAAGCTGATATCTGGTGTGACATCAAATGAGATATCGTCCTTCATCTTGTCAGGGGTTAAATATTTTAATATGCCATAGCCGATTCCCTTGTTCGGAATGTGCCTGAGTTCCTCTTTTAAATGCTTGATCTGATAAGAAAGATCGTCTGCATGCGACATATCCAGTAACACAGGGTACATGCTTGTAAACCAGCCGATGGTCCGTGATACATCGACCCCAGGGAGGATTTCCTCTCTTCCGTGTCCTTCAAGATGAATAAAGTGTCTCTCTTCACCTGTCCACTCTTTCATGGACAATCCTAATGCTGTCAGCAAAATATCATTGATGTCTGTTTGGTATGCTTCATGTACATCAGTCAGCAGACTGCGTGTTTCCTTCTCAGACAATGTAAAGCGAATGGTCTGAGTATGAAGCATCCGTTGATCCTCCGTCACATGATCCTTTTGAAGCGGTGTAACGGAATGTCCAAGTACCTTTTTCCAATAAGCTCTTTCCGATAGCAGTTCATCTGACATCGCGTATTCCGTCAGCTTCTGGGCATATTCTTGGAAGGAGTGTGTTTTTTCAGGAAGTGTCAGGTCTTCCCCCCGCTTCGACTGTTCATAAAGAGCGATAAAATCTTCAAGGAAAATACGCCATGACACACCATCGATGACAAGATGGTGTACAGCGAGCAATAAATGATCCCCTTGATCTGTTCGGAAAATGGCTGGCTTCACTAAAGGTCCCTCCGCCAGCGATATACTCGCCTGCACTTCATTTGCAAGCTTTTCTACCTGCTGAATTTGCTGCGACAGTTCTCCTTGTACTTCCATCACATCAACAGCCACCATGTTTTCCTCAATTCTTCGATGACGCTGGATCATGCGCCCTTCTTCAAGCTGATACACCATTCGCAAGGCATCATGATGGATCATCAGCTGCTCCAACACTTGCTGAACGATGGCTTCATCCAAGCCATTTAGCGCATGGAGCATAACCGATTGGTTCCAATGGTGCTGACTCGTAAAGTTTCGCTCAAAGAACCAGCGCTGAATCGGTGTGAAAATGACTTCCCCTTCAACTGGTGATTGGTCGGCTGTCATTTGATCAGCTTCTTCAATATATGGGCGGAGCTCCGCAATCGTTGGATATTGGAACAATAGCTTCATATCAAGCTTCCAGCCCGCTTGTGTGAGTCTGCTTGCCATTTGAATGCCTTTAATCGAATCTCCGCCAAGGAAGAAGAAGTGATCGTGAATGCCGACTTGGCTCACGCCAAGCACGTCTTCCCAAATGCCGCATAGAAGCGTTTCGACTTCGTCTCTTGGCGCTTCGTATGCCGTTTGGTTTGCTTCCATATCAGGCGCTGGCAATGCTTTCAGATCGACTTTGCCATTTGCCGTCATCGGCAGTTGGTCTAGCTTGATGATCCATGAAGGCACCATATAGTCTGGCAACGTGCGTTTTAAGCTTTCTTTGAGATCTGTCGTTTCTTCATCCGTGATGACATAAGCGGCAAGGGCATCTTGATCGCTGGCATCTTTGACCGTTGTCACGACTGCTTCTTTGACTTCCACCAGCGCAAGGAGCTGCGCCTCAACTTCTGACAGTTCAATACGGAAACCGCGGATGTTGACCTGATGGTCTTTTCTGCCGAGGTAAATCAGCTCACCATCCTCTGTCCATTTCACTAAGTCGCCTGTACGGTACATGCGCTCGCCTGGATAAAATGGATCTGGGACAAATCGTTTCTCTGTTTCCTCTGGAAGATTCCAGTACCCTCTTGCCAGTCCTTTTCCTGCGATCACAAGCTCACCCGGTACGCCTGGCGGCGAGAGGTCGTATAACGAATCCATGATGTAAAAACGTGTATTGGCAATCGCTGTTCCGATTGGAAGTGTGTCTTGATCTGGGTTGATGATCCCGCTTGTCGCCACGACTGTGTTTTCTGTTGGGCCATAGTTATTGACGAGTTTATATGGAACAGGCTTTACCTGTTTCAGCTTGTCGCCGCCAGTCAGTAGGTAGCGCAGTGAATGATTGTCCATTGACATAAATTGCTCGCATAACTGAGTTGGCAGGAACGCAATGGTGATCCCTTTTTCATTGAAATACGTATTGAGCTTGATCATATCGAGACGAATCGCTTCATCGATGATGTGCAACTCTGCGCCGGCGATCCATGACGGGAACATTTCCCAAATGGAGGCGTCAAAGCCAAAGCCGGCATATTTGGCGGTTCGATCCGCATTTGTCACTTGGAAGGCATCATTATGCCAGAAAGCAAGATTGACAAGGGACTGGTGCTCGACCATGACACCCTTCGGCTGTCCAGTCGTTCCCGATGTGTAAATCATATAGGCGAGATCTGTTGGTTTCATATGAACCTGAATCTCTTTTGCTTCGCCTTCTACCGCATATTCTATCAGCAAGACATGACCTGCAAAGGAAGTTGGTGCAGTCAGTCCTTTTTGCATCAGAAGTATCTCTGCCCCGCAGTCTTCCATCATGTAAGCAATACGCTGATCAGGATAATCCGCATCAATTGGAACGAATGCCGCACCTGTCTTGAGAACTCCAAGGACAGCGGCCGTCATATCAAGCGATGGGCGGGTGAGAATACCGACGCGATCTCCTGGTTTTGTACCGCTTGAGATAAGTCTTGAAGCAACTACATTCGCCCGGCTGTTGAGCTCTTCATACGTCCAGCTCGTTCCGCAGAAGGTCGCCGCTTTTTGTAGGGGTGCCTCATGTACCTTGGCCTCAATCAGTGCATGGACCGTTTGATCTGACGGGACGTCTAGGACAGGTCCTGACCATTCGCTGAGCAGTTTTTGCTGCTGCTTTGGTGATAATAGCTGCATTTGATCTAACGATTGATCTGGCGCTGATACCATTTGTTCCAACAGATGAAGGAAATATTCCTTCCACTTTTCAATCGACGACTGTTGATAGATAGAAGAATTAAAATCAAACACAAGCTCAATATGATCAGCCGATTCGTTTCCAGTTAAGGTCAAATCAAATTTGGCGATGTTCTCTTCGAATGGCTGTGGAACAATGTGAAGTCCATCCATCGTTAAGTCACGGATATCCGCATTTTCCATTGAGAACACCACATCAAAGATGGGATGACGGCTAGTGTCTCGAACCGTTTGCACTTGGTCTACCAATTCTTCAAATGGGTACAGCTGATGCTCATTTACCTCTAACACAAGCTGGTGTACATTTGACGCAAATTCTGCAGCTGTCTGATGTCCTGCTGGCTTGGTTCTAAGTGCCAGCGTATTCACAAACATACCGATGACAGATTGAATATCAGGATGAGTTCTGCCTACAATCGGAGAACCGATGATGATATCTTCTTGTCTCGAAAGTTTGCTTAAAAGGGTACTGTAGCAAGTGAGCAGGACTGTATACGTCGTACTGTTTAGCGCTCTGACCAGCTCATCCAATTTCGCTTTAAGCGGCCCATCGATTGTAAAGGAGACACGCTCTCCTGCGAATGTTTGCACTTTTGGTCTTGGCAGGTCTTCCGGCAGTGCCAGTACAGGTAGCTCTCCTTGTAATTGCTCCAGCCAAAACGCCTCTTCAGCTCTTTTTTGTGCAGCAAACGTCTCACTTTTTGACCAAACCGCATAATCCTTATATTGAACAGGTAATTCCTCTAGTTTGTCTCCTCGATACAAGGCTGAAAGCTCCTCAATTAAAATGCCAACAGATGCGCCATCTGAAATGATATGATGCATATCAATCAGTAAATAATGGACATTTACGGAAACAGAAACTAGACCTACTCTGAGTAAAGGCGCCTTTCCTACATCAAATGGACGGATAAAGTCATTCATCAATTCCTGTATGTCTCGTCCGTTCCCTTCGATTTTTTCAATGTCTGCAGAGATATTTGTTTCAATCCGCTGAACAGGTTCATTCTGAACGAAATCAAAGCTCGTTCGGAATGCTTCATGACGATGGACAAGCTGTTCAATCGCCTTTTCAAATCGTTTTTCATCAAAGGTCCCTTCCAGCTTTAAAGCAGCCGGCATATGATAGCTTTGCTCCGCATCGGTCATTTTCTCCAATACAAACAGTCTTTTCTGAGCAGATGTCACTGGATAATAGGCTGCCTCTTCGGCGATCTCCACTCGCTTAATTTCCGTTTGATCCGCTTGATCAACCGCCAAGGCAAACGCCTCTAATGTTGGGGATTCAAATAAAGACTTCAAAGTGAGCTCCACGTGCATCTCTTCATACAGCCTGTTCAGCATTTTCATGCCGCGCAGCGAATGGCCACCGCATTCAAAGAAATGATCGTCCCTGCCGATTCTCGGCACTTCAAGAACTTCCTCCCAAATGCGCGCTACGTGATGCTCTGTTTCGGTTTGAGGAGGGATGTACTCATTTACCCCCTGCTCACTTAGGTCAGGCACCGGTAAGGCGCGCCTATCTACCTTGCCGTTATTCGTCAGCGGAAGCTCGTCTAATTGCATGAAGAACGACGGCATCATATACACAGGCAGTTCACGTCCTGCTTGCTCGCGCAAATCAGTTAATGAGACAGACCCTTCTGCTGTAAAATACGCACATAATGTATCATTTGGAGCTGCAATGACGACGGCTTCCTTCAATTGCGGTTGTCGCAGCAGCTGATGCTCAATTTCTCCAAGTTCAATACGCTGACCTCGAATCTTCACTTGATGATCAATCCGTCCAATGAATTCAATCTCTCCATTTGACAGCCAGCGTGCAAGATCACCCGTTTTATACATGACCTCCCCAGGGCGGAAAGGATTTTCCACAAATTTTTCGCTTGTGAGTTCTGGCTGCCCATAATATCCTTTCACCAGTCCATCACCAGCGACACATAGCTCTCCCGCAACACCCGGCGGCTGCACATGTCCAAATTCATCTACAATGTAAACAGCCGTTTGACTCACTGGCTTTCCAATTGGAATGGATAACGCCTGCTTCTCAATGTGATTCACTGAATAATACGTAGTGAAAATCGTGCTTTCAGAAGGACCGTACATATGAACAAGCTTGCCTTCCCCCACCGTTTCAAGTGCAGTCATGACATGAGGCACGGAAGCTCGCTCTCCGCCAAACAGAACTTTTCTGACGTTCTTCAGGCTGTCTTTTTTCATATCGATGAGTAAGTGAAAAAGAGCTGTCGTGATCATTAAAATACTGACTTTTTCCTTCTCAATCGCTCCAGAAAGCTCATTCATATTTAAGATATGGTCCTTTGGCAGAACAATCAGTTTCGCTCCGTTTAATAAAGCACCAAACACATCAAACATAAAAGCATCAAATACATAGTTTGATAGACTCATCACCGTGTCTTCATGATGAATGGTAAGATAATTTGATTGCTTCACCGTTCTCAAAATATTCCGGTGTGTCACCATATTTCCTTTCGGCTTGCCAGTTGTACCAGATGTATAGGTCAAATTCGCCAAGTCCTCAGGTAAAATAGGTATGTCTATATTGCTGTCTGACTGCTGAACAATCAGTTGATCTTCTGTTTCGACGACGGTTCCCTCAAA
Organism: Bacillus sp. FSL K6-2839; assembly: GCF_038003365.1. NCBI lineage: Bacteria > Bacillati > Bacillota > Bacilli > Caryophanales > Bacillaceae > Bacillus > Bacillus sp. FSL K6-2839. The sequence goes on along the minus strand of NZ_JBBOOZ010000001.1, from coordinate 3,669 downwards.
AGAAGCGAGTATCGAACGTTGGCGCAGCACCTGGTGTGTCAGTAAAAATTGTGCACCGCTATCTGTCAAAAAGTGCTTCACGCGCTCATCAGGGAAATCAGGATCAATTGGTACATAGACGCCGCCCGCCTTAAGTACAGCTAGAACAGAGAGTACCATTTCATTGGATCGTTCAAAGAATAAGGCCGCTTTCATCCCTCTTTCAAACCCATGTTCACGCAAATAATGAGCCAGCTGGTTCACTCGGTCATTCAGTTCTTGGTAAGAAAGAATGTCACCTTCACATTGGAGTGCAGACTTATGACCATGCTCCTGCACCTGTGCTTCAAACTGCGTCACAATGGTTTCTTCTGCCGGATAAGGCGTCGGTAACGGATTCCACAGATTCAGTTGAGCTTCCGCTTCCTGTTGAGACAGTAATCGATAGGATCGAATCGCTTCCTCCGGCGATTGGACCATCTGCTCCAGCAAATACATAAAATGATGTAGCATTTGCTCGGCTGTACTTCGTTTAAATAGCGCCGTACTGTAATCGAGGACAAAGGATAAACCTTGATCTGACTCCATCGCTTGCAGCGTTAAATCAAACTTTGCAATATGGAAATTGGTTTCTTCAATTTCAACTTGCATCTCTCCAATATGCTGGGCTGCTCCATGATCTGGCATGAGTGTAAAAACGGTATCGAATAAAGGATGACGGCTAAAATCTCTTGGTATATTCAGCTTTTCAAGCAGCCGTTCAAATGGATATTGCTGATGCTCAAATGCATGCATAGTCTTTTCCTTAACTTGCTCGATCAACTGCGACATGGTTCCATTCGGATCAACCTCTGACCGCAAAGCAAGTGTCTGGACAAACATGCCGATCATGTCATCCAGGTCTGCATGCACACGCCCTGCCGCAGGTGTTCCAACCACGAATTCCTTTTGACCCGTGTACTTCGCAAGCAATGTATAGTAAGCAGAAAGCAGAACCGTATACAGTGTCGTGTGGTGATTTGCCGCAAGCTCCTGCAATTGTTCCTTTAACGTTTCATCTATTTCTTTGATCACACGGTCCCCTGCAAAAGACTGGACCGCTGGGCGTTGATAATCGGTCAACAGCTGTAAAGCAGGAAGATCACCCGAAAATTCCTGCAGCCAGAATGCCTCTTCTTTTTGAAAATCTTGTTGTTCTTGCCAAACAGCATAATCTTGATATTGAAGCTTCAATGGTGCTTTGACCGATCCCTCGTAAGCATCTGACAGCTCACGCAGCATTAAATCAATCGAAAGACCATCTGAGATGAGATGATGCATATCGAAAAAGAGCAGGTGCTCCTGATCATGTAATGACTTCAAGCCAATACGAAGAAGTGGTGCACACTCAAGGTCAAAAGGTCTGACAAATTGCTGCATATTTTCTTCCATCGTGCCGCCTGTCAGCTGCTCTATTTGAAATGCCACTGATGGAGCTACCTGCTGACATGGAACACCTTTCAACGTATGAAAAGAAGTACGCAGCATATCATGACGTGTGATGAGTCTTTCAAAGGCTTCAGTCAGCTTCTCTCGCTGCAATGTTCCTTTTAACCTCACAACAGCTGGCATATGGTATGCGGTGCTTTGCTCCAATTGACTCACCATATAAACGCGCTGCTGTGGAGGTGACAATGGATAATGGTCTGCTACCGGCGCTTTTGGTATCACCGTTTCAGAAGATGTTTCCGCTTGCTCAATGTAGGCAGCCAAAGCGGCAATGGTCTGCTGTTCAAATAAAATGGAGAGCGGCACTTCCACCTGAAAGTCTCGCTGAACATGTGTGAGTACTGTCATCGCTTTAAGTGAATGACCACCTCGCTCGAAGAAAGAATCATATACACCAATCTTCTCTTGACCAAGGATTTCTTCCCACAAACGTACAAGCTTCGTTTCGAGATCGTTTCTAGGTGCAGCATATACAGCATGAACTGCTTTGTCGCCTTTTAAAGCAGCAAGTGCACGACGATCGACTTTGCCGCTGACTGTGAGTGGAAATGCATCGAGCTCTTTGAAATAGAGCGGCATCATGTAAGCTGGAAGCTGATGTTTGATAGCGGCTTGCAGCATGTCAACTGACACACCTTCTTGACGAGCTTGATAGTAAGCACTTAACGCCTTTCCCCCGTCCACTTCATCAACCACAAGTACGACAGCTTGATCGACTCCATCTACCTGCTCCATCACTGCTTCAATTTCGCCTGTTTCTATGCGGTAACCCCTTATTTTTACTTGATCATCCATTCTGCCAAGATAATCAATCGTGCCATCCGGAAGCCATCTGACTAGATCCCCCGTTCGATACATCCGCTCGTGTGGAGAAAACGGATCTGCCGTGAATACCTTCTCCGTTAATTCAGGCTGATTCACATAGCCTCGTCCAACACCTATCCCTGCAATGCATAGCTCTCCAATAGCCCCCTGCACCTGTAATTGATCATGGTCATTTAAAATATAAAGACGGTGATGACCGAGTGGTTTTCCGATCGACACATAACGCTGCTGTTCAGATGATTCGCGCAGCTCACTTAGTTCCAGACGATGAACCGCCGCATCGACACACGTCTCAGTCGGACCATACACATTCCACAAAGTAAAATCAGGCTCACTCATACGAACCGCTTCGATAAGAGAGTGTGCTGCTTTCGCAGGCAATGCTTCTCCCCCAATCAACATGTGTGTCAATGACAGCCCGTCCAAATCCGCTGCAAGTAAAAGCTGCACATGCGCCGGTGTTCCGTCTGCTGCTTCAATTTGATGTTTTTTATAATAAGCCGCTAATTGAACACCATTTCTCGTCGTTTCTCGCGGGATGATATGAAGCGTATGCCCAAATAAAAGAGCAGCAAAGATTTGTTTCACCGATGCATCAAAATGGAATGGTGCAAGAAGCGCCATTTGAAGCTCACTCGCCCCTTGATAAATCTCATGATGCAAGGCATGGACCAAATGATGCAGCTGAAGATGCTCAATCATGACGCCTTTCGGCTTTCCAGTCGTACCTGATGTATAAATCATGTAAGCCAAATCCTCAGGTGCCGACTGATTTACAAGCTCAGGCAGCAGACCATCATCTAATTCGATTTGCTGCTGAACGACCATTTTTTCCGAGAGGGCACGGTATGTTGAAACGAACGATTCCTCTGTTAACACAATGGAAGCACCAGAATCCTCCACAATATATTGAATGCGCTCCTCAGGTAATGCCGGATCAATCGGTACATACGCCCCGCCAGCCTTTAATATGCCGAAGATCGCCACCATAGCATCTGCCTTCCGATCCATTAGGACAGCAACAGGCACATCACGCGAGACACCTTTCATTTGTAAAAACCGCGCCAGCTTTTCTGCCTTTTGATACAGCTCTCCATAAGTAAATGCTCCATTTTCCGCTACAACGGCTGTCCGCTCTGCATACTTATTTGCTGTCTCATCAAACATGTGGTGAACCGGTTTTTCAGCTGGTTTTTCAAACGGGATTCTCTCAGATAGTTGCAGCAGTTCCTTTTGTTCATCTGATGGAAGTAAAGGAAGTGTCCCGATCAGCTGGTCAGGCTGAGAGACCGCCGCCTCTAGTATGATCAAAAATCGATCAAACATCTTACTGATTTCTTCTTCGGTGAATACATCTGTACGGTAGTCCAAATCAAT